>CAVPCD010000007.1:0-76702 GCA_963702345.1 uncultured Acidobacteriota bacterium | reverse complement strand
CGCGGTTGTGTCATCGCCCAGCGAAATCTGACGAAAGAGCATGTCCCTGCGTTTACTGTGAACGCTATAGACACGACCGCCGCCGGAGACGCATTCAATGCTGGATTCGCAGTGGGGTTGATGCGCGGCCTCACAGTTGCGCGAAGTGCGGTTTTTGCTTCTGCTGTCGCCGCAATTTCGGTTACGCGGCCCGGAGCTCAACCTTCGATGCCAACCGGGGACGAAGTGGAGCGGTTCCTGGAGCAGCGTTCAATTGCAATGGCGCAAGAGCCTTCCTATTCAAAGGATGCCTGATGACTTCGACCGAAGTTCTGACAGGCGAAATGATAGGCCCAGAATCGTGACGATTCCGAATCGGATCAAGGGCAAACCGGAAGCTATCCCTCGATAGGTGACGACAAGCGCTTGTGTTGCTCAATTTCCGGATGGTCGGCAAACAGGAAGTTATCCAGAAACGGGCTTCTGGGAAGTCTGAGGCGACACTCAGGGAACTGACACTTCGGTAAAAGGCGAACGCCACTGCATTTCGGCAGTGGCGTTCATGGTTGCGGGGGGCGGATTTGAACCGCCGACCTTTGGGTTATGCGATCTGACTCACCTTTCGATGAGAGTCGGACTGTACCTTCATCCCCAAGGGATGCTCGCCATCCAGTCTCTACGCCTTCCCCCAACCATTCCAGGGGCTTGGTTCGGTATTGCCCTATCGCTCGCGCGACGTAGGTTCCACCGACTTTGACGAGTGATCTTCCGATGCATTGCTGCGCCGGACGCCCAATTGCAAAAGCTCCTACAACATTAAGGATGCCCAGGAAACTCCAAGGAATCCTTAGGAGCATTAGGTTATGAGTTCAAAGGGAAACTGATACAAAAAAACTTACAAGCGCACGGATGACACCTAAGCACCTGTAAGTTGCTGCAAGAAACGCACTCTAGTCCCTGATTTAGTCCCCAGTCCCTCATTAGTCCCTCATTTGTCGTCCGGCGGGGTGGAATCAGACCCAGCCATCCGTTCGTCGCCACGTTGCTCAAAGATCACTTTTCGCACGGCGAAAAAGCTTGGCTTCCGCGTCTGCGTATCGCGACGTTGCATCCGATCCTTTGTCATGTCAGGAGACTCCTTGCGGGAGTCTATCACCGCTGTAAAATGTACCGTTCTGCCGACAATGACAGAGGAAGACACTGTCAACTAGTCTCGGCACACCCAAAAAACAATGGCAGAACGAAAAGCGTTCGCGTTGTTTACGAAAACCCATATGCAAACCACAGTTGCGCTCGAAACATTCGTGGATGCCAAAGAACTCCTGAGACTCTGCCGCGCCGGGAGGCTGTATGACATAGAGAAGTGGATTACTGCGGGCAAGCCGCTGGACATTCCTGTCGGGAGGAGCAAAACCCTCCTTCAGATGGCGGTAGAAACCGAGTTTCACAGTCTCGTCGAGCTGATTTCCAGGCACGAGAGCCACCAGGCCTCTAAGAATGCCGCGCTAGAAAACGCAATTTCCCTGCGGCGAACCGATCTTGTTGAACTGCTCGTTGAAAACGGAGCACAGATCACTTCGGTTCCGTTTGCCGACGTTTTGCTAACCTGGCAGCCGAAGCTCATCCGCTTCTTCTTGGACCACGGGGCCGACCCAGTTAGCGATTCTCCTTTTGCAGTTGCCTTTGGTGCCAAGGTGCGGACTGCCTTGCGCGCATTTCTGGACTGTAAGCAAATTCATCCCGAGCAAGCCGATGCGTTGCAAGAGCAGGCGAACATTGCCCTACGCTACTTTTGCTCCAAGGGCGACATGAAGTGGATCAGTCTTATGCTTTGGGTAAAAGCCGACGCTCGGTCGATGGGACCAAGCCTTGAAGAGGAGTACACAAATGATCCAGAGTGTTATACGTCCGGCCTACAACAGGCGTCTTACGCCGGGAATGTCGAAGTCCTGAAGAAGCTCAAACCTGAAGCGGGACGCGATAATCTCGAAGACTTGCTTCATTGCGCTGCCATTTCGGGTCGGAAAGATGCTCTTCACTATTTGCTAGAGATCGGGGCAAAAACAGACGACAGGGCGAATGGCGGATCTTCGGCGCTAGACACGTGCTTATGGCGCCTGAGCTTTAAGCGCTTTGATCCTTAACGGCGGCAAGCGACTCGCATCGAAGTACGACGCCTCCGGCGCTCTGGAATGCGTACAGGAACTCCTCGTCCACGGTGCAGTGTGGAATCCTACTGAACCGAGCCATGTGACATCGCTTCGCCGTACGCTTTGTGAATGTGAGCCTGCCGTAGCTATCGACCTGCTTCAACTGTTCTACAAATACAATGCGTGTCCTGCTGAGCGAATTCATAAGCTTCTGGGTACACCTCGGATAAGAGAGCATCTCGCGCCAGCCAGTCATCACATTTCACGCCTTGGAATTAATCTCGGTGCTGTGCGGTCGATGGCCCGGCAGTCGCGTGCTGTTGCATACAAACCGCTCTGATCGAATCAGCGCGGGAATTCCGTACTCTTTACGCTGATATCTCCAGGAGGAGAGGTCAATCATGTCGCTGCAATACAATCGCGAAGACCTTTACCAGAAGGTCTGGGAGAAACCACTGCTAAGAGTGGCTGAGCAATATGGCGTGTCCGCTGTTGCTCTGGGGAAGGTGTGCAGTAAATTGTCTGTACCGGTGCCGGGCCGGGGACATTGGGCTAAGCTGGCTCACGGAAAAGCTGGTGTCACCAAGCCAGCCCTGCCAATACTAGATAAAGTACCGATTGTTTATCGGTCTGCACGAGCCCAACTCAAGCAGAACGCCCCTGATCGGAACAACCCCGAGCTTGCCGTGATCGACCATCTACTGTCGTCTGGGTCGCTAGAACCGCCACGCGAAGCCGCTACCCAGACCCATGAGCTGATTCGGCGCACTGCAAGTCAACTTCGCAGTCGCAGCCGCAAAAACGAACACGGAATATTGCTGCCGCGGGAGATGGGCGGGCTCAACGTGCAGGTCACTGAAGGGACGCTTGATCGGGCCTTGCAGGTTATGTCGCAAGTATTGTCTGTTTTGGAGATGCAGAATTTCAGCGTGGAGATATCAGAGCAGGGTGACACTGCCGCTCTCATCCAAGGGCAGCGCATTTCTTTCAGAATAGAAGAGCCGATCAGAAAGGTTGTAACCCAAAAGCCGCGGGTGCCGAATCCTACGGATCGTTGGGATTACGATCGGGCCGTTACATATGGACCCTCGGGTATGTTGGCTTTGGTCATCCACTCGGGAACGTGGGATACCCGTGCGTTGCGGACGAGATGGAGTGATGCCAAAGTCCAGAGGATTGAGAGCCGAACCCCCGATTTTGTCGCCGGTCTGATACGCACTGCCGTCGTCCTTAGGCAAAAAGAAGAGGAACGAAAGCGGCACGAGCTGGAGCAGCAGAAACGGGCGCAGGAGCTAGCGCAGCTACAGAAGGATATTGAGGAAGAGGAGAAAAGGCTGAACGAGTTTAATGACTGGCTTGAAGACTGGGAACGCGCGGAACGAATGCGACAATTCATTGCGGTATACACAGAGAAATCACGATCATGGCCTGCTGAGAACCAACCGAAATACCGCGAGTGGATTGAGTGGGCAACACGGGCGGCGGACCGGCTCGATCCGTTCGTGCTTGAAAGACCAGCCTCAGTTGTGGACCGAAAGCACGAACTAGGACGGCGGTAATATCAGAGTCGGTTCTCCAAGATTCTTACGCGACCTTCGCAAGCGAGTAGCTTGTGCTGCGCCCACCTTCGGGATTTCGCACCAGGATACCACGTTCAACAAGTGCGGCAATGTCACGCAATGCCGTGTCGTGCGAACATTTCGCGAGCTTCCCGTATTTCATCGTAGTGAGCTTTCCCTCGAAGCCATCGAGCAAGCGATTAACGACAAGACGCTGCCGTTCGTTCAGCACAGAGTCCCCAAAGGTCTCCCAAAAACGCGCCTTGGAGAGCACGGTTCTTAGGGTAGCTTCTGCTCCGTCGATGGCACGTCCCAGACATTGCAAGAACCAATCCATCCATGGCGTGATGTCCATGGTCGCTTTCTGGGTCCGCTCCAGAATGTCATAGTAGTCCGCACGCTCTTGCCGGATCTGGGCCGACATGCTGTAGAACCGTTGTGAACTTTGTTCGGATCGCGCGAGGGCCATATCGGCAGTAGCTCGAGCGATACGACCGTTGCCGTCCTCGAAGGGATGGATAGTGACGAACCATAGATGTGCAAGCGCTGCCTTGACAACCCAATCGCCCTCACTGTTTCCATTGAACCAATCGAGGAAAGCCCCCATCTCGGGGTCTAGTCTTTTCGCGGCTGGTGCCTCGAAGTGAACACGTTCTTTGCCCATCGGCCCGGAAACCACCTGCATTGGATCTCCGCTGTCATCTCGCCAGGCTCCGACCCTAATCCGCCTCATGCCGGTGCGTCCGGTCGGGAACAAGGATGCATGCCACGCGAACAACCGTTCTGCAGTCAGCGGCTGATCATAGTGACGCGTGGCGTCCAGCATCATTTCAACAACTCCCTCAACATTCCGATCCACGCCCTTAAGGCCCCCTATGTCCATACCGAGACGGCGCGCGATCGAGGAACGGACCTGCTCTGCGTCCAGCTTTTCGCCCTCGATTTCGCTGCTTTTGAGCACATCCTTTGTGAGGGTGCGTAGCACAGCCTCCTGACGCAGCTTGAAACCCAGTGCTTCCATGCGTCCTAGTAAGCGGCCTTGCTCATGCCGTACACTCGCTAGCAGCCCGGACAAACTTTCGCGGTTCCAGCGAAACAGGGGCCAATCTTCTTGAGCGTGGATATACCCAGCCATTCTACGCACCTCTTGCGTAGATTATAGCGGGCATTCGACGCAAATGGCAAATATTAAACGCAAGTTATGCGTTGAATACTGTCGTCATTCGACGCATGGCCGTTGAAGCCCCAAGAGACCCCCGTGAGGTGCTTGTTTTCAACGATTGTGATTCCGTCACGCAAAACCTCCGCACGAGTGGTGGAGGATTGCGGGCTTAAGTACATTTCCGTTGCGTTCGGACGCACAATCCAGAATGACCGATTGTTATATCGAACCGAGACCAGCTTCCCCTGAAGTTCAAACATTAGAGGAGAAGTGGACCCACTACCAGTCCGCTTTTCGACTCCCGACCAGAACGCTATTCCCTTGTTGAACGCAATAGAACAGTCATGGTCTGTCAAAAGGAGCACAATCATGGTGGCAGGAGTCATATTCCACCGCTTCGACAAGGGTTCCTTTTTCGTGTCCGTTATCAGAAGTAAGTAGGCAAGAAACCAAGGGCACGAGCACTAGAGGAACTAATGAGCGCTCCTCATGATTCTACAAACCTACTCTTATTTGCAGAGAAGTGTGTACGTTATCGCACCTCGAATTGTGCGTTGATTGTGGGAGTTGTCAATATGGAGAGCGGCTAGCTAAGATTTCCAGCGCGGTCTGGGATTAGTTGCCCTACTGTTTTGAGGTGAGAACGCGAGCTGCCTCTTCGATGAGATGGCGCATTTTTCGGAGGAATTTCAGCCTAAACTTACTATCATTTGTCCCCTTCAAATTCCGGACAGAATCGTCCACCTCTCGCTGAACATCATCAAACTTGCAGGGAGTTTGTAAAAGACGCTTTTCACGCACAAGTCAACCACACCGAGCGCCAGATACTTGGTGGAACTGGAGCAGCAGAACCCAACCGAAGAGCCCGTGCATCAGCAAGACCAGGTGTCCTCCACCGATCCCGATGCGACCTACGCCACCAAGGGTGGGACTCCGGCCCGACTGGGTTACTACGACAACTATCTGGTGGACAACCACAGTTGTGTAATCGTGGGAGTACAAGCCACGGCAGCACGGATGAGCCAGGAAACCGTGGCCGCACAAGACATGCTCACCCGTTTCGCGCAATGGCAAGGGCGAGCGCCAGAATCGGTGGCGGCTGACACGACCTACGGGAACGGGGAGTTCTTGCAATGGTTGTCGGATCGCAGCATCACGCCCTATATGCGAACCCGCGACAGTATCCACAGAAAGAGGAGTCCATTTTTCGGTCCCGAGCGTTTCACTTACGAACCGGAACACGATCGCTATCTCTGCCCCGCCGGTCAGCCTCTAAATTACGGCGGCCAAAGCCATCGCAATCATGCCTGGACTTACATCGGGACACGCAAACGGTGTGGCCCGTGCGCGCTCCGACCGCAATGCACGAGTGCGGCGTTCCGATCCCTGGTTATCCATCAGCACGAACCGGCGCGGCAACGCGCACGGGAGTTAGCGAACACGCATGAATTTGCCACGGCGCAGCGGCAAAGGAAGAAAGTAGAAGCCCTGTTCGCGGAACTCAAGAATCAGATCGGACTGCGCCGTTTACGCCTGCGACGACTGAAGTTCGTGCGGGAGCAGTTCTTCCTGGCAGCTGCGGCGCAAAACATCAAGCGACTGGTCCGCTTCCTAAGCCCACAGATACCAACACAAGTTCTCACCATCTAGAAGCAAGAGAAAAACTCAGTAGCCTCCCCGGCACGTACAAGATCGGCCCCAACACTGAGTTTTTCAACACCCACAGGCGTTATCACTCATTGACCTTGCACCGGAACCCTCAATGAGTTCTATCAAAAGGGATGTCAAGAAAAAAGTTCTGCCTCGACCGGAGATGAGATGTTTTCTCGAGATCCAGCCCACGGTAATTAAGCTTCCCTGGAGAAGTTTGCCTTGTGCCCATTCTGATAAGTCTCCTCTGGTGAGTTAGCGGCCGTCGTCGAGTTTGCGAGAGCGACAAGCGAATGGCGACTCAAGGTCAACCATGGTTCTATTCGAGGCTCGTGGCCTATAGCTATTTCTGGTTATCCGAGGGGGCATAACGTGAAATGAGTGACTCGGTGCCTAAGGCACGCGGGGCCGGATCTCATTGACTGATACTTCCCTCGAACCGAGCATCTCGAGAAATCGACCGACCACTAGCAGAGGAAACTCTCCGAATGGAAGGCGCTTCCTCAGCGATGCTCAAGCTGTTTGTCGCTGCAACTGTTTGGGGTCGAAACTGACTCCTTTCTTCCAAATGATTAAGGTGACGGCGGCAATCTTCCGTGCCAGGGTGAGACGGGCCAGGCTGGGCCGCATCCCTTTCTCCACCCGAGCAGCATAGAAATCCTGCAGCGGCCCGGGACGTTCGATGGCGGAGATGGCCGCCCCCTTCAACAGGTTTTTCAGATCGTGATTATGGTTGCGATTCAGGCCACGCACCGTGATGCGTTCGCGGTTGCGTTGCAGCTTCCCGCGTACCACGCGGTACTCGCCGCTGTCATAGGTCCGAACGGCAAATCCGCAGTAGGCCCAAAGCTGACGCTTGGTGCGGAAGCGATAGGGTGTCTGCAGTATGGCCACCAGCAGGGCGGAGCGAATCGGACCAATCGTAGGAATCTGACGCAGTAACTTCACCGCCGCATGCTTGCGACTTTCCAGCAACAGCTCGCGTCGTGCTGCCTGGCGCACGGGTTCGAGACTATCCAATTGCTGGTACAAATGCTCGGCTCGAATCCTCACCCCTGGTTCCACCAGCTTGGCCAGCCACTCGGCACGATAACGGCGGCTATAGACGCTGGTGCCCGCACAGGGAATGGCCCAACTTCGGTACACCGACTTAATCCGATTCATCACCCGAGTACTATCTTTGGTGAGCGTCAAGTAGCTCCGCCCCAACTCTTTTAAAGCACGGGTTCCATGCTTCCCGTGGTACACCGCCTTGACTTGGTTGGTGCGTAGCAGCTCCGCCAAATTGCGTGCATCCAAGCGTCGCGATCCCCTTGGATTGAAGCTGTTGCTTGAGCACTTGGAGTCCGAAAGTTGCTGGAGCGGCGATGAGTCCGCCGCAGAAGAGATTCTAGGTGTTGAAGCGAATACTCCTGTCGATGAACTTTGCCGTGGATTGCACCGTCTGCTTACGGTGGCCAGCGAGTAGCGCCATGGCAAGGGCGATTTCGGAGCAGTCGACAAATCTCTAAGCATAATCATGCCTTTAATGAGGGCGGGATTCCATACTAGGTGGATTTTCTTTCAAGAGGAGAACCACCATGTCCGAATCAACGCACCTCGAACAAAACGAGCGGCTACCTTACAAAGATCACCTGCAAGAGTTCCTGACCTCTCTCAAACAAGAGAGAGGTTTCGCCGACGCCACGATTGTCAACCGCAGACGTTCGCTAAAACCCTTTCTAGCCTGGCTGGTCGCGCAGTGCGTACCACTGTCCGCAGTGTCGCCGGTGGTGATTACCAAGTACTTCACCGGTGCCGTAGCCGGCAGGTGGAAGCGGACCACCGTCTCGTTCCATGTACAGTCTCTGCGATCGTTTTTTCGCTACGCCAGTTGCAGCGGTTGGTGCGCTGCGGGCATCGCCGAGTGCATCGACGCACCCCGGCTTTACACGTATGAAACTCTGCCGCAAGGGCCGTCGTGGGAAGAGGTAAGAAAGCTTCTTGCTAGCGTCAACGGGACTTCGCCAGTTCAGATTAGGATTCGCTGCGCGATTCTGCTTTGCTCGGTCTACGGCCTCCGCGCTGGCGAAGTGTGCCGGCTGCGTCTCGACGATATCGACTGGGCGGAAGAGAAAATCTGCGTGCGCCGCTCCAAACAGAGGAAAGTCCAAACTTATCCCCTGACGATCGAAGTCGGGAATGCACTGCTGCGCTATCTGAAGGAGGTCAGGCCCCGGTGTGCACACCGGGAAGTCTTACTGACACTCAGGCGGCCATACCGGCCAGTTTCGGTTGGCGCTCTTTCCACGATGACTCAAAAGGTACAAAAGCGACTCGGCGTGAAGCTCAAGCGATACGGCCCTCACGCTCTGCGCCATGCTTGTGCCACGCACCTGCTCGCGCAGGGTCTGACACTGAAGGAAGTGGGTGACCACCTGGGACACGTGTCCGTGGCGGCTACTCGAATCTATGCCAAGGTCGATCTGACCGCACTGCGCGAAGTCGCTGCCCTGGACGTGAGGCCGATCGTTGCCTGTATCGAACGATGTGAGCAAATCGCCGCTCCCTTCCATCGTAAAGGAGAGATCCAAGCTCTGCGGGACGTGGGCAACTTGGGGCTGGGAGGTGTCGCGTGAAAATCACCGACGCCATCCAGGAGTTCATCCTTTATAAGCAGTCGCTCGGGATGAGTTACAAAAACCGGGCACTCAAGCTAAACGCCTTCGCCCGCTGTGCGGGACCCATTGAAATCGATAGCGTCGATCCAGAGACAGTCCGCCGTTTCCTTGATGGTGACCGACCTATAACTACGGAATGGTTCAACAAGTTCTCAGCCCTCAAAATGTTCTTTCGCTTCGCGCTGTCACGCGGTTACGCAACACGCAATCCGCTTCCAATCTCACAGCCAAAGAGTCCGCGGCAGTTCCGGCCCTACATTTACTCCATGGAAGAAGTGCAGAACATGATCCGGGTTGTAGACAATCGGCATCGTGGGAACTGGCACCTCGAACCGTGCACCATCAGAACGTTGATCCTTCTTCTATACGGGACAGGCCTCCGCATCGGTGAGGCCATTCGCTTGCAGCACCGGGATGTGGACTTTAGTGACATGATCCTGACGGTGCGCGAAACGAAGTTCTATAAGACACGGCTGGTCCCGGTGAGTTCGGATCTCGCTGGCATCCTTCGAGGTTATTTCGAGAGGAAGTGGAAAGATGCCGGCTCTTCAACCGCCACTCCGTTTCTGGCGACGTACGATGGACGCCCTGTCACGCATCTGACCGCAGAGCTGGCGTTCAAACGCATTCGATATGAAGCCGGCGTGAAGCGCACGGACGGTTTCTACTATCAGCCACGCCTTCATGACTTCCGCCATACGTTCGCGGTTCGGAGGCTTGTGAGCTGGTATCGCGAAGGTAAGAATGTTCAGCGTCTTCTTCCGCACCTGGCGACCTATCTTGGCCACGTGAGCATCCGAGAAACGTCGCGCTATCTGACGATGACCAAGGAACTCCTGGACGAAGCGAGCCATCGTTTCGAACTCTACGCGTCTCCAGGAGGCAAGCAATGAAGAACGACTCCCTCCTTAGCCCGTGGATCAGGCGTTTTCTGCTGGAGCATCTGGTTGCAGAGCGAAATCTATCGCGGAATACGCAGCGCAGTTATCGGGACACGTTGTGCCTGCTCCTTCCCCGGCTCGCGCTTCAGTCGCGGACATCCATCGATGTCTTGGACGTCGAAGACGTATCGGCCGACGCCGTGCGGAACTTCCTCGCGGGCATCGAAGAAGAGCGTGGCTGCAGCGTAGCAACTCGCAATCAGAGGCTGTGAGCCATACACGCCCTCGCACACTTTATTGGCCAACGCAGCCCTGAGCACTTGATGTGGTGCGGACAAGTCCAAAGCGTTCCGTTTAAACGCACGGGAAAGAGTCCTCTTACCTATCTCGAAAAGACAGAAATCGACGCGTTGATAGCGGCTCCGAACCCAGACACCCAGCAGGGCCAGAAAGACTACGCGCTCCTGCTCTTCTTATACAACTCCGGCGCGAGGGCGAGCGAGGCGGCTGCGGTGAAGATCTCTGATCTCGAAGGGGATGAAAGACACGGCGGTGTAGTCAAGCTGTGCGGGAAGGGTGCAAAAACAAGGCTCTGCCCGCTCTGGCCACGAACAATGGCCGTGATGGGTCGCTTGATCGCAGGCCGGCAACAAGACAGTCTGGTCTTCCTTAACCGTTATGGGTCGCCGATGACGCGCTTCGGAATCCACACGCTAGTCGAGCGGCATTCGAGGAGGGCCGCTGAGAAGGTTCCATCTCTGACTAAAAAAAGGGTTAGCCCGCACATCATCCGCCACACAACCGCAACGCATCTCTTGCGCGCGGGCGTGGATATCAACACCATTCGTGCGTGGTTGGGCCATGTTTCCGTCGACACTACCAACATCTACGCCGAAGTCGATCTTGAGATGAAGGCGAAGGCGCTGGCGGCCTGTGATACGGGTGGGAAAGCGCACGAGAGAAGAATGTGGCGCACGAATCCGCGCGTCATGGAGTTCCTGCGCAGTCTCTGACCCGAAAGTTATGTGGCGCTTGCCTACGCCGAACAGCCCGCGTCTACGCGATCCCTTGAGCGAGCGCCACATAAATCCCTGCGCCACATAAGTGGGCATGGACTAAACCGCTTCGCGGTATGGGTTGTGCGAGCCGATTAGTACGGTCTTGAGATTGACGAGGGTGGCCTGCTGATCGATTCCTTCTGTTGTTTCGTCTGTCTTCTCAGTGTGAGTTCCTTTGCGAAAGGATGAGATGGCTGCTCAGTGCAGCCATTTCGCTTTGCAAAGGAGCTTTCCATGAGATCTCTTCGTCAGCGCATGCTCGAGGACATGCAAATTCGCAATTTGGCCATCAACACCCAGGAGTCCTACATCCAACAAGTCTCACTGTTTGCACGCCACTTTAGGAAGTCGCCGGAACTTTTGGGACCCGAGCAGATTCGTGCGTATCAGGTGTACCTGACAACAGAAAAGAAGCTGGCACCAGGTTCAATCATCATCGCCGTCGCAGCGCTCCGGTTCCTATATAAGGTGACCCTGAAGAAGACTTGGCTCTTGCAAGACGTCATCCCGGCTCCGAAAAAGCCCCAGACACTGCCCGTTGTCCTCAGCCCCGAAGAGGTCATGCAGTTTCTTGGCGCGGTGGCAAGCAGAAAGCATCGTGCCATCTTGACGACATGCTACGGAGCAGGCTTGCGCATCTCTGAAGCCGTTGCGCTCCAACCTCCGGCAATCGACAGTAAGCGCATGGTCCTGCGTGTTGAACAGGGCAAAGGCAAAAAGGATCGTTATGTCATGCTCTCGCCGAAACTCCTCGATGTCTTACGCGATTGGTGGCGAGTTGAACGGCCCCAACACTGGCTTTTCCCAGGCGACACTCCGGGCCGTCACATTAGTCAGAGACGCGGTTGGCCAAGCATGTGAAAAAGCCCACAGCATCTCCAAGATTCCCAAGCCAATCACCCCGCACTCTCTGCGACACGCTTTTGCTGTGCACTTGTTAGAGCAAGGTACCGATGTTCGCACGATTCAACTGCTGCTCGGTCATCGCAGTCTGTCTACGACTGCAAAATATCTCCGCATCGCGACCAGCAAAGTGTGCTCGACATCGAGCCCGCTCGATCTATTGCCTCGTCCTGTTCCCATGGAGGTTAAGCCAGCCCCGCCGCAGTACTTTTAATCGCGGCGCGGATGGATCGGCCAAAGCTGGAAGTGGCGGATGTCTTTCGCCGCTATGGTGAATCCTATCGTTCCTGGCATGGTGCGTCGCTCTCGACTGAGCAGCGGCGTGTCATGACTGCGATAGAGGTGTGTCGAACGTCAGCTCTCGGCGGCCATCTCGAACGATGCGACTCATGTCATCACGAAAGGCCCTGCTACAACAGCTGCCGCAATCGGCATTGTCCAAAGTGCCAATCACTCGCTCGCGCCCAGTGGGTCGAAAAACGAGGCACCGAGGTTCTGGACTGCGAATATTTTCACGTTGTCTTTACTGTTCCCGAAGACATCGCCAGCATCGCTTATCAGAACAAAGATTTGGTGTACGGCATCCTGTTCAAAGCCACCGCCGAAACATTATCTACCATCGCCGCCGATCCTAAGCATCTGGGCGCCGAGATCGGCTTCTTCGCTGTGCTTCACACCTGGGGACAGAATTTGCTCCATCATCCCCATCTTCACTGTGTTGTTCCGGGCGGCGGCATCTCGCCGGACGGTACCCAATGGATTTCATGCCGCCCCGGTTTCTTCCTGCCGGTACGAGTATTGTCCCGATTGTTCCGCAGGCTGTTCTTGAAGTATTTGCAAGAAGCTTTCGACGCCGGCCAGTTGCAGTTCTTCGCTTCACTGGAGGTATTAGGAGATCGGCAAGCCTTCGCTCGTTATCTCGGGGAGTCGCGGAGAACGGAATGGGTTGTTTACGCCAAGCCGCCATTCGGCGGTCCTCAACAGGTCGTGGACTACGTCGGCCGTTACACCCACCGTGTCGCCATTTCCAATCATCGGCTCATGGACATCGACGATGCTCATGTCAAATTCAAGTGGCGTGATTATCGCTGTGACCAGCAGCAGAAAACCATGATCCTGCCAGCCGAGGAATTCATCCGACGATTTCTGCTCCATGTTTTACCCGGTCGCTTCCATCGCATCCGCTACTATGGGTTCCTTGGCAACCGGTACCGCAAAGAGAAATTGGCGCACGGTCGCCGACTTCTCGGCATGGTTCCTCCCAGCCAGGATTCTTCGGAGTCCACGGCATCGGAAGATTATCGTGATCGATACGAACGGCTCACAGATCACTCTCTGCGGGAATGTCCGCTTTGCCATCGAGGCCAGATGAGAAGAGTCAAGGAGTTGCCAAAGATTCGTGGCTGGCCAATCGCTCAGGACACATTATGATCCGTCCATTTACGATTTCGGCTCGAACTTTCCATCAACTCGAATCCATCGAGTCGAAGGAGTCGTGTCGCCTCACAGCTCCTCGCATGGCATCTGATTACAAAGGCGTCGCGCATTTATCGTCCCAGTGGGCTGTGCCGAACCAGAAACCTCCACACCACCAACTTTGTGGCCGCGAAAGATACCAGCTTTCCTCCCAGTGGCGATATACAATCGTCATTCAAAACCCATAGCGCCGGCATCCTTCACCGGTTTAGCCCAATACATTTTTAGCTCACCGGCACGGCTCCGGCGATTTTCTCTGCATTCACGGGCCGCGTATTGCGCCGCGCCGCCAAGCTAAAAATACTCTGCATTATGTTGTCGACAACATAAGCCCACGAGACGCTGCACCGTGGCGAACGCCGTACTCTGACCACGAAACAGGTGCGCGAGACCGAAGCCGAGGCCGTGGCTTTCGTCGTCTGCCAGTCCATCGGACTCCAGACCGGAACCGCTTCCGCCGATTACATCCAGCTCTGGCACGGAGACGCACAGCTCCTGCAAGAGAGCCTGGAAGTCGTCCAGCGTACCGCCGCTGTCATCCTCGGGGGCATTGCCCCCGAGGAGGCGGTACTCGCCCAAGCCGCATAAAAACCGAAACAGATTTGGTGCTCAAGCCGTACGTAATGCGCCTAGTTCACTAGTAAAACCAAGACATCTTCCGGGGCGCAAATAGCGCGCCCATTAGACCGGCATCTGAAAACGAAGGGTCTAATCGCCGGTCTACTTCCGGGTCTATAAGCGCACAAGCCAAGACCTTGAAAAGCAACGAAGTGCAGTGGTCAGGAACCTAGATTCGAACGCGGCAAAAAACATTTTGCGGCCGGGAGCGACCCCATTTTGGGCGTTAGTATCACGCCAAAATCCCTTCGGGCTTCGGGGGTCGCTCCCGGCCACTGTGAACTGGCTCGGCTGTCTCCAGTTTGCTTTTCGCCGCGTCTCTCACGAACGTCTTACTTGCCAGCATTCGTTGGCAACTCTTGCCAGAGCCTTCTGGCAAATTCTGCCAGATCTCGCTGGCAATTCTTGCCATAAACCACGAAGCAGCTACCAGAGATGGAAGCCGAGGCTGTGGCTATCGTCGTCTGCCAGTCCGTCGGAGTTCAGACCGGAGCCCGCTTCCGCCGATATATCCAGCGCTTCCATCGAGACACAGAGCTCCTGCCAGAGCGGCTGGAAGTCGTCCAGCGCAGGGCTGCTGTCATCCTCGGAGGCATTACCCCCGAGGATGTCACGGATGGCTCGATAGCAGCCTGGCCCTCAAAGCCCAGGAGTGACAACAGCACTCTTGCAATCTTGCAAGAGTGCAAAAAGTAAATTGAGGTTTGAATTCCGCTTGTACTCTGTCCTTATTGAAGGGTAGTTCAGGCCGAGGGGGAGCGGGGGTCTAAGACCTCCTCCTCTACATCACTCAGCTTCGCCCGTACGACCATTTCGTGACCAGGCTGCCCGGCTTTTACTTCGTGCAGGCAGCCCCAGGCTCAGTGAAATTCCAGCGGACGGAACCGTTCCTTCGGAGCATTTTTGATGAATGCAGCCCGGCAAATGTCCGATCTATCGCCCGCTATTTCCGGGTCCGGCGCCGCTAGGACGAGAAGAAAACAAGCCTTCTCAGGGGTGTCGACCTCGACCTTTTACGTTAGGGCAACCAGCGAATCCGGCATGAATCGCAGAACGGGATTCTCCGAAGATCGTTCTGCATCCCGTTCTGTATCCCGTTCTGATGTGGGGAAGGCTAAGTACTTGTAGACCAAGGAACAACCGATGGAACACGGACAAAAACTGTACGCGGCAAAAACCGTTTCATGGCCGGGAGCGACCCCCTTTTTTTCCCGCTTTTCGGGGCCAAAACGCCCTACGGGGTTCTGGGGTCGCTCCCGGCCACGATGCACGCGCTCATCTCGCGCGTTCGGTGTTTTGCCGCGTACGAGAATTGTGATTGCAACCTCCTCAGAGATCGTCTTGTCAGTGCGAACAGAGCGGAACCACTAACTCGCTCGGACACGCACACGAGGCTGTCGGAGCGTGAGAACAGCTTTGAAGTGGAGCAGCATCATGAATCCGGTGGAAGACCAGGAACCATTCGTAACGCCTGAAGAAGCAGCTAGCTTTCTCAGGATCAGCCCCGTGACCGTGAAGAAGATGGCACGGGAGGGGCACCTCCCCGCGCACCCGATAGGCAACGGCGTCCGCAAGCGCTGGCGCTTTCGAATTTCTGAGCTAGTTTCCCACATGCGCTGTCGTGTACAGTCGGAATCGTCATCCGTGCGCGCTTTAAGGAGGAAAGCTTCTTGAAACGCACACAACAAGACGTGGGCACGATTGTCCGCAAGAAGAGAACGCGAGGCCCGGATGTGTGGGTTTGGCGCTTTTACGAAACGGACGAGATGGGCATTACGCGAAAGCGCAGCGTAATGTTAGCGGGAGATGCGGAAGGATGGCCAACGGAAGATCATGCCTGGCTGGGGTCGAGAGAGTTTCGATACCAGCGGATGGAGCAGTCTTCCAGTCAATCGTTCGGAGCATTGGTAAGGCGATACATGCACGAAGCAATGCCAGAGCGGTATTCAACCAAGAAGTCCTACGAATCCATTTTGAAGAGACACATTTTGCCACAATGGGGCGAGGCTCCCGTGGCCGAAGTGAAAAAGCCCCTCAAGGTGGAACAGTGGTTGAAGGAGCTGAAGCATTCTCCCAAAACGAAGTCCAACATAAAGGGTCTCCTGCATCGCATTTTTGAGTACGCGATGAAATGGGAAATCTTGGAGACTCAGAGAAACCCGATGCAGTTAGTCGAAATCAAGGGCGTTACGAAACGGGTTCGCAAGAAAGTTGTGCTTACGGTCGAGCAATATCAGGCTCTTCTCGCAGAGCTTCCGTACCACATTCAAGTGATGGTCATGATTGCAATGTGCCTGGGCTTGCGCATCAGTGAGATCAGGGCATTGCAGTGGCAGGACTTTGATTTGAAGCGGCGGATGCTGACCTTGACCCGATCCATTGTGGGCCGCTACGTCTGGAACGGCGGGAAAACCGGAGCTTCAGAGGACGAAGTGTTTCTGGATTCCAAGCTAGTGTCCGTTCTGGAGGATTGGCAGAAGCGATGTGTCGAAACGCCAGAGGCCTGGCTATTCGCTAATGCGGATACGAAACGTCCGGTCCACGGCGATGCCATGCAGAAAGACTACTTGCGACCAGCGGGTGAAAAGATCGGATTGCAAGGAGTGGGCTGGCACAGCTTTCGTCACACCTATCGAACGCTGATTGATGATATCGGCACGCCACTCGGGGTGCAGCAGCGCCTCATGCGGCACGCCGACATCAAGACGACCATGAATACTTACGGCTCAGCATTTGAGAAGACCAAGCGCCGAGCCAATAGCCGGGTAGCGGATCTGGTCCTGCCACCCGCGATCAAAAAGCAGCTAAAGGATAGAGCGAAGGAAGTTTCCCTGAAGAATTTGAAGCCCGAAACAGCCGCAATCCAGTGATTTTGGAATTGGGGACTACGCCGGTAGTCCCTCAAATCCGTAAATGGTTGCGGGGGGTGGATTTGAACCACCGACCTTTGGGTTATGAGCCCAACGAGCTACCAGACTGCTCCACCCCGCGATTTGATGATAGCAACCGCGTCTACTAGCGTCAAACTTGGGGATGCTTTACTGCTTCAGTTTCGGACGCTCACATGCATCCACAATTTTCGACGGATCGATGGCTGCGCTATCAATCTGTTCTTCGAGAATGCGTCCATCTTTGCCGATCAAGAAATTCACGCGGCGCGCGGTCTTGTACTTGTCCGAGTAGATGCCGTACTTGTGGGTCGTCTCTCCACCCCAATCGCTTAGCAGTGGGAATGTGACTCCAATCGAATCGGCGAAGGCTTTATTTGCGAAGGGGCTATCCATGCTCACACCCAGGACCTGGGTGTCGGTAGCTTCCAGCTTTTTTAAATTCTGCTGGAAGTTTTTCATTTGCTGGGTTCAACCACCGGTGAAAGCAAAGATATAAAACGCCAGCACCACCTGCTGCTTTCCACGATACTGGTCTAGCGTGACATCCTTCAAACCGTCCTTATCTAGATACTGCAATTTAAAATCAGGGGCGAGGTCGCCGACTTTCGGCATGGCTGCGGTCTCCTTATGATTTGCAGCAGCGTCATTTGCTCCTGCGAGTGGGTATGAAAAAACTGCGCACATCAATGTCAGGATCAAGAACAGTCGTTTCATGTTGGTGTCCCCGGTCAGGCGAGTTTATCTATGTAATTTAGTCAGGTCAACGCTAAGACAAATTTATTACATCTCGGAGCAGAGTGCACGGCAGAAATCCACCATTCCAGTGCATATACAGCATCCAGTTGGCTATCCGCCCGCAAGTCTAGGGATGCGTGCGTTACCTCCAACTCGGCGGTAATCTCCCACTGAGCGTGTCTACCATGTGACAATTGCGCAGAGTAAATAAAGGCATTAACTTCACCATTTGAAGGCATGAGCATTCAGACCCTCAATGATATTTTCTTCGCGATAGCCGGGCGGGACCAGCCCCGGTGCATGTTGCGCAAAGCCCACGCGGGATGGCAACCGATCTCTTCACGCGAATTCGCCTCCAAGGTTTCTGGCGTTGTACAGGCATTACGGTCCTGGGGAATTTCTCGCGGCGATCGTGTCGCCATTCTCAGTGAGAATCGCCACGAATGGGCGGTGGTGGACTTTGCTTGCCTGCTGCTGGGGGCGGTAGTTGTGCCGATTTATACGACCCTCACGCCCGAACAGACCGCTTACATTCTGAGCGATTCGGGGGCCCGCGCGATTTTTGTCTCATCGCAAAAACACTTCGAAAAAGTTCTGTCGATTTTGCAAAACACGAGCGTAGAAAAAGTCGCAGTCATGGATGACGTCGCTGATTCGAGCGCCATAAAAATGACGGAGCTCATGCAACTTCCCAGCGACCAGGACCTCGAAACTCTTGGCCGCAGCGCACCACCCGAGCAGCTGGCCACGATTATCTACACGTCCGGCACCACCGGTACTCCCAAGGGAGTGATGCTCACGCATGGCAACATGGCCAGCAATATCGAGTACTCATTCCGGGACTTCGGCTTCGGCAACGGCATGTCCTGCGTTTCATTCCTGCCGCTTTCACACGTCACGGCGCGCTCGGTTGATTTGGGATTGCTCTACCGCGGTGTGACGCTGGCACACCTGCCACAGATCGACCAGCTTTCTCAGGCACTTCTTGAGGTTCGTCCAAATATTTTGTTGAGCGTTCCGCGGGTGTATGAAAAGGTTCATTCGCAAGTGGAACTGAGCGCAGCGAAATTCCCCAAGAAACAGATTTATCGCTGGGCAATGAGCGTCGGCCGCGCTCATCGGGAAGGAATTCTAGCCGGCAAAACTCCTGATTCCATCAGCTGCAAGCTGGCCAATAAACTGGTGTTCGGTAAGGTGCGTGCTGGAATTGGCGGCCGCGTCGAGTACTTTATCTCCGGTGGGGCGCCGCTAGGGCGCGAACTTGCCGAATGGTATGCCGATATCGGTATTCGCATTCACGAGGGTTATGGACTTACCGAGACTTCTCCCGTCATTGCGGTGAACACACCGAGTGCTCACCGCGTGGGAAGTGTTGGTAAGCCCCTGGGAAACGTCGAGGTGCGGATCGCCGAGGATGGCGAGATCCTGGTGCGCGGTCCGTCTGTTTTCCATTCCTACTGGAATAAACCCCAGGAAACTCGCGAGGCATTCGTTGACGATTGGTTCAAAACCGGCGACATTGGCCGCATCGACGAAGACGGTTTCCTCTACGTGACTGACCGCAAAAAAGATTTGCTGAAAACGTCCGGTGGGAAGTTCATCGCCCCGCAACCCATTGAAAGTTCGTTCAAACACCATCCCTGGATTGCCGAAGCTATCGTCATCGGCGACAAACGCAAATTTCCGGCGGTGCTGCTGATCCCCAACTTTCCCGCGGTGGAAACTTACGCGCGAATGGAAGGGTTGGCGTTTTCGACGCGCAATGAACTTGTCGCGATTCCCGAAGTCCACGCGCATTTTGCCGAAATTGTGCGTTCCGTCAATGAAGACCTGGCCCGGTTCGAGAGATTGAAAAAATTCCGCCTCATTCCTGAAGAACTCTCGGCCGCGAACGGCACCCTGACGGCCAGTATGAAGATCCGCCGCCGCGCCATCGAAGAACACTTCAAGCACGAGATAGAAGAAATGTATTCCGAAGGCGAAGTCGCATCGGTGACTTAATCCCAACTCTTGCTGTGATTTCTTCCTGCGTCGACTTCAGCTTCGAATTCAAGTTGATCTCAAAAAAAACATTCACCACAGAGCACACCGATCTCACAGAGGAAATCACAGAGGATTTCGAGGAGATGAACTGGCGCATAGGAGACCCAGAGCTTTCAGCCCGTCTAATTCTCTCTGTGATTTCCTCTGTGAGCTCTGTGTCCTCTGTGGTTAGTTTTTGTGTGTCGCAGTCGGACTTGTGGCTGACGGAATTCCCCGCCTCCGCTTCGGTTTACAATATTTACATGTCTGATCCGCTCATCATTGCTGGGCGCCAGTTCCAGTCGCGCCTCATCGTCGGCACCGGAAAGTACAACTCGTTTCAGGAGACGGCGCGGGCCCTCGCAGCCAGTGGCTCGGAAATCGTTACCGTCGCAGTCCGGCGGGTGAACCTCGATCGCAGCAAGGAGTCGCTCCTCGATTACATCGATCCGAAAAAATACTTTCTTCTTCCCAACACTGCCGGCTGCTACACCGCCGATGAGGCCATTCGCGCTGCTCGCCTCGGCCGCGAGGTCGGCATCTCGGACTGGGTCAAGCTCGAAGTCATCGGCGATCAGGCCACGCTTTATCCCGACGTTCAGGCGACGCTTGAGGCTACTCGCGTGTTGGTGAAGGAAGGCTTTACGGTTTTGCCCTATACGTCTGATGATCCGGTATTTGCGAAACGATTGCTCGATGCTGGCGCAGCCACAATTATGCCGTTGGGCGCGCCTATTGGCAGCGGACTTGGCATTCAGAACCGCGCGAATATTCAGATATTGCGTGAGATCGTTACCGGGGTGCCGCTGATCATTGATGCGGGCGTGGGCACCGCATCCGATGCGACGGTCGCAATGGAACTTGGTGCCGATGCCGTGTTGATGAATACCGGAATCGCTAATGCGCAGGACCCGGTGCTGATGGCTGAAGCAATGAAACACGCGGTCATTGGGGGCAGGGAAGCGTACCTCGCGGGAAGAATGGAAAAGAAGCTTTACGCGACGGCGAGCTCGCCGCTCGAAGGCGTGGTGCGGTGAGTCGTTCAATGAAAGTCGTGCGACACGGTTTGGGCACGAGTGATTTTCACGGGAGCGACCTGCAGGGCTTTTACCGAAATAACTCCATCCTGATTTTGCAGTATGCCTTCAATTAGTAGAAATTGTTCTGTTCCCAGCAGCAAACGGTTTTTCTGAAACAGATCGGGGTTGACGATAGCATTCGAAACTCCGGTCTCATCTTCCAGGCTCAAAAACACAAAACCTTTTGCAGTGCCGGGGCGTTGGCGCGCGATCACCCCGCCGGCAATGCGGACCCTGCGCCCATTCGGAAGCTGGCTTAGATCAATAGCCCGGCGCACGCCCATTCTCTCCATGCGCGCGCGATGATACGACATGGGATGCGGCCCGACCGTCATGCCAGTGCCGCGAAAATCGGCGACCAGACGCTCTTCATCGTTCATTATTTTCAATGGTGATTTGTTGTCAGCTTCTGGAATTTGTTCCAGTAGCGGCCCGGCAGGATTGGCCGCTGCTGCCACGCTCCACAAAGCATCGCGACGATGAAAAACCTGTTCACCACGGAGACACGGAGACACGGAGAAATCTTTAGTCGTCGCGGATTCCTGATCCTTGAGTTGATCCGCGTGAATCCGTGAGAACCCGTGGCTGCTTTTGTTTATTTTCGTGCCCCAGTGTATTCGTGGTGAAACTTGAATCGAATTGAGCGCGCCAATCTCTGCCAGCGTGTTCAATTCGTCTTTTCTCAGTTCTGGCACGCGGCGAACCAAATCATGAATAGAAGTGAAGGGCGCTCTCTCTTCTTCCCGCGCGATCCTCTGCCCAGCTTCTTCGTGCAATCCGCGCACGTAGCGAAGGCCAAGGCGGAGCGCGATGGTGTCGTCCCTATGGGACTCTGTATTAAGACGCGCTTTCCCAGCACTTACGTGCTGGGCTAAATTATTCCGCCCCTGTTGAGGCTGGGTCTCTGTTGAATCTCCGGTCAATGCTTCTGGTTTAGTGTTTTCGCTGACGACCGAAGACCGAGGACCAACGGCGTTTTCTAACTGCTGAGTGCTGAATGCTGAATGCTCCAGCGTGCACTCCCATTCCGACTTCATCACATCCACCGGCAACACTTTCAATCCATGCCGCTGCGCATCTTTCACGATCGTCGCCGGACTATAAAACCCCATCGGCTGGTTGTTCAACAACGCTGCCGTGAAAGCCGGCAGGTAATGGCACTTCAAATAAGCGCTGGCGTAGGCGATCAGGGCAAAACTAGCGGCGTGGGACTCAGGAAATCCATACAGCGCGAATGACGTAATCGAAAGCACGATCTGCTCTTGCGCCTCCCGCGAAATTCCGTTGCGCTCCATGCCTGCGCGCAACTTGGCTTCAATCTCGCGCATGCGTTTTTCCGAGCGCTTGAATCCCATGGCGCGGCGCAAATCTTCTGCTTCGCCGCCGCTGAATCCCGCGACCACCATGGCCATCCGCAACAACTGCTCTTGAAATAGCGGCACTCCCAAAGTCCGCTTCAGTACCGGCTCCAGAGATGGATGCGCATAGGTCACATCCTGCCGACCCTGTCGCCGCTCTAAATAAGGATTCACCATCTGCCCCACAATCGGGCCGGGACGAATGATCGCTACCTGCACGACGAGATCGTAGAAGCGCGTCGGATGCAGGCGCGGCAGGCACGACATCTGCGCCCGGCTCTCGATCTGGAACATACCAATGGTGTCCGCCTTCTGAACCGTTGAGTAAACTTTCGCGTCGTCTGCCGGCAACTGCGCCAGGTCCACCTGCTCGCAATAGTGATCGCGAATCAGGTTCAGCGAATCCTTGAGCACCGCCATCATGCCAAGGCCGAGCAGGTCCACTTTCACGATGCCCAGGTCGGCGCAATCTTCTTTGTCCCATTGCACCACCACGCGCCCCGGCATCGACGCCGGTTCAAGGGGCACCACGGAATCCAGTTGTCCCTGGCAGATCACCATGCCGCCCGAGTGCTGGCCGAGATGCCGCGGCAAATCCTGAATCGCTTCACAGAGATCAAAATATTTCCGAATCCGCGGATGGCGAAGATCGAGGCCGGCATCACGAAAGCGGTTGTCAAACGTGTCATTCGCATCGCGATATTCCCAGTGCGCCACTGCCGCAGAAAGTTTGTTCAAAGTTTCTGGATCGAAACCAAGCACTTTGCCGATTTCGCGCGAGGCCATGCGGCTGCGATAAGTAATGACGTTGGCAGTCATGGCCGCGCCGCGCTCGCCATAGCGGCGATACAAATACTGGATCACGGTTTCGCGGTCATCACCGCTGGGGAGATCGAGATCGATGTCCGGCCACTCGCCGCGCTCTTCCGATAAGAATCTTTCGAAGAGCAATTCCATGCGGATGGGATCGACCGCAGTAATTCCCAGCGAGTAGCAAACTGCGCTATTGGCAGCCGATCCGCGACCCTGTACCAGGATGTTTTGCTGGCCGCAGAAGCGCACCAGGTCCCACACGATCAAGAAGTATCCCGGCAGCTTTAGTTTTTCGATCAACGTGAGTTCGCGCTCGATCTGGCGGCGGGCGCGATCTTTCAGTTCTGCAGGCCCATGCCCGTAACGGATGTGAAAGCCTTCGCGGGCGCGTTCGCGCAAAAATGACATCATGCTCTCGCCTTCGGGCACGGGATACTTGGGAAACTCGTAGCCCAAATCTTCCAGGGTGAATTCCAGCCGCGAGGAAAGTTCGACGGTGTTTGCAATCGCCTCCGGCAAATCCGCGAACAGCACCTTCATTTCTTCCGGCGATTTCACGTGACATTCCGAATTGCGGGCGAGCAGGCGTCCGGCAGTGTTTACCGTGCAATGGTTCTGAATGGAGGTGAAAACGTCGCACAATTCACGGGCTTGTGGCGTGGCATAGCGAACCCCATTGGTGGCGAGCAACGGCAGATGAAGCGCCCGGGCAATTTCTATCGCTGCGCGATTTCGCAGCTCCTGCTCGCGACGAAAATGCCTTTGCAATTCGACGTAAACGTTCTGCTGTCCAAAAATGTGGATCAACCGCTCGACGGCGTTGCGTGCAGCATCTATTCCGCCATGTTTGAAGGCGAGCGCAAGCGGCCCGTTATCCCCACCCGTCAGGCAGATTAACCCTGCGGAATATTCCTGAAGTTCTTCTTCATAAACCGCGCCTTCATCTTTGGCGGCGCGCAGCTTCATTTTTGTGATCAGGCGGCACAGGTTTTGATAACCGGCGCGGGAGGAGATGAGAAGAGGTAGACGAAAAGGATTGCTGATTGTAGATTTCAGATTGCAGATTGTATTAGGAGCTTTTAAATCTGCAATCTGAAATCTGCAATCTGAAATATCTGTTGTGACCTCCGCCCCTATATGCGCCTTGATCCCAATTTTCTTTGCTGCCATGTGGAACCGCGGCGCGCCGTAAACACCATCGCGATCGAGCAGCGCCATCGCCGGCATCTTCAGTTCAGCGCAGCGCGCGATCAGGTTTTCGGGCAGGGAAGAGCCTTCAAGAAAACTGAATGCTGAGCGGGAGTGAAGTTCAATGTACAAGAGCAGCTCTTAGCTATTAGCTCTTAGCTGTTGCCCTTGAGATTCAAGCTAAGGGCTAAAGGCTAAAAGCTAGTAGCTGCTTAGTCATACCTTCCTTGCAGCAGCCATTCGCTGGTGAGCAAATCGTGGATCAATCGATACAGCCCGATGCCTTCGGGCTCCTGCACTGCAATGTCCCATTCATCTCGTACCCACGAATCCTGCTCCCACCAATCTCCGGATGAGCGCCATGGCCCGGCGGACCACAGTATTTCTCCGGAAATCCGCCCGCGTTTTCGGGACATGACATGCGAGGGCTGGCCTTTGCTGTGGCTCACCCGTACAGCAACCGGCGGGCGAAGAATTCTCAACGCGGTGACAATCTCCTCGGTCTGATTGTGGAGCGCCGGGCGTCCGCGCCCGGCAGCAAGATGTCCATTGCTTCCTGACGTGGATTCTGATGGCGCGAAATGTCGCATCTCAAATGCTTCACGCCGATGCGTATCCAGCAAGACCGGCGACCCCACTCGTCCTTCGCCCACAATTCCGGAAATTCTCGCCAGCGTAAGTTCAAGTTTTTCCGGTTCCGGCGAAGCCGGCATGAACAACCCGTTCTGCGACGGGCGGGGCTTTGCCGGCTCAATTCGCAAACGCACTTTCGCAACTGGAGCGCCAGGCGGGTTCGCTTTCATGTCCAGCTGCAAAAGTTTGAGAAAAGTTTTTGCGTCGAGCAGGGGAACCGGAAGACGAAGCGTTCGCTGAAACTGAGTTAGCGCCGCATCTGTATCGCCCCTCCCATTTTCGAGCGTCAACTCCAAGTGCAATTCCTGCACGGCCAGCGCTCGTCCCTGCAAGCGCGCGCAAAGATGCTCCAACATCCGGTTAAACACAAATGCCAGCGGCTCGAGCAGAACTATCGGATACTCCAGCTCCATTACTTCTTCAAACACCAGCGGCGGATCTGACGGGACCAGATTTCGGATTCCTGACCCACAAGCCAATGCTTGAAAATGCAAACCCTCTTGTCCCAGGCGCTCACTCAAATCAACTTCCGGCAACGCGGCGAGATCGCGAAACTTCCGAACACCCCATCGGGAGAAAGTTTTCAGGAGATCTTCCGTGTTTTCCGGATCAGCTTCCGCGGCAAACAAGACCTCAACCGGCAACCCGCCCAAAATTTCTGCCTCTTTGCCCTTCGGCACTACGGTGACCCCGCTGAAGCCGTGCGCCGCGAGCAGCGCCGATTCCAGCGTAGAAGCCACTGCAACATTCGTCTCCAAGCCCATCTCCGCAGCACGCCGGGAAATCTCACGTGCAATTTTTGGGAGTGGTCCAAACAGATTGTCGAGGCCAGATAAATCCAGCAAAAGTGTGTCGGGAGCTAAATCTTCCACTCGCGGCGAAAACGACTGTGCGCAATCGAGTAGCGCTTGATGCGCAGCCATTTCCTGCAACTCGGACCGATCGCGCAAAACTAAGTGATCGCATAGTTCCGCCTGCAACTTCGTCATGCCGGTGGAAATTCCCGCGCGGCGGGCATCTTCATTGCCTCCCGATATTTTTTCCAGCGGCGGCTTGCCCTCGACCACAGCGACAGCTTTCGATCGCAGCTCCGGCTCGGCGCGAAGGATTGCCTCCACGGGAAAATCCGGAACGTAGATGCAAGCGAAAGGCATAAAAAGCGTCGGTGGTCATTCGTCTTTGGTCGTTGGCCGAACCTAAAGCAGCCACGGATTACACGGATTTGCGCGGATTGAAACAAAAATTAAAGATCAAAAATTAAAGCTCAGCGAAAATCCGTGCGATCCGCGGCCCGGATTATTTACCCGGCGCGTATGGCTTTGCTTGCAAAAACTGCTCTCACTGATGCTGCAGGCTTGCGCTCCAATCGCATGCGTGCAAGTTCCGCCTCGACCCGCATTCCCTGTAGGAGTTGTGCGTGGGTAGGTTTTTCTGAAAGCTGATGGCTGAAAGCTGACGGCTGATTTCCAAGCTTTAAAACCACCGCCGCACAGGTCTGTGCGCAGGCAAACTCACTCACTACCAGCAGCGCTGTTTTCGTATGCTCTACCGCGCGCTGAAATCGGAACCACGATGCCAGCGGAATGCGGCGCACAAATTTTTCCGGAATTCCTGCCAGGTCAAGCGCAACCATTCCAAAGCCGCCGCTTTGCAGGACCAGGTCGGTGGATTTTAAAACTTGCTCCAGGCGGCGTTCATTGTTGTTACGTTCGATGTAGAAGTCTTCGGTCTTCGGCCTTGGGTCTTCGGCACTCACGTTCGACGCTGAAGACCGACGGCCGACAACCGACGACAAATTCCCGCACCTGACCCACAACAGCTTGCTAAAATCCACCCCAGCCGCCGCTGCCGATTCCGGGTCAAAGCTGTCGCTGGCATCGATCAGAACACAGGTTTCCTCCCGCCGGGTCGCAGCCGCGATCGCCGCCAGCAGCACGCTGGTTTTGCCTGAAGAAGCCGGCCCGCAAATCTCAGATAAGCAGCCGCGCGGAATGCCGCCGGTCATTGCATCTACTTCAGCAATGCCGCTCGAAAGCATCTCCGGCCGGGGTCGCACCTCCAAGCGCGACGCCGGGCGCACATCCAGCACTCGTCCAGAAGTGGCAATATGTTTCAAAACGCTGGCTTTTTTTTCGTGGAGACTTCGTTCCGGAAAAGCCGGAAATCCCGCTGCAAGCGCCTCGCTTAAAAGCTGAGTTGGCCTTGCAGAGGCATTGAAAAATGCGAACTCGACAGCATTCAGTGGAAGAGAAGACATGCGGACCTCAGGCAGAAAGATCAGGGCTGGTACTGCCCGGCCGCGAAACTAAGTAGTTTCGCTTTTTATTCGCCTAAGGAATTCTGCTACCGCCCCTGCAGCTTGTCAAGCGGGGAATTTTTACATCTATATGCCCTGTGTTCGATACAAAACCAAACTAGTAAATAATCCAAATCACAAACTCATGGCAGAGTATTGCGAGGGGGAATTCAGGAGTGGGGAGAAGAACGCGTGCAGCCAATACGGATAAGCGCATACTCCAAGAAAACTTATGCGCAGCCGATTTTTCGAAGATTAACTTTGCAGCAGGCCAAAATTGTACTTAGCTCAAAAATAAAAAATATCTTTGCACCAAGCCGTTCTAATAGCCCAAACGTCATATCGATAACGTCGAAGGCAAAAAAACGTTATCAGAAACCTGGCTACCAAAAGCTCACGCCTGAACAGATCAAGTTGATCCTGATTGGACAATTCAACTTGGGCGACGAGCGCTCAGGAGACCTTCTGGATCAGCTTTTCCCTGAATCCCACGCTGACCCCGACCCACACGGGTAACCTTGCGATTAATGTGCGAGCTCAATGCTTCCGGCGCACAACTTTCGGACGCACCGACCGCGGCCTCGGCTCCTGAGGGATCTCCTCCGACTCATCGTGCCGCGGAATTTTTCGTAGTTCTTGCACCAATGCCAGACGCTTGTAGGGGTCTTTCTCGGTTACGGCATCCACATACAATTGCAACCAGGTTTTTGCATTACTGTTCATTTCAGTTCGATCGGATAGAGGATCAGATAAAGAGCTCACAGAATTAAGAACGCCCATAGTCTCCGCCTTTGCACAGAATTTTGCGGTCACAAACCAGCACACCTAAACCATTCGGCATAGGCACAAATCACTTGATTCCTTAACCTTATGGTTTAAATAATATTGATGCGTGTTGCTGCCCAAAAGTCGCGCCTGCAAAACACTGGGGGACAAAGCAACGAATTGCACAATGGCCCGCATCCCTACAGAGAGAGCTGCACTTTTCGGGTCGGATCAAACCGTTAGGTTTTGACAGACGCTGGTTGGAGTTCTTAACATAAGGAATTAATTCCGATCTGCTGATGCAGATGGGTTCCATGGCTGTGTGTCTCGCCTATAAGAACAATTTTTATGATTACTGTAAAAGAGCTTACCAAGCGGTACGCCCGCACCACGGCTGTCGATCACATCTCGTTTGAAGTGGCGAAGGGGCAAATTGTTGGGTTCCTGGGACCGAATGGCGCCGGGAAGACCACCACTATGCGCATCCTGACCTGTTTTATGCCGCCTACGTCGGGCACGGCAACTGTGGCTGGATTCGATGTGCTGGAGCAGCCCATGGAAGTGAAGAAGCGCATCGGCTACCTGCCCGAGACGCCGCCGCTCTATCCGGAGATGGAAACCGCCGAGTATTTGAAATTTGTTGGCCAGCTCAAAGGATTATCGGGAGCCGAACTGCAAAAGCGCATTGATTATGTTTGCGAGCGCTGTGCGGTGGTCGATGTCAGGAACAGGCTGATCGGCAAGTTATCCAAAGGTTATCGGCAAAGGGTTGGGCTGGCGCAAGCGATTATCCATAATCCCGACGTCCTGGTGCTCGACGAACCTACAGCGGGTCTTGATCCCAAGCAGATTAACGAGACGCGGGATCTGATCAAGGACCTGGCCGGCAGTCACACCATTATTTTAAGCACGCACATTCTGCCGGAGGTTGAGCAGACCTGCGAGCAAGTCGTGATTATCAACAAAGGAAAGTTAGTAGCGACGGACTCAGTGCGTAACCTGCAGGCCCGGGCACGGGGCGCGGAATCCATGGTGCTCGAAGTTGGCGGTCGAAACGGCAATCTGGAACCTGCAACTGTGCAGCAGAAACTCGAGAGGGTATCTGGCGTGAGCCGAGTGGTCTGCAAGCAGCAGGTCGATAGCCGCGCGGTGTTCGAAATCGAAAGCCAAAAAGGCCGACTGGTTCGCGGGGATCTTGCGCGCGCGGTGGTTGAATCCGGATGGGACCTGAATGAACTTCGCCCCGCCGCCATGAGCCTGGAGGAAGTATTTCTCCAGCTCACCGGAAAGGAAAAAGACGCGGCTGCGCTTCCAGCGGCCACAGGGGCACAAGTATGAGAAACGTGTGGATTATCTGCCGGAAAGAACTGCGCAGTTATTTCACTTCGCCGGTGGCGTATGTGCTGCTCACTTTGTGGGCTGTAGTTTTCGGATATTTCTTCTGGATAGTGCTCAGGCATTTCTTGGCCGACAGCATCGAAAGCCAGATGAGCGGCCAGATGTATCCCATGAACCTCAATGAGCAGGTTATCCGGCCATTGCTGCAAAACGTCGCGGTGATCGGATTGTTCTTTCTTCCCATGATCACGATGCGGCTGTTTGCGGAAGAGAAGCGCAGCGGGACGATTGAACTGCTGGTGACCTCGCCGATTCGAGATTTGGAAATTATCGTTGGAAAGTGGCTGGCGGCAATGTTGCTTTATTGTTGCCTGCTTCTTTTTACCGTGGTTCATCTCCTCTTCCTCTTTAAATACGGTAATCCGGATTGGAAACCAGTCCTGATCGCTTACCTCGGTCTATTGCTCGAGGCAGGCGCGATGCTTGCGATCGGGACATTCATCTCCAGTCTTACCAAGAACCAAATCATCGCTGGCGCAACTACGTTTGCAGTCCTGATCCTGCTCTGGGTGTTTGCATGGAGCGACTTCAGCAACACCGGCTGGTCACACGTGCTCGCTTATATGTCGTTGGTGACTCACTCCGACTCATTCATGCGCGGTGTGATCGACCTGAAAGACGGAATTTATTACGCAACCCTAATTTTTCTGGGACTTTTTTTCACGGCGCGTTCCATGGAATCCCTACGGTGGAGGTCGTAGATGGCAAATGAGTGGGTCAAAGCCCGGCAGACCAAATATGCGGCTTATGCGGCCACTTACATCCTGGTGGTGATCGCGGTCATTGTTGTCGTCAACGTGCTGGCCGACCGTTACAACAAATCCTACGACGCGACCGCCAACAAGCGTTACAGCCTTTCCGAGCAGACCGCGAAGATCGTAAAGGGATTGAAGCAGGATGCGACCATTACATACTTCGGCCAGCCCAATCGCTTTCAGGAAGGCAAAGATCTGCTTAGCGAATACCAGAATCTGTCGCCCAAAGTACATGTCGAGTATGTAGATGCTGATAAGGAACGGACACGAACGATGGAAGCGGGAGTGAAAAACTACGGCACCGCTATTGTCCAAATTGGCCTAAAAAAAGAAGTAGCCAAGAGCATTACGGAGGAAGGCATAACCGGGGCCTTCATCCGCGACCTGAAGAGCAACGCGCGCACGGTATGCTTTGTAGTGGGCAGCGGCGAGCACCAGATCGATGATTCCGATCGCGAAGGTTTTTCTCAATTCAAACAGCTTCTTGCAAAAGACGATTATGAAACCAAGGCGGTTGACCTTCTACAGAAGCCCGAAGTCCCCAACGATTGCACCACTCTGGTAGTTGCCGGACCGACTCGAAACTACGTACAGCCTGAAGTCGACGCGATTAAGAAATATGTGGAGGACGGCGGACGAGCATTCTTTATGCTCGATCCTCCGCTGAAGATGGGGCGCTCCGATATCGCCGATAACGACGCGCTTACCAGTCTGCTGCAGAGCTGGGGCGTGACCGTCGAAAAAGACCTAATTCTCGATCTGAGTCCGGTGGGTCAAATCTTCGGGCTTGGCCCGCAGGTTGCGCTGGTGAGCAGCTACAGCTCACAACCGATTGTCAGCGAGATCAAGCGCACCGCCACCGGATTTCCCCTGGCGCGCTCCATTCAAATCAAGAACGGTGACAAAACCAACGTTGAGAAACTTTTCGATTCTTCGACCAGCAGCCTGGCAACAACAAATCTAAGTTCAGATCGCGTCAGCGTTCAGGATCCAAATAACAAAAAAGGTCCTTTGACTTTGGCTGCTGCCGGTACTTACAACACGGGCAAACAGAATTCTCAGGGACGTTTTGTGGTAATCGGCAGCTCCGGCTGGGTTGCCAATCGCTTCATTACTTTCGAAGGCAACGGCGATCTGGCGTTGAATGCCGTGAATTGGCTTTCATCCGATGAAGATTTGATTTCGATTCGCCCCAAAGCTCCCGAAAACCGGCGCGTGACCATGACCGGACGCCAGTTCAACGCGGTGCTGGTCACCAGCCAATTTATTCTGCCGCTGATCGTGGTAGTGGCCGGCTTCGGCGTGTGGTGGAAGCGGCGTTAGGAATAGCCGGCAATCAAAGGTTTGAGAAATAAACAAGAATGAAACTCCACGGCCTCGCAATCGCAGCCTTAGTCCTTGCCATCCTCACCTGGTTTCTCTATTGGTCCGAGCGCCACAAGCCCAACGACGATACCAGCAAGCTTTCTGCCGACGCGCCTCCGGCAATTCTCAAGCTCGATCAGAACTCCATCACCAAACTCGAGCTGAAGAAGAAAGACGCCGATCCCGTCGTGCTTATCAAATCGGGTTCGGGAGATTGGCAGATCACTGCTCCCAAGTCTTTTCGCGCCGACCAAGGCGCGGTCACGACCATCGCTTCCACGATCTCATCGTTGAATTCAGAGCGTGTGGTCGAAGACAAAGCCTCTGATCTCCCGAATTTCGGTTTGGACCAACCGGTGCTGGAAGTCGACCTGACTGCAAAAGACAAGACCCAAAAGCTGATCCTGGGGGCTGACACACCCGCCGGCGGCGCAGTTTACGCCATAGTTGCCGGAGATCCTCGCCTGTTTACTGTTGCCAGCTCTACCAAAACCAGCCTTGATAAAAATGTGAACGATCTGCGCGACAAACGCCTGCTTCCCATCGATGCCGACAAGGTCAGTCAGATTGAAGTTGTGCGGAAGAGTTCCGACATCGAATTCGGCCGCAATAAAGACGATTGGCAGATACTCAAGCCAAACCCAATGCGAGCAGACAGTATTCAAGTCGGCGACTTAGTCCGCGATCTGACGAACGCAAGAATGGACTTAAGCAGCGCCGATGCAAGGCAGGAAGCCCTGGAATTCGGCCATGCCGCGCCGGTAGCGACCGCAAAGCTGACCGATGAATCCGGCACTCAGCAGCTTCAGGTGCGGAAGAGTAAGGATACTTATTACGCGAAATCGACTGCGGTTGAGGGCGCGTACAAGATCGATTCCGGATTGGGCAAAACGCTCGAAAAGAATGTTGAGGACTTCCGCGATAAAAAACTTTTTGATTTCGGCTACAACGACCCTGACAAGATTGAACTGCACAATGCCGACAAGGCCTACTTCCTGACGCGCGGCACTGGCGGTGTCGATGACTGGTGGTCAAACGGAAAAAAGATGGACGGCGCCAATGTTGAATCCGTAATTTCCGATCTTCGCGACTTGACCGCCACCAGCTTTCCCGCTTCCGGCTTTTCAAGCCCGGCGATCAGCATCAGCGTCGTCTCACAAGACGGCAAGCGCACTGAAAAAGTCCAGATTGCAAAATCAGGGGATCATTACATAGCCCAGCGCGACAACGATTCGACGCTCTACGAACTGGGCGCCAGCGCAGTCGATGGCTTGCTTAAAGCGGCCCACGACCTCAAGCCGGCGTCACCTCAAGTTGCACAGAAAAAGCCATAGGGCGCTAGTTGCGTGGCACTCGCCGGGCCTTGATCTCCTGCAAGTGTTGCCGCAATCGGTCTATGGCTTGCGCTCGTTGAGAATTATCCATTTCGCTTCGCAACTCCTGCAGCGCGAAGTGAACCACGTCATGGTGATGCAATTCCTCGGGCGCCACTGATTGACTAAGTTCCAGCCAAATGCTGTGCAGCAGGTCAACTTCCTTGGGCGTGAGATGCGGCGCGTGTGGCCCCAGATAGAAGACCTGCTCCTGGCCGCTTGGCGAGTAGATAATAAGCGTCAATTCCGGTTTGGGATCAGACAGGTGTTCCCACGCCAGGCCAGCAACTCGAGCCTCTTCAGATACCGGATGGTTCGGAGAAACACCGAGTACCACCACTGCCGACTGCAGGCTTTGCGCGGCGCGCAGAATCGCGTCCCACTTTTCCGTAGCGGCGGCCACGGCTAGATGGATGCTTTTCCCTTTCTTCTCCGCCAGCGCCAGCGCACGGGTAAACAGCGTCTGCTCTTCGGAGCTGAAAAACTGCTCTGGCTCCAGCTCGTACTCGCCTGCATCCGAGCGATTAAGAAACCGCAGGTGCAGCGTAATTACGTCTTGTTTGTGAGTATCCACCTGGTCGAGGGTCGCGCCGAGGTTATAAAGCGTGTTGTAGTTGCGCACCATCACCAATACGTTGCCCGGACGCACACCTAATGATTTCGGCGTTAGGTCATCGCCCGGCTCCACATTGAACTGGTCGAGTTCCGAATGTTGGCCCGAGTGCTTGCGGGTGATCGCTTCCGATATCTCGAAAATCGTAAAGAAGATGACAGTAAAAGCCACTCCCGAAATCGTTGCAACTTCCTTGGTAAAAAGATTGATCAGGCAAAGCGCGATCAATGTAAGAGTGATCAGCGCCAGGCCAAGCGGAATTTCCACTCCGAAGATATGGAAGTTGAGCGGGACGCGGTATTCGCGTTTTCCAGGTTCCGTGTAACGAAGGACCAGCACTGCCAGGCCCTTCATCGAGAAGCTCCACATCACGCCAAAGGCATATGCCTCGCCGAGCACGAAGATGTTTCCCCGGCTCAGGATGATCGTGAGTATTTGCAGCCCGACTACTAAATCAAGAATGTGGTAAGTGGTCCCGTAACGCGGGTGCGGTTTGCGGAACCATTCTGGAAGAATTCCATCTTCTGACACGCGATTCAGAACTCCGTTCGAGCCCACGATCGCAGTATTCACCGCACCTGCGAGCATCAGCACGCCCACAATCACCACGAACCCGCGAAATGCCAGCCGCAAAGATGTTGGACCCGCTAGATACATTGCCAGCCCGCCAATCGGGTTGTCTTGAAAGGTTGCGCGGACCGAATCCGGCACAATCATGACCGCGAAGAATGCGACGCCGGCGGTGAAGATCAGGCTATAAAGAAAAATCACGATTGCAGCTTTTTTTAGATTCGGGAGCTTGGGATGCTCGATTTCGCGGTACACCTGTGCCATGGTCTCTTCGCCGCTCATCGCGAGCACCGAATGTCCGAGCCCAATCAGAATTCCGATCAAACCTATGGTGTAAGGCAGGGAAGTATTGTGCAGCCAACCCAGCGCGCCGCCATGTGCGCCTTGCAGATAAGTGATGTTGCGCAGGTACGGCCAGGGTGGAAGATGCGCCCCCTTTACCCAAAGCGTGTAACAGCACCACACCACCATCAAGACCACCATAATCGTGGTCACGTACATAATCCGTAGCGCCTTCTCGCTCGATTCCGGAATGCCTTTTACGTTTTCCCACCAGAAGTACACAGTCACAATGATGGCGAATCCTGCGGCGCCGCCGTTCATTGGGATCGATGTGTGCCAATGAGCATAATGAAAAAGCTCATTCAGCATACCTACCAAGTACAGGCCGGCTGAAACTCCGCTGATTGGCCCTGTGAGAATGTAGTCGAACATCAACGCCGAGACTGAGAACTTGGCCAGCGTGCTTCCCATGGCTTCTTTCACCACGCGGTACACGCCGCCGCGTACGAACATTCCGCAACTCTCGATATATATGGAGGCTACGGCGCCGGCTAGCAGCATGATCGCGAGCACGAACCAGGGTGCGGTCTTTCCCACGAAGTGTTCAGCTATGGCGCCGGCATAAAACGCCGACGAACCCATGTCGTTGAGCACAATTGCAGCCACGCGCCAGAAAGAGATGAAGGCCAGCATGGCGCTGGTCGCTACCAACACTCGGGTTGAAGAATTCCCGATTGAAGTTTTGTCGGCCGAAGATGCCATAAGAGTCCGGCTCGCATTATTCGCGAGCACAGCTCCTTTCTGCGTCGACGAGGTTAGCTGTCGGGCTCGGACTGAAAGGTGTCCTACCGTGCGCCGGTTGGGCCGGCCTGACGGATTCGCCCCGTCGGAAACTGCCTTCCGCTGCGGTTCCCCCGCTCCCGCTGAGAGGCGGGATTTGACGTCAGAGTGATTCTACTGGCGGACTACACAGATCGGCAACATGCAATGTGAACTTCGATAGTGAAAACGCCTCAGATAGTTAACCAATCACATGCACTAACAGCCGGGAGGGGCCGGCACCACCGGTAACCTGCTCTGGCCCCTTGCAAGCCGCGAGTCGGCGATGACGGTGATATCTTTGTTTACACAGTACAGCCTCATTTCATGGACGTCCTCAGCCAACTTTTCGATCAGTATTTCCACTCACCTGTCGAGCGAGTTCAGCCGCTTCAAGGGCAGCTCGGAGGCTCGGGGCGCAGCATCATTCGGCTTTCCAACCGCCAGCAAAGCGCGATTGGGATCCTTTACGGGGTGCGGGAAGAGAACATCGCTTTCCTCGAGTTCTCGCGGCACTTTCGCCAGCACGGCCTGCCGGTTCCAGAAATCTATGCTGAAAAATTGGAGCAGGGAGCTTACCTCGAACAAGATCTCGGGGACGTGACCCTGTTCGATTTTCTCTCGCAAAATCGCAACGGCGACGTTGTCGCTCCACCCGTGGTGGAAACCTATCGCCGGGTGCTCGAGATTCTGCCGCGCTTTCAAATCGAAGCGGGACGCGACTTGAACTACAAAGTTTGCTATCCTCGCGCCGGTTTCGATCGCCAGTCGATCAATTGGGACCTGAATTACTTCAAATATTATTTTCTGCGGCTCGCCGGCATTTCATTCAATGAACAGGCGCTGGAGCAAGATTTCATCCGGCTCACCAAATTTCTGTTAGCTGCCGATCACGATTATTTTCTCTATCGCGACTTCCAGTCACGTAACGTCATGTTGCATGAGGGCGCTGCGTTTTTTGTGGATTACCAGGGCGGCCGGCACGGCGCGCTGCAATACGATGTGGCTTCGCTGCTTTACGATGCGAAGGCCGATCTGCCGCCCGGTTTACGCCAGCAGTTGCTCGATCACTACCTCGACAACCTGCGCAACTTCATTCCGCTCAGTCGCGAAGCATTCTTGCGTCATTACTACGGGTTCGTATATGTGCGTCTGATGCAGGCCTTCGGTGCATATGGTTTCCGCGGTTTCTACGAACGCAAAGCGCACTTCCTGCAAAGCGTACCGTATGCGCTGAAAAATTTGCGCTGGCTGTTGCATAACGTCACACTGCCGATCGAACTGCCCACGCTGATCGAATCCTTCCAGCGGATGTTGGGCTCGGAGAAGCTGCTGAATCTGCATTTCGAGGCGCCACGCGGCCCTGTCACGGGCTCGACTTCTCATGCGCCTCTCGCGGTGCATATCTACAGTTTTTCTTTTCACCGTGGCGGCCCGCCTAAAGACGAGACGGGAAACGGTGGCGGCTTTGTCTTCGATGGCCGCAGCATTCCGAATCCCGGGCGTGAAGAGGAATTCAAACGGCTCACCGGAAAGGACGCGCCGGTCATTGAATATCTCGATCAGCAGCAGAGCGCACACGAATTTCTCGATCATGCACGCGCGCTGGTGGACGCCAGCGTTAGTGAGTACCAGCGCCGAGGTTTCAAAAACCTGATGGTGTCATTCGGCTGCACTGGCGGCCAACACCGCTCCGTATATCTTGCCGAGCAACTCGCGAAACACCTGCGGAACAAGAATGGAGTTGATGTCATGGTGCATCATCGTGAACTGGAAAAAGCGGCAGCCGAGTCGCAGGCAGTCGCGGCAGAATCAGGGACCGCCTGATGAAGGCCATGGTGCTGGCAGCCGGCCTCGGTACCCGGCTGCGACCGCTAACCCACGACCGGCCTAAAGCTTTAGTGGAAGTGGCCGGACGCACGCTTCTTGAAATCACCCTCACGCGGTTGCGTGATTTCGGCATTCGTGAAGTGATCATCAACGTCCATCACTTTCCGGAAATGATCTTTCAGTATCTGAAGGGGAAGGACAATTTTGGCTTGGAAATTGAAATTTCGCACGAAGATGAGGCCCTACTCGACACTGGCGGCGGAGTGAAAAAAGCAGCTCATTTTTTTCAAAAAGGTGCCGGCAGGGAAGGGCCGTTCATACTGCACAACGTGGACGTGATCAGCAATATTGACTTCGTAGAGATGTTGAAGTTTCACAACGCTAAAAAGGCCCTGGCAACACTCGCCGTGCAGGATCGCGAAACCTCCCGTTATTTACTTTTCGACGAGTCCCTCGAGCTCTGCGGTCGCCGCGCCGGACGCGAAGGCCGGCCGCAACTTGTGCGCTCGGTCCAACACCCGCAGGCGGTGGCGTTTTCTGGCATCCATGTGATCTCGCCGCGTTTTCTCGAAATGATGACCGAACAAGGCGCGTTCTCGATCATCGACAGCTACCTGCGAGTGGCGGCGCAGGGAGAAAAAGTCGTAGGTTTTAGAGCCGACCAATACTATTGGCGTGATCTCGGCAAGCTGGAACACATTGCCCAAGTCGCCGAAGACATCGCTGCTAAGCGTATTCTCCCGAAGAATTAGTAAGCAGCAAGACTGGGCGATATGGCAACAAGCGATCGCGATTATTCTTTCTTTCGTAACGCCCGCGCAATTTCTGGTAGACGACTGAATACAGCCACACACCGCAGCCACAATTTGTTGTCCATCGCGGGATAGCCGCTGACGATTATCCCAGCGGCAACGTCGTTCGGAATGCCGCTTTGTGCGGTAGCGATTGCGCCGTCACCAATTTTGCAATGCCCCGCCACGCCAACCTGTCCCGCTAAGATCACGCCCTTACCAACATCGGTCGATCCCGCGAGGCCGGCTTGCGCACAAAGCAATGTGTCTTCCCCCACGCGCGATCCGTGCCCGACCTGTACGAGGTTGTCGATCTTAGCGCCCCGAGCAATTCGCGTCTCGCCGACACTGGCGCGGTCGATGCAGGCATTGGCCTGGATCTCAACGTCGTCCTCAATCACCGTGGGCCCGGACTGTACGATCTTGTGCCACCGGCCTTCACCATCTTTGGCAAAGCCGAAGCCATCGCCACCGATCACAACCCCATTTTGTAAAACGACATTGTCGCCGATCCGGCAAAACTCTCGGACCACCGCGTGAGCATGTGCAAGAAAGTTGTTGCCAATCTTCACGCCGCGATACACGACCACATGCGCCAGCAGCACCGTGTTCTTACCGATTTCAACATCTTCCTGAACTACGACATACGGCCCAATGTGGGCTTCAGCGCCGATCTTTGCCGACGGATGCACAACCGCAGCGGGATGAACACCCGGCGCATATTGCGGCGGCTGATAAAAAAGCTCCAGCGCGCGCGCAAAGTCCAGATACGGATTCTTGCTGCGCAGCATGGCGGTATTGAGGGCAGGGAAGTCCTCAGCGACAATCACTGCCGACGCTTTTGTTGTTCGCGCCGCCGTGGCATATTTGGGATTTGCAATGAAGGTAATTTGTCCTGGCCCAGCGGTTTCAATTCCTGCAACGCCGTCGATTTCCGTATCCGAAGCGCCGTTCTCCAGCCGCGTACCCAGTCGCTGATTGATCTCCGAGAGTTTCATTTTGCTGATGATTGTAAAGGATGAGGCGTGCTGGGCATCGGCGACAGGTCCCAAGCAAATTGAACCCCGTAGGCACTCTCGACGATCTAAGTACAAACATGTCTTCTGCCCCAAAACTAACGGCCAAAGGGTCGCCGCGCCCCAAACTCAAAACTGTCATGCCCCTCGTGCTGGAACTCATCCGCCCGCGGCGCGGCCTTTTGGCGCTCGGTTTCCTTCTCATGGCCATCAACCGCGTGTCGTCCCTCGTGCTTCCTTACTCCACGCGCTATCTGATCGATTCCGTTATCGTCAAACATCACATTCAACTGCTCAAGCCATTGGTGTTAGGAGTGCTCGCGGCCACCGTCGTGCAAGGCATTACGTCGTTTTCACTGACGCAATTACTTTCGAAAGCTGCACAGCGCTTGATTACTGAACTCCGCCAGAAAGTTCAATCGCACGTCGAGCGATTACCGGTCGCATTCCACGACTCCACCAAGAGCGGCGTTCTGGTTTCACGCATCATGAGCGATGTAGAGGGCGTGCGCAATTTGATCGGCACCGGCTTGGTGGATCTTGTCGGCGGATTGCTCACCGCCAGTATCGCGCTGGTCGTTTTATTTCGGATCAGCTCGCTTATGACGGTTCTGGCATTCAGTTTTCTGGCTCTCTTTGCTCTGGCTCTGAAGAAAGCCTTTCAGACCATTCGCCCGATTTTTCGCGAGCGCGGCAAAATCAACGCCGAAGTCACCGGGCGACTTTCTGAATCCCTCGGCGGAGTTCGCGTGGTCAAGGGGTATCACGCAGAGGAACGCGAAGAGAGAGTCTTTGCGGGCGGCGTAAAGCGTTTGCTCGACAACGTGCTGCGGAGTTTAACTGCGACCTCGGTCATGGGACTTTCCGCCAGTGTGCTGCTCGGCGTGGTCGGCGCAGTCATTATGTATGTAGGCGCGCGGCAGATTCTCGCCGGCTCCCTCACCATTGGCGAATTCTTTACTTATACGATGTTCATGGGATTTTTGATTGCGCCGGTCATGCAGATCGTGCAGATCGGCACTCAGCTCACCGAGGCCCTCGCCGGACTCGAACGTTCGCAGGAAATTCTGAGCCAGCCCGCAGAAGACCGCGACCCCAAGCGTACGATCACACTTCCGTTAATTGAAGGCAATATCGCTTTTGAAGACGTTAGCTTCAGCTACGACGGCACGCGAATGGTATTAAACGAGATCTCGTTTCACGCTGCGCCGGGGACAGTGACGGCTCTGGTGGGTTCTTCGGGCTCCGGTAAATCCACTACGATTGGACTGATCTCCGCTTTCTACGTTCCCACGCAGGGCTCGGTAACCGTGGATGGTTTTGATCTGAGCAAAGTGAAAATCGATTCGTACCGAACCCAATTGGGCGTGGTCCTGCAAGAATCATTTTTATTCGATGGCAGCATTCGCGAGAATGTGGCTTTTTCCCGTCCGGACGCCAGCGATGAAGACGTGCTGCGCGCCTGCCGCATCGCGCGCGTCGATGAATTTGCCGAGAGCTTTGCCGACAAATACGACACCATCGTCGGCGAACGTGGCGTCAAGCTTTCCGGCGGTCAGCGGCAGCGCATTTCAATCGCGCGCGCAATTCTCGCCGAACCGCGCGTCCTGATTCTTGACGAAGCCACGTCCAGCCTCGACTCAGAATCCGAGCAGATGATCCAGGAAGGCCTGTCTTATTTAATGCGAGGACGCACTACCTTTGTTATTGCGCATCGTCTGTCCACGATCCGCCGCGCGGACCAGATTCTTGTGATCGAGCAGGGCCGCATCGTCGAGCGGGGAACTCACGAGGAACTCTACGCCGCCGGCGGACGTTATTACGATCTCTACACCAGGCAGCATGGGCTGGAGAGCAATTTGTTTCTCGCGCCGGGGGAAGGCGACACGGCCGATGCTTCCGTGGAATCAGCCGCAGAATAGAGCTACCAGTGCGGTAGCAGTTTGGCGGATGTAATGGCGCGCCCGGAGAGATTCGAACTCCCGACCTACAGCTCCGGAGGCTGCCGCTCTATCCAGCTGAGCTACGGGCGCGTAGTTTAAGTGTACATCGCGAGGTTGGACCCATCAATTTGAGCGCAGGTAGACGAAGAAATGCCGAAGATGATTCTGGCGGAACGTGCAGTCACTTTTGCAGTTCTGGTTAGCAGCCCACAACACAGCGCGAATCGTTTAATCTAGCGTCGTCCGCCGCCTTCGCGACCGCCACCGCTGGCCCGCTCAGCCTTCGAACGTGCTTCATTCACATTGATTGCCCGCCCGCCGAACTGGCTGCCGTTCAAAGCTGTAATGGCCTTGTCTCCTTCTTCCGCATTTGTCATTTCTACGAAACCGAATCCCCTCGATCGTCCGGTCTCGCGATCGGTGAGAATGCTGACGCGGTCGACCGCCCCATACGGTTCGAAGATCTTGCGCAGCTCTTCTTCCGAAGTGTTAAAGCTGAGGTTCCCAACGAAAATATTCTTCACAGAACCCCCTTTCTGTCCTTGCGAACCGGGTTAATGCTCCAGCATTTAGTCGATGTTCTTACCCGAGGCCGCAAGTGCGCCGGAAGTATAGCAAATCCCTAAAATTGGGCAAGAGAAAATGCAACAAGTTTAAAAAGAATTAATAAGGCGTCCGACAAGCGAGTTTTGCGACTGAACTTCAGAGCGAAAACTGTGCTGCAAAATCGTGATTGCCTGTGGGCGACGTCAGCACTTATCTACCTTCCAGTATCCATCTGACTGGTAACCGAGTTCGAGCAGACGGTTTTTGGGATCGTGACGCTTGCCACATTGGGGACAGATTAAATAGCGGCTCCAACTGGTGCCGCGCCGGTCATAGTCAGGAGCAACGGAGAAACTCAGGCCACAACTGCACGGCACCAGGCGCATCTTCAGGCCAAGCGAAGGGCGGCTGTCGCGACGTGGCATGCTGGCATTTTACGCGGAGGAGCCATGAGCTTTAAAACGTTGGAGGCGTGTTGACCCATAGGATCAATGTTTCCGTCCCGCCCGGGTTAGTCCATTTATGCGGTACCGCGCTCTCGAAATAAAAACTGTCGCCGGTCTTCAGTCGAAACTCTTCATCGCGAAGAAAAATCTGCAGCTCGCCCTTGAGAATGTAGAGAAATTCTTCGCCCACATGCGTGTACGATTCACCGCTGCCCGAGTTGGGCGCGACGCGAAACAGGTGCGGCTCCATGACGGTGTTGCCCCAGGCGAGCAACTCCATGCGGACTCCCGGCCCGGCCTCCAGAACTTTGCGAGCTTTCGGCTTTACCAGATTCTGATTGGGCTCAGCGGTGTCGTGAAATTCCAGGATATTTGTCTTGTAATAGCGCGCGAGCTTGCGCAACGTGCCGACGGAAGCGCTCATCTGGGAGCGTTCCAGTGCGCTCAGAAATCCTACCGAGATACCCGCCGCCTTTGCGACGGTTGCCAGCGATGCACCTTTCTTCAAGCGCAACTGGCGAAGACGAGCCCCCAGGGCGCCCGCCGCTCCATCACCCGGCGGTTGCGCCAGCCCATCTCGTTTGAGCGTCTGCACAATCGCGGGCGCATTCATGCCGCGGACCTTCCGCAGAAAACTCGCTCGCTTCAGCAGGCGAACGTCTTCCTGCGAATACAGCCGATATCTGCTGGCTGTGCGTCGCGGGCGCGCCAGGCCCAGGCTCTCCCACATGCGAATTACGCTCGGAGAAATTCCTACGATACGTGCGACGTCGCCAATCTTCAGATAATCGTTGTTGCTGCCAGAAGGCATAATATCGCGGCGCATTTGTAAAGGCGGCTGTCCTGAATAGCCTCATGCTCGGTGGGCGAATGATTGTTTTTGCTTGACAGTTCTCTCGGCCAGCCACTAACCTTGCTGGATTATAGCAAGGTTTGTTTCTCGCTCTATCACCCGTTTTCGCAATTGATTCTTGGCGATGCCTTGGAGGCACTTCGATGTCTTTCCTCGAATTCCGTCGTGCAGGATTTGTTTGTTGCGTATTCCTAGTAATTCTTTGTAGCTTGCCTTCGGCACTCGGCCAGAGCACCGCGGGGCGAATCATCGGACGTGTTTCGGATTCGACCGGAGCGGTGGTGAGCGGAGTAACGGTCTCGCTGACCAATGTAGCCACCGGCGTCAGCCGCAGCGCGACCACCAATGACACGGGCGACTACAACTTTGTGGAAGTCACTCCGGGCAACTATCGCGTGGAGTATTCGCTGCAAGGCTTCAAGAAAGATATTCGCGACAAAGTGGTACTGGAAATCAACCAGGTGCTCACCTTGAACGCAACCCTGCAGCCGGGTGGCTCGCAGGAGACCGTGGATGTTTCATCCGAGGCGCCGCTGGTTGATACCACCAGCACGCAGTTAGGCGCCGTAGTCGGCGAGCGCGCGGTTACTGAACTCCCGCTGAACACCCGCGACACTTATCAGTTTTTGCAATTGCAGCCCGGCGTCATGTCGACGGTCGGATCAAGCAACACCATTATTTATGGAAGCGATAGCCCGGGCGCGGTTTCGGTAAACGGCGGACGCGGGCGCTCCAACAATTTCAGCGTCAACGGCGGCGACGCTAATGATCTATTTGTAAACCTGCCCACCGTGCAGCCGAGCCCGGACAGCATTCAGGAATTCCGCGTCCTGACCAACACCTTCGACGCCGAATACGGCAGAAATTCTGGCTCTGTGGTGAACGTAATCACTAAGTCCGGCACCAACGATTTTCACGGTAACGCATACGAATTTTTCCGCAACAAGGTTCTCAACGCGAGCGGCTACTTTGACACCATCAAACCGCAATTCAATCAGAACCAGTTCGGTGGAACTTTTGGCGGTCCAATCAAGAAGAACCAGACTTTCTTTTTTCTTTCGTACGAAGGACGGCGCATCCGCCAAGGAATACCATCGCCCGTAGTCACTGTGCCGACTGCGCAGGAGAGGCCCGGTCCGACGAATGTCGTGAACGGTCAGATCGTTTCCAATTTCTCGGATCTCGGTCCCTTTACCGGGGCGCTCACCGATACATCGCTCCTGAGTAATCGAACGGGATGCCAAGCAGCGATCACAGCCATAGGGGGAGGACAACTCTCCAGCGGCGATTTCAATACGATCTTTCCGACCCAGCAAATCCCCCTGGCTTGCATGGATCCAACTGCCGTGGATCTTTTGCAGTTTGTTCCCACTCCAACCGTCGGAAATACAATTGAAACCGTTCCCACCCAGCCGGTTCGCGGCGATCAAGCAACGCTTCGGTTTGATCACCGAATTAATTCTTCCCAGAACCTGACCGGCTACTATTACTTCGACGACGATGACATTGCGCAGCCATTTGCCAACTTTCAGCTGGCTGGCGCTGACGTTCCGGGCTTCGGCAGCATCATTCGCGATCGCTATCAGCAGTACAACATCACCCATAACTGGACCCTCAGCAACACGCTGGTCAACGAGTTTCGATTCACTTACAACCGCGAAGGTCAACGAACTTTTCAGCACCCGCAGAATACCGAGTTGATCCAGAATTCATGCCCCCCGGCGCCGTCATGGCTAACCAATGTTACCGGCCCCGTCCCGTGCTTCTATGGTGATACCGCGGCCAATTCCGGTCCCAATGCGACCGGAATTCATCCCTTCCTTGGACCTCAGCACGAGGGCCTGCCATTCATTTCGATCTCGGGAGGTTTTTCCCTCGGAAACAACGCCGAAGGCGAGTTGCCGCAGGTGGGAAATTCTTTCCAGTGGTCGGATAACGTGACTAAGGTCTCCGGCAACCACACCATGAAATTCGGCACCGATATTCGCCGCCAGCGTTTCGATCAGACTCTGTACTACAACGTAAACGGTTCGTTCTCTTTCGTCGGCGGCAGCGCGAACGATGTGGGGGCCTCGAATTTATATCCGAACTTTCTCCTAGGCATGCCGGACTCCTATGGCCAAGGTTCGGCCCAGACCGGCAATTTCCGCAACACTGGACTTTACCTTTTCGCCCAGGACAGCTGGAAGATCAAACCCAGCCTCACTCTGAATTACGGATTGCGCTGGGAACTGAACACGCCGCTGGCAGACATCAGCCGCCACGTCGAAACCTTCCGCCCGGGTCAGAGCAGCACGCAATTTCCGTGCTTAAACACAGTGAATACGGATTGCACTTCTCAGGATCCCATTGGTCTGGTCGTGCCTGGCGATAAAGGCATTCCGACGGGAATGACGCAGACTTATTTCAACGCGTTCGCTCCTCGGATCGGCATCGCCTGGAGCCCGGACAATGGGAAGACAACTTTCCGCAGCGGCTTTGGTCTTTTCTATAACCCCATTGAACAACTGGTGCTGGAACAGTTCGGCGCGGAGCCGCCATTCGGAGGCAGTGAATTTCCGGCGGGAACGCAATTCAATAACCCATTTCTCGGCCAGGACGGAGTTACAACCTACCTTAATCCCTTCAACGGAATCATCACCCCGAAACCCGGCACTCCGCAGGATTGGGGCGTTTATGAGCCCATGCTATTGTTCGGTGAATTTCAGCCGCACATGCGCGCGCAGTATTCCTCCCAATACAACTTCACTATCCAGCGGCAGCTGACTAACGATATGAAGCTGGAAATCGGCTATGTTGGCTCTCAAGGCCACCGCTTGCTGGCTACACACGATCTCAACTATGGAAATTCGCAGACCTGTCTTACCTTGCAAGCTTTAGAAAATGCGTATCCCGGAAATGGAACAACCGCCGAGGATCCCGGTTTGACTTGCGGCCCCTTCTACTCGGATTCATCCTTTACAATTCCGACTAAGGCCTACAACTCAAACGGCACATTGGTGAACGTCGTGATTCCGCAAGGCGGTCTCTACCTTCCATACGGTCCCAACGGCCCTCAAACAATTCCGGGCGGCACTTCGGTAAGCAGCGTAGCGCCAAATGGCATCACGTTAGTTGGCCTTCGCCGCTATTCTGCGCCACAATGCGCCCCTCTCACGGGAGTAGGCTGTCCGACAACCGGCGTGCCCGTCTTCTCCAGCATCTTCGCTGAAGACACTATCGCCAACTCGGCCTACAACTCCTTGCAGGCTTCGGTTGAGAAGCGCTTCAGCCATGGATTGCAATTCAATGCCGCTTATACGTTTAGTAAATCGATCGATGAGGCCTCGAGCTTCGAGGGAGTTCTGAATCCGCTTCCGGGCGCAAACAACCGCTCGCTTTCGCTATTCGATGCTCGTCATCGTTTCGTGATCAGCTACGACTGGGCGCTGCCTTTGCGGCCCTACAACGGCATGAAGGGCAAGCTCTTGAACAGCTGGTCGCTCTCCGGTATCACGACTTTCCAGACCGGCTTTCCCATTCAGCTGACTTCATCATCCGACAATGAACTGATGTACAGCGCATTCTTCCAGTATCCCGGCCAACCGGACCAGATTGGTCCGTTTCAAAAGTTGAAACCCCAGAGCAGTGGCAATTACTTTTTCAACCCCAACAGCTTTACAGAGAATGCCACTTCGCCAACCACGCCTTGCACCCAGCAGGCATTTTTCGGCTGTTATGATCCCAGCCTCCTTGGTCGAATTGGAAACGCTCCGCGCACCATCTGCTGCGGACCTGGAATCAGCGAAACCGACTTTGCGATCTTGAAGAACATTCCAATCAGCGAAAGTAAATACATGGAGTTCCGCGCCGAGCTGTTCAACATTTTCAATCACACTCAGTTCTATAACCCTGACGGAAATAGTAGCGACGGTTCGCAGTTCGGACAGCTTACTCAGAACAAAGATCCACGCCTGGTGCAATTTGCTCTAAAATTGTTCTTCTAGCTCCATCCCGGGCGGTCCTGCCGCCCGGGCCAATCTAATGGCCGTCCCAGCACGGCTTGAGACTCTTCGGAGACCATGATGTACCCCGAACTACAGAAAGAAATTGACACCTTCGTGCGCCGCACGCCTAAATCGGCCGAGGCCCATAAGAAAAACCTGAAGCGCATTCCGCTTGGCGTGGCCAGCAACTACCGCGCTTACGACCCTTACCCGATTTTCGTGAAAGACGCCGGCGGCAGCAAGTTTCGCGATCTTGATGGCAACGAGTACATCGATCACAACCTTTGTTTTGGCGCAATCATGGCCGGGCACTGCCATCCGGCGGTGATGAAAGCGGTTGAGAAGCGGCTGAGCACCGGCACCATGTTTGGCATGCCGCATGACATGGAATGGGAACTCGCCGAAGAAATCTGCAATCGCTTTCCGGTCGAGATGGTCCGCTTCGGCAACAGCGGGACAGAAGTCACCATGCATGCCATCCGTCTTGCGCGCGCCGCAACCGGTCGCGACAAAATCATAAAGTTCGAAGGCGCGTATCACGGCTTGCACAACGATGCTCTAGTCAGCGTGAAGCCGCATGAGCCGCACGAGTATGGAGACATCCATGCCCCGACCTCTGCGCCTGCGGGATTGGGTGTGCCGAAGTCGACCCTCGCCAATGTTGTGATCGCCACCTTCAACGATCTCGCCAGCGTCGAGAATCGCTTTAAACAGAACCCCGGCGAAATTGCCGCGATCATCCTCGAGCCGATCCTGATGAATGTCGGCCTGTGCATGCCGCAGCCCGGCTTCCTCGAAGGACTGCGCGAAATCGCAACCAGGAACGGCGCGCTGCTGATTTTCGACGAAGTGAAAACCGGCGCGAAGCTGGGTTGGGGCGGGGCTTCGGAATATTTCAACGTCAAGCCGGACATGATTTGCCTCGCCAAGTCGATTGGCGGAGGCCTGCCGCTCGCGGCTTTCGGGACGCATAAATCCGTGATGGACCTGATCTCGCAGCACAAAGTCTTTCACGGCGGAACTTACAATACCAATCCGGTTTCGATGGCTGCCGGTCTGGCGACTTTCCGCAGCGTGCTCACCCGCGAGAACTACGCTCACGTGGATAAATTAAGCAAGAAACTGACCGACGGCTATCGCGAGATCGTGGCTAAATCCGGACTGCAAGGCTATATCATCAGCGCCGGCGCTAATGGCGCGCTGATGCTGTATCCGAAAGAAATTCGGAACTACCGGGACTGGCTCACGGTCGACGTCGATCTGTGGCGGCATTATTGGTTTGGCATGGTGAACCGTGGCGTCATGGCCCAGCCCTACTGGTGGGATGAGCAATGGACAATCTCGGTGCAGCACACCGAAGCCGACATCGACAAGCACGTTGCGACATTCGCCGAAGTCGCGCCGGCTCTGGCCAAAGCGCAGCAAGAGCGAAGTGCGGCAGTCGTCGCGCATTAGAAGCATAACGGGAGGGCACGGCTTTCAGCCGTGCCGTTGATAATTTCTGGCTGATGAACGGCACGGATGAAATCCGTGCCCTCCCGATTGAACTATCGAGATCTCTGATTGTCCTCCGACGCCAACCCGACGAATTTGAAGCGCGTTCTCGGCCGTTGGGACCTGGTTCTGCTCTTTGTCGTCGCGGTTTTCAACCTCAACGTCGTGCCGTCGATCGCGGCTAACGGCGGTGTGACCGTCTGGTTGTGGATCATTGCTCTGGTGCTTTTCTTCTGGCCGCAAGGGATCGCGGTGATCGAGCTAGCGCATCGTTATCCCGGCGAAGGCGGAGTTTATCTCTGGGCTAAAGAAGTTTTCGGCGACTTCCACGGCTTTCTATCCGGCTGGTGCTACTGGACCAATAACATGCTTTACGTTCCGACGGTGATGCTCTACTTCGTCGGAGTTTCGGTTTACGTTCTAGGTCCGAGTCACCAGGGCTTGGCTGACAACAAAGTTTTTGCGTTGATCACTTCGACCGTGCTGCTGGCGGTGCTTACCTGGCTGAACATCGTCGGCCTTGGAGTAGGGAAGTGGATCAATAATCTCGGAGCGATTGGCACCGGCATCGCCGCTGCCGTGCTGATTGGGCTGGGAATTGTTTTGTGGCAGCGTTTCGGGACAACGCTTACGTCCGCGGATTTTCGCATTCCCGCTGATCCGCGATTTGTGCTGAATTCTTTCGGCGTGATCTGCTTCGGATTAGTCGGCTTGGAACTGGCGTCGGTCATGGGCGATGAGATCCGCGATCCGGCGCGTACCTTGCCTGGAGCAGTCGCATGGGGCGGAGTTCTTTCGGGCGCGCTCTATGTGGGAGTAACACTAACGCTGCTGATTGCGGTCGGAAAAAAAGTCAGCGTGCTGCAGGGCATCGTGCAGGCAGTGAGTCACATGGCTGCACAAGTGGGGGTGGAATGGATCGTGGTTCCGTTTGCCTTGATGCTTAGTCTTTCCATCGCGGGCATTGGCTCGGCGTGGATGGGCGGCTCGGCGCGTATTCCATTCGTCGCAGGCTTGGACGCATATATGCCCTCGTGGCTGGGAAAATTGCATACGCGATACGCAACTCCCTATGCGGCGCTGATCGTGCAAGGCCTGGTGTCGCTGGTGCTAGTGGTGGTGAACTTCGCTGCGGCCGGCGGGGTGCAAGCAGCATTTCAAACCATGTTGTCGATCGCCGTGGTTTTGCAGCTGGTTCCGTTTCTTTATATGTTTGCGGCATTACTTAAACTGGCCTTCGAGAATGCTTCGGCTCAGGGCCGTTACAGTCGTTCGGTCCTGATTATGGCGGGTGGCAGCGGTTTGATCACCACGATAGTGGCCATCGTGGTGGCATTTTTTCCAGCTAGCCAGATCACGTCGGTGTTGAAGTATGAGTTGAGCATGTTTGGTCTGACATTGTTTTTTCTTGCGCTAGCCGCGTTTTTCTTTTTCGTATACGGAAGAAAAAAGGTAACCAACCTTGTGCATGTGGGAACGGCCGCCCTCGGCCGTTCGGTCGAGCCTCGCTCGACGAATTAATCGGAGGAGTTGTTATGCCAGTCGGAATTACATCTGAAGTGAAGACATACCAACTATTCATTAACGGTGAATCTGTCGCCAGCAATTCGAAGAAGACGATTCCTGTTTTCGATCCCTCCACCGAGGAAATAATCGCGCAGGTGCCTGACGCGAACTCCGACGACGTGAATCGCGCCGTCGCAGCCGCCAAGGCCGCATTCGAAGACGGATCTTGGGCGACGACCACTCCGCAGGAGCGCGGCCGCGTTCTATTCCGGCTCGCCGAAAAGATTCGGCAAAATGCGGCGATGCTGGCGGAGATTGAGTGTCGCAACACTGGCAAGCCAATCGTAGAAGCCGAATACGACATCAATGACGTTGCCACCTGCTTCGAATACTACGGCGGCCTCGCCACGAAAATTCTCGGTTACGTGAACCCGGTTCCCGATAACGCTGTCAGCCTTACGCTAAAAGAACCCGTCGGCGTTGCCGGGCAGATCATTCCCTGGAATTATCCGTTGCTCATGGCGGCCTGGAAGCTGGCGCCGGCATTGGCGGCGGGTTGCACATGTGTACTGAAGCCCGCCGAGCAGACTCCGCTCACTGCGCTCGAAATGGCGAATTGGTTTTCTGAAGTCGGTCTGCCGCCGGGAGTTGTGAACGTCATCACTGGATATGGAGAAACCTGCGGCGCTCCGCTGGTCAAACATCCTGATGTCAACAAGATCGCCTTCACCGGAAGCGCCGAGGTTGGCAAGATCATCGTGAAGCAAGCCGCGGATACGGTGAAGCGTGTGACCCTCGAGCTGGGCGGAAAATCCCCCAACATCTTTTTCGCCGACGCCGATTTCGAAGCCGCCATAGACGGCGCGCTATTCGGCGTGTTCATCAATCAGGGCGAAGTCTGCTCCGCCGGCAGCCGCATTCTGGTTCAAAAGCCGATCTACAACAAGTTCGTCGATGCGATGACGGAAAAGGCCAAGAGCATCAAGCTCGGTCCGCCGTTGCAGCGCGAAACCAAGATGGGGCCGCTGGTCAGCCGAGATCAGTACGAGCGGGTTCGTTCTTACCAGGACCTGGGAAAGACGGAGGCTAAAGTTGCTATCGGCGGCGGGCGCGCAAACAGTTTTTCCAAGGGATATTACGTCGAGCCGACTATTTTCTACGACGTCGACAACAGCGCCCGCATTGCCCGCGAAGAAATTTTCGGTCCCGTAGCTTCCGTCATTCCGTTTAATGACGAAAAAGACGCACTGAAAATTGCTAATGATTCGCCGTACGGACTCGCCGCTGCAGTATGGACCCGCGATATTTTCAAGGCCTTCCGCGTCGTGAAATCCCTGCGCGCGGGAATCGTTTGGGTCAACCATATGCAGCCGACTTACGTTGAAGCGCCGTGGGGCGGATACAAGCAATCGGGCTTCGGGCGCGAGCTTGGCCCGGGCGGTATTGAAGAATATCTTGAGACCAAGCAGGTGTATATCAATTTGAATGAGCAGCCAATCGGGTGGTACTGAAATAACACGTGGAAGAGCGGCTCAGCGCCGCGTAAAACTTGAATATGGGTTACGCGGCCCTGAAGGGGCCGCTCTTCCACGAAGATATTTAACCAGGAAAGCAAAACAGCGATGAGTACGATTCAGTTACGAACTCCAATCCCCGGCCCCAAATCTCGCGAACTGGCGGCACGCCGCGAGGCGGCCATTCCGCGTGGGCTTTCGCACGCCACGCCGGTCTACATCGCGCGTTCGCAAGACGCGTGGCTCGAAGACGTGGATGGGAATCGCTTCATTGATTTCGCAGGTGGCATCGGTTCTCTCAACTCCGGGCACCGTAATGCGCATGTGGTGGCCGAGTTGCAATCGCAGCTGCAGAACTTTCTTCATGCCTGCGCTTCGGTGACGCCTTACCAGAGCTACATCCAACTGGCCGAGCGGCTTAATCGCATCACGCCCGGCAAGTTTCCCAAGAAAACTTTGCTGGTAAACACCGGTGCCGAAGCAGTCGAGAATGCGGTTAAGATTGCGCGCGCCCATACCGGGCGTCCCGGCATTATCGCCTTTGAAGACGCGTTCCATGGTCGTACCATGATGACGCTGGCGCTGACCAGCAAGACGCATCCATATAAAGCTGGTTTCGCTCCATTTCCTTCGGACGTTTATCGAATTCCTTATGCATATTGCTATCGCTGTTCGTATTCGCTGAAATATCCGTCGTGCGATGTGTTCTGTGCGCGCCACCTGGAGGACACATTCAAACGCGTTGTGGCCGCAGAAGACGTTGCCGCGGTAATCGCGGAGCCGGTGCTTGGCGAAGGCGGTTTCGTGAATCCTCCGCCGGAATTCTTTCGCACTCTGATGGAGATTTGCCACAAGCATGGCGTGTTGTTCATCGTCGACGAAGTCCAGAGCGGCTTTGGGCGTACCGGGAAATTGTTCGCCAGTGAGCACTACGGGATCGAGCCCGACATTCTCGTGACCGCCAAATCTCTCGGCGGCGGATTACCTTTAGCGGCAGTCACCGGACGCGCTGAGATCATGGACGCGCCGGGCCTGGGCGGACTTGGGGGGACTTTTGGCGGCAATCCGCTATCCTGCGCCGCCGCGAATGCTGTTCTCGACGAATTTGAAAACACAGATCTGTTGGCCCGCGCGAACAGCCTCGGCCAACGTTTCGAAAAACGTGCGCGTGAGTGGAAACAGCGCTTTGACATGATTGGCGACGCGCGTGGCCTCGGCGCAATGCGCGCGCTCGAGCTAGTGAAGTCCCGCGAAACTCGCGAGCCCGCTCCTGAAGAGACGAAGAAGATCACACAATATTGTTACGAGCATGGGCTGATCACGATCACCGCAGGAAGTTACGGCAACGTAATTCGCGTTTTGGTTCCATTAGTTGTTACCGATCAACAAATGGATGAAGGGTTGGACGTACTGGAAGCGGCCCTCGCCTCAGTCTGCGAAAAGGGGTGGCCGCTGGAAGCTGTCAGCAAGTAGTGATTCTTAACGATCTGGAAGGTTTACGACATGAGTAGCGTTGCAGCGCCACCGCTCACTAAAGTTCCGAATTACATCAACGGCCAGTGGCGCGATTCCTCCGCCAGTGAATGGCAGGACGTCATTAATCCTGCGACTGGCGAAGGTATCGCGCGAGTTCCGCTTTCTGATGTCGCAGAGGTCACCAAAGCTATCGAAGCTGCGGCCGCCGCATATCCGGGCTGGCGCCGCACTCCGCCCGAAGACCGCATTCAGCCGCTATTCAAGTTGAAACATCTACTCGAAGCACATATCGACGACTTGTCTCGCATCATCACGCTGGAGAACGGCAAGACCTTCGCCGAAGCCAAAGCCGAATTACGCCGGGCCATCGAGAATGTCGAAGTTGCTTGCGGCATTCCTATGATGATGCAAGGCTACAACCTGGAAGACGTCGCCCGTGGAATCGACGAAACCATGATTCGGCAGCCGCTCGGAGTCGTAGCGGCGATCACGCCGTTTAATTTTCCCGGGATGATTCCGTTCTGGTTCCTACCCTACGCCATCGCCTGCGGAAATACGCTGATTGTGAAACCCTCCGAGCGCGTACCGCTCACCATGCGCCGCGCCTTTGAACTGCTCGAACAAACTGGCTTGCCTGCTGGAGTGGTCAATCTTGTTAACGGCGGCAAGCCTGCGGTCGATACGATTCTCGACCATCCCAAGGTCCGTGCCATCAGTTTCGTGGGATCGACTCCCATCGCCAAGTACATCTATGCTCGCGCCGGAGCCAATGGCAAGCGCGCACAATGCCAGGGCGGCGCCAAAAACCACGTCATCGTGCTTCCCGACGCCGACATGAAAATGGCCACCCAGATCATCAGCGACAGCGCGTTTGGATGCGCCGGTCAACGTTGCCTTGCGGTGTCTGTCGCGATCACCGTTGGGGAGGCGCAGAAGACGTTTCGTGATTCGATCACCGAAGCCGCAGGCTCGTTGAAGGTCGGCAATGGCCTTGAGGAAGGCGTGCAGATGGGGCCGGTCATTACCCGGCAGAGTAAATCGCGCGTGGAATCGCTCATTGATGCCGGCACGCGCGAGGGCGCAAAATTGCTCCTTGATGGCAGGAAAGCCCGAATCCCCGGCGGGGACAACGGCAACTTCGTCAATCCCACCGTTATTGATGCTCTACCAGCGAACAGCGAATTGGCCGACACGGAAATTTTCGGCCCGGTCTTGAGCCTGGTGCACGCAAATAGTCTTGATGATGCGCTGGCCTTTCTTGAGCGCAGCGCCTACGGCAATCAGGCATCTTTATTTACATCGAGCGGTGCTGCTGCCCGCCGCTTTCGCTACGAAGCCCCGGCAGGGAACATTGGCATCAACATCGGAGTTGCCGCACCTATGGCGTATTTCCCGTTCAGTGGCTGGAAAGATAGTTTCTTTGGTGTGCAACACGGCCAGGGCCGCGATGCAGTCGAGTTCTATACCGAGAAGAAAGTCGTGGTGGAGCGCTGGGCCAGCGACCATTCACGCAAGTTTTGAATTTCCTTCGTGAAGTTAAAGATCCGAGGCGCTCATGTCGAACACCATCCAGAAATACAAAGACTACGTAATGACGGGCTTTCTGAAGTCGGTTGCGCCCATCGTCATCGATCACGCCAGTGGCGTAAAGGTCTGGGACGAAAATGGCCGCGAGTACCTCGACTGCTTTTCGGGGATCTCTGTGGTCAATGCGGGGCACAATCACCCGCGCGTGGTCGCCGCCGCCAAAGCGCAGATGGACAAGCTCATCCACTGCTCTTCTTATCTTTATCATGTGGCCCCGGTCGCAGATCTCGCGGAAAAGATCGCCCACGTTGCGCCGCGTGGACTCACCAAATCTTTCTTTGGCAATGGCGGAGCTGAAGCCATCGAAGGTGCACTGAAGCTGGCCCGCCTCTACACGGGTAAACACGAGTTCATTTCCTTGCATGGCAGCTTTCACGGGCGCAGCTGGGGCACTCTAAGCCTTACTGGGAATCAGGGCCGCAAAAAACGCGGTGGCCCTTACGCTCCTGGAATTGCATTTGCTCCCGCCCCTTATGCCTACCGTTCGTTATGGCCCAACGATCCCGAGGAATGCGCGCGGCAATGCGCCAAGTCGATCGACGAAATCATTCGCTTCGCCACTGCCGGTGATGTGGCGGCGTTCGTTGCCGAGCCAGTCATGGGCGAAGGTGGCATCTTGGTTCCTCCTAAAAATTATTTCCGCGAAGTAAAAAAGATCCTCGACCAGCACGGAATTCTTTTTATCGCCGACGAGGTCCAGTCCGGATTCGGCCGCACCGGAAAGATGTTTGCCATCGAGCACTACGGTGTGACACCCGACATCCTTGTCACTGCGAAAGGAATTGCTGACGGCTTCCCACTCAGTGCGTATACCACTCGCCCCGAAATTGCCGCTGCCTACAAGCCCGGCGACCATCTCTCTACTTTTGGCGGCAATCCAGTGGCCTGCGCCGCATCACTCGCCAACATCCAGGTGATGGAAGAAGAGAACCTGCCGGCGCGCGCCGCCGAAACCGGCGAATATGCGATGAAAAAACTGCGCGACCTGCAGAAACAGAATCCGCTGATCGGGGAAGTTCGCGGCCTGGGCCTGATGATTGGCGTCGAGTTGGTCCGGGATGAAAAGCTCGCTCCAGCCAACTCGGAAGCTGAAGCCATCCGCGACGCGTTGCTTCGCCAGGGTGTGCTGGTTGGAGTTGGCGGAGTGTACGGCAACGTCGTGCGCTTCCAGCCGCCGCTGATCATCACCAAAGAGCAGATCGACCATGCCTTGACGGCCTTTGCGTCCGCCCTGTCTGAGGTTTCGCAACTCGCTCCGGCCTAGCCACGTACCGCCAAGGTGCCGTCAGAACAGGTATTTACCGCGCTGCACCAAGCTCAACAATCCTCGGTCCGCCCGTGAGCTTGACGTTAAAGGACTCTTCTGTTGCACTTACGATTGCGACTCTTTCCGCATCTTAGGAACCGATATGAAAATCCTCCGCAACCCGCTTTTCGTCATTGTATTGGCTGGGCTCATGAGCTCCCCGGCCTGGGCCGTAAACCGCGAATTGGTAGAGCTGCAGACACAAGTGCAGCAGATTCAGGACCAGATGACCGCGCTCAAGCAGTCGCTCGACGAGCGCATGGGCGTGATCAAGAACCTGATGGACCAGAACACCGACAGCATTAACAAGGTCACGGTCGCCATCACAAATATGCAGGTCGCGATCCAGAAGCAGCAGAGCGACACCAACAATCATGTCGATCAGCTCTCCGGCCAGCTGCAGACGCTCAATGACAGCCTTGACGAATTAAAAGCGCGGCTCGGCAAAGTCACCAACCAGCTTGAGGCGATGCAGCAAGCGCAGCAGACTCTTGCCGCACAGGCCAGCCAACAGGCCCAGCAAAATCAACAGCAACAGCAGCAGATGAGTGTGCCGCCTCCCGACGTGCTCTATAACAATGCGCTCCGTGACTACAACGGTGGCAATGTCGATCTCGCCAAACAGGAATTTGCCGATTACGTGAAGAATTATCCCAACACTGATCTGGCCGGCAACGCCTACTTCTATCAGGCCGAGATGGATTTCAAAGCCGGGGACTATCCGAACGCAATCAAGGGATACGACCAGGTGCTGCAGAGTTTTCCGGACGGGAGCAAAGCCGCGTCGGCCGAGTTGAAGAAAGGCCTGGCGCAGATCGAAGCAGGCCAGAAAGATGCCGGCATTACGACCTTGCGCCACGTGGTGCAGCGCTACCCGCGAACTAACGAAGCCATGCAAGCTAAAGATCGATTGCGGAAGTTGGGAGTGGCGACAGCGGCGAGGTGAGCGCTGAGTGAGTCTCAATTACTCAATATAGGTGAAACGCCACTTCTATTACGACGTACACTGCTACCGGATGTCCATCTTTAGTCCCGGGCTGAAATTTCCATTGATTTACAGTAATAACCGCCTTTTCGTCCAGACCCATCCCCAATGCCCGGGCGACCTCGATGTCGCGAGGCTGTCCGTCGGGGCCTACAATCAGGCTTAGAAGACAAGTTCCTTGATACTTTCCTTTGCGGGCTGCCTCGCTATAAGGAGGATCGGGCGCATAAATTACTCTGGGCGCCGTGACTCCGTGGCCCACCGCATAGAATGCGTCGTCGGGAGAGGTTTTCCGCCTCAAAGGTATTGGCGATCGTTCCGCGAGAGTTGGTTGCGCAAGCTGCGGGTCTAACTCCCCTATCTTTTTCCCGGGATCGAAGTTAAAGGTCAGCTGTTGCCGCACTTGCACGGCGCGCGCAGAAACAGTATAGGGCTCGAATTTCCAGCCGCGCACAGCATCAACCGCCGCGTCAGCGAGTACCAGGTTGCCGCTAATGATGGACAGATCAGTAACATTTCCGTTTTTTTCAATAGTTGCCTCTAAGACCACGCTTGCTCGCGTTTTGTCTTTATGCGCTTCCTTGGGGTATCTAGGGTCCGTCTTATTGACCAGGCGTCCACTGACAATGTGAACCTCGGACGGAGAGCCCTCGGAGGAGGGCTCGGACTGATTTGATAGCGCATTTGAATAAGCAGCGTTGACGCTGTCTGCTATTCGAGAAAAATCCTGCGTGCTGCCATGCACCGGTGAGCTTGGAGTTAGAGCGGCTTCATCAATTGCGGGTGTTCGTGAGATGGCACCGTGAGACGCACCTGCCGGACCGGAGTTGTAAAAGAAGTTGAAACGGAGTTCTAAATTATCATCCTCAAATGCAGGAGGCAGGGGTGGGAGCGCTTCTGGCCACTCAATAGCTGCTGAAGCGGCGCGGTCAAGTTGAGGATCTCCAGAGCTCGAAACGTAATGAATGTCAGCAACATTACCAGTTTTCAATATCTTGAATTGGACGCTGACGCAACCGAGCTTAAACACGGCACTGTAAGGAATTAGGGAATACCACCTCTGTTTGACTTGTCTCTTGACTATTTCCAGATAGGGGCCAAAATCGACGCCCTTAGTATCGGTAATAATGTTGACGGAACCCGGATTAGGTTGTGAAAGGTCACAGAGTGGAAGATTTTGGCCGCGGACCAATTGCGCCGCACACAAAAACGGCGACATCACAACACAGATTGCGATGGTCGCGCGTAATCTCATCCTGTGGTTCTCGAAATGTTCGTGTCGCTTTAATTAGGTACAGTTTCGAGCGGAAACGCCTACCGCCGCCCGCTCCCCGATTCCCGGCACCGTTCTCTTCACCACTGGCGCAATTTGCCTCACCTGCGTCATCAGCTCATCGAACTGGTCGGGGTAAAGCGACTGCATTCCGTCCGACAACGCTTTGTCTGGCTCGCAATGCACTTCGATCAGCAATCCGTCCGCACCCACCGCAACTGATGCACGCGAAAGCGGAGTGACTTTATTGCGCTTGCCGGTGCCGTGGCTGGGATCGACCACAATCGGTAAATGGCTCAAGCGCTGGACAGCCGGAATCAGGCTGAGATCAAGCGTATTACGGGTGTGGTCGGCAAAAGTTCGCACCCCGCGTTCGCACAGGATCACGTTGTAGTTGCCTTCGCTCATCACGTACTCGGCGGCCATTAAAAATTCTTCCAGGGTTGCCGCCATGCCGCGCTTCAAAAGCACCGGTTTGCGCGAACGTCCCGCACGTTTCAACAACGAAAAATTCTGCATGTTGCGCGCGCCAATCTGGATCACGTCGGCGTACTCTTCGACCAGTTCAAGCGATTCGTTATCGATCGCTTCAGTCACGATCTTCATTCCGAACTGATCGCGAATGTCGGCCATGATCTGCAAGGCTTCTTCGCCCAGGCCTTGAAATGCGTATGGTGACGTGCGCGGCTTGTAAGCTCCGCCGCGAAAAAACTGCGCGCCTGCGCGATGAACCCGCTCGGCAACGGCGAATGCCTGCTCGCGGCTCTCGATGGCGCATGGCCCGGCGACAATCGCCAGCCCCGGCCCGCCGAATGTGGCATCAGTTCCGGGGAACGAGACGACAGTGTTATCCGCTTTCATGTCGCGGCTGACCAGCTTGTAAGGCTTGGTGACGCGAATAACTTCCTGGACGCCCGGCATTTCGTCGAGCGTTCCGGGTTCGATTTCGCCGCGGTTCCCCGTAATGCCAATCGCCGTGCGCTCGGCCCCGGGAATGGAGTGAGCGCGATATCCAAGCGCTTCAATCTTGTCGCACACCGCGCGGATGTCTTCCGCCTTCGCGTGCGCCTGCATGACTACCAGCATAGGTTCACCTCTGGAATTCCCAGTTTATCGCAGATAAAGCGGCAAACCTAACTTGTCTGGCCGCAGCGCGGACAATTTTGCCAGGGAGTAATATGCGTTACTTCATTTTGGCCACTACCGCCGGTTCGGCCAGAAGAAAAGTGAGCGGAGGTACTAGCCGAAAGCCTTAACCACAGAGGACACAGAGTTCACAGAGGCAAAACACAGAGGCAAATCGGTTAATCCTCTGTGGGGTTTCCTCGCTGAAACTCTGTGCCCTCTGTGGTAGATTTTTTTTCTCCTCGCAGCTTTGCAGATGAAACGGCCTGCTCACATTTCTTGAGATACTGTGCCCATGGCTCGTGCGCGTTCCATGGCAGCAGAGCAAGACATTCTCAAAACGCTCCCGCCGCGGCGTCCGCCCAAACTCACTGCGCGGCGCATCGGCATTCACACGTCTTCTTCGGGCGGAGTTGAGAATGCCGCTGAACGCGCTTATCGCCTGGGATGCAACACATTTCAGATCTTTTCTTCCAGTCCACGCCAATGGAAGCCGTATGAGTTGGGGCGTCCACAGTGCGCGCAGATGAATCGCCTGCGGGCTAAATATGATTTGAAGCCGCTGGTGATTCACACCAGTTATCTGGTCAATCTCGCGGGTACGAGCGAATTGTTTCTTCGCAAGTCGATTGAGGCATTTCGTGGTGAGATCGAGCGCGCTTTGGCGTTGTGTGCTGAATACCTGGTGTTACATCCGGGATCATTTCGCGGTACCGACCGCGAAAAGGGGCTGCTACAAACCGCAGCTGCAATCTCTGCTGCGAGCAACGGGCTGGATCTGGCGAAGGGCGGCCTCACCATCTTGATCGAAAACACCGCTGGCGCTGAGTTCTCGCTTGGCGGCAGCTTCGGGCAGGTCGCCGAAGTCATCGAGCATCTGCGAAATCATGTTCCGGTCGCTGCCTGCATTGACACTTGTCACGTGCACGTCGCCGGATATGACATCGTTTCCGAACAAGGCTACGAAGAAACCATGCGTAAACTAGACGCCACGATCGGCTTGAAAAATGTTCCCGTCTGGCATTGCAATGACGCCAAGGCCGCCTGCGGATCGAAGCTCGATCGCCATCAGCACATTGGGAAGGGAACCATCGGAATAGAACCATTTCGCCGATTGTTAAACGATCGACGACTCGCGCATGCTGCCTTCATCGCCGAAACTCCCATCGATGAACCGGGCGATGACCGGAGGAATGTGGCGGCATTGAAGAAACTGGTCAAACCAGAACCTCTCTGTGGCGTTTCTCCGTGAAACTCTGTGTTCTCTGTGGTTAGGCTTTCAAAACCCTTACCACAGAGAGCACAGAGTTTCACAGAGAAACCCACAGAGACTGTAAAATCTAATTCCATTCATCATGCCCCAGGAAGAACAAAACACGGTTAGTCGCGACGAGCGCTACAACCCCGAACAAGTGGAGAAGAAGTGGTTCGAGCGCTGGCAGCAGGATTCGACTCTTTACGCCGCCGAGCCGCATTCGACCAAGCCCAAGTATTACGTGCTCGAAATGTTGCCGTATCCTTCCGGCGCGCTGCACATGGGGCACGTGCGGAATTACGCCATTGGCGACGCGCTCGCCCGCTACATGTGGATGAACGGCTTCAACGTGCTTCATCCCATGGGATGGGATTCGTTCGGCCTGCCCGCCGAAAATGCCGCTATCTCGGCCAAGGTTCCGCCGCGCGAATGGACCCTGCGCAACATCGCCAACATGAAGGCGCAGATGAAGCGCCTGGGCTTTGGCTATGACTGGTCGCGCGAGGTAACTACTTGCCTGCCAGATTATTACAAGTGGAACCAGTGGTTCTTCTTGAAGTTATTTGAGCGTGGCCTGGCATATCGAAAAAAGAGCCGGGTGAACTGGTGCCCCAAGTGCGCTACCGTTCTTGCGAACGAGCAAGTGGTTGGCGGATGCTGCTGGCGCCACGAAGACACCCTCGTCGAACAGCGCGAACTTGAACAGTGGTTCCTACGAACAACGAAATATGCCGACGAACTGTTGCGTGACCTTGACCGCCTGCCCGGGTGGCCGGAAAAAGTGCGCACCATGCAGCGCAACTGGATCGGGCGCAGCGAAGGCGCGCAGGTGGATTTTCGGCTGGATTCTGCAGGCGGTGAGAAGATCTCTGTCTTCACCACTCGCGTGGACACAATCTTCGGCGCGACTTCGGTGCAACTCGCGCCGCAACATTCCATCACAGAAAAATTAGCGGCGGCTGATCCTGAGCTGCGTAAAAAAGTTGATCAGCTCATCGCAGAACAAGCCAAAGCCCGAGAAACCGGCGACATCGGCAACATCGAAAAGCATGGCGTGAACACCGGCCACTTTGCGGTGAATCCGTTCAATGGCGAGAAGGTTCCGGTCTGGGTGGCGAACTACATTCTGATGGATTACGGCACCGGCGCCATCATGAGTGTTCCCGCGCATGATGAGCGCGACTACGAATTTGCGAAAAAATACGGCATCGAGATTCGGCAGGTAATAGAGCCCAGTGTGGCGCGGGCGCCCTCGCCCGCGAAAGAAGCGGCGGACAAGAGTGTCCGCCCCACACAACCGGAGGAGCTGCCTTTTACCACGCTCGACGGCAAGCTGATCAACTCCGGAGAATTCACCGGCCTGACTTGCGACGAAGCGATCAAGAAGATGTCCGCCTTCGCGGAACAAAAAGCCTTCGGCAAACCCACAGTTACGTTTCGCTTAAAAGACTGGGGAATCTCTCGCCAGCGTTATTGGGGAACGCCGATCCCCATGGTTTATTGCGAGAAAGACGGAGTCGTCCCTGTCCCCGAAAAAGATTTGCCGATCATCTTGCCGGAAAACGTCGAGATCACATTGGCCGGCGGATCGCCGTTGCAAAGCGTGCCGGAATTCATGAACACGAAGTGTCCCAAATGCGGTGGCCCCGCGCGCCGCGAAACCGATACCATGGACACCTTCGTCGATTCATCCTGGTATTTCTATCGCTATACCGACGCGCACAACGATCGCGCTCCATTCGATTCGAAGATCGCCGGCTACTGGTTCGGCGAAAAGGGAATCGATCAATACATTGGGGGAGTCGAGCACGCCATTCTTCATTTGATTTACTCGCGCTTCTGGACCAAGTTCATGCGCGACATTGGCCTCATTAAAAACGACGAGCCGGTCGAGCGACTGTTCACCCAGGGCATGGTGATCAAAGACGGCGCGAAGATGTCGAAGAGCCTCGGCAATGTGGTGTCGCCCGACGAAATGGTCGCCCGCTTTGGCGCTGATGCCGCCCGCATGTACAGCCTCTTCGCCGCGCCTCCCGACCGCGATTTGGATTGGCAGGAGACGGGCATCGAGGGTATCCAGCGCTTCCTCGGTCGTGTGTACAGATTTGTTGAAGTGAATGCGCGACCGCAAGACCCGGAGTGGCGAACGGCGATGCCGTCGTCCTTGTCCTACTCTGCACGTCAACTCCAGCGCAAGCTTCACCAGACCATCAAACGTGTGACAGATGATTTTCTGGGCCGTTGGCACTTCAATACTTGTATCGCCGCGATCATGGAACTCTTAAACGAAGGAAATCGAAGGGCGCTGGGCACTATCCCGACGCACCCGATGACGTGCGAACTTGTCAAAGCAGATGAAATTCCGCTGTCGCTTCTCGCCGACGTTCAGCGAAATTTAGTTTTATTGCTAGCTCCATTCGCTCCCTACCTCGCCCACGAACTCTGGGAGATGCTGGGCGAAAAAAGTAATTTACTGAAGGCGCCCTGGCCGAAATATGATCCCGAACTTGCCAAGGAAGACGAGCTCGAAATTCCCGTTCAAGTCAACGGAAAGCTCCGCAGCAAGATTGTGGTCGCGCCCGGCACCAGCGAAGAAGAAATAAAACAAAAAGCTTTGGCCGACGAAAAAATCCAAAGCTACGTTGCCGGAAAGCAAATCGTCAAAGTAATCTTCACCGGCAAACTGGTCAGTATTGTCGTGCGATAATCCCGCGAGCGATGGCTATATGGTGGGGACGGGCGTCCGCGCCCTGTCCTGGGCCTTCGCTACATCCCACTCGGCCTGTGAATCTCGTCTGTGCCCGTCTTTGTTCGATATCAAACAGACCTGCAGGTGTGAGTACCTGATATTAAGAAACCTGGTATCCAGGGAGGGTTTTCTTGAAAGGCGAGAAGAAAGAAATCTGGATGCACCTTTGCGAACAAGCGGCTGTCGAGCAAGATCCAGACAAGCTGATGGATTTGATTAAACAGATCAATCAACTGCTGGAAGAAAAAGAACGCAGGCTCAAGGGCGAGTCCAAGGGCCTCGATCGTGATGGCCACAAAGCCCCCGACCAAAGCTAATGGGTAAGGATGGAGGCCCCTTCCGGACTCGAACCGGAACCGCAGGTTTAGGAAACCTGAGCTCTATCCTGTTGAGCTAAGGGGCCGTGCCGCAATCGCCCGATTATCTCACGTCGTAGACCGACGGCGCAGTCCCTCGACGGATGTCCGAAACTGACTAACCTGAGCAAACCAGAGCGTGTTTCCGGCACCAAAGAGTCGTGCTCTTCGAACCCTTGGATGATTCAGGTTATTCCTGCCGCAAACGTCTGCTGAGGACGGCAGCCCTGGCGACGGTTCTTCTTTTGACCGGTGGCCTGCATGCGCAAACGTTGCCCGAAGCGCCCGCGCCTCAAATCAACACGCAGACGCAAAATTCCCTTCGAGCGCAAAACAATTCTAAAGATAACCAGCCGGAGAAAACTGACGCGTCAGATGCTGGTTCGCAGGAGAAGTCGGCTACGCCCCCCGATGATTCGACTCAATCTCAGGAGCGCCAGACCAAGCGCATGATGTGGGTGGTGCCCAATTTTGGTGCGGTCAGCGCGGGCGCCCAGCTGCCTCCGCTCACTACACGCGAGAAATTCAAGCTTGCCGAAGACGACAGTTTCGATTATTCAGCTTTCGTCTGGACCGGAATCCTAGCTTTTCAAAGCTGGGGGCTGAATTCGGACCCGGAGCTTGGTCAGGGTGCAGCCGGTTACGGCCGCTATTACTGGCGTGGTTTCGCAGACGGCGTTTCAGGCACTTACTTCACCGAGGCGATCATTCCCGCGCTCACTCACGAAGATCCCCGTTATTACACCATGGGCCAGGGAGGGTTTCTGCGACGCACGGAATACGCGCTCTCCCGCACATTTCTTACCAAGACTGATTCTGGCGGCACCAGCTTCAATTGGTCGGAAGTCGGCGGAAATGGACTGGAGGCCGGCTTGTCGAACGCCTACTATCCGCCTCAGGAGCAAGGGTTCAGCCAGACGCTTCGCAATTGGGGTACGCAGATGGAATCCGCGGCCTTGAATAACATCGCCAAGGAGTTCTGGCCGGATATCCGCCATAAAGTGTTGCGCCAAAAGTAGCTATTCAGAGCGAAAACCACAGTTGCGCGATCCCGCACTTCGGCATCGAACCTGTATGTTCGTTCCTCCCCAAAAACGAAGGGGTCCGCGCACGGTCATTCTGGCGCTCGCGATCATGATTTTTGCACTGATCTACCTCTTGGTGGAGCGTCGCAACCAGAAAGCGCCGCCTGAATCTCCCGTCCGGCAGCTCCAGCAGGAGAGCGCATCAGGCTACGCCCTGACTCCCCGATGATTCCCCCCTACACAGACGCGAAATCGTTAAATTCAATGTGATTTACCTTGACGCTGCACCGCGGACAGGGCATTATTTCGGGAATCCAGAGTTGCTGGCCCTTCCCCGCCGCCAATTCTGTGCTCGCATAAACGTTCGGTTCGGCACAGGAGTCTTAGGATGGGCACCCGTCTCCCAGTTTTTTCGTACCTTCCAGTTTTCTGTCTTTTTTCTGTAGTCAGCTTAGGGCAACAAATTTCGCATCCGCCCCTGATCACCCAGCCACTAGTCGAATCGCAGCTGACGACCTTAAAAGGGAATACTCACCCGCTTGCCCAGGCCCAGTTCGATGTCGGCTCCGCACCTCCAGATTTTTCAATGAATCGCATGTTGCTGGTGCTGAAGCGCAGCCCCGAGCAGGAGCACGCACTCCACACCCTGCTGGACGACCAGCAGGACAAAGCCTCGCCGCACTACCACAAGTGGCTTACGCCAGATGAATTCGGCGCCCAATTCGGCCCGGCCGATCAGGACCTGCAAGTTGTCACCGGATGGCTCCAAACCCACGGTTTTGCGCTCAATCGCGTCTCTCAAGGCCGCACACTCATCGAATTCTCCGGCACCGAAGCGCAGGTTGAAGAAGCGTTTCACACCTCCATCCACAAATACGCTGTGAATGGTGAGGAGCACTGGGCCAATGCCAGCGACCCGCAAATCCCCACCGCGCTGGTGCCGATCGTGGCCGGCGTGCAATCGCTGAATAATTTTCCACGCGAACCGCTGAGTAAGATTCTTGGTACCTACAATCCTAGAACCCGTCGACTTACAAACATCAACCCCGAATTCACACTTCCCGGATGGGGGTGCGATCAGGACAACAATTGTTACGCGGTAGGTCCGGCAGACTTCGGCACTATCTACAACGTGCAGCCCCTTTGGAACTCGGGGGTGGATGGCACCGGACAGACGATTGCGATTGTGGGTGAGACTGATATTAATGTTCAAGACGTTCGAGAATTCCGTAATCTTTTTGGTCTGCCAGCTAAAGATCCGACGATTATTTACAACGGGCCCAATCCAGGACCGCAATCAGACGAAAGCGAAGCCGACATCGACGTCGAATGGTCGGGAGCCATCGCCCCGAATGCCAATATAGATTTTGTGGTGTCTGAATCGACCGAAACCACCGCCGGTGTCGATCTCTCGGCGCTCTATATCATCGACCATAACCTGGCCCCGGTAATGAGCGAAAGCTACGGCGCCTGCGAACTGGCTTTGGGAACGAGTGGCAATCAGTTCTACAGCACTTTGTGGGCGCAGGCTGCCGCGCAGGGAATTACTGTCATTCTGGCATCCGGTGACACCGGTGCGAACGGCTGCACTTACGCGCCCGCGCAATATGGGCTGAATGTCAGCGGGTTCGCCTCCACTCCGTACAACGTATCGATCGGCGGTACCGACTTCAATGATTTGCTCAATCCGCAGCAGTTTTGGAATGTGAATAACGCGACGGCCACCCAGGAGTCGGCCAAAGGTTATATTCCGGAAACCACGTGGAACTTATCCTGTACGAACAGCATTCTGCTGGGGGAGCTCGGATGGGGTACTAATGCCGAGAACAATTGCAACAATGCTCAACTGCAGCAGTTTGGGCTATTAGAATCAGTGGGCGGTAGCGGTGGCGTAAGTAATTGCACCACAAATTCGCAGACCAGCGGGTCCTGTTCCGGAGGCTACCCCAAGCCATCCTGGCAGGTCGCGCCGGGTGTACCGGCAGACGGAAAGCGCGACCTTCCTGACGTCTCTTTATTTGCCAGTAACGGAGTCATGGGCAATTTTTACATTTACTGTCAGTCTGATTCCTCGTCCTCAAATTGCGCCACCTCGGCATACGGAGCGGCGGGCGGCACATCATTTGGCGCGCCCATCTTTGCCGGCATCATGGCGCTTATCAACCAGCAGACCAATACAACCGAAGGACAGGGTAATGCCAATTACGTGCTTTATAAGTTAGCCTCCCAGCAAACGGCATCGGCCTGCAACTCCTCTACCGGTTCGGGCGCTGGTTGCGTTTTTAATGACATCACTTCGGGCACGATCGCTATGCCCTGCGTAGCCGGTACAACCAACTGTCATGTCGCAACTGCGGGTCACGCCTATGGGATTCTCACTGGCTATGGCACGGGTACTGGCTACGATGTCGCGACAGGGTTGGGATCGCTTAATGTTGCCAACCTGATCGGGAAGTGGAGCAGCGTTACATTCCGGCCGTCGCTTACTACGCTGGGCCTTAGTCCGACATCGGGCGTTACGCATGGTCAGGCGGTCACGGTCACCGGAAGCGTTGTACCGAGTAGTGGAAGTGGAACTCCGACCGGCAAGGTTTCGCTTCTTACCAGCACAGGCGTAGGCGTAGACGGATTCACGCTTAGCAATGGTGCAATTTCCGGGAACACCAGTTTGCTTCCCGGCGGCACTTACACGGTCACGGCCCACTACGCAGGAGACCCGACCTTCGGCGGCAGCGACTCAACTCCCATCAGCGTGACTGTCGGAAAGGAAAACAGCAGCACACAGATTCAGCTGATCACATTTGGTTGGAACGGAAATCTGTTGAGCAACAATGCTTCTGGTGCAGTGTACGGCTCGCCTTACATATTGCGGATGAATGTCCTCAACAGCGCCTTGGTCGCCTGCAGTCCAAATTGGGCCACCGACGCCGGCTGTCCGACTGGAAAGTTAACCCTTACCGACAACGGCAATCCTCTCGACGGCGGCACGTTTACGCTCAATAGTCTGGGCTACGCCGAAGATCAACCGATTCAGTTCCCCGGCGGAAGTCAGATCGTGAAGGCAACTTATCCGGGAGATAACAGTTTTAATCCCAGCTCAGGAACCGCAACGTACACCATCACGCCCGCGCCAACCACCATTACTACTCCAGTCTTGTGCTGCGGGGGAGGCGGAACTGTAGGAGCAGCCTTTTCAACCAACGTCACCATTCAGGCCCAAAGCAACGGTGCGCCGCCGGGCGGAGCCGTCACTTTCCTGGCGAACGGAAATCCCATAAGCGGGACGGTTTCGTATCAGACTACTATCGCATCTGCTTCGAATCCTTTCACAACCCTGGTTGCTTATTTCAATAGTTCGACGGCAGCATTTCCGAGCGCTGGAACCTACAGCCTCACCGCGTCATACGTCGGAGATGGGAATTATGTCAGCGCGACATCATCCGCGACGTCGGTAAAAGTGCAATATCCGATGCCCCGGATCTCTATGACCTCGGCCGGAGTGACCATCGCCGCCGGTACAAGCGTTACGGTTTCGGCAGCAGTCGACACCCAACTCAAGAATGTGCCGCCTCCGACCGGTAGCGTGTCGTTTTACTACTACGGCTCATCGGTACCACTTCAAGGAACTGTAACTTACTCTCCAACGAGCGATTCGAACGGAAACGTTGTTCTCCAGGCGTCGCTTACTTTTGTTCCCCCGGCGAATATGAGTATTGCAGCTCAGTTCAATGGCGACTCCAACTACCCTGCAGCCAGTGGCAGCGGACTGGAAGACCTTTCCGTCACCGGCACCGATTTTTCGCTGATTCCTTCTCTACCTTCGGTCAGTACGGTCCCCGGCGTGCCGGGTATTGTGCAAATTTATGTGTTAGCACAATCAAGTTTTGCGGGCACTGTCGCCTTCTCTCCGACTTCCTGCTCCGGACTTCCCAAAGAAAGCACGTGTGCGTTCAGTCCCTCCTCCATGACGGCTCCGGGATATATAAATCTTACAATCAATACCACAGCGCCTCATTCGGTTGCTGCAGTTTCGAAGCCTTTACCGGGCGAATTCTGGGCGTGCTCTTTCGCTCTACCGTTTGCCGCGTTGCTTCTCGTTGACGTTCGCCGCCGCCGCTGGCCCACCCTTTTGAGTTTAGCTGTCGTCGCTGTTCTCCTCCTCGGAGTTGGTTGCGGTGGCGGCTCTGGTGGAGGAGGAGGCGGGGGAGGCGGTAGTGATCCCGGTACGCCCACCGGCAGCTACACCATCACGGTCACCGGCACCAGCGGCTCGGGGAGCACCGCGATTACCCATACAACGACGTTCACCCTCGTTGTTCAGTGAGGAACGCCCGGGCTCCTCGCGACGAAAAGAAAGAAGGGTAGGCGTCACCGCCTACCCTTTATGTTCATGACTACAATTACAACGTTACTTACTGTTGCTGCAGCTGTCCGCAACTATCTTCACCGAAGTTGCGTTCAAGGTTTTTGAAGCAGTAGCAGTTGCCGTAGCGCCGGTGGATGATCCAGATGCGCCGGTGGCATCGCCTTGCGACGATGCATTTGGAGCGCTTGCATCAGGGTTGTTGCTCGCGGAGGCCGATGCCGTCGAGGCTACCGCGCCCATGACTTCGACTTCTTTGTTTACGTTGGAGCTGAGCTGCGACTCGTCACCCTGCACTTTGTAAGCGACGCCGGTGGCATCGGTCAGCATGTAGTTGCCAGTCGTCCCCATCAGGCAGCCCTGAATGGTATTAGAGGACGCGCTCTGGTCAGTAGTCGTTGTCGTGGTAGTCGTCGTTGTGTCGTTCTGGCTGGCGGCGCTATTCGATGGTGTGTCTTGCGCCAAGGCCAAACCTGCGCAAAGCGTAATTGCCGCACTCAACAGCATTGCTTTTCTCATGACTGTTTCTCCTGTTTTCTGTCGCCTTCCAGTGAACTTAGAATTGGTGGCCGCCATCCCCGTTGCTTCGCAATAGCTGTATCGGATGGGGAACATACTGTATGAAGCTTGATCGACCAGAGCTGCTCGCGCAGGAAACTGAGTCGCGGCCCAGGGCCAATGCGGAATTGGGGAACTTTGCCGAAGATTACCGCGTACATAACTCTAGCGGCACTGGTCTGCGAAATTACGTCCGGAAGCCGCCCAACAGCCGCTCGGGTATCATGAGAACAGGTACTTCCTCCACAGATGCGTCAGATCTTAGAAATTTGCCGTCAGACCCTCAGCACCCTATGGGCGCACAAACTACGTTCGTTCCTCACCATGTTCGGGATCGCTTGGGGGGTGGGATCTTTGCTGCTGCTGGTTGGCCTGGGCGAGGGTTTTCGCTCCGGCAACAAGAAGCAATTTGACGAACTGGGCGAGAACGTCCTGTTCATTTGGGGCGGACGCGCTCCTGCAATGAACGGGAGCTTTACCAGCCTGCGCCAGTACTACCTTACTTATCGGGACTACAAAGATGTCGTCGCAGAGTGCCCAGATGTCAAACTCGTGGCGCCCGTGATCTCCCGTAACGATGTTCGTGCGCTCAGCGATTATTTCCAGAGTAGCGGCCAGTTGCTCGGTGTTCCTGCTGATTTCAACCAGATTCGCTATCTGCCAATCAATGAAGGCCGCTGGTTGAATGATTTGGATATTGCGCAAAAGCGCGCCGTGGTTGTAATCGGCGACGAAACCCGCCGTGTTCTTTTCCCCGGCTGGCCTGCCGTCGGCTCGACGATTCTGCTCAATGGCATTCGCTTTCAGGTGATTGGGACCCTCAAGCGCGTCGGTCACGGCGACAACAATACCCGCAACTTGCAGATATTCATTCCGTTTTCAGTTATGCGCGAGAACTTTCCGCCGCTGAACGTAGGCGAAGTTGATGACGCAGTTTCTTTCTTCAACTATCAGCCCAAGACTCGCGATCTGCACGAAGTCGCCAAAGAAGAAGTCCACAAAGTCATCGCCAGAAATCACGGCTTTGATTACAAAAACCTGGACGCGTACGACGAATGGGACACGGTCCGCACCGTCGACGCCATCGGCAAGATTTTTGACGCCATGAATCTGTTCCTTGGCAGCGTGGGGCTGGTTACTCTCGGCCTCGGCGCAATTGGGATCATCAACATCATGCTGGTCGCGGTCGCTGATCGCACCCGGGAAATTGGACTGCGCAAGGCTCTGGGCGCAACCAACCGCAGCATCATGTTTCAATTTTTTGCCGAGGGCGCGTTCCTGACTTTGATGAGCGGTGGAATCGGTATGGCTTGCGCGGCTGGGTTCATGGCCTTGCTCGGCATGCTGCCGCAGCCGCAAGGGTTCGATACTCCACGATTGGTGCCTCAGACCGCGTTTCTGGCAATTGTTTCGCTGGCGTTTGCGGGCATCGTCGCCGGCCTTTATCCGGCCCGCAAAGCAGCTTTGCTCGAGCCGGTTGAAGCGCTGAGAAGGGAATAGGGCAGGGAAGACAAGAGTCTATGAGCCGCGATATTTTCACAGAAGCTTACTTCGCCATGCGTCACGACCTGCGCAAGACCTTGCTCACCATGCTGGGCATGGCGTGGGGTATTGCGACAGTTGTGCTCCTGCTGGCCTACGGTGAGGGCTTTGGTCGCGCCATCGAAAGTATTTGGGACGCTTTCGGAGCCACTGCGGTCGGAATTTATCCCGGTCGCACTTCGCAGCAGGCTGGCGGCAACAAAGCCGGTACAGCGATTCGCTTTACTAATGACGACATGCAGGTGCTCCAGAACGTCGTGCCCCTCGCCCGGCATTTCTCCCGCGTCGCCCAAATGGATGGAACCACGGTGCAGAACGGTTCACGCACCTTCACCTTCGGAGTCACCGGAGCGGATCCGCCTCTGGGCAACATATGGGCGTTGAGCATGGATGAAGGGCGTTGGCTTGACGAAGCCGACAATCTCAGCCACTCCTACAACGTGGTGCTTGGCTCAGAAGCGAAAGAAAAACTTTTTTCGGGCATGGACGCGGTCGGCCAGTCGATCCGCGTGAACGGCGTGACCTTCCAGGTAGTCGGTGTGCTCAAAGCGCGCATGCAGGAGGCTGACGACGACGACAATCGCATCGTGTACGCGCCCTACAACTCCATGGACGCGTTACGCGACAACCATTACCTCAGCGGGATGTGGCTGGACTCGATGGGCCTTGACCACAACAAAATGACCAAGAGCATCCGCGAGGCCCTGGCCGCGCAACACGGGTTTAAATCCAATGACGAGCGCGCGATTTTCGTTTTCGATGCGAAAAAACAGCTTGAGCAATTTAATATCATCACCATCGCGCTGAAAATCTTGCTTGCGTTCATCGGCACCATCACGCTCGGCATCGGCGGGGTTGGCCTGATGAACATGATGCTCGTGTCGGTAACTCAACGCACTCGCGAAATTGGGGTCGAGAAGGCGCTGGGCGCGCGCCGACGAGACATTCTGTTTCAGTTTCTTGCCGAAGCTATGGTCATCACCGCCGTCGGCGGCCTGTTCGGGATTTTGCTTTCGTATATCGTTTCGCTTTCAGTCGGCCGCCTCACTCTTTACAGCGCGCTCGCTAAACACGCCGAGGCGGGTGACATTCGCCTCATCGTAGCCCCACAGGTGTTGGTGATCTCGACCATTATTCTGGCGTTAGTCGGCGTGGTCAGCGGAATGCTCCCAGCATTTCGAGCCGCCAACCTTGATCCCATCGAAGCCTTGAGATACGAGTAAATAGCAATGACTGGCTACTCGCGTGAAGACAGCTGCTCTCGCCTTCTGGTCGAGCTCGCTCAACGTCGTGATCGTGATTCAACACTGGGCCGTTTTTTGATCCGTCATCTTGAACGATCTTAAGTTTTGACTCTCTCCAGAAACTCCGGCTTCTGTCGTGCTTTCACCAGCTGTTCAAATCCGTACGCAATCTTTAGCAATGCCGGCTCACTCCACGCCCGTCCAAAGAACGAAATCCCCACCGGCAACCCGAAAATAAATCCCGCCGGAACATTAATATTCGGGTATCCCGCGACTGCCGCCGCGTTCGAACTGCCCCCGCCGGAGTGATCGCCATCCACCAGATCTGTGAGCCACGCCGGCCCTCCGGTCGGTGCGACGATTGCATCGAGGTGAAACTTATCCATCACGCCATCGATTCCGTCCTCGCGAGATAGCTTGTGATTCGCCGCCAGCGCAGACGCGTACTCTTTATCGGTCAGTGGGCCTTTTTCCTGCGCTTTCAAAAACAAATCCTGCCCAAAGTAAGGCATTTCTTTGTCTTTGTTTTGCTCATTGAAAGCGATGACGTCGGCGAGCGTGCGCACGCGCGCATCGGGGCGCGATGCGAGATAAGCATTCAGATCGGCCTTCAACTCATACATCAGCACCAGCAATTCCGTGTCATCGAACTTCCCGAATGATTCCAAATCTGCGGGATCAACCATCACCGCCCCCGCAGATTTCATTTCATCGATCAGGTGATTCATCAGGGCATCGACCGAGTCGCTGAACCCGAAATACTTTCGCGCCACCCCGATCCGCGCTCCCTTCAATCCATTGGGGTCCAGAAACCGTGTGTAGTCTTTCTGCATTTTCACGTTTGCGTCAGCCGTAGCCGGATCTCGCGGATCACTGCCCGCCAGCGCGCCCAAAAATATCGCCGCATCCCGCACCGTGCGTGCCATCGGCCCTGACGTATCCTGGCTATGCGAAATCGGAATGATCCCTGCACGGCTGATTAATCCCAGCGTCGGTTTAATTCCCACAATTCCATTGGCTGATGATGGGCAAACAATCGAGCCGTCAGTTTCGGTTCCCACCCCGACCGTGCACAAGTTCGCCGATACTCCTGCTCCCGTTCCTGAGCTTGATCCGCATGGATTGCGATCGAGCGCGTATGGATTGTGGGTCTGGCCGCCGCGCCCGCTCCATCCGCTGGTGGAATGACTCGAACGAATATTTGCCCATTCGCTCAAATTAGTTTTCCCAAGAATGACTGCGCCGGCCTCGCGTAATTTCCTGGCAACGCCGGAATCCTGTGGCGGCTTCGAACCGACCAATGCCAGCGAACCGGCCGTGGTCTGCATTCGGTCCGCGGTGTCGATGTTGTCTTTGATGAACACCGGAATTCCGTGCATTGGTCCGCGTGGGCCTTTGGCCGTGCGCTCTTTGTCGAGATCGGCAGCGATGGCGAGCGCGTCTGGGTTGATCTCGATGACCGCATTCAACCCCGGACCGCTTTTCGTGGAACGGCCATCTATTTCCTGAATCCGCTCCAGGTAAGCATGCGTCAGCGAGTGCGCGGAAATCTCTCCGCTAGTCATGCGGCGCTGGAGATCAGCAATCGTGGACTCATCAAATTCGAAAGCGTTAACTGGCGGAGCCGAGGGCTCTGACGTACCAACCGTGCGGCCTGCCGCCAATGCAGGCACAATCGCGGCTGTTCCGGCGCCAATTGCCGCGGTTCGCAACAATGCTCTGCGCGAAATGCCACTCGCAGGGATCGTCAAATTATCGTCGTCTTTCAAGTTGCTCCTCCGCCCACGCAAATGTGAAGTGGAATTATAGTGTCTGGCTGCTCACCAATTTGTAAACCTTGCGTCCAATCACCGGGAGTAGTGTCTGTGCCGGGCGTGATTGTCGCAATCAAGGTGACATTCGATCGTTCAAAACTGCTACAATCCCACGTTTGCCTACTGCTAGCCGGATGAAATCCCAGGAAGCGGTACCACTACAACTTGCACGAAGGAGTGCGCATGATCGCCAATAACAGGAAGTCCCTTGTTCTTTTCTTATTGCTTGCCGGGCTTGCATGCTCGAGGCTTGCCTTCGCTCAGGATGTGCAGGAAGGCCGCCTGATGCGCTTTCCCGACATTTACAAAGACAAGGTGGTCTTTTTCTACGGCGGCGACCTGTGGCTGGCTTCAACTTCCGGTGGTCCGGCGCGGCGCATTACGTCTTCGCAGGGCCGTGAGTTGTTCCCGAAATTCTCTCCCGATGGCAAATGGATCGCCTTCACCGGCCAATACGATGGCAACTTCAATGTGTATGTAATGCCTGCGGACGGTGGCCAGCCCAAACAGCTTACCTTTTATCAAGGGGGCGCCCATCAGCTAAATGATCGGATGGGCATTCACGACGAGGTCGTCACCTGGACGCCCGACAGCAAGCGCATCGTTTTCATCTCGCGACGTGATGCTTCGAACGGCTGGACCAAGCGCCCGTTTACGGTCAGCATTGATGGCGGTTTGCCGCAACCGCTTCCCATGGACCAGGGCGGCTTGCTCTCCTATTCGCCGGACGGATCGAAGATCGCTTACAACATGATCTTTCGCAACTTCCGCACCTGGAAGCGCTATACCGGCGGCCTGGCACAGTCGATCACGATTTACGACGTCAAGAACAACACCAGCGAAGACGTTCCGCACACCGATTGGACTGACACTTTTCCGATGTGGCATGGCAATACGATCTACTTCACCTCCGACCGGGGATCTGAACATCACTTCAATCTTTATAGCTACGACGTCAGCTCAAAGCAGGTCGAACAGCTCACCCATTACGACGAGTGGGATGTGATGTGGCCAAGCCTTGGCCCCGATGCGATCGTCTTCGAAAACGCCGGTTATCTTTACACTTACGATTTTCAATCTAAGCAGCCGAAGAAACTCACCATCGAGTTGCCCGCCGACCACACCGCGGCCATGAAGCACTGGGACAACGTCGGTCGGCTCGTTACCGACTTCGACATCGCCCCTGACGGCAAACGCGCAGTATTTGCCGCGCGCGGCGACGTTTTCACCGTTCCAGCAAAAGAGGGAAGCGTTCGCAACGTTACCAGGACGCCAGGAATTCGCGAGCAAAAAGTAGCCTGGTCGCCTGACGGCCGCTGGATCGCATACGTCTCCGATCGCACCGGCGAAGATGAAATTTACATTGCGCCGCAGGATGGCCTCGGCAAAGAGCAGCAGATCACCAGCGGGTACAAGGGATTCAAATTTCCTCCCGCCTGGTCTCCTGACAGCAAAAAGATCGCCTGGGCCGACAAAGATGTAAATCTGTGGTGGATCGACATTGCCGACAAGAAGCCGATCAAAGTCGATCACGACGATTACGCCGAGATCACCAACTACAATTGGTCCCCGGACAGCAAATGGCTGACTTATGACAAGCAGAGCGATAACAACAACGCGGTTGTGTATCTCTATTCGCTGGCGGATTCTAAGGCGACCGCGATCACGTCGCCAATGAACAACAGCTACAGCGCCATGTTCGATCCGGAAGGGAAGTACCTCTACTTCCTTTCGGATCGCGACTTCAACGAAGTTCTCGGCAATGTAGATTTCGAATTCGCAAATCCCAAGACGACTCGCGTCTATCTCGTCACCCTTCGCAAAGACGAAGCATCGCCGCTAGGCGTGCAGAGCGACGAAACCGAAGTGAAGAAAACCGAGCCTGCGCCGATGGCCATGGAGCAGGACGCCGCGACCGACCCGAAAGGTAAGAAGGCCTCGAAGAAAGATCAAGCGAGAGATTCCACCGACGAAGATAAAGACAAGGACAAAGATAAAGATAAAGAAAAGAAAGAAAAGCCCGTCGAGGTGAAGATCGATCTCGATGGCATCCAAAATCGCGTCATCGCGCTGCCCACCGATCCTGCAGTGATCCGGACCTTCGCCACCGGCAAGGGCTTCCTGTATTACTCCACCGTCGCCGCCCAGGGACTCGACGGTCCGCTCCCGGGCGAGGGCACTGCGGTTCACGTTTACGATCTGAAAGAACGCAAGGAGAAAACTCTGATCGAGGGCGTTGAACACTTCGCGCTTTCTTTCGACGGATCAAAACTTCTTTATGAGGGCGAAGGCGGCGGCCCGCGTGCCGCTCACACCTACGGGATCATTGACGCCAAGCCAGCTGGAGAGGCGAAAAAGGTCGGTGACGGTGCGCTCAGCCTGAATGGCATGCGCGCTGAAATTGATCCTCCGCAGGAATGGAAAAATATTTTCAACGAGGTCTGGCGTCAGGAACGCGATTATTTCTACGAAGCTGAGATGAACGGGGTCGACTGGCAAAAGATTCATGACAAGTATGCCCAGCTTCTGCCAAGCGTCGCCGATCGTTATTCGCTGACCTATATCCTGGGCGAGATGATCGGGGAACTTTCCAATTCGCACACTTACGTGGGCGGCGGCGACTATCCCGATCTCCATCCCGTAAACGTAGGCCTGCTCGGCGCGGATTATGAACTCGACCAGACCAGCGGCCGATATCGAATCAAGAAAATCTATCCTGGAGAAAACTGGAATGGCGAGCTGCGCTCCCCGCTGACCGAGCCTGGCGTCAAGGTCAGTGAAGGGGACTACCTCATCGCAGTCAACGGACAGCAACTGCGTACTCCTCAGGATCCCTATGAGTTGTTCGTGAACACGGCCAATGAAGCGGTCACTCTCACGGTCAACTCCAAGCCATCCGAGGACGGCGCGCATAACGTCGTGGTCAAGCCGATCAACGACGAGTACAACCTGCGCGAGCTGAACATGATCACTACCAATCGCAAAAAGGTGGACGAAGCGTCCGGCGGCAAAGTCGGCTATATCTATCTTCCGGACATGGGCGCTCCAGGGCTCAACGAATTCGTTAA
>CAVPCD010000006.1:230000-777234 GCA_963702345.1 uncultured Acidobacteriota bacterium | reverse complement strand
GCGAGCCGTCGTCCAACGTGTAAGCCGCGCTCAAGTCAGCGTGGACGGAGAAGTCGTGGGCAAGATTGGGCGTGGACTGCTGCTGTTGTTGGGCGTCGCAAAAACTGACACACAGGCGGACGCGGAGTATCTTGCCGCAAAGATCGCGGGCTTGCGCATCTTCGAAGATGAAAAAGGAAAGATGAACTTGTCTTTGGTGCAGACGCACGGCGCGGTTCTTGCGGTTTCACAATTTACGCTTTACGGTGATGTACGCAAGGGAAAGCGTCCGTCGTTCGATGAAGCCGCTCCCCCCAAATTAGCGCGCGAGCTATATGAATATTTCGTCGCGAAAATTCGCGAGTCCGGCTTAGCCTGCGAAACCGGTCGCTTTCAGGCAGTGATGCAAGTCGAACTGGTGAACGACGGCCCGGTTACAATTCTGATGGATTCAGCCCGAATGTTTTGAGTTGGGCACGCAAGGACGGGAAGGGCACAACTTCAGTCGTGCCGCAAAGGCTCAACCCCATCGACGGCTTTAGCCGCTGAGGAGCACCATTTCAGCATCGGAACGGCAGATTCCTCGAACCGGAAGGTCCTCGGAATGACAAATCGTTTGGACTTGGGGAAAACCAAGAGCGAAACATAGGATCAATTCGCCGCCAAATCGGCTAATTTCAGCGCTTCGACGCAAGCCCGGACGTCATGGGTCCGAATTATGTGAGCGCCCTTCATCGCGAGCACCGTCTCGCCGCCTAAAGTTCCAAACCCGCGGTCGGCAGCGGCAACATCGTGTCCGTTTCGCGCCAGAGCGCGCCCAATGAAAGATTTGCGCGAAACTCCCGCCAGCAACGGAAAACGCAGTTCCTGGAATTCGTCCAGCCGCCGCAGCAAAGGGTAATTCTCTTCGAGTCTTTTACCGAAGCCGAAACCGGGATCAATCACAATGCGGTCGCGTTTAATCCCGGCCGCTACCGCCGCATCTGATCGCTGCCGAAGTTCGCGCTTGGTCAGCGTGACGATGTCCGGGACGGTCGGCAGCGAGCGCCATTCATCGGGACGGCCACGGGTGTGCATCAGCACGACTCCGCAGCTCAGACCCGCGAGTGTGGTTTTCATCGCCGAATCCCATTGCAATCCGGAAACGTCGTTCACGATCTCCGCTTCGGCTTCGACCGCGGTGCGCGCAACGGCTGCCTTGTAAGTATCGATGGAGATAATCGCGGACGATCGTGCCTTCTTGACCCCCGCAATTACCGGCAGCACGCGCTGTAATTCTTCCTGCGCCGAAACGGCAGGATTTTCGGCTCCAACTCGCGCTCCCGGCCGCGTGGATTCGCCGCCGATGTCGACGATGTCGGCGCCCTCGTCGAGCAACTTGAGGGCGTGGGCCACGGCTGCGTCGGGCGTCAGGTGCTCTCCTCCATCCGAAAACGAGTCCGGAGTGACATTAACAACTCCCATAACCAGCGTTCGCTTGCCAAGTTCAAGCGAACGGCTACCTAGGTTCCATGTAAAGACGGGACGCACCGTTCAATTCTCTCATTGCTCCAGCAAAGTGGGGCTGCGGGCGTCACCGCCCGCACGTGCTCTAACGAATCCGCCCTTGCCGCCAGTGCTAAAATCAGCAGTGTAGATGCGATATCGTCAACTGCTCGCGTTCGTCATTTGCGCCACGCTGTCGTGCATTTTTCTTGCGCAGGACGCGGCCGCCGCGTCGCGCAAGCCCCGCATCTCCCTTAAGAAGCAGGTTGAAACCATTCTTGCGCAGCCCGACCTCGCGCGCGGCTTCTGGGGAATTGAAATTGCATCGGCCACAACCGGCAAAGTTCTCTACTCGCTAAATTCCACTAAACTTTTCACGCCCGCTTCGAATACGAAGCTGTTCACCACCGCCGCTGCGCTGGCCCTGATTGGCCCCGACTACAAATTCCGCACCACGGTTGAGACCAACGGCTCATTGGATAAATACGGTCGGCTCACCGGCGACGTGATCCTGATCGGCCGCGGCGACCCTACTCTCTCCGGCCGCGAACTTCCGTATACCACGCACACGCAACGTGACGCCGATCCAACCAGGGTCCTGGAACAACTGGCCGACGAGCTTGCGAAAAAGGGCGTGAAATACGTCGATGGTGATTTGGTCGCCGACGACTCCTATTTTGCATTTGAGCGTTACGGCGACGGCTGGAGCCAGGACGATCTGGTGTGGGCTGACGGCGCCCCGGTATCGGCGCTGACTATTAACGACAACGTTGTTTTCGTGAACATTCTGCCGGGCGCACATCCCGGCGACAAGGCGTTTGTCAGTGTGACGCCGTTTGCCGATTACTACACCATCGACAATCGCCTCATGACCACGCCCGCGGGAGGAGCTCGCAGACTTTTTATTAATCGCGAACCGGGCTCGACCGAGTTGACGCTATGGGGAACGATTCCCGTCGATGACACCGGAGCGAATGAAGGCCTGGCGATCGAGGATCCTGCGGAGTTTGCCGCAAATCTGTTCCGTCACCTGCTCGAAGTGCGCGGCATTGAAGTTTACGGGAAGCAGAGAACCCGCCACACCGAGCTGGCCAATTTATCAACCTTCACAAGTACCGTAATAGCCTCGAGCCGGGGCGGCGGCGATAACGCGCTTACCTCGCCCGCCGGGCCACTCGTACTCGCGGAGTATCAATCGGCGCCGCTTTCGCAGGATATTTCAGTCATTAATAAAGTCAGCCAGAACCTGCACGCGGAAATCCTGTTGCGCTTGCTGGGGCGCGAAAAAGGAACTGGTGGCACAGTTCAGGCGGGACTCGAAGTGCTGCGCGGCTTTTTGAACAATGCCGGAATTTCAAGCGATGAGTACGACTTTTATGATGGGTCGGGATTGTCGCGGCAAAACCTGGTAACGCCGCATGCGATTGTCCAACTGCTGCAATATGCCGCAACGCAAAAATGGGCGACCGAATTCCGCGACTCGCTCCCCGTCGCTGGAGCGGACGGTTCTCTCGCCGACCGCTTCAAAGATCTGAATCCGGCTGCGCACATCTATGGCAAAACCGGCGCGCTGGGCGGTGTCAAAAGCCTTGCCGGATACGCCGTGACGCCCAAAGGCCAGCAGATTGTGTTCTCCATCGTTTCCAATAATCTGAGCATTCAACCTAAGCGCGTTACCGACGTCATTGATAGCGTGGTGGAAGCCGCGGTTAATTCTGTGAAGTAGCGAGCGGGGAAGCTTCCGCCGCTCTCGCATACATCGCACCGTCTATAATGCTGCTCGTGCAGTTCTAGCAAGGAGAAACTGATGTCGCAATCTATTCCAGATAAGTATCGCGATCTTTTTACGAAGCGCGCGTTTGCCAGCCTGGCGACGCTCATGCCCGATGGCAGCCCGCAGGTCACTCCCGTGTGGGTCGATCTGGAGGGCGACCTCGTGCTTGTGAACACCGCCCGTGGACGCCAGAAAGACAAAAATATGCGGCGCGACCCGCGCGTTGCGCTGGCTATTATTGATCCGGAAAATCCTTATCGTTATCTTGAGATTCGTGGACGCGTTGCCGAAATTACCGAAGAAGGCGCCGACGCCCACATCGACAAAATGGCAAAGAAATATTTGGGGGCGGACAAATATCCCTACCGCCAGGCGAGCGAAACCCGGGTCATATTCAAGATCCAACCCGAGCGCGTGAATACGATGGGGTAAGGTGGCCGCCAGTTGCGAGCCACTGCTTAGAAAGCGAATCTAAGGGAAGACGCGGCGAGCGCAAAGAACTTGCCGCGTTTTGTGTCTCAATTTCAAATGAAGAATTCAATCCTCGATACTGTGCATCCGGCGCAGGCAATTAAGCCGCTCGACCTGGCCTGGGTGCGCTCGCAATTTCCCTCTTTATCCCACCAAGTGAACGGACACCCTGCGGCATTTCTCGATGGCCCGGGTGGGACTCAGGTTCCGCAACGCGTCATCGACGCAATTTCGGATTACCTCAGTACGCACAACGCGAACACCTGCGGCGCCTACGCGACAAGCCGGGAAACAGACCAGGTGATCGCCGGCGCGCGTTCGGCGATGGCAGATTTTCTCGGCTGCGATGCTGACGAAATTGTTTTCGGCCCGAACATGACGACGCTGACCTTCGCCATCAGCCGGGCCATCGGTCGAGAGCTGAAAGCCGGAGACGAGATTCTGCTCACTCATCTCGACCATGATGCTAACGTCTCACCGTGGCGGGTGCTTGAGGAACGCGGGGTGAAGATCCAGCTCGCCGACATTCACGAACACGACTGCACGCTAAACCTGGACGACTTGGCGCGCAAAATTACGCCGCGAACCAAGCTGGTCGCGGTCGGGTATGCGTCGAATGCGGTGGGCACAATCAACGACGTCAAGACGATCATCCGTCTCGCCCATGACGCTGGCGCGATGGCCTACATCGATGCCGTGCATTATGCGCCCCATGGGCCGATTGATGTTCGCGAGTTGGATTGCGACTTTCTTGCCTGCTCGACCTACAAATTCTTTGGGCCGCACATGGGTGTGATCTACGGCAAGCGCGAACATCTGACGCGCCTGCAGCCCTACAAACTTCGCGCCAACACCAATTCAGTTCCGCAGCGATGGGAATGGGGCACGCTCAACCACGAATGCATCGCGGGAGTTACAGCCTGCGTCGAATATATCGCGGATTTGGGTAGAAGTGCGGCCGAGTGCTCCGATCGGCGGCAAGCGCTGACGGCGGCTTACAGCGCGATTCAAACCCACGAACGCAAGCTGACGCAGGGCATGCTTCGTGGCCTGAGAGAAATTCCCGGACTGCGGCTGTATGGAATCAACGACACGGCCAGGCTCGAATCGCGCTGCCCGACCTTCGCCGTACGCATCGACGGCCACACTCCACTCGAACTCGCCACCAAACTCGGTGACCGGGGCATCTTCACCTGGGATGGCAACTACTACGCCATCAATTTGACCGAACGCCTGGGCGTGGAACAAACTGGTGGGTTCCTGAGGATCGGGCTGGTTCACTACAACACCGAAGAAGAAGTGGATCGCTTGCTGGACGGCTTGCGTTCGCAGGTGTTGAGATAACTTCACTTCGGCGCTGGGTTGGGATTCTTCACCTGTATCTCTGCGCAGTTCGCGCGATATCTGACAGTCACCGATTTGCACTGGGGTGGTTCCTTCGATAAATCGCAATCTTGCAACACGACGGGCGCAGTTAAACAATCTGGCCTTACTATCGTGTTGGGCCCGGAACTTTTGAATGACGTTGTCTGGCGGACTGCGCAACCCGGAATTAATGTTAGTGCCACAATGATTACTGCGCATTTCGAACGCATTGCGACTCCCTTTACGCCTCTGCTCAGTTGGCGTTCTAATAACATCTTTACTGGCTACTTCCACCACCGGTCATGCAGCGCAATCAGAATGCTGATCACCGTGGTCAATGCAGCATTTACTAATCGGTCGTAAACTCCACGGCGCACGTCATTTCGTTCCAGCGTGTTGACGCGATCCTCGATCAGGCTCATCCGGCCTGGTTGCCCGCCGCCCACGAGCATTTCCATCTTGGCTTCCAGGCTCGCCAGCTTCGAAAGCACTTCGCATTGAAAGTCGTTGTCGGTCACGCGCACCACGAGCGGATGCTTGCTGGCCTCGCGCATGCGAGTCGTATCATCGCTTGAATCTTGGGTTCGGTTGATCATAAAAATCAGCTTCTAGCTGTTAGCTTTTAGCCACTAGCTTTCACATTGCTGCCAGCAAGATTTGATTTGCTAGAAGCTAGTGGCTAGAGGTTTAGAAGCTGTTTTAGAACGGATAATCTATATGCAGCGCCGTGGAGTGCCTCGAATATTTTGGCGGGACCGAGGCATCAAATTGGCGCAAGAAATAATCTTCGACTTTGGTCAGCCGCGGCAACGTGAAAGCCTGCGTAGTGAAGCGCCCCGCGAGGTTTTCGTCATTGAATTGACCCCAGCCGGCATCGCTCCACCGAACTTCAATTCCCCCGCCAATTGGCGGCGAAATTCCGGCATCAATGCTGGCGGTCGTCGAGGCTACCGTAGTGATTTGCGCGGATGTAAGGTCGTCCAGCACAGTGGACCCAACCTGCGCATTCGTGATCGGATTTATCGCGAGCGGCGTCGCGATCTTCGCTGCCTCCATTTCGAAGGAAAAAGTTTTGGCTGCGTCGTCGGTAAATTGAATTTTATAGACGCTGTGCTCGCCGCCAAGGTCCTGAAACGCGATTTCCACTTCGCGAACGATAGCTTGAAACGTCGCCGAACGCGAGGGAACATTCACCACTAGCGCATCGCCGGGAAAAATATCCTGCGCTGCGCCGGGCAGGAAGTCGCTCCAGGTTTCGTACTTACCTGTCCATCCTGCGGTCGAATCGTCAGACAACATAGCCAGCGCTGCGTTTTCGCAGTCGGCGGTAGTGCGGGCGGGAGGCGATTTCAGATGACGGACGGCGCTCCGCACGCCGTTGTCGATCCCGCGCTGCTGGGCCGTAATGCTGGCGGGATTCGTGACCCGCGCCATCGCTCTTCCAACCGTCGCCAGCAAAGACTCGCTGCCATACTGGCCGCGATAGTGGACCTCAATGTATTGATTGGTGGTAGGAACGTAGGCAGTAAAAAAGTCCAGGGTGGTGCCGGAAACCGTGTTGCACTCGCACCCAGAAGAGAGCGGTCCGACCAGCCGCGAAACATAGGGCTGCCCGGGAAGCGAGGTACGCACTTCAACGTCGACGGCCTCAATCAACCGCGTAAATGCGATCGCGCAATATAGGCCGGGAGAATTCACCAGCGCATAAGTGCAGAATGCTGGAGCGCCGGAGATCACGCCATCATAAAGAATCGTCGCGGGCGCGACCATGGTTGCTGGATTCGTCGGATCAATGTCGTGCACTTCAAGCACCAGTCGGACGTTCGCCGTGACCTGCGCCCCGCCCACGCCCGTGCCGGCGGGATTGGCTGCGCTGTGAAAAATCTGTTGCAGGCGATAAATTTCCTGGGAATAGATTCGCGTGGCCAGCACGTAATGGTGGCCAGAACCTGTGACGAGCGCAGTTCCAGTTGGTGTGCCGTTTATCAATGCCTGGATTTGCGAGGCTGGACCCGCGGGAGAAATCTGAAATCCAGCCAGGCAATTTACGGCGGAAATACTGCCCAGATATAAACCGCCGAGAATTCCCGAAGAAACGTTTGCCGTGAAAACCACATCGCCATGTTCTATGACCCAACACCCGCCGAGTTCCATCTGTTCCACAAAATTCACAACTGTTGTGCCGTCCGCGCCGGTGCCACCGGCGATCTGCAGTTTTCCGCTTCCGATTACCACGGCGTGGGCTGGGTCGGAGACGCGCCATCGCGTGGCATCGAGTGCCGGCGTGCTGTATTCCTCATCGAACACGGTTGTGCTGCGTTTAGTAAATGGAGGCTGCGAAAGATAAAAGCGCGTAGTCAGCCCGTCCCCCACGAAATAGTCCCGAACATAGGCTTCCGGCTCTGCGTTGCCAATGACGGTTACATCATTCAAGATGGCATTGCCTGGTTGAAGCGCTAGACCCTGAGGGCAGAAGTTAGCATCGGACTCGTTCAATGCGTAGGCGGCAGCGCCAATACCGGCGAATATCACTGCTCCGTTGAAGACCCGGTAACTAGCGCGGGCCTGAGTGGAAATTTCGGCGGCGTGTTGCGACCAGGATTTTTGCGGGTCGGGCACATAATAAGGAAGCGTATTCAGGTTCTGCACTGCGCTGACGTCGAAAGTTCCAGGAATTGCATCCTGGGTCAACTGACGGAGCGCGTCACCCGCGCTTCGGGCCACGAAAGGGCTGCGCGTAGAGAGGCGTTTTTCGTCGAGCAGGAACTCGTCACTCAGCGCCACGAGATTGTAGCGATACATGGCGCGCGCTCGCCCCATCCCAGATATTCGTATTCCGGATCAGCTTTGATGTATCCGGTGAAAACATCCTGGCCATTGGTTCGGCCCAGGATCACGCGCGCGCCGCGGCTGGGCACCACGAAGTCGCCACCTACGGAGATCAAGCTGAACTGCAACTGCGACGCTTCATTCAGCTTGCGGGTGACTTTTGGAGTGCGTGCGGCGTCGATATCGGCGGTATAGTCACGCGGACCAATGCCATCGAGATTGTCAATTTGCAGTTTCATTGTGAGTTATGAGTTTTCGGTACAGCGCGATGATTTGACTCGGAATTGAGTTCAGTACAGCGCCGACATCGCCGCCGGAAAATAGCTGCGATAACAGACGGCGATCTGTCCGTCGTTCTCGTCAGTATGTGGCAAAGCCATAAAAGCAGCGTGAAGCGCCACGGCGGCCGTCGGTTTAGCGACCTCGACGGTTTGTTCGCGCATGAATGGCGGGGGTACGGTGCTCGTGGTCGGATGCGCCGTCGTCGCCGGACTCAATCGCGGATAGTGGAAGCAAATTCTCCCGCCCGATGCATCTCCTGCGATAAACAAAGCCGACCATTCCTGGAAAAATGCTCCGCCTTCTCGGTCTACAAACGCGACAACTTTCTGTACCCCTGCTCCGGACACGGGCGCGCCACCCAACAAAGGTTGGGCGAGCAATAAAGAGGTCGCGGTAAGCTGCGCAACTCGTCCGAGATTGAACGTGACGCGGCGAATGTAGTTCGCATCCTGATTCACGTCTGTCGGACTGTTAACATATGCTGCGGAAATTCCGGAACCGACATATCCGGTTTGCTGTTGATAGTCGGCGTCGACCGCGATAACGTCGCCGATCGAAAACGAAGCGACAGGACCCGCGCCCACGATTACTTCGCCCGCGCTCGAACCCGGCAGAACAGCGGTTGCGGACAACGGCGATCCGCCTGAGGGTTGCGCTGCGGCATTGGGATCTGAGGCGAGCACGTTCATGTGCTCAGATCCGCCGGCCAGCGCCATCTGCAACTTTCCCCACTCGCGAAAGTCGAACTCTATGCGGGCGTCAAGTATGCCGCGAAATTGCGCAGCCGCCGCTCCCCGAATGCCAGCGCGCAGTGGCTCGTTCGGAGTGAGGCTGACGCGCTGAAAATTATCGATCCACCCGAGGTCGATCCATGGAGCCGGTGGCGCATCGAGCGCAAACGCTCCACTCTTTCCGGGATCGAACAGAGTTGGAACTTCAGTGGCGCGATTCACCGGCGCAAAATATGCGCGCACGCGCTGGCCCAGCGGCACCATGCCGCCACGAATTGCAAAGCTGCTCATAATTCTCGTCCTTGTACTGGCACTTAGCGCTTGGCACTTAGCATTCGGCTCACGGCGTTGGAAGTGCGTAGCTGACCGCTGATTGCTAAGTGCTGACTGCCAGGTGCCAAGTGCTTGAGCCAATTGCTAATTGCTAAGTGCTGTTTTTTAGAATTCCACTTCGGAAAAGAAAAATACTTTCACGCTCGCAGTTCGTTCCAGGCGCACGCCGGTAGTGCCGCGCGGCAGAGCTTCGGTTCGCGGAGCTTCGCTGCCGGCAACTTTTCCGAGTTGTGGCGTCGTCCAAACGATGCTCGTTCCCAGGTTCGCAGGAGTCGTTTGCGTGTAGTCGAGCTTTGGCAGATGGTGATCAGTTCCGAATCGAGCGCGGTCAGTGTACGGCCGCGATCCACTCCGCTTTCGACCGTGCCGAAGGTGTGGTACGAGATCAGGCACTCAAGCGAGAAGATCGCGCGATCGCCCACCTGCTGCGGCACCGCTTGCGCTGCGCCCCATTCGATGTAAAAGGCGTCCGGCAACGGCTTAACCGGGATTACGGCTTCGTTCTCAGCGACCACCACCGCCGGCCGCGTGACGCCGTTGAGCGTGATCACCCGCGCAGGGTTCAGCGCCGCCAGACGGTTGCGTAACGTTATGTAGAAAGTGTCTTTGGTGAATTGCATAATAGCCTTCAGCCGTCAGCTATCAGCCATCAGCTAACGGCGCAAAAAGAGATGTTTGGACTGCATTTATTTTTCGAGTGTCTGCAGGCTCGTGCCTTGACGCGAGACAAACTGATGGCTGACGGCTGATAGCTGATGGCTGCCCTCACTCCACCCCCACCACTCGATACAAGTACGCCGTGCCCGCGAAGTACTCGGTGCTCACGCTCTCGATGTGAAAGAGGTCTGCCTGGTGTTGAATTCCCAAGGCCAGATCGAACAATGCCTCGGCGCTGTCGGCGCCTTCTTCGTCAACCGCGTTCGCCACCGCTGACGCGGAAATTAGAAATTCGAGCCGCACTCGTGGGCCGCCGTTTGGCGCGGGAAGCGTGCGTACTACCACCGGCGAAATCGTCAGCTGCTGCACTCCCGGGTCGGTCAACCCGAGCTGAGTGCTGTCGCTTCCGGTTTCGGTTGGCAGTGGCAGCACCAGCCCGATCTCGTCGCCGCCGAGCGCGCGCAACAACGCATCGGCCGCACGCAGAACCGCAGTTCCTGCAATGGCCATGGTTCATCTCGTTTTCTGCGCCACAAAAGGCGCGAGCATTGAGCGCACGGTGGCGTCGAGAAGATCGGGCGCGAAGTAATCCATGCGGAAGCGGTCCATGTGCCCGGTCTTCACGTTCACCGCCGGCGTGGCCTGGGCATTGCGCACTACCTGCGCGCACGCATACTTCACCGCGTCAGGAATGGTGGCGTAGCCCGCCGTATAAATAAAGTCGACTTCGCTGAACCACAAGCCCACCAGATTCAATGGCAGCGTGAGCTCGCCAGTCGTAGGATCGAAATCGACCGACGTGGGATCGATATTGCCCCACGTGCCCGGCATGCCAAACATCAGCGCGACATCGAGGCGCAAATCATCGAACGGCCATTCGCCGCGGCGCGGCATAGTGTAGCGCCCTCGGCTGGACACAATAGGCGAAGTGGCTGGCGCCAACGGGGCCAAAGGCAAGTACGTGAGATGAATAGTGTTGCGGTCGGCCATCATGCGGATGCGCTCTTCGTATTGCGCAATCGCCAGCGTGGCGCGTCGACAGTGTGCATCGATCAACGACGACGCGGCCCCGACCAAAGACGCATCGGTCGTGGTGTCAATTCCGTAAAGTTGATATTCAGTTGGAGAAAGGTAATTCATGAAGAACAGCTCCTAGCTTTTAGCTCTTAGCTTGGTTCTTGGCTTCCAGGCTTTGTTCTTAAGACTGCGTGGTGAGACTCGCACTCGACTCCCGTCTGTAAAGCACCTTGCCATTCCGAATCGCTTCAGCGATGAGAATCTGCTTTCTGTTCGCGCAAACAGGTTCTTCAGGAGCGAATTCCTTCGGAATGACAAGGCATAAAGAGTTTTGCTGAAAGTTAAGCCAGATCGCCGCCGACCGAAGACCGATGGCCGACGACGTTTTCTACCGGTCGACCTTCACTTCGTAATGCGCGTAGGAAGCGCCTTTCACCACCACGCCTCCGAACTTCACCACAACGTTTTGCGCAGCCAGTGAGCTGGGCAGTCCGAGTTGGAATACGCGCGGGTTCGGATCGGTAAGCCAGTGATACTCGATCATGTCTTCACTGACGATGTACGCCGGCAGCACCGCCGTACCACTGCCCGGAGTTCCCGTGTAGCCGATTGCCCACTCGGGAATGAGCGGCAGGTCGCCGGCCTGCGTGCTCAGCGCCTTCACGGTAAACCCGCCCGTGATTTCCACTGTGTTCAGAACGACGTTGAATTCGGTCTTCATCTCGCGGTCAATCAGGTCGAGCAGGACTGGATTGGCATAGATCGCAGTCGGGCGGACTGCGAACGACGAACTCGCCACCATCTGCGCCACCGTAGACTTCAATCCGTCCACGATGCTGGCGGACGTTCCGATGGTTGTGGTGTTGCCACCAGCTTCAATCTGGCCAATCGCGCCGAAATATTGCAACGTGGTTGGCGTTGCCAGCGAAGTGTCTGTGCCATTCCACAGCGAGACATCATGCGTGTGCATGATGCCTTCGATTGCGTCGGCAAGATCTTTCGCCTGCAGATACGCAAACTGGCTCTGCTGGCTACCGACCTCGAGATCGAAAAGGTTGTAATTGATCTGCGAGACCAGCGCCTTCAACGGCACGCTGCGTTCTGCGCGGTTCGGCGACTGCACGACCGGCGCAATGTTGCGTGGATCGACAAAGGCCTGTGCCGCGGTGGGTTGAGGAATCGCCAGCTCCTCAAAAAAACGCGAAGGATGCCCGGTTGCCGGCACCTGTTTAATGCGTTGCCCGAATGCTCCGCGGCGGCGCACGATGTCGGTAATTTCGGTTTGATAACGGTTAACTTCAATCGCACCTGGCCCAAGGAAATCGGCAGCCGCGTGCAGGTCAACAAATTGTCCGTTCATGTTTTCTCCTGAAGAAAAATGTGTGTGAAATCAGCTATCAGCCGTCAGCTTTCAGCTCTCAGCAAAAATCACGGCAGGCATCGATGCGTTTTTGCTGATAGCTGAAAGCTGAGAGCTGAAAGCCGTGTTACTCGATCATTCCTGCCCGCGCCATCTCCGCCTTCACGGCAATGCGCTGTTCCACGCTCAGAGTCTGCAGCGTTTTGTCGATCGCGCCGGCTTCGAGCTTGTCTCCCGGCTCTGCATTGTTCTTGGCCAAGAGCGCAGATACAAACGGCGACAGAGTCTTGCGAGTCAGGCGTGCCGCCTGCGCCTTGAGATCTGAATTCACTTTCTCCAGTTCCGCCGCGCGGCGTTCCAGTTCGCGCGACCCGCTGGCATCGACATCCACTCCGCGTTCTTCGACTGCCGCCACAATGCGGTCGACCTTTGCATTCATAGCTTCGTGTTGTGCGTCCAGTTTTCCCAGGACGCGGTCCAAGGTTTCAGCCGCATTCGCCAGGCGATCGGCGGCAGCAGCCAGTTGATCAAGGGTTTCGCTTTGTTCCATGAGTTCTCCTTTTAGCTGTCAGCCATCAGCCGTCAGCAATCAGCAAACCACCTCTGCAAACTGTCATTCCGAATCTCGTTTAGCGGCGGGGAATCTGCTTTGAAAGCAAAGCAGCCTTCTGGACGCGAAGGTCCTCAGAATGATGGTTGAGGTTTTGCTGACGGCTAATGGCTGATAGCTGACGGCTTCTTTATTCCATCTCGATCCAAGTATCGCGATAAGCTGCTTTGTCACGACGAAGAATTGCCGCGCCGGTAAAAGTCACATGCGTGAGGGTCCATATCTTCGCGCGAACATCGGCGACGCTGGCGTCAGAAATCTCATACGACATGCCCAGCGGATTCGCGCCTCGCCGGCGTGTCGTGCCGCTCGCATGAACAATTCCCGACTCGATCTGCTTAACGATGTCTGGGAAGTCTTTCGCGAAAAGATAACCGCTCAGCTCCAATTCTTTGCCGGTGATTTCCGCGCGCGTGATGACTCCGATTTTTCGACGCGCATCGTGGCGATCAAAACTTGGCGAATAATCGAGCGCCATTCCGAGTAAAGACGGCAGCGCGCGCTCGGCGGCAACGCGGGTCAAAATCACACGATGCCCTCGCGACCCCGCCGGCGGCTTATCAGAAGGAGCGTCTACGAGTGTCAACACGCCGCGAAACGGCTCCCGGTTCGGATGCCCGTGCACTGCAGGCATGGCAATTGCCATCGATGAGAGTTGGAAGTTCATAATTAGCTGTTAGCTCCTGGCTTTTAGACTCTTTTCAAACCTGCGCAACATTTCAAATCTGTCAACGTGAGTGAAATTTCAAACCTGTCATCCTGAGCGAAGCAATTCGATTCGCTTCGCGAATCGAATTGCGGAGTCGAAGGACCCCGTGCTCGCGTGTACTGCCACCGCCGCTGCGAGGCATTCGCACACAGCATCGTGAAAATTCCCTGTGGCAATGGTTGCAGCGCATGCACACACGGTATCCTTCGACTGCAAACCTGACTCGCATCGCGAGCCAGGTTTTCCGCTCAGGATGACAATGTGTTTATATTGGCGGCAGCCCACGCATCTGCCGCACTTCATTCACCGTGAGCACGCCGGACTGAATCAGTATTTGTTGGATCTGCGCTTCTTCCATCGCATCGCCGGGGCCGTCGACATCGGTGAAGACGAACTCAAGATCCTCCCAACCAAGCTTTTTGCAGATCGCATCGCGAGTCAGATATTCGGCGAACAATCGCGCGGTCGGAACAATTGCCTGGCGAAATGCCTGGTCGTTCATCTCTGCCGCGGTCGAGCGGTTCACGTCGCGCTCCAGGCCGAGCGACTGCGGCGGCAGATCGAACGCGTCCGCGATAATGCGCAACAAAAATTCCTGCCATTGCAATCGCAGGTCAGCATCAGTGCCTCCGCCGAAGCGCAACACTTCAGGCTTGTTCTCAACCGAGAGTATTGGGACGCGACCGGTTCCTTCGATCTCATCCTGCCACCAGCGAATCAGGCGCTCATGCTGCTCCGGGGTGGTGTTCTGCAACCACAGCGCATACTCGACGACTGAATTTGACGCCAGCCTTCCCGCATAGCGATGCGCTCCCAGAAATGAATTAATCGATTCGAACGCAACTTCCAGGCGTCCCAGGCCGAAGGGCGTAAAAGTGCGTGGATTGAGGCGCATGTAGATCAGTTCATCGTCAGCCAGAAGAATGTTGGCATCGGGGCCGGCCTTCGCGGTGACCTGCTCGTATCGAACCGAGCTCGGCATCCCGTCCCAATCGGCTCGAATGTTGATGGTCGCGCCATCCACCGGCCACAACGCGAGCGGATGATTCGAGTCGCCTGTGGCTTCGACTTCGATCGCCCCGAATCCGCCGACAATCACGTCTTCGAGGACCTGCTCGCATAGCGAACGAAACGAATCATCTGGATTCGGCGAGTGCAAATTACAAGTCAGAATTTGCACGCGCGCTTGAGCATCCGCCGCTTCTGGCGCTCCCGGCTTCGACTGCACCCGCCAGCGCATCCCGGCGATGTGGTCCTTAATAGTGTTGATCGCCCGTCGCGCCACCGGCGTCTCCGAAAAACGGCGCAGGTTCATGGGCGTGGGCCGCGGCATGCTCTGTGCGCGCGACCCGTACGTGTTGAGTATCGACGGAAGCGGCACCGTTCGCCGTTTGCCTGCCGACGTTCCGGCAGACCCTGATCCGGCAAAGATGCTTCCGCTTTGTGTCATCCGGTTCACGAAAGACACTCCCGCAATCCGGCGCATCGCGCCGCGTAACGAATTTGTGATGTTCATGATTTTTGAGCTTTCAGCGGTCAGGCATCAGTCGTCAGAAACACTTGATGGGTTTTAAAGATTAAGTTTGCAGTTCCAACCGAATCCGGCCCGCAATTCTTGGCATTTCGCTTGCGGGCGCTACAACGATTCCGCTCTCCTGCATCATGTCGAGCGCGAAATTAACTTCGTCACGGCTGCGGTCCAGATCATCATCGACCACGGCGGTCAGCCATGCTTTGGCATTTTTCTTTGCTTGCATGCCCGCGGCAATCTGGGGAAAGCGCGCCGCCAAAATCATGCCCTGCTCGACTCTTTGCGCGAATGACACCGCATGCAGAAACTTAACTCCGTCGGCCACAGAATAGCCGTAATCCAATTTCAGTGGATCGCCAGGCCGAGTGTATTCCGCTACGGCGATATCTGTCTGCATCAGGGCCAGCACTCCGGCTTTTTGGAGTTCATCATGCATGAGGCTCAGAATGCGCTGCCGCCCACTGAGTTCCCGCTTCTCCGTACCGGCTGGAGCTTCCAGATAAATCGTATTTAATCGCTCCATCTCCACAGCTGGAGACTCCGTCAGGCATCCCTGCAACTGCTCAAACCGAATCACATTCGACCATGAATCATTCAGCCGTTTCAACAAATCCGCGCGCCGTTGTGGATCCTGCAAATCTCGCCGAATCTCGCGCTCGATCGCCTGTACCTCTTCAACGTCGGCCAGCGGATCGAAGCAATGCAGCCGCCGCCAGTTCCGAATGAAGCGCACATCCGCGAATTCCCCTGCGTCGCCAGGCGCAATCGCCACCACACCGAGGTTAATGCTCTCGCCCTTCGTGGCATCTCCCGCGTATCGCAGCAGGAAAAATTCGAGTTGGTGCAATTCAGCCATCGCCAGAACGAATGCAGAAGTTAGAAGTCAGAATGCAGAATTAAACCCCGGCAAGGCTTTTTACTTCTGCATTCTGACTTCTTACTTCTGACTTCGCCCTGGGCCTGCTAGTTCTCCACCCATCCCGGAAACGGCCTCCTCGGCGAAATCCGAAAGCACGTAATCAATTCCCGCACCCGGGCCCGCCGTTCCATCAGCGCTTTGCCAAGTTGTTCCAGCGCTCCCCATTCACTGCCATACCACTCCGGCGGAATCTCTCCCGCTTGCGACCAGATTTCGTTTTCGCAAATTGTTTCAATGCGCGACAACCAAGGCTCAAACGACTCCCACCCTTTAATCCAGGCATAAGCCTCATTGCGGGCAAACACTCCGCGCAGCGGATAATCCGGAAACGTCCACTCGCCGGCGTTGAAGCAAAATCCCTGATCGATAAATGTCGCCGTGTACTTGCGCTCTCGACCTTTCCGCCAGAACGCCGCCTGGCGCCCGTTGGCGTTACCCGTCCATTTATCGAGCGCCAGCATTCCGGCGAAGGCATCGATATTTCGCAGTCGATCGAACAACTCCACGGGCAGCCAATCAAACACACGCCCCTCGACCGGATTGACCACGTAGCGGGATCCAAACTGCAATCCCGGCTCACACTCGATGACATTTCCCGCGAGCTGAATGTTCAACTCCGGCGAGTGCCTGATCAGCCACTCATTCACTTCGACGACTTCCGTTACGGGAACCGGCAATCCCACCCGCTCCGCCAACCGTGTTGCCAACAGTTCATTCGCCAGCACCCGCAGATGTTGCGGGTTATTGCGAAACTTCACTACGTAAAAATTCCCATCAGAGCAGCGCATCAAATGGCTCTGCGCGCCTCCCCGCATTCGGCGAACGTGTTGGACTGCGGTCACTGGCAAGCAGGCTTACTCGATCATCACACCGGGCGAGGACGCCCGGAGCCCTAACAATCCTGTTGTGGGGCGGCGGGCGTCTCGCCCGCCTAAATTATGAACCGTGCGCCACATCGAAAAATGTGACTAGTGAACATCCCAAAGCTGTGGATTTCGCAGCCTGAGTCTCATCCTTATTTATGACCCGCCACCACCGCCCTTCCCGCCAGCGCAATCCCCATCGCCATCACACAGTCATCATGGCTTCCCGAGTTGCTTCCCGACCCGCCATCTGCCCGACGAACAAACGTTCTGCACTCCGCCAGCAGTCGCTCGCTTTGAAACAGCTGCGGCTTAATCGACAAGATCGCCGACAGGTTCTCGATCATCGCCGGCTTCGTGACCGCCGAAGTCAGCCATCCGTCTTGGCTGCCATCGCAAAAGATTCTTTCGTAACCAGCAGCGCGCAAATTAGCCAGCACGCCATATCCATGATTGTTGCGTTCGACCACCAGCAACGCTTCGTTATACGTTCGCGCCAGATCGATCAGCTTCATCGCCAGCTCACGCGGAGAATAATGCCCGTGCAACTCCGCGCACTGCATCGCGGTCTGCCGGTCGATCACCTCGGCGCAGGCGTAATCGCCTTCCGTCCCGCCGCCCGCCGGATCCACTCCAATGATGTATTGGCGCTCGCGTCGCGGCTGCAACCAGACCGTCAGCCGCCCATTCTCGCGGACCGTAAGCGGACCAGGCGCTGCCGCCAGTGCCCGATCGATTGCCTCCAGCTCAAAGACGCATTCGCCCGACGCAAGAAAGCATGACACCGGATCTTCCGCATACTCCTGCGCCGCCAACTTTCGCAACTGCGCGCGATTCGTCCTCCGCCAGGCAATCTGTTCGTCACGCAGTCCAGCGCGCACAACCAATTCTTCTTCTTCTGGGTTTAGCGGTCGAACTTTGCCCGACCCTGCCTTGTCTCGATACTCATCGTCATACCACCACGGGAAAAAGTGCCGCGTGTAGCCGGTTTCATTCGCGTGCTGCCACTCGTCGTAAAAAACTCCGCCAGCCCCGTTCGGCGTCGATTCGAGAACAATGTCTCCATCCGCCGGCACCGCGGCCCGCAACGACGCCAGCGCCTCCGCCGGATCGCGCAGCCAGCGGGCGACCTCCGAACAATGCAAATTGTGGATGGTCAGCCCGCGGCCGGCATTCACGTCCGCAGCCGTGGCCACACGGTACTCGCTGTCGAGCCGCGGGAACACCATTTGACGGACGTTGGCGCGTGAGCGGGTGAGCGCGCCGCGTTTCATCGCATCGGGCAGGTTCTCCCAGAAGCGATGGACGATCTTAAAAATTTCCTCGGCTGATTCCTGGTCGTGCGCCACCTGCACGGTCATCGTGCCCGGGCGGGTAATAGTCTGAACAAAAAATCGCGCGGCAACATAGGTCGTGATCCCCATCTGCCGCGCCTTCAAAACAATGTTGCGATGCGTACACGTCCGCGCAAATTCCGTCTGCGCGCGGTTCGGACGCAGTCGAACCAGCCCGCGCTTTTTATTTCGCACCCGCAGCACACTCGAAATCAGAAAATCGCTTACGCTTTGACCCCCGGCAGATTCTCCCAGCCGCCCCGCCGTGATCTTCGCATTCAGCGACATTCCCAGCCGCTGCAGCAGAGCGATATCGTGAGTCAATTTTCGACCTGAATGTTCCGTGCGGGTTGCCGCTAAGGCGTTCTGACGCCAGATCTCACTGTGCTCTCGACCGCATTGATCCCAGTGATATCTGCTCCTAAATCTGTCCCATCGCTCGCCTGGTTCGACTGTCCGCCGGCAAAAACCGACGCAGAGGAGCATGACGACGAAGGATTATTCGGTCCTTTGCACAGCCGATAGTCTCCGCCATTCCCGCCGTTGTAATTCACGAATCCCACCGCCGTAGAAGCCGGTTGCCAGATCGGAGAACTGAGAAAAACGCTGGAGGCCGCGGTCGAATCCAATAGGGCAAGATGATTAAAAATATAGCCGTTGAAGCAGGGCACCAGCGCCTTGGCTTCGCTGTTGTTCATGCTACTGCCCTGCGCAATATCGCAGTTAGTATTCCCTCCGTTAGGGTTGACGAAAGTACTTGATCCCGGCGCCGCGAAAAAACTGTCCTGCAACGCGTAGTTGATAAGTTTGGGTTGGGCCGCGTCGCTGTTGATACCGAACGGTTCGGTCGTGCTTCCCACCAGCGTGACGTGGCGGACTGAGACATTGTCCAGCATCGGATTGGCCGCCGATTCCCACGAGTAAACCGTGCTGCCCCCGCCCCCGACTTGTACCGCCATCAGAAACGCGACGAAGCCGTGACCCCAGCGCTGATTGTTACAGTCATCGCACAACACATTACTGATCGAGAGACGGTGCAGCCCAAGCGTGGTGTTCTCGCCGTGCAGCGTAAAACCTGTGCCGAAGTGCAAAGCCTTAAGATAGCGGATAGTCGTGTCGTCGATGTACTCCGGCCCGTAGTTCACGATATTGCCGCTGCCATCCAAGGTCTGGCTCGCTTGGTTAAGCGATTGCGCAAGCAATGCGTAACCCGGTTGACCACCGCCATTGCCCTGCGATCCCCAGGCGTTTTCCAGAAAACTGTTTTCCAGAAGCACCCGGTTGCCGCATTTCAACTCCCAGCCGTTCTTGACTGCGTTCGGCTTCAGGTCGAAGGCGACAATCGGCGCTGACTTGGAAATCGCAACCTCGCTGCTGCTTTGCGTTCCATCTGAACCAGTAGCGCGAATGTTGTGTGAACCAATGGTTGGTGGTGAACAGTACAAGCCATTACTGTCGATCGTGCCTACCGTCGAATTACCGCCGGTTACTCCATCCACAGCCCACGCGGTTGAAGTGGAGGTGAAGTTAGGAACCGCGCTAAACAGCAAACAGAATTGCCGATTATTTCCGAAACTATCGGAATACGACGGCTGAATCTCGAGATCCGATGCCACCGGACCGACCGCCACTTGGTGCGTCGGATTCGAATTCACGATAGTTAAAATCGACTGCGCCGACAGGGTCCGATTATTGCCTAACGTTGCCAACCTGTCGTCTGCGGTCACGTAAGATATAGTCACCGTGACCGTGCCTCCCGTCGGTACACTGGCCGGTGCCGTGTAAGTCACGACCCGTTGATTCTGGCTGGTGTATATCCCAGTTCCAACATTCGTGAACACAGAAGTGAGTGATCCGCAATCGGTCGAACCGCAAGAGAGTGTCGAAGTAATTGGTGTCGCGCGATTGATTCCGCCACGGCTGTCGTTTTCCACCAGCATCTGCAGCTGGTAGGACTGGCCCACTGCCAGCTGGATAGAAGCCGGGGTCATCGTCATCGCTTGATCATTCGCCGGCCCGTAGCCCACGCCCTCAATCGTTTCCGTCTCGTTCAGGGTTTGTCCGATCTGTGTGTCCCACAGCGGGTTCTTATAAAGCCATTGCTGGCTGAACCAAACATCATGGGGAATGCCGTCAAAGCCGGTCGACGGACTCACCGGTTCGACAAACGAACCACAAAACAGTGACGACATCGTGCTAGAACTGACAAAGTTATTGGCAAACTTTCCGTAGCCCTCGTTAGTCAGATATTTCCCCGTGCCCCAACCGTAAGCTTGGGCATCGCCTCCGCCGCCTCCGAACGAAAGCGTGATGTCGTAAATGTAGCTATCCAAAACCGCAACCCAGCGCGCCCCCCCGAAACCAAATGCCCTCGTGGTCTGCCGCTGTGAGTCGCCGTGAACAATGTTGCGATCGAAGATGATGTCAGTTGCCTGGGCATTCATACAGTTGACATCCGGCGCGGTACACACTCCGTTGTTATTGAGCGTGATGATTCCAAAATCCAGATCGTAAGTATTGACGCGTCCCCATTCGATGCCAACGAAGCGGTAGTAACTTCCGCTGATCAAAATGGTTGAGCCAGTCCCCGATTTCTGAATGTAGGGCATATGTCGCGCCGGCGAAGTGCAGCTGTAGGGCGGCAATCCAATGAGTACAGAAGATGCTATCCCGGAATAACAAGGGTTCACGCGATTCCCCTCGGACGGGAAAGTAGGATCGGACATGTCACGCTCGATGGTGATCCAGTGCGCGGGGTCGCAGGCCTGGGAAAAGCTCAACGTACCGTTAGGCGCGATGTAAACCGTATTTTGCATCTCCAGCGTTTCTCCGCAGGCTAACGACCTCACCGCCGTCGAAAGCTGAGTCGCGTTGAACGTACAACCAGAAGGCGCGCAGATGCCCGAATTCCCATTTCCGATCGTGACCACTGCGCCCGGACTAGGCGTGTGAGCAATATCCGTTTTCCAACTGAACAACGCAGAATCGGGAAGCGCGACACTGGTATTGCCTATGACTGCGGGCGTAAGCATCGACCCTTGCGAGTTGAAATTGCCAGACCAGGCAGACTGCTGGCCAATCGCCGTCGCGCCGGTCAGGACCACTAACAAGAAGAATTTCATAGTCGTTTGGCAAGTAATCTCAGGCTTGAATTCATCCACGCTATTTCGCATTTCCAGGCGCCTCAGCCACCAGAGTGTAAGCACCCATTTCCCATGAAGTACCGAACAGGGTCTGATCGTCTCCCATCAGGTCATATTTAAATTCACTCGTGAGCGCTGCTCCGGCATTTGCCACCGGCGATGACGACGTTGGGCGCACGTCGACCGGAGTTCCTGTCACTGAATCTGCGTAGTACGTTGTCCCTGAGTTCTGTTGTGTCGCAAGCAAGTAGTTCACCAGCTGCGTGTTCGTCATCAACGTCGCACCGGACTGTTTCAGCGCATCAACCATGACTTGCACCTGGTGCGCCGAAAGTTCGTTCACGTGCCAGAAGATCCCGATCGGAACTCCCCAAACCGCCGATTTAAAAACGAGCGCCATGATTTTGTTCGTTAGTTGCGCGTCCGTAAGGTTTTGAAAATTCGGAGCAATGCCCTGGCTCAAAATATTCTGCACGTCGATTCCGCTGGCCATAACCGTCGCCGCGTTCGGAGACGGCTGCATCACCCCCGACCCCCGCGATCCCGCATAGCCCGCCGTGACCGCGATGGCCTCGGTTGACGTGTCCTCATAACTTCCCGGATACACGTACACGCGATTTGTCGGCAGGCCAGTCAAGTTCGCGCTCATCCACGCCATGGCCCAGCCGATCTCGTCAGTCATTAACCGCGTCTTGTCCATGAGCAAAGTGTAAGGCGCGCTCATGATGTCCTGGGCAGCAACATCGGCGAGGTCTTCGCTCTTCACTGCGCTCTTCATGTTGGGATCGGTGCTTACAAAAAATACTCCCCGCTGGTTTAGCGTATAAACCAGTCCGCCCAGCGTATCCAATCCAGTGGGTACAATGTCTGTTCCGGATGAACTCAGGTTCCAGTTCACTTGCGCGGCGGGATCTCCAGGCGCCGTAATGACCAACTGATTATTCGAAATGGTCAGAGTGACGCTGCTCGCAGCGGTACCCGTGTAATGCACCGTGAATGCGTTGGGAAAAACAAAATATTGGTGCGAAACCGAATGCGTGTTCACGTCCCAGCCTGCATTGATCCATGATTGAAACGTTGGCACCAGTTGCTGCGACAGTGGATATCCCGTCACCACCGCAATGCTGAGCGGAAAATTCTTCTGCTGAAACATGGGCAATAGCGCTTCTATATATTGATGCGATCCATCGACCAATCCCGGGTCGTCGTAGGTCAGCGTGATCCGCGCGGGATATTGCATGAACCCGCGCACGTTCGGCGGGGTGTCCGCCGGAAGATTATTCCCGCCGTCGATCGGCCCGGGCGTGCCGGTCACATCTGTCGAAATTCCCGTCGCCAGATTGTTCCCATAAAAATGACAGTAGGAATAAGTCACGGCACCCGTGTTATCCATTAGTCCGTAAGTTCGATTGGCGTAGGCGCGGCAATTCTTGAGCTCAATCGCGGTCGGCGTGCCATCAAAGCGATACCCCACATAATTACGATGTGCGTCAGTGTTATATAGATGAGTGTCTCCGGGTGTGCCGTTCGGATGAACATAGAAACCCAAGGGCACCGTCGCGTTTGGCACCTGGCTATCCGCCAAAATATTCGCCAGCCAGATGTGATCACTGGTGCCTTGCACCTGCACCCCGTAGCCGTCGTACCAGTCGAGCTTAATGTGCTGAATTTCAATGTAACTCAAGTTATTGATATTGATCAGCGACTGCCCGCTCAAAATGATCGGCGTGACCGATCCATATCCGGTGACCGGATTCCCACCGGATGAATACACGTAAAGGATTTGGTTGACGCTGTCGTAGTACCAGTCCCGGTTGTGAGCAAGCGCGGCCTGCGACGCCTGCACATTCCCCCAGATGCTTCCGAACTGCACAAAGTTCAACTGCGAAATTGCCTGCGTCGCTGTGAGCGTGATCTGCCACACATTGCCGGATGTATTCGTCCACTGGGCGCTGGTTGTTGAGTATCGCCCGGTGAACTCCGGCGGACGACCATTGCCATAAGCGTCGAACTTGATCAGGTTGCCGGCCGTGCCGCTTGACGGGGGCGTGAGCCACTCATTCCAGACTCCATCCCGCTTGAACAGAATCGAATCCCCCGGCTGGAATGTCGAAATCCCCACTTTGAGCAGCGTGCGCCACGGCGTCTGCGGGGAGAGTCCATCGTTGGCATTCGAGCCAGCGGGATCCACGTAATACGTCGCGGCGCTCGCGCCTGCGCAGAAAAATGCGATCGCCAGCAGTAATCGAACTGGTGTCACGGAAGCTCCTATTGTGGTTATGTGAGGTTGTCGGCGAAGTTACAGCTACTGCACTCTTCTGTAAGTGATGTACAACGCGTAAGTGCCCGTCCCGGTTGTACACGCCGTGTAACTTGTTGAGTAGGTCAAGTTGTTGCTCGCCGAGTTGTTCCAGATGGTCATTGCCGCTTCACCAAAGTTCGCCGTCGAGCCCAGCGCAACCGAACCGCTAGTAACTCCTGACCCTTGTAGCGGAACCGTTAACGTCCGCGCGCCGGTCCGGTCGCCCCAGCCTACGGTCACCGTTACAGCCGCCGACCCGGGCGACGAGCACGACGCATCGGACTCGGTATAAACATTGATCGCGTATTCTCCAATCGTGGCCCCGGTCAGCAGATTGGTAGTTGCGATCGCGGCCGTCTGTCCCGTCACGTTCACCGGGCCGCCGGAAGTGTTGGCGCTGCCTTGCAACAGCAAAGCCGGAGTGTACACGGCGGTACCAAAATATCCCGTCGCCGGCCGCAACGTAGTCGAGCCCACCGAGTAGAGATTGTCGACGAAAGGCTTCAAATTCGACGCCGTATCGATCGCCCATCGAATATTCGAGCCGATCCAGAACCCAATCCCCCGCTGGCTCCCGGTTCCGGCGTTTTCATTTTTTAGAAGGAAATAACTATCTGTCTGATCCCAGGCCAATCCCGTGCGTTCCCAGTTAGTGGAATTCGTCCACGTGCCATACACGCGCAACGCCTGTGGGTTCGTCCCATTCACTTCTTCCAACGTATTTGACGGATTGGTTCCGTTTGAATCCTGGTTGAATACGTTCGACAAACCCAACTGCACCGCTTGCCCATTGTTGTCGATCACCTTGGGACAATGGCAGGTTGAATCGAACCAGAAGATGCCGTAATTCGGAATGCCCGTCGGTGCCGCCGTTTCGGCAAGCTGGATCTGATCAGCCGTGCTGCAGTTCGCATTTCCATTCGCCTGAATTCCGGTCGCGAAGCTCCCCGTGCATTGCGTCGGAGTTTGTCCCAGCGCAACTGCAGTGGCGACATTCCCGCTGGTGTCGAGTTTGGCGACCTCCAGCAGCACGGCGCCATTTTCTGAAACCTGCAATTTTCCATTCGTGCCGAAACCGATCAGCGATTGCCCGCTGGGAGCCGCGGTCAGCGTGCCGAATCCGCCTTGCAGGCTCCACGGGCCGCTGCCGGTTGACACAAACGAACTCGCCTGCACGCTGCCCGTGACCGTCAGGGCCGCGTCCATCTGAACGTTAGTCTTGAATTCCTTCAGCGTATTGCTGAGTCGCTCCAGCCAGTTGGTGCCATCACCGACATTTCCAATGTAGTTCGATATCGACTTAGGCGCGCCGAAGCTGATGCCAATGTCCGTCGGATTACCGTCGCCGCGGTCGTAACCGACAAACGCATCGTTCGGATCATTCGTCGGCCGGTTATTTTGGCTGGCAATAGTCTTCTGAAAATTTGAGTCGGATAATGTGATGATGTGGCTCGGCCCCGTACCCAGCGTAGGAAAATTTAAGCGCCCCTTAAGGTTCAGGGTTCCGTTCGCGTCCTGGTTGGGCTTGGCCGCCAGCAAGAGCGCTCCTTGTTGAAAGAAGACACTCGGCGCCATGGCCGAGTAGCAACTCAGCCAGATCGGTGTCCACTGTGTCACCGCATCGCAATTGGTGGCGATCACCGAAGGCTCGGCCATGCCCGCAACCCCGACAATGCTGCTCGGCGTATTTTGCAGCCAGGCGCGCGCTGAACTCAGAACGCTGTTCGAATCCGATGCCGCCCCCAGGATCAAATTTCCCGGCCAGTAAGTGAGCAGCGGATAGTAAGCCGGTGTTGCCACCGTGTAGCTTTGCAGTGCCGCCTGCGCATCGGTAAAAGTGCAAACACCGTTGGCACATGCAGACGTTCGCGTCACCCCGGTTGCCACCGCGAAATTTCCGGTACCAAACGGGGCCTGCTCAAGCCCGGTTACCGTCACTCGCAATAAGTCGAACGTCGTTGCTCCCGCGATGTCGGGAGTGGTCACCGTTATATTCCCTGTGCCATTGGTCAATCCCCGTCCCGCATATAGAGGATTGCTGGCGCCATAGGTCGAATTCTGCGCGACCACGTAGTACCGGTAGTCCGTGGTCCCAGTATTTGCAAACAGCGGCACCGTTCCCGACGGCGCTTCGCCGCCCGCAATCTTCACCGTGTTCCCTTGCACGATCGCGCCCGCCTGCCCAATATTTCCCGCCGGGTTCGTGCAGTTGCCAACTTCCTCGTAAAGATTCTCGATATCCAGGCCGCCGTAGCCGCCGCGCTTTGTGCCGCCGCGCACGCCGTACTGCGCATACCCCTGGATCACGCTGTCCGAGATCCGCACGGTGTTCCCGCTCTCCCAGTCAACGCCATTGCCGGCGCATTGCAGCGAGATGTTCAGGTTCTTCAGCCATCCCACCGCGGAGAAAACATTGAAAGGCCCGGGGGCATACACCGCCGGAGCGCAAACCGTACTGTCACAGCGGAGTCCACCGCCGAGCGTCGTATCCAGCCCGTCAAGCAGGAAGGCCTGATCATCATCCACTTGCACTAGCGAGCCGAACGTTCCTCCAGTAACTGGCTGCCTGGTCGCCACGTTGAACAGACGAGTTTTTTGCGCATTGACTTCGATAAACGGCGCAACCCCATTCGCTATCGCCGGGCGTCCCCGCGGGTTCACCAGCGTGATATCTGAATAGGTGCTCGAACTTGCCGTGTCCCCTACAAAAAGGCAGGTATCATTCATCCAGCATTCAACGATTGAACCGCTGAAATCGACCGTGATGTTTGAAGCGCGAATTGAAACCCGCGCGAAAAGTTTCAGTTCGCCCGGCGGCACGATCACCTTGCCCGACTGCGAAGTCCCAGCCGGATTGCTCGGGATGAAACGAGCTGCGATCAGCGCCTCCTGCAGTCCACCCGACGCGCTACCGACTGAATAGCCTGGAGGATGCGAGTTCGCGGTAGTGAACTGCAGAGTTCCGGCCAGCCCGTTGCCGGCGCAGGTCCCACCCGTGACCAATGCGGCCTCCGCCGTTCCTGTGCCCGAGATGTAAACGTAATATTGCGGCTCTGTCCCGCTAACGCCTAGAGGACATTGCGCCAGATTTACTAACTGCGCGCCCGCGGTGCTCAGATTGTTCCCCGGACTTTGGCTCCATCCGAAATCGGTCGCGTATTTTATGGCCAGCATTCCCGCAGTCAAGCCCGAGCCACTGCCGGTTCCGCAGCCGCCCCAGGTCGAGTCACCATGCAGGCACACGCCATTATTCGCGGTTCCACTGCCGAGTTCCGCCGTCGGCACCAGCCCGCCCGCAAGGTCCGCTTTTGTCGCTGCGAGCAGATCGATGTAATGTTTGTCTGCCGCCTGCTGCGGTGCTGTAGGATCGGCCGGCAATGTGAGCGGCCCCGTCATGGAATCGCCGGCCTTCGCGACGAAATTTCCGCTACCTGAATTCGTGACTGCCGAATCCACGTAAGCTTTGTTGACGGCTTGGCCAGATTGCGAAGGCGTTGGCAGCACTGGCGAAACCGCGAACTGTTTCGCACCGGTAATAGTTTCACTTCCGCTCAAGTGAACCACCGTCGCCAGCTGCGTATTCACATACTGCTGGGTCGCAGCTTGCGCCAACTGAGTGGTTGTTCCAGCGAGCGTTCGCACTTGAGAAATTGTTTCCGGAGTGGTTGTTCCGATCGACCAGTTCTCGGTCTTCACCGTCCCATCCGTGAGCTGATAAGTCACCGTGTAAACCGTGCCCGCTGGAGTGGCTCCGGCATTCGGCGCCAGCTGCGCGCTAAAGCTACCGCTGGTTCCAAGCGCGATGTTGGTGTTCCCCGCGGCAACAGTCGCGCCACCGGCAGTCGTGAACGGCGGCCACGAGATCAGAATTGTCCCGGCAGCCGGCGAACCATCAGCCCGATAAACCGTGTCCGAAACTGTGGTCAGCGTTGGTCCTTGCGCCAGCGCCTGCCCCACCAGCGCCCCGAACGCCAAACCTAGCCGCAAATAAAAAAGCCGCCATCGCCGGCGGCTTGCTTGCAACATAAATCCTCCGAATTGTGAATCCTGAGAAGAGCCTAGTCCCCGCTCCTCACCTGCTGCTGCAAAAAGTTCTCTACGCTGTTTACATAAACATCGGCGAAATCAACCACCGGCCGCCGCGACATTATCGTCTCCATCGCCGTCCCCACCTCCCAGCCCATCGAGCAAAGCACACCCAGCGTCATCATCGGGGCGCGGTGCACTCCGGCGGCACAGTGGATGAACACCTTGTTCTCCGGCTGTTCCAGCGCTTCCATCGCAAAGGCGACCCCGCGTTCAAACAACTCCGGCGGCTTGGGCTGAAAGTCGTCATCGGTCGCGTTCCACAAAACCTGTATCCCATGCGGCTCAGCCAGCGGCGTGTCGTCAAACTCGATCTGCATGTCGATCACATGGGTGACTCCCATGCGCGCCAGTTCCGCCATGTTCTCTTCGTTCCAGATGCCGCCGCCCAGTCCGATTCGGCTGGTAATCCACGTTATGTCCATCCCCAATTTCCGTTCTCTCCGGCGCGCGAAGTCAACTCTGCAACCAGCGTTGGACGCTACAAGTCCCGCTTGCCGTTGCAGCGCTTCGGTGAAACGTGACCCGGCGCGCTCCCAATTGTTCTTATTCATTCTACGGGATGGCGTTGGCTGACTTCTGTTCGACGATACGGCATCGGTTTGCCCGGCTGAATCGGCGCCAGCCCCAACTGCTCCAGCAATATCTGAGCCAGCGAGTCCTGCGCCTCAGAGTCATCCTGTGCGCCCGCCGGATACAAGCCGATCATTTCGAAAAGATATTTAATCGCCTGGTACTGGCCTTCTTCGCGTACCGCGTCAATGGCCTGCTGCACCATGGGAACCGCATTGCGCGCGACTAATTCGCTGATTTTCCGGCGCAGCTCCGAAAGTTCCTCGGCAGGACCGGCTTGTCTGCTGCGCGTTCCCATGGATGCCTCGAAGCGCAAAAAATAAAAAGAGCGCGGCAGGCGCGCTCTTTTTTCTTACTCTCTATTTTCAGAATAGCATTCTGAAAAGGTAATTGTGCCATACTTTGCACATTTATATTCGGCTTATTTGCATGGGCTTGCGGAGAATTGGGTGTTTTGACCCCCTTGACAAGAATTTTCCACAGGTCGCCTCGGAGGCAGGCGATTGAGCAGTCCTCCATCCAGAAACAATTCGCTTATCTTGTCCACGGTTTCCGGAAATTCCCGGCACACGGTGCGGCGCGCACAATGCAGCACCTCGGCCGCCTCATCCTGTGCATAGTCCTGGAAGACGATCACCGCCACCAGGTCTTTGCCGAAACTGTCTAATTGATCGAGCGCACGCTCCACGTCATGCACAAAGATCACCGCGTCTTCGAAACTCGACATTCGGTACGACGTCACCTTGGAACGAAACAGTTCCCGTCCCAGTAGTGACGGCAACCGACCGACTTCAATCGAGATTCGCAAATAGCGTTTTAGCAAGGCAATAGTGCGCTCACGATAAAGCCACAGATCAGGATCGCGGCCAAGATCCGGTTGGAAGCCCTCTCCATTTTCTTCGTGAGTGGAGGTACGGGCGTCATTGGAGGTACGGGTGTCCTCGCCCGTACACTCACCGCTGGCCGGAAACAATTCGCTAGGAATAATCACTTGGCTGGTATTCATGCGTTCCCCCCTTCGCTCCAAAACGCGCTGTTAATCTTTCGCTCGAGTTCTGCGCCACGGGAGGTTGACCCTCGATGCTCCCTAAACCGCGGATCACGCGCCAGTCCGGCCAATATCACCGAGCAAGGCGAGCAAAAGATAAGGTCCGAGCCGGTGAGCCGCAACCAGAGTGCGCCGCAACGCTCGCAATATTTGAGTTCCATCTGAATCGCATCAACGTCTTGCAGTTCCATACATCGCCTCCACGCGAAAGAGTGAGACAAAAAAAGCCCTGCGGCCGGATTTACCGGCTACAGGGCCCGCTTCTGTTGCGTCGACCTGTCTGAATTATTCAGTTATGAACCCGCTCCGCATCGTTCACGTGCCGGAGTGGTGTCGAAAATATCCTTCCTCGTAGCCTGATTTGAGCACTCGCCCGTTCTGGATGATTACGCTCACCTTGCCATTAAAGTGAATGTCGGAAAGCAAACGCTGCATCGCGGCTGAAAGCACCTCGGCAGCGCGGATTTTGCGGCGGAATTCAGTGAACCCGGCTTCTTCCATTCCTCGCGATACCTCACACATGAGGCCTTCTCTCTCCCCTCAGCGCAAACCCCAGTTATATCGGTTGGCTGATGCTATAGCTGCCAGTTTTCAAGAGTCAAGGCAAAGCCGAAAAAAAGGCAATTGCTTGTAAGCGTGGGACTTGCGCACGCAGTAACAGAAACCCAGGTTACATACAGGCGCATTTTAGTTGTGGATTGTGGTGGAAATCCGCAGAATCAAGCCGCCTGCATTCCCTCCCTAACCATTAGTTGAATTTAATTTGATGACAATAGCCACGTGATATAGGCAGTGCTATACTCCCGGCAATGAAGTTCAAGGCATTGCAGGAAAATCTGCGCAAAGCGTTATGGGAGCGTATCGACGAAGGCGAACTCACCGGACTGCGCCTGGCCAACCAGACCGGATTCCGTCAGGCGCATATCTCCAACTTCCTGAATCGCAAACGCAGCCTCAGTCTTGAAGGCATGGATCGTGTTTTAAGTGTTCAGCGCCTGTCAGTGCTTGACCTGCTCGACCCGGAGGAGGTCAACAAGCGCGCCACGGTTACCCCGCCCAGCGATGACGAATTCGAGAACATTTTCGTAGTCGAGGGAGAAGTCGCGGCTAATCAGCCGCTTATCATGAGCATGAAAGTGCTCGAGATTCAGAAGTTTAAACGCGGTTTTCTGCGCAAGCTGCGCCCTGACCTCCACGGCAAGCGCGCCGACTGGGAACGCTTTGTGGCAATCAAGATCGCGGGCGACGGCATGAGCATGTATCCCCGTCTTTTGCCCGGCGCGACCGTTCTCATCGACCGTCACTACAATTCCCTGCAGCCGTACCGCAAGAACGAATTGAATATGTACGCGGTACGCGTGAACGGTTCCTGCATCGTCCGTTACGTAGAATTGGCCGGCAGAAATATCGTCCTAAGGCCGCATAACCAGACCCACGCAGTAGAAATCCTCAGCATGTCTGAAGGCGAAGGTCTTCCCGATTACCTGGTTGGCCGGGTTTGCTATATGGGCATCGAAACCTGACCAATCCCGGGTCAAAACCTCTTCGACCCGGTTGTACACCCTCCTCTGGTAATCCTTAGTAACCATACGAATTAGACTGCCCAGCCGTACAATGACCATGTCCGAATGGCCGTCCCAGGCTTGCCCCGGCGACTGCCCCGCAGTTGACCGTCAGTTCCATCAGGGCGGCGAAACACACGGACCTGGAGTCGGAAAAGCTTATGGCGTTTGGTTTCGGGTTCAACAAGCAGAAAGTTCTGAGCTCTGCGGAGAAGTTTGTCCAGCAGGGTAAGTTGCAGAACGCCATCTCCGAATACGAAAAGGTCCTCAAGGCTGATCCCAAAGACCTTACCGTACTGAATACCATCGGCGATCTCTACTCGCGCAGCGGTGAGCAGGATAAGGCTGCCGACTGCTTCAAAAATGTTGGCGAGGCTTATGCGGCGCAAGGTTTCACCGTAAAAGCCATCGCCATGTACAAAAAGTTGAGCAAGCTGAAAACTTCCACCGAATCTGTGTTGCGGTTGGCGGAACTCTATACCCAGCAGGGTCTGTTCAATGATGCCCGCGCTCAATACCTGCAAGTCGCCGAAGATTTTCTAAAGTCCGGGCAAGTTGAGCAAGCAATCAGAATTTTCCAGAAAACTCTGGAAATGGACCCCGACAATGTTCCGATGCGCGTGCGCCTCGCCGAGGCCTACATGCGCATGGGCAAAAAGGACGACGCCTGGCAGCTTCTGACCGCCGCCGCCGAAAGCCTTCGCTCCAAGGGACAACTGGCCGCCGCGGATGAAATTCTGCAGCGCATGTTAAAGCTCGATCCGGAAAATAATTACGCCCTGGTCCTCCGCGGCCGTGCCGCCGCCGAAAAGGGCGACTACAACGCAACCATTCAGTGCCTGGCCAAGGTCTCTGATCTCGATAACAATGCCGATGGCCTTCGAGCTTTGTTTCAGGCCTACGTGCACACCAACCGGATCGACGATGCGTCTTCCCTGGCCGCCAAGCTGGCTAACGTTCACGATGACGTCTCCGCAATCTTTGAATGTGGAACCGCGATGGCGGAAGCGCAGCGGCCTCGCGATGCGGTTCAACTCTACGACCAGTTCAGCGATCGCCTCCTGCGGACGGACTCCGAGAAGCTGTTCACCGCCCTCCGTGCCCTGCTTCACTACATCCAGGACGATCCCCGCACCCTTGAACAGGTGCTTACCATATTCCAGAAGGGTGGCGAGAACTCGCAACTGACGGACATTTATGAGCTGCTGGCGCACAGCTACGTTCAATCCAACCAACCCGAAAAGGCCCAGGCTTATTACCTGAAATTGAGCCAGCTGGAGCCTGCGAACCAGATGCACACGCAGAACTACCAGCAGATGACGGATCAGATTGGCGCCGCGAATGGCGAGCATCTCATCACCGCTGAAGAAGGCGCGGGCATGATGGATGAACTCGAAGCCAATGCGCCGTTCATCGAGCAGCGTTATGACGATGAAGTTGCACTCGCATTGAAGGCCGCCTTGACCGACGCCGAATTGTTCATGTCTTATAACATGCCGGCTAAGGCTCTCGATCCGTTGATCGGCGCATTGCCATCCGCGCCTCGCGACCTGCGCTTGAATCAGAGGCTGGCTGCTTTGCACACCCGCGCCGGCCGCTTTGCCGAAGCCGCAGTCTGTTGCCGCACCCTCGAAAGCCTTTATCACGATGCCGGACATGCGGATGAGGCCACGAAGTATAGCGACTTGGCTGCCAAATACGAACAGCGCAGCGCCCCGAAAGCCGCCAAGTCTCCGGCAGTTTCCTCTCCATCAGGCGAACCGCCAGCCGTTCAGGAATTCGAGATCGCGGCGCCGGTTGCAGATCCATTTGCCGAAGCCGAAGCTGCAATGGCACACTCGGCCACCCCCGACTCGAACACGTCGTCTACGCATTCCGGACTTTTCTTTCACCAAGAGGCTCCGCCAGCGGCGCCGGAAATGCCTTCCGCCGTGCAGGCAGAGATGCCTCAGGAATTTCCTGCAGCCGCGACTCCCGAATCTTCTACCGAGGCTCACTCCGCGGACGATTGGGAGCAAGATTTTGCCATTGAAGGACCGCATGCTGCGGGGACCGCTGACGCCGCGCACCACGGCGCTCACGAGGAAGGCGCAACCCCAGCTCAGGAAGAAGTAGCCGCACCTCCCAATTTAGAGGAATCCATCGAGGAAGTTCGTTTCTACATCGGGCAGGGCATGACCGAGCAGGCGGAGAGTATCCTCGAGAGACTGGAAGCCATCGCGCCCGACGCGCCCGAGCTTTCGCTTCTTCGTCGCGGAATCGACTCCGCGAAACAACTTTCCCATGCTTCGGCATCGGAATCGCCAGTTTCCATTGATGAATCGGAAATTATCTTGCCTCCTCCAGCAGTTGTAGAAGAGGTCGTGGAACCAGCTCCGGCCGCTCACGCTCCAGCACAGCCTCAACCGTGGCCAAGCCAACGGCCAGTATTCGATACTCCCGCGCCCGAAATCGAGCCTCCGCTCCGGGAAAATTTACATCCCACACCGGCGCCAGTGCAGCACGCGGCTACAGCCGTGCCTGCGCAAGCCACATCAAAGTTCGCACCGGGAACGCTCGATGAGTTCGTCGCCGATCTCGAAGCCTCCTTAGGTAACGATTTCATCGTCGAAGCTACTCCTGTGCAGCCTCCCGCGGTTACGCCGGCACCGCCCGCGGCTCTCGAAACACCTAAAGTCGTTACGCAAAGCGAATCTCAAACTGCCCGGGCTGCCGTCGCCTCGGCCAGTCACAGCCACGCCGCTCCGGCTCACCTGCCGCCAACTCCGCCGCCGGTGCAAGCGTCAACGCCCGCGCCGGTCCATCCCGCGCCGACACACGTTCCGCCTGCAATCCAAACTGCGCCTCCGCCGCAAAGGTTCGATCCCGCGTCGAGCGTCGATTTATCCAGCCTGTTTGGCGAGCTGAAGCAGGAACTTGAACACGATGCCGCCGGGAGCGCCGACGAAGATCCGGAGACGCATTACAACCTTGGAGTCGCGTTCCGCGAAATGGGCCTGCTCGACGAAGCTATTGGCGAGTTGCAGAAGGTATGCCAATTCGTCGACCGCGGCCACACTTTCCCCAACCTGATGCAGGCTTATACCTGGCTCGCCCAATGCTTCCTGGAAAAAGGCATGCCCGAGGTTGCGGTCCGCTGGTATGAGAAGGCCCTGAAGCTTCCAAACCTTGAGCAGGAAACTCGCACCGCGCTACATTACGAATTGGCTTCTGCTCTCGAGAGTTCCGGCAACAATCCTGCCGCGCTCAGTAATTTCCTCGAGGTCTACAGCAGCAACATCGACTATCGTGATGTTGCCGAGCGCATCAAGGCCCTCAGGCCGTAAAATAAGCGGATGGGTTTCAATCAAACGGTGATGTCGCGGCCCTGTGGCAGGAGTTCGTATTGAGCGTTGAGCCTACGACGCCGCCGGCGGCCACATCTCGCGAGGCGCCTCCGATTCCCGCTGACTCTTCCAGACCCGCGGTGCGAACCGTGCATCGAAATCCTACAGCCGTGGAAATATGGCTCCTTCGCCTCCGCTCTTTGCTGTTCGTCACTTTGTGCGCCACGCTTGGCGTACTTCTGATCATTCTTCCCTGGACGCCTCGCTGGACCGACAACCCTTTACTCTTGACTTCGCCCAATCTCCAAGACTTCGTTTCCAGCGGATTCGTGCGCGGCCTGGCCAGCGGGCTAGGTATTTTGGACCTCTGGCTGGGTTTCTGGGAAGCCATTCACTATCATGAGAATCCGCGGCCGTGAGTCGCGGCCTGGATGTCTTCCATGCAATCCTGCAAATCGCGAAACCTGTTTTTCTGTGACCTGACTTCTAGCCGCTCTCCACAAGCGAGACAAAGGAACCGATGAGTATCCCTCCCGAAAAGAAAATCGCGCCGATGGCGTATGAGAATCCCGAATTCCTCAACAGCCCCGACGGCCGGGTCCTGCGCATCATGTCTGAATACGTCGAACCTCTGGCCCGCTTCCGCCGTGAGCAAATCCAGGACACGGTGGTGTTCTTCGGTTCGGCGCGCTTCCGCAGCCTCGAAGACTCTCGCAAGGCAGTGGCGGAAGCCGGCTCAGGCGATGAAGCCAAGCTCGCCCGCGCCCATCTCGATATGGCGCGTTATTACGAAGAGGCCCGCCGCATGGCGTTCATGCTGAGCGAGTGGGCGGCCACCATTCCCGCCCGCAGACGCCGTTTCGTAGTCACCACCGGCGGTGGCCCCGGCATCATGGAGGCCGCGAACCGCGGCGCCCAGGAAGCGAAATCCAAATCCATCGGGCTCAACATCCGGCTGCCCTTCGAGCAATATCCCAATCCCTACATCACCCCAGCGCTGAATTTTGAATTCCATTATTTCTTCATGCGCAAATTCTGGTTCGCGTATTTGGCCAAAGCGCTGGTGATTTTTCCCGGCGGATTCGGGACCCTTGACGAGCTATTCGAAATCCTGACCCTGGCCCAAACCCAGAAGCTGGCAAAAAAAATCCTGGTAGTGATCTACGGCCGCGAGTATTGGGAAAAGCTGATCAACTTTCAAACCATGATTGACGCCGCCGCCATCTCACCCAAAGATCTCGAACTCTTCAAAATCGTGGACAGCCCGGAAGAAGGCTTTGAGTATCTCCGCGAGGGCCTGATCAAACACCATTTAGGTCCAGATCGTCCGAAACGCGTGGGCGAAGTCGTACCCGAAATCGCAAAGACAAATCCGTAGTGCTAAGTTGCTAGTGACTAAAACTGATCTACAACCGATCATAGAATCTTGAACGGGTACGCGGTTCACCGCATGCGCCACCTCAAATGGGGGTGCCCCATCCTTCGCCGCTTTTGCGAAGGGTGGGTAAGTAGTCAGCGTGCACCGTGGGATGTGGCGGCCTAAGTGAAAAATCATCCTTAGCCACTAAACACTGACTCTTGCTCCTCTACTACATCACCGACCGCACCCAGTTTTCGGGAACCGAGTCCCAACGCCGAGAACGTCTGCTGGAAAAAATCGCGGAAGCAGCGATGACCGCAGTCGATTACGTACAGCTGCGCGAAAAAGACCTCTCCGGACGCGCACTGGAGTCTCTAGCTAAAGCTGCCGCGCAACTCATCGGCGAGTCGAGAAGCAGCACGCGTCTCTTGATCAACTCCCGGACCGATGTCGCCCTCGCGGCGAAAGCTCACGGCGTGCACATGACTTCGAATGACATCTTGCCTGCCGATGTGCGAAGGATTTGGCGCGAAGCAAGAGGTCCACGCCAGCCAATCATCGCGGTTTCGTGCCACAGCGCAGCTGATGTGATCGCAGTCGAAAGCGCCTCTGATCGTGTAGCGGCGGACGTCCACGTCCGCCCAGCGGATTTTGTAGTCTTCGGCCCAGTCTTCGAGAAGCGCGGAGCGACCGCAACCGCAGGAATAGATCAACTCCAAAAAGTCTGCCGACACCGCATCCCTGTTCTAGCCCTGGGAGGCGTGACCACGGAAAATGCGCATCTCTGCATTGAAGCGGGTGCCAGCGGGATCGCCGGTATCAGATTGTTTCAGGAAAATGACGTGGCCGCGGTAGTCACGAAACTTCGCGGATTGCAGTAACCCAATACTCAGTGCCGCGCCACCAGCATTCCCAGGATCTCCTGCAATCCATGTCGGATGCGTTTCAAGTCAGCCGACGACTGCACCGGAAACGGCAGTGGGGCCTGGTTCTTCTCAACTTTGCTTTCCGAGCGAAGTTGCTGGCGAGCTCCGGCGATGGTGAAACCCTCTTCGTAAAGCAGTTTCTTTATTCGCAGCACCGCCTCAACATCCTTCCTCCGATACATCCGCTGCCCCGTGCTGCTCTTGACCGGCTTGAGTTGAGAAAACTCTGTCTCCCAGAAACGAAGCACGTACGCCGGCAGCCGGCACAGCTCCGAAACTTCCCCGATCCGGAAGTAAAGTTTATCGGGAACAATAATTTCGCTTGATCGGTTTGGTTTCGCCTTCAGCTTGGTAACGCTCATAGGATCCGCCAACGGCAGTCGGGTAACGTCAAACACGCGCCGCTACAGCGTTTCTAGCACGATCCGCCGCTGGCGACAACTACTACTTGGCCCACAAACAAAAAACCTCTCGAGGATTTTCGTCGAGAGGCTTACAAACTCTTTCGTGAGATCTTCTCACGCATTTAGTGTTTCTTCTTTTTTGCTGCCTTTTTCTTTGCTGGCATCATTACCCTCCTGAACGATTTTCCCTCGTTACTGAACGGTCTCTGCCGACAATTTTGCTATCAGCAGCATCACTGATTTCAGAGTTTGCGATGTGTCACTGCCATTGTCAACATATTTCTTGCATTTTGAACGAGTTATTAACAGGGAACATCGCGCGCGAAGAATCGCCACTCAAATGAAATCGGCGCCGACCAGCGAGACTTGGAATAGGTTTTGTTTGATTTTTGATCCGCGCTGATCCGCGCTGATCCGCGAAAATCCGTGGCCAGACTTTTTCTTAAGCGCCCGCCGGCATCTTCACAATTTTTTTCTGAATAGCGTAAGTCACCAGTTGCGCCTTGTTGTGGATATTCAATTTGCGCATCAGGTTAAATTTGTGGGCCTCGACCGTCTTCACGCTCAAGCCAAGGATGCCGGCGATCTGCCGCACCGAATTTCCCTCAGCCAGCATCTTGATCACTTCGCGTTCGCGCGGAGTGAGTGTGGAACCGCGTGCCATTCCGGTGGTCGAACGTGACCGAAAATCGTCGACCAGCTTTCCCAGCACCTGCGGGCTTAAATATTTCCTTCCCGCATTCACGTCGCGCACCGCGCCGATCAGTCGCGGCGCAGGTGCATCTTTCAAAATGTACCCCGACGCCCCGGCGTCGAGGCACTGCAGCAAATATTCTTCGTCTTCATACATGGTGAGGAAGATCACTCGCCGTCCCGGCAATTCCCGCGTAATCCGCCGTGATGCCTCGAAGCTCGAAAGCCCCGGCATTCCAATGTCCAGCAGGATCACATCCGGCTTGAGCGCTTGCGCCTGCTCGATCGCTTCCGATCCGTCCCGCGCCTCTCCTACCACTTGGAGATCGGGCTCGCTCTCGAGCACACGCCGCAGTCCTTCGCGAAACAGCGTGTGATCGTCGACAATCAGACATCGGATGGGCATAGCTCCCCGTTAACTGGCCTTTGCTGTCGAGGCGCGCCGAACTGCTCGGCCGCCACGTCTAGTTTCTGGAGTGGAAGACTCGTGCGCGATGAAGGGCAAAACAATTCGAATCTGCGTCCCTCGTCCGCGTCGGGATTCGATGGTCATAGAACCGCCCAGCGCAACCGCTCGTTCGCGCATCCCGGTGAGCCCAAAGCCGCCGTCGTCAGGGGCCTTCGTCAATACTCCGGTTCCATCATCCTCTATTTCAAGGTGGATTTCGCTACCCGCCGCACGTAGCCTCACCACAAAATGTCGCGCTCGCGAGTGTTTCGCGATGTTGTGCAAGGCTTCCTGCGCCGAGCGGTAGAGCGCCACTTCGATGTCGTGGTCCATGGCCGCGATTTCTCCCGGCAGCTCCACGCGGGCTTTCATGCGGGTCTGGCTGGCCAGCAGTTGTGCATGCCGCCGAATTGCGGCAAGTAGTCCAAATTCCTCGAGCACTCGAGGAGATAGCCTGGCGATGATTCGCCGCAGACCTTCGATGGTGCGGTCCAGTACATCGAGCGATTCCTGGACCATGGTTTTCTGTTCCTGATTCTTGACGCTCGAGGCCAGCATCTCAAGTTGAAACCGCAAGACCATGAGTGCCTGGCCAGTCTCATCATGCAACTCTCGGCTGATGCGCCGCCGCTCCTCTTCTTCGCCCTTCAATAAATGCCGCGAAACTTCAGCGGCATCGGAAGCGGTCGCATCAGCGGCTTGCCGCCTTGAGGCAGCTTTTTGGGACACCCGATCACCTCACAACTACAAAACCCAGAACTGACCACGTGGGGACAGCCACTCTTGGCTGCCCGGTAGAGCGGAGCTCGACTTGCACCACGTCACCCGAAAATCGCCGATTGGTGTAGCTTTCACAGTACTCCCCTTCGACGCGGAATACGCGTAGCCAAGTCTTGGATGAGCAACCCGAGTTGCGGGTTTGCCGCTTTATCAGCATCATTACTCATCGGATACAATCCGAGTAGATGCTGAAATTCTTCACCTCTGGAGAGTCTCACGGCGAAGCGCTGGTCGCATTTATCTCCGGCCTGCCCGCCGGACTTGAAGTCGCGCAGGACTTTGTAGACCACGAACTGTGGCGCCGGCAGCAGGGTTATGGCCGCGGCGGCAGGATGAAAATCGAGCGCGATTCAGCCAGAATCCTCTCCGGCGTGCGCCACGGACAAACAATTGGTTCTCCTATCTCCATGCTCATGGAAAACCGCGACTGGAAGAACTGGCAACAGCAGCTTCCGGTTGAAAAGGGAGATTCTAGCTTGCATAAGCGGGTAGCGTCTCCTCGTCCAGGACATGCCGACCTCGCAGGCGCGTTGAAATACAACTTTTCTGAAGCGCGATACGTTCTGGAACGCGCGTCAGCCCGCGAATCCGCCGCCCGCGTGGCCGTCGGAGCCTTAGCCAAATTATTTTTGAAAGCGTTGGATATCGAAGTCTTGAGCCACGTGGTGGCCGTCGGCGCCGCCAACGTGGAACACGAGGTTCCGTGGGAAAAAATCAAGGCCACCTGCGGCTGTGAAGAGGTGTTGCTGAATTGCGCTGAACCCGAGGCTGAGCAAAGCATGAAGGCCGAAGTCGATAAAGTTCTGCGGACCGGCGACTCCGTCGGCGGCGTCTTCGAAGTGGTTGCGCATGGCGTGCCAGCCGGTCTTGGAACCTACGCTCAATGGGACGAACGCCTCGATGCGCAACTTGCGGGCGCCGTGATGTCTTTGCAAGCTGTGAAAGCAGTCGAAATTGGCGCAGGCGTAGCGTCGGCCTACGCTCCCGGATCAGCGGTTCACGATGAGATCGGTTACAACCGCGACTCTGGATTCACCCGCACCCGCAATAACGCCGGAGGCATCGAAGGTGGCATTTCGAATGGCCAGGAAATTCGCGTCCGCGGTTACCTCAAGCCAATTTCCACCTTGCGCCGTCCATTACAATCGGTAGACTTTACCAGCCGCGAGCCGGTGAAGGCTGCCTACGAGCGTTCCGATGTTTGCGTTGTGCCTGCCGCCGGGGTAGCCGGCGAAGCCATGGTCGCTCTGACTCTAGCGCGCAGCGCTCTAGAAAAATTCGGCGGCGACTCCATGACCGAAACTCTTCGCAATTTTCGCGGATATCTGGAACAAGTAAAAAATTTCTGATCGCTCATGGCCGATCACTGACGACCGAGGACCGAAGACCGACGACCCCATGATCTATCCCATCGTGAAATACGGAAATCCTGTCCTGGAAAAACCCGCGGCGCCGGTCACCCAGTTCGACGACGAATTGAAAACCCTGGTCGCGGACATGTTCGAATCCATGTACGAAGCCAAAGGCGTGGGCCTCGCCGCGCCTCAAATTGGCATTTCAAGACGGCTGGCCGTCATCGACGTCACCTTCAAAGAAAACCCGCGCGAGAAGCTAGTCTTGGCCAATCCCGAGATCATTCACACCGAAGGCAAGCAGAGGCAAAGCGAGGGCTGCCTCAGCATCCCCGACTTTCGCGAGAACGTGACCCGCGCCAACATCGTCACCATCCGCGCCCAGGACGTGAACGGCAAATGGTACGAAAAAACCGGCGAGGAACTCCTCGCCCGCGCCTTCCTGCATGAGACCGATCACTTAAACGGCAAGCTCTACATCAGCCACTTAAGCGCCCTCAAGCGAGATCTGATCAAAAGAAAGATCCGCAAGCTGGTAAAAACCGGCGAGTGGAAATAATCGTCGGAATCCGTATCTCCAACCACTCAACAAAAAAATTAAAGAATAATAAAGGGTGGCCATGTAGCGACGGGTGTCCCCGCCCGTAGAAGGCACTTCCTCCACCTGGGTTTCTTGAGAGAGCCGCGCCAAATCCCAAAGCACTCATTGACCTTGCCGGACCTCAATGAGTGATAAGCGGTATCACGCCAGTTAGGGCGCAGAACGCTGCGCATAGACCCGTTCCAGAAGGAAGGCGATGCCGACGCCGATGAGAACGACCGGCCAGACCCAATGCGTGTTGACGTGGATCACGCGCACTCCCGAGAGCAGGAACATGAGGCCACCGATCAGAAATAGTGGGCCAGTGATGGCACAGTGAAATGCGCGATTCCTAAGCCAGTTGGCGAGGCAGCCGATGGCCATGGCGAAAAGGCACCTAGCCTCGGACGACGCACGGAGAGGACGCCAATAAATTCCTATAAGGCTTAGAAGTCCCCATGCCATGAGCGAGACGATGAACCAGTAGCAGATTGCTGCTGGCGAGCTACAACAAGCTCTCACTTGCTTTGTCATAGCATTAGATTGTCCGTTCTGATCGACTTCGTGTGTCTGCCAATATCGTAGGCCATCTGCGCAACAAACACCAAACAATGCCGAGTAGTTGACGTAAGCAGGCGTTAGCAATCATTGAGCTCGAGATGATGACTGCGATCATCGCCATTTGACCAACGTCCTGCCCGTGCTGCAGGAGCAATCACGAATACAGTTACGTGCACCACTCACGCCTGTGTAATTGTTTTTGTCGCCTCGCTTGTGATAGAGGAAAGGGATGATTTTTTTGAAAAAATGGACGCACACCTTAAGCGCAGCACTGCTGATCGCGTTGTTCTCGGCCGGGATCCTGCCCATCGCCAGCGCAGAAGATAATGGTCTCGAGCGCACGCCGGTTCTCGGCTGGAGCAGCTGGAGCTTCCTCCGCAAAACGCCGACGTCAGACAAAATGAAAGCTCAGGCGCTCGCCCTGCATAATTCCGGATTGCAGACGATCGGCTACCAGTACATAAACCTCGACGACTTTTGGTATCAGTGCCCGGGGCCGCAAGGTCCGAACGTTGACTCTAATGGCCGCTGGATCACCGACTCGTCGCGATTTCCGGCCCAGGGAGAAAGCGATGGCATCAAGGTAACTGCTGACTACATCCACAGTCTCGGGATGAAGTTCGGAATTTATGTTACGCCGGGTATTTCCAAGCAAGCAATCAACCGGAACACACCCATTAAGGGCACATCGTACACGGCCGCCCAGATTGCGAAGCCGTCTGTAGAGGAGCGCAACTATAACTGCAAGGGCATGGTCCGCATTGACTACAGCAAGCCCGGAGCACAGGAGTATACGAACTCATGGGCAGATATGCTCGCGGCGTGGGGTATCGATTACATCAAGATCGACGGCATGACAAACGCCAACGCCGATGACGTGAAGGCGTGGTCAAATGCTATACGGCGAAGCGGGCGGCCCATGGTCCTGGACGTCACGCAGGGTCACTTTACAACCGCACTCACTCCGACATTGAAGGAATATGCCAATCAATGGGAATCCGCGCCCGACGTTGAGTGTTATGACTGCGAAAAGGGCGATAGCAGCTATCCGTTGACCCGCTGGGCTGAGGTCGCCAAGCGCTTCAACTTCGTAGCGGAATGGCAGCCTTACGCTGGTCCTGGCGGTTTCACCGACTATGACTCCATAGAGGTAGGAAATGGCAGCAACAACGGGCTGACTCCGGTCGAGCGCCAGACGCAGATCAGCCTGTGGGCCCTTGGAGCGGCACCCCTCATCCTCGGCGTCGATCTTACTCACCTCGACCCAACCGATCTGCAGAAATACCTGAAGAACTCCGCAGTGCTTGCTGTCGACCAGGATTCGATCGCCGCGAAAAGGGTGCTCAATAAAGGCAACCAGCAGGTCTTCGCCAAGCGGGAATCGAACGGAGACACGATCGTCGGTTTGTTCAACATCGGCGGGAAGGCAGAGGAAGTCTCCGTTTCAGCATCCACCGTAGGCCTCCCCGAAAATAAAAGCGGTTATTCCTTACACGACCTGTGGACCGGCGAGACGAAGAAAGCCAGCAGCACCATCAGTGCTGTTGTTCCATCGCATGGAGTCGCACTGTACAGAGTGTCGGGACTTTAAACAACTCGATTGCCGACAACCCGGTTCGTCATTGCAGGTTGGTGGAAACAAGCTTCTCTTCCCCTTGCCCATTAAAAGCCTCTCTCCCGACTACGACTTGACCCGCGACGGACAGAAGTTTGTCGCCATCACTTCGGCCGAAGGTAGTTCTCAGCTCTTGACCCTGGTTCAGAATTGGACCGCCGAGCTGCAAAAGAAATAACCCGCGTTCATTTAGGAGCAGATTTGATATGACCTAGTGCGAACGGGAAGGAGCTGGAGCGCGGTAGATGGTTGTGTGGGCGGGGAGCACGGCGCCCACCACGGCCCCGCTCGGGCCACCAATCGCAAGACCGGCAAGAGCATTGATTCCCCGCGAGGACCCTCCCAGGAAACCATGGTCCGAGCCCGATGCGGCACCTATGCCCGCCCCGATAGCCGCACCGACGATCAGACCGACCACAGCGTGCTCACCGCGCTTGCCCCCGGAAGATCTGGAGACGCGGGCAACGTCTCCGCGTTTTACCGGGAGGTCAGAGCCGTTTTCTTTCAAGGTAAGTGATTCATCGTCAGTTGCAATGAATTTTCCACTGTGATGCTTCATATTGAATTCGATTACTTCGATTTGTTGGCCTGCTTTCAGTTGGGTGAGGTTCGACCACGAGCCTTGCTGCTCCTGCGCGCCTAGCGTGGCGGGAATTCCGAGCAGAAAAACTAGAATAGCGATGTGTTTTCGCATGTCGTTCTTCTTGGCCTGCTAGGAGGCGAATCCCAAGTTCCTCGAATTGCCGCAAACCATATTCCCCTTGACCACCAATGTCAACTACGGATTGCTCGGGTGGCTTCCTTTTCTCGACCTCGACAGTATCGGCAGTGTCGGCAAATCAGGTCGATGCGAGTTCTGACACTTCTCATTACCAGATCTCTCCATTCCGCTCCGCGCCCTCTGCTGCCTGTTCATGAATGGCTTTCCCAAGTGATCGTTTTCATCCTCGGAGCCTTTTGCGTGAGACTTCTCGCTAGGTGTTTCTGACAAATGTAACCACAGCTGTGTGACGATCCTCACTGTTGGTGAGCAGTTCTGAGCAGCAACATTCTTTCACTTGTAGCAGTAGCCAAGGAGAATATTTATGAAATTCACCGTGGCGATTGTTGCCTTATGGTCGGTTGCACCGCTCGGATAAAGTTGCGGGGTGGACAAGGAAACAGCTATGAGCATCGAGAAAGTTTTAGTTACAGGCCTAAAAATTATTGCGGTGTGTGCTGCTTTCTCCTTATCGTTCGTAATCAGCGCAGCGCTGTCGGGCTTGAACAATATTGGCCAAGAAGTGCCTATGTCCCCGGCCGTTCAGCAAGCGACGGCAAACCAGACGAGCCTATCTGTGCTCGGGGCTCCGCCGAAGCCTGCAGCGCAAATGCCTGAGAATTTCCTGCGTCCTTTCCTGATTCTTTCCTTCTTCGTCGGATTTGTTCTCTCCTACCTGGTCTTGCGATCAAGCTGGCATGGTTGGCTCCTCATAGCCGCCATCAGCGTGGGTGTATATGGCATCTCCACGGTCGCGCCTCAGATCGAATCCGTGTTTTTTCTGTCGAACGAATTACCGCCAGGAATGATTCGTGGATTATTTCTGCAGGGAGCAATCGCAACGGCTCTGTTTGCGCCTCTCGCGGTGCTTTTGTTAGGCAAGTGGCGCGCCGTTTCGCAGTCGCCTCCTGCACCTGCCTCCATGCGCGCTTCTTTCTGGGCCTGGAGAGTCCTAATCATTGTGGTCGCTTTCGTATTTCTCTATATGTTTTTCGGCTATTACGTTGCCTGGCAGAACCCAGCGGTCCGGCAATATTATGGAGGGTCGGAACAGTCAAGTTTCTTTGCGTCGCTAAAGGCCAACTGGATGGACCATCGCTCGATCTACGCCCTTCAGGTGTTTCGGGCGCTGCTCTACGCCGGTTGTCTGTATCCGCTGGTTCGCATGCTCCGTGCATCTCGCTGGGAGGGGGCGCTCGCCTCGGCGCTCTTCCTCTCGGTCTGGACAATCCCGCTCCTTCTACCTAACCCGATGATGCCTTCCAGCGTAGCCCGCACCCACTTCTGGGAAACCCTGGGTTTTAGCCTGGTCTTCGGCGGGCTCGCTGGCTGGCTGTTGAGCACTCCGCCCAAACAGGTCGCAAAACTGCCCTGAGTAGCCGCGATCGTTGCCGCAAGCCGCGATCTTCGGTGCCCCTTACTCGTGAGACCCAATGTTGTTACCGGCGATTACACTCACAACTGGTCTAAATAATGATGAGACAACTGCTTTCCGTCCGGAGCACGCTGCGCCCCATTTAGAATGACCCTGCGAAATGTACCTCCTTTACAGTGCATTGCTCGCCGCAGCTCTGCTGCTTGGCAGCCCCTACTGGATCTTCCAGATGCTGCGTCACGGCAAATATCGCCGCGGACCGCAAGGCGGTAAAAGTCGGCGAGTGGAAGTGAGCTGATTTTTGTGGCCAGCGGCTAATTTTTTTCAGGTCGCAGCCCGTCTCCGATGGCGCGTTGTGAGTGAAATAGCGATATTTCACTCATTGCTTTTTGCCATCCCTCGCACGTTAGCGCCAACACTTACTGATTCGCCTTGTGGAGATAGCCGAGCGCCTTTTCAACCAGCCTTCTGGCATACTCAGTGGTTTGTTGTGGGGGACCGTAAGGTCCAAGCAAGCAAAAATAACTGGGGGAAGTATTTTGACCAGAAGCCGGGAGATGCTGATAAAGAAAAATTGCCGGATATTCGCCGTAAACATCGATACAAGGCTCTATTAGACGTCCCTGGTCTAAACAATTGACGGGCCCTGAAGCGATTCCGACGGCCAGCGTCCAAATGGCACCACTGTCACTTAGGCACAACGTGCGAAACTTCTTGTGTGTCTCCTGCATGGCCCAGAGCTTCAACCCCTCGAGCTGGTCGGTTGTGTAAGGCCAATGGTGCACGGAGGATTCGGGCACAGACCGTGTATATGAGGGATCATCGCGATCGAAGGGGTACTCATTCACGGATGATGGTACTGTAATCTCCTGGGGGTTCCACTGTTTAGGCCAAGGTTGCACTACTCCAGTGCGCCAGCGAACAGGATGATATTGGCGTCCGAACCCGGTGTTTATCCAGTCGGTAAGTTTATTATCAGCCTGGGTTATTGTGAAATACGTCTTACACGCTTCAGAATTCGACGGTTCTTTCGGTTCAGATTTAGCTTCAAGTTGCCCTTGCAGAAGAACAAAAATCACGAGCAAGACCACACAGATGAACCTCATAATTTACGCTCGCTAATTGACCGGGTTTACTGTCTCCCAACATGCTAAGAGAGAAGATATTAGTTTTTGCGAGACTTTTTATGGCTGCTCATTCTAACAAAAACACGGCCACTGACCATCCTTTTCAAGTCGTGACACTGGGGGGACGACTGAGGGGTGTTGTAATCCGGCGTTTACACTCACAACTGCTCTGAATGACAGTGGAACGGCAGGGCATTCGGTCCGTAGCACGTTGTGCGCCCATTTAGAATGACTCTGCAAAATGTACGTCCTCTACACCGCCTTGCTCGCCGCAGCCCTGCTGCTCGGCAGCCCTTACTGGATCTTCCAGATGCTGCGTCACGGTAAATACCGCCGCGGACTTGGCGAGCGCTTCGGAATCGTCCCCGAAAGAATTCGTTCAGAACGCCGACCGTCCATCTGGATTCACGCAGTCTCCGTCGGCGAAGTGCTGGCCGTCAGCGAACTGGTCCGCCAGCTGCGCTCTGAATACCCTGAGCATCGGGTCGTAGTCTCAACCACGACTGACACTGGCCAGAAGCTGGCCACTACCCGCTTCGGCGCAGAGAGTGTCTTCTACTTCCCGTTCGATCTTGCATTTTGTGTGAAGCCCTACTTCGACGCCCTGAAACCTGAACTCATCGTCGTCGCTGAAACCGAGTTCTGGCCAAACTTCCTGCGCACCGCCCGCAGGCGCGGCGTCCGCGTTGCCATCGTCAATGCCAGAATCTCCGACCGCTCCCTTCCCGGATACCAGCGATGGAGACCCCTGCTCACCCGCGTGCTTCGCAACGTCGATCTTTTTCTGGCGCAGACTCCCGAAGACGCCCGCCGCCTGACCGAAATTGGCGCCGAAGCCAATCGCGTCCGTGTCGGAGGAAATCTAAAGTTCGATGTTTCTCCACCGCCTGCTCCGGCCATCGTCGCGCAACTGCGATCAGCGTTGGAGTCGTCCGGCACAGGTCCAGTCCTGGTGTGTGGTAGTACGGTTGACGGCGAAGAACCAATTCTTATTGATGCCTTCAAGACGGTGCTCGCCCGCCATCCCGCCGCCGCAATGCTGCTCGCTCCTCGCCACCCCGAGCGTTTCCAACAAGTCGCAGACCAGCTTCAGCACTCAGAACTAAAATTTTCAAGACGTTCAACCTGGAATGGTGAACCCCTCGCCGGCACCGTCATCCTGATTGACTCCATCGGCGAACTCGCCAGCCTTTACAGTCTCGCCGACGTCGCTTTCGTCGGAGGCAGCCTCGTCCCGCGCGGAGGCCACAGCATCCTCGAGCCAGCCCAGCACGGCGTGGCAATTCTCGTCGGCCCCCACACCGAAAATTTTCGCGACATCATCGAGCTATTCCGAAGCCACGATGCAGTGCGCATCGTCAGCCCCACTGATTTGAGCCGGACATTAACCGATCTGCTGGCAGACGAAGCCGAGCGCCTCGCCCTCGGCCGCCGCGCCCTCGAAACCCTACACTCACAACGCGGCGCAACTCAGTTCACCATGGATCAGTTCCGCAGCCTGCTTAAACGCAACGTCAGCGAGGCTCACTCCGCATGAACCCGCTCAGTTCGCTATACGGAATCGCGACCGCCGGCCGAAATAATCTTTACGATCGCAGCATTCTCAAATCTCGCAAGCTCTCCCGCCCCGTCATCAGCGTCGGCAACATATCCGTTGGCGGATCAGGCAAGACCCCCTTCGTCATTATGCTTGGCCAACTTCTCAAGCAGCGCGGCATCGCCTTCGACGTCCTCTCTCGCGGATACGGCCGCAAAACCCGCGGCGCCATGCTCGTCGACCCCAACGGCACATCGCGCGCCTTCGGCGACGAACCTCTCCTGATAGCACGCCGCCTCGCCTATCCGGTCATAGTCGGCGAAAGCCGCTACCAGGCCGGCAAGCTAGCCGAGAATGATCGGAGGGGAGCAGCCACGCCCGGTAATCCCACCTCAGATTATGTGGGGACAGCCGCCCTCGGCTGTTTCCCGGGCCAAAGGCCCGGTCCCCTCCACATCCTCGACGACGGCTTTCAGCACCGCTCCCTAGCCCGCGACTTTGACATTGTGCTTCTCACGGCACAAGATCTGCACGATCGACTCCTGCCCGCAGGTCGCCTGCGCGAACCACTGACTTCACTTCGCCGCGCCGACGCCATCGTGCTTACGGAAGAAATCGATCCTACTCAGATACCTGCGAACATCAATATCTGGCGCGTCCGCCGCAGTCTCACGGTCCCAACCGCCCCGCAGAACCCGATCGCCTTCTGCGGAATCGCGCGTCCGCAAAAGTTCATCGAGCAATTACGCACCGCAGATATTCACCCCATCGCCGAAAAGTTCTACCGCGACCATCACCGATACACCTCGCATGACATCCACGATCTCCTCCGACTAAGAGATCAAAAACATGCAGACGGCTTCATCACCACCGAAAAGGACGCCATTAACCTGGGCATGTATCTCGGCGAAATTTCCCCAATCATCGCCCGCGTCGAGATGGAGCTGGTCGACCCGGCTGGCGTTGTGGATACCATTCTTCGCGTCATCACCGAACGCAGGGCCAAAGCATGAGAAAATCCAATAGCAGTGGCCCGAGCTGGCCTGACCACTGATCACTAAGCACTAGCCACTCATAACAATGTCCCGCTCCCCCAAACCCGCCGACCGTCTGCGCAAAATCGTTGAGTCATTTCCGCGCGTCACCGTAACCGTGCTCGGCGATATGGTGGCCGACGAATTTGTCTTCGGTGAAATTTCCCGCGTCTCGCGCGAAGCTCCGGTGCTGATCTTGCGGCATCGCGAGCGCGCTGTGGTTCCCGGAGGCGGCGCCAATGCGGTCAATAACCTCGCCGATCTCGGCGTCAACGTGCTCCCGGTCGGCATTATTGGTAACGACGAACCCGGACGTTTGCTGCTCCGCAGTTTTCGCCACAAACATATTCCGGTCACCGGAATTCTCAAGCATAAGAATCTCCCCACCGTAACTAAAACTCGCATTCTCGCGGGGATGCCGCACACCTGGCGCCAGCAGGTGGTCCGCATCGATCGCGAGCCCGACGCCTCGCCCGATCGCCACACCGCGCGCGAACTGGCGCTTGCAACCCGCGAATATTTGCGGGCCTCCGACGCGCTGCTGGTCTCGGATTACGGCTATGGCGCAGCCACCCCGCAAATCTTGACCGCCGCACGCGATCGGCGTCGCACGCCCCGGCCCGGCAGTGCCGCAAAATCGACGGCGAACTACGAGTCAATTCCGGTTGTTCTCGATTCCCGCCATCGCATGCTTGAGTTTTCTGGCATCACCGCAGCTACGCCAAATGAGCCGGAAGTCGAACAAGCATTAGGCACGAAAATCGGCAATGACTGGAGCCGCCTGTGTTCCGCCGGCGCGGAAATTATTTCTCGTATGAATCTAAGTTCTCTGGTGATCACCCGCGGCGGCGACGGCATGGTGGCGTTTCCCGGCAAACACAAGCCCGTGGATATTCCGGTCTTCGGCAGCGACCAGGTAACCGACGTCACCGGCGCCGGCGACACCGTCATCGCCACCTTCACCGCGGCTCTAGCGGCAGGCGCCGACACTGAAGACGCGGCCCAGTTGGCGAACTACGCCGGAGGGATCGTGGTAATGAAGCGCGGCACGGCCACAGTTTCGCAGCAGGAATTATTGGATGCGATTGAAAAAGCGCCGCCGGGAACCAAATAGCACCAGTATTCCGAAATCCGAAGATTATCGCAGCAACCGCAACAGCCAAAGGAACGCCAGCGAATTGAGCGATAAAAAAATTCTCAGCCGCGACCAACTGAAGCGTCGTGTAGACGCCTGGCGCTCGCGCGGGGAAAAGATCACGCTAGCCAACGGCGCTTTCGATCTTCTTCACGTCGGACACATACGCTATCTACACGCTGCAAAACAATTGGGCGGCAAATTAGTAGTCGCCCTCAACTCTGACGAATCTGTTCGAGCGCTGAAGGGCGACGGACGTCCGCTGATGCCCGCCGACGAGCGCGCAGAAATTCTGGCGGCCTTGTCGGATGTCGACGCCGTCGTCATTTTTTCCGAACGTGAGGTGCGACCGTTGATACGCGAGATCCATCCCGACATTCACGCGAAAGGCACCGATTACACGCCTGAAAGCGTGCCAGAGCGAGATACCGTCATCGAATGCGGCGGTCGGGTCGAAATCGTCGGTGATCCGAAAGATCATTCCACTACGCAGATCATTCGCGATCGCGTTGGGCAACGCCGGCCGTGAGCGCAGTGGCTCCCAAAGTCCCTCCAAACAGCCTGCTGGTTGTGCGTTTGGGCGCGATGGGCGATGTGATCCATACCTTGGCCGCTGTCTGTTCATTCCGCACCGCGTTTCCAAATTTGAACATAGGCTGGGTCATTGAAGATCGTTGGTTCGAATTGTTATGTGCACGCGATTGGCCGCTTTGCGGACCGCGTAGTCCCCAACGTCCGGTCGTCGACTTTGTTCATGTTGTGGACACGAAGCGCTGGCGCAAATCTTTGTTGTCCCGCCAGACTAAGCGCGAGGCACGCCAGGCTCTGCGCGAAGTGCGCGATCAGCATTATGAAGTCGCCGCAGATTTTCAGGGTGCCTTGAAATCAGCTGTCATTGCGCGAATGTCGAGAGCGAAATCCACCTTCGGCTTCGCCCATCCGCGCGAGTGGCCAGCGCGCATGTTTTATCACTACAAAGTCGAAACTTCTGGCGCGCACGTGATCGAGCAATATCATTCACTCGCCCGGGCTGTGGCCGGAAAGCCGCTTACTCAAAGCGCAACCATTCTTCCTCGCGACGAAGCCGCCGAGGCTTCCATCGCAAAAAAAATCTCCGGATCGAGTGAAAATTTAGCGATCATTAATCCCGGCGCGGGATGGGGGTCCAAGCTGTGGCCCGCTCAGCGTTATGGCGAGTTTGCGCGAGCGCTTTCACTCGATGGATTTTGCCCTCTCGTCAATTTTGGCCCCGGCGAAGAGGAGCTTGCGCTGCGAGTTCAGGCAACCAGCAATGGGGTCGCACAACCGATCTCGTGTTCAATCTCCGAACTTATCGCGCTCACCCGTCGGGCGCGATTGTTTATCGGAGGCGACACCGGTCCTTTGCATCTGGCAGCGGCTTTACAGGTTCCCGTCGTGGCGATCTTCGGTCCCACTGATCCTGCTCGCAACGGCCCCTATGGTGCGAAGAGTGTGGTTTTGCGCAATCCCGGAAGCAAGACATCTTTGTCGCACACTAGCGCTCCCGATCCCGGTCTTCTCGCAATCTCCTCCGAAGAAGTGGTCTCCGCCGCGCGTGAATTGCTAAGGAGCACGATTGCCTAGCTGGAGCAAAATCGCGCGGCGCATCCGCGTTCCCCTCGGTTTCGTTTTCGCCGCCGCATACATTTGGCTCGCTAGGCCCACGCCCGTATCCATCGTGATCGGAAGCGGCGTTGCGCTGGCAGGGCTTTGCATTCGCGCGCTCGCCTCTGGTCACGTGGAAAAAAATGAAGTGCTTGCCACCAGCGGTCCTTACGCTCACACCCGCAATCCGCTGTATTTAGGATCGATCATTCTCGCCATCGGCTTCCTGATTGCCGCCCAAAGCTGGTGGCTGCCTGTCATCGCAGCTGCCTTACTGTTCGCCATCTATGTTCCTGTGATTCGTTCCGAAGAGGCGTTCCTGCGCACGCGTTTTCCTGAGTTCGACGAGTATGCTGCTCAGGTCCCAAGGCTATTTCCCCGCGTTCGCGCATACCGCAGCCGACCCGGCTCCTTCTCTTGGCATCTTTACTGGAAGCACCGCGAATACAACGCCGCGTTGGGCGCCGGATTGATGATCGTCGCCATGGTGGCAAAGATTGTGTGGTTTCGGAAATGATCCTTTCCAGACTTGCCGCCGTTGGTCTGCTCACCTTGCTGGCAGCCATCGCAGTACCTTCATCTCTGGGCCAAAACGCCAACGCCACGCCGTCGATCAGCGCGGTCCCGGCCTCGCGAATTATTCCGCCCTCTCCGTCATTTCATTTTCCCGACAGCGAAACTCTCGTGTATTCCGTCGAATGGCATCTGCTTAACGCCGGCACCGCGACCGTGACTCTTAAACGTGATGGAGGAACCGAGCGCCTGAGCTCGATCGCTGACACCTCGGGGGTGGTCAACAAAATCTTCGCCGTTCACGACACCTTCAGGGCCGACATCGAGCCCCGCACCTTTTGCACCCAGCAGATTTCCAAGCACAGCGAAGAAGGCGCGCGGCGGATTGAAAGGCAGGTCTCCTTGGACTACCAGGCTCGCAAGAGCCACATGGAAGAAAACAATGTGAAGACTGGCATACGCCGGCAGGGAGACTTTGACATTCCGCCCTGCGTCACCGATGTGGTCAGCGGATTTTTTTACGCCGCATCGCTCGACCTCGCGCCGGGTTCATCGCAAACCTTTCCGGTCAACGACGGCGGCAAAACCACTGATGTGAGGATCGAAGTCGAAGGCCGCAACCGGATCAAAGTCCCCTACGGCGAATTTCAAGCCGTCCGGGTCAAAGCCGAACCCGTTTCCGGGCCGCTTGCCGGCAGAGGCGTGCTCTGGGTTTGGTTCACCGATGACGCGCGGCACATTCCGCTGCAGCTGAAATCCAAGCTGGGATTCGCAACGCTGTTATTTCAATTGCAGCGCCTGAACACTCATTAAATGGTCGATTGTGAAGAGTTTAAAGGCGTTTAATCGCGAAGATCGCTAAGTACATCCGCAAAGATCGCAAAGTAACCGTCTTCACAACCGCCAGTTGCTCTTCTTCGCGTACTCTGCGAAGACTTGGCGCCCTTTGCGATTTAGGGTTTTGCCCTGCCGACAAGGGTGCCCCACCCTTCCCACGCTTTTTGTGGGAGGGTGGGGGTTTTGAAGTTCATTGGATAGAACTGAAAACACCTAAAACCAAAAAGTGTCTCTCCCCGAATCATCCGTAAGACGAAGAGCAATCCGCATCCTGGCAAACAATCAGAAATCTCGGGCAGGCTGAACCCGGTAGTTGACAATCACTAATTCTTGGCCGCCCGCGCCTCTGTAACTTCGCGCGCATGTTTCAGTTCCGCCCGCTCTGACGTTGCGCCCTCGCAATTCTTCACTAGCTTTGCGAAGTAATCATTCGCTTTGTCGTGCTTTCCCGCTTGTTCAGCCGCCTGCGCCGCACCGTACAGCGCGTCAAAGCGGCCGGGATCAGTCTTCAGCGTAGCCTCGTACTCGACCAGTGCTTCTTCCGGATGTTTGCTTTCGAGCAGCATGTCACCGAGCATCTCGTGAGCAGGAATACCCTGGCTGGCCTCCGCTTCGCCTTCTTCTTTATCCGCAATCGATCTCATCAACCGCACTGCTTCATCATCATGGCCTTCGGCCTGCCCCAGCCAAGCCTTCGCCTCGACCAGTTCATCACTCACGCCGTCGTATTCGCCTTGATCTTTCTTTTTGGCGGAGCCCAATTTCTTTTGAATGCTCTCAAGCTCTGCGATTTCTTTCCGCGCAGCCTCTACGTTCCCGCTCCGCGCCGCGCCGATCGCCCGCGCCGTGTAGGTAACTGACTGATCGTAGTCGCCCGCGCCGCTAACCAGAGTCAGCTGCGCCGCTTCATTCCAGTGATGCAGTTCCAGTTCATACGACGCAGGAAATGCTGACATGGCAAACATCCGCGGATCGAATCCCATGCCATACATATCGTGCATCGGTGGCATGGCTCGCACTTCGTCGATGATCTTCTGCGCATCCTGCTCACGCCCGGTTTGCAAGTACGCGTACACCAGAAAATCCATGGCGTGGAACTGGTGCCCTTCGCCGCCCATGTGCTCCGCCGCTTCCTTCTGCGTGGCCGCTATAGAGCGAACGTTGGAATCAATATCGTCCTGCCACAGCCCCAGCCGTGCAAAAATGTGCGCCGGCATATGCAAGGCGTGCGGGGCCGCGGGCGCAAGTTGCGCGTATCTTCGCGCTGCCGGCAAACCCAGTTGCGCCATCTCCGGCTTGTCATATGTGTGGATCAGATAATGCGCCACGCCGGGATGGTTCGGCTCTTCGGCAAACAATTTTTCTAGCACCGCAGCCGCCTGCTTGCGATTGCCGTTGGTCTTGTCATGGTCAGGTTCAGCCGCCAGTAAACTCAGCGCATAAAACGCCGCCGCCTCGTGGTCATCGGGATACTTCGCGTAAAGTTTGTCCATTGCCTTCGAATACGCCGTAACCCGCTTCTGGTAAGGCTTCCCCGGATGCTCATAAAACTTGCTCAACGCCGCAATGTAATCTTTTTCGCGCGGAGTTGCCGGCAGCGAACGCGCGCTCTTAAGTTCTGCGCCACCGCGATCAAGCACAGCGGCATCCGGCCGATTCCACAGCTGGTGCCACAAACTCATTGCCAGGCCCCAGCGCGCAATCGCACACTTCGGATCATCCTTCTCGATCTGCTGAAATTGTTTTTCCGCTTCTTCATACCAGAACGAGTGCAGCATGGCCACGCCGCGCTCCACCGGCTTCTGCTCCGCGGCCACGCAGGAAGATGGAAAGTGCACAATGCCCACCTGCGCTTCGGTCAGATCTTCGTGATGATGACCTTCATCGTCGGCCGTAAGCAGGGTTGGCGCGCACAGAAAAAACGCCAGCAGAAATGCACAAATTTTCATGGGATTCACCACCGGAAAGCGAGTCTATTACCAGCGCAGGCAAGAGTCAAAGATCCCACCCGTAGAGACGTAGCTTGCGACGTCTCTGGGGTCCCTTGCGCCAAAGCAACACCTCTGACAATACCTCCATGCCAATTTGGCATCTAAACTCGGCGATGGTTAACTTCACCAGGCTTCTGCTACTCACAATTCTCGTCGGCTTTTGTGTCGGTTGCGGCTCGACCACTCCCGGCACTCCGCCTGCCGCCTCAACCCGCGTTTTTCTCGTGGTTGAAGAGAACCACAGCTACTCTGACGTCATCGGCAATTCCACCATGCCGTATCTGAACGGTCTTGCGACCCAATACGGATTGGCGACGCAATATTACGCCGACGCGCATCCTTCGATCCCAAACTATTTCATGTTGACCACGGGCCTGCCAGAAACTCTCGATGACGCTTTTACCGGAACCGTCAGCGACGACAACGTTGCTCGCGAACTCGTGAAGGCGGGCAAAACCTGGCGCAGTTACTCCGAAAGCCTGCCCAGCACGGGTTACACGGGAGGGGACGTTTATCCTTACTTCAAGCACCACAATCCATTTGCCTATTTCTCCGATGTCATCGGCACGTCGCAGGCCGGTAATCTGGTGCCTTTTTCGCAGTTTTCTTCTGATCTTGCCAGCAACAATCTGCCCGACTTTTCGTTCATTACTCCGAACGCGCTAAATGACGCTCACGACGGGACCCTTGCAACCGCCGATCAGTGGCTCAGCGCCAACATCGACCCGCTGGTAAAAAGCAGCGCCTTCCAATCCAACAGCGTCCTCATTATTGTCTTCGATGAAAGCGACATCACCGACTTGGCGCATGGTGGCGGTCACGTCCCCTTCGTAATCGTGGGGCCGAAAGTAAAGAGTGGATACCAGAGCACCACCTTCTACCAGCACCAGTCCACGTTGTGTCTGGTACTCTCCACCCTCGGTGTCAATTCCTTCCCCGGCGCCTCCGCCTCCGCCCCCGACATGGGCGAGTTTTTCAAATAATGCGAAAGTCACAATTCCCGCGAAAAGGCTTGTCTCTCTTCCCAAGCCCCTGAAACTAAAAGACCCTGTTTGCCATCTAATCTACTAACGGCGGGAGCAACGGGAACTCGGTCGGACACAGCATCAAAAAGCAAGCAGAAAAATCTTCGCCCTAGCGACTAGCTGCTTTTCGCAGCCTCTTTCTGCTAAAATTTCAAAGTTTGTGCCGGCGTCAGCTCGCCATCGCACGCTCCCACCGTTAACTAAAAGACATCTCACTTTCGTCCGATAAAAAAGAAGACGAACCCAACTCGGACGAGAACGAAGACGAAGAGGAAAAGCCTTCTTGGCTATTGAAGATAAATTCGACGATATTAAGAAACTTATTGATACAGGCAAAGAGAAGGGATATCTCACCTACGATCAAGTCAATGATCTGATCCCGCAGGATGTGCAAAGTCCCGACGACCTGGAAGATTTGCTGACCACCATTGGTACGCAAGGAATTGATGTACTCGAGGGCCCCAAAATGCCCTCAACCGCTCTGGACAGAGAAGACGCAGAAGAAGCCGGCGAAGATGTCGAGCTCGATCTCACTCCCGGAGCGATGGAGAAGACCAACGATCCCGTCCGCATGTACCTGCGCGAGATGGGAACGGTTCCACTACTCACACGCGAAGGCGAAGTTGAAATCGCTAAAAGAATTGAGCGCGGCCAGAACCGCGTGCTCAAGGCGCTTTCACGATCGCCGATCGTAATTCGCGAACTGCTTGCCATGGGCGAGGACCTCAAGAAGGGCGTCCGCTCTATTAAAGAGGTGGTCACCTTCGACGAGGAAGAAATCACTGACGAAATTGTTCAGGCCCGCCTGAGCGATTTCACCGGAAAAATCGACGAACTTGCCAAGGCTTACAAAAAAGCCATGCAGGTGCAGGAAAAGTTTGCCGACGTTTCACAAAAGAAAAACCCCAAGCCCTATCGCCGCCTTCGCAATCAACTGGCGCGCGCGGTGATTGGGGTTTCGAAAGCTGTACGCAAACTCGGCTTTACCAATGTCGAACGCAAACGCCTGATTGACCGCCTTAACAAGACGGTTGACACCATGCGTTCGCTCGACCGCCAGGCGCAGAACCTGGAGAAAAAGGCCGAAGCCACTCGCAGCGAAGATCAGCGCAAGGAGTACAAGCGCCAGGCCCGCGCCATCAATGCGGAACTCGAAAAGATCGAGCAGGAAGTCGGCGTCGCGTTTCAGGAGCTCAAGCGCACTCAGCGTGAACTCATCCAGGGCGACATGGATGCTGAGCACGCCAAGCGCGAGCTCATTGAGGCCAACCTGCGACTGGTGGTTTCCATTGCGAAGAAATACACCAATCGCGGATTGCAGTTCCTCGACTTGATTCAGGAAGGCAACATTGGCCTGATGAAAGCCGTGGACAAATTCGAATACCGTCGCGGCTATAAGTTTTCAACTTATGCCACGTGGTGGATTCGGCAGGCAATCACCCGTGCCATTGCCGATCAGGCGCGTACGATTCGTATCCCGGTACACATGATCGAGACCATCAACAAGCTGATCCGCACCTCGCGGCAGCTGGTGCAGGAACTGGGACGCGAGCCGACTTCAGAAGAAATCGCCAAGCGCATGGACATTCCGGTAGCGAAAGTCCGAAAAGTCCTGAAAATTGCGCAAGAGCCGATCTCGCTCGAAACCCCAATTGGCGAAGAAGAAGACTCGCACCTCGGCGACTTCATCGAAGACCGCGCGGTGGTTTCTCCAGCCGAGGCGGTGATCAACGTCAACCTGAAAGACCAGACTTCGCATGTGCTTCGCACTTTGACGCCGCGCGAAGAAAAAGTCATCAAGATGCGCTTCGGTCTGGAAGACGGCAGTGAGCACACTTTGGAAGAAGTTGGCCAGTCGTTCGCAGTAACTCGCGAACGCATCCGGCAAATCGAAGCGAAGGCGCTGCGGAAGTTAAGGCATCCGTCCAGGTCGAGGAAGTTAAGGGCTTTTTTGGATGGGGTTAGAGACTAGCGAAGGCAGAAGTAAGATTTCAGAATGCACAATTGAGGGCGCGAGTAATCGCGCCCTTTTTATGCACGGAGCATCCCAATTCGGGAATTTTCAGATAGCTACTTTAGTGGGCTTGCGCTCACCGGCGCTAAGTCCAACAATGCGCACGGATAGGTGGGCGTTTGGGAGGACGTTGCCAGTGGGTACTGGACGCTGCCTATCAAGCTGTCGAGTGGCCTAGTCAGCTCTGGTCCCTCGGCTTCGCTCGGGATTTCGGCTCGCGGCTCGAACGCCGCGAAGTCGCCTCAAGTTCGAGTCCGTCGTCCTCCGCGCGACCACTCGACAAAATGGAAAAGCTGCTTTGCTACAATTGGTTTTGATAGGTGGCGTACCAACTGGCAATATTCAGCCCCGGATGACTACCGGGGCTTTTGATTTAAGGCCGAATTTTAAGCTCTTTGCTTGGAGCGGACGTTCCTGTCAGCCTGAGCCAAGAGGTCAGAATGCAGAATCAGGGCGCGAGAAATCGCGCATTTTTATTTCAGCTGCCTGATGTCGTACGTCCGCGCGACTGCTTCTCAACGCAGCCAGGTGAAGGCGATTGGCGGGCAAGGGGCGCTCTCGTTGTACGCGGTCGGCACCTGGGCGAAGTTTGAAAAGTATCGGGAGGCGTGGGATTTGTTGCGGGAGGCGTCGGGATGCGAAGCCCACTTCTCCCAAAATCAGGGAGAAGTGGGGCACCCCGCAGAGGAAACTGGAAGCGAGCCAGAGAAAATTCCGGCTGGACCAGCAGTGGCGAGGATGCAGGGAGCGATGAATTCTTTTCGACATTACCTGGAGAAGGGCGGGCGATAGGGCAACGGTTCATCACCCTCGCATTACCTATGTACTGGCCTTTTGTGCGGGCGGTCTGAAGCCTGTGCACGGAGCGCCGCTTGGATATTTCGCATCGCAAATTGATGATGCGCGCTTTCCGAACAAAAGTTAGAAATCCTCAGTATTGACGCGGTTTTCGCAGCATGCGGCTGATACAAACGTCATTAATCCAGGCTGCCACTCGATTACCCCTTAACATCCAACCTCGAATTACCAAAGCGCATGGACATGGGACATCTTCTTGCTTTCCATGCTGGATGAGATGGTGAGTGCGTCACACTAAAGGCGCCGATGGCAAGTAACGAATACCTCGACGATGTTCATGTGCGCATGTTGCGCGTGACTGAAGATCTGCGCGCCATCCAGCAGCAACTGAATTGCGCCGCCATGCAGGCGCCGGGGGATCCTGAACTAATGGAAGCGCTGGCGCAGTTGCCGGAGATTGAGTCGCTGGAAATGTTGAAGTCAGCACTCGACCAGATGCGGCACTTCTTGTTTTTTTATGTGCAGGTAATGACCACGGGTTCTGAGGCGGAAGATAGGCCGGCGCCGAAGAAACTGCAGAGCGCGCAGGTTGAGTCGCTGATAGAGAAGTACACGTCTCTCAGCGAAGCCGTGCTGCTACGGCATTTTGCCAACTCGAAGAACCGCAAGCCCAACTAACTCTTATTCCAAAGTTACGGACTTCACCAGGTTTCGTGGGCGGTCGACGTCCAGGCCTTTGCGCACCGCCATGTAATAGGCGAACAACTGGAGCGGCACGATTTCAAGAATCGGCGAGAGTAACTCGGGCGTGTGCGGGATGAAGATCGTGTGGTCGACCAGCGCGGCCAGTTCATGGTCGCCTTCGGTGGCAAGGGCGATCACCTTCGCTCCTTGTTGCTTGAAGCCGCGAATGTTGGCGACGTTCTTTTCATAACGGAGGACCGAGCCGGCATCGTTGCGATCGCAGGTGGCGATGATCACGACCGGCAGGCTTTCATCGATCATGGCGATGGGGCCGTGCTTGGTTTCGCCGGTGGGATAACCTTCCGCATGAATGTAGGAAACTTCTTTGAGCTTTAAAGCGCCATCCATGGCAACGGGATAGTGGATTGCGCGCCCGCAAAAAAGAAAACTTTCGAACTTGTGGAAGCGGTCGGCCAACTGCTGGCACTCGGGCGCTTGTTCGAGAACAATTTCCGTTTTCTTGGGCAAGGCCAGAAGTTCTTCAATCCACTTCCGTTGCTGATCTTCCGAAAGCGCGCCACGAACTTGAGCCAGATATTCCGCGAAGAGAAACAGCACCGCCATTTGCGCCGTGAAAGCTTTGGTAGACGCGATGCTGATCTCCGGCCCGGCGTGAGTGTAGAGAACGCCATCGGCCTCGCGCGCGATGGTCGAGCCGACTACGTTTGAGATCGCGATGGTACGCGAGCCTTTCTTCTGCGCTTCCCGCTGAGCTGCAGTGGTGTCGGCGGTCTCGCCAGACTGCGTAATCACGATCGTGATCTCGCCCCGGCTGATCATGGGATTGCGGTATTCGAATTCGCTGGCGTAATCGACGTCGACGGGGAGATGCACCAGTTCCTGAAACATGAACTGTCCGGCAATACCCGCGTGGCGGCTGGTTCCGGAGGCGACGATGTTGACTCGCCGGATTGAGCGCAGTTCGTCGCTGCCGATCCGCACCTCGTCGGCCAACTTTACCTGCCCGGTTTCGCGCGATACGCGGGGAGCAATCGTCTCTTCGAGCGCTTTAGGCTGCTCGAAAATTTCCTTGAGCATGTAATGCGGAAATCCGCCTTTGTCTGGCATCGCTCTCCTTCAAATAGTTACAGGACCACCACACCTTTTACGACTGTGGCCCGGACTTCCCCGGCCGGCGTCAGCACCACAAAATCAGCGTCGACGCCGGGTTCGATCGTACCTTTCTTGATACCAACCACTTTCGCCGGATTCATCGACGCCGCCCTGACCGCGTCTTGCAAATCTAATTGCGCAAATTTCATCACGTTGCGCACCGCGCGATCCATGGTCAGCGCGCTGCCGGCCAGGTTGCCGTCGCGTGTGCATCGGCCATCTTTCAATTCCACTTCCAGCGTTCCCAGTTGATAGCGGCCATCGGGCATGCCGGTGGCGGAAATTGCGTCGGTGATCAAGACGAACTTCTCGATCCCCTTGGCCCGAAATAGAAGATCGACCACCGTTGGGTCAACGTGAATGCCGTCGACGATCACATCGGCGCTGAGCTGGTTGTTGGTCAGCACTTCGCCGAGAATCCCCGGCGCCCGGTGATCAAGCGGACGCATTGCGTTGAAGGTATGCGTCGCGTGGCGAGCTCCGGCCTTGACTCCGCGCCGCGCCTGTTCGAGAGTGGCATCCGAATGCCCGATGCTTACGCAGACGCCACGCTTGGTGGCTTCGGCGATCACTTCCTCCGCGCCGTTGAGCTCCGGGGCGATGGTTAACATCCGCACATGGCCGCGCGCCGCCTGCCAGAGCTTGTCAAAAGCCGCGACGCTCGGCTCGACCAAATCGACCGTCGGATGCACTCCGCGCCGCGCATGACTGAGAAACGGGCCTTCCAAATGAATGCCCCACGGCCGCGCTCCACCCGCACCGTTTTGATCCGCAGCCTCAATCCGGTCCGCCAACCGCTCTAGAGCACTTAGAGTCGCGTCCTGCGAAGCCGTGACCGTAGTCGGAAAATAACTCGTGACCCCATGCCGCGCCAGGAAGGTTTCGAATTTATTCATTTCATCGGGGGTGCCCCGCATTACATCGCAATTAACCCCGCCGTGAACGTGCACATCAAAGAAGCCCGGTACGATGACACAATCGCCAAAGTCGGTTACAGCCTGATTTGGCGCGGCTTCCGAGCCGCTACGCGAGGCCACTTTAATGACGGCGCCGTTCTCAACCGACAACAACGCATCATCGATCTTGCGAAGAGGTGTATATAAAGTTTTGGATGTGAAGACGGTCATTGGGTGATCGCCTGCCAAAAGCTACCCAAGTATAACAACAGAGCTGCTCATCTTCGCGACGACGAGTTGGCTGCTGATGCTGTCTACTGATATAGAGCAGCGGGGACTAGGGTGGCGATTTGGCGGATTCGCCGGAAATTGATTCTGCGCCGGCATGTGGCTGGCGAGATGCCACACTTCGAGAAAATCCGATGAAGTCCGCACAGCGTTCCTCATCCCAGAACGCCGCACACCCGCGATGTATAATTTAGAGGTTGTTTTCTCGCTACGCGCCGCCAGAAGACGCGGCACCACGTCGGGGAGTGGCTCAGCCTGGTAGAGCACCTGGTTCGGGACCAGGGGGTCGGAGGTTCAAATCCTCTCTCCCCGACCAATTTTACCTCAAGCGTTTGAGTGAGATAGCAGCGCTTGTCCAGCCAATGTTTTTTCGCTGTTATTTCCACTGTGCCCAAAATTGTGCCCACTCAGCCGATCTAGTGCTGCGAGAACGGCATCTTCGCTGGGATGAACGTAACGAGCGCACATTGCTACGGAACTGTGTCCGGCGATTCGCGCCAGCGTCCAAGCATCGCACCCAGATTCACCGAGCCTTGTGAGGAAGGTGTGACGCAAGCTGTATATAACGAAAGGACGCACTCGGCTTAACTTCAGCGCCTTCTTGTGCTGCTTTTTTAGCGTGGACTTTTCAAAATGACCGCTACGAGTCGCCGCAGCCCATACCCAGCCCTCCACTGGATTTCCGGAAGCCTCCCAGCGATCATGCAAGATGTTCCTAGCCCGAATGCTCAACGGCAGCACTCGACGAGCAGCAGATGTCTTGCCCTGCGTAACTAGAATCGTCCCATTCCGTCCATTAGTCCAAGTCACCGATTCCCATCGCAAGCGGTAGCATTCGTCTGGACGCATACCCGTATCAATAAGAACAGCCGCAACGGAACCAAGAGGCTCAGCCGCTGCCCCAAGATAGCGAGCCTCTTCATCGAACTTAACTACGTGTTCGCGATGGCGCTCTCCAGGGAGCATCTTGATTGAGGGAGCAGCCTCAATTGCTCCCCACTGAACAGCAAGTTTCGTAATTCGGCGAAGAACTTGAAGGACGCTATTGATCGATGACACTTGCAAGCCAGCCGACTGCCTCCACGCCGCGAAGTCTGCCGCCTTTTCGCTCGTGATCTCGTCCAACCGAAGGGTCGAGAGAGGTGTGTTACCGGAGGATTGTCCGAATACCAGGACGATAGTAGTCAAGCCAAGTTTTGGATGCTGTAGATGCTTCCGCCCAAGGTTCAAATCGGTTGGAGATAGCATTCGTCAGGCTCGGCACAATTTTCTTCTCCCGAATACCTACTTCTCCTTTAGCTAGTGAAGATCGATGCGCTCCTTCCATTTGTCTAGCTGTGTGCTCGTTTGTCTGTCGGTGGATCTCCCGAATCGCAACACCGTTGAAGGTGAACTTGTACCAGTAGATTCGACCCCGCTTGAAGATCGACATAAGAAGTCTCTCCTAATGACGAGTTGTTGGAGCTTTTAATTTGGCTGCCAGCTTGCGATTGCGCCTGATTGATGCAAGGTGCGCGTGGTACTGGCTACAGTATTTTCTTTTGTGACCGGATTTGAGCTTGAACGGAATCGCGCAGTCCTTGAGAGTGCAGCGACGAAATTTCAATCCTTGCACGAAGTCGAAGATGATGGTTGCTTCTATTGCATCTCGGCATGTAGAGACGCGGCGCACGAAGTGAGGAAACTTATGTCGTGCCTCGAAGCTGGCGAGTGGCCGATCTCGCAACCAATCCGGATCTAGGGGTGCCTTTCTAAAAGCGTCCTGATCCGACCAGATCGAGTCCGCAAAGACGAACGATGGCCCGCGCGTTTGTCACTCGACAGACCGGGCCGGGACAAGCCATTCTCCCCGCTCCAAGACCCCCATTTGTTCAGAAATCGCGCAAGGTCGTCCGTGTTGCGTTTAACTCGGAGGAACTCATCACGCAACTCCCAGGCGTCGATTCCTTTTTTGGCTGACATGTGCCCCATTGTCGCAAGGTGACTGCGCATGGCGCCGAGCTTCTTTCCGGGATGGTCACAAAGCAAAAGTTCGATTCTATGGTGGCCGAAGTTTAGCCCTATTTCGTACGTCAGAGATTCCGCCTCTTCGTCACTGCTGGGACTCCAAATCGGCCACAGCGAATGGCGCTCGACGTAGGCTCTCATTTCCTCCGATAGCTGAGAAGGGACTTGTCGGAAACAGAACGCCGGAAGCCACGGTACTGAGCAGGTTCAATTATTTCTAGCACTGGGCCGCCGATAATTCCCCGTGACCATCCGGCAAGCTTCGCCGTGCCTATTCGCCAAACCGCAGCCTCAACCTCTAACGTGAACTCAACCGGAATTTGTATTACATGTGCCACGATTGTTGTATTGTGTGTGGCATTCTATATCTCTTAGGATCGGGTTGCAACTTCTCATTGGGGGTCACATGGATTCCGATTCATTGCTTTCGGTTGAGCACGCGGCTTTGCGGCTGGGCGGTCTGAGCAAATGGACTATCTACGCTTGGCTCAGCCAAGGAAAACTGCAACGGACGAAGGTTGGGGGACGCACTATGATTCGCGAGAGCGAACTCGCTAAGGTTATTCAGGACGGTGGCAAGTCGGCGTCGCCTCGCTCCCAAAAAGAGTGAAGGTGCGCTGCCCAGTCCGGCATTTTCAACTTCCTTACTCACTTCGATGCGTCCGTGCTGGGGGAACGTCCGTTGACCGTTATGATCAATTCATTCTTCGGAGTGCACCCCTACGTTTTCCGTTCTGGGCTGTGGCGGAAGATGAAGCCAGGGGAGAAGGACCTGTATTTGTACCTTTTGGAGGAGAGTGAGCGATGTTGCACGAGAGAGATCAGAGCCACCGACGCGCAAGTGACGACTCTAGTGGGTACGGCCTCGCGAACCTTGTGCAATGCTCGCAAAAAGTTGAGCGAGTACGGCCTGATTACCTACAAGGCGGGCCAAGGAAATCCATACACATACACAATCTGCGATCCTAAGACCTGCCTGCCCTATCCAGGTGATCCTCGCAATCCGATGATCGTGCCGAGACGGGAGCGAACCAAAGAAACGGATTTGCCAGGCAGTTCTGACTTGTCGCTTCATCGCAAGGAACTCCAGCCAAACGTTACAAATCGCCCCGAGATGAGCGAAAGACACCCGAAAGCTACGGCCTGCCGGGGGTGTTTTGATGTGGCAGACTAGCAAAATTTGCTGGACTGGAATGCAAGATTTGCTGCTCAGATCAGCAAGTTTTGCAGCATGGTTCTCTGCAAGGACACCAGGGCAAAGCACTTCTGCGACATGCTGCATTCCTAAAGCATTCCTACTAAGAGACATTCCTACTCCTTGCCTTATAGGTGATCTGATTACTTTGATTTTTTTCAACTCTTTTCAAAGGAGGCGTTTTGAACGTTCCGATCTTAACGCTCAGAGCAGCACTGGCAAAGAGCAATCTCACGGTTTTTGGAGAAGATGGCAAACAACGTTGATGGCTGACTTTATGATTGCCAGAGTCGCCCGATCCTTCCACAACAAGAGCTTATGGCAAACATCGTGTGATTTCTAGATGACTGTCGAAAACAGACGTTTACAGTCAGAACCCAGATTGCGAGTGTTATCGCGATATTTCGCCAACAACTACTATCCCCTTGCGAGAACTTCCGTAACTACGTTGCCCCCGCTGCTTGCGGGAAGTAAGGACACCTCGGAGTTGGCCGGCGCTATGAGGAACGGCCGCAGCGGGAGAGCAGAGTTCACCACTGAATGTTCATAGGCACCTTGTGCCAAACATGCAGAAAAAGTTTCGACTGAGAACAGGTCCGGGCGTTCCACGGATCCAGAGACGTTGCGGAGGCCAGCAGGTTTCTCACGCTCTCAAGATCAGTTTTTAACCAGCCGTCCATAATCGATTGGGAAATCCGCGAGGATCGAAGAAACGCGGTGCCGACTCAACAAAATAAAAGGCAGGTTCCAAGTTTTCCGCACAATCCCCCTTCTACGGAGTCTTGGCTTTTCGCGGCGTTCGAGCTGGTGTTACCTCTTTCAACCTTTTTGCAAGGAAGGGAAACACGTACACCGCCTGCAGCATATTTTCCACTATGTCCATGACCGATTGAACCTCAGCCTGACTGGGAGCGTGACCTCGATGTGCCGCCGCACTCCCCAGATCAAGAGCTGCATACAGTACATCCCGACCCTGCGAACTGACGTAGCCCGCCTTCTCCAAGCCTTTCAATTTATCTTTAAAGGTTCCGATATCACCGACCTTTTCGAGCATAACCATGTCCACTAGGGTTCGTGCGCCCATCATGGCTAGGCGCAGGCTCACGGCGTCCAGCGAATTGTAGATTTCTTCGAGAAGCTCTCGCGAGTCCCTTGGAAGTCTGTATCGCCATCGTGGAAGATATCGGGACATCACGGACGGAAAGTAACGCACCTCCGGCTCGCCGGGGTCATCTTCCGAGTTGACCGTGCGCCGCAGCACGACTTCCTGGCATCCGCAGCATTGGAGGACCGCATAACTTTTGGACCACCAGATAGGAGAATCCTCCTCAGAGCCACCGCCATCAGGGCTTGCAACTACCCGATGAGCGGTCCTGCCTCGGCACACGTTGCAGTAGGTACGTTCAATCGAATCTTTCTTCGCCATAAATGAAGGAATAATAACAACCTCAACGGCGTGGCGGCAAAGCAAGTGAAAGCTGGTTCGGAGAATTCGTCCGCTACTCGGAAGGTATGAGGTAGTTGGCGAAATATCGCCATTTTACTCACAATCCGCGATCCGAGTGAAATCTCCTGATTTCGACCGTTATCAGCGTGGGAAGGTATAATCCCACTCAGAACAGTGGAGAGAACAGTGGGCGGACGCATTCAAAACCTTAAGCCGTGGCCTTAGGGCGTGAGCGGGAACCCAGGCGGACGCCCCAGGAAAGCTCCTCTAACCGATGTTTTGACCGACATGCTGCAATCATCGTGTGCGGATGATCCCGCGCAGCGAACCTATGCCGAAGTGATTGCAGGGGTGCTCCTGCAACGTGCATGCATTGGCGATATTCGGGCGGTTCGCGAGATTGCAGACAGAGTGGAAGGCAGACCGTCCCAGAGCGTTTCCGTGGTAACCGAGGAATGTGCAACCTGCCGAGAGGCCGCAGATCAATCGCGTCTTGAACTGCACAATATGACCAACGAAGAATTAAAGATTCTTTCCAAATTCCTTCAGCCAGAGTTCAGGGCCCTGGGACAGGGGGAGCCCAGCTGCGGCTGACTGGACGCGTATGCGATAACTCATTCACCAATTACTCCGTTGTAAACCGCCGTTTCTCATCAGACACCCTCATTGACCTGGGTGAAGGTTTCGAAATTTCCGAAACATTGTCCCCGCAAATCTAAATCTACGCAGACCCTACCCTCGTCGCGGCTGCTTCGACCACGCGACCTACCACTGTGCCCAAAATTGTGCCCAGTGGTCGCTTGGGCGAGTTTAGTTGCAAGTGAGAGCGAAGTGCTGAAGCCCGCATTTTTACTGGCGAATCCGAACGCATGCAAACTGCGCTAAAGTGTTGATTCCTCGTGACACCAATCTTCGGGACCAGGGGGTTGGAGGTTCAAATCCTCTCTCCCCGACCAATAAATTCTCGCTTCCTCTTTAGAAGTATTCGCGCAGGCGTCCGTGGTACCCGCCCTTCGCATGCCTCGCGCAAATCCCCTCCAGGAGAAGCTCGGTGCTTTCGAAGCGGGATACTCCAGAGCGTAGATTGGGGCAACCAAGGCCATCCATGCAGGAATTAATAGAAGTGCCCACGGCAAAATCTTATCCACTGGTGCACCAGGGAAAAAACTGACAATGTAAGCGAGAATGCTGGCGGCGAGACCGCACGCCGAAAGAAACGCAAGAAGCTTACGCCGGACTGTTGTGACGCTCACAGCAGTTTTACGCCTCAACAAAGAACGATGGGGTGTCCCACTTCTCGCTGGTTTTGCGAGAAGTGGGAATAATGACAATACTACTGCTGCGCTCCACCAGCCGACGCAGTCGTGTTGCCGATTGCATCACCGGACAGCACCAACTCGACGCGACGGTTCTGTTGCCGGCCTTCGGCGGTTTCGTTCGAAGCGATCGGTTGGGTCTTGCCCAATCCGCGCGCGTCAACTGAGTTGGCCGCAATGCCTTGCTGCACAAGGTAATCGCGGACTGCTTCCGCACGATGCTCAGAGAGGCTTTGGTTGTATTCGTCGGTGCCAACGCTGTCGGTGTGGCCTTCCACCTGAAGATGCAGGGTGGGATACGCCAGCACGATTCCGGAAACTTTTGCCAGACGCTCGCGCGCTCCGGGCAACAGCTCGAAGCTGCCGCTCTTGAACAGCACGTCGGACATATTGGCGATCAGGCCGCGCGCCGAATCACGCGTGGAAAGAATCGAGTTGAGCTGGGCCAACAATCTTGCACGCAACTCCTGCTTTTCTTTTTCTGCCTGCTGGCGTTGTGCTTCCGCCTGCTGCTGCAACTGTTCGGCTTTTTGCCGCATTTGCTCTGATTCTGCCGCGGCCTTTTGGGCTTGCGCCGTCTGCTCGGCCAGCGCTTGTTGTTGGGCCACCGCTTCGGCCTTAGCCTGCTCGGCTTCTGCTTTCTGCCGGGCTGCATCTGCGGCGGCGGCTTCGGCTTCGGCCTTCATGCGCTGGGCTTCGGCAGTAGCAGCTTCTGCCTGCTTCTGGGCCTGCTCGGCTTGAGCGCGGCGCTGGGCCTCGGCTTGGGCATCGGCGCGCGCTTTCGCTTCGCGATCTTCTGCAGCCTGCTTCTCGGCGGCGATTCGGGCATTGGCTTCGTATTCCGCCTTCTGCTTCACTGCCATGATGCGGGCTTCTTCGGCGGTCTGCGAGGTTTCACGGGCGGCCGAGTCAACTGCGGTTTTGCCCTGCTTGTTGCGATAGGTCTGCTCGGCCTGGGTCAGCTGCTGGTCAGCCTTTGCCAGGATTGAAGTCGCATACTTGTCGCCCGCCGCAATGTGCGCAATGCGAACCGCGTTTCGCGCTTCGAACAGTTCCATCGGGGTGCTGCGGTCAATTCCGAAAATTGCGTTCGAAATGTGTTCGTTGGTCGAGGAGTAGGTGCCTTTACCGACTAGCTCGAACTTAGCGCCGATCACTTCGCCCTCGGGAACTGCGCCTTCCATGATCACCATGGCGCCTGGCTGGGTCACGGCGAAATACGGCTCGGCGGTGACGATCAGGCCAAAAGTCTGCATGTCGGTCGAGGTCTTGAGTTCGGCCGTACCCTTCTTGATCACCAGCTCGCCAAGATTGGCGGCGCGGCCTTCGGGCGAAACCGCCCACAAAACGTAGGTCAGATATTCCAGGCCAAACTTGGTGGCTTCTTCCACGCCCTGAATTTTCACTTCGATGTTGACCGTGGTTTTCTTGGCTTCAATCTTGGCTTCACCAATCGCACCGGTCATCAGATCCGTGGTTTGAAAAGGCAGCTTGGTGTTGGCGCCCGGCCGATAATGCATGGCCTTGGTGGTGTGGGACACGGCATTGGCAACCGGCGCCGCAGCGGCAGGTGCCGCAGTCGCGGCAGAAGTGGGAGTACCTGGTTGAGTCTGGGCGGCGAGCATCGACACGCTCGCGACCAGCATTGCAAACACGAAGAGTTTTTTCACAATGATCCTCGATCTGAGGGAGGTTAAGGATTTTCTTATCTCAATGATGCCGTCAAACCATTGAGAAGAAAAGGACAGGAAGGGCTGCGACTTTAGTAACCAGGAAGGTCACTTCGCGTAGGCGGCTTTTGTCTGGATCCGCTCGAACACCGCTTCTGCACGCTGCAGGGCTTCATTCACATTGGCGCAGATGTTCTGGCGCCCGACTACTTCTTCGAATTCAGCCTGCTGCATCACTTGTGCCGGTTGCTCGCGGGCGCCGCACAAGATTAGCGTCCGGCCGGAAGCGTGCAGTTGCCGGGCGATTTCTTCCAGTGCATACACTAATAGGAAGAGCAAAATCCAGAGACATACGCCCTGGCTGATTATGACACCCGAGAGTGACTTATTTATTGGCACCAAAGGCGCTGCCCGCATGCGGCCGCACTCCGCGCAATACCCGGCATAGATTTTTTCAATTGGACAGCCCGCAACGTTTTTGCAAGAGTGAATACATCAGTTGCTGCCGGGTTGCAGCGCTGCCAAGATCAGAAATTCCTCGCCTCGACGCCTGCTTCCTGACCTCGTCGTCCTGAAGAAAAATACAAATTCGCAAAGGGAGAAATTCGTATGGAAAACGAGAGTAGGGACAGAAAAAAAAGCAGCAAATCAATGCGAGTAACTCTGAAGACTGTAGCCGATCACGTGGGACTCACGCCCGGCACGATTTCGGCCGTGCTGAATGACACGGCGGGAGCCGTTCGCATTCCGCAAGCCACCAAGGCCCGCATCGTTGCAGCAGCCCGAGATCTGAACTATCAACCCAATCCGTTGGCCCGAGCATTGCGTTCTGGACAAGCGGTCGCAAGGAGCGAGTTTGATTCTAGAAATATGAGCGGCGCGCTGGTGATCATGGACGCAAGCAACTTCCTGCTCGCCATGAACGCAATTCAGCAGGCTGGATTGCGGGTTCCGGATGATGTTTCAGTGGTGGAGTTGGACGGAACACAGGCGGCGATGGGGTACACAGCGTAAAAGAATGCAGAAGTAAGAAGTCAGAATTCAGAAGTAGAAACCAGAATGTAGAACGAAGAATGCAGAATTCAAACTCGCTTTAATTCTGCATTCTAACTTCTTACTTCTGCATTCCCGTTATTTGGTTTCCTGTTCTTTCGCCAACCTGACCTTGGCAGTTTCAAGCTTTTTCTGTACCCGCGCCTGTTCTTCCTGATCGACTTCGGGGGCCACGGTCTTGCTCCACTCTTCTACTGCGCGTTGCCAGTGGGTTGCGGCCAGTTTCAGGCGTCCGGTTTTCTGATACAGATCGCCCAAGTGCTCCTGCACTGTAGGGTCTGCGCCCATGTGCTGCGAAGCTTTGGTCAGATTGTTTTCCGCCAAGTCGTACTTGCCGAGCTTGAAATAAGCCCAGCCCAGTGAATCAAGATACGCGCCGTTGCCCGGCTCCTGATCGACCGCTTTCTTGATCATAGCCAGCGCGTCGTCGAGCTTCAGGTTGTGGTCGGCAAGCATATAACCCAGATAGTTGAGCACCGCCGCATTGTCCGGGCTCTCGGTGAGAATTTTGCGAAAGGTGGCTTCGGCTTCATCGTATTTCTTCTGCCGTTCGAGGTTAGCGGCGCGAAGAAACTCGATGTTCTCTTTATCTTCCTGCTTGGTAGCCAGCTGTGCAGCCTTGTCGAGCGCGGCTTCGGCATCGGGCCAGCGCTTTAGCCGGCTGTACATGTTGGCCAGCGTTATGTACACCTCGCGATCGTCCGGCGTGCCGTTGAGCATGGCCTTGACCTGGTTCAATCCCTCTTCGGGCTTGCCCATGTCGGCAATCTGGCCGGCATAAACCATTTTCAGACGCCGGCTGTTAGGCAGCTTTTGCGTAGCATCGCGGGCAACATCAGTCGCCCTCTGCCAATCTTTGTTCTCGCGATAGGTATCGATCATGGCGCCGTAACCGCGTTCGGCGTTGTCATCGCCCAGCGTCAACATCTTCTGGAAGGTTTCGATCGCCGCCTGTTCATTGTTATCGTCCGCGTAGGCCGAACCTAACCGCTCAAGGAAAATGCCACGATTGTCCTGCTCTTCCTGCGAATACTTGCCGTCGGCTTTCTCGGTTTTCTTGAGCAAATCCTGCATGGTCTGGATGGCGTCGTCGTAACGCCCCTGGACCTGGTAAATGGTCGCGAGATCAAACGAAACCTGCTCGGAGTCCTGCACCATCGACTGCGCCTTTTTCAGGTTCTCCAGCGCCAAGTCAAGATTGCCCTGGCGGCGGTAAATCTCGCCCATGCTGATGTAGGTACGCGCGTCTTCGGGATTCGCGTCGGCAATGATCTTGTATTGCTGCAGCGCCTTGTCGATCTGCCCGTCTTTTTCCAGGCTGTCCGCCAGGCCGCGGATCGCGTCCAGGTTGTCGCGATCGAGTTCAATCGCGTGCTGGTAGGCATCGATCGCCTTTTTGTAATTTTTCTGCTGATCGTAGGTATCGCCGAGCGCGGAATAAAGTTTCGCCGAACGGCTGGCTTCAGGGACGGAACTCAGCGTGTCAGCAGCCTTCGCGGTATTTCCCTCTTCGTTGTAAAGCATGGCCAGCGAAGTCACGGCCTCTTCGGAGTCGGGCGCCAACTTCACCGCAGTCTTCTCTTCTTCTTCGGCTTTCTTTGTCTGGTTGTCGGCGTGATAAAGCCGCCCCAGCATGATGTGATCATCCACGCTCGAGGGATCGAGCTTGACGATCTCTTCATATTGCTGGATGGCCAGCTTGAGCACGCTGTCGGAACCGCTGCCGCCCTGCATGTCACCCAGCGAGCGCAAATAAATATGTCCGAGTAAACGGTGCGCTTCGAGATTGTTGGGATCGCGCTGCAGAATGTCCTGCGCTTCAGAAACCGCGTCGCGGATGCGTCCCGTGCGGGCATACAGCTCCGCCAGGCCCGAGGTCAAATACTGCGACGTTGGATCGGCCTCGATGGCCAGCCGGTATTCCTGAATGGCCTTGGTCATCAGGTCGCTGCGCCCGTACACCGCCATCTCCTCTTCATACATGTGCGCCATGGTGAAGTGGTAATAGGCAGCGGCCTTGTCGGTCTTATGCGGCGTGGAATCGGCGGCATTGTCCGTGGCGGCGGCGCTTTGCGATGGAGAATTTTCCGGCTTGGAATTGGCTGGCTTCTGGTTTGCCGGCTTCGGGGAGACTTGCTGGCCGAACGCGAGGCACGCGCTCAGCAAAATGGGGGCATAGAGACTTTTCATGAAATACCTGTGTACTCCCAGACCATAGCAATTGGATGCTGAACCGCTTACGGTGGGTGCTTTTGGTATTTTACCCCAGCGGGAGTGGAGAGGGATTAACCGGGAGAACGGGAGTAATGGTTCGTCACCATTGCTGGCCAGCATCACTGAGTAAAAAGCAACCGGCAACTGTCATCCTGAGCGTAGTAATTGCTGCGCTCTGCGCAGGAATTACGGAGTCGAAGGACCCCCGGGACGGTTTGGAGTGGCGCAAACGCGTAAAGGCATCCTTACGATGGCGGGTGATCGAAATTCCCAGAAAAGCTTGTGCCAGCGCAAGCGGGCACGGGATCCTTCGACTACGTGAGAAGTTCGCTCCGCGGACTTCTCACTCCGCTCAGGATGACAAAAAATAAAGATCAGTAACGGATCGCGAAACTCTCGCATTACAACATTCGATGAGAACGTGCGATGCGTCAGGTGGTTCACAGGATGAGACTCAACGTAGGTCAGGGAAGGAACTAGTCATGTCCTCTGCTACCGCCGCCGGTTGCTCAGCCGGCGCGAAGTGCCCTCCACGCGGAAAGACTGTCCATCGCTGAATGTTGTACACGCGTTCCAAATACGAGCGCGGAGGCTCACCCTCAGAAACTTTTTGGTGAGCGAAAACACCAAACGCCGTCGGCGTGCTGACGTAGGCGCGATCGACCGGGTACCAGCGATTGTCCCAATAGTCACGCATCGACGATGTGATGGTCTGCGCGACCCAGTACAGGGTGAGCGTGGCGCAAAGGAACTCATCGGACGGCGTCTGATCGCTCCACGAATACCACTTCTCGCCAACATATGCGGCCAGCCCTGCAGGAGAATCGTTCAGTCCATAGCCGACGGTCTGCGGCTTAGTGGACTGGATCGCGCTGTAGCCGCGCTCGGTAGAGTCCCAGCTTCGGTTCACCGCAAGATACGAACGCTCGACGTCGGACAGCTCCGCGTCGTCAACGATAGGCGTAAGGTCGGACTCCAGTGTGGTGAGATAAATTCCGATTACCGACTCGGGATGGTCGAGCGCAAGGATCGTCGTCACCCCGGCCCCAAAGTCATAGCCACCCGCCCCGTAACGAGAATATCCAAGCTCGGACATGAGCCGATGCCAGCGTTCCGAGACGTATCGGTAATTGATGCCGACCTGTGCTGGGCGTGGCGAGAATCCATACCCAGGCAGGGAGGGTACGACCACGTCGAAATCGCCGAGCATCGGCAGCATGTCCAGATAATCGAGGAAACTGCTGGGCCATCCGTGCGTGAGGATGAGCGGCACACCCCGCCCGGATGATGCACGCTTGTAGACGAAGTGGATGCCCTCCCAAGTAAAGTGGTCGAGAGCGTTAAGCCTCTGCTCCCAGGTCCGCCAGTTGAACTTATCGCTCCAGTAGGAGACGAGATGCTGCAACCATTCACGCTCGGTGCCCTGTTTCCAGCCTATGCCGGACACCTGGTCAGGCCACCTCGTGTGACGTAGCCGTTCCCGCAGATCGTCGAGCACTTCATCAGTGATACGAATCCGAAACGGTTCCACCAAAACTCCGTTCTCAAGCGGTGCCAGCCGAATGCGCGGTCTATACGAAAGCCTTGATCCCGGGCAATTCCGGTCCTCTCATCCATCGGTCCCCGGTGACTTCCGTTCCCCGCCTAGCACCTTTTTATACATCTGCGGCAAAATTACCGCCGAAAGGGTAACTGTGACCCCGCAGAAGGACTAGAATAGGTCTGGGAATCAATAACTTAGGTATTCTGCAGTTTGGCATGGCAGTTGATATACGTCAGAGTAGGTGTCAGCATCTTAGGATTGACGCCGAGTTTTTCGGTCCAGCGTGGCGTCAGCGCTGGCCGGCACAGGAAAAGGCTTTACCAGTGCCAAAGTTTTGAAGACGCAACAAAATCGCGATCACGCCCGCGAATGGCGTGCAGCGAGGAGTTGAGCTGAGCGCAGCCACTTCGGCCAGGCCGGCAGCTCCCCCAGAGTACGTGAATACGGAGGATGTTGAAAATGATAAACCGCCCAGTGGTAGCGTTATTCGTCGCAAGCTTACTCTCCCTTCCGGTGCTTGCCCAGCAGCAGCCGGCCAGCTCGACCCCCAGCGATCAGTCGCAGGCGTCGTCGACTCAGTCCACCAATTCCGGCGATAGCGCCACCGGCAAAGCGCCCTTGCAGTATGAAAGCCGCCAGGGCTTCTGGGGCAAAGTGAATCCGTTTGCCCGCAAGAAGTACGTGCAACGCCAGACCCAGCCGATCCGCGATCGTGTAAACGAGCTCGATGAGTTGACCCAGGCCAACTCGAAGATGATCAAAGACGTCGATGCGCGTTCGCAGCAAGGCATTCAATTGGCCTCAACCAAGGCCAATGAAGCCGACCAGCACGCGGTTGACGCGGGCAACAAGGCCACCCAGGCGCAGACCACCGCGACCCAGGCCAACACCCGCCTGACCACAGTCGAGACCGTCGTCAGCAACATCGACCAGTACAAGTCGACCAACCAGACTGAGATTCGCTTCCGCGCCGGACAAACCGTCCTGAGCGAAGCGGCGAAACAAGCCATTGACCAGATGGCCGAGCCGGTGAAGAGCCAGCGCGGATACATCATCGAAGTCCAGGGCTTCTCGTCAGGCAAGGGATCAACCGCGATCGCGACTTCGCGCAAGATGGCCGACGCCGTAGTGCGCTACCTGGTCGAGAACCACGAAATTCCGGTTTACCGGATTTACGTGCTCGGCATGGGCAACGCCCCCGCCCCGACAGCTTCAGCCGACAACGGCGAAAAGCCGAAGCGGACCAGCGGCGGACGGGTCGAAATCAGCTTGCTCAAGAACGACCTGGAACAACTGGCCGGCGCTTCAACCCCCGCCCCCCAGCAGTAAGCAGTTAGTAGGTCTCAGCGAAAAGCCTCCCGCAAGGGAGGCTTTTTTGTTTGGCTTTCCCCACGACGGAGTGCCAACCTACAAAAATCTGTTGCACTTTTGGTGCACTCGGCTATTATTTGGGCCAGAGTCTCTGGATATGAGTTTCAGTACTCGCTGCCTTCGCCCTCTGTACTTAGCATTTTCTCTCGCCCTATTTGTTACTCCTTGTGGTTTCGCTTCCGAGTCGCAGTGGCTCGAAATCGATTCCCCGCACTTCTCCGTAGTCACCGACGCAGGAGAAAAGCGCGGCCGCGAGGTGGCCCAGCGCTTTGAGCAGATGCGGGCAGTGTTCTCCACCTTGATGACCAAGGCCAATGTGAACCTGCCGATCCCGCTGCAGATCGTCGCCTCCAGAAACAGCAAAGAACTTCGCCAAGTAGTTCCGCTATGGCATGGCAAGCCGATTCAGGTCGCTGGACTATTTCAGGGCGGCCAGGACCGTTGTTTCATCATGCTCGACATGTCGGTCGAAAATCCCTGGACCGTGGTCTTTCATGAATATGCGCATCAACTGATGAATGGCAATATTACGGCCCAGCTTGATCCCTGGTTTCAGGAAGGCTTCGCCGAATATTTTTCGAGCATCGAGGTTGACGGCAAGCAGGCACGCGTCGGCAAAATTCCGGATTACGATTACCAGATTTTGCAGCAGATGGGAATGATGAAAGTCGCAGACCTTTTGCGGGTGCAGCAGAATTCCGCAACTTACAACGAAAGCGGCGATCACCGCACCACTTTCTATGCCGAATCGAGCATGGTTGTCCACTACTTATATGACAACAAGCTGATTCCGAAGCTAGCCACTTACTTCACCTTGAAGATCGACAGAGGTGTTCCGGTTGACGAAGCGATTCAGCAGAGTTTTGGGATGAGCGGGGCGCAGTTCGATAAAGAGCTGCGTAATTACATTAGCAGCGGCCGTTATATGTACTATCCAATACCCTCACCGGCCGATATTGTGAAGGCAAATTACACGGCCAAGCCGTTCACACAGTACGACTCGAGCGCGGTGATTGCCGATATCCATTTGCACTCAATGGACTATCACGACAAGGCCGCTGCCGAATTTGAGGAAATTCTCAAAGCGGATCCAAACAACGCCGCCGCGGCTCGCGGGTTAGGGTATGCCTATCTCCAGGCGAGGAATTTTGAGGGCGCGGCTGAATATTTCAAGCGTGCGGCGCAGGAAGATTCGAAAGACCCACGCGTTCATTATTATTCCGCGATGCTCATGAGCCGCGAGGGGTCGTTTACTGACGGCTCGAACTTGCCGGACGTTTTGAAGGAACTGGAGACTGCAATTTCCCTCGATCCAACCTTCGCGGATGCTTACACGTTGCTTGCTTTAGCGCAGGCGCGCTCCGGTGATCCAAAAACCGGTCTCACCACAATGCAAAAGGCGGTCTCGCTGAACCCGCAGAATGAGCAGTACCGCTTTAATCTAGCGCAGATGTATTTGAACAGCCAGCAGCCGGACCAGGCGATGGCAATCCTGCAGGTGTTAAGCCGCAGCTCAGATCAGATGGTTGCTATGCGGGCGGCGCAGTCGCTGGAGCAGGCGCGCGAGTTCAAAGAGTCTGTTGCATTAAGTCTGGCACAACCCAAATTGGCCGAATCGAGAACCGGGACTCCTAACGAAGTGAACGATGAGGCCTTAATCGAGTCTGCACGCAGCGAGAAGGATGGCGCTCATCAAGAGACCAGCCCAACAGATCCCAACCGTTCGCCGATTCAATTCCTCAAAGGCACAGTTCTAAGTGTTGACTGCTCGTCGGATCCGGCTGCGGTTTTGGTGATTAGCTCTGGGAAGAAGTCGTGGACGATGCGAGTAAAGAACAACAAACATGTGCTCCTGATCGGCACGGACGCATTCTCCTGCGTCTGGAAACAGCAGCGGGTAGCAATTAATTACCGACCGACTTCGGACACAACCGGCGACGTGGTCTCGATCGAAGTTGAATAAATGTTCTGAGCCGAAATGAAGACTTCAACCCTCGTGCTGTTGTGTTTTTTCTGCTGCTCCGCACTTCTATGTCAGGAGCGGTCCGACTCGGCTACGGCGGTTGCGCAGGACCAGACAGCGGAGACTGTCTTTCACACTGGCACATCGCTGGTATTGGTTGATGTAATCGCGCAAGACCCAAAAACGCTTTTGCCTCTGGACAAATTAGCCAAAGAGGATTTTCGGGTTCTTGACGATGGTCGACAGGTGCCCATAACGACCGTCGATAGTGGCTATCATTACAATACCCGGCCAATCGCGCTTTGGTTTGTCGTGATTTGCAACGAGAAAAACAATGGTCCGAACGGACAGGAGGCATCTGGGCTCTTTTTGCACAATGAGGCCTTGTTTCGCCCGGCTCTCGACGATCTGGACAAAAACGATCGGGTCGGGGTTGACATTGGTGCGATAACGGCGATGCGCGACTCGATTTACCACTTACGCAAGACCGCGATGCCGCCATTTCGGCTCTCGCAGAGCAACTGAAGCCGCTGGACTTTGATACTCCTCCCCCAGGGGAAAGGCGGGTGGGCGAGCGGACAATGCAGCGAATGATAAGGCTAATCTTGGAAGACGCCCACAACCGAAACCCCCAGCCGCTGCCAGTGCTTTTCTACTTGCATAGTGACTACACCGGCGTACCCGCCCCGGAGTTCAGAAGTTTGATGGACGAGTTGCTGGAAACCTCGGGAATAGTATTCGGGGTCAAAGACGCTGATGTCAGAGACTTCATCGCCGTGCCACCGGAGGCCGCTGGGAACAGTGGGCATGTGCTTTCCGCAATCCACTACATGTCGCGAGCGACCGGAGGCCAGTATTTTTCAATTCACCCCAAGTTATACGCTACGGCATTGAAGAGTATTTTGCTTCAGCTTCATTTTCGTTATGAACTCGGCTTTAAACCGCCGTTAATTGATGGGAAGCGACACGAGCTGAAGGTTGAGTTTTCCGACGAGGCCAAGAAGAATTACAGAAATGTTCGCCTGCGCTACCGACCCGAATACATTCCGGTGACAAACTAATTGCGTTCCAGATCAATAGCGCTTTAAGTAGCAAAGATTCTAACCAGCAGCGGAATTCCGGCCTAGCGCGATAAACAGGTAATAGTCACTTGAGCCAAAGAAAGCCTTCGCGAGTGAGGCTTGGTGCGTTACCTTCCTCTATTTTTCATTCCCAAATTATCCGAATGCGAGTTCGGGGCTACCCACGTCGAAGTTCAAGGAATTCCAGGCTCCCCGCTCCATAAGGTAAAGTAGATACAGCAGCATTGCTCCCACGGAAGGAAGTCTATTGAGTTCAGGCATTCGCAACATAGCGATCATCGCGCACGTTGACCACGGCAAGACCACGCTGGTGGACGCCATGCTGCGGCAGAGCGGCACATTCCGCGCCAATGAGGCCGTCGTCGAACGGGTGATGGATTCAAACGAGCTGGAGCGCGAGCGCGGCATCACTATTCTGGCCAAGAATACCGCGATTTTTTATCACGACGTGAAGATCAACATTGTGGACACGCCTGGCCACAGCGACTTCGGCGGCGAAGTGGAGCGCGCTCTCAAAATGGTCGATGGCGCCATGCTGCTGGTGGACGCGAGCGAAGGCCCGTTGCCGCAGACGCGCTACGTATTGAGCAAAGCGCTGGAGTCGAGATTGCCGCCGATTGTGGTGATCAATAAGATCGACCGCCCGGATGCGCGTCCGCAGGAAGTGCTCAACGAAATTTACGATCTCTTCATCGACCTTGATGCCGTCGAAGAGCAGCTGGATTTCCCTGTTCTCTACACCAATGCCAAGGCAGGCACGGCTTCTACCGATATCAGGGGCGGGGGCGAAGACTTGCAGCCGCTTTTCGAAGCAATTGTGAAAAGAATTCCGGCGCCCAAGGGCGATGCTGCCGGGCCGTTACAGATTTTGGTCGCGAACCTTGATTACAGCGATTATTTGGGACGGCTGGCGATTGCGCGCGTCTTCAACGGTACCATGCGCACCGGAGAAGAAGTCGCGATCGCCAAACTCGGCGGCGCGATCGAGAAGACGAAAATTACAAAGCTGTTTTCTTTTTCAGGACTGAAGCGCACCGACATCACCCAAACTGAGTTGGGCGACATCATTGCGGTCGCGGGAGTCGAAGGCATCACTATCGGCGAGACCATCACTGACGTCGAAAATCCGGCGCCGCTTCAACACATCGCCATCGACGAGCCCACGATTGCGATCCAGTTCACCGTAAACACCTCGCCATTCGCCGGCCGCGATGGAACTTACGTTACTTCTCGAAATCTCCGCGAACGCCTGCAAAAAGAGTTGCTCACCAACGTTTCTATTCGCGTGGACGAAACCGAGAGCACGGATTCATTCAAAGTCATGGGCCGCGGCGAACTGCAGCTCTCGATCCTGATCGAGATGATGCGGCGCGAAGGTTACGAGTTGATGGTGGGCAAGCCGGAGATCGTCACCAAACGCGTCGATGGAAAGCTGATGGAACCGGTGGAGCACCTCACTATCGATGTCCCGGAAACTTTTGTGGGCGTGGTAATGCAACAGCTGGGCGAGCGCAAAGGCGAAGTCGCCAATATGCACAACCACGGTTACGGCCGCGTGCGCGTGGAGTTTCGCGTGCCCAGCCGCGGCCTGATCGGCCTGCGCAGCCAGTTGCTCACAGATACGCGCGGCACCATCGTGATGAATTCGCTGTTCGACGGATACATCCAATGGCAGGGCGAAATTCCGCATCGGCCAACTGGCGCGCTTGTTTCCGACCGCAACGGCGTCACCACGTCTTACGCGCTATGGAACTTGCAGGAGCGTGGCGAGTTGTTCGTCGGCCCGACGATTGATGTCTACGAAGGCATGATCATCGGCGAGAACGCCAAGGACACCGACCTTGACGTGAATGTGGTCCGCGAGAAAAAGCTGACTAACATGCGTTCTTCGACGGCGGATGAAGCCATCCGCCTGGTTCCCTTCAAGCAGCTGAATCTCGAACAGGCGATCGAATTCATCGCCGATGACGAGTTTGTCGAGGTCACGCCTAAGTCGCTGCGGCTAAGGAAAAAAGTGCTGCAGGCGAATCAAAGAAAGAAGCGGGGCGCGATGGTAACGGTGTAGTAAGTAAGCCAAGCTGGGCGTCAGCGCGACCGAAGCTTAGAGAAGTCTCCTCCGGCAACGCTTGGGGCGTTACCCGGATGACGGTTGTAGACATAAATCCAGCACCAGACTCTTTTACCGTTATCGATGCTGACCAGACGTCTCTTGCGCACGAACAGATTTCCTTGTTGACGGGCAGGGTCAAACCCTTCGTACTGATCAAGCTTTTCTAATACGTGCGGATCATCGGGAAGTTCGAAAATCTGGCCTGCAATAACCGGCCCGCTCTTGCTGAGCACTGCACCCGGATACTCCCCCAAATCATAAAGTCGCCCGTGAACCCTTCCGCGACCAACGCGACGTAGCCGTCGCACCACAGGAGCTATCTCCGCCGGTGCTCGATTCGGCAATAACGTTCCATACGAAAAAAGGTATCTTTTCATGGCTCGCACACAGTGACACTAGATCTTATCTAGTAAGCGCCGCAGGTACTTAAACCCTTTGTCTCGTCGCGAATGTAATCCATTGCCGCCCGGTGTCTTTTCAGGCATCCGATGTAGTACTCGAACAGGGCCTTAACGTCTTTGGCGGCGACCTGCTTAGACTCCTGAAGGTATGCTACAAGTTCAAAGAAATTCAGATAATCGGTCCATGCTGAACCTTCTTCAGTAACGAGCGCGTTCACTTTCTCATCGTCCGAGTCGCAGTCAAGAATATCTCTTACCTGCTTCAGTTCAGCCTTTTCGAAGACTAGAGTACAGGCTCTCGACCCAGCGTGCCCGCTCCCGTCGCGAGTTGTTGCGGTACACAAAAACCGCGGAAACAGCTGCGGCCGCGCCGGCTAGGTATGAGAGAATCTGTACGCCTTTAACAAGTTGATCCAAAGGCATAACTTTCTTACCAGCAATTGTACTCGGTGTATGTCTGATTCATTAATCTTCCTAAACCTTCGCGCATCCTGTGCGATAATTCTCCGCGATTCTGGTTTAACGTTTTTCTACTGAGAAATTAATCACACTCGCAGGAGGATTATCCGCAATGAATAAAAACTGGACTCGTCGTGACTTCATTCGGGTTGGAACCGCGTCAGCAGCCACAGGAGCCGCCGCCAAATTCACTTTGCTGCAGCCTAAAACTGTTTGGGCATCGCCGAGGCCAGTTGGGCCCAGCGATACGGTGCGCTTCGCCTCCATCGGCACCGGAGTGCGCGGTTGCGAGCTGTTGAGCGCGACTACGCACGTTTCGGGCGTCGAATGCGTAGCCGTGTGCGATCTTTATGATTCCCGCCACACCGCCGCGCAAGAATCGGTGAAGAATCCGAGCGTTCCGGCGACGCGGAATTACAAGGAAATTCTGGATCGCAAAGATGTGGACGCGGTCATCATCGCGGTGCCTGACCATAACCACCGGCGAATTTTTGAAGACGCCTGCGCTGCGGGCAAAGATGTTTATTGTGAGAAACCAATGTCGCACACCGTCGAAGACGGCTTCGCGATGATCGATGCCGCGCAGAAGGCCAATCGGATTGTGCAGGTCGGCAGCCAGCGAGTGTCGTCGATCGTGTATGCGCAGGCCAAGGAGCTGTACGACACCGGGAAACTCGGCGATGTTTATCACATAGAGGCTTACTGGGACCGCAACTCTCCCAGCGGCGCCTGGGTCTATCCGATCCCGCCGGATGCTAGTGAGCAGACTATCGATTGGAGCGCGTTCCTGGGTAGTGCGCCCAAGCGGCCGTTCGATCCCGTGCGCTTTTTCCGCTGGCGCTGCTTTACCGACTACGGCGAGGGCTTAGCGGGAGATTTGTTTGTTCATCTGATTTCGGGCATCAGTTTCATCGCCGGTATCAATACTGTTGCCAAGCGCGCGCAGACCACTGGTGGGCTCTTCCACTTTAAAGACGGGCGCGATTATCCCGATCTGATCGAGACGTTTTACGAATATCCGAATTTCCGGGTTTACCTGCGCTGCAATTTAATGAATGATCAGGGAGACTTCATCGGCTTCTACGGCACCAAGGGGACGGCGATTATCCGCGGCCAGAACCTGACGTACACGCCGCAGGATACGCGTCCGCAGCCCGAGGGCTATTCGATTTATGGCTGGCCGGAAAAACTGCGCAACGAATATCTGGCCAACTTCGAAAGAGAACATCCCTACTACAAAGTTAAAGTCGAAGAGGCGACTGAAGTCTTTGCCGCCCCTGAAGGCTATAGCGATCTTGTCGATCACCAGACGAACTTCTTTAATGCCGTGCGCTCGCGCAAGAAAGTGGTTGAGAATGAAGAGTTCGGCAACAATGCCGCTCTGGGGTGTCACCTGGCGAACTATTCCTATTTCAAGAACACGCCTGCGATCTGGGATGCGGGAGCGAAGAAGATCAGAAGCTAGGCTCCGAGTTTAGGAATTCAGCGGAGCAGTTTCATACCCGCGGTCCTGGCGGCGCTTTGGTCAAAGGTCATAGTGTAATCACAACCCGCGGCTTGCCCACAGCGCTCGATGATGCAATCGGCAAAGTCGGCGTTCCCGTTTTTAAACGAACGTAGCGACTGCCAAATAAGTTCGACACGCTCGACCACTAATTCACGAGTCCTGAGCAGATTTTCCAACACGCCTACTATTTCGTGGCGGGCAGCTCCATAAACGCTCTCGAGTACCCAGACTAGCTCAGTGATCGAAACCATGGAAACAAATCCCGGAGCTTCAGCAGTGAATGTATCGAAAAGCCTTTCGGCCACGGCCGACTGTTCAGCGTCGTCTTGAACCAAAAAACGAACAATCACATTGGTGTCAAGCCCAGTCATTTCTTTTTCAAGATTCTCCCGGCGCGACGTTGGGCAATCGCCGTATTCATATCTTCAATCGATACAGGCTTTTCAGGTTTGCGAATAATGCCCTTCAATCGCCGTAAAGAAACGGTGGCGGGGATAATGGCAAACCGTCCTTTCTCGAGCTCCACAAACTCGATACGGTCCCCGATATCCAAGCCTAAGGCGATGCGGACGGGTGCTGGAATCGTGATTTGACCTTTGGAGGTGAGCGTAGCAGCTGGCACCCAGTAATCTTACACAAAATATTATTTCCTTACAATAATGTAAGGCTTGGGTGAAGTAAGGCCGTGAAGTTCGGCTCGGAAACTATTTCCCCGCGGTTGGGTTTACATCGGTGGCTCTACGAATAAGCCTTATTGTCTATCTTTTTTTTCCCGAGGCGCACCGTGAGACTCTCCCGAATCTTCCCTCTGATCTCCCTTATTGTCATAGCGATGGCTCTATCAGCGTTTGGGCAAGATAAGCCTGACCCTCGGATCTATCCCGCGCCTAAAGTCCAACCAGGGCAGAGTCAGCCTGACGATGGCAATCAGCCTGCACCCTCTCAGGCTCCGCCGGACTACCGCAATCAGCCAGAGCAGCAGAATCCACCGGATTACGGCAATGAGCCGAACCAACAAAACTCGCCGGATTACCGCACGCAGCGACGGGCAGAGTTACCGCCTCCGCCGGCGGCGACCCAGCAGCCGCCGCAGAACTGGACTCCGGAGGCCATAGCGTACCTTGCTCAGACCGCCGCATCGAAGACCGAGTTCAACCTTGATCACTCGATGGTGGTGCTGGCCTCGAAGATGGACCAGGACGACTCGGATTTTCGCCGCGTGATTGCCGGTGTTGACGGCGTTTCAGTTCACCATTTTCGGTTCCCGGGGTACGGAATGTACGATCCAAGAATCCTGGCCGACGTGCGCCAGCAATATCGGGTCGCGGGATGGCAGCATATATCAGGGTCGCGTTCGCGCGACGGCGGACCGGGCGCAACCGACATCTGGGTTCGGTTGGATAACACCACCATCAGGAACGTGGCGGTTCTATTTGCCGGGCCGAATCAGGTCAACTTCGTTTCTGTCTCGTGCGCGATCAGTCCGATTGACTTGGCGCATCTCGGCGGACATTTCGGAATTCCACAGATTCAGGGCGGAATTGTTCTGCCACGGGCGCGCAATAATGCCGAGCAATATCCTCCGCAACCGCCGGGATATTAATTCGGCCCGAGATCACCAGACACACTCGACCATTCCTGAGTTGCGGATTTTTTGGTCTGCGGTGATTAGCGCCATGCCCTCGACTATCGCGGTCGAGCCAATTAACCGGTCGCTTGGGTCCTTGGGGTAGTGGTCTGGCAAATGTGCAGCGACGGATACTATTTCCGGGCTCATCGACTTGATCACAACTCGCGAAACAGTTTCGCGAACAAACGACTCGACGCTTCCCGAATATAAGACCCGCTGGTGCTCCGCCAACCACGCTAGCTCCCAGAGAGTGATACTCGCTACCGCCAGCCCTGTGTTCCGCCTGGCGTCAACGATTTGCTGGCGCGCCTTGAGTGATAATCGGCCGGGATCGCTCGCCATCCAAATGAGGACGTGAGTGTCGAGCAGGATCACTGGGTCTCCCAATCCTCCAGTGGCGTGATTGGGCCAACGATGTCGCCCACGATTTTGACCTTCCCCGCCATATAGCCCAAGACGTCTTCCGGGGCGGTTGGGGCCGGCGACAGACGCGCCACCGGCTTACCGTGCTTTGTGATCAGCACGGACTCACCTGTTTTCTGCACCCGGTCCATAATCGCCAGGCATTTAGCTTTAAACTGACCCGCGGGAATCGTTTTCATTCTCGCCACCTTGAATATATTCTATCATGACTATAGTCTTTATGTTATGACCATAATTATTCTACGTCTTCGCATCTCCGCTTAGACGTTGCAAGCAACGTCTCTACGCCTTCACAGGGGTCTGTCCAAGGGCGGAACAAACCTTTCGGGGAAATGGGTTGGCGAGAGTAATATGTCTGCCATGTCTTTGACCCGCCGCTCTTTTCTTGCGCTTTCAGCAGCGCTTCCCTGGGCCCTGAGGGCTTCTGCGTCGCCGTCTAGTCCGCCAGTTGGGCTTGAACTGTACTCGGTGCGCGAGGAGCTCAAAAGAGATCCCGAAGGCACGGTGCGCGCGGTGGCGCAAATGGGATATCAATGCGTCGAATTTTACGCCCCTTATTTTGATTGGAGCGAGGCCCAGGCCAAGCAGATGCGTAAGCTGCTCGACGGCCTCGGCATTCGTTGTTACTCGACTCACAATGATGAAAAATTTCTCAGGCCCGAGAACATAACTCGCGCCCGCGACTTGAACCTGATTCTGGGCACGAAGTATATGGTGCAGGCCTACTCGGACCCGAAGCCTACTCTCGACGCATGGAAAGCGGTCGCGGACAATCTCAATACTGTGGCCGCGACGATCGAGCCATCCGGCTTGAGGCCTGGTTATCACAATCACGACGCCGAGTGGCGGCCGATCAATGGCGTCCGGCCGATGGAGATTATCGCCAAGAACACGAAGCCCACGATCATGCTGCAGCTCGATGTCGGCACTTGCATCGAAGGCGGCTCAGATCCAGCGGCCTGGATTAGGGCCAACCCGGGGCGAATCCACTCGCTGCATTTGAAAGATTGGTCTTCCGATCCGAGTAAGGGGTACAAGGTTTTATTCGGGGAAGGCGATGCGAAGTGGGAAGATATTTTTGCCGCAGCCGAAAGCGTGGGCGGGGTTGAGTATTACTTGATCGAGCAGGAAGGCAGCCGGTTCAGTGAACCTGAGACCGCCAGCCGCTGCCTGAAAACCTACCGCTCGATGAGGGCTTGATATTTTTGCGCCGCGCTTGGTGTGACCTCGACTGTCTGCGATAGCTGTAAAATAAAGAATTGTCACTATTCCGCGCCCCGAGGTTCCATGTACGAAGTCACGGTTGAAGATTCATTTGCCGCCGGGCACTACCTGCGCAATTACAAAGGCAAGTGCGAAAAGCCGCACGGCCACAACTATAAAATCCGGGTCACACTGGCTGGCAAGGAACTGGACAAGGCGGGATTACTCTTGGATTTCAAAGACCTGCGGGAAGTGATGCGCCACGTCATCGATCGGCTGGACCACCAGATGATCAATGAGCTTGAGCCCTTCATCCAAATCAACCCTTCGGCGGAGAATCTCGCGAAGTACTTTTATGATGAGACGAATGGGCGGCTGGGGAAGGTCACTGATGGTCGCGTGCGCGTGAAAGATGTGACCGTGTTCGAAACTGATAACACGACGGCGAAATACAGCGAGTAGGGCAGCGAGTGGTACTGCGCGCTTCTCGCGCGCAGGACGGGAGGGGACGCCCGTCGCCCCATAGTCAAAGAGTGACGAATGCAGATCACGGAAATTTACAAGTCGCTGCAGGGAGAGTCGACATACGCGGGAATGCCGTGCGTATTCGTGCGGCTGACGGGGTGCAATCTGCGCTGCTCGTGGTGCGATACCGAATATAGTTTTTACGGCGGCAAGAAAATGACGCCGGAGCAGGTGTTCGAGGAAGTTGAGCGCCTCAGCCCTACGCCCGGTCTAGTTGAGATGACCGGCGGCGAACCGATGCTGCAGGAGCGCGAACTGGTTCCGCTGATGCAGCGAATGATTGAGTCCGGTTATAGAGTGCTCATCGAGACCAGCGGAGAGCGACCACTGGAGCGGGTTCCCGCGGGAGTGGTCAAGATTGTGGATGTAAAGTGTCCAGACTCGGGTGAGGGCGACACATTCAACATCGAAAATCTGGAAACGCTTCAGGCGCACGATGAAGTGAAATTTGTGATCAGTGGCCGCGGCGATTACGAATTCGCCCGCGAGTTTACGCACCGGCATGATCTTGCCGGTCGAGTCAACGCAGTCCTGTTTTCGCCTGCGTTCAGCAAAGATGCTTCGGGCGCGCGAGACGCATCGAATTGCCTGCTCGATCCGCAGGAGCTGGCGGAATGGATGCTGGAGGATAATGTTCCCGCACGGCTGGGATTGCAGATTCACAAGTTGATCTGGGATCCGGCGCTCAAAGGAGTGTAGGAATTGAAGATTTCAGATTTCAGATTGTAGAATTCAAAATCTAAAATCTTCAATCTCAAATCTGCAATTGCACGCATGATTCAGTCCAAGCATTCTCGTGCGGTCGTGCTCCTTAGCGGGGGGATGGACTCGTGCGTCTGCGCGGCGCTGGCCGCCCGCGATTATGGTGCGGCCGCTTTGCACATAAGTTACGGTCAACGTACCGAAGAACGCGAGCGCGACTCGTTCGAGCGCATATGTGATCGGCTGGGGATTCATGATCGCATGGTCGTCCGCAACGAGGCTTTCAGGATGATCGGCGGCTCGGCATTGACGGATGAAAATATTCCGGTCCCGGAATCGCGTTCGATAGGCCGCGAGATCCCGGTAACCTACGTGCCATTTCGCAATGCGCATTTTTTGTCCGTAGCCGTGAGCTGGGCAGAGGTGCTGGATGCTTCCAAAATCTATATTGGCGCGGTCGAGCAGGACAGTTCCGGCTATCCTGACTGCCGTCCCGCATATTACGAGGCATTTAATCAGGTAATTCGCGCCGGGACCAAGGAAGGTCGCATCGAAGTGGTGACGCCGCTGATCGCCATGCGGAAGGCTGAGATTGTGCGCCTTGGCCTTGAACTGGACGCGCCATTCGATTTAACGTGGTCTTGTTATAGCCGCGAAGACCGCGCCTGCGGAGTTTGTGATAGCTGCGTATTGCGGCTGAGAGCGTTTCATGAGGCGGGAGCAGTTGATCCGCTTGCGTATGTTCCTGTGGTGCAGAGCGTTTAAAATTTTGGCCGCACTCGTCCTCTGAGGGATGAGCTTTGTGCGGACCATTCCCGGAGGCTTCGATGAAGCGAAATGTTTTTTATGTACTGATGATCTCAGTTCTTTCCATGGTTTTTGCGTTGCCGGCGTTTTCGCAAACCGCGACCGTCAAGGGTACCTGCAAAGACGCGCAGGGCAACCCCATTGCAGGTGGACAGGTGACATGGCATAACAACGACAATGGGCGCACCTTTAACTTGAAGACCAATAAAAAGGGCGAGTACTTTTCACTCGGAATTGACGTTGGCACGTACACCGTGACTCTGAATAAAGATGGCAAGGAACTGGACAAAGTCAGCAACTACAAAGTCACCACCGATGAGCTTACTTTGGATTTCGATCTGAAGGCGTCGCAGGAGCAGGCGGTGCAGGAAACTGCCAAGGCCAAGGGCATGACTCCGGAGCAGGTCAAAGCGATGCAGGAGCAGCAGGCCAAAGTCGAGCAGTACAACAAGAATATAGGCACGGTGAACGAAAAGCTGAAGGCTGCAAATGCTGCCGAACAGGCCACTCCCCCGAACTATGACGCCGCGATTGCTTCTTTGACTGAGGCGTCGCAGATGGTCCCTAATGAGGACCTGGTGTGGTTCCGGTTAGGCGGCGCCTATCTGGATTCGGCCAAGACGCAAACCGATCCTGCAGAGAAGACCAAACGCTACACCGAAGCCTACAACGATCTGCAAAAAGCGATCGATTTGAAAACGGGCAAAGCCCCTGAGGCAGCGGCCACTGGCGCGGCACCGGCCAACGGTCAACCGGCGCAAGGGAACGGTCAGCCGGCAACGGCGCAAGGGAACGGCCAGCCAGCTCAGGGAAACGCTCCGCAAGCCAATGCCGCACCGCCGCAAGGTGGGAAAACAGTGGTGCAATCGGCGCTGGACAATCAGCGGCTGGCCGCTTATTACGACAACTTTGCCGCCGCTGCGGCCCGCGTCGGAAAATCTGACGAGGCTGTCAGTGCATATCAGCAAGCCGCTACTCTCGATCCCTCGCACGCTGGGCAGTACTACTTCAATCTCGGAGCCGTGCTGACCAACTCGAATGCCACCAACGATGTAAAGATCCGGAAGCAGGCAGTGGATGCATTCGATAAGGCCATAGCCGCTGATCCGAACCGCGCCGATGCTTATTTCTGGAAGGGCCAGAACCTGGTGGGACTGGCGACGACTGATCCCAGCGGCAAAATAGTCGCCCCGGAGGGAACTACCGAGGCTTACCAGAAGTATCTCGATCTGCAGCCGACCGGCCCACACGCCGACGAAGCCAAGCAGATGCTGGCGGCCCTGAATGCCACGGTAGAAACCTCCTACGGAAAAAAGGGAGCCAAGAAAACGAAGTAGCTTCGAACATTCCACATAAAAGGGCGGCTTTGGCCGCCCTTTTTTTGCGTCGATAAGTGAGCATTACGAAGGTCTATGGACAAGCTGTTCTTTGTGGCCGGAAGCGGTTTAATTTCGCTAGAGTTGAGTTTGAATACCTGCGTTTGAAAGGGAAATCAGGCTGACTATGGCCGCAACTGGGACGGCCCGGATACAAGTTTCGCTCGACGCGATATTCGCGGGGGCGGCAACTGACGAGTTGCTCGCAGCAATTCTGCGGGCGAATCCGCGCGTCAGTGATCTGATTTTTTCTCCCGGCAAAAAATTCCAGATTCAGGTGAACGGAGAATTTGTCGAGCTTGAAGTCGCGGGGATGCCCGCGCTCACCGCCGACGATACCCGTCGCATCGCGTCTGACCTCATTGCCAGCAACAAGTCTGCGGTCAGTATGTTGCGCGAACAAGGCTACTGCGATGTTTCCTTCGCGCTGCCTGGGGTGGCGCGCTTCCGCGTAAATATTTTTATCCAAAGAGGAAGTTGCGCGGTGGTGATGCGAGTCATTCCCACAACCGTTCCCGACTTCGCAACCCTCGGCCTGCCAGAACAACTGCGGGACATCACGCAACTGCATGACGGTCTGGTGTTGATCACCGGTCCTCGGGGCTCGGGCAAGTCGTCAACCCTGGCGGCACTGCTTGATCACATCAATGAAAGCCAAACCAGCCACATTATTACGATTGAAGATCCGATCGAATTTCTACACAACCACAAGCGATCGACAGTACACCAGCGCGAGCTGCACAGCGATACTCCGAGCGTCCTGCAGGCGCTGAGTGCGGCTTTGCGCCAGGCGCCAAATGTAATTGCGGTCGGAGAGCTCAAAAACGCGGAGATCATGGAGCTGGCCCTCGAAGCCGCTGAAACCGGTCACCTGGTGCTCTCGACCATAAACACCATCAACGCACAACAGGCGGTGGAAAGATTTGCGAGCGCGCTGCCTTCGGGAGAGCAGCGCCCGGCCCGCGATCGCCTGGCAAGAATGCTTCGCTATGTGATCTCGCAGCGGCTGGTGCCCAGGAAGCAGGATGAGCACCGCATGGCGGTATTCGAAGTGTGGAAGTCTGGTTCCGAGTCACTGGAGCAGTTGCTGAGAAATGAATCGCACCGCCGTTCCGACGATCCAGAAGATACTGCTGACTGCAGCATCGACTCACAAATCGAAGAGATGGTTCGCGCTGGCATAGTGACCCCGGACATCGCTGTCACGCATGCCATGGATCCGCGTGCGCTGGCTAAAAAGCTGGGGATTCCTGAAGGCTGAAACCGGCAATTCGCACCATCTGAGTTTGTAGCCTCGCTTTTCCTGCACGTCCCTCTTATCATTTCGGCATGGCCGCCCAGCCCGAACAAGCGAGCATTCTGAGCTTTGAGGAAGCTCGCGCCCTGGTCGAAGAGCACGCCTCACGCCTGCGACCCAAAGGTAGGGAACTGCTGGAGATTCTGGATTCCCAAGGGCGGGTGCTGGCTGAGCCGATCCATGCCGATCGCGATTTCCCGCCATTCCCGAGGGCGACGCGTGACGGCTATGCGATTCGCGCGGCAGATCTCGATCAATTGCCTGCCGATTTGCGGATCATTGGGGAGATCAAAGCTGGCGGAGCTGTGCCCACTTTGTCGGTCGAATCCGGACAGGCTGCTGCAATTATGACCGGCGCGCCGGTGCCGGCTGGCGCCGATGCCGTGGTCATGGTCGAGCACACTTCACGTGCAGGTGATCGCGTGCACGTGAGTAGGCGCGTTGCCACAGACGAAAATGTCGTTGCCGCCGGGGCTGAGGCCAAGCGCGGCGACGAGCTGCTTGTGCCCGGGGTGCGAATCGGCTACGCAGAAGTTGCGGTCGCGGCGTCGGTGGGTCGCTCGCGGGTGTTAGTGCATGCGAAGCCGCGTGTGGCTGTGCTTTCGACCGGTGATGAAGTGGTTGATATCGACATTCCGCCCGGACCTAATCAGATTCGCAACTCAAACAGCTTTTCGTTGGCAGCTCAGATTCACGCTGCGGGCGGCGAGGCGGTCGTTCTGCCTATTGCGCCGGATGAGCCCAGTCGGTTGCGTGAGCTGCTCGTCGAGGGACTAGAGGCGGAGTTGCTCCTGATTACCGGCGGCGTGTCGATGGGAAAGTATGACTTGGTGGAACAAGCGCTGGCCGAGATTAAGGCAGAGTTCTTTTTTACCGGTGCGCAAATCCAGCCCGGAAAGCCAGTTGTATTCGGTCGCGTGGAACACAAATATTTCTTCGGCCTTCCCGGCAATCCTATCTCCACCATGGTCACCTTCGAACTGTTCGCCAAACCGATGCTCGGGGCGCTGGCCGGGATTTCTTCTCGCAACCTCGTCTTTACGCACGCAAAACTGAAATCTGAGATCCGCACCAAGACTGGGTTGAAGCGTTTTCTTCCGGCGCTGCTGTCAGGTGAATTTGAGCATAGTGAAGTCGAACTGGTGCGCTGGCAGGGCTCAGGAGACATCGCCGCGGTAGCGCGCGCCAATTGTTATGCTGTTATTCCGCCTGATCGCGAGCGGATCGAAGCCGGTGAGTGGGTGGCAGTGCTGCTAAGATGAGTTTCTTCGGGTAATCGCAATTGTCCTCAAAGCTTTCTCACTATGACGACGGTGGGCGCGCGCGGATGGTCGACGTGTCCGCCAAAATAGCCAATGTGCGCGAGGCTGAGGCGAGTGCATTCGTTGCCATGACCGCGCAGGTGTTGGGTGCCTTGGGCCGTAATCCCAAAGGCGACCCATTGGAAACCGCGCGGCTGGCTGGGATCATGGCCGCGAAGAAGACATCAGACCTGATTCCGCTTTGTCACCCCTTGCCACTTTCGCACGTTGATGTCGAATTGCGGCAGTGCGAGAATGGGATTGCGATCACTTCCAAAGTAAAGACGACGGCTGAGACTGGCGTCGAAATGGAAGCGCTGGTAGCAGCCAGCGTTGCCGCACTTACGATTTATGACATGTGTAAGGCGGTCGATAAAGGAATTGAGATTCGAGAAATTGTATTGCAGAAAAAGTCGGGCGGCAAAAGCGGTGAATACGTTAGGCAGAAAAAGTAGGGTTTGCTGAAGGCTGATTGCTGAAGGCTGATAGCTAATATGCAAAGCGACGTAAAAATCCTGCTGGTGGACGACAACCCGATGGTGTTGGCCATGCTGCGTGACGCGCTTACGCCGCTGGCCAAGGTCACCACTGCCGGCGATGGCGCCGACGCCCTGTTGAAAGCCGTAGACGACGCGCCGGATCTTGTGGTCAGCGACTTCCGCATGGCAGGCATGGATGGGCGGCAGCTCGTCGACAAGCTCAAGAGCCGGTCGACGACCTCTGGAATTTTCGTCGTTCTGATGGCGACCAAGGCAGACATTTCTGAAAAGCTGGCAGTGCAAGATCATCCGGCAGACGATTTTGTCGAGAAACCTTTTTACCTGAAGGAAGCCATACAGCGGATCAAGCGCGTCATCGATAAGATCGCACTCGAAAAAATGGCCAAGGCGTCTTCTTCAGATGGCGTGGTTCGCGGCAATCTTTCGCAGATGAATGTGATTGATCTGGTGCAATCGCTCGAGATGGGCCGTAAAAGCTGCCTGCTCACGCTCAGCAATAAAAGTGAAAAGTGCGAGATGTATTTCAGCGAAGGCCAGGTCCCGCATGCGGCCTATGGCGCGCTCAAAGGCGATGCCGCGGTTTTCAAAGTCCTGAGCTGGACCGGCGGCAATTTCCAGATCGATTTCGAAGGCAAAACCAAGCAGCAGACCACCACACTCAACACTCAGGGATTGCTGATGGAAGGCCTGCGGCAGTTGGATGAATCCCGCCATGAAGGTGGTGGCCAATCCGAGGAAGAAGAAGATGTCCTCCTCGATTCCTGAAACGTTTCGCGCGGCGGTGCTCACCATCAGCGACTCCTGCGCCCGCGGCGAGCGCAACGATGTTTCAGGTCCCGCCGTGGCGAAAGTGCTGGAGCAGCATCAGTTCTCGGTAATCGAAACCCGGGTCGTGGCCGACGATCATGCCTCGATCCAAAAGGCGATTGTGGAACTCGCCCGCAAAGCGCGGTTGGTCGCCACTACCGGTGGTACCGGAATTTCTGCCCGCGATGTAACCCCGGAGGCGACGCGCGCGGTGTGCGGGAGAATGCTGGATGGAATTTCAGAACGCATGCGGCGCGAAGGCGAAAAGAAAACTCTGTTTGCGGTCCTCAGCCGCGGCGTGTGCGGCGTTTACGCCTCTTCAGTGGTGCTGAATTTGCCGGGAAGTCCGGCAGGGGCGGTCGAGTCTCTGCAGGCTGTGATCGACGTTCTGCCGCACGCGATTCAGATCCTTGCGGGAAGAACTGAGCACATGAGTAACTAGTGTTCATTCGAACTCATCAGGGAAATTGCGAGTTCAACAATAGTAAAATCCGATCTTCGTCTGACTACCTCTTTGCGCTAGTCCCCTGATGAAAACGCTGAAGCACATCCTCTCCCGCTACACCGCATTTCTGTGGGCGATCCTGAAGCCACTGGGGCCATGGGGAGTATTGGTGGCTGCGGTGCTGGACGGCGCGGCATTCGGTTTGCCCATTGACCTGGTCGTCGGTGGATACGTTTCGCAAAACCATCGGGAGTGGCTGATTTATGTGTTGATGGCGGCCGTGGGGTCTGCGCTTGGAAGTTTGGTGATCTACGCCATCGGATACGCAGGCGGCGAAGAACTATTGCGCAAGCGGGTTTCGCCGGCTCGTTTTGCAAAATTGCACAACGCTTTTGAAAAGCACCCATTCTGGAGCCTGATGTTTCCGTCTATGCTGCCGCCGCCGACTCCGTTCAAGGCATTTGCCCTGGCAGCGGCAGTCGCGGAAATGAGCGTCAGCCATTTCTTGCTGGCGATTTTTCTAGGGCGGTTACTGCGATTTGCAGCTCTGGCTGGACTGGTGATCTATTTCGGGCCGGGAGCGGTCGGCGCCTTACGAGTATTTTTCAGCCACCACTTTCACTGGGTGGTGGTGATCGCCATCGCTGGTCTCGCCACATGGCTAATCGTGAGAAGAAGAGCGGCCAAACGGCGGCATTCTGAATTGCCGGAGCATCCCGAGAGCTGACCGGCACCCTACGGTGTGATTTAAACTGACTTCCGCACGGAGAGATTCATGCCAACCGCCACTCGAACCGATCCTCTTTCTTATCTCACCGATCAGTTGAATGATCTGAAGGCCAAGGGTACTTATTTCCGCCTGCGTGTGCTGGAGGACGAACAGGCTCCCGAGTGCACATTTGACGGCAAGCATGTCATCAATCTGGCTTCGAACAATTATCTCGGACTGACCACGCATCCCAAGCTGCGCGAGGCCGCGCTTGAGGCTACGCGGAAGTACGGAGTCGGCTCCGGCGCGGTGCGCACCATTGCCGGCACCATGAAAATCCACATGGAGCTTGAGGAGAAGATTGCGCGCTTCAAGAACTCCGAGGCTTGTGTTGTGTTTCAGTCCGGCTTCGCAGCCAACGCAGGAACCGTTTCGGCGGTTCTGGGTAAGGACGATTTCATTATCTCTGACCAACTGAATCACGCCTCGATCATTGACGGAGCGCGGCTTTCGCGGGCGAAAATTCTGGTCTTTGAGCACAAGAACATCGCCGAGGCCGAGGCCAAGTTGGCCAGCATCGCCGATCAGCCCGGCAAGAAACTGCTCATCACCGATGGTGTGTTCTCGATGGATGGCGACATTGGGCCGCTGCCCGCGCTATGCGATCTTGCCGAAAAATACGGCGCCATCATGATGGTCGATGATGCGCACGCATCCGGAGTGCTGGGACGAAACGGGCGCGGAACCGTCGATCACTTCAAAGTGCATGGCCGGGTGGATATTCAAGTGGGGACTTTGTCGAAAGCCATTGGCGCGCTCGGGGGTTACGTCTGCGGATCGCGCGATCTGATCGAATTTCTGTATCACCGCGCGCGGCCGTTTTTATTTTCGACCTCGCATCCGCCGTCGGTTGCGGCAACTTGTATTGCCGCTTTCGATGTTCTAGAAAACGAACCCGAGCGCATCGAGAAACTGTGGGAGAACACCCGCTTCTGGAAAAAAGAACTTGGCCTGCTGGGCTTCGACATCGGCGGGAAAACCACGGCGGCAAGCGAAACGCCGATCACGCCGATTATCATCGGCGACGGCAAACTCACCATGGAGTTCTCTCGCGAGTTGTTCAAAGAAGGCGTGCTGGGCACCGGGATTACGTTTCCTACCGTTCCCGAGGGCAAAGCGCGGATACGAACGATCATGACGGCCACCCATACCGGTGAAGAATTGGAGCGCGCACTGGAAGTGCTCGGCAAAGTCGGCAAGCGAATGGGGCTTTTGGGCTGAGGTTTGCGCGTACGTGCCGACCCTAAAGGGACTCAGGCTTGGCGTGATGCTTCCCCAGCACTCACGTGCTGGGCTAATTAGATTCCGTCGCTGCGCGACTGCAATTGGGGCGCGCGGACGTTTTGCGCGCCATTTACCCGCACACATGCAGGCGATACTCTCTTCCAAATCCATTCCCTGGTTAAAACTGAGCCCTTAAAGTCGCGAAGCGACGACATTTAAATAGCCCAGCACGTTAGTGCTGGGACACGGTTCATCAAGACCGAGTCCCTTTATGGGACGGCACTCCCCGTTTTCCACAACTCCAAACACGGCATTCGTCACAGACAAGCCGCTATGACTTTGTCCATATTTGCGAGCACGATGTCTCACGCGTACGTGGCAAACTTCGCGCATTGTGTTTTCTCAACCAAAGGTCGCCAAAATACAATTCCGGCTGAGCTCCAACCAAAACTCTGGGCCTATTTAATCGGGATAGCCAAAAATCTGCAAATTACGATGATCGCTGTCGGTGGCATGCCAAACCACATTCATTTGCTGATCGCTCCGCCGCCTGCTGTGGCACTGTCCGTCGCCATCCAAAAGCTGAAAGCGAATTCTTCGCGGTGGATGGGCGAGCAAGGATTGACCTTTGAGTGGCAGAAGGGCTATGCAGCATTCAGCGTTAGTCCGTCATTGGTGGAGACCGTGACCAATTACATCCGCAATCAGGAACAACATCATCGGGTGCTTACCTTCGAGGAGGAGTTCGTTATTCTGCTGAGGAAAGCTGGTGTCTCTTACGACGCCGACCAGGTGTTTGCCGCGTGAGTGCCGTCTCCTTCGGAGACTCTGATTCCTGACGACTGCCTCCCCAGCACTTGCGTGCTGGGCTAATTAGATTCCGTCGCTGCGCGACTGCAATTGGGTTTTGCTGACTGCCACATCGATGACGGGCTTCCGATTCGCGAGCCCGGCTCCCCAAGCCGGCCCGAGCGTCAGCGCGGCGATGTCGTCCCTCAGTGCCGAAGAAAGTCGCGAAGCGACGACATTTAAATAGCCCAGCACGTAAGTGCTGGGAAACCCGCAATCAGATACAGAGTCCCGGGGGACGGCACTACCCGGCCCGGTAAACAACTCTCCCACCCACGACTGTTGCAACCACTTTTCCCGTGAGCGGCCAGCCGTCAAACGGAGTATTGTGTGATTTCGAACGGGACTTCGAAGCATCGAATGTCCAACGTTTTTTTGGATCGAAGATGGTCAGGTCGGCATGGCTGCCGCGCAACAATGTTCCCCGACCACGAATGTCAACAACTCTGGCCGGCCCTGCGGTAAATAATTCGACGATGCGGGCCAAAGGAATTTTCTGGCGTAGATGCAAAACGGTAATCGCCAATCCCAAAGCGGTTTCCAGGCCGGTAATTCCGAACATTGCGCGCTCGAACTCGATAATTTTTTCGTGTGGAGCGTGCGGAGCGTGATCGCTGGCGATAGCGTCAATGGTGCCATCGGCAAGCGCCACCAGCAGGGCTTCGCGATCCGAGGCCGAGCGCAATGGCGGGTTCATTTTGAAGTTGGTATCGTAGTCGCGAATGTCGGCGTCAGTAAGCGTGAAGTGATGCGGCGTGACTTCGCAGGTTACGCGAGCGCGATTTTTCTTCCCGCGGCGAACTGACTTCAGCGCTTCGGCTGTTGACACATGCGCCACGTGCAGACGCGCGCCATTGAACTGCTGCGCCAGCTGGACGTCGCGGTCCACAATCGCTGCCTCTGCCATGTCGGTCATCCCGCGCAGGCCCAGCCGGAAGGAAGTTTCACTTTCATTCATCGAACAACCTTGGGTCACGCGGGTATCTTCGGCATGCTGGACGACAGGGAAGTTGATCTCCGCAGACGCCCGCATCGCCTCGCGCATGGTGGTTTCACTCAAAATAGGCTTGCCGTCATCACTGACCGCGACCGCACCTGTGCGTTGCAGAGCGCGAAAATCGGTGAGCACCGCGCCTTTGCCCGCCTGTGTTGCCGCCGCAATGGGGAACACATTCACGACTGCGCCGCGCTGGGGCTGACGCAGCCACGTGACCCACTCCGGTGAATCGAGCACCGGTGTGGTGTTGGGCATGCAGCACACAGAAGTAAAGCCGCCCGCTGCTGCGGCTGCAGTCCCGGACGCGATGGTTTCTTTGTATCCCTGGCCCGGTTCGCGAAGATGCACGTGCAGATCAATAAATCCTGGAGCGACGATCAAGCCGCGCGCGTCAATTTTTTCATGGGCGCCAGAGCGAATCTTGTTGGGCAGCGAAACCTCTGCCACCTGTCCGTCACGCACCAGCACATCCATGAGCGCGTCAACTTGCGCGGCAGGATCGATGACACGTCCCCCGTGGATGAGAAGGCTATGAGTTTGTGACGATTGCTTCATTAATACAAAAAACTTCTTTCCCTGTGATGACGCGGGTTGTGCTTACTTTGCCTTGCCCAACGCCCGTGCCAGAACTGCCATACGCACTGGCACTCCGTTCCGTACTTCTTCCACGATTACCGATTGCGGGCAGTCCGCAACTTCCCAGGTCAACTCCAGGCCGCGAATGATTGGGCCCGGATGCATGAGCAGCGCGTCAGTTTTCGCCAGCCGCAATCGAGCCAGGGTCATCTGGTACCGCGAAATGTAATCCTGCAAGTTGACTTTGAATCCCGCCAGCCGCTCGCGCTGCACCCGCAGCACCATCACGGCGTCGGCTCCGCGCACCGCATCTTCGCAACTGCGGCTGATGTGCACTCCCGGAGCCAGCGAGGTAGCGAGTTCCGGCAAAAGCTCCTGGGGGCCGCACAAAACGACCTTGGCGCCAAACCTGCTCAAAAGATGAATCGCCGAACGAGCCACCCGGCTGTGGTAAATGTCGCCAATGATCGTAACCTGCAGGCCGGCGAGTTTTTTCTTGTGCCGCAGGATAGTATAGGCATCGAGTAATGCCTGGGTCGGGTGCTCATGCATGCCGTCGCCGGCATTGATCACCGGTATATCCAAATGCGCCGCCATCAAATGGGGCGCGCCCGCGTTGGGATGGCGTACAACCATCACGTCAGCCCCGACTGCGCGCAGAGTGTAGGCGGTGTCGAGCAGCGACTCGCCCTTTTCAATGCTGGACCCGCTTGAGAGCACGAGCGTCGTGGTTGCTCCTAACGATTTGGCCGCGATTTCGAAAGATGCCCGGGTCCGAGTGGAAGCCTCATAAAACAGCAGGAGCACGCGTTTGCCCCGCAGCAACGGCCTGGGCCTTTGTGGATTCATTTTGCGCGCCAGCTGCAGCAGCTTGATTATTTCTGCCGCTGATACGCCTTCAATGCCCAGCAGAGATCCACGGGCCGCGCTCCTGCTGACGATTTGTTTTGAAACGGCTGGCATCGGGGCTAGTCCTGTTTCTCCATCAAAAGAACTTTTTCGTTCTCGTCTACCTCGCGCAGGAGCAATTCAATACTCTCCCGGTCGCTGGTTTGCACCCTGCGGCCGACGTAAGTCGCGTCAATCGGGAGTTCCCGGTGCCCCCGGTCAATCAAAACGCAAAGCTGTACCTGCTTTGGACGTCCCTGACGAAATAAGGCATCCATGGCTGCACGCGTGGTCCGTCCGGTGTAGAGAACGTCGTCCACCAGCACGATCTTTTTGCCGGTGATCGGAAATCCGATCTCTGTCTTATGGACAACCGGTTTTGCCAATGGCGAAAGGTCGTCCCGATACGAGGTGATGTCCAGGGTACCGACCGGCACCGGCGTCTTTTCGATCCGCGAGATCATTTGACCGATGCGCTGGGCGAGGTACACCCCGCGGCGGCGAATTCCGACCAAGCCAAGGTCCTTGGCGCCATCGTTCTTCTCAATAATCTCGTGCACCAAACGAACCAGGGTGCGTTCAATTTCCGAGGGCGCCATGATTTGCGCCTTCTGGCGCAACCCGTGCTGGTGGGAGTTCTTGGAAGTCATGAACGCTGCATCATACTTGGGCCGGGCATCTGCGGGCAAGGCGCCGGACTATTGCCCCGGAGGGGCTTTGCGGCGCAGAAGAGAAGCAGAGATCGTCCCTCCAACTCCCGACAGCACGACAAAGAGAACACCCATAAAGACAAAGCCGACAACCATCATCAAGGCCATGCCCTGTGGCGTCATGAAGTACTCAAATACCGGCCTGGCCTGGGGATCGGGATTGCGAACCTGGGCCTGCTGAATGGTCTTAATCACCTGTGCATGGGTGTCGGCCTCACTGTGAAAAGCGAGGGTTCCGGCCGCGATGACGATCATCAGCAAGCCGAAGACGAATAAGCCGCTGATTGCTCCTACTCGGAAGCCTATACGCGGCGAGGGTTCGGTGCCCACGCTAAACCGGCGGTACAGGAGCACGGAGAGAAATCCGGCCAACGGCAAGGCGATGACAAAACTCGCTCCTGGCTGAACCAGACTAAGCACGGCGCCCACGATAGCCGAATAAAATGCCGCGCGAAGTTCGGCTTTCGCGTCTCGGTTTTCTGTTGGCTCGGCAAAACCTCTAGCGTTCAAAAATGCGGGCGTGCCTTCGACCGTTACCGTGACCGGCGAGCGAGCATATACCTTCGGCGCGGCAAGTACCTGAGCTGCCTCACAAGTCGGGCAGAAAGGAGAATTGTCGTCCACTGGGGAATTGCATCGGGGGCAGGAGTGTTCCACTGCTTTCATTATCTCATCTTGAGTGAGATGGGCAGTCGTCCGGGCACGACGCTAAAATCCATGAGTGCCGTCTTTTTACGAATACCGCGGGCGGATTGCGCCTTCTCCGACCGGCTATCTGCATGTGGGGCACGCGCGAACCTTTCTGATCGCGGCTGAACGGGCGCGGCAATTCGGTGGCGAGCTCATTTTTCGCAACGAAGATCTAGACCCTGACCGCTGCCGCGCGGAATTCGTTTCCGCGATGTATGAAGACCTGCACTGGCTGGCGATTTCGTGGAGCGAAGGCCCCGATTGCGGCGGCGCATACGAGCCTTATTCGCAGAGCCAGCGGCGAGACTTTTATTTAGCTGCGTGGAAAAATCTGCGTGATACAAGTGCGATTTATCCGTGCACGTGTTCGAGAAAAGATTTGGCCGCTTCCGCGAGCGCGCCCAACGATGATGATGAGCCTCTGTATCCGGGAAATTGTCGAATTCGAAAGGACGCGCTCAGTTTTGAAAAACCCGCCGGAGTGAATTGGCGCTTTCGTGTTCCAGTTGGTGAGGAAATCGCGTTTGATGATCTACATCTCGGGCGCCAGCGGTATGTTGCGGGCCACGATTTTGGAGATTTTGTCGTTTGGCGAAGAGATGACGTCCCGGCTTATCAGCTTGCGGTGGTTGTAGACGATCACGCAATGAAAGTTTCCGAGGTGGTGCGGGGAGCTGATTTGTTGAAGTCAACGGCGCGGCAGCTCTTGCTGTATCGCGCGCTGGGTTTCGCTGCGCCGGAGTTTTATCACTGCGATTTAGTTCGCGATGAAACTGGTCAGCGATTGGCAAAACGCCACGATGCCCTCAGCATTCGTAAGCTGCGCGAGCGTGGCAGAAGTGCAGAGTCCATTCTTCAAATTCGGTGACGCCGATCAGGTGCCGTCCCTGCAAGGGACGACACTCACTGGGAAGCGTGCGCGAACTGGCAAACTCCCCGGCTGTTTAGGCCATCGAACTTCGGTCCTGTTGGGCGTGAGACTCAGAAATGGTTACCAATCCCAAACTGCCCGATTTTCCTGACATTCCGCCTCAACGAGTGGAACAGGCCAAGGTGCAGATGATTCGCCAGAGCAAGTTCCCCTGGCCGATTGTGATTTTGATCGCCGGTGCCGCGTTGCTAATCGCTATGTCTGCCTTATTGCCCCGAATTCCTCATGTAACTGAACCTCCAACTGGCGCGCAGGTTCCGGAACAACCCACTGCCGACCAGGTGCAGCTCACCAATTTAAAACTGGCTTCCGCGCCCGCAGGAGGCGGTGCCTACCTGACGGCAATTCTTCTCAATAGCGGGGACACTGCAATAACCGGAGTGCAAGTACAGGCTGAATTTCTCGGCAGAAACGGGCCGGTGCTCGCTACTCTCACCGTTCCGGTACAAAGCCTGGCGGAGCGGACAACCCTGCAAGACCTGACTCGATCGCCAATTAAGCCGAATGAATCCCGCCCGGTGCGTATTTATTTCCTGCACACTCCGGCTGGCTGGAACCATCAGATGCCGGAGCTAACGGTCACTACAGTCACAGGTACAACACCATAACTACGTTCGGGCCGGCTCAGTCTCGCCGACCCGCCGGCTTACCTCGAACTTTATTTTTCCGGTGCGCTTGTCCGCATCGGCGACGACGTGGTCACCGTGCAGCACTTCACCATCGAGAATCTTCAAGGCGAGCGGATCCTGAATTAGCTTCTGGATTGCCCGCTTCAGCGGTCGCGCACCGAAGTTGGGATCGAACCCTTCGGTAAACACAAGGTCTTTTGCCGCGTCGGTGAGCTCGATGGAGATTTTCCTTTCCGCGAGTAACCGCCGCAGGTCTTCAAGCCGCAGGTCGATGATCTTCACCAGTTGCTCCTTGCCGAGCGAAGTGAAGACAATAATGTCGTCTACCCGGTTCAGGAACTCAGGCTTGAAGTGCCCGTGCAGAGCGGTCATTACCAGTTCGGTGGCCTTCGCGAAATCATCGGCGCTGCGCATGGCGTCAGCCTGCAGGTAGGTTGAGCCAATGTTCGATGTCATGATGATGATCGTGTTTTTGAAGTCTACGACCCGGCCCTGACCGTCGGTCAGCCGGCCGTCGTCCATAATTTGGAGCAAGATGTTGAAGACGTCCTGATGCGCCTTCTCAATTTCGTCGAACAGGATGACCGAGTAGGGACGGCGGCGCACCTGCTCGGTGAGCTGTCCACCTTCTTCGTAACCTACATAACCCGGAGGCGCGCCGATCAAGCGCGATACTGCGTGCCGCTCCATGTATTCAGACATGTCGATGCGCACCAAGGCATGCTCGTCGTCGAACAGAAATTCGGCGAGAGCGCGGGCGAGTTCAGTTTTTCCGACTCCGGTGGGGCCGAGGAAAATAAACGAGCCGATGGGCCGTTTAGGATCGCTAAGCCCCGCACGCGATCGGCGGATTGCGTTGGACACACGTTCCAGCGCGACATCCTGCCCGACCACGCGTTGACGAAGCCGGTCTTCCATGGTGACTAGCTTTTTGACTTCGCCTTCGAGCATCTTCGAGACAGGGATCCCCGTCCACTTCGAGACGATTTTCGCGACATCTTCTTCGTCCACTTCCTCTTTCAGCATGCGCTTGCCGCTGGAGCTTTCCATCTGCTTAGTGACCTTCGCGAGATCTTCTTGCGCCTGGCGAATAAGGCTGTAGCGAATTTCAGCGACGCGCTGCAAGTCGCCTTTCCTTTCCGCGGCCTGTTCTTCAATGCGAAGCTGCTCGATCTTTTCCTTCAACTGGCGCGAGCGGGCGATCAGGTCCTTTTCCTGCTTCCAGCGGGCTTTCAAAGCGTTCGACTGCTCGCGAATTCCGGCCAGCTCTTTCTCGATTACAACGAGGCGCTCTTTCGAGTTCGGATCATCTTCTTTCTTCAATGCCTGCTTTTCGATCTCCAGCTGAGTGGCGCGGCGTTCCAGTTGATCGATCTCTGTGGGCATGGAATCGATCTGAATTCGCAGTGAAGCCGCAGCCTCGTCGATCAGGTCAATGGCTTTGTCGGGCAGGAAGCGATCGGAGATATAACGATGCGAGAGCGTCGCGGCCGCGACAATTGCTGAATCCTTGATCCGGACACCGTGATGCACTTCGTATTTTTCTTTCAATCCGCGCAGGATCGCGATCGTATCTTCGACGTTCGGTTCGCCGACAAACACAATCTGGAATCGGCGTTCGAGAGCGGCATCTTTTTCGATGTGCTTGCGATATTCGTTTAGCGTGGTGGCGCCGATGGCCCGCAGTTCTCCGCGAGCGAGCGCCGGCTTGAGCATGTTGGCGGCATCAATCGCGCCTTCTGCCGCGCCTGCGCCCACCAGAGTATGCAGTTCGTCGATGAAGAGAATGACCTGGCCGTGCGAGTCCTCAATCTCCTTCAGCACAGCCTTCAAACGATCTTCAAATTCGCCGCGATACTTCGCGCCTGCCAACATCGAGCCCAGGTCAAGTGCAGCCACGCGTTTGTTCTTCAGAAGCTCTGGCACGTCGCCGGAGATGATGCGCTGAGCCAGTCCTTCAACGATTGCGGTTTTACCCACGCCGGGCTCGCCGATCAGCACCGGATTATTTTTTGTGCGCCGCGAAAGCACCTGCACCACGCGGCGAATTTCTTCGTCGCGGCCGATCACTGGATCGAGCTTTCCGCGTCGAGCCAATTCGGTTAGATCTTTGGCGTAACGCTCTAACGCCTGATACTTACCCTCTGGATTTTGATCGGTGATGCGCTGCGAGCCACGGACAGAAGTCAGCGCTTTCAAAATTGCGTCATGCGTGGCGCCGTAACGGGCGAGAATTTCCTGCGCCGGATCTCGCTTGAGTTGCGTGGCCGCCAATAGCAAGTGCTCGGTGGAGACGTATTCGTCTTTGAATATGTCGGCTTCTTTGAAAGCGCGATCGAGCAACTGATTTGCCGCTTGTGACAGAGTCGGCTGCGCCGAGGCGCCCGAAATCTTCGGCAGCCGCTCCATTTCCTGATAAAGATCGCTCAACACAGACTGCGGCCCGATGCCGATCTTCTCCATGATCGGCAGCACAATGCCTTCCTTGTCCTCGAGCAGCGCGGCGAGCAGGTGCAACGGCAGGACTTCAGGATTACCGTGCTCGGACGCGAGTTCGTTCGCGCGCTGAACGGCTTCCTGGGCTTTTACGGTGAATTTGTCCCAACGAATGGCCATGGAAAACCTCGATATTGTAATTGCGTAATTTGGTAATTGGGTAATTTACAAATTGCGAGGCGAACCTCGTTCAAATCACCCGATTACCGGATTACAAAATAATGGGAGGCGCGCATTCCAGCTGTCGCCTCCCTTCTTTGATCAGATAAATCTACTGATTCTCTTTTGCCGGCGAAGTCAGGCAGCGCGGACGGTGCCCTTCACTTCCTTCGGCTCGTGCTTTTCGCTGCCCACGTTCACCTTGATCTGCTTGGGCTTGGCTTCGGCTTTCTTGGCAAGCTGGATCTTCAAGATTCCCTTGTCATAATGCGCCTGAATGTGCTCTGCATCAACCGTGTTCGGCAGAGTGAAGGAGCGAGTAAAACTGCCATACTGGCGCTCGACCCGGCGATAGTTCTCTTCCTTTTCTTCCTTCTCAAACTTGCGCTCGCCGTGAACGGTGAGGGTATTGTTCTCGATCTGGACGTCGATGTCCTTTTCGTCAATTCCCGGTACTTCGATTTTTAACGTAATGTTGTGCGCGTCCTCGTAAACGTCCACCGGAGGGGCGAACGTCGAGGTGGTCAGAGCTTCTTCGCGACCCTCGCCATAGGATTCGCGGAAGAGGCGGTTCAAGCGGTCCTGCACGGTGCTGAACTCGCGGAATGGGTCCCAGCGGGTAAGAACTGTCATAACAATCCTCCTTTAGCAGAATCTAGAAATTTTGGTCTTGAAAGACCTGTCTGTGGCTTGGCTTAATGGCCTTAGCACAAACAAATCATAAAATATGAGCGTGTTATTGTCAATGCCTAGATGTACTTTATTGTTATTAGCTTACAAGCATAATTAGGCACTTCAAGTACGCAGTTTCGGGGATCCCTACTATCTTCGGATGATCCGCTGCCGCGCCACGGTTTTCCAGCAAACGAAGAATTCTGTGACTATCGAGAGCTGCCGCGGAGACGGTCTCCAGCAGATCAGCCTCGCTTACGTGATAAGAGCAGGAGCAGCTAACGAGGATTCCCCCCAGGCGGAGCATCTTGAGAGCCCGCAAGTTCAGCTCTTTGTAACCGCGAAGCGCGGTCGGTAAGTCACGCCTGGATTTGGCAAATGCCGGCGGATCAAGCACGATACAGTCGTACTTCTTACCCTGGTCCGAGTAGTCGCGCACATAATCGAAGGCATTGGCTTCGATCCACTCGATTTCCTTGCCGTTCAACGCAGCGTTCTTTTCTGCCGTTTCGAGCGCCGGGCGGGAGCTGTCGACGCCGGTGACTTTTTCGCAGGTGCGGGCGAGGTGGAGCGCAAAGCCTCCCTGGTAGCAGAAGACGTCGAGCGCCTCTCCGCGTGCGTATTTGGCAGCGGCGGCATAGTTTTCGCGCTGGTCGAGGAACGCACCAGTTTTCTGTCCAGCGATCGCGTCGTAAAGAAACCGCACGCCGTTCATCTGAAATTCGGCCTTTGTCTTGATCAATGGGGAGACGGGCGTCTCGCCCGTCGTGACTTTTGCGGGAAAAACTATCCCGCTCTCTTTTTCTGGCAACTGCTCAAGCGCCCGCACCCGCGCGTCCACTTTTTCGATAATCGCGGCCGGCTGCAGTCTTTCTACGAGCCCAGAAATGACGGCCTCGCGGATCGGATCGAGGTCCATAGCCTGAGTCAAGACCTGCATGGTAAGAACGTCGTTGTAGCGATCAACGATTAGTCCGGGCAAAAAATCACCCTCGCTGAAAATGACTCGATAAGCATTGGTGTTCTCGACGAACCGCTCGCGGTAAGCGATGGCGTTGCGAATTCGCTCTCGCAAGAGTTCCTGAAGATCGCTCACCTGGTGCGGCGAAATCATCCGCAACGCGATCTGAGAGGCCGAGCTGTACAAGGCTAAACCGAGTGATCGCGTGTGGGGCGGGCGCCCTCGCCCGCCTTGTTCCTCCCGCACCAAGACCAGCGCTCCGGGCGGCACATCCTTGGCTGTCACAATGTCCGAGCGATAGACCCAAACATGCCCGGCGCGAATTCGGTCCGCGCCGCGGCGAGAGATGGTCACTACCGAGCGTTCGCTCAGGCATTCAGGCATGTATGAATGTTACAGGGTCGTCGGATAGGGAACGCGTAGGCTGTTGCGAGCTTAGCTGGCGACGGTCGAGGGCGCGTGAGCAGCTTCTTTGTGGGGACGGTTGGCGGCTTCGGTGCGCGCCAGATCTAAATCTCTTTGCAAAGCGTCGAGCACGGCACTGGGCAGTTCATCGCCCCACTCGTCCTGTTCGGCGTCGCTCCAGTGGCCATTCAGGCGGGTGGAGTCGTTCAAGTCTTCAGGAAAGGCCTGGCGGTATCCGCCTTCGCGGATGAGCGTGTCGCCGAGCTTGCGTCCGCTGGCGGCGTCGAAAATGCGCCGGGCAGCCGAGCCGCTCGAATTTACGAAGCTCAGGAAAACTTCTCCGATGTCGAGATATTCGTTGCGGTAGTACCAGGCCAAACTGGCGTCAATTTTGGGATGGGCGCGGCGCTTGCCGGTGCGCTCGCTCTGCGGCTCGACTGGAACTTCTTTCGAAGGATCGTAAAACAGAATGCGCTGGCACGAGTCGCATTGCAGCAGTTTGCCGCTGCGTACTTCGTTGTACATCTGCGGCCGCAGCATAACCGAGCAGCCGGAACACTTCTGATCGCGCACTTCCGCAATGCCCGAGCCGCGGAATTTCGAAACCCGATCGTAGTGCCGCAGCAGATCGGGATCGACAGCTCCGCGGGCTGAGTCGCGTTTGGCCGTCCACTCGGCCAGCTCTTTTTCATCTTGCGCGGTGCGATCGTGGGCGATGATCTTTTCTTTCTCGATCTCGGCGGCTTCTTCTTTCAGTTCGGCTTCGGCAGCCTTCACCTGTTTGTCACGCGCTTCCGCGTTCACCATCAGCTCGAGAATCTTGTCTTCATTCGAGCCAATTTCCTGCTCGGCAAACTGGATCTCGTGCAACAGGGCCTTGTATTGCTCATTGGTTTTTACTTCCAGCGACTGATCGCGATACTTGGAGATTTTCTGACGCAGGTCGTTGATCGCGCTCTCGTATTTACGGCGCGCGGCATCGTCGGCTTTCAACGTAGCACGGGCTTTTTCAAGCCCAGCTTTGGTGCCTGCGAGTTTTTCTTCGATTACGGCCACCCGCCGGGGAAGTTCGGCGATTTCAGCCTTCAGCCGCTGGATTTCGCGGTCGGTGCCTTGCAGCGAGATTAAATGCTCAATTTCAGGCGACATCGGATAGGTGTATGAGCTAATTCTAGCACGCGGATTCGAAGCTTTTAGCCGTTAGCTTTTAGCCCCTAGCTCTTACGCCTTAGACATCGGCCTTCAGTTGGCGCCCGGATGAGCTGGGTTAGCTAATGGCTAAGAGCTAAAAGCTTTAGAGCTAAAATGTAAGGCATGCAGCGCATAAATATTGGCGACTTCGAACTCACGGCACTCTCTGACGGCACTTATTACCTTGATGGCGGGGCGTTCTTTGGCATCGTGCCCAAAGTTTTGTGGTCGAAGCGAGTGCCATCGGATGAAAAGAACCGCGTGCCTACCGGGCTGAATTCCGTGCTGGTCCGCACCGGAGGGAAGAACATATTGATCGAGACCGGCATCGGCAACAAACTTTCTGAGAAGATGGTCTCGCTTTATGGCCAGCCGGCAAAGCTGCTGGATAATCTGAGCATGGCCGGGGCGTCGCCGGATGAGATAGATATCGTGATCAACACCCATCTGCACTTCGACCATTGCGGGTGGAACACCATTCGCGAGGGCGGTAAGATGAAGCCTGCGTTTCCCAACGCCAAGTACTACGTGCAGGAAGGCGAATGGAAGCATGCACATCAGGGACAGCGCGATACGGTCAGCTATCTGCACGAAAATTATGATCCGCTGGTCGAGAGCGGGCAAATGCAGTTGCTGCACGGAAGTAAAGAAATCGTTCCAGGAATTTCGGTGGAAGTCTTTCCCGGCCACACCCGCGACATGCAGGCAGTGACCATTCAAAGCGGAGGCAAGACGGCCTGCTACATCTCTGATTTGATTCCCACCAGCGCGCACGTCGAAGTGAATTGGGTAATGGGATTCGATCTGTATCCGCTCGAGACCATCGAGAGCCGCAAGCGCTACTACTCGCGTGCGCTTCCGGAGAATTGGCTGACCATGTTCACGCATGATCCCGAGGTGCCGTGGAGTTATTTGGGCAAAAATGAGCGGGGAAAAATCGTTCCGAAAGAACAAACCGCCCTGGCAGGATAAGTTTGGCGACTTACTGTACAAAAGCCTTTAACCGCAGAGTTCGCCCGCGTAATCGTTCTTTGCACACAGTCCAAATCTCTGCAACATTCGGAGCCTGAATGAAAAAAGTCATGTGCTGCGTGCTACTCATAATCGCTACCAGATTTGCGAAATCGGAGGACGGGCGGCCCAAAATCACTGGCATTGACCATGTGGATTTCTATACGACTTCGTCGGAGGCGAACAAGGAGTTCTACGCCGGCACTCTCGGACTTGCGTCCGGCGAACCGGTCGAACCGGGACAGATACAACTATTCGACATTGGCACGCAGTGGGTGGGCTACAGTCGGGCGCCTGATCCGAAGTCCACTAATCGCATGGACCATGTCGCATTCGCCACGGACAATTGTGCAGCGCTTCGTGCCTATCTGGCCGAGCGGGGCGTCGCCGTTCCGGATTCATTGACGCACTGGAAAGATGGAAGTCTCAGTTTTATGGTGAAAGATCCCGAGGGCCACAATGTTGAGTTCGTGCAATTACACGGACGCGTTCAGGCAAGTTTCGCCGATCCCGTCTCTCGCCACATAATTCACGTCGGTTTCATCGTTCACGACCGCGCCGCCGAAGATCATTTCTATCGCGACATCCTTGGCTTCCACATTTACTGGCATGGCGGAATGCAGGCCGACAAAACCGATTGGGTGGCGATGCAGGTTCCAGACGGAACAGACTGGGTTGAGTACATGCTGAATGTCAAACCCAATGCCGATCAGCACACGACTGGCGTGATGAATCACATTTCGCTTGGCGTAAAGGACATGAAGCAGGCACAGGCCAACCTGGAAAGACATGGCTGGAAGCCGCATGGCGACGAAAAGGCGCAAATGGGCAGGGATGGAAAGTGGCAGCTGAATCTTTACGATCCTGATTTCACGCGGATCGAATTGATGGAATTTAAACCGGTCCAGAAGCCATGCTGCTCAGAGTTTCAGGGGCCGCATCCGAGCGAGTAGGTGTCAATGCATCCGCCAATTCCAGCCACCTTTCTCTGGGTTGCAACCTTCATCCCCGGGGTGAGCTAGATCGCCTCTCGATCAGCGCGAAGCTTCTTCCAAGATGCCCTTTTCCAGTTTTTCCTGGCATCCGATGCAGTGCCGCGTCCAGGGAACAGCCTCGAGCCGCTTGGCGTTAATCTCTTCGCCGCAGGAAACGCACTCGCCAAAATTGCCTCCACGGATACGCGCCAGTGCGTTCTCCACCATCATCAACAGCTGGCGGTCATTGTTACTCTGATGAAATAAAAATTCCTTATTATAGGAACTGGCTGCTTTGTCGGCGATGTCCTGGGCCACGTCCTCATCGGCGGTCCGGCCGTCCTGCTGGGTGCGGGAGACGGCCCGTCGCAACTCCTGCTGCCGGCTCTCAAGCCGCTTTTTGAATGCTTCTAACTTCTTCTTATCCATTGGTTCGTTCCAAACTGAAGCCCGCCACTCGGGCGCGCGGGCCCCAAAGCCAAACGGGAATGATATGCGCCTAAAATAAGATGCGTCAACTGAGCGAAAAGCTTCAGGGCTGCCGGAGAAATGTGGGCTGTGGATTACTTGACCCTACTGTCATCCTGAGCGGAATTGGTCGTTCGCGAAGCGAGTGACCAATGTAGTCGAAGGACCGCACGATATCAGAAGTAGGCATGGACAAATCAAGGAGTTCTCTAGGTACTGTCGGGAGAGAATTCCTTAATGCGCTTGTGCTCGCGTTCGCAGGCAAGGGGTCCTTCGACTTCGCAGCGCGATTCGCAAAGCGAATCGTGCCGCTACGCTCAGGATGACAGGTTATTTTCGGTTACCTGTTCGTGATCGGTTGATTCGGAAATGCCATCTCGGCTCCCCATTTTTCGGCTAAATCTGCCCAGCGGGGGTTCTTCGATTCGATCAGCGCAATCTTTTTTCGTCTTACCCACCGCTTCAATTGTTTTTCGCGATCGATGGCCTTACGAACGTCGTCGAAGCCATCGTAATAGACGAGGCGGTGGCAACCGTATTTCGCCGCGAATCCTTCAATCTCTCCTCGCTTATGCTGCAGAGCACGCCGATAGATGCTGTTGGTCATTCCGATGTAGAGCGTTCCCGAGTTGCTGCCCACGATGTAGACGAAATACTCGTGCTCTCTCATTGGATTTCCGCTGTTCCCTCAGCTTGGCGTTCCGCTGTTCTCTCAACCTGTCATCCTGAGCGGAGTTGGTCGTTCGCGAAAGCGAATGACCAATGAAGTCGAAGGACCCCACAATAGCAGAAGTAGGCAACGACGATGTGGGGAATTCGCTCGATGCTGAGGGGAGAATTCCTTTTTGGGATTGTGCTGGTGAAGGCGGGCATGGGGTCCTTCGACTCCGCAGCGCGATTCGCGGAGCGAATCGTGCTGCTGTGCTCAGGATGACAGGGCTAGGCATTTAGCGATCGAACAAATACGAGCGCCCGTTCCAATGCTGTGGTCACCAATTGACGACGACTATTTTCGCCTGCTTCCCAACTCGAAGCGGCAGGGTCATTGGGGAGTGTTTAGCAGGCCACGCGAAGTAGAGTTCCCTCTTTACATCACCGTCGATTTTCACCGAGCCTTGTTTAAGTTTCCTTCCGGCCTCGGTCGTTGAAGTCGCGAGTCCGCACCGAACCAAGAGACGATCTGCCCTTACAGTGGCCTCGGCATTCTGGTCGGTACCAGAGATATATCCTCCGATCTCGGCCAGTGTGATCGATATTTTTTCAACGTCCTCCGGTACCTCATTCTTCTGAAACTGTTTCGCCCAATCTTCCGCCGCCTTGGCCGACGCCTCTGCCGAATGGAAATCTTTCACGATCCGCGCCGCCAAATCTTTTTTGGACTGCATGGGATGGGCTTCGCGCTTCATGCGCTCGATCTCAGCCATCTGGACGTCAGTCAGCAGTTCGTAGTAGTGCCACATCTTTTCGTCGGAGATGGCCATTACCTTGCCGTACATTTCTAGAGGCGGCTCCTTAACACCGATAGCGTTGTCCAACGACTTTGACATTTTCTCGGATCCGGCACGATAGCCTTCGAGAATTGGCATGGTCAGGACCACTTGTGATTCCTGCCCATAAGCACGCTGCAGTTCGCGTCCTACCAGCAGATTGAATTTCTGGTCGGTGCCGCCGAGTTCAACATCCGCCTTCAGCATGACCGAGTCGTATCCCTGGGCCAGCGGATATAGGAGCTCATTCAACGCAATCGGCTTCTCTTCTTGAAATCGTTTGTGGAAGTCCTCGCGCTCCAGCATCTGCGAAACCGTGGTCTTAGCCGCCAGCTTGATCCAATCCGCTGACTTCATCTTTTCAAACCATTCGTTGTTGAAACGAACTTCGGTGGTGCGCGGTGAAAGAATCTTGTAGACCTGTTCCATGTAAGTCTTGGCGTTGCGCATCAATTCGTCTGCGCTCAAAGCAGGGCGGGTGGCGGAACGGCCGGTTGGATCTCCGATCATGCCGGTAAAATCGCCGATCAAAAAAATTACCGTGTGGCCGAGGTCTTGAAAGTGCTTGAGCTTGCGCAGAAGGACCGTGTGGCCGAGATGAAGATCGGGAGCGGTGGGATCGAAGCCAGCCTTGATGCGAAGCGGCTTGCCAGCGGCGCGAGATTTCTCAAGCTTCTCGCGCAGCTCAGACTCCTTAACGATCTCCGAGGAGCCTTTTTTTATGTAGGTTAACTGCTCATCAACCGGTGCGAAAGAGGGCATGGACATGGATTATAACGATGAATGTTTGATTGGCGAATTGACCAATTTGCGAATTGACGGATTGAAAACACAATCAGCCTGCACGCTTAGAGGAGATGCCTTTCGCGGTTAGTTGAGAAGTGGTCAATATGGCTAACAGCTCATTGGCTTCTTTCATGAGATCTCTCAGGCGAGCAATCGAAAGGATTTCCGACTCAGTTAACAATTCCAGCCACAGCACAGTTTCGTCGATTTCCTCGACCACGATTCCAAGCCTCGCGATGAATTCGGCTTTGGATCTTGAACGGCATACCGCCCTGTAGTTAGCGGCAACAGACGTTCCTGATCGGAGCAACTGCTTCCCCAGTGTGCGAGACTCTTCGTTCCGGGGGAGACTTTTGAAAACTCGGATAATTCGCAGTGCGAACGATTTTGTGCGGCGCTGTAGGTCTGCGGCGTTCATCCGAACTCCTGCGCATTTCGAATTCGACAATTCGTAAATCCGTCAATTCGACGATAGCAGGGCGCTTAACGTCTCTCCACGCGAAACCGCCGCCCGACCACTGTCCATTCCCGATTCAGCAGGAGCTCGATGGCTTCGCTGTATGCGATGTGCTCTTGTTCCAAAATGCGAGCGCCCAAGGTTTTCTCGTCATCGTTGTCGAGCACCGAAATCGCTTTCTGCACAATGATCGGCCCGTGATCGAGTTCTTCGTCGACGAAGTGAACCGTGCATCCCGCGACTTTGACACCATAGGCGAATGCCTGCTCCTGGGCTTCTAGGCCGGGAAATGCCGGCAATAGCGACGGATGAATATTCAGAATGCGATGGGGGAATTGCTTTACAAACCAGGGCGAGAGCAGCCGCATGTACCCGGCGAGGCAGACGAGATCAACTTTGTGTTGCTGTAATGCGCGGACCACTTCACGATCATGATCTTCGCGGGCCTTGCCTTTTGAGGGAATCACCAGTGTCGCGAGTCCTAATTTCCGCGCAGAGACAATGCCCCCGGCGTCAGGACGGTTGGAAATGACAATCGCGATTTCTGCGTTTGCGATTCGCCCTGATGCGACATTTTTCGCGATGGCTTCGAAATTCGACCCGCGCCCGGAGAGTAGAATGCCGATATGCTTCATTAAACTGTTTTGCTCCGAACAACTAAAAGCGCGTTTCAGGCTTCAGTTCATTCAAGGATGAGCCGCCCTGGAATCAGGTGCGGGGATTCGCGAAAACAGTTACATTTTAACCATACCGGAGTGTTAATGGCCTTTCTGCGAGCTTGTAGCGCCCTCGTTATTCTCCTTTTCTGCAGCATCGCCCTACGGGCACAGTCCCAAACTCCTCCGTCCGCACCACCCGCCAAAACCGCCGACGAACAAGAAATAGAGAGACAGGAGCAGTCGCAGCGCATGCTGGGAGTGATTCCCAACTTTGGAACCACCAGCCGGCACAATGCACCGCCACTGTCCCCGAAGGCCAAGTTCCGGCTGTTTTATAAATCGGCTTTTGATCCGGTGGAGCTATCGGTAGTCGGGCTTCAGGCGGGGCTCAGCCAGGCGGAAAACGAATTCCCTGAATATGGCCAGGGCGCGGCCGGATTCGGAAAGCGCTATGGCTCAACATTGGCCGACGAAGTTTCGAGCAGTTTTTTCGCCAATTATTTCTACGCCGTTCTATTGAAGGAAGACCCTCGCTACTTTCGACTCGGAGAGGGCTCGATAAAGCGCCGCCTGGGTTACGCACTTCTGCAGGAAGTAGACTGCCGCACTGACAAGGGTGGGCGGAGCTTCGCTTGGGAAAATGTGTTGGGTGCTTTCAGTTCCGGCGGCCTTTCTAATCTTTATTATCCCCAAGCCGAGCGCGGGTTCGGACTCACCATGAGCCGCAGCGCGATTTCGATTGGATATGGGAGTTTGGGCGGATTAGTGGACGAGTTCTATCCCGACATCAGCCACTGGCTGTTTCACCGGCACGAGAAACAGGCCGGAAACTAAGCCGCGTATAGTCCGGCCCAAAGCGCCATAAACAGTACCAGTGACAACAGAATGGCTGCCCATGCATTGGTGCGAACAAATTTGTGTGTCGCCGGCCAGGGGAACATCAGCACGTCGAACACGGTAACCAGTCGCTCTGGCCAGAGCAGGCCAGCAACTCCGAATGTAAGCGAGAGTTGTACAAACACTAAGAGAAGAAGGTGGTTCATTCCCGATACTCCAACGCAGAATTCAGGATTGGGAACTGCTTGAGTCGAGTGTAGCGCAGGGCCGCAGCAGAGAGTCAATAAGAGATTGCAGCTAGAGGTTACCGATCGTACAGGCCAGAATGGCCGTCACTTCAACCTACAACGTCTGAAAATTCATACTCTTGCGTCGTCTTTGCGGCCGGTTCCCGCCAGCCAGCGAAAGAGCATGTTTACCAGGCTGAGGACAATCGCTCCCCAGAAAGCGGAGGCAAAAGTATCCACCCGGAAGCCGGGGACGAACGCTGAGGCTACCTCCAGCATGAGGGCGTTAATCACGAACCAGAAAATTCCCAAGGTCAGGATGGTAAGAGGAAGAGTGATGATCTTGAGCAGAAGGCCGAGGGTCGCGTTCACAAATCCGATCACCAGCGCGGCGATAAGCGCGGCAGCTAAACCGGAAACGTGAATTCCGGGCACGACTCGCGATACCACCCAAACAGCCAACGCACTCAGCAGCCAATTGAGCAGAATCCGCATGCTGTGCCTCCAGCGTTCACACTATAACCGCGTCAGCATTGATCGGCAACATCGGCCGATGATACTGAAATGCTACTTGCAGCTCCGTCCGAGGTATCAAAAAATCCTTGGAAGCGCGGAGAGTGGACATGTGGCTCGGCCTGATTCCGGTGGCGGCGTTTGTGATCGCGTTCCTGGTGGGCGCAGTCGCGCTGTGGGTAATCGCAAAAAGCTCGACCGTCACGCAAACTCATACGAAGGCTGGCAAAGCCTTTCACCTGCATACTCCAATCGGCACGCTTGATTCTGAGCCGCAGGGCAAACTTGATCCCCGGCTCGCAATGCTTCCCGTTTATCCCGGCGCGATGCGCGAAGATCCAGCCGGTGCGCAGACCGTCACGCGAATGGATTTGAACCACGGAGTGCTGCAGGAAGTCTCATCTGATTACTGGACGCCCGATTCCGTCGACGAAGTCTGGCGATTTTACCGGGGCCAACTTCCCGACTGGCCACGAAATTTAGATGAGAGCCGGGGAAGAGAATTGATCCGTCCTGAGCCGGATGGTGTGCGGCTCATTCGGGTCACTCGCCAGACCGACCGGACCGTTATCGAAATCTGCATCAAACCAGTTGGATACCCGCATTTGTTCAGCGGGGACTGAATGGTTCCGTTTGCCGCCTATCCTGCGCTTAAGAAAGTAGTAAACTTTCGACTTATGCCGAGAAGGCTGATCAGCCGCGCTGCTGCCTGCTCTTTCTTTGCGGTTGGACTCGCAGCCTTCCCTGTTTCCGCACAAATGACTGCCTCGCGGGACCTGACCTCTGGCTGGCGTGTTCCATCGGAACACGTCTCCATTCCAGAAACCTGTGAGAAGCCCCGTTCCTCGGTTATCGACGGCGATCAGGCGAAAGCCGGTGCCGCGAAAGCCAAAGACCTCGAACTGACAATCGTCGGGACTACGCCAGCTAAACTCGAGATCGGCAACGATTTCAATGCGAGCGTTCGGCTGAAGAATGTGAGCACTGCTGCAGTGCTGGTGCCTTCAATTGCCGATGGTGAACAGGTAGTGCATTCGTCCGCCAATGCGAGCGAAGAAAAGTACGAAGTCGGAGACATATCGTTTCGGTTGGCGACTGGAAAACCGCACGGCATTCCGATTTACTTGAATTCGGCCGGCGCGCTGTTTGCAAATCCGGACGACAAAGCCAGCTATGTCGCGCTCGAACCGGGAAAGTGGCTGGAGATCAAGCTGCATGCGCGCGTGGAATGTGGCATGGAGAACTGCATGGGCGAAATTCAGCCGGACAGCAAAGCGGTGCTAACTGCGTGGTGGTATCAGCGCGTACTTAGCCACAAGGTGACCGGCTGTGAAGAAACCCACGGCAGTGTCACCGTTCGCGAGCTCGACTCGTCGCCATTTACAGTTGAAGTGACCGGCCCGACGCCAAAGATGTCGGCCGCGGTTGGGACTTACTGACTTATGCCTGTACTCACTTACCTCGAAGCCATTCGGCAGGGAATATCGGAAGAAATGGAACGCGATCCATCCGTCTTTTGCATTGGCGAAGACATTGGCATTTATGGCGGCGCGTTCAAAATTACCGAAGGCTTTATCGATCGCTTCGGTCCTGAGCGCGTGATCGATACGCCCATCGCCGAATCTGCGATTGTCGGCGCGGCGTTTGGCGCGTCGTTGACTGGCATGCGTCCGGTTGCCGAATTTCAATTCATGGATTTTATCGCCTGCGCCATGAATCAGATCAGCAACATGGTGGCGAAAACTCATTACTTGTGGGGCGCTCCTGCTCCGTTGGTTTTGCGCGGGCCGAGCGGCGGCAACGTGCATGGCGGCCCGTTCCATTCGCAGAATCCGGAGATGTGGTTCGTGCACAATCCGGGCCTCAAAGTTGTTTGTCCGGCGACGGCTTATGACGCCAAGGGTCTGATCAAAGCCTCCATACGTGACAACAATCCTGTGATTTTTTTCGAGCACAAGTATTTGTATCGCCGGATCAAGGAAGAAGTTCCTGCCGATGATTACATCGTTCCGTTAGGTAAGGCGCGGGTCGCGCGACAAGGCCGCGACATCAGCGTAATAACCTACGCTGCCATGGTGCACACCGCGATGGAAGCTGCCGATCTTCTGGCCGAAGAAGGAATCGAACTCGAGGTCCTCGATTTGCGCACGCTGGCGCCGCTCGATCACGAGGCCATTGCAGCTACGGTGAGCAAGACCAACAAAGTTATTATTCTGCACGAAGACACACGCACCGGCGGGATTGCGGGCGAGATTGCAGCCATCATCAACGAAGAAGTGTTTGACGATTTAGACGGGCCCATCGTGCGCATCACCGCAATGGACACTCCCGTGCCATTCTCGCCGCCACAGGAAGAACGATTCCTTCCTCAGCTACGCGATGTCGTGGAAAAGGCGCGCTGGTTGAAAGCGTATTAGGCGTTAATTCAAGACATTTGTGCCGTCACTTAGGATTCTCGACGATAGGAGAACATATGCGGGCCTTCGTACTCGGAATCATTATCACGATTGTGGTGGCATTCATCGCCATACTACTGATCGCACAGTTTGGGTTTTTTCCCACCAATGCGGATGCTTCGCCTTCCGCTCTGGAACGTCGAATAGCGATGAGCGCAATGGATGCCTCGATGGAACGGCACGCGCCGCAAATGCCGAACCCGGTTCCGGTAACCGACAACAATCTGATCGACGGCATCAAGCTTTACACCATGAATTGCGCGGTCTGTCACGGAACCCTCGATTACAAACCCAGCCTGCTAGAGCATTCTATGTATCCACCACCGCCGCAGCTGGTCCTTGATCCGCTGGATGATCCGGAGTGGCATATTTTTTACGCGATCCGCACCGGCGTCCGCTACACCGGAATGCCGGCATGGAACCACGCGCTCGGGGATCAGGACATATGGAAGGTGACCGCATTTTTATCGCGCATTGATAAGCTTCCGCCCGGGGTGCAGCAATATTGGAAGACGACTTTTGGGGTTGCGCCGCAAAACCATCCGAGCGATGGCGGGCACGATCATCACGACTAGTCGATCTGATTGCCATTTTCCTTTTATTGCATTTGTTCTAGGATGTGTGCGTCCTTATGCCCAACTACACTTTCCACGTTAATGGCACTGAAAAGAATGCCGACGTTTCTTCCGACACTCCGCTGCTCTGGGTGCTTCGCGACAGCCTGCAAATGACCGGTACAAAGTTCGGTTGCGGCGCCGGATTATGCGGCGCGTGCAGTGTGCACATCAATGGCGCGCTCACCCGTTCGTGCATCACGCCGGTTTCGCAAGTCGCGGGCAAAAACGTCACCACGATTGAAGGTCTGGGCGCGAATGGCTTGCACCCGTTACAAGCAGCGTGGATCGCCGAAGATGTTCCGCAGTGCGGCTACTGCCAAAGCGGGCAGATCATGGCGGCCGCGGCGATGCTGGAGAAAACTCCGCACCCGACCGATCAGCAGATCACCGATTTCATGTCAGGCAATATTTGCCGTTGCGGAACCTATGAACGCATCCGGCGGGCGATTCACCGAGCCAGCGCGGGAGGTGCAAAGTGACCGCACTTTCTCGCCGGGCGTTTCTAGGAACCTCAGCTGCTGCGGGCGCCGGACTGGTAATTGGTTTTTACCTTCCGAAGACGGCTCCAGCCCAGGCGGGAGGCGTGTTCTCTCCCAATGCATATTTGCGAATCACGCCCGACGAAAAAATCACCGTTGTGGTCGCGCGCACCGAGATGGGGCAGGGCGTGTGGACCGCGCTGCCTATGATTCTCGCGGAAGAACTCGAAGCTGACCTCAAGCAGATCACCATCGAGCAAGCCGGCGCCAGCACTCTATTCGGCGATCAGAGCACGGGCGGCAGCGCAAGCGTCCGCACTACATGGGATCCCATGCGCAAAGCCGGAGCGCAAGCGCGCGAGATGCTGATCTCGGCTGCTGCGGCCCAGTGGGGAGTTCCGCGCGAGAGTTGCAAGGCAGAGAGCGCGTCTGTGATTCATTCGGAGACCAGACGCAAGCTGAGTTACGGATCGCTGGCGACGAAAGCTGCGACGCTTGCCGTGCCCGATAACCCACCGTTGAAGAGCGGCGGATACAAGCTTGTCGGAAAATCTACGCCGCGCGTTGATACTCCCTCGAAGGTCAACGGCTCTGCCCAGTACGGAATCGATTTTCACATTCCCGGCATGAAGTATGCGTCCTTGGCGCGATGCGAAACCGTTGGCGGCAAAGTTGGGGATTTCGACGCCACCGCCGCCAAGCAAATGCCGGGTGTGACTTTCGTCGGCAAAATCGGGGATTCCGCTGTGGCTGTGGTTGCTGACAGTACCTGGAATGCATTGAAGGCTCGTCGCGCTCTCAAGATCACGTGGGACGAAGGTCCGAACAAAGACCTGAATTCCGCCGCAATTTTCGAAGCACTGCATCATGCCGATGAGAGCAAGGCAGTGAAATTCTTCTCCGTGGGGGATGCTTCGAAGTCGACCGGCAAACAAATCGAAGCGGTTTATCAGCTTCCATTCATGGCGCATGCTCCCATGGAGCCGGGCAATTGCAGTGCGCATTTTCGTGGAACCGAGTGCGAGCTTTGGGCCCCCACGCAAGTTCCCCAGGATTGCAGAGATACTGTAGCGCCGCTTATCGGATTGAAACCGGAGCAAGTGAAGGTTAACGTCACTTTACTTGGCGGCGGCTTCGGAAGACGTCTAGAGCACGACTACGCGGTCGAAGCCGCGCTGGTTTCAAAAGCGATCAACGCTCCGGTAAGGGTTACCTGGACGCGCGAAGACGACATGCGCTGCTCGACTTATCGCCCGGTGAGTGTGCACAAACTGTCGGCTACGCTCGGCGACGATGGAATGCCGATCTCGTTTCGGCATCGCATCATCGGTCCATCCATCAATGGACAAAAAGGCTCGCCGCCGGTGAATGGAGTGGATTCTGATTTTCCGGATGAGGCGTCATTCATCTATCCGATTCCAAACATCGCACTCGAATCCGTGGTCACCGAAACTCCCGTTCCTTTGGGGTGGATGCGCTCGGTCTACGCCCTGCAAATGGGATTTGCCAGCGAAAGCTTCATCGATGAGTTGGCCGCTGCGGCAGGAAAAGACCCATTTGAATATCGCATGCAATTGCTTTCAAAGGATACCGAGATCAAGTATTTTGATACGTCGTGGAGCACGGCCCGCATGCGAAATGTGTTGAAGCTCGCGGCCGAGAAAGCGGGCTGGAGCAAACCGCTGGCCGCGGGACGCTATCGTGGGATCGCGTGCTTTGGTTGCTTCAGCACCTACGCCGCCGACGTGGTCGAGATCTCCATGGATCACGACACGCCGCGAGTGCACCGCGTGGTCTCAGTCGTCGACTGCGGGCGGGTGGTGAATCCAAATATTCTCGAACAACAGATTCAGGGAGCGGTTGTGTTCGGTCTGGCCAACGCTTTACGGGCGCAGATTACCATCGATAAAGGCAAAGTGGTGCAAAGTAACTTCGACACCTATCAGCCGATCCGCATGAACGAAGCGCCGAAGGTGGAAGGATTTTTTGTGCCCAGCACCGAACCGCCGACCGGCGCGGGTGAGCCTCCAATCCCGCCACTCGCACCTGCGCTTTGCAATGCGATCTATGCCGCGACGAAAAAGCGGGTGCGAGTGCTTCCGATTCAGAGCTAGCAAGCCATTGTTTCGGGAAGGGCACGACTTCCAGTCGTGCCGATGAACATTCCAGCCGGTGATCGGCACGGCTGAAAGCCGTGCCCTTCCCACGTTGTCGAGAAAGAAGCGGTTATGCTTAAGGCAACTCTGTTGTTTTGTGTCCTGACTTGCGTCTCGATTTTTTCTTTCGCGCAGGCCGGCTCATCCCTCGCGCAACGCCGCGCGGCGCATCTTCGCCACGGCATCAACCTGAGCGAGTGGTTCGCGCAGGTTTACGATTCCAAGGGGTACACCAAAGAACACTTTGAAAACTGGACCACCGCCAGCGACATCGCGCTCATAAAGGCGATGGGCTTCGACCATGTTCGCCTGAGCGTGAATCCCGAGCCGATGATTCGCCACAACCGCGGGGACGAACTTCCTCCGGAATATCTCGGCTATCTCGATGCGGCCGTCAAAATGATTCTCGATCACGGCCTCGCGGTCATTATCGACATGCATCCGGAGAGCGACTTCAAATCAAAACTGGTCGAGCACGACGAGTTTGTGGAGCAGTTCTCGGATTTCTGGCGGGCCATTGCGCATCACTATTCTTCATATGATCCCGAGATGGTGTTCTTCGAAGTTTTAAATGAGCCGGAATTTCATGATCGTTACCGCTGGGCCGGGGTGCAAGCGAAGCTGGCAAATGCCATTCGCGAGGGAGCGCCGCAGCACACCATCATCGCCGCCGGAGCAAACTACTCGGACGTCGCCGACCTGGTCGCAATGACGCCGCTCTCCGACCCCAACGTGATTTACAACTTCCACTTTTATGACCCGCACACATTTTCCCATCAGGGTGCAACCTGGGGAATAAATTATTGGCATTTTGAAAGCAAGCTGGCGTATCCATCGAACATGGAAAATGCCGAGAAAGTTGCCGCCGCCGAGCCCGACGCAGTGAACCGTCTGCAAATCCTGAATTACGGCCTGGACCACTGGGACGCGAACCGCATTGCGGTCGAGATCGGGCAGGCCGCCGAGTGGGCGAAACACTGGAACGTGCCGCTCACCTGCAACGAGTTTGGCGTCTACCGAAAGTCTTCTGATCCTGCCGACAGGGCGCGCTGGCTGCGTGACGTGCGCACGACTTTAGAACATGATGGCATCGGATGGAATATGTGGGACTTCGGCGGGCGCGACAACGGGCACGGCTTCGGTGTGGTCAACGGCGAAAATGGTCACAACACGCCGGACGAGGTCACGATTGTGGCGCTGGGGCTGAAATAATAATTACGTTTGGAGCGACGGGCGTCTCGCCCGTCCTTGTACGGGCTCGTTTTCCTCGGGCGAGGACGCCCGCAGCTCAACAATCTAGTTTTTGCTATTCCACCGCCGCAATCTGACCCATTCGCCCACGCATGGTGCGCTTTCTCTCAAGCAGAGTTTCGAGGGCTTGCCGGGTTTCGGCCGGCAAATGGTAAGACTCATTGTCCGCGGGATATTGGCGGGATACCACATCGGCGCGATAGGCCTGCACCGCGTGCGTGATCTCGGCAGCCGCGTCTCCATAGCGGCGGACGAATTTCGCCGCCGGACCAAAGGTCAAGTTCAAAATGTCGTGCAGCACCAGCACCTGCCCATCGCAACCCGGCCCGGCGCCGATTCCGATGGTTGGAGCGCTGACCTCGTTTGTAATCATATCCGCGACTTCTCGCGGAATGCCTTCGAGAAAGATGCAAGCCACGCCGGCGCGGTCGAGGGCGGTGGCGTCCCGCATGAGTTGCTCGATGTCCGCCAAGGTCTTGCCCTGAACTTTGAATCCGCCCATGCGGTTGACTGATTGGGGCGTAAGCCCGATATGGCCAGCGACGGGGATCTCAGCGTCGATGATCTGGCGAATTACGTCGACGCGCTTTTCGCCGCCTTCCATCTTTACTGCTTCGGCGCCGCCTTCTTTGACGAACCGCGTGGCGTTGCGCACCGCGTCCTTTGCGTCCACGTGGTAGGAGCCGTAAGGCATGTCGGCCACGAGCAGAGCGTCTTTCACTCCGCGACGCACCGCGCGAACGTGGTGCAGCATTTCGTCTACGGTGACGGACAAAGTGTTTTCGTGGCCAAGCATGGTCATAGCCAGCGAATCGCCGACCAGCACCATGTCGATACCGGCTTCATCCACCAAACGCGCGCTCGAATAGTCGTAGGCGGTCAGGCAGGTAATAGGTTCATGCTGAAGCTTTTTGTCGTGGAGAGATGTGGTGGTAATTTTATGGCGCGGTGCGCCGATCGGAGTGAGACTCACGATTTCCTCCAGTGCCCCTCCGCAAGTTGCGGATAGAGCCTGATAGCGGGTTTAGATGCCGCTAAGGGAATTGTAGTCCTAAAAATTGCGGCCCGTCGAGGATTTAGGTAACCACATGGGCTGATTACGTTCGGCGGCGTTTAACATTCGCGCGCATCCAGGCAGCGTATCCGGCTTCATCTAGATCGCCTGCGGCAAGGGCGAGAACAGCGTGTGTGGCATCGGCTTCGGTGGCTTGTAAAACAAAGCCGTTTAGTTCGAGAAACGCGATACCAACCGCGAAACCTATTCTCTTATTGCCATCCACGAATGGGTGGTTCCGGACCAGGGCCGCAGTGTACAAAGCTGCCAATTCGATAATGTCAGGGGAACTATACGAATAATGCTGGCGCGGCCGAGCCAGTGCTGACTGCAAAAGGCCGGCGTCCCGTAATCCCTCTGCCCCTCCATATGCAGCAAGGAGCTTGGTATGTGCGGCCAGCACGAGCCTCTCCAATATCCAAATCGGTTCTTGTTTTTTCACTTCGCCAAGGCACGCAGGGTATTTCGGTAGCGGGACATAATATCCTCAATCTTCTCCATCTGCTTCTCGAAGGCGGGATCGTACGGCGTGAGGCGGTAATCGCCCTCTGCGGCCTCGATGAGAAAGAGCTTTTCTCCGTCGCCGGTTTGCAGCCGATTGATCACATCTTTCGGCAGCACCACCCCAAGCGAGTTTCCAAATTTGCGGACCTTGAGCTCGACCATGGCTACTCCTTAAATGTTATTACAATTGTAATAACACACGTCGGGATCGCGCAAGCACGATTTTTTTGCTCTGTCGAACTGCGTCTTACCTCATGGTAAGATGATTTTATTGGCACATCGCACAATCATTAGTTCCAAAGGACAGGTTGTCGTTCCAGCGGAGTTGCGCGAGCAACTTGGATTGAAGAAAGGCACAGCGGCCACATGGACTGAAGAAAATGGCAGGCTGGTGCTAACCCCAATTTCTGCGAAGCTTCTTGACGAAATTCGCGGTTCTCTCAAACCGCGTCCGGGTGAGCCTTCGGCATTCGAAGGTTGCTATGAGGAACGCGCCCGCGAACGAGCGCGGGATAAATAATTGACCCATCCCACGCGCCCACGCAGATACGTGCTGGATGCAAACGCGCTGATCGGTTTTTTCGAAGACCAGGCGGGGATCGCAAAAAAAGTGCAGGACGTGTTCGAGCAGGCGCTGCACAATGACACGCCGGTTTTAATGTCGGCGGTAACCTGGGGTGAAGTTTTCTACGTTGAGTGGCAGTACCGGGGCGAGGACAACGCATACCGAGCTCAGGCAAAAACTCGCCAACTGCCACTCGCAATCATCTCCGTCGATCAGGAGCGAGCGACTCGCGCCGGCGTAATCAAGCAGAAGCACGGTCTGGGGTATGCGGACTCATTTGCGGCCGAACTGGCCATTGAACGTTCCGCGTGGCTCGTGACCGCAGACCGCGAGTTCGAGAAGCTGGGCAAACACTTATTCACCCTTCTGCTTCCACGCCGATAAATTCAACGCGCCGGCTCTCTCGGCCTAAGCGCTGGCCGCTTCCTGCCCGCCTAATGGAAGAAAGTACTGTGTGCCCTTGATCGGAGCCGAAACCTTTCTCAGCAACTCTTGCAAATCTTCGTTGCGTTCGACGAAGTCAATCTCTGAGGTGTTCACAATCAGCAGGTCAGACGACGTGTAGTGAAAGAAGAAGTGTTCGTAGGCCTTGATCACTTCTTCCAGATATTCCTCGCTGATCGCCTTCTCGCCGGCAACATTTTTCTTTTTCAGCCGCTTCTTGAGCACCTCGGGAGTGGCCTGCAGGTAGATGACGAGATCAGGCGTGGGCAACTGGTCACGAAAATGATTGTAGTAGCGGTTGTAGGTGTCGAGTTCCTGATCGTTCAGATTCAGGTAGGCGAAAAGCTTGTCTTTCTCGAAGATGAAATCGGATACGACGAGTTTCTGCGATCGTGCCCCCAGGTCCAACCCACGCAGTTGCTCAAACCGCTGGACCAGAAACGTAAATTGCGCCTGGAACGCCGCTCCCGGTTCGCCCTGATAAAACGGCGCTAAAAATGAATTGTGTTCGGGATCGGTGACCCGCTGGGCATTGAGCCGCTCGGCAAGGATGGTCGACAGCGTACTCTTGCCGACGCGTATGGGTCCTTCTACCGCTATATACCTGGGAAGATCGAAAAGCTTGGCCATGAATGTGAGGAGGTCGCTACTGAGAATATCCCGAGCGCAACTCTCGCGCAATTGAGGAAGAAGTTAACAGCGGAGAATGCAGAAGTCAGAAGGAAGAATGCAGAAGTAAAACCAAGGCTCAATTCTGACTTCTGACTTCTGACTTCTTACTTCTGCCTTTCGATACAATCCGAGCATGTTTGCGCTCGCCGCGGCCGCCGGAGTTGCCTTGACCGCCGCCGGATACCAGTCGCTTGCCCCAACCGGCCAGTGGTTTGGGCGGGCTTTCAGCCGCGGCCAGCGAAGTTCGAAGCAGATCGCGTTGACCTTCGACGATGGGCCCAACGACCCGCACACTTTCCATCTGCTCGATGTTCTTTCCAGACATAACGTTCATGCCACTTTTTTTCTGATCGGACGCTACGTCCGCCAAAGGCCCGATATTGCCGCAGAAATTGCCAAACGTGGACATGCAATCGGAAACCATACTTTCACTCATCCGCTGCTGACTTTCCAGTCTGATTCGCGCGTTCGCAGCGAAATCAATCAATGCCGGGACGCGATCCGTGATGCGGTCGGTGAACACTCGAATTTGTTTCGTCCTCCATGGGGAGGCCGACGGCCGGCAGTGTTTCGCATCGTTCGACAATTGGGACTGGAACCGGTGATGTGGAACATAACTGGATATGACTGGAAGGCGCCCTCGCCGGAATTTATTCAGGAGAAAGTCGGTCCCAAGATACGCGGCGGCGATGTAATTCTGTTGCACGATGGCGGCCATGCGGCTTTCGGCACCGATCGTTCGGCGACGGTCACAGCCGTTGATCGCCTGATTGCCCGCTTGCTGGTCGAAGGCTACGAATTCGTGACTATCCCCAAAATGATGGGCGCGCGGCTTTAAGGCGGCGGACGAGGGCGTTCGCCGCTCCACGATCGTCTGGTCGTGTCATTGCGAAATCCGCCAGAGTGCTACACTTACCAGTTTTCGGAGGCTTCCCTGAGCAACAATCCCGTCCTCGTCGTGCACGGTGGCGCATGGGCAATTCCGGATGACATGGTCGAGGCTCACCTGAACGGCGTGCGCAACGCTGTGAATGCCGGTTGGCGCGTTCTTGCAAGCGGAGGTTCGGCGCTGGACGCAGTTGAAGCAGCGGTTGTCGTGATGGAAGATGACGAGGCCTTCGATGCTGGCCGCGGCAGTTTTCTGAATCGTGATGGCAAGGTGCAACTTGACGCCCTCATCATGGATGGCAACACGCTGCGCGCTGGCGGCGTCGGATGCGTCGAACATATTGCCAATCCCGTTCGCGCCGCGCGTAAAGTTCTGAGCGAGAGCCCGCATGTTTACTTTGTGGCCGAAGGAGCCGAACGTTTTGCCAAGCAACACGGAATCCCGCTTTGTAAGAACGAAGACTTGATTATCCCCCGCGAGGTTGAACGGCTGCGCGAATTTCAAGATCTCACCACGGGCGAAGGCCAGGAGCTGTTCGCCCCCGAGATTTCCCACGATACCGTGGGCGCGGTTGCGCTGGACAAGTCAGGAAACATCGCCGCTGCAACTTCCACCGGTGGAACTTTAAACAAAGCTCCTGGGCGGCTGGGCGACTCTTCGCTGATCGGTTGCGGCTGCTATGCCGATAACGAAAGCGCCGCAGCCTCTACCACCGGATGGGGCGAACCGATCATGAAGCTGGTGCTCGCTAAGTGGGCCGCAGATCGAGTGGCTGCCGGCAACCTTCCTCAATGGGCGGCGGCAGAAGCCATGAACTATCTGAAGGATCGCCTCAACGGGCACGGTGGCATCATCGTGCTCGATTCCCAGGGACGATTCGGGCTTGCTCACAACACTCCTCGAATGGCATGGGCGCTGAAAACTGTCAGCCGGATTGATTCGGGAATAAGTCGAACCTAGATTCTCTGCCGCAGAAGATTTGAATTATCCCTTCCATTTTCAGACGCTTCCCCCGTGATTAAAAAATGAAACATCGGTGACTCACAGTGTATTGACGCTGCGAGTCGTCAGCAGCAAAGTGTGCCCTGGCCAGATATTGCCAGGCGAGGGGAAGCTGGCAATTCTGGCGACGACCGCAGCCGGAGGGTAATGTGGAAGTGCCGAAGCTCATCGAACTTGGTGACTCCAATCCTCCGGCCGGCTTGTCCCTTAAACGTCCCTTTTCCACTAACAGGGAATCAAGGTTCTTGCTTGATTTCCCGCTATAACCTGATGTACAAACCAGCAAACCTTCGCGTTCCACCAAATCGCGGTAACTACTCGGCACTGGCCAAGACGCTGGTTCTGAGAATTCTTGCGCCGGAGAGATCCATGCGAACTCTGAGATTGTTCCTCATGCTTTCATCCGCACTCATCCTGACAACTTCTCTCTACGGACAAGGGGTAGCAACGGGTGATCTGCGCGTGACCGTCACCGATCCTCAGGGGCAACCGGTCGCAAGTGCCAGCGTAAGCGCGCGTAACGGGGCTAAAGGAATTGAACGCGCAGCCACCGGCAACGGCGAAGGGCAGTACAGTTTTATTTCGCTGCCACCCGGTTCTTACGTCGTTACCGTGAACGCGCAGGGGTTCGCCAAGGCGAGCGCTCCGGATGTGGTCATCACGGTTGGTGGATCGCTCGAGCTGCCGATTTCGCTGGCGCTCGCGTCTACCAAAGAGGTTGTTGAGGTCAGCAGCGCAGCGCAGGCGATCGAAACCGCACAGACTTCAACCACGGACACCGTCGACCAGCGGCAGATCGACAATCTGCCGATCAACGGTCGCAGTTACATCAATTTTGCCAAAACCGACTCCGTCGTTCTTCCCGACGCCGCCCCCAACACCGGTGCTGCGCCCACTTCGGGTATCAATTTTGGCGGACAGCGGGCACGTTCGAATCTGGTCAACGTTGACGGCGCCGACGCGACTGATAATTCGACTAACGGTGTGCGTTCCACAGTCTCCCAGGAAGACGTGCAAGAGTTTCAAATCATCACTAATAACTACAATCCGGAGTACGGGCGCGCGGCCGGTGGCGTGGTGAACATTGTTACTAAGAGCGGATCCAACGGCTTTCACGGCGATGTTTTCGGATACCTTCGCAATCGCAATTTTCAAGCGGTGAATCCGTTTAGCACCGTCCCTGATCCCGCCTACACTCGCGTGCAGGCCGGAACGGCATTCGGCGGGGCGATTAAGAAAGACAAAACTTTCTATTTCTTTTCTTATGAAGTCACGCGGCGGCACGAGACTGGCTTCTCGAGTATTGGACAGGGAAATTTTGGGTTGGTTCCATTCAACACGGCGACTGTCGGACTTCCGTTTGGCACTATGCAGTTGACTCCCGCTCAGGTTGGCTTCCTGACCAATCCGACGGTGCTGGCGACCGAAGGGGCGTCTTCAGCCTATGCGAACGAGGTCGGGCAGTATGCAGCTCTCATGGGCGCGTCATCAGGCATGGCCGTGAATGGCGCTTGGCCGTTGGGATTGACCGGAGGCTTCCCCGGAGTAGGAGGGTTCCCAACCTCCTGCAGCGCCCCGCCTTGTTTTGTGCCGGCTTCGTATCAGACTCTCGCCTCCCAGATGGGCAACTTCCCGGTCTTCGAAGGAACCAGCCTGTATTCGTTCCGTATCGATCACAACATCAGCAACAGCAATCGTCTAACTCTTCGCGTAAGCGTGAGCCCCAGCACCGTGACCGGAATCGAAGTCAGCGGACAAGACCAGCCCTTCGGGCAAAATGCATATTCGCGGACGTCGCAGCAAACTTATCGCGACGTGGGCGGCGAGGTACAAGATGCGTGGACGCTCGGCGCGAACAAGCTGAACGAGTTCACCTTCCAGTACTCCCGTCGTGGATTGTCTTATTTCTACAACACCGCGATACCCGGGGGTTCGGATCCAGCGGTCAATATTCCGGGTTTCGCCTACTTCGGCCGTGAACCCTATTCCTACATTCAGCGCACTGAGCAGCGCTACCAGTTTACGGACAACTTTTCGTGGACGATTGGCCAACACAGCACCAAGTTTGGCGCCGACATTAACTACATTCCGCTCACCGCAATCTTCACCGTGAACTATGGCGGGGTTTACGATTTCGGCGCTCTTAGTTCATCTCAACTCGGTTTCGTGAATCCGAACCCCGGCGGCTTGCCGAACTTTCCGCAAATTTCTCCGGTCCAGGCTTACGGCGCCGGCATACCGGGCGACTTCATTCAAGGCCTCGGCAGCCCAAGTGATTCGTTTACGAATGTGCCCATCGGACTTTATTGGCAGGATTCCTGGAAGGTACGCCGCAATCTGACGCTCAATTATGGCCTGCGGTATGACGTTGAGATTCCGCCGAAATTCAAAGCGCCGACCGGAATTGCGGCTTTTGGCTACCAATTCCTTGGATTACAAAAAGGAATTCAGACCGACAAAAACAATTTCCAGCCGCGCATCGGTCTAGCCTGGGACCCGAAGGGCGACGGCAAGACTGTGATCCGCTCGTCGTATGGGCTCTTCTATGACCATCCGCTGCTTGGCTTGTATTTCCTCGGCGACGCGTCCGATGGGTCGACCAGTGGCCAGCTGGCGTTCGGCGGCACATCACCGTGCGCGGGCGCCGGGAATCCAGGCAACTTGAATGCTATTCCCATCTTTCAGGGAACGCTGGTCAACCCCGCCTTCCCTCAGTGTGCGCCTTCAGCTATCGGCCCGGTGAATGCCGCGCTGGGTTATCTGCCCAATCAGCAGCAGTTCCAGGCTTTGAACTTTCCGCAATCGGCCTTCCTGAACCAGAACTATTTGACAAGTTCGCCGCTGGCGCTTGGCTTCCAGCCCTTCGGATATCCCCAGGCGAACAACTTTGTTTATGCCTATTCGCAGCAGGCCAATCTCAGCATTGAACGCGATCTCGGCAACGGCTACACCATCGACGTGGCCTACAACTTCAACGGCGGACGCCATCTGAATCGTCCTATCAACGCCAACACGATTCGCGGCGACTTGATGGTGACGAATTTTGAAAACGCGTTAGGCGCCGGGCAAACGCCGTCGAGCCCATTTACAGTAAGTGGCTGTGGAGTCAATCCCAGTAATGGCCAGCCGTATGTCGACGCTTCCCTGATGAACTTCTTCCGCCGCAGCGGTATTAATCCCTCCATCGCGGGTGGGTATATTGCTGCCGGTGGCGGCGCTTGCGTTGGGCTCGCAGAGCAGATCCTGCAGGGACTCAAGAGCCAGGGTTTCAACGCCGCCTGCGATCCGTTCACTTCTCTCAATAACTGCGTGCCGTTCGGCGATATGGACGCCAACTACTCAAACGGCAGCTCCGTCTATCACGCGCTGAGCGTGAATCTAAAGAAGCGCCTGGGCAGCCACTACGAGTTCCTGGCTTCTTACACCTGGTCGCACACTATTGACGACTCTACCGATCTGCAGTCAACTTTGACACCGCAGGACAGTTTCTATCCCGGCCGTGACCGGTCGAGTTCCTTATTCGACCAGCGCCATCGCTTCGTGTTTAGCGGAGTTTTCCAGAGTGGAAGAATCGGCGGCGATGGATTCACCGGCAAGCTGCTCAGCGGCTGGACCTTCGCGCCGCTCATCGATTTCAATTCCGGACGTCCATTTAATATTTTGACCGGCAGTGGAGACAATCTTCAGCTGTCGTCGCTCACGGGCCGACCGAACACATTCGTGAACCCGGGCTGCACTGCGCTTGGTTATTTACCGGTTACTTCCAAATACTCGCCCACTGGAGTTTTCCAGGAGCCCTGCATTGCAGACTTTAACGGCACGCTGCTTTCGCTCGACGGCAATCTTGGCCGCAATTCGGGCGTGACTCCGTGGACAGTTTTCGACGACATTCGAGTGTCTCGGAGAATCAGCTTCGGTGAACGAATGAGCCTCGACGCGATGGTCGATATTTTCAACATCGCGAACCGGTATAACGTTGCCGCCGTCAGCCCGCTTTACACCAACGGCGGCCAGGCCACGGCCGCCTACGATCCGCGCCAGATTCAGTTTGGGTTAAGGGTGAACTGGTAAGAATTTAGAGAAGTTGCTCGCAACGTCTTGCTGGCAGCTGATGAGATGCAATAGACGTGCCAAGCTACGTCTCTACCCTCGTCCGAGACAATGTAGGGGCGGGCGGTCACGCATGCACCACAGATTAAAACGACAACAGCACTACCCCGCAGGCCACCAGCGCCGCCGCCGCCCAGCGCCTCGCCCTAACGTCCTCGCCGAGGATGTACTTCGCCAGCAGGGTCTCCAGCAGATAACTGATTGCGGTCGCCGGCACTGCAAAGCTGACGGAACTAATTGATAGCAGCGACAGCAACGCAAAAAACGAAACTGCCAGCGCTGCAAATCCGGCGAGCACCAGCGGGTTGCGCAAAATGCGCTTTACCATCATTGCGAAGCTTCGCGGTCTCAGGTCTTCGACCGCACCCTGGCGCTTCATCCCGGCGGTGTTGAGCACGTCGCCGAGCGTGTTGCAGACTGCAATGATCGCCACCAGTAGCCATCTCATAGCAGGCGCTCCGGAGGTCCTTTGGTGGTACGGTCGGGCGTCTCTTCGGCAAGAATCACGCCCAGCGTAATCAACGCAATGCCTGTTCCCCGCGCCCAACTAATGTGATCGTGCAAGATGAAATGGCCGCCAATCGCCACCAGCACATAAGCGCTGGCGGTCACCGGCAGGACAAAGCTAAGATCCGCACGGCTCAGCAGGGCAAGGTCGGTCAGCATCCAGATCACCAGAACGCAAATACCCAGAATGGTCCATGGGTTAGCGAACGCCCGGAGGTAATCGAGCGGAGAAGCGGAAACAATTCGTCCCACCTGGTGCATGCCATGGCTCAGCGAAACATTGCCGAGCACATTGGTGATAATCACCATCAGCACCAGTATTTGGGTTTTGCGGGCATGGCCTTCCCGGAACTTTGCGCCCCTGATTGCCTTCAACGAAGTTACTGGCATTGCACCCCAAAAGGACTTCGATCAATGTCGCCTTAGACAAAAGCTCCCTGGCCACGGCCCAGAGCTCGCTTTATCGAGCACCCGGCCGCACCGGAAAGCACAGATTTTCAGTTTACCTAAGCGGCAATTGCGCCGATACACCCGGGATGATCGCAGCCGCAGTTGTTGCTCAAGCTGCCATTGTCGGCAGCTTCCGAGCAAGCCTGACTGCAATACTCTTTCCCCTCGGAAACAGGGCAGGTGCATTTCGGGTGCGCACATTTGTTCTGAACTGCTTCGGCCATCGCATTTCTCCTGTCGTTATTGTTTTACCGTTCTTCGATGCACAGGTCTTAAAGAAGGTAAAACCAAGTGGAGCTTATATCTGAGGCTCCTCGCGCCGGTTTAGCGTGATACATGGTTAGAGAATCCGGACAAGTCGCGATTGTACGTTTGGTCTGTTCCGGAAGTAACTTGGGCAAACCCCTTTTGACGTTGACCCGTCCAAAGACAGGGTAGTACGATTTGCTATCTCGCCGGAACCCGGCGACACGGCGGTAAGTGATAGATGCATATAAAGATTAAGCATTTTCGAATGCTGATCGCCGCGTCGGCGGTGCTGATTGGTGGCTTGGGCTGCCAGACGGCCCAGAAACCGACGGCGACGAATGTTGTGCCTTCGCAAGCTCCGCCTCCGCCAGCAAAACAGGTCAAACCGTCAAAATCGGCCGTCGCTCAGAAGACGCAGCCTGCGTCAAAGACCGAAACGTCTACCCAAGCGCGAAATCAATCGAGTGCTCCTGCAAGGCCGAAGGCTCAAGCCAAGCCTGATCCGGTCGCTGAACTGATCGCGACCGTCGAAAACGAATACCAGGTTGGCTTGGACCAATACAATGCCGGTGACAAGGACGCAGCCAAGATACATTTCGATCGCGCGTTCAACCTGCTTCTCGAAAGTTCTACCGAAGTACGAAGCGATTCGCGCTTCCAGCCCGAATTTGACAAGGTCCTCAACAACGTAAACGATCTTGAGTTGGCCACCGTGCTGCAGAGCGATCCCGCGCCCGAGCAGCAGTCTGAGCCGGCGCCTATCGACGAAGCCAATGAGGTCACGAACTATCCCGTTGACCAGAACCTGAAAGCCAAGGCGACTGCGGAGATCAAAGTCACTCATTCCGATCTGCCGCTGATGATGACCGACCAGGTCGCCAGCTATATCAATTACTTTTCGACTCGTGGGCGTCCCACTTTGGAACACGGGCTCACGCAGAGCGGACGCTATCGCGAAATGATCGAACGCATTCTGAAAGAAGAAGGCGTCCCGCAGGATTTGATCTATGTCGCCCAGGCCGAGTCTGGTTTTCACCCGTATGCGGTTTCGCGAGTAGGTGCGCGCGGTATCTGGCAGTTTATGGGCAGCCGGGCCAGGTCCTATGACATGCATCGCGATTTGTGGGAGGATGACCGGCAGGATCCGGAAAAATCCACCCGCGCCGCCGCCCGTCATTTGAAGGACCTGTATAACCAGTTCGGCGACTGGTATCTGGCGATGGCCGCCTACAACTCTGGCCCAGGCACCGTGCAGAGTGCCGTTAAGCGCACCGGCTATGCGGATTTCTGGGAGCTTTACCGCCGCAATGTGTTGCCCAAAGAGACGCGCAATTACGTGCCGATCATCGTCGCGGTGGCGATCATGGCCAAGAACCCGTCGCAATATGGGTTGCAGAACATCGTTCCCGACCCGCCGATGAAGTACGAGACGGTCAAGATCAACTATCCGGTCGATCTGCGGCTGGTGGCGGAGTGCATTGACGTGACGCCGTCAGAGTTGCAGGAGCTGAACCCCGCCCTTCTGCGCATGACCACCCCGAAGGGCCATTATGACCTGCATCTGCCGGTCGGAACGGTAGACAAATATCAGGCGGCCATTGCCGGCATTCCGGCAGGCATGCGGCTGTGGTGGCGTTACCACACCGTTAACAGTGGTGAGACTCTGATGTCGCTGGCGCGCACCTACCATACTCCGATGAAGACGATTGCGACTGCCAATCAACTCGACATGTCAGATACGATCGAGGCGGGCGCGAAGCTGGTAATCCCGATCGCGCCCGGCAGACACAATAATGGCGACGGTCAAACCTATGCGCGTCGTCTCACAATTTATCGCGTGAGAAAGAACGACACTCTCGAAAGCGTCTCGAATAATCTTGGCGTTGCGCCGACTACGATTCGCCGCTGGAACCGCATGAAGGGTGACAGCCTGGCAGGGCGGCGAGTGCTCTACATTCATCTGCCGGTCAGCCCGACGGTCGCCGCTGCTGAGCATGAAACGAAGTCTAAGTCACACCGCACCAGCGAGTTAGCTGACAACAAGTCAGGCTCACCGGTACACCACACGGTCAAGCGCGGTGAGACTCTGTATTCCATCGCCAACAACTACAAGACCAGCGTCAAAGCCATCAAGCAAACCAACGCCAACGTCGCAACTCTGCGTCCCGGCATGGTGCTGGTAATTCCCGCGCAATAAAAACTTTTCGCATCCAAACAAGAATGCATCTGAAATCGGTTGCGATGGGGTTCGCACTTGGTTATAATCCGCCGTCGCTAGTTTTGTCTTTTTAATTTTCCCGCGCGAGGCAAATGCGCAAACCGGCGCTGCGGCGACCGGAAATTTTGAGGAGGAAAGAATGAATTTCGAGGAAACCCTCTACCTGCGTGACGATGAAGCCGATGAATTCGGTGACTCCGGCACTTTCAACGACTCGCTCGACGAAGATTACGAAGAAGAAGAAGAGGAAGAAGAAGCTGAAGCTCCAGTTGGCTCCATTCCAGAGCGGGAGCCTTTCAGCGCACCAGCTCCGACTCCCTCAATAGGCGGCGGAGGCGGTGGTGGCGGTTCCAGATCAGCCCCGCGTAAACCAGCCAAGAAGAAGGCAGCCAAGAAGCCCGCGAAAAAAGCTCCCAAGAAAGCCGCCAAGAAAAAATCGGCAAAGAAAAAAGCTGGCAAAAAGTCGGCGAAGAAAAAGTCAGCCAAGAAGAAATCAGCCAAGAAAAAAGGCGGCAAGAAGAGCGCAAAGAAAAAAGGCGGGCGACGCCGTCGCTAGTTTTATTTTGAGTTTGCAAAGGCCGCAGCGAAAGCTGTGGCCTTTTTTGTTTCCCAAATCTTGTGGCGCAGGCTGTGATCGCGGTCTCAACATCTTCAGCTTCTTAATCTCAGTTTTAACCGTAAAGGTTGGGCCAGTTCGCCGGGCTGTTATTTTTGCCAGTTAAATCGGCTTGTCCTGCAGCTTAGAATTTTTCTATCGCGATAGCAGGCTCTCGCCCCTGCACGGCAAAAACCTCTATGAGCAGCATCATCCGTGGGACCTTTTCGTTTGGCGCATATGTCTTTCTGCTTCTCTTCCCTCTGATTATCGGGGCCCTTAGTCGCCGTCCCGGCCAAGGGCGAGGATTCTGGGTGGAGTTCGCGGTTGCGTGCGGGTACGTGGGTCTGGCAATTATGGCGGCCCAGTTCGCCCTCGTCTCCCGGGTCCAGTTTGTAGCGGGTATTTTCGGTCAGGACGCGTTGCAGTATTTTCATAAGCAAATGGGTTATGCGGTAACTGGTTTCGTGCTCGCCCATCCGATGCTGCTCTTTCTACACGGGCTACCCTGGGGAATGCTGAACCCGTTTACGTTGGAACATCGATGGGTATGGAGATTCGGTGCCATCAGTTTTTGGGGATTGGCGCTGATAGTCTGCCTTGCAGCGTTCCGCAAACGTTTGAAAATTTCTTACGAATGGTGGCATGTGACTCACGCACTCATCGCGGCGGCCGCATTATCGAGTGCACTGGTCCACGTGTATTTGGTTGGATACGACTCTAGCCGGACAGGGATGCGGGTTTTGTGGTCGTTATATCTTCTTATCCTCTTCGGATTGGTTGTGCGGTACCGGATCCTGCGGCCGTTGAGAATGTGGCGAAGACCCTGGGAAGTAGTCGACAACCTTACGGAGCACGGCAACGCTAGAACTTTGGTCCTGCACCCTATCGATCACGATGGCTTCACGTTCGAACCGGGCCAGTTCGCATGGCTCAACACCGGCAAGACCCCTTTCCACTTCGACCAGCACCCCATTTCAATCTCATCATCTGCAGAAAACGGAGCGAACTGTGAAATTACTTTTACGATCAAAGCACTAGGAGATTGGTCTGGAAAAGTTGTGCCCGCCATAAAGCCCGGAACCCGGGTGTGGCTGGACGGCCCTTACGGAGTTTTGTCGATCGATCGGGACCAAGGGCCTGGATACGTCATGATCGCCGGCGGAGTGGGCATAACGCCGCTCCACTCGATGTGTGAAACACTCGCAATGCGGGACGATTGCCGCCCGGTTGTCCTCTTCTACGCCGCCCACGAATATGACGAACTCATCTTCCGTAAAGAATTTGAAGAACTCCAAAAGCGGATGAACCTGAAGCTGGTCTGTGTTCTGGAAAAGCCGAGTCTTGGTTGGGAGGGCGAAAGAGGACATATCACAGCGCAGCTTTTGCGACGATGTTTGCCGAAGCAATATAAGCGCTTTCAGTTTTTTATGTGTGGTCCAACGCCACTCATGGACGCGGTCGAACGAGAGCTGCAGCAAATTGGCGTCGGATCGGAATTGGTCCATAGCGAGCGCTTTGACCTGGTCTAGGAATTTTTCTATGCGCAACGCGATTGTTACGTTGGTTGTGAGATTCATTGTTGTCGTGCTTACGGTAGGATGTGTACTCTTCGCCATAACAGTAAAGGGCTAGAGCAGAAGATCAGATCTGACTCATTGACCCGCGACGCTCTCGTGCCAATTAAGGTGTCGCCGCCGGCGAGGCGTTAAAGCTCCCTCCCAGGGCGAGGTGAAGGTTGATGCGATTTCCGAGAAGGGCATAGCGCAACTTGATGAGGTTAATCTGTTCGGTGATCTGCTCCTGTTGCAGTTGCAATACTAAAAACAGGTCGCTGGTGCCACTTCTGTACTTGATTTCTCCCAATCGAAAAGCCTCGGAGCGATCTTTGACGGCATTCTCCTCGAACGGAAGGCGCTGCGACAACAGATCCTCATTCGTCAACGCTGTCTCTACCTCTTCGAATGCGGCGAGGCTGACGCTGCCGTAGTACGCGACCGCCTGTTCCTGTTGGGCGGTGGCGATTCTTACTTGCGCCCGCAACGCGCCGCCCTCATAAATTGGCACAGTCATGCCGATGGCACTGTGGAACAGCCAGGGATTCAGTCCCTGTGCTGCCAATAACAGGTCGCCAAAGCGGCCTCCAAACACATTGAGTGACAAACTCGGATATAGCGCGAGTCTTGCGCTTTCATTAGTGTGAAATGCCGCCTGAACCTGGCGCTCGGCCGCGATAACATCAGGCCGGCGTTGCAGCAGAGAGGAAGGTAGTCCAGGGGCGACCGGGGGCGGAAGCGGAGAGAACGTCTGACTAACTTCGATCTGTGCGGCTGGATAACTTCCGATGAGCACTTCCAGATTGCGCCGTGCTTCGCTGTACAACTGCTGTGCGACGCGCAAGCCGCTTTGAGCGGTATCGAGCGCGGCGCGGGCCTCCGCCACATCGAGGTCTGCAACTTTTCCAGCCGACCGCCTCACCTTTGATAGTTCGAGGAGCCGGTCGCAGATGTTCACATTTTCCTGTGCCAGTACCAGAGTTGGCGCGTTTCAACGGCCACGTACCAGCTATCTGCGGCAGTCGCAGCCAGCGATTGGCGAGCGAAAGCGTAATCAAGCGCCGTGGCTTCGTAACTCTCCTCTGCGGCGGCCCGCTGCGCGCGCAGCTTACCCCAAATATCAATCTCCCATCCCACTACTGCATACGCCATATTGCTGCCGCTACGACTTTTTTCCGGGCTCGTGACCGTGGCTGCCCCGCCGAGATTCGCGGCGATCTGCGGCTTCAAGGAGGCGCCGACAACGATCACTGTCTGGCGCGCTTGTTCCACGCGCTGGGCAGACTGCCTCAGATCGAGATTGTTCGCAATCGCCTCGGAGACAATCGCGTCGATCTGAGGATCATGGAAGGTCTTCGGCCAGTCGTCGCTGACTTGGCCCGCAATCGAAGATGAACTCCAGGCAGGCGGAATCGGTGTAGCGTTTGGCAAAGCTTTGTTGACGATATCTTTTTGGCTCGGAGGCTTGCGAACCGCACAGCCGGTCATGCTGATAACCAGTACGCCGACGATCAGCACACTCCAGCGGATACCATGAGCAATGACTCGATTTTGCATGAACTCGCCTGGGTTCATCCTTCCGGTAGCGGATACAGCCAGTTCAACCAGGAGTACGAGAACGGTGGCCGTCTACGTCCCCAAGCAATACGTTCATGGCAGCGTCGCGCCATTCATAGTTGGAGCAGACGGCCCTGACCGGCTGCTCTTTTCAGCTCTCGACGTCTTGATAGCACAACACAGACTCCCGGCGATGATTGCCATTTCAATCGGAAACGGAGGCGGCGACGCGCAAGGCAGCGAGCGCGGCCTGGAGTACGACACGATGTCCGGGACTTATACCGAGTTTGTGGAGAATGAAGGTTTGCCGCTCGTCGAAAGCCGGGCGCATGTGAAGCTCACGAAAGACCCGGATGGTCGGGCGACGATGGGCGCCAGCTCAGGAGGATCGTGCGCTTTGATTATGGCCTGGTACCACCCTGAGCTGTACCACCGGGTTCTCACCTACTCGGGAACTTTTATAAACCAGCAATGGCCTTACAATCCGCAAACGCCGCACGGCGCCTGGGAATTCCACGAGCACCTCATCCCAGACAATCCGGCAAAACCGATCCGGCTTTGGATGGAAGTTGGCGACCGCGATCTTTTCAATCCCAATGTTATGCGCGACGGCATGCACGACTGGGTGCTCGCGAACGAAAATATGGCGCGGGTGCTCGCCGCCAAGGGCTATCACTATCAGTTCATTTTTGCCCGCAATGCCGGGCACGTCGACCGGGGGGTGAGACAGCAGACATTTGCGGAGGCGCTGGAATACCTCTGGCATGGCTACCCGAATTTAGCTACAAAGCATTGACAGCGCTGGGTTACCCGAATAGACCAAAGACGCACTTGACCTTTCCCGAAACGCCCTCTGTCCCGTTCGTCCCGCCACTTCCGTTACGGTGCTTCGTACCAACGGTCAGCAGGAACAGTAGCGATCTTGCCTCATACTCGAAATGTTCGAGGAGGCTTTCGGTGTTACTCAGGCTTGATTATTTGTCCTGTCTGCTGACCATCTGTTCCACTATCCTGGTGGGGAAACGTTGCTGGAAGGGGTGGGTCGTGGCGGCGGTCAACAGCGGAGTGGTGTGCGTGATCGGCTTTCGTACTGGCCAGTTTGGCTTCATTCCAGCAAATGTATTCTGCATAGGCCTTTACGCGGTAAATCTTCACTCCTGGCGCAAATCAGACGCGCGTTAAACGAACTGGCATTGGTGAAGTTGCTGGAAGCAAACCACTTTGCGCGATCAGCATCTCACCTGAGCAATGTCTGATTCTGCCCTGTCCTCAGTTCTGCTGGTGCTTCTTCTCCTGGTTGGATTTGCCCAGTTGTTGGGCTATCTCTTCGTTAAGCTTCGGCAGCCCAAAGTTGTCGGCGAGATTCTGGCCGGCATCGTTCTGGGCCCGGCACTCCTTGGCCGTTTGCCGTTTTTCTCGCACTTAATCGATGGCGCCAAGCACCAGGGAAACATTCTCGACTTTGTGTACTGGCTGGGGCTGCTGCTGCTGATGTTTCTCTCCGGCGCGGAAACCCAACAGCTTTTCAGCCGCGAAGAGCGCCGCGAAGTGGGCTGGCTCGGCGTAGTCGGTACGGGAATACCGTTTGTGCTGGGCCTGATCTTTGGTCCGTGGCTGATTCGGCCCGAACTCGCCGGCCCTAACGGCAACCGCATTTCGTTGATCATCATTCTTGCCGTGGGCGTCGCCGTGACGTCGGTCCCCGTCGTCTCAAAAATTTTCGCCGACCTGAAAATTCTGCACACGCGATTCGCGCGCCTGGTGCTGGGCGTCGCGGTGCTGGAAGACATCGCGCTTTGGTTAGCGTTGGCTGTGGCCACGGCCATGGCAGGAAAAACCGCGCTCGATCCGCGCACCCTGGCCTATCATCTGCTGGCCACGATCGCATTTTTCCTGCTCGGGCTCACCATCGTTCCGCGGATCATAAAAAAGATCAACAAGTCGCGATTCAATATTGTGGCGAAGAACTCTCCCGTGGGCTACGCGATTGCCGTTTTGCTCGCCTACTGCGCGGTTGCCGGAGCCTTGCAGGTCAGCCTGGTATTCGCGGCCTTCCTGGCGGGTTTCGCCGTGGTACACAAGAAAAGGAGACTGTTTGCCGACGCGCTTGACGCCATAGGCAAAGTTTCATTTGCGTTCTTTGTTCCGGTTTACTTTGCGATTGTCGGTTTGAAGCTGGACCTGATTCGCGGAGTGTCGTTGTGGATGGTTGTGGCCTTCGTTGTTGGGACTTGCGTGGTGAAGATCCTTTCCGTCTCGTTGGCCGGCCGGATCGCGGGATTCCGTGGACTGGATCTGATCAATCTGGCGATCACCACGAATGCGCGCGGCGGCCCGGGAATCGTGCTGGCCAGCGTCGCGTTTGATGCCGGTATTATTAGCGCGAAGTTTTATACAACGCTGGTGATCGCGGCGGTGCTTACTTCGCAGTTCGCTGGGGCCTGGCTCGACTATGTCCTGCGCAAAGGCTGGCCGCTGTTGTCAGGAAGTGCGACCTCAAAGGTGGAAGCATCAGAAAAAGAGACCAGCCTGCAAAGAGCTTGAACTGCTACTTCTTTCCAATTGCAGCAAGGCATTTGCCGTACAGTTCAAGCAGATGTGCCGCATACTCTTCTGGCTTCGCCGCCGCGCCCGTGCCTTGAAAACCGACCCCGGTTGAACTGGTGCGTCCGTAGCCGGTGGTCATGGCCACAAATTTCATAAGATCTAAAGCGATGTCTTCGTTGCGCCGCGATCCTGCGGTGATGTTGTGTGCCTCATCCATGGAACTCTCCGTGATAGTAAGTATGAAATTTGATGATAGCAAAAAGCCGTCAGCCCTCAGCCGTCAGCCGTCAGCAAAACCCGAGGACTAATGGAGGTACGGGCGCGCCCTCGCCCGTGCGAAGTCAAATGCTTTTAACCGCAGAGAGCGCCGAGAAATTCGCCGAAGAGATCGCAGAGAAGGCGAATTCTTTAGTCAGGCCTTTTTGATCTGACGGGCAGACCATTTTAGTCCTGACGGCTGATGGCTGAGTGCTGACGGCTTCCAGTGAGCATCTCCACAATCTCCGCGTGTCCCTTAGCCTGCGCCATTTCCGCCGGAGTTTTTCCATCATTGCTTTTTGCCTGGGGATCGGCCCCGTGATCAAGTAAAGACCTCACCATATCCATGTCGCCGATCTGCGCGGCTTCATGCAGCGGCGTCCAACCGCCCTCCTGGCGGGCGTTTGGCGGCGCGCCGTTTTCGAGCAACATGCGCACGATGCTGCCACTGTGCGCTGCTGCTGCGCTGTGCAGAGGAGTGACCTTCATGGGATTTTTTGTGACCGCGGAAGTGTCTGCTTTCTGGTTAAGCAAAATTGCCGCAATCTCCGGGCGGTTGAAAAACGCTGCAAAGTGTAGCGCGGTGAACCCGTCTGCTGACCAGCGCTTTACGGCCTCCGGATCTTTTTTCAAAATGTACGAGACGTTGTCTGCTTTGCCGGCAGCGGTCGCTTCAAAAATATCGAGATCGGATTTCGCCGCGAGAAGCAGATCGGCAATCTCGGATCGACGGTAGTAAAACGCGAACATCAGCGCTGAGACGCCATTCGCGTCCTTGGCTGCGGCAAGAGAAGAATCGTCTTGCAGCAGGCTGCGAATTTTCCCAGCGTCTCCAGATTGCACGGCGGCGATCACATCAGCGTGAGTTGGCACAATCAGATCCTCGAAAGCGACACCGATTAAACGAAATCAAAATCGAGCACGCAATTCTATCGCACGGGCGAAGACGCCCGCGCCTCCACGTACCAATTACGGAGCCACGGACGCTCTCGCGTGAACAGATTCGATTCTTAGCCGGCAACCCCCTTCGCATATAATCACTGCGTAGGCAGCTGGACCGGACGGCCGCTCGCGTTTCGTCAAGAAATGCGGGAGGAAAGTCCGAACTCCACAGAGCAGTGTGCCGGATAACGTCCGGGAAGCCGATCTCAAAGTCGGTTGACGGCTAGTGCCACAGAAAACGTACCGCCTGGGCGGCAACGCGCGGGTAAGGGTGAAAAGGTGCGGTAAGAGCGCACCGCCGCAGCAGTAATGCAGCGGGCAGGGCAAACCCCACACGGAGCAAGACCAAATAGGGAGGGAGCTCATTCGAAGCGCAAGCTTCGACGGGCGCGTGCCGGCTCGGCGCGCAACAACCTCCGGGTAGGTCGCTTGAGCTGCGCAGTAACGCACAGCCCAGAGGAATGGCCGTCCTGCGGGAGCAATCCCGCAGACAGAATTCGGCTTACAGGTCCAGCTGCTTTCATCTATCCCGCTTCCCTCACGCCCGCAAACCGCCTCAACTTATAGGTCGAGCTGCCTTCATTTTCATTCCTTGGGAGCCGTTCAACGCCAATTGTGCCAGAATCCCGCCAGAGCTGATCCGAATTCGAGTCCCATCCATAAAATTGATCGAGGGTCTTGAGTGATAGCGTCTTGATTTCGACAGTTGAGAACAAATCGCTTGCCCTTCTTGGCTTAACTGGCAATTCGACCTACGCTTTGACTAGGCAAAGACCGGACACATGGTATGCATACTTCCACGCCAGAGGATCGTTCGTTCCCGATGATCTCACGCGCAGGGTCGGTGTTACACCAACCAAGGCGGCGAGGGAATGCTGGCATACCCGCAGGTGCGTATCAGCTAATTGCGACTCTGGAAGTCTCGGAAGGCCGGACCAAAGCCAGGGCCGTCAGATCGTTAGGGGTCGTCTGGGCGGTGAATTGATGCAGCTGGGTTAAAAGCGTGTTACAGAGATCACTCGCATTTTGGGCTCTGTTCTGTAGGAAATACTCTTTTACACGGTCCAATCCGAATTCGGTTCCATCCCATTCAGCGTCTGCAACGCCGCGTGAGACCAGCAAAAGAGCCGCGCCGGGTGGTAGAGCGACGATACTGGCGTCGCAGACAGCATGAGAAAAAAGCCCCAGCGGGAGGCCAGTTGCAGGTAGCTCCGTGATTCCGCTCTGATCCAGAAGAAGCCCCGGCGTATGGCCCGCGTTGAAGTAGCAGACCGTTCCCAGACCTTCACGGTAGCAACCTGCAAATGCGGCGCATTCCCGCACCCCGTCGGCAGACTGCAGGATCGTCCTGTTTAGTTCCAGACACAGGTCGATCATGGCTTCCGCTTCGTTAATATCGTCTTTCGCAAATAGTGCTGCGCCAAATTTCCGAAAAGTGGCCTGCGCGGCCGAGACGATGTAATTATTTTCTTTTACGTGGCCCGCCACATCGAGCAATGCGAAGAGGACCCCATCGGGGCGTACACGAATGAAATCACAGAGATCGCCACCAACACGTGGATCGTAATAAGTGGCTGCCATATCGGCGTCGCGAAGCTTGGGAACTTCGGCTTGAACGGGATCACGCGGACGGCGATCCGGCTCGCCCTTGAACAACGCTCGTAGAGCCATCGAACCGTGAGGTTAGCATGGATTGGGGCGGATACCAAACAGTGGGCAGCACTTTGTACCGGAGCGAGGGACAGCGGACGAACCGAATTCCATCGTTCTCCCGAGCCAACGTGAATCGTTGATTGTTGCGACATCGCCATATCACTCATTGACCGCCAACCGAGGGGTTTTGAGTGTAATTGTTTACAACAACTACGCTGGGCCGGTAGGTTCGGTAGAATGATGCGGGTCGGCAGCATGAGATACCGAATCGCTATGTGGGCTATCGCGGGCTTTGTGGTGATGACCTTCTGGGCCCTGTATTTTCTGGCAACAACCCGAATTCCGAGCACAGCGGAACCAACGGCTTGGACTCTGGCCCCCTTAACTTGCCCAATCATGCTTGTCAGTTTTTATTTTCATTTTCCTGTCGGCATCTTTTGGGCGTTCCTCGCCAATGCTGCTACATACGCGCTGGTCGGACTGATCGTGGAAAGTCTCCGACAAAAAGTGCAGCAGAAATAATGACATCGCGATTACACTCAAAACCCCATTTCCAAGGTCAATGAGTGCTATCGCCTGTGGCTGTTGAAAAACTCTTTCTCGCTAAATTCGCAAAAAAGAAATTGCGTCAGGATGCGTTATAAGCGATCTTCTCGAATCGCAGGACATTTTCTATCCCCCAAATTTTGGCCGTTTGACGCGAAAAGTGAGTTTTTCAACAGCCACGCCTGTTATCAACAACTACGCAATTAAAAAGTTTTCAGCGACTCTAAATTCACACAGTAGCGACTAGGCGCTGACCTAATGTCACTTGCGAAGCATTCAACATCGTATTTCAATTCGATCTATGAAATTGTTCAAAACTGTCGGCATTATTTGCTTACTTGCAAGTTTCAGCAGGGCAGGAGACGTGGCGGACTCATTCAAGAAAGCTGCCGCACTGGGCGATGTACAAGAAAAGGCGCCTACTACACGGGCTTATTTTGAACATGATCTTTTGCCCTATTACGAAAAAACGTATGGTCCCGTTTTCCAGTCGTGCTTCGCTTCGACGAATCAGCCCGACCCGGAGGCCTTTGCCTTTGTCGCTGCAATCGGAGGAGATGGTCGAGTAGTGCGGGTGTACACCAATCATGAGACAAACATCCTAGCCTGTGTACGAAAAACGCTGGAAAAGGATGCGTTTCCAAAACCGCCTGTCTCTCCGTATTATCTGCACATCGACATGCACTTCGCAGAGTAGACGTATTCGGCTGAACAAAAGGATGAACCGCCCCAGCCAATCTGGGCTGCTCGTAACATCGCCACATCACTCATTGAGGCAGAAAGAGGCGAATGGAAAGCGCAAACTTGTGCTATCGCCTGTTAGCAACAGTTGAGTTGGCTAAAGAAAATCAGAATCTATCGACGGCCAGCCCGCCAACCGAAAGCGGCTAAGTAACTCCATACGATAGCGCAGGCAAGGGCAACCGCCCCGCATAGATAGACCGGCCACGCTTCATGGCCTCCATTTGCGAAGTCGATACGCATTAAAAAGAAGGCGGCACCCAGCACAGGCACCAAGGCTAGGGATACGAACCATAGCCAACGTCCTGGGCCGCCCTCTGTCGTGAGCTCCGTCGTCCGGCCGCTTGCCTCGGGAAAAACCGAGCGGTCACGGACACGAGAGATTCGGACAAAGTATGTACTAGCCATAATGGCCGCAAGGCCCAAGGCGCGAATCGGAAAATTGTGAGATCCGAAATAGATGCCAACTCCCCCCAATAACAGTAGAAGAAGCGCTAGGGCAAGTAAGCCGTACCTCTTAGCGGCTTTCTGAGATGTGATCACCGACATCCCCTTTTTATGACGAGATGACCTGTCGCCTGCCGGTTGCCTGACTATATACGAATGAGAGTATAGACCTTGCACGTAGGTCGTAAATAATTGGCGTTAAATCTCTATTGCACTCAAAACACCCTTCTTTGGGGGGCAGCGTCAATGAGCGTCAGTTCAGGTTTAAGATGGTGAACCAACCGAAGCTATGGAAAGGAACAGGTAATGGGCACATGGGATAAATTGCCGTGGGACAATGACGCAGCTGCAGATTGGTTTGCTCAGTTATTCGAGAAAACGGAAGCTCGCCAAACATGTGGAGGACACCCTCAAGCTGGAAGTGGAGAAAGCTCACGATGAGATTCGAGCAGCGGCGAGCGTTCTACTTTTCTTAGGCCGCGATTATGTTTGGCCTGTTCACGACCTTGATCGCGATTTGGCCCTCGCGGCTGATCGGCTTGAGCAGGTCAGTCGCCTTGCTGAAATCGCCGAATCGCCAGAGCTGGTTGCCGAGATACATGCTGAGGTTCAAGAGCTTCGCGGACGCATCAAGACAAACGGCTCTCCACAGCCCAATTTGGCACAAGCACGAAAGTGGTGGCAGTTTTGGACGTAGCTCAATTGTTGCAAAATCGCCATATCACTCATTGACGACCGGAGAGGGCTAAAGAGCTTAGAAGTTTCAAATCCATCCGGCCTTGATGAGCAATTCATGGGCTACCTCATTCAAGAGGCGATTCTCGTTCCTTATAGTGAAATTCTCTAATTCCGCACGCTCAAGGATAGTGTTCAATTTTGTGACACGAGAAACGTAGTCGCGACTCAAAACGCCTGATTCGCGTAGCTTGACGCGCTGTTCCAGCACTCCGATGCTGGCCGTCAGACGGCAAATGACCGTGTTAGGTGCTGAAACGATTTCAGTACAGAGTTCTAGCTCGGCGCGGTCTTCAATTGCACGCGCTAGCAAGAGTCGGCTCACATCGAGAACGGCATAGTTTTCGCAGATGGACTGAAGGTTGCGATACATAACCTCATTGCTGCATGCTCCAGAGGGAAGATGGGCCAAACCCAGCGCGTCTAAATCAATCGCGGCATGGGCGATGTCCCGCATGGCGAGAATGTCAGACGCTTCGCCCAAAATGCTGGTCTTTCCTGCCCCCATGGTGCCGGTAATGATAAGCAACGATTCCATCGCGCACCCAAGAAATCTTAGCGGAAACGCAGCTCTGGCGGCATAGTTGGTGATAAATCTCGATAGCACTCATTGACGATGCTTGCGAACATCCTCGGTCACATTTTCCGGGAAAACTTCCCTAACAACTCTGGATTGGCAATCCGGCCGAAAAGGTCGATAATTGCGCTGCTTTTCAAACTGTCGTGGTAGACAGCCCACTGCGCGGAAGTTCGCTAACCTCGCTGCGCAGGGGCTCAAAGGAGGATCCGTGGCACATACAAATCGGAGCCGAGTCTTGTTGGGAGGTTTGCTGGCTGGAGTGGTGATCAACATCTTTGAGTTCGTCACCAATGGAGTGGTCTTGAAAGCAGACTGGGGTCAGGCGATGCAAGTGTTGGGCAAGGCGCCTGCGCCTAGCGGGAGCGCCATCGCGATCTATAACGTCTGGGGTTTTCTGGCCGGCATTGCTGCGGTGTGGATTTATGCGGCCATCCGCCCGCGATACGGTGCGGGCGCAGGGACGGCGGCACGCGCTGGCATCGTGACCTGGGGACTGGCGTCTTTGCTCGCAAGTCTCGCGAATTATCCCTCGGGAGTTTTTCCCACCCGGCTGCTGGTAATCACCGCTGTGGTCGCGTTTTTCGAAATGATCATTGCGACGATAGCCGGGGCCTGGCTCTACAAAGAAGATGCGGCTGCGACCACGGTTCGTAGCGCAGCGGCCTGAACCGTTCACTGATTAAGGAGGTTCTATGTCGATAGAGATCAAAAATGTTACCGACCGAATATTTGAAGAAGTATGGAATCAACGAAATCGCGACGCGATCGATCGACTGATTACTGCCGATTACGTTCACCACGATGGACACGGCATCGAGGTTCAGAAAGGAATCGAGGGTTACAAAAAATTCGTTTCTGTCTACCTCGACGCGTTCTCTGATCTTCGCTTCACCATTGAGGACGAAGTTTCGGCGGACGACAAAATCGTGACTCGCTGGATTGTTACCGGCACTCACGACGGCGACCTGCCCGACTTGCCTCGGACAGGAAGATCCATTTCCCTCACCGGGATCACGATCGCGCGGGTGATTGATGGAAAAGTTGCAGAAAGCTGGAACAACTGGGACGTGCTCGGAATGATGCAACAGTTGGGGGCAGTCTTCGCAGAAGCAAAGAGCCGGGCTGCATAGTAAGAACCCACACCAGGATGGCCGGAATAACCGGCCATCGCCTTCTATCTTTCAGGTCTTCTTTGAACTATTTGCTCTCGCAGCCTGCGCGAAAGATTTACCGCCAATGAGCGATAGAACCGCGACGCCACGTGTGGGAACAATTCGAATAATTCAATCAGGCTTTTCCATTCGATACTAAAGGCATGAACTTCCTCTTCGGCGGTAGCCGTCGCACTGGAACGACTGTCCTCAAGAAAAGCCATCTCGCCACAGATCTCTCCCGGGCCGATTTGTGCCGAAACTCTACCCGAGATACTGACCTTAACTTTGCCGGACGCAATTACGTAGAGCGTACTCGACTCGGAGGCTTGTTGAACGAGAACGTCGCCTTTTTTGAAGGTAACCGGCTTGGCACGATCGAGAAGAAGCATCCAGTCATTGTGCGAGAGATACTGTAATCTATTCTTCTCGTCTTGTAACGACGCAAGCAGTTTTTCCTGGCCTGGACGGGTGCGCATCGATATGCCTCTTCATCCTTACTTGAGGGGAGAGCATAACAGACGCGAATCTCTAACGCATAAAAAACGGCTTTTAAATCCGAGACCCCTAGCGAGCGTCTGTCCGTGAGCTTCACACGAACGCTTCACGTGTGCACGACCACTGGTTACTGACGTAATCCTCGTTGGTAACCGGCGGCTAATATCTAGCGCAACCCACTGTAAAATCAACCCACACTTCGTCAGCAACAAATTCCGGCAACTGGCGTTTATATACCCAGCGGAATCGCGGAGCCACAGAATGGTTCCCTCGATGTTGGGCAAGTGAGTTCCCCAATACGCGCGGTTTTTTCGCGCCAAGTACAAAAGGAGAATTATGCAAATCACGCGCTTGGTTCGTTGCTTAGTGTTGGCGCTTGTGGTCGTGGCGATTTCAGCTTCATCGTTCGCGGGCGTTTTTGTGTCCGTGAATGTTGCGCCTCCGGTGCTTCCGGTGTACACGCAGCCAGCGTGTCCCGGCGATGGGTACATTTGGACGCCCGGCTACTGGGCTTACGGACCTGACGGCTATTACTGGGTACCCGGCACTTGGGTAGTTGCACCCCACCCCGGTCTGTTATGGACTCCCGGCTATTGGGCATTTGGCGGTGGCGCCTATCTCTGGCATGCCGGCTATTGGGGACCGCACGTTGGTTTTTATGGCGGAGTTAATTATGGCTTCGGTTACGTCGGAGTTGGCTTTCTCGGCGGCGAATGGCGAGGCGGTCACTTTTTCTACAACCGCGCGGTGAGCAATGTGACCATCACCAACGTTCATATTTACAACCGCACCGTAATCGATCACGGAGGGCGCGTAGCTTTCAACGGCCCCGGTGGAATCGAGCGGCGGCCGTCACACGATGAAGAAAGATTTATGCACGAGCGGCACGTTGAAGCGACCAGAATGCAGGTCGATCACGAACACGGCGCAAGAGGCAACCGTGAATTGCTGGCTTCCGTGAATCATGGCCGTCCGGCGATTGCAGCCACCGCGCGCCCTGGTGAATTCCGCGGGCATGATGTGGTCGGTGCCCGGGGTGGAAACGATCACCATCAGGACAATCGCGCGATGAACCGCAACGTGCCTCGTCCGCAGAACTCGGGCCGCAACATGGACCGCCCGATGGCGCGAGAAAATGCTAACAACAACCGTGGTGGACAACCCCGTAACAACGTGCGTCCCGCCGCGGCGCCGCGTGCGGCGGCAACTCGCCCGACGGCATATCACGGCGGCGAGAATAATCGGCCACACGACAATCCTCGTCCGCAAAGAGAGCAGAAGAGTCCGAAGGGCCGTTAGTTCTTTCAGTAATTCGCAATATGGGCTGGCTGAAAAGCCGGCCCATTTTTTTTTGGTCGCACGGGCAGAACTTTGCCGCTTGACGTAAAATATCGATCAGCTTCCAATAACTCTCTTGCGCCTGGATTGTGGTTAGCGCGCATGCTTGGAACCAAGGAGCAACACTCATGTCCGCACCCAGCCGCAGGCCGGAAATTCGCCGTCGCCGCGTTCGCAAAGAAAAAATCACCAAGCTGCGCAAGCGTATTGCCGCCGCTAAGGCCGAGTCTGAGCGTTCACCGCTGCTGGCAAAATTGGCCAAGCTCGCGCGCATATCCCCGGGCCAGCCACTGGTCAAAGCGTAAAGCTTCAGACAGAAAGGGATGGCACGAGGGCGCCGATCTCACAAATTCGCCAGTTTTCGCTCCGGCAGAGCCGGAGATCTCCCGTCGGCAACCTGCTCGTAAGCTTCGAGAATGGCCTCCGCCGAATTTTTCCAGGAAAACTTTTTCACCTGCTCGTAACCGCGCTGTCGCATTTTTTCGCGCAACGACTGGTCGATCAGCACCCGCTCCAGCGCCCGCATAATCTCAAAAACATTTTCCGGATTCACCATCACAGCCGCATTCCCGACTACCTCGGGGATTGACGATGTGTTCGAGGTTAGTACTGGAGTTCCGTGCGCCATCGCCTCAAGCGGAGGCAGTCCGAAGCCCTCATAGAGTGAGGGGAAAACGAAGACTTTTGCGAGATCGTAAAAAATTCGCAACACCTCGATGGGCAAAAAACCCATGAAGCGCACATCGTTCTGCACTCCACCGCGCACCACGGTGCGCCGTAAGTCGGGGTTCTTTGACAGCTCGTCGCCGATAATGATCAGCTTCAAATCTGGATAAAGGTCCTGTTTGAGCAGGTCCGCTTTGAGCGCAGAGAACGCTTCGATGATTCGCACCAGGTTTTTTTGCGGGCTGATCCGTCCGGCATAAAGTACAAACGGAAAAGTGACCTGATATCTTTCCACCAGAAATTGCCGGTCGGCGTCGGTCGCGTGCCCACTGAGGAATCGTTGGTCGATGGCGTTGTAAACCACTTCGATCTTGGCGGGATCAATGCCAAATAATTTCTCGATCTCGCTTTTGGTGAATCGTGAAACCGCAAAAATGCGGGCGGCACGCTTCACCACTCTTCGCGTCAAATTAAAATGTAGAAAACGTTTGATCCCGGAGCCGCTGCGGGCGCGATACATGTGGTCGAGCAGGTCGTGCGCCGTTAGCACGTATTGACAAGGAATTCGACGCGGAAACCAGAACAGATGGGGAACGTGTAGGAGATCGCAATTCAGCCGTTTGAGTACGGCGCTGCAATGCATCTCTCCGCGCATCGTCTCGCTGGCAGAGAGCGGAACGGCTTTAAAATTCTCCGGCAGTTTACCGATTTCGCCGACTTTGGCCGGCGGTCCCAGCAGGAAATATTTATTTTGCCGGTCGAGCTGGGCCAACGCGCGAATAATGTTCCGCGTATAAGTGCCAACACCGAATTCGTTGATCCGGCGAATGTCGATGGCTATCTTCACTGAACAGATTTAACCACAGAGCGGGATGTGTGACCATTCGGGCCCGGTATTTCATTCCCCCGCCGTAGTATCCTTCTTCCCTAACATGGAAGTTTTTCTAGTTGACGGCACCTACGAGCTGTTCCGACATTACTATGCCGTGCCTTCGGCGCGCGATAAGCAGGGACGCGAGGTCGGCGCAGTGCGGGCGGTGCTGGCGTCGGTGCTGGGGATGATTAAGGGCGGGGCGACGCACATTGCGGTTGCCACCGATCATGTGATCGAGTCGTTTCGCAACCAGTTGTGGCCGGGATACAAGACCAGCGAAGGCGTCGAGCCGGAACTGCTGGCGCAATTTCCGTTGCTTGAGGATGTGCTCTCAGCGGCCGGGGTTGTGGTTTGGCCGATGGTGGAGTTCGAAGCCGACGACGCTCTCGCCGCCGGCGCGGCAGCCGCAGAAAAGACGCTCGCGTGGAACGCGTGGTGATCTGCACGCCCGACAAAGACCTGGCGCAATGTGTCCGAGGCGCGCGTGTGGTGCAACTGAATCGCCGCACGCGAGTGACGATCGATGAGCAGGGCGTCATTCAGAAATACGGTGTGCCGCCGTTATCGATTCCGGATTATCTGGCTCTGGTAGGCGATTCAGCTGACGGTTATCCCGGACTGCCGGGCTGGGGCGCGAAGTCGTCTGCCGCGGTGCTCGCCAAGTTTGGACACCTGGAGTCGATCCCCAAGGATTGCCGCGAATGGCATGTGAACGCAAGCAGCGCGGGTGCCCTCGCCGATACACTTTGCCGCGAATGGGATGACGCATTGCTTTTTCGAAAACTTGCCACGCTGCGGACGGACATCTCTCTTTTCGGTGACGTGGAGCAATTGCGCTGGAACGGGCCGAAGCCGGAATTCGAAGCACTCGCCGCCGAATTGGATGGCGCGGCTACGGAAACTCGAAAGGCTTTGCGCAAAACTTCGCCGCGCAAAACCTCTGGCACTTAGCGGACACTGAATCGTCAGAAAGTGATATGTTTTCTGCCTTCAGAAGCGGAGGACTTACGTATGGCAGCCTCATCACAATTAGCCGAATGGGCGAACTTTTACGTGATCGTCGGCTCATCGGCGGGAGCGCTTACGGGATTGCAGTTCGTCGTGATCGCGCTGATTACCGAGACCGAGGCGACGCGCAGCATGTCGGAGATTCGCGCCTTCGGCACTCCAACCATCGTGCACTTCTGCGTTGTTCTTCTTATCTCCGCGATCGCCAGCGCGCCTTGGCATGCGGTCTTGCAGGTTGGATGGTGTTTGGGCCTCTGCGGAACTGCGGGAGTGGCGTACTCGCTAAGAGTCATTTCTCATGCCCGAAAACAAACGGGCTACGCGCCTGACGCTGAAGACTGGTTCTGGTATTCGGTCCTTCCCGTGGTGGTATATGCCATGCTGTTCGCGGGAGCAATTCTGCTAGTGTGGCGCCCGGCAGCTGCGCTGTTCGTAGTGGCGGCAGCAGCTCTGGCTTTGTTGTTCAATGGAATCCACAACGCCTGGGACACGGTGACGTTCATCGCGGTCGGAGGCCATAAGCAAATTCTGGGAAAGCAATGAAGAGGGCGAACTCGCCGAAACGCAAAGCAGCACAAGGCAAGAGCAAACCGAAAACTGTGGACGAATACCTGGCACGCGTTCCGGAACCGGCGCGCAGCACCTTAAACAAACTTCGCGCCGCGATTCGGTCGGTGGTGCCGGCGGAGACTGCGGAGGTCATCAGCTACGGCATTCCGGCTTTCAAGGCGAAAAAAGTGGTCGCCTGGTATGCGGCGTTTTTGGACCATTGCAGTCTGTTCCCGACTGCCTCCGTGATCGACATGTTCAAAGATGAACTCAAGGGTTACCGGGTATCGAAGGGAACAATTCACTTCCCGGTAAACAAGCCTCTACCGACTCCTCTAGTGAAGAAGATGGCGAAGGCTCGCCTCGCAGAGATCGAAGGCGAGAAGCAACAGTAGGTTTTTACTTCTGAAAATCAAAATTCCCACCCCTTCGACTGCGCTCAGGGCAGGCTCTCCCGCACAAAACCCGGGGAGGATGGGGCACCCGTTCAATATTTGATCTCACAAACCTGACGAAACCAGATCTGTGATTCTCAGACTTCTGCCCTCGCCTGATCGAGGCGTTCACGGAAATATTCTTTCCAGCTTTCCGGCAGAGCGGCGACACGCAGGGCGCGGTGGGCTAACTGCAGGTCGTCACTCGAATACCGTTTGGCAACATAGAGCTGAGTGATTGCAGATACGGGGACGGCATTTGGATCTTGCGCCAGCGGTTTTATTTGGTCTCCCGCCCCGACCTCACCTTCGCGAGTGACGGCGAGGTAGAAACCCGATCTTCCACTGACGAGGAATCGCTTGACCATGTCGTCCATTTGAAAGCGGATACCGAGTTTGTAGCAAGGCAAGCGCGGCTGGGTCACAATTACTTCCGCTGATCCGACAGAGAAGCGGTCGCCGATGTGGATTACATCCTCGGGCAAGGCTGCGTGCTTAATTTCCGCACGGACATCTTCTCGACCAAAATTAATCGTGAAGTTTTCGCCAAAGGCTCCTAAAAGAAATTCGTGTCCGGGCAGCTCCTTTTTCCAATACTCATAATGTTCGAGCGGGTAACAGTACGCCGCCTTATCTTTGCCGCCGTGAACACTCAGATCGGCCTGGCGGTCGCCATCGAGATTAAGTTGGCGCAACGCGACGCGGCCATCAACTGGCTGCTTGAAAATTCCCGTTGAAACGCTCATCCCATGCCAGGTCACTTCGCGCGGTAGCCCGACGTTCAGAGAAACCAGCTTCATCTGCATTGTGTTTCGATGAGTCGCATCCGACTTCCGATTCGGCAGAGTTGCGCAATCCCCGGGACACCACTAGAATGCGCGCGGTAAATGAATCAGATAATTTTGATCGCAATGGAGGCAATATGAAACTTAGAACTAGTTTGCTGACCGTCGGGTTCTGCCTGGCCGCGGTAATGTGCTTCGCAGCCAGCGACGCAATGATGGGCACCTGGAAACTGGACGAGGCGAAGTCGAAGCTCGCCGCGGGCGGTCCGAAGAACAATACGGTTACTTATGAAGCGGCGGGTGACAGCATAAAAGTGACAATCGACGGCACTGCGTCAGACGGATCGGCGCTTCACAGTGAATGGACCGGCAAGTTTGATGGAAAGGACTATCCCTCGACGGGAAATCCGAATGAAGGTATGCGGTCAGTTAAACAGATTGACGACCATACGCTTCACGTAACTTCAAAAAAAGGCGGCAAGGTTGTCCTCGTCGCCCACGTCGTGCTTTCCGCCGACGGCAAGAGCCGCACCGTTACAACCACCGGCACCGACGCGAAGGGCAAAAAGTATAAGAGCGTTTCGGTGTACGACAAGCAGTAGGCTTGGAGATGAAGGCAGGGTGCTCCGAAAATCAGGAGCACCCTTAATTTTTTAAGGGGATAACGGTTGTGGTTCCACCTGGCGATAATTTCCACTTGGCGTTCGGCAGGTTGGGGTGGGAGGTCACCACTGGTTGAGATTCAGCCGGAAGCTAACCCTGTCGCTCCACTTTTACTAACTTGATTCGGCAACCCTCCAGCGACCTAACCTTAAGGCCGGCAAATGAGCTCCTCATCGGCACGAAGTCTGTTTTTGCTGGACAGCTAAGCGCATAATAATAGAGGTAGGAGAAAAGCATGGAAAGCAAATCTCCGCATCGCGGTATTACGATGCATCGGCTACCGGTGGGAGGCGATTTCCCCGGGTTAGTCTTTGCGGTAGGAAGCGCGCTGATTTTCCTGATCGCGCTCCCGGCGTTGTGGTACATGGTGGTTGGTGCGCTTGCGGTCGGGCTGGTCATCGCGGCAGTGCTGCAAATTATTCACGACAAGCCGGACGAGTCTCAGGGTAGTACTCTCAAACTTTAATTAAGACCTTTGCTGCGCAGGAACTCCCTCACCACTTCTTTTACGTCTCGTTTCTTGCCATCCACTTCGTAATTTAAGCTACGCATTTCTTCGTCGGAGATCTTCCCTCCCAACGAATCGAGCGCGGCGCCAATTTGAGGATGTTCGGTCAGGGTCTGTTGTCGAATGACAGGAACGGCTTCATACGGCGGAAAATAATGTTTGTCGTCAGCCAGCACGTAAAGATCGAGCGCAGGGATGAGGCCGTCGGTCATGTTGCCTGCGATCAAGTCGACCTGATGTTCTTTAAGGGCGCGCGTGAGAAGGCCGAGGTCCATAATGCGCGGTGGGGCGGCGAACCGCAGGCCATAAGTCGCGACCAGCCCTTTGTACCCGTCGGGTCGCTCCATGAATTCGTATCCGAACCCCGCGCGCCATCGCGGCGTGTATGGTGCGGTCCGCGAAAGAGTTTGCAGGCGCAATCGACGGGCATCGTCACCGCGAATCTCAATGGCAAAGGTGTCGTTGAACCCGAAGGCGGGACCGAGCGTCAGGTGAAATCGACGTTCGTATTCTGACTTCACGCGATCGTAAACCGCTTTGGGATTCGACGTCGTCGGTTCTTTCAATACCGCCGTGAGCGCCGTTCCGGTGTATTCGGGATAAATGTCAATGCGTCCGGCGAGAATGCCCTGGTGCGCGATGTAAGTGCCGCCCAGATAAAAGCGGCGCTCGACCGGAAGATGAGTTTGGTTTTCGATCTGCTGTGCGATGAGTTCGCCGAGGACGATCTGCTCGGTAAAGTTTTTGCAGCCGACGACGATACGGTTGCGATGGGAGCAAGCGGGCAGGGTTAGCAAAATCGCGAGCAGGAAGACAACTTCAAAGATCCCGCCCTGTCTCACCAAAGAACGGTTAGACAAGGACGGGACAGCCGAGGTCGTTGTGGGCTTTCGCATGTCAATCTGCACGCTGTGGGGTGAACCGTTTTTCGAGCCAACCTAGCAGAGTGTCGGCGGCTAATGCCATCAGCGCGGCGGGAATAGCGCCCGCCAGAATCACCGAATTATTAACCATCGCCAGGCCGCGGAAGATCAACTCTCCCAGGCCGCCGGCCCCGATAGCCGCCGCGATGGTTGCCAAGCCAATCGAAATCACAATCGCGACGCGCACCCCGGCGAGGATCACGCTTGCGGCCAGAGGTAACTGAACTTTGACGAGCAGCTGCCATTCGGTCAGCCCCATGCCGCGCGCGGCCTGGATCACCGCGCGATCCACTCCAGTGATTCCGGCGTAAGTGTTGCGAATCAGAGGAAGGAGTGCGTATAACATCAGTGCCAGAATTGCCAGGCGCGTAGCGCGTGCGCCGATCCAGGGCGCGGGAAGCAGGAAGCCAAAGAGAGCCAAGCTCGGGATTGTCTGGATGATGTTAGCGACCGCGATCACCGGCTTGCGCAAGACTGGACGGCGACTGATAAGAATGCCGAGCGGGATCCCGACCGCGAGCGCCAGCAAAGTTGACATCCCGACCATCCACAAGTGTTCGAATGTGAGGTCCGCGATTTCCAGCCGGTTCTGCGATATGAAATTCCAGAAGTTCATTTTGTCCCTCGCGATTGCTCAATCGATCCGAAAGCTTCAACGTATTTCATAACCAATGGATTCGAGGAGCTCAGAAATTCTTCCGGAGATCCGACCGAGACTAGCCTGCCTGCTTCGAGCAGCGCGATCCTGCTTCCCAGGCGCAATGCTTCGTGAAGATCATGGGTGACGAAGAGGACCGTCTTTTGCAATTTTCTTTGCAGAGACAAAAATTCGCGCTGCAGATCGGCTCGTGTCAGCGGATCGAGCGCGCCAAAGGGTTCGTCCATCAGGAGGATCGGCGGATCGGCGGCCAGGGCGCGAGCTACGCCGACCCTCTGTCGCTGTCCTCCGGAGAGTTGGTTGGGATAACGCGACGCAAGGTCCGGATTCAGGCCGACCAAGCGCAGTAGCTCCTGAACTCGTGCGTGAATTTTATCTTTGTCCCAACGCTCAATCGAAAGGATCAGGCCGATGTTGCGCTCAACCGTGTAATGCGGGAAGAGCCCGACGTCCTGAATTGCGTATCCAATGTGGCGGCGCAGCTTGATAACATCCCAGTCTCTTACGTCTCGGCCGTCCACGCAAATCTCGCCGCGAGAAAGTGTCAACAGCCGGTTCACCAGTTTGAGCGCAGTGGTCTTCCCAGAGCCGCTGCGGCCGAGCAGCACCAGAATCTCTCCGCGGTTGATTGCGAGATTCAGCGCGGACAAGATCTTCCGTCCGCTCGACTCATATTCGACGTTGCGGAATTCTATTACGGGATCGGTCGTTTGCTCTGGTGCGGCCTTGGTCATGGTGGAGATTTCCTGCGCGGCGATCACCATATTGCAAAAGATGACCGAGGCATTTCCCATCGCTCCCGAATCAGGTGCAATCTCTCGCCCGGCTGAAAAGTCTAAGACGCCGTGTGTATCGCCAGCGATCGATGCTCGGGCAAAATTTCGTCGAACTGGACAGCGGGTTCGATGTTCGTGTAGTTCGGGATGTCGCCAAGGATCTCCGCGCCGTGTTGGGCCAACACCGCTTGAAACTCTGCGATATTTGCGGCGATGGTCGCGATGCAAACGTAAGGCGCAGGTGCACCTGTCGCCGTCGAAATCCCCCGGCGAACCTCGATACTCTTGCCTACTAGTCTCTCGACCATTGGAATATGTTCTTGCATGTAATAGTCGAAATCGAATTCCCCGCCTTCTTTGTTTGCATAAATCACTGTCACACGCTGAGTCAGCATGTTCTCCTCCTGGAACTATTCGCTTTCGCAGGCACTGATTCTAGTCCACTGGCGTAGTTGCGAATACCTCTTTTGCCGCTATGACGGTATTGCAATGAATAGTCACGGTGTCCGCGACGTTGCGCGCGTAGCCGCCGGCATAGGTCACCATCACCGGAATGCCTTGCGCCTTGGCCACGCGAAAGACTAATTCATCGCGCTTCTTCAGCCCCTCGATGGTGAGCGCTAAACCGCCGAGTTGGTCTTCGCGGTACGGGTCGGCGCCGGCGATGTAGCAAATTAAATCCGGCTTGAACTGGCGTAGACCGGAGCTGAGCGCATTGTCGAGCCAGGCAAGATAATCGTCGTCTGTGATTCCGTCCGGCAGATCGACATCGATCGAAGACGGAGGCTTGTTCGGCGGGTAATTGTTTTCCTGGTGCAGTGAGATAGTGAAGACGTCGCCGGCGTGACTTCCTCGCATGAGAGGCTTTCTGCCGAGAACCGCCGGTCCACTGGATGGAAGCGGCTCACTCAGAGTGCGCGTTCCAGTGAAGATTGCCGCTGTGCCGTTGCCGTGATGAACGTCGCAATCGACCGTCATGGCGGTACGGATTTTGTTGTCACGCTGCATGCGTCGAATGGCAACTGCCACGTCGTGGATCATGCAGAAGCCCTCGCCGTGATCAGCGAACGCGTGGTGAAATCCGCCGCCGATATTGACCGCAACTCCATCGTTCAACGCGTGCTGAGCGGCGAGAATGGAACCGCCGGCGGCCAACCAGAAAGCCAGCACCAGCTCAGGGGAGAACGGGATTTCAAGCTCAAGTTCCTCGCGGGCGGAGAGGGTGCCGGTTTTCAGCTTTTCGACATACTGCGGTGTGTGGACGAGCAGAATGTCCTGATCTGAAGCGGACTGAGGAGTAATGAAGTCTTCCGGGCCGGCGACGGAAGTTTCGAGCAGTTTATCCCGTACGCGCCGGTATTTTTCCGCCGGAAAAACATGCTGCCCGATCGGTAAATAATATCCGTCACTGTAGATGAGTTTGAAGGGGAGCATCCGGTAACGATGATACCGAAATTCGCGATGCTCCTATTTCAGACCCTTTGATCTCGCCGTTACTTCTTGCGGGCGTTCGGCACCGGCGGAAATGGGCGCCGAATGGGCACAATGGCTCCCCGCGCCGGATCACTGGCGGCATTGGCGCGCGAGATAACTTCTTCCTGTATGTACTTCACAAAGTCCTGGATCTGGCGCTGCATCTCTTCCATGCGCTCGCGCATTTGCAGGATGATGGCCATCCCGCTGATGTTCACGCCCAGATCTCGCGCCAGGTTAAGGATGAATTCCAGCCGTTGCAAATCTTCATCCGTATAGAGCCGCGTATTTCCTTCGGTGCGCGATGGCTTCAGCAAGCCTTCGCGCTCGTAAAGGCGCAGCGTCTGCGGATGAATGCCATACATCTCGGCGACCGCTGAAATCATGTACGCGCCTTTGGAGCGGCGTTTGGTCACAGTCAAAGTTTAATGCATAACCACAAGGGTCACAGAGTCCCACAGTGGTTGCGTGCTCACTGGATCTGAAACGCACACTGCACGCTGGCGCTTACGGTGATCTTTTGAGGCTGCGATGGTGGAGGTGGCGGGGGCGGAGCCGCCTGCTTGTGGCTAAAAATTCCGCCATTACTCGCCAGGGCTGAAGAAGTTTCTACGGTGTAGCTTTGCAACTGCGCAACCCCAAAGAGATGCTGCACGTCCAGGCTCATGTATCTAAGACCGCCGAGCTTTTGCCCTTTTTGCTCCAGTGCGATGGTGGCTCTGCCAATTGCGCGTCGCATGGCGTCGGCAACCGCCTGTTTCTTCGCCGATTCCTCATCAGAGAGCGAATACTCCAGTGAACGAAAATCAGCTACGTCGTCCTCAACTGAACCGTCCAGAATCGACCCGATCTTTGAAAAGTCATGAACGTGAAGTACGAGTTCGCCTTGCACGTAGTAGGATCGCGCCCGCTTTTTCCGGTCGCCTTCATAAATGGGCGCGACGGTCAGAACGCCAGTCGAGACGTCTTCCTTTTTTAAACCATTATTTGCGGCCAAGGTTGAAATGCGCTGCATTGATTGCATCGCTTCCGCGTAGGCTTTTTTGAGTTCTTTCTCCTGGGAAAAGATGTGGAAATTCATCGTGGCAAGATCAGGATCGGCTTCATAGGTTCCTTCTGCCTGAACAACCAGTGTGTCCGCAATGAACTTGAGATCGGGCGCTTGGGCCTTTGCCGTCAAGGCCAACGAGCTTATCAGCAGCACTGTCGCAAGGACGTTCCTCATCGTGAGTTCCTCCGTTTAGAGGAACGGTACACAAATGGGGAATTGCAGACTAGTTGTTATCGGGATTACGCGATAAGGAGCTCGGAATCAAGCCACCGGCTCGGGTCTTTCGGCCACGGTCCACCCCATCGGTTTGAGAGCTTGCTTCACCGCGTACGCTACGACGCCAGCACCAATAATGATCGCGCCGAACTCGAATGAACTCATTCCGGCGACCTGCTCGGTCTCGCTCCGAATGAGATCGAAGCTGAGCAGAAGCACGGGCGCGACGCCCACCGCTATCGCGCCGAACATGCCGCCAGGCACGCGGAACGGCCGTTTCAGTCGAGGTTCGCGGATTCGCAAAACCACGAGAGCTGCAAACTCGAGCGCCAGGCTCAAGCCGTAGATCAAAATATCGATTGTGACCAGCCGCTCGAAGCCGAGATTCAGGCAGGCCGCCCATCCGATTGCGAGCGCGATGATCGCAACCCATGGAGCACGGCGCCGATTCAGTTTGCCGAAGACGCTCGGCAGCATGCCGTCCTGCGCCATGGCAAGAGGAAGGCGGGAGTAGCTCATGACCAGCGCATTGAACATGCCGAAGGCGCTGAACATCCCTCCGACGACCAGAGCGATGCGCAAAGCCGGGCCGCCGAGCAGTCCGGCAATGTCTGCCCACGAACCGGTTTCCCAGGCTCCGGCGGGAAGATGAGTCATCCAGACAGCGGCGACGGGAACGATGTAGCTCAACGCCACGATGGTCACGGCGACGAGCATGGCCCTTGGATAAGTCCGCTGCGGACGCTCAACTTCGGTGGCGATGGTGGAGGCGTTGTCCCATCCCATGTAATTCCACATGCAGATGAGCAGGCCGCCGATCAGATCAACTTTGGAAGTGGTGGGCGTGGTCACGGCGTGAAAGAGTGCGCCATATTTCAACGGCGAGAACAGCACCACCAGCAAGAACGGCGACGACAGGGCGAAGAACAGCCACAACGAGGTCGTTGAAACTACTTTCACGCCCGCGATATTCAGCAACGAGCACACAATCACGACGGCAAGCGCGACCCACAGCCCGCGATGATTCTCCGCGAACCACGGGAATAGTCGAGTGAGATAGGCCACGAACAGCGTCGGGTAGATCGCCATGTCGAAGATGGAAGCAGTCAGCGAGAGCCAAGCCTCTTGAAATCCCCAAAAGTTGCCCATGGAGCGACGCACCCAGGCGTAGTAGCCGCCTTCGAAGGGCAGCGCGCTCGAGAGTTCGCCGATCATGAACGCCGTCGGCAGGCTCCAGAGGAGCGGTGTGAGTATCAGGAAGAGAATCGCGCGACCGTATCCGGCGCCGTGGACGATGTCTTCAATGCCGTAAGTGCCGCCCGAAACCATAAAGAAAGTGGCAGCCACCAGAGGCCAGAGCGTCAGGCGAGCAGATTTCTTTTTCTTTGGGGAAAGCAGGGCAGGCGAGAGTGGTGGGTGTGCGGCGCTAGCTGTTGCCAATTGCGATGGCTTCCTCCTTGAACGACTCACTCTCAGCTGCTGCCAGCGGTGCTGGATTCGCTTGCGAGCCTCCTGGTGACTTCGATTCCAGGAATCGCGCTGAAGTTAGTTCGCAGTGTTTAATTTACGGAAAATTTCCACAGATGCAAGAAGATTTTTGTGAATTTTTGTCGAAGGTAAGCGGCAGGAGTTCCGACTAGGGTCGAGTACCGCGATCATCAGCTTGCCACGGCTTGATCTGGTCGATCTCGTTCCGCAACTCTTCTTTCGCCATGCTCACTTCATAGGCTGCTTGCAGGCCCAACCAGAATTGCTCGGACGTTCCAAAGAACTTTGCCAGCCGGATTGCGGTGTCCGCACTGACCCCGCGCTTTTGCAGTACAACGTCATTCAAGCGTGGAGCAGGAACGTGCAGCTCCTTGGCGAGCTGATAAACGCTCAACTTCATGGGCTTGAGAAACTCCTCGCGCAAGATTTCTCCAGGATGAACTCTCCACTCCGGTATACCTTTTCGTGTGATCGTCATCTTGTGCCCTCAGTGATAATCGACAATTTCTACTGCGTACGCATCACCGTTATCCCACGTAAAACAGATGCGATATTGATCGTTAATTCGAATGCTGTATTGTCCCTGTCGATCACCTTTTAACTTTTCGAAGTGATTACCCGGCGGCATCCTCATGTCTTCAAGTTGGGTGGCGGAATCGAGCATCGCCAGCTTTCGCTTTGTCACACCGGGCGGAGGGGAGCCTCGTGTTTTGCCGGTCCGCCAGATACGCTCGGTTTCGGCGTTGGCAAAACTTTTGATCACCCCTAATAAGATAACGCTTAACGTTAATAACGTCAAGCGTTATCTCAAGGGGGCGCAAGGGTTCCCGCCCGCAGGACAGCGGGGATCGGACTATTTCCCCGCGATCTCGATGCACTCTTCCAGCACATCCATCGCAACGTCCGCCTGATCTTTGGTGGTGATCAGCGGGGGAGAGATGCGAACCGTGTTCGGCCCGCAGCCGAGCAACAGAATGCCGCGCTCGAATGCCAGCTCGACCACGCGCTCACGCTCGTCCGATGCGCGTTCTTTGGTTTCTTTGTTTTTCACGAGTTCGACGCCGATCATCAGGCCGAGAACGCGAACGTCGCCGACCAGCTTGTGCTTCTTCGGCCAGTCGGCCATGCGCCGCTTCATGTGGTTGCCGACTTCTTCGCTGTTGCGCAGCAGGCCTTCGCGCTCGATGACATCCAGCGTGGCCAGCGCCGCCGCAATGCAAACCGGGTTGCCGCCGAAAGTTGAAGCGTGCGATCCCGGAACCCAATTCATGATCTCGGCTTTGGTGAGCGTGATCGAGAGCGGCATGCCCGAGGCAATGCCTTTGGCCATACAAATAATGTCGGGCTGCACGCCGGTGTGCTGGATCGCCCACCACTTGCCCGTACGTCCGACGCCGCTTTGCACTTCATCAGCAACCAGCAGAATTCCATGCTTGTCGCAAATCCGGCGCAGCTCTTCCATGAAGACCTTGGGGCCAGGAACGTATCCGCCTTCGCCCTGCACTGGCTCAACGAAGATTGCTGCAACTTCCTCGGGTGGAAGCGTGGTGTTAAAAAGCTTCTCTTCGATGAAGCGGGCGCAGGCCAGCGCGTCCTGTTCACCTTTGCGATAGACATCAGGATAAGGAACGTGAGTCACTCCCGGAACCAGCGGCGCAAACCGACGGCGCTGTTGCGGCTTCGAAGCAGTGAGCGACAACGCCCCCATGGTGCGGCCGTGAAATGCGCCGTAGAAGGCGATGATGTTGGGCCGACCGGTGTGATAACGCGCCAGCTTCAATGCGCACTCAATAGCTTCCGCCCCGGAGTTGCCGTAGTAAACGCGATGAGGGCCCGGCATGGGAGCGATCTTCGACAAGCGATCCGCCAGTGTGACCAGGCTCTCGTAATAAAAATCCGTGCCCGACATGTGGATCAGTTCTGCCGCCTGCTTCTGAATCGCGGCCACCACATCAGGATGGCAGTGCCCGGTTGAGGTCACGGCAATGCCGGATGAAAAATCGAAAAACTCGTTGCCATCGACATCGGTGATGACGACGCCGCGGCCCTGCTTGGCTACTAGCGGGTAAGACCGTGTGTACGACGGCGAAATGATGCGGTCATCGCCTTCGAGCACACGCTTGGCGTTCGGCCCGGGCAGAGCGGTTTTGATCTTGGGTCCTTCGAGTACGGACGTGGTCTTGGTTGACATGGAATCCTCCTGAAAGTTTGTCGTCGGCCTTCGGTCGTCGCACTCTTGCTTTCATTTCAAATCCGCAAGTTGACCACGACCGGGAAGGGCACGAGTTCACTCGTGCCGAATCAAGGGTCAAAGCTTTCGGGCTTTAGCCCTGGAAAAAAGGAGGATCGAAGTTAATCGCTACCGAAGAGACTGGGACGGCTCTGCGACGGCAGCACCGCTAGATAGCGTCGCGGGCACACGAGCATGTGCAACCAGCAAGCGGGAAGGTGCGAGTTGGCATTCTGAAAATGCATGAAAGGCTCGAAGACAATTATATCCGGAGTGGTCGATTCCTACGAACTTATGCCACGGCGGCCGCAGAGAGTGCGCTAGGCACAATCGTGGCTTTGCCCGGTCCTTCCGCGACTGCTTTCTCGAGCGCTCGCTCGGCCCTATTGATCACTTCGGTGACAATATCCACGGCGTCGAACTGCTGGCGCACAACTGCCTCAGCCGCGCCGGCGTTGAATGAGGCCGCAATCTGTTTCTCGCCAATCGCGGTGGAAATCAGGCGGCGCATCTTTTCCACCACCCGCAGCGCTTCGTTCTCTCCGGTCTCGCCCAGAACAATCGCGATGGCGTTACCGGCGTAACGGAAAGCCAGATCGTTCTGCCGGACGTTGGCGGCTACCAGTTGTCCTAAACGTTGCATGAGGCTGTCGGCGGCGGCCTCGCCCTGTTCCTTGGCGACGGCGGTGCGCTCGAAGCGCATCAGCAGTACCGATACTGGCGTTGCCTGCTGCGCTGCGCGCCGGACTTCGCCCATCAACAAATCGAGATACGACGCCCGCTTTAGCAAACCCGAATTTTCGTCTGTAACAGAGAGGTTTTTGACCAGCCGACGCAGTCCGGCATTGTTGAGCGCGATAGCCACCTGCTCGGCGATCATCTTGAATACGATGACGTCATTCGGCGCCCAAGCCCGCGACGTGCTTTCAATCAGCAGCATTACGCCCAGATGATCGTTGCCGTCCATCAGAGGCAAAGCCAGGAGGGAGCGCGCGTTCAGGGCAGAAAGTTGTTGAGCCAGGCCTTGCAACTCAGGCGCAGCTGAGGTGTCGGAATAGGCCAGCGTGCCCCGGCTGATGGCGAGATCGTGCAAAGTGGATACTACTTGCTCGATCACCTCAGAGTCCGCAGCCTTCGTGCCCTCACCCGCGAACTGTTTCGCAGTGCTGGTGACCAGACCGGGTTTTCTCAACGCCACCATACAGCGTGCAAGCTTCCACTGCGTGCCGATTTCGCTGGCTGCGGTATTCAAAACTCCGTCTGCGGTATTTTGCTGGTTCAGCTTTCGGGTGATGTCAGGAACGCGGGCAAAGCTGGCCATGTCCAGGTTTTCAGGCGCGGAGGCAACCCCTCCGGCGCTGGGTGTCGGCGCAACCGGCGCTGCAGCGCTGGTTGAATTAGCCGAGTATTGCGGCGTCAATCCAGCGGTCGTGTATAGCTGCCGCAGATCTGCATTGCGGTCTTCTTCATGCGGAAACAGTTGCTGAATTCTTTGCAGACGCTCGAGCGCTTTGTTGCGCATGCCATACTGCACCAGGATCTCCGCCTGGAGCATGAGGTCCTGCAATGTGCCCGAGCCCAGCATCTTCTCTTCTGAACTGGTTCGCGGAGGCTGCGCCGCTGAGGTTCCGGTGAAGCGAGAGGAAATCAGGTCGAAGCGGGTCTGCTCAATTTTTCCTTTTAGCGCCTCCAACCGTTTCGCATGGCCGGGCTCATAGGGGTCGATCTCAACAGCGCGGTCGAGCGCGTCTGAAGCTTTCGCAAAGTTCTGCTGCTCGCAGTAAACATCGAAGAGTCGCAGTAAAGTCGCGGAATAATCGGTTTCGCGATTGGCGGTGTTGAATTGATCGGCAAGGAATTCGAGCATTTCGGCCGAAGGCCGGTGACCGGCAGCTATGTCTTGCATCATGGCGAGGAACGCGCGGCGTTCGCCCTTTCGTCGTTGGAAGTGGTCCAGCTTCTCCGCCAGCATCACGGCCTCTTTATCTAACTGAGAATCCAGGAAAGCGCCGATCAGATCGCGCACCTGCTCAATGCGCGAAGGATTCTTCTCAAAAATCTCCCACACCATCGGCAAGGCCTCGGTTAAGCGGTTGGCGCTGAGTAGGGCGCGCGAATATAGATCCCGGAATTCGGGCGAGCTACGCCCAGCGCTGGCGAGCGGTTCCAGTACAAAAATGGCGGCGCCGACTTGCTGCTGTTGCATCAGGCATTTCGCGTAACCGAGCGCGATAGGCTCCTCGGTCGGATCTTCAGAGTACGCCCGCTCAAACCATTGCGTGGGGTCGCTGCCTGTTCCGTCGGCTTGCTGCGCGATCTTCAGGAACGCAGCGCCTGCAGCTTTGCGCTCGCCGGCCTCAGAGGAAGCCTCCGCCAGTCGAACCATATTCTTTTCTGACGGGTCGAGCGCGACGATTCTTTTGAGCGCCGCAAGGGCGTCGGCTTTGCGGCCAGCGCGCGTCAACTCCTCGATTGCGCTTTCGTAAGTTTCGAGGGCCAGCTTGCGATTTGAGGCCTCGAGAAGGTTCCCGAAACGAATCTTCTGGTCGGTTGTCGGCGTGGCAAATCGCGCCAGTTTCTTGTAAGTCAGGCTAGCGCGAATCGCATCGCCAGACGCCACTTGACGTTCGAAAAGTTCACCCAACAGGCGCACTGCGTCGGGAATTCTTTGTAATGACAGGCACAGATCGGACGCCATTTGTCGAACCGTGTCATTGCCGGTATCAAGGGCCAGGATTTGCAGGAATTCCTCGAGGGCTTCAGCCGGCTTCCCTTTTTGCAGAAGTTTTTCGCCGCGCTCAACTCGCCTGGCGATTTCTTGCCGGTCCGCCCGTTTTGGAGTCTCAGCCATGGGAAGTTTTGTTCGCCAGACGACAGAGTCGGGCATTTGCGGACCTCCGTGTGCGCGGAGTCGTCCACTCCACGATTCTAGGCGGGGTTAGGAAAGTCGAAAATGCGGTAACAGGAAACCGCAATTACGAAGGTCACACTGGCCGCGCTGAAACGGACCCGACATTACCCCGGTAAGCGAATTTCTCAGCTTTTAACCGCCGATCCGCCGTGGCCCGGCTACACTGCGGGAGGCCGGAACGTGTGTTCTCCGGCATCGCCCCTTCATGGTCTATTTTGCGGACATTATGGCTTCCGCGCCGATGAATCTGCTGGCCGTGGCTGCAGCCGGGGCGGCGGGCGGCCTGTATCTTTTCTATCGCGGGTTTCGGCTGTTGCAGCGCAAGCGCCTTATCCTGAATACTCCGCACTCGAAAATCCGCAGCGCTTCCATGGGATTGGTTGAGATCAACGGCCTGGCAAGGGGTCCTTACCTGATCAGCTCACCGCTCAAGCAAATGAGTTGTTACTACTATCGCAGCATCGCCTGGGAATATCAGCAGCGCGGGAAGAATAGCGAATGGGTGAAGGTGGCGGAAGAGAGCCTTCACGTCCCTTTTTATATGGACGATGGTTCGGGCAGGTTGCTGGTCGATCCGACCGGCGGGGAAATGGACCTGCATTGCGATATGCACGAGGAGTACAACCGCTCGGTTCTGTTGAGCGGCCCCGAGATGCCCAGTTCGGTCTACGGCTTTCTCTCACGCCACGGAGTCGATTCAAGTCGACGGATTAAGGTGGAAGAGTGCTGCATCAGTCCCAATAATCCGCTATTTATTTTGGGAACGCTGTCGCAGAACCCTGGCCTGAACGCGAGCATTGTGCCAACGTGGGCAACGCAAAAAAGCACCGGTGGATTGGCGGCAGCGATCAGGCCGGTGAATCAGCAGCGGGAGATCGTGAATCTGTCGGGCGAATCCTCTGCCGTTCCAGCTACCGAGATGACGCAGCAGCAGAAAATTGCCGCGGCCTTGGTAAAAGCTGGGATCAGCAATCCGGCAGCATGGGCGGTTGCAGGTGTAAGCCCGCAGGCAGCAGTTCAGGGTGGATCATCAGCGTCTTCGGCGATCGCAATTTCGCCGGAGTCGCCCGAGGAGAATGGCCAGGAATCGAAAGAAAGTTTCGATCTTCATCCTCCGGTGGTCCTGATGAAAGGAAGTCACGATCCGACATTTTTCATTTCCTGGCGAAGCCAGCGTGACTTGATTGCGACCCTGGGCTGGAAGTCCGCGCTGATGATTTGGGGAGGGCCAGCCCTAACACTTGTTTGTGTTTACATTTTGCTTGCACACTTTAACTGGCTGTAAATTCTGACCGCGCTTGGGGGAAATATGAGCACCGTAATCCTGCTTGGCTTTCTGTTTGCGATCGCCGGAGTGGCTATTTATCTGACGACGATTTACAACGGCCTGGTCGCGATCAAGAATGATATCGACAAAGCCTGGGCCAACATCGATGTCATGCTGAAACAGCGGCACGACGAGCTGAGCAAGTTGCTCGATGTCACCAAGGGCTACGCCGACTTCGAGCGCGACACAATGATGAAAGTCACGCAGGCCCGCAACCAGTATCAGCAGGCGGTGACCTTCGACCAGAAGGCGCAGGCCGACCAGAGCATGACTTCAGCCCTACGGGGATTTTTTGCAGTGGCGGAAAATTATCCCGACCTCAAAGCCAACAGCAACTTCCAGATGCTGGAGCAGAGGATCTCGTCGCTGGAAAATCAGATCGCCGACCGCCGCGAGTTCTACAACGACTCAGTAAATACATTTAATATTCGCATCCAGCAGGTCCCGGACACCTTTGTGGCGGCATTCATGCGGCTAACTGCGCGCACCATGATGAAAGTGGATGAAGCGGACAAGGCGGATGTGGCTATGTCGTTCGGAGCGGGAAAATAAAACTTCGTTCTGCGAGGGCGAACTGTTTTAATAGGGCGTGGCAGATCCGCTACAGATCGGCATTCTCGGGGATTATGATCCCGCGTCTCCCAATCTTCCTGCCGTTGAGCAGTCGATCAAGCATGCGGCTGAAAAACTGAAAATCAGCGCCGAAGTACGATGGCTCGCGACCGATTCGCTGCTTACTTCTGAGCTTGAAAAGAACTTAGAGGCCTTCGACGGGCTATGGGCTGGGCCCGGAAGCCCTTATAAAAGCTTCGATGGAATGCTGCGCGGAATTGAATTTGCCCGCCGGCGCGACTGGCCCTTCGTCGGGACATGAGGGGGCTTTCAATACACTCTGGTAGAGTGTGCGCGCAACGTACTGGGCATGAAGGACGCCGATTCGGCTGAGAATAATCCGAATTCGAAGAACATCGTAATTTCTCCGGTCGCCTGCGCGCTTCCCAACCGCCCGGAGAACGCCCCGAAACTTTCCGGTAAAGTCCCTGAGATTCGCATCCGGCCGGGATCATATCTCGAGGGTTTCTATAAAAAAGACGTAGTGACGGAAGAATTCTTCTGCAACTACGAAGTGAATCCCGATTTTGAAGGCGCAATCATTGAGGCCGGATTCGCCATAGCGGCCCGCGGGGAGAACGGCGAGATCCGCGCCATCGAAGCGCCGAAACACAAGTTCTTCATTGCAACATTGTTTCAGCCGCAGCTCTCGTCGAAACCAGGCAAGCCGCATCCGATCATCGTCGAGTTTCTGCGCGCAGCCTCAAAGTGGAAAATCGAAAAGGCGGAAGACGGAGTGCTGGAGTAAGAATTGCTCCTCTGTGTTTCTCCTCTGTGAAACTATGTGCCCTCTGTGGTGAGGGGTTTGAAAATCTTTAACCACAGAGAACACAGAGGTCCACAGAGAAAGGCCACAGAGAGTCCGTGGGTTAGATTATCCCGCCTACTTCTGCTCCGGCCCCAGCGGATGGTAGGCGCCTTGGAAATAAAGAAGAGGCTTGCCTTGGTGCACCACGACGTCTTCCACCTCCGCAATAAAGATGGTGTGATCGCCCGCTTCGTGCGTAGTTTGTAGGCGGCATTCCAGGTACGCCAAAGCTCCATGTAATACCGGTGTGCCGTGTTGCGTTCGGTCGAATTTCGCTCCCGCCTCCTGCTCGGCGACCGCCGGATCGCGATCAACCAAGGCGTAGTGCTCTGAAATCTTCCGCTGATGTTCGGAGAGCACGTTGATCCCGAACCTTTTTCGCGCATGAATGTGGGCGTGAGTTCGGGCCTTGTGACTGACGCAGACCAGCACCAGAATCGGATCGAGCGAAACCGATGTAAACGCATTCGCCGTCATACCTTCTACTTTGCCGTAGTCGTCGACGGTGATGACTGTGACGCCGGTAGCAAAGCACCCCATGGCGCGGCGAAATTCTTCCTGGGTGGTACTCATGGCTTGAATGAGATTTGTACCACGAACGTTGGATTTCCGGCGCAAGGGCTGTTCCGCTATGATTCTTGACGTCGGGCACCATTGGCGGCAACCAGCGTCCAATCCGACCAAGCGATCCGGACATCGAAATGCTTAGCGAAACCCAAAGCGACGACAGCCCCGTTTCTTTCGGTCGTTATGAGCGAATCTCGCGGGAAAAGGCCTATCACTGGATCCGTTCATCGGAAACTGAATTGCCTGATCTTCTGGCCCGTGCCCGATCCGCGCGTGATCGCTTCAAGCCGGGCGTAATTACCTACTCGCGAAAAGTTTTCATTCCCCTGACCAATCTTTGCCGCGACTATTGCGGCTATTGCACATTCCGCCGTGACCCCGGCCAGCCCGGCGCCCATACGATGACGCCCGAAGAAGTCCTCCGCGTGGCGCGTGAAGGCGAAAAACTTGGCTGCACCGAAGCGCTTTTCTCGTTGGGAGATAAACCGGAGTTGATTTTCCCCGAGATGCGTGAGACGCTGCGCAACCTCGGATATCGCTCGACGCTGCATTATCTCGAAGCCATGTGCGAGTTGGTTCTCCGCGAAACAAATCTGTTGCCGCATCCGAATCCCGGCTTGATGAGCACCGAATGGGTCGCTCGCCTTTCTGCGGTCTCGCCGAGCATGGGCCTGATGCTCGAGACAACAAACGACGCACTGCTGGCCCCAGGCGCTGCTCACGATAATGCGCCCGACAAACTTCCCGCCAAGCGCTTGCGGACTATCGAAGAAGCCGGCAAGCAGGGTGTCCCTTTCACCACCGGAATATTGATCGGCATCGGCGAATCGCCGGAAGACCGCGTCGATGCGTTGATCGCCATTCGCGACCTGCATCAGCGTTATGGACACATTCAGGAAGTAATCATTCAGAATTTTCGCGCGAAGCCTGAAATCCCGATGGCGAACTGGCCAGAACCGAGTCGCGGCGAGATGCTGCGAACGATTGCCGTCGCCCGTTTGCTGATGCCGGAAGTAAATATCCAAGCCCCGCCCAATCTCTCCGATCCCGATTACGAACAGCTGCTGGACGCCGGAATCAACGACTGGGGCGGAGTTTCGCCGCTGACTCCCGACTTCATAAATCCCGAAAGGCCGTGGCCGCACCTGAAGGAACTAGAGCGGAGAACTCATGCGGAGGGCTTTCAGTTGCGGCAGCGTTTGCCGGTTTATCCAGAATTTATGGAGCGAGCAGCCGCAAAAAGCGAACTGCTTGCGCGAAAGCTGACGCAAATTGCCGACGACGAGCACTACGCGCGGAGAGCCGCATGATCGTCGTCCTGACTGGCGGAACGGGCGGAGCCAAGTTTGTGGACGGCCTGAGGCGCGTGATTCCCGCCGAAGAGCTCACCATTATCGTGAACACCGGCGACGACCACGTTTGGTGGGGTCTCTATGTTTCGCCGGACATCGATTCGATCATTTACGTGCTGTCGGACCTGTTGAGCAGCGAGCGCGGTTGGGGAGTGCGCGGCGATACCTTTCATTGCCTGCAAACGATGAAAGAGCTCGGCGAAGAAGCCTGGTTCAGCGTAGGCGATCGCGACTTGGCCACCCATCTGCTGCGCACGCAATTACTATCCAAAGGGCAGACTCTTTCTGCTGCGACCGCTTATATTGCGAACAAGCTGGGTTTGCGTTCGCGCATTCTACCCATGAGCGACATGCGAGTCGAAACCCGGATCGATACTCCGGCAGGCGATCTCGGCTTTGAAGAATATTTTGTGAAGCGCTGGTACCAGGATCCCGTCAACGCGGTTCGCTTTGCGGGGGCCTCGGAGGCCGAGCCAGCTCCGGGAGTAGTCGAAGCCATCGCTTCGGCACAGGCAGTGCTGGTTGCGCCCAGCAATCCGGTTACCAGCATCGGGCCGATTTTAGCGGTTCCAGGAATTCGCGAAGCTCTGCAAATAACTGAGGCAAAAGTGGTCGCGGTCAGCCCGATCATTGGCAACGCAGCTGTGACCGGACCCGCGGCAAACTTGATGACTGCGCAGCGGTTGCAGGTTTCCATCGCCGGAGTCGCGAAAGCCTATGAAGATTTTCTCGACATTTTGATCGCGGACGATTCGGATGCGGCGGCCGCTAAGTCACTCACCAGCGATCGCCTTCAGGTCCACGGCACAAACATCCTCATGCGCGATTCCGAGGATAAAAGTCGAATCGCGCGTACAGCTCTAACCCTGGCTTGTCCGGAAGTTTTGACCGAATCAGCCGCGGAGATTTCATGATTCTTTTGCCGGTAAAAAATCTGGCGAACGCCAAACAGCGGCTCGCCGCGGTGCTCGATCAGCCAGCGCGCACCCAACTTGCGCAGACCATGCTTTCGGACGTCGTGTCCGCGATTGTCGCGTTTGCCGGCGACGATGTTGCGCTCGCTACCAGCGATCCCTTTGCTCTGGAGCTCGCACGCGGCTATGGGTTCGAAGTCATTCGCGATGAAGCAAATGTAAGCGAAACGGATGCCATCGAAATGGTGACGCGAGTTTGCGAGGCGCGCGGAATTAAAAGCACATTGGTGATTCCCGGCGATATTCCGCTGATCGAGATCACAGACCTGCGAGCAATCTACGAGGCGAGTCCAAAGACTGGCTCGGTGCTGGTGCCGTCTACGGATAAGCGGGGAACGAATGCAGTGCTGCGCCGCCCGGCGTCATTGTTTCCGCTACGCTTCGGCAACGACAGCTTCATGCCACATCTGGCGGCTGCCATCGCAACTGACAAAGCCTGCGTCGTACTCTCGCTACCGGGAATCGGTCTGGACATCGATACTCCGGAAGATTTACGCGAACTTGCTCACGCCCCCGGAGAGAAACGCTCGCAAGTATTGGCTCGCAAATTGGGATTCGGCGAAAAGGGGCAATCCGCGGGCAATCCCAAAGACGAGAAGAGTTTTGCGACGAAATCCTGATGACTCCAAGTTGCGAGATTCGAGTCATCCCGGTCCCGCTTCCAGGTGAGATCCTGCCCGGCGATGATCTTGCTGAGAAACTTGCGGCGGCGCTAAAGCATCAGAAGGTCAAAGTGCAATCGGGCGACATTGTGGTAGTGAAGCACAAGATCGTTTCTAAGGCTGAAGGCCAGGTCGTGCAGCTCGACGCCGTAAAACCATCGCTGTCGGCCAAGGCGTGGTCGCGTCGCACCGGGACCGACGCCAGAGTAATCGAGCTGGCGCTTTCCGAGAGCAAGCGTGTGGTGCGCAGAAAGAAAGGTGTGCTGATTACGGAGACGCAGCATGGCTTCGTCTGCGCAAATAGCGGAGTAGATGTTTCAAATGTCGATGGCGGCGAAAGCGCGGTGCTGCTGCCAAAAGATCCGGACCGCTCCGCTGCGACTTTGCGATCGCGGCTCAAGAGGCGTTTCCAAACAGATATCGCCGTCATCATCTCTGATTCGTTCGGCCGTCCCTGGCGCGAAGGCCTAACTGAAGTCGCCATCGGCGTGGCGGGAATGAAATCTATTGTCGATTACCGCGGGCGGCGTGACCCCCACGGATATCCTCTTCACGCCAGCTACGAAGCCGTCGCCGACGAAGTCGCTTGCGCGGCCGGCCTGGTATGCGGCAAGCTTAAGCAGACACCTTTTTGTATCGTGCGCGGCTTCGCTTTCCAGCGTTCCCGCGGTAGCGCACGGGAGTTGATAAGGCCGGCAAAGAACGATTTGTTCCGTTGAGGCTGATTAGAAAGAGAGTGCCCGATGCGGACCTGCACTAATGCCGAATTAAAGAATTTTCCTCAACTGGACTGGCTGGACGTCGCGCCCAAGATGGAGCGGGAATTCCGCACCGCCATCGGGCGCGTGCTCGAATCGCAAGACGGGTCAGTTCTTGCTCGCGAAGAATGTTCGCTTCTGGCGAATGCCGAGGGAGATGACCTTCTCGGCTTGCTGGTCGCCGCTGATCTTCTGCGCAACGAGCTCGCGGGAAACATCGTCACTTACGTGGTCAATCGCAATATTAATTTCACCAACATATGTTTTGTCGGTTGCAAGTTTTGCGCTTTTAGCCGTGGGCCGCGTGAATCCGACACCTATTTTCTCGATCCGCGGCAAGTTGCCGAAAAGGCCGTACAGGCTTGGGAACTGGGCGCACGCGAAGTGTGCATTCAAGGCGGGCTGCCCCGCGGGCTGCCACCTCTTTATTATCGCGACATCCTTCGGGCGGTAAAGGCGGCTGTCCCCGGCATGCACATCCACGCCTTCTCTCCTATGGAAATTATGTTCGGCATTGAGCTCACTGGCATGAATCTGCGCGATTATTTGACGATGTTGCGCGACAACGGCCTTGGCACGCTGCCGGGAACTGCTGCCGAGATTCTCGATGACGAAGTCCGACACGTGCTCTCGCGCAACAAACTTTCCACAGCACAGTGGAAAGAGGTCGTCACCACCGCGCACACTTGCGGCATTCGCACCACGTCAACATTGATGTACGGGCACATTGAGACGCCAGAGCATTGGGTGAATCAGCTTCTGCTTCTGCGCGAGATTCAAGACCAGACCGGCGGCTTCACCGAATTTGTGCCGCTGGGATTCATCCACAACAACACTTTGCTTTTCCATCAAGGCCTTTCGCGTTCCGGACCCACGCTCGCGGAGCACCTCAAGATTCATGCCCTAGCCCGGTTCGTCTTGGCGGGGTCAATCAACAACATTCAGGTTTCATGGGTAAAGCTGAACAGCAAGCTGTCGCAACTGTGCCTGCAGGCTGGCGCCAACGATTACGGCGGGACATTGATGGAAGAAAACATTTCGCGCGAAGCCGGCGCGACCGCTGGCCAGTACACTAGCCCAGAAGAATTTCAATTGCTGATCCGGCAGATCGGCCGAATTCCCGCGGAACGGAACACTGTCTACTCGCGAATTCAAATTAAAGAGATTTTCGAGAGTTATCCCGCTGAGCCGCTGCTGGAGCCGGAGTTCGCGTGACCATCGCGATTGTTGGAGGTACCGGGCCGGAAGGTTCGGGGCTGGCGCTGCGCTGGGCGCGAGCAGGCGAAACCATCGTCATCGGTTCGCGTGATGCGCAACGCGCGTTGGAAACTGCTGGCAAACTGTCTGAAAAGGTCGGCGCCGGTAAAAAGATAGCCGGTACTGAGAATCGCTTCGCATGCAGCGATACGGAGATCGTTGTCCTCACCGTTCCCTTTGAAGCCCACGCAGAGACCTTGAAGCACATCAAGCCGTCCCTGCGCGCCGGCCAAATACTGATCGACACCACTGTCCCTCTGGCGGCTAGCGTCGGAGGAAGACCCACGCGCACCCTTGGCGTTTGGCAAGGGTCCGCGGCGCAGCAGGCAGCTGAACTTGTGCCCGAAGGCGTGATAGTGGTCGCCGCGTTTCACAATCTGGCCGCCGACCTTCTCAAACAAGACGGTCCCGTCGACTGCGACGTGATCGTGTGCAGCGATGATAAGAATGCGGGAAAGCGCGTTCGCGAATTGGCGCGAAAAATTCCCGGAGTTCGCGCCCTGGATGGCGGAAGACTTGAGAACGCGCGCATCGTTGAGCAAATCACCGCCGTGCTGATCGGCTTGAACATCCGCCACAAGGGCCATTCGGGCCTGCGGATAACGGGATTGCCAGCGGCAGCATTCGAGGACTGATATGTACATCCGAACTTCCCCCGCAGTAACTTGACACCCGCTTACACTCTCTCGAATACTGATAGTGAACAGAGTGCGCTACACCACGCGTTTTTGATGGCTCCGGATTCTCTGGAGCCATTGCCGTTTTGAGGTGCTGGCGAGTTCAGGAGTTCCGTCCGATCTCGCTGTTAAAATAATGCTTCTATGTTCGAGAACCTTCAGGAACGGCTTCAACGGACTTTCAAGTCGCTGCGCGGGCAGGCAGTTCTCAATGAAGAGAATATGCAGGAGACCCTGCGCGAGCTGCGGCTGGCGCTGCTTGAGGCCGACGTCAATTTCAAAGTTGTAAAACAGTTCATCGACCAGGTGCAGGCCAAGGCGGTTGGCCAGCAGGTCTCGACTTCACTGTCGCCGGGCGAGCAGGTCATCAAAATTGTCCGCGACGAGCTGATCGAAATTCTGGGTAAAGACACGGCGCGAGTGAAGTTCGCTTCGCAACCGCCTACGGTCGTGCTTATGGCCGGCCTGCAGGGTTCCGGTAAAACAACAACTTCGGGTAAGCTGGCCCACTGGTTTAAGAATGGCGGGCATCGCCCCCTGCTGGTTTCGGTGGACGTATATCGTCCCGCGGCTCGTGAGCAGTTGAAAGTTGTGGCACAGGCAATCAAGGCACAGATTTATGAAGGCGAGGTTGGAGAAGCTAACACTGCGACCGTGGAGCGGCTTGCAAAAGAAGCGCGGCGCGAGGCCATCAACTCCGGCTGCGACGTGTTGATTGTGGACACTGCGGGCCGTTTACACATCGACGACCAGCTGATGGACGAGATGCAGTTGCTCAAGCGCATGCTCAATCCATCCGAAATTCTATTCGTCGCTGACGCCATGACCGGACAAGACGCGGTCCGTTCAGCCGACGAGTTCCACAAAAAGCTTTCGCTCACCGGCGTGGTGCTCACTAAGATGGACGGCGACGCTCGCGGTGGCGCGGCGCTTTCGATTCGCCAAGTCACGGGGTCGCCGATCAAGTTTATTGGCGTCGGTGAGAAGTACGACGCGCTCGAGCCATTCCACCCTGACCGCATCGTGTCGCGCATTCTCGGCATGGGTGACATTCTTTCGCTGATCGAGCGCGCCGAGCAGACGGTAGATAAAAAGAAAGCTCAGGACATCGCCGCCCGCGCGCTTTCCGGCGATGGATTTTCGCTGGAAGATTTTCGCGATCAGCTGCGGCAAGTTCGCAAGATGGGATCGATGCAGAGCTTGATGGGCATGCTTCCCAGCATCGGGCCGTTCGCCGGACTGCAAAAACATGCCGACAAGATCGACGAGAAGCAGATCAATCACGTTGAGGCGATTATCAACTCGATGACCGCTTACGAGCGCACGCATCACGACGTCATCAACGGCAGCCGGCGCAAACGCATTGCCCGCGGATCAGGTCGGACCGTGCAGGAAGTAAACAACCTTCTTCGTCAATATGCCCAGATGCGCAAGATGTTCAAACAGATGGGCAAGGGCAACATGATGCGCAGGCTGGCGGGAATGAAGATGCCTTCGTAGGCGATCAGCCGTCAGCCTTCAGCCGTCAGCCTTCAGCCGTCAGCTTTCCGCAATGATGAATCAGTTACTCCCCGCGCCATATAATCGGAGTTTATGAAGCAGGTTGTTCATGCCGCGTGCCCACATGATTGCCCGGACGCGTGCGGGGTTTTAATTACCGTGGAAGATGGGCGTGCGGTCAAAATTCAGGGCGATCCGGCTCACCCAGTGACGAGGGGATTTCTGTGCGCCAAGGTCACAAAATATCTGGACCGGGTTTATTCACCGGATCGGGTGTTGTATCCCTTGAGGCGGATCGCGCCCAAAGGTTTCGCGGACAAGAGTGTCCGCTCCACACAGCCTGGGCGGGCGGGGACGTCCGTTCCCTCAAAATCACTTCAGGATTTTGAACGCATCACATGGGACGAAGCGCTCGATGAAATCACCAGGCGGCTGAAGAGGATTGCGGCGGAGTTTGGCAGCGAGGCGATCCTCCCTTTTTCATACGGAGGCACTCTGGGTAAGCTGGGCTACGCGTCCATGGACCGCCGGTTCTTTCACCGGCTGGGCGCGTCGCAGCTGCACCGAAACATCTGTGCCGAAGCCGGCGCTGCCGGAGTGAAATCGGTTTACGGTGTAAATATCGGCAGCGATCCCGAGCAGTTCCGCCATTCCCGGTACATCATCGCGTGGGCCGCGAACATTCACGGAACCAACGTTCATCTGTGGCCCTTTATTGAAGAGGCGAGGCGCGACGGCGCGAAGTTAGTCGTGATCGACCCTTACCGCACCCGGACGGCCGCTTGCGCAGATTGGCATTTGCCGATCAATCCCGGCACGGACGTGGCGTTGGCGCTGGCGATGATGCACGTCATCATCAACGAGAATCTGCACGACGCCGATTACGTGTCGCAGTACGCGCTCGGATTCGACGATCTTCGGGCAAAGGTGCAGGACTATCCTCCGGAAAAAGTCGCAGGTTGGACGGGAATTTCGGCTGCCGATATTCGCAAGCTGGCCCACGAGTACGCGACCGTCCGTCCGGCAGTGATACGGATGAACTACGGAGTGCAGCGCTCGGAAAATGGAGGAACTGCGGCGCGTGTTATCTCAATGTTGCCGATCGTCACTGGCTCCTGGAAAGAGATCGGCGGCGGCTTCCAGCTTTCGACCAGCGGCGCCCACAAAATGAACGACGACGCCCTGGAGCGTCCGGAGCTGATGCAGAAATCGCTTGGCCGACCGGCGCGAATTCTGAACATGGCCGAACTGGGCAAGCAGCTTAATTACACTGATAATCCGCCGGTGAAGGCGCTCTTCGTTTACAACTCCAATCCCGCAGCCATTTGCCCAAACCATAACGATGTGATTCGCGGCCTGATGCGGCCTGACCTGTTCACCGTCGTGCACGAGCAATTTTTCACCGATACAACGGACTATGCCGACATCGTGCTCCCGGCGACGACGTTCTTTGAGCACAAGGACCTGCAGACCGCCTATGGTCACTATTATTTGCAGATTTCAAATCAAGCCCTGGAGCCGCTGGGCGATTGCCGTTCGAATATGGATTTGTTTCGGGCATTGGCCGAACGCATGGGTTTTGAAGACGAATGCTTCCGAGATTCAGTCGATGACATGATCGACCAGGCGCTGAACGCTGCAAATCCATGGCTGAAGGGGTTGACTCGTCAGCGGTTGGAGAAGGAAGGACACATTCGGCTGAATTTTGAGGGCAATGGCGCTCCGCCGAAGCCGTTCTTGCCCTGGGCGGAGGGAAACTTCAGAACGCCCAGCGGCAAGGCCGAACTCTACAATGAACGTCTCAAAGCCCAAGGGCTCGACCCAGTGGCCGCATTTGTTGCTCCGGTGGAGTCACGGCACACCGCTTCGGCGAAAGCGTTCCCGCTCGAACTGCTGGCCCGTAAGGCAGACAATTTTCTCAACTCCACGTTTTCGAATCTGCCCAGTGTGCAGTCGATGGAAGAAACCGGACTGCTGGAGATCAGCCGGAAGGATGCGGAGAGCCGCGGCATCCGCAACGGCGACCCGGTACGCGTGTTCAACAGTCGCGGCGAAATTCAGTTGAAAGCTCGGGTCGACGGCAAAGTTTCTGCGGGAGTAGTCGCGGCGAAACTGAACTGGGCAAAACTTACACCCGGCAATCTGAATATAAATGTGCTAACTTCGGAAAAACTCACTGACTTGGGCAACTCTGCCACGTTTTATTCCGTCTTGGTTGAGGTGGAGCTTTTTCGAGGTTCACCGGATATCGCTCAAGGCGGCACAGGCTAGAGTGAGATAAGATGAACGGACTGATCTTGGACGCTCTCCACAGCTCTACCGTATAATTGCGGTTTTCCATCAACTCCAGTGATTTGAGGTAAGTGCCGATTTTCCGCATTCATCAGGATAGCCCTGCGACTTCGGGGAGGAGTGGCTGCCGGCGTCCGGAAGAAGCTGTGTCCGGACATGCATGTTTTTCATTCCGAAAGATTTGCTTGAGATTCCTTTCTGGCCAAACCGGGTTAGCTGTCCTCATCATGTGTGCGCTGACGCCTGCGCTATTTGCCCAACAGCAGCCGGACGTGATCAGCGCCATTGAGGTCCACGGGAACCGCGCAGTACCGGCAGAGACCGTCCGCGCCCACATTTTCACCCGTCCGGGCGATGTCTACGATCAGGCGGCCATCGAGCGCGACTTCAACTCGCTGTGGAACACCGGCTATTTCGAGGACATTCGCTTCGAGCGCGAGGCCACTCCCAAAGGTTGGATCCTGCATATTTACGTCAAAGAGAAACCGCGTGTACGGGAGATCAATTACGTCGGAATTAACGCGATCTCCAAAAGCGACATTCTTGACCGATTCAAGCAGGACAAGGTTACGCTCTCACCGGAGTCGCAGTACGATCCCACCAAAGTCAAGAAGGCGGAAGTCGTAATAAGAAATCTGGAAGCTGAACATGGCCACCAGTTCGCCACCATCCGCACTGAAGTCAGGCCGGTTCCGCCCGCATCCGTAGGGCTCACGTTCGTTGTGCGCGAAGGGCCGAAGGTGAAAGTTGGCCGTATCAAGTTTGTCGGCAACAAGGAAGTGAAGAGCCGGGACCTGCGGCAAGCCATGCACTTCCTGAAGCCCATCGGGGTGCCCCACTCCATCTTCCTGGAAAATCTTTTTGCCAAGACTTACGACGCCACCAAGCTCGATGATGACATGGAGTTGGTGCGCGAGGCCCTGCAAAATCGCGGGTTCTTCAAAGGCAACGTCGGCGACCCCCAAACCAAAATTCGCGATACCGGTCACGCAAAATTCCATGTGTTCCTGATCCACCCGGGGCCGGGCAAGGCCATGGATATCACCATTCCGATTGACGAAGGTGAGCGTTACAAACTGGGCGGGATCACTTTCAAAGGGAACAAGGCCATCACCAACACGGCGGCCTTGCGATCACTTTTCGCCATCAAGGACGGCGATATTTTCAACCGGGAAAAGATCGCCAAGGGCCTGGAAAACCTGAAGAACGCCTACGGCACCCAGGGATATATCAACTTCACTTCGGTCCCAACACCGCGCATCGACGAAGACAAGAAGCTGGTTTACTTCGATATCGACGTCGATGAGGGCAAGCAATTTTCGGTGCGCCGCATTGAATTCCAGGGCAACACCACTACTCGCGACAAAGTCATACGCCGCGAACTGGTGCTCGAAGAAGGTCAGGTCTATAACGAGCAGCTGTGGAAGATAAGCTTGCAGCGCCTGAACCAGCTGGGATTTTTCGAGCAACTGAAACCTGACGACCCCAACGTGACCGAGCGCCATCTGGACGAAAAAGAAGGCCTGGTCGACCTCACGTTGAAAGTCCACGAAAAAGGCAAGAATCAGATCGGGCTTTCCGGCGGCGTAAGCGGACTGGCGGGATCGTTTGTTGGGCTTAGTTACACAACCAACAACTTTCTTGGTCTAGGCGAGACTCTGACCGTCCAGGCGAACGTCGGAACTTTGCAGCGCAATATTATGTTTGGGTTTACCGAGCCTTACTTCCTGGATCGGCAAATTACCGCCGGGTTCACGGTGTATGGGCAGAAGCTCATTTACGACCAGGCACGGCAAACCGCGCTGCTCACAGGTCAGTCACTGGCTCTTTCTCAGGCCGAACTGCAGAGCCTGCAAAACTACACGCAATCCAGTCAGGGATTCACGCTGACGGCTTCACATCCAATCCATCGTTCGTTTAAGCGAATTGGCGCCACTTACTCGTTCGACGTTTCCTCGCTGGTCGCCACCACCACGGCCTCCAAACAACTCTTCAATTATCTCGATTTCAGCGGGCTCAGCGGTCCGAACGCGTTGAACGGCATTATCACCAGCAAGATTTTATTTAATTACACAATGAACAAATTGGACGCCGCCCTCTACCCGCATTCCGGAACGGAATATTTTGTGGGAGCTGAAATTTCAGGGTTGGGCGGCACAGTGCGAAGCATTCGTCCGATTGCGGAATGGAAGCATTACATTCCGGTGCAGAAGCGACGCAATGCCATTGGCCTGCATGCTCAGGCTTCATTTATGACCGGCTACGGCGGGCTGGTGGCGCCGCCATTCCAGCGCTTCTATATGGGTGGGGAGAACGATTTGCGCGGCTTCGATATCCGCTCGGTTTCGCCAGTGGCTTTCATCCCGACGGCCACGACGGTTGATTTGAGAAATCCGGATGGCTCGATTGTTCCTAAGGACCCGGGCAACCTAGCTCGCGGGCCTTACACGATCCAGGTCCCCTTTCAACAAATTACCTTCCCGGGCGGTGATTTGAGTCTGGTTACCAATGCTGAGTACCGCATCACCATCGCGGGCCCAGTGGCGATTGCGCCGTTTGTTGACTTCGGCGTGGATCCGATCCTGCGCCAGTCGCAGTTGCGAATTAACGACCAGCAGTTCGCAACCTTGAACCAGACCCAGTTTGGTTGCCCTGCGGAAGACCCGATTTCGTTCAACTGTGTGGGAGCGCAAACATTCGCTCAACTTAACGGTGGGAAAGGGTTCAGTCAAAACCTGGCAGTGCTGAGCAGCGCCAACTGGCAGCCGCGCATGTCGACTGGGCTTGAACTGCAGGTCTTCTTGCCGGTGGTAAACGCGCCCTTCCGAATCTACTGGGCGTACAATCCGGTACGCTTGGATGACGTGGCACAATCTCCCTCTCAGGTGCTGCGAAGCATGTTCCCGAACACCGATGCCGGCCAGTACACGTACTTGCTGTCACGGGATACTTACGCGACGCGTTATCAGCTGCGCGAGCCGCGAAAAACGTTTCGATTTACGGTTGGGACCACGTTCTAAGTTTTACAATTTCCAGGTTTGACGCTGGGGATTGAGTGTTTCTATAATGAGGCATCCACACCAGAGCGGCCGGTCGTGCGCAGCAAAAAGCGCCCGCAATTTGGATGCGAGTCGAAGATCCGAGCTGAAAAACCGAAGATCGGCGAGAGCCTTACTGATGTTTGCAGGAAAATGCGCGAGTGTGGCGCAAGCACGTTCCCGGTAAATTCATTTTGAAAATTCAGAAACATCGAGTTCCAAAAAACAAGCAGTATTCCAAGGAGTCAGAGTAAATCCCATGAAACTCAAGTTTATGTATTCTCTCGCAGCCGCGGTTGTCTTGACCTCGGCGATGGCAATGGCCCAGGCCGCCGGCACCTCTTCTTCTTCCGCGCTGCCTGCCGCGCCCGGCACAGCCAACGATCCCCCGGCATCGGTCTCAGGCGCCGGCGGGTCGAAGCTCGCAGCTATCAACATTGAAGGCGCCATCTTTGCCAGCAACGAAGGCCAGCGCGATATGGATTCGCTGCAAAAGAAGTTCGAGCCCAAGAGCACTGAACTGAAAGGCAAGAATGACGAGATTGACGCGCTGAAAAAGAAATTGACCACTCAGGGCGCCAGCCTCAACGACGAGTCGAAAGCTGACCTGCAGCGGCAGGTCGAGCAGAAACAGAAGGCCCTGGATCGTGAGGCCCAGGACGCTCGCGAAGATTTTCAGAACCAGCAGAATGAGATTGGGCAGCGCATCCTGCAAAAAATGGCGCCGATCATTCTGAAATACGCCAATGAAAACGGGCTCGGCGTGATCATCGACACTTCGAATCCCTGGCCTCAGGGGCAAGTCGTGTGGGCTTCGCCATCCGTCGATATCACCAAGCCGATCGTCGATGCTTACAACGTCCAGTCTGGCGTAGCAGCGCCGCCGAGGTCGAGCGGGGCCACTTCGCGGCCAGCGGGCAGCAACGGTTTGGGTACCGGCACCAGAACTCCGGCGTCTAAGACGCCCGGCTCAACCGCTCCCAAATCTCAGAGCGCGACTCCGCCGAAATAACCTCGACACCTACTGCATAGTTTTAGTTCCTGAAGGCCGCGAGAAATCGCGGTCTTTATTTTTTGCGTGAGTGCTGCGGCGACGGCCTGATGCAGATGCTTCCGGTGTCTTTACCTCTAGCGACAATCGTCGCGAATTTGTGCGTGGGAGAAGACGCCATGTTTTCCGATCTTGCAGTGTCCCAGGGCAGTCCGGTTCGCCGCTGGACGGCGATGGCTTCATTCAGTTTGCAGGCAGCGCTGGTTGGGGTCGCGTTGGTTTATCCGTTGTTCCACATGGATTCTTTGCCGCCCCTAATGCGAACGCTGCTTCCTCCGGTGGCGACGTTCGAGGCGCCAGCGCGACAACAGACAAGCGTTGGCCACGCCGGCGGCCCAACCATTCATCCCTTCGTCGTTAACCGTCACGCTTTGATTTCGCCGCACACGACTCCCACTACCGGCGACCCTGGTCCGGTGCAGCCGCCGGGTATCAATATCGCCGGAGATCGGTATCAACCCGGGATCGACCAATTCATCGCAAGTGACTACGCCCGGCCGCTGCCAACTTTCGCAGCACCTCCGCATCCGCCGCGCACTTCCGTGATGATGGAAGGAAATTTGATCCACAAGGTCGAACCGCAATATCCCGCGATCGCCAAGCAGCTTCACATCGAGGGAACCGTAATTGTGAAGGCTTACATAAGCCGGGACGGCGTGATCACTCGTGCGGTAGCCGAGAGTGGGCAAACCTTGTTGGTACAGGCGGCGTTAGCGGCGGTGCGGCAGTGGCGCTACCGACCTTACTATCTCAACCACGAACCCATCGAGGTCGAAACTGAGATCACGGTGAATTTTGTGCTCCAGCGCTGACGCGGAGTAGCACAGCGGTAACCTGCTGCTTTGGCATGCGCCCACTATAATCGCGAGAGTGGCCACCACTGAAATCGCGAAACGCGCCGCTACGCGCCCAACGTGGGCGGAAGTTTCTCTTTCCACGCTGAGGCAGAATTACCGCACGGTTGCCGACTATGTGGGCGCCGGCGTGACGGTTTGTGCCGTAGTCAAAGCAGACGCGTACGGCCATGGAGCAGTCGAATGCGCTGTGGCTTTAGAGCAGGAGGGTGCGAGTTGGCTGGGGGTAACCTCGCTCGATGAGGCGATCCCCCTGCGTGAAGAAGGCGTCGGCACGCGAATCCTGCTGATGACCGGCTTCTGGCGCGGCGAAGAAGAAGAAATCGTGAGGCTGCGCCTGACCCCGACCGTTTGGGAAGGTGGGCAAATCGAACTGATGGAACGCGCGGCGGCTCGGCTCGGAGTTACTCAACAGGCGATCCATCTGAAAGTGGACACTGGGATGGGGCGGCTCGGCGCTGCTCCTGAAGACCTGCCGCGCATTTGTTCCGCTCTTAAGTCGTCGCCACATCTGAAGATCGAAGGTGTCTCCACCCACATCGCGTCTTCGGAAGTGTTGGACGCGCCTTCTGTCGGCGAACAATTGAAGACGTTCGAGGCCGCGCGAAAAACTCTCGCCGAGTACGGCCTGCAGCCTGAGTTGATTCACGCCGCCAACACTTCGGCAGTCATCTCTCACCACGAAAGCTGGAACTCGATGGTGCGGCCGGGGTTGGCGCTGTATGGTTATCACTTGCCGTTCGAACGTGCAGGCCGCGCAGTGAGCGGCCGCGCTCTGAACCTGCCGGTCAAGCCGGTACTCACCTGGAAGACGCGCATCCTTTCTCTTCGCGAGATGCGCGCCGGACAGGCGCTCGGCTACGGCGGAACATACGTCACCAAGGCGCCCTCGCGCATCGCGATGCTTCCCGTCGGTTACGCTGATGGCCTGAACCGCGGGCTCTCATCCGGCGGACGCGTCATCGTGCGCGAACACTACGCTCCCATCGTCGGCCGAATCTCCATGGACCTGACCATGGTGGACGTAACCGGAATTCCCGGAATCGAAATCGCCGACGAAGTAATTCTGCTCGGCTCAAGCGACGGCCTTAGTGTAGACGCCCGCGAACACGCTGACCTGGCGCATACCATCCCTTACGAAATCCTCTGTGCGATATCGAAGAGAGTGCCCAGAAGGTATTGCTGAAGCAGTCAGCAATCGTTCACCGTTGTGAGTGTAATCGCTGTTTAAGTCAGCCGCGCGGAGAAGCGGTAAACTACTCTACTTCCGCCAGCCAAATGCTCGAAGGGCCGTTCATCTTGGAGAAAACTACAATGTATCGCCTTTTCTTGGCGCTTATCTTGGCGATGGCGCAAGCGGTTTCGGCGCAGACTAACCTGAAAAAAGCTACAGTAGCGTACAAGAAGATCGACGGCCGCGAAATACTGGCCGATGTCTATCGGCCAAAGGACGACCGCATCTGTCCGGTAATCGTTCATCTGCATGGCGGAGCCCTGATTATGGGAAATCGGGCGCTTGAGTCGCCCAGCTTGAATGCCTATCGGGCCCAGCACCCGGAGTTGCCTTATTTTAACCTTTTGGAGTTCGCGGCAAAGCGTGGATACGGGGTGGTATCGATTGATTATCGACTGGCTCCTGAAACGAAGCTGCCGGAGATAGTTAGCGATGTGGAGGCGGCCTTTCGCTGGATTGGCGGAGAAGGAGCCCGACAGTTCCACCTTGATACGGACCACATGGTAGTGTTCGGAGGTTCCGCGGGAGGGTATCTGACGCTTCTGACGGGTTACCGGGTATCGCCAAAACCTAAAGCGCTTGTTTCCCTCTATGGCTACGGCCAGGTGAATGCCGATTGGTACACAAAACCGAATCCTTATCCCGGCTATACCAAGCAGAAAGTGACGCAGGAGGAGGCAATGCGGCAAACGGATGGAAGAATCGTTTCAGATAGCGGATTACGCAAGGGGAACGGCGAGTTGATCTATATGTATTACCGTCAGAACGGCCTGTGGACGAGAGAGGTAAGCGGCTTCAGTCAGGATTCCCTTGCGAGGGAAATCGTGCAGTACGAACCCGCGAAAAACGTTACGCGCGACTATCCGCCAACCCTGTTGATTCACGGCACCATGGACACGGATGTTCCTGTTGAAGAATCTGTAAATATGGCCGAGCAATTCAAGAAAAATGGCGTGCCCTATATCTTTCTACCGATACAAAAGGGTGAGCATGAGTTCACAGGAGGAGACCCGACGGAAATCAAGGATGCTTACCGTACGATGATGGAATTCATGACCAAGTACCTTGAAACAAAATAGCTCGTTGCATAGAGGAAGCGTAAGCTCTTGAGCTGGCCGCAGATGTCCGCATGGGCCTTCGGCGATCCGCCGTTTCCCTGCAAATGCTTATGTTTGATCTCGTTCGCGGGCGATTGTAGGCTTTTTCTCCGACAACTGTTCCAAAATCGCGATTACACTCACAATCGCGATTCTGGCGCTTATCCCACCGGCCGTCGCTCAAGGACTACCCACCACCTCGGTTCGAAGCGGCGCGATCTCAACCCGCCGAAATCACAGCTGCGAAGTACACCTGGCGGGTAGTTCCGCCGTGATCCACCACACGCATGACGCGATACTGGATGTGGGCGTTTACGCGGGTACCGTCTTTTCTGCGAAACGCAAAGTCGTTGGTTCGGAAGACGTCTTCTTGCCGTCCGGAAATCTCTTCATTGGCGCGGGCCGTTTCCCCTTCATCCGCCATAATCATAGGCAATTCCAGCGCGATCAACTCTAGCTCGGCATAACCAACCAGGTTGCAGAAGCTCGAATTCGCCGCGACAAAGTGCCTGCGTTCAGGATCAAAAAGGTACGCCGGTACGGGCATTGCATCGAGGAACTCACGAAATGTTACCTGCCAACTCGTCGGCATACGTCAAAGGGAACAGCATGGCGCTGAGTGAAATGCTTCGCAAGTATAACTCCGAGCCCACCCACGACTTTGTCGCCGTCCATTTACGCGCACTGAATGCTGACTGCTGAATGCTGCCCGCCGCATTTGCTATCCTGAAATCAATGCCTTCTCTCTACGCCCGCTGGATGTATGACTGGGAAACCCGGCTCACGTCTGTGGATAGCAACCGTGTCATTCGGCCTCTGGAATGGGGCATTGAGTGGACGCGCGACTGGCCCTGCCGTAACGGATTTTTGCCCACGCGCACTGACGCGGAATGCGAACGCTATCTTCGCGAATACAACCGCCGGGCCATCGCGGCGAGCGACGAATTTTTCTCTTATCGGATGCCGTCAGACTTCCGTCTCGAAAATCGCGAGGTGCAGGTTTTTAGTACCCGCGAAGTTCCCGATCCTGTGCTGGAGAATAAAGTACGCGGCACTCATGCCGAGTTCCTGCGCTTTACTTCGCCGGTGCACACGCCTTATCCGGAAAATAATCTGGCGAACGCGCGTTGGTTTCCGGCCAAGGGAAAGAGCGCGGTCGTGCTTCTTCCGCATTGGAACTCGGACGCGCTGCATTACAACTCGCTGGCCCGCATCTTCAACCGGCTGGGAATTTCGGTGTTGCGGCTAAGCATGCCTTATCACGACATTCGCCGCCCCGCCGAGATTCGCCGCGCCGACTACGCCGTCTCCGCCAACATCGGCCGCACCATGGACGCCTGCCGCCAGGCCGTCCTCGACATTCGCTGCTGCCTCGATTGGCTGCAGCAGCAGGGCTACGAGCGCCTGGGCATCACCGGCACCAGCCTGGGATCGTGTTACGCATTCCTCGCCGCCGCGCACGATTCGCGAATTCAGGTGGCCGCATTCAACCACGCTTCAACTTATGTTGCGGATGTAGTCTGGCACGGCCAATCTACGCGGCACATACGCCAGGGCATGGAGCCGCAAATGGATATCGACCGCTTGCGCGAATTGTGGAAGGCGGTCAGCCCGATGTCTTATTTCAAAGAATTCGCGCGCTGGCCGCGAAAGTCGCTTATTGTTTATGCAAAGTATGACCTGACTTTTCTCCCCGAATTTTCAAAGCAGGTGGTTGCCGAATTTGAGCGCCACAACCTGGACCACAAAGTCGCCGCCCTGCCCTGCGGCCACTATTCGATGGGCGAAACGCCCTACAAATACATGGATGGATGGGCCCTGGCGTCGTTTCTAGGCCGGGCTTTTAAGACAGCCCGCTAATCGTTGGCTTCGCACTTGGCGTGATCGAACATCGAGCTTGAACTTCAGAGGAGGTGTTATGAAGGACAACCGCCGCGCAAAGCGCCTGCTGAATCCTGCAGTAAGGGCAACTATGTATGGCCTCATCGTGCTGCTATTTCTGGTCTTCACCGATCAGCTCTCGGTTTACTACGGATTGGCGGAATCGCAGCGAGTTGTGGACGACTTTTGCGGAGGCATCATCGCCGGACTGCTGATCTATCGCCTGGAATACAACCGCGAAAAATACCTGCACGAAAAGTTGAAAACTATCGAAATGATGAATCACCATGTGCGTAATGCATTGCAGGTCATCGTCGATTCGGTATACCTGCACGGTCACAGCGAGCAATTGGCAGAGATACAGAATTCCGTGAAGCGGATCGATTGGGCGTTGCGGGAGATTTTGCCCGGCCACACTTTGGATGAATATGACGATCCAGGCTCACAAAAAACTGATGACCGAACAGCCGCATAGGTCCGAGCCGTTGGCGATTCCGCCCCGTGACGTTTAGGATGTTGAAGATGAACACCTCCGCCATGCACAGGCCACTGCACGAAGCCGATCCTGAAATCGCCGCCGCGATCGATAACGAAACTCGCCGCCAGCACGAAGGCCTGGAACTTATCGCATCCGAAAATTTTGTCAGCGAGGCCGTGCTCGAGGCCGCCGGCTCGGTGTTTACGAATAAATACGCCGAGGGCTATCCGGGAAAACGTTATTACGGCGGATGCGAGTATGCGGACGTAGTCGAAAATCTGGCGCGCGACCGAGCCAAGCAGCTATTCGGCGCGGAGCACGCGAACGTTCAGTCACACTCGGGATCATCGGCCAACATGGAAGCCTATTCCGCGGTGCTGCAGCCTGGCGATACGATTCTGGGATTGAACCTGGCGCACGGCGGCCATCTCACCCACGGCCATCATCTGAATTTTTCCGGCAAGACTTACAAGATTGTTCCCTACGGCGTGACCAAAGACAGAGAGACCATCGACTACGACGATCTCGAAAAGCTCGCCGAAAAAGAAAAGCCGAAATTGATCATTGGGGGCGGCAGCGCCTATCCTAGAATTATCGACTTCGCGCGCATGCGACAGATCGCGGATAAAGTCGGCGCGCTATACCTCGTTGACATGGCTCACTTCGCGGGATTGGTCGCGGGCGGGGCGCATCCCTCTCCGGTTCCACACGCGCACATTGTTACCTCGACCACGCACAAGACTTTGCGCGGACCGCGGGCAGGAATGATTCTTTCGCGGCAGGAATTCGCAGCGGCCATCGATAAAGTCGTTTTTCCGGGCATGCAGGGTGGCCCGCTGATGCACATCATTGCCGCCAAGGCAGTTTGTTTTCGCGAGGCACTGCAGCCGTCCTTCCGTGACTACGCACGCCAGGTCGTCTCCAACGCAAAAGTTTTGGCGGAAACTTTGGCAGGCGAAGGCTTCCGCATCATTTCTGGCGGGACCGATACTCACCTGATGCTGGTAGACGTTTTCAGCAAAGGCATGCTCGGCAGCGAAGCAGAGAAAGCGCTCGGCGACGCGGGAATTACCGTAAACAAAAATGCCATCCCGTTCGACACCAATCCTCCGATGAAGCCCAGCGGCATCCGTATCGGCACACCCGCTTTAACCACCCGTGGCATGAAAGAACGCGAGATGAAACAGGTCGGGCAGTGGATTGCGCAAGCCCTCAACAACCGCAGCGATGCCACAACCCTTGGCCGAATCCGCCGCGAGGTGTTCGAATTGGCCGACGCATTTCCGCTCTATGCGGAGCGCAGGGCGAAGGCCGTGGCGGAAGTAAGAGCCTGATTCCAAAAGGGCCACCCAGTTCCTCGGCTGGCCCAGGCCAAATTTCCATTCCCCTCCGCGCGCTTTTTTGACATAATTGATCGTGCACCCCAGCCTGCACAACTTTCCAACACAATTCAGAGCGAGGCAACGATGTCGGCAAAGTACATCTTTGTAACCGGCGGTGTGGTGTCTTCATTGGGCAAGGGACTGGCGGCGGCCTCCATCGGCTGCCTGCTGGAGAGCCGCGGGCTCAAGGTCAACCTGATGAAGTTTGACCCCTACCTGAACGTCGATCCCGGCACCATGTCCCCGTTTCAGCACGGCGAAGTTTTTGTTACCGACGACGGCGCCGAAACCGATCTCGACCTCGGCCACTACGAGCGCTTCACCCATGCCAAGCTCTCGCGCGATAACAACTGGACCACCGGCCGCATTTACGAGCAGATCATCGCCAAAGAGCGGCGCGGCGATTATCTTGGCAAAACCGTGCAGGTCATTCCTCACGTCACCAACGAGATTAAAGCCGCGATGAAAAAGGTCGCGCAGGAAGTTGACGTCGCGATTGTCGAAATCGGGGGCACCGTCGGCGACATTGAATCCTTGCCGTTTATGGAAGCGATTCGCCAGATGCGTCAGGAACTGGGCCGCGAAAACACGCTGTTCATGCATGTGACGCTGGTTCCATTCATCGCCGCCGCGCAGGAGTTGAAAACCAAACCGACGCAGCACTCGGTGAAAGAACTGCTCAGCATCGGGATTCAGCCCGATATTCTGCTTTGCCGCACTGACCGCTTCCTCTCGAAAGACATCAAGTCCAAAATTGCGCTCTTCTGCAACGTCGAAGAAGGCGCGGTAATTACCGCCAAAGACGTGGCTTCGATTTACGAAGTGCCGCTGGTCTTCTCGCACGAAGGCGTAGACACGCTGGTCTTGAAATACCTGCACCTGCAATCCAAAGAGCGCGACGTCAAGCAGTGGGAAGAATTGGTGCACCGGGTTTACAACCCCAAAGCCGATGTGAACATTGCGATTGTTGGCAAGTACGTCGAATACGAAGATTCTTACAAGTCCCTGAAAGAGGCGCTGGTGCACGGAGCGCTGGCGCACAATTTGAAATTGCACGTCAGCTGGATCGAAGCTGAAGGTTTGGAAGCCGGACAGCGCGCCTGCGCCGAACAGCTGCAGGACTTCGACGGAATTCTGGTGCCAGGCGGATTCGGCAAGCGCGGTATTGAGGGCATGCTGCAGGCGATCCGTTACGCGCGTGAGCAGAAAGTCCCGTACTTCGGAATCTGCCTGGGAATGCAAACCGCTTGCATTGAATTCGCGCGCGATGTCTGCGGATTGGCGGAAGCGAATTCCAGCGAGTTCGATCCCGCGACCCCGCATCGCGTGATTTACAAGCTGCGCGAACTGCGAGGAGTTGAGGAACTCGGTGGAACCATGCGGCTGGGTGCGTGGCCCTGCAAAATCGAGCCGGGAACGCTGGCGCACAAGATTTACGGGCAGACCGAAATCAGCGAGCGCCACCGTCATCGTTACGAATTTAATCGTGAATATGAAGAGCCTCTGACCGCCGCTGGTTTGCGCATCTCCGGCTCAACCCCCGACGGCACTTACGTCGAGATGATCGAATTGCCCGACCACCCGCACTTCATCGGATGCCAGTTCCATCCCGAGTTCAAATCGAAGCCGCTCGAGCCGCATCCATTGTTTAAGTCATTCGTCGGCGCAGCACACGAGCACGGCCGCGAGCGCGAAGCCAAAAAGCAGGCGGCGGAACTCGAAATGTTTCATCGGCCGGTGAAGGTGGCAGGAAGATAGGCAGCTGCAAAGGTTTCAGAGTTTCAAGGTTTCAAAGGTTCAACGCAAGTGTCATTCGCGAAGTCCATCCGAAACTTTTGAAACTCGAAACCTTGAAACCTTGAAACCTTGAAACCTTGAAACCTTGAAACCTTGAAACTCTGAAGCCTTCAATGACCGTTTCCTTCCAAGTCGACGGCATCAGCATCGGCTCCGGCAATTTATTTCTAATCGCCGGGCCATGCGTCATTGAGAGCGAGAAGCACGCGCTCTTCATGGCCGAAGTGATCAAAGGCGTGACCCGGTCGCTGAACGTTCCGTTTATTTTTAAGGCCTCGTACGACAAAGCCAATCGCACCTCGATTCGCAGTTTCCGCGGTCCCGGCCTTGCTGAAGGTCTTCGCATTCTGAAAAAAGTGAAGGACGAAGTCCACGTGCCGGTGCTCACTGATGTGCACCAGGCCGCCGACGTTCCCAAAGTCGCTGAAGTCGTAGACGTCTTGCAGATCCCCGCGTTCCTGTGCCGGCAGACTGATCTCGTAGTCGCCGCCGCCATGACCGAGCGCTCCGTCAATATAAAGAAAGGCCAGTTCGTCTCGCCCTGGGACATGAAACACATCGTCGAGAAATGCCGCTCGGCGGGAAACGATCGCGTGTTCGTGACCGAGCGCGGATCGAGCTTTGGCTACAACAATCTGGTGGTGGACATGCGCTCGCTCGCCATCATGCGCAAGTTTGCGCCGGTGGTCTTCGATGCTACTCACTCGGTTCAATTGCCATCCGCTTCAGGCGATGACGATCACGCGGTGAGCGGCGGGCAGCCTGAGTTCATTCCGTTATTATCGCGGGCCGCGGTTGCAGCCGGCGTAGATGGCGTGTTTATGGAAGTGCACGACAACCCCGCAGAAGCCAAATCCGATGGTGCCAACGCTCTGCACTCGACCAAGCTGCGCGGCTTGTTGAAGGAATTACTCGCGGTTCACCGGGCAGTGCCCGACGCACACGTCACGCCGTAGTAATGAAGGAAGGGCGATTGATATTAACGCGGTATGTGGGACGGTAGGAATGAGTGTCTGGGACACTCATTCCTACAGGCCGCCTACTCTGAGTCTTTGCGGATTTTTTTGCGGGCGCGTTTGCGGGCCAGAGCTTGCTTCACCCGTTTTTTCTCGCCCGGTTTCAGATAAAAGGAGTGGCGCTTCACGTCCTTAATAATGTCTTCGGTCTGGACTTTGCGCTTGAACCGGCGAAGAGCGTTTTCCAGCGACTCTCCCTCTTGCAGTCGAACTTCTGCCAAACTTCATCACCCCCAAATCATTTTGAGATCACTAATATTGTAGCTTAATCCGTTGGTGCGGGCTTGGGCTGAATTTCCACTCATTGACCGTATTACTGGCGGAGAGTGAGGGATTCGCTCAATGCCATTTCCAGCAACTCTCGATGAATCCTACAGATGGCGATTCTAGCGAGTGTTTATGCGGGTGTAAAGCACATTCGCAACTTCCGGTGCAGTTTCTACAGTTTCCCTAATTCGCCCCATTTCTGCGAAAAACGGTATCACTGGTATCACTGTTTGCGCCGTCGCGGTTGTCGTGGATACCTGAAGCGAAGGTCTCCCCTCAGCAGGATGTAGAGCAGAGCCGCAGCGCACACAGTCGGCAATCCGAACTTTGCGATGAGTCCCACCAACTCTGTCATTTTTCGCCTGTCGCAGCGGAAGATTGCGCCTGGGTGCCGCCCGTAACGGGCTTCTTGCGCCGGTGGCGAACCGTGTCCTGACTCTTCCGTTCCTCGCGCGTCTTAATAGCTTCGTAAGCAAACGGAGTAGCCGCTTTTATGAGACCATCGAAGCGATAGATATTCGTCGCCTGTCCTCCGTGTTGCCCGTGATAACGTGACTGTCTTTTGATGAATCCATCCTTCTCCATTTGAGCAATGTGACGACGTACTGTGCTGCGATCAACCCTCATGCACTCGGCAATGGTGGATTTTGAGGGGTATGGTGGGTTGTCCTTGGTCCACCAGTGCCGAGCGAGTTGAAGTAGAATGTTCACGTCCACAGCATCGAGGCCGAGAGCGTGTTGCTTTTCAAGAATTATCGAGGGAACAACGGTCCAACCCGCAGCCATCAGCGTTTTGGTCCATTTTTCTTCGTTCCTTTTCAGGCGTTGGGTGTTCTCTTTTTTCGTCGGCATGGACTCACTTTACGGGCTGCAAAGGCAGCTTATCAATGTGGGGGCCTGTTCACAACTGCCCCTCCCCCTGCGGCATTTACGCCCCCGACCGGGCGGCTTCAGTGCCTACTAGCAGACGGCGACAGCGCCTCCCGAAACAGTACACGCCAACCAGCATCAACTTAACGCAGAATAATCTTCCCATCATTTATAGATATAGCTAGACTCGGAGGCACCTGTGCCTACGGGGTTTCCCGCCTGTGAGAACGTTCAGCACGGTTTAGAGTGGATTCAAAGGCTGGCTTGCGGTGCGCGGCTATTGGGCGTTAACAACTGAACCTCACGAAAGTCATTTCCTTCTCAGGGTGACGATCCACGTAATTTAGGCAGTTCCCACGACGATTTACCACGTTGATGCACGAGGATTGCAGCAGCGGCAAGTCTGTGTAATCGTGTGAGTTCGGCGAGAAATCCACACAACAGGAGCAATTTGCGACTTATCCACGCTTGAAACGGAGTTGAACTTGCATTTAAAAATCAATGACCCCTTTCCTGAGGCAATCACGTGGATATCATGACGCCAATTGAGCGCAGTCAGCGAATGAGTCTCATACGTTCCAAAGACACCGAACCGGAGTTGCTTGTGCGGAGTCTCGTTCATGGGATGGGATACCGCTACCGCCGGCACGATTCTCGCTTGCCGGGGTGCCCGGACATTGTGTTCAAGAGCAGGCGCAAGGTCATCTTCGTTAACGGCTGCTTCTGGCACCTTCATACGAACTGCGCGAACTCGCGTCCGCCGAAATCCAAACTGAATTACTGGAAACCAAAGCTGGAAGGGAATGCCGCACGTGACAAGCGTGTTCACGCAGAGTTGCGGCGATTGGGATGGCAGCGGCTCGTGATCTGGGAATGTGAGCTAGCGGATTGCAGCGCTCTCATTCGCAAGATCACACGGTTTCTGGAAGAGAAAAGAATCGTCGAAGCGGATCATCGAAAATCAAAAGCGAGGGCAGCTTAAAAGATGAGCAGCAGCTTGGTGAGCGCACCCCCACGGCTCAAGTCTCCATTGAGAACTGGCGAGGATGGTTTCTCATTACCGCTATTTGAATTTGAGACCATCGCGACCCATCACCGCCGGGTCTCGCGTCGCGAACAGAACTCTTACCTTTCGCGCTTGCAATCGTTCACGAAGAGCCTGACTGAAAATACTCCATTCAATCTGATTAGCCTCTTCTGTGGCGGCGGGGGACTTGATCTTGGGCTGAACTTCGCCGGTTTCGCAACGCTCGTGGCGAGTGACGTTGCGCCTGCATTTGTTGATAGCGTTGTCGCGAACCTGCCACACGCAAAGGCTTGCAAAGAAGATGCCCTGGAGCTAACGAAGGAAAAGTTGTGTGAGCTTGCGGGAACGAACAAGATTGATTTGGTTGCGGCAGGACCGCCCTGCCAATCTTTCAGCATCTTGGGCCGTCGCGGAGCATTAGCCGATCCGCGAGGCAAGCTGGCATTGAAATATTTTGATCTGATCGCTGCAATCAAGCCGAAAGCGTTCCTATTCGAGAATGTGCCGGGCCTGCTCAGCGTCAACAACGGAGAGGATTGGAAAACGCTTGTCAGCTATGCAAAAGAAAAGACCGGCTACTTTCTGCACTCCGTGAGACTGAATGCTGTTGACTTCGGGATTCCTCAATATCGTGAGCGCGTCATTCTCATAGGACTGAGGCAGAGCGTAAAATTTGAATTCCCAACATTGCCAACCGGCCCGAAAGCGGATCAGGTCATCGCGGCCCTGAAGAATCGGAACGGAGATGGCATACCTAGCTCATGGGCACTAGCACGTGTTGCGGGACTGCCTAATCACAATATCCGAGAGCATGGGCCGAGAGTGAGGGCACGGTACCTGAAAGTTGCTCCAGGAGATCGCGATAGAACCGATCACACCGACAGAATTGATCCTGATAAACCGTCTGGCACGGTACTTGTTGGATCAGGCGGCGGCGGAGGGCGTCCACACATCCATCCCATAGAGCCGCGTGTAATTACAGTACGCGAAGCCGCGAGGCTTCAGAGCTTCCCGGACTGGTACGAATTCCAGGGAGGAAGCACTGCGCAGTACCGGCAAGTCGGCAACGCAGTCCCGCCTCTTCTTGCATACGAAGTAGGGAAAAAGATTGCTGAAGCTCTCGACCGCTTCAGATAAACTTAGTTCCCGACTGTGTTTCCTGATCTTCCCCATCCCGGATACTCTTGGCGACTCGGCCATCACATGGGCGTAGTCACATCCACGCATCTTTACAATATTCTCTGGGCTGCGAACACGTACTCTAGAAGTCCCGATCCTGCTGCGGAAATCAATAACTACCTCATAGCAAATGCACAGTTGACCCCCAACATACGCGAAGATAGCGGCCAGCCAGAGGGATGGCGAGACTACCAGCAAATGCTGAGTGAACTTGGACTGATATTTTCTACAAGATTGATTCGTCCGATCACACTAACACCCCTGGGTCTGGCCTATCTCGATGGATCAATGAGCTTTTCCGAGATCATGACACTCCAAGCGCTACGCTTCCAATATCCGAATGGTCATCACACACAGATGAGTCCTGCGTTGAAGAACGCGATAGTCGGAACGCAGTTCGACTTAGCCCGAACCGCCGCCGAATTGGAGTATCACACCGGGGTGATGATTCGTCCGGCAGTGCTGGCATGGCGCATCCTGCGTAGACTTGTCCAGAGGAACAGCGCATCGGAAATTTCGGTTAATGAATTCGAAAGTTACGTGATGAGGTGCTCCAAGAACACCGAGTTCACTGTTTGTACCGACGCGATCATTCGGGCAAGAACTCATGGCCTGAACTTGCCAGAGCGGGGCGGCAGGCCAAGGCGGAACTCTCAAGACTGGATCAAATTCCTTAATAAGACCACCATATTCAGTGCCACGGACGACCGAGAGCCGGTGCTCAGCCTCAGCGCCTTCGGAACTCAACATGCGCAAGAAATTGATGCTATGTGCACCGCTCTGGAGAATCCGGCGACCTTCTGGCAACCAGGAACGATCAGCAAAGCCGACCGAGTGCGTTGGTACGCAGAATTCGGAGGCGTTGACCTCTCTGTGCCGGAACTGCCTAAGACCGAAGCGGAAGCTAAGGTGGAAAAGACAGAATTCGTAATTGGCGAGGAAGAGGAGGATGAGCCGGTGCCAGAGAATTTGCCAGGTGGAGGAAGGGTGCAACCTCGGCCCTTCCGAGGTATCGCGCAAAACAATGCTCGGTCTCGTAACAGCGGCAATCTTACAATCCAATCCGTTTACAGTGCGGAGCTAACTCGAACCGCTCACCGCCTTCACGATCAAATGGTGATGCTTATAGCAGAAACTTGCCAAGCAAAAGGAGCAATCGTTTTCGATGATCCTGATTCCGTTGACCTGTTAGTGCAGCACCAGCAGCAGGAATTTATTGTTGAAGTGAAGAGCATTCAGCCGAGAAATTTTATTGCACGGCTACGGTACGCTTTGGGGCAAGTTTTGCATTATGACTTTCTACGATCCGGAGACTCACAGCTACCTCGCAGAAAAGTGATTGCGGTAACTGCAAACGTTCCTCGCGATTCATGGACTGTTGAGTTTTTAATTCATCACCTGGACATGGATTTACTCACGCTCGAATCTGGTCAGCTCCGCACTTTTACCACGTCAGACGCCTCCTTAGAACTCTTCGCCTGATCTTTTTTCCCAAACCTAGTTAACAAACGTTATTACGCAAATAATTAACTTCCTGCGTCGTGACGTTCTGTATCTTTCGCTCCAGAAAACGGATTTGCCGCTCACCGCGCTGAGGTGGTGCCTCATCAGGTAAAACAATCAATACTTTTCCAACACCACGTTGCTGAGCCTCACGCACGATGGCTGAGTCAATTGCACTACCTGCATTTCCTGCATCTTCATCGGTTAAAGCTGGCCGTAACGCATAATCACTAACCAACAACAGTGATTCGATGGTGATATACGTGAGAGGCCTGCCGTTCCGATCACATGCGGAACCTATCAACAAATTGGGGTTGTTAAAATCGACTTTCGATTTATTCGAGTCCATCCATTTGAGGATGTTGTGTACATCTTCAAATGGGAGTCCTGCCCAATTACGAATTTTTGCCGTGAAGTTCTGAAACATTGTGAATTTCCTTTTACCAATCGTTTCCGCCTCTCGCGCCTGCGGCTTCAAATTGCCGACGCGACTCTTCGTCTGCGCGTGCACGTATCTCTTCGAGTGACATTGAGACATAGTCAATGTTTGGGTCGAACGCTCTGGCAGATGCCTCTGCACGGCTCTTAATGGCTGACTTTCGTTGCGCATTGGCCGCTGCCTGCTGTTGCTTGACAACTTCGGCTTGGTCAATATCCAACGAGTTGCTGACAAGCAACGATTGGTACGCCGCTTCGTACTGTTCAACACTGTATGCAACATCACCAAAAAGATTCTTGAGCATTTTGGCCATCAATGTTCCGTTGTCATCTGTGTCTAGGTATTCGCTATGAAGGGAAACAAATTCCTTCGCGTTGTGGCCTTTAACAGTGCGTACTTCATCTGTTCTACCCATGCCCTCATAGGCTGCACGCTGTTTCGCAGGTGACCAATCCTCAAATCGTGGTGAGGAATCATCATAGGTTGGTTTGCCATTCAGACGCGCACGCGCCTGAGTGTCAAATTCAGTTTCATTCGCCATGGGTGGGGCGTATCCAAAACCACCAACCCCGCTTGTTCGGGTGCTATTTGCTCTTACTGATCTATCAACGCTCATAATGTTTCCTCTTTGAAAGTTATTTCTTGCTGCCAAAACCGTCATTTTTCAAGTGCTGATTGCTCTCTTGGAGCACCCACAGGGTTAACTTGGTCTGCCACGTTAGCAACTCGATGATGTCAGGCAAGTCCATAACACCGGGTTTGTTGATGAAGCGGGTGACCATGCGCAACGCCTCAGTTTTGGTGACCAATCCTGTTGGTTGTTTGCTCATTTGCAACCCTCTCGGTTACGTTCCCTGACTTTGCTATTCCTCTTGTTGTTCGTAAAAATGTGTTCGGCCGAATCCAACAGTTTTTGTGTTGCTTCTTGTGCTGTCGAACCAAAAATGAAATTGCTGTGACCTCTAAAACGGGCCTTAAAGTGTCCACCGGCTTTGGTTATTCGCACCACCAAAGCACGGCAAGACGTGGGTGATGTTGTGCATCGCAAAATCTTTGCTCACCGGCAAACCACTGTTTGATGTAACACGCCTTCAGGTGCCTCACCCATCAAAGCGTGTGATTTACCTCTGCCCTGAGGCAAGCAGAACATCTCTCAGGAAGCGGCTGAAGATGTTGGGATTGGTTGAGCACCTGTACGACAGCAACACAAATCCTGAAGGCCGTCTTTACGTTCGCTCATTGTCGAAGGGGCCAAAACTCAACTTGGATGATCCTGAGTTGCTTAAGTTGGCAGAAGGCGCGGACATCTTCATTGATACGGCCATCCGATATTTAGAAGGCAACGAGAATGACGCGGGTGATGTGAAACAGATGACAGAGAAGAGTTTGAATTTGCTTGCGGTTGGGGCAAGATCCACTTGGGTTGCCCACCACTCAGGAAAGCAATTCGCATCAGCCACGGAGATGACCCTTGAGAACTGTTCACGTGGTTCAACCGAGTTCACCGCTGCTTTAACTAACGCAATTGGGATGTGCCAGTTGGACAAAGATAAAAACCTCATTCACTTCCATTTCATTGATGGTAGGGACATGGATGAACCGGCAACCGATATGCACTTGCAAGGAAGGCCGTACTTGAGCCAGGTTGGAAACTTTCAGGTCACAGAGAATGTTGAACGGTTCAAAGGGCGAAACAACAAATCAGGCCCCAAGAGTGATCCTGATAAGCAAGCAAAGATTGAATTTGCGAAGTCTGTTGAGGGTTCGTTTCAACAAAAAGCGGATGCGGTCAATGCGAAGTTCAACACCAAACACGTCAAATCAACAATCTCGGATTGGATGAAAGAGTTTGATGAGGATAAAAAAGAAGGCAGGGCAACAGCATGAGCAACAGCTATCGGAGAGCAACCGCCAAAAAATTACAAGAGATAATAGACACAGCCGCAGACCAAACCGTAATCATTGAAGCCGCAAACGCTCTGGCAAAATATTTGCCAAGGCCCAAACAAGCACGCAGAAGGCGCGGCACCCCCGTTGCCCCCATCAAAACAAAAGAGCAGAGCCTCGATGAGTTGGTTGCAGCAATGGAAAAGAAACGCAAGGGGCTGCCGTTGACTGAAGTCGAACGACAGATGGTTGCAGCCGTGGAAAAGAAACGCAGTGAATCAGTAGAGGTTTCATAAAATGCACAACACAATCACACCCAACAACATGCAATTCAACGAAGTGTCACCACATTGTCGCGATGAGCCGCGCATTCCCTCCAGAGAGGTTGCCGATCTACGCCGTGAAGTGGCTGCGATGAAAGAAAAAATGTTTTGCGGCGTACAATTGGTGCCGGCCTATACGCCCGCGCGAGGTACGATGCCCTCTATTCTCGAACAGTATAGAATCTCTGATTTTTTGGAATGGAATAGACAAAAAGCATTAGAGATAAATACAGACTTCCAACGGGGAGGCGTGTGGCAACCTGCAGCAAGAACTATGCTCATAGACACAATCCTGCGCCAACTCCCCATTCCGAAAGTTTATCTTCGTACGAAAATCAACGTCCAAACGCAAAGAGCTGTGCGGGAAATTATTGACGGCCAGCAACGGCTAAAAGCGATTATTGATTTTGGTGAAGGCCGGATGCGTCTTACGAAGCGTGCTCGGGAGTTCAATGGCTTTTTTTATAATGATCTAAATGAAGAACAGAAGACTGCATTTCTCGGCTATCCCATCGCCGTGGATCAGCTTGTGAATGCAAGTATTGACGATGTACTAGAGGTGTTCGCCCGCCTTAATTCATATACCGTCTCACTAAATGGCCCAGAAAAGCGCCATGCACATTTTCAGGGAGAGTTTAAGTTTGCAATTCGCGAGGCTTCACGTCGCTGGGGAACGTTTTGGAAGAACTTTGGTGTGCTCTCTACTCATCAGCGTGTGCGAATGATGGATGATTCATTAACCGCTGAGATGGTCGGGATACTACTTGAAGGTGTGAAGGACGGCGGTGACCCTAAGATTTACGCCCTGTACTCAAGAAACAACCAGACTTTCGATGGGACACGTATACAAGCACTCGATAGGGTTCTCCAGTTCATCTCCGATGAATTTGCTCCTACGCTAACAGGAACGCCTTTGATGAGTCCGCCGCATCTCTTGATTTTGTTTAGCGCTTTGGCCTTCATACGCGAAGGCATTCCACTCGGCGATTTGAGACAAGACGAAGTTGATGGACTACCACATACGATGTTCAATGATCTTAATCGAGTGCGTGACAATCTACTGTTGCTTGCAACTACGATTGATTCAGATGAAGACTTGGATGCGCCGCTGGCACCGTTCTGGAAAGCGTCCCATTCTAGTACACAGCGGATCGCAAGCCGGCGTATACGGTTCCCTTATTACATGCGTGCTCTAGGCGCGGATAACGTAATTTGAGTTCTGCATTCCACAAACCGCTTGGGCGACTTAGTGGCGAACTTCACTGGCTGCAAGATGAGTTTCTTGAAATATCTGCGGCTGGTAATCGACGGCAGCATCAACTTGCCTGCGAAATGGCGGTATTACGATTGCACGATGCATGGGCGCGTTTTTGTCGCGAACTCATTGTCCTTTCTGCTTTCGGCAGGACAGTCACTCTAAGCGGTGTTCCAGTACCGCCGTGTCACGGCTCCATAACACGTTGCCACCTTGTTATCCCGCGACTATTCGCAACTCCCGGTCCCCGTTATAAATATGAGCCACGCTGGGCAGACGCCACCGAATGTATAAGGGCTGCCATCAGACTAGGCGTTGCGAATGTGGCGACGATATCTTCCGCCCTAGCAGCATCGAACTCTCCAGCAGAGGACATACGGAAAGTACGGAATTTTTATGCTCATCGAATGAAGCGAACCGTTCAAGATGCGACAGCTACGGGCCTATTCTTACATCCAATACGTGCTGACGTGTTTGAATTGGCCGCGTACACGACAGGAAGTGTTCGGGTTGTCGAATCTTGGGTAAACAACTTTATTCTTGTAGCAACGGCTGCCTCGCAGTGAGGTTCCGTAGAAGCAATGTTGAAGCGTGGATTGAGTGCAAAGGTAAATATTTAAATCCGCACCCACCTGATGGATGCGGAAGGCAACGCGGTTCTCAGCCGTGATCCTAAGCAAGGTTTCCTCTCACCCACCTTCGAGAGGCCCCCAAGACAACAAAAAATTCAGTTGCCTTGGGAGAAGTGTCCATGGAATCCACTACGTTGGTTGAACAGATTGAACGAACAGGTCACGCTTTAACGGCTGACGATCTTGCAAAATTGCTATCGATGTCGCGCATCACCATTTTCAAACATGCAAAAGCAAAGCGCATCCCATCATTCCGCATTGGTTCGTCCGTGAGGTTTTGCCCAAAGGCGGTAGCCAACTGGTTGCGAAAGCAGTAATCTTCAGAGCATGGATACTGAAGCGAAAGGCAAGACCCCTGAATATCGAGTTGAGGCACCTGCGTCACCGCGCAATGATGTAAGTGCTGGCATCGGCAAAATGTTCGCTGATCTTGAGTCAGCCAAAGCGTACAAGCAACAGTTGGTTGACTCCGGGCAATATGCTGATGCGGACGTTCGTATTGTCCCGTTCGGCGTTTGATTGACCGGGTTAATGCCGGGGCTTTTGCTTTAGACTGTCACAATGACGTTGATTGTGGTTTCCAATTTTTCCCGAACCCACTTCAATTGCTCCGGCTTCGCTCCCTGAGAAAGCAAATACTGCTCAAGTTCCTGCCACGATTTGTGTTGTTGAGTTGGAAGACTTTGAGCCTCCTTACCGACACCTGACAAATCTACACTTAGAAAAATGTCACCGACTCGTTGAATAAGAATTTGTTTCATGCAGCTATTTTACGTTGCGGAAACAATGAATGGGGTTAGAAAATTTCATTCACCTTCGCACGCACCGCTTGATTGCGTGATGGTTTGAGGTATCGCATCGTGCTTTCAATGTCTGTGTGTCCAAGCCAGTTTTGAACGGTGCGAAGATCAACACCAGCCCACAAACAACGAGTTGCGAACGTCGCACGGAACTTGTGAAGCCAAAAGTTATCAGGATCAAGCTTCGCACGCTCTGCAACAGCTTTCAGGCAGTCAAGAAAATCAAGCTTGGGTTTGCAACCACCAGTGGGGAAAACCAGATTGCAGGTCTTGTCAGCCTTCACCTTCCACGCCTTCAGCTTCTTTACCAACTTGCTTGGGATGGGAATCTCGCGTTCTTTGTATGCTTTTGGTGTCCAACCACGGTCAGGTTTGTGGGTGACACGCACGGTGCTGGCAACAAAATTCACGTCTGACCAATACGTGTGCATCACCTCCTGCTCACGTTCACCGGTCATCAGGAAGAATTCAAACCACAGGCGTTCATCAGGCATCACACGCTTTGAAGAGTGTGGCCAGTTCCTCAGCTTCATAAATTTCAGGTTCCTCTTCGGTGAAGCGCGGCCAATCATTTTTCTTGGCCAAGGCCCCGAATGCCTTGAGCCTTGAGGAATGACATCACACTGTTGAACTTGTTCCAACAGCTTCGTGGGGCCTGCTCTTTCTCATCACGCAGGAACGCTGCGAACTTGAGCAAATCCTTGCGTTCTAAATCCTCGATGTTCTGCTTGTGACATGACTCTGTGAAGTAGGCAAGGGCTGTGCTGTACGCTGAAAATGTCTTTGGTTTTTTGCTCAGTTTCACTTCTTCCAAATATTCAGCCACAGCAAAATTCAACGCGTGGTGGCCGTTTTGCTTCGCCTCTGGCACCACAACAACCCCATTGTTGATTGCATTGAGTTCGGATTCCTTTCTCAGGCGACGTGTAGCAGCATCAGAAGCATTGTTGCCCACCGACAAGCGCACACGTTTCAAACCCTCACGCCACTCCAAATAGTACGCACCTTCGGGGTGGTGTTCTTCCTTCTGGTTAACCAACACCACATCCGGTTTGACCCGGCCATTGGCAGACAGCACCACCCGGCAATAGCGCATTCCTGATGGGGTGTTGATTCGCTTGGTGAGGTTGACTTCGCGGTTCGGCATGGGTGACCCTTCCTGAATTAGGTATCAGTGTAGGTATCACCACCCCGTAAGTGCTAGATTACAAAGGTAATGGCGGAGAGTGAGGGATTCGAACCCCCGATACCCGTTAAGGTATGCCGGTTTTCAAGACCGGTGCCATCAACCACTCGGCCAACTCTCCGCGGCAGGTTCGCTCTCAGTATTACATCATTTCAGCACCTCTGAGTCGACGAGCGGTATCTGCGATGCAATTCCATGATACGCATACCACATCGAGCATGCCGTTGGGCAGTAACCGCGATCGTGGCCACCTCTAAATTGTCATCCTGAGCGAAGTGAATCGAGCCGCTTGCGGTTCGATTCAGGTGTTGAAGGACCCCGTGCTTGTCTGCGGCGCCACAGATGTCGAAAGGAATTCTCTCCGTACTTCTCTACTTCTCCATCCCTCTTTGCGCGATGCCGATGTTGTCGCGGGTGCTGTTCTTGACCATGTACATCATTTCGTCGGCCTGGCGGATTACGTCGTGCGGAGTTTTGGCGTCGTGCGGGTAGGTGGCGAGGCCCATGGAGGCGCGCACGTTCAGGTTCAGGGATTCTTCTTTGCAGAATGCGCTGGCGCGCAAACTGTCGCGCAAGCGGCGGGCGACCACCAATGCCGCGTCCTTGCCGGTCTGCGGAAGCAGTACTACGAATTCGTCTCCACCATAACGGAAGGCGAAGTCGATCAATCGCAACTGGGCTTTGATCAAATATCCAATCTCCGCCAGCAGCTTGCTGCCGATGAGGTGGCCGTGAGTGTCGTTGACCTGCTTGAAATGGTCGAGATCGATAAAGAGAACCGAAAATTCGTATCCGAAGCGCGACGACCGGTAAACCTCAGACTCGAGGGTCTTATAAAGATGGCGCGCGTTGTAAAGTCCGGTGCAGTCGTCGGTGATGGTCAGTTCCTGGATGCGCTCCACCGAGCGCGCATTCTCGATGGCGATCGCAGCGTAGTCGCACAGCGATTGCAGAAAGAATGATTCCGCTTCGGTGAAATGGTTCATATTCACATTCACCAACTGAATCACGCCCAGCACGCGCAGCTTGGATTTCAGCGGAACGCAAATAATGGATTGCGTTTCCATCTGGGTGACTTTGTCGATGCGCTTGGCGAAGCGTTTGTCCGCGCGCACATCCGGAACGATTAATTTCTCGCCGTATTTGGCCACGTGTCCGGCGATGCCTTCGCCTACTTTCAGCCGAACATTTTTCAGCGCTTCAGAGGCCGTGCCGACTGCGATGGCAAAGTAAAGCTCACTCTTTTGCTCATCCACCATCAACAGCGACCAGGTATCGGGACGGAAATATTCCGCCATCTTTTCCATGATGGTTTGCAGGATGGAATCCAGGTCCAGAGACGACGTCAGGGCCTTGGCCACGTCATGAAAAATCCGCAATTCCTGAGATTGACGGGCAGTCTCTGTTCCGGCCGCGTTCGACATCAAAGGGTCCTTTGTAGCTTGGAAGTTGTCAAATTATAGGCACCCCGGGGAACCATGAGCAATGAACCATGGTAACTGAGTGGCTGCAGGGTTAAGACCGGACAAACGGAAGACTCCATTCGGGTTATTGCTTTCCCCGCCCACGCCGCCGCTTTCCCCTTCCACTGTATAGGGGTACGTTTGGGCCAAAATCCATTGCACCTGCCGGGGTTCTTTGGTAGCTTTCTTGTAGGCTGCAAGGTGTTCATTTAATTGCCTTCTGTTCTGATATTGGGTTCCGAAGCGCGGCCTAGACCTCCCCTGAGTCGAACGGCTGATTCAAGATGGCGTAGAGTACATTCCACTTCCGCGTCGATCCGGAAAACAGGAACAGAGCTCGAGAGCAGCACCGCACCTTGACCGTGTTTGAAGGAGAAAACTAAATTGTCATCCCGCAACCCGTACCTCTTTACCTCTGAGTCCGTGACCGAAGGACATCCGGACAAGATCGCCGATCAGGTTTCTGATTCCGTACTTGACGCCTGCTTGGCCGAAGATCCCATGAGCCGCGTGGCCTGCGAAACGCTGACCGCGACCGGCCTGGTCGTGATCGCCGGCGAAATTACGACCAAGGCTTACGTGGATTTCCAGGCGCTGGTGCGCGGCGTAATCGCATCGATCGGCTACAACAACGCGCTTTACGGATTCGATTCCAATACCTGCGCCGTTATCTCCAGTATCAATAAACAATCGGGCGACATCGCCATGGGCGTGGACACCGGCGGCGCCGGCGACCAGGGAATGATGTTTGGGTATGCGTGCAATGAGAATCCGGAGCTGATGCCGACGCCGATTTTGCTGGCGCATAAGTTGACGCAGAAACTCTCGCAAGTGCGCAAGAGCGGCAAACTTCCCTACCTTCGTCCGGATGGAAAATCCCAAGTTACAGTTGAATACGATGCCAAGAACCGCCCTGTCCGGGTGGACGCGGTGGTGATCTCCACTCAGCACGCGGAGACAGTCACGAACGACGAACTTCGTGCCGATATTCTTAAGCATGTCATTCAGGCGACGGTGCCCGCGGAATTGCTCGATGAGGACACCAAATATCACATCAATCCGACAGGACGTTTTGTGATTGGCGGCCCGATGGGCGATACCGGGCTGACAGGACGCAAAATTATTGTGGACACCTACGGCGGCATGGGGCGGCACGGCGGCGGAGCGTTCAGCGGAAAAGACCCGACCAAGGTGGACCGTTCGGCAGCGTATGTAGCCCGTTACATTGCAAAGAACATTGTGGCCGCAGGATTGGCCGAGCGCTGCGAAGTTCAACTGGCCTACGCCATCGGTATTGCCGATCCGGTGAGCGTGCTGGTGGAAACTTTTGGCACAGCCAAAGTTGACGAGGCAATCATTCCTGATCTGGTGCGGTCGCACTTTAAGCTGACGCCGAAGGGAATCATTGATTCTCTGAAGTTGCGCCGGCCGATTTATTGCAAGACCGCGGCTTACGGCCACTTCGGACGCAACGATCCTGATTTCACCTGGGAAGCGACCGACAAAGCTGCGCAACTGGCAAGCGAGGCGGGATTGCGTGAGCCGGTGGGGGCAGGGGTTCGGAAATAGCTTTTCGGTGAAAAAGAATCTCAGATATTAGATTTAAAATTGCAGATTGAAAATCTGACCACACGCGTTCGGAAATCTGAAATCAAAAATCAACAATCTGCAATCGAACTAAGGAGTGCACAGGAGAAGCATGTCAACCACTTCGGCGCAGTTGCAAAGCGATATCAAGAGCGTAGATTTTGCCGATCTCGGCAAGAAGCGGATCGAATGGGCCAATCAATCGATGAAGGTCCTGCAGATCATCCGCAAGGAATTCATCAAAAACCAGCCACTGAAAGGCATACGTATTGCGGCGTGCCTGCACGTGACCGCGGAAACGGCAAACCTGGCCATTTGCCTCCGCGATGGCGGCGCAGATGTCGTGCTATGCGCGTCGAACCCGCTTTCGACGCAGGACGACGTCGCAGCCAGCATGGTCCGCGATCACGGCATTGGCGTGTTCGCGATCAAGGGCGAGGACAACGACACTTATTACAACCACATCCTGGCGGCGCTCGACCACAAGCCGCACATCACCATGGATGATGGCGCCGACCTGGTGAGCATTCTGCACACTAAGCGGCAGGACGCGCTTGAGGGCGTGATCGGCGGCACAGAAGAAACTACGACCGGCGTCATTCGCTTGCGCGCCATGGCGAAAGAAGGCGTGCTGCAATATCCGATCGTTGCCGTCAACGATGCGGATACCAAGCACCTGTTCGACAACCGCTACGGAACGGGGCAGTCCACAATTGACGGCATTATCCGCGCCACCAACTTTTTGCTTGCGGGTTCGAAGTTCGTCGTTTCCGGCTATGGCTGGTGCGGACGCGGACTTGCCAGCCGGGCACGGGGCGCGGGCGCAGAGGTCATCATCACTGAAGTCGATCCCACGAAGGCGCTTGAGGCCGCGATGGATGGCTTCCGCGTCATGACGATGGCAGAAGCCGCGAAACTTGGCGATGTGTTCTGCACGGTGACCGGAAACAAGAGCGTCATCACCAAGGACCACATCGAAGTGATGAAGAACGGAGCGATTATTTCGAACTCCGGCCACTTCAATGTCGAAATCGATATTCCGGCGCTTGAAAAGATGTCATCTTCGAAGCGCACCACGCGCGAGTTTGTTGAAGAGTACTCGCTGAAAGACGGACGGAAGATCAACCTGCTAGGTGAAGGCAGACTCATTAACCTGGCCGCGGCAGAAGGACACCCGGCGTCGGTGATGGACATGAGCTTTGCCGACCAGTCGCTGTCGGTGGAGTACATGGTGAAAAACCACTCGACGCTGGAGAAGAAGGTTTACCGCGTGCCGGAAGAACTCGATAAGCGAGTTGCGAAACTGAAACTCGAGTCGATGGGCATTAAGATCGACAAACTTACGCCGGAGCAGGAAGAGTATCTGGCGGGGTGGTCAGAGGGAACGTAGTAAATCAGCACTTAGCATTCAGCACTTAGCAAAACCAGGGCGGCGCCAGCCGCCCTTTTTGTTTTTCATCACGAGACACGGAGAATTATCACTTCCGACGATGCCGAAGCACGCGCTGATCGCGCATACGCCGCTGCTGATTCAATCGCATAGTAAGGTCCCCTTCGACTTCGCTCAGGGCAGGCTCTCTCGCGCTCGCAAGCGAGCGTTGTTCGAGATGACACCATGAGTTTCCGCATGGGGCCGATCAACGACTGTGGGACGGGAACTATGCTAAGAAATTTCTTTTCCGCGCAGGAATTCCGCTGGCGCGTCAGGCGGTTCCGGCGCTGTCGGCTTTGAGGCGTTCGGACTGGTAATGCGTGACCAAGGCGTCAATCAGCGGCTGGAGCTTGCCATCCATGACTTCGGGAAGTTGGTGGATGGTCACTCCGATGCGGTGGTCGGTGACCCGGTTCTGCGGGAAATTGTAGGTGCGGATTTTTTCGCTGCGGTCGCCGGAGCCGACCATGGACTTGCGTTCTTTGGCGAGAGCGTCCTGCTGTTTCTGCATTTCCATCTCGTACAGACGCGAGCGCAGGACGCGCAGGGCTTTTTCGCGGTTTTTGATCTGTGACTTTTCGTCCTGGCAACTGACGACGGTGTTGGTCGGAATATGCGTCATGCGGACGGCAGAATAAGTTGTGTTCACCGACTGACCGCCAGGTCCCGAAGAGCAGAAGGTGTCAATGCGAAGGTCTTTAGCCTCGATTTTGATATCAACTTCTTCGGCTTCGGGCAGTACCGCGACCGTCACCGCGGAAGTGTGAACCCGGCCTTGTTGCTCGGTCTCCGGTACGCGCTGTACGCGATGCACGCCGCTTTCGTACTTCAGTTGCGAGAAGACGCGGTCGCCTTCAATCATGGCGATCACTTCTTTTAATCCGTGAACACCGGACTCGGAGGTTGAAAGCACTTCGACCTTCCAGCGTTTGGATTCAGCGTAGCGGTCGTACATGCGGAAAAGTTCGGCGGCGAAGAGAGAAGCTTCGTCGCCGCCCGTGCCGGCGCGAATTTCGAGAATGATGTTCTTTTCGTCGTTAGGATCTTTGGGCAACAACAAGAACTTGAGTTCTTCTTCGACAGCGCCGACCCGGGCTTCGAGCTGAGTGAGTTCTTCCTGCGCATAAGCGCGCATGTCAGGATCTTTTTCGTCCGCAAGGAGAGCTTTGCTCTCAGCAATGCCTTTTGTCAGGTCTTTGAACTCGCGATACTTCTCCGCAATAGGCGCAACTTCGCTGTGAGCTTTGGCGGTCTTCTGGTACTTCGCCGAATCGGTGACGATCTCCGGCGAAGCCAGGGCCGCAGTCAGCTCATCGTATCGGGCTTCGATTTGGTCAAGGCGTGAAAACATAAAATCGTCGTGCGTCCTGCGTCGTGGGTCGCGCGCGACATCACACGGTTCCTGACATCGATGTGATCAAACCGTTGAGAGCGCGGCTCACGTTCTCCGCGGTCGCAAGCAATCGGCTCCCCTGCTCCTTCGAGATATATGTTAATTGTTCCGACAAGAGAATCTGGGTCTGGAGCTCCCAAAGAGAACCTCTTGCGTGAAGTAGAAAGTGCACAAACTCCTTGTTTGAGCGATGCCCTTTACCTTCGGCGATGTTACTGGGGACGGAGACCGCAGCACGTTGCATCTGTTGAGCCAGGCCGTAGGTTTCAGCTTTGGGAAAAACAGCCGTGCTCTTGTAGACCTGCACCGTCAGTTCCATTGCTTCCCGCCACACTCGCAAATCCCGAAATGTAGAAGCCATATTCAACCTCCTGACAGAGGTTGTAGCCGTTGTGCACCAGCTTGTCTGTGATTAGTGAACATAAGGGGCCAGGGCGTTCCGCGCACGACCTGCGACGCGCGACGTGGGACGCCCTTTCCCTACGCAATCACCAATTCCCCGCCACTTGCCTTTTCCAGGCTCATGGAATGCTCAAGGGCGGAGATGGCGCATACAGCCTGGTCGTCAGACGGCGGCTGCGTGGTCACCCGCTGCAGCCAGAGGCCAGGAGCGGTCATGATCGCAAACAGCGATTTGCGGCGCCTGGCGGCGAAGCGAATGATTTCGTACGAGACACCGGTGATCACCGGCAACAGCGCGATGCGCAGTGCGAAGCGAGCCCAAAACGTGGTGACCGGGAAAAGCATATAAACGAAGATCGAAATGATCATCACGGTCATGAGAAAGCTGGTGCCGCATCGCGGATGAAACGTCGGATATTTCTGAACTTCGGCGGTTCCCAGCGGATCGCCGTTTTCGAATGCGAATACAGTCTTGTGCTCGGCGCCATGGTACTGATAAACGCGGCGGATATCTTTCAACAGCGAAGTTCCCCAAATGAAGAGTAGGAACAATGCCAGGCGAATCAGGCCGTCGATCAGGTTGAATGAGATCTGGCCGTTTAACGACGGATGCGCTTTCTTGATCTCAGTCGTTGCCAGCAGCGGCAGGTACTTATACATAAAGATAAAGAAGCCGACGGAAATAATGATGTTCACCGTAGCGATCCAGCCGCTGATTTCGAATTTCTTTTCCGGCGATTTGCCGGCTTCGTCCTTTTGAATCTCATCCAACTGGACATTGGCGGAAAATTTGAGGGCACGGAAGCCGAGGGTCATGGCGTGGCCGAGGGTCATCACGCCGCGAACCACAGGCCATGCCATCCATTTATGCTTTTCAGAGAGGCGTTCGATGGGTTCGCCGTGGGTCGAAAGTTCGCCGTTCGGCTTGCGGCAGGTGATGGCCCAGGCGTGCGGAGTGCGCATCATTACGCCTTCGAGCACGGCCTGGCCACCGACGAGGGTTTCTTCGCCGCCTTCGAGAGCCGGCAGTAGCTGGATGGCGACCAGAAAACGCCACAAAGTCTTGAAAAATTGCATAAATATTGGATGATCCGAGGGCTGAGTTAGTTCCAGTTTTAGGGTAACACGGGAAAGCAGCTTTTTAGCCTTTAGCTCTTAGCTGTTAGGAAGCGAACACACTGACCGATGCGAACATTTGCTGAGACTGCGGAGAAGATCGCTGCCACTACTAAGAAGCTGGAGAAGACCGCTCTGCTCGCCGAGTACCTCACATCGGTCCCGCAGGATGAGGCAGCGGTCGCGGCAGTCTTCTTCTCTGGACGGCCGTTTCCGGCATGGGAGGAGACGACGCTGCAGGTGGGTGGCACACTGCTGTGGCGAACAGTGCAGGAGCTCTCCGGAGAGAGTGAGCCGGAGCTGACGGCCGCGTACCGAAAGCTTGGTGATCTGGGCGCGGTGGCAGGAGCTGTGCTGCCTAAAAATAACGAGTGGGGAGACGGGCGTCGTCGCCCGTCCAATTGCCAACTAGTTTTTCGCGAAATTGCCACGGCCCGAGGGCCAGCGTTGAAGGGAATTCTCGTTCGCAAGCTGCTAAGCGAAGTCTCGCCGCTGGAAGCCAAGTACATGGTCAAGATCATGACCGGGGATTTGCGGATCGGGCTCAAGGAAAGCCTGGTGGAAGAGGCGATTGCCAAGGCTTTCGGCGAAGCGCTAAAAGACGTCCAGCGTGCGAACATGCTGCTGGGCGATATCGGCCAGACGCTGCGCTTAGCGGCGGAAAACAAACTGGCTGAAGCGAAGATGCGGTTGTTTCATCCCATTGGTTTCATGTTGGCCAGCCCAGCGGAGTCAGCTGAAGACGCGTTGAGCTATTTTCAAAACGCCTGGGTGGAAGACAAGTATGACGGCATCCGGGCGCAGGCGCACTGCTCGGGAGATATGGTGCGCTTCTTCTCGCGCACCCGGGACGAGATCACGGAATCGTTTCCTGAGTTGCCGGATGCGCTGGCCGGACTGCCGCAAGACGTGATTCTGGATGGAGAGATTGTGGCGTGGAGCTATCTAAGCGAGCCTGAGCCTGAAGATGAAAGTGTGGAGCGACGGGCGTCCTCGCCCGTCTCACTTGACGCCAAGGCAAGCGGTCGCGCTCTTCCGTTCAGCGCCTTGCAGCAGCGGCTCGGCCGCAAGAAGGTCAGCGAGAAGCTGATGCGCGACGTTCCGGTTGCTTACCTCGCCTTCGATGTGCTGTATGCCGGTGGCGAGCTGATGATTGATCGGCCACTGCGCGAGAGAGCACGAATACTGGATGAACTGCTGAAAACCTTTAACCACAGAGAGCACAGAGTTACACGGAGGAAGATACAGAGGAGCATCGGATCAATTGAGCCTCAGGAAAGCCTGAACTTTGTCTCAGCCGAAACCGACGACCGAGGGCCGACGACCGACGACTTCGTGCAGTCTCCAGCGCTCATTCGCACTCCAGTCTTTCAAGCATCTTCGCCGGAAGATTTGAATAAGTTGTTCGACCACGCGCAGGCGCGCGGCAATGAAGGCCTGATGATCAAAGATCCAGCATCGCCTTATACGCCGGGTCGCCGCGGCAAGTCGTGGCTCAAGCTGAAGCGCGAGCTGGCAACGCTCGATGTGGTGGTCACCGCGGTTGAGTTCGGACACGGCAGGCGCATCGGCGTGTTGAGCGACTACACGTTTGCGGTTCGGGATGGCGATCGGCTGCTGAACATCGGCAAAGCCTATTCCGGGCTGACGGATGTTGAAATAGTGGAAATGACGAAGTGGTTCCTCGAACACACAATCGAAGACGAGGGTTTCCGACGCACGGTCGAACCGAAGATTGTGCTTGAAGTTGCCTTCAATAACATCATGAAATCCGACCGGCACTCGAGCGGGTATGCATTGCGCTTTCCGAGAATCGTGCGCTTGCGGCCAGATAAGTTGCCGGAAGAGGCGGACACGATGGAGAGGGTGAAAGAGATTTTTCAAAAACAGAATGCACAGCAGGTCTAGGAATGCGGACCGTAGTATCGGTAATGCCCGATAATCCTCCAATCAAAAAGAACATCTTCCATTTGGGGGCCACGCCCGATGTTATGCACGATCATGTGGGTTCCGTCCTTCCCTCGCTCGTTCACAACGATCCCAATGTGAGTAATCCCGCCTCCCAGGTCCCAAGCAACAATGTCTCCGGGTGAATAGTCCACGCTGCGACGGCTCGTCGGAAGCGAAGTGCCGTTTCGTGAAAAAAAGGTCATCAGGTTTGGCACTCGTCGGTGATCGATATTGGAGTCAGGCTGGCGTTGCCATTTGTGCGGGTAAGCTCCGAAATGGCGCACCATATCTTCGTGTACCTCTCTTTGCAGATCTATACCCACGGCGCGGTAGCTACGAATAATCTCATCAGTGCATACTCCAGTGCCTGAAGGCACATCGCCGCCTGGATACGGGATGCGGACATAATCCGACACATAGGTTACGTGGTGATGAGTCCGTTCGGCGGCGGCATTGACAAGTCTGCGAACAAAATCCTGATGTAGCTGCTCCTGCGGCCAAGCTGCCGCGGTTAATAGAAAAAGTAGAAAGAAACGAAACCTGTTGTCCGACCGACGCATACCGAGATAGGACACCGCTGAGGCAGAATTTGTTCCACGAGGCGGATCAGTGCGTGTGGCCCTGCACCTCTCCCACCGGAATCACGCACCCGTGCGCGACCTCGCACACGGCGTGCTCGAACTGGATCGTGGTGTGATCGATGGAGAAATCTGTGTGGAGGCGCGCCTTTACCTCGCGAAGAATGCGTTCGCTGGCGGAAGGCGGGATGTCGGCGATTGAAATATGGCACGACAAGGCGCTGGTCTCTGAGCCGATGCTCCAGACGTGCAGGTCGTGGACATCATTCACGCCATCAATCTCCGCAATGGCGGCCGCGACCCGGGCTAGCTTCATTCCGCGCGGCGTGCCTTCGAGCAGGATGTTCAGGGTTTCGCGCATAATGCCGAAGCTCGACCACAGAATCAGTGCGCCGATTCCGAACGACAGCGCCGGATCGATCCAGAGTTGTCCGGTGGCGAGAATGGCCCAGCCGCCGGCGATGACCGCCGCGGTTGAAACCGTGTCGCCGATTTCGTGCAGCAGCGCGCTGCGAATGTTCACATCGCGGTGAGTGCGGAACAGCATAAAGGCGATCGCGCCATTCATGATCACGCCGGCGGCCGCAACCCACATCATGGTCCCGGCGTGGATGGCCTGCGGATGTTGAATCCGATGCACCGCTTCGTAAAAGATCAAAAACGACACCGCAACCAGAGCACCCGCATTAACCAGGGCGGCCAGCACGCCCGCGCGATGGAACCCATAAGTGTGGGTAGCGCTCGGCGGACGCGACTGAAAGTACACCGCAACCAGCGAAAGCAGCAGGGCCACGAAGTCGCTGAGATTGTGCCCGGCTTCGGAAAGCAGGGCCAGGGAATGGGAGCGCAATCCGGCCACGACCAGCAACCCGATGTAGACGGCGGTCACGACGAGCGACACCCGCAGAACCTGCGAGGTGCGCTCATCCGCGCCATGGGAATGGACGTGCACGTAATTAGTCTAAGGATGGCGGGGGCGGGATTCAAGGTAGCCGTCAGCTATCAGCCGTCAGCCGTCAGGCAAAGCCTCCTTGGCCGGGAGCCAGTCTTCGGCCATCGGTCTTCGGTCGTCAAACGCACGGCTCAAGTGGCCGAAGACAACGAAACGAAGACCTTAAGACCGACGGCCTTAACTGATGGCTGATGGCTGACGGCTGAGAGCTGAGATTTGACATTAAATTTTCCCCAGTGCTACCGTCAGCGTGCGATTGCGCTACCGACTCGAATACGCCCTCGCCTGGGGACTGCTCAAATTTGTAGGTGTGTTGCCGCGACCACTGGCCCGCGCGGCAGGGATTTCCATTGCCTGGATGGTTTACGCCCTGCACGGCAAGCTAAGGCGCGTCGGCATGCGGAATCTGGAACTGGCGTTTCCTGAGAAGAGCCGGCGCGAGCGCAAACGAATCCTTCACGGAGTTTTTATTTCCCTCGGCCGCCAAGTCGCCGAAGTCTGCCTGTTTCCGAAATACACGCGGGAAAACGTCAGCAAAACCGTGGTCTATGAAGGCTTCGAGAATTTCGAGCGGGCCCTGGCGCGGGGCAAAGGCGTTCTCTTCTTGACCGGGCACCTGGGGGCGTGGGAACTTTCGGCGTTCGCCCATTCGCTTTACGGATATCCGCTGAACATCGTGATGCGGCCGCTGGATAATCCTTACATCGATCGCATGGCGCGCGAGTACCGCACCATGCACGGGAACAAAGCGGTCGATAAAGATTTTGCCCGCGGCCTGATTGCCGCGCTGCGCAAGGGCGAGACCGTGGGCGTGCTCATGGACACTAATATGATCGCCACCCAGGGCGTGTTCGTAGATTTTTTTGAGATTTCAGCCTGCACGGCGAGCGGCGCGGCCCGGGTTGCGCTCAAGACCGACGCCGCGGTCGTCCCGGGATTCACCATCTGGGACCCGGTGCTGCAGAAGTATCGCCTGCGATTCGATCCCGCAGTGGAATTAGTTCGTACCGGCAACCACGAAGCCGACGTAGCCGCAAACACGGCCAAGTTCACCAAGGTGATTGAAGACTATGTGCGGCATTATCCGGACCAGTGGCTGTGGGTGCATCGCAGGTGGAAGACCAGGCCGAAGGGGGAGAAAGGGTTGTATTGACACGCGGCACGATCATGATGGCTTTCTTCCGATGAATCGCGAAGCTAAACTAATGCGCATGACTCGTCTTCTGATGTGCGCTGTTGCGGTCCTATCGCTTTCCGCGTTCGCTCAATGTGCTTCAGATTCTGAGGAAAGCAGCCCAGAAGTCGTCATCACGAATCTCTCCCCACCAATCTACCCCGCCTTGGCCTTACTGGCACGTATTACCGGCACGGTGAAACTGAATGTCACTGTCGCACCGACTGGCAGCGTCAAATCGATCGACACAATTAGCGGTCATCCGCTGCTTACTAAGGCGGCTGTGGATAGTGTTCGGCTAACGCAGTTTCAGTGCAGGGAATGCACCCTCCCAGTGGCCTACCTGATAACGTACAACTTTGAACTGCGAGAAGCCGCTTATCTCGCCGATTGCCAGCCGCAGTATAAAAAACCTGAACCGCGCGTAACCCAATCACAAAACACGATTACGATTGTCGATCGACCCGTCGCAACGTGCGACCCGGTGGGCACGATAGTGAGAGTTCGTTCTGCGAAATGTTTTTTTCTTTGGCGATGCAGCAAACGTTACCCGCTGTAAAGTGACCCGACAGGATAAGCCGCGGGTCCGGAAGATTAAGAGAATCGCCGCCGATCCGTCAGAACCAGTCGCTGCGATAGGCGACCCACCAGCTGGCGATTCCGATGGGGATGGTGGCGAACAAAGCCCACCATAGAGGAAGAATTACGTCAGCCATAATTCCGAGCGCGGTGAAGGTGATCCAGAAGACTTTGCGTTCCACGCGATTATTTTATTCTCCCGCCCGAGCTGCGCGGCTGAAGCCGCGTTCCGAAAGTAATGCCGCGTATCGGCACGACTGAAACCACCACCAGCCATGTGGGAACGGGCGCCCTCGCCCGTTCAGTCGAGCAGGGCTCGAGAAACCCAGACACCCTCTCCGAATTCATGGTGTGTGCCGCAGCCCGCGAAATCAAAGATGGCGAACGCGGCTGAAGCCGCGTTAAATTCGCAAAGCGGTATCGTCACGACCGGAAGTGGCGCCCTTCCGGCGTGGGCGAAGCAGGATTTCAGGGTCCGATAGCAAGCCCGGTTGGAACCGCCCCCTCGCGAATGGCGTGTAGACAGACCGCCTCCCGCCCTTCCCGGTTTTTCTATGTTCCCTTACAATCGTGAATGTGGCGGCGTAGCTCAGGTGGCTAGAGCGACGGTCTCATAATCCGTAGGTCCGTGGTTCGAGTCCACGCGCCGCCACCAGCATCCGGGTCCCTCGGCAGCGCTCGGGATTTCGGCAGCGGGCTCGGACGCCCGCTAAGCGCCTCAAGTTCGAGTCCACGCGCCGCCACCAAGTTTAAGGTGTCCAAAATCTGCTCTTTTCAAGCCGCTTGAACATTGGATTCCGTGCATCGCGAGTTTCGGCGCGGGTGATCGAGCGTGGGAGTTGCCTGCTAGATACTAGAAGGACGCTGCAGCCGCTTGCGAGTCGCTGAAAACTTCGAAGAGGTTCAGTAGTCCGACTAACTTCAAAGTCTGCAGCACGAACTTTGACGGGTTTGCCAGCTTGAGCGCCCCGCCCTGTTGTTTGGCAGAGGCCAGAAAACGCGCCAGCAATCCAATACCGCTGGAGTCCATGGTTGCGAGTTCTGCCAGGTCGAGGACTAGCCGCTTGTCCCCGGTTTTCACCAGGTCCTCAAGGGTGGCGCGCAGGCGATCGCATGGCTCTCCCAGACTCAGGCGCCCCCGCAGTTTTATGACCTTGACATGTTCCTGGCTGCGAACTTCAATATCCACCCGCCCCCCAATTGGCTGATGTTTTTGTTGGCTGCTGCAACGCGTTGACAGCAGGATTGCCCTTTGCTAGAGTCACTCAACTTAGAAGAAGGTCTCTGAATTTGCAAGAGGTACTTCTCCCGCGGCCGCTGAGCCGCGCTTTCTACGTCACTTCGGGGCCAAAGCCATGGTAACGCTGGGTTCGGTTTTGGCGATTGATCTCGCCGCATTTTCGGCCCAATTGCTGGAAACTCGTGAAGTATTTCCCCGCGCTCGCATCGTCGCGCAGGCAATCACCGATTTGTTTTCCGCTGCTGCCGTCAACGTCTATCTGTTAGCCACTCGCGACGAAGACCAGATCTGGGTCCCGCAAGCGACCGTCGGCGATGTCACGGTGCACGACTCCTCAGTGCCTGCCGAGCAAGGCACGCTGGGAATGATTGCCCCCAAGGCCATGCCGTTTGTTCTCACCACTAAAGAACTGGTTCGCGAAGAATATGCCCATTTGAACGTACGCCGGACCGTGAATTCTCTTGGCTATCTGCCGCTGACCCACCGAGGTCAGCTTCTGGGGGCGATCGAAATTCTCAGCTTCGAAACTGAATTGACCGCTGGCGCGCTTTTGTCCTTGCGGCCGCTGGCTGACGTTTCCGCAAGCGCCCTAGCCAATGCCGTCGACTACGAGCAGGAGCGTCATGGCGCACTCTCCTCTATCTCGCGGCTCACCCAGCTGTACGATTTGGAAAAAGTGTTTAGTTCCACTCTGGAGCTGGATCAGCTTCTGCCCATTATCGGTTCCAAGTTTAGAGAAGTGCTGGAGTGCCAGGCGGTCAACGTCTGGCTGCTGCAACCAGACGAGTCACTGCTGCTGATGGAGCAGGCCGGTAGCGATCCCACAGTTCAGGAAGGGGAAACACAGAAACCGGGCGAGGGGATTGCAGGAGATGTCTCCGATCGCGGAGAGCCGGTCTTGATCGAAGCGTCCCAATCCGAAGATGAACGGCTCGTTCAGCGCAATGCGGGCGTTGAAGAAGGCGCGATCTTCTCGTTGATGGCAGCTCCCCTGTTTGATCGCGGAGCCCTGGTCGGAGTGGTGGAAGCCATCAATCGGCTGGATGGAAGCGCGTTCGATGAAGATGAACTCTTCGCCCTTGGCAGCCTGACTGAAACCGCGGCTGGCGCGCTGCACAATGCCAGCCTGCTGATGGCGGAGCGCAAAGTTGAGATCCTTGAAGCCCTGGTCAAGACCAGCGCTGAGATTACTTCAACCCTGGATTTGGACCGCGTGCTGCAGGCCATTGTGAATGGTCCGGCGGCGGTTGTCGCTTATGAGCGCGCCGCCATCGCGCTCGATCAGCGTGGAGGAATTCATCTGAAAGCGGTTTCTGGAAGCACGCAACTCAATGTTGACGACCCACAATACCGCGGGCTGCGGGGAATTCTGCAGTGGGGCGCCATCCTGAGTGAGCCGCTTTTGATTACCCAGCGGGATGAGGAAATCGACTCTGACCGCGAGGAGACGCGTGCCAAGTTTCGCGAATACTTTACTGAGACCGGGATGCGGGCCTGCCATCTGATTCCCCTCGCGGATGAAGAAGGGCGCCTTGGTATTCTGCTGTTTGAAAGCGGCGATCCCGATTTTCTCTCCGAGGCTCACCTTGAGATGCTCAAGGTGCTGGCCAGCCAGGCCACGGTCGCCTTGCGTAATGCTTCGCTCTATAAAGAGGTTCCCTTCATCAGCGTGCTGCAGCCGCTGGTGGATAAGAAGAGGAAGTTTCTCGCGCTGGAAAAGCACCGTCGCGCAGCGTTGATTGGGAGCGCTGCCGCAATAATTCTATTCTTGGCGCTATTCCCACTGCCCCTGCGAGTAGATGGCACCGCGGTAGTCGCTCCCTCGCGAATGGCACATCTGGGAGCCGACTTTGAAGGCGTAATCAAAGACGTCAAAGTCCGTGAAGGCGACGTGGTCAAGAAAGGCGAAGTCATCGCCAGCCTGGAAGATTGGGAGTATCGCTCTGCTCTGGCGGCGGCAAAAGCCAAGTACGAGACTGCCACTGCGCAGATGGACCGCGCGCTGGCGAATAACGATGGCTCCGAAGCTGGCATCCAGCGTGCGCAAGCCGATTTCTGGAATTCCGAAGTAACCCGCGCCCAGGAGCGGCTGGACCGCACGGCAATTCGTTCGCCCATCGCCGGAGTGGTTGCGACTCCGCAGCTGGAAAATATGGTGGGCCGCACACTGAAAGTCGGCGAGAGCTTCGTGGACATTGTGGACAACTCCGAAGCCCTGGTGGATGTTTCTATCGCCGAGCCAGACGTCTCATTGCTTCGGACGGGCGAAGCGGCCAGCCTTAAACTTGAAGGTTTCCCTGACCGGACTTTCCACGGTCAGGTCGCAGTCGTCAGCCCGGAGGCAAGTGTGCAGAACGATGAACGCGTGTTTTTTGCCCGCGTCAGCGTGGCCAATCCCAATGGCGTGTTGCGTTCCGGCATGCAGGGTCGTGGAAAAGTTGCCACCGGCTGGCGTCCTGCTGGGGTAGTAATGTTTCGCCGCCCGGGTATGTGGATTTGGAGCAAGCTCTGGGAGTGGTTTGGATGGTGAAGAGAAAAAGGACAGCTTCGATGAAACCCGCAATGAAAATCGCGCCCCTTGTTCTTCTGACGTCGCTGCTACTGTTGATCAGTGCCGCTTGCAGCAGTTCGCCCGCAGCGCCCGCAGTTGTTGTCGCTGCAGATACCTCGACGACCGCGGCCATCAGCCCGGCCAAAACTTCATCGGATGCTGCCGACTTCGTGACATCGGGCCCCCTCATCGTTGAGGACCAGGTGGACGTTGCCGCCCAGCGCGATGGCATAGTGGATCGCGTTCTCGCCGAGCCTGGCACGCCGGTCAAGAAAGGCCAGTTGCTGGCCGCGCTCGACGCCCGGCAAATTTCCGCCGACCTTGAAGCCGCCCGCGCCAAGACTCGCAGCACCGAAGACGATCTCAAGAACTGGCAGGCCGAAGCGAAAGTCCTTGATTCCGACTACGCTCGCGCCGAAAAAATGTGGGAAGCACAGATCATTCCCAAAGAAGAGCTCGAACACGTCAAGTACAAAGCCGAATCTGACCAGTGGGACGTGAAGCGGGTCTCCGAGTTGCTGACCAATGCCAAACAAAACGAGCAGTCGCTGGAATTAGAACTGGAAAAAACCCAGATCACCGCGCCTTTCAACGGCATTGTGGCCCGCCGCTACGTCCGCGCCGGACAAAGCGTCGCTAAGAATGACCGTTTGTTTTGGGTGACTGCCGTCGCGCCGCTGCGCATTCGCATCACTTTGCCCGAAAAATTTCTCGGTCATGTAAAGTCTGGAACGGTGATGGCAGTGACCACTGCGGAGGATGTCGACTTAGCCCGCCGCTATCGGGCCAGGGTCATTCAAGTTAGTCCGGTAGTTGATCCTTCGAGCGACACCATTGAAGTTTTGGCCGAATTGTTCGGCGACACTTCCGGGCTACGCCCCGGCATGCGCGCCAACGTTCATGTGCTTGATGTGAAATGAAAATGCGCGATGAATGACGTGCCATGAATATCGTCCGAGCCCTCGACGTCGCGTTGCCCGATTTGCCCGAGCGCGTCGTCAGCAAGAACCCGCCCAGGCTCGATCCCAGAGTCATTGCCAAAGAGCACACTGAAAAGGGCAAGCCCATCGTCATTGTAAAAATGCCGGGAACAGAATTTCTGTTTCGTTTCGACCCGCTGCAATGGAAAATAATCAAAATGTTCGACGGAAATTCTTCTTACGCCGCGATCGCGGAGAATTTTCTGGCTGAGACTGGAACCGCCATTTCGGAGGACGATGTCCGGGAAATAGCCAGCTATCTGCAAGCCGAAAGTGAGCTGCTGTATAAAACTCCACTGGAAAAGAACGTTGCCTTGCAGCGGCAGCTGCGCTCGTCGCGCAAAAAGCGCAGCCGGCTTGGGGTTAAAGATTTCTCGGACATTACGCTCAAGACCTGGAACAACGCCGACAACTACATCAGCTGGCTCTACCCGAAAGTTCGCTTCTTGTTCACGCCCTGGTTTGTCTGGACCAGTATTGCAATGTTCGTCTTGATGGGGTGGATGTGGGCGGAGCGATTCGGTGAAATTTGGACTGACAGTTTCGCCTTTTACAACTTCATACACAAATCCGGCTCCGACCTGGTCGAATTCTGGCTTCTATTTGGAGCCATGGCCGCCATTCATGAGACCGCTCATGGTCTGGCAGGAAAGCATTTCGGCGCAAATATCGAAAAGATGGGTTTCAGTCTCATGTACTTTGCTCCCAGTTTTTTCTGCGACGCCACTCAGGTTTGGGTGATAGGAGGCAGGTGGGCTCGGATCGCCACTTCGATCGCGGGAATTTGGCTGGATCTGGTTTTATGTTTTTTTGCCACCGTCATTTGGTGGGGCACAGCGATCGGAATGCCGGCTCATGACTGGGCGTACAAGGTCATGATGATCACCGGATTAGGGGTTTCGCTTCTGAATCTGAATCCTCTGATCAAGTTGGACGGCTATCTCATCTTCTGTGAGCTGGTTGCCGAACCGGCGCTGAAAGAGCACAGCACAGTTTTTCTCTCCAGCTGGATACGTAAATATATTTTCCGGCTTCCGGTTGATGTGCCCTACGTGCCTCGCCGTAAGCGCGCATTTTTTGTTGCGTACGCGATCCTCTCCGGAATTTATAGCTACAGTCTGCTGTCTTTCCTGATGTTGCTTACCTACCATATCCTTCGGTCTTTTAATCCAGAATTGGCGTTTCTGCCGGCCTTGCTGATCGGAGTCTGGGTATTTCGCTCGAGGATCAAGCTTATGAAAAATTTCACGCAAATGCTTTACCTGGACAAAAAAGAGCGCGTACGCGCCTGGTTTACGCCGGCCCGAATCATGATTTGTGGCGCTGCCGCTCTCCTGCTTTTGTTCTTGCCCGTCTGGCCGGACTTCGTGCAAGGGCCATTTGTCCTGGCGGCGGCGCAAAGAGTTCCAATCCGTACCACCATGCCCAGCAAAGTCGTCAGCGTTTCTGTTGTCGAGGGTCAAAAAGTTACAGCTGGAGCTCCGCTCATTCAATTACAGAATCTTGATCTCGAATCCCAGGCTGCTCAATCTCGCGCGCAGCTGAACGCTGGAACCGCCCGCGCCTTCGAAGCCGGCCTGCATTACGCCGACTATGCATCGGCGGAGCAGGAGCGGAAGCGCTTGGCTGAGAATGACCGCTTGCTTTCGACGCGGTTGGTGCAACTTAACGTCGCCAGCCCGATTTCTGGGACAGTTTTGACGCCACATACCGGCAACCTGGTCGGACTCACGCTCGACCAAGGCGATTTACTTCTCGAAGTGGCTGACACTTCGCGCATGCAGGCCCGCGTCTACCTGCCTGAGTTTGCGATGCATGATCTCAGGATCAACATTCCCGTTCGCTTGCTGGTGCAGGGCCGAACGGTTTCACTGTCTGGGACACTTTCCTCGATCTCTCCTGCATCTGTTCCGGTTGCGGAAGGAGTGCTTCCGAAAGGGCAGCTCGAAGGGATCAATCCTCCGAAGTACTATCTAGGGACGGTGATCTTGAAAAATGACGGCGAACTCAGGGATGGCATGACCGGCTCGGCCAAGGTGTTGGCAGGAAGAAGGAGTATCGCGGCGTCATGTTTCAGATTTGGCCGAGACCTGGTCGAGCGGAAGGTCTGGTGAAGGAAATACGATAAGGCTGTAAAAAATAACTATGGGCGCGGAAGGTTTCTTCCGCGCCCGTTTGCGCGAAGAGGCAGAGGCGAAGAGGCGCGCAGCTTAGAACTTAATCTTTGAGGTCATGCCGCCCAACTTGGTGTTCATGCCGCCGAGCTTCGTGTTCATGCCACCCAGCTTCGTGTTCTGGACGCCAACCTTCGTGTTCTGGACGCCAACCCTCGTGTGGAGGCCACCCAGTTTGGTGTTGGCTCCGCGAAGCTTCGTTGCTCCGACCTGGCTAACTTCCGGCTTGGTTACGATGGCTTTCTTGCTGGCGATCCGGTTGCTGATCAGAGATTTCTTTTCGATTGACATAGCCTGCTCCTCTTTTTGTTTTAGATTTTCTTCTACTGCTCGCTATTGTCTATTGCACAAGGGTTGCCAAACTTCGTGGCGCCAGCCGCCAGGCATTGACCAGCATAGGAATCACTAACTTACGGACAGTGGGCTGTCTGCAGACCTTAGAGCAGCCTGGCGAAAAACTCACCAATGGTTAATAATTAACCCATAGAGGGTTAATTATTAACCCTCCGCCGGCATTTTCCGCTTGCGGCACAGATATTTCATGCGCTGCGGATCGATCCGCAGAAGCAGCGCCGCTGCACTCTTCTTTCCTCCGGTGCGGCGCAGAGCGGCGTTGAGGTAGGCGACTTCAATGCGTTCGATTTCGGCGTCAAAGTCTACCCCACCCTCGGGGATAAGAATCGACTCTTGGCCGGCAGTGCTGGATTGCAGCATTTGTTGCGGCAGGTGCTCGGCCCGAATGACTGGAGAATTGTTCATGAGTATCAGCCGCTGCACGACATTCTCCAGCTCCCGAACATTTCCCGGCCAGGAATAATCCTCCAGGATCTCTAGCGCCTCTGGTTCCAATTCCTTCAAAGGCTTGTTGCTCGCGGCGCAATAAATCCGCAAGAAATGATTGACCAGAAGCGGCAGATCGCCCTCCCGCGCCCGAAGCGGAGGAACAAAAATTGGCACCACATTGATCCGGTAATAGAGGTCTTCGCGAAAACGCCCCTGCCGGACGAGTTCTTCCAGATCATCATTGGTGGCAGCTATGAGGCGAAAGTCAATCTTTTTGGCCGTCCGGCTGCCGATGCGCTGCACTGTCCGTTCCTGCAACACCCGCAAGAGCTTGCTCTGCAAACCGTGGTCGAGCGTCGTAATCTCATCCAGAAACAGGGTCCCACCCTGGGCCGCCTCGATCAGGCCGGGTTTGGTAGTGTCGGCGCCCGTGAACGCACCTTTTTCGTGGCCAAACAGTTCAGACTCGATCAAGCTTTCCGGTATCGCAGAACAATTGAGGCATACGTAAGGCCTGTCGGCCCGGGCTCCGCTTTGCCTGATCGCATTGGCTACCAACTCCTTTCCGACGCCACTCTCTCCCCGCAGCACTACGGTGGTATTGGTGTCCGCCACGGACTGAATGGCCTGGTAAACCCGCTGCATGGCTTCGCTGCCGCCGATCATGCCGCAAAAAGCAGACTTGCTTTCCGCCCGCTCCACTAGTCGCTGCCCTTCAATCTGCAGGCTGCGTTTTTCTATGGCGCGTGAAAGCACGATCTGCAGCTCCTGAAAATCCAGCGGAGCCAGGAAAAATTCATCGGCGCCAGCGTGACTGGCTTTCAAAGGAATGCTGCGGCTGTTGGAGCGAGTGATGGCCACCAGCACCAGATCATCCCGAACCCGCCGAATTTCCTCCAGTAACCGCAGCGCAGCCGACGTATCCTCGCCCACGCTATCAAGGTCGAGCAGCACGGCCCGAATGCTCGGGTCATCCACCGCCGATTGAATCTGTTTTTCGTTGTGGGCGAGCTCCGCCTTGAACCTGGGCGCTAGGAAGTGTTGCATGTCCGGAAACGCCGAAGCCTCAGCCGTGATGATGGCGACAGTTGGAGGAGCGCTCGCGAAGATGGTTTCAGGATCGCGCATAAAAATCCGGAGGCTTGCCCCGGCCGGAAGCCGGATTATAGGGGAAGTCGGGCTCGGTTTGAAGGAAGTTCTGGCTTGAGTCCGGCGCGATGAGCACTTCCGAACCAGTGAAGGACGGCAAGCCAATTCGCGACAACAACATCCTGATCGCTTAATCAATCGCCCAGGGGCTTTAGCGCGAAGCTCGAATGCAGAAGTAGATGGCAATCGCGCTGGCAAATAGGGTGATCACGGGCCACGTATCCCAATGAAATTCCGGGGTTGGTTGTGCCTTGGAAACTCGTGCCCGCGTGCGAAGGGCTAACCGACCGGCGCCGCGGAGTCAATTGAGGGATGGCCGACTGTAATGAAATTGTAATGATGGAAGGATCAGAACCGGTCAAATCAAGTACAACAACCGCAAGACGGGCCGCCTTGCAAGCGCTGAAAGAATCGAAATAAAGTAGAGCACTTTCAAAACGCCACAAGTCTCCCTTGTGTTCTCATAATCCGTAGGTCCGTGGTTCGAGTCCACGCGCCGCCACCAAAAAATCGATTTCCTCGGCGCGGAGGTTCTTCAGCGCGCTTGAAATTCTGGACTTGCACTATTCAGCCCGAAAGTGTGTAGTTGACGGTCAACTGAGTGTCGACCTCAACCGGTTCGCCTTTAATAAGGTACGGGCGGTATTTCCATTGACGCACCGCGTTTACGGCCGACACCACCAGCTCAATTGGGCCCTCTATAACTTCAATATCTACGACCTCGCCGGCTTTACTGATGATTGCGCTCATACGGACCGTGCCTTGGATGCGCGCCTGTCTGGCCTGTTCGGGATAAATAGGCTGTACTTTCTTTACTACCATGCCTGTAGTGACTCCCTGCGACACACGGACACGGGAGGGGAGTGCCGGGCCATTCAGGGCGGGTTTCAGCGCTGCGTCACTTGCCGACGGCGCGGAGTTGGGCGGAGTCGTGGATTGAATGAGATTGAGTGTAGACGCTGCAGCATCGATGGCGTTCTTAGAGAGTCCGACAATATTCCATTGCAGCAGGTAGCCTTTTGATTGAGTGCAAATAAAGGCGCGATGACGCGCTTCGGAGTTGAATTCAAAATCAGCCCGGTAAAAATCGCGTCCTGAGATCGTTGATTTAGACACGTCCCCCTTCTGTTTTCCCTGCTTGCTGGAATGAATTCCTGCTCCGAGTGCTTGAATGTACTTATCGCAACTTTCTCTTGAGCCGGGACCGCCGTCTAGGGCCGAAAGTACAAACGACGAATCTGCTTCCAAAGGAGCGGTGTGCTGTGGAATATGAACGGCTGCCAAAAGCACGTAAGTCCCAGGCGGCTGCGCATCAGCGGCGGCTTTTTTGCGCATGATTTCGGTTTCACGCACCCAGTCGCGGGAAAGCGGATACTGGATGTCAAGAAAGTCGTTGGAGTAGGCTTCGTCTTTGAATGTCCCTAGGGGTGGGGGCGAGGTTTGGCTCGGCTTTATGTGGAAGTTAATACTCAGTTCCGTTTCCATTTCGACAGGTACCTTGTTTACCGAGTATGGTCTGTACTTCCACTGCTTCACCGAATCGGCTGTCGGCTGCGCAAGAACGGGATCCCCAGAAATGACTGTGACTTCTTTCACAGTACCGCTGTCGCTGACAATTATCCTGAGTACAACGGTGCCTTCAATACCAGCGGCGCGAGCGGCGTCAGGATATTTAAGAGGTGATTTTTGAACTACTAATGCCGACGCTATGTCCTGAGAAACTCTCACCGGTGACGAAGGGGATGGTAAGGCGTCGGCGACCTGTCCGACTGCGGAATGCGAAGCGAAGATCGGGACTAGGAATAGCGGGGTAAAGAATAGGATTCTACAAGTGTGAGTCATGATTGAAGGGGATTATAAGTCCACGGTCAACAGCTGTCAGAGCAAATTTAGGGAATGACACGCGTAACCTCTCCCGCCTCGAAATACATCCCCAGCAGTAGGTTTTCACTACAGTGCAGGTCAACAGGAGAGATCAATGGCCAAAGCAAAAAAACGCGAGAAGTGGGGCACCCGGTGTGCGTACTCAAGTGCACGTGGCGGCCCGATGGGAAGGGGCCAACAGCAGCTGGGTAAATTCAAGCCCAAGTGTTTGGCGTCTGGTGATACTATTCCTCCCGCATGGTGGAAGACAAACTACGGCATCACTTTAGCGAGTATTTAGGCAAAGCCGAGGCGACCATCTACTCGATCCTCGCTGTGTTGCTTTCTATCACAGCACTGGTGGCGATCGCGAGCGCTGCCCGGCTACTCTGGGATGGCCTGAGCCACCGGACGATCGCGGTCGAGACGCTGCGGGTGTTGGACCAGCTCCTGGTGGTGTTGATGCTGGTAGAGATTCTGCACACGGTGCGCATCTCTATACGGTCACACATTCTGGTTACCGAGCCATTCCTCGTGGTTGGCCTGATTGCTTCGATTCGGCGGATACTGGTAATTACGCTGGAGGCTTCCACCCTTACCAAAGAAGGCTCGTGGACGACTCAGGGTGCCAGCATTTTTCGAGCTTCCATGGTTGAGCTTGGGTTGCTCGGGCTGCTGGTTCTGGTTTTGGTATTTTGTATTACACTCTTGCGCCGCCACGCTCCCGGCCCGGAAGACATCGAGAACCCGAAAGAAGAAGTGCAAGATTGAGCAACGCCAATTTTGTCGACAGGTGGGTAAACCTCTCGCGGTTCGACTACAATCCCCAGCAGCAGGTTTTCACTACAGCGCAGGTCAACAGGAGAGATACATGGCCAAAGCAGCAGGCAAGGCAGCAGGCAAAACCAAGAGCAACAGCGCGTTCATGAAGCCGATGCAGCCGTCAGAGCATTTGGCGAAAATTGTGGGATCGGAGCCGCTTCCGCGCAGCGAAGTTACCAAGAAGATTTGGGCGCACATCAAGAAGAACAAATTGCAGAACCCGGCCAACAAGCGCGAGATCATCGCCGACGATAAATTGCAGCCGGTTTTCGGCACCAAGAAATTAGATATGTTCCAGATGACCAAAGCGGTCAATAAGCACTTGAAATAACGCAGCGATAGAAGGTGCAGCTCGGGGCAGGATCACTGCTTCAGGGCTGGGCCGAAGCAGTGGTGGGTTTTCTTCGTCAGCATCGGACCGTGAATGCAGAGCAGCTGGCGAGCTGCTCGCGATATCGTGAGCAGCGCGGTGAACATTGGCCGTTCCAGTTGCATCTCAGGAGCGCGGTTAATTTGATGTGCGAAGGAGGATTCAATATGGGTGACGAAAGAAACCAGGGACAATCCGGCCAGGGTCAGGACTCGCACGGTCAGGGACAGCAAGACAAACAAAAGCAGCAGCAGCAGGAAGATCAGAAGCGCCGCCAGGAAAATGACCAGAGCGATGACTCGCAAAGCGGCTCGAACGCCAACCGCAACGACCAGGAGCGGAAGCGTGCCTAATCTTCAACCCATCTGAACTTTGCACCCGCCGCAAGCCGGCGGGTTTTCTTTTGGAGCGGACTAGCTCCACACCAGCGTGGTTACAGAATGCTGGCTCAGCGAAACATTTGCCGTGCTGCCGCCAACTTTCAGAACACACTTGCTGGCTGGGCCGGGATTGGTGAGCACAGCTACCTTTTGCCCATCAGGATTTTCAAAAGCCGCGTGCAACACATCGCCGCCGTTGCTCTGAGAGTCGATGCGGTGCGCGCCGCGCTTGATGAACTTTGAATAGTGCGCGAACGCCCAATACTGTCCGCAATAGGCGATCTCTTTAGTCTGCGAGTGAACGCTGACCAGGCCGCCACAATTAAATGGTCCGATGTTCGGCTTGCCGACTTCATCGAGCGCAAGGTTCCACGCGGTGATTGATCGGCAACAATTCCGCAGGACACTGGTGAAGGTGGCGCTCCACTTTGCCCAACCGGTCATGTAATCAGGTTCGGTGAAGTCGGGGCCGCCTTCGGTCCAATACATTTCGACGTCGGGATACGCGCTCTGCACCCGATTGATCCATTCGACTTGGCCGACATAGCCGTGCCAGGCAATCGCGTTGGTATATTTACGCACGCCGGGAGTTTCCAGTTCACCCATCGCGCGGCCCCAGAGGTTGTAGTTGTGGTCGATGATCCAGATTTTGGTTTTCACTCCGGCGCGCTCGAAGGCTGGGCCAAGTTGCTGACGAACGAAATCAGCTTCGTATTCCTGAGGCCAACTGCAGGCGGGCATCCGGCCGTCCTGATCGGTGTCGACTTCGTTCTGGATACTCACCGCCTGGACGGGCACGCCTTCAGCTTCGTAACCTTGCAAAAATTTCACAAAATAATTTGCGTAGGATGCCATGTGCTTGCGTTGCATATTTCCGCCGAGCATTGAGTTGTTGGGTTTCATCCAGCCCGGAGGACTCCACGGCGTGGAGAACAGGAACAAGTCAGGATTTGCCTTCCGTGCTTCGCGCAGCATGGGCAGAATGTATTCACGATCGTGATCGATGGAGAAACGCTGCAGGTCGGGATCGGGCTCACCTTCATCGAAGCTGTACGCGTTGCGCGAATAATCGCTGGCGCCGATGCAGGTGCGGCAGACGTTGAGCCCCATTTCAGACGGGCTGAACATCTGGTGAAAAAGTTTTTCGCGGGCGGCGGGATCGAGGCGATTAAAGGTGAAGCAAGCGGCATCGGTGAAGGCAGCGCCGAAGCCGAGGATGGGTTGAAATTTTTTGTCGGAGTCGAGAACGATTGTGGAAGCGCCGGAGCCGAAAGCGTTTTGCCACGAGAGAGCCGGCCCGCGAGCGCAGCGTTGATTCTCGTCGGTTGTCCAAACCGAAATTTCTCCGGCCGCACCCTTCGCGTTGGATCGGGCCGGCGAATCGGCAAGCACTACTCCGGCAATGGCGGCCGCGCCCATGCTTGAGACTTTCAGGAAATCGCGACGAGTGGATTCTTTAGACATGGTCACGCTCTTTCCGTGCCGGTATCACCATAACTGAGGACATATCTTTACTCCGCATTGTGGACTACGCCGCCCTGACCAAACCACATGCCGCTAACAGTATCTATGCCCGCCCTTCGCGAACTGCGCGAAGGACGGGGCACCCGATCCTGGGCGATGTGCCAGCGACATCAAGCCTGGGCCACCCGCCGTCGTAAGACCAATTCGTGCCTTTAGCGACTTCCCTGGACTCGCCTGCTTTGGAATCGTCCGGCGATGGCGCCGCCGATAGCGCTTGGGATTGCCAATTGCAGCCCCGCACTCCACGCATCTGTTCCCCTCCAGTTCATTCCCTGCGGAAGAGCCCACGGATGATTCCACCCATACAACCGCGGGTCGACGATACGAACCCAAATCATAGCTGTGACGATCGGAATCACGAACCCTAGGAGCACCCCAACAGACATTGCTGCAGTGCGGCTTAAAACTCGACAAACTGGCCAGCAACCGATCGCGGTAGCTAGTCCTACCAACGCGGCCCATCCTAGGTAAGTCCTAGCGTCCGGCCCGAGGGGTTTCTGCATAAACGAATAGAACATCAGCGCCGACCCTAGGGTTAGTGCCGCACAAATTAAGGCTGGGAGCAGGACCTGCCGCACCAATGTCGCCATGATTTCTCCGGAGAAAGATTAGGCATCGCCGCGGTTTTGGGCGTTTGATACCTAGGACATTATGCTTGCAGGCCGAGCTACTCGCAAACCCCTGGCAGAGACAAATCTCACCTCTGAATATGCGCGTGGATTTCAGCGCTTTCTGGGAATCTTTCCTTCACATTGGGGAGATCAAGACCGGGCGGCTTAGGCAGTTGCCGGAAGTTGTGGTTGCGTAGTCTGCGGTTTTTGGCTTTTGCCGTGAATCGCCCGTCCGTAGCGGGTTTCGGGCTTATCACGTTGCTCTTGTCCGAATGCGGTGTGATTTTTGGCCTTCCGTAATCTCACATTTTTTCGGGAAGATATAGATACTCGATTCATGCCCTATGCCCCCGAAACTGAATTTCGCGAACGGGCGCAGCGCGTCGGATTCGAAGAGAAAACCCCGGTGGTAGTGAGGTTTCCGGGCGGCGTCCGATGCTCCGCGCAATTGCAAGTTATTTCCGTAACCGGCGGCCTGCTCTGTCTGCAGCGCCCAGTGCAACCTGGCGCAGTTGGAAAGCTGATGTTCCTCACCAATAAAGGCTGCATTGCGGGCGAGGCCCAGATGCTGACGCCAGTGGCCTGGGACCGACAGCCATTTAAATTCACCACGCTTCTTGAACAGGATCATTACAGGTTACAGACGATCATTAAACGGCAGCTCTCGAGTGCTCATCGCAAAGTGGAACAGGAGAAGCGGCACAGCGACAATTCGGATATAGAACGGTTGCGGCCCTGGTGAAGGACGTTACTCCTGCTTGAGTTCGTCATCTCTGCGCTGTTTTCTCACGTCGATTCCCAACTGCTCGGCTTTCTTATACAGGTGGCTGCGTTCGAGGCCGAGAGTCTTAGCTGCGTTGGTGACGTGAAAACCGCTGCGCTTTAATTCCCCAAGAATTGTTTCCTTCTCGAAGCCTTCGACGCGTTGAGCGAGCGTGCCGGAGCTTGAAACGCCGTCCGCGGTGCGGGTTTCGTTCGACGGCATCAGTACCGATTCGACCGTCTCCAATCCAATTTCGTCGTTGTCGCGCGGCGCCAGCAGCATCAGGCGCTCGATCATATTGCGAAGTTCGCGAACATTGCCCGGCCAGGAATAGTTCTGCAAAGCGGTCACGGCATCTGAGGTGAACTTCATTGGCTTCCAATTGTTTTGCGCGCAGACCTGAGCCACGAAATGTTCGATAAGCCCAGGAATGTCGTCACGCCTTTCGCGCAAAGCCGGCAGCAGCAACGGGAAAACGTAAATGCGGTGAAATAGGTCTTGGCGGAATTTGCCGTCGTGAACCAGGGCTTGCAGATTGCGATGGGTCGCGACAACGACGCGGACATCGACGTGTACCGATTTGCTGGCGCCGATGCGCTCCACCTCGCCTTCTTCAAGCACGCGAAGCAGTTTGGCCTGCATGGGCAAAGGCATGTCGCCGATTTCGTCGAGGAAAAGCGTGCCGTGTTCCGCCTGCTCGAATTTTCCGATGTGCCGATTAGCCGCTCCGGTGAAAGAACCCTTCTCGTGGCCGAATAATTCGGATTCGATCAACTCCGCAGGGATCGCCGCGCAGTTCAAGGCAATGAAAGGGCCGGAAGCGCGCGGACTTTTCTCGTGGATGGTGCGCGCAATCAATTCCTTGCCGGTGCCGGTTTCGCCGAGGATACAGACGCGCGTGGCGGTGACGGCGACGCGATCGAGTTGCGTCATTACGTTCTTCATGGCTTCGCCAGCCCACACAATTTCGTATTTTCCGAGACGCTGGCGGAGCTGACGATTTTCCGATTCGAGGCGCTGAAGCTTGAGAGCGTTTTCAACGGTGAGCAGAAGTTTGTCGGTCGATACCGGCTTCTCAAGAAAATCCAGCGCGCCCAGTTTGGTTGCGCGCACCGCCATCTCGATGTGCGCCTGGCCGGACATCATCACAACAGGCGTAGTCACGCCGGCCGAGCGCAACTCTTCGAGAAACACGAGGCCGTTCTTTGCGGGCATGACCACGTCAGAGAAGATGAGATCGAAATGATCGGCCTTCGCTAATTCGAGGGCGCGATCAGGGCTATCGCAAACCGTGGCCTCGTGACCAGCAAGGCGGAAAGCGCGGGACAGCGTGGCCAGGGTACTGGCCTCATCGTCAACGATCAGCAAGTGCGCCTTCGACGGCAAAGTCTTTTCGTTTCCCCTATACGTGCGTTCCCTGCGCGGCCGGCAATTTGTCGCGGTTCGCGGGAAGTTCGATGATAAACGTTGTGCCGCGGCCGGGTTCGCTGGAGGCGCTGATTCTGCCGCCATGGTCGCTCACGATCGATTGCACGATCGCGAGACCGAGGCCGGTTCCGTACGGCTTGCTGGTGTAGTAGGGCGTGAACAGCTGCGCGGATTCCTCCGGCGCCAGCCCGCTGCCGCCATCAGCGACCTCAATGCGGATTGAATCCTGACTTTGACCAACGCGCAACGTGATGGCGCCGCCGTTGGGCATGGCTTCGATTGCGTTCAAAATCAAATTGGAGAGAGCGCGGTGCAAGAGTTCAGGATCAGCGGCGATTGCATTGCTTGCGGATATTTCTAGATTGCATGAGATACCTGCCTTCGTGAGTTGCGCCTGGTGCAATTTGATCGCGCCTTCGCACAGTTCCCGCAAATCGACCGGTTGAAAATGCGGCTGTGGCATCTTGGAAAAGTCGCTGAACCTTCCGATGATGTTCTTGAGATTTGAAATTTCGGACAACAGTGTTGCCGCGCTCTCGCGAAACGTTTCGTCGAATTGCTGTTGGCCCTGTTCGCGGGCACGCAGAAGATTTTCCACGGTCAACTGCAGCGGGAAAAGCGGGTTCTTGAGTTCGTGTGCCAGGCGGCGGGCGAGCTTCGCGCCATGCCGCTACGCGCTCAGCTTGCACCAGGCGTTCGCGGTGGTCGAGCAAATCGCGGGTCATGCGATTGAATGACCTGGCCAGTTCGCCAATTTCGTCTTGCGTCTTTACTTTGACGGTTGTGTTCCAGTTGCCAGATGCAACCTCACGCGCAGCGCGGGCAAGCTCTTCAACCGGGCGCGTGACGCGGGTTGCGGCCCAACTGCTTAATAAGATCGCAAGAACTAATCCCGCGGAAGCGGCCAGCAGTGCGGCCGAGCGGATCTGGTTGCGAAGCTCGGCATAAACCTGGCGCGAGCTCGCCACCAGCAATACTCCTAACACCTGGTCGTGGTTGCCGGTCAGGGGAAACGCATTAACGATTTCGCCGCCAGCGCTCCCGCCACGAATAACGATCCTTGCCTCGCGGCGGCTGCTCTGCACCTGCTGAATGATGTACTCGAGTTCCAGTGCATTCTGCTGCGCACCGTCAGCGAAGATCAGGTGATCGGACACAAAATTTTCTGCACCCAGAGTTTCATAGAGCATTACGCGGGTCCCGGCTGGAGGATTGAGCGTAGCCAGGAAATTTTTGTCCAGCCGAATTCCGCCGATGATGTTCAGCTTCCGGCCTACCGCGGTCACAGAACGAATCGCGAACAGCCCGAGCGCGGGACCCGACGGGAGTTCTTCTTCTTTTAGAAATGGGGTGGTTGGCGGAGATTGGGTCACGAGCGGATCGTTGTACCCGAACTTCGCCGGCCATTGCGCCGATGAAATAATGGTGCCGCGGTCGTCAGCGAACTCAAGAAAGTCGAGCCGTTGAGTATTTGCAATCACCTGCGCAGTGTCGAGAAAAGGACTGTAATCAGCTACCGTCTGGGCGGCGGCCACGAGCATGCGATTGGACTCCGCGCTTGCAGCAATTGATTGAACCCTTCGGCCGACGTCTTCGCCTCGATTTTGAAATTCCTTACGGAATTGCGCCACAAACGCTGCTGTGCGCTCGTCGTTGGCGTGATCAAAGGCCCGGCGCGTCCAGGTTGAAATGATCACGGTGACCGCCGCCACCGACAACAACACGGTGAGCGCAAACAGCAGAAGCAGCCTGCGCCGGAAACTCACGGCGTCTCCGCAGAGAGCCAGACATTGTCCAATTGCCAGCTTCCGTCAGGCAACAATTTCAGTCCATGAACATTCGAGCGAAGAGCGACCGCGGTGCGCAAATAGACGATCGGGATCACGCGGCGAGTCTGGAGTGAAGCGGTTTCTGCGCTGTAGAGACTACTGACTGATGAGTTGGCGAACGTTGGCGCGGGAAGTTGAAAGTCGCGTGCGAGCTCATCGAGGGCCGTCTCGGAATCAGCCAAAGGCAGCGCGACCTTTACCAACCGCATGTCCGCATTGTCTGAATTGACGATTTGCAGCGTGATTCCCGCATCCTTCGCATTCAACACAATGCGATCGGCGGCGACGCGGGCAGTGGGATCGGAGGAGTCACAACTCAGAGTCCATGCGACGGAATGCTGCGCCCGTGGCCGAGTTGCGCCACTGCCGGTGGAATAGACGAAGCCATAGCCCGAAAGCCAATTGGGAATCAGCGCGCCCGTGGGTTCACCCGCAGACTGGAAGACGACGTTGTTCAACGCGGCGGAATCGATGCTGAGGGCAAGCACATTCCGCAGGTGAATCTCGTCATCCGAGCGAGCCTCGTGGCTAAAGAACAACGCCAACAGTTCCGCAGGCTGGGACACTTTTAGCAGGCGGTTGCCGGTCTGTGCGCGGCGGATGTCCTCGGGCGCAACCTCGACCAAGTCGCTCTTGCCAAGATCCATCAGCATGAGTTGGTCGCGATCATTTTTTCCGAGGTCGGCCTCGATGGAATCGATGAATGGCCGACCGCCCCAGTATTCGTCGTTCGCCTGCAAGGTCAGGTGTTGCTTCGTGGCATCCCATTGCGCAACTGTGAACGGACCCGTTCCGATGAGTGCGCCCTGGTTGCGCCGCGAAATACTGTTGCGCGGCAGGGCGAGTTCGGCGGCGAGGTTCGGTACGGGAGAGCTGGTTTCAATCATGACCAGTTCGCCGAGAGCGAAAACTTTCCAGTCCGGATTGGCGGCGCGCAGCGAAGCTGCGGAAACACTCGCGTCGACAGGAATGCCATCGCTGAAGACGACGCCATTGCGTATCTGAAAACGCCAGCGCTGATTTCCGGGTTCGACCTGCCAGGAAGCGGCGAGCAGCGGCTGAGGACGGCCGCGATCATCGAGCCTGACCAGAGTTTCGAAGACCAGCTGTATCAAGCTGCGAAGGCCTGGCGCGTCCGAAACAGTCGGGTCGAATGCCTGCGCCGAAGTCTGTACGCCAACGCGCAATGTCCCGCCATAGTGGGGACGTGTCGCGGCAAAGGTGTTCGTCACGCAAGCCAGACTAGCGGCCGCAATCAAGATTGAGCTGAAGCGCTTCATAATTTCCTGTGCCGGAATTCTTGTAAACCGCGATCGCGCTGTCTGCGCTGGGGGTGCTCCATAGCGCGGTGATGCTGCCGTTGATAGCCAACTTCGGACTGACCGCAGCCGGTTCGCGATCGGAAAACTCGAAAGCCTGGATCGACTCGGCTGGCTCGTTGTCCGCCGCATCCGCCAGGACCAGCGAATCAGGCCGGCAAGCGGGATGCACGGCAGCGACGTTGCTTCCCCAATGAACTTTGCTGAGGACCTGCTGATTGATCCCGTCGAGCAAATGCACCTGGCCATCCAGGCCGGCGAAGATCCAAAGCGAATAATTTGCCCGGGGGACCGCCGCCGCGGAATAAAACGGAGGCGCGGAGTTTTGTTTGCCAATGCCCGGAACCAGCGCTCCCGGGAAGAAATTCCTGGCGGGAGAGAAAAACGCGGAAAGCCCTTGCGCCTGAAGCGGCCAGGGATCCTCACTGGGCGCGCAACTCATGGCAAGAGGTGCTGAGTTGGTGCTGTGGCAGGCCAGGCCGGGAAGGTAAGCGTCGAACAGGCGATCTTTGCGCAGGAAAATTCTGCCGCGAGCGTCGCGCGGTAACGGCGTTGGCGAGGTGATGGCTAGAGATTGAACTATCGACCAGCGCTGGTTTGCGAACTCCTGGATGGTGACGGCGGTGCGTCCGAGGACAATGAGCCGTGGTGGATTGTTCTCCACGACGGCGACATCGAGAATGGGATCTGCTTGCGCGACCAGCGGCGTGGGACGGATGGTGATGGGCGGAGCGTTCGGTGCGGCAACCGCGAAACTTGTCCGCGGCGTAGAGACTAGGAGAACCTTGGAGTCGCTCGCTCCCGCCTGAATTTCAGCGACCCAAACGTATTCCTGCAAATTTTCCGACAGCGTCAGTTTGATGTTGGCGGCAGCCTGATCGGGCTGCCACACGCGTACTCCCGAGGTAGCGAGCGAGGCGGCGAGCTGACGACGGATTTCCTCGACGTCCGCGGAACTGATCGACGAGCGGTTATTTATTTCGAGAGCAACCACGCCGGGGCCGGTCGCCGTAGTGATTTTTGCTGAGAGTTGGGAGACGGGGTCGTGCCAGTCGGTCGCGAAAGATAGCTGAGAGAAAAAGATGCAGAGACACAAGGCCCAACGCAAGCGTGAGGAGAGACGCATCATTTGCAGATTGGGCGAATTATAAATGGCTGGCTTCATAACGTAGCCGTTCGGAATCTAAGTAGTCCATCTCCCTCAGAGGCTAAAGCCCTTCTCCTTATTTGTTGCTATTGGCGCGGCTAAAGCCATGGCCTTCCCGGCTGTGCCGCTCCTGGCCGGACAAGAGTGTCCGACCTACACGGACTGTGCAGCTTCCTCAACCCATGGCTGCGTTCACTTCTCCTCTCCCTGATCCGCCTCGCTGTTTTTGTTGGCCATGTTCATGCTCTTGAGGACGTCGTTGGCGAAGAAGTATTTTCCGTCTGAGGGGACCATCATGATCTGCAATTTGTCGGAAAGCTTTTCGGCGATGATCTTATTAATCAGCAGCGGATTCTGCTTCAGGATCACGCCTTCGTTGCGCATTCTTTCAGCATCGGCGACCGCGGTGACGCGAATTCGCTCGGCCTCGGCGTCGGCGAGCAATTTGCGGCGCTCCATTTCGGCTTTGCTGTCGAGGACTTTGGCCTGGGCCATGGCTTCAGCGTTCTTGATGGTGGCTTGAGCGCTGGCTTCGGCATTTTGCACGGTAGCTTCTTTGCGGGCCTCGGCCTCAAGCTTGCTCTGCTCGATTTGTTTCTGCTTCAGCGGAAGCGTGTACTGCATGGCATCAGCTTCGGCCTTGGCCTGAAGCACGCGCACCTGGGCTTCGCCTTCGGCCTGCTTCACCTGCTGAGCTTTTGTCGCTTCGGCCTGCAGTTCGGAGATCCGAACCTGTTTCTGTTGGATGTCGGTTTGCACCCCCATCTGATCATCCTCCTGCTCTTTCAGCAGCAGGTCCTCGAGACCCTTGGCATATTCCGGCGGAAGCTGAATATCGCGGAGCATCACTTCTTTCACCACGATGCCATCTGCTGCGAGTTTTTGGGTGATGACAGCCCCGGCCCGCGAGCGAACTTCTTCGCGCTTTGTGGCGAAGACTTCGCGGACGGTGTAATTAGGCACGAGTTCGCGCCACGCGCTGGCCACAACCGCAGGAACTATTTCAGTTTCTACCGGCTGAGGCAGATTGGCTTGGATGTAATCGAGATGTGCGGGATCGAGACGATAACGAATGGTGATCGCGAGGCCGACTGAGAGGCCTTCTTTTGCCTGAACATTCAGCGGAGCGGGCTTCTCTGCGTGACGCTTCTCGGATTTCCCGTCTTCAACCGAGCCGGTGGTGAAAAGCTGATCGCGAGTGTCGAAGAGCGCCAGACTCTCGGCGAGCGGGGCGACAAAATGCGCTCCGGGATAAAGCGTGCCGGGAAGCGTGCCGCTGGTCTGGCTGACACGGACTCCGCCCATCCCACTAGGAACTACGACGATGCTTAGGGCCAGGAGAATTGGTCCCCAAGCGAGCAGAGCCAATGCCACCGAATGGCGCCAGTGAATTTCTGGTCTGGCGTTGGCGGGCGTGGCGCCGGCGGCCAGCGATTGGCGATATTTCATCTCGAAGTAGAAGTCGCGGGTGAGAATCGTAATGGCGACTACGATCATTCCAATTCCGCCACAGAGCAGCAAATATTTGAGAAACAGCATAACGCCTCCTTTATTGATGACTGTCTGCAGTCAGCCTGATCAGAACCGGGCGACCGGCAGATGATTTTGCCGCGGTGAAGAACAAACGAAAGATTTGGCCGAAGATGAATTCTTCGACGACGATGGCGACGGCCAGCGAGAAGAGCAATCCTCCGACGACGGTGATGAAGTTGATTAAGAGCTGCATAGGTGTTCTCCGTTCAACGCGGGAGTTAAATGCAGCTAGGTGGCCTTGGGTAAGTGGTTGAATCCATTAAGGATGCGCGGCAATAGGTGTGTGGGAGGGAACACGGTGTGGGGCGGGCGACACGTTGGGCGTGCAAGTTGCGGAGCGCTGCTCCGCTGGACAAGCCGGGGGCGGCTGTCCCCGCACAAGCTGTGCGGAGTGGCTTCGTCGGGCAAGAGTGTCCGACCCACACGGCCTGAGCAGAATTTCCTCAGCCGGATGGCTTAAAGTAATAGTGTGGCGTAAGGATTAACATCGTATTCACGCGGCAGACGTCTCAGCCGGAATACAATCAGCATCTAAATTTTTTTTAGCTATGGCTTTCAGCAGCTACTGTGCGGACTTCCGGCACGCATAAAGTCATTTCATCTGCAGGTCCAGTTCGACGGCGTTTACTTCCGCGCCACATCAACACAGATTTGGGGAAAGAATTTTGGCCGTACAAGACGGGCTTTGGTACAAAGACGCGGTTATTTATCAGGTCCACGTCCGCGCGTTCTACGACAGCAGCGGCGACGGCAACGGAGATTTCCGTGGCCTGGCGCAGAAACTCGACTACCTGCAGGAACTCGGCGTCAACACGATCTGGCTCATGCCGTTTTTTCCGTCGCCGCTACGCGATGACGGGTACGACATTTCCGACTACCGGACGGTGCATCCCAACTACGGCACGTTGGATGACTTCAAAGCATTCCTGGAAGCAGCCCACCAGCGCGGGATTCGCGTCATTATGGAGATGGTGCTGAACCATACTTCCGATCAGCACCCCTGGTTTCAGGAATCGCGCAGCTCGCGCAACAATCCACGGCGTGACTGGTATGTGTGGAGCGATACCGACACCAAGTACAAAGGGACGCGGCTGATCTTTCTGGATACGGAACTTTCGAATTGGGCCTGGGACCCGGTTTCGAAGCAGTACTACTGGCACCGCTTCTTCAGTCATCAGCCTGACTTGAACTATGACAACCCTCAGGTCCGCGAGGAAATGTGGGACATCATGAAATTCTGGCTGCAGATGGGAGTGGACGCGTTCCGCCTGGATGCGGTGCCTTATCTGGTCGAGCGTGAAGGCACCAACTGCGAGAACCTGCCGGAGACACACGAGATCATCAAAGACTTGCGGGCGCGCATGGACCGGGAGTTCCCGGGCAGAATGTTACTGGCCGAGGCGAACCAGTGGCCAGCCGATCTGCGGGCGTACTTCGGCAATGGCGACGAATTCAACATGGCGTTTCATTTTCCGCTCATGCCCCGCATGTTCATGGGATTGAAGTTGGAAGACCGAAAGCCGATCACGGAAATTCTGAAGCAGACGCCGGAGATTCCCGAGTCCTGCCAGTGGTGCCTGTTCCTGCGCAACCATGACGAGCTCACCCTCGAGATGGTGACCGACATGGAGCGCGATTACATGTACGACGAGTATGCCAAGGACAAAGCCATGCGGATCAATCTTGGCATCCGTCGGCGGCTGGCGCCTTTGTTGGACAACGACCGGCGCCGCATTGAACTGATGAATGGATTGCTGATGTCCTTGCCCGGCACTCCCATCATCTACTACGGCGATGAGATCGGCATGGGAGACAATGTGAACCTGGGCGATCGTCATGGAGTGCGCACGCCGATGCAATGGGAAGGCGGCTGGAATGGCGGGTTTTCGGCGGCCGATCCCGAGACGCTCTATTCGCCGCTCATGTTGAATCCGGTTTATGGTTTTCAGGCGATCAATGTGCAGTCGCAGAAGCGCTTTGAGCACTCCCTGCTTTCCTGGATGAAGCGGCTGATTCGAATAAGAAAGGCGACCCCGGTACTGGGGCGGGGATCGATACAATTTCTTTATCCGGCAAACCATCGAGTGCTGGCGTACACGCGGAAGTTGGGGAACGAAACAATTTTGGCCGTGAATAATCTTTCCAGCAAAGCGCAGGCGGTCGAACTGGATTTGAAGGAATATCGCGGCAGCATTCTGGTGGAAATGTTTGGACGAAATATATTTCCCCGTATCGGCGACCTGCCGTATTTGCTGACATTGGGTCCATACGAATTTTTTTGGTTTAGGCTGAGGAGGATTTGAACAACATGGTTTGTTTAATTTTCGAATTTGCGGATTTTCGAAGTGTCGAATTCGTCAATTCGAAAATTCGACAATCTAAGTAGATCGCTACGATTTGGAGTTTGCCGTTCCTGAAGAGAGCATACTTTCGGATGATTTTGTTCGCGAGCTGACGAATGTCGGCGACGTGGACATTGTTGTGGGCGTGCCCACCTACAACGACGCACGCTCCGTCGGCCAGGTGGTGCAGGGCGTGCGTGCGGGATTGCTGAAGCACTTTCCGCGCGAGCGTTCGGTCATCATCAACGCCGACGGTGGTTCGCGCGATGGCACACAGGACATGGTGCGGGCGGCGGCCATCAGCGATCTGAGCGTCGTCAGTGACGTGCATACCTTGCGCACTCTGCACAGCATCAGCACGCAATATGAGGGCGGCCCGGCGAACGGGATCGCGATACACACAATTCTGGCGGCGACGGATTTACTGCAAGCCCGCGCCTGCGCCATAGTTTCCCCGGAATCCACAACCCTTGAGCCGGACTGGATGGAGCGATTGCTGCGACCGGTTTTGCGCGACGGCAACGATCTGGTGCTGCCCATTTATCGCCGGCCTAAGTTCGACGGACTGCTGATCCGCAATCTGGTTTTTCCCATGGCGAATGTCCTGTATGGCTGCCCGGTACGAGAACCGTATCCTTCAGACTTCGCTTTTTCAGGGGAACTGGGCAGCAATTTTCTCGGGCAAGACATCTGGAATCAAGAACAGGGGCGCCGCGGTACCGAATTGTGGATGACCTTATGGGCGGCGATCGGCAAGCGCAAACTGGTGCAGTCATTTTTAGGGACCAAGACTCGGCGGGAGGACGCGCCATCTGACTTGGTAGCCGCGATGCGTGAAACCGCAGGCACGCTTTTTACGTCGCTCGATGCCTACGCTTCAGTTTGGCACTCCGCTCCGCAACCGGTCGAAGCCCCGTGCGTAGGTTGCGAACCGGCCATCAGCGATGGACCATCCCGACTGAACCGCAAACGGCTGTATGACATGTTTGCGTTCGGAGTGAAAGAATTGGACCCGGTATTCTTGTCGATTCTTACATCGCCCACGCATGAGGAACTCAAGCGGCTAGCGGGACTGCCGGAGGAGAAGTTCACCTACTCCGGGGAACTCTGGGCGCGTACCGTGTACGAATTTGCGATTGCATTTCACAAAGCGGTGATCGGACGCGACCACATCGTGCAGGCACTGGTGCCGCTGTTTCGCGGCCGGGCGCATACATTTTTGACGCAGAATCGGGATGCATCCGGGGAAGAAATGGAACGCAATCTCGAATCTTTATGTAAGGCCTTTGAACAGGAAAAGCCGCACCTGATTGATTTATGGGACGGCGGGAAGTGAGGTCACTATGTGGCAAAACTTTATAGGAGAGCTGACAAGAACGATCGACGAAATTCTGGGTAGCTTCGCCCGCTTCCTGCCGCGCCTGCTGGAAATGCTGTTGCTGGTAGTAGTGGGCTGGATCATCGCCTTTGTATTGCGGGCAATAGTGAGAAGCGTCCTGCGAATTGCACGCTTCGATAAATTGTCGGAGCATACCGGCGCGGCTCAGGTGTTGCGCCGATCGGCCCTGCCATCGCCGACTGAAATGTTGAGCCGCTTTGTGTTCTGGGTGGCGTGGGTGGGATTCATTTTGGTCGGCATCAGCGTGTTGCCGGTTCCATGGCTGGGACCGCACATCTCGAATTTCTTTGGGTTCATCCCCAGGTTGGTAGTCGCGTTCTTTATTTTGTTTTTCGGATTGCTGGGCGCCAGCTTCTTTTCTCGCGCTGCTTTGCTCGCTGGAGTCAACGCCGATCTGCCCTCGCCACGGCTGATCAGCCAGACTCTGCGCACTATGATGATACTGTTCGTGATTTCGATGGCGTTCGAAGTGGTCGGCCTCGGATCGCGTACAGTGCTGATTGCATTTGCTCTGGCCTTCGGCGCGTTAATGCTCGGACTTGCCCTGGCTTTCGGGCTGGGCGGGAAAGACCTGGCGCGCAAATACCTGGAGAAGCGGTTCGCAAGGGAGTCATTGCCCGAAGAGCCGAGCAAAGAGAGAGAAGATGAACTTTCTCCGTTGTAGTGGCGATCAGAAGAAAATCGCATCTGTGATCTTATGCTTAGCATTGATTACGGCGATTGCCGCCGAGTCTTTCGGCCAGGCGTCTCATTCCCATCAAGCTTGGCAGGATTCGCCCGCTAAAGGGATTTCCGGATATATGGCTGCCCTCGATGAAGGAGCGGGTGACGCTAACGCCCAAGATGTGCCGACACTTTCCGTCTCCGCGGTGGTTGAAAAAATTATGATTGCCAATGCGCGACGCTTGGCAGAACTGCGCAGCTTCGAGGGCAAACGCTGGTACCACTTGGAGTATCACGGATTGTTTGGCAGCAGGAATGCCAGCATGGAGGTGCTTGCCACCTACACCGCTCCCGACCAGCATAATTTTTCTGTGACCTCGCAGAGTGGGTCCAAATTACTGTTGAACCGTGTACTCCTGAAACTTTTGGATAGCGAGAAAGAAGCCTTTCAAAACCATAAGCAGGTGGAACTGAGTCCGGAGAATTACAACTTCACGCTAGTGGGAACCGAGAAGATACCGTCTGGCGACACGTGTTATGTGCTCGCCGTGAAGCCCGTGAAGCCGAACAAGTTTCTTTACGTCGGGAAAATATGGGTGGACGCGCGCGATTTTGGGGTTGTGCGCATGCAGGGCGAGCCCGCTAAGGCGCCTTCATTCTGGGTGCGGGACACCCAAATCGATTCCAGTTGGGAAAAAGTCGGCGGCTTCTGGTTCATCGCTCACAATCGCTCGGTTAGCCACATTCGAATGGGAGGGACGGCGACGCTGAACATCGACTATGGCGATTACCAGGTCACCGCAGTTGACGGACGCGCCGCCAAAACTCAAGCCCAAGGGCCGGTTTTGCCTGAACCGGGATCGGTCACGCCGTAGCGCCAGGGTGCGGCAGGCAGGGGTTTCAAAGCTACTGAAAAGCAGATTTCAAGGTTTCGAAAGTTTCAAGGTTTCAGAGACGACCCCGGAACTCTTTATCCAGCCATTGAAATCTTCGAAACCTTTGAAACCTTGCAACTTTGAAACCTTGCAACTTTGAAACCTTGCAGCCCTACTTCTTCAACATCCTCACTGCGACTTCCTTGAAAAACACGATGTCATTGTCGCTGTGATTCTGCAGGCCGATGTAGCCATCGTTGGGGCGCGGGCCGCGTTGAGGTTCAAAGTTGAATTTCTTCTCCGGGACTGGTCCGCCCTCGGTGTAATCGGTTACCTTCACCCCATTCAAAACTACGGTCGTGTGAGGACCGTCGAGCGTGATGTCCATGGTGTTCCAGTCGGGACCCGGTTTCCCGGGCCGGGCCAGGGGCTTGGTCAATGAATACAGCGTTCCCGTAACGTGATATTCGTCTTCCTTCGAATCTTCAGGCTGATTGTCGATCTGGACTTCGTAGCCGTAGTGCACCGGCATCCACTCTTCGCGCGGCTCGATGGGAATGCGGATGAATACCCCAGAGTTGTCGTTGTGGTCGCGCATCTTGTAAACCACGCGGATCTCGCAGTCGCCCAACTTTCCGCCGGTCCAATAGAGCAGGCCCATGCCGCCATGAGTGCGAATCAGCCTGTCCTCGACGGTCATATAGCCCGGGCCGACATGCTTCCATCCGGTAAGGTCTTTGCCATCGAAAAGCTGCTTCCAATCATCAGTTTGGGCGTGGATAAAAGGGCAAAGACCCAAAACGCAGAGAGCCAGCAGGCCACGAAACATGAGTCACCTCGAAACGGGACATATTACACTAGGAACAGCTACTTGCACGGCTGCGATCCGCAAGACCAATTCACACTATGAAGATTGTTTCTGCCGGTCCAACTATCGAAGAACTGAAGAAGCAGGCCGATGACTGTGACCGGCGCGCTAAAGCCGCGCCCGAGCCTTTGGCCACGCGCCTGCGAGAAAAGGCTGAACTTTTTCGCGAATGGATGAGATCGCTCAGAAGCGGAGCTTGGAAGTCATAAAAATAACAGCTTCTTGGAGCTGGCCCTACTGGTAATCTGCCATGCACCGAAGTTCCTGAGACTCGCATCAAACCAGATATAATTGAAGTACTCGGCCGCGCTGCGAGCGCAGCTTTGAGTTTTGGAGTCAGATGTCCACAAAGATTAAATCAGCCATTCTTGTTGCGTCGGCCGGCGTTCTGCTTTTTTCGTTGGCGGGGCAAATCCGGGGCGTTCGCGCCTCCAATAACGACGGCGCTTATCCGCAATTCGAAGTTTACAGCGAAGTATTGTCGCGGGTACGAAGCGAATACGTCGAAGAGCCGAACTTGCCCACGGTCACCGACGGCGCTCTGCATGGACTTCTGGAGTCGCTCGATTCAAACTCCAGCTACTTGAACGCGGACCAATATAAGGCTTACAAGGCCCGCAAGATGGGCGCCAAGGGGGACGTTGGCGCCGCTATCTCGAAGCGATTTGGCTATGCGTCAGTTGTGGCGGTGATTCCGGGAAGCCCGGCTGACAAGGCTGGGCTCGAAGACACCGACATCATTGAGGCGATTGAGGGCAAGAGCACGCGCGAGATGTCCCTGGCTGAAATTCGCAGCCTGCTGACCGGAGAACCGGGATCGAACGTGAACCTGTCGGTGGTGCGGGCGCAGAGGTCAGAGCCGCAAAAAGTAGTTGTCACTCGCGACATCGTGAACATTCCGCCGGTCAAAGACAAGATGATCGAAGACGGAATTGCGCAGATTCGCGTCGACGCTCTGAATAAAGGGAAATCGCAGGAAATCGCCAGCCGCATCAAAACGCTGCAAAAGTCTGGCGCGAAAAAGCTGATTTTGGATTTGCGCGATTGTGCCGAAGGTGAAGAGTCCGAAGGTGTAGCCACCGCGAATCTGTTCCTCAACCACGGAACCATTACGTACCTGCAAGGGCAGAAGTATCCGCGAGAGGCGTTCAACGCCGAGCCTTCGAAGGCTATCACGACGTTGCCGCTGGTTGTGCTGGTGAACAAGGGAACGGCTGGTCCCGCGGAAATCGTGGCCGCAGCAATTCTCGACAACGCGCGTGGCGACGTCGTGGGTGATAAGACCTTCGGCGACGGGTCCATACAAAAATTGATTGAGCTGCCGGAAGGTGGCGCGCTCATTCTCTCGGTGGCGAAGTACTACACCCCGCAAGGCAAAGCGATTCAAGATAATGCCGTAACGCCCAACATCGTGATTGCCGATGCCGCGGATGATGTCGTTGTTCCCGACGAGGATGAAAACGCGGCTCCGTCCGACATCGAAAAGAAGACGACGCCAGAACACGACGAGCAACTGGATAAGGCGGTACAGGTGTTGAAGAGTAAGCAAGGCTAATGCAAACCAGGTACGGGCGAGGTGCCCCGTACCGCCGTTTGTGTTTCATCACTCCTGCACTCTGATTCAATCCGGCTTATGCATTCCCTCCTGCTATCCTAAGCACACGCTTTCATGAAAGCAGTTTTAGAAGAGCTGCAGTCGTCTGAGACTGGCCGCAAGCGGCTGATTGGTCGGCTGATTTTCGGGGTGCTGGTGCTGCTCGCCGCGGCAGTCGGCGTAGTGGGCGGCCTTCTGCTGGTCTATTCCACCGATCTCCCGCAAGTTGAAGCGCTCGAGCATTACCGCCCGGTTTCGAGCAGCGAACTCTACGACATTAACGGCAACATCATCGGATCCTTTGCGCTGCAGCGGCGAGTGGTCTCTTCATATACCGACTTTCCGCCAGTATTGATCGAAGCATTGGTCTCCATCGAGGACAAAGAGTTTTACCGGCACTGGGGAATCAATGTCTGGCGAATCGCCGGAGCCGCCTTTCGCGACATTGAGTCCGGCGGAAAAGTGCAGGGTGCTTCTACCCTCACCATGCAGCTGGCGCGCAATCTTTTTCTTTCGCCCGACCGCTCATTCCATCGCAAGATCCAGGAAGCGCTGCTGGCCATCCAGATCGAACGTCGATTTACCAAGCAGCAGATTCTGACCCTTTATGCCAATCAGATTTATCTTGGCCACGGAGTTTATGGATTCGAGGCGGCTTCGGAATATTACTTCAGCAAGCCCGCCCGGCAACTCACGCTTCCGGAGTCGGCGCTGATCGCGGGACTGCCAAAGTCGCCGCTTTATTATTCCCCAATCAACCATGCGGACCATGCGCTGCACCGGCGAAATCTGGTCATCAATGCCATGCTGGAAGATGGAAAGATCACCGTGGCGCAGGCCGACGCCGCCCGCAATGCGCCGCTGGGCTTGAATGTCGCGCACGATCCGAATTCGCTGGCCCCGTATTTTGTGGAAGAAGTGCGGCAGTATCTGGAAAACAAGTACGGCGCAGATGAAGTTCACGCTGGCGGACTGCGGGTTTACACCTCACTCGATATGGATTGGCAAGCCGCAGCGAATCAGTCGGTGCTCGATGGCTTGGCAGCCTATGAGCGCCGTCACGGTTGGCGCGGGCATCTGGAAAATATTTTGTTTGAAGGCCAAACGCTTGCCGGTTATCAGCACCCCGATTGGATCGAACAACTCTCGCCCGGTGGTTACACGCATGGATTGGTGACTGCGGTATCAAAGAATGCGGCCGCAATAAAAATTGGGGGTTACGCGGCCGCGCTTGTACATGCGGACGTGGCATGGACCAAAATTCCACTCCCGCGCCTGCTCTCGCGCGGAGATGTCGTCTATTTGAAAGTGCTGTCAGTCGATCCAAGTGGAAAAGCGCGAGTGACATTGGAACAGGATTCCGGAGTGCAGGGCGCGCTGCTGGCAATCGATAACGCCAGCGGTGAAGTGCGCGCGATGGTCGGCGGACGAGACTTTAATCTCTCCAAGTTCAATCGCGCTACGCAGGCATTGCGCCAGGTGGGGTCGTCGTTCAAGCCATACGTGTACACCGCTGCCATCGATGAAGGGGCGACACCTGATGACACCGTTGTGGATTCGCCGGTAATTTTTCAAACTGCCTCGGGACAGTACTTTCCGCATAACTACGACGATAAGTACGAGGGCACGATTACGCTGCTGCGCGCGCTGGCGCAATCGCGGAATATTCCGGCGCTCAAACTAGCGGACAAGCTCGGCATCAAGACCGTGGAAGACTATGCGCGCAAATTTGGAATCACCTCGCCGCTGCCGCCGTATCTGCCGGTGGCGCTTGGCGCGGCCGAGATGACGCTCATTGAGCAGACGTCGGCGTACAGCGTCTTTCCCGACGATGGGGTGCGCTTGGTGCCGCGGTTCGTGACCAAGGTGACGGACTACGATGGGCGCGTGCTGGAAGAAGACTATCCGGATGTAAAGGACGTGATCAGCTCTCGCACTGCGCGCATCATGACCTCGATGTTGGAAGCAGTGGTGCAGCACGGCACCGGGGTTGCGGCCACGAGGTTGAAGGTACCTCTAGGCGGCAAGACGGGGACCACGAACGACTTTACGGACGCATGGTTTGTAGGCTTTTCGCCGGGCATAACCACTGGCGTATGGGTGGGCTACGACGAAAAGCGATCGCTGGGAGCTAAGGAGACCGGTGCGCACGCCGCGCTGCCGATCTGGATGCAATTCATGAGCGCAGCATTGGCGGGAAAGGACCCGGGAGAATTTCAGCCGCCACCCGACTTGCCCCAGAAACCTACGGCCCAAACTCTAGACACGCCCGATCTGGCGCCCGCCGGGGACGAAGGTCACTAAATGGCTGTAGAGTCCATGTGGGGCCGTCCTCGGCTGTCCGGCGAAGCCACGCTTCGTGAACTGGGTTGGAGGGCCGAAAACCCAGCCGTGCCTAGCACTACAACTTAAACTGACGATGTTCCCGGCGCTGAAGCGCTTGGCTACTCGAAATTGCTGTCGCGCCGGAAAAAACCAACGCCGCCCGAAGGCGGCGTTGCTTAAATGTGCGATGGCTATATGGCTCAGTGACGCCCGCCGCCACTGTGACCTCCGCCGCCTCCGCCGCTGCTGTGGCCTCCTCCACTGCCCGAAGGCGCGTGTCCACCGCCACCGCCACCGCTACCGTGAGATGGCGCTGCTCTTCCGCCGCCGTTGGAAGGCGCAGGCCGGCCATAGGATCCGCCATAACCTGGAGCCCTTCCACCATAAGCCGGCGCCCTACCGTATGAGGGTGCCGGACGACCATAAGCGCCGCGGTATCCTGGTGAAGGTCTGCCGCTATACGACCCTCCCCGGTTATAGGCAGAATTAGTGGAGCGCGAATATGAACTCTCGCCGCGTCCCATGCTTGCGTTCGGCGGACGCGGAACGTTGTTGCGCGAGGTCATCGACGGCGGCGCCGATCGCGAGTTGCCACCGTAATTTCCCACACGCGCTCCAGAGTTAAGCGAGCCGCGGTTACCGGCTGGCGAAGCCGAGTGGCTAACCACCGGACGGGCAAAAGCTCGTTGCGGTGGGACCGCCGCTATGCCACCGCGAGATCCCGTCATGGTCGCCCGCGATGGGGCTATGCCAGGAGAATGGACTGCGCTCATCCGGCTTAAAGCGCTCGGCGAAACTCGCAGGTTGTTGCGGGCTACTGAGCGCGAGTTCACCAGCGTGTCGCGTGAGACCGCGGTGAATCCGCCAGGATTATGCATGTTGGCATAGTGCAGTTGCTCACCGCCCCGGGAAACCAGCCGGCCATGATCGAAGTTGTTGTTGTAAATATGGTTCAAGTTGCCGAACCGGTTATACCCAAAGTTCACCCGGCCGAAATATCCGAAGCTCACGCCATACCACGGGATAAACGGCTCGCCCCAACCCAGCGGGCACCATCCGAAGCCACCACCAAAGCCGACCCCAAATCCGAATCCGCCGCCATACCACGCAACTAGCGCTGGAGCATAGTACGGCCGAGCATAGAAGGGTCCCGGAGCCCATCCCCAATACCCGCCGCCATAAACCCAGCGACCATAATGGAACGGGGCATAGCCCCAAGGCTCATACTCAACCCAAGTCCAACCCCACGGATACTGGTAAATCCAGTGCCCGTTTGTGTAAGGAGACCAACCGGGCGCGACTGCGGGCGTCCAGACATCACCGTAATCCGGCGTGTTACGCCAAGTCCCGTATTCGTCCAGATCGTCAGAACCAACGACGTCAGCCGAAACGTAACGCCCGGATTCGGAATGATCGAACCGGTTGTCACGATTGCTTGCCCATTGATCGAACGCGTCAGGAGCCGGCGCCGCGTGAGAGTCGACGGTCATCGACGTGCCATTGGTGAAGCGAACTTGCTCATTGGCGTGAACCCGCACTGCCGGACCGTCCCCGGTAGATTCGCCTTCCCCACGCCACACTGTGATGATCGTCTTATCGCCGTCGGAGTCTACGTCGAAACGATAATCCCCAGGCTTCAATGCGGTGAACGCCTGGTTGGGGGTATCGACTTCGTATTTTTCGCCGTCATTCAGGCGACGAACGTGAAGAATCAAAGCTCCCTGGTGAAGCTGAAGCTGTACGAAGTTATCGGTTATGTTGGTGATGGTAAGGCTGCTCTCAGAACCGATGCGCGCTATGCCGGAGCCAACGCTGATCTCTGCGCGCGAATCTTTGTCAGCCCAGATATTGTCGGAATTCGTGAGTGGCCGGTTGATCTCGCCTGTAACCCAGTCGCCAGTTCCTTGAGGTTGAATCGAAACCGATCCCGTAGTGAATTGCAAACGAGCGGCGCGGCCCGGCGGATCAGGAGTTGCCGCTTCAGAATTGTTCCGTGGTACGCCGTTCCGCGCGTCATACGGCGGAGTTTCCAGCGGTTGATCTTCGGCGCGCGGACCCTGATCATATCGCGGATCGGGAGCTACACGGTCCGGCTGAGCGGCTTGATTGTCATCGCGATCGTAGGTTTGATTCTGGTCGTAACGTTGATCATTCGGATCCCGACCATAATTCTGGTCTTCGGGCGGAGCGGTCTGACTCGAAGGCGCGGCCTGGTTGTCGTCTCGATTGTACCGCTGGTCCTGCTGATCGACCGGAGCCTGATTATTCTGCTGATCATATTGCTGATCTGCAGCTGGCGGCTGATCGTCGTATTGATCGTCCTGCTGGGCTTGGGCCATCAGCGCGGAGCCCGAAATCAAGGTGCAAATCGTAAGTGTGCAAAGGATGCGGTAAGGATTTCTCATAAAACCTCCCCCGGAGAGCAATCCGGCCTCCGAAGCGCTCCGCGTCCGGATGAGGCGGAGTAGGCCATTCGCACTGCCACTAATGTAAACCCTAAATGTGGAAAAGAGTTTCGCCATTTTTTGGCCGAAAATAGCCTGAAAACAAGGGTTTGGAGGGCGCAAAACCCGGCAAAACCGGGTAGCTCAATCCCCGGCATAGTAGCCGTCGCGCGCCTGAACCGTGCTGTCCTTCTGCTTGGCCTTCAGCAGCAGCTTGTGATATCCGGCAGTGTCGCTTTTTTCCGGGGTGAAACCCAGGTTGTACTGATTGCGCAGCTCTTCCTGAATGCTGCTGTAAATCTGATCAATCGGCTGCTTCTTCGAAACCTCAAACATCCGCCCACCGGTTTCCTTTGAAATTCGCGTCAGAATCTTCTTGCCGTCAGGGCGTTGTTCTTCCGGTTCGCGCTGTCCACCTCCGCGTCGGCCGCCGCCCATGCCTCCGCCGCCCATGCCGCCAGGAAAACCAAAGCCGCCGCGATTGCCGTTCTCCTCCTCATCTTTGAAGAGGACCGAATACACAATGGTATCGGCGCGCTGGGCGGATTCAATGGCGCTCTCCAGGCTTTCTTTGCTGCCCCGGTCAACGCCGTCTGAAAGAACGATCACCGCTTTGCGTCCCTGCTGCTTCGCCATGAGTTCGTTTGAAGCGAGATAAACGGCGTCGTAGAGCAGAGTTCCCGCGTGATGTCCGTGCTGCCTGCCGCCGCCTCCGCCGCCACTTCTGCCGCCGCCCGGCCAGCCTCCACCGGAGCGCCCGCCTGTGTCAGGTGGATTGTCTTCCTGCGTAGGTTCCGGCGTTTTCAGCGATTCGAGCGCCGATTCCAGCTTTGGCCGCGATGCAGTGAGGTCCTGCAGCAACTCAACTTCTTTGTCGAAATGGATCAGGAACGCAGTGTCTTTTTCGTGCAGCACCTGATCGAGAAAAGTCTTGCTGGCGGCGCGCTCCTGATCAAGCACACGGCGCTGGCTCATGCTGGTGTCCACCAGCAGGCCGAGCGTGAGTGGCAGATTGGTTTCGTTGGCGAAATAGCGAATAGTGACCGGCTTGCCGTCTTCTTCAAGCGTAAAGTCACCTTGGGTGAGATTAGGAACGATTTTCCCGTGCTTGTCGCGCACCGTGGCCAGCACATTTACAACTTTCACATTGACCGCGATGGGCGGGGCTTGCTGGGCCTCGGCCTTGGATTGCGGCTCGGGACTCTGCTGGCCGGGCAAAAGCGTTCCGCCGAACAGCACAAATAACCCCATCCATTGAATGCGCATGAAAAATTTGATGCGCCCCTTGCGGGGGAACAAAGTAAAGGTTTGTAAAAGGTGCGCTCTTTATGTCGCGCATCAGGGCAGCGCACAAATGGTTTAAGCCATCTTCTAAACCGGAGGGTAAGCGACTTCATGACACTTAAGGGATCCGTTCACAAGGCTGGCGAGGCAGTTCATAGCCCCGCCACAAAAACACAAGATCAGGACAGAGGGAAGGGCGCGGTGGAATCAGAAACGAACGACGCAGATGACAACACCAATATGCAGGGTCAATTGGGTCACCGCGACAAAGACCAAGCTCTGAAGGACGCCGATTCTAATTTGCCCGGTTGATTAGCGATCAGATCTCTTGTAGGAACAGCCGAGTGTGGCGCAGGCTTGTTTACCGTGAGGCTGCCCAAGCTCGGGGCAGCGTTTAATGCAGTGCTGTCCCTAGGTAAAAATACCCACTTCCAGTTCGGGATCTAGGGCATTTCTGGGTCAATCCGCCCGCCCGGCCAACCTGTACCCTCTTGCGTTACTCATAACTCCGACCGAACGATAAAAACATACTAATTTGCCGGAGGAACTATGAAAAAACTTTTAGGGAGTCTGATTGTGCTGGCCGCGATGGCTCTGCCCGCACTGGCGCAAGCGCCACAGATGAATCCAGACGATCAACAGAAATTTGACAATTACTACTCACGTTGGGCGCAGGACCGACAGAGCGGCGACCGCGATGACATGGTGAGCTCAGAACATCACATGCAGGACTTGATGAATAAGTATTCAATTCCTGCAGACACGCCGTACGATCGAGTTGCATCGCAGAACAACATGGCGCCGGCACCGCCGCCGTCGGGATACGACAACCGGGGATACAACAACAATCCCGCGTACAACAATCAAGGCTATAACAACCAGATGTCGCCCGACGATCAGAACAAATTCAACAAAGAATACACAAAGTGGCAGCAGGCGAATGCCAAGAACGATCGCGACGATATCGACAAGCACGCGCGCAACATGGAAGAGTTGATGCAGCGCAATAACATTCCTTCGAATACGCCGTTCGACGCGATCGCGTCTACCAGCGGGTATGCGCCGCGCGAAAGCGTACGCCAGTACCAGGGCCGGTTCTCACCCGACGATCAGAAGAAATATGACAAGGCGTATGAGAAGTATCAGCGCGACCATGCAAAACACGATCGCGACGATTACGCTAAAGACGAGATGAAACTGAACGAGATCATGGCCAAGTACAACATTCCTCGTGATGTACCTTACGATGCGCTGGCATCGGGGAACCGTGGATACTAAGTAAGCCGTCAGCTTTCAGCCATCAGCCATCAGGAAAACCTGGGGCTGGTGGCTTTCTACTACCGTCGCTCTTTTAGCACTCGCACCGTTCGCTCTCTTTTGCCAGGTGGATCAGCGCCGGGGGAGCTTCATGGCCGAAGACTCGGATCCAGGTGGTTCGCGGAACGGTTCTACAGCAATACGCTCGTAACTCACTTCCAGCAAGGTTAGATATTCCGCGCCGCCCGGCGCTTGGAGAACTACTTCGTCCCCCGCTGCCGACTTCATCAACGCGCGCCCCAGAGGTGACACCCAACTGATGTGGTTGCGGTTGAGATCGACCTCGTCGGTGCCCACGATGCTCACCACTCGCTCCACTCCCGCGGCATTGGCATAGCGCACGGTCGCTCCGAAGAATGCCCTCGTCTTTTCCTTTTCCTTGGCCTGCCCCGCTCTCGGAGCTTCCGGGTCCACCACTTCCGCGGCTTCGATTCGCTTCGAGAGAAAGCGAATCCGTCCATCGATCTGCCGTAGCCGCCGTTTGCCGTACTGATAGTCGGCGTTTTCACTGCGATCGCCATTGCCGGCAGCCCACGCCACCACCTCCGTCACGGCCGGGCGTTCCCTGGTGAGCAGAAACCGGTGCTCATCTTTGAGGCGCTCCAGCCCGCTCGGCGTGATGTAGTTCTTGGTTTGCGTCGCGGGGGCGTCCGGTTGTGGTTTTCTGGTAAACCCTTTCCGCATCTCGTGGTCTGTTCCGCGCGAATCTTCATTAGTATGCATCCGGCCCCATGCAAAGTGGAAGAAGCCCCCCTTCTAGATTGGGGCCTGCCCGGACTTGACTCGTTGCGGTAAAATGTAGTGTACAGTTCATTACGTCGAACTGTAGAGCATATGCTGCAAACCAGTAAAAACGGCCAAAATGTAGTTTCCGCCCTCCACGCCCGCAGCAATTTCGGAAAATTGTTACGTCGGGTGTCCGAGGAGCGAAAGTCGCTGGTCATCGAGAAGCGCGGCACTCCGCAGGCGGTGCTTTTGAGTATTCGGGACTATGTCCGCCTAGCCGCCCCAGAACCTGAAATTCTGCGGTTGATTGGGCACGAGTCAGTCCGCAAGGGTACCGACAAACTCACCTCGCGGCAGATTGACCGAGAAATCGCAGCCGCCCGTCGAGCCATAAAGCGATAATGCTTCCACTTCGTGTCGTCCTCGATACGAATATTGTGGTGTCGGCGGCTTTGCGTCCTTACGGGCTGCAACGCACCGTATTCTTACTGGCTTTGACAAAGCCTGCGCGTATGTACGTCTCGCAGAAAATCCTTGCGGAGTACCGTAGTGTGCTGGCACGACCAGCCCTAAAAATCACAAAAGGGCGACAACAGCAGTTGCTTCAGTTAGTGAGAAACCGGGTACAGGTGGTTCACCCGCGCTACAAGCTGGAAGTCACGAGCGATCCAGAAGATAACAAGTTTCTGGAGTGCGCGGACGCGGCCCGCGCGGACTACCTGATTACCGGCAACCAGCGACACTTCCCAAGATTCTGGAAAAATACCAAGGTCATCACATCGCGAGAGTTTGTGAGCCTCGTCGCCCGGCATTTGCCGATTTAGTGAGGAACGTCTCGTCCATCCCCGAATCCCATCGATCTGGCGCAGCCACCGCTTGCCGTACTGGTAGTCGGCGTTTTCGCTGCGATCGCCGTTGCCGGCAGCCCACGCCACAAACTCCACCACGGCCGGGCGTTCCCTGGTGAGCAGAAACCGGTGCTCATCTTTCAGGCGCTCGAGCCCGCTCGGCGTGATGTAGTTCTTGACTCGCGTCGCTGGCTCGTCCGCTTGTGGTTTTCTCGTAAACCCTTTTCGCATCTCGTAGTCTTTCTCCGGGCGAATCCAGTGGGTTCACAGATGTCATAGCTTACACTCAAACAACATGCTCAACCGGGGCCATGCCTATACCGCAATCATCAGCAGCAAATATCATGGACGAACCCTGCTCTCCCACTTGGCAAGCCTTTACCCTCACTCAACCGCACAAGCCTGGCAACAAAATCTGAACAACCGCGAAGTCACCGTCAACGGCATCACCGCGACCGGAAGCGAATCGGTCACTTCAGGCCAAACCCTTGTCTGGAACCGTCCACCCTGGATCGAGCCAGACTCTCCTCAGCACTTCGAAGTACTGTTTGATGACCCTTATCTGTTGGCCGTCAACAAACCTGGCGGGCTGCCGACCCTGCCGGGCGGCGGCTTTATGGAAAACACCCTACTGCGCCTGGTGCAAAAGCAAATCCCCAACGCGAACCCTGTCCACCGGTTAGGCCGAGCCACTACCGGCATTGTTCTCTTCGCCAAAACAGCGCAGGCCGCCGCTAAACTAGGCGCAGACTGGAACACACCCAGAATTCAAAAAATCTATTGGGCGCTGGCGCAAAACGTTGCACAGCACGACACCTACGAAATCCTCACACCCATCGGCCTTGTACCGCATCCGCGCATCGGCATGGTGTGGGCCGCCAACCCCAGTGGCAAGCCGTCAAAGTCATTGGCGAAGGTGGTTTCAGGCACGACAAGCACCACAACATTTGAGGTAAGCCTAAACTCGGGCCGCCCTCATCAAATCAGAATCCATCTGGCATCCATCGGCCATCCGCTGGTAGGCGATCCTCTGTACGGTTCATCCGGCCAGCCTCTTGCAAATCTCCCCGGCCTCCCGGGCGACGGAGGATATTTCCTGCACGCCCGCTTTCTAAAATTCCACCACCCCATCACCGGCGAACCAATCAATCTTGAGGCAGCGTTGCCGGCGGGATTCTCATTGCAGCAGTAGATTCACAGCGAAATTCGGGGACAAAGAAATTCGGGTCAGTCCCGTCTGTCCCCGTATTTTTCTTTATCAGTTGAACAAACGTCGGACCAAGATTACTTGTCGGGATCGGGCCGTATAAAAAGCGTCACTGCAGGTGTCCGTGCTGGAAGTGCGACGGTCTGTATTGCTCAGACATTCCCTCGCGCTGTCACTAAGGTAGAAAGCGAGTAAGAAAGACAACCCCACCACTGTAGTTGAACCTTACGGAACAGTCGTAATTAAACGCACCTTTCAACTTTCCTTTACGTCTAGTTAGGAAACGGCGCTCGTTCAAATCGAATGACGCGGAAGGAACATCATGAACGCACTTCTCGAAAACCACATTACGGCCTCCTGGTCCGTCCTCCATCCATTCGGCAGGGAAGATCAGGTTGCGATGGCCGCCATGCGCGCAATCGTCGAACCCAACAAGGGAAAACTTCAGGGAACGGCTGCCCGAGTCCCGTTCGACGTCATAATGGAGCGAGTGACGGAGCCTGTCGGCGTCGTCTACGAAACCGGCCCTGTTGGCGGCGTTCCAGGGTGGTGGTGCCGGCCCAAAGAGGCACGGCCTCATCAAGCCGTGATGCACATTCATGGTGGGTGGTTCAACTGGGGCTCTGCGCAGGCTTTTCGCCATCTGGCTGGCCATATCGCTGCATATTCCCGAGTAGCGGTGTTCTTGCCAGACTACCGGCTTGCGCCGGAACATCCGTTTCCGGCCGCCGCTGAAGATATTCGAGCCTGCTACCTGGGCTTGACGGAGCAAGGCTTCTCAAAAGTCGCTATCACTGGTGATTCATCCGGCGGTAATCTGGCGCTCGGTTTGCTCGTACATCTGGCAGCCAGGACTGACGCTGACAGCAAAGCTTTGGTGGGCGGAGCGGTCTTCTCACCCGTGACCGATTTGTCCCTTTCGGCAGAAAGCTGGTCGACGCGCGCCGTTGCTGACCCCTTCTTTACACAGCCTCAAGCGGCCAGTCTAGTGCGTGCGTATCTGGACGGCCATGATTCGGCAGATCCGCTGGCCTCGCCGCTTTATGCCGATCTGAGGGGCTTGGCCCCGGTTCGTGTACACGTCGGCAACGACGAGGTTCTGCTCGATGATTCCGTTCGCCTAGTGGAGAGCGCGATCGCGGCAGGAGTCGATGCTCGCCTGGATGTGTGGGAAGGTATGGTCCATGGATTCCTCGGAAGCGTGGGACGCCTCACAGCTTCCGATGAGGCTCTTAAACTCACCAGCGAATTTCTGACCGACCGATTCGCTTAGTAGGCAACGCAACGGTGAGCCAAATGCTTACAGAAGGAACAACATGATTCTGGCGGGTGGCCCATCTTTGCATTACCATTCCCACGGAGGGTGCCTCATCCTTGCGTTTTTTACAAGGGTGGGCGATTCTGCCGGCGCAACTCCTCTCCGTTTACACCATCCGTTGTGTATGCCGTCGTCGTACCCGCCCTTCGCCTACGCGAAGGACGGGGCACCCGCATCTGTGGTGGCTTCTGCAGTTTGAAAGCCGGGCCAACTGCCCGGCCCACCCTTAGGTTTCCGGAAAGGACCGGCGTTGCTTTACGTTCAGATCTCGCGCATGGCGATCATCAAAACTCCAACTTCTTATTTCGTCTGCGCCAGCTTCGCAACAACTGCGGCAAGTTTATCGAGTATCTGGTTCCAGCCCTCCATTTGACCGCTATTTTTCGCGCTCTCCATGGGTTCATTTCCAATGAAGGTAAGTTTCGTCTGGCCGTTTCCGAGATCCTCAAAGATGGTCACGTCGTACGCACCGTCTAGAGCCTCATGTTCTATTCCTAATTGCGCAGGCTCGATCTTGTTTCCCTTCGAGTCGGAAAAGTACATGGAGGAAACGATCTTCTCGTGCAGAACAATCTCGTGGTATTCACCCGCATTCCAGCACTCCTGTCCATCCGGCGACTTCATGCAGCAGAGGAATTTTCCTCCAACGCGAAAATCCATCTGGCAAACGGGCGCAGTAAAGCCCTTCGGTTCCCACCACTGCATCACGTACTTCGGGTCTGTCCACGCCTTCCAAACCAACTCGCGTGGGGCATCAAAAACTCTTGTAACGACCATCCGCTCAATTTCGCTAACCGTGTTTTTTGTCATCTCTGATCTCCTCTTTCTTCATTTGCTTCACAACTACATCCAGCTTGTCGAAACTCTCTTCCCAGAATCGGCGATAGCTAATCGCCCAGTCGCTGACTGTCTTAATAGCGGCTGGCCTGAGCGTGCATACACTCTCCCGTCCACGCTTCGTCTTGATCACCATCCGCGCCCGCACCAGGTAGGCAATATGTTTTGAAATCATCTGCTGCGAAAGTGCAAACGGTTCCGTCAATCCATGCACAGAGGCAGGCCCATGTGAGAGCCGTTCGATCATTGCCCGCCGGGTAGGATCAGACAGGGCCGCAAACGTTGTACCTAATTTATCCACAACCATATGGTAGTGGATTATCTGTCAATGTCAAGGGTGAATTTTGCGATCCCTGGATAACTTGGCATCCTGGTGTCGAGGTCACTCGTCGGCCAACGTCGGGGTGACGCTAGTACGAGGTCAATTGCTCGATCTATCTCTTCGACAAATTTATAGGCGGCGGCTTCGTTTTGTTCCAGGTGCCAACTGATGGAAGACTTGAGTTCCGCGAGTGCGGACGGGTGAATGTCCAGAAACTTAGCGGCCACTGAGGAGGGCGGCAATCTGGCGCCGCGCCTGTGCCCATGGAATTGGTTTTACTTTGCCGGAATCCAGTTCCTCGATGCGTCTGGCAATTTCGTGCTTCCATGCTTCCTCGATCGATGGGTCAACGGTATCGTCGATGCTTTCCAGCAGCGATCCAGCCAAAGCAGTACGGGCTTCCGGCGGGAGAGCCAATGCCTTTTTTAAGAGTTCGGAAACATCTGGACTCATGGAGATCACTTTACTCCCGGCAAAAAAATCGTAAGGAAATTGGTGACCCGGTCCGAGTGTGTCCCAATCAATTACTGTTTTTGGATTGCTGCCGGCAACTCTCTGCATTACACCCATTAACTCGCACATTCCCGGCGTTACCCCATACATAACACCTTAGTACCGTCTGTTGTACTTAGGTTACGTGTCCTCGGTTCGATCGGCATTGATAAGGCTAACCGCACTAGCTGTTGGCCTCGCCCTTAGCCAAACCACAACCTATAGATGTGCCACGCAAATGCCTCTGCCTCGATTTCCAGAAAACCCGCAAAAAAGCCTGCAAAACACGGAATTCGGCCCTGACCTCGCCTGATTCGAGGCTGATATATGCTCGGTTCACTCAAGTTCACTCGATAGCCGTAAATCGAGCGGACTCTCTCCCAACATCGTCCGGCATGAGTAGGCATGTCAGAGACGAATCTCTGTGGAACGAGATAACTATGGCAGATTCGCGCGAAGTAATGAACATTCGCCAGGCGTCGCAGTACCTGGGCGTAAGTCCGGACACGCTCTACAAGTACGTCAACGAGCAGAAGATTCCGGCTTTCAAACTGGGGAACCGTTGGCGCTTTAAGAAATCGAAGCTGGACCAATGGATGGAAGAGAAGTCCAGCGAGTCGGAATTGAAGAGCAGGAAAGCGAAGGCGGCCGGACAGGCTGCCACCTAAAAGGCGGACACATGTTTGGATTCGGAGCGAAATCGATTGTTGGCCTGGATGTGGGCTCCTCGAGCATTAAGGCCGTGGAGTTGAAAAAAGGCCGCGGGGGCATAGAAGTGGCGCACCTCGGGCTGGAACACCTGGCTCCAGATATCGTCGTGGACTCGATGATTGTCGACTCGGGCACGGTATCCAGCGCGATTTCGAAACTGTTTTCTGACAACGGCATTAAGACGAAGTTAGTGGCCACGGCGGTCAGCGGCCACTCGGTGATCGTAAAAAAGATTTCGTTGCCCTCGATCAGTGACGCCGAACTGGCGGACACGATCCAGAAGGAAGCGGCGCAGCACATTCCCTTCGACCTGGCAGATGTGAACCTGGATTACCAGATCATGTCTGAGGATGAAGGCCAGCCGCAGATGGACGTTCTGCTGGTGGCCGTGAAGAAGGACAAGATACTCAATTACACCAACGTACTCTCGATGGCCGGCAAAACCCCGGCTATTGTGGACATAGACGCGCTGGCTCTGCAGAACTGCTACGAGTTTAACTATGAGCCTTCGCCGAACCAGGTGGTTGCGCTGCTCAACCTGGGCGCAAGCGTAATGAACATCAACATCGTGAAAGGGACCACACCATTGTTCCCTCGCGACGTGAGTGTGGGCGGGCACCAGTACACGGACTCGCTCCAGAAAGAGTTGGATTTGAATTTCGAGGACGCAGAAGCGCTGAAGCTGGGCAGGAAAGTGGGCACAGTGAGCGAAGACGCGAAGACGCCGATCTTGCAGCAGGTAACCGAGATCATCGTGCTCGAAATTCAGAAGACGTTCGACTTCTTCCGGGCCAGTGCAGCGGGAGAGCACATCGAGAAGATTCTGGTGGCCGGGGGATCGTCGAAAGTCCCCGGATTACTCGAAGCATTGCGGCAGGAGTTCTCGATGCCGGTGGAGATCTTGAATCCGTTTCAGAAGATCGCGCCTCCGGCGAGTGGTTCGGGGATGGAGTTGATTGAAGGCAATGCCGGTCAGTTGGCAGTTGCAGTCGGCTTGGCCTTGAGGAGTTTTGAAGAACTATGATCCGAATCAATCTGCTGGGGACGCCCAAACCGAAAAACAAGCGCTCGCGAGTAGCCATCGCGGCGCCTGCCATGGAGCTCGGCGAAGTTGGATCGCCGGCAATGAAGATTCTGGTCGCCATTGTATTGGCGGGCGGACTCAACGCCGCGTACTGGTATCAACTCGACCACCAGGCAGTCGCGATCGCCGCGAAGATGAAGGTTGCGGAGCAACACAACCGCGAGCTGGCGAGCGTTAAGGCCAAATATCTGGAACGGCAGAAACAGGCTGACAATTACAAGCACCGCGTGGATGTTATCGACCAGCTGCGTAAAGCACAAATCGGACCGGTGAACTTACTCGATACTCTCGGACAAACCGTCAACGGTACTGAAGCGGTCTGGTTGAACAGCATGAAGACCCAGGGTGCGAATATTTCGATCCAGGGAATGGCGCTAAGCGCGGACGCAGTTGCGAACCTGATTTCAAATTTGCAGAAGACCGGTTACTTCAAGAACATCGAGATCAAGGAAACGTTTCAGGACGACAGCGTAAAGGATATGCAGGCGTTCCAGTTCGAGCTGACCTGCGAAATTGACAGGAGCAAGTCCTAAGGACAGGGCCATGAACTTTAATGACATGTCGGGAATGAAACAGTGGGGATTGGTGCTTGCCATAGCGGGATTGTTGAGCGCCGCACTGTATTTCACATACTTCAAGAGTCAGCGCGACGCTAACGAGAGCGCGCAGAAGTCTCTTGATGCCAAGCTGCAGGAAAACCGTGAGCTCGAGCCTTATAAAACCAAACTGGCAGAAATCGACCGCCAGCTGGCGAGCCTGGAACAGCAGATGGAAATCGAGAAGCGCATCGTCCCCGAAGAAAAAGAGGTCGATTCCTTCATGAAAATGCTGGATGCCGAAGCGGCCAAGTCAGGCATAGAGTTGCGCCGCTACACGGCGGAGCCGACGGCCAGTAAAGAGTTCTATACCGAAGTGCCGTTTGAGATCGAGTTGGATGGCTCTTACTACTCAATGATGAACTTTTTTGATCGCGTGGCCAAGCTGGAGAGAATTGTGAACGTATCGAACCTTCTGGTGGCCAATACCAAGAAGAGCGGGGAAGCTAAAGCCAAGCACACCTACCAGTACGCCGCCAACGAAAGCGTAGTAGCAACGTGCATGGCCACAACTTTCTTCAGTCACGATCAACCGGTAGCCACTCCGGCGACGGCCAAAGGCAGGATCTAAATGATGCGGACCCTGGGGACACTCATACTTCTATCGGCGGCTGCGTTCGCGCAGACTCCAACGGCAGTACAGACTCCGGCAGCGCCGGCGACGGTCAGCGTGCAACCCGCGACGGCCCATCCGGCACAGACTGGAAAGCCTTCTCCGAACGGCGCAAAGGCAAGCGGCACGAGCACCGCGCCAAAGGCAAAAGCGGCAGTTTCGGTGAAAGCGACGCCCGCGGCGAAGCCTGCGACAGCGACCCAAAAAGCAGTTTCCGTGAAGCCGGCGGCGTCGACCGCAAAAACAGCTTCGGTGCAAGCTTCTGGAAAGCCGGTGGTAGTGAAAGCGAACACGATTTCAGCCGGAACCAAAGGTGCGCCTGCGGCGAAAGCGGTTTCCGTTAAGGCCGCAGCAGCCAAACCGGCCAGCGTAGATTCGAAGGCAAAAGCTGGTTCAGCTCAGGCGTCATCGGTGAAGCCTGTAATGGCAGGGCCAAAAGCGGTTCCGGTAGCGAAGGGCGCCCCAATCGTCGGGGTCTTGGTCAAGCCCACAGCCGTTCCGGTTGCAAAGAAAGCTTCACAGCCGAATTCAGTTTCACTGAAAGCTAGCAGCGCAGGTCCGAAGCCTGCAGTTGCGCACGTCATGACTAAGCCGGCCAATGTGAAGGTGGTCGCGGTTAAGCCTGTGGCCCGCGTGAAGACTGCGGCCCATGCGAAGGTCGCGGCAGCAACTGTAGCCGGACCCAAAGTCGCACCTTCCGTCCAGGAAAGCAAGTCAGCGGCTGAGAACAAGCAAGCGTCGACAGAGATCCGTACGGCTGGCCGACGCGATCCATTTGTTAGCCCGGTAGTAGCCATGGGTTCCGCCACCGGTTCAGGCTGCAGTGCTGGCAAACGCTGCCTGACGATTGACCAGATCGCGCTCAAGGGCGTGGTGAAAGCGGAGTCGGGAATGATTGCGGTGGTAACCAACTCGCTGGATAAAGCTTATTTCCTGCGGGAGAACGATCCTGTGTTCAACGGTTACGTGGTGAAGATCACGGGAGATTCGATCATCTTCAAAGAGACGTTCCACGACAGGCTGGGCAAGGCTATGACGCGGGACGTAACAAAATCAATCACGCGGCCGGTAGCGTAAAAAAGGCCACAAACGGTTTAGAAGAGCAAGAAAAATAGTTCGAGCAGACTAGAGGCGGGGAGACGCGAAATGCGAAAGCAACTTCTGGCAACAACTTGGGCGCTGCTGGCCGTGGTAGTAATGGCCGGCGCGCAGACTCCGGGCACGGAGGCGGCAAGTCACGCCGCACTGCAAAAGATCGGCGTGACGCGCGGCAACGGCGGCATCAGCATCGAGATGACCGCGAAGGGCGCGGTGACGCCCACGGTGGAGACGTTGTCTTCGCCGGCCCGTATTGTCATTGACCTGCCCAACACGGTGATGGCGACATCGCAGAGCCGCATTCACGTCGGAAGCGACGGCGTGAGCGGCGTGCGTGTCGGCACCGACGCCAGCAAAACTACTCGCGTCGTGGTCGATCTCGACCGGCTCTGCAAGTACGAGCTTGTGCCAGGTCCTGGCGAGAAGCTCACGCTGAAGCTGGATACGGCTGCAGCTTTCGAAAGCGCCAGCGCTCCTGCCAAGGCTGACTTGCCCGTTCAAACGGCGGCTGTTAACGCGACCCCGGCGAAGACAGAAACCGCGAAGAACGAGGCCAGCAACGTCGTGTTCGTGGAACCTACGTTTACTCCGAAGAAGGACGTACCGCAGGTCGCCCCTCCCGCTCGCACGGTAGCGGCGGCTTCAAGATTCGTCGAGCGGCCGGAAGGCAATTTGCTACCTGGCGCAAGCGCTGCCATGGCGCAGCAAGATCAGGCGGCGGCTGCAACTCCAGTTCCGGTTCCAGTTCCCGCGCAGAGTTCGGCTCCTGCAGCAGCACAGAGTTCTCCTGCTTCAGGAGTGCCCGTGCCAGTTCCGGCGCAACCTGCGGTGAACATGGCCGCAGAGCAGAGGTCACATCCACAGTCGACGATTTCTAACCCGAAATATACGGGCGAACCGATCTCAGTGAATTTGAAGGATGTTGATCTGAAAGACTTCTTCCGCTTGATCCACGAGATCAGCGGACTGAATGTGGTGTTGGATCCCGACGTGCACGGTTCACTGACCATCGTCCTCGACGATGTGCCGTGGGACCAGGCCCTGGACATCGTCCTGAAGAACAACGCCCTCTCGCGTCAGCTTGACGGAAACGTTCTTCGCATCGCGACCATGGACACTCTACGGCGCGAGGCCGATGGACGGCGCGCCCAGCAGGAAGCCGAATCTATGGCGGTGGAAAGAGTTACAGTCACTCGCTTCCTGAGCTATGCGCACTCGAAAGACGTAGTCGCGACGATCAAGAAATTTCTCAGCTCGCGCGGCGACATCGTGGCTGACGATCGAACCAATGCAGTGATCATTTCCGACATCCCTGGGACCATTCCCGCAGTTGACCGCTTGATTCAGCAGCTCGACCGCAAGACCCAGGAAGTCGAGATTGAGGCGCGGGTCATTTCAGCTACTCGCAGCTTCGCTCGCGACATAGGTACCCAACTTGGCATAGGGTGGAACAACAGCGTAACCGCCATCGGTGGAACCAATGCCACCTCGGGGACAACGTCCACGGCGACAACTATCGGGAGCGTGACGAACACTATCCCGCTATTCTCAAACCTGGCCGCAACGGGGCCGACTGCTGCAATAGGTATCTCAAACATCTCAAAGAACCTCCAATTGGATGCAATCCTTACTATGGCTGAGTCTCGTGGATTGCTGAAGATTCTTTCTCGTCCACGGGTTGTCACTCAGAACAACATTCAGGCAGTGGTTAAGCAAGGCGTACGTATACCAGTCGAGAGTGCTGCCACCCTGGGTGCCCCGGCTACCATCACCTATGTTGACGCTTTCCTGAAGCTGACCGTGACCCCACAGATCACGGTCGAGAACACCATCTTCCTGAATGTGGACGTCGAAAACACCACGCCTGACTTCGGGCATGAGCTTTTCGGCAATCCCACGCTCATTACTCAGCAAGCCACTACCCAGGTACTGGTGACGGATGGCGGTACGGTGGTGATTGGCGGCGTGATCCAGAGCAACAACTCGGTCTCGATCGACCAAGTACCGGTGCTCGGAAGCATTCCGTGGCTCGGCAACCTCTTCAAACACCAAACCGTGACCAGCTCAAATCAGGAACTGATTTTCTTCATCACGCCCCGCGTGATCGAGACATAAGTTCCTAGAACAAGTTAGCAGCAAGCAGCCGCCGGAACCCTGAGAAATGCCAGGGCCGGCGGATTGTCTTTCTGGACGAATTAAGAGGTGTGCTCTCGCAACAGATTTGCTCTCCTGATCATGCCGGAGGGTTCTCGCACAAGAACGCACAAGTCGAGATGCGACCCCTGAACTGCGTGCCGAACTGCTCGGGCAGACTAGATTTACCGCACCGTGGGTTTGTGAGCGCTGACCTGCGTGGTCGCTGCGCCGACTAATGCCTGGATCGTCACGAAATCCGACGGATTCGGTCCGACAGTGAAACTATTTCCCCGGCAGCACCGTCTTCGCGGAATTCATGTTGTCGTATTTATCGTAGGCGCGGACCACGACCACATGCTCCTGTCCCGATTGATCGTCGGGGATCGGCAGCAGGAAATCGTAGTCCTCAGTCTTCGCATCCGATAGCTGGCCGACCGGTTCTACGAAATGCCAGTCGCCCGCGTCGAGCGAATACTCCGCGCGCTTGATCGTCGAAAAACTGTCGGCGGCGCGGAACTGCACACGAACTTTGCCGCCCTGAACTGAAGCCTTCAAATCTTCGATCTGTGGAGGCGTGGTGTCGACCTCAAAGCGGTCACTCTCTCGCTCCGCCGAAAGCGCTTCACCCGGCGAGTGCGACGGAGAATCCGAAGCCACCACTTTGATTTCGTATCCACCGTCGGGCAGCAAGGAAGCGTCAAACGAATAAAATTTCTCGCTGAGGCCGTCTTTCAGCAGTAGCCAGCGGGTTTGGCCCTCGCCACGGTAGTAAACCGAATAAACCATCTGATCGTCGTTCTGGTCGCGCACCGTCCACCTCACGCCGATCGAATCGGAATCGTGAATGGGACTAGGTTGCGGATCGAACCTCTGGCCTGCTTGCAGACCCGTCGGACGCGCCACCGGCTGATAACGAACACCCGGTGTGACCGTCACGTCATCAAATTCTGGCGCGACATTTTTTTGCAGATAATTTACCGCGACGCTGTCGACTTTCGGCGAAGGATTCCCGGGATGCAAGATCGCCTTCCACTGCACGAACCGCGCTGGTGGTACGGTGATTTCGGCGTTCTTCTGCAGATCGACTCGCGTCCATGTGCTCCAGTTGCGGTCGGGATTGTCCACGTTCCCGCTGCGCGCGAACAGCTCAACATTGCCTGTCCCGCGAAACTGCGCGCGCCCCCACTTGGAGAACACCTGCGCGTCGAATACATCGCTCTCGTAGCTGCCCTCAGCGTCAGGCGCGCTGCTCAGCAGAAAAATCTTGCCCAGATTGCTGGTCGAGGCATACAGGCCTCCATTCGGCGCTTTGGCAAAAGTCGTGATCTGACTGGCCTCCGCCTTCACCAGTTCGGTGTAATCTTCGCGCCCACTGACTTCGAAAATGTCGCCGCGATTTCCGGTTCCGGCCAGTAAATGTCCCTGCGAATCGAACGCCATCGCATAGACCAGATCGTCTCGCGAGTTCCAAAGCAGAGACGGGGAACCGTCCGGGGCAATTTTGTAAATGCCCGATCCTCCAGGAATGGCTGCATTCGAACTGTTCAACGTGACTGCCGATTCAGCCGAAGGCGCAGCGCTCGGCGCTCCCGCCGAAGGCGTAGCTGAATCCGACGCTTTGGGAGCCGCAGGGATCGCGACCGTCAAAGTTGCCGCTGCGGTGCCGCCGCGCTTTTCTCCAGCCGCCGCCGCGTAAATGTTTCCTGCCTTGTCGATCGCGAGGCTCGTGATCTCACGCTTGGGAGCGCTGTAGAGAACGAATCCGTCCCCCTTGGAATTAATGCGATAAATCAGCCCGCTGCCGTCGGATCCCGCAATCAAATTGCCTGGGCTATCAAAGGCCAGCACGCGGATGTGCGGCTCATCACTCTTAAAGAAAAGTGAATGATCTCCATTCGGCGTCACGCGAAAAATCTGCCCGTGGTCTCCGGTAGCGACGTAGAGATTGCCACTTTCATCCAGCGCCAGGCTCCAGATGTATTTCGTGCCGGGATCAAAGAAGACTGAAGACTTCCATCCGTTCGTAGGGCTACCAGTTTCGGCCTTGGCGTGATCACTCTCTTTGTCTTTGGGGTGACGGGCGTCCCGCCCGTCATTCGGCGTCTCAGCCGTCACGCCCGGCTCGATCTTATAAACCTTCCCATCCGGATTCGTAGCCGCGTAAATCGCTCCATCCTTACCGACGACGAGCCCCTGCACCTGCAACTCTTGCGGCTGAAAAATTGCCAGCGGCTTGCCCCCCGGCACGATGCGATATATCCGCGCCGGCGCCCCAGTAGCAGCATAAATTTCACCCTGCGGTCCAATCGCGGTCGCCCAAATCGCGCTCGAAGGCGTCGTCGCGACCAGCTTGAAAGCCGGCGCCAGCTGCAGGAATCCGTCACTCGAAATAGCGACGCCATGCGCGGTGCCTTTCAGAAAATCCTGATAGCTCGATTGTTCCCAGGTGCGAGTGCCTTCTGCGAAACCAGCCGCGGCAGCAGAAAGAAAAAGAATGAGAATTACTGCGGAATTACGAAGCAAGATGGTGGCCTCTGAAGGAAAGAGAAATCGTTAAAACCAGAGTATCACGGAGAGCGTTCGCCGCAGGACAACGCTGGTCCGGTTCAACAGTGTGGGGCGGGCGCCTTCGCCCGCCTCAGCCATCCCGCACTCGAATCGCTGCTCAGTTTAGGAGTTATTTCTTCTCTGCCATCGCCGTCTTTGCCATCGGCTTCGAACCACCCACCGGAACCATGGCGTGCTCATACGGCGTTCCCGCCCACATCATATATGGCTTGGAGGGGTCCGCATCGGCGGTCTCGGGGTAGCCGAGACTCTTCGCCGCAGTCCCGGTGACCATAATATGAGGCCCGGTCACCACCCAGTGATTGTCAGCCGTTTTCCCGGTAGCCTTGGGATCGGTGTTGCTCGCCCCCTGATCGCCGGCCAGCATGTACGAAATGCCAACTTTATCGGTTGGCGTTTCGCCCTTCATCATGGCGCCGAAAAATTCCATGCTGTTAGCGTCGTTGCACATTTTGTCGGTGGCGATGACCATGCACGTGAAGCCGTTCTTGCTCTCGCGAAGCGTCTTCATCGTGCCGTCCGCGTCCATGCGCACGACTCCCGCCTCTTTAGCAATTGCTTTGGGTGCAGCTGACAACGCCTGTGAGGTGTAGGCAGCGTCAGAGACCTCGGCTTTCTTGTGCGTCATCTTCCCCGAGGCTTTTTCTTGCGCGGACACAAAACTGGCCAGAGCGAGCGAGATTGCAACTGCGAAAACTATTCTCAACGTTCGCATATCGCCTCCTTCTTTAGACTGGATTTGAAGATGGTGATCGGGCAGGAGGATTCTACAGCGGAGAAATTATTCGTCAAGGGCGCTATGGGTACGGAAGTCGAAAACCCCACCCTCTCGCAAAGTACGCGAGAAGGGTGGGGCACCCCGGTGTGTTATGAGATTTAGTTTTCCCGGCTCTTGCGCAGGAATGCCGGAACGTCCAAATCCGCCTGTTCGAAGTTCGAGATCATTGCGGTGCGCATGTTGTCGAGTGAAATGACCTCGGACGAAACTGCGGGCGCCGTTTGTTGCGCTTCCATCACCATCGGTGGGTGCGCTGGCTCAGAGTCGAAGTCGTCGTCAGAATTGATCGTGAAGCCCGTTGACTCAGTCTTTCTCCGCGGACGGTCTTCATCTTTGAACCCGGTTGCGATCACGGTAATCTTCACCGCGTCTTTCATCTTTTCATCCAGCACCGCGCCGAAAATAATGTTGGCGTCTTCGTGGGCGGCATTTTGAATAATGCTGCATGCTTCCTGGACTTCCGCCAGCTTGAGCGACGCCGATCCGGTGATATTGATAAGGATTCCGCGCGCGCCGTCGATGGCTCCGGCTTCGAGTAGCGGAGATGCGATCGCTTTCTGCGCGGCTTCGGTAGCGCGCCGCGAACCATTGGCGCTGGCCGTGCCCATGACCGCGTATCCCATGCGCGCCATGATCGCCTTCACATCGGCGAAGTCGCGATTGATGATTCCCGGAATCGTAATGATGTCGGAAATTCCCTGGACGCCCTGTCGCAGAATGTCGTCGGCCACACGGAATGACTCGAAGAAGCCCGCATCTTGCGCGACGGCAAGCAGCTTTTCGTTGGGGATTACGATGGTGGTGTCGACCGAATCCATCAGCTCTGCGACGCCGCGCTCGGCTTGCTGCATGCGCCGTTTGCCTTCGAACGCGAATGGCTTGGTCACGACCGCGACGGTCAACGCACCCATCTCACTGGCGAGCGACGCGATAATCGGCGCCGCGCCGGTGCCCGTGCCGCCGCCGAGGCCGGTGGTCACAAATACCATGTCCGAACCTTCGAGGGCTTCAATAATTTTGTCGGAATCCTCGAGCGCCGCCTTGCGCCCAATTTCCGGATTCGCGCCCGCACCCAGGCCGTTAGTGAGTTTGACGCCCAACTGAATTTTCATGGGCGCGCGCGACATGCGCAGCGCCTGCAGGTCGGTGTTAGCGGCGATGAACTCAATGCCGTCCATGCCGGCATCAATCATGCGGTTGACGGCGTTGCCCCCGCCGCCCCCAACGCCGATCACTTTAATGCGAGCGTCGTTGCGGGTATCGTCGTTGTAGCTGATACGAATTTCGTTGTTCTCTTTTTTCATACCGCACTCCTAAATGATCGTTGTTGGTCGTTCGTCATTGGTCGTCGGCCGTCGGCTCTCGGTCGTCGGCCTCGCTTCAGGTATTCCCGCTTCTTGCGTCTACATTCTGACTTCTTACTTCTGAATTCACTGCCTCAGCCACTACCACTGCTTAAGCTCCCTTGCCCACCAGCATGGACTTCAGCCTCGAACTCCATCTTTCATCCAGCGCTCCTCGCGCAGTTCGCGCGCGATGGCCGTACATCACCATCCCCAGCACTGTCGCGAACTCAGGTTCGGCGAGCGTCGAAGGCATTTTCGCGATGGGCGCCGGCCATGCCATGCGCACCGGCTTGCGCAGAACGGAATCTGCGATATCCATGAGCCCGGGCAATCGCGACCCCCCGCCGCTGATGACCACTCCTGCCGCGCACACCTCGAGCATTCCCGCGTGCCGCAGATTCTCTCGCAGCATCTCGAAAAGCTCGCGCGCTCTTGGTTCTAGAATTTCGCCGACCATGCGCTGCGAAATCATGCGCGAGGGGCGATCTCCCACCGAGGGAACTTCGACCTCGTTGCCTTCGGGAATCAGCGTGACAATCGCGCTGCCGAAAAGTTTCTTGATCTTTTCCGATTCGATCAGCGGAGTGCAAAGTCCGATCGAAAGATCGCTGGTGAAGTGATCACCGCCGACCGGGAGCACAGCGCTGTGAGCAACTGCGCCTTCCTGAATCACAATCAGGTTGGTCGACCCCGCGCCAATATCTGCCAGGCAAATTCCCAGTTCACGTTCATCAGAGCGCAGCACCGAATCGGCGCAGGCCAGCGGCTCGAACACCGTATCGTCCACGTGCACGCCCGCGCGATTGACCGCGGTGATCACGTTCTGTGTTGCCGATGTAGCGGCGGTGATCATGTGCACTCGAACTTCCAAGCGGCTTGCAATCATGCCCATCGGATCGTGCACGCCCGACTGTTCATCGAGGATGAACTCCTGCGGCAGCAGATGGAGCACTTCGCGGTCTGGCGGCAATGGGATGGCCCGGGCCTTATCAACCGCCAGGCGAATTTCGTCCCGCCCAATTTCGCGCGCGCGATTGAAAATTAATCCCCCGTGCGTGTTCACTCCGCGCACATGCGATCCGGAAACGCCTAGGATCGCGTGCTCAATTGGAATGCCCGAGCTGTCCTCGGCGCGTTCCACCGCCTTCTGAATAGTGCCGACGGCTTTTTCCAAATCCACAATGATGCCCTTGCGCGATCCGCGTGAGTCCGCCAGTCCGTGGCCGCGATAGCGCAATCCGTTCTCGGTGAACTCGACTACGAGCACACAAGTTTTTGCGCTGCCTACATCAATCGCGGTCAAGAACTGTTCATGCGGTTTGGGCATGGTTAGTGGGTGTCCTGTCCTTTGGCAATTGCTGGGCTCGGCTTCTGCAATCCAGGCGTTGTTTTGGATTGTGCCGCGGCGCTCTGCGCTCGCGGCTTCCACGCAGAATGCTTTGCCGGTGTCCAGCGCTTGTGAACCGGCGCTTGTTTTTCCGTGTGCCGGACGGATGCGGGTTTAATTTTCGCGGCCAGTGTTGCGTGCTTCTTCCATTTTTGCGAAACCGCCGACGACTGCGGGGCCGCGTACTTCTTCACAGGCTTCACAAACACCGTATGCGGCACCAATGTTCCCGTGAGCTGGCGGCTCACCAAAGCGCTCGGCTTCACTCCCGCTGCCATCGCCGCTCTCGCCGCGGCCTGGGTCAACACGGGTTGCTTGGCCGTGCCGCGCAAATCCGGGTTCACAATAATCTGCTGGTCATACCGCAGGTCGACCGATTCAAGTTTGGTGAACTGCTGCCGCCACTCGCGCAAATGCGCGACATAAATCTTGAAGCGGTCCAGGAAATTGGTCGACCCGAGATGTACCAGCACTTCGCCCGAGGGATCGTTAGTCAGAACTTTCACATCTTCCGGATCGGTCAAATCGACTTCGCTCAGGTCTTGCGAGTAATGTCCGCCGCTGGAATCCAGTTCGCGCACAAGCTCATTGAAAGTTCTCATGCGGATCGATCGCGTCGAAAGCGGTTCGCTGGCCGACATCCCGATGATTACGGGGAACGAAAACCTCTTCTTGTTGGTGAGATCCATGAGCACGCCACCGCCGTCGATCAACATGACCTTGGAGCCAACCTGCGCAAAGGCTACGGGTGTGCGTTCGTGAATCTGAATCTTGAGCCGGTTGGGCGCAAAACGCATGATGCTGGCCGATGCCACCCAGGGAATCTGCTGCAACTGCTTCTGGCGTTGATCGAGCGGTATAAAGAAGATGTTGCGGCCGATGTCGCCGCCCATTACCTCCATCACTTGTGGGCGAGTCACATTGCTCAGGCCGGCCAGTTCAATGTTGTCGCTCGAGTCCAGCCGGAAGCGCCACGAATGTTCTTCGTAGTGGTAAAACATGGCTGCGCCCAGTACGGTCGCTCCGGCGGCGGCCAACGCTATTACCACCCACAACAGCCGGACAGCAGTTTTTTTGGGGAGCGGGCTGCGGCGTACCGAAACGCGCTTTTGCGCCCGCAGGAATGGCGATTCCTTTTCCGCGTCCAAGTCGAGCAGGCGAGCGTCGTCTAATTCTTCGCGCGCCGAGTCGTTGGTCGCCGGATACAACTCTTCCTGGATGGTGGTGCTGCTTCTTCGCGCCATCAACAGGTCAGTTGTCGTGGAAATCGCTGAGCAGTTTCAATATAACGTCATTCGCGCAACGATAGAAAGATAAAAGTTGGAGTTTTTTTGCACAGGAGGCAAGAGAGCCATCAGCCATCAGCCGTCAGCCGTCAGCTTTCAACTTTGACGTTTGCCGTCGTTCCGACTCTCGTCGTTGGTCGATCCGAACTTCACGAAGATCGTAGAGACGTTGCTTGCAACGTGTGAGACCTAGCAGCCTTCGTTTTTCTGGCTGACGGCTGACGGCTGACGGCTGAGAGCTGACGGCTGAGAGCTGATAGCTGATAGCTGATAGCTGACAGCTGACAGCTCTCTGCTATCATCTTCCACTCTCGATGCACCCCATACTGCTCAGTCTTTTGCTCGGCTTGACCGCGGCCGCCGCGAACGTTTTCGGCGGCACCATCATCGTGCAGAAGAACTGGGACCGCTCTTACCTCAAATATTTCGTCGCGCTGGGGGCCGGCTTCATGCTCGGCGTCGCCATCATCGAGATCGTCCCCGACAGCCTGGAACTTCGCGGCCGAAGTGCATCGCTGCTCATACTTGCCGGCTACCTGCTCATCCACTTTTTCGAGCACACGGTCACGCCGCACTTCCACTTCGGCGAAGAAACCCATCCCGACCAGTTCGTGGCTTCGCACAAAGGATTTTCGGTCCTGCTCGGCCTGATGATTCACACTTTTTTTGACGGAATCGCGATCGCATCCGGCTTCATCATCTCGAACCGCCTGGGATGGGTGATTTTCGTCGCCATTTTCCTGCACAAAATTCCCGAGGGTTTCACCGTGGCGTCGGTCATGCTGGCCAGCGGCCGCAGCAAGCGGCTGGCTTGGGGAGCGTCGGTCCTGCTAGGCGGTGCCACTTTCGCGGGAGTGTTGACCATGGCCCTGCTGAAGCACCACGTTGGCATAGGCCTACCGCTGTCTGGCGGCGTAACTATTTATGTTGCCGCGTCTGATCTGATGCCCGAAGTGAACCGTGAGCCTGGCGGCAAGATGGCGATGGTGGTGTTGCTCGGGGTCGCAGTGTTCTTCTTTCTTGATCGGCTGGTTTGAAAGTTTCAGTGGAGCGACGGGCGTCTCGCCCGTCCAGTTTGAGTACGGGCGGGGACGCCCGTACCTCCACAATCAAAAATCAAATTAGTCCACCGTGTGCTTAGCGGTGTAGCCTTCGCGGGCAATCACCTGATACTTCACGTCCTTGTGCTTCTGGTCCTGGACCTTCAGCGGCTTTCCTTCTTCGTTCACCACTTCGACTTTGAGTTTGCGATAAGTTCCATCCAGCTTGGAGTTTGTGGGGTGATACGTGATCACGTACTGGTGGCGTATGTCTCCGCTGATGTCTTTGAAGGTATCGACGAAATCGCCTTCCAGCCGTGGCTGGTAGAAACGCCCGCCGGTCAGCTTGGCGAAGGTTTGCATTTCATTGTCGGCCTGGTACCAATCGATGGATTGAAGGTTCGGGCTCCCAACGCCATGCGGATTGTAACAGCCGTGAGTTTCGCAATACTCCCGCAGCAGCCATCCAATGCTGACCGACATGATGGTGATGTCATGAGTGCTTTTAACTTTCTTGGTGATCTGATCCAAGTTGAGCTTGCTGAATGTGTCTAAGCCGGTGCTGACCAGCACCACGTACTTGTGCCCTTCAACGCGGTCCAGCCGATCCAGCGTGTCATAGAGGGCATCGAAGAGATTCGTTTCCGCAAATCCCGGCATGCGCAGTGTATTCAGGCCGCCCATCACGGCGTTTTTGTCCTGCGTGAAGTCGACTAGGATGTCGGGCTTCATATCGTAGGACACTACAGCCACCCAATCATCCTTCTTTAGCGTACTGGCAAAAATGTAGGAAGCGCGTAGCGCGTCGATAATAAGGGGAAAACTCGTCGATGCAAACTCCACCAGCAACACCGCCGTGATAGGCGCTTCCTCGACCTTAAAGTCAGCGATATTTTGTTGGGTGCCGTCTTCGAACACCTTGAAATTTTCTTTCTTTAGAGTCGAGATGAACTGGCCATCCTTAGTAGTAACCATCACCGGCACGGTGACTAGCGGCACGTCCACACGAATGGAGTAGTCCGGCATTCCGGCAACCTTTTTCGGGCGCTCGGGCGGTGGCGGTGGCGGCTCCGATTCGCCCTTCTTGGGAATCGCGTATGGCCCGGTGTCGTTGTTGGGGCCGCCGGCTTCCGGCGGGGCCTCTTGTTGGTTGGGGTTCTGCTGAGCATTTGGAGTTTGGGTGTTCGGCGACTGCCCGGAATTGTCCTGCGCGGGCAAATAAATCGACGATCCGGTTACCAAAGTAAGCATCAGAAGAAAAGAGAGTGTCTTCGCACAGAAGTGTGCATTTCGCTTGGATTTCTGCGGTGAAATCGTGAAAAACATTGGCTGCCTCGTGAAAACCCTATGCTAGTATAGACGCCAGATCTTCGCGATTGGGATGTTTGCTGGCTCCTCACCGGCGAAAAGATTCCACGGAAGTAAATTTTTTGTTAAGGGACTTGCCACTGTCCCGGCGGGAAAAAATGAGACGAGCAGCTCTCCCGGTAGTAGTAGTGTATGCGGTTGTACTCTCCTTCCTGACTTTCGCCCAAAACAGTTACGCCCAGACCTCGAAACCGGTCGAGACCATTCCCGTGAGCCAGATTCATGAGGGCATGCACGGCGTGGCCTACACGGTGTTTCAGGGGACCAAGCCCGAGCCGATGGAAGTTGAGGTTCTTGGCATCCTCAAGAACGCCAATGGCCCCAAAGGCGACGTGATCCTGGTTCGCCTGGGCGGGGCCAAGGTCGAATACACCGGTGTGGTTGCGGGGATGAGTGGCAGCCCGGTTTACTTCAACGGCAAGCTTGCGGGCGCGGTGGCGTTCCGTATCGGCGAATTCTCCAAGGAGCCTATCGCCGGGGTTACACCCATCTCCGAGATGCTCGAGATCAGCGCCATCGACAGCACGCCGACCAGCGTTCCAGTGCAGGTCAAATCGGTTCCTGCTTTCGCGGCCAAGACGTCGGGCCCGGGATTGCCGTCTAACACGGCCCAAGGTTTTGCAAATTACCTTAAGCCAATCGAAACTCCGCTGGTCTTCAGCGGATTCACCGAAGACGCGGTGCAGAGATTCGCGCCGCAGTTTGCCTCCGCGGGTATTGTCCCGGTGATGGGCGTGGGTTCTGCCTCCGATGTCGCGCAGCCGGAGCCGATGGAAGCCGGCTCGGCGGTAAGCGCGGTGCTGGTCCGCGGCGACATGAACATCGCGGCGACGTGCACGGTGACTTACATTGACGCCGAGCATCTGCTGGCCTGCGGGCATCCGCTGTTGCAGTTTGGCATGATTGACTTGCCCATGACCAAGGCCGAAGTGCTAGCCACGCTGCCTTCGCCGCTGAATGCCTTTAAGATCGTCAATGCCACGGAAACCGTCGGCACATTCGTTCAGGACCGCCACACTGGCATTCTGGGTGAGTTCGGCAAGAAGCCGGAGATGATTCCGGTGACGCTGACGATCCACGGCGGCACCGCGCCCAAAATTTTTCACTACGACGTACTGAACAACGCCCGCCTCAGCCCGGTCGCAATCTCAACCACGGTTTATAACGCGCTGCATGGGGTCAATGAATATGGCGATGAGACCACCTACGCCATGAAGGGCGACATCAGCGTGGAAGGTTTCCCGGTCGTGAAGCTGCAAGACATGTTTTCGAGCGCTGACGGCATGCAGCCCGCCGCCATGTTGGCCGCCGGTTCCGTTGGTGAGTGCTTCGGGCGCATCTACGACAATCCTTACAGCACCCCGGACATCAAGGGCTTGAACCTCGATTTCGAAGTCACCAACGAGCGGCGCTGGGCGCGACTTGAAAGCGCTCGCACCGACCTGAGTGAAGCCCGTCCCGGTGATGAGATCACGGTCGAAATTTTGCTTCGCCCTTATCGCGGAGACGCGGTTATCGAGCACGTGCCGGTGCGCGTTCCGCTTTCAGCCTCAAAAGGATCCACGCTCCACATCATGGTCAGCGACGGCGAAATGCTCGACCGCCTGAGTCGCGGCCCGTCCGGAGCTCAAAGGCTCGATCTCGCCTCGACCATCGGCATTCTTAACAAACAGCACGTGAACAATCGGGTTTACGTTTCCGTGCTCGATGAAGATCCCGAAGCTATGGTGGCTGACAAAGTCATGCCCGCGCTTCCTCTCTCCGTCATGAATGTGATGGACGGCATGCGGGGCACTCAAGACATGACGGTGCTCGGTGAGTCTTCAGTAAGCGAGACCGCAACGCCGCCGCTAGATTTTGTCGTCTCTGGCGGAGAATTGCTCTCGATCACAATTAAGTAAGTCGGCTGGGTAACCACGTCAGTCATTACCAAAGGCCTAGGTCTTTAATCGATAAACATCTAAGTTATTGTTACAGAGCAGCTTCCGTGCATTCTGCACTGTTGCCTACTTCGCTATTTTTAATTGCGTAACTCTCCTTGCCTCCCGTAAGATCGAAAAATTGCACGAATTCCGCCCAACTTGTGAACGGCAGGCGGGTTTTTGCAATCTAAGTAGCTGTTGAATCCCGGGAAGTGGGTGCAGGTAATTGACCGCTAAAAGTTCGACTCGTGCTCTCATAGTTTTCATCGCTTCGCTAGTTCTGCTGACCCAGGCCGGAATCGCCGCGACCATCAGCAACCACACCCTTACCCCGACCCGTAAGCCCCGCACTATCAAAGAAACTCCTCGCGCCCGGCGCCACATGCGTCATCTCGCGCGCAGCCGACGAGTGCGCTCGCGCACCGTTGTCGCGCTCAAGAAACGACACTATTACGAACACTTTTACGCCAGTTCTTACGCTAGCGATATCACCGAAGGCGATAATACGGTTGGCGAAGATCCAGTCGTGCGCCAGGCCGCAATTGACGCTCTGGGCAACATGAACGGCACCGTGCTCGCCATCCAGCCGACCAGCGGACGCATTCTTGCCATGGTCAATCAGAAGCTCGCGCTCTCCAGCGGCGCGCAGCCTTGTTCCACCATTAAGGTGTCGGTTGCTCTAGCTGCACTCAGCGAAGGCATCATCACCAAGGAAACTGAAGTCCGACTTGGCGGCCGCAGCCATATGAATCTGACGCTGGCCCTGGCGCATTCGAATAACGCTTATTTCGAAGCGCTGGGTCGCCAGCTCGGATTCGAAAAAGTCGCGCACTACGCGCACATGTTTGGCCTGGGTGAACTTGCGGGTTATCACATTGCTGGCGAGGCAGCCCGGAGTTTATCCGGAAGAAGAAATCTCGTCGAAGCTGGGCGGAGTCGGAAAGATGTGCTCCTTCGGCGAAGGCATTTCCATGACGCCATTGCAGCTGGGCGCGCTGGTCACCGCCATCTCGAACGGCGGGACCATGTATTACCTGCAGCATCCCTCGACTGCTGCGGCCATTACCAACTTTCAGCCGATGGTGAAGCGCCATCTGAATATCGGTGGATTGATTCCCGAAATTTCTGACGGTATGGCCGGCGCAGTTGAATTTGGCACGGCGCGCCGCCTGCTTTTGAATTTCAATGAAGAGGAAGTGTTAGGCAAGACTGGAACATGCTCACGCGCGGGAACTCGTTTCGGATGGTTCGCCAGCTACGCCAACACCAATTTCGGCCGTGTGGTAGTCGTCGTATTTCTTGAAGGCGGACGCCCCACCTTCGGTCCCAAGGCCGCCGAGATCGCCGGCCGCATGTACCACAACCTTTACAGCCACGACTTCTTCCTGGCAAAACCCATCGTTCCGGATCACGAAGTTCCAACTGCCGCCCGCGAAACCAGCACCTCGGACTAATCATTCTCGGAGGTTTTATGGGGAATGGGGGCACGGGCGTCTCGCCCGTGCACCTATTAAGCCCGGACTATCAAGTCCTGTCATCTTGAGCGAAGTACATGGACTCGTTGCGAGTCCGTGTACGTAGTCGAAAGACCTTGTGTCTCGCGTTGGGATTCGCGTCACTGGCATGCTAGAAAAATAGCTTCAGCCCCGTATATCTTCGTCCGTAAATACTTCCCCTATAATGTCTGGTCTGCGGTAACGCTTTTACGCGAAATGATCCGTCCCGATTACAAAGAATTCTCTCGCCTGGCACAGGATGCCACGCTGGTTCCAGTCGTCAAGTCGGTCATGGCCGATTTGCTGACGCCGGTCTCCGCCTCGCTGGCAATTTTTAGCGGAGAAGAAAACGCGTTTCTACTCGAATCGGTCGAACGTGGCGAGCAGATTGGCCGCTACACCTTTCTGGGCGCGCGTCCTTACATGCAACTGCGCACCCGCGGCAGTGAGATCAGGATTCAGCGCGGCAAAAAACGCGAACAGCGCGAAGGCAATGTATTCGACGTCGCTAAGGAACTTTTGCAGCAGCATAAGCTTGCGCACGTTCCCGGCTTGCCACCATTCACCGCGGGGGCGGTTGGCTTTTGTTCTTACGACATCGTTCGCCAGCTGGAAAAAATCGGCGAACATACCAAAGACGATCTGCACCTTCCCGATTGCGTCCTGATGTTTTTTGACCGCCTGCTGGCCTTCGATCACCTTCGCCACCAGATCCACATCATAGCCTCCGCCGACGTGTCCAGCGAGAGTCCGCGCAAAGCCTATGACCGCGCGGTTGCGGATATTGAGGCGCTCGAGAAAAAACTGGCCGTTGGGGTGCGCTCCGCTGGATGGGAGAACGCCGCCAGCGGTTCACGCGGCAAACTGAAAATCAGTTCCGTGACTCCTCAGAAAAAGTTTGAGCGGTCGGTCGAAACTGCCAAGGAATATATTGCCGCCGGGGACATCTTCCAGGTCGTGCTCTCGCAGCGTCTCGACTTCAAGCCGGAAGTTCCCCCGTTCGATATCTATCGCGCGTTGCGAGCCGTCAATCCGTCACCTTATATGTACTTCCTGAAAATGGGCGACACCCACATTCTTGGATCTTCGCCCGAGATGCTGGTGCGTGTGACCGGCCAGAAGCTCGAGTATCGCCCGATTGCCGGAACCCATCCACGAGGCAAAGACGAAGCCGAAGACCGTCAGCTTGAAGAAAAAATGTTGAGTGACGAGAAAGAACGCGCCGAGCACGTCATGCTGGTCGACCTCGGCCGCAATGATCTCGGACGGGTAAGCGAGTACGGTTCGGTCAAAGTCAAAGACCTGATGTATGTCGAGCGCTACTCCCACGTGATGCACATCGTCTCGGCGCTGGAAGGGAAGCTGCGCCCTGATCTCCACGCGCTTGACGCCTTTGCCGCATGTTTTCCGGCAGGAACTCTCAGCGGCGCTCCGAAAGTTCGCGCCATGCAGATCATCGAAGAACTCGAACCCACGCGGCGTGGGGTTTATGGCGGATCAGTACTCTACGCCGATTTTGCCGGCAATCTCGATTCCTGCATCGCCATTCGCACCATGCTGATGCAAGGCAAGAAGGCGTATCTTCAAGCGGGAGCAGGCATCGTCGCAGACTCCGACCCCGCAACTGAGTATCAGGAATCGATGAACAAGGCGCAGGCGGTGCTTCGGGCAGTTGAGACGGCAAGAGGATTTGCCAAGTGACGCGGTTGAAGAGCGCGATGAGTAATATGTGCGGCTCGAACGCGTTATACGATTTCATGCCCTGCCGAAAAGCGGGGGGCGTCGCCAAGGCTCTCGCGCTCCTTATGGTCGCGGTTGGCACGATTCCGGCGACCGCAGGGCAGAGTTCGCTCGTCATCGATCACAACGGCAGCACCATCGTCCTCGAGCCTTATGCTCCTAACATCATTCGCGTGACATTGAGTTTGCAGAAAGATCAAGCACTGGCAGCCCCCGGCTTCGGTTTCATCGCGCACCCAATTGCCGAGGGCTGGAATCATCGGCACACCGATGCTGCAGATATTTACCAATCGTCCCGAATGATCATTCGTGTTGACGCGAGCCGTCCCGGAGGAACTCCTCCGCTCACCATTCGCGACATCGCAAAATATTTCAACGGATCAACTCCCGGCGCTCACATCACCATCACGACGCCCGCCGGCAAAATGCTGCTTGAGATGACCGGCTGGTCGACGTCAGTGCCGAATTACAAAGATGGCAACGCCGGCATTTTGCATGACAAGCGCCCGTCGGATCAGGATTTCTACCAGGTCGGCGCGAGTTTTGCTTCGCCCGATGACGAGCACTACTACGGTCTCGGCCAGAATCAGGAAGGCTTTCTCGATCATCGCGGACACACCATCGACTGCTGGCACAACTACACGGCCACTGGTGGCCCAAGCATTTGCGTGCCGTTCGTCGTGACCAATCACGGCTACGGCCTGGTCTGGGACAACCCCTCAAAGACTACGGTCGAACCGGGATTTAACGAGCGCACCAAATGGACATCCGAAGTCGGCAATCGCGTTTCGTATTTTGTGATCGTGGGCGCGAACGTGGACGAGATTTATTCCGGATATCGTCTGCTGACCGGCGTCACTCCCATGCTGCCCAAAGCCGCGTATGGATTCGTTCAATGCAAGCAGCGCTATCTCACCCAGGAAGAAATGCTGAACGTCGCCAAAGGCTATCGCGAGCGCCATCTTCCGCTCGACGTCTTGGTGCTCGACTGGTTCTACTACACCAAGATGGGCGAGTTCGACTTTGCGCCCGACCGCTTTCCCGATCCCGCGGCCATGAACCAGCAGTTTCACGACATGGGCATTCAAACCATGATCAGCGTTTGGCCGCGCTTCACCAAGGATTCCCGTTACTACGACACTGTTCTCAAGCACGGATGGTTCGAGCACCTCGCTGACGGCACACCCACGAACGGCCTGCCTTACGACCGCGCCGGTTCTGACATCGACACCACGAATCCTGGCGCCGCACGCTGGTATTGGGACGTAGTTCGCGACAACATTATCAGTAAAGGTTTCGACTCACTTTGGGCGGACGAGACCGAGCCTGACCTGCCTCCGAACGGCAGTTATTTTTCAGTCGGCCCGGGCACACGCTTTTACAACATTTACCCGCTCGTGCACACGGCGGCGCTTTACGATGGTTTTCGCCGGGACGTGAATCATCGCGCGCTGATTCTTTCTCGCGATGCCTATCTCGGTTCCCAGCGCAACGGAACCATGGTCTGGTCGTCGGACATTTATCCGACATGGGACGCGTTCAAGCGCCAGATTCCCACCGGCCTCGACTTCACCGCCTCTGGCATGGCTTATTGGACGAATGATGTTGGTGGCTGGCAATATCTGCCCGCCGAACATCATCCGGCGCAGCCCCCGTTGCTCGACCCTTCTCACGCTCGTGATAACGTCGGCGGATACGACGATTATCCCGAGCTCTACACCCGCTGGTTCGAGTACGGAACTTTTCTGCCGGTCATGCGCAGCCATGGCAGCCGCAAGTACAACGAAGTTTGGTCGTACGGCAAGCAGGCCGAGCCGATCCTCGAAAAATATTTGCGCTTGCGTTACCAACTGATGCCCTACATTTATTCGCTGGGATACAAAACGTACCAAACGGGCGCGCCTTTCATGCGGGCGCTGTTCATGGATTTTCCGAATGATCGCAAGGTCGCCGATATCGGCGATGAGTACATGTTCGGTCCGGCGTTTCTCGTGGCCCCGGTTACTGAGCAAGGCGCGACCAGCCGCGAAGTTTACCTGCCTTCCGGCACTGATTGGTACAACTATTGGACGAATGAACGCACCGACGGCGGACAGACGATCAAAGTAAATGCGCCCATCGATGTGCTGCCTCTGTTTGTTCGTGCCGGATCGATCGTGCCATTAGGTTCGCCGATCGAAAGCACGAACGAAGCCCAGAAGATTGAACGAGTGCGCATCTATCCCGGTGCCGACACCGAGTTCGCGCTCTACGACGACGATGGCAAGACATACGCCTACGAAAAAGGCGAGAGCAGGATCACGCAGCTACACTGGGAGGATGCGGCTAAGAAGCTCACGTCTGAGGGCGCGAAGGCATGGGATGGGCCGGACTCAGACGTCGTGGAAGTCGTGCATTGATATCCAATAATTGCCATGGAGCGACGGGCGTCTCGCCCGTCAAAAAGGATTCCTGGCCACGAATCTGTGCGGATCAACACCGATTTAAACTTTGATGTGTTTCTCTGTGTCGTTCCTCTGTGAAACTCTGTGTCCTCTGTGGTTAAAGATTTTAAAAACTACCCACAGAGAACACAGAGTTTCACAGAGGACAGTACAATAAGCAGAATCGCTCTGAATCAAGCGGGCCCGTAGCTCAACGGTTAGAGCAGCAGACTCATAATCTGTTGGTTCCTGGTTCGAATCCAGGCGGGCCCACCACACGTCACATCCCGCTTCAGTTCACTGCAATTGTGTTCGCCACCTTCGCGGTCACTCCTTTGGAGTCGATGGCCTCCACCACGAGCTTGTCACTCGATCCGGCAGAAAGATTGAGATTAGTGCTCAACGTCTGGCCTGCGACGTGATAAATCTCTTTTCCGTTCAGCCAAACCTGCATCTGCGCCACGGGATTGATTCCCGAAGCGGCGGCGGTCACATGAACAACCGTGCCCTGCACTGCGCGCGAAACCTGCAGCGTAAGCGCCGGGGCCGCGAGAAATCCATATGACTTGCTCAGAGTCGAATATGTGCCAACTGTCACGCGCGCGTAATTGATCGCTGCCGCGCAAGAAACAACTCTCTGCTGTGCGGGATATTTCCCCGCGGATGTTGCCAGGAAAGAAACGAAGCCGGATTGAATGTCATGACAACCGGCGATATCGCCACGACCGTTGATGCCATTCGCCTGGCTGTCGACCGACCCAGCCGCTTCCACATAATGAATCTGATTGTTCGTGATCCAGAAGCCGCGCCAGATTCCACCGGTGAACACCTGGCCAACGATCACGCCCGGGTTGCTGATGTTGTTCAGTTGCGTCTGATGAGGCTCGCCGGATAGTTGCGGCGCGTTGAGAGTGCGATACGCTCCGTTCTCATAAACGAATCCCTGTTGATTGTCGAAGGTGCCGACAATGGTTCCGGCCTTATTTATTCCGTACGCCATAGTACCGATTTTCGCCGAGGGCTCGTTGATCTTGGTGAACACTCCGTCGTGACGCAGAAAGCCATGAAAATTCAACGTACCGGGCATCTGGTACACGCCCACGATGTCGGAATTGTCGTTAATTCCCAGCACCTCCGTCATGGTTGCTCCCGGAAAATTCACCGCAGTGTATTTGCCCGCGCGGTAAATGAATCCGTGAACAAAATATTGTGAGTCGTAGTAGTAGCCGACGATCACATTCGAATTGTTAATGCCGTTCACATTGGTTACCGGCGCGCCGGGAAATGAGATTGGAGCATAGTTATAGGTCACTGACACGTTGGTTTGAGAAATGGCTGCGGGGACTAGGGCGGCGAAAAAAGTGAGTAGCAGAGTCACAAATCGGGTACGCATGGCGGTAAAGCTCCTAGGTGGAAACTGTGTGTGCTTTAAAGATGCGGCAGCCACTCAGGATGATGTCCTCTGGTTGTCGTAGAGGCACATCTTAGAAACCCTACGCGAGCTAAGGTAGAAGTTTTGCTAGGTGATCCACTGAACGACGCTGAGATTTCGCGGAAGCCTGATGCAGAAGTTTGGAATTGCGATGGGGAGATGTTTTTACTCTGTGGCGTTTCTCTGTGAGCCTCAGTGTCCTCTGTGGTTAAAGACTGTGAAAAGCCTTAACCACAGAGAACACAGAGGTCCACAGAGGAAACCCACAGAGGTTCGCAAAAGAAATATGCTTCGAGTCGAAAAACGACAAGCGCTTTTACTCTGTGGCTTTTCCTCTGTGAACCTCGGTGCCCTCCGTGGCAAAGATTTTGAAAAGCCCACGGAATAATCTTGCCGCCACCAGTCCTGAAATGGGGCTCCAGCAACTCTCCCCTGTAATTTTTCCATCCGCTCGGAAAATTGGTTGTACGGTAAACCCGCCAGCCGCCTAGAGATTCCACTGGATTCCCACCCCTCTGCCCACAGCCTACATTTTTATATGAGATCGACATAACTTCGGAGGGGTGAAACTCCCATGAAATTCAAAGCACCGTTGTTTTCTATGTTGCTGCTTTCGGCGGTCTGGGTAGCAGCCCAGACGCAGAACGCATCGCCGTCAAGTTCAGGTTCGAACCAGGCGAGCGGACAGACCGCAGGCTCCCAAGCATCTGCGCCCGCCACCGCGCCACAAACTCCAAGCACAACGCCGCAGACGCCGGGAACTTCTCCGGCAACTCCGGACGCATCCGGGCAAACCACCCCGGGAACTGCTCCTGAGCAAAATGCCGCCCCGAGCACAACCGCTCCCAGCGCGACAACGCCCAGCGCCACCGCGCCAGCCGCAGACGGCAATGGTATTACCGGCTGCCTCGCCGGATCTCCGATCTCGGGAAGCTACACGCTGACTGACAAGTCCGGCAACGCTTACAAGCTCACCGGGAACTTGAACGCAGTCCGCACCCTGATCGGAAACGAAATACAAGTAACTGGGCAGGAAGGATCCGGCAGCATGGGTTCGAACGCCAACGCGTCGACTTCCGGCGCATCAGCCACGGCCAGTTCTGGGAATGCCGGAACGAATTCCAGCGCGTCTGGCGCGACCAAGGAATTCAACGTGTCCAGCGCGACCAAGGTTGCCGACCAATGCGGCGCTACTCCTTCAGCTAAACCGAGCGCGAGCAATCGTCAAGCTTCTCCAGTTCTGATGGCAGCACTTCAGACCGGCGGGTCAGCCGGATCGGCAGGTGCTGGAACCGCGGGCGCCGGTGCGGGCTCGACTTCAGGACAGACCACCGGTTCGACCTCCGGTCAGTCGACTTCAACTCCTGGACAGACCACTCCGGGTGCGACTCAGCCTGGCACAACGCAGCCGGGAACCACGCAACCTGGATCAACGCCGGGAACGGCCGCGCCAACCCCGGGCACCGCTGCTCCGACGCCGGGAACCGTTACTCCGGGAACCACTCCGAACACGACCCCGACGCCGACGCCGCAGACGGCGCCCAGCGGACCCACCCCGGAAACAACTCCCAGCACGCCGGGAACGACTCCTGGAACGGCAACACCGGATGCGAATCCAAGCGCGCCCGCTCCGGGATCAACCAATCCTCCAAGCAGCACTCCCCCGACTACAACACCACAAACGGCGCCTAGCGCGCCGCCTCCGAGCGCCTAGCAACTTTGGAGCCGCAAACTAAAGGCCCGCTTCGGCGGGTCTTTTTTGTGTTTATCTGATTGCCAATTTTTTTAGTCTGCCTTATGTCGACTTTGGAGCGACGGTCGCGGGTTCGAGCGAAGCTCGACAGTTTTTCTTAAGCAAGTGCAATGCTGGCGCAGTAAAATTCGCTAGTGAGCGTTAGTCTTTCCCCGGAGTCCGGGCGGTAGCAAATGGAGCTTTATCGGCAGTAAACTTGCACAAGGTATGTTTAGTACCCGCTGTGTGATTTTCGTTCTCTTCTTACCGCTGGCTCTTCTGACTGCGAGTTCTTTGACCTTTGCCCAGGCCACAACCAAGCGCCTCATCCTGAAAGACGGCTCGTATCAGGTCACCACCAAATGGGAAGTTCAGGGCGATCGAGTGCACTACTTCAGCGCGGAGCGCAATGAGTGGGAGGACGTTCCCAACTCGCTGGTGGATTGGAAGGCTACCGATCAATACGAAAAAGATCGCGCCGCCGGGAAGATGTCGCCGGAAGCGATTCAATTGGAAAAGGAACTCGAAGCCCAGCGCGCCGAGGACGAATCGAAATCACCGCATGTGGCGCCGGGCTTGCGTCTTCCAGAAGACGGCGGCGTTTATGTCCTCGACACTTACCTGACGGAACCGCAATTAATTCCTCTCGACCAAACCGGCGGTGAAGTGAATCGCCACACCGGCCACAATGTTTTGCGTGGAGTCATCAACCCTGTGGGCGGCTCGAAGCACACCATTGAACTCCCCGGCGCGCGATCGAATCTGCAGGTTCACGCTACTCTGCCGACGCTCTACATCAATCTTGATGCCGGTACCGAGGACGATCAGGCTGACGAGAAAAAAGGCAAGAAGCCGGCCGCAGAACTTCCCTGGGACCGCTTTCGCATTGTGCACGCGCAAGTCAAGGGCGATAAGCGGATCGTGGGCGCGATCAAAATTGCCGTTTACGGAAAATCCAACCAGGAGGAGCAAGTGATCCCCGCGGACGCCGAACAGCTTGCCCAAGGCTGGATCAAACTCACGCCTAAAGCTCCGCTCGCGCCGGGCGAATACGCGATTGCCGAGCTGCTGGGAAAAGAAGGCATGAACAGTTTTGTATGGGATTTCGGCGTGCATCCTGATGCCCCGGCGAATATGTCAGTGATCAAGCCGGAAACGGCCAACCCGAAAAAAGCGCCGGAAGTTCCAGACGAAACCGAGAAGCTGCAAAAGCGCGACCAGCACAATTGACCGCCGCTTTGACCGGCTATTAGACTACAAGCTCTTTCTGGCAAGCCTGTTGTGAAACCCTTCCGTTCAACTCGAGACCTGCTGGCAGATGTCGAGCAGGCACTGGCAGAAAATTGTCCGTCATTTCACGCTTCTCCGCTGGAGAAAGTTGCCGGATTGCTGGCTGAGGGACGTCATTACGGTTGGGTCGGAATTTATTTGACCTTTGAAAAACAATCTGCCACGCCTCTACTGCCGAATGCCGCGCATCCCGAACAATTCGAGGCCTCTGGTACGCGAAAAAAAGTTATTGTCACCATGAAAATTGCCGGGCGTGAAATTGGGTTTTTGAATGTAGAGAGCAGTCGGGAGAATGCGTTTGGTGCAGATGAGCGGGTTCTGCTCGAGCGAGTTGCAGGACTGCTGGCCAAGTTCCTTACCGGTCCGGGAAAATATCTGGTCCGTAGGGCCGGCGCGCCGGAACAGAAGCCCAAAGCAGCCACTGCGTAGCCTTTTGCTTTGTGCAGGACGGGCGAGACGCCCGTCTCTCCACAATCCTTTCAATCGTGCTGCAAATAAACGCAGGCGATCAAACCCCCACCTCTCGTCTTATACTGCCCGGGGTGAATTCTGTTCCGTCATCTCGTCTAGGCTACATCGATTGGCTACGCGGCCTGGCTTGCCTGCTGATGTTCCAAACCCATTGTTACGACGCCTGGTTGGGAGGGAGTGCGCGCGATTCGAAGGTTTACACCTGGTCGCAACTGGGCGGAACGTTTCCCGCTCCGCTGTTTCTGTTCCTCGCGGGAATATCGTTTGCGATCGTGATCGAAAAGCTCCGGCAGAAAAATTTCTCCGCTAATCAGATCGCGAAAACGACGATCAGGCGTGGTGCGGAGATCCTCGCGCTGGGCTTGCTTTTTCGGGTGCAGGAATATGCCATCGCTTTGGGTTGGGCTCCGTGGAGTGACCTGTTTCGAGTCGACATTCTCAATACCATCGGCGTTTCACTAATGTTGCTGGGAGCAATGTGTTGGATCGTCCTAGCGATCGTCGAGAAGTGTAGCCTCGGACGTCCACGTCCGGGGAACATTGCAAGCTTGGTGACCACTGCTCTGCTCACAACCGTTGCAATCTCCGCGATTACTCCCTTGCTCTGGACCGCGTGGCGTCCACATTTTCTGCCCTGGGAACTCGAGACCTACATCGACGGCGTTCACAATCTCGGGCAGCCGCAGTCAGGTCTATTCCCGATCTTCCCTTGGGCGGCATTTGCCTTCGCAGGCCTTGCACTGGGGTTTCTGCTCACGAGTCCTCGCGCCAAAAAAATCGGCGCGTATGCGTTCTTAGCCATCGCCGCCGGCGGAATTCTTTTGGTCTTCACTTCGAAATTTTTGGATTCGCTGGGGCTGAATATTTATCCCGTGTACGACTATTGGCGTACCAGCCCCAGCTTTTTCATCATTCGAATAGGAATGCTTCTGCTGATGACGACAGCCGCCTATGCCTGGTGCCGATGGGGACCGGGCGAGTGGGGCTTCAGTCCGACGATTCAGCTGGGCAAAACCTCGTTGCTGGTTTACTGGGTGCACATCGAACTGGTTTACGGGAAGTTCGCGATTCTGCCGCATCACAGCCAGAACGTTTTGGGCGCGTCCGCAGGTTTGCTGGCAATCTTTATCGCCATGCTGGCATTGTCTTTGTTGCGTACGAAACTTCGCGGACGATTCGCCTGGCTGGCATTCTGGCGGCGCGATAGCGTGCAGCCGCCGTCGATTTCCTCAGGCGGCTTAGCCAAAATACAGTAACTTTCCCCTTGACAGGTGGCCGCAGCGAGAGCAGTATTCATGCGATTTATTAAAACCTTTCAATAGGAGGGCCCCATGCCCGCCTCCGCAAGCCGCCGTTCACGCCGCAATCAATTTTTCGCCGCCACGGTTTCAATTCTTTTCTTTTCGTCGATAGCGTTCGCGCAGACGGCATTCGTCCGCGTCAACCAGGTTGGGTACCCGTCGGGAGGATCGAAGCGCGCCTACCTGATGGCATCGTCCGCCGAAACCGGCGCGACCTTTTTGGTGAAGAACTCAAGTGGCACCACTGTCTTTGGTCCGGCGGCGATCGGCGCCAGCCTCGGCTCGTGGAGCTCTGCCTATCCCGATATCTATCCCCTCGATTTCGACACGTTCACTACCGCCGGCACTTACACCATCAGCGTGAGCGGTTCCATTGCGGCTGCGTCGCCAAGTTTCAAGGTCGATTCGGCGACCAACGTCTACACCAGCGCTCTCGATAACAGCCTTTATTTTTACCAGAACGAGCGCGACGGCCAGAACTTTGTCGCTACTCCCTTACGCACCGCGGCCGGCCATCTGAACGATCAGAGCGCGAAAGCCTACGCAACGCCGAACATGAACAGCAGCGGCCGGTTCTCCGGAGATCTAAGGGGCCGAACTCTGCCGCATCCAAGGGCTCGCTCACGGGCATGGTGGCTTGCCCGCCTAACGGAGTCGATCAATTTGCCCAATTCAATGGCAGCGGCGCTGTGTTCAAGGACAACGTGCAGTCCTACTCCACGGTCGAGCCGGCCATCGATCTGACCGCGTCGTCGTTCCTTGCATTTGCCTGGCAGATGGCGGGCGCGCCAACCGGCACGCCTTAGTTTTTAATGTTCGAGGGGCGGGGCTTACGGAGCACACAAGCCGTGGGCCCTTTGGCCGTATAGCAAGCTTTCGGTTGCCACTGGTCAAATTCAATCAGGAGAATAACTCGTGCGAGAGAAAATAATTCGTATTCTAGTTCTCGGAACATTAATCGCGGCAACGACATTCGCGAACGCGCAATATCAAATGCAGGTCTACGGCCTGTGGCATTGCTACACCGACGCTTGCAGCTGGGCATCGGTCCCCAACATGACCACCTTCGACACCGACAATCATTGGATCATCGATCGGACTATGGACAACACCTACCATCCATCAGTGAACGTGGTGGTGTTGAGTTTTGTCGACCCCGTGAAGCTGATGAGTCTGACCAATGACTCGAGCACGGTGAACGGCATTCCGATCGGGATGAACACGGCGGTTATCAATTATTTTCAGAGCCACGGCATTCGCGTGATGATGTCGATCGGAGGTTTCAGCTACATCAGTCACTGGACCAAAGCGCTGAAGGCTAACCCAACCCAGCTCGGAATCAATGCCGCGAACGCGGCCAAGCAATTCAACGTGGGAATGGAAATTGATTACGAAAAGAGCAGCGGCCCCAACCTTACCGGGCTTCAACAATTTGTTACGGCCTACCGTTCGGTGGTTCCTTATGACTCGACCGGCGCGAACTACGCCGCGCGTTTGACGATTGACTTAGGAAACGACGATCAATACCTCTCGGCACTGGCAAGCTACGCCGTCACCAACTGGCTTAACACCAGCAAACCTGTGTTGGATTATGCCAACGCGATGGTGGCATCGCAAAGCACCAGCGTTTCGAGTCTTGAAACCGGCTGGCAGCAACATGTTCAGGGCACGAGCAGCGTTCCTCCGGCTGCGCCTGCGAAGCTGACCGGAAGCTTGTGGGCGGTAGGGAATAGTCCGAGCCCGAATTGCATTGGGCCGTTCGCCAGCTCGGACCAGGAAACCGGATACAACTTTGTCTCCACTATTCCGGCGTCCGGCGCGGGCACTACCTCAGGAATGTTGGGATATATGTTTTGGGGAGGAGGATGCCAAGGAAACGGCACCGTCTGCACCTATCCGCCTGACACCTGCCAGGTCGGCATGGGAGGGGGCGCGACAACTTTCAATATTCCCACCGGAACGTTTGCGCTGCGTCAGCAATAGAACGCGCGAAACGCGGCGACCTCCATCTTGGGCGGACGTGGGCGTCCGCCCCTACTTGAATCGTGTAGCCCCGGGCGTCCACGCTCGGGAAGCACTGTCCCCCCCATTCCCACCATTGCGCTTGCCATAGCCAATTGCGTCTCTGGAAGTCCGCAGTAAATCTGCTACCATTCCCCAACTCAGTTCATCACATTGCCATGCACACGCTGGCCCTCATTGCCGGATTAGCCATTGTTCTGGCGGTTTTGCTGGACGCGTTCGAGACCGTGGTGCTGCCGCGGCGGGTTCAGCGTCACTTTCGGATTACGATCCTGTTCTACCGCAACACCTGGCGCCCGTACGCAAGGTTGGCGAGTCACGTCAAATCCCAGACGCGGCGCGAAACTGTTCTCGGATATTTCGGCCCGTTATCGATGATTGCCTTGCTGGTGATTTGGGCATCGGGGCTGATTTTCGCCTTTGCTTTATTACAATACGGCGGCGGCGAGCACCTGGCTTTTGGAAATCAGCCGATTACTTTCCGTCTCTTGCTGTATCACAGCGGAGAGACCTTCTTCACGCTTGGCTACGGCGATATAACTCCAGCCTCGTACTACTCCCGGGCGCTTTCGGTGTGCGAGGCCGGAATGGGCTTCGGCTTTTTGGCGGTCGTGATCGGATATCTGCCCACCATCTATTCAGCTTTTTCGCGGAGGGAGATTGAAATTTCTTTGCTCGATGCGCGGGCCGGCTCGCCTCCCAGCGCGGCGGAATTGCTGACCCGCACTTTGAGCAGTGTGGACCGAGGGACCCTCGACCGGTTGCTGCATGATTGGGAGCGGTGGGCGGCCGAGGTGCTCGAAAGCCACCTATCGTATCCGGTGCTTAGTTTTTATCGCTCGCAGCACAGTAATCAATCGTGGCTGGGGGCGCTGACCGTGATTCTGGATGCGACCGCGCTGGTAATCGCCGGCATCGACGGCGTTAGCAGTGAGCAGGCGCGATGGACTTTCAAGATGGCACGCCATGCGGTGGTGGATTTGGCTCAGGTTGTGAATGCGCACTATGACCCAATGTCGCAAGAAAGACTCAGCGACGAGGACCTGGTGCAAATACGAACGCAGTTGGCGGCAAAAGGCCTCAAGCTCGGCGACGGCGCCGTGGTCGAAGCCAAACTGCACGAGCTGCGTATGAAGTATGAGCCCTACGTTGAGGGGATCGCGAGAAATCTGTACATCCAATTGCCGCCATGGATCCGCCACGACAGCATTAAAGACAACTGGCAGGCTGGCCCGTGGGACCGAATGATTCAGGCCCAGGCGCTGGGACGGGTCTCACGAGAGCGGCAAGCTGGGGAGAAAACCTTGATCGCCGACGAGCACTTCTGATGAGTGTCCTCGCTGTAGGTGGGGACAGCCGCCCTCGGCTGTCCGGGCGAGCGTGCTCGCCAAAGCGGGTATGGGTCTGGACGTAGAGACGTTGCTCGCTACGTCGTCCTGATCATGGCGAAAAAGATGGGAGACGTAGCAAGCTACGTCTCTACTAGACCTTTCTTGAAGCTGTGGCCCCGCCGGAGCGTGGGCACTATCTTGCTGCCGCAACCGTCGCTTGGTCCCTATCTACGTCCTTCAACCGGGCAGCTTTGCCACGCAGGCTGCGCAGGTAATAAAGCTTGGCGCGGCGAACTTTGGAAGAACGTACCAGTTCGATGCGGTCAATCACGCGCGAACTGATGGGGAAAATGCGCTCCACGCCTTGGCCGAAGCTGATCTTGCGGACAGTGAAACTTGCCTGTGGTCCGCGAGTCCGCGCCAGCACCACGCCTTCGAATGCCTGCAAACGTTCCTTGTCGCCTTCTTTGATCTTGACGTGAACGCGAACGGTGTCGCCGGGCACGAACTCGGGCAGGTCGGTGCGTTTGGTCTTAGCAAGAAGTTTGTCGATGATTAGGCTCGTCATGTCAGCTCCAGGTTCGTAAATTTGATGATACTCAATGCAGCTTCGAGCTGTGAGCATCGAGCCATGGGCACCCGCTGGTGTTGCTCATGGCTCACCCCTCAGCGCTCATTGCTTGTTTTCTCAATCTCTGCGATCAGCTTTCTATCGTCGTCACTCAATCGCGCGCGATCTAAAAGATCGGGCCGGTTGTGCAGCGTCTTTTCCAGCGCCGAACGCCGCCGCCAGCGCCGGATGTCGTCATGGTTGCCGTTGAGCAACACTTCCGGCACCTTCACACCCCGAAACTCCGCAGGCCGCGTGTAGTGCGGATAATCCAGCAATCCACCGGAACCACAAGTCGAATCCGCTCGTGTGGGGCGGGCGCCCTCGCCCGCCAAATCCTCTGGTACTCGTGTGGGGCGGACACTCTTCTCTGCCAAGTTACCACCACCGAACTCCGCTCCCGCAAAAAACGATTCCTGCCGCGTAGACGCCTCGTTTCCCACCGCACCGGGAATCAACCGCGTGACCGCATCGATGATCACCGCTGCGCCCAATTCCCCGCCGCTCAGAACGTAATCGCCAATCGAGATTTCGCGATCCGCCAGATGCGTTCCCACCCGCTCGTCCACGCCCTCGTAACGGCCGCAAATCAAAACCAGACGTTCGAGTTGAGCCAACTCAGACGCCAGCTTCTGATCAAAACGCCTGCCTTGCGCCGAAAGCAACACAACCGACTGCCCTGTCGCAGCGCGCTCGTCACGCGACGCCAGCTTGAACTGCTCCACACATTCAAAGATCGGTTCCGGCTTGAGCACCATGCCCTCGCCGCCACCAAATGGGCGGTCATCCACCGTGCGATGCCGATCGCGGGTAAACGCCCGCAGATCGTGAACATCAACCTTCGCCAGCCCGGCTTCACGCGCCCGGCGAATAATTCCGAAATCCAGCGGCCCGCGAAAAAACTCCGGGAAGATGGTGATGATGTCAATCTGCACGCAACACCTTTAACCGCAAAGTTCATTAAGAATTCGCAAAGCTCGCGAAGAATTTCTTTGCGTCTTTGCGCAAACTTCGCGTCCTTAGCGGTTAAAAGCGTTTCCCTTGCCCTGGCTGCGCCTTTCTTCGTCCGTCAACGGCGCATTCACTTCCAGCAGGCCTTCCGGCAAATTCATCTCGATGCGCTTATGCTCAACATCGACCCGCACCAGAAATACCTGAGCATACGGAATCTCGTGCTCATGCTTTCCCGATCCCACCACCAGCAGCGGCGCCTCGCCCGCGCCGAAGCGGACATCGCTCACCACGCCAACTTCACGTCCGCGATCAATCAACGCGCAGCCAACCAGATCGCTCACGTAGAACGCGCCCGGTTCTAGCTTTGCGCGCTCGCTGGCCGGAAGCTGCAACTCGCATCCGATCAAAACTTCCGCATCCGAAATCGAATCGACGCCCGCGAACTTAAGCACCAGCCAATTCTTGTGTGGCCAGACGTCGTCGATCTGCAACTCGCGCCGGCTGCTGGTCTCGGCCAGCGCTAAAATCTTCATTCCCGCGTGCAGCCGCCCGGGAACATCGCTGTGGATCTCGGCAGCGACTTCTCCGTGCCGGCCTTGCGTTTTCACCACGCGGGCTAGAGTAATGAAATTCAATAGCTATTAGCCATTGGCTCTTAGCCTTTAGCCGATCTGCCGACGGGAAGTGGTTTGGCTAAAAGCCAAGAGCTAAAGGCTAATAGCTAGAATCCGCCGCGGCGGATTCTCTATTCCAGAATCTCCAACTCGTAACGCTTGCTGGCCTTCTCGCCCGCGGCATGCAGCAGGTTGCGCATCGCCCGCGCGATCTTACCCGACTTGCCAATCACGCGTCCCATATCGTCTTCGGCGACTTCAAGTTCGAGCACCAGTTCGCCGTCTTCATCAAACTCTTCGACCTTCACCTGGTCGGGCGCAGCCACGAGCGCCTTGGCGATGTGCTCGATGAGCGCCTTCGGATTGGGAGCCTGGTCAGTCATGACTGAAAAACTCGGAACGAATTTGCGAATTGTCGAATTTACAAATTGACGAATTCAGTGGTTTGAAATTCGTCAATTCCAAAATCTTTCAATTCGAAAATTCTAGGAAGCCACCGGCTCCGCCGGCGCTTTGCCCGCGAAGCCCAGAATCTTGCCGACGCGCTCCGACACCTGCGCGCCCTTCGAGCGCCAGTAGTCAATGCGGTCGCGCTTGAGTTCCACGCTGGCCGGGGTAGTGCGAGGATTGTACGTCCCCACGATCTCCACCGGACGCCCGTTGCGCGGTCGTTCCTTCTCGATCACCACTACCCGATAATGCGGTTGTTTGCGCGCACCAACGCGCGATAAACGAATCATTAACACTTGAACTGGTTTCCTTTCCTAGTCCGTAATCTCGAACCACGTAGCGACGGGTGCCCTCACCCGTCCAGCCGAGCACCGCTCGGCAAATTTAAAATTCAACTCACTCCGCTTCCGGCTACTTTAATCCTTGCGAAAAGAGGGGCGATGAACTAACCCACTCGGCGGGAACAAGACAAGTAATTATTATGCCGTAGGTTAGCAGGATCGGCAAGCGGGTCCCTGAAGACGACAATTTACTGTGTTTTGTCGCCGAGCCTGATTTTTTGCACCACACGTCGCTTTCTTGATTTCTTGACGATCACTGTTTCATCAGAATCATCAGCAACGTGGTAACCTAAACCGACGCGTTCGAGGTGTTGTCGAATTAGTCGCGGAATAGAATCGAGGTAGTCAAAATGGAACTCCTTATTCTCGTTTGCTGGCGTGTTCATGTAAATCACGCCTTCTTGCTTGGTCCTCGCACATCTCTTGTATAGGTAAAGCGAAAACTTCACCATGTGTCTCTCGGAGCTTGGACGTTCAGCAGGCATCTGACCTTCCTCCATCGGAATTGTAACCTCCGCACCCGACACCAACCCTGTGAGATAATTTTTACGACGAGGAAAAAAATGGCGGAACACACAGTCAATTGCGTAAAACTGCACCAGGAGCTGCCCGGATTAGACGAGCCTCCCTTTGATACCGAACTAGGCAAAAAGATTTACGAGAACGTCTCCCAGCAGGCATGGAACCAGTGGACGGAATTCTGCAAGATGTTGCTGAACGAATATCGCCTGAACCCGGCGCGACGCGAAGATCAGCAAGTCATCGTCAAGCAGATGGAGCAGTTCTTCTTTGGCGAAGGTGCGGCCCCGCCTCCGGATTACGTAGCTCCTACGAAAGCCGGCTAATTCTTTAGGCGCCCACCCGCTCAGAACCTGAAATCAATTCCCGTCGAGAAGCGGAAATGGTTCTCGCCAACGCTAAAAAAATTAGTGTGGATCTCGTCCCCTTGCAGCCTCAATGCCAGCCCATGGATGAGCCGGTAATCCAGGCCGCCGCCTATTGCGGTGGCAAACGAAGTGTCAGTGACGCCCCGGTCATTCTCGTGGCCGGCGCCAAACAATGCGTGGGCGAATGGGGTGAACCTTTTAATCGGAATTGAAACCCGCGGCCCGATCAGGTACGTATACCGCCGCACGCTTGCACTCGTGAACCCGCAGCCGGAAGTGGGACATGCGATAGGAGGAAAGACATTGTCAGATCCGTAACCGGCGCTGAAATCACCTACGATTCCGATCCACGGCAGAAACTTGCCTTCCACAGATCCTTCCCAACCGTTGAGACTTATAGTGCTCCCGAAGGAATTTGTCTGCGAGAACGAATAGCCCACAAAGATGTTTCCGCTGGTCGGGATTTGGGCTTGGGCTATTCCCACTGCCAGGAAAATGCCCAGAAGGATGCCTGCAATCTTTTTCACGGGAAAACTCCTGATTTTAATTGGCAAACTTTAGAAAGTTCGATGCCGGCAGCAGGAACTCGGGATGCAAATTCAGGGCAGCCTAAGGGCCTGATAGAGGGGTCAAAACCGGAACACGATGCCAAAGGAAAATCGTGGATCGTATTGCGATTTGCCAAAAAAACTGGTGTGAATATCGTGCAATTGCGCCCGCAGGGCCACAGCGGGAAGCAGCGTGTAATCGACTCCGCCGCCAAATCCGGTAGCGACCGTGAGATCGTTGTTGGAAATACCTCCGCCCTTGTCGGACTGGTATCCCACCCCGAGCAGGAACTCAGCGAACGGCCGGTATTTGCCATGGGTTATCGAAGCCCTCGGCCCAAACAGAAGCGTGTCACGGCTGGCATTCAGCCGGAATTTGTTGCACCCGCCGCCAGGAACGCAGCTGGTCGTATTGTACCCGCCGTAGTGCCAATCGAGGTCGGCGACCACCCCCAGCCACGGCAAGTATTTGCCTTCGGCCGAGGTCTCCCACCCGTTCATACTAGCGGTGCCACCGCTGGCCTGGACAGTGGGGCTATTGGAAAAAGCCTCGCCGTGAACGTAGGAATAGCCGAAAAATGCATCCCCTCCCGAGGGAAGCTGGGCGCTGGCAATGGTTGAAAAAATAAATGTGATGAAGCTGATCGCGCAAATCTTATGCAAAAATCTCTCCCGCTAGAATAATATGGCGCAGACAGCGGACTTAGGATGCGCCTTGAACCTGAGTAGGATGCCATTTTATAGTAGACGTGCAGCCGGACCGGTCATTGGGACTGAATGGTGCTGTGGACAACTCCCCCGCGCCTTTTTCCCTCAAAAAAGTGTAGCAACGGCCGCTTATTGCGCATCCATCAGAGGTGCCGAATTCAGCGGGTAGCTGAAACCCTAGATCTCTGTTGTGGAGAACGCAATGCACGCCAGCCCTGCCGAGCAGTTAGCGTATAGCCCACTTCGCGAGCGGTACCGCGATATTCGCAATACCACGTTGCACATCACCTCTCCTTTTTCAGCGGAAGACCTGATGCTGCAATCCATGCCGGATGCCAGCCCGGCCAAATGGCATCTCGCCCACACCACCTGGTTTTTTGAGACCTTCATCCTCAGCCCTCACGTCTCCGGTTACAAGCCCTTCGACCCCCGATTCAAGCAGCTTTTCAATTCTTATTACAAACAGCTGGGAGCGCATCCCTATCGCGGCGCCCGCGGATTGATGTCGCGACCGAGCCTGGAAGAAATCCGCGCTTACCGGGAGCACGTCGACCGGGCAATGCTGCGCTATTTGGAAGTCCCCGATGAGAATACGGCTGTGCTGATCGAAGTCGGACTCAATCACGAACAGCAGCACCAGGAACTGATCCTCACCGACATCAAACATGCGCTCTGGTCCATGCCGCTGCGGCCGGAACGCGTCGGCGGTCCGCGAGCGATAAAGAACGCCGAGCCGGTGCAGTGGGTGGAATTTGATGGCGGAATTCGCGAGATCGGTTACGCAGGCTCAGGATTTTCTTTTGACAATGAAGGTCCGAGGCATCAGGTGCTTCTCACCCCATTCAAACTTGCGTCGCGTGTGGTGACCAATGCCGAGTATCTGGAATTCATGAGTGACGGCGGTTATCGCCGGCCCGAGTTGTGGCTATCGGATGGATGGGACACGGTTTGTGCGCAGGCTTGGAAGTCGCCGTTTTATTGGGAAGAGCGAGACGGGACCTGGTTCGACTTCAGCTATGACGGAATGCGCGAGGTAGATCCCGCGGCCCCGGTTTGCCATGTGAGTTATTACGAAGCCGATGCCTTCGCCCATTGGAGCCAGGCGCGCCTACCACGAGAAGAAGAATGGGAAGTGGCTGCGGCGCAGGTCTCAACGAACGGGACATTCCTTGAATCCGAGAAGCTTCGTCCGCAACCCGCGTCCGGCAAGGGTTTGCAGCAAATGTTCGGAGACGTCTGGGAATGGACTGCGAGTCCTTACGTTGCTTATCCAGGATTCACGCCGGCTCCCGGTGCGATCGGGGAATACAACGGCAAATTCATGTGCAACCAGTTCGTGTTGCGCGGTGGATCGTGCGCGACGCCCGAAAGCCACATCCGCGCCAGCTATCGTAACTTCTTTCCACCCCATGTGCGCTGGCAGTTCATGGGAATAAGGCTTGCCAAATGATCCTGCACGAACCGGTTCCTCTTCCTCCTTATATCGATGAGGTTGCGCTCGGGCTTACGTCCCGTCCGAAGACGTTGCCGTGCAAACTTTTTTATGACGATCGCGGATCGCAGTTGTTCGAAGAGATCACGCGGCTTCCGGAATATTATCCGACGCGCACCGAGTTCGAGATTCTGCAGGATTCGGCGAGAGAAATTGTGCAGGCTTCCGGAACTCCGGTTTCCATCATCGAGTTAGGCGCCGGAACCGCCACCAAGACCGGCGCTCTGCTGCGCGCTTTTGCTCGTCGCCAATTGCGCGTCAAATACTTTCCGGTAGACATTTCCGCGGGCGCTTTGGCCGATGCCAAGGACAGAATCAAAGATGAGTGCCCAAATGTAACAATCCTCCCGGCGGTGGTCGATTTCAGCGACGGCTTTCATTTTCTGCGCGAGATTCCCGGTCGAAAGCTGGTTTTGTACCTCGGCTCGAGCATCGGCAATTTCGAATGGATCGACGCCGTCGCCATGCTGCGCAGGGTTCGCGAGCAGCTTATGCCTGGCGACGCGTTGCTGCTAGGCACGGACATGGTGAAGCCTGCTGAGATTCTGGTTCCTGCCTACGACGACGCGCAAGGCGTAACCGCTCAGTTCAACAAGAATATTCTTGTTCGTCTCAATCGCGAGCTGGGCGCCAATTTCGACGTGGACTCGTTCCGTCACATTGCGGAATGGGCGCCGTCGCGATCGCGCATGGAGATTTTTCTCGAAAGCACACGCCCGCAAAAAGTCATGCTGCGCACACCCCGATTGACCGTTCAGTTCCGTGCAGGCGAGCGCATTCACACCGAAAACAGCCACAAATACACCCTCGAGATGGTCGAGCGCATGTTGTGCGTTTCCGGATTCAATCTGGAGAAAACCTGGTTCGACCGCCAGAAATGGTTCGGATTAAATTTGGCGCGGGTGCGCACAGAATAAATCTTTCACTTACGGTGGCCCGAATTCTGCGGCCGCAGAACATTGGAGCCCCCGGCCTCGGTAACTGTTACCCTCGAGCATGATTTGGATGATGTCACCCGGTACCCAATCGTCCCGTGCGCTAGCTCTGAGGCGGAGATTTTCTGCAGCAAGTCCTTTCCCTGCAGCGAGTTCGCCGACGACATCGATTCGTGCCGGATCGTCGTAACACCTGTGTAACCTGCTCGAGTGCCATAAATAGCATCAGAATGTTGATCATGCTCCTTGGTCGACAATCCGTGATAGCGGGACTAGCGCTTTGCCTTTGTGGTTCGCTATCTTCCCTAGCCCAAACCAGGGACACCTCGCCTGTCGTGCGCCGCGTGCAGATGAGCCGACAGAATGCGGTTCATACTTTGAGCCGGAACGATGGCATGGATGTTGTTGCAGTCGCCCTTGACGAGCGTGTCCGCATCGGTCGCATGCGGGACTGCTCACACCTGGTGCATGCCATATATGAACAGGCCGGGTTCTCATACCCCTACGCCAGTTCACGGGACCTTTACCGTGGAACCGATGATTTTCGCAGAGTGAAAAAAACGCAGCCCGGCGACCTGGTAGTTTGGCGGGGACACGTCGGTATTGTGGTGAATCCGGCGCGACGCGAGTTTTACAGCTTTCTGCGCCATGGCCCAGGCATCGATGAATACGACGCCCAGTATTGGAAACAACGCGGTCCGGTCAGATTTTACCGCTACGTCAAAGGCGAATCGCACGTCGACGACTCCGCCCCGGAGTAGTCCCTTTCGCTTGCCAGGCAAGATCTAGTATTCGCTCAGCGTTACAACTACTTACAAATCAGCCTGCAATCTGGACAAATTTCTACGAACATTGAGGAACTTACCTCGTAACATGCTCGTGTCTGCATGGTTCGGTTTAAGCAGCGCGCACGCTGGATGGAGCTGATCATGAAGCAGGTCAAGTCGCGAGGGTGGTTCAACAGTTTTTCGAAAGTGCACGTCACTTCAGGATTGCGTGACACGCCAGCCGTGTTCGCGATGCTAGCCTCACTACTGCTTCTCAGCGGGTGCGCTTCGGTCCAAGTTCACCTGGGGATGAAAGTCTATCTCGCAAAAACCCCAATCGCCTCGATCAAGGCCACCATGCCAAAAGGCCCAGGGATCGCGCCCGGACAGAAGTCTCCCTTGGTCGTGGTCGTGACTGAACCTAACGGCAAAGTTCTGCAGACCGAAGGCGCTGGACATGGGAAAGTCTTGTGGCAGGACCTTAAAGTTACACCCAGCATCGTCACCGTAAATAAGAAGGGCATTCTGTCCCTGCCGCATGATCCGAGGATCAGCGACGGAAAAGATCCGCACGTGACGATCACCGTACCCAGCCACCCTGACATGCGCGCCGAACTTGACGTCCCGGTGAGATACGACCATCCTTTCACCGCAAACTTCTCCGGCAGTCCGGGATCCAGTGGCATGAATGGCATGGACGGAACCGACGGAACCAGCGGCAGCATGGGATCAAACGATCCGAACAGTCCCTCGGCGGGTGGCGACGGAGGCAATGGCACCGACGGCTCCAATGGTAGCGATGGCGGACCGGGGGGTAACGCGCCGCCGGTACAAGTGCAGGTGGCGTTCAGAGCGGGAAGCCACCCACTGCTTCAGATCGGTGTATCAGCAGCGGGCAAACGCAAACTCTATCTCGTCGATCCTCAGGGAGGGTCGCTGACCGTAAAAGCCGATGGCGGTCCCGGAGGCTCCGGCGGTAGAGGCGGCCGGGGCGGACGCGGCGGCTCAGGAGGGATTGGAAGCCCCAATGGGAACAGCGGCTCAAGCGGCTTGGATGGGCACAACGGTTCGGACGGCTCTTCGGGCAGAGCTGGGACCATTACGGTGACTTACGATCCGCAAGCCAAACCTTACTTGACGACGCTTCACCTCTCCAATCAAGGCGGACCGCGGCCACTGTTTCAACAAGCGACTGTTGCTCCGTTGTGGTGATTCGGCAGTCGAATGAGTGTCTCGACTGAGAAAAGAAAAAGGCCGGATCCGAAGATCCGGCCTGTCGCCCCGATTTAAGAGTAAACCGTAACCTTACCTGTGACCGCCGTGGCCACCGCCGCCGCTGTGTCCACCACCGCCGGAGTGTCCACCACCGCCGGAGTGTCCGCCACCACCGCCGTGGAAGCCTCCGCCCGAGTGCCCGCCACCGCCATGGAAGCTGCCCCCGCGTGAACCGCCGGAGTAGCCGCCACCACGCGCAACGTGTCCTCCGCCATAGCCGCCGCGATAACTGCTTCCGGCGTAGGCTCTACCGTATCCCGAGCGTCCACCGTAAGCATGGCCGCCGTAAGCTCCGACAGAACCTCGCCCGTAGTAGCCGTTTCCGCGTCCGCCGTAATACCCGTTTCCGCCATAGAAGCCGCGACCGCCATAATACCCGCGCCCGGAGTAGCCGCCGCGTCCATAGAACCCGCGTCCGTAATATCCGTTGTACCAGGGGCCCGCGCCAATGAAGACGCCGCCGACGAAGAAGCTCGGACCGTAGTATCCGTAGGGTGCGCAAGCGTAGGGGTAGTAAGAATAGTAGCCATAAGAACAGACGGGAGCCGGGCCGTAATTCGCATACCCGTTGTCGTACCCCGGATTGGCATAGCCATTGTCAGAGTAGCCGTTATCAGCATAGCCGTTGTCGGAGTAGCCGTTGTCAGCATTGCCATTGTTACGGTAATCGTTGTTATAACCGTTGTCAGGGCTTCCGTTGTTAGAGTAGCCATAACCATCGTCCCCGGCTTGTACGCCAACCCCAGCGGAAACCTGCGCAGACGCCGTCGCCGCGACCAGGAACAGCACCCCCAACATCCCTAAATGTTTCAGATAAGACATTGTTTCTCCTTATCCAGCCCGATAAAACAGAGGTTATGAACCGGCCGGAACTCCCCGGCTGCTTGGGCCTGGGAAGCGACTTACATAATTTTAAAACCCGGATGTGGCCCAATAGTTGCGTCGTTTGTGAGTAGGTCCGCTACCCTGAGCTTTGTTGCCGGACTGCTTCTACTCTGATACCAGGGCCAGCCTCTACATTGGATGCGAGGATCTCTCGCGCGGCGCGCTGGCCGCTGGCGATGGCGCCATGAACCGTGCCGTTATGGCCGGAAGTGTCGGTGGCTTCTCCGGCGAAAAACAGCGTATTGGACACCGGCGAGCCGAGTGTTCGCTGGCAACCTTCGCCGCCAACTTTTATATAGCTGTACGCGCCCTGCGAGAAGGGGTCCGAATCCCAGTCGTGAAAATAAGCGGATCGAAGTTGCGATCGCACGGTGGACTTTTCAACGTGCAAAAGGCTACTTAAGGATTGGATTGCTTTATCGATGACCGCGTCTTTGCTCAGTCCTGCAAGGCTTTCAGCCGACTTGGCGGCCGACCATCCAGTGATGATGGGAAGCCGCTCGGGCATTTGCGTCCACCAGGTGGGAAAGAAATTATCACGAGAAAAAAGAAAACTGAGATCGGCGAGGGTGCGCGCGTCGCTCGTGCCATGCAGGTCTTGCCAGAAGCGCTCACGAAAACACAAAGTAACGCGGACCACTTTTCCCATAGCCAGCTTTTCCAGCGCAGCTTTTTTCCTTGCGGGCAATTCAGGTTGAAAACGCACGAAATTGGGAGCCTGGAGCACTCCCAGCGGAAGAGTGACGAGAGCACGGGACGCGAAAAAGCTGGTCTCGGGTTGCGGACCATTCGCCAAAATCTCCAACGCGCCGGTTTTCCATTTAACGTCGGTGACGATCGTATTCAGGCGAATTTCTACGTTACGATCTTTCAGCTCTCGTAAAAAAATGTCGATGAGACTTTGATATCCGCCCGCGATGTGAAATGCGCGTTCGCCTTCGATCTTCTCGTCGGCACGGCGGCTATCCACCAGCCATCGCACACTGACCAGCCCAGGGTCGGCCGCGTTGAATCCGCTGACGTAGCCGGTGGCCCATTGTTTCGCTTCCTCGTGATCTTTTCCGGGAAACCGTCGCGCAAGAAAATCAAGGAATGATTCGTCGGGCTTGTTGCTGTCAGCGAACTCATCGCCCATCGCGCTGAGAATCTTGTCGGCCTGCTCAAAAAAATTGCAACGCTGCAGCTTGCCATCGATGGCGCACCACATATCGCCGTCAACTTCGGTGGCCTTCAAATTGTGCTGCTGCACCGGAAGCCAAATTTCCGGCGCAAGGCCGTGAACAAATTCAGCGCCCAATTCGATGGGATGATTCAGTGTGGGATCGCGGCGGGTGAACATGCGTCCGCCGATGCGATCACGAGCCTCCAGAATTTCTACTCGAAGTCCGGCGCGGGAAAGTTCAATAGCAGCCGACAATCCGGCGGCTCCGGCGCCAATGATTAGAACGTCGCTCGGCATAGCGGCGATTGGATGCAGATGCAATTGAGCTAAAAGAAAAGGCGGGCGAAGGCGCCCGCCCCACATAAATTCAAAATCGTCGGACACGACCCACTCGGTCTATCTAGCTGCCAGCGCCGGCTCCAATTTGCCGGACTTGAATGTCTCGTAGCGGTGGTTGATTTCTTCCCAGTTAATCACGTTCCACCACGCTGCCAGATATTCCGGCCGGCGATTGTTGTACTTTAAATAATAGGCGTGCTCCCAAACGTCGTTGCCAAAAATCGGGAACAGGCCCTGCGATATTGGATTGTCCTGGTTGGGCGTGCTGACGATCTGCACTTCTCCGCCAGACTTGCCCGCCAACCAGACCCATCCGCTGCCGAATTGTTTAACTCCGGCGTCATTGAATTTGGTTTTGAAATCGTTGAAATTGCCGAAACTTTTCTTGATCACATCGGCAATCGCGCCGTTGGGTTCGCCGCCGCCTTTAGGCTTCATGATCTTCCAATACATGGAGTGATTCACGTGGCCGCCACCGTTGTTGCGCACTGCAGCGCGAATGTCCTCGGGAATCGAATTCAGCTCACGGATAAGATCTTCCGCGCTCTTCGACTGCAACTGCGGATGTTTCTCCAGCGCAGCATTCAAATTCTTCACATACGCGCCGTGATGCATGTCGTGGTGCAGCTTCATGGTCTGGGCGTCGATAACCGGCTCCAGGGCAGAATAGTCATACGGCAAAGGGGGTAATTCATGCGCCATAATTTCTTCCTCCAAAATGAATGATGATTCAGTCGGGCCCAAAGATGCAGGCGGGCAGCAGCGGGTGATCAGTGGAAAGTGGTCAGAAGCAGGTAACGTCATCTGATCGCTGGCCACTGACAACTGGCCACTGCTCTATTGTCCATCAATCAAGATAAGTTTGCACGTAGCTGGAAGAATTGTGAGATCAAGGAAATGCGGACGAAGTGGCAGGCGGGATTAATTTGCCGATGGGCGCCGTTTCGATTCCAGCTCACGGCGAAGCAGTGCGCGGTTGAGTTCTTCGACAAGTTCAATGAGCTTTTTGGGGTCCTGCTCACGGCTTGCGGCTTTAGATAGCACACGCCAATCCTGCAGTTGAGTTTCCATCAGTACACCTCCGTAGGGGTGATTTCATCTGGATAAGTTGCATTTCCCATGCCAAGTCTCTGCCGCTTCTTGTTTTGTGTAAGTTAGCGAACCTTCCTGCGAGAGCTGCCGAGTAAGAATTTCCGAGCGACCGAACATTCGAGGTGTACTAATTATTTTCGTCCCAGGAAGCGAATGCGTGCGGTGAATGCCCGCTTGTCGAAGCTGCTGAAGTAGAGAAACTGCGGAGATCCAATCGTATTGTTGACCGTGTAAGGATTCTGGCTGTTCGTAACATTGTCGAACCCTCCGCGCAAGGCCCAAAAAAATCCCATTGCGCGGAAACGTTTCTCGACGTGCGGATTGAGCGTGAAGTATCTGGGAAAGCGGTCCGCGCCCGGCGGCAGCACCAATTGCTGTTGCCCGTTGATCACGGCGAATGGAAATCCGGTTCGGGCCTCGACGGAATATGCGAAATCAAAGCCCTTAAACAGCGGCAGCAGACCCCAGGAGATAAATCGGTTGGGTGCGTCCCAGCCGTAGGGACCGGGCACCTGCGGGCTGCTCACCAGATTATCGAGAGAATAGTCGAGCACCTGGTCGGAAGTGGATCGCGATCGGGTATAAGACGCCGTGACGCTGTAGCGCTCGCGGAACGTGCGCCGCACGTCTACTTTGAATGAATAGTAGTGATCGTGGCGTGTATTCTGCAGAAAATAATTTGTTCCACCAAGCCCGATGGGAGTGTTGTAAACAAAACCATCCTTGCCTTCTCGCTTAAGGAATTCCGTCTTCAAAAACATTTGCCAGGGAAGTTTGCGCTCCAGCGCAACACTCCAATTGATAAAACGTGGGGCAAGCAGTGTGTTGCGGTCGACAGAGAATGTCGTCAAAATTGATCTGGTCAAGTTTCCCGTGGGATCAAAAAAATAATCGTGCCGCGTGCCTTGCAGCGGGGCCGCGATTAAGGACAACAGTGTCGATTCATACGCGACGCCGATACCGGCGGAAATTTTGGTTTCGCCCGAGCGATCAAGCACGTAAGTTCCCGCCAGGCGCGGAGAAAACAGCGGCCGCCGAATAATCTCGTCCCAGTCAAATCTCACCCCAGGCTCGATCAACAGATGCGACATTGGAGACCAGCGGTCCTGAATATAGGCGCTGGCTTCGGCATTAGAAGTCGTCGAAGGCGCAGCCCCGAAAAAGACCGAATAAAGTGCGCAAGGCGACAGTGCCGGTGGCACCGGCGGCGGTCCCAGGCAAGTCGCATTCGGAGCCACTGTGCGGCCCACGTTCAGAGTGGAGACCGGTGTCCTCTGCACAAACTGGTCATAGGTAATGTGTTCCAGATCGGTTCCAAAAATCAGATCGTGCCGCCCGAACTTCTGCCGCGGCACGTAGAAGTTTGACAAGACCTGGGAACGTTGGGCCTCGGTATTTCCGCGCAGATAATAATTCCCCTGTGCCCCGGCCGGTGTAAGCGCAAAGGGTTGCGAACCCGCTGGTGAAACTCTGGTTCCATATTGATCGAAGGCGTACCCGATTTCAAAAAGCGTGTCGCTCGAAAAAGTGTGTTGCTCTTTCACCGAAGCCACGTAAACATTCTCGTTGTCTGCGGGGCGCGTGTCGGGCGGGGCGAGAAAAGAAAATCCCTGATGCTGGTCATGCAGCCAGTCCAACAGAAAGCTGCCGGTGATGATGTCGTGATTCGTAACGTTGGCTTGCACCTTCGCCAGATTGCCGCCGCGCCAGATTCTGTCGCTGTCTGCGCCAGAAGGCAGTTGCGCATTCACCACGTTGTCGTATTCACCGTCCAGGCCGTCAAAAAACCACAACTTTCCCTTCACGATAGGACCCGACACCGTGAACCGGGGATCGACTTTGTCAAATGCCCATCCTGTCTTGTCTTGAAATGACGGGACGAAGTTGGTGACGGCATAACGAAAATGGTCATCGCCAATGCCAGTCTCGATCGAGAGCACCCCTGCCGGCCCCTTCCCGTATTCGGCCGACACGCGGCTGCTTTCGACCGTGACCTCGCGCAAAGCATCGGTGCTTGGCCGAACCAATAGCTGGCCGTTAGCGGGCTGAGTCACGTTGAATCCATCGAGCAGAACCAGCGTTTCGTAAGTTTCAGCTCCGTTGACGTGTGGTTGCCCGCTCTGGTCAAGCATGACTCCGGGGATGTAATTCAACGCGTAACGATAATCACGCGTGTTGGGATAAGGGATGTCGAGAATATCGATTCCGCTGAGCTGTTCTTGCGATGACACCTGTGCCGGATCGATCGCCGGGGCCGACTCCACAACGTTCACATTTTCGTGGACCTCTTCCTGATGATGTATGCCCACTTCCAATGTCCCCGAATCCTGCGCCGCGGGAACATCAGCAGCGTAGAAGCCTTCTTTGTCCACCCGTATGTGCCATGGCGCGCTCGTTAGGTCGGCAAGCTTGCAATGACCGGTAAGGTCGGTCTCGCATTGCAAAGATTTGAACGGCGTTTGCAGCCGCACGCGTGCGTCCGGCACAGCTACGCCGTTTTCATCCAGCACTACGATGGTTAGGGAATGGTTATCAGGAGCATGCGCAGGCGGCGAAGTCTGGGCCGCCGACGAGATCGCCAGGGCAAGCAGAATACCGACACGGCATGGCACAACAATTTTCAAAACAGCTTGGAAGATTAGACGCGGACTCAGATGCATTGAAAGCTGTTGCTTATCACCTTTCCGCCTTTTGTACAGGAAGATCAGAATTGCACAATCAGAATTGCACAAGATGAGACTGAAGTTTAGTTACTTCTGGTCAAGCTTGTGACATTCGATCATATTCGGCGGCGGACTCGGCGGGGAGTAGCACCCAGAGTGTGTAAATTCCCAGGGCAGTTCCGAAGGGAGGATGAAACAGCGCAAGGATTCCAACCACGATGGCGGTCATCCGCGCCCAGCGTTCGTGGTTCATCAATCCCCAGCCCACCAATACCCCGCCGGCGGCGATCACCAGAAAAACTACTCCTAGCGAGAACATCATCGGCGGCATAAAAGCATGGCTGAACATCTCATCGCCCATCATCAGATGCGGTGCGTGGCTGATCCCCATAAGCACCAGCGATGGAATAACCCAGAGTACGCCGACTACTATCCACAGGATGCCAAGCGTGCGCAGATGGCGCTGTAATCTTCCGGTTGGAGGCGGAACGCTTGCAGGCGCGCCCACCGGAGCGCCGCATTTGGGGCAGAGATTGAAGTCGGGCTGTAATTGTGTGCCACAGCGATTGCAGAACATAAGCGACACCTGAGTTTAGGATACGCCGAACACAGGACAGAAGTTCAATCGTCTCGGCTTCTATTACTCTACTGGTGCCATAGCTTGAGGTGGCAGGTCGCGAACGTTATCGTATATATGGGGATGGCTCTGGGGTCAGGAGTCCAAATCTTCTGAAAAGAGAACCCGAGGCGGATGCTCACAGACCGGACTGACCCAAAGAAACTGCGGAAATATCCGCGTTACCCGCTGGATGTAAGAGTGTCGGTTAGAGTGTTCCGGCCTGAAGCTCCCCTGGAACTTTGGGGAAGGTCCATTGAGCTTGGACAGGATGGCATTGGCATAACCCTTACCGGACAGTTGGAACCAGGGGAAGTCGCCACCTTGGAATTGACCCTGCCGGCGAGTGGAACCCCCCTTAAGTTGCGTGGGCTGGTTCGTTACCGGGATGGGCTACGCCACGGATTCGAGTTCCTGGCGCGGGATGGCGCACAGCATGAGTTGATCCTGAGGACTTGCGAACTGCTGGGGCTGCGAGAGTAACCAGCGGCTCAGGTCTGGGATTTACCATTGATCCGTGCGGATTTACGCCTCTGATCGCCGTGATCAAGCCTTCGCAATATGTAACTTTTGCGCATTCCAGGAATCATAGAAATCCAAAAGCGACGAAATGCCGTCTTTACTAGTAGGAGTTTGTTTCCATGCTGATTAAATCGTCGAATTCGGATGATGCACGTTCCTCCGAAATTACCCCGCGCGACCTGTGTTTCAACCGGCGCAAGTTTCTTGCCGGCGTGGGGCTCAGCGCCGTGGCTGCCACGGGGTTAGGGGCGAAAGAATTGTTCTCTCCTTCAGCTCAGGCGGCAGCCGACGATAAAATCGCCGGCCTTCAGAAGAGCCCGTTCTCCACCACGGAAAAGATTACGCCCGTGAACGACGTAACTCATTACAACAACTACTACGAGTTTTCGACCGAGAAAGAAGAACCGGCAAAGTTGGCGAAGAATTTCAAGACCCGTCCCTGGACGCTTTCGATCGACGGCGCGGTGCCCAAGAAACTGAAGTGGGACATAGACGAGGTAATGAAATTTGCCCCGCCGGAGGAACGGATTTATCGCCACCGCTGCGTGGAGGGCTGGTCGATCGTCGTGCCCTGGATCGGTTTTTCGCTCAGCGAGGTAATCAAACGCGCCCAGCCTCTTGGCAAAGCAAAATTCGTGGAGTTCACCTCAATCCACGATCCCGGCCAAATGCCAGGACAAAGACAGCAAATTTTGGATTGGCCCTACACCGAAGGTCTGCGCATGGACGAAGCCATGCACCCGCTGACTCTACTTTGCTTCGGAATGTACGGCGGAAGTCTTGCCAATCAGGATGGAGCGCCCCTGCGGCTGATCGTGCCCTGGAAGTACGGTTTCAAGAGCGCGAAGGCAATCGTAAAGATCAGCTTCACCGATAAGCAGCCGAACACCACCTGGAACGAAGCCAACCCTCACGACTTCGGTTTTTATTCCAACGTGAACCCGAACGTCGACCGCTACCACAGCCAGGCGCATGAACACCGGCTGGGCGAGTTCCTGCCGCGTCCGACATTAATGTTCAATGGGTATGATCAGGTGGCTGGGCTCTACTCCGGAATGGATCTGGCCAAAAATTACTAGCCGTCGCCAAGCGGCCCCAATGATTCGCGCTCTCAAAATCATCGTTTTCACGGCGTGCCTCGTTCCTCTAGGTCTACTGGCCTGGAGATTCTTCGGCGCCCATCCCACCGACATGACCAACTGGGGCGTCGGCCTGGGCGCAAATCCGGTCGAAGCGTTAGAGCACGGCACCGGCGACTGGACCCTTCGTTTTCTGCTCATCACTCTAGCCATTACGCCTTTGCGGAAATCGTTGCGAGTGCCGGCGCTGATTAAATTCCGTCGCATGCTGGGACTGTTTGCCTTTTTTTACGCATGTTTACACTTCACGACGTACCTTTGGGTGGATAAGTTCTTTAATGTTCATGAGATCCTCGCGGATATCGTCAAGCGCAAATACATCACGGTTGGATTTCTTGCGTTCGTGTTGCTGATTCCGCTGGCGGTGACTTCAACCGCCGGCTGGATCAGGCGGTTGGGCGGAAAGCGTTGGCAGGCGTTGCACCGACTGATTTACGTCAGCGCGATCGCCGGGGTGATTCATTATTTATGGCTGGTGAAAGCCGACATTCACAAACCGCTCGAGTATGGCGCGATACTGGCGGCATTGCTCGCTTATCGTGTGGTCATGTGGCAGCTCCGGTCATCCGCGGCGAGATCCGCCGTAGCGACCCTGCCCAGAAAAATCGCCGTCGAATAGCCACTTTATCGTTTTACTTCGGGTCAGGTGACTTCGGTTATCAATTGAGTTCCCACAAACAACTTTCCTTTAATTGCAGGGTTAAAATTCGGGGTAGATCCTCATTCACTAGCAGTTCGCCGTCTTCGCGTAAGAATTGGGCGAATTAGAAGGAGCTGTGCGCTTTGCCTATTTCAAAAGTTCTCAAGATATCGGGTTTCCTGGCGGGAGTTGCTTCGTTGGCGGTTGCTGTGGGCTGCGGCGGCGCTGGAGTGACCCTTCCCCACACCAGTGGAAATTATTCCAACGCGAGCTTCAAAGGCTCTTACGTGTTCCAAATGAGGGGCTTCGACGCACTGAACGGCAATCCATACCGCCAAGTCGGCGTTATAACCGCTGATGGAAATGGAAACATTACCGCTGGAACGGATGATGTGACCACCGTCGGCCTTGGCGCGCCAGCAGGCGGCACCTCGATTACCGGCTCCTATTCGGTCGCAAATGACGGTACTGGCAGCATTACGCTGAACTCCACTGCATTGGGGACGGTTCTGAATTCTTCACCAATCTCGTTTGCTTTAACTCTGACCAGCAGTTCTGCTGCGTACCTGGAGGAGGCTGATATCGTCGCAGATGGTGCAGGAACTGCCGACCTGCAGGACCCTGCGGCGATTAGCACGGTTCCGAGCGGGGCATTCGTCTTCCGCCTTCATTACGATTCAAATGCCCAGTCAGCATTCGAGTCCCAGGTCGGGCAGATGACACTTTCGGGTGGCAGCGTAACCGGCAGCTTCGACCAAAATATTCTGACCGCTGCGACTTCGCTGACATTCACAAGTGGCACGCTGAGCACTCCGGCAACTTTTGGAGCGGGAACCGGAACTTACAGTGACAGCTCAGGCGCCGCCACAACACTCCTGTATTTCATTGTGAACAGTGGGAAATTTGTTTTCATGCCAAGCAACGGGTCAGTAGGCGAAGGCAGTGCTGAGGCGCAGACTGGTGCTGTCAGCAGCGGACTGGCCGGCACTTACGCATTCGGCAGCCGAGGTGATGATCTCAATACTGGGGTGGCTGGATCGGCGACGGTTGGAGAGATTACCTCCAGTGGCGGCGGTTTTAGCGGTGCTTTGGACGCGACGCAGGATGGAAGCTACTCGGGCGCAGTGTCTTTTACCGGAGCTCCCAGCGGCAGTCCATCCGCGCAAGGGCGGGTGCAAATAACGTTGAACGTTGGCGGAACAGTGGTCGTCTGGATGGTGAACCCCTCACGGGCGTTCTTCCTGTTTGAGGACACCTCCGCTGTCGAGGATGGGACGGCCGACTTGCAAACTGCATCAACGTTCTCTGCTTCGACTTTTAACGGACAATACGCCATAGTTATGGATGGCATTGACTTAACTCCCGAAGCTGTTGCCCGCGTTGGCACATTGCAGTTCGACGGCTCCAGCAAGATCACCCTTCTGGAAGTTGTTAACGATTCGGCAAGCCAAACGGGGGCAACGAGTCCTGGGACGTTGACCGGATCCTATCAAGTGGGTGGCAGCGGGCGCATTACCACGCAGATAAACAGCAACAACGGTGGTGGCCCAGATCTGGTAATGTATGCGATTTCAGGTTCGCAGGCTTACGCGTTACAGACTGATAACGGCTCCAATACTTCGGGCACAATCCAATTGCAGCAATAGTTGATAGGACAGGACAACAATCCGCCGGGCCAACCGGCGGATTGTTTTTGCTCAATTTCACGCCACGCTTTTCTGCGCTTCTTTCAAATACTCAAGCACTTCATCGGCGTGACCTTCGGGTTTCACTTTGCGGAAGATGTGCCTGATCTTTCCGTCTGGGCCGATGACGAACGTGGTCCGCGCCACGCCCATCACCTTCTTGCCGTACATGTTCTTTTCCTGAATCACGCCATACGCATTGCAGATGGTTTTGTCGGCGTCGGCGACCAGGGTGAACGGCAGATCATACTTCTCTTCGAATTTCTTCTGGGCTTTCGGCTGGTCCGGAGAAACGCCCAGCACAACTGCTCCCGTTTTTTCGATCTTTCGGAAGGAATCGCGAAAGCTGCAGGCCTCGATCGTGCAGCCGGGGGTGTCGGCGCGAGGATAAAAATAAAGCACCACCCATTTGCCCTTGTAATCTTTCAGCGAGACCTTCTCGCCGTTCTGGTCAAGCGAAGTAAACTCCGGGGCTTTATCATTAATTTCTATGGGGATTTCCATGCTAGCTTCTCCAATCAGTTATCGCACACGGTTATACCGCAAAGCCGTGCCGATCGTCATCTGCGGGCTGATGCTCGCGGCATCTCCAGTATTCGCTCAATATTCCAGGAAGCGCCAGGTCAGCAAAGGTCCACGCGCCGTGGGACTGCTCCAACTTGCCGAAAACGGCAAAGCGCATCTGATACCAATCACGATCATGATCGACGGCAAATTTTACGACGCCGGAGCCTACAAGGCCGACCCGGTGCCTATGGCGTTGCAACCGGAAACAGTGTACGAAGCGCTGAAGTCAGGCGCCTCACAGGGATTGTTTACTGTCTCTGGGGCCATATCGCAGAACGGTGGCTGGATCGCCGATGGGAAATGGCGCAGCGCCGCCGAAGTCAAGGCAGCCGCCGATCGCAACAAAGCTGAGGCCGCGAAGAAAGCGTACAAGGCCCCTGACGACATTAGCGGACCTCCTAAGCTGAAACGCGCACCACAGTCGGGCGATCAAACGCCAGCGCCATCACCTTCGACTCCGTCGAGTAATGCTGGTGCGAATCCGCCTCCGGCTCAGTCCTCTCCGCAGTCGAAGGACAACCCACCTGCGACTTCTTCGAGCACGCCAAAAACTGAGCCTGGCAGTTCGACCCCGAGCGCGAAAAATTCGGACTCGGAAAACTCGGTCGACGCCCCTGACCGTCCCATGCTGCGCCGCCAACCGGTGTCTGACAAGTCCCAGGAACAGACAAAAGCCGGCAATGAAGATGAACCACTGAAGGGACCGCTTCAATTGATTCCCGCGGTTTCTGACAGCGGCGGCGCCGAGCCGCGGCCCTACACCTATCAGCTGAAGCCCGAAGAAGAGCAGAAATTCCTGAAGACCATGACCAGCATGGCGACGGACGAGGTGAGCGCAAGAGCAAAGCAACTGCTGGCCGAATCTGAACCAGCGGTGAAGTCCACAAGAAAGGCAGCGCGGCCCGCGATAACGCCGGAGCTGCAGGATGTGCAGATGCACGTCTTCGACCTCACCAGCAGCAACGAGCCAGTGCTGGTTCTGACGGCGAACGCCACGGTTCCTAACGCGCGCATTCCCTTGCAATACGCGACCGCGCTGGTTGCGCGGGAAGACATTTACGGCGAGCTGCACAAAGTGTTTGCCCAGACCACAGACAACCAGCACCTGGACATACTTCCGAAATATGAGTTCATCGACGCGGTCGACATCGATGGCGACGGCCGCGGTGAGTTGCTCTTTCGCACTGCGAGCGACAGCGGCGCCGCATTCAATATCTATGCCGTAATCGGCGACCGGCTGTGGCCGATCTTTCTTGGGAAACCAGGAAGATAGCAAACCTTTCACCACGGAGACACGGAGTCACGGAGAAAGCAAGTTTCATCTTATGTTGATACAGAAATAAACTCGGGAAACAAAATATTGGAGAGCAGAAATTGAAGGTTTTGGGAAACCAGGAAGATAGCAAACCTTTCACCACGGAGACACGGAGTCACGGAGAAAGCAAGTTTCATCTTATGTTGCTCCAGAAATAACTTAATGAAACAGAATGTTGGAGAGCAGAAATTGAAGATTTTTATGAATTGGATTTCTCCGTGCCTCCGTGCCTCCGTGGTGAAAAGATTTATCGAATGAAGCGCGCGGATATCCAAACCGATATCGACTCTCTCCGCGACGAGATTCGCCGCCACGAATATCGCTACTACGTGCTCGACGATCCGGAGATCAGCGACGCCGAATTCGACCGGCTGATGAACGAGCTGAAAAAGCTCGAAGCTGCGCATCCTGAACTCATCACTTCCGATTCTCCCACCCAACGAGTGGGCGGCAAGCCGCGCGAAGGCTTCGTCAAAGTTCCTCACTCCGCGCCCATGTTGTCTCTCGACAACGCCTACAGCGAAGAAGAATTGCGCGACTGGGAGCGGCGCGTCCACGAACTCAGCGGGCGCAATGACATTGAATATGTCTGCGAATTGAAACTGGATGGCATGTCACTGGCTCTGCGCTTCGAAGATGGCAAACTGACGCGCGGCATCACACGCGGCGACGGCAACACCGGCGAAGACGTCACTTCGAACGTCCGCACCGTGCGCTCGGTTCCGCTGTCGATTTCTCACGACACATTGAAGAAAGCCGGCATTCCTCTGGATTTTGAAGTCCGCGGGGAGATGCTGATGCCGATTGCTTCTTTCAAAAAAATGAACGAGGAGCGGGCGAAGCAGGAGCTCTCGCAATTCGCCAATCCCCGTAACGCGACTGCGGGCACGGTGCGCCAGCTGGAGCCCAGCATCACCGCGCAGCGCCGGCTGGATTATTTTGCCTACATGCTGATCGCGGGCGCCTCCGCCCGTGCGATCTTCAGCAATCACTGGGAAACTTTGAACGCCCTCGATTCCGCCGGCTTCAAAGTCAACCCTCGCCGCACTCTCGCAACCAACTTCGAAGAAATTTTGCAGTTCATTCATCAATGGGAAGAAAAGCGCGAGACCCTGCCCTACGAAATCGACGGCGTCGTAATCAAAGTCAACACCACCGCCCTGCAGCGTGAGCTTGGATTCACCGGCAAAGCCCCGCGCTGGGCAATTGCCTACAAATACGCCGCCCGGGGCGGAATCACGCAGATTGAAAACATCCACGTGCAGGTCGGCCGCACCGGCAAACTCACGCCGGTGGCGGAACTCAAGCCCGTGCCCATCGGCGGCACCACCGTCAGTCGCGCCACATTGCACAACATGGATGAGATCGAGCGCCTGGGCGTCAAAATCGGCGACTGGGTTGAAGTCGAGCGCGGTGGCGACGTGATCCCCAAAGTCACGCGCGTGGTTGACGACAAAGATCATCCTCGCGGGCGCAAATCTTTTCACATGCCCGCGAAGTGCCCGGTCTGCGGCGGACACGTGGTCCGTGCCGAGGGCGAGGCCGACCACCGCTGCGTGAACCAGAAGTGCCCAGCGAAGCTGCGTGAAACTATTCTGCACTTTGCCTCCCGCGGGGTAATGAACATCGACGGCATGGGCGATGCGCTGGTCACACAACTCACCGAACGCGGCGTGGTGAAAGACGTCGCCGACATTTACAAGCTGACGAAAACTCAACTGCTCAGCCTCGACCGCATGGGAGAGAAGTCGGCCGACAACATTCTTCGCGAGATTGAAAATTCCAAGAAGCTCCCGCTCGAGCGCGTGATCTATGGATTAGGCATTCGCTTCGTGGGCGAACGCACCGCACAATTCCTCGCCGAACATTTTGGAGACATCGTGGCCCTCGAAAAAGCCGGAGAAGAAGAATTGCAGCAAGTCGAAGAAGTCGGCCCGCGGATCGCGAAGAGCATTGTCGAATTTTTTGCCGAGCCGAAAAATCGTGAACTGGTCGAAGAATTGCGCGCCGCCGGACTCACCTTGAAGGGCAAGAAAAAAGAACGAGGCACCAAGCTGGCGAGCCAAACTTTTGTGCTCACCGGGACTCTATCCAACTACACCCGCGACGAAGCCAAAAAGCTGATCGAAGACGCCGGCGGCAAAGTCGCCGGCTCGGTAAGCAAAAAGACCGATTACGTGGTCGCAGGCACCGACGCGGGATCAAAGCTGGACAAGGCGAAAGAACTGGGAGTAGCGGTCATCGACGAGAAGGAAATGGAGAAACTCACCCGCTAAGCATTGCGGTTCTGTCTGCGATCGTCGCCTAACATTGGCGGGCTCCGCTAAAAAATGAGACATAAAAAATTATTACCATGAATATCCCGTTGTAGTAGCGGGATATTCATGGTACCGTTAGAGAGTGATTCAACGCCTGATTGATGTTGCCATAGTGCGCCAGGCCCTTCGGCGTAGCCCGGTGACCGTTCTCCTCGGCCCCCGGCAATGCGGAAAGACCACCCTGGCCCGGCAGCTGGTTCCCGCCACTTCGCTGAACTATTTTGATCTGGAAGACCCACAGAGCCTGGCCCGGCTCAACCAGCCGGATATCGCGCTGCGCCCGCTGAAGAAGCTGATCGTTATTGACGAAGTCCAGCGCCGTCCTGATCTCTTTCCCTTGTTGCGAGTCTTGGCCGACCGCCGGCCTTCGCCTGCGCGATTCCTGCTCTTGGGCAGCGCTTCGCCGGATCTTCTCAAGCAGTCATCGGAGACGCTTGCCGGCCGGCTTGAAACGGTTCCACTGGAGGGCTTTCGTCTGGCAGATCTCGGAGCTGCCGCCCAGGATCGTCATTGGCTGCGCGGAGGCTTTCCCTGCGCTTACACGCCACGCCGCGAAACCGATTCCGTTTCCTGGCGCAAGCACTTTTTGCAGACATTTGTGGAGCGCGATCTGCCTCAGTTAGGTATCCGGATTCCGGCGATGGCAGTGAGGCGCTTCTGGAATATGTTGGCGCACTATCACGCCCAAATCTGGAATGCGGCCGAGTTGTCGCGGGCGCTATCGGTCAATGAATCCACCGTGCGGCATTATCTAGACCTTCTGACCGGCGTGTTTATGGTCCGGCAGCTCGCTCCGTGGCACGAAAACCTCGGCAAACGGCAGGTGAAAGCGCCAAAGGTCTATGTGCGCGACAGTGGGCTGTTGCACAGCTTGCTCGGAATCTCGAATCGGCACGACCTTGAAAATCATCCCAAAGTCGGCGCTTCATGGGAAGGCTACGCGGTCGAAGAAGTGATCAAGGCCCTTCAGCCTGATGAAACCTATTATTGGGCGACTTACAATCGCGCCGAACTGGATTTGCTGTTATTCAAGAAGGGGAGGCGCATTGGGATTGAATGCAAGCGCGCCGATGCTCCCACATTAACCCCATCTATGCGAATCGCCATGGAGGACCTTAGATTGGACCGTCTTTATGTTGTTTATCCCGGAGAAAAAGCTTACACGCTGGGAAAGAAGATCGAGGTTGTACCGCTTAGCCGGTTCGTGAAGGCGGAGTAGGACTAATGCATAAAGAAATCTACTTTTAACAAAATTTATCACCATGAATATCCCGCTGCAGACGCGGGATATTCATGGTACATTCAAACCGCCAATTTTGCCTTTGAGTTTAGTCCAGGTCTCCTCCAGCGCCTCCGGCAGCACCCGGCTTTCTCCCGTCACTGTCATGAAATTCGTATCGCCCACCCAGCGCGGGAGGACGTGCATATGGACGTGTCCCGCCACTCCAGCTCCAGCCGCGCGGCCGATGTTCATGCCTAGATTGACACCGTCCGGCGAGTAAACGTTGCGCAGCACGCCTTCCATCTTCTGCGAAAGCGCCATCATTTCATTGGCGGCGGCTTCGGGCAGTTTTTGCAGTTCGTCGAGGTGGGCAAACGGCACCACCATCACATGCCCGGATGTATAGGGAAAACTGTTCAGAATAATGAAGCAATGCTTTCCCCGGTAAACGATTTTGGCCTCAGGGTCTGGCAGCTTGGGCAGCTCGCAGAAAATGCACTCGCTGGATTTGCCGTCCGTCTTTGCGGCGTTAGTGATATAGGCATAGCGCCAGGGAGTGAAGATGTAGTCCATCGACCGGAGGCTATCAGGAAATTGGGTAATTTTGAAATTTGGCAATTGGGGAATTGAAGCAGGCATTCAAAGCCTTTAACCGCAGAGCTCGCAGAGGCCATCCGAGCTCGCCGAGAAAAGCCAATGAAAATCGACACCACGTCAGTCTTTCCAGAATTCTCTGTGTTTTTCCTCTGTGAAACTCTGTGCGCTCTGTGGTTGCACTCTCTAAAATCTTAACCACAGAGGGCACTGAGTTTCACAGAGAACCGCCACAGAGGAAATTCCCCCAATTACCCAATTTCTCCCCATTATTAATAATCATCTTCCTCGATTGACACCTTTTCCGAGCGGTTGCTATAGTCGAAGTGTTCCCTTTGGGATTCGGGTTCGATCTTTACCGCACCGCTGGCTTTAGCCCATCCGCCAGGATTGGGCCAACATAAACTGGGCACCAGGCCAAGACCCAACCAGCAGTTCGCTAACCAGCCCGCATCTCGGACACCGCTGAGAGGCAATGACTTTGTTCGACGACACCAACAATAACTATTCCGACTCCTCAACCACTACCCTGACCGAGCAGCAATCAACCGACGCGCAAACCGAGCATCCCGCCGACACGGATGATCAGAAGCCCGCCGCCGACGACTTTGCGTCCGCGCTTGAAAGCTTCACCACCGAAAGCGAAGAACTGGAGAGCGACGACCATGTGCTGAAGGGCACGGTCATCAAACTCACGTCCACGCACGTGGTGGTGGATATCGGCGCCAAGTCTGAAGGCATGGTGCCGATCGCCGAGGTCATGGACCACGACGGCAAGCCCAAGGTACAGGCCGGCGACGAGATCCACGTGGTGCGCGACAAGGGTCAGACCGAAGAGGGATACCCCAAGCTTTCCTTCCAAAAGGCGCAGAAGCTGCGTGCCTGGGATGAGATCGAAAAGGCCTACACCGACAACCAGCCCATCAAGGCCACGGTCATGGAACGGACCAAAGGCGGCGTCACGGTGGACGTTCTCGGTGCCAACGCATTTCTTCCCGGATCGCAGATCGATCTGCGCCCGGTGCGCAACCTCGACGCAATGAAGGGACAAACGTTCGATGTCGCCATCGTCAAGCTGAACAAGAAGCGCGGCAACGTTGTGGTCTCGCGCAAGCAACTTCTGGAGCAGGAGCAGACTGAAAAACGCTCGCAGCTTCTCGGCCATCTCGAAGAAGGAACCATCCTCACCGGCGTGGTAAAAAATCTGACCGAGTACGGCGCCTTCGTTGACCTGGGCGGCATCGACGGCCTGCTGCACATCACCGACATGTCCTGGGGACGCCTTACCCACCCGCGTGATCTGGTGAACGTCGGCGACCAGATTCAGGTAAAGGTTCTGAAATTTGATAACGACAAACAGCGCGTGTCTCTGGGATTCAAGCAGCTCACGCCTGATCCGTGGCTCGATGCCGAGCATCGTTATCCGGTGGGCGCGCATGTGAACGGCCGCGTGATCAGCGTGACCGATTACGGCGCGTTTGTTGAGCTCGAACAGGGAATCGAAGGCCTGGTCCACGTCAGCGAAATGACCTGGTCGAAACGGGCCAAGCATCCCTCGAAGCTCGTTGGCGTGAACGATCAGGTCGAGTGCGTGGTGCTCAACGTGAACCCGACCGAACGGCGGATTTCGCTCGGTATGCGCCAACTGGCGGCCAATCCCTGGGATTCGTTGATTGAGAAATATCCCGTGGGCGCGACGGTTGAAGGCCGTGTCCGCAACTTGACCGACTTCGGCGCATTCATCGAGATCGAAGAAGGCATCGACGGCTTGGTGCACGTCAGCAATCTGAGCTGGACCAAGCGCGTGAAGCACCCATCAGAAGTCTTGAAGAAAGGTGATCGCGTAAAAGCCATCGTGCTCGCGATAGATTCCGAGAAGCGCCGCCTGTCGCTAGGCATAAAGCAGCTTCAGCCGGACGTCTGGGAATCGTTCTTCGCGCAGCATCGCGTCGGTGACATCGTTCGCGGCAAAGTCTTGCGGGTTGCGGCTTTCGGCGCGTTCATAGAAATTTCAGAAGGCATTGAGGGTCTTTGCCACAACTCCGAAGCCGTCGATGGCAACGGCCAGCCCGTTCACCTCGAACCGGGCGTCGAGCATGATTTCAAGATCATCAAGATGAGCCCGGAAGAAAAGAAAGTCGGGCTCAGCATTCGCGCAGTCGGAGAAGAAGCTTCGCGGTCAGAGGTCGAGAGCTACAAGCAGCCGTCTTCGAGCACGGGCTCAACCATCGGCGAACTGGTTTCCTGGAAGCGCGCCGGAAACGAAAACGGGTAGTTTCCATTTCAGTGCCTCGTGCCGTCCTCTGTGAGACTCAGTGATCTCTGTGGTTAAAGGTTTTTAAAGCTAACCACAGAGATCACTGAGTTCACAGAGGAAAAGCACACAGAGAAGGTCCTGATTCTGATCTCGTCCCGCCCGCTCAAGGCGAGAGGTCTATTTACTCGCGATCTTCGCCCACTTCGCTAAGTCCTGAAGAAACGGAAGCGATCCCTGAGGCGAAGTTACGCTTTGCAGCGACGTCGCGAACGGCTGCATCTTGCCGTAGAACACGCGAGTGCTTTCGCGGTCCTGCTTGACCACTGCCCCGTTCAACTCCAGGCCGGCAAATATGCCGCGCGCTCGCGAATAGCTGAGCACCTGGGCGCGCATCTTCCAGTCGGTATCAGCGGCGGCGTGGCGGCCGACCGGCCCCGCGGCCACGGTCGCATCGGCGCCCAGCTTGAACCTGCTGTTGAGCAGGTTCTCCATTCCTTTGTGGTTCATGATCAGCATGACCAGATCAACCGCCTGTCCGCCGATCTGTAGGCCAAAGCTTCCGCCCTGAATGGTGAAGAACGCAGGGTCGCTCCAGCCCTTGGGAGTGCGGCAACTCGCCACGCCGCGGCCATATTGGGCGCCGAACACGAAACCGGCTTTGAGCATGGAGGGCACGACGGCCACACAGTCCGCGGATCCCATGACTTCATCGGGGATTCCAGTGTCAGGCGCAGCCTGGATTTCCTCGAGCACGGTGGCAGCGGCCTTAACGCGATCGGCTACCGGATTGTCGTCCTCTTCGGCGGCAAAGCAGGAGCCGGCCAGGGCTAACAGCAAAAATAAAACGGACAGCTTTTTCATGGTTTTCACGCTTTCGTTATCGCGTTCCTGATCTGAGTTGTAAATTGTGAACACCTGATTGTAGGAAATTACTCTGTGGATCAGGCCGGAGATATGCGGAAGTAGCCGAAAAACTATTGACCATTCCGGCACTTCTGTGGCGAAGCGGGCAAAAAAAATCGGGGTCAGCAATAGCGGCTATGCCGCCACTTCTAACCCCGTCTCCCAGGTTCTGTGGTAGGTGAATCGAGTATGGGATAAGGCTGAGGAATCAACAAGATTACCGAGGTCATTGTCCTTTGGTAACCGCTCCGCGAGCCCGCCCGAAGTGCGAATAAATGCCTGCACACATAGCGTTTACATGCTCAGGCGCGTGTACCGTTCAATCTGATCATGCGTGGTCTTCAGGGCCGAACCCGGCTCGGAGAAGAAGCCGCGATACCACTCGACTGTCCAAGCCAAGGCTTGATCAGGGGACAGTAACGGCGACCAGCCCGGTTCGGCCTCAGCCTTATCAGAATTTGCAATTGAAGCCGGCGGCCTGGATGAGGCGATTTTCCCTGCCTCAGCTGCGTTCCATAGCGCGGCAAATTTTTCGGAGAACTCAGAGGCCGAAATTCGGTCACCGCCGGGCGCAAAATCCCACACTCCCGCAGATTTCTGGCCACGTTCGAATAAATTCTTCGCCAGCAGCAAGCAGGCGCGGACCGGCTCGAGCACGTGCCAGATTCGCAACTTACGTTCTTTTTCGTGGCTGGCGGGAACGGGTTGGGCGGAGATGATGGCGCGGACCAATTCTGGAACCACCCGCCCTTCTCGCCAGTCCCCTCCGCCGATTGCATGCGCAGTTCGAGCGGTCGCCACCGACGTTCCCGTCTTCTGAAAAAAAACTTTGTTGAATGCGGAGCGCGCCAGTTCAGCAGAAGCCACGCTCGCAGTCAGCAACTGGTTCGGCCCGATCTCATCAGATTCGCGCGCGGAACGCATCTCGTGCTCCGAGCACGAATCGGTATTCATCAACACAATCGCCCGCACCGAATGCGTGAGCCTAGCCTCCTCAAGAATGTGGACCGTGCCCATTACGTTGGTCGAAAAAGCATCGACCGGTTCGCGCAACGAGGCCGGTGGGCTGGTCCGGGCGGCGCAATGGATGACTATTTCCGGCTGTATTTCGGTGAATGTGCTGGCCATCGAATTCCGGTCGCGAACGTCGCCAAAAACCGAGGTCATTCCGCGATCGAGAATGGTCGCATCAAAAAAATTGGGCCGGGTCGCAGGAGGCAATCCATATCCGCAGACCTGCGCCCCCATGAGCTTTAACCAGGCCGCAGTCCATCCACCCTCGAAGCCGGTGTGGCCGGTAACCAGGACTCTTTTCCCGCGATAGAAATCAGCGAAGGAATGCGACATTAGCGTAGCCAGTAAATAATCGCAAACACTAACGCGCTGACCAGCAGGCTGGCAATGGTGTATCCGTGGGCGCTGATCCAGCTTTCATCTTCTTTTTGTCTGGCAGTCAGCAATCGCGCCATAGTAGCACTCGGACTGCCGCGCTCCTCGCAATCGACGCAAATGCTACGCCCGCGCGAAACCGGAAAGCCGCAGGATTCACACGCATAGACGGTAACGGCGAGATCCGAAGCGGACGAAGATTTGTTGGAAGTTCCTGAAGCCAAGCCATCAGGCGCGTGCCACAGAACCGCGGTTGCTGGCTTTGGTGGTTGCGCAACCAACGCCGGGACGGGCGGATGCTCATCGGCAATCGCCTTCTGTTCCGCCTCCATGCAATTGATGGCCGTGCCCACCATATCGGAGAGGCGAACGATCGACTGCAAGTCCTGGTCGCTGAATTTTGCGGTTTCTGAAAAAAGCTGAAAAAATCCTGCTGTTTTCGAATTCCGAATTACTGTTACCAGTAAAGACTTCCCGTCTGCTCCAAGCGACTGTTCGGGCCGAAGCGTCTTCACATTAAAATCCGACCCGATGACCGGAGCAGAACTTCCGGCAGCCGCGCAATAAATAAATTCATTTCTCTCATGCAGCGCAATTGCCGCCCAGGTTGCGCCGGTAATAAAGCGTGCCCGGTCCGCCAGCAGTTGCAGGCAAGCGTAGAGCTCAATCCTGGCGTTCAGGACGTGATCGGCCAACCCCGGAAGCCCGGAGTGCTGATCTGCGACAGCCAGCGGAGTTGCGACGCCGTGAGCCATGAAATACCTAGTTCGGAGTGTCGCCCCCGCTTTTTATGAGTGTCAATAAAGAATCGAAAGACCTGCACCCCAAAGTCACTTCGACGATAAACGCGCCCACAGGAAACGCCTGGAAAACAGCCGCCTTTCCGCAACCGAACCGTTCCGATTCGGCACCCGCAATTATTAGGAAACATAGGCACTCCAAGCCGATCCGGAGCGAACCGCGATTCTCGTCCGATGAGACAGTTATGCATCGCTCCCGAGCGGCGAAACAGGAACAGGTCGCCGGTCGCCAGTTCCGCAAGACCAACGCGCTTCGAATCCTGCGGCGGGCAGTCGATCATTGCCAGGAGCTGATTTTCCTCACCGACGCGGATGGAGTGCTGCAATACGTTAATCCATCCTGCGAGATGGTGACCGGGTATAGCGCCAGCGAACTGATCGACCAGAAAGTGAGTTGTATTGCCTCCCAAGTTCCCAAGGACGACTCCTGGGATTCGATGCGTCAGGAGGCCCTGCAAAAAGGAGTGTTTCGCGGCGTCGGGGGGCTGCTCTGCAAACATGGCCGCGTGGTTGAACTTGACCTCGCAGTAACCGTGGTGCGTGATCCGCGAACTCAGGTGCCAAGCCTGGCGTGGACGGCAACCGTTGTAGCGCAGCAGAATGACCTTAAAGCGAAAGTCGACGGCCCGCACAAAATGGAATCGCTGGGTATTTTCGCCGGAGGCATTGCCCACGACTTCAACAACCTGCTGATGGTAATCGGATCATATGCAGAGATGGGGCAGGCGACCGTCCCCGCTGACCACCCGGCCCGCCGGCACATGCAGGAAATTCTGGCGGCGGTGCGGCGCGCTTCCGAGCTTACCCGGCGTTTGCTGATGTTCGGGCATCACCAGGCCGCGGGGCAGCAGTTGGTATCGCTCAACTGGATCGTTGAAGAAGCCGTTGGCATGCTCTCTCGCCTGGTCGAAGAGGATATTGAAATTCGCATTTCGCTTGGCAAGGACGTGGCGCTCGTCCGAGTCGATCCGGGGCAAATGGAGCAGGTACTGCTGAATCTCGTGGTCAACGCCCGCGACGCCATGCCGGACGGCGGCGGACTGGTCATTGAAACGCAACTGGTAAAGCTCAACGAGGATTTTGCGCGGCACTACACCGGCATTGTCCCCGGAGAACACGTATTGCTCACAGTCACAGATTCCGGACACGGAATACGCGCTGAAGAACTCGGGCGAATATTCGAACCCTTCTATAGCACCAAATCCAAAGACAAGGGCACCGGGCTAGGGCTCGCAATTGTCCAATCCGTAGTTCAGGAGAACGGAGGCGTAATATCCGCCGCGAGTGAGCCAGGGGCGGGAACTTCGTTCAATATCTATCTGCCGGTCGCGGTGCCGCAGGCCGGGGAAAAAAAGTCCGACTCGTTGCGGCTTGAACTTGCCGCACCCCGTGGAGATGAAGCCCTGCTGGTGGTAGAGGACGCGGAGCCGCTTCGGCAAGCCACCGTAGAATTTCTTTCTTCCATGGGATACGAGGTGCGCTCGGTAGCCAATGGCGAGGAAGCGCTCAAGAACCTGCAGAACGATTCGACTGAGTTCGCGCTGGTCATCGCAGACGTTGTCATGCCCAAAATGAGCGGGCCGGACCTGGCTCGTGCCGTTGCTGCCCTGCCATCTCCCCCTAAAATCCTGCTTATTTCCGGGCATTCGGAAGATGTAGTGCTCAGCAAAGGTTTAAGAAAAATGGACGGAAATTTTCTGCAAAAGCCCTTCTCGTTGAAATCTTTGGCAATAAAGATTCGCCAAGTTCTCGATGAACCGATGCTGGTTCGCGCGGCCGCAGCGGCTGCGTCTTCATCCTCTTCCGCGGCAAGATAGCCAGACTGCTCCCGTATAATTTCCGCTGCATGGGAATTTCAGCTTCCGGCCAGGATGTTGGCGGCGAAAACGAAACTTCTCCCCACGCGTCCTTCGGCGGCGCGCGCCTGCGCTATTTTTCTTTGATCATCATTCTGCTTCTGTGGTGTGCGATCTATCTCTCCGGAATTTTCACTCCCGCCCTTCTCGACGACGTTGACACCATTCATGCTGAGGCCGCGCGCGAAATGGTGCTCCGTCACGACTGGGTCACGCTCTACACCGACGGCATCCGCTATCTCGAAAAAGCGCCGTTAATGTATTGGGGCGTGGCCGCCAGCTACGAGATTTTTGGCGTCCACGACTGGAGCACACGCCTGCCGCTGATGCTTTGCGTTCTGGCCCTGCTCTTTGTGACTTACGCCCTGGGCACGCGCGCTTATGGTGAGCGCGGCGGCCTTTATTCGGCGGTAGTTTTGTCGACCGCCCTCGGCCCCTACATGTTCACCCGCTTCGAAATTCCAGACGTCGCGGTGGGCCTGTGGCTGGCATTGACTGCGTACTTCTTTTTGCAGTCATTGGATCAAGAGAGACCGTCGCGCTGGGTGTGCTGGGGCTTCGCGGCCACCTGCGCGCTGAACGTGTTGACCAAGAGCCTGATCGGCCTGGTCTTCCCCTTGGGATCGATCGTTTTGTATCTGCTCTTGACGCGCAACCTGCGTCACATTCTGAAACTGCGGCTGCTGTCGAGCACGCTGGTTTTTCTCGCCATTGCTGCTCCCTGGCATATTCTTGCCGCGCGGGAAAATCCAAGCCAGGGTGCGGTCAAGGGCTTTCTCTGGTTTTATTTCGTAAACGAGCAGTTCATGCGTTATCTCGGGAAACGCGTGCCTCCCGGCTATGACACCGTTCCGCTGCTGATTTTCTGGGCTCTCACAATCTTGTGGCTGGCTCCCTGGATGATTTTCCTTCCGCAGGCATTGAAGCAGGTTCCAATTCGCGTGCGCGAGTGGCATGGCCAACTTACTCGCAGCCAGCGTGCCAGCCTTTACTTTGCAGTCTGGGCACTGGTGGAAGTCGGCTTCTTCACTTTTTCGACCCGCCAGGAGTACTACACCATCCCCGCAGTTCCCGCGCTGGCTTTGCTGATCGGCGGATGGCTAGCCAAAGAAGCCGCTTCTCCGCAAACCGAATCCAAGTCCGCGAGAATTTCTTCATGGGTGCTTTTTGCGATGGTTGCGGTGGGATCGGTGGTAGGCATTGCATTGCTCATCTCATCCAAAGCGCCCGCTCCGGGCGCAGACCTCGCCGATTTGTTGAACAAAAATCCTCAAGACTACGACTTCTCACTCGGCCATTTTCTGGACCTGACGCCCGAAGCTCTAGGCATGTTTCGTCCACAACTCATCGGGGCCATCGCGTCATTGTTGATCGGCGCGGCTGCAAATTTATGGCTGCGCTACCGGCGCAAACCGCAATACGGAAATATCGTCTTGGCCGCGATGATGGCCGGGCTGCTGTTTTGCGTGCATTCGGCGTTTGTGATTTTTTCCCCGGTGCTGTCTTCGAAGCAGCTGGCGCTGGCAATCGAAAAGCACTACCAACCGGGAGATCTTGTAGTCGTCGACGGGCAATATCATCAGGCATCGACTTTGAATTTTTATCTGGGAACGCGCATTCGCGTCCTGCATGAACCAAGCGGAAACTTGTGGTACGGCGTCAAATTCCCCGACGCCCCGCGAGTATTCGAAACCCAAGCCACCTTCGAACAACTCTGGGCCAGCCCCACGACGGTTTTCATGTGGACGGACCAGGATTCGCCTAAAGAGCTGAAGGGACTGCCCCATTTCTTCCTGGCGCGAAGTGGGGGCAAGTCGATCTTTACCAATAGGGAGCTTGGAACAATTCGTTAGGTGTAATGGTATAATAATGGTGTAAAGGTGTAATGTGGCCCTAAACATAAAAAACGAGCGTGTCGAGCGCCTAGCCGCCGAAGTGGCTCGGATGACTGGAGAAACCAAGACTGAAGCCATCGGGCGCGCCTTGGAAGACCGCAAAACTCGGCTGGCCTCAAGGGCTCCAAGTCGAGACCGGGCTAGCAAGATAATGGACTATCTGGAGCGAGAGGTGTGGCCGAATATTCCCGCTGACGTGCTCGGCAAGAAGGTCACCAAGCGCGAACGCGAAGAAATTCTCGGCATTGGCCCCGATGGGTATCCCGAATGATTGTGGACTCGTCAGTCCTAGTTTCTATTCTGCTGAAGGAAGCTGGATACGCGGCGCTAGTGCAGAAGTTGAAAGAGGCCGATGTACTTTTTGTGGCTACCCCAACTGCTGTGGAATCCGCCATCGTTCTCTCAAATCGCCTGGGGTATGACGCCAGGCCGCTCCTCGCAGGCCTACTTTACCGGATGAATGCGAAGATCGTGGATTTCAACCAGGAGCACTACGATGCCGCCGTTTCGGCGTTTTTGCGTTTTGGAAAAGGGCGTCACGCCGCCGGGCTTAATTTCGGCGACTGCATGTGTTACGCCCTGGCTGCTGTAAGCGGGCTCCCACTGCTTTATACCGGCACCGACTTTTCTCGCACGGATATTCAGAGCGCATAGCCGATGACGATTTCGCTTACCGTCCTTTTCTTTCGCGCTCTGCTGGCCCTCGCGTCCTTCGGTTTGGTGAGTTCTCTCGTCTTTCTTTTCCTGGCGATTGTCGCCGCGGTCCGATTCAAAAAGCGCTCTGGAACAGAACGACAAAACGCGCTATCCTTTCCCGCAGACCAGCTCCCGCCCGTCACCATCTTCAAACCGGTCCACGGCATGGAAGAGCGCCTCGAAAAAAATCTGGAAAGTTTTTTTCAGCAGAATTATCCGGATTACGAGATCATCATCGGCGCCCGCAGCGAAGACGATCCCGCGATCGTGCTAGCAAAGAAAATTGCCCAGCGCTACCCGCAGGTTAAGAGCCGCATCGTCGCGTCTGGTCCGCCGGAATGGCCGAATGCCAAGGTCTTCACCCTCGACAAAATGATCCCGCTTTCGCAGAACGATTTCTTCGTAATCTCCGACAGCGACGTGCGGGTTGATCGCGATTTCCTGCGCAATGTGATTCCGCCGCTGTTCGACCAAAAGCTTGGCCTGGTCACGTGCCTCTATCGTGGCGATCCAGCTTCAGATTTCTGGTCGTTCCTCGAAGCTCTGGGAATGTCGGTGGAGATGCCCTCCGGCGTGGTCACGGCCGACATACTCGAAGGAATTCGTTTCGCGCTCGGCCCCGCAGTCGCGCTTCGCCGCGACTCGCTCGCCGCCATCGGCGGAATTCGCTCCACCGCCGATTACTATTCCGACGACTATGTGCTCGGCAACAAAATCTGGGCCGCAGGATACAAAGTTATTTTTTCGCATTACTTTATTCATCACGTGCTCACGCCTCGGTCGTTTGTGCGCACGCTCGGCGATCAGTTGCGCTGGATGAAGAGCACCCGCCACTCGCGTCCCTGGGGACACATCGGCAGCGGTCTGACCTTTGCCATGCCGTTCGGACTACTGGGACTAATCGCCGCGGCAGCACTGGGACGATGGGGATTGGGCCTGTCGTTTCTCGCCGCCGCCTTTGCCAATCGCGTGATTCAATCGCTTGTCGTCGGCTGGTGGCTGATGAAAGATCAGCGCGCGTTGAAATTTTGCTGGCTCTATCCCTTGCGCGATCTGCAAGGCTTCGGCGTTTGGATGGCCAGTTTCCTCAGCCACACTTTTTACTGGCGCGGAGAAATTTATCGCTTCACCAAAGACGGCAGAATCATCGCGCAGACGCGCAAGACGGCGGTCTCACCGGTGGCCAGCGGATCAATCAATCCGCTTTAACTTTCCATTCTCCAATTCGAACTCCTGGCCTCGCCATGCGATTTTGCGTCCGAACATCCCTGCGATCCAAACAATCGGCGCGAGGAAATCACGCAAGGGCAAGAGCCATAACGAACGCATTGCTTCTCTGTCATTCAGCACCGAAACTGCTGAAGCCCATGCCATCGTGATTCGCAACATCACAGCAACAGCAAACAACGCCCACGCCCATGTCGCTCCACGTGCAAGTAGCAAACACAGGGCCGCCCACGGCAAAGTGTAGGTAAGCAGCAATCCGGCATACCCGCCGGGCCGCGAGACTCGAATAGTGCGCGCCCAGCGCAACTGATGCGAAAAAACCCCGGCGAGTCCATAAGCCGGCAGGAAAGTTTCTACAACAGAATTCGAGAGCACGACCTTGAGGCCGCGTTCAGCAATTCTTTTCCCCAATTCGTAATCGTCGGCAAGATAATCCACGATGGCTTCAAACCCGCCGATTGCCTCAAGGTCTGTGCGACGAAATGCCAGCGTCGATCCCAATCCAAAATGCAGGCCGCCTTCGATTTGTTTCGCCGCCAGAACTCCGGGAACAAAATCCGTGCTGATGCCAAGCGACTCCAGTCGTGACGCCAGCGTCTTCGCCGGCACTCCACGATAGAGGCAGGTCACCAACCCGCTATTCGGTAGTTGCAATTCGGCGATCACCGTGCGCAGGTAATCCGGCGCAACCCGAATGTCGCTGTCATTCACCAGAAGAATGCCGTATTTTGCCTCCGCTGCAAGCTGCGCCAGGCTGCTGACTTTGCCATTCGCGCCCAGATTTTTTTCGCACAGCACCAGCCGAATCGACTGCTGCGGAAACTCCCGCTGCAATCTTTCAACCAACGCGGTCGCAGGATCATTCGCGTCGCTCACCCCAAGCAGAATTTCGTACGTCGGATAATCCTGCAGGCAATGCGACCGGAAGCTCTCGTACATTTCGGGATCGGTCCCCTTGAGTGGCTTCAAGATCGAAACCGGCGGGAGATCTGAATCTAGCGGGGAAGGAAGTTTAGGCTCGCCCACATGCCGGCCAGCCGCCCAGATGCACAGGACGCAATAGCCCATGCTCGATATGGTGATCGCGGCGGTAACTGGGGCAGCTACGTTCAAACGAACTTTGTACAGGAAGTAAGGAAGAAAGACAAAGCGAGCTGGATCGGCCTCTCCACGTTCCGAAGAATTAAGCGTGCGCCGCTGACACCAGCAGAAATACTATGCCAATCCTAAGCAGAGATCGCGGCAGCCTGCGCAAGATTTTCCACGCCACAAAACTCATCGACGATCCCTCCGCGCGGGGGAGAACCCGCGAATGAATCCTCAGACAAAAATTGGCTGGACTAAACCCTGGGGTTTTCCGGAACGGCTGAATTCTAGGCCAAAGCTTAGCCGCGCCGCAAGTACTATCCAGAAGACTTTAAAATGCATGGAAGCGGGATTATTCACTTGACGAGGAGGAGGTGCACGAAATGTCCAAGTTTTTCGATGTCCTGACCTTGGTTGTGGTGTTCATCGTGCCAATAATCCTCTACTTAATGGAAAAGGCGGGCGTAAGCCTTGCGTGGATTTTTATTGTAGGCTGGCTGTCTATAGCGGGAGCCGCCATATACCTTGTCCTAAATTTTCCATGGGTCTGGGCCGCCCCACGGGTACCAGTGACCATTTGGCGTGTTTGTTTTGTATGCGCCAGTGCCTTATTACTGGTGGGCTATTGTGCCCTGCATATTTGGGCGAAACCAGAGAATGTCAAGGAAGTGCAGCATTCGAGTACAGCCCCTCAAGGATCGTCTATCCAAGCCAGTCAATCAGTGCAAGGCGGAAGTCACCGGAAAGGCGCATTTATATCTGGGCTTACCCTGGTTGACGAAAGAGATCACTCTTTAGCGTTTGTAGCCGACATAAAGTTGCAATCCGGAGAGATCGTGTCACAAGGAGAGGAGTTTGGTAAGAGGTGGGTAAGACTATTTACAGTTGTTACTGATTTCGAGAAAGCTCACAACGGGGCATTGCCCACTGCTGGACTAGTTAATAAGCGATTGAAAGCCGACAAGCAGGATTTTCGGATAGTTAGTATTCGACGCAAGAGAGAAGAAGAATGGGCTCCGGCGATAAATGCTGATCGCAGTCATAATTTCAGGGCCGACAACATTACATCTGAGGGCTTCAACAAAGTTTTTAGTGCGCAAGATAGCGAAAATGCCCAGATCAAGGATTTTCATATCAAACGCAGGCAGACACCTCCGAGCGTACAAATCATCGGTTCCATCGTTAATAAAGATTCCAACAATTACGGAACTCAGGTGGTGAACAATACCCCGCCGTCACGTCTTATCCCAAGTGATAAAGAGACTGAGTTTTCGGATCGCCTGAGAGAGTCACCTGAGAAAGGCTGCATTGGAATAGTCAAGGCGGGTACGACTGACGATGTCGCGCCCCTTGAACAGCAAGTAACGCGGCTAGCAACAGATGCCGGATGGAGTTACGAACGCGGCGATGTCAGTACCGGCAGAGGATCGCCCCAAATTGATGGACTGGAATGCTACTTCAGTGGGGATTGGAACAGCCAAGCGGGAAGGGCGTTCAGGTCCGCCATGAAATCCGTTCCAGCGCAATGCAAATACGTAGACGGTTCATATAAGTTTGACCAAATAACAATCCACGAGGGATGTTTTACGCTAGTAATCGGCAGAAACGTTATGCCGCAGCAGTAAGTTCCTTGTATTCGAGATCTGCTGATGCTATCAGTCGCAGCATGGTATCGCGGAATAAGTAAGGGCTCTTTCGGTTATAAAATCGCCATGTCATTTCGTCCACATAGGCGGGAAGATGTTTAGCAGACACGCGATGCCACGTTCCAACGATGCCGCGCTTCAAAGCGAGAACGCGGACTCCACTGTATTCGTGTGGGACCGGAGCGCCGACCTATCAACGCTCCTGCTCGGTAACATGGATTATGCGACACCCGCGATGAGGTCTTCGAGCACTTCGAATCGTTCCAACACACGTGGCGCGGGCGCGCCTTCGAATTTTATTCGCAGGCCGAAGGAGCTTTAAATAGATTCCGCTCTACCTTCTCGCCGCTGTTTTCCCGTCTGTTCCCGTCGGCATGGTCGTTACTCTCGCGCTCTGGCTTGTGCCTTGACCGGCTCCTTGTGCTGCACCCTGAGCTTGGGGCGCGGCAACAGGTTGAGCCGGAATCAATCCCAGTGCCTTTCGAACCTCGGTTTCCAGCTTGGCCATGACGTCTTTGTTGTCTTTCAGGAACTGGCGGGCGTTTTCGCGTCCCTGACCAATGCGTTCGCCCTTGTAGCTGTACCAGGACCCAGACTTCTCCAGAATGTTTTGGTTCGCCGCCAGATCGAGCAAATCGCCTTCGCGCGAAATCCCCTCCCCATAAAGTATGTCGAATTCGGATTCGCGGAAGGGGGCGGCGACTTTGTTTTTCACGATTTTGACTTTGGTGCGGGAGCCGATGACCACATCGCCTTCTTTAATTGCCGCGATGCGACGAATGTCCACACGGACGGAGGCGTAAAACTTGAGGGCGCGGCCCCCGGTGGTGGTTTCGGGATTGCCGAACATCACGCCGATTTTTTCGCGAATCTGGTTAATAAAGATCAGGCAGGTACGCGACTTTGAAACCGTCCCGGTCAGCTTGCGCAGCGCCTGCGACATCAACCGCGCCTGCAGACCCATGTGGCTGTCGCCCATCTCGCCATCGAGTTCGGCCTTGGGCACCAGCGCCGCTACGGAGTCCACGACCAATACGTCAATCGCTCCGGATCGCACCAGGGCTTCGGTGATCTCGAGCGCCTGTTCGCCGTAATCCGGCTGCGACACCAGAAGATTGTCCACATCCACGCCAAGTTTTTTCGCATAGCCGGGATCAAGCGCGTGCTCGGCGTCTACGAACGCCGCCATTCCACCCTGCGCCTGGGCCTGCGCGATCACCTGCAGCGCAATCGTCGTCTTGCCCGACGACTCCGGCCCGAAGATTTCGACCACGCGTCCGCGCGGAACACCGCCCACGCCGAGCGCGGCGTCAAATGAAATTGCGCCCGTCGAGATCACGGAAATCGGGACGATGGCTTCCTTCGACCCCAGCCGCATGATGGAGCCTTTTCCGAATTGTTTTTCGATTTGCGCAAATGCCAGATCAATCGCCCTCGCCCGCTCGTCGGCCATGGATACGTCTCCTGTGAGAACCACAAATTTAAGATTACGGCTGGAGTATACAGCTTTCGCAAAGCGAATAAAAGGCGAATCTTAAAATATTAGTGGAAAAGTTCCCGAAAATGAACCGACCACCGATCATCTTGGCTCAAACGCTGTGGAAAATTGAATCATTGAATCATTGAGTCATTGCAAACCCCGGCACAATGATTCAAATGACTGAATGCTTCAATGATCAATCGCATCTCTCAACCGTGCTACAATTACCCGCTCTTGAAGGTTCTTTCTTCCGTTCTCTGTCATTAATGGTTCCGAGCGCGGAGGCCGGGTCTGATAAGCTTCCCGCTCAGTAAACTGATTACCGTGGCCCCCAATTCTTCCAAACCCATTACGTACGCCGATGCAGGCGTCAATATCGATCAGGCCAATCGCACTAAACAGCGCATCAAGTACCTCGCCCACAAAACTTTTACCAAAGGCGTGCTGAGCGAAATCGGCGGCTTCGGCGGGCTGTTCGCGATCGACAAAACCAAATACGTCGATCCCATCCTGGTCTCGAGCGTAGACGGCGTGGGGACGAAATTAAAACTTGCATTCGAAATGAAGGTCCACCACACCATCGGCGCGGATCTGGTGAACCACTGCGTCAACGACATTGCGGTGCAGGGCGCGGCGCCCATGTTTTTCATGGATTACCTGGCCACCGGAAAACTCGATCCCGGCGTCGCAGAAAAAGTCGTCGAGGGTTTGGCCGAAGCCTGCAAGCACAACGGCTGCGCCCTGATCGGCGGCGAAACCGCGGAGATGCCCGGCTTTTATCCCGAAGGCGAATACGATCTGGCCGGCTTCATCGTCGGCGTGGTCGAGCGCGAGCGCATCGTCACCGGCAAGACCGTCGAACCCGGCGACATTCTTATTGGCCTGCCTTCAACCGGCCTGCACACCAACGGATATTCTCTCGCCCGCAAGCTCCTGTTCGAAGTCGCCAGGTACGAGCCCGAAACTTACGTCAATGAGATCAAGGGCAAAGTCGGCAACGAACTTATGCTGACCCACCGCAGTTATTGGGCGATCATCAAAAAACTGGTGGCCGCGGAGTGCGTCTCGGCCATGGCCCACATCACCGGTGGCGGCATCACCGAAAACCTGCCGCGCGTTCTGCCGCGTGGCACTGCGGCCATCATCGAATACGGCTCATGGCCGGTGCTCCCCATCTTCACTCACATGCAGACGCTCGGGAACGTTCTGCAGGACGAAATGATGCGTACCTTCAACATGGGAATCGGCATGTTGCTGGTCGTCCCTTCCAAAAAATTTAAGAAAGCCGAAAGCGTTCTCGACCGCGCCGGCGAAAAGTATTATGCCGTCGGCCGCATCGTCAAAGGCGAGCGCAAAGTCAGCTACAGCTAGGTAATCGAATTCATGAATCCACCGGCAGGAACGGGTTCGAAAGCCACCTGGAGCGATTTCCTCGCCGCCGAACGGACCTTCCTGGCCTGGATTCGCACCGGCCTGGCCTTAATGGGTTTCGGCTTCGTGGTCGCCCGCTTCGGACTCTTCCTCAAACAAATCGAACTCATTCAGCACGCGCAATCCAAACCTTCTTACGGCCTGTCATTGTGGTTCGGCACTGCGCTCATTGTCGTGGGAGTAATAGTTAACGTCTACTCCGCGTGGCATCACTACCGCCTCGCCCTGCAACTGGATCAGGGTAGTCCGCCGCCCACTCGTCCGGCCACGCTGGCTGTTGTCCTTGCCTTGTTCCTGGCCCTGATTGGCCTGGCGATGGCAATCTATCTGGTTTCAACTCACCAGTCGACTAATGTGCGTTACCAGATCGTTCATACGGTGGAGGCAGCATGACATCGCCAACAAATAAGGGCCTCATCAACGTACCCACGACTCATTCCGTAGATCAGGCGGTCGAAAGATTGAAAAACATTTTGCAGTCGAAAGGCGTCACTCTCTTCGCGCTGGTCGACCACAGCGGCGAAGCCGAGAAAGCCGGGATGAAAATGCGGCCCACCAAGCTCCTGATCTTCGGCAGCCCCAAAGCCGGCACTCCGCTGATGCTGGCCGCGCCCACCGCCGCCATCGATCTTCCCCTGAAAATTTTGGTCTGGGAAGACGCATCGGGAAAAGTCTGGCTCACTTACAACAGCCCGGAATTCCTGCGCGAGCGCCACAACCTGCCGCCCGACCTGATGCAGAACGTGTCGGTGGTTGAAGCGCTGGCCGCGAACGCCGCCGCATGATCGCGGCGTCGCGTCGCAAGTTGATCGGCGCGTGCTCGTTTATTTAAGCTGGATCCTACGTCTAATCCTGCTGGCTGAGATCACGCAATGGGCTCAGCAATACTCATCTCGGTGATCGTGCTAGCCGCATCATTGATGCTGATGATGCGCTTCCGCAAGAAATCCCTGGCGCGCTTCAACCTTGCTGTAACCAACCGCATCACCGGAAAATTCGCCGGCTGGCTGCCCGGCTTCGGCATCATCACTCACGTAGGGCGAAAATCCGGCAAGGCGTATCACACTCCGGTAAACGTCTTTCGTGCCCCCAGCGGATTCGCCGTCGCTCTAACCTACGGCCGCGAAAGCGAGTGGGTCAAAAACGTCCAAGCCGCCAACGGATGCGACCTCCAAACCAGCGGCCGCCGCTATCACTTATCCAATCCAACAATCGTCCACGACCCCACCCGCAAACAATTCCCGTTCCCCGTGCGCCTGGTCCTCGGAATAGTCGGCGCCAACGATTTCATGCAGCTCTCGATTGCTGAAGCCGCGTAGTGCTATCAAAGGCTACGTGGGGATAGCCGTCCTCGGCTGTCCACGGAGCAAAGCTCCGCGTCTGCTCCCACCACCACTCTGTCATCCCGAGCGAAGCGTGGTCTTTCGCTCACGAAAGATCACGCGCAGTCGAGGGACCTGCTTTCTGCCGGCGCCAAACCTAACTCGTCGTCTGGCAAAGCGCCCGCGCCCCCAAACAGCAGGTCTTTCGACTCCGTGAACGGACTCGCAAAGCGAGTCCATTCACTCCGCTCAAGATGACAGAGTTAGGATGGATTCCAGCGGAGCAAATCTCCACATCTTCGAACCCCACCCCAACTCTGTCATCCCGAGCGAAGTCGAGGGACCCCGTGTCCGCTAGCACCCATCAAAGACGCGGAGAGGAATTTGCTGCACGAACTTCGCCCGGAGGAACGCGTGGCAAGAATGCCTCTCCGGGTCAACGAAATGATGTACCAGAGATCCAGCGGCCAAAACCGGGAAGGGCACGAGTTCTACTCGTGCCGATTTCGAGCAAGAGAGTGATCGGCTTCAGCCGCTGAGGGCTGCGATCCTCCCGCGAATTCGCCCACAAAACAGCCCCGATAGTCAGTCGGGGCTCGGTACGGACGATGTCCGCGAAACAATTTAAGGATAACTCCTTCATCGCGGCGGTCTCAATGAAAGCTAAGGCATCCCCCCAGCCAATCACGAAACGCAGCCGCTTCGTTGCACACTGCCTCTTCCGCGATGTCGGCGGGTCGCCCAGGCTTTTGATTTCGTGGGCTGCAGCAATACATTGGGCGTGGTCCACGCCTTTGACATCGCCGGCACCCGCGATGAAGCCGAGCGCAACGAGACGGTGGAAATTCGCCGCCGCGACCGGACCGAATTTCGCATTCTGCCTCTGCGCAAGTCCAAAGCGTCACCGCTCGATGTTAAGGGCGGGACTAACCTAACTTCTCGGCGGCATATTAGGCGAACGTCCCATCCGTCCCCATATTTCCTGTACGCATATTTTCTTCAAGCCAACCCGCCCTGAATGGGTCATCGTCCTCCTCGAACTTTGCGCAAACGATCAAGTTTTAGCGTTTCGCCTTTTATTCGCTATAAATCTTTGTTAAAGTGCGAACATGCCGGTTACACTTGAGGAAAACAAGAAATATGCCGATTTTGTGGGCCGTTTGGCGAATGAGATTGGTGTTTTCGAGTTCAAGCCCGATGATCTAATTTGGCACTACACGGACGGTCCTGGATTTTTGGGAATCATTCAGACGGGCACGATATTCGCTACTCAAGTTGCGTCTACAAACGACAAGAACGAAACGAAATATGCGACGGATTTGTTCAAAGGGGCAGTTCGCAACCTCTTGGAGGAAAAGAAGGATGATGAGATCGCTCAACAATTCCTCAACAAAGTTTTGAAGTACGTCGAAGATAATCCAACTTCGCCTACCCATGGAACAAGTAAATTTTTTGTAAGTTGTTTCAGCGGAGAGGAAGATGACTTGACGCAATGGACGCGCTACGGGAAGAAGAACGGTTATGCAATCGGGTTTTATGCTCGTGGATTCTTTCGCTCCGCAACTAGCAGTGTGTACAAAGTTGTTTATGACAGGGAAAAACTGGCCAAGGCCTCAAAAGACATCGCCGAGGCTACCCTAGCATTTTACTTCGAGGGATTGAAGGGGGACCGAGTTTCCGATCCGGACAAGTGGGCGGAGGAATTTTTCGCCGCGTGGGATGAGTGGATTTATAGATTAGCTCCGTTGGCAAAAGCCTATCAATGGAGGTCGGAGAATGAATTTCGACTAGTACATGAATTGAATTCCGCCGAGTTCAGTCAAATCAGATTCAGGCAGTTAGACACGATGTTAGCTCGTTATCTTCCTATCAGCACTCCAATGTGGCTTAAGACTAGGACGCCCTTGCTCCCGATCGGAAAGGTTCTCATTGGACCCAACAATCATCCAGCGTTCACGAGAGTGAGCGTCGCTTTGCTGCTTGAGCAAATGGGCTATAGCAACATCCCGATTGAAGTAACTCAAGCTTCATTGCAGATTCCTTAGATGGCAATTGACGGGTGGCCCATTCAAGCCCGGGCGGCGACGGGAACTTCAGGATCATTCGCAACCTGAGCCTCTAGTACGCGGGCTAGGACATATCGGGTGCAGCACCCACGAATGGGGGCCGGAAATCTTGCGGGTCGCTGACTAACGCGGATTCTTCCATGAGTTAAGACATCGAGCCGTTCTGGTGAGAAATATTTGAACAGAACAGGGGGTATCATTTCATGGGTCAGGTTACAGGCCTACCTAACCGGGTGCTGGGACGTGGCCGACCGCCTTCGACTGAACGGGGGACCCGTCCAATAATCCCTCAAGACAGGGTGAATTACTTTCTTGGGGTTTTCGTCGATGGCATACGCCGTACATTGTCGGTTGGTTCCAGCCGCTGTGGCTGCGGCGGTAGAGAAGCTCGAATCTGCTCACGTGTTCGACCCTCCGCTTTTTCCAAGAAGTACCAGAGAGCATCTAACAGAATGTCATTCAGGGTAATCCGCTTGCTTTCTGGCGGTCGTCTATTCCTACGCGCCTCCCTGATCCAGTGAATGGCTCCCCTGTCTTCGGCGTTTAAGCATACCGAGGTTCGCTGCGCGTCATCTTTGATGTGCTTCTCTTTCGGGCTCACGTTAGAACCAACTTCTTCATTGACACCGTGCCTGCGTTACTGCACTATAACGTTGTAATGCTGTAATGCCGAAACATTGGAATGCATTATCGCATTACTAGGGTGTGCACGACGGTGAACAGGAGTGGATATAATCGGAAGTACGGGATTGACTCGCCGTCAAGTGGCGGCTATGATTCCCGTCCTGCCTTCCTTCATCGCCTAGGGCCAGAGGATGCGGCCTCATCATCTAAGCGGCACGACAGATTCTTTGAAATGCAGACGCAAAAAGATTGGCCGCCAGTCTCACGACCGACGGCCAATTGGTAGGGCTGGCAAAATTTGGTAGAGACGGCAGGACTCGAACCTGCGACCTCCGGATTACGAATCCGGTGCTCTATCCAACTGAGCTACGCCCCCGTAAGGTCGGGTGAGAGTGCGACGCCAGCAAGCTTGCCTCTCACTCCGGCCTAGTTCCAACCTTACATACACTTAGCATAGGTTAGTTGCCGCCGAAGTCAATTCCTTCTTCAATACCGGCCAGCGACCTCCCTGTGGAAAACAAGTAACTATATTGGAATTCTGCGTGGGGCGGTTTGGCTCAGGCTTTTGACCTCGCCTGCTATAGCAATGCAGCGGGTGCCCCATCCTTTCGCGTAGTGTGCGAAAGGGTGGGAGGCAAAGACTCGTCCGCGCCGAAATCCCGAGCGAAGCCGCCTCAAGGCGACCTGTGGAAAATTCTTGTCAAGCCCCCTCCAGAGCCTGTTTTCCCCTAACCCGCTCATCCTGCGCCAAATATAAACTTCCAAAACATGGCACAAATGGCTAATTCGGCCTGATATTCTATATCTATAAGCAAAAATTCAAACGCGGCCCTTGCGGGCCGCGTTTTCTATTTGGGGCCCAACTTTATGTTGAGGCGCTTACGCGGCGTCCGAGCCGCGTGCCGAAATCCCGAGCGAAGCGCGGGAGCTGCGTCACAACAATCACATAGGGGCTTTTTTCATGGGTGATCCCGAGTTCAAGAACTTCAAGCAGCGTGGCGAATGGGTGGAGATGGTATTCATGGCCCGCGCCTCCCGCGAAGGCCTGCAGGTCAGCAAACCTTACGGCGAATCCGCGGCCTACGACTTCATCGTCGAAAGCGGCTCCCGCTGCTCGCGCATCCAGGTCAAGTCCACCCGCTCCCCTTACCAGAACGGATTCAGGTGCAACCTGCGCGCCTCCATGAGCAGGAGATACAAACCCGATTCCTTCGACTTCGCCGCCATCCACGTAATCCCGCTCGAGGTCTGGTTCATCGTCCCCGGAACCATGATCAACCTCGGCATACTCCTAACCCCAGGCAAGCCGGACTCAAAGTATTACAACTACGAAGAAGCCTGGCACCTGCTGAAACCGCAGGAGCGACAATTGGAGCAGAGCTCCGTATCGTCCAGCCCCGCCCCAGGCCTGTCATCCCGAGCGAAGTCGAGGGACCTGCTTTCTGCCGGCGTCAACTCTCACTCGTCGTCTGGCAAATCGGCGGCGCACCCAGACCGCAGGTCTCTCGACTCCGTTGACGCGCAAGCTCCATTCACTGCACTGACGACGCAGCTAGACAGATAATTGACCAGAATCATAAAATCATATAATCTGATTGTGTGAAAAAGACCATCACCGTGACCGACGCCGCCCGAAATTTTGCCGACTGCGTCAATCGCGCCCACTATCAGAACGTCACATTCGTTCTGCTTAAGGGCGGATCGCCGGTCGCCCGCCTCGTCCCGGATAACGAGAAGATATGCACCGGGAGCGACCTGGCTGCCGCGGTCGCGAGCGCGAAGCTTTCGCAGGAAGAGGCGCGGACCTGGTATCGCGACCTTAATGACGCCCGTTCCCATCTGAAACCTCTTGCCGACAAATGGCGATAATTCTCGATGCCGACGTCATCATAGGCGGCGAAAAGGGCGCCCTTGATCTCGCGGCATGGCTTAATTCACATCCCGGTGAGCAATTCGAAATTGCGGCAATTACCGTCGCAGAACTTTGGCATGGAGTAGAGAGAGCTACGGCAACCCACCGAGGCGCACGGCAGTCATACTTGCGCGCGATCCTGGATGTGCTCCCGATCATTCCTTACACCGAACAGACAGCCTATGAGCAGGCTCGGTTATGGGCACAGCTCGAATCTTCCGGCAAAATGATCGGACCCTATGATTTGATTGTGGCTGCGACCGCATTGGAGCGCGAGAGCCAGTTAGCGACATTCAACAAACGACACTTCGCGAATGTGAAAGGCCTGAGGCTGATCGAGCCCGAATGATTGGGCAGGCTGCATCCGCCGTGTAGCCAAATGATAAAGTTTTCGGATGCGATTCAACCGGTCGGTTCCACCATGCGCTGTGATCCCTGTGCTCATCTACCCCGATCCCAGAGTCGCAGCAGATTGGCTCTCGAAGGCCTTTGGCTTTACTGTTCGTCTCCGCATCGCCAACCACCGCATCCAGATGAAGGCGGGCGAAGGATGCTTCACCATCGCCGAAGGTGAGGTGGCGCCAAACAACTCACACATCGTTCAGGTACGCGTCGAAGACGCCAGAGGTCACTGCGAGCGCGCGCGCAAGAACGGAGCCAACATACTGACGGAGCCGAAAGATCAACCTTATGGCGAGCGTCAGTACAACGCTCAGGATTTTTACGGCCACCGTTGGGACTTCACCGAAACCATCGCGGATGTCGCTCCAGAAGAGTGGAGCGGCGGTGAATTTCATCTGGAGTAGAGGTAAAGACTGATCGTCAGCTCCCCTCGCCGACCTTCAGCACCGCCAGGAATGCCTCCTGCGGAATGTCGACGCGGCCGATGCGCTTCATGCGCTTTTTGCCTTCCTTTTGTTTTTCGAGGAGCTTGCGCTTTCGGGAAATGTCGCCGCCGTAGCATTTGGCCAGCACATTCTTGCGAATAGCATGGACGGTTTCGCGCGCGATAATTTTTGCGCCGATCGAGGCTTGGATGGGAACTTCAAACATCTGGCGCGGAATCAGTTCGCGCATCTTCGAGACCAGGGCCTTGCCGCGTTCGTAAGCAAAGTCGCGATGGACGATGATCGAGAGAGCGTCCACCGCATCGCCGGCCACAAGAATGTCGAGCTTGACCATAGGCGACTCCCAGTGTCCGGCCAGGTGATAGTCGAGCGAGGCGTATCCGCGGGAAACGGACTTGAGCCGATCATAAAAATCGAGAACGATTTCGTTCAGCGGCAACTCGTACTGCAGCATGACCCGGTTCGAAGTCACGTATTCAAAACTTTTCTGCTTGCCGCGTTTTTCCTCGACCAGCGCCAGAATGCCGCCGACATATTCTTCGTTCGTCAGAATAGTTGCCATAATCACCGGCTCGTCGATCTTGTCGATTTCGCTCGGATCGGGCCAGCGTGACGGATTGTCGACTTCGATTTTCTCGCCATCGGTCTTCGTGATCTGATAACGCACGCCGGGAGCGGTGGTGATCAGCTCAAGATTAAACTCGCGCTCCAGTCGCTCCTGGATGATCTCCATGTGCAGCAGGCCGAGAAAGCCGCAACGGAAGCCAAATCCGAGCGCAACCGAACTCTCCGGTTCAAAGAAAAATGACGAATCGTTGAGCCGAAGTTTTTCGAGAGCCTCGCGCAGTTGCGTGTGTTGGTGCGCGTCCACGGTATAGAGGCCGGCGAAGACCATGGGCTTGATGTCTTCAAAGCCGGGCAGCGGCTCGATTGCGGGATTCGAGTCGTCGACAATGGTGTCGCCGATTTTGGTGTCGGCAACGTTTTTGATATTCGCGATCATGAAGCCGACTTCGCCGGCTTGCAGTTCGCCAATTTCGACGGGCTTGGGCGTGAGCACGCCGAGCGCTTCCACATCGAACACGCGATTGTTCCACCAGAAGCGAACTTTCTGTCCCTTGCGCAGGGTGCCTTCAAAAACCCGCACCAGCACGATGACGCCGCGATACGGATCGAACCATGAATCGAACAGCAGTGCCCGCAACGGATGATCGGGATTGCCCTTCGGCGGGTGAGTGCGCTTGACGATGGCCTCAAGCACATCGGGAACGCCCTCACCAGTTTTGGCGCTGATTAGCAGAGCGTCTGTAGCGTCGAGCCCAACCGCGCCTTCGATCATTTCTTTGGTACGAGGAATGTCGGCGCTAGGCAAATCAATCTTATTAATGACGGGAATAATCTCGAGGCCATGATTGATCGCGAGATAAGAATTCGCCAGCGTCTGGGCTTCAACACCCTGCGACGCATCGACCACCAGCAGCGCGCCTTCGCAAGCCGCCAGCGAACGCGAGACTTCGTAAGAAAAATCCACATGCCCCGGCGTATCAATCAAATTAAGCTGATAAATTTCGCCATCTCTCGCCGGATACATCATTCTCACCGCATGCGCCTTGATGGTAATGCCCGCGCTCCCGCTCCAAATCCATCGAATCAAGCACCTGCGCCTGCATCTCCCGCGCCGTCAAAGATCCCGTCAACTCCAGCAGCCGATCAGCCAGCGTCGACTTCCCATGATCGATATGCGCGATGATTGCGAAGTTGCGGATGTGCTGGGAATCCATGATTAGGGCGTGAAGATTGATTTTAACAGGCGGCCACTGACGCTTGGAGAAGTCCGCGCCGCACGAACCTTTCCACATGTAACTCCTTTGGAGGGGAACTCAAATGCTGCCGGGCGGTTTGGGCATCGAGTACAATCCTGCGCGATGGTTCTGGAGGAATCATGCGCAATGTTCCATGGGTTTTTCTCGCCGCGGCGTGCTCGTTCGCTCACGCTCAAACGATCTCGCCGGAAGTGAAGCAGTTTGTCAAAGTGGACGCGCCGGTGGTGGCGCTTGAGCACGTTCGCGTAATTGACGGCACCGGCGCGCCGGCGCGTGATGATCAGACTCTCGTTTTATCAAACGGCAAAATTCAGTCAGTTGGTGACGCGGCGTCGGCCAGCGTGCCGAAAGACGCGCAAGTGCTTGATCTTCACGGCGACAGCGTAATTCCCGGCCTGGTTGGGATGCACGACCACATGTTCTATCCCATGGGCGGGGCAGTGTTTGGCGAAATGGCGTTCAGTTTTCCGCGTTTGTATCTTGCCGCTGGAGTAACTACGCTGCGCACCACCGGCTCGATCGAGCCCTACACGGATCTCGAAATTAAAAGGCACGTCGACGATGGCTCCATGCCCGGCCCCAAGATTCATGCGACGGGACCTTATCTTAAAGGCAAAGGAACATTCGCGCTGCAGTTGTACGAACTTACCGGTCCCGATGACGCGACGCGATTGGTGAATTACTGGCTGGATTAAGGTGTCGATAATTTCAAGGCTTACAACTTCCTTACTGACGATGAACTCTCTGCCGCGATCAAGGCGGCGCATCATCGCGGCGCCAAGGTCACCGGGCACTTGTGCTCGATCGGATTTCGGGAGGCCGCCGCTCTCGGCATCGACGACCTGGAGCACGGACTGCTTGTGGATACGGAATTTTTTCCCTGGAAGAAGCCGGGCGAATGTCCTTACACCCCGAAAGACATGGATTATCTTTCGGGGCTGGATGTGAAGTCTGGCCCGGTGCACGACATGATCGTCGATTTGGTGAAGCGGCGCGTGGCCATTACATCGACCTTGCCGGTATTTGAGGTGGAAGTGCCCGGCCGTCCCAGCATTCAGCCGCGCGTGCTAGATGCACTGTCGCCCGATGCGCGCGAACGGTTTCTGACCAACAAGGCGCGCATGGCCGACACTGCCCGGCTGAAGAAAGTCTACGGGACAGAGACATCTCCGATGGCGGGTGCGTTTAAGAAAGAAATGGAATTCGAACGGGAGTTCGTGAAGCAAGGAGGAACATTGCTGGCCGGTGAAGATCCAACCGGCATTGGTGGCGACTTGGCCGGCTTTGGCGACCAACGCGAGGTTGAACTGCTGGTTGAGGCTGGGTTTACACCGCTCGAGGCGATTCACATTGCCACATATAACGGAGCTCAATATCTGGGGGATGCCGAGAAGGTGGGGACGATCGCGTCCGGTAAGCAGGCCGACCTGGTGGTGGTGAAAGGCGATCCGTCGCAGAAGATAGAAGACATCGAGAACGTCGAGACGGTGTTCAAAGATGGGGTTGGCTACGATTCGGCAAAGCTGATTGATTCGGTGCGCGGGCTAGCTGGCGACAGGTGAGCAGAATAACGAACAATTAGTATTCAATGTCTCAGTGCCAGCCCCGAGTCGTCGGCTGCCCGATCCAGCGACCGACCGGGCCGCATCCCGCATTTGCCGCGGCCGGATGAATTTCTGAGGGGGACTGTCTATACAGGGTAAGCTGTAGGTTCTTACGGGCCGGCTGTGGATAAGCTGTTGAAACTGTGGAACTTGTGCTTACAGACGCTCGATTTGAGCTCTCAACGCGTCGGCGATTTCCTGGGGCTTCGTGTCGCGCGGGAACTTGACTGGCTGGCCAATTCTCATTTTTATCCGGAAGGGACGCGCCATCCTCTTGCCTTCCTGCTTCACTTCGAAGAGCCCGTCAATCCGCATAGGAACGACGGGAATATTCAGATCATTCACCAGCAGTCCCACGCCGGAACGAAACGATCGCATTTTGCCGTCGGTGGTGTGATGGCCTTCGGGGAAGACGAGAACGCTACAGCCACGATCGACGGATTCGCCTGCGAAGGCAAAGCTGTCGCGGAAGCCGGCGTCGCGTGGCAGCGGGAAAAGGTTCAGCAGAGACACGCCGAAGAACCATTCGATGCGGTCGAAGGCACGCGCAAAAAAACTGCGCCCTGCTGGCGGAGTGCGCAGAGCTTCGAGGGCTTCGCCGCCCGCGGCGGTGGCAAGGTTGTGACGCAGGTGTGCGGGCAATGCCGCGAGAATGAAACCGACATCGACGTCTCCGATGTGATTGCTGACCACCAGCACCGGACCTTTCACGTCGCGCAGGTTCTCTCGCCCAATAATGCGGGGCCAACCCAAGACAAAAACGGATGGAAGCAAAAGGGAGTAGTGGACGAGAAAACGAACCCACGTCGCCGGCCAGCGTTGCGCCCATGCCGGGTAGTGATAGATGGCCCGCGGCGGGGCTTCGCCTTTTAACATTCGTTCCAGATCACCGACGGTGTTTACGGCAGAGAAGTGGGTCTCGCTCAGGTCCACCTGGTAGCGATCTTCCAGGGCGCTGAGCAATTCCACTCGGTCGAGTGAGCTGAGATTCAGATCGGAGTCGAGGCGAGCGCTTTCCGAAATATCTCCCGCCGAACGTTTTGTGATTTGCGAAATCAAATTGGCAAGGGCAGTTTTGCCGACGGGCGCGGTGCTTGGGTCGCCGCTGAGAATTCTTTGCGCGACGTCCGCGATCTCCGCTCGACGCGGCTTTTGAGTAGAGGTGCGCGGGAAATCTTCATCGGGCCAGATAACCCAGCGGCGAATGCGCTGGTACTCGGCAAGAGATTGATTGGCGCGGTCGATGATTGGCGCCGCGTCAGCCTCATTGTTCCTCAGAATTAAGACCGCGCAGGGTTCGGCATTTCCACCTTGCGCCAGTGGGACGACAACGCTGTCCTTGACTTCCGGCTGGGCTTTCAGCGCGTTCTCCAGATCTTCGGGATAGACATTCATTCCTGCCGGAGTGACGATTACATCTTTCTTGCGGCCTTTAAAAAAAAGATTACCGTCAGCGTCGAGCTGGCCGATGTCGCCGGTGTGATACCAGCCTTCCTCAGAAGAAACTGGTCGCAACTCCCCGCCGCTCCAATAGCCGGACGCGACGCCGCTGCCGCGAACTAGAATCTCACCGTCGGGCGCCAGCTTGACCTCGCGACCCTCGAGGACTTTGCCGATTGATCCCCGGCCGACTTTGAAAGGATGATTGACGCTGATGATGGAAGTGGTTTCGGTTAGGCCATAGCCTTGAATCACGGCGAAGCCCAGCCGCGCCCAGAAGGTTTCGGTTTCGCGATCGAGCGCGGCGCCGCCGGAGATGAAGGCCCAAAATTTCAATCCCATCTGGCGATGAATGCGGCGAAAGATCCACCAGCGGCGGATAAAGTGCTTACCTTCCGCGGTGGCAAACTTTATGCGAAATTTATCCAGCCGGCCGGAATCTTCCAGATCGCGTTCGATTTTCTGTTTTAACGATTGCAGCATGCGCGGCACGGCGACCAGGACGGAGATTCGCTCGCGGCGGATGGTGTGAATGATGTCGCCGGGCTTCAGCGTCTCCTGAAAGAAAACGGTTCCGCGTAATAGCGGCGGCATGTACATGCCTAGGAATTGCCCAAACACATGGCTGAGTGGAAGCAGGTTCAGAAAGCGCAATGGGTGCACGAAGCGGGCGTATTTCAGGTAAGGCCTAATCTGCGCATCGAGTGGCGCGACATTGCCGAGAACATTGCCATGCGTGATCACTACCCCTTTGGGCTCGGCGGTGGTGCCGGAGGTGAAAACAATTTGCAACGCGTCATCAGGACTGATTTTTTCGGAGTCGAGCGGCTGCGGTGAGCGGGACTGCAGCGTGGTCTGCATCTCTTCGAAAAATAGCGAAGGCAATTCGGGTTGGGCGTGGCCGCCGGAACAAACCAGAAGCTTCGCCAGGACTTGCTGAAAAACCCGGACAACAAAATCGGGGGACGCGGCGTCGTCCATGGGAACGGCGATGACGCCGCGGTTGGCGCAGCCGAAGAACGCGGCAACCCATGCCGCAGAGTTCGGGCCCCAGATCACGACCCGATCGCCCTTGCGAATTCCGCGGGCGGTGAGTTCGCGAGCGAACCGGAAAGCCAGGGCCGCCACTTCGGCGTAAGTCCAGCGTACAAGCCGGTATCCGACGCGCTCGGCGTAGGCTTGTTCTTTGCCGAGGCGCTGAAAGTCTGCCAGATAATCGGCGACGCTGGTTCGCACGGTTTAAGCGTAAACCATTCGCTGCGCGAGGGCGATTTGCTCGATCTGGCGGTGAACCACAACATCGTTGAGAAATCTGGTTCCTGGTGTAGCAACAAGGGCGAACGCATCGGCCGGGGACGCGAGAACACCCGCCAGTTTCCTGAAGGACGACAAAGACGTCATGGCCAAGCTGGAAACCGAAGTACGAAAGGCACTGGGACTGACCGCAGCCGGTGCCGCAGCCTGCGGCTCAGGCCCAGGGGGCGGCACAAGGTGCTGGCCGCCAGTCAAAGCTCTAAAGTCACGGCCATGCCAACCGGAACCAAAGCCAAGCCGCCAGCAAGACATTGATTCGGCCAGTACCCTTATTTTGTTGCCGAGCACGGCGCTCCCCGCTAGAATTTCCGAAAATCGCGAAGAATCGCTTGTCCTGTTCGTTTGATTTGGAGGCCTCGCGTTGAGCGTTTATCAAATAGAAATCCTCAGATCATTAAATCAAGAGCAGCGGTTTGCATTCCAAACGGAATTTGACTCGCGAAAGAAAGATGCAACCGTGGCAATTCTCTTGGCGCTGTTTCTTGGCGCTTTTCGGCGCGCACCATTTCTATTTGGGAAAAACCGGGCTCGGCATTCTTTACCTGCTTTTCTTCTGGACGTCGATTCCGTGGATTGTGGCGCTTGTCGAATGTTTTTTCCTCGGAAATCGTGTTCGCGAATACAACGACCAGCTAACTTTGGAAATTGCTTCGAAGGTTAGACTTCTTTGTGCTTCTGCCCCAGCTACAAGGCCCAATTCCTTTTTTTGCACTAGCTGCGGTGCACATACTCAATTCGATGCAAAATTTTGTGCCTCCTGCGGTGCCGCGAATACCGCGAAAGCGGCGACATAACTTCACTCCCGTTAGCAGGCAATCAAGCACACAACCCTCCGGAATAGAAATGCGAAATCTGTACATTAGAAATGAAAGGAGGTCGTACCATGGCACACTTGAAGTCCTCCGCTGTGAAGGTGAAGATCCAATTTCAAGGGAAACGGCCTGAACTGAGAGTTGTCTTTACCAAAGCAGTTGCTCGGCAGTTATATCGTCGTCTCCGCAACCGTTTCGAGAAAAACTAGTACTTAGGCCCGAGAATCTTTCGGCCTTCTCGGGCCTTTTTATTCCATGCGCGCTGAAGATTGCCTTCCTGTCTATGCTCAAACTAAAATCAACTCATCCGGCCGACTAATTCAGCGCGCAAATCAGAGGCTTATTGAGGAAAGTTACTGCTATCTATCCAGGGTCGTTTGATCCGCCGACGAACGGGCACTTGGATTTGATCGAGCGCGGCAGCCATATTTTTGAGGAATTGATCGTTGCGATCCTCAGAAATGCGGACAAGACGCCGTTGTTCAGCGTGGGCGAGCGGCGGGCGATGCTGGAAGATTTGACGGCGAAGTTTAAGAACGTTCGCGTGGATACGTTTGACGGCCTGACCGTCGATTATGCGGCGAAAGTCAAGGCAGGCGCGGTATTGCGCGGGATTCGCGCACTGAGCGATTACGAATACGAGTTGCAGATGGCGTTGATGAACCGCAAGCTGCGACCAGATCTTGAGACGGTTTTCATGATGCCCGCCGAGCAGTATTCGTATCTCAGCTCACGATTGGTGCGGGAAGTGGCGCGGCTGGGGGGCGACATCAGTGGATTGGTCCCACAACTTGTGGAACAGCGGCTCAAGGCGAAACTTGATCCCGCGTACAAGCTTCAAACTCGAAAAAAGGCAGGCAAAGCATGAGCACAGTCACGGCAGTTCCGGCGACGTTGAAAGTTGCAGAGCGAATCAACCGCATTGAGCCATCGGCCACTATGGCCGTGGTGGCTGAAGCCGACAAACTGCGGCAATCCGGCGTCGATGTGGTTGACATGAGCGTGGGTGAACCGCACTTCTCGACTCCGCAACATATTAAAGATGCCGCCATTGCCGCGATCAACGGCAACTTTACCCGCTACACCGCGGTCGGCGGAACGGTGGAATTGAAGGACGCGATCCTGCAGCGCCACGGGAAAGACTTTGGCTCGCGCTACAAGCGCGAGGAGGCGATGGCCTCGGTCGGCGGCAAGCACGTGCTGTTCAATGCCATTCAGGTGCTGGTGGATCACGGAGACGAGGTCATCCTGCCGGTGCCGTACTGGGTCTCGTTCAAGGACATTGTCCGCTATGCCGGCGGCAACTGCGTGCTGCTGCAGAGCGACGAAGCCGCGGGCTTTCGGGTCACTGCAGACATGGTTTCGCGCCTGGTTACGCCGCGCACGAAACTGATCATTCTGAATTCGCCGTCGAATCCGTCGGGCGCGGTAATGTCGCCGGAGGACATGACCGAAGTGGTGCGGCTTGCGGCGGAACGCGGCATCTGGGTGATTTCGGATGAGTGCTACGTCTATCTCAACTACACTGGCCGCGAGTTTTCGGTGGGATCGCTAAACGATTATCGTGACCGCATGGTGGTAGTGGGATCGCTGTCGAAGACCTATGCCATGACGGGATGGCGCATGGGATACGCACTCGCGCCCGCGGCGGTGATCGCCGCCATGCAGAAGCTGCAAAGCCAGTCCACATCGAATCCCACGTCGATCGTGCAGAAGGCGGCAGTGGCGGCACTGAACGGCTCGCAGGACTGCGTGGCCGAGATGCGGAAGGAATACATACAGCTTCGCGATCATGTGCTGGCAGGATTGGGACAGATCAAGGGGATGAAGTGTGCGCGGCCGGAAGGCGCGTTTTATGTCTATCCCAATATTTCTGCATTTCTCGGCAGGAAGGGACTGAATTCGCCTGCGGAATTTGCGCGAAAGCTGCTTCACGAGGCCCACGTAGCCAGCGTTCCAGGCGAAGGATTTGGTACGCAAGAGCACATTCGACTCTCCTATGCGACCTCGCAAAAGGAATTGGACCGTGGGCTGGAGCGGATAAAAGGCTTCGTCGAATCGCTCTGAGGGCGAACTTGACCACAGAGGACTCAAGTTTCACGGGGGCATTCCCGCCTTTATTGGTTGTGGCGCGTGGGCCCTGTGGTCGAAGGCTTCAATCTTTCGGTTTGCGGGCAGCCTCTCTGCTCGGTTCGGCTTCTAATGCGGAGCAGCACGACCGAGAATGAGTGAACTCTATCCATTATTAATGCAGCCCTTGTTCGATCCGCGACCCTGGGGCGCGCAGGACCTTTCGCCCATCTATCCGCGGCATTTCGACGAGAAAATCGGGGAGTCTTGGCTTACCGGGGATCTTTGCAAAGTACAGAATGGCGCGCTGGCGGGAAAATCGCTGGCCGAGCTGGCCGCGCGGTATAAGCGTGAACTGGTGGGGGATGCTTCGGCTGACGAGAGCCGCTTCCCGCTGCTGGCGAAGTTTTTATTTCCACACGAGAAGCTCTCGGTGCAGGTCCATCCAGACGATGACGACGCTCGCGCAATCGGCCAGCCGTGGGGGAAAACAGAGTGCTGGTATGTGGCGCATGCCACGCCAGAGGCCGAAATTGGGCTGGGCCTGAAATCGGGGACGACGCGTGCACAGTTCGAGAAGGCGATCTACGAAAACCGCGCGGAGGAATTGCTTAACTGGATTAAGGTTGCTGCGGGCGATCTTATCTATGTTGCAGGCGGTACCGTACATACGCTGGGGCCAGGCGCGATCATTGTAGAGACGCAGCAACAATCGGACACGACGTTCCGGCTTTACGATTACGGCCGACCGCGCGAACTGCATTTGGAGCACGGACTTCGAGTGATCAAAGAGCGGGTCGCGTCGGGAAAGGTAAAGCCGCACGCATTCTCGAAATCCGGGATGAATGGAAACCGGGTGCTGCCGCTGGTTGAGTCTCCTTATTTTTCGGTCGAACGATTGGAATTGCACGGCGAGCACAAGTTTGATTTCGCAGCTGACGGGAAAAGTTCGGCGCAGATTCTGGTTGTGATCGAGGGAGCGGCGACGCTGATGACGGCTGGATGCGACCCGGTGAAATTCGGCAAAGGAGATGCGGTCGTGGTTCCGGCCAGCATCCCGCAATTTAAAGTTCGGCCGGACGGCGAAGTGCAGTTTTTGAGAGCGCACGTACCGGGAAAACCGGCAGCGCCGCCGGAACTCATCTAGAGGCAGATTTCAGATTGTAGATTTTAGAGTTCAGATTAAAAATCACGATTACTAAGACTAAAGGGCTCACTCAAAGTGAAATCTACAATCTAGAATCTTCAATCCGCTAATGCCTGCCAACTTTTATCCCGTAATTCTTGCCGGAGGACGCGGCACGCGCTTCTGGCCGCTCAGCCGGAAAAAGCGCGCCAAGCAGTTGTTAGCGCTCGACGGCAAAGAGACGATGATCCAGCAGACTGTGGCGCGGTTGCTGCCGCTGGCCGCGGCGAAACAGTTCTGGATCATCACCAACGAAGATCTGCGTCCCGAGATCGTGCGTCAGTTACGGAAATTGAAGCCTGAGCACATCGTGGCCGAACCAACGGGAAGAAACACTGCGCCGGCAATCGGGCTGGCAGCTTTTATTTTGCGGCGAGAAAATCCGGAGGCGGTAATCGGGCTGTTCCCCTCTGATCAGGTGGTTGCGAATGAAGTGCGGTTCCGTGAAATCCTAAGCGAAGGTATTGAAATTGCCGCAGCGGGCGAAAACATTGTGGTGCTGGGCATCGAACCCTCGCGTGCGGAAACTGGTTACGGTTACATCGAGGCAGGATCGCTGGCCTCGGGAAATGCCCGCCACGTGCTGCGTTTCACGGAAAAGCCGAATGCTGAGCGCGCGGCCGAATTCGTTCGCTCGGGGAATTTTTACTGGAATAGCGGAATGTTTTTGTGGAGCGCGAAAACTCTGACCAATGCACTCACTGAACATCTGCCCAAGACCGCTGCGTTGCTGGAGAAAATCGCCGCCGATTATGGCACCCGCAGGTTTGCTGCGACCTTTAAGCGACTGTATCCGAAATGCGAGGACATCAGCGTCGACTACGCCGTGCTGGAGCCGCGTTCGGCCAAGGGCGAGCAGGAGTCGAATATTTTTTGCCTGCGGGCTGATTTCGGCTGGAACGACTTAGGCTCGTGGACTGCGTTGCATGAGCATCACGTAGGCAAGAGCACCCAGGCGGACGGAAACCTGGTTTCGGCTCAGGGAAGTTTTACGCTGAATGCCAGCGGCAATTATGTGCACTCGCCGAAGAAGTTTGTCGCGGTGGTGGGGGTGAATGACATCGTCGTGGTAGAAACTGACGACGCGTTGCTGGTGACTACCCGCGCCAATTCGCAGGACGTGGGCAAGGTCGTGAAATACCTGGATGAGAAGAAGTTGAAGAAGCTGGTGTGAAAAACGTCGTGCGTCGCGCGTCTTGCGTCGTGCGCCGTCAACCAAGGTTGGGATTGAAAACTTATGATTGCAAATGCAGAATCGGCGACCTTGAATCCGAATCCGAAAAACTCCGGTTCAGAACGAACGGCTGACGACGCACGACGTGCGACCCAGGGCGCGACTCCCATTAAGTTCGGCACTGACGGCTGGCGGGCGATCATCGCTGATGATTTCACATTTGAAAATGTGCGCCGGGTTGCGGGAGCAATTGCGGCGTATGTGCTGAAGCACGAAGACCCGTCTCGCGGGTTGATCGTGGGTTACGACACGCGGTTTGGATCGCCGCAATTCGCGCGGGCGGCGGCGGAGGTATTGGCTGCCGCGGGCATTCCCATCAAGCTGGCCAGCGACTACTCTTCGACTCCGGCGATTTCGTTTGCGGTGAAGAACATGGGGGCTGCCGGCGGCGTGGTCATCACTTCGAGCCATAATCCGTGGAACTGGAATGGCGTCAAGTTCAAGGCGAAATTTGGTGGGTCGGCGACTCCGGCGATCATGAAAGTGATTGAACAGGAAGCTGCGGCAGGCGCTTCGCCGAACGGGAAACATGCCAGCATTGAGGAAGTTGATCTAAAGCCCGCGTACATTCGCGGGGTTTGCAAGTTTGCTGATCTGGATTTGATCGCGAAGGCGAAATTCAAATTTGCTGTGGATTCGATGTACGGTTCGGGTCGCGGGATCCTGGCGCAAATATTTGAAGAGCATGGGATCGATTTTGTGGCGATCCGGCAGGAAGTTAATCCGTTATTCCCGGATATTAATCCCGAGCCGATTGAGCCGCATGTGCGCATGTTGCAGGAGACGGTGGTCCGCGAGCACTGCCATGCGGGTTTTGCAACTGACGGCGATGCCGATCGGATTGGCGCAGTGGCGGAAGACGGCAGCTTTGTGGATTCGCACAAGATATTTTCGGTGCTGCTCGACTGGCTGTTGCGGCGCAAACAATGGCCGGGCGAAGTCGTGCGAGCGTTCAATACCACGCGCATGCTTGACCGCATCGCGGCGAAACACGGGCGCAAGTTGAATGAGTGCCCGATTGGGTTCAAGCACATTGCGGACCTGATGATGGAGCGGGACATCATGATCGGCGGCGAAGAGTCGGGCGGGATCGGATATTCGCGGTATCTTCCGGAGCGCGATGGCATTCTGAATTCTTTGCTGCTGGCGAATGTGCTGGCGGAAGAAAAGAAGCCGCTGGGCGCGCTGGTGACCTCGTTACAGAAGGAATACGGGCCGCACTTTTATGGACGCCGCGATCTTCACATTCCTGACGATATTAAATTCGGCGCCATCGAGCGGGCGAAGTCGGAATCTACCAAGCGGCTCGGCAAGTATGGTGTGACCAAAAAAGAAGGGCTGGACGGGATTAAATTCTTTCTCGATGCGCCGACGAATGGGAATGGAGCCGAGGCGTGGATCCTGTTTCGCGCTTCGGGCACGGAGCCGTTATTGCGGGTTTATGCCGAAGCGGCATCGCCGGAACTGGTGCAGGAAATATTGGGGACCGGGGAAGCGTTCGTGCAGGGCGCTTAGTACAAGCCGCTAGTACAAGTTGCAGTTCCTCTTTCGTACCTCGCACCGCTTGCCTGGCAGTGCAATAATCTAGCCGATGGCTTCTCCGGGCACAATCCAGCATCCCGATTCCGCGGAGGCGCGCAAGTACAACCAGATCCGGCGACGAGTAGGTTTGAGCGAGTTTCTGCTCGGCCTGGGGTTGCTGGTTGTGCTGCTGCTGACGGGTTGGACGGCGTGGCTGCGAGACCTGGCCTGGCACGCGGGTGCTCAAAGTTACGCACTCGCACTTTTTCTTTACGTGCTGATGCTGATCGCCGTCAGTAAAGCGGTTTCGCTGGGCCTCGACTATTACGGCTTCCGCGTGGAGCACCGATATCAATTGTCGAACCAGCGGCTGCGAGCTTGGATTTGGGACGAAATCAAAGGCCTGCTACTGACGGCGATTCTGGGCGCGGGGTTGGTCGAGTTGCTGTACTTGATCATTCGCGACTTTCCGGCACACTGGTGGTTGGTGGCGTGGATCGGATTTCTGGGGATTGCGGTTCTCATGGCGCAGTTGGCGCCGGTGGTGCTGTTTCCTATCTTTTATAAGTTTGAACCGCTGCATGATGAGGATTTGAAGTTGCGCCTTGTACGGCTGGGCGAGCGGGCCGGGACGCGGATCCGCGGCGTGTATAAGTGGCACTTATCGGAAAAGAGCAAGAAGGCGAATGCCGCGCTCACCGGGCTGGGCGCGACACGGCGCATCATTCTGGCGGACACGCTGCTCGAGAATTATTCGCAGGATGAAATCGAAGCGGTGCTGGCGCATGAGCTCGGGCATCACGTTCACAAACACATTCTCAAAAGTATTGGCGTGCAGGCGGTGGTCACATTCGTCGGATTCTGGGCCGCCAACTGGACATTGCACTACGCAATCAATCGCTGGCACATGTTCGAATCTCTATCCGATTTCGCGAACCTGCCGCTGCTGGTGCTCACTTTCACGGTGCTGTCTTTTGTCCTGATGCCGGCGCTGAATGGGCTGTCGAGATTTCATGAGCGCCAGGCCGACCGATATGCGTTATCTAATATTGCCGGGGCGGAGCCGTTCATTTCTTCGATGAACAAGCTGGCTGATCAGAATCTCGCCGAAAGAACGCCGTCGCGCTGGGTGGAATGGTGGTTCCATTCGCATCCGGCTATTGCGCGGCGGGTGGCGGCGGCGGAGGCTTGGGCGAAGGCAAAGAGTTGAAATCATCTGATACAAACCTTCAAGCGGTTGTGAGTGTAATCGCGATTTTTCACCAACTATGGAATCCTCGGGATAGCAGAGCGCCGACGAGGATAACAAGGAGCACAATCAGCATTACAAGTAGCAGGGTCGTTGACCAACTGCGAGGCGGATAATATCTGCTGCCACCCGGCGTAGGCTTGCAATCATACGACGGGCGTGTCCCAATTTCTGAGTGAAATAGAGATTTTGCGACAACTTACCAGGCTTTCAACTGCTCAAAATTGACCATTATTAGTTTGTCGATTGTCAGATAATCCAGTCGCGCCGCGTGGGTCGAAACCGTCGATCCACTTTCTTGCCAACAGTGGAAGCGGGTTTGATGGGCTGTATCAGTAGCCTACAGCAACAGGAGGAGAAAAATGGCGCTCCCAAATTTGAACGCCGCTGAGGAGGTCCCTTTGTTGTCAACTGGATCTTCGCAGGAAGTTTCCAAGCCCACCTCCGGTTTCAGAGAAATCCTTGTCGGACCCAGCGGGCTGCGGGCAGGTTGGCGGTTGCTCATCTTCGTCATCTTGGTCTTCGTTCTACTTGGCGGTTTTCTTCTCATTCGCAACGGCGGTCTTCAAGGTTTTCAGGAAGCACAGAAACACGAAATTACGGTCACCCCGCTCTTGATGATCTGGTCTGATGGGATGGCCTTTTTACTTCTGTGTGCCGCTACCTTGATCATGGGCAAAATCGAGCAACGCAAATTCAGCGATTACGGGTTACCGTTCCGTCAGGCCCTGGGGAAGCACTTCTGGATTGGGGCTGGCTCGGGTTTTCTAGCGATTAGCGGGACGCTGCTGATCATGTTCCTGCTGCACGGATTCCGCATTACCGGCTTCGCTATGCACGGGACGCCGATTCTATCCGCGATGATTGCATGGGGCATCGCGTTTCTTCTAGCAGGACTGTTTGAAGAATTCCTGTGCCGCGGATACGCGCAGTACACACTCGCCTCCGGAATCGGCTTCTGGCCGGCGGCGTTCGTGATGTCTGGCATGTTCGCCTTCGGGCATTACTTCAACGCGAACGAGACTGCAGTTGGCGTACTCTCGACTGGTTTGTTCGGGCTCCTCTTCTGCCTGTTCTTGCGGCGGACCGGAAACCTCTGGGTTCCAGTCGGCTTTCACGCGGCCTGGAACTGGGGGCAGACTTTGTACGGAGTTTCTGACAGCGGCATGTTGCCCTACCATAGTGTGTTGAGTTCTGTGATTAGCGGGCCGCGCTGGCTTACGGGCGGGATCGTTGGTCCTGAGGGCAGCGTTTTGTGTCCGATTGCGTTATTGGTTGTTGGCCTTATTTTTAGCCGCTACTTTCGCGAGAATCGATATTCGAAAGACAACTCGCATTCGTCGCAACTGACAGTTTTGTGACTCCGGGCGACCAATTGTTGGAATCAGGCGACGATTACACTCACAATCCAAATCAATCAGTGAAACGGGGCCAAGCCTATTTCGCGAGCAGCTTGCTTACTCGCAGGAAATCCTCTTCGGTATCGACTCCAATACTGTCGTGGGCGGTTTCTGCTACGTAGATGGGGATTCCGTTTTCGAGGAAGCGTAGTTGCTCGAGGCGTTCCGCGCGCTCCAGATTCGATTCCGGCAAGGTTACGAACTTTTCGAGGAACGGCTTGCGGTAGGCGTAGATTCCCAGGTGCTTGAAGTACTTGGGTTGAGTGTTATCGCGGTCATGAGGGATGGTCGAGCGGGAAAAGTACAAGGTGCGCCCGTTGGCGTCGGCCACGACTTTTACGGCGTTGGGATTAGAAATGTCTTCGGCCGGGGCTGGCGTTTTTAGGGTGCCGACCGGAACGTCGGGATTTCTCATCAGCGTTACTAATGTGTCTATGTGAGCGGCGCGAATCATGGGCTCATCGCCCTGCACGTTGATGTAAACATCTGCGGGGATCGATTGTGAAACTTCGTGAACGCGTTCAGTGCCGCTGCGATGCTTGTCGGAGGTCAAGCGAGCGTTACAGCCGTGCTTTTCGCAGGCGGTGAGGATCTCTTTGGAGTCGGTGGCGATAATGACGTCGTCGAGCAGGGATGACGCGCGGACGGCCTGATAAACCCAGACGGCAAGCGGCTTCCCGTTAATTTCCCGCAGCATTTTGCGCGGCAGGCGCGTGGATGCAAGCCGGGCTGGGATTACGGCGATAATCTTCATGAAGGCCAATTTAATCACAGGCGAGCCTTAGCTGCTTTTCTTTCCCGCCGCAAACGTATACAACAAAGACGATGAAGCTCACGGAGCTGGCGGAGAGGATCGATGCAAGGATAGTGGGAGACAGGGGCGCGGAAGTTAGCGGAGTTGCGAGCGTGGCCAGCGCCAATAGCCGGGACGTCGTATTCGCTGAAGATGAAGAGAATCTTGCAGCCGCGCTCAACTCGCAAGCGTCGGCGGTGATTGCGGGCGATTTTGCAGAAAGGACCCATTCGTCGAAGGCCTTGTTGATCGTAGCGAATCCGCGATTGGCATTTGCGCGTGCGGCTGGTTTGTTGCGAGGCGACGCGGGGCACTCGACAGGCATTCATCCCAGCGCGGTAATTGATCCTTCAGCGAAGGTCGGCCAGGGCGTCTTGGTTGGCGCGAATGCGGTAATCGGAAGGTCAGTCATCGGCGAACGCACGAACATCGGCGCGGGGTGCGTGATCGGCGACGGAGTAGAACTCGGCGCGGACTGCGAGATCTATCCCAATGTGACGATTTACTCCGGGTCACGGCTCGGCAATCGCGTGATTGTCCACGCGGGGGCGATTCTTGGCAGTGACGGTTTTGGGTATGTTCGCGATCCCAAGAGCGGGCGTCACGAAAAATTTCCGCAGATAGGAAAACTTGAAATCGGCGACGATGTGGAGATCGGGGCGAACACGACCATCGATCGCGGCGCGCTGGAAACGACGCGCATTGGGCGCGGCACGAAGATTGATAATCTGGTACATATCGGCCACAATTGCCAGTTTGGCGAGGATGTGATTATCGCGGCGCAGGCGGGATTTTCGGGCAGCATAACGATAGAAAATAACGTTGTCATCGGCGGGCAGGTTGGCGTCGGCGAGCATGCGCGCATCCAAGAAGGTGTGCTGCTAGGCGGGCAAGCGGGAGTGTTGCCGAAGAAGATTTTGCGCGGTAAGGGGGTTGCGTTCTGGGGAACTCCGGCCAAGCCGCTGCGCGAGTATCTCCGAAGTCTGGCGAGCCTGGCGCGATTGGGCAAGAAGGAATAATGGCGATCGTTGTCATCGGCGGGCACTCGCGAAATGTCGGAAAGACCAGCGTGGTAGCCGGGCTGATCGCCAAGCTGCCCGCGTACAACTGGACGGCATTCAAGCTCACGCAGTTTGGTCACGGCAGGTGCTCGCTCAATGGCAGACCATGCCAGTGCGAAACCGCGGACCACGCGTGGGCGGTCACGGAAGAAAAAGATACATCAGGGAAAACTGACAGTTCGCGTTTTCTGCTGGCCGGCGCGAAACATTCTTTTTGGGTGCGCACTGCGCAAGGCAAGCTGGAAAAGGCGATGCCGGGAATCCAGCGCAGATTGAAGGAGTCTGAGAACGCGATTCTGGAGTCGAACAGCATCCTCAAATTTATTCAGCCGGACGTTTATATCTCGGTGCTTGATCCTGCGAACGAAGATTTCAAAAACTCGGCCCAGCAGTACCTCGGACGAGCCGATGCAGTGATTCTTCACCGTGGCGGAAAACAGGAACCGAACTGGCCGGGGATTTCGTTGTCCTCGGCTACGGACCGCCCGGTGTTTGTGATCGATCCACCGCACTACGTGAGCAGCGAAGTTGTGGAATTTGTCGCGCAACGATTGAAGGCCCATTCCCGTTTCGCGCGCAGCGTATAAGTTTATTGTGAGAGCTCTGCCTTTATTCGCCTGTCTGGCGTTCTTAAGCGTCGGCGTTGCCGGCCAAATGGAAATAGTTCAGATTGAGAAGCCGCAAGTCGCGAAGACGTGTTCTCAACAACTGGGTGAGGCAGGCGTTTCCAGTTTGGCTTCCTCGTCGTCAGGCGGGGTTAATTCGCGTCTCCATGGGGATGTGACATTTTCTCGCCAAGCGCACCATCCGGGCAGTAAATCGTGCAACTCGCTAATGCTCGGGTCCCTGTCGATAACATGGTGCAAGCAAGCGTAAGCAATATCCTTCGGGTCGGACTCCCCTGGGCCATGGAATTGCCAAACATTGTCTTCGATGTCGTGGAACACACGAGTGACGGGATCTTCGCCACTCATCACGCGCTTGGTTATAAAGACCCCGGTGTGAGGGGAATCACTGAACCTCCAATTGTGAAGGCTGCTGTTTGGGTCGTTCGTCGCCCAAAAATCATTTTCGACATTCGGATTAAGTGAGTGCGGAAAAAGGAGCGGCTGTCTGCTGCGCCACGTCTTATCGAAGTCGTTGTCCCAAGGAAAGCGATCGTTGAGGTCAGGATAAACGCACTGAAGAACGTCGAACTCATCGCCTCTGTAGAACCACACTGCATGGCCCATCGTCTGCCTAATCCAGCGCTTTTCAACGCCTCGAAACTCGCATGTGACATTCGAAAGAAGCCCGTCTACTCGCCCGCCCTCATGCAAACGAATACCTTTCTGCAACCGACCAGCGCACTCGTTGAGAAGCGAATGGGCAACATCAGGTTTAAGACCGATCACGATCAACTCGGGACATCCCAGAACCTCGTTCAAGCCCACGGTGTAAGACCAGCCAGGGAAGCCACCTTCCTCGCGCACTCGTATGACATGACAGCCGTACCTCCCCACATCATCGATGAGCTTTATTTCGTCGGGCTGTGGCTTCTGTTCGCGCAACCAGCGGAGTCTGTCCGTTGTCCTACCGACAAGCATTCGAGCTGCTCCAATCCATGAAATGGTACTCGGGATAGGGTGGGTGTGACTAGTTGGTGATAAATCGCGATTTCACTCATTGGCTGCTCCTGCATTCCGCGTCGGTATTTTCTGCAAGACTCTAGATAAGCACTGAAACTACACTTTCTTAAAGTTCCCTCAGGGCAATGCCCTCCACAATGCCAGTCCCCTGATATCCTTTTTGATTCATGCGTGGAATCGAAAGCAAGGCATGGCTGCTGGCCATCGCCTCGACGGTGTTGCAGGTCTTAATTTTCCCGCTGCCGAATTTGTACGTGCTCAGTTGGATTGCGGTCGCGCCATTACTGGTGGCGTTATTGCGGGCGCGCCGCCCTGACAGGCTGCAATTGAAAGGCGCGCTAAAGTTGCTGCCATCCACACCCATGCAGGGGTTTCTGCTGGGATACGTTTGCGGAATTCTTTGGTACTGCGGCAGTTGCTATTGGATTTACAGCACCATGAAGCAATACGGCGGGATCAACGGCGCGGGTGCCGCAGGTCTGTTGTTTCTTTTCAGCTTGTACCTGGGCTTGTATCACGGATTGTTTGGGCTGGTGATCGGCGTGCTCGCGAAATGGTCGCAGCGCGCGGCCCTGGTGCTCTCGCCATTTGTTTGGGTTTCGGTAGAACTGGCGCGAACCCGCATCACGGGCTTTCCGTGGGACCTGCTGGGGATCACGCAAGTGGATAACATTCCGCTGTCGAGGCTGGCTACCGTCACCGGAGTTTACGGAATCTCGCTGGAGATCATGATCGTGAACGCGGCATTCGCGGCGGCATTTCTCATCCACCGCAGGCGGCGGCGGTCTTTGCTGTTTGCGGCGATTGCTGCGGCGCTGCTTTTACAAAGCGCGCAGTGGATTCCGGCGCCGAAATTTCCTACCGACCGAACTGCATTGCTGGTACAGGAAAATATTCCGGTGCTGGACAGCAACGACTGGACGCGGCAATTTTTCGACGACACTTTAACAAATCTGAGCACGATCAGCCTGGATCCTCCGGGGGGAATGTTGCAACATCCAAGCCTGATTGCGTGGCCGGAATCGCCCGCGCCTTTTTATGGTGGCGACCCGCTGTTTCGGGCGGCGCTCGGGAAGCTGGCAACCAATGCTCATACATGGGTTGTCGCCGGAAGTATTGGAGTGGAGAACGCGAGACTGTCTCCGCAGCAGCCAAGCCAGATTTTTAATTCGGGGGCGCTGGTCAGCCCTGACGGAGAATTCGTGGCGCGCTATGACAAAGTCCACCTCGTCCCGTTCGGTGAGTATTTGCCGCTTAAAGAATGGCTGGGATTCGCGGGAGGGCTGACCAAAGAAGTCGGCGACTTCTCGCGCGGACAATCGCGCGCTCCGTTGCAAGCTGGCGACGAAAAGCTCGGCGTGTTCATCTGTTATGAGTCGATCTTCCCCGATGAAGTGCGGCAGTTTGCGAAAAATGGCGCGCAGGTTTTTGTGAATATTTCAAATGACGGCTGGTATGGCGACAGCGGCGCATACGCGCAACATCTGAAGCAGGCGCGGATGCGGGCGATCGAGAATGCACGCTGGCTTTTGCGCACCACCAATACCGGCGTGACTGCGGCGATCGATCCTGACGGGAGAGTCGAACAAACCGTGCCGCGCAAGATTCGCACCGTGCTGCAAGCGTCCTACGGCCTCAACGATCGCACCACGTTCTATACGCGGCACGGCGATTGGCTGGCGTATCTGTGTGCGATAATTTCAATCGGAGCGGTGATTGTCGCTCTTACTCCCGCCAAAGGCAGACGTACAGCATGATTCAGGAATTGGAACACGAATACTCGGCATTGCAGCAAAAGGTCCGCGAACTTCGGGAGTACCTTTGACGCCGGCAAACTTCGGCCGCAGCTAGCAGAAATCGACAAGCAAGCGTCCGACCCGAACCTGTGGTCGAACCCGCAAAAATCCCAGCAGGTAATGCGCGAGAAGAAGCGCCTGGAGGGCATGCTTTCCACTGAGGCTGATCTGCTGCGGCGCACCGGCGATATCGCGGCTTATTTCGATCTGGCTCGTGAGGGCGAAAATGTCGAGGCAGATCTGCGCCGCGAGATTGATTCGTTACGCGTGCGCGTAGAACGGCTGGAGACGGAGACGCTGCTGTCGGGTGAAAACGACGCACGCAACGCGATTGTCACGATCCATCCCGGCGCGGGGGGAACCGAATCGCAGGACTGGGCGGAGATGCTCATGCGGATGTATCTGCGCTGGGCCGAGCGGCAGGGATTCGAGACGGTTCTCTACGACTATCAGCCGGGGGAAGAAGCGGGAATTAAGTCGACGACCTTCGGAGTGAATGGCGAATACGCGTTCGGCCTGCTGACCAGCGAAATTGGCGTGCATAGACTGGTTCGGATATCACCTTTCGATCAGGCCAAGCGCCGGCATACTTCTTTCGCCAGCGTTTTTGTTTCGCCTGAGATTGATGAATCGATTGAGGTGAACATTAAGCCCGATGACCTACGCATAGATACTTACCGCTCAAGTGGCAAGGGTGGGCAACACGTAAATACTACGGATTCGGCGGTCCGAATTACGCACATTCCTACCGGTCTGGTGGCGGCTTGCCAGAACGAACGCTCGCAGCACAAAAATAAAGATCGCGCCATGAGCATGCTGCGCTCCAAGCTTTACGAATTTGAGATGGAGAAGAAGCGCGAAGCCACGCGGAAGATTGAAGACTCAAAGCTGGATATCGACTTCGGATCCCAGATCAGGTCTTATGTCCTGCAACCTTACCGGCTTATTAAAGACCACCGCACAAAAACCGAAGTTGGAGATGTCGATCGCGTAATCGACGGTGATTTGCAGCCGTTTATTCATGCTTATCTGCGCATGCGGCGCGATGGAACATCCTCGGCCGATTCGTCCGCGTAGTGCCTTCGGTAACCTCGCGTTCCCCAAAAATACTGACAGCGACCGCGTGGGTGCGAGACCCTATAGGGTAAAGCTCTCCGATCTGAACAACCATGGCACGCTTACTGGAATTAGTTCGCAGATGTGCATTGCCCTCGCACCAGATGATGGCCGCGGCCAAGGGCGCACTGGAAGTGTCGGCCGAAGAGATGGTCGAGATTCTGGTGTTCCTCGCTGACAACAACAAAATATTCGGCGAGACCTCGCGCATAACCCTGGCAGGATGGGATGAAAATTCCGCCAAGGCGATAGCCTCGAATCCGAGCACAGCAAAGGAAGTGCTGGATTACTGGTTGTCGCCGAAGAATCTCCGCCCGGCTTTATTTCCGCTATTGCTGGAAAATTCCGCGGTCACCCTGGAAAAGATTGGGCAGATCGGGGGCACCTTGAAAGGCGAGTGGATTGACGCGATGCTGGCCAACCCACGAATCCAGAAGTCGCCACAGGTCCTGCAAGAATTGGCCGCAAATAATCGGCTTAGCGGAGTGCAATCCGTACGGGTGCAAGAGCTGATCACGGGGAAATCGGCGGCTGTCGCGGTCGAGACAAAGGTAGAGTCTGCACCCGAGGCCGACATCGCGATGCAGCCTGCGCCGGTCGTCCAGGAAGCTGCCTCAGTCATGCAGGAACCAGCCGAGTTCGAAGTGGTGCCGGATCCGGGGACGGCCGAGTCGGATCCTGAAACTGAGAAGGTAATCATTGCATTCATGACTGAGCATGCCAGTGAAATCGCGGCCGAGGCGAATAAACCTTTTCAGCCGATTGGCGGAATTCAGGAAGAAGTCAGCGTTGCAGAGCCGAAGGCTTTGGCAGCGGCCGCAGCAGCTGTGGCAGCCCCGGCGAGGACGGCGCCCACGGTGAAGATGCCACCTAAAAAATTGACAAATCCGGAAGACGAGCAACGGGGCAGCGTGTTACAGAAGATTGCCAAGCTCGATGTGAAGGGACGGATCCAGCTGGCGATGAAGGGGACGAAAGAAGAGCGGTCGATTCTGGTGCGCGACGGAACAAAAGTGGTCGCGCTGGCGGTGCTGGATTCACCAAAAATAACGGATGGCGAAGTGGAAAAATTTGCCAACCAGAAGAACGTCCTGGAAGCTTTGCTGCGCGCGATCCCGATGAAGCGGCGATTTGCGAAAAATTACATCGTGGTTCGCAACCTGGTGGCGAATCCGCGTACGCCGTTGGATGTAGGTCTCGGGCTCATGAAAAATCTCCTGGTCCAAGACCTGAAGAATCTGTCAGCCAATAAGGAAGTTTCCGATACCGTTCGCAAACTTGCTTTGCGAATGTTCCAACAGAAATTGGATCCTTCTAAGGGTGGGTAAAGCCATCTAACCGCCGGTTAGAATAGCAACGTGCCCTCCCGTTCCGAAACTGATCCGATCCGCGACCTGCTGCAACGCTCCAAAACCATTGCTGTAGTCGGGCTTTCCGATAGCCCTATGCGTCCGAGCTACGGAGTTTCGGCTTATATGCAGTCGCACGGTTACAAAATCATTCCCGTCAATCCGGCAATCTCTGAGGCGCTGGGCGAAAAATCATACCCGTCATTGCGGGACGTTCCGGAGAAGATCGACATCGTAAATATCTTTCGCCGCCCACAATACGTGGAGGAAATCGTCGATCAGGCGATTGAGTTGAAAGTTCCAGCGATATGGATGCAGGAAGAAATCATCCATCACAAAGCTGCAGAGAAGGCTACGAAGGCGGGTATTTTTGTGGTGATGGATCTCTGCATTCTCAAAGAACACCGCGCGCGATTCCGGTAGCTCCCCGTTTACGATCTCACAAAAATTACCGTGGCGTCGTCTTGCAGCCCCGCGCCATTCACATAGTGCCTGACGTCGGTGAGAATGCTCTCGCTCGACGCGAGAGGGTTGAGAACATGCTCGCGCAGGCGCTCAGAGCCGTACTCTTCCTGGTTGAAAGCTGAAGCCTCGGTGATGCCGTCGCTGTACAGTACCAACCGCGAACCGGGCGGAAGCTGAATTTCGCTCTCCGAAAATCCCGTGATAGATAAGCCCAGTGGGGTTCCGGCTTCGGTGGGCAGAAAGCGCGCATGGTCGCCTTCGACCAACAGCGGAGGCAGATGTCCGGCGCTGGCGAATTTAAGCGTGCGATTCTTCGGATCGAGAATGGCGTAAATCAGCGTGACAAATCTGCCGGAAGGGAAGTCCTCGACCATCAGCTGATTCATTTTCTTCAACGTCTCTGCCGGCGAACTGCAGGTGTCTGCAAGTGAGCGCAGCATGGCGCGGGTGGCCGACATCAGCAGCGCCGCCGCTGTGCCTTTGCCGGAAACGTCAGCCAGAACCAGTCCCCAGCAGCCGTCGTTAAAGGGGATGAAGTCGTACCAGTCGCCGCCAATATCGCCGGCAGGAACGGAGAGACCGGAGATGGCAAATCCAGGTACGTAAGGCGACGCCTTGGGCAGCAGGGCCTGCTGGATGATTCGGGCTTCTTCTGACTCCCGGGTCATGCGCTGGCGCTGCTCTTGTTCGGCTCGAAAACGCCTGCAATTGTGCAGAGCGACCGCTATGTGTTCGCACAAAGCGTGAAGCAGGTGCAATTGCTGCGGAGGAAAAGCATCGACATCGGAATGGGATGCCGAGAACACGCCCACGATTTTGCCGTCCACGATAAGAGGTATCGCCACTTCCGAGAGCGTGGATTCCTCACACGCCAGGTAATAGGGATCAAGCCTCACATCGGGTGCATAGTGCATTTTGCCGGTAACGGCAACGCGGCCGACCATCCCGTCGACGCCGACCTTCAGCCGATCGCCTTTGTCGTGAAGGGTACAGCCGCACACGCAGGCAAGCTCCAACTCGCCGCGCTCTTCGTCATGCAGATACAGGTTCGATTCGATGCAGCCGAACGCGCAGGAGACGTGATTCACAATCTGGTCGATCAGAAGATCGAGGTCGAGGATGGAAGTGATCTTCGGGATCCACTCCTGCAGCTTGAGGAGATCTTCGATTCGCCCGCTCTGCAACGAGTGATCGATGACAGAGGTGATCTGCGCCGGGTTGGGAATCGTAGCCATGGGTTACACAAGGGCGCTAACAGACAAGATGATCCGCTCTATTCGCCGGATTCTGTTTTAGTTTCTGCGGTGGGCGCGGCTGATCGCTGAGAACGGATTTCTTCGAGGCGCTGGCGGATACGTTTTTCTATGCCTTCGTTCGTGGGATGGTAGTAGCGGCGATCTTTTAGATTGTCGGGGAGGCACTGCATGTTGGCGACTTTGTTCTCGAGATCGTGTGCGTATTGATAGCCCTGACCATAACCTAGGTTCTTCATCAGGCCGGTGGGCGCGTTGCGAAGATGCAAGGGCACCGGCTCGGCAGCGGTGTGTTCTACGTCCTGCTGAACGTCGGAATAGGCGGTGTATAGCGCATTCGACTTCGGGGCAATGGCGAGATAGACCGCAGCTTGTGCAAGCGCAAGATTGCCTTCGGGCATGCCGAGAAATTCCACTGCATCGCGTGCCGCCATGCACAGTGAGAGCGCGTTGGGATCGGCGAGGCCGATGTCCTCGACCGCCATTCGGACGATGCGGCGAGCGATGTACAGCGGGTCTTCGCCGGCTTCCAGCATGCGCGCCAGCCAGTAGAGCGATGCGTCGGGATCGCTGTTTCGCACGGACTTGTGGAGCGCCGAGATTAGGTTGTAGTGCTCTTCGCCGGCTTTGTCGTAGAGCAACACCCGCTTCTGCAGCGCATCCTGGATGATCTCGGTGGTGATCTCGTGGGTGCCGGAAATTTCCGCAGGTGCCCCAGCCTTCCCCGTTTTTTGGGGAGGCTGGGGAATTTGACCTTCCTTTCCAGTTGTTCGCTTGGTTTCGACTGCGAGCGCTGCCGCAACCTCAAGCACGTTATAGGCGCTGCGGGCGTCGCCACTTGAATAAGCAGCGATTTGGCGAAGGACATCGTCGCTTGCGGATAATTTCATGGCACCTAAGCCACGCTCGCTATCTTCAAGCGCGCGCCGCAGCAAAATTACGATCTGTTCTTCAGTGAGCGGTTTAAGTACATACACGCGACTGCGGGAAAGCAGCGCGGAAATAATCTCAAACGAGGGATTTTCTGTAGTCGCGCCGATCAGGCGAATGTTGCCTTTCTCGACGTGGGGGAGAAACGCGTCCTGCTGGGCTTTGTTGAAGCGATGGATCTCGTCGACGAAGACAATGGTGCGAGTGCCGTACTGACGTCCGCGTTCGGCGTCAGCCATCACTTGCTTAATCTCTTTAATCCCGGAAAGCACGGCGCTGAACTCGATGAACTCGGCGCGAGTCATATTGGCAATGATTTTTGCAAGGGTGGTCTTGCCGGTGCCCGGAGGTCCCCAGAAGACGAGCGAACCGATGTCGTCGCGCTCGAGTTGCGCGCGCAGAGGTTTGCCGGGACCAATGAGGTGCTCCTGGCCTACGTATTCGTCGAGGGTACGCGGGCGCATGCGATCAGCGAGAGGACGGCCGCGATCGTCTGGCTGGTTGCCGCCCGGGATGGTTTGAAATAAGCTCATCAAGGCATTTTCACCACGGAGACACGGAGGCACGGAGAAAACGGGTCATAAACACTTGGGACGTACGGCAATTGCTGCTCCAAAATCATAGAACAACATTTTCTCCGTGCCTCCGTGTCTCCGTGGTGAGCTCGGTTATAAAACTCTTCTGACAATTCCATTCTTGAGGACTGCGACATTGAAATTGATGATTAGCCCGACTTTCTTGCCACTTAATCGTAGGTATGTGAGCAACTGCGCCTGATGAATCGGCAAGATTTGTTCGACGGACTTCAATTCAATCACGACGGTTTCGTCTACGACCACATCCAGTCGATATCCGCAATCGAGCTTGAGCCCTTTATACATGACGGGCAGAGCTATCTGGCACTGGAATGGCAAAGCGCGAAGGTGCAGTTCGTGGCAAAAACATTGCTCATAGGCTGATTCAAGTAGGCCAGGGCCGAGTTCCCGATGCACCTCGATGGCAGCGCCAATGATCTGTTCCGTCAGCTGTTCCTCAATCAACATAAGTTAAGATTTTTGTTTTCTCCGTGCCTCCGTGTCTCCGTGGTGATTCCGGTTTTTTGCCTGGCTGCCTCGTACAAAATTATGCTGGCTGCTATGCCGGCGTTCAGGGATTCGACTCGTGGTGAATGCGGGATCATGATCAGCTCGTCCATTTCGGCTATGAGCTTCTTGTCCAGGCCGGCGCCTTCGTTGCCGATGAAGATTGCAATCCTGCCGCTGAGATCTGCCTTGGGGAGCGAAGTGCCTTTGTGCGATGAAGTCGCCACTAGCCGGAGGCCGCGGGTGCGCAACTTTTCGATCACGCCTTTCAAGTCGGCTTTTAGAGCGGCGAGGCGAAAAACTGAACCCGCCGAAGCCCTCACCACCTTGCTGTTGTAAAGACTCACGGTGCCTTCGCCTAAGACCACGCCAGCAGATCCAAAGGCCTCGGCTGAACGGAGGATTGTGCCTAAGTTTCCTGGGTCCTGCAGGCCGGCGACTACCAGTAGCGGCGCTGACGACGTGTTCTCCAGAAGCTGATCGAGAGTGTGGGTCTTCACGTGGACCAAGGCTGCTACACCTTGAGGTGTTTCGCTGGGGACTGCGCTGGCGAAAAGCTTGTCTGGCAGAAGAACGGTCTCTACGTGCGATCCGATTTGCGGCAGCAGGCGCGCGGCACGGGCCTGGCCGGATTCGCTGACGAAGACTGCGCGAAAACGAAGCCCGCTGCGGACGGCTTCTTCGATGACGCGAAAGCCTTCGATCGCGCACTCACCGGAAGCCGTCAGTTCGCCTCGACTGAATGCCTGACGCAATTCTTTTAACAGCGAGTTGTGGCGTCCTTCGATGCGGCGCAGGCGGTCGCTGCCGGCATTTCGCGTATTTTCCAACGTTGGCTCCTGATGAGAGATCATACGCGCCACTCGGCGGGGAACGCGTGCTCGTGTTATCTTAACTCTCGCAAATAAAAAGGCTTCGGAGAGTGGCAGTGCGCGTGGAGATAGTGAAAATTAATAGTGAAAAACCGGAGCCTTCGCTCATCCGGTACGCCGCCGATCAAATTCGCGCCGGCGAAGTTCTGGGTATGCCCACCGACACTTTCTATGGGCTGGCTGCCGATCCTTTTAATCTGCGCGCGGTCGAGCGAGTTTATGAAATCAAGTCGCGCTCCCGCCACAAGCCGCTTTCGTTGCTCATAGAGGGAGTGGAGCAGGCAGAAGAAATGGCCAAACCTCTGCCGGATGAATTCTACAAACTGGCGAAAAAGTTTTGGCCTGGACCCTTGACCATCATAGTGCGGGCGGCCTCCCGGCTTCCTCTGAAAGTCACGGCCAACACGGGTAATGTGGCTTTGCGAGTGCCGAGTGCTCCCATTCCGCTGGCAGTGGTTATAGCGGCACAGATTCCGATTACTGCGACTTCGGCTAATCTCAGTGGCGAGACTGAATGTACGACGGCGGCGGCGGTTAGAGACCAGTTGGGCACGAGAATTCCGATCATTGTGGATGGCGGGGAGTCGCCGCGCGAAGTGGCCTCCACTATTATCGATCTCACTGACGACGAGGCGCGCTGGAAGATTCTGCGGGAGGGCGCCATCCCTTCCCAGGAGATTTCGGAATTCTTCGCGCAAGGGTGATGCCTACGGCGGAAGCTGAGCGGAAATCCAGCCGCTGGCTGTTCTGGACAACTGTGGTCGCCGCCTTGATGGTGCTGGCCGTATTCTCTTCAATCTTCGCAACCATCCTCAACGACTCCACAAAACAGGAGCTTCATCGCGCGGATGCGATCATTGTGTTTGGCGCCGCACAGTACGACGGCCGACCGTCACCGGTATTCAAGGCGCGACTGGATCATGCCAACGAACTTTTTCGGCAAGGACTGGCGCCGGTCGTAATCACCACCGGAGGATCAGCGGCTGATCCTAAATTCAGTGAAGGCGGCGTCGGACACGACTACTTGATGCGCAAAGGAATTCCAGAATCTGCGCTCATCGCGGAGACTCAGGCCACCGATACGGCGGAGTCTGCGGAACGCGTCGTCGCCATCATGCGGGCAAATCATATGAACACTTGCCTGGCGGTGAGCGATGCTTACCACATGTTCCGCATTCGTATGCTGCTGATGCATCAAGGCTTACGTGTGTTTCTGGCCCCACGGCCTGACTCCAGACCGAAGTCCTTGTGGTTGAGCATGGTGGCGCTAACGAAGGAGAGCGCCAGTTATCTTTTGTGGCGAGCCGGATTGAGGGGCTAATGGCGTTGTCATACGTCTCTAAGCAAGTGAATCGGGCGCGACCTTATGTCTCGCCAAACTACGCCATTGCAATATAATAGAACGCTTTCGTCGCGAACAGCTGCCCGCACGAATCTGATCCTGAATACGGGACTATGGCGGAACAAAAGAACACAGAGGATTCGAACGGAAGCATCGTCACGCTGAAGGCGGTGGCGGCCCATGTGGGGCTTTCGGCGGGAACGGTTTCTGCGGTACTGAACGACGCCCCGTCAGCCAAGCACATCCCCAAGCTAACCCGTGAGCGCATCATTGCGGCCGCCCGCAAGCTCGATTACCGGCCAAACTTTTTCGCCCGCTCTCTTCGAAAGCAGAGAACGTTTACCATCGGGGTGATCGCGCACGAGATCGGCGATGGATACAGTTCCACTGTCATCGCCGGAATTGAAGCCAGCGCCCGGGAAAAGAATTATTTTTTCGTGACCGGGGTGCACCGCCACAATCAGGAACTTTTCGACAAATACTGCCGGCTGTTGTTGCAGCGAGGCGCCGAAGGGCTTATATCACTGGACTTTAATCTGGCGAAGTCACTGCCGGTTCCGGCGGTGGCTATCCCCGGACACATGAATAACGAAGGCGTCACCAATATCGTGCTTGATCACCACCGGGCGGCTGAGTTAGCGCTGAAACACTTGAAAGACCTGGGGCACCGGCGGATTGCCATCCTGAAAGGGCATCCGGATAGCGCCGACTCAGAAAGTCGATGGAAAGCGGTACAAGACGTGGCGCGGGAAATCGGTCTGGAACTTGATCCGGAGCTGGTGATCCAGATCGACTCGACCGACTCCACGCCGGGCCTGGGTTATCCGTTCGCCAAGAGATTGATCGATAAGAAACGGCCATTCACCGCGTTATTCGCTTATAACGACATCTCGGCAATTGGGGCCGTCAGGGCATTTCAGGAAGCAGGGTTGCGGGTGCCGCAGGATGTGTCAGTGGTTGGATTTGATGACATTCCGGCGGCGGCGTTCCATTATCCTAGCCTGACGACGATAAGACAGCCGCTGCGCAAAATGGGAGAAATTGCGGTAGATTTACTGGTAGGGCAGATTGAACATAAAGGCGATTGGCAGCGAGAGGTTGCGGTCCAGCCAGAAATCGCGATTCGGGAATCAACTGGGCCTGTAGCGCCTTAGTGCCGTCCGGGCCAATCTCTACATTGTTTGCTGTATTGCTTCCGTGCCATAGTCTGTATCAGGCTAACCAAGCTGCCCTGCGGTGCCTTTGTGCGTGCCCTCGAAATGGAATCTAAAACCGCCACTATCCTCTGCATTGACGACGAGCAGACCGCGCTCCAATTAAGGCAGCATCTGCTAGAGTCGGCGGGCTACCGGGTAGTAGCCGCGAAATCAGGGGCTTTAGGTATCAAATCGTTCAAATCTGAGACGGTGGATGCGGTGATTCTCGACTACTGGATGGCGGACATGAACGGCCTTCAGGTAGCGCGTGAGATCCGCAAGATCAACCCGGCGGTGCCGATTATCATTCTTTCCGCCTATGGGGAGCTGCTCGACGAGAGCCTGGGTATCGCCGACCTTTGGATACGCAAAGGCGAAGAAGACCCGCAATATCTGCTGAACCGGCTGGAACAGTTGCTGAACAGCCAACCACCGCGGTAATTCACCAATTCCTTTATCGGGCTCGGACTTTAATCCAGATAGGTGTGCCTACGAAGCCGAACGCGGCTCGGATCTGGTTTTCCAGAAAACGCTGGTAGGAGAAGTGCAGTTTTACCTGCCGGTCGGTAAACAGTATGAAGGTCGGCGGAGCGACGGCTGCCTGGGTCAGATAGAGAATTTTCACTCGCTGGCGCATCGGCACCGAGGCCCGGTCGAAGTCGACGTGCTTGAGGAAGCGGTTCATCTCGCCCGTGGTCACGCGCTTGCGGCGTTCGGCGGCGACTTTCTCGAGGGTTGGGAATATCTTGTCCGTCCCCTTCCCCTTAGCGGCTGAGACAAAGAGCACCGGAGCATAATTCAGAAATTTCAGCGCATAACGCAGGCGCTGCTCGTAAGCGGCGCGGTCGTCGGGACGTTTGCCGTCCTGAATGCGTGCGGTGCGGGACTGGCTTACCGCTTTCTTTTGACCGCTGGTGACCAAGTCCCACTTGTTCACGACAATAATCATCGAACGCCCGCTCTCGTGAGCATAGCCGGCGATCGCGGCGTCGAGTGCGCTGACGCCTTCAGTGGCGTCGATGACCAGCAGAGCAATGTCGGCGGCTTCAAGGTGCTTGCGCGCCATGACCACTGAGAGCTTCTCGGCCATCAGGTGAGTTTTGCCCTTGCGGCGGATTCCGGCGGTATCGATGAAACGAAACTTCATGCCGTCGTGCTCGACGACTTCGTCGACTGCGTCGCGAGTGGTGCCAGGGACCGGGGAGACGATCGATCGGTCGGCGCCGGTGAGCTGGTTCAGCAGCGTGGACTTGCCGACATTGGGATGGCCGATGATGGCGACGCTGACTTCGGAGGGCGGGCGGTTGTCGGGGGTTGGTAGTGGGTCGTCGGTCGTCGGCTCTCGGCCTTCGGTCGGCGGCGCGACATTCTCTTCCCGCCTGCGTGTTGATCTTTGAGACCGGGGCTTGGACTTGTGATAGTCCTTTGTGTCGTCTGTGCTAGGTAACTGTGAGTCAACGTCCCCACCCTCCCGCACAGAACGCGGGAAGGATGGGGCACCCGGTGTCGAGCCCTCCGTTGATTTTCCCACTTTCAATTTTCTCTCTGTGGCTTTTCCCTCTGTGTTCTCTGTGGTTAAAGCTTTTTCTGACACCGCCGCGAGGACTGCATCCAGCAGGTCGTCGACACCGCGCCCGTGTTCGGCGGAAATAGAAACGATCTCGCGGATACCCAGACGATGGAGATCGTCGGCGAGAGTTGACTGTTTGTCGGAATCGACTTTATTCGCCGCCACGAACAGTGGCTTCCCGGTTTTCCGCAGCAATCGCCCCAGCTCGAGATCAGGGGCAGCCAACTCTGTTCTGGCATCGACCACCATCACGATCGCAGCGGCTTCATCGAGTGCAACCCGCGCCTGGCGGAAAATTTCGGAGGGGATGAAATCCTTGTCCTCGGGAAGGATGCCGCCGGTGTCGACGATGCGGAAGTCATATCCGCGCCAGTGGGCTTCGCCATATAAACGATCGCGGGTAATGCCCGGCTCGTCGCCGACGATGGCGCGGCGCGAACCGACAAGACGATTGAACAGCGTGGATTTGCCGACATTGGGTCGGCCGACGATGGCGATGAGAGGGAAATTGCTCATTGAGTATTGAAAACTTCGTCGAGCATGGCTCGACCGGACGGGGCGCGAGCGCCCGTCCCCACATGGCCGGTGCCGATGCGCCCGTCCTTACGTGGCCTGTGCTGATTTGTGGGCTCGCAGCTATTATAGAGACTCCGTGCCTGCCGGTTCTCAGCCCGCTGTCGCCATTCCTAAAGGCAGCCCTTCGCTCAACCAGTTTTTTGGACCTGGCGGAGTGCTGTCGCAGACGCATCCTGCGTATGAATTTCGGCGCGGGCAGTTGCAGATGGCGCAAGCGGTCGAACAGGCGCTCGAAGAACGACGGCACCTGATCGTTGAAGCCGGCACGGGAACCGGCAAGACGCTGGCTTATCTGATGCCGGTGATCCGATCGGGTAAACGCGTGATCATTTCCACCGGAACCAAGAATCTGCAGGAACAGCTTTTCCACAAAGACGTTCCGTTTCTCCAACAGGCGCTATATCCCGACGGCAATCGCAAGATCAGCGTCTGCTACATGAAGGGGCGCAATAATTATTTGTGCCGGAAAAAACTTTACGACCTGACCGGACAGCCAGTGCTGAACGGGCTTGATGAGATCGAGCAGTACCGGGCGATTGCGGCGTGGGAAGAGAACACCGCCAGTGGAGATCGATCGGAGTTGGCGTCACTGCCCGAGGCCAGCGCGCTGTGGCACAAACTCGATGCGCGAGCGGACACCTGTCTCGGGCAGAAGTGCAGCGCGTGGGACAAGTGTTTCGTCACCGAGATGCATCGCCGGGCGATGGAAAGCGACATCATCATCGTCAATCATCATCTGTTTTTCGCCGACCTTGCCATCAAGCAGCAGGCGGACGGCGCGCCCGATGCCGGGATTCTTCCTGAGGCTGGCGCGGTGATCTTCGACGAGGCGCATGAGCTCGAGGACGTTGCCGGAAATTATTTTGGAATTTCGGTCAGCGCGGCGCGGCTGGAAGAACTGTGCCGGGATGTTGAGGCCTCGCTGCAGAGAAATCGGGTGTACACCAGCGGGCTTTCGGGAGCGATCAAGAGCTTGCGTGAGCGCTCGGCGTTTTTCTTTTCGTTGCTGCCCGAGGGCGAAGGGAGATTCGCGTTTGAAAACCGCCGCGAATTTCTCGAAGAAAATGGCGAAGAATTTCTCGGGCTGCAGCGGTCGCTGACCCACATCGGAGCAGAGTTGGAAAACTTGCCGTCGAAGCCGGAAGAAGTTTTTGCCTTCTCACGGCGGGCGCAGGAACTGCAGGTGCAGCTCGGTTTTGCGATGGAATCGGAAGACCGCAACACGGTTTTTTGGATCGAACGGCGACGCACTGGCCGCGAAAAGTTGAATGTGTCGCTGCAGGCTACGCCGATCGATGTCGGCCCAGTGTTGCGCGAATGCCTGTGGTCGAAGCTCGATACCGTGGTGCTGACTTCGGCCACGCTGGCGGTGGGCGGAGGCTTCGATTACATTCGCCAGCGGCTGGGAATCGAGCACGCGAAAGATCTGGTGCTGCCTTCGCACTTTGATTATCCGAACCAGGCGATTTTGTATGTTCCGCCGGATTTGCCCGATCCGCGAACCCCGCAGTTTTCCGTAAAAGCTGCCGACCGCATTCGCAAACTGCTGGAGATTACTCGCGGGCGGTCTTTTGTTCTATTCACCAGTTACGCGCAGATGCGCGATATTTATCAAAGATTGTTGGGCGAAGTTGAGTTCCCAATGCTTTTGCAAGGCGATGCGCCGAAGAGCGCGCTACTCGAGGAGTTCCGCATCACGCCGAATTGCGTGCTGTTTGCGACGTCTTCTTTTTGGCAGGGGGTTGACGTGCAAGGCGAGCAGCTCAGTTGCGTGATTATCGATCGCCTGCCGTTCGCCGTGCCTTCGGATCCGGTGGTCGCGGCGCGAGTGAAGGCGGTTGACGCGGAAGGGGGGAATGCGTTTTTTCAATACCAGGTACCGGCGGCGGTGATTACGTTAAAGCAGGGATTCGGGCGGCTGATTCGGTCCTTGCATGATCGTGGACTGCTGGCGCTCTTGGACAATCGCATTCTTAAGAAACAATACGGAAGAGTATTCGTTGAGAGCCTGCCGAATTATCGCAGGACTACCGAGTTGGAAGCTGTCGAGCGCTGGTTCAGTTCAGACCAGTAACCGAATTCTCTACGAGGCCGTAGTACCTTCGTGCTGTTGATCGTCCACCCGAAGCAATATAGGATTCCTATATTGCAATGACAGACCACGTTTCATCGAATATTGCGCGCGGAAGTGCCGAATTGGCGGTCTTGGCGCTGTTGAACGAAGAACCCCTGTATGGCTTCGAAATAGCCAAGCGTATTGAGGAGCGAAGCGGCGGCGCACTACGATTCACCATGGCATCGTTGTACCCCATGCTCTACGACCTGGAACAACGGGGTTGCGTAAAAGCGCGGTGGGAGAGCAATCCGGCTGGGCGCGACCGTCGATATTATTCCCTGACTCCTGCGGGGAAAAAGGAATTGGCCCCGCTGCGGCGGGAATGGCTACGCTTCTTTCATGCGCTCGACGGCCTAGCGGGGTTTAATCATGCATGATTGGAAGGGAGTGGTCAGCAAGAATCTACGAACCCTCGGCCTCGAGCCAGAGCAGAGTGAAGAAGTGATTGCCGAAGTTGCGGCTCACCTGGAGGATATCTACGCAGAGTGCCGAACTCAGGGCATGTCCGACTCAATGGCGTTTCAGGTCTGTACGAGACAAGTAGCAGAAGCAGAGAAAATTGTCCGAACAGTTGAGCGCACAAAGGAAGGTCTTATGAACTATCGAACAAAAACTTTATGGCTGCCAGGGCTAGTGACGTTGGCAGCGGCTTCCATTTTGCTCGCGATTCTGCAGCAAGTTTCTTCTTTTCAGCCGAAGATTTTTTGGGTGCAAGGAGAAGCGCTGGGCGTCGACCTTCGATGGTTGATGCAGTTGCCGATTTGCGGCGCGACGGGCGCCTATTTGTCGCGCCGTGCGGGAGCCAAAAGGTTAACTTGTTTGGTTGCTGGCATCTTTCCCGCAATCATCATGGTTGGATCGTTCTGCCTTTTTTTTCCCGTGGGGCTGGTCCAACGCAACAGTTTCATTAGTCATCACCTACTGTATTTGGGACTTTCTATGCTCGACTGGACCGTGCTTCCGGGATCAGCGCTATTCGTGGGAGCCTGCGCTTGCCTGCCAGAGAAGAGACCAAACAGCAACGCATACAGCTAATTGAGATCAGGGGTTTTGGACCGAATGCGCGCTATTAAGCGCGGTCCTTCTTCTTGCCAAGCCGGATTTTTTCCCACGGTCGCTTCGGACGTTCGGTGGCAGGTTTGTCGCGACCGACCACGCGGTCATATTGATAAGCCTCGCTGACTGTGCCGAGTGATTCGTTGTACAGGCTGGGTAAGCCCAGAGCTTCTTTCAATTCTTCGCTGAACTGCTGCAGAGCTTTCAAGTGATCGGCGGTGGCCGCCACTTCGGTCTTCGAGGTCTTCAGCACCTGCTGGTAGCCGCGGTTGATAAGTTTAGACATCTCGCCGTTGATCACATAGCCAGGATAGGCGAAAATCTTCACGCCGTCCTCGCCATCTTTCTCAATCGCGGCGGAGACGTTGTATTTCCTAACGAACACGCGTCCGGGTCTGCCAGGGGCGTCGATCAGATCGAAGCCATGATCGCGAAGCCACTGGACTGCGTCTTCGTATGTGCGTTGCTCAACGGTGGTTGCCATTAAATTCAGCTCCTAGCGGCTAGCTTTTAGCCTTTAGCTCTTAGCCTTTGGCCAAAACAAAATCGCTTTAGCAAAAGGCTAAGAGCTAATAGCAAAAAGCTTGCCTTCAATCTTTAGATGCGCTACCCGCTGCGCGGACGCATACCCAAACCACTGTATCCCAGAGTGCTCCTCTATAATCTAACGACTAGCCGCCGATTTGTATTCTCGGCGACATTACGTTAGTCACAAGTGCATGCGCCCTTCAACTGTCAAATTCGACGAACCCGAGACGGCAATTGGCCGCTCCAAGCTTGGTCAGAGCAGTCTGGGGCAACGAAGCTTGGAGCGCATCGGCAACACGCCTTTGCTGCGACTGGAGCGCATTACGCGCGACCTGCCCAACGTACAACTTCTCGGGAAAGCCGAGTGGTACAACCCCGGTGGATCGGTGAAAGACCGTGCTGCCTTCAACATCGTGAAGGAAGGACGGCGCAGCGGAAAATTTTCTGCCGGTAAGACTTTGCTCGATTCCACTAGCGGCAACACCGGAATTGCTTATGCGATGATCGGAGCCGCTGACGGGTTCCCGGTCACGCTGTGCATGCCGGAAAATGTTTCGGTGGAGCGCAAGCGCATTCTATTCGCTTACGGCGCAAACATCATCTACACCGATCCAGCCGACGGTTCTGATGGAGCGATCACTACGGCTCGTGAACTCTATGCCCGCGATCCGGAAAAATATTTTTATGCCGACCAGTATTCGAACCCGGCCAACTGGCAGGCTCACTACCATGGCACCGCCGAAGAAATCTGGCAACAAACGGAAGGACGGGTCACGCACTTTGTAGCCATGCTTGGCACCAGTGGCACGTTCATGGGCACGTCGCGCCGGTTGAAAGAACTGAACCCGAGCATTCGCTGCATTTCCCTGCAACCGGATTCGCCGTTCCATGGTATTGAGGGGGCGAAGCACATGGCCAGCGCCATCGTGCCCAAGATTTACGATCCCAAACTGGCGGACGAAGACATTGAAATTGCCACAGAAGACGCTTACGCGTACGCCATTCGGGCCTCGCGTGAAGAAGGCTTGCTGCTGGGAATCTCCGCGGGCGCGGCCATCGCAGGGTGCCTGCAGGTTGCGCGGCGACTGCGGAGAGATGAAGAAGCAATGATGGTCACTATCTTTCCTGACTCCGGCGACAAATATTTGAGCGAGAGATTTTGGACGGAAGGCAGCTTTTAGCTATTAGCTCTTAGCTTTTAGCCAAACCAAAACCGGTTCAGCTAACAGCTAAAGGCTAAGAGCTAACAGCTGATGTTGAAACTCGGCCAATCTCACTACGACGCACTTCGCCGCCATGGCGAGGAGACGTATCCGCATGAGTGCTGCGGGGTGCTGCTGGGGCGCATGAACGACGACGGCACCCGTGTCGTCACTTCCATCGCGCGCGCCGGAAACACCCGCACCGACTCGCCGCAGAACCGTTACAACATCGATCCCAAAGAACTGGTGCGCATTCAACGCGAGGGCCGGCAACGCGGAGAGGACATCATCGGCTTTTATCATTCGCATCCCGACCACCCGGCACAGTGGTCACAAACCGACCTGGCCGAAGCGCACTGGCTGAGTTGTTCCTATGTGATTACCAGCGTTGAAAAAGGCAGAGCCGTGCTGACCAATTCGTTCGAGCTGACGGGCAGGGATGAGAATGACAAGAAGCTGGAAGATGAAAAAATTGAAGTGGTGTGAATGTGTGGGTCGGACGCTGATCCCAGCCGATGTGCCTTGATCACTATTGGCACGGCAAAACCCAGCATACGCTGTTCAGAATGATGCACTTAGCTTCCGCCTGTGGTCTAATAATTACAATCATCCATGCCAAGTAACCGAACCAAATTGCGCCGGAAGATGAAGGCTGCCTCGCGAACTGTGCGGGGGGTGGGCAAAATTCTGGGCGCGCTGGTCTCGACCGACCATCCTTTGCTGGCGCATATCATTCCCATGCGGCGCTGCAATCTGGCCTGCAAATATTGCAATGAATACGACGATGTTTCGAAGCCGGTGCCGCTTGAGACGATGTTTAAGCGCGTCGACAAGCTGGCTGAGTTGAAGACATCCGTGATCACCATCAGCGGGGGCGAGCCACTGCTACATCCCGAGCTGGATGACATCATCGGGCGGATTCGCCGCAACGGAATGGTTGCGGGCATGATCACCAACGGTTACCTGATCGTGCCGGAGCGTATTAAGCGGCTGAATGACGCCGGCCTGGAGTGGCTGCAGATTTCAATCGATAACGTCAATCCGGACGACGTTTCGAAGAAGAGCCTGAAAGTGCTTGACAAGAAATTGCAGATGCTGGCCGAGCATGCCGACTTTCACGTGAATATAAATTCTGTGGTCGGCGGCGGGGTATGCAATCCGCAGGATGCGCTCACCATCGGCAAGCGCGCGCTGGAGCTTGGCTTCAGCTCGACGGTTGGAATTATTCACGACGGGCAGGGACAGCTCCAGCCGCTGGCAGATGAAGAACGCCGCGTCTATCACGAGATGAAGGCGCTCGAAAAACGCAGCTTCACCCGCATCAATTCTTTTCAGGACAACATTGCATTAGGACAACCGAACCAGTGGCGATGCCGCGCGGGCGCTCGTTATTTGTATATCTGCGAGGACGGCTTGGTGCATTATTGCTCGCAGCAGCGCGGCTATCCCGCGATCCCGCTCGAGCAATACTCGCTTGCCGATATCCGCCGCGAATACCTCACCGAAAAAAGCTGCGCGCCGCACTGCACGGTTTCGTGTGTACACCAGGTTTCGGTGGTCGATGGGTGGAGGGACCCGCAAAGGCCGGCGCCAGCAGAAGCCTCGCAACCTAGCGAATTGGTGCAGATCGAATAGAAGTTTCTATTCAGTAGGCATATCGGTTGGAACGATTCCCGGTGTCCAGAGAACGAGAAGTAACAGGGCAATCGCAAAGAATACATTCGGAAGAACTCGCGAAGCCCCAAATTCAGCGAGAACAAGAGCCCACACGCCGACCGATGCAGCAGTCCAGAGGCGAATTATGTTGCCCGCTCTCCAGCGCGTGAAAGGTGTGCTCTTGGCCGTGGTTCGTTGACGGGCGACCTGTTTGGACCCCAGTTTACGCTGGACTGTGAATCCTCCGACAGTAGACCATACTGCGGCAAGAGAAATGCACAGTTCAGTTGGCAATCCAGGGCGCCGCGTCCTGTTCGTTCCAAAATAAGCTAGAGCGCCGCATGCGACTACGGCCCCGATGCAGACAGCTTGTATCACTCTGAGTTGTCGTGTTGCTTTGTTCATGATTTGTTACTTCCTTCTGGCGGAACATGTGCCGACCCGTGTCTCATCAATCGCAGATTTTGTAATTCCGCGAATGAGCATTAAAGCTAACCCCGATGATTTGAAACGTGGCCGCACATTTCATCCGGCGGCTGCCTTTTTCTTCAATTTGCGAAACTGATTGATGTTTACCTTCCCCTCCGGGAAGACGGCTTCGATCTTTAGATCCCCGCCCATGGCGCGGACCATGGATTGCAGGGTGCTGATGTACATGTCAGCGCGGCGCTCCATCTTGGAGACTGCCGCCTGTTTGATTCCTAATAGTTGCGCGAGGTGCTCCTGGGTCAGATCACGCGCAACGCGCAATTCGTCGAGGGCCATCTCTGCCTCATACTTAAGGGCCAAGCGGTGGGAGCGGTCACGGGCGGCCGGGGGCAGCTTGTCGCGAAGATGATTGAAGTTCTTTGGCATTTACTTTTTCCTCCGGGTTTCCTTCTTCAGAGCGGCCAAGTGCTGATCGAACAGGCGGTCGGCAATCGGAACGAATTCCTCATACGAGCGCTCGTTCCCCGATTTATTACCGCCAATCAATAGAATCGCCGTGCGTCGCGGGTCGAACGCGTAAAGGACGCGCAGCACGCTCTCGCCTGCCTTACCGCGAAGTTCCTTCATGTTGGAATGCCGGGAGGTGACGATTACATCTGAGTGAGGACGCGGCAGGCTGGGGCCGAACTTTTGCAGAAGTTCGACCTTAGCCGCGACTACGACCTGCTCATCTTCAGACAGCTCAGCCCACCAGGCGTCGAATTCCTCGGTGTATTCGACCTGCCATTCCACCTAAGGAATATAGCTTATAAGGAATGTATTGTCAATGGGGGATTTTCTTCTGGCGAAGCACAGGCCTGACCAGGTCTCATCAATTGCGCAGACTTTGTAGTCCACCCAGCCAGCGTCGAGGCCGAATTCGCGCACAATGTTTCCGTCGAGATCGGTCTTTACTCCCGAAGTTTTCTTTGGCCACGCGATCCACAGTGCAGTTTTTTCAGGCAGGTCTTTTGCCAGCGGACGAAAGTCGCGCGCCAGTTCCGTTTGCGACAGCGCGAAAAGAATGGCGACGTTCGCATCTTTCGGATCGTCGGTTATTTTTGTGTAGGCGGGCAGCGGGTCGAGTTTTCGCTCAAAGCGATTCGGCGGATTGATGAGCATGATCGAGCAGTTGTCGCGGATGCCGAGTTTCTTGGGCAATACTGAGGCGGAGTAACTCGCCATTGTGCTGGGAACGGCTGGGTTTCGCGGCGCATTCTTGATCGCCAGTTTGATGGCCGATCTGATTTCGTCCCACGCCGCGAACTCGGCGTCAGGTATGAGTTTGCGGGCGGTCTTCACGCGCTCCGAGTCTCCGCCGACGAAGAGGATAGGCACGTTTCGGGTCGCCTTGGCCCGGCGAAAATGTCCAGCTATTTCGCGGCCGTGTGATGGAAGGCGACTGAGATCGATGAGGAAAAGCTCAGGCGGGTGTTCGCGAATTTCTGCCAGGCTGTGCTTTTCGGGATCGCACAGGATTTTAGGTTTGTATCCGAACGCTTTGAGTGCGCGTGCACGTTCTTTGGCTTCTGATTCGTTCCAGTGAACTAAGAGGACATTTGCCATTCAGGGGGTCTCGGCGGGCGAGGGCGCCCGCCCCACACATGCCTGCCCCACGCGTTTCAACCGATGGCCTTTTTGTCGAACTGGCGCAGGCCTAGGACCAGCAGCAGGAGATCGAAGAATGCGAGGCCGCCGTATACTGCGGTGATTGCGAGGTGCGGGAAGCCCGGCACCAACGCTGCGCGCAGGCCTTCGCTGGCGTAAACCAGTGGGTTGATGAGGACCGCTTTCTGCAAAATCGGAAACGCATTGAGCGCGCTCCACGGGTAGTAAGTGCAGCCGAAGAAGATCATGGGGGTGAGAACCATGCTGAACATCAAACCGATGTGCTGCTGATTCACGGTGCAGCCGAGCGCCAGACCTCCACAGGCGGAAAATGCGGCGACAAGGATGGTAACCCCTGCGAACATCAGCGTTGCATGAACATTGATATCGATCGGCCGAAGCAAAAGCCACCCTAATGGCAGCACGATCAGACCGGCGACTATGGCCTGAATCATTCCGAACAAAATTTTCTCGATGGCGAGCCAGATGGTTCCGATCGGGGCCAGCAGGCGGTCTTCGATTTCTTTTGTCCATTGAAATTCGGCGATGAGCGGCATGGCCACCGCCCAGATTCCGGTGAACACCATGCTGATGGCCATGATTCCTGGCAGCAGTAACGATTTGTACGACGCCGGCATGTAGCCGCTGCGCACCATCACCCGTCCGAAGATGAAGACGAACATCAGCGGCTGCAGGAAGGTCTGCAGGAACAGCTGGATCGCATTGCGTTTAGCAACGTGAGCATCGCGGGCGAGCAGAGCGCCAAAAGTTTTCCAGTTCAATCGCGCAGGCTCCTTCCGGTGTGATGCAGAAATAAATTCTCGAGACTTGGCTCGGAGATGTGAACGTCCATCAGCTCCGCGCCTGTAGTGCTCGCAAGGCTTGCAATCTCGGGAATCAGCGAGCCGCCGCGATCGGCGTAAACGTCGGCGCCGGTGGTGTCTTGCGACCGAACTTCGCGGACGCCGGAGAGCGACTGTAGTCCGAGCAGAAGGCCGGGAGTGTGTTTGGCGAAGCGCAAACGTAACACGAAGGCACCTGGGATTGAACTCTTCAATCCTGCAGGCGAGTCGACGGCTATCACTTTGCCATGATCGATGATTGCCAGACGATTGCAGAGCGCGTCGGCTTCTTCCATGTAATGCGTGGTTAGCAGAATAGTTTTGCCGGCCTGGTTGTACTCGCGAATGATCTCCCACAGCAAAATGCGCGTCTGCGGATCGAGCCCAGCGCTCGGCTCATCGAGAAATAAAACCTGCGGGTCGTGCATCATGGCGCGGGCGATGGAAAGGCGCTGCATCATGCCGCCGGAAAATCCGCGCACCATTTGATTAGCGCGGTCGGTGAGCTTGAATTTTTCCAGCAGTTCGCCGGCGCGCTGGTTGCGGTCTTTGCTGGTGAGTCCGAAATACGCGCCGTGGAAGGTGAGGATTTCGGCCGCGGTCAAGGAGAAATCAAGATTGGGACGTTGCGGCACGACGCCGATCAGCCGTTTGACCACAGCCTGATCTTTCCAGACATCGTGGTCGCCGATCCAGGCTTGTCCGCCGGTTGGCCGAACACGGGTGGTAAGCACTCCCACGGTGGTGGATTTCCCGGCACCATTGGGACCGAGCAGGCCGAAGATTTCGCCGGCTTCCACTTGCAGAGAAATACCATCGAGAGCCACGATCTGCGGCTTCGCCTGCTTAGCGGGTTTGTCGCCGGACGCGCTCGCGCGCGGAACTCCGACTCCCCCGGCCGCAAAAGGCGGCGCGGAGTTATAGATTTTGCGCAAGTCCTCGGTGCGGAGACCGATCGCCATGGGAATTCCGGTGCGGTTCGAGCCTACCTAGTCGGAGAAGTATAACTTACCGCCCATGCTCCGGCGGCGGGAAAGTGCAAGGCAGCGTTTACGGTCGGGCGGAAAGACAGGATAGAAGACGAGCTCGGTCGTCATGGGTACAGCGAAATTGAGGCGGGCGTGAACGCCCGCCCCCACATGAACACGACTATTTCTTTGCGGTCGGCGGCAGCAGCCCGTTTAAGCGAAGATACATTGCGGCCGCGCCGTAGTGATCGGCCCAGCTGCTGGCGAGTCCCAATGCCGCCCAGGCGCGCGATTTGGGTTTGCCATCAAACCACTTAATGTCGCCGCTCAACTTGGCGTCGTCGGCTTTCTCGAGTGCGGTGTGGCAGAACTCGAAGGAAGCTTTCATCGCCCCGACCAGCTTGTCTTTGCCTTCCGTGCCTTTCAATTCTTCGACCTTCGGTTCGGGCACATCGCCGGTGTTCGAGCAAAAATAATAATTTGCCTCTGCAATGTGCGCAGCCAGATGGCCGAACGTCATCTGGTCGGCAGTGGGCTTGTAATCATATTTGTCGGCCGGCATCTCTTCGAAGGCGGCGACAGTGTTCTTTTCGCGACCGCCAAGCATCTGGCGCAGAGCGTCAGAGACCGGCGATTTGGTTTGGGCAGCGGCGGCCGATGCGAGAGTCAAGATCAGAATTGCGAGCTTCATGTGTCCTCCTATTGGCGGTTGAAGGATAAACCGAGAAGATGTTTGGTGTCGAATGGGCGGAGGTACGTCAAATTCACAAACCATGAAGGACACGAAGATTCACGAAGGTAGAACCCCGCGTAACTCTTTTGCGAATTCCTCTGTGGTTGATGCTTTTAAAATCTTTCACCATAGAGAACACTGAGGTTCACAGAGAAATGCCACAGAGTAAACCCGCCTCTGGGAGTTCAGTTGTGCAGGTTGGAGATCGTTGTGTTCAAGGAAATAGAAGATACTCTGGTCAAACTGCGATTTCCGGGGTGGCGGCGAGCAGAGTTTTGGTATACGAATGCTGCGGATTTTGTGTGATCTGATCCGTCGAATTGACCTCCACAATTTTTCCGCGATACATCACCGCAATGCGCGTTGAAAGATAACGCACGACCGGCATTGAGTGTGAGATGAATAAATAAGTCAAACCGAAGTCGCGCTGCAATTGCGCCAGTAGATTCACAATTTGCGCGCCGACGCTGACGTCGAGCGCGGAGACCGGCTCGTCGCAAACAATGAACTTGGGACGCAGAGCTAAGGCGCGGGCGATCACGATGCGCTGGCGCTGGCCTCCGCTGAATTCGTGGGGGAAGCGCGGCATGGCGGAGGAATCGAGGCCGACGGCTTTGAGGAGGCCGGAGACTTGGGTCTTCATCGCAGGCTTCGTGCGGGCGGGGACGCCCGTACCCCCATAAGCTAAGTTTGTGGAGGCGCGGGCGCCCTCGCCCATGCTGGCCTTGTGAATCACCAGTGGCTCGGCGACCAAATCTTCCACTCGCATGCGGGGATCGAGCGAGCTGAAGGGGTCCTGAAAAATAATTTGCATGTGGCGGCGCAGGTGGCGCAGTTCGCTGTCCCTCGCGCGGAACAAGTCGTGGCCGTCGAAGCGCACACTGCCAGACGTTGGCTCGATCAGTCGAAGCGCAAGCCGACCCAGGGTGCTTTTGCCGGAACCGGATTCGCCCACCAGCCCCAGAGTTTCGCCGGCTTCAATGTTGAGAGATACATCGTCCACCGCGTGCACTTCGGCCTTGCGGGCGCTGAATGCGGACTCTCCTTGCGGGAAAGTCTTGGTCAGATTACGGATTTCAACGAGGGCCACGAGTGGATGTTAACAGCTTCGCTTCGGGCTGAAGCCCGTTTCAAAATAGCGTGAGGGTACGCGCCATGAATGGCCGCACTTCTACGGTGGCGTACGCGGGTGGTACGAAGAAAAAGCAGGTCCCTCGACTTCGCATGAGTTACGCTTTGCTTCACTCATGCTCCGCTCGGGATGACAGAGTTTGGAGAGTAATCGGCGATTGACGACCTCCGACTCCGCCAGAATGGCTACATAAGTCTCTGTAGACCCGTGGCCCTTTAGCTCAGCCCAGAATGACTACACAGAACCATGCAGCCCGCGCCTTCGTCCGGCCATTGAGCCAGTCGGCAACTACTCATCCCGCCGCAATCATCGGCACGGCTACGAGCGCTGCAATCATGCCAACTGTTCGCCAGCGAGTAAAGTGCTCGCCCAAAAAGATGCGGGCAAGGATGACGGTCAGCGCGGGGTAGAGCGAACTCAAAATCACGGCCGTGTCCAGACGGCCCAACTGGCTGGCGTGGATGAAGAGAAAGGTTCCGGTCACGTCGATGCACCCGGCCAGCAAGCCTAATCCGAACCCGGCCGGATATGCGGGCGTGAACTTTCGCCCGACCAGAGTGATAAGACCGGTCGCAACCAGCGACGCGCCGCGCGAGCCCGCTGCAATCCATAGCGCGGATCCGCTTCCCGCCTGTTTAACAAATATGAAGAACAGCGCAAAGCCGACTCCGGAAATCATGGCCAAAGCCAGACCCTCTGGGCGACGCCCATCTTCCGGGCGCGAGACCAACCAGATGCCCACCAGCGCAAAACCAAATCCTGCAACGGGCAAGGCTTTGGGCAGCCCTTCGGTAAATATTCCGAACGCAACCGGAATGGCCGCTCCGAGGACAGCTGAAACCGGCGCCGCCAATCCCATGTTGCCCTGCGAGAGCGCGCGATAAAACAGCGCCAGCGCGACTCCGCCGCAGGCCCCAGCGGCAAAGGCCCATCGCAGATGTGACAAAGCCGGGAGGGTTTCATGATTTGCCAGCGCCAGGCACACCATTAATGTTGTGCCGCTCAAATGCCCCAGCGCCGCCAAGTAAAAAGAATTAAATCGCCGGGCGGTGTATCCGCCGACGAAGTCGCTGATGCCCCAGCTGAGAAATGCACCGAGCGCGTAGAGGACCGAAGCGAGTTGAGCGGAGGCAGGCATTTGAATTTAAGAATCGAGAGTAGCACGCGACTCGGACCCGCCGTTGTAGAATGCGCTGCTATTACTTCTTGACCGGAGCCTGACTTGAAAAATTTTCTGCGAATTATTTTTCTTCTTGCATGCACTACAGCGATTGCCCAAGTAACGGTGATCAGGGCGGGAAGACTGATCGATCCGGATAGAGGTGTGGTGCTGGCGGACCAGATCATCGTGATACGCGCCAACAAGATTGAAGCCGTGGGTTCAGGACTCGCGATTCCGCAGAATGCTAATGTGATCGATCTATCGAAGATGACGGTGCTGCCGGGATTAATTGACTGTCACACTCACTTGGCCGACGGAAAATACGGTGAAGGTGATCCGTTATTTCAGTTGAGGAAATCGGCGTCGCAGAGCGTGCTGGAATCGGTGCCTAATGCGCGGGCTATGCTGGAGTCAGGATTCACTACTGTTCGCGACGTCGGAGTGTATCGGGCTTTGAATGATGTTGCGCTGCGCGATGCCATCAATCGCGGCGATGTGATCGGGCCGCGTATGTACGTCGCCGGAGCCTACATCACGATAACCGGCGGCGCCGGCGCGATGACTGGAATGGCTCCTGACATTCAACTGCCATGGGACTTTCATTACGGCGAGGCCAACAGCCCATGGGAGGTGCGCCAGAAGGTGCGCTTGCTGGTCAGCCAGGGGGCAGACCACATTAAGGTGCTGTCGACAGGAGCGGTGCTGACCCATGGCAGCAATCCGAAGTCGGAGGAGTTCACGCCGGAAGAATTGCAGGCTGCGGTTGATGAAGCCAGCCACTTTGGTTTGCGAGTTGCAGCGCACGCGCACGCGACGGAGGGGATTAAGAACGCGATTCGCGCCGGAGTGGCTTCGGTCGAGCATGCGACGCTTATCGATGATGAAGGCATTGCGCTCGCCAAGCAGCACGGCACGTATCTGGTGATGGATATTTACGACGACGAATGCATCCAGGCCGATGGAAAGAAAGGGACCATGCCGGCGGATTTCCTGGAGCACGATCGGGAGCTTGGCGAAGCGCAGCGCGAGAATTTCCGCAAAGCGGTTAAAGCGGGAGTGAAGCTGGCCTTTGGAACGGACGCGGGCGTCTGCGCCTACGGAACATCGGCGAAGCAGTTTGCTTTCATGGTGAAGTATGGAATGACGCCGATGCAGGCGATCCAATCAGCGACCTCGGCGGCGGCGGATTTGATCGGGCGAAGCAGCCAGTTTGGGTCGATCAAGCCGGGAAAGTATGCCGACGTGGTTGCGGTTGAGGGCGATCCGCTGAAAGATATCAGTATTCTGGAGAATGTGCAGTTTGTGATGAAGGATGGGGTTGTTTACAGGCAAAACGGCAAAAGCTTTTAACGCAGAGGTCGCGGAGAAAACCCGCAGAGCTCGCAGAGAAAACTCAGAGCTCACGGCTAGACGCAGCCCCTGGCCTCCATCCAGTTCTGCAGAATGAGAATGGCCGCCATGCGGTCAACCGCCTCGCCACGTTTTTTGATAGAGAGATCCGTTTCGCGGAGCAGGCGGTTGGCTTGGGTAGAGGTGAGGCGTTCGTCCCAGAGATGGACTGGCAGTCCAAACTTTTTGCGTAATTCCTCGGCGAAGAGCTGCATCTTCCCCGACTGAATGCCTTCCGCCCCGCTCAGCCGAAGCGGGTAGCCCACCACGATTTCAGAGATCTGATAGTCGCTGACTACCTTTGCAAGATGCTCAAAATCCAGTCGCTTGTTCTGCCTTTGTAGGGTTGGCAAACCTTGTGCAGTAAGGCCCAGCGGATCAGAAATAGCTACCCCAATCCTCCTCGAACCGACATCTAAGCCCAAGACTCGCGGCTTTAGCGGTGGCATGGGGCGGCCGTGATCCATGCAGCGATTATATGGCCCAAACAATCAGCAACATTGAAGACAAGCTGGAATTGAAGAAGGAGGGCCCGGCGCCGCCGCCTAGCGGAGCCAACATTGCGCATCCTCGCCCCAGCAGCAAGAGCTGGGCACTAAATCTGCTCGGCGTCGGGGCGATCCTCGCCTTCTTTTACTTCGCAGAGGAACCGCTGGCGGTGATTTTGGTGTCAATGCTTTTCGCATTCGTTCTCGATCCCGTGGTCGATGTGTTCACTCGGATGCGGATGTCGCGCGCTTTTGCCGCCGGAACAGCCGTGGTACTTACATGCGCGGCATTGGTCGGACTGGCTTACATTGGAATCAATAAGGTTTCGGGCCTTTTAGAGGAGTTGCCGAGGCACTCGGTAGAGATCAAGCAGGATTTCGCAAAAATAACCCGCAAGGCGCAAAAGATCGCCGACCTGAATCCAGCCCAGGAAAAAGGAACGGTTAGAGTCCAGCAAACCACCAGCTGGGCCGACCTGCTCTCCCGCGGCTTTGGGTCGGTCTCGGAAGTGGTGCTGGCGTCGTCGTTTGTTCCATTCCTGGTCTTCTTCATGCTGACCTGGCAGGAGCACGCCCGCAAAGCGACTCTGGGGCTGGTGTCTACGGAGAACCGGCGCCCCGCTTACGTGACGATGGGCCTGATTTCGGGCATGATCCGAAACTTCATGGTCGGCAATTTGGTCATCGGCCTGATTATTGGTGCCCTGAGCACGGTGATCTTCGGATTTCTGCACATCCCATATTTTTATTTCGCGGGATTTGCGAGCGGGTTTTTGAGCCTGGTTCCATACCTTGGAGTTTTGATCGCTCTGCTGCCGCCGATATTTCTCGGCATCGGCCAACTCACTGTGGCGAAGATTATTTGGATCGTGCTGGCCGTGTTCTCGCTTCACGTCATTTCCATTAACGTGCTTTATCCAAAGATCCTCGGAAGCCGGCTGCGGCTGAACCCGCTGACCGTCACCCTGGCTTTATTGCTCTGGGGATGGCTGTGGGGGGCGGTGGGACTTATTCTGGCGGTTCCGATAACTGCGGGAATGAAAATCGTGTTTGACCACATTGAACCGCTGAAACCCTTGGGAGCGTGGCTAGGCGGAGATCAACCTAACGGAGAGCTTGAAAAAAGAGTTGATCAGGCTTGAAGTTCGGCGGCGTCAGGGAATTTCAGGTTGGTCTTGGAGAGGGCTTTGTCGAGGATCTCTTCCACGTTAGCTTCCTCGGTGTTTCTCGCCATGGCAAGCTCGCTCACCAGAAGATAGCGGGCGCGCTCCAGCATTTTCTTCTCGCGGAAAGATAGGCCCTTGGCTTCCTTAAGGACCAACAAGCTCTTCAGCACCGCCGCCACTTCCAGCAACGATCCGGTACGCATGCGGTCGGAATTTTCTTTGAAGCGGTCTTTCCAGTCACTTGCGCTGTCGCCGTTTCCGTCGGAGAGATAATCGAGTATCTTCTGGATCTCGCCGTTTCTAACTACGCGGCGAAGCCCGACCGCACCCACGCTGTGAAAGGGGACGGTAACCTTGAGATTGCTGGATTTGATATTTAGAAGATAGTACTTCTCGACTTGCTGCCCCAGCGTACGGCTGCCGACCTGCTCTATAACTCCCACGCCATGGTTGGGATAAACGACCCGGTCACCGATGTGGAAATCGCCGTTAACGTTGAGATTCATAGCGGGAACAGCCCACGAAATACATATTGATTGTATCTGAAGCGCTTGGGTTTAACAATTGCGAACACGCCAGGCTATTCATTTTCATAGGTTTAGCGATTTCCGGATGGTGAGTCTTCCGGCAAGGTTCAATCCAAAGAGTTACTAACCGGCTTTTGCCGCGAACTTTCGGAAGCCCAAGTTGGGCCAAAAAGGTGGCACTCTCGTGCCGCGAAAGTATTCGCCCAAGACGGTTTATAATTCGACCACGATGACCGAGCAGATCAAAAGAAAGTTGCAGGACGAGATCAACGCGCTCGAGCACGAACTCATCCACGAGCTACCTAAAGAGATTAAAAAGGCTGCGGCCCTGGGCGATTTGAGCGAGAACGCCGAGTATCACATGGCGAAGCAGCGCCAGGAATTCGTGAAGGCGCGCGTCCGCCAGCTGGGAAAACGTTTGGCGGACTTGTCCATGGTCAACATGAACAACATTCCCAAGGATAAAGTCGGCCTGGGCTCAACGGTGAAGGTTTACGACAGCACCAAGAATGAAGAAATTGAGTACAACATCGTGACCAGCGAAGAGTCCGACGTGACGGTCGGGAAGATTTCAACTACTTCACCGATCGGACGGGCGCTGCTCAATAAGAAAGTTGGCGACAGCGCCATGGTTGTGACACCGAATGGCAATCGCGAGTTGGAAATACTGAGTCTCATGACGATCCATGACTCAGCAGCGGCAGGATAAAAAGCGGAAGAAACCGAAGTGGTACCTTGATCTTGTCGGACTGGAATGTCCGACCCACACGACATAATGACCTGGACTAGCGCTTTCGGCCGCGCCTGCGGAGTTCTGCTGAAGACAATCGTCCGCTGGCTTGCACTTACCAAAATCAATCCTAATGTGCTGACCTTCATGGGGCTGGTGGTCAATGCCTGGGCGGCATTTTTATTCGGCTATGCGACCGCCGAAAATCAGCAACGCATGTTTTTCTACGCCGGGCTGATCATCATCGGGTCGGGATTCTTCGATCTGGTTGACGGCGAAGTGGCGCGTGCGCAGAACCGTGTGACCCGCTTTGGGGCGTTTTTTGATTCGGTCATTGACCGATACAGCGATGCGTCGCAATTTTTTGGCCTGCTGGTCTTTTATGGCCGCGGTGACAGATTTTTCTACGTGGTGCTGACCGGGTTCGTGATGGTCAGCGCCATCATGGTCAGCTACACACGGGCCCGCGCCGAGTCACTGATCGGATCCTGCCGGGTGGGATTTATGGAGCGCCCGGAGCGCCTGGTATTGGTCATCATTGGTGCGCTGTTCAATGTGATGGCGCCGGTGCTGTGGATTATCGCTGTGCTCTCGACGATTACCGTCATCCATCGCATTCATTACACCTGGTCGCGAACCAATGGGCCGGAAGCAATCAAGACCGGGCAGGCGGCCTGAGGGCGAGCTTATTTGGCTCGCAGGCGCAAAAACGCGACAGCGCCGATTGGATGAGATCCATAGGTGGGCTGCAAAGCTGCCGGCACTCCGTACCAGGTCAGTTGCGCTCCCACTGCGGTCGAAAGATGCGGAAGGTGGCCGATGTCGCGGTCGTATCCGGCGGTATAGGCTTGCACGCGGGTGAAGTAACGTTCCGTGAAGGTCGGCGGTAAGAGAGCTCCACCGGTTAGCAGTTCGTTGGTGCGATCTGCGTTTTCGATGCGCGCCCAGACGTTGTTCTTGTCGAGAAACCGCAAGGTCGATTCCAGCAAATAGCCGTTCCCCACGTTTCCATCCTGCAGGCTCTGATTGCGTCCCCATAGCAGCATCGAGGCCCAATTGCCCTTAGCAAGTGGCCGGTTGTAGATGATCGACGCGGTCATACGGCGGATATCTTCATTCGGAAACAAAGATTCTGGGCTGGTCAAATCGCCGATGGAATACTGCAAGCTCCAGTTCTGTCGCGGATTCGCGGTCACTCGCGCCGACCAGGAATCGATTTTGCCGGTGTCGATGTTCCAACGATATTCATCCGGCTCGCGCCCATGGAAACCCGATGCCTCAAGCCGGAAGATGCCATGCGTGATACCCACAGTGATCACGTCATCGGCAATGTGGGTTGAGTCTTGAAGATGGTGTCCCAAGGGAGCCATGGGATCTTCCGACGCGGATGCGCGGTGCGGGTATGCCGGCGGCCCAAGAGCCGGGTCGCCAACGGGAGCAGCGTACATAGATAGCAGCGTGTGTTCGCTCACGCGATAGTCATACATGGCCGCGATTTCCATGAAGAAATCGTGAGGGTGCTGGCCATCCACAATAGGCAGTTCATAAGCGGTCTCGCCCTGCTGGAATAACTCCGGATATCTTTCATTGCTGACGGTCGCGGGCTCCAGGCTGAGCATGGTCCGCAAAGTGAGGGTTCCGCTGGCGCCGATTTTTCGTTGCACCATCGGCATAAACCAGTTAGTCGAGAAAAATTTGTCGGCGCCGCGTGGTCCGGTTTGCTGCAGTTCGTTCAGAAAGGCTTCGCCGTGAAACATCAGCATCCAGCTTCCCTTTCTAAACATGAACATTTCGCTGGGCGTGGAGTTGGGCTCAGAATCGGTGCCGGAAGTTGTGTGCTGGGTGATGAAATCTAGAAACGAGCGTGGTTGCATCTGCATTTGGTTTGCCGACTTGTCGTGGGCAGCGCTCATGCTGCCATGCCCGTCTGCTGCACTGGAGATGGTTTGAGCGTTCGCCACGCAAACAACGAAAATTGCCGTCAGGCAAAATAATGCCGACTTATACATAAGGAAGTTGGGGCGGGCCGCGAGGCCCGCCTTGTCGTGTCAGAAGTTAAATCCTACCTGAGCAGTTATGGTCCTTGGCGTCACGTAATGCGTTCCGCTGAAAGTTGAGAGAAAGTTATAGAGGACATAATCATTCGCGAGGTTCACAACCGTGAGCCGCGCGCTGATTTTGTATTTATCTCCGTGTAGCAGGTTGTCGTGCCCAATAGCCAGGTCGAACAAGTTCCTCGCCGCGATACGCGGAGGATTCTTGTCATCGTTTTCGGCGCCGGGCGCCGGAATCTGCAGAAGCGTGGAACCGAACTGCGAAACCGGGCACGGATTGGGGAGCCCGGCGAATGGCGTGGCGTGAACGCTTCCACAGAACAGGCCGGCTTCGAATTGCTGATCGGGGCTGAGCGGGTTGCCGAACGAGTCGGTCATTGCAATCGCGGGCTGCCCGTTCAGCATAGTTGTTTGCGCGCAATTTCCCCCATAGCAGGGGGTCTGACCGGCGACCAGGCCGCTGTCATAGCGCCAGTTAAAACCGACCCATGGACCCCGCTTTCCGATTTGATATTGAAAGTGGGTGGTCTGATTGAATCTCTCGTCGTGGTCGATCCGGAATGGAAGCGAGCCGCCTCCCAAAACGACCGAGGGGACAGCTCCCGCGCCGCCGATCTGAGGAGTAAAGAATCGCGCCGCCACGCTTGAGAAAACCATGAGCGCGGAGAATCCGTGATAGTTGGGTACGCTCACTCGGCCGGCGAAACCCGGAATTTTCGAGCGTTCCCATTCAATCGGGAATGTAATGGGAGTATTTCCAAGCACGCTGAAGTCGTAGGCGTTGTGCGTGTATTTCCAGATGTATTCGCCGGAGAATACGATGTATCTGCCGAATGCCTGCTGCAAGCCGACATGAAATTCATTGCGCCAGCCGGGGCTAAGCGGCGTGATTTGTCCGGATTCAAAACAACCCAGCAGCGGATTCAGCACCGGGTTAGCACAGCCCTCGCTCGCCAGCACCAAGTTTTCGTTAAATGGCGTTTCCAGCGTGCGAGCATACGAAGCGCGCAGAACGGTGTTCGTTCGTTTGATGTTGTACGCGACCCCGAGCCGCGGCTCCGCCTCACGGTGCGTAGTCAGGCCGTTGTACAGGTCTCCACGCACTCCCAGATTGAACGTCCAGTTGTTCTTCGAAATCGTATCTTCGGCGTACAGGCCGAGTTCCTTGACGTCGGTGTGACCGTTGAATGTAAAGAGAGCTCCGCCGTCCCGTGTCAGATCGTAAGGCAGAAGCACGGGATTGAAGTTAGGATTCGGAGTTGCACCAACACCCGCGCATTGACTGGCGCCGGTAATTGCGGGATTGATGTTCGGAGTGCCTCCGGCATTGAAGCACACCGGGTTCAGCGTCGGGTCAACGATGCCCAGGTTGTCATTTTCGTTGAGGAAGGTTTGTTCATATGTGGCCCCGACTTTAACATTGTGAATGCCTTTCACGTAGGAAAACTCCCCGCGGGCTCCGGCATTGGTCAAAGTACGGTCCTGGCCGACACTCTCACGCTGCAGATCGGTCGGGCCCAAGTCAGCAAACGGGTCACTGCTGGGAAAGTAGTTGTAATGGTCGCGCCGTAAGAACGCGCCCAGGGTGAGCACGGTGGTGTTGCTCATCAGGCGAGTCCACGAGGGCGCGATGTTGAAAGTCTTGATCTGTGAACGCTGATCGGCCGCGCCGACGGGATTGCCGTAGGTATCGAGACCCCCATTGCTCACCACCACGCCGTTCCAAGGTGTCGCCAGTTGTGAGTCGAAAGAATTCGGAGTTTGAAACCAGGAGCGCGTAAAGCCGAAATTGATGTGAACCGAATCCGCGGTCGAGATTTGATAATCCACTCGATCAAAAACGTTCTCCTGGTTGCCCTTATCGTGAATGACGGTGAATTCAGGCGGATCGAGAAATCGACCAGTGTTCAAGCCGCTGGCGGAGATAAAGTTTCCCCAGTTCTTGCCGCCATATCCCAGGTTGAAATCGACATTGGACGATCCGAACGTTCCGTAAGAAGCTGTGACGCTGCCATGCGGGGTGGTCATTCCCTGCCCAGAGCGCGTGGTCACATTAATCACTACGCTGGTTTTGTCGCCGTACTCGGCTGGCGGCGCGCCCGATATGACCTCGGTGGATTGCACTGCATCCAGCGGAATCTGGTTGGAGAAAACTTTGCTCTGCTGATCGGTGATGGGCTGGCCGTCAAGCGAGAATGAATTCTCCGCGTGATCGCCGAGTCCGTGAAACAGGCCGTTCGAGTCGGCCGAAATTCCCGGCGTCGATAAAGTCACCAGCGAACTCAACGACGACGACGCACTCTCCAGTGGCAATTTGTCAAAGAGATTTCTGTCGACGTCGGTGTGAAAGGTCGAGCTGTTTTCCAGAAGATCTTCGGCTCCGCTTTCTACGGTAACTGTTTCCGAAGTCTGGAGTGTCAGATTAATGGTGAGGTTTATAGGGACGGACGACCGCACGTCGATGTCGTGAACGTAGGACGAGAAGCCGGCATCAGTCACTATCAGGTGATACGGATTGAAGGGAACATTCGGGATGAAAAATCCCCCGGAACCGCTAGTGGTGACGCTGCGGTCAAAACCGCTGACCGGATTGCGAATTTCTACGGTGGCGTCGGGCACGACTGCGCCCGAGGGATCAAGAACGGTTCCCCCGATCGAAGTCGAGTTGCCGGAAGATTGTGCGGATGCGATTAGGGCTGAAGCCAATACTGAAATAAGAAGAAAAGCCGCGCGCAGCGGCGTTCCATAGAAAGCCTTCATATGATCCTCCAAATTGTTTTTTCGCGGACAGAACCCGACCTGCGGTTCTAAGCCTGCGGCGGAGGACGGATGTAGTTAGAGGAAAGTGGAAGAAAGAAATGCCAGACGATTGCGGGGGTCTCAACCAGGATCGATGGAACAAAAATCGGCGCGGGCGCGGCGATGTTATTGATCGCAACTCCAGCATGGGCCAGAGCGCAAAGTGAGCACGAGTGGTCAGTGTTTCCTAAGTCATTCGCGTGAAAATGCGCGACCGCAACAAAGCTGGTGAGGAACACCAGCAAAACGCAAAGCCATGCCCCAGCACGGGACGCCAATCCAGAACGCCAGAGTCCGCGTTCATGGCCTGGGCGCGTGCTTCCTTCGAGCATGGCAACGTCCGGTTTCATGGGAATCACAGGTAGCTGATTTGTATTGGATGCACAGTCAGAATACTTTTGTTGCGGCTTTATTTGCAAATGTCAATAATTTCCTGGTTGTCGCGGTGGGGTACTTCCTGCTTCCGCATCCGCCACTACAATCATTTACGCAATGCGGATTTAGCAGCATCGATGGTCTTTGAAATGTCTTCTTCGGAATGAGCCGTGCTGAGGAAGGCAGCCTCAAATTGCGAAGCCGGGAGATAGATACCGGCGTCCAGCATCTTGCGGAAGAAGCGGCCGAATGCGGCTACGTCAGATTTGTTTGCTTCAGTCCAGTCGGCGATGGGACCCGGATTGAAGAACCAGGTAAACATGGATCCGGCGCGTTGTGGCGTTAGCTTAACGCCGGCTTCTTTTGCGGCTGCTGCTACGCCGTCCACCAGTTTGGCGCTGAGGCTTTCGAGGTGCGGATAGACTTCACCTTTTTTCTCGCGCAGAACTTTTAATTGCGCGATGCCCGCCGCCATCGCGAGCGGATTCCCGGAAAGCGTTCCTGCCTGATACATGGGGCCGAGCGGTGCGACCATGTCCATGATTTCTGCTCGGCCGCCGTAAGCGCCAACTGGCAGTCCACCGCCGATAATTTTGCCAAGGGTCGTGAGGTCAGGCTTGATTCCGTAAAGCTCCTGCGCGCCGCCGTACGCGATGCGGAAGCCGGTCATGACCTCGTCAAATATGAGCACAGTTTTTTCGCGCTGGGTAATGGTGCGAAGGTTCGCGAGATAGTCCCCAGTAGCGGGCACTACACCCATGTTTCCAACCACCGGTTCGACGATCACGCAGGCGATCAGGTGGCGATATTTGCTGAATGCCTGCTCCAAAACCTCAGTGTCATTGAAAGGCAGCGCGATAGTGAATTGACTGACTTCTTCGAGCACCCCAGCCGACCCAGGGATTCCGAGAGTGGCGATGCCTGATCCGGCTTTGACCAGCAGCGAGTCGGCGTGGCCGTGGTAGCAACCCTCGAACTTGATCACATACTTGCGTTTAGTGAAGGCCCGCGCCAGCCGGATGGCCGACATAGTGGCCTCGGTGCCAGAGCTGACGAAGCGGACTTTTTGAATGGTCGGGAAGGCTTCAACGATCAGTTCGGCGAGATCGGCTTCGGCGGGAGTGGACGCACCGAAGCTGGTGCCGTTGACCGCGGCCGAGAGAATGGCTTCGACAACCGTCGGCTCGGCATGGCCGAGGATGAGCGGCCCCCAGGATCCCACGTAGTCGATGTACTCGTTGCCGTCGGCGTCCCAGATGTGCGAACCCTGCCCGCGCACGATAAACGGCGCGTCGCATTCGACGGCCTTGAACGCGCGCACAGGAGAGTTTACGCCGCCGGGGATTAACCCTTCGGCACGCTTTTGCAGCCGCCGGCATTCATCGAGCTTGCGTGGCATTTCTCTCCTTGTCGCGACTGCTTCGATGCCGGACAGGAGCGTCCGACCCACACGGCTAAATATAGCCGAATTTACAAAGATTTCATTTCACATGCATATTCCCGCAACATGAAAACGCTATTCTCGGAACAGTAAGGCTCCTTCTAACCGGGAGGGAGAAGGATGATTAGGGCCGGACCCCCGATCATCCGATTTTTTTGGTTTCCACGCGCCTGAATTTCTTCCTGCACACAAAACTGCTGACGTAATCAAGGTCAGATCGGATTTACTTACCATTTTTTTATGCCGCGCAATGTAGTCTGTAATTTTGGATTTTTGAATGTCGAGGCTCGCCACAATTCGACTGGCCTGGAAAGTCGCGCTCTTCGCTGTGATCGCACGGTGCATAATCTCGCGCGGCTATGCCCAGCCCGTGCCGCAATCCGGCGATGCTCAACAGGCAGGAAGCCAAGCCCCGGTCCCCGAAGAAACGATCTCCGATGATCCGGAGAGTATGTTGCCGCACCTCGCCGACACCCGCTACTGGCTCTCAGGGCAGGCGAATTTTATTTTTCAGACGCATCCTCCGTTCCACGCGCCTTACAGCGGGCCAAATAGTCTGAGTCCGAATTATGAGAAGGCTGTATCGCGGGTGCTAACGCTTTACACCGGCGTGCGGCTGAATGGCTCGACCGAATTGTTAGTGGACATTGAAGAAGCGGGCGGCAGTGCGCTCAGCACTGGCCTGGGGCTAGCGGGCAATACCGACCTCGACATTGTGCGCAACCCGTCGCTCAGCAAAGCGCCATATCTTGCGCGCGGCATGATCCATAAAGTTTTCGCGTTGAGCGAAGACAAGGTTGAGAACGAGCGCAGCGCTCTGTCGCTCTTTCCCGAGTTACCGCGACGCCGGCTCGAAGTGCGCGTGGGCAAATTCAGCATGGTGGATTTCTTTGATCAGAACTCTGTCGCCACTGACACGCACTTGCAGTTCATCAATTGGACCGTGGACAACAATGGCGCTTACGATTACGCTGCCGACACCCGCGGCTATACCGTAGGCGCCATAGCCGATTATGAAGATCGCAACTGGGGATTCCGTTTTGCCGAATCCCTGATGCCCAAGGTAGCGAACGGAATTGACCTGGTTTATCGGCCGTGGCAAGTGCATGCTGAAAACTGGGAATACGAACTGCGGCGGGGATTGTTGCCGGGGAAGGCGGGCGTGGTTCGCCTGCTGGCTTACACGAACTACGCGAACATGGGAATTTATCGCGACGCGATATTGCAGTATGACGAGCATGTTGTGCCCAGGCCAGAGATTACAAATCATCCCTGGCACATAACACGCAAATATGGATTCGGAGCGAATTTCGAGCAGCACTTCACGCCGAATCTGGCCGCCTTCGGGCGCTTCGGCTGGGACAACGGAAAAACCGAATCGTTCGCCTATACCGAGGTCGATCAGACTTTCGCAGGCGGTTTGGGCGCGTATGGGCCGATGTGGCATCGCTCCCATGATCGCGCCGGCGTGGCATTCGTGAGCAATGCGATCTGCAAATATCACCAGGACCATCTCGCTGACGGCGGACTAGGATTTCTGCTCGGCGACGGGCGGCTCAACTACGGACGCGAAAATATTGTGGAAAGCTATTACACCGCGCACGTCTGGCGGGGAATCTACGTAGCTCCGGGCCTGCAGCACATCAATAATCCCGGGTACAACCGCGACCGCGGGCCGGTGCTGGTGCCTAGCTTCCGAGGGCACGTGGAGTTCTGAAGGATTCATTTCCCTGATTCGACTGGATGGGAAGGGCACGAGTTTGACTCGTGCCGTTGCGATTGCTGCCAAATTTTAGCGGCCGCAGGCCGGCACTGGTGTTCGATGGGAAAATTGGCTGATGCTCCTAACGCAGTACCCTCAGCGGCTGAAGCCGCTCTTAACTCAGCCAAGGACGGCACGAGTGAACTCGTGCCCTTCCCAACTTACTTGTCTTGAGCAACGAGGTCTGCGGACAGATTGATGTGCCCAGTCGAGACCGACACTTTCTTGTCCCACACCGCGAAGCCATTTTTCTTTACGGCAATGTCGTGGTCTCCCGGAGAAACGCTAATCGACGATGGCGTGCTGCCGACGAACTTGCCGTCGATTTCAATATCGGCGCCCGGCGGGGTTGATGCGATGTCGACCAAGGTCATTGCCGCATTTGTTATTGCGGCCGTGGTCATATCGGTTTTCACAGGCTGAAACTTGGCTTCGTCCAAGCGGGTGTCGCCGCTAATATACGCGGTCACTTCTGTCCCCTTAGGTATGGTGATGTCCTTGCCGTGCATGAAGAGGAACAGGGGCGCTGCGGGAAAGAACACGATGCTGGTGGCTACCATGGCGCCGGTCATCGCGCCCACATGGCCTCCGCCCTTTTCATCTTTCACAGCGCGCAGGGCGGCCTTTTCGCCATCGGTCAGGCGAACGGAATCGATATTCACATTTAACTTACCGCCGCGACCCATTCTTCGTTTCGGTTCAGCTTCAGTGACCGTGCCCCAGGCAATGCCGCCTTTGGGGATGACGAGAGTGCCTTTCGCCATCACATCTTCGAGGACCTCAAAATCGAGAGTGTCGCCGGTGTGGGCATCGGCAGACGAAATCGTCCGCGCCGTGCGCAACTTGACCGGTGTGCCGTCTTCAAGACCGAACCCGGTCATTGCCGGCTTGGGCGCGGCAACTTCGGCGGTGGTGGGCGGCTTTTGGTCCGGAGTCGCGAGAGAATTGGTCGCGGCTGATTGGGCCAGAGCAGGCAATGAAGAAATGGACAACACAAGCACAAAAGAAAGAGTCTTCCTGAACATCAAGGGTCTCCTTCGGGCGGGACTCTCGAATGAAGGCACTGCTCCGAGGGAAAGGAGTCCGGAAAAGCCCGACGCTCGAGCGGTATTATGCGCTCTGCCGGTCAAAAGTCAATGATTAAGGGGTTTCGTGGGGGTGCAGGCCTTTTCGGAGGAGGGGTTCGTATAGGGGCAGGTCTTTAAAAGTGCAAGCAGGCGCGGTAATCATGCCGGGAGCTGAGAGCAACGGTTACATAGCAGGCTGAAAAGCAGGTTCCTCCACTTCGCATGGCGATTCGCTTGCGAATCGTCATGCTGCGGTCGGAATGACAGTTTGGAGAGGGCACAATCACTTAGTCAGAAGCGCCCTGAATCCAACCTCATTTCTGTGGCATCATTTATCCATGCCTAAGATTCATATACCTACACCGCTGCGCCAGTATGCCGGCAAGCAGCCTGCAGTTGATGTGAAAGGCTCGACCGTCGCCGAAGCCTTGAGCGGACTGGTCTCCCAGCATCCTGATCTTCGCCGCCATCTTTATACGGAAGATGGCAAGCTGCGGGCCTTCGTGAACGTTTATCTGAACGATGAAGATGTTCGCTATTTGCAGAAAGAAGCGACCGCGGTCAGTGATGGCGACGACATTTCGATCGTGCCGTCGATAGCGGGAGGAATTGAAGAATCGCCGAATTTGAGGATTTTCGAATTGGAAACCGTGCACTCGATCTGCCGTTGTTGCTCCCCTCCAAAATAGTCCATTCGATTCGTCGATCCGAAAATTCTCAAATTCGTAAATTTCGTAAAGGGAACCATGGCCACACTTACAGAAACCCAGCCCACACCAGTCACGCTTAACAATGACGAAATCCTGCGCTACTCGCGCCATCTCATCATGCCAGAAGTCGGCATGGCGGGGCAGCTCAAACTCAAGGCCGCGAAGGTGCTGTGCATCGGCGCAGGCGGACTAGGTTCGCCGTTGGCGCTTTACCTGGGAGCGGCCGGCATTGGTACGCTGGGAATTGTTGACTTTGACGTCGTCGATTACACCAACCTGCAGCGTCAGATCATTCACTCGACCGCCGACGTGGGCCGTCCCAAGCTCGATTCCGCCGCCGACAAGCTCAAGGCGATGAATCCGTTTTTGAACATCAAGAAGTTCAACACCCGGCTTTCGAGCGACAACGCGATTGAACTGTTCAAAGAATTCGACGTCATCGCCGACGGCACTGACAACTTTCCTACCCGTTATCTGGTGAACGACGCCTGTGTGCTCACCGGCAAACCGAATGTGTATGGCTCGATCTTCCGCTTCGAAGGGCAGGCGAGTATTTTTGCGACCAAAGAGGGGCCGTGCTATCGCTGCTTGTATCCTGAGCCACCACCACCAGGATTGGTCCCCTCCTGCGCGGAAGGCGGAGTTCTGGGAATTTTGCCCGGTCTGGTGGGAGTGATCCAGGCGACGGAAGCGATTAAGCTGATTTTGGGCGCGGGTGATCCGCTGATCGGACGGTTGCTCTTGATCGACGCGCTGGCGATGAAATTCCGTGAGCTCAGACTGCGGAAGAATCCAGATTGCCCCGCGTGTGGGAAAAATCCTACAATCACCAAGCTGATTGATTACGAGGAGTTCTGCGGAATTCGCGGCGAGGAGGCACCAGCCGAAGTGACTACAGACGAGATTGAAGTGGAAGAACTTAAGAAGCGGCTCGATCGCGGGGATGACATTTACGTCCTCGATGTTCGCGAGCCGCACGAGTATGACATCTGCAACATTGGCGGGCACCTCATTCCGCTGGGCGAATTGCCAAACCGGGTGAATGAGCTCGATACCAGCAAAGAGATCATTGCCCATTGCCGTTCCGGCGTGCGTAGCGCCAAGGCGGTGAATTTCCTGCGCCAGGCGGGATTCAAGAAGGTGCACAATCTGGCGGGCGGAATTCTGGCCTGGGCGGATCGTGTCGATCCGAGTATGCCGAAATACTGAGGCAGGTCACGCTGCTGGAAACCGCAGTTTCAAACGATGGACGGCCGCGAGGTGTCACTGCGGTCGCCATCGTTTTCTTCTTGTCTTCGGCCTACCTGCTGATTTTGGGCTTGATCAAGCTGATCAATCCCGAAGCCATCCCACTGTCGCTCGGCGCTCCGCTCCTGCATGGGCTTGAGATCTACGGGCCTTACATGTTTTTGCTGGCGGGTGGATCCGGATTGGTTGTCGCCTATGGATTATTCCGATTAAAGAATCTTGCCCGACGAGCTGCGATCATGATTGTTGTGGCTGGAATGGTTTTGCTGGTCCCGAAAGTGTCGGCGGACACGGCTGAGTTTTCGCCCGACTTCTTCCTTGCCGGATCCATGATCGTCGTGCGCATCATGATCGCGTGGTATCTGTGGCAGGGGTGGACGGCGGAAAAGTTCCGCTGAGTCTCTTGCTCTAGCCGTGTGTTTATTTTGAGTCCCCTGGAGCCCGGCGCTCTGACATGCGAAAATGCTGCAGGATACATGGCTAACCACGACGACCCGCAACAAGGCGAAGGCAAGGACCTCGGAAATTTTGACGGAATCCTGCACACCGGTCTGGCTTCTCATTTCCGGGCCGGCGGTTCCGGTTACTCGAAAACCAAATACGACCCGCTCAATGCTTTTCTGCCGGGGCATCTGGCAGCCTGGATCCCCCACGTCATTCGCTACTGGTTTCATAAGAAACATGCGTTCCGCGATTACACAACCCCCGGCAAGGGCACGGGAATTTTCCCGATAGCAGAGCAAGCGAAGCTGAGCCTGGTAGGAGATTGGGCCACAGGAACCGACGAGGCGCAAAAAGTAGCCAATTGCGTCCAGCAATTTAAGCCTGACTACAGCGTCCATTTGGGCGATATATATTTCGTCGGCGATGAATGCGAGATCAAAGAAAATTTTTTGGGCGAAAAAACCAGCCCGTATCCTCCCGTGAAATGGCCGATGGGGAAACTCGGCAGCTTCGCGCTCAGTGGCAATCATGAAATGTACGCGCGCGGAAACGGCTATTACGAATCGGTCCTGCCTAGGATGGGTCTGAAAAAATCCGGCGCCGAATGGGGCGATGGACAATGGGCAAGCTTTTTCTGTCTCGAAAATAAGTACTGGCGAATTATCGCCCTAGACACCGGATACAACGCCACCGGCTTCGATTGGGGCAAGATGCCGGTTTTCGAAAGGAGCAAATGGATTCGTAAGTCAACTCGCCTCAAGCCGCGGTGTGAGTTTCCGCAGCCGGTGCTGGCATGGCTCAAAGAAGCAGTGAATCCTGATGGCGACAAACGCGGCGTGCTGGTGATGACCCATCATGGCTGCTATTCAGCCTTCAGCGACTGGTATCAGATTCCCGCCAAACAACTGGCGCGAGTCATTCATCGTCCGGTGATCTGGTTTTGGGGACACGAGCACAAGCTCACCGTGTATGACCGGTTCAGCGTGCGCGATGGAATCGATGCGCATGGCCGCTGCGTCGGACATGGTGGAATGCCGGTCGAGCGCGGCAAGCCGCCCGACATCGAATGCCCCTGGCTCGCATGGGACAATCGCCGTTACCGCAATGGCGAGAAGATCGACGTGGGTTTCAACGGCCACGCGAATTTATCTTTGAATGGACCTGAACTCCACATCGACTACGTGGATCTGAACTGCTCACTCTTATTGACCGAAGACTGGAGCGTGGATTTAGACTCCGGCGAACTCCACGGGCCGAACCTGAAGAAAGTGCTGCAGGACCCATCGATCCACGTGCGCCCGGCTTAGCGGGTCATGGGTAATGACGCGAGCGCAAGGCTGGACTATTTCTGCTCGGCTTTCTTCTCTGCCGCCTTTTTCTTTGCTTCCGCTGTCCATGGCGGAACGATGCCGTTTACTCGGGCATAGGCCACCAGTTGTCCCAGATGTTCGTGCGCGTCGGCGACCAGAATGTAAACTACGTCTCCGGCATTCGCTTGCGGACCGAGCTTCGGTAATAGCTTCGCGAAATCGGCGTTGCTCATGCCACTGATGGTTTTCTGAGCAAACTCCCAGGATTTGTTCAGCTCTTCAACGATGCGAGTCTTATCGGTGGTCGATTTCTCAAACGTCTTTCCGTTGAAGTCCGCCGAAGGCGTGGCGCCGCCCATCGATAGGATTCCATAGCGCTCGCCCGAAACATGCAGAAACACCTCGGCAAAGGAACGCGAATCTTCCGAGGGACGCCAGGTGAGTTTGTCCGTGGGCACGGCATTTGCCAGGTCAACAAACTTCTTCTGCACGGCTTGAAGGTCAGCTAGAGCCTGGGCCTTCATGTCATAACTGGGAGCAGTGTGGTCGGCGTCCGCCTCAGCTTGGGCCGACCCTGCAAAAGCGAGGGCGCTCAAGCACGTCAAAATCGCTACCGACCTTATTAGTCTGTCCACGTTATCCTCCTCAAGAAGAACGCAGCTGCTTAGACGGCACATGGAGGAAATAGTCACCTGACTAACTATCCGGCAGACGGCTCGTCAATGAGGGAGCAGGTCATTACCGGGTTTTGTCGCTTCGACAAAGGCATTTTATGGTTGCAAGAAAGCGTAATTCCGTATATCCCCGTGCCGAGTAACATCGGAGTTTGGCAGAAAGGAGCTATCAAGTGAATACAGAGCTTACAACTCGGGTAGAGGCACTAGAGTCACAATTGCGGCGTTGGAAGATCATTACGATTGTGGTGCTCATCGCCATGACGGTATTGGTGGTCGCCGCAGCTGCGCCCCTGCAAGATAATGGATTTATTCAACAGTTTGCAGCCCCTAAGTTTGCCGCTCAAACATTCTTATTGGTCGGAAAAGACGGCAAAACATACGGGCGGCTTTACACGAAAGGAGATCAGCCGGTTTTGGATTTCTATGACTCAAAGGGCGCCGTGATTTGGTCAGCTCCTCCTAGTCGTGGCGGGTTCAAACCAGTTCAGGCGCAATGACGCGAAAGAGATTGGAAAAATCGTCAGAAGCCTATCGAGAGCGGTATCGATCAATCAGCGCGCCGCAAATGAAAAGCACCGCTGCAGCAATCATGAGCAGCAGCAGAAGGTAGTGTTCTTTCGCGGTGAGATAGGTGTAATAACCATGGTTGTTTTGTAAATACACTCGACCCTGGGCCGCATTTTCGACTGTGGGCCGAGTGTAACTGTAGTGCTCAAAAAGAAACATGGAACCGAACCAAGTGAAAAGTGCGGCCAATCCCAAATTTTTCGCAGCGATTTCAGGGAGCTTTGAGGTTTTGCGATTCTCAGCTGTTAGCCCACGCATGGCTAAATTGTAGGCTTGTGAGGGATCTATCGATCGAACGCTCGTGCGCACACCTTAGTTACTCTGAGACTGAGGGCGAAATCCTGAGCGAGTCAAAATTTTTAGAATTGGTCGGGACGGGCAGATTTGAACTGCCGACCCCTCGCACCCCAAGCGAGTGCTCTACCAGGCTGAGCCACGTCCCGACACGGGTTCGAACCAGGAAGTTCGAACGGGGTTGACTAGGAAATTCTACACCACGAATCACGCGGGCGAGAATGCAGGTCGCGATCCGGTAGTGGGTCAGTTTGATTTCCACAGATGATGCTATCTGAGCGTTAGCATTGCGTAACCCGCTACGGCTGCCAGTATCCAAATGAAGATTCCTATGCAGCGCATGAATATTGAATACCAGGGCTCCAGAAAGAATTTGTAACCGTATGTCTGGTGCGCTCGCCCGACAATTGTGCTTGTTCTAAAGATCAAGAGCCAGCCGCAATAGCCCAAGAACAGGCTCTCTGCGACAAACAAAACGAGTATCATATCGCTGCTTTTTCTCCGAGTGCTTTCAGCACTAGATTCTTTTTCGATACGCCTTGCAACGCGGACAGGCTCAGGCAGCAATCCACAAAGTTCTTCGACGCGCCAAACTCGGTCAGCGATTCCGGCTTCCATTGCGGGAGTTACGCGCAGTGTTTGATCTCTTCCACGACTCGGCGGGCGTTGACAAAGAAATCACGATCCTTGCTCTTCCCCTTGCTTGCTCGACTAGGCATGTGTTCATCATGCCACGGAATCAGCGCGGATGCGATACCCTGTGGAAATCAAACTGACCCACTACCCGCGATCCGATCCGCGACCGATCACAGCACGGCGGTTTCTTCGATCATCCTGTTTTCGGCGAAGCGTGCCAGGTTCAAAAGAGAAGCGTCGATCAAATCGCTCTGCCCATGCAAAATAAGATCCGCAAGAATTTTGCCGGTGGCGGGGGCGTGCATTACGCCGTGCCCGCTGAAGCCGTTGGCTAGATAAAAACCCGGCGCTTCCGGCACCGTCCCGAGCACAGGATGATGATCGGGCGTCATCTCGTACAGGCCGGCCCATGCCCGCTTCGGATTGACCGGGACATTTTCGAAGACCGGCACTCGATCCGCTGCGCGGATCAGAATTTTCTCTACAAACGCGGGATCGAAATCGGTTTTGTAACCCGGCGTCTCCTCGGGATCGTTCCAAGCCAGCAGAAACCCACGGCCTTCGGGACGAAAATGAAATCCGTTCGACATGTCGATGATCATGGGAGCGCTGTGCGGGAAGCCATCGAACGGTTCGGTTGGGACTAGCATCCGGCGCAGCGGCTCGACCGGAAGATCGACGTTCGCCATTTTTGCGATGCTTGCCGACCATGCGCCCGCGCAATTTACCACGGCGCGCGTGGCGACCTTCCCTTTGCTGCATTCGATCGCTGCAATACCGCTCGAATCGCATTCGATTCCCGTTACGGCGCAGTTCTTCCATAGTTCCGCGCCGTGATCGCAGGCCCAGCTCATGAACCCGTTCATGGCGCTGTAAGGATCGACAAAGCCATCGGTGGGACAGAACGAACCGCCGACAATGTCATCGGCGCGAAGTTGCGGAAACATATTGCGAATTGCGTCGGCGGAGAGCAGGCGCGCGTCTTTCAGTCCGAGAGCGGTTTGGGTTGCGTGATTTTGCCGTAGATACGCCGTGTGCGCGGCGCTGGTCGCGCAAAAAAGATAACCCTGCGCGCGATATCCGCTGGGATAGCCCAACAATTCATCGAATCTGGAATAAAAGGGAATGGAGTAGAGCGACATCTGAATGTTTACCGGAGTGGAGAATTGGGCGCGCACTCCGCCCATGCTTTTGCCCGTCGAGCCCTTGCCTTGCGCGGACTCTCGCTCCATGACGAGAACGCTTTTGCAGCCCGCGGCGGTCAGATGATAGGCAATGCTCGAACCGACAATGCCTCCGCCGATGATTACGACTTCTGCTGTGCGCATGTGCTTCGCCCGCGAAGGGAGCATTTTAGAGCATGGCTCAGGCGGCGAGTAACGCTGCTATTTGCGCTTGTGGCGGGCCTTCGGCCGCCGGGGCGGAGTTTCTTCGACCAACGCAAACTGGATTTTCTTTTCCACGGGATCGATGCGATCGACCAGCACGCGCACTCGCTGTCCCAGGCGGAAAATTTTGCGGCTGTGCTGGCCGATAATTTCGCGAGTGTTCTCGTGATAAGTGTAGCGATCGTCGATGAGAGTGTTGAGCGGGACCAGGCCTTCAACGAAAAGATCGGTAAGTTCGACGAAGAAGCCAAACTTCGTGACGCTGATGATCAGTCCGTCGAAGTCTTCGCCGATGCGGTCTTGCATGAATTTGGCTTTCTTCCATTCCATCAGCTCGCGTTCGGCGTCGTCGGCGCGGCGTTCGGACTGGCTGGATTCTTCTGCGATGGCGTGAAGTTCGTCGACCGGGATGGGGCCATCTTGCAGCTCGATCTTTTCCTGCTCGCGACGCTTGGACCAGGGGGAAGCATCGGAGGAATGCTTATGAGAGGCCCCAGGGGCTGAAGCCCCGAGTTTTTTTTGCGCCTTATCGGCACGACTAAAGTCGTGCCCTTCCCGTTCGTGTTGCTCCCGAGACCGGCCTTGCTGTTCGGAATGAACGGCAGGTCGTAATGACCCCACCGGCACTTCGCCGTCCCATTTTTCTGCGGAATCTCGCAGCACATCTTTAAGAATTCGGTGGACGATCAAGTCCGGGTAGCGGCGGATTGGCGAAGTGAAGTGCGTGTAAGTCGGCGCGGCCAGCGCGAAGTGGCCGAGATTTTCTTCCGAGTAGCGCGCCTGCTTCAGCGACCGCAGCATTAAGAAAGACAGGATCCTCTCTTCCGGCTTTCCTGCGATTTTCTCGGTGAGCTTCTGGTACATGCGGGGCGTGATGTGAACTTCTTTTGGAATTTCCAGTTCGCGCGCGCGCTTTCCCGTGCCGTAATTGGCGCGGCGATCGGTCTTGAACTGCATGCGTTGAATCGGCAATGCGCCGACGCCGAGAGAATATCCAAACGTCGCCGCAATTACTTCGAAATCATAAACGCGTTTGGCATCTGGTTTCTCATGAACGCGGTAAAGGGAAGGCACGCCTTTCGCTTCCAGATATCCAGCGACGCACTCGTTCGCCGACAGCATGAATTCCTCGATGATGCGGTTCGCGATGTTGCGCTCGGAACGCGTGATGCTCTTCATCAGCCCGAGTTCATCAAACTCGATGACCGGCTCCGGCAGGTCGAAGTCGATCGATCCGCGGCGTTCGCGCTTGCGGTTGAGAATCATCTGCAATTCGCGCATCAGCTCGAAGTCCCTGACCAGAGCGGCGTAGCGCGTTTTCGCAGACTCATCCCCCTGGAGAATCGCGTTCACCGCGGTATAAGTCATGCGCTCCGCGGATCGAATAATTCCCGGACAGATTTCGTAGCCCACAATCTCGCCATGGTTGTCGATTTCCATAATGCAAGACATCACCAGGCGATCGACTTGGGGACGCAGGCTGCAGATATCGGTTGAGAGTTCGAGCGGCAGCATGGGGACGGCGCGGTCGGGAAAATAAACGCTGGTGCCGCGCAGACGCGCTTCCTGATCGAGGGCGGTGTCTGGGACAACGTATTGCGCGACATCGGCGATGTGCACCTGCAATTCAAAGTTCCCATTTGCCAGCCGGCGAACTAAGACTGCGTCGTCGAAGTCGCGAGCGGTTTCACCGTCGATGGTTACGATCGGCAGATCGCGGAAGTCGCGCCGTTTACGGATCTCAGCCGAAGAAATGATCGGCTCGGCTGCCTCGGCTTCACTGAGCACCTGTTCCGGGAAGCGGTGCGGCAGATGGTATTTGCGAATGATGATTTCAACATCGACACCGAAGTCATCTTCATAGCCGAGGATTTCTACTACGCGGCCGCGCGGCTGCTGGGTGGCCGTCGGCCACTCGGTGATTTCAACATCGACCACGACATTTTCGAGATTGCTCCAGTCGGCGCGGCGAGCGACTTCGTCGCCGAGGACGCGATGTTTGGAGGTCGTCCGTCGTGCGTCGTGTGTCGTGCGTAAAGATCCCGTCGCAGGTCTGGCGTCGTAGGTGGTGCGCAGTTCGCTTCCTTGCGACGTGCGACTCGCGACGCGCGACGGTTCTTCCGGATATTCCATCCCGTGCGGAATCACGATCTGCTGCGAAATTTTATGGTCAAGGGCGACCACGTAATTGTTCCGTCCGCCGTAATGAAAAATTCCAACCACGGTGGCGTGCGCGCGGTGCACTGGACGCAATATCCGTCCTTCGGCTCTCCCGTCATCGCGGATATTCGTGACTTCGACCAGCACCTGGTCGCCGTGCATTGCGGAGCCCACGGCGTGTGGAGGAATAAATATGTCGCCGGAGAGTCGGCCTTTTAGATTGGGAGCCGCGGACGCCAAGTCAGGAATGACGAAGCCGAATCCGTCGCGATGAAGGCTGAGTTTGCCGGCGATCAAATTCTTCCCGGAGGCAGTGGCTGCTTGCGGGATCGCATAGCGGTCCGAATCGATTTTTACCAGCTGGCCGGCGGAGAGCATTTTTTGCAGGCGTCCAGAAAGTTCTCTTCGTTGGTCGCCGTGAAGGCCTAATTCACGCACCAGTTGCTTGTATCCCGCAGCCTGCTTCGGCTGGCGCTGAATTTTCTTCAGGATGATTGCGTCGGAAAGCATTTGTCTGGCGACTCGTGAAGTCGCATGGTCTTCTCGATTTTAGATGAGCGGCCTGTAACCTGTTCTTTTCCGCTACTCTGGCCTGCAGTAACCGCTGTATTGACACGTTTTAATGGCTGGTATAGATCATTAGGCCGGGGTTTGCATCCTCCGGCGCGTGAACTTAAACGCGACGGAAATCAGGAGGCGGTATGAGGAAAAGTTCGGCTTTCGTCAGTCTAATGGCAGTGCTCTTTCTTTCTGTGATGGCTCAGGCGCAGATGCAAATTTATGGCGCGTGGCATTGCGGCAGCGACTACTGCACGTGGGCAAGCGTGCGCAACATGACTGATTTCGACACCAAGAACCATTGGATGATCGATCGCGGCGATGGATCAGGTCTCGCGTCAGTCAATCTCGTAATCCTTAGCTTCGTACAGCCCATGAAGTTGCTCAGTAAAACCAACGACTCCGGCGATGTGAATGGTGTGCCGGTTGGAATGAACTCGGCGGTCGTCAGCTATTTCACCAGCCACAATGTGCGGGTGATGCTTTCGATTGGCGGGATTACCTACACTAGTTTTTGGGACCAGGCCTTGTCCTCCAATCCAACTCAACTGGGACTGAATGCGGCGGCGGTCGCGAAGAGTCTGGGGGTGGGGATCGAGATTGACTACGAGAACAGCTCCAGCCCTAACCTCACCGGCTTGCAATCGTTCGTAAACGCATATCGCTCGCAGATTCCATACGATCCCACGGGAGCAAATCCGGCTGCGCGGTTGACCGTTGACCTGGGCGCAGGCGATCAATATCTGACCGACCTTTCCCGCTACGCTACCGCTAACTGGCTGAATGATTCTTCGCCAGTGCTCGATTACGCCAATGCCATGGTTCCCAACAAGCAGCCGCCGAGCGCTTCTTCGGCTGAGGGCAACTGGCAAGAGCATATTACCGGCAAGGCAAACTATGCCCCGCCAGTACCGCCATTGGCGCCGAACCGTCTCACAGGCAGCCTTTACATCGTGACGGGGAAGAACCCCGCGCCCGAGTGCAACAACTTCAGCGCCTCACTTGAAAATAGCGCCGGAAACTATGTTGAAACCGTTCCGCCCAACGGGGCCGGAACTACAGACGGGATGCTCGGCTTCATGTTCTGGGCAGCGGAATGCCAGGGCACGCATTCAATCTGCACGACGCCGCCGAACACCTGCGAGGCCGGAGTCGGGACAGGGGCGAAAACCTACAATATTCCGCTGCCGATGCCCGCGCTGCGGCAGAACTGATTCCGGACGTCTTCACCACGGAGACACGGAGGCACGGAGAACTAAGGCGTAAAGCTTTCAACTGCAGTGAACGCAGAGTTAGCGCAGAGTCCGAAGAAAGCAATGCTGAAGGGCAGGCCCAGTGCTTGCCCTTTTTTCGTGTTCTGAAATTGTCAGGTTTTGTCGGGCACTTCTTGGTTCAGAGTTGCTGCAGCTGCCGACTGACGAAAGTAACTGGGCTAGTCTAAGGCTTTGCCCTGAATTCCACACTGGAAATGCCCCAAAACAACCCAAAAATGCACAAAGTATTGCGCTTTTCCACAATACAAATGCCGCAGTGGAGAGTAGAATTTTCTTGGCCACCGAAGCGAAATTCGGTTCCCAAACACATTTTCCCAAAAGGAAAGGATTTCTTCTCACATGTGGAAGCCTACAAATCAGCCCACGGCGCCAGGTCGTCCGACCGAGCCGGAGCGTACCCCTATTTCAGCGCCGAGCGCTCCTGCGGTAACGGAAACGGCCGTCAGCAGTGCTCCGCGACCGGTTTCGGCCAGCACTGCGGACCAGGCTACCATCGGGAAGTCTCTTGTCATTAAGGGTGAGGTAACTGGCTCCGAATCGCTATATATTGATGGCCGCGTCGAAGGCTCCATCAACCTCGCCGGAAACCGGGTCACTGTCGGCCGCAACGGAGTTGTTGCCGCCAATATCACCGCCCGCGAAATCGTGGTGCTCGGGAAGGTTCGCGGTAACCTCACCGCCAGCGACCGGGTTGACATTCGCAGCGACGGGTCGCTTACCGGCGATGTCGTAGCCGCGCGCATCTCGATTGAAGATGGCGCGTTCTTCAAAGGCGGAATCGACATTCGCAAAGCCGGACAGCAGCCAGGCCAGAAGCCGAATGGCGAGGAAAAACCGGTTAGCAGCAATCAGGCTGAAGTCGCCGCCGCCCGCGCTTAGCCCTTAAATACAGCTTTTCAAGCAGGCACCCCGACCTAGGGTGCCTGTTTTCTTGCGGAAAATAACCCTCTGCAGTGAGCGAATTTACGCCTGCATGTAGGGGATTTCCTGACGGTTGAGAATCACCCCCTCGCCATCCAAATTCGCATGGAACGTGATTGCGAAAGGGCTCTTCCCGACATTACGACGTTAGACGGGCGAGTTGCGCCTATTCCTGTAGCCTTGCCGCCGCGAACTGATCGCGACGGAAAGGCGATCAAGAATCGCATCCTGCTCGCTATACCCGAGGACGAGTTTATCGCTGTGCGGCCGCTCCTGGAAGAAGTGGAGATGCCACAGTACAAAATTTTCTACGAGCAGGGCGGCAAAATTGAGTACGCCTATTTTCCCAACCAGGGGATGGTGTCACTGGTCGTTTCGGTGCACGACGGGCGAAGCGTGGAAGTTGGCATTATTGGTCCCGAAGGAGTTGTTGGAGCGCCTCTGGCTTTTGGTTTTGAAAGCGCGCCCATGCGGGCGATCATGCAGATTACCGGGCGAGGGTTACGTATTCCCGCGTCAACACTCGATGAAACCTTTCACCGTGCGCCGTGTTTGAAGGCATTGGTCGAACGCTACGTGATGATGCAGCAGCTGCAGGTAGCACAGCTGGCTGCGTGTAACCGGCTGCACGATATGGACCAGCGGTTGGCGCGCTGGTTGTTGATGTGCCAGGACAGAATTGACTCGGAAAATTTGCCGTTGACTCACGAATTCCTCGCCCAGATGCTGGGCTCAGGAAGGCCGACGGTCACTATTGCCGCGGGTGTGCTGGAGCGTGCCGGCCTGATCCAAAACACTCGCGGAAGCGTAAAGATCCTCAACCGCAAGCGCCTCGAGGATGCGGCCTGCGAATGTTACAGAGCAATCCAAAACTACAACGGCCCCAGCCTGAAGTAGCCGTTCGCTATCGCCGATGTTGAGTTATGAGTATGTAGTTGAGGCACTCTCAGTTCGTTGTCGAACTGACACATTCTCGTGTGACAAATAGCCTGTGCGCACTGGTCTACTCCAGAGAATCTTGTGGTGTGCGCGTGGCTTGCAAGAGGGAGCACGTTTGCAACGTACGAATGTTCGCAGTGAACTAAAAACTTTCACAACCAATCCATCCGGCACGCGGACCGATGTGAACGCGAAGCCGGTGGAAAATCAAATCCTGAATTCTATTCCGGAGATTGAATACAACCTCCTGCGTCCGCATTTGGAGTCGGTACAACTTCAACACCACCAAATCCTGCACGAAGCCGGCGAGAAGATTGAGCTCGCCTATTTCCTGAACGAGGGTTTGGCTTCGCTCGTGGTCTTGACCAGCGACGGCCACAGCGTCGAAGTTGCTATTGTCGGACGGGAGGGAATTGTCGGGACACCGCTAGCGGTGGGCATCCATCGCGGGCCGTACCGCAGCATCATGCAGATTTCGGGTTCCGGCGTGCGGCTCAAGTCGGAAATCCTGGAAGAAAAAATGCGCGAAGCGCCTGAACTGCGTTTGATGTTGAATCGCTACGTGCTCGTCCAGGGATTGCAAATAGCGCAGATCGCCGCTTGCAATCGCTTACACGAAATCGAGCAACGGCTGGCGCGCTGGTTGTTGATGTGCCAGGACCGCGTGGCGTCAGAATTTTTGCCGATCACCCACGAATTTCTAGCGCAGATGCTCGGCACCGGACGACCAAGCGTGAGCCTGGCAGCAGGTATTTTGCAAAAAGCCGGCTTCATTGAGAACCTTCGGGGTACGGTGAAGATTCTGAATCGCAAACAACTCGAGTCTGCCGCCTGCGAGTGCTACAAAATCATGCAGCAGTTCAACAGCACCCTGGTGCTGAAGCCGCCCAGCAATGTCTGAGTGCAATTCCCCACCGAATTCAAATACTCGAGATTGTGCTGGCTGACCTCTCTGCGGCTTGTTTTCTTCGTCTCAAATCATGCGGCAATTTCGACTTCAGCAGCCATAACCCCAACCCAACCACCGCCGCCCAGACCGCGCTTATTAAGACTAATGCCTCCAGATCAGCCAACCGGCTTCCGCTGGGATTAATGAACTTGATGAGCTCCCATCCCAAGAATCCCGCAACTACCGACACCAAGAGCGCTTTCCCGATTTCCTTCCACTCCAGCGTTCCCAGCGAAACCAGTTTTCGATAGTGCAGCAGCAAGGCAACTGCCAGACAGTTGGCGGTAATTCCAATATCGGACGCAATCACCAACCCGCGCGCCGAATATGCGTGATACAGCGCCGAATAGACGGGCAGGGAAGCGACCGTGATGATGGTGCTAGCGATCATCGGCGTCAGCGTATTTCCCGCTGCATAAAATGCTCGGGCATATAAGCCCTGGGCCGACCAGAAAGCCAGCGAAAGTGAAAACCAGAAAAAATAAACTGCGGTGGTCCGGGAATCCGAAAAATGCAAATGCCCGCGTCGATACACCAGGTCGATCAGTGGCAAAGCGGCCGCCGTCATAAAACTGGATACGAGCACCGCCGCGGCCACAATCCGGTAAATCGAAGCATTGACCGTGTCGGCGAATTCTCCGAATCGCTTCTCTCCAAACAGACGCGCGAAAAATGGCAGTGAAGCTTGGCTTGCGGCCTGCCCGAGGACCGCGATTGGAACCTGGAAGAGCCTCTTGGCGTAGTTCAGCCGAGTGATATCCCCGACACCGCCGGACGCGAAATAGCGAAGGATCCAATCGTCAGCGGTCACCAGTGAAACGCCCAGCATCAGCGGGATCGAAAGCCGCACCCACTCGCGGAACGCGGCGTTGCGCCAGTCAAACGAAATTTTGTAGCCGACGCCCGTCCGCGCCGCCCCGATGGCGTTAATCAAAAAGATGCCGACAAATGCTCCGGCTACTGCGCCATAGGCCAGCGCGGAGATGCCGAACCTGCGAGAAAAGAGAAGCCCGCCAAGGATGATGCCGCCGTTGTAAATGACCGGACCAATTGCAGGGAGCAGGAACATCCGGCGCGAGAGGAGCACCGCCGAAACCACCCCGCCGACGTAAAAGAACAACTGCGCCGGCAGCAGGATACGCGTCAGGTGCACACATAACGCAAACTGCTCTGGAGTGAACTTGCTGAAGAGCAGCCGGTTGAGTTGCGGCGCAAAAATTTCTGCCAGCACAATGCCCACCGCGAGCACCGCGGTCATGATGGTGATGATGGCGGAAAACGTCTTGCGCGCGTCGGCTTCTCTTTTTTCAGCCAGGAACCGCGTGTAGATGGATACGAAAGTGATCGATGCCGTCCCGCCCGCAACCAGGTAATTCAACCAATCCGGTATGGTGAAACCCGCAAGGTATGCGTCGGTGACCGGGCTGGCGCCGAACGCCCAGGCAATGTACATTTCGCGCAGGAATCCGACCACTCGCGAGAGCAGAATGGCGGCAACCATCAAAACCGTAGCGGAGAAGGCAGTGTGCACGCGCTCGGGATGCAGCAGTTGAACAAATCGCCGTGTTATCGATTTAGGCTGCGAAGTTACCTGATTACCTGGACTTTCCTCGCTGGAGTCATTTGGGGCGGACGGCATTATGGCCGATTCTACACGGGAAACAATAGGGCAACGCTTGCTACGCTATGGCACTTTGGATTCCGAGGGGAGCAGCTTTCAGCTTTCAGCTGTCAGCTTTAGGCCTTTGCCCCGCCGTTCTCTCACAAAGCAGGAGGGTTTAGCTGAGAGCTGAAAGCTGAGGGCTAAAAGCTCGGTTCACGGCAACTCTTTTTTGACAGCCGGAATCAATAGACTGGATAATTCCCAAGTGCCGGGTCAAGCTGCTAGACAGGATTCTCCGGGATCGGCCCTGTTGCGGCGTTCCTTCCGCAAAACTTTCCCCCCAGCCGTGCGCGGCGTGGGCGCCTACCTGTGGGATTCGCAAGGCAAGCAGTATCTCGACTTTTCCGGATCAGCCGCGGTCAACTTCATTGGGCATGGAGTGTCAGAAGTCGCTGCGGCCATGACTGAACAAGCCCGGTCGGTTGAGTTCGTCCACGGCAGCCAATTTACAACCCCCGTTGCTGAGCAGTACGCCACCGAGTTGCTCGCCTTCGCGGGAGAGAGCTTCCGCGGGGGAGCGATTTATTTTTGCAGTGGCGGATCGGAAGCGGTCGAAACTGCATTAAAGCTGGCGCGCCAATATCAGGTGGAAATCGGCAACGACCGGCGCTCGCAAATCATCTCCCGCAATCAGAGCTACCACGGGGCGACGTTGGGTGCGGTGGCCATTTCGCGCAACAAGCGTCAGGCGCGAAATTTATCGCCCCATGCTGCGCGAGTTTTCGACCGTCGATACGCCATATTGCTACCGCTGTGTTCACGACTGCACCGATGGTTGCTTCGATTGCGGCCAGGAGTATGCCGCAGAAATAGAGCAAGTTATATCTGAAAATAATGGCAATGTCGCGGCGGTGATTTTGGAACCGGTGAGCGGAGCCACTTTGGGCGCGGTGGTCCCCCCTAAAGGTTATTTGGAAAAGATTGCACAGATTTGTGATAGTAACGGCGTTCTCATGATCGCCGACGAAGTGATGAGCGGCATGGGAAGGACGGGGCGGAATTTCGCCGTCGATCACTGGGGAGTTGCTCCCGACATTCTGGTTACGGCCAAAGGGCTTTCCAGCGGATACGCGCCGCTCGGCGCGGTGATCATGTCCAAAAAAGTTGTTGACGCGATTTCATCCGGCTCGGGGTCCTTCATTCACGGTTTCACGTATAGTTCGCATCCGATTTCGCTGGCGGCAGGGCGGGCGGTCCTCAAATACATTTCGGACCACAAATTAGTCGAGGCTGCGGATTCCGGTCGCGAAGGCAGCATCGCGCACACGCTCAAGAACAATCTCACAGAATTGGAAAGTCTGAATCATGTCGGCGAGGTGCGGGGAATCGGAATGTTGTGGGCGGTCGAATTTGTTGGCGATAAGGCGAGCCGGGCTTCGTTTCAGCCCGAGGCGAATTTCTCCGGGCGCGTGGCGCAGGCAGCAACCGAGCGCGGACTTCTGCTTTATCCCGTGCAGGGATGCGCCGATGGCGACTTGGGCGACCACGTCTTGATTGCGCCGCCTGCCGTAATCTCTCCCGATCAAGTCTCGTGGGCCTGTGAGCAGTTAGCAGACGCAATCGAAGAAGCATCGAGTCACGCCTGATTCCGATCGTTTTTAGCTTGAGACTTCCACGGCGTCAGTCGAGGAATCCATCGCGGCACGTTCCCGCAAAATTCTGAATATTCCTCGCCGAACGTTCTTCTCAGCGTGGGCTCTTCGTATCCACGCACGAACAGATGTGACACTGCCCAAACCAATAATCCATAACTCAACAAGCGGATGTCCCCTAGAAGCAGCCCTTGTCCGAGAACGAGTGCCGTTCCTCCGGCGTACATAGGGTTTCGCACATAACGATAGAGACCGGAAACAACCAAATGCTCTGTAGGCAATACTGGAGCGGGAGTTCCAAGACCCTGGATGGCGAAGCGCGCGAAGGAATCCAGTAGCATGGGCGCTCCAACCAGGATCAACAGCGTTCCAATCATCCGGAATCCGGAGAATCCCAGAAGCGGTGGTTGCATTTGCCAGTGGGAAATCCGCCACGGAACCCATCCCATGACAACGCCCGGGGCCAGCGACAGAAAGACAAACGAACCGAAAATTGCTGCCGGCTTTCGCAATTAAGTTCCCTCGCGAAGTTTACACGCAAGAGTTCCACTCCCGACCGACTTCAGCGGTCTCTCCTATGACCCATCGAATGCGCGAGATTCCCTTTCCTCCACAATCATTTCAATTACTTACCGGTTGATCCGCAGTTGATCTTCAATTTACCCACAGAGCATTGCGGAGAGCGGCTCGGGATCGCACACTGCCGCAACAGGAGGCAGCATGCCCACGCAAAACTTGATCGATTCCAAGAAGCCGTCCACATCATTTCGTCAGGCCGTTCGTCTTCAGCAGAGCGTTCTAGCCGGGCCGGAAAAGCGGCTTCTTATCTGGATGGCGGAACGAACTCCGTCATGGATTTGGCCCGACCACCTGACCGTTCTTGGCTTTGTAGCCCAACTGATGACGGGAGTGAGTTACGCCTTAGCAAGATCAAGCCAGTTGGGTCTAACCGGCGCTATCGTCTTTCTCGTCCTGAACTGGTTCGGCGACAGCATGGACGGCACGCTTGCGCGAGTTCGCCAGCGGCAACGGCCGCGCTACGGCTTTTACGTCGACCACATGCTGGACAGCATCGGCGCTGTGGCGCTAATGGCCGGGCTCGCCTTCTCGGGATACATGAATCCGATGATTGCGGTTGCGTTGCTTGTAATGTTCTTGCTGCTGTCCATCCAGTCCTATCTTGCGACGAATGCGCTCGGCGAGTTTCGCATGTCATTCTGGAGCTTGGGGCCGACAGAACTTCGGCTCTTCCTTATCCTGGGGAATTTGGCCGCTCACCGCTGGCCAATGGTGGTGAAAGGTTATCGTCTATTCGACTTCGGCGGCGCGGTTGGGATCGCCGGAATGTCTGCAGTGCTGGTGTGGTTCACCGGTCACAATATTGCGCGCCTCTATGACGAGGAGCGGCTGTACTGACGGAATAGATCGAATGAGCTTCCGGTTGGGGCTTCAGCAAGTTCAATCCATGTGATTGTGCTGCCGCTCGACCGACCAGATGTCCTCCGGCTTCTGTTCAAAGGGATAGACATGGACCATCCAGCCAAAAATCTGCGGCATGAACTTTCCGCCGGCGGCATCGCATTCATCTTTCGTCGCGATTGATCCCGCCAGCCCGAACTTGGCATAGGGCGGCATGGCTTCCTGTCTGCGGTCTTTCGGAGCCATGCACAGATTCACGTGGGCGTGCCACTGCGCAATACTCAACGGAATCCGCGCATTGAGTTCGTCCTCGGTCGCATCTTTCGGCGCGGTGTACATTATGCCGATCAGCTTGTAACCGTCGCCATTTTTCTCGTAGAGCAATGACGTCGGGCGCGTCGGATCAAAGTTGTTGCGTGCGCGGAATGCGTTCCAATAATTGGTGAAGTGGTATTGCTTCTGTTCGACGTTGGGCAGGAAAATTTTGTAGCCGTCGGCGAGCGCGACTTTGTAGTCTTTATATTTGTCGGCGGCTGCACGCGCGGCTACCACAATTTGATCGGCCTTCTCCTGATCGCCGGGCTGCGACTCACGCAGCGTGGTCATCTTCATGTGAGGACCCATGTCCATGTGGTGGCCTTCCATGGAATGCATTGCCGCCGTATTGCCGTCGCCTTCTGACGCGTCGTGCATGGCTTGCTCGTGGCCGGCCATGTGAGACATATCCATTGCCGCCATATCGCCGGATTGATTTTGGGCAAATGCCGATGAGAAGAACAAAACCATCGAAATCAGGAAAGCCACGCGCATGTGAGACCTCCGTCAGAGAAGAACAGCCTGGTAGTAGTGGAACGTTTCGGGACGGCGATGCCAAGATTACGGGAGTGATTGACCTCGAATTGTTCCGGACAAGTCGAACGTAAAGATAGTGGAGACGTTCAGCGAAGTCGCAACGCGACGACATTTAGATAGCCCAGCACGTAAGTGCTGGGAAGGTTGAGGATCCATCCGAGTCCCGCAGGGACGGCACCCATCTGCGAAGGTGTCGTCCCTGAAGGGACTCAGGTCGCATTTCACGCCTCCCCAGCACTCACGTGCTGGGCTATTTAAATTCCGTCGCTGCGCGACTGGGAATTGGAGATGCGAGAGGAGTTGCGGCGCTCGCTTGGCGGACTGTGTTGCGTGGTTGCGCAATTACTGGGCTTGGGACGGTGCAATCGCGAGATCGACTAACACTTTACTTGCGGCTTCCGATCCGGAGCGCACGCAATCCGGCACGCCGATTCCGCCGTAAGCATTTCCCGCCAAGGCCAGACCCGGCGCCGAGGAAACGATCTTTCGAATACGCTCTACTCGCGTTTTGTGACCCACGGTGTATTGCGCCATCGCGTGCCGCCATCTGAATATCTTGACGAAGTCAGGTTCAGCGGTGATGCCGAGTATTTCCTGCAGTTCGCGCCGAATGATTGAAGTGATCTCCGCATCCGACGATTGCAATATTTCTTCATCGCGGATTCCGCCGAGAAAGCAGCGAATCAGCGCGTGATCTTCCGGCGCCCGGTGTTGAAATTTGTTGTGAACGAACGTGCAAGCCAGAATGCGTCTGCCTTCGGTCCGAGGCACAAGAAATCCAAATCCGGGCGGCAATGAGGCTCGGGTCTTATCCGCATAGGCAAGGGCCACGGTGATTGACGAGGCGTATTTGATCTGTTCGAGTTCGGCTGAAAGCTGGGGAATTTGACTCTGCAGCAATTGACTGGCTACAAACGCGGGCGTGGCGATGATCACACCATCGAACTCCTCCGTCCGGCCACTACTCGCCAGGAGCCACTTGCCAAACTCCGGATTTACCGATTCCACCTGAGTGTTGAGTCGCTGCTCCGAGTCCGGAATTTGAGCCGCCAGTGAATCAGTAATCGCCTGCATTCCATTCTTCAGCGAACTAAAAAGCGATCGCGTGGGGACAGCCGCCCTAGGCTGTCCGGCGGAGCCTCGCTCCGCATCCAGGTTCTTCAGCTTTCGCGAGGCCACCATCGCTCGCCCCAAGCTACCTTGTTTCGCCTCGATCTCGGCAAACCGCGCCAGCACCGAGGTCGCGCTCAGTTCATTGGCGCTGCCCCCGTACACTCCTGACAGTAGCGGATCGGCAACTCGTTCCACCATCTCGCGACCGTAGTGGCGCTCCACGAATTCGGCCGCGGTACTTTCGGGCAGGTCGGGGGTGGGACGGTAGAACCATTCTCGAAGAAATCGCAGCTTAGTCTGCCAGGAAAACAAAGGAGAGAAGAACGCCGCCGGAAAATTAGTCGGCACCATAAACATGAGTCCGTCCGGAAGCGGCACCAGTTGGCCGTTGAGCAGGATGTAGGTCCGCCGCTCGCCGTCATTCGAAGCGATCAGTTGGTCGCCCAAGCCCAGTTCGCGGCAAAGGTCAGTTGCCCACGGCTTTTCGGTAAGAAACGAATCCGGTCCGGCTTCGATTACAAAGTCACTGACATGCTCGGTGGCAATCACTCCGCCCGGTCGCGAGCCCGACTCGAATAAAACGTAGTTGAGTTCAGCGCCTTTTTTCTTCTGCTTCTCCAGCGCGTACGCCGCCGAAAGTCCGGAAACACCTCCGCCAATGATTGCGATTCGCTTCATGTGGAATCAGCGGACTTCGGCGACCGCTGCGACTCGAGAACGAACAATTTGCGCCAGCGCAGACGTGAGCAGCGGAGAGTTGTTCAGCGATTCCGCCCGCCGCAGCCGCATGCCTTCTTTTTCAGCGAACTCAGTGAATGCAATGTCGATGTCATAAAGAATTTCGACGTGATCACAAAGAAAGCCGATCGGCTGCACAAATACTTCTTGATGTCCGCTTTGCTTCAGGCGAGTAATGGTGTCTTCCACTGTCGGTCCAAGCCATGGGCCTCCCGACATGCCCTGGCTTTGGAAGGCGAAACTCCAGTCTTTCTGGTTGAGGCCCGTAGCCTTTGCCACCAGCGCTGCGGTTTGCCTTGCCTGAATTTCGTAAGGATCACCGTCGAGCACCGTGCGCTCGGGGACGCTGTGCGCTGTGAAGATCACAGGCGGCTGTTTACCCGACTCGCGTCGCGCCTGCTGTAATCCGGATTTAAGTTTCTCCGCGAAGGCTTGAACGAGTTGTGGCTGGTCGTGCCAGGATTCCACAAAATCAAAAGTCATCTCCGGATCAACGCTCTGCCCGAGCGACTTCCGGTACAGGCCAACGCTGGTGCGCGAATTATGCGGCGCTAGGCAGACTACGACCGCGTGGCCGATTCCGTCCGCCTGCATTTGTTGAAGCGCCTGAACGACGAATGGATGCCAGTTCCTCATGCCGACATAAACCGGCATGCCGACTTCTTGTGCCAGCAGTTCGGCTTGTTGCAGAGTCAGGTCTGTGAGCGGCGATTTGCCAATTGCGCCATAGCGATGGCTCACCTCTTCCACCACCTCGGCGGGCAGTTGCCGGCCACCGGTCACGCGCAATAAAAATTCCGGCACATCGTCGACCGATGCCGGGCTGCCATGCGCCAACAGCAGCACCGCCATTTTTTTCGACCTGCTCATCGTGAAGTCGCCGCCGATTTCGTAGTCTGCTCTTGAACGTATTCAGCCAGCGCTCGCACATTTTCCACCGGTGTTTCCGGCAGAATGCCGTGGCCAAGATTAAAAATATGTCCTGGCCTGCCACCGGCCTGGTTCAGAATTCGCTCCGCAGCCGACTTTACTTGCTTCCAGTCTGCGAACAGCAAAACCGGATCGAGATTTCCCTGCACCGCTACCGCATTTCCCAGCCGATTCCACCCTTCGTCAAGCGGAATGCGCCAATCCAGTCCGATTACATCGGCTCCGGTCTCTTTCATCGAAGCGAGCAGCGTGGAACTATCGGTGCCAAAATAAATAACGGGCGCACCCGAAGCTTTCAAACTTCGGATCAATTCCGTCGTCCGCGGCAGGACAAATCTTCGGTAGTCCTCCACTGACAGACAGCCTACCCAGCTATCGAAAACCTGAATCACGTCGGCTCCGGCTTCAACCTGAGCACGCGCATAGGACGACGTAACCTCGACCAGTTTGCGCAACAATTCGTCCCAGGCTTGCGGCTGCGAGTACATCAGGTTCTTAGTTTTGATGTAATGGCGCGAGCTGCAGCCTTCGATCATGTAACTGGCCAGCGTAAAAGGCGCGCCACAAAAGCCGATCACCGGCAGTTTATCGCCAAAGTGTTTCGCGACCACCCGAACCGCGTCCGCAACGTAACCAAGGTCGGCGGCTTTATCGGTCTGAAGGCGATGAATATCTTCGCCGGTACGTAACGGGCTCTCAATAACCGGACCTTCGCCCGGTGAAAAATGAAACGGCAGGCCCATGACTTCCAGCGGCAATAGAAGATCGGCGAAAATAATGGCCGCGTCAACTTTCAGAAATTCCGCCGCGGTGATTGTGACCTCGGCGGCAAGCTGCGGATTCTTACAGATCTCGATCAAACTATGCTGCTTGCGCACCGCCCGATATTCGGGCATGTAGCGTCCTGCCTGCCGCATGAACCACACCGGGGTTCGATCCACTGGCAGGGCTTTGCAGGCACGGACAAAGCGGGAGTCAGGCGCTGACATGAAGAATAAATGTAGCAGAGCGGCAGGTAGTAATGAGGACCAGTGCCGAACCTCGTTATGAGATCGGCTCAACCTTATCCACGTGAATAAGATTGATCGATGAATCCAAGGTTCCCGTAACCTGGACGCGCTTGCCTTCGAACTGCTGTACCTGGTCCTGAGCATCAAGCTTGTAGGAGGTTGAATCCGATACCTTCAGAACATAATTGTCGGACTCTTTGCTGATGGTTCCGGTAAAGCTCTGCGCAGTCGAGCTGTTCTCTTGCGATTGCGGAGACGAAGGTGACGCATGTTGCGTTCCCGGCTGCGAGGGCGTGGGGTTCGGCGCGGGCTGTGTCTCTGGATTCGGGTCAGGCGTCGGCTGCTGGCGCGCGTGGTCCTGCTCGGGTTGCTGCGGTTCTTGCATCGACGACCACAACACCAGGTCAGACGAGAACACTTGTCCAGGATGCGCTGGTGCTTGCGCAAACGATATTGCACTGCAGAAAACGAATCCTGCAATAATCACGGACCAGCTCTTCATATGAAACTCCTTGCCGGTCGTTAGATGGCAAATGTGGAGTCGGGGGAACCCGGTTCCGGGTCTATCTGAGCGGAAGGCTCAGAGCCAAGGTTTCAATCATTTTTTACACCTGCGTCCGGAAAACTGCCCTAGGGATGATTGTGTAGTACGCCTAAGGTGGTTTTTGCCGCCAAACGCCCCGGATGTACTTGTGAGTACCTGAATGAGGCAAACAGGCACCTACTCAGTACACCTTAAGGCTATGATTCCACCCTATTATGTCCATAACGAATTCCGGAGGTTGATCCTGCCATGGCAGCAAGTCAGGTTGTGCTCTACTTCGACAGACAGGAAGACGCGGTCCAATTCACGCTCGCTGCCAGCTCCATCATTGCCGATGGGGCGCCACTCCGCGAAACCGCGCTGAAAGTGGCCAAAGAGGTCTGTAAGGCCTCGCGGATCACCACCGAAGGCAGCGTGAGCGGTGACGCGCCCAAAGCGAAGCGCAAGGCACAATAGCGCTTCGGCGCGCCTCTAATAATGTTTTAGTCGTTTTAATTTTTGAAATGATGGTAGAGGCGCGGGCGCTGCCGTCGGCCAATCAGTGACAGTGGGTCATCCCCAAGGTCCAGTGCAGGGCATTTTGTCTCTGTACCCGATTAGCTTCTTATCTTTGTCAAACTTCAGCTCCAAGAACATATTGCAATCGTAAAGTGGCGTGCTAATTTTGGTTGTTGTTATGGCTTCTACCGTCTCGGCTGCATCGTTGTACGAGGGCTCATGATGCCACCAGGCATCCTTGGCTTCGATTTTGTCATACCTCATCCTGTGCGCGCTTAGGAATTCAATTGCCCGGCTCTCGTCGGTCCCCAGCGGTAAATTCCGTTCGATATCTGCTTCAAAGGAGGCATGCGCTTCGCGCAAGGTAGCACCGCTACGTCGGGTCGCAAATTCCCACGCGACTTTGCAACCAAGGACCAGCCCTGCCAGCACTAAGAAGACGATTCCGACAACCCGAAACGTTTTGCGCATCGTCCAGCCTAATCCGACCAGGGAGCCGGCTTGCGGTTCCAGCGATGCTTTTTCAATACCTTCAGCAGCTCTGGACTCAGCGGGCCCTTATCGCTTAGCGCGATGTTCTCCCGCACGTGCGCCAGCTTTCTCATGCCCACGATCGTGGTGTTCACCGCCGGGTGCGAGAGCACAAACCGCAACGCCATCTCCGGCAGCGACATCCCGGCGGGAAGGATTGCTTTTAATTTGTCCACCCGTTTCATCGTGTCCGCCAGGTTTTTCGGATTGAAATATCCCGATCGCCAGTCGTCCTTAGGGAATGTGGTGTCCTTGGTCATTTTTCCGCCGAGGCTGCCTTCATCAAGTGCTACGCGAACGATCACGCCGATATTCATCTCCTTGCAAAGCGGGAAAAGTTTGTCCTCGGGCGATTGATCGAAGATGCTGTAAATCACCTGCACTGCATCGACCAGGCCGGTGCGGATAGCCTTGATTCCGTTCTCCGGCTCCCAGCGGTTCAGGCTGAGGCCGAAATAACGAATGGTGCCGTCTTTCTTGAGCTTTTCGACCGTCTTGCGGAAGTCGGGATCGTCCGTCCATTTGTCGGTCCAGACGTGAAACTGCAGCAAATCGATGGCATCGGTGCCCAGCTGCTTGCGAATCAGGTCGGCGTACTTGAAAACGTGATCGGGCGGAAAGACGTCGCGATATTTGTATTTTGGCAGAGCAGGCCAGCGGTCGTTCTTCGGCGGGATCTTGGATGCGGCAAAAAGGCGCTTGCCTTTATTTTTGGCGAGCGTCTGCCCTAGCAAGCCGTCACTCTTGCCTTCGCCGTAGGCCCATGCGCTATCAAAGAAATTGCAACCCAGATCGACTGCCAGTTGCAGCGCCTGCATCGACTCGCGGTCGGCTGAGCCACTCCAACCGCTCATACCCCAAAGCCCATGAGCGATGTCGCTGACTTGTACTCCGGTACGGCCAAACTTGCGATATTGCATGTCGTCTCCTAAGAATTAATACCAGACCGTGTAGCCGCGGGCGTCCACGCCGGCGTTAAGTGTCACCGGGCGAGGGCGCCCGTCGCCCCATCTTTCAGTTTTTCGGCTCACCGAGAGCCCCCTGTGCCTTTTCTTTATAAAGCTTTTGCAGCACGTAAAATGCCTGCTTGCGCCGGCTCTGCGATTGTATTGTGCATCGGCGCCGAATTCGCTGACGATGACCGGCTTTTCGTAGGCAAATTTCCATTGTGTATGGTGGGTGTCTTCGATTTTGGCTTCGTACCACCCCATCTATTCATTCCCGATCGCAGTTTGCGGCTCGCTCTCAGCATGTACACAGATCGCAGCCAAGCAGCAGCGTGGCCAGCACCGCTCGCTTCATATTGCCCCCTTAAAGCCGCTTGGCGGAGCAGACGAGTATAGCGAAATCCCAATTCCCCTAGACGCACGGAATCGCGCGAAAAAACTTCAGCTTCTCCTATCCCTTGCCAGCAGCGGAGTTCCGGCGATTGAGGTTAAAATCTTTTCTATCCTGAGTTGCTGTCCGGCAACTCAGAAGGAGGAGCTTGCATCGAATTAGCCGCCCAGGGTGGCATTTGGGGGTCCGCGCCATGTCCGCTACGTCGTTCATACCATCATCCTCTGATCTGGCCAATGCTAATTCCAATCCTCCGTCGATTCAGGTTCCGGTGGATATTGGCGAAGCCGCGAAGATTGCTTTGACAGCAAATCCGACAACGATACATGCAAATTTGTCCCGCCCCGTGAGCGGAGTAATTGGACACTGCTTCATCCGGTTTTGCTTGTGGGTTGACTTGGTGACCTCGTGGAAGCGACGCACCTATGTCGCCCCCCAAGGCGGCTTTCCGAACATTGCGGCCGCCGAAATAGCAGCCTCGAAGACAGCCGCCGGGGGCGCGCCCGTCGCTCTCTCGAACTGATTTTTTCGGCCAGCCGTCGCCCGCGATGCTTAATGCGCCGGAGCCGGCTGCGGTGTCGGCGCTGCAAAGTTTACCTTTGGGACCTCGCGTGAGCCTTCGGTAGCTGCGAAGTAAGCAGTATTGGGCTTATAGCCAAGGCTCGAAGCAAACAGGCTATTGGGAAACTGCTGCACGTAAACGTTGTAATCCTTCAACGTGTCGTTGTAGCGCTGCCGCTCGACCGCAATGCGATTCTCGGTGCCCGCCAGTTCATCCTGTAATCGCAGGAAATTCTCATTCGACTTCAAGTCTGGATAATTTTCCACAATCAACAAGAGCCGGCCCAATGCTCCGTCCAGTTGGCCGTTGGCGGCAATTTTCTGCTCCGGGGTTCCCGCGTTGAGCAACTGGCTGCGCGCCTTCGCGATATCGCCGAACACGGTCTGCTCCTGCTTGGCGTAGCCCTTTACCGTTTCGACCAGGTTAGGAATCAAATCGGCGCGCCGCTGCAGAACAATATCGACCTGCGACCATGAGGTCTTTACGGCTTCGTTCTTAGCGACCAGCGTATTCTTTACGCTGACGTATTGGCCGAACCCGATCAGGATCAGGACCACAATCACGATCAACACGATCACAGTTTTGCTCATGACTTCTCCTTGATATCTGCGAAACTCTTGCCGTTCGACCTCTTAGTTCGGGCGCGAAGTGGAACTCTGCATTGTATCTACTGCGGCCGCTACTTTTTCAATGGCTGCAAGATATCGCGTCGCCACATCATTTGCTTCGAATTGTTTGCGGTCAGACTTGTGCGCGCGAACGTCCATCAATTGTACGAACGCTGACGGCTCGAAGTTCAGCCGGGACGCCAGTTCCTGCACCGCCTCGCGCGAATGTTTGCGGCTTTGCTCGCCCATCTCGATCAATGCATGCCGGAAAAGGGTGGTGAAAGACGATAACGAATTCAGCATCGTCTCCCACAGGGCCTTCTCGTCTGATCCAGCGAGCAAAATGTGCTGCCGCAGAAGAAATAATTTTTCCCGCAACTCGTACTCCAATTGCGAACGATGCAGATGCATCGGAACGTTCAAATCGCGTAACACATCATTGCCGTAAAGGATCCGGTGCCGCTGCTTCATGTCGATGAATTCAATCGAGAACACGTCGGCGGTATCTTTTAATTCTTTTTCGGTCACCACCAGCGGCGTATGATGTTTCTTTTTGCGCCACCACTCGACCGCGCCGGCAAGGTTGTTGAGCGACGCGAATGATGTATCCCGCACAATGCAGAGGAGGTTCACATCCGAATACTCAGGGTGAAATTCTCCCTCGGCAGCCGAGCCGTAGAGGATCACGCTGCTCAAATTTTCGCCGGCTGCGGCACGCAGTTTCTGCACGAATTCGCCGAGCAGTTGTTCGTCAGCTTTAGAATCGTGAGCCATAAAAGTTCTCCTTACCAGCTTCCACTCGCGCCGCCGCCGCCAGACATGCCGCCGCCGAAACCGCCGAAGCCTCCACCACCGCCACCTCCGCCCCCGAAGCCTCCGCCGCCCCATCCTCCGCCACGCCCGCCTCCCCCGGAGAGCAGCAACCAGAACAATACGCTTCTCAGTGGAGTTGCAAGCACGATGATGATCACAATAATGATGACCACAATACCGCCCACAGAAATTCCCCTGGAAGATGGCGGCGCGCGTTCCTCCGGGATTGCACTGACTCCCATGAGTTGAACACCCGCGTCTTGCGCAATGACGGAAGCAATTCGTTCCGTGTTTTGTTTTAATGCCTGATCGTAATCATCCTGCTTGAGTAGCGGGACGACTTCGCGCCAGAAACCGCCGACTTTTCCATCGGGAAGAATCGGCTCAAGCCCATAACCCACCTCGGTTCGGTAATGATGGTCTTTGACTGCGATCAGAATCAGCACCCCGCGGTTCGTGCTTTTATTTCCGATCCCCCACTGCTTGTACAGATCCACGGCGTAGCTTTCAATATCTTGCCCGTCGAGCGAGTTGATGGTCACGATGGCGATCTGCGCCTTCGCTTTTTGATCAACCTGTTGACCGAGATCGTTTAGCTCAGCTTCAGTTTGTGGGTTGAGCACATGCGCAAAATCATTAACGTAATTGCTGGGATGAAGCTGAGAAATCGGCTCGGCGCCAGCGCAGGCCGACAGAACTGCAATCGCCAATGCGATTCGGAGGGTTACGCCGCGCGCCCGTTTCATTGCCGCTGATTCTACAGGAATAATTCGCTTCTCTCCGTAATCACGGTAGAGACGTAGCTTGCTACGTCTTGGTTTTGAAGTTGCGCCGGCCCCAGACATAGCAAGCTACATCTCTACGATGTTCTTTTGCTCACGCGACCGACTTGAAGAAATCAACAACAGCCCGCTCCGCAAAATGGCCGTCGTACCCATCCGGTTCACCGATAAAGGCGCAATGGCCGCCATCTTCCGTCTCAACGAACGTGATGTTGGGATTGCCCTCAACTTTTCGCCGGGTCTCCGGAGTCACTCGAATGAACGGGTCATTTCGCGCGTAGAGTATGTAAGCCGGAACTGCAATCTTATCCACCACATTCGCGGCCGCGGCGCGGGCATAGTAATCCGATGCCCCATCGAAGCCGGAGTAGTAAGCCGTGACTTTATCGTCGAAGTCGCGCAAACTTTTCAGGCCGCGCAACCGCGAAAGATCGTATTGTCCGGGGAAACATCGCGCCTTATTTCGCATGCGGGCTTTCAGCTTCCACAGAAAATACTGCTCGTAGAGACGGTTCACCGGATGATGAAGAGCGTCCGCCGAGGCAGCAAGGTCCATAGCCGGACAGACCGCCGCAACGGCGCGAAACTCAATCGGACCCCGATCTCCCCACTCGCCCGCGGTCTTCAACACGATATTGCCGCCCATGGAAAATCCACACAGTGCGAATCGCGAAATGCCGTCATTCTCAGTTAACGCCTTCGCCACCGCCATCACGTCACCTGAGCGTCCGGAGTGATAAAGCGTCGGCGCCAAATGATCAGTGCCGCCGCAAGTACGCTGGTTCATGCGCACCACGTTCATGCCGGCGGCCAATCCTTTTTCGGCGATGCCCAACATGTAATTCGATTCCGTGGATCCTTCCAGTCCGTGGACCACGATGATGGTGAGCGCTGAACTGCGGTCGGATTGCCAGTGACAGTGGCAGAGCACGTGAATACCAGGCTCGACTTCAATCAGGCGCTCTTCGGATTTCGGCAGCGCAATCCGTCTTGGCAAAACAAAACTGGCGATGGTCTGAACGTGTCCGCCGCTCAGGAATTTTCGCGGGCGAAACTCAGATTGCCGCAGCAGCACCCTGGAAGTTGTTGTCTCCACAAGCCGATTCTAAATCCCGAACTAGCCTACAGGTTTCTTAGGCGAAGTTTAAGAGCAACCCAGAAGCTCTCTCGCCAATCTGAGTCGGGGAAGTTATCGATTAGGAGGCAACAAGGAATGAGAAATTTCAGACTAGGTAATGCACTTGCCGCACTCGCACTTGGCGGGGCGCTGGTTTTGGCCACCGCACCGAAGGCACACGCCGATGATCACGATGCCCGCGCGAAATGCCAGAGCCGTACGGAGCGAGCCAACGACCACTATCGCCAGGAAGTGCGGGCGCACGGGCGGCACAGTGAGCAGGCCGAAAAAGCGAAGTCGCAGCTGACCTCCGTATGGGACCGCTGCTACAGCCAAGCCCACGGCTGGTACGACCCTAACCGTCACGAGTGGCGTAACGATCGCGATTGGGACCGCAACTACAACTGGGACGATGACGATCACGATCGCCACTAGATTCTCGGTTTAGTATTGCCACCTTATATGAGGGCAGATCACTCTGCCCTCATTTTTTTGCTCAATTAACTCCGGTTTCGTAGAAAGCAACTTACTGAGTGAGCACAAATTCCGCTCCGCAGGTAGAATTCTATCGGCACACAGCCCACTATCCGAAAGCGAGATCCAGCGATGAAACGATTTGCCTTCATTCTTTTGTTTGCTCTGTCTGTATTTGGCCTGCAATTATTTGCGGATGGTCAGGACCTGCGCGTCATAAAAACCTACAAGCTCGGTGGCGACGGCGGATGGGACTACTTGACGGTGGATCCCGAGTCGCACCATCTCTTTATCTCGCGGTCCACGCACGTGATCGTCATCGACAGCGAGTCCGGCAAGGCGGCCGGCGATATCCCCGACACTCCAGGGGTTCACGGCATTGCGCTCGCAAACGATCTTGGCCGTGGGTTTACCAGCAACGGCCGCGAAGGCACAGTCAGCATCTTCGATCTGAAGACCTTGAAGCCGATCAGCAAAGTACAGTCGGTGGGAGAAAATCCTGACGCGATCCTGTTCGATCCTGCCACCAAGCGTGTCTTCACTTTTAACGGCAGAAGCCACAACTCGACCGCCATTGATGCGGCGAGTGGAAATATCGTCGGCAAGATTGAACTCGGCGGAAAGCCGGAATTCGGCGTGAGCACCGGTGAAGGCGAGCTTTTCGTGAATATCGAAGATAAGAGCGAGCTCGTGGCCCTTGATCCGAAAGAACTCAAAGTAAAGTCGCGCTGGCCGCTTGCGCCGTGTGAATCCCCGAGCGGGCTGGCAATCGACAAGAAGAACCGCCGCCTCTTCGTCGGCTGCGACAATAAAATGATGGCAGTGGTGAACGCAGACACTGGCAAAGTTATTACCACGCTTCCGATTGGCGATGGGGTTGATGCCGATCGCTTCGATCCGGACAATGAGCTTGCTTTTGCCTCTTGCGGTGAAGGCGTCCTGACCGTGGTAAAGGAGGATTCGCCGGACAAGTTCAGTGTGGTGCAAAATGTAAAAACCGAACGTGGCGCGCGCACCATGGAACTCGATCCTAAGACGCACAAGATTTATCTAGTGACCGCCAAATTTGGAGCTCCCTCAGCAGCGACTGCGGAGCAACCGCATCCCAGGCCGTCTATTCTGCCCGATACGTTTGAAGTGCTGGTTGTGGGCAAATAGCTGCCCTGCTCCGCATCTAAGCTGCCGATGAGATTTCTTTATCTGGTCGCGTTACTTGCCTGCGTCGTGGGGTGCGTTCTGCCCAGCCGCTCCTACTCCGTCCTGACCCATGAACAGATAATCGACCTGGCATGGAGAGACCAGATTCGACCGTTGCTGCTTAAGCGGTTCCCGCAAGCGACCGACGACCAGCTCAAGCAGGCTCACGCGTACGCCTATGGTGGCAGCATGGTGCAGGACATGGGCTACTATCCGTTCGGGAAAAAATATTTCAGCGATCTAGTTCACTATGTACGCACCGGCGATTTCGTTGGCGCGTTGCTCGATGAATCCTCCGATCTAAACGACTTTGCATTTGCACTGGGGGCGCTTGCCCACTATTCGTCAGACAACCTGGGCCACCCGGCCATTAATCAGGTTGTCGCCATTGAATTTCCCAAACTCCGGAAGAAATATGGGGACGAGGTCACCTACGGCGACGATCACAAGGCCCACATTCGGACTGAGTTTGGTTTCGACATGGTGCAGGTGGCCAAGAACCGGTACACTTCCGACACCTTCCACGACTTCATCGGATTCGAAGTCTCTAAGCCGCTGCTTGAGCGTGCTTTCCTGAAGATCTACGGTCTCGATCTCACCGATGTTTTGGGAAATGAAGACCTCGCTATCGGTAGCTTTCGACGCGCCGTCAGCACAATGATCCCTGAAATGACGCGAGTGGCCCTATTGAACCGGCGCGCTGACCTGGTGCGGGACACCCCGAATTTTGACCAGAAGAAATTTTTGTATCGCCTGTCGCGCACCAATTATGAAAAACAATGGGGCAAGGGATATCGCCGCCCCGGTTTCGGCTCGCGTGTTTTGGCATTTATTTTGCGAAAAATTCCGAAGATCGGACCCGCCAGCGCTTTGGATTTCAAAGTTCCCACCGCCAAAACTGAGGACATATACATCAAGAGCGTGAATCGCACCACCGATAACTACTTTTCGCTTTTGCGCGAGGTGCGGGACGACAGTCCGAAATTTCCCGATACCGACTTCGATACCGGAAGAAAAACCGCTGCCGCAGAGTACCCGCTAGCCGACGTGACTTATTCGCAGCTGCTGCAGGACCAAAGCAAGAAAAATTTTAAGCAAATGACACCTGAACTGCGCAGCAACATCCTGGAGTTCTATTCCAATTTGAACGCGCCTTATCACGATAAGAACAACCACAAATCGTGGAAGAAGAACATGCAGGCGCTGGAGCAACTGAAGAATTGGCAGCCATCCCCAATTCAAAATCAACCTGTGCCGCTAGGCACGGAGTGATCGGCGTCACAGGAACCCGCCGACAAATTCTTGTAAACTGAGTGGCGTTATTGCGAGGGTCAATGGATACGCTGGATGACAAGTTTTATCGCGCAAAAATTGTGAAACGCATTGATTTTGCTTCGGATCTGTGGATGATACGGGTTGACCCCGGCGGGCCATTTAGCTTCAAGCCTGGACAATATGCCACCTTGGGCGTGCAGACGCCAGAGAAGCGCAGCGAGCGGGCTTATTCCATCGCTTCATCGCCGCTTGAGAACGAAGTGGAATTTTTCTTCGAGCTGGTCCCGCAGGGCGAACTTACTCCCAAGCTTTATCAACTGCAGATCGGCGACGAAGTCCTTATGCGCAAGTCGTGCAAAGGCCTGTTTACCCTGGATCAGAAGAGCGGACGCACCAATCATTTTCTGGTCAGCACCGTCACCGGCGTCGCTCCTTTCGTAAGTTACGTGCGCACGCTCTATCGGGCATGGAAGGAAGGCACATTCAAAGGCGAGCAAAAACTTTTCTTGCTGAACGGCGCCAGCCGATCATGGGAGTTTGGCTACACCGATGAACTGTGTAAGTTTGCCGAGGAAGTTCCCTGGTTCAAATACGTGCCGACGGTGAGCCGTCCCTGGGATGACGAAAAATGGACAGGCGAGATGGGCCGCGTCGACGACGTTATGCGTAAGTACTCGGATTTATGGGGACTCGACGGGACTAACTCTGTCGCTTATCTGTGTGGCCATCCCGACATGATCGAAAACGGCAAGAGCATTCTTAAGCGCATCGGATTTACCAAACAGCACTTGAAGGAAGAAGTCTATTGGATTCCCGCCAAAGAAGCGGCGACCACATAGGCGGCCGGTCTAGGCTGTTGCCGACAGCGCAAAAGACTCGTCGCTCATCGATCCCTGGTCGCCCGGCAAGCGGTAAAGATCGATAAGCTCAACGCGGTCAGTGGCGCCAGTTTTGCGGAAAATGCGGTGAACATGGTTCTTCACCGTGTGTTCTGAAAGATGCAGCTGGTTGGCAATCTCTTTGTTCGTTAGTCCAGCGCACAGCAGCGTTAGCAATTGTTGCTCGCGCCGGCTCAGTTGGGACCGGTTTCGCGCCTGCAAATTCTGTCGCAAGGCGAGATGCTGCGCCGCATGCTGAAAAAGCTTGGCCATGAAGCATGCCGGGCAAACTGCCTCCCCTAAAGCCACTGCGTGCAACGCAGTCGACACCTCTGCCGCGGAAGCTTCGCGGAGGACGTATCCTGCAACTCCCTCGCGCACGGCGTTTAGAAAATCTTCTTCCCGCGACTCCATGCCGATCATTACAGTCCGCGCATTCGGCAAACTTTGCTGGATATGCCGCAGCAATAACGGCGGCCCTAACGCCAGGCGCAGCGTATCCAATACCACAACCCTCGGTTGGCTGGCCACTACTCCGCTCATCGCGGACGAAGAGTAACCGCAGGCCCCGACCATGCTTAAATCGTTCCGCTTCCCCAAAATTCGAAGCAGGGCTTCGCGCAACAGCCGGTTCTCGCAAAGCAGAAAAACGCTCAATTGCTCACTCATTCATCGACTCGCAAATGCCGTTGCAATACACACCGCCACCGTGTGGCCGGTGAAGGCGAGCGAGCTTTTGAACTGCAAGGAAAGTAGGAGAACCGGGCGGCGCCATATGGCGTGCCGCAAATTTCCACACATGTCTCCTTGCGGTTCGCCCCCGGGCTTGCTCCGCCTTTGTAAACCTAATCGCCGGCCACATCAGTAGTGCTGGCGTCAGTTAGTTTCTTGCTTGCTTTTTGCCGGACACCTTGGGACCCAAAACGCAGGGGAAGAAGACGTACCTCAAGTTGACTCGAATTATCCGCGCCACTTATCGCACTGTCAACTTCTATCTGTCCCAGCGAACGGTTTGTTTGTGGAAAAAAACCAAATTGATACCGCTTCCCGAGATAGATCAATAGCTTGCGCTGCTAAGGTCCATTGGAGAGAAATATTGATGGAATCCGAATTAGTACTGCGGCTAGTCCTCATAATTCGTTTCGAAGCGATCGAACTAAGGTGCCGATGTTTTATCTCAGCTTTTACGCTCGCCGCCGTCTCGCAGCACTAACTCGGCAATGTCATTTTTCACAAAACTAATTTTTCTTATATATTCCCAGTGTTCGAAATGAGCCTCGCCAAGGCGTGGTCAAACATTGGTATGCGCGGGAGTGAACATCTGGAGACAACATGAGCGGAAGTGTTCTGTGGCGAATCGAAATTATGGCGATGTCCGTGCTGACCTTATCTGCGCTCGCGGTGTCCGCGGCCGCCGCAACCACTCCGCAACTGGCGGCAGTGCGAATTTCCGGAGAGCGCCGGGTCAACTTCGACGCGAACTGGCGCTTCTATAAAGGCGAAGCCGAGGGCGCGGAAAAGCCAGAGTTCGATGATTCCAACTGGAGGCTGCTCCGCTTGCCGCATGATTGGGCGATTGAAGGCCCGTTTGACCCGAATCTGAATCCTTCGACTGGCGCTTTACCCATCTCCGGCACCGGCTGGTATCGCAAGTCTTTTCTCCTTCCCGCCAGCGCTCAAGGACGCATCTTCACGATCGTCTTCGATGGCGCCATGGCCAACTCCACCGTTTGGATTAATGGCGAAGAACTAGGCGGTCGTCCTTACGGATATTCGAGTTTCTTTTTTGATCTGACTCCGCGCCTGCACTTCGGTTCAGAGGCAAACGTTGTCGCAGTCCGCCTCGCGCCTGAGCCCGATTCCTCCCGCTGGTATCCGGGCGCCGGAATCTACCGCAATGTCTGGCTGGATGTGACCGCTCCCGTGCACGTTGCGGAGTGGGGCACGTACGTCACTACGCCGCAAGTCACCGATGAAAAGGCGACGGTAGCGGTGAAGACGGAAGTCCGAAACCAGTCGGACAACGAAGCCAAGGTTGAAGTTCGCCAAACCATCCTCGACTCATCCGGAAGGCCGGTGAGCAAAGCCAGCGCCGGTACGTTTGCGGTTTCGGCCGACGCCACGCGCACCATTCCCGTCAGCCTCACGGTTGCAAATCCTCAGCGCTGGGACATGGACCATCCGTATCTCTATACGCTGGTCACCGAAGTCGTCGACGGCGAACGCGTGATCGACAAGTACTCGACCACATTTGGAATTCGCACCATCGCGTTTGATCGCGAAAAAGGATTTCTGCTGAACGGCAAGACGCGCAAGCTCCACGGAGTCTGCCTGCATCATGACTTGGGTGCGCTGGGCGCTGCCGTGAATCGCCGCGCTACAGAACGCGAGCTGCAGATATTGAAAGCTGCGGGCGTCAATGCAATCCGCACCAGCCACAATCCGCCGTCGCCGGAGTTGCTCGAGTTGTCCGACCGCATGGGTCTGGTTGTCATGGACGAAGCCTTCGACATGTGGCGCATCCCCAAAGTGCCGAATGGCTATAGCAAGTATTTTGACGAATGGTCGGAGCGCGACCTGCGCGACTTTGCCCGCCGCGACCGGAACCATCCCAGCATTATTTTATGGAGCATCGGCAACGAAATTCCGGAGCAGAAGTCTGTTGATGGCTGGAAGGATGCCAAGCGGCTGACGGATTTCTTTCACGAAGAAGATCCCACTCGTCCCACAACGTCGGCCATGAATGAATGGGCCGACGCCATCCGCAATCATTTCGCCGACAATGTGGACATCAAGGGCTTCAATTATCAGCCCATGCATTACGAGCAGATCATGCGCGACCACCCTGATTGGGTGATCTTTGGCTCGGAAACCGAATCTTGCGTGAGCTCTCGCGGCGTTTACAATCTGCCGATCGTGGCTTACGAGAAGCCGGCTTCCCACCAGGTCAGCAGTTACGATACGGTTGCGCCCTCCTGGGCATATTGTCCGGATGTCGAGTTCACTTATCAGGACAAACTACCCAACGTGCTCGGCCAATTTGTATGGACGGGCTTCGACTACATCGGAGAGCCGACGCCTTATTGGGACGGCAACGCTGGCGATACTAAGGATGACTGGCCGGCGCGCAGTTCATATTTCGGCTTTGTCGATCTCGCTGGTTTTCCCAAGGACAACTACTACCTTTATCAGAGCGAGTGGACGACACAACCGATGGTCCACATTCTGCCGCATTGGAATTGGGAGGGCCGCGAGGGGCAGAACATTCCTGTCATGGCCTACAGCAATGCGGAAGAAGTGGAATTATTTCTGAACGGAAAATCGCTGGGCAGAAAAAAGCAGTTCAGCGATGAATGGGAAATGCCGGTTGGTCATAACGTCAGTGACACCGGAAAATTCGTCACCAGGTATCGCCGGATCTGGCAGGTGCCTTATCAGCCAGGCACTTTGAAGGCCGTGGCGTACTCAGGTGGAAAGCAAGTGGCAGAACAGGAGATCCGCACCGCAGGCGCACCGGCACGCATCAAGTTGATCGCCGACCGAAGCGTGATCCACGCCGACGGTGACGATCTCTCTTACCTAACTGTTCGTGTCGAGGACAAGGATGGAAACCTTTGCCCATTGGCGGATAATCTGATTCACTTTAACGTGACTGGTGCGGGCGAAATCGCTGGAGTCGATAACGGCAACGCCGCGACAACTGCACCATTCCAGGCTGATCATCGCAAACTGTTCAATGGTATGGCGCTTCTGATTGTGCGTTCACATGCCGAGCCAGGGAAAATCCACGTGGTCGCGACCGGGGACGGTCTGGCGCAATCCCAGATCGATATCTGGACGGAAGCAGAAATGGCGACGAAGAAATGAGCTTGGATTATCGTCGCAACTTACCTCGCCGAATTGCGGTTCCCCGCCGTCGATTGATATAGTTTTACTTCCATGTATCGCGACTTCCACGCCTTCGATCGCTGGACCAAGAAGCAGGTCCACTGTCTTTATCAGGCGCTGATAGTGGCCGTCGCCACTCGCCATGCTGATGCCGTGGATATCAAGTTTCTGGTTGACGGGCGTCCGGTGTGGGTCGCGTTACCTCTGAGGGCGTGGAACGAATATCAGAAGAGCCACTCGAAAACCATCACTGATCCGCTCGCCATCGCCATTGCCGGACATTTTCTGAAGAACGCACTTGAGTCCGGAGAAGGCCTCGACCGGGAGATGTATTCCCTCACCGTGGAGCAAGCCCTGCTACATCTCGATGCCGCGGTAAAAGAACCGCAACCCGCCACGGCTTAACCCGCTCTTGTTGGCCATCGCCCCTCGTTTCGCCCAAAAAAGTGCTCATGTGGGGAAACTTTCGGTGATTGCTTTTGACCGCTCGCGAAATTCAAGAAAAAGAATGTAAGCTGAAGCCTCAGCGCGATCCGTTCTCGGAGGGCAGGAATTGAAAAATCTAAACTCTCGTATTCTGATCGTCATTAACCTCTGTACGTGGGCTTGTCTTTCGTTCTCCCCCGCCGCCTCAGCTCAGCTCATCAGCTTTTCGAAACAAGAGCTGATTGACTACACTGCGCAAAATCCCTTCGGTCGCCTTCCCGACGGTCGGCCTAAAGTCCCAGATGACTTGATCGAGCGCGCCAAGGGCTTGTCATCCGAGGAAGTCTGGGAGGTTCTGCAAAGCAAACACTTCAACAACCAGTATGCGGACGGCTTTCAGGTCTTGCATCCCGGCAGAACCATGGTTGGGCGCGCCTTCACTGTCCAGTTCATGCCAATGCGCCGCGACGTCGACGGCGTCGCGGAATCCAAAGCGAAAGAACATGGCGTTGGGCGTCTTGAAAATCAGACCGCAATCGACATGCTGCAACCGGGAGATGTGCTGGTTGTTGATCTCTTCGGCAAAAAAGTTGACGGCACCATGGTCGGCGACAATCTCTTTTATTACGTGATGCAGGCTACCCACGGCGGAGGCTTGGTGGTGGATGGCAGTGTGCGCGACTTGGAGGGAATTGCGGAAATCGACATGCCCGCTTATTTCCGGTCAGTCGATCCGACACCGATCGACAACGTTATGATGACCGGGATTAATGTTCCCATCCGCATCGGCAACGCGACCGTGATGCCTGGCGACCTGGTGGTCGGCGATCGCGAAGGCGTGTATTTTGTTCCTCCGCAATTCGTGCAGGAAGTGCTGGACCGCGCCGATGAAACTCATATCCACGACGAGTGGACGAAGAAGAAGTTCGCCGAAGGCAAATACAAATCGAGCGAAATTTACAGCACGCCTACTGATCCGAAGTTGCGCCAAGAATATCAGGAATATTTAAAGAAGCGGCTGGAAGAGCTGCGCAAAGAACGGGCCGCTAAGAAGGCGGATTGAGCCCTTTTTTAGGCTAAAAATCACTTGTACATGGTTAGGGTGTTTCGCCTATTGGCACGCATCCAGCTCTGCCGTACTCTGCTTTCCATTGAAGGTCCACCGCGTCATTCGTCTTACTTCGCGTTCAATCGGTGCAGCTGGCAACGCTTAATTCCTACACATAACGTCAACGCTTGGGTGCGTGTTGTGTCTTGACTTTCAAGCTCGCACGTAAACGTTATGGGGTCAAGCCTTGCCTACGAATGCCCTAGTTCACAAAGGGAGGTCGAATGAAAAGCAGACTCTTGTCAGTACTAATCTTGGCGGTCATGTGCGCCGGTTGCGGCAACGGACTCAATCCCACTCCACGTTCGGCAATCGCGCCCTCGAAAGGTCAGGCCGCGCACGTCATCCTCATTGTTGAAGAGAACCACGGCTATTCCACGGTTGTCTATCAGAACCAAATGCCCTGGCTCAAGGCACTGGGCAATAAGTACGGCGTCGCTACTAATTACTACTCTGATGAGAAAGGTTCGTTGCTCGACTATCTGTGGCTCTCTTCTGGCAGCAGTGAGCTGAGCTTTGGATGCAACGGAAATTGGTGCACCAACACCATAACTGACAACAATATTTTTCGTCAGCTCAACAAAGCCGGTATGTCATGGAACGCATATGCGGAGTCGCTGCCAAAGTTTGGATTCATGGGCATGTTTGCCGGGAATTATGCCAAGCGCCATGACCCGGCCGTCTGGTATAGCGATGTGGCAAACAATCCGGAGCAACGAGAGAACGTTGTTCCCTTTACTCAATTTCCTGTGGACGTGGCGGCGGGAAATTTACCCGACTATTCGATCATCGTACCTAATCTGGAAGACGACGCGCACAACGGCACGCCCCAAATGGCCGACCAGTGGCTTAAGACGAATATCGCCCCTCTGCTCGACAGCCAGTACTTCCAGGCGGACCAAAACAGCGTGATGTTTATCACCTTCGACAACGGATGGCACGACGAGCAAGGCCAGGTATTTACTGCGGTCGTCGGGCAAAGCGTGATTCCAGGAGTCAAGGTGAACACGCCCTTCAAGCACGAGAACACGCTGCGGACGATTATGCAGCTACTAGGGTTGAAGAACTATCCGGGCGCGAGCGCGACGGCGGCGCCGATGAATGAGTTCTTCAAGTAACCCAGGAGCACGACCGGCCTTATTACAATGAACTGGTGCTTGCGCACACACTGACATTCTCGCCGGATTGCGACGACAGCTTCTTTGCGGAGATTCCGGCCGCGCCGGCAGTGTTCCAGCTGCGTGGCGATGGCGAACCTTACGTCAGCAAGACGGCCAGCCTTCGGCGGCGACTGCAGCGCCTGCTCGGCAAGCCTGCGGAACAAAGCAGGCGGCTGAATCTTCGCGATCGCGTTCACGAAATTGAGTTCACCCCGACCGGCTCGGATTTCGAATCGCAGTTTCTTCTCTACAAACTGCTGCGGGAGAATTTTCCTAAGACTTATGCGGCGCGGCTCAGGCTGCGTCCGGCGCCCCTGGTCAAGCTGCATTTGGAGAATGAATATCCGCGAGCGTCGGTGACCACGCGGCTGTCCCCACACGGTCACAATATTTATTACGGCCCATTTCCTTCCCGTGTGATTGCGGAAAAATTTGCCAGCGATGCGCTGGATTTTTTCAAGATGCGGCGCTGCGTAGACGATCTGCATCCCGATTCGTCGTTTCCCGGCTGCGTCTACTCCGAAATGAAGATGTGCCTGGCGCCTTGCTACAAGGGCTGCACCGACGATGAATATCGAGGTGAAGTATCGCGCGTGCAGGCGTTCTTCGATACAGGCGGAGAATCGCTCACCCGCGAACTGACGGAGCAACGTGAGCAGGCATCGTCACGGCTTGCATTCGAAGAGGCCGCGGCCATCCATGGCAAAATCGACAAACTCAAGCATTTGCTCTCGCAGTTGCCGGAAATTGTGCAGCCCATTGGACAGCTGCAAGCCATCATCGTGCAGCCGAGCGCCGAGGCAGGAGCGGTCTCGCTGTTTCTTTTCTCAAATGGAATTCTGCACAGGCCTGCATCGTTTGAAGTCTCGCGCGCGCTCATGTCAACGAATGCCGCCGAGAGCCCCGATGGGGACAGGATCGCGATCCCCGCATTAAGCAAGCATGGTTCAATGGAATCCCGGGTGCAGGAGGCTATCCAGCGAATTTCTGACCAGCGCGCAGAATCCGCGACGGAGTGCACCGAGCATCTTGCGATTCTGAAGCGCTGGTATTACCGGTCGCATCGCATCGGCGAAATATTGTTCGCAGATAAAAGAGGAACATGGCCTTTGCGGCGAATCGTGCGCGGGATCGGTCGGGTGTATAGCGGAGAAAAACCGCAAGAATCAGTAACATTTTCTGCGACGCAACCAACGGTTCCGCCATCCTAGACGGGAGATTTTGCCGTAATACACACAGGCTTCTATTTATGAACACAGACCAATCTCTTCGCAAGCATCTGGTTGAACTTCTCGATGGTGGCCATGCTCACGCGGCCTTCGATGACGTCCTCGCAGATTTTCCGGCGAAATTCTATGGCGAAGTGCCCAAGGGATTGTCGCACTCCCCGTGGATGCTGGTCGAGCACATGCGCATCACCCAACAAGACATCCTCGATTTCAGCCGCAATCCTCATTACAAAACAATCAAGTGGCCGGACGCATATTGGCCAAAAAAACCTGCGCCCCCAAGCCCCACCGCATGGAAGGCGAGCGTTAAGTCATTTCGCGAGGATCTGGACGCGATGAAGAAACTAGTGAACGATCCGAAGACCGATCTGTTCGCGCAAATCGAATGGGGAGAGGGCCAGACCATTTTGCGCGAAGCAATGCTGGTCGCCGATCATAATGCCCACCATCTGGGACAGTTGATCGATGTGCGCAGGTTGTTGGGAATTTGGAAATAAGCTCGCGCCGGCATTTCCTTCGTGTAACTTCGTGACCTTCGTGGTTAATGATTTTCAGCCGGCCATTTTTAACACAGCCCTGTCCGGGCGCTTCCTGAACACGACTCGCAGGTCTTTTCTCCAGCGCTCGCCTATCCCCAGCAACACCCAGTCGATTTCTGGCGATACGTAGCGCAACAACGTATCTGTAGCGGGATGCACTCGCAAGGCCGGCGCAACCATCATCAGTAGCGGCGGCTGCGACGAAATCTCTCGTCCCGCAAAGTAGCCGAACTTCTGGAACTCCCCGCGCGCATGGTGCCATGCCACCCGCGACCAGTAATCGATCCCTTGCAGCGGCAGATGAATGTCTTCGTCGGCCTTTAATTCGACGACGGCCAACTGGCCTTCGCGTGTGACCACCAGTACATCAATCATGGCGCGGTCTGATGCTGAGAATGCCGGCACCTGCGAATAACACCATCTGGGATCGAGTTGGTCATCCAACGCGCAAATATTCTTTATTACCAGCGACTCCAGCCAGCGTTCGGGATGCAGCCGCCACCATTTGCTCTCGCTGGGGCCCTCGGCATGACGGACTTCACCGATGCTGCGGATGAGCCGTTCAAGGTGCGCAAAATTATCGCCATCCAGAACGCGTTCCCCTGGACCGGCCCCAAACACGATTTCCGGTTCGCTGCGAAAGTTTCCAGGTTTGGCCGATAACCTTGCCCTCGCAAATTCCAAACCGTGGCAACGGAATGAAACCTCGGCCGGCGAGACGATTCCGACTTCGACTTCCGGCATCAATGCCTTGACCAGCGCCACCGGGGCCGCGAAGCGCGCAAAAATTTCGGTCTCCTCCGGGCAACGCACCAGCCTGGTAGAGACGTTTCCACGATCGGAGATTTCCATCCGCTTGAGTTCCTCGCCTCGCTCCTCCAATTCGTAAAGCTGCCACTTGGCCGCGCCGAAGTTGAGGTGCGCCATGCGCTCGCGCAACAGCGATGAGCATCCTTCAGGAACGAACAGCTTCAGGCCTTCGACGGCCAATTTACCTGCATGGGCCGCGCGGCAAACATCGAGCCACAAAATCCCGAATGTCAGTGCCGCGTCAATCGACGATTGCAATTCCTGCCGGTTAACCCCCAGCACCGCGAACGCCGTCAGGCCGCGTCGTAGTAATCCGCGGGTGTACAGCGGACCGAAGGACTTTTCTAAATCCATGGACGTGCTGAGCTGCGCTATCGTGAGGTCAGGAAACTTTTGCCGCAGCACCCTATCGAGCGTCCGCTGGTAGGTGACTCGGGTGGCGCGTTTCGCAGAGCTGGTTCGGCCATCGCGCTCCCGGCAAATTTCCAGCCTGGTGGGACGTGCCTGTCCCATTCGCTGCACGGTGACTCGCAGGGTCTCGCCTTTAGCCTCGACGTCCAGAACCCGACGGACGACATTCCGCTCTTGCGACCACAAATGCAGCAGGCATTTGTTGGTCTCGCCTGAGACCGAATACTTGGCCTGCCCAAGATCAAAGGTGACAGCGCCATCTTCAATTACAACTGCGTTGTTGCTGCCGGAGAGGAAGCCTTCGAGAGTGGCGGCCAGAGTCTGCGAGGTCATGCGGAGAAGTCTGGCAGAAGATTTGACAAGCGTCTGTGACGAATGAACATGGTTTTGCAATACATTTGATGAGGAAGACTCTTGTCTGCCATTTTCAGGCTTGCAAGAGGGAAGCCCCCGCATGGTACATCGGTCACCAGCCTGATCCACATTCCCACAGGCCCTGTGTGGGATAATCAATTCAACGGGTTTCCTGCATTCGGAGTCCCTTCCTGGCGCGAGGTCATCCAATAACCGTGGATAATAATCATTTCTTTTTTCAGCATTACGGACTGAGCGACCGCGACCTGGAACACTATCTGGCGGCGGCGCTTTCGGCAGGCGGCGACTATGCCGACCTTTATTTTGAGTATCTTTCGTCGACCTCGCTGAGCGTGGACGAGTCGATGGTCAAGTCGGCCTCGCAGGGTATTTCTGCTGGATGCGGCATTCGCGTCATCTCCGGCGAGCGGACGGGATACGCCTACACCGATGACCTTTCTTCGTCACGAATTCTGCATGCCGCGCGCACGGCTGCATTAATTGCGAAGGGCCCCGCCAAAACGCCCAGCGCCGGATTTCAGCAGAAGCCCGCGCGCAGTCTGTATCCCGTGAGTCTTCCCTCGGTCGACGCTGAAATTACCGCCAAAGTCGAACTGGTAATGCGGGCGGACGCCGCGGCCCGGGGCTATGATCCGCGAATTAAAGAAGTTCGCGCCAATTACGCTGACGAGTTGCGCACTATCCTGGTAGTCGGATCGGACGGTACCTTCGCTGAAGATTCCCAGCCGCTGGCACGCATGAATGTTTCCTGCATTGCCAAGACAGAGACCAATTCCGCTCGCGGCAGTTCCGGCGGAGGCGGCCGCGTTGCCCTGGATTTCTTCTTCGGTGAAAAGACGCCGGAGTATTTTGCAAAAGAAGCCGCTCGCCAGTCGATCCTTCAACTCGATGCGCGTGAAGCGCCTGCGGGAGACATGGAAGTTGTGCTTGGCCCGGGCTGGCCGGGAGTGCTGATTCACGAAGCCGTCGGCCACGGGCTCGAAGCCGACTTCAATCGCAAGCAGACATCGGCGTTTGCCGGACTCATCGGTAAAAAAGTCGCCAGCGAAAAGTGCACGGTTGTCGATAACGGCGTGATGCCCTGGCGGCGCGGCTCGATCAACGTGGACGACGAAGGTCACGCCACGCAGGAAACGGTGCTTATCGAAAAGGGCATTCTCAAGGGCTACCTGAGCGACAAGCTTTCTGCCCGGCTCATGGGGATGGCTGACACCGGCAACGGCCGACGCGAGAGCTACGAGCACATTCCGATGCCGCGCATGACCAATACCTATCTGCTAGCCGGTGAAGACGAGCCGGAAGACATTATCCGCTCGGTTAAACGCGGAATTTACGCGGTGAACTTCGGCGGTGGACAAGTCGACATCACCAATGGAAAGTTTGTATTCTCGGCGTCCGAAGCTTACATGATCGAAGATGGCCACGTGACCGCGCCCATCCGTGGCGCAACATTGATCGGAAACGGCCCGGATGCGCTGACGCGAGTCTCGATGGTGGGAAACGACCTGAAACTCGATGAAGGCATCGGCACTTGCGGCAAAGACGGACAAGCCGTGCCGGTGGGCGTCGGAATGCCCACGACGAAGCTGGATCGATTGACGGTCGGCGGAACGGCGAAACGCGAGGCCGGCGGGTTCATGCAGTGAACCTGTTCACCACAGAGACACGGAGACACAGAGAAATTCAACTGCCACGAACAGCCGCTTCTTCGACGAGAAAGATGAGAGTCGAGTTCCTAAAAGGGCGCGTATTAAATCCAATTAGAGAGCGAAGATTTGGTTTTCCTCCGTGCCTCAGTGTCTCAGTGGTGAAATGATTTTGACTTATGCCTGAAACCATTCTTGAACCCCAGACCGAAACTGACCTGAAAGAACTCGCCCAGGACATCGTGCAACGCGCCATGCGCGGCGGCGCGACTGCCGCTGAGTGCGTCATTCGCGAGGGCGACGAGTTTTCCACGCTCGTGCGGCTCGGCCAGGTCGAGACCTTAAAAGAATCTGGATCGAAATCAATCGGCGTTCGTGTATTCAACGGGAAGCGCGCTGCCAGCACGCATTCCAGCGACTTTACGGCTGCCGGTCTTGATCGCATGCTGAAGTCGGCGATCGAGCTCGCGAAGATTACTTCAGAAGATCCGTTCTCTGGAATTCCTGAACAATCGCAACTCGGTTCTCTCTCTGGCAACCTCGATCTTTACTCTGCCGACGTATATTCGCTCCCAGGTGAGGAGCGTATCGCGTACGCGCGCCGCGCGGAAAAAGCCGCGCTCGATTTCGACACGCGCATCAAGAATTCCGAAGGCGGATCATTCGACGCCGCCACCGGTCACAAAATTCTCGCGAACTCGCACGGCTTCGTCGGCGAATTCCGGCGGTCGTACTGTTCGGTTGCCGCCATCCCGATTGCGCAAGACGAAAAGGGCGGCATGCAGCGCGATTACTGGTTTTCGGTGGCGCGCAGCCTGGACCGTCTTGAGGCTCCCGAGCATGTCGGCAAAGTCGCCGCCCAGCGCACGCTTCGCCGACTAGGCGCGCGAAAAGTGAAAACGCAAGAGGTGCCGATTATTTTCGATCCGCTGGTCGCGAACTCAATTCTCGGCCATATTTTCGAAGGCGTGAATGGAGATTCGGTTTATCGCGGGGCCTCTTTTCTCGCCGGAAAATTAGGTGAGAAGATCGCGGCCCCGCAAGTCACAGTCATCGACGACGGCACCATGGTCGGCGGTTTCGGCACCAGCCCCTTCGACGGCGAAGGCATTCCCACGCGCCGCACTGTAGTGATCGAAAACGGTGTCCTCAAATCGTACGTGCTCAACACCTACACGGCGAAGAAACTCGGCCTGCAGACCACCGCTAACGCTTCGCGCGGACTGGCGGGAACTCCCGGTATCGGGCCGGGAAATTATTTTCTTCAGCCCGGCGCCCGAACTCCTCAGCAGCTTATCGCTGACGTGAAAGAGGGCCTCTACGTTACCGAATTTCTGGGCATGGGCGTGAACCTGGTCACCGGGGATTACTCCCGCGGCGCGTCAGGAATGTGGATTTCCGGCGGCGAACTCACTTATCCGGTCGAAGAAATTACCGTGGCGGGCAATCTGAAAGATATGTTCCTGAATATTTCAGAGATAGCCAACGACCTGGAATTTCGCAGCTCGGTCGCGTCCCCGACCATCCGCATTGATGGCCTGACCGTCGGCGGAGAATAGCCGAACGAATCAGGCATCTCTTCAGATACCTCAATCTGCGCCTCTCCCCGCGTAACATTATGCTTTCACGCCTACGAGGAAGGCGCCGCCCCATGCGACTTGCAGTTACCGCTGGAATAATTGCGCTGCTGCTCTCTTCGCTGGCGCAAGCGGCCGACGAAGCAGACAAGAGCAAAATTCTCGCCTTAGAAAATGCATGGAACCAGGCCCAACTGCACCACAATTCCACTGTCGTTGCCAGCATGTTGCCGGACACCTTTATCTATACCGACTATGACGGCACGGTGATGAACAAGACCCAGTTTCTTGCAGACCTGAAGGACACCTCTTACCAGGCAACCACGGTTGAAAATGAAGATGTAAAAGTGTTCACCTATCAGGGAGCTGCGGTTGTGGTAGGTACCTATCACACCAAGGGAAAATACAAGGGACAACCGTTCGAACATCGGGGCCGGTTCACTGATACCTGGGTGTTCGAGAAAAATGTTTGGCAGTGCGTAGCCAGCCACACGACGTTAATCAAAAAATAGCTCGAAAATCCCGCAAGCAATACAATCCTGACATGGGCGGTCTTGATCTCATCCAGCCATCGCCGGGTACGCAGGAGCCAGATCACAGTCGGCGATTCATCGTAGTTGCAATCGCGGTTGTCGTTGGCCTGGTGCTTGTTGCCGCTCTGCTGCTTCGCGAACCGGTGAAGACCCCGCCGGAGATTCCGCCCTACGCGGCGAAACTGCAACTCTCAGATATCAAGATGAGCCAGGCGCAGAATTTTGTGGGCGCCAGTGTGACCTACATTGACGGCAACATCGCCAACACCGGGGACAAAGTTGTTTCTCGCGCGGTGGTGCGAGTCACCTTCAAAGATTCCTACGGTCAGGTTGCGCAGATAGAGTATGTCCCCATCAAGTTGCTGCAGACCAGCGGCCCGTATCCTGACACCGTCGATCTCGCGGCCGCGCCATTGGCGTCCGGACAAAACAAACCCTTCCGGCTGATCTTTGAGCATGTCAGCGAGCAGTGGAACCAGGCTGCCCCTGAACTCAAGATCACGGACGTCAACTTAAAGTAGGAACCCGTTCGTCGTGGCTACGAGCTATCGTCGTCCCGCGGCGGGTGAGAAATGGCGATGTCCTCTCCTAGCGAACTTGTCTGTTTGGAAACCGCAAAAATGGCGATCACTGCTGCAACGGCAATCCCGACCAAAAAAAAACCGGCAGTATGCATCTGGAGATAATGGAGCAGGATCATCCGGCGACGGGGGAATCGCCGCACCTTTTCCGAAAGTAGAACAGGTGGAAGTTCAACCCGCGAAATTCGGGCCTAGCCAAGAGACAATAGCCCTGGGATCGATCTCGATTCCGCGCGGCGTTTCGTTTTTCGTAACAAATTCACGAAACACGGAGCGCAAGGCGGAGACGCAACCTCCTCCTCTACAATGTCCTCATGTCCGAAACTAAAGCCGTTCGCCTCACCGAGACGGTAAAAGCCGCGGGTTGAGCTTCCAAGCTGAGTCCGGCGGCGCTGGACACGGTGCTTGGGAAATTAGCCCGGCAACACGACCCGAATGTTCTAGTCGGCTTCGATCACGCCGACGACGCCGGAGTGTATCAAATCGCGCCCGACGCCGCGCTGGTGCAGACGGTCGATTTTTTCACGCCCATCGTTGACGATCCCTACACCTTCGGACAGATCGCCGCCGCAAATTCTCTGAGCGATATCTATGCCATGGGCGCGCGCCCGCTGACCGCGCTGGCGTTAGTTTGCTTTCCGGAAAAGGGCGACTTGGAAATCCTTGAGCGAATTCTCGCCGGCGGATTATCGAAGATGATGGAAGCCGGATGCACCATCATCGGCGGCCACAGCATTCGCGACGATGAAACTAAATTTGGATACTCAGTGACCGGCACGGTCCACCCTACGCGGGTGATGAAAAACGGTGGCGCGAAAGCTGGAGACCGACTGCTGCTCACCAAAGCCTTGGGCACCGGGGTGATTTCGACCGCGATCAAAAAAGGCGTGGCCAAGCAATCATGGATCGACGCAGCAGTAGCGTCGATGACCGCGCTGAACAAGAGAGCTGCCGAAGTCATCTCTGCTTTTGAACAAGGGTCAGCCGACACTGCCTCTGGCCACGTGGGGACGGGCGCCCTCGCCCGTCCAGCGGAGCAAAGCTCCGCACCAAACTCTGCCGTCCACGCCCTCACCGACATCACTGGCTTTGGCCTGATCGGCCATCTTCGCGAAATGCTGCTGGCTTCGGAGAATGTCTCCGCAAAGATTCACTCAAGCCGCGTCCCGCTGCTTGATGGAGCAATCGAATGTGCGCGCGCCGGCCACATTCCGGGCGGGCTGAATGCCAACCGCGACTTCGCGGAGTGCGTAGTGGATTACAAAGAGAAAATTTCCGATGAGACGAAAGCTCTGCTCTTCGATCCGCAAACTTCCGGCGGACTGCTGATCGCAGTCGCCGAGGATCGCGCCTGCGAATTAATCGGCGAACTCAAGGCAGCCGGCATTCCCGCCGTCGACATCGGCGAAGTCTCACCCGAAACCAAGCCCCTGATTAAGCTGATTACCTAGGGTTGATCACCCAGAGATTCTGCTTGACCGCGGCAGCGGCAGTGCTACCATCTTACGAACTTCCCCCGCCAAATCTATTTTATTGGAGGCCTTATGGCCACTCCGGGAGTCGGGCTCAACAACCCAACCCAATCTTCTCTCACCAATCTGGTTGAACAGAAGCTGCGTGCCGAGCGTGTGGTCAAAGCCGGCGCGAGCTGGTTCTTGATGGTCGGAGTTCTGTCGCTCATCAATTCCGTCCTTGCCATGAGCGGCTCTGGGTTTCGTTTTATTTTCGGCTTGGGCATCGCGCAGTTTGTAGACGCCCTTGCACGTCAGGTCGGGCAGACGGGCTTTGCGCTTAGCCTGATCATAAATGGCGGCGTCGCGGCCGTGTTCGCGCTCTTCTGGAATTTCGCGCGCAAAGGTGAACAGTGGGCGTTCTTCGTCGGCATGGGACTGTACGTTATCGATGCGCTGGTCATGCTCATGTCTCAGGACATACTCGCGGTGGCCTTCCACGCCTATGCTCTCTACCGCATTTATCGCGGACTGAATGGCATCCGAGCCCTAAAACATTTCGAGGGGCAGTTGCAACCGGCCGGCGCGCCGATTCAGCCGCGCTAAGACCTTCACTCGGCAGGATTTATTTCGGGCTGTCGCGGTGGGCGACCTTCACCCGGTAACCCGCCTGCTTCAGCCGCTTAGCAACATCTTCAGCAATCATGACCGAGCGGTGCTGGCCGCCGGTGCAGCCGAATGCAATCGTCAGATAGCTTTTGCCTTCGTGAATGTAATGCGGCAAAAGATAAATCAGCAAATCGGAAATTCGCTGGATGAATTCCGTAGTCTGCGGAAATGAGCGAATGTATTTCGCGACTTTGGGATGCAGCCCGGTCAACGCCCTGAATTCCGGAACGAAGTGCGGGTTGGGCAAGAATCGCACATCGAAAACCAGATCCGCATCTTCCGGAACGCCATGCTTGAATCCAAAGCTGACGAACGAAACCAGAATTTTTCTGCCCGTTTCTTTTTTCTGAAACAACTCAATGATGTGAGCTCGCAATTCGTGGACATTGAACTTGGACGTATCAATAACCAGGTCAGCGATCGCGCGAATGTGTTGCAGGTGTTTGCGTTCCGCGCCCAGAGAAGTTTTGACCGGCGTGTCCGTCCCTAGTGGATGGGGCCGGCGAGTCTCGCTGTAACGGCGCAACAGAACCTCATCTGAGGCCTCGAGGAAGATCATCTTGGTTGCGATCATCCGCTTGACCGATTTCACGATGGTCGGCAGTTCTTCCAGTTGCCGGCCTTCGCGGACATCCACAACTAACGCGGTGCGCGGGTTTTCAGAAGATTGCACCAGCTCGGCAAATCGTGGAATCAATCCGACCGGCAGATTATCAACGCAGTAATAGCCGAGGTCCTCGAAAGCCTTCAGGACGGAAGCTTTCCCCGAACCGCTCATCCCAGTAATAATTACGAGTTCGCCCAGCGGACGATTTCCTGGATGCTTACGCGCCAGCTTGCGGGTGGTCTTGCTGATTTTCTTGGCGATGCGGCGAAGGGCCATCCTGGACGGAATGTTAGCAGCCGTACCCATGTCGTTGCCAGTTCCTGCTTATGTGCGCCACCAAAGAATCATTGGCGAGTGCGCCAGCTCACGACACTACTTACCATTGACGAGGTGTGCACGAGTAACCAAAGTAACTCGTTGGTTCAGCGCGAACTGCGCTAGACTGACGCTGCCAAGGCGGGTGAATCCCTCATCAAACCAGCCGAGCCCGAGGAGCGTTCTGAGCGTCCAGCCCAAACCTGCGCCCATATTAAGCGACGCCGAGCAGCACCTGCGCAGGATCGTCGCCAAAGCGCCAGTTGTCTTCTTTGCGATTGATGCCGAGGGCAAATTCACTCTATCCGAAGGCCGCGCACTCGAGAAGCTAGGCCTGCGGGGCGGGCAGAACGTTGGAAAATCCATATTTCATCTTTACAGTAATTATCCCGGCATAATTCGCGATGCGCAGCGCGCCCTGGCCGGCGAAGAGTTCTCGTGCTTTGCTGAACTCCCGGATGTCGGCTTGTCATTCGAGACCCACTGGTCGCCTATTCGCACAAAAGACGGAAGGTCGTCCGGAGCTATAGGTGTTGCCGTCGACGTAAGCGAGCGTTCGACGAATGAACGCGCGCGCAATGAAGCGGAGACGCTTTACCAGAGCTTGGTAGAGCAATTGTCGGCGGTCACGTATATCGCGGAGCTTGGACTCGAATCCGAATGGCGGTTTGTCAGTCCCCAGATTGAAAAACTTCTCGGCTACTCCGCCGCGCAATGGCTCTCCGATCCAGCCAACTGGATTCGCCACGTTCACCCCGAAGACGTTGAGATTGTGAAAGCTGCCGAAGAAGCCACGCTTTCAGGAAATTCATTCCGCGCGGAATACCGCATCTTCAGGCGCGACGGCGGAATGCTGTGGGTGAACGACAGCGGCTCGCTGGTGCGTGGCGCCGACGGCCAACAGCTGCTCCACGGCGTGCTGGTTGATATCACCGAGCAGAAGCAGTTGCAGAGCCGATTGGAACAAACGGAGCGCATGGAGGCAGTAGGGCAACTTGCGTCGGGCGTGGCCCATGACTTCAATAATCTGCTCACCATTATTAAGGGCTACAGCAGTTTGTTGATGGAACGCAATCCCGACGGGCGCGATGGACACGCGGCCAAAGAGATCAGGCAAGCGGCGGACCGTGCAGCGTCGCTGACTCACCAACTGCTGGCGTTCAGCCGCAAGCAAACCCTGCAGCCTCGTGTTCTCGATCTCAACACGATAGTTCGGGGCCTTGAGGCAATGCTTCGTCGATTGCTCACGGAAAACGTGGACCTGGTGATTCGCACCAGCCCCGACATTGGCTTCGTGAAAGCTGATCCCGTGCAGATGGAACAAGTGCTGATAAACCTGGTGGTCAACGCCCGTGACGCCATGCCGAAAGGCGGTCGGTTGATTGTCGCGACCGCTGGTTTTGCGGGGCAGAAGGGTTTAGGCGAGAAAGAAAAAATATTTGCTTCCCCTTATGCCACCTTGTCCGTCTGTGATACAGGCATTGGTATGGACGCCGTAACCCAGGCGCGCATTTTCGAGCCGTTTTTCACAACAAAAGAGGTTGGCAAGGGAACCGGCCTGGGCCTCGCAACCGTATATGGAATCATCAAACAAAGCAATGGTCATATTGAAGTGGAAAGCGAACCCGGCAAAGGCAGCACCTTCCGAATATCATTGCCCAGCGTTGACCACGTGCCCGCGCCAGCAAGGAAACCAGTGAAGTCGGAGAAACCCAAACTAGGGACAGGGACGATTCTTCTGGCGGAGGATGAGCCGCTATTGCGTGAGTTGGGCGAAACCATTCTTACGCAAGCTGGCTATACGGTGATCACCGCAGGCAGCAGCGACAGTTTGCGGGCGCTGATTGCTGATCATGCCGGCAAAGTCGACCTGCTGCTTACTGACGTCGTCATGCCCAATATCAGCGGCCCCGAACTGGTGCGCATCGCACGCGACCGTTGGTCCAATCTCCGTGTCCTTTTCATGTCAGGATACGCGGATGATGAACTGCAAGATCTTGACCGCGATGCCGGCTTCATTCAGAAGCCGTTTACCCCCGCCGAACTCACTGCAAAAATCGCGGAAGTGCTGGCCGGAGCGGAATGAGCGGTTCGCTCGGTTCTCGGATCATTGAGTTCAGCCTTTGGAAGTGATTCAATAGCGCAATGGTTCACGCTTTCCTGAAGGCTGAAGGCTGATGGCTGAGGGTTTTTCTCTTGCTCCCTACGCCGTCCATGTGGAGCACTCGCGCGGCAGGCGTTATCCCGAGCCACAGCATCCTTATCGCAATGATTTTCAACGCGACCGCGATCGCGTGATCCACGCGCGCGCTTTTCGCCGGCTTGAGGCCAAGACGCAGGTATTCACCGGACGCTATTCCGACCACTTTCGCAACCGTCTGACGCATACGCTTGAAGTTGCGCAGATCTCCCGCACCATCGCCGCTCAACTTGGACTCAATGTTGATCTGGTCGAGACCTTGGCTTTGGTCCACGACATCGGCCATCCCCCATTCGGCCATGCCGGAGAGAAAGCGCTGGATACGGCGATGCGTCGTCACGGACTTTTTTTTGATCACAACCTGCACGCGCTGCGAATCGTGGAAGATTTTGAACAGCGGTATGCCGCATTTCGTGGATTGAATCTGACGTTCGAAGTACGGGAAGGAATCATCAAGCATTCGCGCGATTACGATCCTGCCGAATTCCCCCAACTTTCAGAATATTTCCTCGACAAGCGGCCGCCTCTTGAGGCACAGCTCATCGACGCGACTGACGAATTGGCCTACAATACCGCCGATTTGGATGACGGCTATGAAGCCCACCTGCTTATGCTCGATCAGATCATCGGGAATGTGCCGGTGTTCGCGCGTTTTTTTGGAGAAGTCGAGAAACTGTATCCGGCGGCGCCGAAAAAACTGCAATTCAATGAAGTATTGCGGCGAATACTGGATCGCTGGGTCGGCGATTTGATTCACAATACGCAGGCGCAGATCGACGCTGCATTCAATAGAAAGATTGACAAATGTAGCCCCGGGCGTGCACGCCCGGAGAGCGGCGGCATCACGCTCGACGATATCCGCACGCACCCCGAGCGCCTGGTCGGGCTCAGTCCGCAAGTCGAAGCTGAACGCGCCGAAACCAAGGAATTTTTATATCGAAATCTGTACTACAGCCCTGCGCTTCAGCCCGAAAAAGAGGATGCCGAGCGCGTCATCGCCCAGCTGTTTGAGCTCTGGATGAAGCGGCCCGAGAAGTTGCCGGCAAGTTATCAGGAAAAGGCAAAAAACCAATCCGAGCCGCGAGCACGAGTGATCTGCGATTACATCGCTGGCATGACTGACACTTACATCTACGAGCAGTACGAGAAATATTGCGGGCCTTGACCTTGCGGTTAGAAAGTTTTGCCGAGCGCCATCTGAATCACTTCGGCGAGATGTAAGGAAGTTCTGCCGGTGCACTGTTGGATTTGTTCTCTGCAACTGAAGCCGTCAGCGATGATCAGCCAGTCATCAGGTGCATTGCGCACCGCCGGGAGAAGCTCAAGTTCGCCGATTGCAATTGACGTCGCGAACTTTTCTTTTTCAAAGCCAAAGGCGCCTGCCATTCCGCAGCATCCTGGCGCAGGCGTCTGGTAATCGACGCCCATCTTGCGCAGAACAGATTCCTCCGCGGTCATCTTCATGGTTGATTTGTGATGACAGTGGCCGTGAACCAGGGCTTTACGTTTTATTTCAGGCATCTTAAAGTTCTGGCCATGCTTCTCCAGGAATTCGCTCAGCAGCATTACCTGGCCGGAAAGTTTTTGCGCCCGGACGTCGTCAGGAAAAAGATTGAGCATCTCATCGCGAAAAACCGAGGCACAACTGGGCTCAAGCACCACTACAGGAATTCCGTCCGCAATCTCGCGTTCGAGCTTTGCGAGTGTGCGCAGCAGTAATTTCTTGGCCCGATCCAGCATGCCGAAGTCGTAGAGCGGCCGCCCGCAACACACATTTTCTTTCGGAAGCCGCACTGTGAAGCCTGCCGCTTCGAGCACATCAACCGCGGCGATTGCGGTCTCCGGATGAAAGTAGTTGTTAAACGTATCTGGCCACAACATAACCGCCGGACCAGAAGATTTCGCTTTGCTTCTTTTGTTAAACAAAATTCGGAAGCTCTGGCTGGCAAAGCGAGGCGCATTGCGTTCACGGGCCACTCCCGCGGCAAACTTCGCCATGCCACGCACCCCCGGCGCGTGTATCAGAAAATTCGCTAATCCGGGTGCCATCGATGCAATCCGCGACCAGCGGTCGATGTGGCTGAAGGCATAATGATTCAACGGGCGCGGGCGCTCATCGTAATAATGGGAAAGAAATTCGGCTTTGTAGGTTGCGACATCCACCGCAACTGGGCAATCGCTCTTGCATCCTTTACAGGAGAGGCAAAGATCGAGCGACGACTTGACGTGCTGGTCGCGCCAGCCGTCGCGAATAACATCGCCCTTCATCATTTCCCATAACAGATGAGCACGGCCGCGCGTCGAATGCTCCTCTTCTTGAGTCGCACGAAAACTCGGGCACATGACGCCGCCCGATGATTCGCGGCACTTGCCCACTCCCACGCACCGCAGTGTCGCATCCGCGAGGCTTCCGTGGTCATGGGGAAACTTGAAGTGCGTGGTCGGCTGCCATGGACGGTAATCAATCCCCAGGCGAAGATCCTGATCAAACTTGTTAGGGCGGACCAGTTTCCCCGGATTCATTTTCCAGTCGGGGTCCCACAGCGCCTTGAAACGCGAAAAGGCTTCCACGATCTCCGGGCCGAACATTTTCGGAAGCAATTCGGCGCGGGCCTGACCGTCGCCGTGTTCGCCGGAAAGCGTCCCGCCAAACGAGACGACCAGGTCCGCCGCTTCTTCCATGAAGCTGCGAAATTTCTTTATGCCTTCGACCGACTGCAGATCGAAGTCCATGCGATTGTGGACGCAGCCGTCCCCGAAGTGGCCGTACATCAGGCAGCGGTATCCGTACGCGTCAGTGAGATTGCGCAGGGCGCGCAGATAAACGCCCAGCCTCTCAGGCGCGACTGCAGAGTCTTCCCATCCTTCCCAGGTCGGCGGTTGCCCGGGCACGTTAGAAACCGTGCCCAGCGAGGATTCGCGGACTTCCCAGACTCGCCTTGCCTGTTGCTTGTCGGTGAACAGCCGAAAGCTTCGAGAACTCGGACCGCGGCCCAACGCGTTCATCAGCGCCTGCGCCTGCGATTCGGCCTCAGAAACTGTATCGGCGCCAAATTCGGCGAGCAGCCACCCATTTCCTTCGGGCAACAAAGCCAGGCCTTCCAGATTGATTTGCTTCAACCGGGTGTACTCGACCAGCATGTTGTCCATGCCCTCGAGGCCAATCGGTCGATGAGAAAGAATTTCGGGGACGAGATCGGCGCACTCAAAAATATCCCTGCATCCGATCACCAGCAGCACGCGCTCGGGCGGGCTCTCGACTAGACGGCAAGCCGCCTCGAGCACTGTGACGCAAGTTCCTTCCGATCCGACCAGCGCCCGCGCAACGTGAAAGCCGTTCTCCGGAAGAAGAAAATTCAGGTTGTAACCAGAAACGCGGCGAGGAATGTTGGGAAACTTCTGGCGCACAAGATCGCCATATTCATCACCGAGCACTTTTAATCCGGAGTAGATCTCGGCGCGCCGCCCACCCTGGCGAACGATATTTTCAAAATCTTCATTCGACGTGTCGCCCACACGCATGCGAACGCCATCGTAGGTCAGGATTTCGAGTTCTTCGATGTTCTCGTCGGTCTTGCCCGCCATTACCGAATGCACGCCGCAGGAATTATTTCCGATCATCCCGCCAAGGGTGCAGCGGCTGTGCGAAGCTGGATCAGGGCCGAAGGTCAGGTGAAATTTCTCTGCCGCGTTGCGGAGATGGTCGAGCACGACACCGGGCTGCACGCGAGCGATGCGGCGCTCTGGATCAAGCTCAACAATCCTCGACATGTACTTCGAGAAATCGAGCACAATCGCGACATTGCAGCATTGCCCGGCGAGAGATGTGCCTCCGCCGCGGCAAAGAACCGGGGCGCCGTGCTCGCGACAAATGGAAACAGCTGCGATAACGTCGTCAGTGTCACGCGGAATTACGACCGCGATCGGGACCTGGCGATAGTTTGAGCCGTCGGTGGCGTAAAGAGCGCGGCTGCCGTTGTCGAACCGGACTTCGCCGCGCACATTGCGTCGCAGCGCGGATTCGAGCGCAGCTGAGTCTTGGGCGGCCATCGTGGTCCAAGCTTCTTTTACCATAGAGGAGCTCCGAGCGAACACAGAGGTGCATAGAAAAATGCAATCGGAAAATGCGCTCCAGAAAAAATGCTATGTATTTACCCGGCGTAGCGCGTTGAATAGTCAACCAGGCTCAGCATCAAAAGCAGAATCAGCCAGAACACCGCGGCGATTAAGACTGCCTTGGTCATTTTCTCGCTGGTGTACTTCACGTGCATGAAGAAGAGGACGACGATCGAGGCCTTGCAGGTGGCGATGACTAATGCAACAACGGTATTGAATACACCGAGATCAATCGTGGCGATCCAGGCGGTGAGCACCGTGGCCACGATGAGAATGGCCCAGATCAGCCAATAGAAGCCACTGGACCCAATATGCTCTGAACGATCAAGGGAATGGTCGACGTGCTCAGCCATGATGTTTCCTCAAGCTCCTGGTCGCCGGTCAATCAGATATAAAAGCGGGAACAGATAGATCCAGACAATATCCACAAAGTGCCAATACAGTCCGGCAATCTCAACCGGCGTGTGATATTCAGGGCCGAACTTGCCGCGCCAGGCCATAAACGTGATCACGCTAAAAATTCCAAGGCCAACGATCATGTGGAGGGCGTGGACTCCGGTCAGCGCAAAATATAAAGAAAAGAAAATTTTTGTGTGTTGCGGGTCGAGGTGCAGGTTTGGATTGTCGCGGACCAAATCCTGGGCGTCGAAGTAGAAGGTGGGTACGTGGTGGTGGACATACTCTTCTCTCCACTCGTACCCCTTGATGCCAAGAAAGCAGACTCCGAAGAACATCGTTGCCAATAGCAGGCCGACCAGTTGCTTGCGCTTCCCTAGCTGAGAGGCGCGCACAGCCAACGCGACCGTCAAGCTGCTGCAGATCAGGACGGCGGTATTAAACGTTCCCGCCATCAGGCTCAGACTTTTGCTGCCGGCAGCGAAGGCTGGAAAATAAGCCCGGCGGTAAATCAGGTAGCCGCAGAACATGCCGCCGAAGAACATGATTTCCGTGCCCAGGAACCACCACATTCCGAGGGAGGCGGCATTGCGCTGCTGCACCACGTCGGCAAAGTGGTGACGCAGCTCGGGGCGGTCTTCGTGCTCCAATGCCAGTGGGCTTTCTCCGGTGCCGGCTCTATCGCTCAAGGGTCACCTCGTCCGGCATCGGCATGTCTGCATACTCATAAGCTTCCCAAGTCACGACGGGAGTCTCCTCGAAGTTAAAAGTTGGAGGCGGAGACGGGGTGCGCCACTCCAGCCCGGTAGCTTGCCACGGATTATCGGGGGCCGGCTTGCCATAGCGCAAAGACCACAGCAGGTAAACCATCGGCAACAGATATCCCACCGCCAGAATGCTGGCGCCCGCGGTGGAGAGCACGTTGTACACCTGGAATTCGGGCGGGTACTGCCAGTAGCGCCGCGGCATGCCGAGATATCCCACAATGAATTGCGGGAAGAAGGTGAGGTTGAAGCCGAGGAAAACGATCAGCGCGGCAAGACGACCCCAGGCCTCGGGATACATTCGTCCCGATATTTTGGGCCACCAGAAGTGTATGCCGCCCAAATATCCCATGACGGCACCGCCGACCATCACGTAATGGAAGTGCGCAATTACGAAGTAGGTGTCGTGCACATGAACGTCAACCCCGAGGGTAGCGAGAAAAAGTCCGGTCAGGCCGCCGATGGTAAATAGACCGATAAAGCCGAAGGCGTAGAGCATCGGCGTCGAGAACGAAATCGAGCCTTTGTACATGGTGGCAGTCCAGTTGAACACTTTGACTGCCGATGGCACCGCGACCAGGAAGCTAAGGAACGAGAACACCAGGGCCGAGTACAGCGAGATTCCCGCGACAAACATGTGGTGCGCCCAAACGAGAAATCCGATGGCGGCAATGGCGATACTGGAGGCAGCGATGAAGCTATAGCCAAATACGCGTTTGCGCGAGAAGCAGGGGACGATTTCGCTGATCACCGCCATCGACGGCAAAATCATGATGTACACGGCCGGATGCGAATAAAACCAGAACAGGTGCTGGAACAGGACGGGATCGCCGCCGCGAGAAGGATCGAAAATGCCGAGGTTCAGAGTGCGCTCGAGTACTACCAGCAGCAGGGTGATGGCGATCACCGGGGTTCCAAGCAGCATGATGATGCTGGTAGCGTAGTGCGACCAGACGAACAGTGGCAGCCGCGACCAGGTCATTCCGGGCGCGCGCATGCGATGAACGGTCACTACAAAGTTCAAGCCGGTCAAAATTGACGAAAATCCTACGATGAAGATCGACAGCCCGGCCTCAACTACATGGGTATTACTGAACAGGCTTGAGTAGGGCGTGTAGAAGGTCCAGCCGGTGTCAACCCCGCCGCTCACCAGGCAATGCAGGTAAAGGGCTCCGGCGGCAATGTAGATGTACCAGCTCAGGAGGTTAATGCGCGGGAACGCCAGGTCCTTGGCCCCGATCATCATGGGAATAAGGAAATTGCCCAGCACCGCCGGAATTGACGGGATCAGGAAGAAAAAGACCATGATCTGGCCGTGCATGGTGAAGGCTTTGTTGTACATGTCGGCCGTCATCAGATCGCCTGCCGGGGTCAGCAGTTCGAGCCGGATGAGCAAAGCGAAGAACCCACCGATGAAAAAGAAAAACGTGATCGAAAGTAGATAGAGCAGGGCAATCCGCTTATGGTCGGTAGTGAGCAACCATGAGCGAATTCCGTACTCCGCGTTCAGGTAATTCTTCCGTTCGGTACTTACTGCTGCGGTAGCCATTTTGTTCCTTTACTTCGTGTCCTGCGATTCCTGCTGCTGTGTTCCTCCCGGTGCTCCCGATGTCATTGCCTGTCCTTCGGGAGCCGGGCTCAAAGATTTGATGTATGCCACCAGCTGATTTAATTGTTCTTCATTCACCTGCCCCTGCCATGAGGGCATGATGGGCTTGAATCCGGAGACAATTTTGGCTGCGGGCTGGAGAATAGATTCGCGAATGTAGTTCTCGTCGGCGGTTACGACCCGGCCGTCTTCGAGCTGCACTGCATGGCCGTAAACTCCGGTTAAATTGGGACCGCGTCCCTGCACTTCCATGGTGTGGCAGGTGTTGCACCCAAGCTGCTGAAACAGAGTGGACCCGGTCTGCGCCAGTGTTCCGCTGGGCGCTCCGCTCACCATCCATGCCTGATAATCGCGAGGATCCATTACCACCACTTCACCGATCATTCCCGAGTGCATGGTCCCGCAGTATTGCGCGCAAAAAAGGTGATACGTCCCGGGCCGCGTGGCGCGGAACCAAAGCGTCGTGTAGCGTCCAGGTATTACATCCTGCTTGACCCGGAACGCAGGAACGTAAAAGCTGTGGATCACGTCCTGCGACGTCATGATGAGTTCGATATCGCGGCCCACGGGCACGTGCAATTGGTTGATCTCGCGCGGGCCTTCCATGTGCTGCAGCTTCCACATCCATTGCTTCGCGACCACGTAGACCTGATCGGAGTCCGTGGGAGGCGTCCTCATTCTGAAATAAAGAAGAGCGCCAGCGGCGAACATCACCAACATGATCCCCAGAGGCGCGATCGACCAGCCGATTTCAAGCAGCAACGAGCCTTCAATCTGCGTGGCTTGGCGGCCCTGGCGGCGCCGGTACTTCATGGCGAAGATCGCGACCGCGGCGAAGATCAGCACCGTCATCGCCACCGACACCACCGTCAGGAAGATGAATAACCAATCCTCGTAGCGGGCGTGGACAGACGCGCTCGTCGGCCAAAGTGGAAGATTATCGAACATATTAATGAGAGCTGCCTTGCCTCCTGAGTTGGTGGTCGGGACCGCGCTTGGAGAGCAACAGGAGCATCGCTCCCAGCAAAACGATGGTCAGTCCGCCGCCCACTTGAATGACCCGGCCAATCATGACGCTATATTTTCCGGTCGCCGGATCGTAATGAAAGCAGTACAGAAGGACGGCATCGGCGACCGTTCCGATCTTATTGTCTGACGCCTGAATCAGCGAGAGGCGCAAATCTTTCGGCGGAAACTCCACGCCGTAGTAATACTGCGAGAGCTTGCCCTCGGAAGTCAGGACCATGATCGCGGTCGCGTGAGCGAACTGTCCGGTCTTCTGATCAAAGTGGTATTGGAAGCCAGCCGCTTGCGCGAGCGCGGTTATTGATTCCGCCTGACCCGTAAGGAAATGCCAGCCGTTTTCGGCACCCGGCCGGCCGTAACGCTTCAGGATGTCGGCTTTCTTCGCGGTCGCAAGCTGCGGCGTATCGTTCGGATCGAAGCTGACCGTCACCACGTCGAATTCTTTGCCGACATCGAACTTTAAAACCTTCAGCGCGCTCTCCAGACCGATCAGCAACTCCGGGCAAAGCATGGGACAGCGGTAATAAACGAAATTAAGAATGACCGGCTTCTTACCAATGTAGTCACCCAGTCGCACTGTCTTTCCGGTCTCGTCACGAAACAGAAGGTCCAGCGGAATTTGCTGTTCCAGGCGCTGATTAATTCCGACATTCTCCAGACCTGCAGGCTTGACGCTCGCAGGGGGAGCCATAATTCCGCCCGTGCTCATGTTCTGTGCGAATGCGGTTGCAGCAAGGACCAGCACTGCCAAAGCCCAGCGCACAGCACTTGTGGGGACAGCCGTCCTCGGCTGTCCGACGCCCGTAGAGCCACTCTCGAGTTTGTGGGGGAACGGGCGTCCTCGCCCGTTCAACTTGGCACTAGACACACAAATCGAATTGTTAAATCCACGGCTCACTTCTTTTTCCCTTTGTCTGATTTTGTCTGTTCCTGCGGCATCATTCCACTTGTATCAGCGGTGGCCGCCGCCGCCTTCGCCAGATTCACCGGCGAGAACGGCGCAATCCCAGTCTGCGGAGTTGTCGGCAGACCTTTCTGCGCGATCAACTGCATCGCCTGCTCGATCGGAATGTGCGCAACCCCGGCCTTCTTGTCCACCCAGCCGTAGCTGTTCAGTTCTTGTTCTTCACCGTAACGGAATCCATCTAGTTCCGTGCGCTCGTTGTCTTCGAGCCGCGGGTTGGGGAAACGCTGAATCAGTTGCGTCTGCACGTCGCGGGTATTCGATTCCACCTGAATCAGCGGAGTCCGCATCTGCTGGTGCTTTTTGTCGTAAGCGTCGAGAAAGTGAAATATTCCCCAGATGACGTAATAAATCAATACTCCCGAGATCACCAGCGACACGATGAACCCGATGACCGGTTTCGCCCCCAGGTCTTCGCGCTCAAAGCCAAGATCGTCGTCTTGATGGTGCTTGTGATGATCAGTCATGGGAGGCCGCCGCATATTCCAGGAATTCCTGCGCGTGCAAATCGTAAACCGGCAGTAACGGCCGCGATTTCAGATTGCGGAAGTAAAACGCCATCCAAAATCCGCCAATGGCAATGGGAACCATCAGGTCCAGCAGGTATCCCCAGTAAAAAGTAAGCGTCTTGTGGAAGCTGGGTTCGATGTACCAGAACAAATCGATGAAGCGCATGAAGATCAGCCACACCGCCAGCATGACCAGGGTCCTGGGGTCGCGCTTCCAGGGCCGTGACAGCAGGAATAAAAACGGGATTGCAAAATGGAATATCACCAGCCCCAGCGCGATCACTTCCCATCCCGAATACAGGCGGCGGGTAAAGAAGCGTATCTCCATCGGCAGATTGCCCGCCCAGATGATGAGCAGTTGCGAGAAGCTGAAATACGCCCACAGCATGACGAAGGCAAGCATCAGTTTGCCGTGGTCGTGGACTTCCTTTGGCTTCAGCAGAGACGCCATGGGCGGGTAGGGAAGCAGAATGCGCTCGGTAATGACCATCATGCACATGGCCGCCAGGCATTGGCCCACGATGAAGATGAATCCGAAGATGGTCGAATACCAGTGCGGATCGATCGACATGACCCAGTCAATGACCGCGAAAGAAATCGTGAAAGCGTAAAGAATGATGCCGGGCGCGGAGATAGTTCGGAATCGCGGGCTAAGGTTCTGCACCGGAGGCCGGTCTTGTTCTGCCGACCAGCGGCTCAGAACAAAAGCCAGGCCCAGCCAGATGGCGAAGTAGATCACCCCACGTCCGGCGTAGCCAGCCGGGGTCAAGTACGAGTGGCTCATTGCTTTCAAGTGGGTGTCGGGTCCCTCGTAATGCAGCCAGCCGCTCCAGCCCCCTACCGGTTCGTGGTTGCCGCTGTAGAGATATGGAAGACCCGCGGTGGCGAGTGGAACGAAGAGCGCAGCCATCAACGGCAGCACGTTCATCGCGGCCTCAAGCTGTCGCCGGATCACCATGCCCCATTTGCCGCCGGTCAGGTGCTGGAGCATGAGAAACGCCATCGAACCCAGAGAAATGCCCAGCCACAGCATGAATCCCAAAAGATAAGAGTGAAAGAACTGTTCGCGGGTCGCAGGCATCAAGGCCAGGATGAGCGAGGCCACTCCGAAGAGTAAGCCGACGCCTAGTGAGCGCTGTTGGATCGCATTCAACGCCTGGGGCGCCACGAACTCGGCAGGATTGGTGCGCGGCGCGCTCATTTCTGGTCTTCTCCTGTCTCTGCCATCGCACTGGACTTGGGAACCGGCACCGGCAGCGTCGCTCCCGAGCCCGGCTCTTCAAACTGCGGTGCCGGCGACGGAATCTCCTGGGCACCGGTTTCGGCCTGGGTGGCGTTCTGGCTTAACTGCAAGGCCCGAATGTAGGCCACAACGCACCAGCGGTCGCGCGGCGGAATCTGCTCTGCGTAGTCGGGCATGGCGCCGAAGCCTTCAGTCATAACTTCGAAGAAATATCCGAGCGGCGCCTTGCGCAACCGGTCGGTGTGATACGAAGGCGGGTGCTGAAAGCCGCGCTGCACAACCATTCCGTTGCCGTCACCAAGCCGCGAGTGGCAGGGCGTGCAATAAATATCGAAGCGCTCGCGCCCGCGCTGCAGCACTTCCACGGTGACCGGAAACGGCATGTAGTCGCCGGGATTCTCGCCCACTTTGCCGGTATAAAAATAAGTGTCCTCGTGAAGTTGACCGCGGGCCACCGTTCCTTCAACCGGCGGGCGCGCCGAACGCAGGTCGGCATAAAAATCACTCTTGGCCAACGGCTTGAACCGCGGCTGATCGTGCATATCCTGACGGCATCCGGCGAGGGTCAGAATTCCCAACAGGCCGAGTCCCGAAAATTTGCGAAGGCGCGCCATTTAGCTGGGCACCTCCGCGACCGAAATAGGATTCAAGCCTTCCAGAAATTGCCGGGTGCGAATCGGGTCGTAATTTTTGTCCGATGAAAAAATCAACAGGAAAAATCTATCTTTCGAAGCCAGCTCGAATCGCGGCACGTTGAACACCGGGTGATACGGCATGGGCAGCCCGTTCAGAGCCAGCATGCCGAAGACCGCCGACAATCCGGAGAACAGGATCGTCATTTCAAAGGTCACAATAATAAAAGATGGCCACGAATTCAGCGGGCGCCCGCCAACGTTCACCGGATAGCTGATGGTATTGATCCACCATTGCAGCGTGAACGCGGCCGTACAACCCAGCAAGCCGCCAACCAGGCAGACCAGGGCCACGCCGTTCTTATGAAAGCCGATAGCCTCGGAGAGCTCCTCGACCGGAAACGGCGAATAGGCGTCGAGCTTGCGGTAGCCGGCAGCGTAGGTGCGGCGCGCGGCGATGACCGCGTCGTTCACATTGTCGAATTCCGCCATCAGCCCGTAAGTGGCCGGGTCGATCATGAGTGCACCTCCTCCTCATGAGGGACGGTGACTTCGGCCTGCGGAATAAGGGTCTTCAGCTCGGCGATGGAAACCGCCGGCAGCACGCGCAGGAAGAGGAACATGCAACCTGCGAAAAAGGCCAGCGTCCCGGCCAGAATCGACCAGTCATTCCACGTCGGGTAATAACGCCCGAACGACGACGGCACATAGTCCCGCGTCAGACTCACTACCACGATGATGAACCGCTCCAGCCACATTCCAACCAGGACATCGAGCGAAATAAAGAACAGCCACAGGTGGTTGGTGCGAATTCTCCTCACCCACAACAACTGCGGCACCACCAGATTGGTGACCAGCAGCGCGTAGTACCAGAAGGCGTACGGCCCATGCAGCCGGTTCCAGCGCAGGAAGGTCTCATAGACGTCGCCGCCGTACCAGTTCACGAAGGCTTCAATCGCATATCCGTAAGCCACGATCCAGCCAGTGGCCAGCATGACCATGGCCGAGTTCTCAAGATGGCGATCGGTGATGAAGGCGGTAATGTCGTAAAACTTGCGGATGGGAATCGCCAGCACCAGCACCATGGCGAAGCCCGAGTAAATTGCGCCCGCCACAAAATAGGGCGGGAAAATCGTGGTGTGCCACCCGGGAACGATGCCCACCGAGAAGTCGAAGCTCACCACCGTGTGCACCGAGAGCACTAGCGGCGTGGCTAATCCGGCAAGCAACAGGTATGCGGTCTCGTAGCGGTTCCAGTGGCGCACGGAATTCCGCCATCCCATGGCCAGCGAACCAAAAATAAACTTCAACGCCTTGCTGTCGGTCTGATCGCGCATGCTGGCGAGATCGGGAATCAATCCCACAAACCAGAACACCAGCGAAATCGTCAGGTAGGTCGAAACCGCGAACACGTCCCACACCAGCGGGCTGCGGAACTGCGGCCAGTACGTCATGGTGTTGGGATAAGGAAACAGCCAGTAGAACAGCCACGGCCGGCCCAGGTGAAGCAGCGGGAACATGCCGGCGCAAGCCACGGCAAATAGCGTCATGGCCTCAGCAAATCGGTTGATCGAGTTGCGCCAGGATTGCCGCAGCAGAAGGAGAATGGCCGAAATCAAAGTGCCGGCGTGGCCAATTCCGATCCACCACACGAAATTGACGATGGCGAATCCCCAACCAACCGGGATGTTCACACCCCAGACGCCAACGCCCTTGTAGAAGAGCCAGCACACCGCCAGCAAAAACCATTGCAGAATGGCGAAACAGATCGCCAGGCCGAATACCCATCCGTTGGTAATGGGGCGGCGGAGCACGATCGAGGCGATCTTGTCGGTGATGCTGGCAAAGGTCTGCCCAGGCGCGATTACCGGTGCCTTGTCTTCGCCGATCTCGACTTCGGTTGGTCTGGCCATGCTTAAGCTTTTAGCTTTTAGCTGATAGCTTTTAGCTCTTAGCTCAACCTTTCGGGTTCAAGCTAAGAGCTAAAAGCTAACGGCTAAGAGCTGCGTTCCATCTCCGGATTCGGATTCGTCACTGCCGACATATACGTCGTCCGTGGCCGCGTATTCAAATCATCGAGCAATCCATAATTCCGCGACTTCGCCTTCCACTTTGAAACCAAACTGTTGGGATCGTTAATATTTCCAAAAATAATCGCATTCGCCGGACACGACTGCTGGCAGGCGGTCTGCAATTGCTCGACGATCGCCTGCTTGTCGCCCGCCTCGGTCGCTTCTTCGGCCTTGATCCGGGTATGCGTGATGCGCTGCACGCAGTAAGTGCATTTTTCCATCACTCCACGGCTGCGCACCGTAACATCGGGATTGCGCTGCATCTTGAACTGTGGCGTGTCCCAGTCCTGGAACAGGAAGAAGTTGAAGCGCCGCACCTTGTAGGGACAGTTGTTCGAGCAATACCGCGTGCCCACGCAGCGGTTGTAAATCATGTCGTTCAAGCCTTCGGTGCTGTGCACCGTGGCACCGACCGGGCAGACCAGTTCACAGGGCGCGTTCTCGCACTGCATGCAGGGAACAGGCTGGAAGTAAGCCTTGGGATTATCGCGATCGCCCTGGTAGTAGGCGTCCACGCGCAGCCAGTGCATATGGCGGCCGCGATTCACCTGGTCTTTGCCCACCACCGGAATATTGTTTTCCGACTGGCAGGCGATGATGCAGTTGTTACAGCCGACGCAGGCGTTCAGATCAATCGCCATGCCCCAGGCATACGGCTCAGACTTGTAATCGTAAGGCGGATACAGAGTCTCATTGTCTTGCGGCTTTTCTTCGTCGGACTCAGGTTCTTTTTTGTATTCCTCGAGATTCTGGACGTGAACTACCGGGCGTTCCGTTTCGCCGGTGTCCATGGTCTGGTAGCCTTGCGTGCTGGCGAGGGTGTAGCGCCCGCCGCGGTTAGTGATTTGCTTCACCGTGCTTGCGAACCACGGCGCATCGCTGGTGCGCAGCGCGTAGGTATTGAATCCCTGATCATTGCCGACGCGGCCGGCTTTTTCGCGCCCGTATCCCAAATAAACGGTTACCGAATTATCAGGATGCCCGGCCTGGACCCAAACCGGCAGATCGAGATATTTTCCGTCCTGCAGTTCCAGCCGCGCCATATCCATGTTCTTAAAGTGCAGGCGCTCAGCCATCGCCGGGCCCATCAGCAGCGGGTTGTCCCAGGTGAGTTTCGACATCGGCTTGGGAAGTTCCTGCAGCCAGCCGTTGTTGGCGAAGCGTCCGTCATAGATAGACGGATCGCGGCGGAAGTTGATCTCGATGGCGTTTTTGTCGGGAGACGCAGCGGAAGGCGAGAAGCTCGTCGTTTTCGCGGAAACCTGCTTCGGCTGAGAGGCGGTATCGTCGATCCAGCCCTGCTCGAGCCACTTGCGCCACGTCATGTCGAAGTCAGCGCCGGAGTATTTCGACTTCCAGTAGCTCTGGACTAGTTCGTGGCCCGTGGGCTCGCCTTCTCCCGCCAGCAGCGCCACAAATTCCAGTGCGCTCTTTCCGCCATAGAGAGGCGCAATCAGCGGCTGCACAATGCTGACCGTTCTGTCATAGGCGCGAGTGTCGCCCCAGGCTTCGAGATAATGCGCTTCGTCCAAATGCCAGTGGCAAAACTCAGCAGTTTCGTCATTGTGCAAGCCGAGATGAATGCGCAGCGGAATGTTGCTGTTCTTCAGCGCGTCTTTGAATCCGAAGTCGGCGGGCGCGTCGTAAACAGGATTGCCGCCGAGAATCACCAGCATCTCGACCTTACCGGCTTTCATGTCGCCGATAAGCTCTTTCAGCGAGTCGTTGTGATTGCCGGTGAAAACGGGGACGGCATCGGAGTAGAAAACAGTCTTGCCAACATTGCCGAGCTGCTCGTTGATCCTGTGGCAGAGCGCATGAACAACAGGCGGCTGATGGTCGCCAGGGATGACGACGGAGGATCCTTGGCGACCGTGGAGATTCCACAGTAAGGCATCGCTAAAAGCTTGCACTGCAGGAGTAAGCCCGACAACGTGCACGTCCATCATTGCCGTTCTCTTCGCCAACAACGACGCAAAGCCCTCGATTTCGCTCGCTCGCACCGGCAGCCGATGGTCCGCCTTCGCGCCCGTCGACGTCGGCGTGCTCTCGATTGCGTAAAACCGGCTCATGTTGCCGGAGTCGGGATCGCGGCGTTTCGCGAAATCGCGCGCGTAGCGCGTCGTTCCCGGGAAGCCGGCATATAGAAAATCGGCATCGAGTGAAACGATTACGTCCGCGGCATCGAGTTTGTAAGTGGTCTCAACCGCCTGGCCAAAAGCCATCTGCGCGCCAGCATAAACGTTGTCGCGATTCACCGGCTCGTAGAAGTGCCACTTAGCTTCGGAAAATTTCTTGAGCAGTTGCTGCTTCTGGTCGGCGAGCGTAGGCGATGAGAACGACTGCGACAGAATCCGAAGCCCGGCGCCCTTCTTCGCCTGTTGCGCGTTCAGCGGCTCTTGCAGAGCATGAACCAGTTCGCCCCAGGTCGCGATGTTGCCGAGGTAAGAGACATCCTGCGAGCGGTCAGGATCGTACAGGTCGAGAATCGATGCTTGCGCATACACATCGGTTCCACCCTGGCTCGCCGGATGCCGGTCATTGCCCTCGATCTTGATAGGGCGAAATTCGCGGCTGGTCACCAGCAGCGGCGCGCCGTATCCGCCGAGCGTGAAGGAAGTGGCGTAAAACATGGGCTGGCCGAGAACCAATCCTTCCGGCTGCTGCACGTAAGGCACGATCGCCTCAAACGGCTGCTTGGTGCACGCGGTCATGCCGGCCAGCGCCAGCGACGATCCCATCAGCTTAAAGAATCCGCGCCGCGACACCGCATCTACCAGCTCCGACGCACCTTTCGGGAACTCACGGTGCATCATCTCGCGGAAATCGGCGCTGCCAGCCAGCTCTTCCAGGCTGCGCCAGAACTCCGGCCCGTTCTTCTTCTCGATATCGGAACGCACCTGCACCAGGTCGAGATTGTCCTTCTTGCCGGGACAAACTGGCTCAACGTGCTTATTTTGGTTTTCGTCGTTCATCAAATTCCGTGCCGTCCCTTCGGGACTCGCATCAATCCTCGTTCATCCCGGCACTTCCGTGCCGGGCTTTCACATCCCGCCCCTTCGGGGCTGAATCGTTATGTCGCCTACGCCCGTTCGGGGCCATAGCACATCTGCTGCGAACTATCTCGTCGGCCTCAACCCTTGTGATTCAAGCTAAAAGCTAATAGCTAAGAGCTAGAAGCTGCTTTACCGATGACACGTCGAACAACTCGTAATATCCATTGCACTGCGCAGGTTGTATTTATGCGCCAGATAGTTCCCGAGTGCCATCTGGTCGGTGTAGCTCTTCCCGTCCACTTCGACGGGTAATGCTGTGGTCGGCTGCTGATAGCGCATATTAAAGACCTGATCGCGCGGCCGCAGATTTTTCTCCGGCCCACGATGGCACTCAATGCACCACTCCATCTGCAACGACGCGTAATTAAACATCAGCGGCATGCGGTCCACCGGCCCGTGGCAGGTGTTGCAGCCCACGCCTTTATTGATGTGAATGCTGTGATCGAAATAAACAAAGTCAGGAAGATCATTCACCCGGTTCCACACCAGCGACTTCCCGGTGCGGTAACTCTCGCGCACCGGTTCGAGGAGCGGCGCCGCTGTCCAGATCTGCGAGTGGCAGTTCATGCAGGTCTTGGTGGGCGGGATGCCGGCGAATCCCGATGTCTCAACTGAAGTGTGGCAGTAGCGGCAATCGATACCGAGCGCAGCCACGTGATGCTGGTGGCTGAACGGCGCCGGCTGCGGCCGCGCTATTCCCGCGTAGGTGACATAGGGCGAGCGCTGGAAATTCACGCAAGCCCAAAGCGCAAAGGCAAGCGTAAAGATCCCCACGTAAATCGAGGTCCGGGAAATTACGTTAGCGCTGCGATGGAAAATCTGCATCGATCAGGATTTTTTCTTACAGCGGAATCTTTACTTCGACCCAAGCTTGAATTTAAAAATGTAACGCTTGTGTTTTGGAAACTGGCAATTATAGCAGCTAACCGGATTTGTAAAATGATCTTTGGTATTCAGAGCAAAAAAATCCCGAGACGAAACTAAATTCCGTTCCGGGTCACCTTAAATTCATCACCAGCAACTTAGGTTCGGTCATTTCTTCGATCGCGTAACGCAAACCTTCGCGCCCCAAACCCGAATCTTTCACTCCGCCATAGGGCATGTGATCGATGCGGAAACTGGGCACGTCTCCCGCAATCACCCCACCAACTTCCAGTTCGTCATAGGCCTGAAAAATTCGATTGGCATCGCGGGTGAACACTCCAGCCTGCAGACCGTAGGGTGATTCATTAATCCGCCGCAACGCCGCGGCGAAATCGTCGTAGGATTCAATAGTCACAACCGGGGCAAAAATTTCCTGACAATTCACCTTCATGTCCGGACGCGTTCCGGTCAGCACCGTGGGCTCAAGCACCGAGCCGTGGCGCTTCCCTCCGCATAGCAGGGTAGCTCCGTCTTGCACCGCCTCCTGCACCCAGTCACTCGCACGAATGGCATCACTTTCACGGATCAGTGGGCCCAGGTCCGTCGATTCGTCCATCGGGTCGCCCACCTGCAGCCGGCTCACGCCATCAAGCAGCAGATCAGTAAACTTTTTGAACGCTGACCGCTCGACCAGAATTCGCTGCACCGAGATACACGTTTGGCCGGCATAGCTGAATCCGCCGGTCACGCAACGTTCCGCGGCCCATGCCAGATCGGCATCGCTGTGGACGATGACCCCCGCATTGCCGCCGAGTTCGAGCACGACTTTTTTCTTGCCCGCGCGCCGCTTGATCTCCCAGCCCACTGGCGCGCTGCCGGTGAAGCTGATCATCTTTATACGCTCGTCGCTGACCAGCAAGCCCGCGTCCTCGTTCGATAGCGGCAGCACGTTGAATGCGCCATCGGGCAGTCCCGCCTGCTCGACAGCCTCCGCCAAAAGAAACGCAGTCAGCGGGGTTTGCGGCGCCGGCTTCAGAATGATCGGGCAGCCGGCGGCGATAGCGGGAGCGACTTTGTGCGCCACCAGATTGAGCGGAAAATTAAATGGAGTAATCCCGGCAATTGGGCCGAGCGGGAACCGCCGCACGATCCCCCATCGTCCTGAGGTGAATTGCTGCCAGTCGAGCGACAGGTATTCCCCGGGAATGCGTGTGGTTTCCTCGGCGGCCACCGTGAATGTGAAAACCGCACGTTCGACCTCTGTCCGCGCCGCTTTCAGCGGTTTACCCGCCTCCTGCGCCATGGTGCGGGCGAACTCCTCTTTGTGCGAGGCGATGTACTGCGCGATGGAACGCAGCACCCGCTGGCGTTCAAAAGCCGGAAGCCGCCGCGTGCTGCCAAACGCTTGCACTGCAGACTGGATCGCTCGCTCCGCATGCTCAGCCGTCCCCTGAAAAACCATCGCCAGTGGCGTACCGTCGTATGGCGACCGGATCTCGACCGGAGTACCGTCCTCAACCCACTTTCCCTGCAGGTAAAAAGCTTGCGTCCGCACTGGAGTAGTTGTCACTAGCGACATGGAAGTCCTCCTGGTTCGCCGGAACGTTTGCTGCGACATTCAGGCGGGAGCAGTTTGATTATAGGCAAGCTGAAAAAAGATTGCGATAAGATGGCGCGAGATGACACTACGTTCGATCGTCGAAACCGCAGAGCAAGTTCGCCGAAAAGAAATTTCACCAGTGGACCTGGTTCGTGAGTGCCTGGACACAATTGACCGGCTGAATCCGACTCTGAATGCTTTCATCACCGTGACCGCCGATTCGGCATTGGCCGAAGCGAAAAAAGCTGAGCAGGAAATTCATTCCGGCAACTGGCGCGGCGCGCTGCACGGAATTCCAGTTGGATTAAAAGACCTGATTGACACTGCTGGAATTCGCACCACCGCGGCCAGTGCGGTGTTTCGCGACCGCATTCCAACCGAGGATGCCGATATAGTAAAAAAACTCAAAGCCGCCGGAGCAGTGTTTGTCGGCAAGCAAAACCTGCAGGAATTCGCTTACGGCAGCAGTTCCGTGATCAGTTATTTTGGCCCGGTTCGCAATCCGGCGAACACCGAGTTCATCGCCGGAGGTTCCTCCTCCGGCTCCGCCGCCGCCGTCGCTTCCGGCATGTGCTACGCCGCCATTGGCACCGACACCGCAGGTTCCATTCGCCAACCAGCATCCCTGTGCGGCGTAGTCGGACTGAAGCCGTCTTATGGATTGGTGAGCACGCGCGGAATTATTCCACTCTCGCAATCGCTCGATCATGCCGGGCCCATCGCTCGAACTGTCGAAGACGCAGCGATTGTTCTGCAGGCCATCGCGGAAACACCCGCCGATTATCGCGAATGCATGAAAGGCGGCATTCACGATTTCGTGCTCGGCATACCACGTAAATATTTTTACGAAGATCTCGACTCTGGAATTGCTGCTGCCGTCGAACAAGCCATTGATCTACTGGCGAAAAATGCGAAGGCCGTGCGCGAGGTTGAAATTCCAGTCGAGCAGGACCGCACGATCTTCAACGCCGAGTCGAGCGCCTACCATCGCGACAAGATTGCTTCGTCGGCCAACTTGTACGATCCGGAAACATTGCGGCGTCTCAAAGCCGGAGAAGGTGTCAGCGACAGCGACTACCAGACTGCACTGTCCCATCTGCGCGACACCCGGCAGAAAATCGGCGAGATATTTCGCGATGTCGATCTTTTGTTAACTCCCACCACCCCAGTGCTGACGCCGCGAATTGCCGATCTGTTGAAGGATATGTCGAAGTTGAGGCCCGCTGAAATACTTTTGCTCCGCAACACGCGGCCAGTTAACGCCTGGGGCTTGCCGGCGATTTCCATCCCGTGTGGCTTCACCTCGCGGGGATTGCCCATTGGATTGCAAATCATCGGGCCGCCACAAGGTGAAAAGAAAGTCTTGCGGGCTGCGCATGCGTTTGAGCAGAGAAACAGGCCGCAAAAATCATAAACCACGAAGGACACGAGTTACACGAAGGAAAACCTCAAATCTTACGGTTCCCTTTGTGAACCTTCGTGTCCTTCGTGGTTATGGTTTTGTTTGCGCTAATCCACCGAGTGCACGTCTTCCGGAATCATCATCACGAAGTCGCATTCGTGGGAATCTTTCGAGCAGGAAAGCGTCCCGCGCCGCAGAATTTTCGTGGGCGTATCATCCGGGAAAGCGAAATCAATTTTCGCGTTGCGCAGATTTTCACCCAGCGGCTTCAGCTTATCTTCTCCACTGATAAATTTCGCCGCCGCCACTGTGCCCTGGCCACCCGACGACGTGACGATGACAAAGAAATCCGCGGTCCCTCCCGCAGGAGCAATCTTACCCAGATGTATGGTGCGAAGCGTCTGCAGGTCGGCCCGATGTTGTTCGACCGCCTTGGTCGCATTGGCGTCCCCGCCGACCAGAGCCGCCAGCCGTCCCTTGGTCTCAAGCGCAGGCCGCAGTCCCGACATCGACATCGCATAAGTGCGAATCGCGTCATCTTTGAGTCCACGCTTCTCGTAAATCTCTGCCAGGTGATCGCCTACCTCGCCGTGTTCGCCCAACGTCCATGCGGCATCCACATACTTCTGGGCCTTCGCCAGATCACCGCGCGCGAAATAAACCCAGCCCAGCGTGTCCCAATCGGCGTCGAGTGCGGAGACATTTCCAAGATCGCGGTCCGACAACTGTTCGAGCGAAAGATTGCGCAGCGAGTTTGAGATTGCCGTCACCGCTGACTCGGCATACTGCTGTGCTCGATCGAGATGAGCTTTCTTCAGCGACAACTGATAAGCAATGTTGTTCCAGACTTCGGGCGTAGCGGAAATTTCCGTCGCCCGGTCAAACGCCGCCAAAGCCTTATCGTCTTGACCGAGATTCAAGTACGCATCGCCAAGACTGATCTGCAACGCCGCGTCATCCGACTTCAGTGAAACCGCCTTCTCCAGTTCCGGCGCAGCCTTGTCGTATTGGTGCGCCTCAGCGTACATCCCGCCCAGCGCGGCATGCGCGTACTGGCTCAGCGGATCGATCTCAATCGACTTATTGAACGCTGCCGCTGCATCGTCATATTTGCGCGCCGTGGTATAAGCCCAGCCCAGAGCGGCATATGCGTATTCGTCATATGGATTCAGCTCGGCCTGCTTTTTGAACGCGACAATGGCATCGTCGGTCTGGCGAAGCAACATGTACGAGCGGCCGAGGTCCATCCACGCAGTTTTGTGTTTCGGATCCGCAGCCACTACGCGTTTGAAAAGATCAATCGCCGCCTGATAGTTCCCGCGATCGAACGACGCTTTGGCCGCGTCATAAAGTTCATCACCCTTCAAGTCAGGTGATAGCGTTGGCGAACCGGCGGCGCTGCTGTCGATCGAAAGATGCTGCGTCGCATCCGACAATACTGCGCGGCGAAACGCCAGGTAGTCGCTGGCTCGCGCCGGGGGCAACTCATTAATATTGGTGACCAGGAACCGCGACGCGGTGAATACATTGCCTTCGACTTTGTAGCTGGCGTCGTAGTGCGCGTAATCGCGCTTCATGGAAAACGGCAGCGGTGAGCTCTCCGTGTATTTCGCGGGAAATTCTAGGCGCAGATGATACGAGTATTCGATCGGCGAACCAATCTTGATCGGATCAGTATCGTCCTCGTCGGCATCGGCCAGATTGATCTGTGAAAGCGGCAGCACCAGGTCGGATTTCTTCTTCGACCAGTCGAGATAATTTGCCACCTCGATTTTGTAATCGATCTGGAACGGCTCGTGGGTCTGGGCCGGATCGCTCACGTTGAGGTCGGAAACCTCGCCGTTGATCCCACTGAAAGAATTCATCTGCTTCACCCAGTCGTTCCACTTATTTCGCGGAACGTGGCGGAAGAGCATGCGCAGGTACAGCTCGGTATCGCCGCGAAGTTCGTACTTGACGTGGGCATTCAATTTTCCGAATTCATTAATCTTGCCGTCGATGTCAGAGACCTGCCGGTTCACCATCGGCGGATTGGCCGGCGTCTTTTCAAGATGGGGAACGCCATCCTGTGGAATGATCAGCGCTTGCTTGTCGCGCAAGACCGCAGACAGCAGCCGGAAAGGCGCGACTTCGGTGGTGGTATCCATCCATATTTCTTCTTTGCCCAGCGGCACCATGGTGAATACATGATCGAACTGCGAGGGCGACGGGATATCGGGATCGATCTTGCGTCCGGAATTTATCAGCACCGATGACGCGTGATATCCGGAGGCCTCGAGCAGCGAAGCCAGCAGCGTGTGCTTGTCCTTGCAATCGCCGTATTCGTTGTGCAGCACGTCTGACGCTGAATGCGGCTGAAAACGTCCCACTCCGAAAGAAAGGCTGATATAACGAAAATTGGGTCCGACAAAATCGTATAGTGCCTGAATCTTATCCAGATCCGTGGTCTTGCCCTTGGTGAGTTCGGCGGCTTTGGCGCGGATCTCGGCCGTTGGCTCACGACGGTCTTTTTCGAGCGACGCATACCAGCGCCCCATCTGTTCCCAGCTGGCAAACGTGGTCATCTGCACCGCCGGAACCTCAGGCTCCTTGGCGGCGTGCTTTTCCTTCTTATCTTTTTCCTTTTCCGATTCGTCTTTGTCTACGTGCGAACTTGACCAGGTATAAATGCGGCGACCGTTCTGTTCGGCGATTTTCGGATCGTTCCCCGGCTTGGTTTTCAGCTTAATGGTCCGGTCTTTGGGAACATCGAGAACCAGTTGCTCGTCCAGCACTGTGCCGGCTTTGGCAAAGTCGTATTCCATCCAGAACTGTCCGGGCGCGAGTGGAGTCTGCGTGATGGTGACGAAGTCGTATTCCAGTTCTTCTCCCGGGCGCAGCCCCGGCACGGTAATGTGCTTCTGACGATAGTCGGTGTAAACCGGAGCATCTCTTTCGAGCGGGATGCTTAAATCCTGAATCGAGTCCTGCGGGGCGGTCACGGTCGTGCCATCCAGCTTCAGCACTCGGACAAATGGAATCTCCACGCGCTCATTGGCCGAGTTATAGCCGACCACCACTTGTCCCCATTGCTCGACGCCCGCTTCACTCTGCACCTTGATCTTGACGTAAAATTCGCGTCGCCCGGTGCCGTCATTTTCAAAGCGATACGAGGTGTGCAGCTTCTCCACCACGTAAGCCTCTTGCGAATGGTCGAGGACGACGGTTGGCTCAGCCGGATTGACCGGCGGCGCTGGAACTGAGTTGGGTGCAGGCACCTGCGCCAGCACGGCGGAAGCTAACAATAATGGAAGGAAATAAAAACGGCGCGAAGACATAAGACCTGCGCCGTTTGTACCGCATTATGAGCAGGGAAGCAAGTTACCCGAGTGGGGCAGCCCTCACTGTGCGTGGGGCGACGGGCGTCCTCGCCCGGCCTCAGCAAACTACTGCCCCGACCAGGCCTTCTCAATAAACCCGGATTCGTCCGACTTCATCTTCTTCAGGCTCTCCATCGGCAAATAAACCATATGTCCGGCGTCAAATGTGGCAAATGAAATCTGTCCTCGGTACTTCGCCGGCAAGTCCATGTGATCAAACGTATAGTTCGCCGCATAATAAGGAGTCGCCAGGTCGTAGTAGCCTTCCATCACCAGTACTTTCATGAAGGGATTGCGCACCATGGCCTTGCGCAGGGCGCTCGCGGTATCCGGAAAACCTTCGATCCCCGATCCCCAATCCCACTTCTCTTCAAAACCTTGTTCCCGCGCGAACAGAAAGTAAGGCATATCAACTTTGTAGCCCAACTCGTTGCGAAGATAGTTATTGAATGCCGCGTTGAAAGGCGCAAGAATATTTGACTCGGTGGGATCATAAAAAGGTGTATCCAGCAGGCCCTCCGGATCCGGTCCGGTATAGCGCCCGTCGAGCCTGCCAACCCGCAGCTTCTGATCGATCAATAAGTAATGAGTGAACTTGGGCACGTCGATGCGCAAGTTCGCCTCATCGATTACTTCTTTACTCAATCCTGTAAAGCGCGACATCTGCTCCACCGTCTTCTGTCGCTCTTCCGGAGTAAGTGAATCGCCTTTGGCCAGCGCCTGCGCGTACTCGCCCGAGGCCCATTGCTCCGCCTGCTGCCTGGCCTTATTTAAATCCTGCTGCAGGTCTGGCGGCAGCTTGTGATGGTAGCCGGCGATCATGGTGAAAGAAGGAATCAGAAAAATGTAAGGCTCATCGTTGGTCTTCTGATCGATCAGCGTTTGAAAATTCAAAACTGTGGAAAGAAGCGTGATGCCGTTAAAGCTGATGCCCAGTTGGCTGAGATTCCCGGCAATACCCGCAGAGCGCGTGGTCCCGTAACTTTCGCCGAACAAAAACAGCGGCGAGCTCCAGCGCTCATAACGCGTGATATAAAGACGAATAAATTCGCTGAAGGAATCGATGTCGCCCTTCACGCCCCAGAATTTCTTGCCTATCTCAGCAGTTTCAGCGCGGCTGAAACCCGTGCCGATCGCATCCACCAGCACCAGGTCGCTCTTATCGAGCAGAGTGTAGGGATTGTCTTCGATGCGGTAAGGCGCCGGCGGCAGAAATCCGTCAGGGTTCAACACTACCCGCTGCGGTCCCAGCGCGCCCATGTGCAGCCAGATCGAGGCCGATCCAGGTCCGCCGTTGAAAGCGAATGTCAACGGACGCTTCGAAGCCTCCTGGCCGTCGAGCGTGTAAGCCACAAAAAACATCTCGGCTTCAATCTTTCCGTCTCCGCGCTTAATGGGAAGTCTTCCCGTCGTCGCGGAATATTTCAACGCCTTGCCATTTACCGACACTTGATGGTGCGTAATCACCGGTGCGACTTCGGTCATGTCGAAGTGCTCTTCTTTTTTGTCATCTCCGGGTTTGGGTTCAGCCTGCGCCGGGGCGGGTTCAGTTGTTTTGGCCGCCGGTTCTTCCGCTTTTTGTTGCTTTGAAGGCTGCGCCTTCTCCTTCTTCTTTTGCTGATTCGCGGACTGAGTATCCGGTTGCGATGACTGCTGAGTTTCGTTTTGCTGCGCAAAGGCCGGGACGGCAAGAATAGTCGCCACTACAATGACAAACAAAGCACGCATAGTTTTCTCCGGTGAACCGGGAATTATACGACGGTCGTGGTCTGCTCGGCTGAAATCAAAAGCCACCACAGAGAGCACAGAGGCCCACAGAGGAAATCACAGAGGAATGCATTCCCCTAAGCCTCTGTGGCCGTGCTCTGTGTAACTCTGTGCCCTCTGTGGTTGTTTTTGGTTTCCCGGACCGCCGCAACAAGATTGCTAAGATAGCTCTGTGCCGACCACAACCAAGAAGCGGAAAGGGCAGAAGAAAAAAGCAACCTGCGCGTCTGGCGTCGATGTGTTGCGCGCCGAACTATTAACGAAATTACCTTGGCTGCTGCACGGCTTCAGCACACGGGTCGGAGGAGTGTCGAAAGTTTACGGCGGGCATGCGTTAAATCTGGGGTTCACGACTCACGACACAAAATCCGCAGCAGAAAATAATCGACGCGAGTTTATTTCGGCGCTGAGTGGAGACTTGGTGTGCAAGAAGTCTCGGCCGTTGCGTGATCAACGACAGCCGTTGGTCACGCTTCGCCAAATCCATTCAGACCTAATCCATCGCATTAGCGAAATTCCTGAAAATAATGTTCCACTTGCTGGTGACGGAATGGTGACGAACCTTCCCGGAATTTTGTTGGGAATCCTCACGGCTGATTGCCTGCCGGTAATTCTGGTCGATCCCAAACGCCGCGCTGTCGGGGTCTTTCACGCGGGCTGGCGCGGAACCGCAAAACGCATCGTAGAAAAGGGCGTGGGCGAAATGCACCGCTGGTTTGGCAGCGATCCCCGCGATCTAAAAGCTGCGATCGGCCCTGGAATTCGAGGCTGCTGTTATGAAGTCGGAGGGGAAGTCCAATCAACCTTCGAGACCCAATTCAGTTACGGCGGCGAACTATTCCGCGAAACCAAAGAGCGAAACGAAATCCACGAAAAATATCCGTTATTGTTCTTGACTGCGCGCGCTCCCGGACACAGCGAACTGCCGAAGAAAATCTTTCTCGACCTCGCCGAAGCCAACCGCCGCCAACTCATCGCCGCCGGCGTTTCACCGAAAAACATTGTGGATCTCGCTCTCTGCACTCACTGCCGCCAGGATTTGTTCTTCTCCCATCGCGGCGAAAAAGGAATAACAGGAAGAATGATGGCTGCAGTCGGAATAGGAGCCTGATCGCGCCAGACAAAGCCCGGAGTTTTAAAATGAAAATGGCCCGTTCCCTAAAAATAAAGGAAACGGGCCAAGGCTTAAATTTTGTTATTGAATGGTAAGAGCAATCGCTTTCGAAGTTCCTCCCCCCGGAGTTGGGTTCTTCACCAAAATCGTAGCCGTGCCAGCAGACGCAACCGCGGCCTTGGTCACATAGACCGTCATCTGGTCGAGCTTACCACCACGAGGAGCAGCATCGAAACCGTTCTCAGCAGTTTTCCGAACTGAGCCAATTGGCTGCTCAAGTATTCACCCTCGAAAGAATCCCTAGAAGATTAGACAGCGGAAAAGCCACTCTTGGAAAGGTGAAGTCAAAAGCGAAGCAGAGGTGACGACAACGCACGATTAATTCCCACCCATACTCTGTCATCCTGAGCGCAGCAAGAACTTCGGGAACCGAAGTTCTTGCGGAGTCGAAGGACCTGCTTTCACTTCGGATCAGCAATGCCGCGTCGGGGAGTTCTCAAAGTGCACCAGGCATCGTGAGAATCCGGTGTTCACTATGGCGGGAACTGACAGCAGGTCCTTCGACCCCATAGCAGCTTCGCGAAGCGAAGCAGCCACTCTGTTCAGGATGACAGTATTTGGTAAGCGAGCTACCTCACGCAGTGAGCGCGCGCCATCCCAAGGCCAGTGCGTCAGTCGCCAGCTTCGCTGGCGAGCCCACGCCCACATGCATGGCCAGCATGCGGGAGAATAAACGCGGGTCAGCGCTGAAGGCGCGCATGACCTGCCGCCGCAAAGATGTTTTCCAGTCCAGCGCGAGCATGAGCTGCGCCATCAGCGCGGGGCGGCGCGCAAGCCTTCTGTGGGCTTGCTGATAATGGTCCAGATCGTTCCTGCTGAAACTTTCCGCCAGCGCTTCTGCCTGGCGAAAAGCCAGGCACAGCCCTTCTCCGGTAATGGCATCAACCGCGCCAGATGCGTCCCCAATCAGCGCTACGCTGCTGCGGTACACTCTTCGCAACTTGCGGGTCACTGAAATTGCGCCTCTCTCCGGAGACATCGTCTCCGCCCCACGCACGCGCGCATCGACTTCCGGAAATGCCGCCAGCGCCGCGTCCAGCCGGAGATTAGGATCGCGCGAGATCACCGCCACACAGACTTCATCCTCCGCGACCGGAGTGATATAGAGCTGGCAGCGTGGCCCCCAATGCAGTTCCATGCAGTCATTCCATGGCGCCAGGCGATAATGCCGGCGGAAAGCGTATCGGCTCCAATTGCTGGTGTACGCATCCAGGCCTGCCCATTTCCGTACCAGCGAATGGCCGCCGTCCGCGCCCACAACCCAGCGCGAGCGGACCAGCTGACCGCCGAGCAAAACTCCTTCGGGAAGCAAGCCAGTAACCGGTGACTGCCAGAGCAAAGAAACTCCGGCTGCCTCGGCTCTTTCGATCATGATGCGATGCAGCACGGTGCGGCGTACGCCCAGGCCATTGCCCTGAGGGAAACTCGCACTCACACTAATGCCCCCACTGACAAAGCAGATACCGCGAAACTTGTGCGAGTCTTCCGCGGGGATGTTTATGCCTAATTTTTCGAGCGCCGCGCGACCCTCAGGCATGAGCCCTTCACCGCAGGGCTTGTCAATCGGTGGACGCGTTCCATCAGCTACAACTACGCTGAATCCGCGTTGCCGCGCCGCAACTGCCGCGGCTAATCCCGCCGGGCCGCCTCCGATGATAAAAACGTCTGTCTCTTTCACCATTTAAGCAATAAGAGTTCTGAACAAAATCCCGGCCCCATCGCCGCCATTACGCCAATCGTTCCCCGCGCCGGCCGGCGATTCTTCATGGTGTCTTCCAGAACCATCAGCACCGAAGCAGACGAAAGATTTCCCGTCTTCTTTAATGACGCCCAGGAAGCATCGAGTTGACCATCTCTTAAATCAAGCGCGTCCTGCATGGCTTCGAGCACCTTCGGGCCGCCGGTATGCAGTACCCAGCTTCCAACATCCTTGCGGGTGTACCCATGCTCCGCGAGAAAGTCATCAACATTTCCACCGACGTTCTTTCGAACCAGATCCGGAACCTGAGGCGACAGCACGATTCGAAATCCTTTGTCAGAAATATTCCACCCCATCATCTCTTCCGTCTGCGGGTAGAACACCGAACGGGTTGCAATGATCTCGGGCCCACGCGACTTGGTGTCCGATTCCAGCGCGCTGCACTCGTCGCCCGCTACAATCACCGCGGCCGCGCCATCCCCGAAAAGTCCCGAGGAGATCAAGTTAGCCGCAGTCAAATCTTCTTTCTGCACCGTCAAGGAGCACAATTCAACCGACAGCACTACAGCCATCTGCTTCGGATACGCCTTCACGTAATCGGCTGCGCGCGAAGTTCCCGCCGCTCCCGCAACACACCCCAAGCCAAAAATCGGCACACGCCGAATGTTCGGAGACAGCCCCATACGGTTTACCAGCAATGCATCGATCGAAGGACTGGCGATGCCGGTCACTGATACAAAGAAAATTGCGCCCAGGTCACTTGGCGTCAGCCCGGCAGAGGTTAACGCGCAGCAGATCGCCTGCTCGCCCAGATTGACCGCGACTTCGATCCAGCGGTCATTCACTTCGCCCCAGTTGGCAAGTCCCGGATAATCTTGTATCGGCAGGGCCAGATACCGCCCCTCCACGCCGGTGTTGCGATGCAGGCGACGGAGCAGTTCCGGGTTTTCCAGTTGTGTCCCCCAATATGCCTGTAATGCTTCCAGCAAAACTGCCTGGGGATAGTAGTGTTTTGGGAAAGCGCTTGCGGCGCTAATTATTTTCATTAATGAATTCTATTCCTGGAAGTGGCCGTTCTGCCGGGACAACTCATGCGCTGATCGCCCTTCGCGCCATGCCCAAGGCCTGCGACCAAAACGCACCCGGATGATGCGCCAGCTCCACTACCTTGCGCACTGCAGAAACGAATTCCGTAATCTGCGACGAGGTCGTAACCAAAGGAGGTGCGGCCTTCAGCACCATGAAATCATTTCCGCAGATCTGGGTGAGGATTCCCCCATCTCGGAATAGATTCATAACCAGAATCTGCCCAAACATGGCAGGATGAATTTGCGCGAAAGCTTCAAATGGCGCTCGCAACAGAACGCTTCGTGGCGCCGTGAATTCGATTCCGAGCAGCAGGCCCTTGCCCCGGACCGTCTTCACCATCTCGTATCCCGAGAGCGCGTCGTTTAACCGTTGCTGCAGTTCCATGCCTTGCTGGGTTGCGCGCTCACCCAGCTTTTCGCCTTCGAGCACATCCAGAGTCGCCAGCCCGGCACGCATGGACAAACTGTTTTCGCTGAAAGTCGAGGCATGCACTATTGAGCGCTTGAACGAGCTGAATACTGCACTATGGATCGCGTCCGACATCAACACCGCGCTCACTGGAACCAAGCCACCACTGAGCGCTTTGGCGAGAATCACCATGTCTGGCTCGATGGCAAAATGGTGCGACGCTAAAAACGGCCCGGTGCGAAACATTCCCGTCTGCACTTCATCGGCGACCAGCAACGTTCCATAGCGGCGGCACAAATCCTGCGCTTGTTTCAGATAGCTCGCAGGTGGAACGCGAATGCCGCCTTCACCCTGGATCGGCTCAACAAAAAACGCCGCGTAACGTTTCGTCGCCAGTCCTTTTTCAAGTGACGCGATGTCGCCGAATGGCACCGTCGCAGTTTCCGGCAATAGCGGTCCAAAGCCTTTCCGCCAATAGTCGCCATTCATCAGCGATAGCGCGCCGCAAGTCAGACCATGGAAAGCTCGATCGCAGGAGAGCAGTCCCACCCGGCTCGTGTAGGCGCGCGCAAATTTGATCGCGGTTTCCACGCCTTCGCTTCCTGAACTGGCGAAAAACACCTTCGACAGGCCGCCACCCGCCAGTTTCACCAGCCGCTCCGCTAACTCGCCCGCGAGCTCTGGGACATTGCTTTGCAGCATCACCGGCCCTGATTTATCCAACTCATCTTTGAGTGCAGCGATGATCGCCGGATGATTGTGCCCGGTGTTGTGAACGCAGTAACCAGAAAGAAAATCGAGGATGCGGCGACCGTCGACCGTAAACAGCTCCGTGCCGACGCAGCGTTCATAGCTGACATTCATCTGCAGCAAGCTGAGAAGTTTGACCCAGTGAGGATTCACGTGGTCAGCATAGGCTTCGGTAGACACGAGTTCGGTGATAGTCATTTTTAGATTGGAAATGGCGCGGTGCTATATGTGAAAACAACCACCAGGTCGAGCTCGCGAAAGCTCCAGCGCAACTCCTCTTGCCAGGACTATTGAGTCTGATGCGTTCGCAGGAAAGCTCGGTTGCCAAAGGAGGCCGATCCTTGGACGGCTTTACCTTTCTATACAAGCCGCATGGATGGCGGAATAAGCGAGATGATTCGCGAAAAGATCCGGACGCATTTTTTTATCAGCACGTCCTCGGAGGTGCCGGGAGATGCCCTGGCAGCCGCATGAACTAACTCAACTCTGTCATCCTGAGCGAAGTTGTTGTTCGCGAAGCGAACGACAACCCACTATCAATTCCCACCCACACACTGTCATCCTGAGCGAAGCATGATCTTTCGCTTTGCGAAAGATCACGCGTAGTCGAAGGACCTGCTGTTCGTTCGGATCAGCAACGCCGCTTTAGGGAATTCTCCCCGCGCAGCTTGCATCGTGAGAATGTCTTCTCGGCGTTCATTTCGGCGCAGCCTACCAGGATGTCCTTCAATGTAATGGCCGCGTTCAATCGGACCACCCACCTATGCATGTTCAAGCAATTCGGTTCGATACTTTGGGGCCAGAGCCTCAGCCTTTTTTCTGAACTCTGCTTGTGCCGATTTATCGAGTTGTGGGGGCGGTGTTGTGCGCGTTGCCACCGGCACTCCCATTTCTCTGAAGAATTGCTCCTGCCCGGCGGGCGCGCAGATGCACAACATCCGCGCCGGCTGAGTCGAGGAGTTATGAAACTGATGCGGAGCATTCGCCGGGATGTTCACAGTTTCGCCTTTTCGGACCGTGCGCTTGTTGCCTCGGAAAACAAACTCCAGTTCACCTTCAAGTAAGACGAAGGTTTCTTCAAAATCGCGACGATGGGGTGGCGGCCCGCCTCCCGGCGGAACGTGCATATCAATCAGGCAGAAGCGATCCGCAGTCTCTTTACCCGAAAGAAGAGTCGTGTAGGTATCGCCGGCCAATCCCAGGTGAGTAACTCCGTCCCCTTCGGACCGCACAATGGTTAAATCGCGATGCAAATCGTCTGCCGGGATGCTGGAAGACACAACCGCTGGAACTTGTAATTGAGTAGCCACTTCGCACTTCCTTTTTTCGGATGGTTGATTTCTCGCTTCCTTTGAGATGTCGACTGCGAGAAAGGGTTTGGTTGTTTGGATTGCCGCAATCCAGGTCGTGCCGAAATTGCAGGGATCCTTCGACTTCGTAGCTGCTTCGCAAGCGAGAGAGCGCTCTGCTCAGACGACAAATCCGAAGATCTGCCCATCTGACTCGGCCACTAGATCCACTTAGATAAAACCCTCCGCTCCCAATCTCGATCAACTAAGTGGACGTCGCCCAGACCCCTAAGGCCTCATCACAACGGCAAGCACCCCGTTCAATGAATCCTGCCAAGCGTGGGCGATCATTCCAGGTCGAACGGTTCCACGCCAATAAGCCAGCGTTCCAAACATTGCTCCGTACAGGGCGATCAGAATCACCATCCGGAAGCCTTGATACGCGTGCGCCGCGCCGAATGTTGCCGCAGAAAGGATAATGCCGGCGGGAGCGCTCTTAGTCAGCGCCATGAACTGCCATTGCAGGTAGCCTCGAAAAATCGTCTCCTCGCAAATGCCGGCGCTCACTGAGAGCGCTATCCAAAATGCCAGTTCGATACCTCCATGCGGGAGCATGAACTGCACATTGCGACCCAGCGCGGCGACCCGCAGGAGCCATCCAAATATCCAAAGCAGCACCGCGGCAACCAGCCAGAAGCCGGCGGCAATTCCGATGTCGCGCAGCACCTGGCGCACAGAACGCCAATGATCTCCGAGCACGACGAGAACGGACGCGCCACTGTGGCGCACGCCGACCACTACTAGAACGAACAGAAGCCACTCATAGAAAAGGGTGACTAGATAAAAGCGCAGCCGGTTCGGGGTAGCGGCCGCGCTCAATTGATCCGCAAAACTCTTATGCCAGATCGCCCAACCGCCCAACGCGGCCAGAACCAAAATGGTGTGGACGGGGCCCGCTATTCGGCCATACCGGCCTGCAGTGGACGGGACCAAAGCAACAGTATCCATGATCACTAATCCAACTAGCGCGCCACTCTCGGATCGCTGTCAACCGTTGTTGAGCGTGCCGCTTAACCCGCTCACCGTAGCATCGGCGCCCGGCCGTCGTCTGAGCAAGAGTGCTCACCTGCAGTCGAAGGCCCTCGTGCTACCATCGGCCCGTGGCCACGCTCCACAGCATTACTCCTTGCTTTATTGTCGATAATCTTCAGTCGAGCCTCGACTTCTACCAGTCCAAACTCGGCTTCGAGATTGCTTATAAGGGAGGCGGTGACGGCCACGGCGAGGATTTCTGGGCCTTTGTCCGCCGCGACGGCGTGATAATCAGCCTGAAGGCGATTGCCCCTGAGATTCATCCGCAGCCAAATCATTCCCGCCACCAATGGGCGCGCTGGGACGCCTACATTCACACCCCCGACCCGGACTCGCTGTACGAAGAGTACGTCAGCCGAGCCGTTCCCATGCACAAGCCCTTGCAAGACACCGAAGACGGCCTTCGCGCCTTCGAAGTGATCGACAACAGCGGCTACGTGCTCTGCTTCGGAAGACCTCGCGAGCAGTCCTGATTCCCACCCATACTCTGTCATCCTGAGCGAAGTTGTCGTTCGCGAAGCGAACGGCAACGCAGTCGAAGGACCCCGTGTTACTTGGGGCGGGCAATAGCCCGTCGGGGAGTTCTCGCCGATCAAGCTGCATCTTGGGAATGCCTTTACGGGCCGAAGGTCGCACCGGCGTCGCAGGGGTCCTTCGACTCCGTAGCCACTTCGCTCCGCGAAGCAGCTACTCCGCTCAGGATGACAGAGTTATTGATAGCCCAATACGACAAACCGCGTGATCACAAAAGTATGTGGTTTGAAACTCTTCGGACGCTGCCATAAACTGAACTTTCCATGTCAGACAACATTCACATCAAACTCCCCGATGGGAGCGAGAAGGAAATGCCTAAGGGCTCGACTGCGCTTGATGTTGCCAGGTCGATCAGTCCGCGGTTGGCGGATGCGGCGATTGCGGCGAAGATTTCCAATGGCGATCAGGCGGGCGAGGGCGCCCGCCCCACACAACACCTCATCGATCTTACGCGGCCGCTTGATAAAGACACTAACCTCCGCATTCTCACCGAAAAAGATCCCGAGTCGCTGGGAGTTTACCGGCATTCGTCCGCGCACTTACTCGCAGCAGCAGTCCTCGAACTTTTTCCTGAGACCAAGCTCGGCCACGGTCCGGCAACCGAGAGCGGATTCTTTTACGATTTTTATCGTGACACTCCGTTCACGCCCGACGATCTGGAAAAAATCGAAAAGAAGATGCAGGAGCTGGTGCAGCAGAACCTGCCCTACGCGCGTGAATTTCTGCCCAGAAACGAAGGCCTCGAAAAGTTCAAGAGCGAAGGCGACTTCATGAAGTGCCACTTCATCGAGCAGTTCACCAAGCCCGATGAAAAAATTTCCATCTACAAGACTGGCAAGTTTCTCGACTTCTGCCGCGGCCCGCACATTCCTTCGACCGGCAAAATCAAGGCGTTCAAGCTGCTGAACATCGCCGGCGCCTACTGGCTGGGCGACGAGAAGAACCCACAGTTGCAGCGCATTTACGGCACGTCGTTCTTCTCGAAAAAAGATCTCGACGCGTACTTGCACCAGATCGAAGAGGCCAAGAAGCGCGACCATCGGGTGCTGGGCAAGCAGCTCGATTTGTTTTCCATTCAGGAGCTCGCCGGCCCGGGGCTGATTTTCTGGCATCCCAAGGGCGGCATCATCCGCAAAGAGATGGAAGACTGGATGCGCAACCAGTACCTCAAGCGCGGCTATTCGCTGGTGTACACGCCGCACGTCATGCGCAAGCAGCTTTGGCAGACCTCGGGCCACGAGGGCTATTACTCGCAGAACATGTTTGACGTGATGGAGCTCGACGACGCCGAGTATCGCCTGAAGCCGATGAATTGCCCCGGCCACATCCTTATATATAAGGACTCGCTGAAGTCGTACCGCGATTTGCCGGTGCGGCTGGGCGAGTTGGGCACGGTGTATCGCTATGAGCGCTCGGGCGTGATGCACGGCCTGTTGCGGGTGCGCGGCTTCACGCAGGACGACGCGCATATTTTTTGCACGCCCGACCAAATCGAAAAAGAAATTGCCGATTGCGTTGAGTTCGCGCGTGACGTGCTGAAAGATTTCGGCTTCGATAAATTCGTGACCGAGCTTTCCACCTGGAATCCTGACGACAAGAAAAGTTTTGTCGGATCAGAAGAGCAATGGAACTCGGCAACGTCATCGCTCGAAAAAGTTCTAAAGCGCATGCAGATCGAATACAAGACGATCCCGGGCGAAGCCGCATTCTACGGGCCGAAAATCGATATCAAGCTGGTCGACGCCATCGGCCGGCTGTGGCAGCTTTCAACCGTTCAGTTCGATTTCAATTTGCCCGCTCGGTTCGGCTTGGAATACGTCGCCGAAGACGGCACCCGCAAGCAGCCGGTCATGGTGCATCGGGCGCTCTATGGATCAATCGAGCGCTTCTTCGGCGTGCTGATCGAGCACTACGCCGGCGCGTTTCCGGTTTGGCTATCGCCGGTGCAGGTTGTGCTGATCCCCATCGCCGAACGGCATGTCGAATATGCAAACAAAGTAGCGGCCATGCTGCGCGGGTCGGATTCATCCCACTTCTCCCAAAATCAGGGAGAAGTGGGGCACCCCAGTGTTACTGAAACTTTATCTGGAAGTGGGGTGCCCCATGTCTCGCCGGTTTTGCGAGACATGGGAGGAATCAGTGTCCGCGTCGAAGTCGACGCCCGCAACGAAAAGATGAACGCCAAAATCCGCGAGCACGCCATGCAGAAAGTCCCGTTCATGCTCGTAGTCGGCGACAAAGAAGCCGAAGCTGGCAAAGTCAACGTCCGCACGAGGGGAAAAGAGAAGACGGAAGACATGGGTGCGGGGGAATTTGGGGATCTGGTTAGGGGCTTGATCGTCGGACGCACGTCGAGTTTATGATTTCTCGATGTTTTACTTGATTAGATTCTTCCACTGCTCAGGTGTATGAACAATCATCTCTGTGTTCGCGCTCCTGAAGAATCCGACGCGTACTTCGTTCACGCAATTAACTTCCAGGTAATCGTGGCTAGCGGCTTGAGGGTCTCCCGCTAGGACAGCCGCAGCAATTGTGGCCGCGGCACGATCATGATCGCTCGAAAGGCGGTTGCAGTTCGCCGAGACAATGATTTCCGAATAGTGCCCTGAGAACGTCAATTTCACATCCAAACGTCCAGCAGGGATTGGCGACACAGAATCTTCGATTGCGTTCACCTCGGCAAAACTCTTCGAATATCGCGGAACGATCATTGAGATTGCGAAGCTGAGCAACAAGAAACCAGCCACTATCGCCAGATGCGGCTTCCAGAAGGCTGCGGTTTCCACAGGGCCCGCCCCGGGTGAATCAACTACAAACGGGTTCGTCACTAAATCGTGCAATGACTGCCCAGTTCGTCGATTGAAAATTGCGAAATAAAATATCAGGACACCGGCGATTTCCAGGACTGTGGCATAGATTTCGGCGATCGCATGGGGACTGCCAGACGGCAACAGATTACCGCCAAGAAGCGGAACGAAGAGCACGAGATATCGGCTCATGGAGCGCTGGACCGAAACGGTTGAGCCGCTTCGATCTACGACCCTGAGGCCCAAAGCCATCATGCCCAGGGTCTGGCCATCACCAATCGTGCTGCCAAAGATCCCGAAATAAGCGGTTACGACCACCAGCCCTACGACACTGGCCGCCATTGGTGAACTCATGAAATAAGAGTGGAATACTTCCGCCAGAGTGAAGCAGACAATCGACACAACAATCGAATCGATGAGGAATGCAAAGAGTCTCTGCCAAAAACCGGCGATGACGCTTCCGGCCAACGACAAGTAGTTATCGGGAGGAACAGCGGGCGCGCTCGGTGTATCGACGGCCATGTGCGCGAGATTCTAACACTTCCATCAAAGGGCGCAAGACATTTGTAAACAGCAGGTTTCTCGACTGTGCAGAATGAGTCGCAAGCGAATCATTCTGCTCCCCTCGGAATGACAGGGCACTTAAACGCCGTTGGGCAATATCCGAAACGTACGCCCCTTCGGCAGCCGATACACCGAAAAATCCCGCCGATCCAGCTTGAACACCGTGTCCACTCCGTCGCGTGCCGCCAGATGTACCAGCGCTGCATCCGCCAGTTGGATTCGAATGTCGCGATACTTTTTTATGATCGCCGAAATCGGCCTGGCGTCGGCGGTGGCTAGAGTCAGCATTTCGAACAGTCCAACATCGATGCCGTTCAAAAGCTGCTGAATCGCATTCGCATCACGCCGCAGCAGCCACGCCGCTTCCGTGATCACTAAAGCAAAGTCAAAGGCCGTCGGCCAGGAATGTCCGACCCACAGGGACGTTTTGCGCGCGGGCGGTTATTTCTTGCCGAAGCCCTTCATGTGACGCGGGTTGCTGCTCAGGTCTTTGGGGGCATTGCGCGCGGCGCCAATGATTTCGGCGGCTTCGGCGGGTTCGTAGGCGGAGCCATCGCAGCCCAGCGAAAACCTCAGCGCGGCGCAGATTTCTTCCATTCGTGAAGACCTAAGCTGAGCAACCCGTCTGCCCAATCGCGCCTGAGAAACCGTAACTGCATTGTGCAGGTTCACGGCACAGGGCGCCTTCATGCCATCTTCATCGTTCAAAACTACCTCAGACGGGACACCCCGGATGGTGGATGTAACCGGTGCAACCGTGACTGCGGCCAAATAAGAGATAGCGCTGGCACGGGTAAGCACGACTACGGGCCGTTTCTTGTCAGGCGTAGCAAACTGGTAGAGCCGGACGTCCCCGCGCGCTATTCTTGCGGCCATGCCGCCTCTGCTTCCCAATCCGGCCTCTCATCGCGCGTGTGTGGCTGCCTCAAATATCCAGCGCGATCCCGTTCCTCTCTTGCCCGCAGTTCTAATCGGCGAAGATGTTCCCGCAACGCATCACGCACAAGGGCAGAGCGATTTTTCTTCGTCCGGCGCGCGGCCTGATCGGCAGCCTGCAAAAGCCTTTTATCCAGGACGATTTGTACGATTTCCATATATCCACAGTGTACTCCACACTATGTTCCACAATCAATCCCTGATTTTCTCTGGTAATCTCTTATCGCTCTCGACGAGGACATGCGCATGTTAAATCGATCTGTGGTGTTTGTTTATGTGATTGTTGGTTTGTTGTTCGGGACAACGCTTTCCCACGCCGCCGACCAATATTCCATCACCTACGAGCGCAACGTTCCCGTCAAAATGCGCGACGGCGTCATCCTCCGCGCCGACATTTACCGTCCCGCCGCCGCCGGCAAGTTTCCCGTGCTAGTCCAGCGCACGCCCTACAACAAAGACGACGGCTTCGGCTTCGGGCTCATGGCCGTGCCGCACGGCTTTGTCGTAATTTTTGAGGATGTGCGTGGCCGCTACGCCTCCGAAGGCGAGTGGTACACATTTAAGAACGAACCCAATGACGGATACGACACCGTCGAGTGGGCCGCCGCGCTTCCTTATTCCAATGGCAAGGTGGGCATGTTCGGTGGGTCTTACGTCGGAGCGACCCAGATGCTCGCCGCAATCGCGCACCCGCCGCATCTTGCAGGAATTTGTCCCATCGTCACGGCCAGCAACTACCACTCGAATTGGGTTTACCAGGGTGGCGCGTTCGAGCAATGGTTTGACCAGAGCTGGACCTCCGGCCTGGCACAAAACACCTTCGATCGCGAGGTCGCCAATAACACCAATGCGCTACACGGAATTTCCATCTTCCCTCTTGCCAACTATCCGCTGTTCAATCTTGATAAACATTCCCATCCCGCTTCAAGCGCAGCGCTCGCGCCTTACTATCTCGACTGGCTGGCGCATCCCGACTTCGACGAGTACTGGAAGGCCATTTCCATCGAAGATCATTACGCCGATATCAACGTTCCCGCGTTGCACGTCGCGGCATGGTATGACCTTTTTCTTGGCGGCACGTTGCGCAACTACGAAGGACTAAAGGCACACGCGGCCACAGAAGACGCCCGGCGCGGCCAACGGTTGCTGATCGTTGTCGGCGGCCACGCCGGGAACGGACCCACAATCGGAGATGTGGATTTCGGTGCCGCATCAAAAATCGACGAAGACGAAATCACTCTGCGCTGGTACCAATATCTGTTCCAGGACGCGCACAACGAATTCGCTTCCGGCAAGCGAGCAAAAATTTTTGTGATGGGCGCAAACCAGTGGCGCGACGAAGATGACTGGCCGCTGGCTCGAGCACGCAACGGGAAATATTTCCTGCACTCCGCGGGCAGAGCCAATTCACTTAACGGAAGCGGCAGCCTCTCAACTACCGCGCCTGCGAAAGAGCCTTCCGATCAGTATGTTTACGATCCCGCAAATCCCGTGCCCACGGTCGGCGGCCCACTGTGTTGCGATTCCGATCACTTGACCCCCGGACCGCGCGACCAGCGCGCGGTTGAGGCTCGCGATGACGTTCTGATCTATTCCACTCCGCCCATGCCGCAGGATACCGAAGTCACCGGGCCGGTGACGGTTGAACTTTACGCCAAGTCCTCGGCTGTAGATACCGACTTCACCGCCAAGTTAATTGACGTCTCGCCCGACGGTTTTGCGCAAAATCTGACGGAAGGAATTCTGCGTGCCCGCTATCGTGAGTCGCAGGAAACTCCGTCTCTGATCACGCCCGGGCAGATTTACAAATTCAACATTGACGTGTGGGCGACGAGCAATGTCTTCAAGAAAGGACACGTGTTGCGCCTGGAAATTTCCAGCAGCAACTTCCCGCGCTTCGACCGCAACCTGAACACCGGGCGCAACCGTTACCTGAAGGCCAGTGAAGACCTGAGTTCTGAGCCAGCGTTCACACGCGCAACAAATGTCATTTATCACGACGGCGAACATCCTTCGGCGTTGATTCTGCCGATTGTTGCCGATCACTAGATGAGAAGGGAACTGAGCGATTCCGGCGTGACCTTCGTAACCCGAATTTCCGGCCATACTCTGAGAGAATTTAGGCCGGTTCATTCGAGGGTCAATGTCATCGTCCAATACTGTCCCCGGCACTAATTCGAATTCTGTTGCTGGTTCTCCGAGCGCCGCCGCAGCCGCGCCGGCACGTGCGCCGCAAGCGCCTGCCGCAACGACGGCACAGCCCGCATCGGTTCAGGCACCTGCCGCTGCGGCTGCGCAAGCGGCACCCGCTCAGGCCTCGGGCGCGTTTTCGACTGCGGCACTGCTGGCCGCCATGCTGAAAAGCGCTCCCCGGATCAGCGATCTATTTTTCTCGCCCGGCAAGCCGCCCATGGTTGAAGTAAGTGGACGCTTGTCGCCGGTGGGTGCGCGAGTTCTCACCCCAGACGACACTCGCCACATTTCATCCGAGCTGATCGGCAACAACAAACATGCGCTCGGCAATCTCAAGGACCAAGGATCGTGCGACGTTTCCTATAGCCTTCCCGGTGCCTCGCGTTTTCGCGTCAATGTTTTTATGCAGCGCGGCAGTTGCGCCGTGGTCATGCGCGTCATCCCCAGCCGGGTGCCGAGTTTCGAGGAATTGAATTTGCCCGCCGAACTGCAGCAGATTGTCGGCTTGCGCAACGGCATCGTGCTGGTTACCGGCCCTACCGGCTCCGGCAAGTCTTCGACGCTTGCGGCCATCGTCGATCTCATCAACAAGCAGCAGTCGTATCACATTCTGACCATCGAAGATCCGATTGAGTTTTTGCACCCGCACCAGAGCTGCATCGTCCACCAGCGCGAGTTGCACAGTGACACCAACAGCTTCGCGCAAGCTTTACGCGCCGCGCTGCGGCAGGCGCCGAAAGTCATTCTGGTGGGCGAAATGCGCGACCGCGAAACCATCGAGATCGCCATGGAAGCCGCCGAGACCGGTCACCTGGTCATGTCCACGCTGCACACCATCGACGCTTCCAAAACCGTTGAGCGAATTGTCGGGGTTTTCCCCCTAGCCGAGCAGCACACCATTCGCAATCGTCTGGCGAAAAGCTTTCGCTACATCATTTCGCAGCGTTTGCTTCCCAAGAAAGACGGCAGCGGGCGCGTGGCCGCCATTGAAATTTTGAAATCCACCCTGCGCACTCGCGAGTACATAGAAAAAGGCGAAGGCGACGGCAAGACTTTACTCGACGCCATGCGTGTCGGCTCCAATGAGGGCATGCAACACTTCGATGGCGAAATCGAAAAGCTGATCCGCGCCGGCGCTGTCGAATTTGAAACCGGGATGGCTTACGCCACCAATGCGGGCAACCTGCGCCTGGAGTTGTCAGATTTTGCGCCGCCGAAAGAAACGTCGGGCGAGATCACTCCATAATCTCTCTCGCATAAACTAAGAGAGATGCTGATCGGCGTCATTTCCGATACCCACGGATTACTTCGGCCGGAAGCGCTGGTTGCTCTGCGGGGATCGGATCGCATCATCCATGCCGGAGATATCGGCGATCCTGAAATTCTTGATCGATTATCCGAGATCGCGCCGCTTACAGCTGTACGCGGTAACGTCGATCGCGAATCCTGGGCGCGGAATATTCCTGAAACCTACATTCTCGAAGTTGACGGGATTTCAATTTACGTTCTTCACATCCTTGAAAGCCTCGATCTGAAGCCCGAAGCCGCCGGATTGCACGCGGTGATTTATGGCCACAGTCACGTTCCGAAGCAAGAAACGAAAGACGGCGTCTTGTACTTCAATCCCGGAAGCGCGGGCCCGCGCCGCTTCCAATTGCCAGTCACCGTCGGCAAATTGATAGTCGAGGCAAGCAAAATTCGTAGCGAGATCATTCAGTTGCTCCCCTGCTTCATGTCCGTTCCATGAGTGAGATTTTCTCTGCGATCTCGCCGTCGACTCCGCGTTCTCTGCGGTTAAAAGCTTTCTACTTTAAAATCGCGATGAATGTCCTTGCGATTCGAAATCGGCAACACTGGCCGCCCGGCGCGAAGAGCAACCCTGCATACCCCTCACGGCGCAGTCGAAACCCCGGTGTTCATGCCGGTGGGGACTGCCGCTACGGTCAAAGGCATCCCCCAGAATTTGCTGGAAGACCTGGACGTTCAAATTCTGCTGGGCAACACCTATCACCTTTATCTGCGCCCCGGCATCGATCAGATCCGCAAGCTCGGCGGTCTGCATCGTTTCATGTCGTGGCCCCGCGCAATCCTCACCGACTCTGGCGGATTTCAAGTTTTCAGCCTCAGCGATCTGCGAAAAGTCACGGAAGAAGGCGTGATGTTTCGCTCGCATCTCGACGGGTCATCGCACTTTCTCTCGCCGGAAACGGCCATCGAAGCGCAGATCGGCCTCGGCGCGGACATCATCATGGCGTTCGATGAATGCACCGAGTACCCAGCCAATGCGACCCGCACGCGCAACTCGATGGAAATAACTTTGCGCTGGGCGGCACGCAGCAAAAAATATTTCGAAGATCACAAGCATGAAGTGCCATGGGGAAGCCGTCAGCCATCAGCCATCAGCCATCAGGAAAAAAGCAGGTTCCTCGACTCCAGAGGTGAATCCGCGAGCGGATTCACCTCCTCCGCTCGGAATGACAGTTTTGATAAGAAGGGACAGACCCAGGCCCTCTTCGGCATCATCCAGGGCGGCATGGACCCCGCGCTCCGCAAAGAATCCACCGAGCGCACCATCGAAATCGGATTCGACGGTTACGCCATCGGCGGACTCAGCGTCGGCGAGCCTCGTGCTCTGACCCGTGAAGTTGTCGAATCAACCATTGAGCACCTGCCCAAAGACAAGCCGCGCTATTTGATGGGCGTCGGCACGCCCGAGGAGATTGTTGAGTACGCGAACCTCGGCATCGACATGATGGATTGCGTGCTGCCCACTCGCGCCGCGCGCCACGGACTGCTGTTCACCTCAGAAGGAAAAATCTCCATCAAGCAGGCCAGATACGCCGGAGACGAGAACCCGCTCGACCCGAATTGCTCCTGCCAGGTTTGCCGCCGCTACTCGCGCGCCTACTTGCGTCATCTTTATGCGTCGAATGAAGTGCTGTCGCAAGTTCTAAATACCATCCACAACTTGACCTACTACCTTGACACTATGCGGCGCGTCCGGCATTCTATTTGACTTGGGACTGTGCGGGTTTCTTCTTGCTCGGAAGCCGGAGGGCGTCCTGGTTTCCTGAGAAGCCTTCCTTGGTGAGTTCCGCGCCTCTTTTGCAGCTTCTGGGCATGCAGAGCGCAAAAGATTGGCAATTCGCAGAATGAAGAAGTACCGTTCCACCGATCTCTGGAGTGAAGCGTCCGATTTGAATTCAGCAACATCCGCCAGCGGGATTTAAAATGTTTATCTTAGGTTTGTTCGCACTTGCATGGCAGTCGGGCGGCGCCCCGAGTTGGATTGGGATCGCCCCGCTCATTTTGATTTTCGCAATCTTTTATTTCATCCTGATCATGCCCCAGCAGCGCCGCCAGAAAAAATGGCAAGCCATGCTTGGGGAACTCAAGACTGGAGACAAAGTGACGACCACTGGTGGACTGCGAGGCACAATCGTTGCTCTAAGGGATGACTCGGTGCATCTCCGCGTTCCACCTGACAACCTGCGACTGGAAGTGAGCCGGGCATCGATTTCCGCCGTCACCACGCCGGACGAACCGACCGCGAAGTAGGGAGAAGCGAAGGTTCAAGGTTTCTGATGTTTCAAGGTTTCAGGGTGCTAGAAAATTTAGAAACATTGAAACCTTGAAACATTTGAAACCTGGTTTTCGGAGCAGTTGATTTCTCATGAATAAGAATCTGGGTGTGAAGCTCGTCGTCATCATTGGCGTACTGTTGCTGTTCGTTTACGGCATCTTTGGAATTCCCAGCGGTTTGTCTGGTAGCGCGTTGCTGGCCTCGCTCGAGAACCGCATTTCGCTGGGTTTGGATCTCAAAGGTGGGACCCACCTCATTCTCCAGGTGCAGGTGAACGACGCGGTAAACATCGACACCGATAACGCGATCCAGACCCTCAAGTCAGGCATGCGCAACGCTAAGATCAACTACACCGATCTCACCAAGCCAGACCCGGCCAATCGCCCTGACCAGATTGTTTTGAAGGGTGTTCCACCCGAAGCTAGTTCTGACCTCCGCACCATCGTCCAGGACCGCCTTCCCGAGTACGATCTCACTTCAGGCGCGAACAATACCTACACGGTCACCATGAAACCCACCAATCTGACCGACCTGAAGAACCGCGCCGTGCAGCAGGCCATTGAAACCATTCGCAATCGTATTGACCAACTGGGCGTCAGCGAACCCATGATCGAAGAACATGGCCTGGGTCAATATCAGATTCTGGTGCAGCTGCCCGGAATCGATGATCCTGCGCGCGTGAAGCAGGTGATGCAGTCGACCGCGATGCTCGAGATCCGGCAAGTGATGGGGGGGCCCTATCCCAGCCAGGAAGCTGCGTTGCAAGACAAGGGTGGCATCATGCCCGAGGATTCAATGCTGATGCCGGGCAAGACCAATCCTGACGGAACCCAGACGTGGTACTTCGTCTCCCGCATTCCTGCCGTGACTGGAAAAGACCTGCGCGGCGCCGAGCCGTCGCGCGATCAGAATGGACAACCTGCAGTAGGTTTCACGCTCACCGGCGAAGGCGGACGCAAGTTTTTTGCCTTCACCTCCGCCCATGTGAAAGATCTGCTGGGTGTAGTCCTGGACGGCAAAGTCCAGAGCGTCGCCACCATCAATGAGCCTATCCACGACCAGGGAATTATTTCTGGCCGCTTTACCGACCAGGAAGTCAAAGACCAGGCCATGGTGTTGCGTTCGGGCGCACTACCCGCGGGAATTAAATATCTCGAGGAACGCACGGTCGGACCATCGCTCGGAACCGATTCGATTCGTGCCGGTGTTCGCGCCGCCGTAATCGGCATGTCCGCAGTCCTGATCTTCATGCTTATTTATTACCGGGCGGCAGGGATCAATGCCGATGTCGCGCTGATTCTAAATTTGGTCATCCTGCTTGGGTTCTTGGGCTTCACCGGCGCGACGCTCACCTTGCCGGGAATTGCGGGCGTGATTCTGACGGTCGGTATGGGTGTGGACTCCAATGTGCTGATCTTCGAACGCATTCGCGAAGAGCTGCGCAATGGCAAAACGCCGCCCTCGGCGGTCGAACAAGGTTTCGGCCATGCCTGGATCACCATCGTGGATACGCACGTGACCACCATCGTCTCGGCGGTCATTTTGTTTTTGTTCGGCAGCGGCCCGGTGAAGGGCTTCGCTGTGACACTTAGCTTTGGTTTGTTTGCTAATTTATTTACCGCGGTCTTTGTGTCGCGGGTGATTTTTGACTGGGTGCTGAGCCGCAAACGTGTCGGCGAAGCGTTGAGTATCTAAAGACCGTCGCACGCCGCGCGCCGTTCGTCGTGTGCCAGAGTGAAACAGGCTGCTGACGAGCGGACACGGTTTTAGGCGCACGACGAACGACCAAGGACGCACGACTGAGGGGTTATTTTTCGTGGAATTTTTTCGCAACCCGAACATCGACTTTCTTAGCAAGAAGTGGTATTTCATTGCCTTTTCGCTGGTCTTCAGTGTGGCGGGAATTCTATCCATGCTGTTCTGGCACGGCTTGCCATTGGGCGTCGACTTCCGCGGAGGCACTCTGGTTTACGTGAAGTATTCGCATACGCCGAACGATAATGCCGTGCGCGCGCAGATGGACCGTGCCGGGCTGCATAATGTTCGCATTCAGCGGTTCGGCACCATCGACAGCAACGAGATACTGATCGATCTTCCGTTGCAGGAAACTAACGAGCAGGCGCTTGATCGCGGCAAGGACCAGATCATCAAGGCGCTACAGACCAATGTTCCCGCCGGCAAGCCCGATTTGAACAACACCAGCGCCCTGTCGCTCACGGCATATTTAATGCAAAAAGATCCACTGCATCTGGGCACGGACGCGCAACAGCGCTACTCCGCCATCGCCCAAGGCATTGTCAATTATCGCGACAAGACCAAGGGCGGCGTCCTCGCCAGCTTGGACGAATTAAAGGGAGTCGCTGATCCGGCCGTGCTGTCTTCGATTCAGCAAGATTTCTTTTTGTCAGATTTCGGTGTCTATCAAGTAGAGATTGTCGGACCGCAAGTAGGCGCTCAATTGCGTAAGCAGGCCATACTGGCAACCTTGTATTCGCTGGGGGGAATGCTGATTTATCTCGCCTTCCGCTTTGAATTTATTTATGGCGTGGCCGCTGTCATCACCGTTTTTCACGATACCCTGATCACTCTCGGCGCTTTCTCCCTAACTAATAAATCTATATCTCTCACGGTGATAGCGGCGATCTTGACGCTGATCGGCTACTCCAACAACGACACCATCGTCGTGTTCGACCGCATTCGTGAGAACCTGAAGCTGATGCGGCGTGAGAAGCTGTCCGACGTCGTCAACCGCAGCATCAATCAAACTTTAAGTCGGACCATCTTGACAGCTGGTTTAACATTCCTGACTGTGCTTGCTTTGTACCTTTTTGGGGGCGAAGTGTTGCGCGGGTTCTCCTTTGCCCTGGTAATCGGCATCTTAATTGGGACTTATTCGTCGATTGCCATTGCGGCCCCGATTCTTGTGGCGTATCAGGATTGGCGTTCTGGCCGTGATAAGCCGCCAGCCATGGTTCCTACGGGCGGCGGCGGTCGTCGTGAGAAAGTAAGAGCCAAGGCTTAGGCTCCAGCCTTACGGTCGCGAAGGCTGCGCCATTGTCAGCAGCTCAGTTTGCGATTTTTTGTTTTTGTTCGCTCGGTGGGTTGTGCAGCTCTGCTTTCCGGGTTTTCGGCCCGGGATCTAGCTCTGGGTGCCGCTGTCTGGATCGGCAGACGAAAGCTCTGCTTCTACATTGCATCTAAAGCCCGGAAACTTGGGAGCAAATAGGCGATGTCCGGTGTCTAAATCACCGTAGACCTGTGCAGGGAGAAAACTTATGTTTGAGGATAGCCTGATTGAATCTGGCGGAAAACTAAGAACCGCACGCGGAAGAACGACCACCTTCTCCTTTATTTTGGAGGCAGTCATCATCGGAGTCATGGTCTTGATTCCCTTGATTTTCACGGAAGCCTTACCACACGCGCAGCTCATGATGTCGCTGGTTGCGCCCCCGCCTCCGCCGCCCCCACCCCCGCCTCCCGCCGCGGTTCACATAGTTAAACAGGTGCAGACTGACATCGTGAACGGGCAGCTCCGCACCCCAACCAAGATTCCTAAAAAGGTTGAGATTATTAAGGAAGAGGAGGCCCCGCCGCCGTCCATGGGTGTGGTCGGTGGCATACCCGGCGGTGTTCCGGGTGGGCAGATGAACGGCGTTATCGGCGGAATCATCAGCAACGCGCCGATGGCTGTTCCCAAAGTCGCTACGCCACAGCGCGTCCGGGTTTCGCAGGGCGTCACTCAGGGCATGGTGCTCCATAAAGTCCAGCCGACCTATCCTCCGTTGGCGCGTACCGCCCGCGTGCAGGGAAGCGTCATACTAGCTGCGATTATTGGCAAAGATGGCTCCATTCAGAACCTGCACGTGTTGAGTGGACATCCGCTGTTGCAGCAGGCCGCTCTGGATGCCGTGCGGCAGTGGCGCTATCGTCCTTACATTCTGAACGGCGAGCCGGTCGAGGTCGACACCCAGGTCACGGTGAACTTCACGCTCTCCGGCGGATAAACGTCCGGTTTTACTGAGGTCTGCGGAAGTCGTCCGCATGGCGGACGATCTTTTCGCGTCGAAATGAGACAGCAAGGTATTCGCTTCAATAATTGTAAGCATCTGAATTTGTGAAAGCTAAGATCCTGAGGAGGAGAAGCAACTCATGTTTGCAGCTCATGCAGCAACACACCTGGTAGCACATTTTTCAACCACCGCCACTTGGCTGCTTCAAGAGGCGGCCGCACCGCAATGGGACCCGATCTCTCTGTGGAAACAGATGGGATGGGTGGCCCGCGGCGTGGTCTTTATTCTGTTCATCATGTCAGGCTGGTCGTTCGGCGTGATGATCGACCGATGGATGGCATTCAGCGCAGCCCGTAAGCAGTCCCGGGCTTTTGCTCCAGCAGTGGCAGGCGCACTGCGGGACGGCAAGATCGACGAAGCAATTAAGGTTGCGGAACGCAACAAGAAGAGCCACCTGGCGAAGGTCGTCACCGCTGGCCTGATGGAGTTCCGTGCACATCAGGAGAGCGCTGATATTCCGGGCGAAACCATTGAAGCTTCCAAGCGCGCTCTGGAGCGCACCGAAGCCATCGTGCACGCCGAATTGAAACGCGGATTGGGCGGGTTGGCCACCATTGGTTCAACCGCTCCCTTCGTCGGCCTCTTCGGCACCGTGATGGGCATTTTGAACGCCTTCAAAGGCATTTCCCAGGAACACGCCACCGGTCTGGCTGCAGTCGCCGGCGGTATCGCTGAAGCTCTGGTCACCACCGCCTTCGGATTGCTGGTCGCAATCCCGGCCGTGATGATGTTTAACTACTTAACCGGGCGTGTGGAAGCGTTCGATGTGGAGATGGACAACTCATCGAGCGAACTGATCGATTACTTCCTGAAGCGCCGCGCGGTGCGGAGATAACTTATGGAGCGACGGGCCTGTCGCCCGTCGAACACGGGCGGGGACGCCCGTGTCCCCATAATCCACATGAGTTTCTAAGGTCCGGCGGGAAGCAATTCTCGCCGGGCCTGCCTCCGAACGCAATCGCATGCGCTGAAATTCGGGCGGGAGAACAGTAATGGCAATTTCACAAAGAAACGAAGGTGCCAAGGTCAATTCCAACATCAACGTGACTCCCATGGTGGACGTCATGCTGGTGCTGCTGATCATTTTCATGGTGATCACGCCCATGTTGCAGAAGGGCGTTAGCGTTGACCTGGCCAAAGTCAATAACCCACAGCAGATGCCGGACGCCGACAAAGAAGACGCGCTCATCGTCGCAGTAATGCGAAATGGCGATGTTTTCTTTGGCAACGACCGCATTCAACCCGATCAATTGACCAACAAAATCAAGGATCGGATAGCCAACAAGGTCAACAAAACCGTTTACCTCCGCGCCGACGCGCGGGCCAAATACAAATCAGTCGTCGATGTGGTGGATAATGTACGGGCCGCCGGAGTCGATGATCTTGGCTTGTTGACCGACCAGAAAAAACAGACCAACACCCCGGGCACTCCGCCGAATCCGGGCGCAAGCGGATCTGAATAGATTTCAAGGGAGCTTCCTATATGGCAATGTCAATGGGTGGTGGAAAAGGTGGGCCGAGCGCTGACATTAATGTCACGCCGCTCATCGATGTTTTGCTGGTGCTGCTGATCATCTTCATGGTGATCACGCCGCTTACGCCTAAGGGACTGGACGCGCTTGTGCCCCAGCCTCCTCCGCCAAATCAACCTAAAAACCAGCAGCCCGATCGCACTATTGTGGTGCAGGTCATTGACAAGGGGCCGGGCCAGACACCGGGCGTGAAGATCAATCAGGATGACACCACCTGGGGCGATCTGCAGACCCGGTTGACTGACATTTTTAAGACGCGGGCTGAGAAAGTAATGTTCGTGAAAGGCGATGACAATATCCCCTTTGCGGACGTTGCCAATGTCATTGACATTGCGCACGCGTCGGGCGTGGACAAAGTCGGTTTAATCACTGCCAAGATCGAAGCTGGCGGCTAATTTGCTCGCGTAGGGGCGGGTGCCCTCACCCGCCCGGCGGAGCAACGCTCCGTCCATCGGAGGACCGCGTTCCGCTTCCGGACGTGGGTCCGAGCCTACGCACATATTTCATTTGTGTTATCGTATGCGGCTGGAAATTGGGGCAGGTTTCTGCGAGGGAGAATAACATTCATGAAGGCAAGTTTAAGAGTTGTGGTGCTGATGGCGGTGGCTGCGCTCGCATTATCAACTGCAGGCTGCGATAAGCTTCGGGCGCGTGATCAGCTCAACAAGGGCGTTGCATCTTATAAGAACGCCCGCTACGAGCAGGCCATCGAGCACTTCAAAGACGCCGTGGCTCTCGATCCCAGCCTTCTGAACGCCAAATTGTATTTGGCGGCCGCCTATGTGGCCCAGTACATTCCCGGTGTGGACTCACCCGACAACCTCGCCAATGCCAACGGCGCCATCGACCAGTACAAAGCTGTCTTAGCCCAGGACCCGAAAAACGTAAACAGCATCAAGGGTATTGCCGGCCTGTCGTTGCAGATGAAGAAATTTGACGACGCGCGTACTTACTACAAAAAAGCTATCGACCTGGATCAGAACGACCCTGAAGCTTATTACTCCATCGGCGTCATCGACTGGACGATGGCCTTCACGCCCCGCATGGAGGAGCGAGCGAAGCTCGGACTTCGCCCCGACGAGCCACTGAAAGACAAAAAAGTTTGCGCCAAGCTGCGTGCAGATGCCGAACCCATCATCCAGGACGGAATCGATAATCTGAACAAGGCTCTGTCGCTGCGGCAGGACTACGACGATGCCATGGCTTACATGAATCTGATTTACCGCGAGAAGGCCGACCGCGAGTGCGACGAACCCGATCAGCGCGCCGCCGATCTAAAAACCGCCGATGAATGGGTCGACAAGGCCATGGCCGCTAAGAAAGCCAAAGCAGAAAAGGCAGCTAACAACCCGCAAGGCATCACTGTTGACCAATCGAAATAAGGTTCAAGCGGCAGGAATCGAGGAAAAGCGGTGGTGGGGAGACGGGCGTCTCGCCCGTCTTTGATTTCCCTCTACTGATCGTGTAGCGCGACGGGCAGCCTGTCCTGAGCGAAGTCGAAGGATCCACGCCCGTCCAAAAAAGATCACTACGATCCCAACCCAATCCTGCACACCACAATATTAGCCCCAAACTTCCGCGGAGACGAACACCCATATTGTCCCAACATCGCCTGAAACTCAGGCTCCTGATCCACGATAAAACCTGCTTGGAATAACCAAACCTCGCGTCCCCGCAACTGTGCAGGCTCGTTTTTCACCAATGCCTGCAACTGCACCGGGAACGCATCCGCGCGAAAAACCCAAAGCCGCGGAAGCAAAGACGCGGACTGATACTCCCCGCATCGCGAGAAATAGAAAAACTCTGCCAATTCTCCAGAGTGAGTGATGTCCGCCCCGCAAAGGTAGTAGCTGAGAAGCAACCCGCTCTCGTAATCCGTCAGAACAATTGATCCCGGAGCCGCGGACCCGCGCAGATAAGCGACCGCTTGCACCATGAGCTCTTTTTTCTGATTTTCCGGCCTGATGTATGATCCCGCGGGAACGACGGTGAAATTGCAGATCGCCAGCGCAATCGCAATGGCTAAAGGGCGCGCCCAGCGCCGGCTTGGCCGCCATCGCGTGACAGCAAACGCGATTGCCGGCATTGCGAAGATCGCCAGATATGAATCATGCCGCGTGCCGCCGTAGGGGTAGGCTCCAATCAGAGCCGCAGCACAATTGATCACGAAGGGCAGCAGTAGTAGAACCCCAATCTGTTTCGCGCTTGGACGTCCGCCTCGGTCGCCAGGATCTCGAGTTCGCACCAACAGCACAATCCCGACAACAAACACAGCCATCGCCAGCGCCGAAACCGCTCCCTCGCTGAACAGGAAATGAAACAGCCGCAGATTCGCCCTGGCCAGAAATAGCAACACATCCTCTTGTCCGCGATGAAACAACGAACCTCGGAGATAAGATTGCGCCACATCCTGGGTCAGCGCACGATGGCGAATAACCGAAATATGCGTTCGCCACAAGACAACCGCGATGGCGACCCCACCAGCCTGAGTACCAATCCACGCTGCCACCAACGAGGGTTTCGGGCGCACATCCGCGATCCGAAGCAATCCGTAAACCGCTAGGCTCACCGCAAAAATCATGGCCGCGTAATGTGTGAGCAGCGCTAAATACAAAGTCATCGCCGATGCGAGCATCAGCCCCGGCGATCCCGTCAGAAACGCTCGATCCAGCAAGTACAACGTTGCCGCCATGAAGCAAAGCAACAGCGCATATTGCCGCACCTCCGCTGAGATATAAATCAGAGCCGGCGAAAACAAGAAAAGACTCATCGCTATCAACGCCGTCGCACGGTCCGCTGCATCGCGCAGCCACAAATAGATAAACCATCCGGCGGCCGTTCCCGCGAGCACCGACGGCAGCCGCAGAAAAAATTGGGAATGCGAAATCATCCCCCAGTAATGCAAAAAAATGATCAGCAACGGCGGGTGCGCGGTGCCCAGGCTGGCGTGATAAGCGTCTGCCAGCGTGGGCTGCATCGCTAGCAGGTAGTGCATGGCCTCATCGGCATTCAGAAACTTGGAATACGCCCCGATCAGCCGCGCCGCCAGTCCCGCCAAAATCAGCAGTAGCGGCGCTGCGACTACTAACCGTTGGGCCGCGCGCGGCGGAACTGAAAGAGACTTCTTACTGGCGATCATGGGGAAGAATGCTTATAGTACGAAGTTCTGTTTCATTAGGCCAGAACTTCGGCTTAACCCAGTGAGCATCGAAGCCGCGTGCGCAAACTCTTCAAGAAAATCCTGATCGCGAACCGTGGCGAAATTGCGGTACGGCTCATTCGCGCCTGTCACGAACTAGGCATCACCGCGGTCGCAGTTTATTCAGAGCCCGACCGCGCCGCATTGCATGTACTGAAAGCCGACGAAGCCTACGCCATCGGCCCCGCTCCCGCCGCCGAATCTTATCTGAACATCGACCGCATTCTCGAAACTGCAAAACGCCGCGGCGCAGACGCCATCCATCCCGGCTATGGATTTCTCTCTGAAAACGCGGCGTTCGCTAAAGCCTGCGGCGACGCCGGCATCAAGTTTATCGGCCCCAGCCCGGCCTCCATCGATCTCATGGGATCGAAGACCCGCGCGCGGCAGCAAATGGAAAAAGCCGGCGTCCTGTTCGTTCCCGGGACCTCACGCGGTCTGGAGTCCTTAGCCAAAGCCCGAGAAGTGGCTGCGAAATTTGGTTATCCCATCATGCTGAAAGCGGCAGCTGGCGGCGGTGGCAAAGGCATGCGCTTGGTGGCGGCTGAATCTGAATTGGCCTCGAGCCTTGACGCCGCGCGAAGCGAAGCCCAGCGGGCCTTCGGCAGCGACGAGGTCTATCTTGAGAAAGCCATCACCGATCCCCGCCACATCGAAATGCAGATTCTTGCCGACGAGCACGGCAACTGCGTTTATCTCGGAGAGCGCGAGTGCTCCATCCAGCGCCGTCATCAGAAGGTGCTCGAAGAATCTCCTTCTCCTGCGGTCACTCCGGAAATGCGCCGCCGCATGGGTGAAACTGCAGTTCAGGCAGCCAAGGCGGCCAGCTACAGCAATGCCGGAACTATTGAATTCCTCGCTGACTCTCGCAGCAATTTCTATTTTCTGGAAATGAACACCCGTTTGCAGGTCGAGCACCCCATCACCGAACTCGTTACCGCACTAGATCTGGTTCACTTGCAAATCCGCATCGCCGCCGGCGAGAAGCTGCCATTCACCCAGGAAGATATTCAGCTTCGCGGACATGCCATCGAGTGCCGCGTCTACGCCGAAGATCCCGACAACAATTTCTTTCCCAACCCCGGCCGGATTTCATCTGCTATCGAACCGTCTGGCCCTGGGATTCGCCTGGATAGCGGAATCTATCCGGGATGGAATGTCGGCACTGATTATGATCCGCTGCTCTCGAAACTCGTCGCCTATGGCGCAGACCGTAATCAGGCCATCGCTAGGATTCGCCGCGCCGTCGACGAATATGTCGTCACCGGGGTGAAAACAAATTTGCCGCTATTTCACCGCATCCTCACCGACCCCGATTTCCTTGCCGCCAAAACCGATACCGGGTATCTACCGCGTCTCTTTCGCAAATCGCAGCCTGCAATTAATGAACACGACCGCGAAATCGCCGTCATCGCCGCAGCCATCTATTCTGCGCTCAGACCCGAGAACGGAAAACCTGCTCCAGTGCAGACGTCTGAGTCGTCCGCCTGGAAACGAGCCGCCCGTACCGAGGCGATGGAATAGCCGCATGAACAACTACGAAATCAGTGTCGGCGGCAAAACTTACAAGGTTGAATTAGAGTCAGTTGCTGGCACCCCGTCGAGCCGTAATGGCGAAGTCGAGTATCGGGTTCGGCTCGATGGTCGTGAAATCGCGGTGAGTTGTGTTCCCTTAAGCGACGGCGCACTTTCACTCATCGTGAACGGGGAGTCTTTCGATGTGCAATGCGAACGCGCCGCCGAAACTCTGCAGGTTGCCCTCCGCGGCGCTATCTACGAATGTATCGTGAGCGATCCTCGCTCGCTCCGTACACGAAAAAAAACGGGCCTCGCGGATTCCGGCGAACAAAAGCTGACCGCTTCAATGCCCGGCAAGGTCGTCAGAATCATCGCCGCGATCGGCGATCAGATTAAAGCGGGGCAGGGAATTCTGGTGATCGAAGCCATGAAGATGCAGAACGAGGTGCGGTCGCCCAAAGACGGTCAGTTAAAGAAATTACTGGTGCGCCAGGGCGCGAATGTGGTCGCCGGGGAAGTGCTGGCGATAATCGAGTGATCCGGTAACTCAGTGGACGGCGCCGCCGGCTGCCAGCACCTGTTGCGCATAATAATTGTCGATCTTCGCCTGATTTCGCATCACTTCGTAGTAAGCGGTCTTCAAAAGCTGTTCTCGCCGGTCCTGCAGTTGCTGGCGTATTTCCTGCTTCACATGCTGATCTGAAAGTTCCCGCACCCCTGCCGGTTCAACCGAGATCAGCTTCACAATCTGGAAGCCGGCAACCTGCCTGTTGGCGGGGTTTCCCAAAGGAATGACCGGCGTGAACTGCCCCGGCTTCAACTTCATTACGTCGTCGCGCGTGGTCATGTCGGTTTGCTTCAAGGCTGACTCCGGCACGATTCCAATATCACCACCATTCGCGGATGTCGCGTTGTCTTCCGAATAAGTCGCGGCCAACGTTGCGAAGTCCTCACCGGCCTGCAATCGCGCCAGCACGCTATCGATCTTCTTGCGCGCGTCCGGCTCGTTGCGCGCCTTGTTCGGATCGCGGCCCTGCGGGTCGGGTGATGTGGTCACCAAAATATGCGCCAGGTGATAGCGCGGCTCAATCAGATTGAACTCAGACCTGTGCTCGTTGTAATAGTCGGCGATGTCCTGGTCGGTAATGTTGATCTTGGAAGTGATCTCTTTGTTGACGACCTTCTCGGCGGTCAGCGAGCGGCGGATCTCGCGCCTGATGTCATCAAGCGTCAGCTTGCGCTCCTGCAGTCGCTGATTGAATTCCTGGTCGGTATAAGGCGATCGAATTTCTTTCAATCGGCGGTCGACTTCCTCGTCGGTGGCCAGCAGCCCCAACTTGCCCGCGCGATGCATCAGGATCTGATTCTCGATCAGGTTTTCCAGAATGCTCAAGCGCAGGCCAGTGGCTTGCTCATCGCTTAACGGCTGGTTCGATCCCGAAGTTTGATTTTGGAAATACTTTTCAACATCCGCCCGGTAGATTTTCTCGCCATCGACGGTAGCTGCGACGTCGCCGCCGGGATTCTTGGCGCAGGAGGTTGCAAGACCCGCCAGTAAAACCGGAATACATAGCCAAGACTTCCTGAAATTTAATTTCAAACCTTCCCCATTTCGCGGAACTTCATTGTCCCTTTTGCCCTGGTGGGTTAGCCGAAGCCGCTGGATGCGTGGGCGCAGCCACTCCCGCTTGCTGCAGTGCGCTATCAAAAACGGCGCGAAATTCTTCAGCCGACCGCGCTCCGTTCACTGAGCGTCCATTGACGAACATGGTCGGCGTACCATCGACCCCCAACGCTTCGCCTTCTTTCACCGAGGCGGTCACAGCGTCCTCTTTTTGCGCCTTAATGCAGGCTTGCAGCTTCGTCGTGTCCACGCTGAATTTGGCGCCTTCAGTTAACGTGATTCGGTCGAGCGCAGCAAACTGGGCCTCATGCCCCTTCTCCGAATTCACTACCTGCTGGTTGCTGTGAATGTAGTCGGCGAAATCCCAATACGCGTCGTTGCTTAATGCCGCCAGGCAGTTCGCGTCCACGGCCGCATGAATCGCCCAGGGATGAATCTCTGACAATGGAAAATCCTTATAGATGAACGCCACCCTGTCCCCATATTCCTTCAGCAGTTCAGGAAAAAGCGTCTGGTGAGCGCGCGAACAGAACGGGCATTCAAAGTCATCGAAATTCACAATCACAACTTTGGCATTCGGGTTCCCCCGCACCGGCCGCCCCTTAACGTCAATCTTTTTCATGTTCTCCGCATAGGGGTCCTTCGACAGGTCCATCTTCGTCATACGGATCAGCGTCTTCTGATCTTTCGAAAGCAGAAAGTCAAAGGTCTTCTTATTACCATCGCCTTCCATGGTGACTGTGTACCCGTCATAATTCGGAAAATCGCTGGCATGAGGCGCCGAGAGAGTTATTTTCACGGAATCAGGAAGGTCATAATACGAACGGATCTGGCGCTCAATGCGCTGCGTAAGATCCGAGGAAGGAACCTGGGCGCCAACACCAAGACAAGCCAGAAGCAGGAAAATTAGAGTGCGCTTGCACAAGATCAACAGAGACCGCCTAAACATTGAGTGTGGAAAGAGTGATAAAAAAATTATCTCACAGCTGGAGAGTAGAAATTGTCGGCGAGGCGCAACTATGCCCGAATTGCTCAGAATTCCGGCTACCCCGCCTGCCCGATCTGTTCCGGAGTAAGCAGCGCATTCATCGAACCAGAGCGGAAGCCTTCCAGATCGAGGGTCACGAACTTGAATCCAAGCCTTTTAAAAATGCGGCTGAACTCTGCTGCCATCTCTGTGGTCATCGCGCGGGCCATTTCATCGCGGGCAATCTCTATGCGTGCAATGTCTCCGTGATGCCGTACCCGAAACTGCCGGAATCCTAATTGCCGCAATGCATCTTCGCCCTGCTCCACCATAGCCAGTGCTTTTGGTGTGACCTCGCGGCCATATTCAATTCGTGAAGACAAGCAAGCCGACGCCGGTTTGTCCCAGATGCGCAGTCCCGCCTCCCGCGCTAGGCTGCGGATTTCTTCCTTGCCCAGTCCAGCGTTCAGTAGCGGCGCCGCCACGTTATGCTGAACCGCCGCGGCTTGTCCCGGGCGGAAATCACCCTTGTCGTCCACATTGATCCCATACGCGATGGCCTGGAAATTGTGCGCCGCTGCAAACTCCGACATCAGGCTGAACAGTTCGTCCTTGCAGTGAAAACAGCGCGACGAATCGTTGCGAACATATTCCGGCCGGCCAAGTTCCTGGGTGTGAATGATCTCGAGGGGAATGTTCTGCTCGCGCGCAAACGCGACCGCATCATTCAGCTGATAGCGCGCCAGGCTCGCCGAATCGGCGATGACGGCCAGCATCTCTTTGCCCTGCGCCCGATACGCCGCCCAGGCAAGAAACGCGGAGTCGGCGCCTCCCGAGTACGCAACCAACACGCGCCCCAGCGAGCGCAGTTCGTTATCGAGCGCCTCGCGTTTTACTACCAGTTCAGCTGAGGTTGCCATGCCGATATGTTAAGCCAAGATCAAAACAGCCGCTCGCCGCGCCTCAAGTTTCCGAACGCGCCGACGTTAGCCAGCGAGAACGTGAAGCGGTACTGATTTTCATTGCGCACCGAAGCCAGCGCGAATCGCCGGTATTCTATGTCCACGCCGCAACAGTCCCACTTATATGCCAACTGGACCGCACCGTACTGCACCTGTCCCAGTTCCGCATCGTATCCCAGATTGGTCGCTCCACTGAAGCCGCGCTTGGTCGAGCTTCCGTAGCCCAGAACCGTACGGAACTGGTTGAACTTCGCCGGGGAAGCGCTGGTACTTGTGGCTTCTCCTGGCACATGCAGAAAGGCGTCTCCGGCGCCAACCGTGAACAGGCCGACGTGGTAATTGAACAAAAATGTGCTCGAGTTCATCCGGCCGGCGAAGAAGTCATAATCCGCGTCCCACTCCAGGTCGCTGCTGCGAGTAGTTCCAATGCGCAGCCGCGAAGTCAGCGGCGAAAGATGGCGCGGCTCGGTCAAGAACGCGATTCCCGTCAAATCCACCGTGCTGGTGAAAACGTTACTTCTTCCCGACACCAGCGCGCCCCCGAATGTCGGATCCAGGAAATATTTTTGTGCTAGCTCCCAACTGACAATCTCCCGCGTGTCCGGTTGCTTAGCGCATTTGCGCAGCGACCCGGCTTGACCGGGCGTTTGCTCGAAATCGGACGTTTGCTCCAGATTGGATGTTTGCGAGTTCGCCGCGAGCGGCGTTCCACCACGTTCCCATGGGATGTGGCTCGGGGCTGGCGCGCCTCCCACGATTAATGCCGGCATCGCGTTCGTAGGACACTTCTCATCCCGAGGAGAGGTGCGTTTGGCATACAGCCGATTTACGATGGAATACTCCACTTCATTGGTGTCGCTCAAAATGTCCCGTTCGTCAAAGCGCAGCACGCGATCGAAATTGCTCACGCCGGCAACGTAGTCATATACGATCCGCGGTTCGACCACGTGCTTCCACTTGCGGCCAAAAAGCTCGCCATCGAATATGCGATCAATCGCCGGAGGCCGCAACTCTACCGATCCTTCGAGCGACTTGCGATTGAGAGTGTTTGATATCGCTGTCCCGACTTCGGTGAGTGTTGTGCCTTCCGCAGGTATCAACTGCTGGGTGTAGATCGTATCTCGCAGTGCGAGCTCAGGTCGAAACGACCAGCCGCGAAATAGGCGAGGCAGTGAAATCGCCGGGCTCAGGTCAAATCGTCCCACCAGCGGCGCGGTTCTGAATCCCGGCTCGCTCCGGGAAAGGCCTTCGGCGTCCGCGTCGAAGCTGCCATGGAATGGCGTGCCCCATAGCTGTTGATCCACGCTCGAAATTTCTCCTCCGGGCGCATGCAGAATCGTGATTACATCCCCCGGCGTCGTGCTCTGAAAATCCTGATAACGGCTTACCGCTCCGTTGATAAACAAGCCGCCGGTCGTGTTGGAAAGAAATGCCTGCGAGCGCACCTCCGAGTCCACCGCCTGCGCAAACACGTCGCTGAACGCCAGCCGGAAAACATACGAGCTCAGATAGTCGATGTTCGCCACGCTGCGAAAATTGTGAGCGAACTCTCCCTCGGTATTGAGCCGGATCTCTGTCCCACCCTGATTTGTTATGCACGGACTCAAAGCGGTGCACTCGTTAATACCACGATCAAAAACGCTGTAATACGTCAGGTCCACGAAGGAGTTGTCTGTCGGCCGGGCGCGGAATTCGGCGTCCGGTGCCCACCCGCGTTTAGAAAAATATTCTGCTCCCGCCAGCACGTCCATGCTGCGATTGATCGCCCAGAAGATTGACTCGCCCGCGGTATTGCCGCGCGTCGAAGAGCGTCCAATGCTCGGAATCAGAAAGCCTGTCTCGCGAGGATTTTTTTGTACTGGATGGGTTACAAAAGGAAAATACAGAATCGGAATGCCTTCGAGGCGAAAGTTGCTGTGGTAAATCGTGGCGTGTCCACCGACTTCTATATTTACCCGATGTGCCGCGAACTCCCATTTAGGGCGCGGCAACTCGCAGGTCGTGACCGTTCCATCGGTCACCACATAGTGGTCAGGCCCGAGTTTCTCGACCACGCGTCCGGTAAAGAAAAACGGATTGGTCGTGGTAAACACATTCCTGCGGCCCTTCAGACGAAAGCCCACGCTTCCCACCGCCGCCTCAAATCTCCCGGTTTCGTTTTGCAGGTTATATTTGCCGCGCTCTGCCTCGATGTGCTCATTGTTTGGGCCACCCTCCAGCAGCAAGTGGCCTTCGCCATCAACCTCGCCGGTGTCGGAGTTGTAGTCGGCGCGATCTGCATAAATGGTATAGGTGGCATAATCCACCTTTACTTTGCCGCGCAGCTTATAAATGTCCCCATCCTTTTCCTGCTCGATCGCTTCGATTCTGACCGGAACCCCGGGCTTGCTGGAAGGCGCATTCGGCAGCGCTTGTGCCGAATTCGCGTCAGGACGCAACTGGCTGGTAACTAGCCGCGGCGCGAGTAGCAGATGACAAAGCAGCGTGGCCGTGATAACCAATCGAAGGGGAAGCATTTGCAGCGCACGAGAACATCGACTGAGCGTCGGCTTCTGCGCGAAGCCAGCAGGTTCGCTATCTGTGGAACAGACGGCCCAGCTGATGATCACCTTGCAGTATAGGCATGAACCCGCCCGAAACCCAATCCGATTCTTCTTCGCAGGAACCCTACTTCGACCCTGAAGTAATGGACACCAGCGAACAGGAATTTTCCGCCAGCCTGGAAAAATCTCAAGGCGCGCCCGGGTTTGTAGTGGACTCGTCTGACAATTCGCCAGCAAAAGCAGAAGCCGCTAACTTCACAGAACCAGAGACCGTGGAGCGACGCGCGTCTCGCCCGTCCACTGCCGACAGAGAGGATGCAGCGCTCGCATCATGTAAAACTGAAGAGGCGTCTGAGATCTCTAGCACCGAACCTCCCCAAACCGATTGGCGCGATCAAGTCAGCGCCAAAGTAAAGCACTACAAAACCTTGAAACCGCGCAAGGAACGCTATCCTTCGCTGCAGTTGCAGTTCGACACCGTCGTCCCGTGGAAAACTGACAAATCGCCGCTTCACGCCGAGCGCGCTGAATTTCTCGCCTCGGCACAGACAGACTTCCCGGCCCCGACTTTCGAACCCGAGCAGCGGATCTCTTATCCCGTCTCGACTGAAGCCACCGCCCGCGTGCTGGAATTCCCGCGGCCCGGTACGCTTCCATTTAACCGTGATGAGCTCGCCGAACCCGTGAATGACCGCCCCCGCATTATGGAGGCGCCGGAACTTCTGCCGCCTCCGCCCGCTCTCGGCGGGATGCTGATTGAACCATCTAGCGAACCCGAACCCGAACGCCAGCCCGGCGTGGATATGCCCCTGCAAACCGCACCGCTTTCGCGCAGGATATTCGCCGGCGTCGTGGACGGAATTTTTGTTACAGGGGCGACCGCAATCTTCGGATACATGTTCCTGCGCTTCAATCCCTCATTTCCGCAAATGCGCATGACAGCAGAAGTCGCGGCCGCGCTCACCATGACATTGTGGTTCGCCTATCAAGCTGCCTTTCTGATTTTTTGTGGGACTACGCCGGGCCTGCGCGCCACCCATCTAAAGATTTCCCGGTTCGATGGCGGGCCGGCTTCCAGAAATCTGCGTCGCTGGCGAGTAGTCACATCAGCTCTTTCCTTCGCCTCACTCGGCCTCGGATACGCCTGGAGCTTCCTCGACGAAGATCAGCTCTCGTGGCACGACCGCATCACCAAAACCCACTTAGCTCCTCGGAAATAATCGAATTGGCTTTCCATAGTGAACCTTCCTATTCCTTTGTGGTTAATGGTTTTGAATTGGTCTCCTCTGTGAAACCTCCGTGTTCTCCGTGCCCTCTGTGGTAATGCTTTTGAACTTGGCATGCGCCACCATTTGCTAACATCTTCTCGTGGCTCAACCAGTCCGCGCACGTTTCGCTCCATCCCCGACCGGCCATCTGCACGTCGGCAATGCCCGCACCGCTCTTTTCAACTGGCTCTTCGCCCGCCAGCAGGGCGGCACCATGATTCTGCGCATTGAAGACACCGACGTCGATCGCAGCGAAGCGCGCTTTGAAGATCAACTCATCGCCGACCTGAAATGGCTAGGCCTCGACTGGGACGAAGGCCCCGACGTAGGCGGCGAGTACGGCCCCTATCGCCAATCTGATCGCCTCGATATCTACCGCGAACACGCCGAAAAATTACTCAGCGAGCACAAAGCCTATCTCTGCTTCTGCACCGAAGAAGAACTCCAGAAAGACCGCGAGCGCGCCACTGCCGAGCACCGCCAGCCGATTTATTCCGGCAAATGCCGTTCCATCGACCCCGTCGAGGCCCAGCGCCGCCGCGCCGCCGACGAACCCTGCGCGATTCGCCTCCGCATTCCCGAGCACCCCATTCGCTTCCACGACATCGTTCACGGCAACGTCGAATTCTCCAACGAGGTCGTCAGCGATCCCATAATTCTGCGCTCCTCCGGCATGCCGGTTTACAACTACGTGGTCGTGATCGACGACGCCCTGATGAAGATCACCCACGTCATCCGCGGCGACGACCATCTTTCGAACACACCCAAGCAGGTTGCCGTCTATGAAGCCCTGGGCTGGCCGGTGCCCGAGTTTGCGCATCTCTCCACGATTCTCGGCGCCGATCGCGAACGCCTTTCGAAACGCCACGGCGCAACTTCCATCGCCAACTTCCGCGACATGGGAGTCCTTCCCGAAGCGCTGGTGAATTATCTGGCGTTACTAGGCTGGGCCCCGACCGGAGGCACGCGCGAAATTTTTTCCATGCCCGAGCTGGTCAAAGAATTTTCGCTGCAGCGGGTCACGCCGTCTCCGGCGGTCTTCGATATGGAAAAGCTCTACTGGCTCAATCGCCATTACATTAAAGCCAGTCCGCCGGAGCGGATCGAGAAACTGGCTCAACCCTACTTTTCGCAACTGGTCGGCGAAGTCTTCTCTGCATCGGAGACGAAAGAAACTGCCGATTCTTCTGCCGTCCCAGATTTACAAAAGTGGCTGGCGACCGTCATTCAATTGCTCGCGCCGTCAGTCGATCGCCTCGATCAGCTTCCGGGGAAAGCCGCGCTCATCTTCGAGTACGACGCCCAGGCCGCCCTCGCCTCTCCCGACAATGCTGAAGTTCTCGCGTGGCCGCACACCGACGCCGTCCTCGCTCGCTTTACCTACAAAATTCTCGAAGACGAATCTGCGCGCGAAGGCAAGCTCACTCCCGAGCAGTTCAAAAAAATCGTGAATGAAGTGAAAGCCGAAACCGGCGCGAAGGGCAAAGAGTTGTTTCATCCCGTCCGACTGGCCGTTACCGGATCGCACTCCGGTCCAGAATTCGACAAGCTGATCCCGATCCTCGAAGAAGGAAGCCATTTGCCACTGCCCAAGCCGGTCCTAAACGTCCATCAGCGCGTGTCTGAATTTGCAAAGACCCGCGGCAAGTGAGCGAAGTATAAGAACGCTTGCGTTTATCAGAACTGTTTGCAGAACCGTGGAAGAGCGGCGCTTTCAGCGCCGCGTAACTCAACAGCACGCATTGACGCGGCGCTGAAAGCGCCGCTCTTCCACGTTCGTTACAGACGTCATTGCAGAAGTTCTTGCAGCGCCGGGCCCAACTCCACATACCGAAACTGGAACCCACTCTCCTCCAGCTTCTTTGGCATCACCCGCGCGCTCGCCAATATCCCTTCCTCCGCGAATTCTCCAAACGCCAGCTTCGCCGCAAACCCCGGCACCGCAAAAATCGCCGGGCGCTTCATCACGGCCGCCAGCACTCGAGTAAACCCCGCATTCTTCACAGGATTTGGCGCCGTCATATTTACCGCCCCGCGGAGCGATTCAGCCCGCAAAATCTCCATGACCGCAGATACAACATCATCGATGTGAATCCAGCTCCACCACTGCCTCCCGTTTCCGACTCTCCCGCCCAAGCCCAAACGAAACGGCCGCAGCATCTCCTTAAGCGCCCCACCGGTTTTGCTCAACACAATGCCGAACCTCAAATTGACCACCCGCACTCCAGCAATCCCCACATGTGAAGCCGCTTCCCACTCCCGGCAGACATCCGGCAGAAATCCCGCGCCCGGTGCGCTGTCTTCAGTCAAAATTTCATCGCCCCGATTACCGTAATACCCAATCGCCGACGCACAGACCAACGTTCGCGGAGGCTGCTCAGCTTTTGCGATTGCCCATGCCAAATTCCGCGTGCTCACCACCCGGCTCTCACGGATTTTCCGCTTCTTCTCTTCCGTCCATCGCCCCGCAACGCTTTCGCCCGATAGATGCACCACCGCATCGAATCCCGAAACCAGCGCCGGAGAAACTTCGCGCATCGGCTCCCATTGCAAATCGGCTTTTGATCTCGCGGTTCCGCGCACCAGCCGCGTAACTTCATATCCGTCCGCTTCGAGCGTAGGCGCCAGCGCCGACCCAATCAACCCCGAAGCCCCGCTGATAAGAATCTGCGCCATCGCCAAAGAATTCTACGTCGCCGCCACCTCATCGGATAGCACCCAGTTAGTCCAATGTGGGGACGCCGCCCCCGGCTGTCCTCGGGCCGCAGGCCCGATTCTGTCGATTTGCATCAGATTCGCAGAGCCGTGGAAGAGCGGCGCTTTCAGCGCCGCGTAGCCGAGGGCCCACCTAAAACGCGGCGCTGAAAGCGCCGCTCTTCCACGCCGCCGGAGTCCGCGAAAGCCGAGCCTTCCGCCCATCCCGATATAATCAGAAACAACGAATGACCACCCTGCGCGAACAAATCGCGACCAACGTGCTCACGGTAACCAAGTTCCGCGAGCTGTTGCGCGACATGCGCGAGAACCGCCCCAACGACGATCTGGAACTCATCCGCAAAGCCTACGAGTTTTCCCAGCGTTACCACTCCGGCCAGCAGCGCGCCTCCGGTGAACCATACCTGGTCCATCCCCTCGAAGTCGCGCTAGTCCTCGCTGAAATGAAGATGGACGCCGTCTCCGTAGCCGCCGGCCTGCTCCACGATTCCGTCGAAGACACTTCCATCACCATCGTCGATATCCGCAAAGAATTCGGCGAACAGGTGGCGCACATCGTCGAAGGCGTCACAAAGATCAGCCAGATTGATTTTTCATCGCAGGAAGAGCAGCAGGCAGAAAATCTCCGCAAGATGATGTTGGCCATGGTCGACGACATCCGCGTCGTCCTCATCAAGCTCGCCGACCGCCTGCACAATATGCGCACCCTCGAGCATCTGCCGCCTGATCGCCAACAAAAAATTGCCCGCGAAACCCTCGACATTTACGGCCCCATCGCGCACCGCCTGGGCATGGGAAAAATTCGCGGCGAGTTGGAAGATCTTGGCTTCCGCTATCTCGATCCCATTGCCTACCAGCAAGTCCACGACGCCGTCGAAGCCCGTCGTAAAAAAGGCGAGCAATTCCTCTCCGGCATCGAACGCGAACTCAGCGACAAACTTCGCGAAGCTGGCATCACCGCCAAAGTCGAAAGCCGCATCAAGCGCGTTTATAGCATTCACAAAAAGCTGGTCAAACAGCGCATCTCCGTCGACCAGGTTTACGACCTCTACGCCATGCGCGTGATCACGCGCTCGGTGCAGGATTGTTATGGCGTTCTCGGCATCGTCCATAACATGTGGCGGCCGGTGCCCGGTCGTATCAAAGACTTCATCGCCATGCCGCGCCCGAATCTCTATCAGTCGCTGCACACCTCGGTGATCACCGAGGAAGGCACGAGTTTCGAGATTCAGATTCGCACCGAAGAAATGCACCGCATGGCGGAGGAAGGAATCGCGGCGCACTGGAAATATAAAGACGGTCCAGTCTCAGTCAAAGATGAAGAGCGCCTCGCCTGGCTGCGTCAGGTAGTCGAGTGGCAGCGCGACGTTTCTGATCCCAACGAATTTCTCTCCACCCTCAAAATCGATCTTTATCCCGAAGAGGTTTACACCTTCACTCCCAAGGGCAAAGTTGTGGTGCTGCCGCGCGACTCCACGCCCATCGACTTCGCCTATACCATTCACACCGAAGTCGGACACACTTGCGTCGGCGCCAAGGTCAACGGCCGCATGGTTCCTCTGCGCCACAAGCTGCACAGCGGCGACATCGTCGAGATCATCACTCAGCCTGCGCACAAGCCTAGCCGCGACTGGTTGGGCGTTGTACGCTCGTCGCGCGCCCGCAACAAAATCAAGCATTGGCTGAACGTCCATCAGCGCGAGCGCGCCATCGAAATCGGAAGGAAGCTGATCGACAAAGAAGCCCGCAAATACCGCATCTCGCTGAAAGACATTAAAGACGCGGACTTCCAGCGCATCGCCTCCGACTACGGCCTCGGCCAGCCCGACGATCTGATGGCCGCAATCGGATACGGCAAATATTCTGCACGCCAGGTGCTCGGCAAACTTACTCCCACCGCCGAACCCAGCGCCATTCCCGCCGAAGAAGATTCCGGCATCGGCAGCGTCGTCCGCCGCGTCTTTGGCGGCGACAGCAGCGCCATCCGCGTGAAGGGTCAGGGCGACATGCTCGTCTATCGCGCCCGTTGCTGCAATCCAATTCGCGGAGAGTCAGTCGTCGGTTACGTCACTCGCGGCAAAGGCGTCGCCGTACACTCGGTGAATTGCCCCAACGTGATCAACCTGATGTACGAACCCGAGCGCCGCATCGACGTGGAATGGGGCAAAGAAGAAGGCGCGCCGGTTTCATTCCCGGTCAAGCTCACAGTTTTTTGCGACGACCGCTTCGGCATGTTGAAACAAATCACTGCCGTAATCAGCGACTTCAAAACCAACATCCGCAGCATCGGTGCCCGCACCGAGAACGGCCAGGCCAACGTCGACATCGTCATGGAAATCGAAGACCTGAAGCACCTCGAAAACATCATCCACGGCGTCCGCAAAATCCCCGGCGTGCACGACGTGCAAAGATTGCAGAGGGTGTGAAACCCGTCGATGGACCTAGGACCCCGACCTCAATGAGTTCTATCAAAAGGGATGTCAAGAAAAAAGTTCTGCCTCGACCGGAGATGAGATGTTTTCTCGAGATCCAGCCCACGGTAATTAAGCTTCCCTGGAGAAGTTTGCCTTGTGCCCATTCTGATAAGTCTCCTCTGGTGAGTTAGCGGCCGTCGTCGAGTTTGCGAGAGCGACAAGCGAATGGCGACTCAAGGTCAACCATGGTTCTATTCGAGGCTCGTGGCCTATAGCTATTTCTGGTTATCCGAGGGGGCATAACGTGAAATGAGTGACTCGGTGCCTAAGGCACGCGGGGCCGGATCTCATTGACTGATACTTCCCTCGAACCGAGCATCTCGAGAAATCGACCGACCACTAGCAGAGGAAACTCTCCGAATGGAAGGCGCTTCCTCAGCGATGCTCAAGCTGTTTGTCGCTGCAACTGTTTGGGGTCGAAACTGACTCCTTTCTTCCAAATGATTAAGGTGACGGCGGCAATCTTCCGTGCCAGGGTGAGACGGGCCAGGCTGGGCCGCATCCCTTTCTCCACCCGAGCAGCATAGAAATCCTGCAGCGGCCCGGGACGTTCGATGGCGGAGATGGCCGCCCCCTTCAACAGGTTTTTCAGATCGTGATTATGGTTGCGATTCAGGCCACGCACCGTGATGCGTTCGCGGTTGCGTTGCAGCTTCCCGCGTACCACGCGGTACTCGCCGCTGTCATAGGTCCGAACGGCAAATCCGCAGTAGGCCCAAAGCTGACGCTTGGTGCGGAAGCGATAGGGTGTCTGCAGTATGGCCACCAGCAGGGCGGAGCGAATCGGACCAATCGTAGGAATCTGACGCAGTAACTTCACCGCCGCATGCTTGCGACTTTCCAGCAACAGCTCGCGTCGTGCTGCCTGGCGCACGGGTTCGAGACTATCCAATTGCTGGTACAAATGCTCGGCTCGAATCCTCACCCCTGGTTCCACCAGCTTGGCCAGCCACTCGGCACGATAACGGCGGCTATAGACGCTGGTGCCCGCACAGGGAATGGCCCAACTTCGGTACACCGACTTAATCCGATTCATCACCCGAGTACTATCTTTGGTGAGCGTCAAGTAGCTCCGCCCCAACTCTTTTAAAGCACGGGTTCCATGCTTCCCGTGGTACACCGCCTTGACTTGGTTGGTGCGTAGCAGCTCCGCCAAATTGCGTGCATCCACCCGATCGTTCTGGTTGCCATCCCTCATCAGCGCGTTCTTGCGCGGATCACAGACCACCAGCCGGCTGACATGGGGCTTCAGTAGATCGTGTAACCAGGCCGCCATGGTCCCTTCCTCGAAGGTCACCGCCAGAGTTCCCCTCAGTCCTTGAATGAACTCCAGAATCGTGGCTGCCTTGGTTTCCAGCACGCATTCCATGAGCAGCTTGCCCTCAGCATTCTTCACAGCGGCGGAGATGGTGGCATCATGAACGTCCATGCCGATATACTTCTCTTGATTCATAAAGGCGCTCCTCTTCGGTAAGTGTGTTGCTTCAACGACTCACAACTTACCGCAAAAGTGGGCGCCTTTTGATATTGCGTGTTATGGCGATGTATCGCCAACAACCTGCTCCCCCTTGCTAAACAATTGCAGCAAATGACTTTGGTGATCTACCATCCATCCGCGCTCTGGTGTCTAAGTACGGTATGGGCTTGCACTTGCCGAGAATCACGTATCTGTCGGCAGCTGTCATCCTCGCCGGGATCGTCGTTCCCCAAGCCTATTGGCACTGGCTGCAAACCCGAACCTTCGTTGCCCTAGACCAGCCAGTCTCGCTTTCCCGTGGTGAAATAAGAACTGCGGATTTTCCTCTCAATATCAGGAGTTGGTACCACATCACCCTTTGGGTTGACAGTGATTTTTCCGGATGCCAGTCCGGATTTTCGCACCTCGCACTAGTCTCGCGCTCGACTGTTTATAACAACGGACACGCGATTGAATCATCCGAAGGAATGGATCGCTACTTAGGTCACTTTTACGCTGACAAGGAAGGCCGGTACAACGTCAGCATCGAGATAACAAGCGACCCTTCTTGCCTCAACCCGGGCCATCCTCGGATCGGTATCTGGACCCAGTCGAGCAGCAGTCTGGCCATCTACCATGAGCTGCGGGATATTGGACAAATAGTTGTCATCGCCGGACTTGGCCTGTTGGCTTTTTCGCTTTCCAAAATCAAACCACGACCGACCATAGCTCAGGGTACAGAGCACGCATGCTATCTTCCCAGAAAACGCGCGCCTAGGGCGCGGTTCCCGCTGCTCCCGCCATTTGGTTTGAGTTACACGCTTGTATTGTCCAGTATCGTCGTCCCAACCTTTCTGATGTTCATATTCGCGTGGGGATGGGATCGGCCATCGATGGGAATCCGAATCTCCACGTTAGAAGAGCCCCTTTTATCTGCGCGTTCTGTCTCATTCAACTTGCCGCCTTTGGTTCGCCTGGAACAGGTAGGGAACGACGGACCGCCAAAGCTGTACCTAAACTCGAAGCCGGTTCGGTGGGATGAGTTGGGCGAGGCATTGACGAAGGAACTCAAACTTCGCCCCGACTGGGTGGTATACGTTGACGCAGATGACATGGTTTCCTGGTCAGACGTCATCGGAACTATGGACATCATCCGAGGCAGACACGCGAAAATTGTTCTGCTTGCCCGAAAGAAGAAAAAGGCATCCTCGCGGTAGTAGAACCACCTAACTCCTGTTAACAGGCGATTGCACCCAAAATCCCCGAGCCAGCTTTTTGAGTGATATGGCGACGTTACGCCAACAATCCGAGGCCCGGCGTCATACGGTTAACCCGCCACATGCGGCCGAATCTCAGCTGGAAATTTCTTGTGCCGATAGCATCGATCAAAGATCCAAAACATCAGCGCGATTACCACAAAGACCATCCAGCTGGCTTCAGGACCCAGCAGGCCCCCGGTTAGCCATTGCGGGCCCTGCCAGCGGGTTTCAAAAAGGTGGCCAACGGCGTATTCGCCTGCATTTTGCCCTGACCATACAAACACATTGGCTAAATCAAAGGCGGCGTGGAAGCCGATGGCGAAGGCCAGCGATCCGGTGCGGCGCAGCGTAAGGCACACGAACAGGCCCAGCAAACCGGTGGAGACGAAGTCTTCCCAGCGCTCGTGTGGCTTCAGGAAATAGTGCAGCGCACCGAAGCCGATGGAGAGCAAAATGGATGCTGGCCAGAATCCGATACCATCGGCGAGCGTGGCCAGGAGATAGGCACGGAATTGGAGCTCCTCCGAAAATCCGATGAGCAGATCGGCAATGATCCACAGGCCAAAAAAGTACCAGATCGCGCCGCCATGGAGGGCGAGCCCGAGGATGCGATAGCCGCCGAAGGCCGCAATCAAGCCCACGAGCAAAGAAGTGGAAGCCGCGCCCCAGGCAAGTCCCACCCGGAAATCGACCCCGAAGGCGTTGCGAACCGGAATGCCGTAATCGGGGAAGCGGCGGCGCTCGATGCGCGCCATAATCCAAGTTGCAATCAGGACCTGGATGAGCGCCTGCAATTCGTCGATGATTGTGCCCACAGGATCAAGGAACGGCCGCTCCTTGGGATGGAAGATCTTCGGAACGATCCAGTTCGCCAGGAATTCGAGTCCCACGAAAATGCCGACAAAAATCAGGAGGCGCCAGCCGGCGCGTAAGCCACGCGAGTTGAAGAAGATCCTTCTCATATCGGGGCAGCCCGGCTAAGACTTCTTGGTCCCCGTTTTGAAACCGTCAGGCAGAGCCAATCGGACGTAGCGGTTCGATCGGTATCTTAATACGGAAGTTGATCGTCGGAGAAAGCAGGCGATAGCACAAGTGTCTGCTTACTACTTGCCTTTTTCGGTGTCAATGAGTTCTATCAAAAGGGATGTCAAGAAAAAAGTTCTGCCTCGACCGGAGATGAGATGTTTTCTCGAGATCCAGCCCACGGTAATTAAGCTTCCCTGGAGAAGTTTGCCTTGTGCCCATTCTGATAAGTCTCCTCTGGTGAGTTAGCGGCCGTCGTCGAGTTTGCGAGAGCGACAAGCGAATGGCGACTCAAGGTCAACCATGGTTCTATTCGAGGCTCGTGGCCTATAGCTATTTCTGGTTATCCGAGGGGGCATAACGTGAAATGAGTGACTCGGTGCCTAAGGCACGCGGGGCCGGATCTCATTGACTGATACTTCCCTCGAACCGAGCATCTCGAGAAATCGACCGACCACTAGCAGAGGAAACTCTCCGAATGGAAGGCGCTTCCTCAGCGATGCTCAAGCTGTTTGTCGCTGCAACTGTTTGGGGTCGAAACTGACTCCTTTCTTCCAAATGATTAAGGTGACGGCGGCAATCTTCCGTGCCAGGGTGAGACGGGCCAGGCTGGGCCGCATCCCTTTCTCCACCCGAGCAGCATAGAAATCCTGCAGCGGCCCGGGACGTTCGATGGCGGAGATGGCCGCCCCCTTCAACAGGTTTTTCAGATCGTGATTATGGTTGCGATTCAGGCCACGCACCGTGATGCGTTCGCGGTTGCGTTGCAGCTTCCCGCGTACCACGCGGTACTCGCCGCTGTCATAGGTCCGAACGGCAAATCCGCAGTAGGCCCAAAGCTGACGCTTGGTGCGGAAGCGATAGGGTGTCTGCAGTATGGCCACCAGCAGGGCGGAGCGAATCGGACCAATCGTAGGAATCTGACGCAGTAACTTCACCGCCGCATGCTTGCGACTTTCCAGCAACAGCTCGCGTCGTGCTGCCTGGCGCACGGGTTCGAGACTATCCAATTGCTGGTACAAATGCTCGGCTCGAATCCTCACCCCTGGTTCCACCAGCTTGGCCAGCCACTCGGCACGATAACGGCGGCTATAGACGCTGGTGCCCGCACAGGGAATGGCCCAACTTCGGTACACCGACTTAATCCGATTCATCACCCGAGTACTATCTTTGGTGAGCGTCAAGTAGCTCCGCCCCAACTCTTTTAAAGCACGGGTTCCATGCTTCCCGTGGTACACCGCCTTGACTTGGTTGGTGCGTAGCAGCTCCGCCAAATTGCGTGCATCCACCCGATCGTTCTGGTTGCCATCCCTCATCAGCGCGTTCTTGCGCGGATCACAGACCACCAGCCGGCTGACATGGGGCTTCAGTAGATCGTGTAACCAGGCCGCCATGGTCCCTTCCTCGAAGGTCACCGCCAGAGTTCCCCTCAGTCCTTGAATGAACTCCAGAATCGTGGCTGCCTTGGTTTCCAGCACGCATTCCATGAGCAGCTTGCCCTCAGCATTCTTCACAGCGGCGGAGATGGTGGCATCATGAACGTCCATGCCGATATACTTCTCTTGATTCATAAAGGCGCTCCTCTTCGGTAAGTGTGTTGCTTCAACGACTCACAACTTACCGCAAAAGTGGGCGCCTTTTGATATTGCGTGATATAGCGATGTTACGTCAACGATCGGCATAGTTTTCTTTTTGGCGACTACTCACTCGGAACTGGCCCGATGTTCCAAGAAGCACATCGCCCAATCATCTTTTCTTCCACAGCAGACGCACGAGTCGATTAGTCGGGCCACGCAGCAAGAGATACGGCAAAATTGCGAGGACGAACGGCGCGATAAATACATATCCCCGATAATCCGAGTGATGGACTTTCACCTGATAGATCGCTTCGAGAAGCATCGCGAAGACAAAGATCTTACAGACGCTCTTCCAGCCGTCCTTTATTAACTCTTTGCGACGCCCCGGACTAACAATCATGGCCCAGAAATAAGGCGGTTTCCCCATTTTGGCGTCTTTAACACCATCAATGACCGCGAAAATGGTCGCCATCAAAGGCTGAAAGATAAAGCGGAAATGAAGCGGGCCGTCTAGCCGAGCGACAAGATTTGGGAACATGGACGCAGCCTTTCTTCGATTTCCTCATCTGCCAAGGCCAATCGCGTGCAGCCCGTGCGATCTTGTCACAATTCGGAAACCCGCGCCTTACGGCTTGGCTGGCGGCGCTTTCGGGAACTTAACTGTATATGAAAAGCCGAATACGATCGTGCGTCCCTGCGGTCGGGCCTTGGCCGAATACTCGTCGTAGTATTTGAAGAAGGCTGCCAGATCCTTCGCCGGGAGAATGTAATTGGCCTGAAGACCAACTCCATGAACGGAGTAGTACGGCACCTTGCTGGCGGTGACGGAGTTACCGCCCAGCAGATAATTGCCGCCATTATTTGAAACCTGCCATTGGTCGTATCCCACCAGGCCAAGTTGGGCCAGTTGGCTCATATCTTTCTTCAAGGGAAGGATCTGCCCAATACCCCACTCATCGGTGAAGGCCTGGCCTGGAGTTATTTTGCTGAACTGACCAGATGGCGTACTGGCGACCGTCTTCTGCCCGTGGATTTCCCAGTCGGTGGCCAGGTTTGCGGTGGTCCCATGGTTCTTGGTGATGTAGAGCGTGGTACCCGACGTAATATTGTTTCCCCAATATCCCGAACCGACATTATTGCTCGCTCCCGCAGTGTATCGGCCGGTTGGAGCGGTGAAGGCATATCCGACATTGAAGTCAACTCGCTTCGCAAAGTGCCAGCCCAGGTTCAATGGCTCAACGAAGGTATCGGCCAGACCTGATCCACCCGCGCTAAGACTGATCCCGGATGTGCTCCCGGGTAAAAGAGGGGGTAATGCGGCCACCACCGAACCGCTCGCATAATTCACAGCTACGTATGGCATGAAGTATCCGCCGAGGATCTTGTGGTGCGGGACGTAGTAGACAATGTTCTCATCCACCCAGAACGAATAAGTCCCCGTAACATTTTGAAGAATCTGGTTTCCGCTGGAATCATTCAACCGGCTGGCGGAGTAATTCAAAGCTAGGTTGGCGTAGGTGACGCCAGGATCGGGAATCGTACCCGCATTGAGGCCAAACTGTCCCGGCACCCACTGTCCTTTTTGCTGACCGAGCAAAGGTGAGGCAAATCCCACAATGATGAGTGCAAGCACCACGACTACAGCTTTGATCTGCGAAGACATACATCCTCCCCCTGACTGAAAGGTAGGCTCTGACGTTCCGAGCGAGCGCCGTTTCGTGTTTGATGAACTCTGGCATTTCATTTGGGAGGCGTATACGGGTCGGGAGTGCCGACTTTGATTGGCGGATATTTTTTCAGGCTTGCCAGGAATGCACCAACTATCTTCACCACAGGTTCCATGACCCAGGTGTTGTACCCGACCACATCGCGCTCCTCCTTCAAGTCGGTGAGGAGGTTGATAAGCTTCGGCAACGGGAGTTTCTGCGGCGGGTCGTACATGTTGACTTGCCAAATGAAGTGAACCTTCCAATTGCGCCACTTGACGGCGGACAACCCGTCGGCCACATAGGCGGGGAATCCTTCGCGGTTAGAGTTCTCCTGTTTGCCAAGGAAGAAATCCAATTGGTCCACACCGTCAATCACACGGTCCTTCGGGACCTCTGTTCCAGCCACGCGCGCAAGAGTCGGGAACATGTCCACGATATGAACGATCTCGTTGCTGACTCGGCCCGCAGGCACTTTGCCGGGCCAGCGAATGATGAACGGAGCACGTAGCGATGCCTCCATCGCCGTGAAATACGTACCTCTCCACGGCCCGCTGTCTCCCTCAAAAGGATGGGTTGCCTCTGGGCCATTGTCGCTGGTGAAGATGACCACGGTGTTGTCTTCAATGCCCGCTTCCTTGACGGCGTCGAGGATTTGTCCGGTGCGGTGATCCATTTCGGCAAGGCAATCGGCCCAGTCCCCGTTACCAGTTTTGCCAGCGAACTCCGGATGCGGCAGAGTCGGCATGTGAACCATCGAGGAGGAAACGTAGGCATAGAATGGCTTTCCTGCGCTTGCGTTTCGCTTGATGAACTCGACGGCGTGGCTTGTGATCTCCGCTTCCATGATTCGTCGACGGTCAACGTCCAGTTCCGCGACCTGCCGGGGCTTTTCGCTCTTACGTGCTTCGTAGACATATTCGGGGTGAGCCAGGTTCCTGTTCCAACCCTGCTTGCTGCCGACCGACGGCCACATGCTTTTCGTCGCGTTCAACGATGGCCACAAAGCCTCGTCGTAGGTGCGCGGGATGCCGTACCACTCGTCGAATCCCTGATGGGTGGGAAATCGCTCTTCGGCGCTGCCGAGATGCCATTTGCCCCACATGCCCGTGGCATAACCTTGGCGAGTTTGTCTATGCGAGGCGTGGACGCGCCACGGAGAATCCCGCCACCGTAGACACCCAACTCGCCGTAGCCGAGATTGTCGGTGAGGATGAAGACGATGTTGGGTTTCTTGTCCTGAGCTTGGGCCGGAGCCTGTAGAATCGCGTTTCGTTTCATGGTCTATGCTCTCGACCGGGAAAGCCCCGGCGGCCTCGTTTACCGATTCAGGCTAGCGGTCTTAGACACAGAGGAGGAACTGGCTAAAATACCAGTCGGCGAAAGGAGTCTCATCTCTTTGGTGAGCTGGTTTTCTAGGCCGGCTGAGTCTGTGTAGATTCAGCGGCATTGTCCCGGCCGGGCAGTTCTACCAAGATAACTGTTGAAATCAGCGTTATCGCTCAAAACCTCGGCGACTAGCTATAATCTCAATTCATCCCCCGGCCCGTCGCGGTTTGGACGCGCAAAACGGCACTCTTAAGGCAATATCATGCGCGACATCATCTCCACCCCCAACGCCCCCCAAGCCATTGGCCCCTACTCTCAAGGCATCCGCGCCAACGGATTCGTTTTCGTCTCCGGCCAGGTTGCCATCGATCCCGCAACCCAGCAAGTCGTCGCCGGCGACGTCGCTGCGCAGACCGAGCGGGTCATAAAAAACTTATCGGGAATTCTACAAGCCGCCGGAACCAGCCTCGACCAGGTCGTCCGCTCCACCGTCTTCCTGAAAAGCATGAACGACTTCGCGGCGATGAACGAAGTCTATGGAAAATTTTTTACTTCCGCCCCGCCAGCCCGTTCCACGGTTGAAGTTTCACGCCTGCCGCGAGAAGTGCTGGTCGAAATCGACGTGATCGCGCTGACCCCGGTGAACGTAGGCGGCGATTTTTACAAATAGGAGAGAAAACTTGTTCAGGAAATTCCTTATCCTGGCGCTGACGATTTTCACCGTCGCCCTCGGCATTTCGCAGACCACCAAAAGACCGATGCACTCGCGCCCCAACACCAAGGCTCCTAGCAAAGTCACCGGCGACGGTGTCAAAACTGACTCCGGCCTGCAGTACTGGGACATAGTCGTCGGCACCGGCAAAGTCGCCAAAGAAGGCGACGGCGTGCGCGTGCACTACACCGGCTGGCTCATCAACGGCAAAAAATTCGACAGCTCGGTCGACGCCGGCCGCCCATTTACATTTGTGCTGGGAAACGGGGAAGTGATCAAAGGCTGGGACGAAGGCGTAGCCGGAATGAAAGTCGGCGGCAAGCGCCAGTTGCACATCCCTCCAGATTTAGGCTACGGCGAAAACGGCACCCCCGACGGCACCATCCCGCCCAACTCTACCCTGATCTTCGACGTGCAGTTACTTAGCATCCAGGATCCGCCGCAGTAACAACTTTCCGGCTGCACGGTTTCCTCTGTGAAGTTTTTTCCTCTGTGAAACTCTGTGTCCTCTGTGGTGAGGTTTTACGCGGCCAGCAAGCACACGAATGCGCCATCACCTTCGTGAACCTTTGTGCCCTTCGTGGTTAATGCTTTGGGTTTACGCCTTAACGACTTTGCCGCTGCGCAGGCAGGAGGTGCAAACGCGGATCCGCTTGCTCGCGCCCTTCACCTTGGCGTGAACCGGGCGCAGATTGACGTTCCAGCGCCGCTTGGTCACGTTGTGGGCGTGGCTGATGTTATTTCCAAATTGCGGCCCTTTGCCGCATATTTCGCAAACTTGTGCCATCACTACTCCGAATGAAATCAGTACTTGATCGTTGAAAGTATATTTTAGCGGATATCGCCTGTTTTGACCAACTCCACCCGGCGTAACTTTAGTGTTCGTCGTGGTTTCCCCGCGCCCGCGGGAACTCCGCCGTCCCTGCCTTCGCGATATTTTCTTCCGCAAAAATTCGCACCCGATCCAGCGCCGATTGCAGTTCCTGCAGATACTCTTCATCCCCGCCATTTTTCGGCACTGTAATCTCCCGGCTTACCCGCATCAGCGCCCGGCAAAATGGCTTCGGAATCATGCACCCGTCCCAGGTTTTCAAAACCCACGCCCGGTCCAGCGCAATGTAAAACACAACCATTGGCGCGCCGGTGCTGCGCGACAAAACCACCGGCCCCGGCTTAGCCACATAGCGCGGACCCTTTGGCCCATCGATGGTGAACGCCGCCGTCCATCCCTGTTCGATCTCCCGCCGCATTCCCAGCAGCGCCCGCACCGCGCCCTTCGAACTCGACCCGCGCACTTTCACGAAGCCGAACTTCTGCATGATCCGCCCGGTGTACTCGCCATCAAAGCTGTCGCTGCTCATCACCCGCACCTGCAGGTCGCGGCACCAGTACATGGCGGGAATCATGCAGTCATGCCAGAACGAGTAAACTTTCGGCCGTTCCGCCAGGCTTTTAGGTGAACCATCTTCCCATGAAACTGAGAAACGTATGGTCGGCCCCAGCATGCGAATGGCCAGAAATCCTGCCCACTCGATCATGCACAGCAAAACCCGCTGCTTCAGCGTGAATTTTCGCCAGGGCTTATCGATCTTCGGAGTGATGGGAGTAGCGGTGGAGCTCACGTCGCAATTGTAGCGTCTCGCAATCTCTCGGTTTCCTGCAAGCTAGTCCGATGTTTGGAGTTTGTGGTATTTGCCACGTGAATAGTAGTAGAGGACCGCGCCCTTTTCGATCCATTCAACGCTAATGGCATCGAGCTTCGATCTGATCGAACCCGCATCATCAAAATCCGAATACTTTCCGGGCGGGACTTTGGAGATAACCAAGCCAGAATAGCTGGCCCGGTCCGCATGGTCTAATGCGCTCACTGAGTAACCATCAGAGCCGACGGCTTTCGAAATTACTACTAATTTGTATCCGTGGGTTGGGTCCGTTCGACGTACCAACAGCACTGCATATGACATCTGATCCTGCCGCTGGAATTTCCCAATTGCGAGCCCTGGGCAGCCGTGAGGGTTCGCTTTCAACCAAAGTTGCCGGTCATCTTTGTCAAGATCGGCGATCGTTTTAGGGCGCCAGTCGGAATATTTGCTCTCCAACAACTGTTGGATTTCTGTGGGCAAATGCGTCGTGGTGCACGGACTTGCCGCATTCGTGGCCCACAGAGGTGATACAAGGAGGCAAGTAAGTAGGGCCAAGTGGACTCGCATAGCCATCATCATAGGAAAATAAGTCGTTTGGGGTCTAGATTACCTGAGTACGAAACTTGCTCGTCGATTCCTGTGTGCAAACCTAGTGAGAGAACCTGAATCCAAGCCGCGTGTCTCAAACCGAACAAACTCCCGAAACTCGCCGCCTCACTGCCACCGAAATTTTTGACGTTGCCGCCGACAGCGCCCGTTCCGAACTCAAACGCCCATGGCGCGCCCTTGCAATCTCCGGCCTGGCCGGCGGAATGACCATGGGCCTGACCGCCATCGCCGTCGCCGCGGTGCGCGCCATCCTCGGCGACGGCGGCTGGCAGAACTTGATCGCCTACATGGTCTATCCCATCGGCTTCATCGCGGTCATCATCGGGCGCCAGCAGCTCTTCACCGAAAACACGCTTTATCCAGTGGTGCTCGTGCTCGACGAGCGCCGCTGGCTGATCAAAATGCTTCGCCTCTGGGCCGTCGTATTCACCTCAAACATCGCCGGCGCAATTGTATTCGCTGCGCTTTCCAGTTACACCACCGCCCTCACACCTGAAATTCGCGATCAGCTGATTTTGCTCGGCACCCGCGCAGTAGAAGGTAACTTCGCTCATCTCTTTTGGAGCGGCGTAGTCGGCGGCTGGCTTATCGCCCTCGTCGCGTGGATGGTCAGCGCCAGCCACTGGACCATTGGCCAGGTGGTAATGATCTGGTTGCTGACCTTCGTGGTTGGCGTGGGCGGCTTCGCTCACTGCATTGTGACCAGTTGCGAAATACTCAGCGCAGCCATGGCCGGCCCGGTCACTGCCGGCGCTTACCTCCACTGGCTGCTGGCGGCCACTTCAGGCAACATCGTCGGAGGCGTAGGGATTGTAAGCTTGTTGAACTACGGCCAAGTCCGCCAGGAATAGTTTGGGCAAGAATGAATCCTGCAAAAGTAATCCTTCCCCGAGTGTCATCCCGAAGCAGTTCTCCGGCGACTGCGTTACCATTTCGGCGACTGGAGAAGTACTCTGCACTCAGCACTAAAGATCACCCATCACCGACCGTGGCCCTTACCACCAGGCCAGTGGATCATGGAGCAGACCTGGAACGATCTGCTGTTTGCGCACTGGCCCATCGATCCACACGTCATGCGCAAACTCATCCCGTTAGCCCTCTCGCTCGATACTTTCAACGGGCAGTGCTGGATCGCGGTCACGCCATTTCACATGAGCGGAATTCGACCTCGCTGGACACCGAGACTTCCCGGCCTCTCTGCCTTCCCCGAGTTGAACGTCCGCACCTATGTAACTCACGGCGGCAAACCCGGCGTCTATTTTTTCAGCCTCGACGCCGGCAGTCGGATCGCAGCCTGGGTTGCGCGGAAAACATACCGCCTCCCTTACTTCCACGCCCGCATGAGCAGCATTAATCAGGACGGATGGATTCATTACCATTCCATTCGCAGCCCAGCTGCTGAACTCAAGGGCAAATTCCGTCCGATCGCTCCCGTCCAACGAAGAAATCCCGGAACCATCGAGCACTGGCTCACCGAGCGTTATTGTCTGTACACGACGATCCGTAATTCCATTTACCGGGCGGAGATCCATCATGAACCATGGCCGCTGCAGGATGCCGAATGTGAATTCTCGATAAATTCTATGGCTGCTTCCGCCGGCATTCAGCCGCCCCCAATCCAGCCGCTGTTGCACTTCGCTAAACGGCTAGAGGTACTGATCTGGCCGCTGAAAAAGGCTTGACAAGCCTCACATCTTCCTCATCGCGGCGGTAACATCCAGCTCACGAGTTTTATTGCGTGCCATTCTGCCTTTCCATATCCTTCAATTAGCGATGACGACCGTTACACCTCACGCGACAGAATCACTGCTGCTCTACCTCTTCGTCATCTTCGTCACCACGAAAATGCTTGCCGAGATTTTCGAACGGCTCAGCCTGCCCGCCGTCCCAGGAGAAATTCTCGCCGGCATGGCTTTGGGCCCATACGCCCTGCGCTGGATCCCATCGAACGTTACGCTCTCATCGCTCGCACAAGTGGGCGCCATCTTTGTCCTATTCAGCGCGGGATTAGAAACCAGTCCGCGCGACCTGATTCGCGTGAGCCGGAAAGCATTCGTGGTCTCTGTTGCGGGAGTCATCGTTCCGTTCATTGTCGGATTTGTTTACATGCGGCTGCGTCACGAAACTACCGTGGAATCGGTGTTTGTGGCTGCAGCCATGGTGGCCACCAGCATCGGAATAACCGCGCGCGCTCTGGGAGATATGAAAGTTCTCTCCACCCGTACCGCGCAGATCATCATGGCCGCCGCGGTGTTCGACGACGTCCTCGGCATGGTTGTCCTTGCCGTGGTCGCGGGAGCGGCATCTCCCGCGGGCGTGGAGTGGCTCCATTTAGGCGTGCTGACGGGTGAAGCCGTTGCCTTCGCTCTTTTCATGATGTTTCTCGGTCCGCCGCTGGTGCGGCAATTACGTCCGCACGTGGAGCATCTCTCCACACAAAATGCTTCGCTCGTGGTGGCGCTGGCGATTTGCCTTCTGCTTTCGTGGCTGGCGGTGCGAATCGAAATGGCCGCCATTGTAGGCGCCTTCTTTGCCGGCCTGATGTTTGCCGATTACGCTCCGCGCTGGAACCTGATACCACGCGTGGGAGGCATCACCGCCTTCCTCGCTCCGTTTTTCTTTTTTGATATTGGCGCCCGGTTCAATACTCGCCTGCTTACCGGAAATTATCTGACTATGGCTGTCGTGATCTCATTGCTGGCGATTGCTTCTAAAGTGATCGGCTGCGGTGTCCCCCTCATACGAGAAGGCTGGCTCACCGTATTCCGGGTTGGCATCGGGATGATGCCCCGCGGCGAAGTCGCCCTCATTGTCGCTCTCGTGGGATTGCAGACGGGCATTTTGAGTCAGGCCACTTACGGCATTGTCGTCATTATGACCGTAGTCACAACCATGCTCGCTCCCCCCATACTCAGATATCTATTTCGCGCCGAAATCAGTCATCCGCACGAGCAAAGAGAAAACGTTCCTGCCGTTGTCCGGTTATAATTCCGCCTTCGTACTGTTGTCCCGCGATCTCCGCGAATACTCTGCGCACTCTGCGGCTAAGAGCGTTTAACCGCTGGGATGACAGAGAGAAATGGCGAGTTCTCGGGGAAAATCTCTGGTCTCCAATATGATCCTCACTGGACGCGTGGCCGTAGTCACTGGCGCATCTCAAGGCATCGGACGCGCCTGCGCTTTGAAGTTGGCAAAACGCGGAGCAAGCGTCGCGCTGGTCGCCCGCAATCGCGAAAAGCTCGAAGAAGTAGCGCGGGAAATCCAACAAATTTCTGATTCAAATTCTGACCGTGGGGGCACGGGCGTCCCCGCCCGTACTTATGTCGCCAGCGCAGATATCGTCGAGGAAGACCAAATCAAGATAGCCTTCAAATCCATCATCGGCGAACTCGGCAAGATTGACATCCTGGTCAACAATGCCGGCATCACCCGCGATCAACTGATCATGCGAATGAAGCGCGCCGATTGGGACGCTGTGCTGAATACCAATCTGACCTCCGCATATCTCTGCACCCAGCAAGCCATCAGTTCCATGCTCAAGCAGCGCTGGGGACGCATCATTAACATCACTTCCATTTTTGGTCAGATGGGCCAGGCCGGCCAGGCCAATTACTCCGCGTCGAAAGCCGCACTGATCGGCCTGACCATGGCCGTGGCGCGCGAGCTTGGATCGCGCAGCATCACTTGCAACGCCGTCGCACCCGGATTTATTGAAACGGCCATGACCGCCGAATTGCCGGAAGACCTGAAACAAGACGGGCTGAAGATGATTCCGCTCGGCCGTATCGGTTCGCCCGAAGACGTCGCTAATTGCGTGGCCTTCCTGGCCTCTGAAGAAGCCGGATATATCACCGGCCACGTGCTGAACGTGAACGGCGGCATGCTGATGGGATGAAGCAGTTTTGGAATTGCTGCGTTCGGAATTGCCTTTGCTTTTCTCGGCGCGCTCGGCGGTTTTTCTCTGCGACCTCTGCGGTTAAAGGCTTTTGACTTTAGAATCAGAATATCCTCGTCCTCTCGGCGAGGGCAGCGAACAGGAAATCGGTAGAGACTTCTCTGTGGGCGCCTCTGTGACCTCCGTGTCCTCTGTGGTAGAAGCTTTTGCTTTTGATTTTGCGCGGAACTAGCAATGAAAATTGGATACCGCGAATCTGAGAAGCCTTCGTCTTCTTCGGCGATCTCTGCGTCCTCTGCGGTTCAAGCTTTTGACTTTAAAACCGCGGAATCTCCACACGAGATTGCTCAGATCCGCGAACTCTTCCTCGAATATGTTCAATCTCTTGGCTTCAGTTTGTGTTTCGAAAGTTTCGACCAGGAACTTGCAGCTCTTCCCGGCGACTACGCACCACCCGATGGCCGCCTCCTGCTCGCTACCAGCAACGGCCAACCCGCAGGCTGCGTCGCCCTGCGCAAGCTCGAACCAGATATTTGCGAGATGAAGCGCCTCTATGTGCGGCCAAGATATCGAGGAAAAAGCTTAGGTCGCGAGCTGGCGGAGAAATCATCGGGGAAGCTCGCCAGCTCGGCTATAAGAAATTACGCTTGGATACGTTCGAGGCGATAATGAAAACCGCAGTCGCCATGTACCGCCAACTAGGCTTCCGCGAAATTCCGTCCTATCGTCCCAACCCAATCGAAGGCGCGCTGTATATGGAACTCGAACTTTGAAAGGAACTCTATGAAATCCATTCTCGTCGGCTGCGTTCTCATGCTCCTCGGAATCTCTGCCCTCGCCGCCACCGCGAAAGACGTTACCTACAAAAGCGGCAGCGAGACCGTTCACGGCATTGTCTACACGCCAGCGGGAAAGGGGCCGTTCCCCGGCATTGTAGTTATCCACGAATGGTGGGGATTGAACGATTGGGTCAAAGAGCAAGCCTCAAAACTTGCCGACCAAGGTTATGTCACGTTGGCTATCGACCTGTATCGCGGCAAAGTCGCAACCACACCCAACGAGGCCCACGAATTCATGGGCGGAGTTCCGCAGGACCGCGCCAAACGCGACCTGGAAGCCGCCTTCAATTTCTTGCAGTCACAATCTAACGTCAAAAAAGATCGCATTGGTGCCATAGGCTGGTGCATGGGAGGTGGATATTCGCTTGGGCTTGCGCTCGAGGAGCCAAAGCTCGCGGCAGATGTAATCAATTACGGCGTGTACGATTACGCGAGCTTGGCCAAAGACCCCGCAGCCATCCAGAAAGTTAACGCGCCCATCATGGGATTTTTTGGCGCCAAAGACCGCGGCATTCCGACCGACGACCTGAGAAAGTTTTGGGAACAACTGAAAAATCAGGGAAAGAAGGCGGACTTCTCGATTTATCCAGACGCCGGCCACGCCTTCGAAAATCCGAACAACAAAGATGGCTATCGTCCCAAAGACGCGCAGGACGCGTGGAAAAAGACGGTCGCTTTCTTCGCCGCCACGCTGAAAAAGTAAATCGCGAAATTTTTGCTTGTGAAAATCCGTTGGATCGCTTTCGCGCGCTGATTGTAGGAGACAGAGAAATAAGCACAAGCGGGGTGCTGCTGATATCATAACTTTTCGCTTGCCATCGTGTACTACTCTGATTACCATTCACGCTGACCTTTCGATGAATATTGGGGTAACAATCCGGAGCTTCCGGCTGCAGAAGGGCATGTCGCAAGGTGACATAGAAAAACGGACCGGCCTCCTCCGTTGCTATCTTTCCCGGGTTGAAAACGGCCACACGGTTCCTTCGCTAGATACCCTTTCAAAAATCGCTGGCGCCATGGAGCTTCCGCTGTCCCATTTCTTCGCGGAACCCGGCAGCGGTAACGGATCGAAAGCCCTGCCCCAACTCTCCGACGACGAACTCCGCTTCCTGACCCAGATTCGCCGCTACTCCGGCAATCTGAATGACAGCGACCGTAAGCTGGTCATCGCCATGGTCAAGAAAATGGCAGTGAAATAGAACAGCTTTTAGCAGTTAGCTCTTAGCTTCTAGCTCAAGCCATCGGATTCAATTCCCTCGAAATACTCCCAACGAAGGCCTTAGATACGGTAACCGCATTCGTTCCCGCGATTTGCGCTAGCTTTAGCTAAAGGCTAAAAGCTAATAGCTAAGAGCTGCTTTTGAGTACCTTCGTACCATCCCTCCCGTGCCCGAGGGGTACCTCGCCCCGGTTACCAATCTCCCCTAAACTCACGATTAGGTCCCAGCACGCGAAAACTCCCGCCTGCCGCAGACCGCGAGATCCCATGACAGTTGACGAAGAGCTCACTCTACTCGAATCGCATCTGCGCCGGCTGAAGATCGAGTACGAAATTTATTTCAACAGCCCGCAGAAGAGGCCACCTTCTGATCTGGAATGGAAAGTGCTCGCCCTGTTGCGCAAGTTTTCCGACGGTGGCGGCCGCATGAGTTTTCCCCAGCGCTTTCGCTACAACGAAATTGCCCAACGCTACGCCGTTTACAGCGACCTTTGGCGTAAAAAGACCCGCATTCGCGAGGAAGGCTACCGTCGCCCGCAGGACGCACTTCTCTCTGTTGTCGGGGTTCGTCCTGAAGAGCACGAGCCGGCACACAAAATTTACGGCGTTCATGCCCACGCCGAGCCCTTCGTGGTCACCGACGGGAAGGCCGAGCACGAAAAAGTGGAAAAACTTTTTGTGGCTCTTAGCGAGGCCAAAAAGAAAGCCGGCGAAAACGTTTCCGGCTCGCTCGAAAGCTTCAGCTCCTTCGTACAGAAAAAAACTCAGCAGATTCGCAAGCAGTACGGTTGCGAGCAAGTCGAATACTCCGTCGATCTCGCCGACGGCAAAGTCAAACTCACCGCTCGCGCCAAAACCTAAAAAACCTTCTCCGTGCCTCCGTGTCTCCGTGGTGAACCGGTTTGTAGCCGCACCCGACTCGTCAAACTGCTAAAATTCCCCTAGCCCTTCCGCCGCAAAAATTCCTGACCGAGGCCCGAATGCCCCACAAAATCCAGCGCGCAATCTTAAGCGTCACTGACAAAACCGGCCTGGCCGATTTCGCCCGCAAGCTCTCCGGCCTAGGCGTGGAACTGATTTCAACCGGCGGAACTGCCAAGCTCCTGCGCGATTCCGGAATCGAAGTGAAAGACATCTCCGACCTCACTGGCTTCCCCGAAATGCTTGATGGCCGTGTCAAAACGCTCCATCCCAAAGTTCACGGCGGAATTCTTCACCGCCGCGAGGATCCCGCGCACCGCGCCGCGGTTGCGGAGCACGGCATTCAGCCCATCGACATGGTCATCGTCAATCTTTACGCCTTCGAAAAAACTGCCGGCAAGCAAGGTGTGCACTTCGACGAACTCATCGAGAACATCGACATCGGCGGTCCCTCGATGATCCGTTCCGCGGCCAAAAATTTTCATGATGTCGCAGTTGTCACATCGCCTTCTGATTACGACGCCATCGCCGACGAAATGAAAAATTCCAAAGGCGAGCTGTCATCGGAAACCAAGTGGCGTCTGGCGCAGAAGGCCTTCGCCACAACCGCTGCCTACGATTCCGCCATCGCCTCAACGCTCGAACGCGTAAGCGCCAACGGAAATTTTCATCTGCAACCCGCCGAAACTTTTCCCGACACTCTTCGCCTCTCTTTCAAAAAAGTCAGCGATTTGCGTTACGGTGAAAATCCGCACCAGAAGGCCGCCATGTATTCCGACGGCTCAACCACCGGCGTCGCCAACGCCCGCCTAGTTCCAAGCAAAGCGCAGGGCAAAGAGCTTTCTTACAACAACATCGTCGACCTGCAAGCCGCCTGGGACCTCGCGCAGGAATTCGATCAGCCCTTTTGCGGCATCATCAAACACACCAATCCCGCCGGAGCCGCCACCGGCGCGACTTTGGCCGAGGCTTACAAGCGCGCGCTCGAATGCGATCCCGTCTCCGCCTTCGGAGGCGTGATCGGCGTCAATCGCCCCGTCGACGCCGCCGCCGCCGAAGAGATGGCAAAACTATTTCTCGAGGTCATCGCTGCGCCAGCTTTCGAAAAGGCCGCGCTCGAGAAATTTTCCGCCAAGAAAAATCTGCGCCTGATCGAAATCGCCGACAGTCCGCAGAAATGGGTCCTCAAAAATGTTTCCGGCGGCATGCTGGTGCAGGACGCCGACCTTCACCAGCTGCGCGATTCGGATCTAAAGGTCGTCACCAAACGCCCGCCCAGCGCCGAAGAGAAGCGCGCGCTGCTCTTTGCCTGGAAGGTCTGCAAGCACGTCAAGTCGAACGCAATTCTTTACGCTCGCGATGGCCAGACTGTCGGCGTTGGCGCCGGCCAAATGTCCCGCGTCGATTCCTGCCGCATCGGCGCGCAAAAAGCCGTGCTGCCGCTCAAAGGCACAGTCGCCGCCTCCGACGCCTTCTTTCCCTTTCCCGACGGAGTCGAAGAGATCGCCAAAGTCGGCGCCACCGCCATCATCCAACCCGGAGGCTCGGTCCGCGACCAGGAAGTAATCCAAGCCGCCGACCGCCTCGGCCTGGCCATGATCTTCACCGCCATCCGCCACTTCAGGCACTAAGGCTCGTGCGGGTCGGACACTCCTGTCCGACCTTCTTGTTTGGATAACCAAACTCTTGCGGGTGCCCCACCCGTCCCGCGTTTTTTGCGGGAGGGTGGGGACTTTGACTTCAGCAGCCTCACCCGACCAGTGGAAAACTCTTGTCAATAGGCAGAATTTACTCGAACCCTCCAATCCGCAACAAAACACGCCAAATATAAACTTCCAAACCTTGGCACAATTTCCCCTTCAAATTGATATTCTGAAAATAGTGCAATGAATTGAAAAGCGGCCTTCGCGGGCCGTTTTTTTCATGCACAAAAAAAGGTCCATGTGGGTCGGACAGTCCTGTCCGAGCCTTTCCATTTGAAAGAAAAAAAATTGTGGGTGCCCCATGTCTGCCCGATTTTGGCAGACATGGGAACCACGAACCCAGGGGCTACTCATGTCCAAACGCACCACCTTCACTCATTACAAACAACAAGGCGAGTGGGCCGAGCTCCTTTTCATGGCCCGCGCCGCCGAACACGGCCTAGCCATCGCCCGTCCCTGGGGAGACTCCGCCCCCTACGACGTCGCCATCGTCGCCCAAGCCAAACCCGGCTGCCGTCCCGACTTTCTGCGCGTGCAAGTCAAGTCCACTCAGTGCCAGCGCCGCCACGGATACAAATGTCACGTCGACTCCAACGGCGTCCCCTACCGCCCCGACCAACTCGACTTCATCGCCGCCTACATCATTACGGTCGCCGTCTGGTTCATCATCCCCATCCACGCCACCCAAGGCCAATCCGAAGTTTTCCTATCTCCCCGCCACCCCAACTCGAAATACGCCCAATACGAAGAAGCCTGGCACCTCCTCCGCAACGGCACTGACTAATGATCGATGACTAGATCATTGTGGGGATGCGGGCAGCCTGCCCTGAGCGAAGCCGAAGGGTCCTCGCACGTCGGTGTGCCAAAAACAATCACTAAGCTTGGGAATCGTGATTTGTAGCGAAGCGGAAAATCACGCCCAGTCGAGGGACCTTGCGTTTATTTTTGAGCACGCGTCCTGACTTTCGCGAAAACCTCTCCCGCAGGATCAATTCTCAGGCTTGTAAGCAATATTCCTCCTTTGAAGCATAATTCTTACTTTTATATAATTGACAGAAGCCACTCATTAAGTAATACTAGGGTCTATAAGTATGACTGAAAAAATAGAGACCGTATGGTTCACCACCAAGGGCCAAGTGGTCATCCCACTTCGCCTGCGCAAGCAGTTCGACATCGAAGACGGGACAAAGGCTGTAGTCCAAGCCACGCCCGAAGGCATACTTCTTAAGCCTGTCACCGCTGCGCTCATCAGGCGCGGGCGTGGCATTTTGAGGCGTGCCCCGGCGGGCAAGCCACTGATTGAGGACTGGGCCGACCACAATGAACTAGAACGATCACTCGAAGAACGGCATGCCCGCTAAGGTATTAGACAGCTTCGCGCTGATCGCGTACTTCCGCGACGAACCCGGTGCGGAAATGATGGAACACCTGCTCGTCTCCGCAGGCCGGAAGGACATCCCACTCCTCATGACCGACGTGAACTACGCCGAGGTGAAGTATTCCATCTTGAAGAAAGACGGAACCAGGGCGTGGGCCGAAGCTGCGAAAATCCTTCCCGGTCTTCCCATTGATTTTCACTCCACCACCCGTGCGTTGGCCGACGGCGCCGCCGATTTCAAAGCGCGTTTCAAAATGAGTTTGGCTGACGCTTTCGCCGCCGCGCTAGCCAAGGAAAAGAAAGCCGAACTCGTCACCGGCGACGCAGAATTCAAACCCTTGGAAAGGGAAATCAAAATCCACTGGCTGAAGTAATACCATGCATACGAAGAGCTTTTTACCGACCTATTAAAGGCCGAGCGTGAAGAGGGACGTCACCGATGCCCTCACTATTTTCGGTCTAGAGAAATTCTCCGATTCCAATTGGCTACCCTAAGGTGGGATCGATAACAACTATGGAGTCATCGGGGCACAGCAGGCAGACGCTATCGGCGCTTTGGTCGAAAAGGTAGTCAACTCGATTGACGCAGTCTTGATGCGCGAATGCTTCGCGAGAAACCTCGACCCCCGCAGCAACCTGGTGCCTCGATCAATGAGTGAAGCCGCCGAACAGTTCCTAAACATTCCAGACGGGAACCTCGCGAAGTGGTCAGCAGAGCAAAGGACCAAACTTGCGGAACAAAATATAAGCGTCATCGTCACCGGTCAGAAGCCCAGTGAAGGGAATCCTTGCGTGATCGTAGTCGATACGGGAGAAGGCCAAAAACCAGAAGACTTCAAGGACACGTTGGTATCTTTGCTACGAAGTAACAAGATTTCGGTCCCATTCGTACAAGGAAAATTCAACATGGGGAGTACGGGCAGCTTGACCTACTGTAGTCCGAACAAGAATTACCAGCTAATTGCTTCGAGGCGAAATGCTGCGATTCCAGGTGTTAGGAACCCCAAATGGGGGTTTACAGTCGTTAGAAAGCGGCCGCCACTGAAGAACGAAAAGAACGAGCGTTACGAATACCTCGCGCCGAAAGGAAGAATCTGTGAACTCGATTTTGAGAAAATCTTGGTTTATCCGGACGATCAGAACAACCCGTATAAACGTCCAACGAAGTACGGAACGCTTGTAAAACTCTTCGAGTATGACCTTCCCGCGAGCACAAAGACGATGGCGACGGTAGATTTCTATCGTGCGCTATCCAGCAAGCTTTGGACCGTCGTGGTTCCGATGCGGATCCGCGAAACCCGGGACTACAAGGGCCACACGCTCGCAGGCACGTTTTCTGGAATGAACATCCGGCTTGAAGACGACAAAGGCGACGTCTTAGAGGAGGGCTTTCCGTGCAACTTTACGTTGAACATTCCAAAGGTTGGGATGGTTGACGGCCGCATTTGCCTGTTCAAAAAGGATGCCGAAATTTCGCGCTGGGTGAGCTCGCGAGAGGCAGTTATC
>CAVPCD010000006.1:0-225000 GCA_963702345.1 uncultured Acidobacteriota bacterium | reverse complement strand
TGGATGCCTTGGCAGAAGCAGGCGATGAAAGACGTGGCAAGCTGCGATAAGCTTCGGGGAGCCGCAAGCAGGCATTGATCCGGAGATCTCTGAATGGGGAAACCCACGGGGGCAAAACCCCCGTACGGCCCGACGAATCCATAGTCGGGCACGAGCGAACCCTGGGAAGTGAACCATCTCAGTACCAGGAGGAAAAGAAAGAAACCTCGATTGCGAAAGTAGTGGCGAGCGAAATCGCAAGAGCCTAAACCGGTACGACCTTCGGGTCATGCCGGGGTTGTAGGGTCGACAATAGTAGAGTTACCAATCCAGTCGTTAGCTGAACCTCTTCGGAAAAAGAGGCCATAGAGTGTGATAGCCACGTAAGCGAAAACGATCTGGACTCGAAGTCGATACCTGAGTACCGCGGAGCACGAGAAACTTTGCGGGAAGCTACGGAGACCATTCCGTAAGGCTAAATACTAGCTTCTGACCGATAGTGAACCAGTACCGTGAGGGAAAGGTGAAAAGAACCCCTGCGAGGGGAGTGAAAAGTACCTGAAACCGTGTGCCTACAAACGGTGGGAGGACTATGTCGAGCGCAAGCTCGAAAAGTCTGACCGCGTGCCTATTGCATAATGAGCCGGCTAGTTATTCTTGTCAGCAAGGTTAAGCGAAAGCGAGCCGCAGCGAAAGCGAGTCCGAATAGGGCGAATGAGTTGGCAGGAATAGACGCGAAGCGGGATGATCTACCCTTGGCCAGGCTGAAAGTGAGGTAAAACTCACTGGAGGGCCGAACGGGTGTTTGTTGAAAAAAGCTCCGATGAGCTGAGGGTAGGGGTGAAAGGCTAATCAAATTCCGTGATAGCTCGTTCTCTCCGAAATAGCTTTAGGGCTAGCCTCGGATGATTTGTGATGGCGGTAAAGTACTCGATGGACTATGGGGCTTTCCAGCTTACAGAATCCAACGAAACTCAGAATGCCATGCAACAACCAATCCGGGAGTCAGACGGCGGGGGCTAAGCTTCGTCGTCGAGAGGAAAACAGTCCAGATCGCCTGCTAAGGTCCCCAAATTCAAGCTAAGTGGGAAAGGAAGTCGGAACGCCCAGACAGCCAGGAGGTTGGCTTAGAAGCAGCCATCCTTTAAAGAAAGCGTAATAGCTCACTGGTCAAGCGGTCCGGTGCCGACAATTTAACGGGGCTCAAGCTTGGTACCGAAGCAGCGGATGCATCACTTAAGTGTGGTGCGTGGTAGGAGAGCATTCCCAACTGTGTGAAGCTAGACTGAGAAGACTGGTGGACAGTTGAGAAGAGACCCTGCCGGCATAAGTAGCGATAACGGAGGTGGGAACCCTCCGCGCCGAAAGTCTAAGGTTTCCTGAGAAAGGTTAATCCGCTCAGGGTCAGCCGGTCCCTAAGGTGAGGCCGAAAGGCGTAACTGATGGACACCCGGTTAACATTCCGGGGCTCCCTTGTGTTCGTTAATACGATGGGGTGACGCAGAAGGATAAGCAGGCCGTCCTATGGCTATGGCGGTCGATGCGTGTAAGGTGTCTTTGATAGGAAAATCCGTCGAAGAGTTATCACTGAGACGCAAAGCAGTAACCCGTATGGGTGAAAGCTGCCGATTCCACACTGCCAAGAAAAACCTCTAAGGAGAACGTAAGGGAACCGTACCTCAAACCGACACAGGTAGACGAGGAGAATATCCAAAGGCGCTCGTGAGAACAGTTGGTAAGGAACTCGGCAATATAACCCCGTAACTTCGGGAGAAGGGGTGCCTCATTAGGGTGCAAGCCCGAAGAGGCCGCAGCGAAATGCGCACTGCGACTGTTTAACAAAAACACAGGTCTCTGCTAAGTCGAAAACGACGTATAGGGGCTGACGCCTGCCCGGTGCTGGAAGGTTAAAGGGAGAGGTCAACCGCAAGGTGAAGCTTCGAACTGAAGCCCCAGTGAACGGCGGCCGTAACTATAACGGTCCTAAGGTAGCGAAATTCCTTGTCGGGTAAGTTCCGACCTGCACGAATGGCGTAACGAAAGTGCGACTGTCTTGCCAACTGGCACGGCGAACTTGTAGTGCCGGTGAAGATGCCGGTTGCCCGCAACTAGACGGAAAGACCCCGTGCACCTTTACTATACCTTTACTATGAACTACGGTGCTTGCTGCGCAGGATAGGTGGGAGGCTTTGATTTCAGGTTCTCGGACTTGGAGGAGCCACCGGTGAGATACCACCCTGTGAGTTCTGTGGTTCTAACCTACTCCCGTAAACCGGGAGAGGGACATAGTAAGGCGGGTAGTTTGACTGGGGCGGTCGCCTCCTAAATTGTAACGGAGGCGCGCGAAGCTACGCTCAGGCTGTTTGGAAATCAGCCTACGAGTGCAAACGCATAAGCGTGGTTGACTGCGAGACCAACAAGTCGAGCAGGTACGAAAGTAGGCGTTAGTGATCCGGTGGTTCTGCATGGAAGGGCCATCGCTCAACGGATAAAAGGTACGCCGGGGATAACAGGCTGATCGGAGCCAAGAGTTCATATCGACGCTCCGGTTTGGCACCTCGATGTCGGCTCATCGCATCCTGGAGCTGTAGAAGGTTCCAAGGGTTAGGCTGTTCGCCTATTAAAGCGGTACGTGAGCTGGGTTCAGAACGTCGCGAGACAGTTCGGTCCCTATCTGTTGTGGGCGCAGGAGATTTGAGAGGGTCTGTCCTTAGTACGAGAGGACCGGGATGGACGAACCTCTTGTGATTGAGCTGTCCTGCCAAGGGCACCGCTCAGTAGCGAAGTTCGGTTGTGATAACCGCTGAATGCATATAAGCGGGAAGCACTCCTCAAGATGAGATCTCCCAACCCGTAAGGGATAAGAAGGGCCCAGGAAGACTACCTGGTTGATAGGCAGGAGGTGGAAGGGCAGTAATGCCTGTAGCTTACCTGTACTAATCGCCCGTTCGGCTTGACCATAAAATTTACTCGGAACAGAAGTCGTGCGTCGCACGTCGTCGGTCGTCAGTCAGAACCTGGACTGAGGCGGATGACAAATTCTTTCTCCACCAGAAATTGGGTGCGAGCAGGAAGAACGACCACGGCTTCGCGCCGATAAAAGCCGAAGTAGGAAGAAGCTTTCAGCTATCAGCTGTCAGCTCTCAGAAAAACCCAATCTATTCAGTTGTGAGACTTCGTGCTCATGATCTTTGAAATTCGGCAATCAGCACTTGGCACTTAGCATTTGGCCCTAGGGGCTTTGGCTAAGTGCTAAAGGCTAAATGCCAACCGCTTTGTCGGTGATCTTACCGCGGGGGATCCACCCGTTCCCATCCCGAACACGGAAGTTAAGCCCCGCAGGGCCGATGGTACTGCACGCGAAAGTGTGTGGGAGCGTAGGTCGTCGCCGGCATAAAATAAGGGCCACGTTGCGAAAGCAGCGTGGCCTTTTCCTTTTGGATGTGCAGGATTATGCTATGCAAGGAGCCGCGCCATGGCAAATCTCGATTGGTCGCAGTGTTCGGCGGTAGAGAGCATTCCTGGCAAGGTGAGCGGCGCCTGGGTTTTGAAAGGCACGCGAATGCCGGTGTCCGCCATCTTCGAGAATCTGGAAGCGGGAGCGAATATCGACGACATCATGGAATGGTATGACGGCTTGGATCGTGAACAGGTGAAAGCCGTGATCGAGTTCGCTGCCCGCAGTCTCGACAAAGCGCCTGCCTGTACGTCGTAGGCCTACATTTATGCGCGTCCTTTTTGACCAGGCGACGCCGGTCCCCATCCGCTCCCACCTGGAGGGACATGAGGTTCGCACCGCCGCTCAGGAAGGCTGGGATACGCTCAAGAATGGCGAACTGCTGGCGGCCGCAGAAGCGGCTGGCTTCGACGTGCTGCTGACGACCGACAAGAACATCCGCTACCAGCAAGACTTGTCGCACCGGAAAATTGCGATTGTTGTTCTCGGCGAGCAGCAATGGCCGCGACTTCGTCCCTATATTCGGCTGGTGGTGGAAGCGGTCAACCTCGCGCGACCCGGCGGCTATACCGAGGTTGAGTTGCCCCGGAGGCGAAGGTTTCTCGTCGCGAACACCGAAGCTAAATTCCTTCCCAAAGAAACACTCGGGATTTTGGTGGCATGGTCCCCTTTGTTTCACGTCCGCACGCGAAAGTGCGGGGATCCTTCAACTTCGCTCAGGATTAAACTGCGGTCGTTGCTGGCGCAAAAAAAGCCAAATTGCGAAAGCAGCGTGGCTTTTTCCGTTTTTGGAACGGATATCTGCAATAAAGCGGCATCGACTCTCTTTTGTTGAGCCGGGGGAAGGGGATGGGATTATATTGACGCCCAACAGAATTCGCCGTGAAGGACTCCCTTGGAGGCAGGAAATATGTGCATCATCTGTGAGCGCGAACTATGGGGTGAGCACCGGGCGATCGAACGCGAGTTTTTCAAGCCCTGCAAGACGTGTAAGAAGTTCCCCGGCACCAGCTCCGACGGGACCTGCTATCACTGTTTCGCTGTTGGCAACACGATTGACGAATGTCCCGAGTGTTCCGGGAAACCATGGAGTGAAGAATTTTTAGAGGCCAAAGACGAAATCGACGGCCCAGACGAGGCGCTGGTCCCGTTCTAAGCGGCGGAGCCTTGCTCTACGGATTGGGCGGCGGGTCCAGCAGGTAGCAGTGCTCTACGCACTTCACGGTATTCACCTCGACGTTGGCTTTCTTGTGTCCGGAGAAGGTGATGTCGGGGAGGATGAGCAGGGTTTGCGTGCCGTTGGCTACGTTGAACGAGCAATTGAAGGTCATTGACTGCACGCCGCGTTCCTTGCATCCGGTTTGGTCGAGGGCGTCGGTGAGGCTGACGGTCTTATCGTAGACCTGGTCGGCGAGATGCGACGGTAGCAGCGCGACTGTCATCGGAATGGGCGACTTGATCTTTACGCTGAGTTTCTGGTCGTCGTGGTCGGGGGTCATCAGGCTGTAAACTTTGGGCACGGTCGTGACGTCATATTTTTCGTTCAGGATGCGGCGCCAGTGAAATTCGGGCAGGATGCAATTGTCCACGCAACTCCAGCTGTAGTACTGGATGTGGACATCGTCGGTGGGAATGAATTGCCGGGCGCCAGGGCCGAGGATTGCGCCAATGGTCGCGACCACCGGCTTCTGCGGCCTGCGCTCGTCGCGGAAGGTGATAACCATGGGCCGCTCGGATGGGAGATGGCACTCGTAAACCGCGTTGGTGACGTGCTCCTGGATGCAGAGAAAGCTGAAATTCACGGGAGCGTTAGGATTCTGCATCGCGGCGTTCCATTCGTCGGCCCAGGCCATGGCGACGGTGACCGGATATCGCGACTCGATGCCAACGTGCAGATTGCCGCCTCCGGCTTCGGGATGATAAGTGCGGCCGGCGTGCAGGCTGGCGGGCTCCATGGGGACGGTCTCGCTGTTGGCGGGAGTCCAGTTGAAAACGCGATTGTCTTGCGCGCTTGCGATGGTGGCGAAAGCGCAGACCAGCAGCGCGGCCGAGATAGAAAGATGCTTCATGGCAGAAGTATTTGCTGGATCTAAGCGGGGACATAGGGAATTCCACGGCGAGGGATTACGGAAGTACTTGGCGGGTTGGGGATCACATGGAGTGCCCTCACCACACGGGCCGCTTCCATAAGAATGATTGATGCTCCCCATTACGCATTTTGATTGGCGCGGTTGCTTCGCGCCGGATAATCTATCGGGTCGCGTAAATCGGCCTGCTGCGGCTATTCATAAATGCGGCTACCCATAAAAAGGAGACACATTGTCCAACGAACTGAGGAATTTTCTCGCGCTGTCGTACGACGAACTGGAAGAGTTGAATCTGGAGGCGAAAGAGCAGCGCAAGAACCGCATTCCGTCTGAAAACATACGGGAGCACCGGATCAGATATTTGACCGACGAAAAGCGGATCAAGGCGGTGACCGTGCTGTTCAGCGATCTTGAAGGCCGGTTGCACATGCTCGACTATGACAAGAAATTTCTGATCAAGAGCTGGGACAATCTTACTTTTGACGGGTCGTCGATCCGGGGATTTACCGCGCAGAAAGAAAGCGATTTGCGCCTGGGCATAGACTGGTCGGCGTTTTACTGGGCGCCGGCGGATTTTTTTGGGCCCGGCAAAGTCATGGTGTTTGGCGAGGTGATCGAGAAGCAGGGCGGGTCGTATGCGGCCGATATTCGCGGTGTGTTGAAGGGATACGCCGAGAAATTGTATGCCGACGAAGGTTACACGCTGAACGCGGCCAATGAGATTGAAGGCTTTCTGTTCAAGGGCACCGACGCGGAGAAGCACTATACCGAGACCGGCAAGTTCGAATACGTGAACACCGGCGGGTACTATCACTCGCTGCCCGGCGATCCGCTGCGCAATTTTATCGATTTGTCGGCGGAAGTGCAGCGGGCGATGGGATTTCAGAATGAGAAAGACCATCCTGAGGTCGCGCCGTCGCAGTTTGAAATTAATTATGGATATGGCGAGGTGGTGGCGGCGGCGGACCAGATCCAGTTGTATAAGTTGATCTGCCGGGAGGTGGCGACCAAGTTGGGGATGACGGCGTCGTTTCTGCCGAAGCCGGTGGTGGGGGTGAACGGCAGCGGCATGCACACCAATGTTTCGATCAGCAAGGGCGGCAAGAACCTTTTCTGGGACGCGAAGGGCGAGGAGAAACTCAGCAAGCTGGGGTGGTCGTTCGTGGACAAAATCTTGAGCCATGGCAATGACATCTGCCTTCTGCTGAATGCCAGCGTGAATGCCTATCGCAGGCTGGATCCGCACTTTGAGGCCCCGAACCAGATCAAGGCTTCGGCCGTCGATCGCGGGTCGATGGTGCGCATTCCGATCGGCAATGACAAGAGCATGCGCGTGGAAGTAAGGTCGGTGAGTCCGGATGCGAATCCGTATATGGTGCTTTACTCGATCTTCAAGAGCGGGGTGGATGGGACGACGTCGAAGATCAAGAACCTGCGCCAGGCGGAGCGCTATTTGCCCGACAACATTTATACGGCGCTTGAAGACTTCAAGAAGTCGGCGTGGATCGACAAGATTCTCGGCGAAGACGTGAAGGGCCGCTACGCCGATCTGAAGCAAGCTTCGGCGGATCGCTGTCCGAGGCAGCTGGGGACGTTTGTGAAGGCGCCGGAGGTGCAGTATCACCACGAGGTTTATAACCAGTTTTTGTGGAACCAATTTTAGGGTTGGGTTGAAGGCCACGCTGCGAAAGCAGCGTGGCCTTTTTTATTTTGAAGTCGGTCTTAATTCCACTTAGTCGACGTGCGAGGCGTAGAAGTAGTAATCGGCGGTGTATGCGCTTTTGGTTTCGCTGTTCAGTTTTGACGGGTTGCAGTCAGCGGCCTGAGGTGGTTGGCCGCCGTGAGTATGGATTCGCTGGATTGTAGTCACGCGGGTGAAGGCACCGTTCCCTGAATGATCGGTTGCAGTGACCAGGAGCCAGGGGATTGAATTTGCGTCGGGTGAATCGACCTTAGCGACGGCTTTGCCGATGACTTCACTTCCGTCATTGTGCTTCCAAGTCGGTCCGGCAAAGTGATGGCCGACGATCGTTCCTTGCGAATCGCGAAGCTCCGCGTCGGGGGCTTTTAATTTCCAGCCATATCTGCTCCCGGAAAGTTCACAAGTGTAGATTTGCGAGCCGGTGGCGTGGGCGACGAGAATTACGTCTTCATTTGCCGGCGCTTTTAGTTGATCGGGCACAGCAGGACGGGGAATTTCCTGCCCGCACAATGGGCCGGAGACTCCGATTAAGGCTAATGCGAGCAGGAACTTTGTCACGGCGAGAGTTTAGCACTGGGTCAGCAGGATGGACAGCCGAGGGGCGGCTGTCCCCACAAAAAGTCAAAGGCCCCACTCCTTCGACTGCGCTCAGGGCAAGCTCTCCCGCAAAAAACGCAGGAAGGGTGGGGCACCGATGAGTTGTAGGTAGTGCAGGTCGGACAGGAGTGCCCGACCCACATGGACAGTCGTAGCGGACTAGTCGGCGGTGGCCTCGGACATCTGTAGCGGCTTTGACTTCTTGGTGACGCTGGCGCTGGTTACTACTATTACCGATGCAATCACGATCGCGCTTCCGGCTAGGATGAAGGCGTCGATCTTTTCGTGCAGGACCAGCCATCCCAGGAAAACTGCGACTACTGGATTTACATATGCATAGGTCGAGACTTTCGCTGCGGGGGCGCGACTCAGAATGTAGATGTAGGCGGTGTACCCGATGAGGGACCCGCCGATGATCAGGTACACGACTGCGCCTATGCCGCGGGGAGTCCAGACCGCTCGGGTGTAGTCGCGGTTCAGCAGCGCGAAGACTGAGTTTCCCATTCCTGCGAAGAACACCTGCCATGCGGTGGCCGCGAATGTGGGAGGACCGGACTGCCATTTTTTTGAGAGCACCGAGCCGAAGGCCCAGCTGAGGGCTCCAAAGATGAGTGCCAGCGACCACCAGAGTTGACGGCGGCCAATTTCACCGGTGGCGCTGAGTTGCGGCCAGAGGAGAACCAGGGTGCCGGCGAATCCCAGAGCCAGGCCGATCATAGCGCGGCCCGAGATGCGGTGATGGCCGAGCATCAGCGAATCGAGGACCACAAACCACAACGGAATGCAGGCGACCAACAGCGCGGCCAGGCCGCTGGGGATGTACTGCTCGGCGTAGGAAAGCGTAAGATTGCCGCCCATCAGCAGCAGGTTCCCGATGATTGCGAGTTGCAGCAGTTTTTTCGCGCTGTAGCGGATGTTCTCTCCGCGCAACAGGCAATAGCCGAGCATGATGATGCCGGCGATGGTGAAGCGGGTGGCGCACATCAGGGCGGGAGGAATGTGTTCGACTGCGATGTCGATGGCGAGATAGGTCGATCCCCAGAAGATGTAAACCAGGCCGAAGTTCAGGATCAGCATGGCGCGGGATGAAGAAGTTGACGACATGGTCAGCCGAGTGCGTTAGCTAATAAGACGAAGTTGAGGCGCGAGTCGATTCAGAATTGCCGCTGGCGGCGAAGGAACATGTGCAAATGGTAGAACGTGACGCAGGTTTCTGCTATCCGAATCTTGCGGTCAAATTGCTTGCGGGTACGAGCAGACCTCGATTCCGCATAGGTTCTTGCATCCCTGATAAACTACGATGTTCACCACGCTATTTAGAATCCTTCTGACTGCAGGTTCTCATGCTTAAACCAGGCGATGTAGCAATTATGAGCGGCGCGCGCACGCCGTTTGGCCGCTATTGCGGCAAGCTGAAAGACTTTACCGCACAGGAATTGGGCGCGATTGCAGCCAAGGGCGCGATTGAGCGGTCCAAACTGAATGTTGAAGAGTTCGCGCACGTTATTTTCGGGAATGCGCAACAGACTTCGGGTGATGCGCTGTATGGCGCGCGGCACGTGGGTTTGCGGGCGGGATTGCCGATCGAGATTCCGGCGCTGACGGTGAACCGGTTGTGCGGGAGCGGCATGCAGTCGATTGTAAATGCGGCGCAGATGATCCAGTTGGGAGAGGCGACTACGGTTCTGGCCGGAGGGATGGAGGCAATGTCGCAGGCGCCGTTTTCCATTCGCGGACGCGATGGATTTGCGCTGGCGCCGGGCGGCAAGCTGGAAGATTCGCTGATGGTGGCGCTGCTCGATAGTTATTGCGGTTCGTATATGGCGAACACGGCTGAGCTGTATGGTTCGCAGCATGGGGTTACGCGCGAGATGCAGGATGAGTTTGCGCTGCGCTCGCAGAAGTGTGCTGACGACGCCTACAGAGCCGGGCGCATTCAGGAAGAGCTGGTTCCGGTGGCGCTGAGGAATTCGAAGGGCGAGCCAACCGGTGAGTCGCTGACTGAGGATGACCACAGGCGTCCGCAGACCACGATGGAAGGTTTGGCGAAGCTGAAGCCGGCATTTGGAAAAAACGGCACGGTGACGGCGGGAAACGCCAGCGGGATTGTGGATGGCGCGGCCGCGGTGGTGTTGATGTCGCTCGACGAGGTGCGGAAGCGGAATATGGACCCGCTGGGGCGGATTGTGAGCTGGGGGGTGGCGGGTGTTGATCCAAAGATCATGGGTAGCGGGCCTGTTCCAGCGACAAAGATTGCATTGCAAAAAGCTGGCATGACCCTTGAGCACATAGATCTCATCGAAGTAAACGAAGCGTTCGCGGCCCAGTATTTGGCGGTTGAAAAGCAGCTTGGATTGGATCGCGAAAAAGTGAACGTGAATGGCGGCGCGATTGCGCTGGGGCATCCGCTGGGCGCGACGGGGACGCGGCTGGTGATTACATTGCTGAACGAGCTGCGGCGGAGGAAGAAGAAGTATGGGCTGGCGACGGCGTGTATTGGCGGCGGGCAGGGGATTGCGATGGTGGTGGAGAACTTCAATTAAGACCTTTTCACCACGGAGACACGGAGGCACGGAGAAATCCCGTTTAGAGAGTGTGGAGAAAACAATTTACATGCCCCTCGTGGGCGAGGGTACTGAGTGTTGGAGTCCGGTCCGGGCCGTGCAGATCGGTGGCGACATTTTCGAGGTTACCGACAATATTCCCGAAAGATCAAAGCTGGGCTTTTGCACCATTTTCTCGTGTGCGGTGCCGGGATAAGGTCTTCGCGGACGGTCAACTGGGTCTGTTCGTGTTTGCATACGCGATCGAGAGCAATCCCTCCTCCCGGCTGCTGAAGGATCACAAAGGGCGGGTTGTTCGCATTGCCCTAGCTGATGGCGAGAGAGCAATCGTCAGGGTCGTTTATGTCGACGAGGAGCACGAAGACTCGTTTACGACCTGCTATCCACAAATCTCGACCGCAAATATCGCGATATGCCAAAGAATGCGGCATACGCAGCGAAGTTTGCGGACTTAGTCTCTGCACAGCTAGAGGATTGACATTCTCTCAGTCGTGTCAATTCCATGGCAAAGGAAGTTGTAACGGAAATTAAGACAGTTGGCGTTTTACGGCACCTGCTAATGCTTGCCACCGCGATGAAAGCGCGCTAGGGTTGAAGGCGTATGAGTGATTTGCGAAGCCAAATCAACAGTCTGTCCGCTGCGGAGAAGGCGGAACTGCTGGACACGGTATGGGAAAGCCTGGAAGCGGACGCGGTTTCGTTGACGGATGCGCAACGGGCGGAGCTTGATTACCGAATTGCTCGGCAGGAGCAAAACCCTTCGGATGTCATCCCGTGGCAGCAAGTCAGGTCGAATCTGTTTAAGAAACCGTGATGCTGCCTGTCGTTTGGATTCCAGAGGCGAACGAGGACTTGCTGGACGCGCGGGCCTGGTATGACAACATTCGCCTGCAGCTTGGTGAGCGTTTCGCGTTGGCGGTCGAAGCAACAGTTGAGGTAATCGCGGGACATCCGTTGCAATTTCCTGTCGTCCACCGAGGCCGTCGCCGGGCGGGAGTGCGGCGGTTTCCGTACGGAATATTCTTTGAAGTTCAGGAGCATCGGATTGTGGTAATCGCGTGCTTCCACGGCAGACGCGATCCGAGGCGCTGGCAGTTGCGGTAAAAGTTTGATGCTTCACTAAAAATAAACACTTAGTGTTTTTTCTGATAAGGGCCTCTTATGGAAATTAAGAAAGTTGGAGTTTTGGGTTGCGGGCTGATGGGGTCGGGTATTGCGCAAGTGGCGGCGATGGCTGGGTTTGAGACCACTGTCCTCGAAGTTGAACAGAAATATTTGGACAAAGGCTTTGCGGGGATTGAGAAATCGCTGACGAAATTTGCCGAGCGGCCGCCGGAGAAGGGCGGGATTACTGCGCAACAAAAGAAAGATATTCTGGGGCGGCTTAAGGGCACGACCAAGGCTGTCGATCTCGCAGATTGCGACATCGTGATTGAAGCCATCATCGAGAACGTCCCAACGAAAAAAGAGATGTATGCTGCGCTCGATGGCGTGGTGAAGAAGACGGCAATTTTCGCCTCGAACACTTCTTCGATTTCGATTACCGAGTTGATGACTGCGACCAAACGGCCGGAACGATTTATTGGGCTGCACTTTTTTAATCCCGTGCCGCTGATGAAATTGGTTGAGGTGGTGCGGACTATCGCCACTGCTCCAGACGTTTACGAGGCGGCTTACGAGTTTGCGAAGAAGCTGGGCAAGGTTCCGGTGCGCGCGAAAGACTCGACGGGATTCATTGTGAACCGGCTGCTGGTGCCGTATATGCTCGACGCCATCCGGGCATATGAAGAGGGCGTGGGCTCGATTGAGGACATTGATAACGCGATGAAGCTGGGCTGCGGGTATCCGATGGGGCCTTTCACGCTGCTGGATTTCGTCGGCCTTGATACGACTTATTACATTACGCACGTGATGTTTGACGAGTTTAAAGATCAGCGGTTTGCATCGCCGCCGCTGCTGAAGCGGCTGGTAATGGCCGGGTGGTATGGGCGGAAGTCGGGGAAGGGGTTTTACGATTATGCGGACCCGAATAATCCTCGCGTGAATAAGCTATAAAGTCCTGGCCACGGATTTGCGCGGATTAACGCAGATATAAAAAGCGTTTTCACCACGGAGACACGGAGGCACGGAGAAAGCAATTGCTTTTGTTTGATTCGGAAGAATCCGTGTTGATCCGTGGCGGGTTTTGAACTTATGAACTTTTCAAACATTCTCTTCGAAGAGAAAAATGCGATTGCTTACGTCACTGTGAACCGGCCGAAGGTGCTGAATGCGCTCAACATGGCCACCATGGAAGAGCTGCGGGCGGCGTTTCATGACATTAAGAATGATGCCGGGGTGCGGGTCGTCATTTTGACTGGGTCGGGCGAGAAGGCGTTTATTGCTGGCGCGGACATTGGCGAGCTGGCGAAGCACGACGCGGTGTCGGGCAAGGAGTACACGCACCGCGGGCAGAGCGTGCTCAACCTGATTGAGAACCTGGGTAAGCCGGTGATTGCTTGCATTAACGGATTCGCGCTGGGCGGCGGGTGCGAGATTGCGATGGCCTGTACCATGCGTCTCGCGAGCGATAATGCGAAGCTCGGGCAGCCTGAGGTGAAGCTGGGGATTATTCCGGGCTACGGCGGCACGCAGCGATTGCCGCGGCTGGTGGGCAAGGGGATTGCGATGCAACTGTTGCTTGCAGGAGAAATGATCAGCGCGCAGGAGGCGCATCGGATTGGGTTGGTGAATGAAGTTGTTCCGGCGGCGGAGCTGATTTCGCGTGCGGAAGCGATTGCGGGGAAGATCATCGCTAATGGGCCGCTCGCGGTGCAGTACACGATGGAAGCGGTGAATAAAGGCATGGAGATGCCGCTGGCCGAGGGGCTTTATCTGGAGGCGGTGTTGTTTGGAGCGGCGTGCGCGACCGAAGATAAGAAAGAAGGGACGACGGCGTTTTTGGAGAAACGGCAGGCGCAATTTAAGGGAAAATAAAGCGTTTCTATCGATCATTGCGAATTCCACGGATGAACCCCATCTCACCACGGAGACACGGAGCCACGGAGAAGAAAATCGAAGAAAAAATTCGGAGGAAGACGGTTGCTGGAAAATTGGGCGCGAGCGGTCTGCGCTTCGGAATTGTTGTTTCCCGCTTCAACGAATTTATTACTGACAGGTTGCTGCGAAGCGCGTATGACGGGCTGGTGCGATCGGGCGCGCGCGAGAACGACATCGAGATTGTCTGCGTGCCTGGATCTTTTGAAATTCCGTCGGCGGCGCGCACGCTGGCGGAAACCAAAAAATACGACGCGATCATCTGCCTGGGATGCCTGATTCGCGGGGACACGGCGCACTACGATGTCATCGTTAACGAAGTTACGCGCGGGATTGGGCAGTCGGCGCAGGAGACGGGAGTACCGCACGCGTTCGGAGTGCTCACTTGTGAGAATCTCGAACAGGCGATTGATCGCGCCGGGCTGAAGATGGGGAACAAGGGGTTTGAAGCGGCGCTGGCGGCGGTGGAGATGGGGAATCTGAAGAAAGCCGTCAGCCGTCAGCCATCAGCCGTCAGCAAAAGCGTCGTGGGGCGTGCGTCGCGCGTCGAGAGCAAAGGCAAACGCCGCAAACGGTCGTCATAATTTTTCTTCCTGTAAACTGAACATGAGCGTGTCGTTCATCACGCTCTTGCGTGCGACGGACGACCAACGACGCACGACGCTTTTTCCTATGGGCACCCGCCGCAAATCCCGCGAACTGGCCTTGCAGATGCTGTTTCAGGCTGATCTTGGCCAACAGCTGGGCGACGACGTACGCAAAACATTTTGGCAAGGGCGTGGCGACGTTGAGCGCGAGGTGCAGGGCTTTGCGGAAGATATATTTCGCGTGGCGCAGGATCGCAGCGCCGACATTGACAAGTTGATCAAAGCCCACGCCGAGAACTGGCGCATGGATCGAATGGCTGCTGTTGATCGAAATGTGCTGCGCGCCGCCGTAGCGGAGATGGTGGGATTTCCTGGAACGCCTCGCGCGGTGATCATTAATGAAGCCATTGAGATCGCGCGGAAATTTTCAGCTCCCGAGTCGGCGCAGTTTATTAATGGGGTGCTCGATAGCATCGGGAAAGAGCTGGAGGCTTCGCGGGCTGTTCAGAGGTGATAGGTCGTGGAGAAGATTTAAAAAAGCCTTAACCACAGAGGACACAGAGTTTCACCGAGGAAAACACACAGAGGAGTTCGCAAGCAAGTCAGCTTTAGGTGCGGACGTGCACGCCCACCGCTACATTGGATCATTTACGGCTTGACTGCAACCATGTCGGGGTTGCAGGAAATAGGAACGGTGCCGGTGCCGCTCTGATTTGTTGCGGATGCGCCGTTTGAGTTGGTGACCAGGAATGTCGGATTGCCGGCGGAATCGGTGCCGAAACCGGTGATCGTATAGGTGCCGTTGTCTCCGCCGACGGACATGTTCGCGATGGTGATGCTTTGCCCGATTTTCAGGACTGGTCCGGAGATCACAGAATAGGTGTATGCCCAAGTAGAACCGCTTTGCGAAACGGCGGAAATGCTGACCTGCGAAAGCGGAACCTGGGTCAGCGGATTTCCGGGGCCGAAGCACAATTCATTGGTGGGGAACGGGAAAGTCACCTGCTGCGTATCGAGGCCGGAAGTGGTGTCGATGACGTGCAGGGTGCCATCATCGGCGCCAACGAATAATAATTTCCCGTCGGGCGAAAGCGATGCCGACAGCGGCGTAGCGCCATTCGAGAGCGACAGTACCGAAGTGCTCTGCGTGTTTACGTTGAATACCATGACGAACGGCAGGCGTGACGGCGGCGTTCCGGCGGACGAATTTCCGAGAATGTAGGCGGTTGATCCGTCCGGCGAGACGAAGAATTGAGCGGGGATGAAGCTGCCTTCGCCGAGATCAAAAGAATTGGTACTGTCAGTTACGGTGCCGCTGCAGTCGAGAGCGGTAAGCGAAGTCACGCTTACGAGATCGATGTCGGGCGGGTCAAGCACGAGCAGAGTGGAACCGTCGGGTAGAGGGCGAATTAGCAGCGGACTGTTGGCCGTGTTCACAGTGCCGGCGGAGATCTGAGTGTTGTCGCAGGTGCGATAGGGCTTGATAGCAGTGGCAGGGCCGGCTACGTAAGCGAAACCACCCTCGGGATGAAAGGCAACATCGTTGCCCGCGCCGCCTAGACTGATGGTTTGTAACGGATCGAGCTTGGAATAAACGTAGAGACTATTTCCCGCCAGGATGTATGCCTTCAAACTGTCTGGCGAGAAGGCGGCGGCGGTGGCCCCGCTGATCTGAAGAGTAGTAACGCTCGGGGAGGCCGAGCAACTATTGCAGATAAACAGCAGATTCGGCGAATCAAACGTGTCGGAGATGACGGCCGAGTTTCGGTCCGGAGAAATGGCGAGCACTTTTCCCGGGGCTTTGCGCACCTGAGTTACGGCGCTGCCGCTAAAAATCATCAGACCATTTTGGTTGAAGTTTGTCGAATCGACCCCCAAGTAGGCATTCCCGCCGTTGTTGTCGAAGACAAAAGAGTTCGGCGTGGACAACAATGCAACCGGAGTGCCAGCGACAAAAGCGGCAGTTGTCGAAGGCCTGGTTATAGAAACTAGTGTGGGGGTGCAGGTGGCGGTGGTGGTGTTACAGCCGGTTGTGGTGACGTAAACCGTCGGACTCGCGGCGGTTGAGCTGGTGTTGCGGACGTCAAAATTGAAAGCAGCCTGGGGATAAATGGGGAGCGTCGGATTGATTCCCGCATTGCACGTCGGCGGAGTGCAGGATGCAATCACCGTGCCTTGTCCAGCCCCAGATGCATTAGCGGTGCCAACGCTGCCGAAGACAGATCCCGTCGAAACGCCGGAAGCGCCGACCGATACTGGGTTCGAAGTGCTCCAGGTGAGCGGCACGCCGGTGACGTCCTGATTTGCAATATCGGTTACGGTCGCATTCAGCGTGGTGGAAGTGCTGGTATTGACCAGGAATGAAGTAATCGAGGGGTCGTTGCCAGGCGCTGCCGCAATCGTAATACTGTTCACATGGCAGGTTTCAACGGAGATTGGCTGGCCGACAAATGTACCGGCTGACGCATAGATCTGACCGACGCCGGGAGTGGTAGCAGTCACAATTTCCTGATTCAGACATTGGCCTTGCGGACTAAGAAGGCATCCCTGAGCGCCAGTGGGCGGCTTGCTAAGCGTCACAATGTTGGATGAGCCTGGATTAATCTGTTGAAAAGAAAACGGTCCGACAGAGGAAGTGATATCGGTGCTTCCGTTGAAGGCGCTGGCCTCGAAAAGCCATTTTTCAGGACCGTGAACGGTCCCCTTCGAAATGCAATCTGTCCTGAGAGTTTGTGGCTGGCCGGGAACTTTGGTTATGGCGATGCTCGTGATCGCGGCATGAACGTAAATCGTGACTGGCGGGCTGGTTATGCCGAGGCTGGATGCGGTGACCTGCGCGATGCCGGGATTTCCGGGAGTGCACACTTCAGGGACGGCCAAGGAATCCCAGGTCCCGGCACAAGCCTGCCCGTTAGTGGCGATGGTCACGACCGCCGTATTAGTGGACTGGTAGGTGAACTTATCCGCAAGAGGAGTCGCACTGAAGGCTACGCCGTGGCCAACCTCGAGGGAAACGTTGGGGCCAGGGCTGAGTGTGACGCCGGTTGGAGGAATCTCGGGTGAGATCGTTGTGGGGCTGCTGCTGCCGCACGAAGGCAGAAGCACGCAAGCGATGATTAGAAAAGCCAAAGAAATAGCGGAAAAGAACTTTCCCATGAAACCCTTCAAAAAAGAATGCCTTGCCTGTTCTGGAAAACTCTCAGTGTAGAGGCTGATCATTTTTTCAGCAAGCAGCGGCGAGCTGTGAGTTGCGAGCATGAGCTATGAGGTGTCCTCAGTCAATTTGCTCGCCGCTCACTGCTCCAAAGCTAATGCATAAATTGTGAGATGCGCGAAATCAGCGGGTTGACGATCTGCTTTCTTGATTGCTATATTTAAACAGTTCCGCGAGTTTTAATTGGCTTGCCTGTATTGTGTCCTGAAGTTCTGCTTTGTGGTAAGACACGATAAAGCGCAAAGAGCTTTAGATAAAGTCTTCAGAAAGTTGAAGACCCCTCGCTGAAACGTTCTGCGAACCGCTCCTTCAAGGGAGATTATGCAGAGCGATGCTGGCGAAACGGAGCGCCTCCGGCTTTATTGATTTAAAGCGGGCCTGGAGCCACCGTCGTCAGACCTGTCAAAGGGAAAATAAATTCTCCGGTGAGGGTGTGGCCGGAAGTATGAATGGCGCAGCCATTCAGCCCTGAATCCTGGAAACCATCTGGGAAATAGGATTGTGAGTGAACGATTCGCGCGCATTTTTGTGCGCGAAGGCGTGACGCTGCGAAGGAGCGGCCAGAGTGCCTACTTTTAATCAGTTGGTTAAGTCGGGAAGAAAGCGTCCGCGGTATAAGACTGCGAGCCCGGCGCTGCAATCGTGCCCGCAAAAGCGCGGCGTCTGCACTCGGGTGTACACGCAAACGCCGAAAAAGCCGAACTCGGCGCTGCGCAAAGTGGCGCGTGTGCGGCTGACCAATGGAATTGAAGTGACGACGTATATTCCTGGCGTCGGCCACAACCTGCAGGAGCACTCGATTGTGCTGATCCGCGGGGGCCGCGTGAAAGATCTGCCGGGCGTGCGTTATCACGTGATTCGCGGAACGCTGGACGCTGTGGGCGTCGCGAACCGCATGCAGGGCCGCTCGAAGTATGGAGCGAAGCGACCGAAAAAGGGATAAAAAGCAAGTTTCAAGGTTTCGAAGGTTTCAAGGTTTCAGAAACCTTGAAACTCTGAAACTTTGAAACTTTGAAACCTGGAGTTATATGCCTCGTAAAGGACATGTTCCAAAGCGCACGGTTGAAGCGGACCCGGTTTATGGATCCGACCTGGTGACGAAGTTCGTCAACTCAATGATGTGGCAAGGCAAGAAGAGCACGGCCGAGGGGATTTTTTATGAAGCCCTGAAGCGCCTGGAAGCAAAAGGCGGAGACCAACCGCTGAAGCTCTTCACCAAAGCCGTTGAAAATGCCAAGCCGCTGCTCGAAGTGAAGAGCCGCCGAGTGGGCGGCGCGAACTATCAAGTGCCGGTCGAAGTGAATCCCGATCGCAGGACTTCGCTGGCGATCCGCTGGCTGGTGGCTTACTCGCGCGGACGCGGCGAGAAGGGCATGATCGACAAGTTGAGTAATGAATTGCTGGACGCCGCCAATGGAAAAGGCGCGGCAATCAAGAAGAAAGAAGATGTACACAGAATGGCGGAGGCCAATAAGGCGTTCGCGCATTATCGGTGGTAGAGCGGCAATTAGCACTTGGCATTTAGCAATTAGCTAAGGCCAAAGGGTTCAAGCTAAGAGCTAAAGGCTAAGAGCTGGAAGCTGATTTTTATGAGTACCCCGGCAAATATCGCTGGCGATCAGGATGTCCGCAAGGACGACAGAAAGAAAGCTGTGTCCAGAACAGTTCCATTAGAGCGGTGCAGAAATATCGGAATCATGGCCCACATTGATGCGGGCAAGACCACCACCACCGAGCGCATCCTTTTTTATACGGGGAGGACGCACCGGCTGGGCGAGGTCCACGAAGGCACTGCAACCATGGACTGGATGGAGCAGGAGCAGGAGCGCGGCATCACGATTACGTCGGCTGCAACCACCTGCACCTGGCGCGACATTCGCATCAACATTATTGATACCCCGGGCCACGTCGATTTCACCGCCGAAGTTGAACGCTCGCTGCGCGTGCTGGACGGTGCAGTGGCTGTGTTCGACGCGGTGCATGGGGTGCAGCCGCAGTCGGAAAAAGTTTGGCGGCAGGCTGATAAGTATGGTGTGCCGCGAATTTGTTTCATCAACAAGATTGACAAGATGGGCGCTGATTTCGAGCATGCAGTCGATACCCTGCGCAAGCGCCTGAATGCCAAGCCAGTCCCAATCCAAATTCCCATCGGACAAGAAGACAAGTTTAAAGGCGTGGTTGATCTGGTCAACATGAACGCGATCCTATGGAATGACGAGACGCTGGGGGCTGAGTACATCACCGAAGAAATTCCCGCCGATTTGAAGAAGAAAGCTGAAGCCTTCCACGCGCAACTGGTTGAGAGTGTCGCCGAGAATGACGACGCAATGTTGCACAAGTTTCTGGAAGGCGAAGAAATTTCTGCGGCTGAGCTGAAAGCTTCGCTGCGCAAATCGACGATTGCGTTAAAAGTTTTTCCGGTGGTGGTGGGAACTGCATTCAAAAACAAAGGCATTCAGCCGCTGCTCGATGCGGTCGTTGATTACCTGCCGTCGCCGCTGGATGTGCCGGAAACTCACGGCATGGATCCCGACAAAGGCACGACCATCACTCGCAAAGCTTCTGATAACGAGCCGTTTTCGGCGCTGGCCTTCAAGATCATGGCTGACCCGTTCGTCGGGCAGTTGACGTTTATCCGGGTTTATTCCGGGCAGCTGAAGTCTGGCGAATCGGTGCTGAATTCGCGCACTCAGAGAAACGAACGCATTGGGCGATTGCTGAAAATGCACGCCAACAAGCGCGAAGACATCCAGGAAATTCTGGCTGGCGATATTTGCGCTGCAGTTGGATTGAAGAACGTTTCAACCGGTGACACCATTTGCGATCCGAAACATCCGATCACGCTTGAATCCATCACGTTTGCGGTACCGGTTATTTCGGTTGCGGTTGAGCCGAAGACGAAAGCTGATCAGGAAAAGATGGGCATGGCGCTGGCCAAGCTGGCGCAGGAAGATCCTACCTTTAAAGTTCACACCGATCCCGATAGCGGACAGACGATCATCAGCGGCATGGGCGAGTTGCATCTTGAGATCATCATCGACCGCATGATGCGCGAGTACAAAGTTGAAGCGAACGTCGGCAAGCCGCAGGTTGCGTATCGCGAGACCATCCGCAAGCATTCAGAAGCCGAAGGCAAATACATTCGCCAGACTGGCGGCAAAGGCCAGTACGGGCACGCCAAGATTTATCTCGACCCGCAACCGCCGGGGACAGGCTACGAGTTTGTCAACGACATTACGGGCGGATCCGTGCCGAAGGAATTCATCAAGCCTATCGATCAGGGTATTAAAGAAGCGCTCGAAGGCGGAATTCTGGCCGGGTATCCGATGGTTGATGTGAAAGCCACGCTCTACGACGGCAGCTACCACGACGTTGATTCGAACGAAATGGCGTTTAAGATCGCCGGTTCGATGGCCTTCAAAGAAGCTGCACGCAAGGCGTCGCCGGTGTTGCTCGAGCCGGTGATGGCGGTGGAAGTGGTTACGCCGGAAGATTATGCCGGAGCGATCATGGGCGATTTGAGTTCGCGCCGCGGACGCATTGAAGGCATGGAGCACCGGGCTGGGTCGCAGGTGATCAAGGCGATTGTGCCGCTGGCGGAGATGTTTGGTTATGCCACGCACATGCGGTCTTCGACGCAGGGACGTGCGGAATACTCGATGCACTTCGGCCGATATGAAGAAGTGCCGCGCTCGGTGGCGGATGAGATTATTGGCAAGGCGCAGGGCGGGAAGTAGTTTTAGGATTCGCGGGCGAGGGCGCCCGCGCCACACGGACAGATTAGGAGCAGAGGAAAGAAGAAATGGCAAAGGAAAAGTTCGAGAGAAATAAGCCGCACTGCAACGTAGGCACCATCGGTCACATTGATCATGGGAAGACCACGTTGACGGCGGCGATCACCAAGGTGTTGCAGAAGCATAACCCGAAGATCGTGTTCCGGTCGTTTGATTCGATCGATAACGCGCCGGAAGAAAAAGCGCGCGGCATAACCATTGCTACGGCGCACGTCGAGTACGAGACGGCGAACCGGCACTACGCGCACGTGGATTGCCCGGGCCACGCTGACTACATCAAGAACATGATTACCGGCGCGGCGCAGATGGATGGCGCGATTCTAGTTGTGGCGGCAACTGACGGTCCCATGCCGCAGACGCGTGAGCACGTATTGCTGGCTCGCCAGGTTGGTGTGCCGTATATCGTCGTGGCGCTTAACAAATGCGATGCGGTAGATGATCCTGAGCTGCTCGACCTGGTGGAACTCGAAGTTCGCGAGCTGTTGAAGTCGTATCAGTTTCCGGGCGACGATGTTCCGGTGGTTCGTCTCTCGGCGCTGGGCGCGCTGAATGGCGAGGCCAAGTGGGAGAAGCAGGTGGACGCGCTGATGGAAGCGGTCGACAAGAGCGTACCGCAACCGGCGCGCGAACTCGATAAACCCTTCCTGATGCCGATCGAAGATATTTTTTCGATTCAGGGTCGCGGCACGGTGGTCACGGGCAGAATCGAACGCGGCAAAGTGAAAGTTGGCGAAGAAGTTGAAATCGTCGGCTTCCGCGATACTCGCAAGACGGTTGTGACCGGCGTCGAAATGTTCAAGAAGCAGCTCGACGAAGGCATGGCGGGCGACAACGCTGGGCTGCTGTTGCGCGGCATCGCGAAAGAAGACGTTGAACGCGGCATGGTGCTGGCCAAGGGCGGATCGATTACCCCGCACACCAAGTTCAAGGCCGAAGTTTACATTCTGACCAAAGAAGAAGGCGGACGGCATACGCCGTTCTTCAAGGGATATCGTCCGCAATTTTATCTGCGAACGACGGACGTTACCGGAGTGGCGGAGTTGCCGTCGGGCACCGAGATGGTGATGCCTGGGGACAACGTGCAGCTGGTGATTGAGCTGATCACGCCTGTGGCGATGGAGAAAGGCTTGCGCTTTGCCATCCGTGAAGGTGGACACACGGTGGGCGCGGGCACGATCTCGGAGATTATTCAGTAGCAAGGGCGTCGCACGTCGCACGTCGGTGGTCGTGCGTCGTGGGCCAAAACCAAGAGCGTCTTGGATTGGGCTTGAGCTAGAAGCTAAGAGCTAAAAGCTGTTTTTTGCGGCTTGCAACTTGCCGCACGTTCTTTCCTTCCGGAGATGCCGGAAGGGGTCAGGAAAACGAAACGTGATTGGAAACGAGAAAATTCGGATACGGCTGAAGGCATACGATTACCGCGTGCTTGATCAGTCGACGACGGAGATTGTGGCTACGGCAAAGCGCACCGGCGCGCAGATTGCTGGCCCGATTCCATTGCCTACGATGAAGAACAAGTTCACGGTGCTGCGTTCGCCCCACGTGGACAAGAAGTCGCGCGAGCAATTCGAGATTCGCACGCATAAGCGTTTGCTTGACATTCTCGATCCCACGCCGCAGACGGTGGATGCATTGATGAAGCTTGATCTTCCGGCGGGAGTGGATGTGGAGATCAAGGCGTTTGGCAAGGAACATAAATAGTCGTGCGTCGTGGGTCGGGCGTCGTGCGGAAAGCAGATTCCGCACCGCTGAAGCGGTTTGGAATGAAAAATTGTTTGCGGGTTTGACTAGGGGCTAAAAGCTAAAGGCTAAGAGCTGATTATGGCAAAGGTAGCAGGAATTTTGGGAAAAAAAGTCGGGATGACGCAGCTCTTCGATTCGAAGGGCGATGTGCGTCCGGCGACGGTGTTGCAGGCGGGGCCGTGCGTGGTCACGCAACACAAGTCGCAGACTAAAGACGGCTACGACTCGGCGCAGATTGGCTTGGTGGAATTCGTAAAAGAATCGCGACTGACCCAGCCGATGAAGGGGCACCTCGGCAAGAACAATGTGCCGCCGGTGAAGTTTATCCGCGAAGTTCCGATTGAGGCCGACGGCGATACTGCGGTGAAGGCCGGCGACCGCGTGCTGGTTGAGATTTTTGACGGTGAGAAATTCGTCGACATCGTCGGCGTGAGCAAGGGCAAAGGGTTTCAGGGAGTGGTCAAGCGCCATCATTTTGGCGGTGGCCCGAAGTCGCACGGTTCGATGTTTCAGGTCACAGGATCGATTGGATCCTCCGCGTTTCCGTCGCGGGTGTTCAAGGGAATGCGCATGTCGGGACACATGGGCAATGCGCGGGTCACAGTGCGCAACCTGCGGGTGCTGGGCGTCGATAAAGACGACAACCTGCTGGTGGTGGAAGGCGCCGTGCCCGGGCCGAATGGCGGGTATCTGGTGATTATGAAAGCCAAGAAGCCGCCACGAGAGCGTCGTGGATTTGCCGGCGCGGCCACGGTTGATCCGTTGAAGGCGGCGAAGAGAGCAGCGAAGAAAGGCTAGCTGTCAGCCATCAGCCGTCAGCCTTCAGTAAAACCTAAGGCTCCGGCGGAATCGATGGCGGAGCCCGAAGGGCGTGACGTGAAAGCCGGCATGGAAATGCCGGGGAAGAAGTTAGAGCAGAATGAGTCCCTTCAGGGACGGCATAGAAACATATGGCAACGATTGACATTCACGATTTGAGCGGCAAAAAAGTGGGCACGCTGGAGCTCGCCGACGAGGTCTTTGGCGCGATCAACGAAGACCTGCTTTACGAAGCGGTCACGCATTACCGCGCCGCACAACGCGCCGGAACCCACGCCACCAAGAACAAGAAACTGGTTTCAGGTGCGGGCAAAAAGCTTTGGAAGCAGAAGGGCACTGGACGCGCGCGCGTAGGGTCAATCCGGTCGCCATTGTGGCGGCATGGCGGCACGGTCCATGGCCCGCAACCGCGTTCTTACGATTATCGTTTCCCGCGCAAGAAATTGCTGGGGGCGTTGCGTTCGGCGCTGGCGGCGAAGTTGAATGACGGCAAGCTGATCGTGGTCAATGCCTTCGATGTGAAAGAAGCGAAGACGCAGGCGTTTCGCGAGTCGCTCGATTCATTGAAGGTCGATAAGGGCGCGCTGCTGGTGGAAGTGGCGAACCATGGAAACCGCAATCTGCACCTGAGCTCGCGGAACCTTGACGGGATAGAACTCGTCAGCAGCAGCGAGGTGCATCCTTATCATCTGTTGCGCTATGACCGCGCGATTTTTTCGCAGCCGGCGATTGAGAAGCTGCAAGTTTCGCTGAAGAGTGTGTCGTCGAAGCGCGAGCACAAAGCTGGCGAAGGTGACGGCGAGAAAAAAGCGCAGAAAAAGGCGGCGCGCAGCCCGCGTACCCGCACCAAGAAAGCGGCGGAGGTAGCGTAGGAACATGAAGACCGCATATCAGATTATTCGCCGGCCGGTGATCACCGAGAAGGGCCTGGGCATCAAGGAAAACCAGAACACGCTGGTCTTCCAGGTGGCACCGAAGGCGACCAAGACCGAGATCAAGGAAGCGGTGCAGTCGATCTTTAAAGTGAAAGTGAGTTCGGTGCGCACGGCGAATTATCCGGGGAAAGAACGGCGGCGGGGAAAGTTTGCCGGGTATCGTCCGGATTGGAAGAAGGCGTTTGTAAGGCTGCGGGCCGGCGAGAAGATGCCGGAGTACGCGCAAAACCTTTAGTCGTGTGTCGTCCGTCGCAGGTCGTGCGCAGAACGGCGTGCGACTTACGACGTGCGACGTTGCGACGAAAGCTAGATGCAAAGAGCTGATTTTATGGCAATCAAGACTTATAGACCGACAACCCAGACATTGCGCTACCGGACCACGCTTTCGAGCGCGGACCTGACTACCGACCGGCCCCACAAGCCGCTGACGGAGCCGAAGCAGCGGCAGGGCGGGCGCCGCAACTCGGGCGACGTGACCATGCGGTTCCGCGGCGGCGGCCACAAGCGCAAGCTGCGGTTGATCGATTTCAAGCGCGACAAGACGGGGATTCCGGCGACGGTGATTTCGATTGAGTACGATCCCAACCGCTCGTCGCGGATTGCACTGCTGGCCTATGCGGACGGCGAAAAGCGTTACATTCTGCAGCCGGATGGGTTGAAAGCGGGGGCGAAAATTGTGAGCGGGCCGGATGCCGATATTCTGGTGGGCAATGCGTTGCCGCTAAAGAATATTCCGCCGGGCACGACGATTCACAATCTGGAATTGCGGCCGGGCAAGGGTGCGCAGATGGTGCGTTCGGCGGGCGGTTCGGCGCAACTGGTGGCGAAAGAAGGCGAGTACGCGCTGGTGAAATTGCCTTCCGGCGAGACCCGCAAAGTTTCGCAGGACTGCATGGCGACCATTGGGCAGGTAGGAAACATCGATCACGAGAACATCACCATCGGCAAAGCGGGACGCTCGCGCTGGATGGGTAAGAAACCGCACAACCGCGGCGTTTCGATGAACCCGGTTGATCACCCACACGGCGGTGGTGAAGGCAAGACTTCGGGCGGACGGCATCCGGTGACGCCATGGGGCCAGCCGACGCGGGGATACAAGACGCGGAATAACAAGCGGACGGACAAGTTTATTGTGAGCAGAAGCAAGAAATAGTCGCACGTCGCAGGTCGTGCGTCGTGCGCAAATGCTAGTCGTCGGCGTCGGTCTTCGGTCGTCGATTGAAGCTAGGAGCTAACAGCTAGAAGCTGACTTTATGCGTTCAACAAAAAAAGGGCCGTTTATTGATGGGTATCTGGCGACGCGGATCGAGGGGATGAACTCGCGCAATGAGAAGAAAGTTCTGCGCACCTGGTCGCGGCGGTCGACGATTATCCCGGAGATGGTGGGTCATACCATCGCGGTGCACAACGGAAAGAAATTTATTCCGGTGTACATCACCGAGAACATGGTCGGGCACAAGCTGGGCGAATTCAGTTTCACCCGCCAGTTCAAGGGACACTCGATGAAGGCGGCGACCGAAGTGGCGGCGCGTCCGGCGGGTGTGCCGGGTGGACCGGGAGCGGTGGCTCCGGCTGGCGGATCTGCTCCGGCGCCGAAGAGTTAAAAACAGCTTTTAGCCATTAGCTTTTAGCCTTTAGCTAAGAGCTAACAACTAACAGCCAATTGCTGAGATTAAAAATGGAATTTAGAGCTCAAACCCGTTTTGTTCGCGTGTCGCCGCAGAAGGCGCGGCTGGTGCTGGAGCTGATCAAGGGCCGGCGCGTGGAAGATGCGCTGAACACCCTGGCGTTCACCAAGAAGCGCATTGCGGCGAAGGTTGAAAAGCTGCTGCGCTCGGCGGTCGAGAACGCGAACTACATGAGCACGGAAAAGAATGTCGATGTCGATCTTGACAGTCTTTACGTAAAGCACGCGGTCGCAAACGATGGCCCTCGCATGAAGCGTATACGTCCGGCTCCGATGGGTCGCGCGTTCCGTTACGTGCGGCGCATTGCGCATATTGAAATTGCGCTGGCGGAGCGCGGAAAGAATGGCGCAGAGCTGGCGACGGTGGTGGGTGAAGATCAACCGGCGGCTAAGGCGGTTGCGGCCAAGCCGCGGACGAAGGCCAAGAAAAAAGCCGTGGGCAAGAAATTTGCCGGGAAGAAGACGGCGGGGAAGAGATAGTTCAGGAGCTATATGGGACAGAAGGTACATCCTTACGGATTCCGGCTGGGATACACCAAGCCGTGGAAGTCGCGCTGGTTTGTGGAGCGCGATTACGACAAGCTGCTGCTTGAAGACGTCAAGCTGAAGAATGAGCTGAAGGACAAGCTCAAGTCGGCGGGCGTGAGCTCGATTGAAGTCGAGCGTCCGGGCAACAAGCTGAGGGTGATTATCAGGACGGCGCGTCCGGGGATCATCATCGGCCGCAAGGGCGCGGAGATCGACAAGCTGAAGCAGGAAGTGCAGAAGCGGACGAATCGCGAGGTTTACATCGATATTCAGGAAGTGCACAAGCCTGAGCTCGATGCGCAACTGGTGTCGGAGTCGATTGCGCTGCAACTGGAAAAGCGTGTTGGATTCCGGCGCGCCATGCGCAAGGCTGTCGACTCGGCGCTGCGCTTCGGTTGCAAGGGAATCAAGGTGCGGGTGAGTGGGCGATTGAATGGAAACGAGATCGCGCGCTCCGAGTGGTACCTGCAGGGCCGCTTGCCGCTGCACACGCTGCGGGCCGATATTGATTATGGTTTCAGCGAGGCGCGCACCACCTATGGCGTGATCGGGGTGAAGTGCTGGGTTTATAAGGGAGAGATTCTGCCAGCCAAGAAGCGGGAAGCGCCGGTGGCGGCGGGAGCATTTTAAGAGGGTCGTGCGTCGTTGGTCGAGCGTCGTGCGCCAAGAACTTTTGCGACACGCGACCTAGCTGACGACCGGCGACGTGCGACGCACGACGGGTTTGAGTTAAGAGCTAGAAGGCTGAGAGCTTGATTTTATGTTGATGCCGAAAAAAGTTAAGTACCGCAAGCAACAACGCGGGCGCATGACCGGAAAAGCCTGGCGGGGCGCAGAACTGTCTTTTGGGGATTTCGGGCTTAAGGTGCTCGAGCCGGGCTGGATCACCGATCGGCAGATTGAAGCCAGCCGCGTGGCTATGACCCGTTTCGTTAAACGCGGTGGGAAGATTTGGATCCGGCTGTTTCCGGACAAGCCGGTCACCAAGAAGCCGGCCGAAACTCGTATGGGCAAGGGCAAAGGCGCGCCCGATCATTGGGTGGCGGTGGTGAAGCCGGGGAAGATTTTGTTTGAGATGGAAGGCGTGACTTTGCAGGATGCGACTGAGGCCATGCGGCTGGCGTCGCACAAATTGCCGCTGCGGACCAGGTTTGTGAAGCGCGAAGGGCACTGAAAAAGCCGTCAGCCATCAGCTATCAGCCGTCAGTAAAAACGGTTTGAATGGCTGAGAGCTGAGAGCCGAAAGCTGGGAGCTTAGATTATGGAAGCAGAAAAAATCAGAAACCTGACCGATGAAGAACTTCGGCATCAGGAACAGGAAATGAGCGACCAGCTGTTTAAGCTGAAGTTTCAGCTCAACATGGGACAGACCGAGAGCCTGAAGAAACTGCGCGGGTTGCGCAAGGACATCGCCCGGATCAAGACGATTGCCCACGAGCGTGCTGCGGCAGGGGAGAAGAAGTAATGGCGGAGACAAAAGCAGCCGGAAGGCGCAAGGAAGTAGTGGGCGAGGTGACTTCGAACCGCATGCACAAGACGATTGTGGTGCAGGTAATCCGCCGCCGGGCACACCCGCTGTATACGCGAGTGATTTCGAAGGCCAAGAAGTTCTACGCTCACGACGAGAAGAACGAAGCGCATATTGGAGACGTGGTGCGGCTCGAGGAGACGCGTCCGCTTTCGAAGTTGAAGCGCTGGAAGCTGAAAGAGATTGTGCGCAAGACCGCGCTGGTGCCGGAAGTAGCGGACGTCGTGGAGCAGAAGTAGGCAGCATTCGGCACTTGGCATTTGGCACTTGGTTAAAATCCGGCGGCTGGCGTCAGTTAGATCACTCAGGCCAAATGCTAAGTGCTAACTGCCCGGCATGGAGATTTCTTATGACCGTAATGATGCGAAGCATGCTCGAAGTCGCCGACAATAGCGGCGCCCGCAAACTGCAGATGATCCTGCCGTTGGGCGGATCGACCGGCCTGCGGGCGGGCCTGGGTGATGTGGTCACGGCCAGCGTGAAAGAAGCGGCGCCGGAGGGTCAGACAAAAAAAGGCACCGTCGTGAAAGCGGTCATCGTACGTACCCGCAAGGAGCACCGGCGGCGCGACGGGACTTACATCCGCTTCGATTCGAATGCGGCGGTCTTGATCAATGACGCCGGCGAGCCGGTTGGAACGCGCGTTTTCGGTCCGGTGGCCAGAGAGTTGCGCGAGAAGAAGTTTTTGAAGATTGTGAGTTTGGCGCCGGAAGTTTTATAAGAGCAGGTTTCAAAGTTTCGAAAGTTTCAAGGTTTCGCAGTTTGCGTGATCCGAGACTTGAAACATTGAAACCTGGAAACCTGGAAACTGGAATTATTTATGGCTACAGCAACGACAACTGCACACAAGCGAATTGATATTCGCCGCAACGATACCGTAAAGGTGTTGAGCGGACGCGACAAGGGCAAGCAGGGGCGCGTGCTGCGCGTGTTTCCGGATACCGGCAGGGTCCTGGTTGAGCACGTGATGATGGTGAAGAAACATATGCGTCCCAGCCAGAAATCGAAAGGCGGCATCGCCGAGCAGGAGAGCCCGGTTTCGGTTTCGAAAGTTCAGCTGCTGTGCGGCACCTGTGGTCCGGTGCGCATTGGGCATGAAGTGCGCGGCGACCGCAAGGTCAGAGTTTGCAAGAAGTGCGGAACGACATTGGAAAGCAAGTAGGTTTCAAGGTTTCAGAGTTTCAAGGTTGAGACGCATATTGCTCCTTGAAACCTGAGAAACCTTGAAACTTGTGAAAGCCTTGGGAATTGAGAAATGGCTAAAGACAAAAAAGATAAAAAAGGCGGATCGCAGCCGGAAGAGCAGCGCGCTCCGCAGGTGGCGCGGCACAGCGCCAAGGAGACTCCGCGGCTGAAGGAGCGCTTCCGCAAGGAGATTGCTCCGGTGCTGATGAAGGAGTTCGATGCTGATAACCCGATGGCGGTGCCGCATCTGCACAAGATCGTGGTCAACATCGGCATGGGCGAAGCTACGCAGAATGCCAAGCTGCTTGATCCGGCGGTGAATGAACTTGGCCAGATCACGGGGCAGAAGCCGGTGGTTACGCGCGCCAAGAAATCGATTGCGGCGTTTAAAGTCCGCGAAGGCATGCCGATCGGGGCCATGGTCACGCTGCGCGGCGACCGCATGTATGAATTTTTCGATCGCCTGGTGAACATTGTTCTGCCGCGGGTGCGCGACTTTCGCGGAGTTTCAACCAAGTCGTTCGATGGCCGCGGCAATTACACCATTGGATTGCACGATCAGTTGATCTTTCCGGAGATCGACTACGCCAAGGTGGACAAATTGAAGGGCATGAACGTCACTATTGTGACCACGGCGCGGGATGATAATCAGGCGCGGTCGTTGTTGAAGCATATGGGAATGCCGTTCAGGGCGTGAGGCGGATTGAAGATTTTAAATTGAAGATTTCAGATTTGAGCTGGTAAAGCTAGGAGCTGATTTGTCAACTACAGCAAAACGAGTTAAAGACGAGAAGATCCAGGAAACGTTCAAAAAGGCGCGCGACGCCAAGCAGCCGCGTCCGAAGTTTTCCACGCGCCGGCATAACCGCTGCAAGATCTGCGGACGTCCGCGGGCGTTTCTACGCAAGTTTGGGCTTTGCCGGTTGTGTTTCCGAGGACTGGCGCTGCGCGGGGAGATTCCGGGAGTCGCGAAGTCGTCTTGGTAGGTTTGGGTTCGATCCGGCCCACTCTAAATTTCGCAAAGGACGCGAAATTTAGAATGGGGCACCCAAAGTTTTAAAGATGTAAGCCATCGCTGGTTCTCCGCTGCGGCGGAGAGAACGGGTGGTTTGAGGAGAAATAAAAGATGAATTTGACCGATCCGGTCGCAGACATGCTGTCGCGAATTCGCAACGCGATTCGCGCGCGGCACCAAAAAGTAGATGTCCCCGCTTCCAAGCTGAAGCTGGAGATTGCCCGCATTCTGAAAGAAGAGGGTTACATCTCGAACTTCAAGCCCACCGAGGACGAAGGCCACAAGGTGGTCCGCATTTATTTGAAGTACGACACCAATAACGATGCCGCCATTTCAAACGTGGAACGCGTGTCGCGTCCGGGATGCCGAGTGTACGTGCGCCGTACCGAAATCCCACGGGTGCTGGGTGGGTTGGGAATCAATATTCTGACCACGCCGCGTGGAGTGATGACCGGGCGCCAGGCGCGCAAGCAGGGCGTGGGCGGCGAAGTGTTGTGCGAAGTTTGGTAAAACAGCCGTCAGCTATCAGCCGTCAGCCGTCAGTAAAACCGGCGTGGCTTTTGCTGAGGGCTGAAAGCTGAGAGCTTCTTTATGTCACGAATTGGAAAAAAGCCGATCGCACTGCCCAAGGGCGTGACGGTCAAAGTGGAAGGCAATACGGTCGCGGTGCAGGGGCCGAAGGGCAAGATTGATACCACTATTCCACGCGGGATTCGCGTGGAGCAGCAGGATGGCAACATTGTCGCGTTGCGCGAGAATGATTCGCAGGCGGCGTTGCATGGACTGACGCGCGCGCTGGTGAACAACGCGGTTGAGGGCGTGACCAAAGGGTGGACCCGCGAGTTGGAAATTGTTGGTATTGGCTATCGCGCGGAGATGAAGGGTAAAGGCACGGTGGTGTTCACGCTGGGCTATTCCCATCCCATTGAGTATCCGTTACCGACAGGTGTGGATGTCGCGGTCGATCCCAAGCAGACAAAGCTGACGGTGACCGGAATCGATCGGCAGAAGGTTGGGCAAGTGGCGGCGGAAATGCGCTCGTTGCGCCCGCCTGATCCGTACAAGAACAAAGGCGTGCGCTATAGCGGCGAGCGCCTGAAGAAGAAAGTTGGAAAGACGGGAGCGAAATAGCTCTTAGCCGTCAGCTTTCAGCTTTCAGCTCGTGCAATGCAGCTGCAAGTTGACGTTCTGGGGGCTGAAGGCTGACAGCTGAAGGCTGGTTTTTATGCTTACAATTTCATCGAAAAACGTTACGCGAAGACGGGTACATAAGCGCATTCGCAAAAAGGTCCTCGGCACCGCCGAGCGGCCGCGGCTGAATGTTTATAGGTCGCTGAATAACATTTACGTTCAGGTCATTGACGATCTGAAGGGCGTGACCCTGGTTTCGGCCAACAGCGCGGAAGGCAAGAAGGGGACGCGAACCAACGGCGGGAACCTGGCGGCGGCGAAGACTGTCGGCAAGACGATCGCTGAACGAGCCAAGGCGCAGGGCATCAGCAAGATTGTGTTTGACCGTGGCGGATACATTTATCACGGTCGAGTGAAGGCGCTGGCAGACGCGGCGCGGGAAGCGGGATTGCAGTTTTAAACAGCTGTTAGCTATTAGCTTTTAGCCGTTAGCTTGTGCCTTGGCGATCCAAGCTAATGGCTAAGAGCTAAAAGCTGGGAAACGGAATTTAAGAATGCCAACTATTGTTAAGAGAATCGATGCGGGCTCCTACCAGCTGAAAGACCAGGTGGTGGCCATCAATCGCGTCACCAAGGTGGTAAAGGGCGGCAAGAACCTGTCGTTCGCGGCGCTGGTAGTGGTCGGAGATCCGACGGCTGCTGTGGTCGGTTACGGTTCCGGAAAAGCTAAGGAAGTGCCGCAAGCCATCCGCAAGGGGATTGAGTCGGCGAAGAAAAACCTGATCCGGGTGAATTTGACGCAGACCAGCATTCCGCACGCGGTGCTGGGACGTTTCGGGTCCGGGATGGTGCTGCTGAAGCCGGCGCCGGAAGGCACGGGCGTCATTGCCGGTGGAGCGGTACGCGCGATCATGACTTCGGTGGGGATTCAGAATGTGTTGACCAAGTCGATTGGGACTACCAATCCGCACAATGTGATCAAGGCCACCTTTGACGCGCTAAAGAAGTTGAAGAACAGGGAATTCGTCGCCGGAGTTCGCGGCAAGACGGCTCAGGAGCTGTAATGATGACCACAGCGAAGACGAATACAAAAACTAAGGCGAGGGCAGCCAAGGCTCCGGCAGCCGCAGGCAAACTGCATTTGAAGTACGTGCGTTCGGTGATCTGCACGCCGGTGAAGCACAAGCTGGTAGTGAAGGGGTTAGGTTTTACGCGCTTGAATCAGGTGATCGAGCGGCCGGATACGCCGGCGATCCGCGGCATGGTGGCGAAGGTGCCGCATTTGGTGGAGATTGTGCAATAGCAAGGTTTCAATGTTTCGGAGGTTTCAAAGTTTCATTTTTGAAACTCTGAAACCTTGAAACTTTGAAACATGGAATCTTATGAATCTATCTAGTGTTCGAGCGCCTAAAAAGGCGAATGAAAACAAGAAGCGGGTGGGCCGCGGCATGGGGTCGGGCATGGGCAAGACTTCGACCCGCGGACACAAGGGCCAGCGCTCACGCAGCGGTTCGCGGATGATGCGCGGTTTTGAAGGCGGCCAGATGCCATTGCATCGCCGGGTGCCGAAGCGCGGGTTCACCAATATTTTCCGCGAGGAATATAACATTGTGAACCTGGAAAAGTTGGCGGACCTGGGCGAGAGCACGATCAATCCTGATGTGCTGCGCAAAGCGGGCGTGATCAGCACCAAGCGCAAGCTTAAAATTCTTGGGGATGGCGAACTTAAGTCGGCCATCACCGTACATGCGCACAAGTTTTCAAAGTCAGCCCAGGAAAAGATTACGAAGGCGGGCGGCAAGTTTGAGGTTTTGAAGTAGAGACGCAGCTCGCTGCGTCTGGAGACGTTGCGAGCAACGTCTCTACGTGAAAATTTTTTATGTTAGAGAAGTTCCTCAACATCTTTCGTATCCCCGACCTGCGCAAGCGGATTCTTTTCACGCTGGGATTACTGGCCGTGTATCGCGTGGGCGGTCACATTCCCATCCCTGGAATCAACTCGCAGATGTTCCAGCAGTTCATTGAACAGAACCGCGGGACGCTGCTGGGTTTCGTAGATTTATTTTCCGGCGGCCAGTTCCGGCGCATGACCATTTTCGCGCTGGGAATCATGCCTTACATTACGGCGTCGATCATCCTGCAGTTGCTGACTGTGGTCTATGAGCCGCTGGCCAAGCTGCAAAAAGAGGGCGAGCTCGGCCGCAAGAAGATCACCCAGTGGACGCGCTATGTGACCCTGGGATTAAGCGCAGTGCAATCCTTCGGAATCGCTTACACCCTGGAGAAAAACGGCGGGTTCGTACTGACGCCGGGGGTTGGCTTCGTGCTGATGACGGTGCTGACGCTTACCACGGGCAGCGTTTTCATCATGTGGCTGGGTGAGCAGATCACCGAACGCGGCGTGGGCAACGGGATGTCTTTGCTGATCTTCGCCGGCATCGTGGTCGGGTTGCCGCGCGGCATTTTTGATTTGTGGGACAAGGCGCGGAATTTCGCCTGGGGCCCGCTGACTCCGATTTGGATGATCCTGCTGGTTGTGGTGATGGTCGCCATCGTCGCCTTCATCGTCTTTGTGGAACGCAGCGAACGGCGCATACCGGTGCAGTATGCCAAGCGCATAGTCGGACGGAAGATGATGGGCGGGCAGTCTACACATTTGCCCTTGCGCGTTAACTCAGGCGGCGTGATGCCGGTGATATTCGCGTCATCGATCGTTACCATTCCGCAGACGCTGCTATTCGGATTGCGCGATAACCCGCACTTCGGGCCGATCTTGCGTGCGTTGTACTGGGGCGAGCCCCTGTACACCGTGTTGTATGCCGCGGGTATTATTTTCTTTGCCTACTTCTATATCTCGATCGTCTTCAACCCCAACGAGGTTGCGGACAACATGCGGAAGTACGGCGGATTTATTCCCGGTATCCGTCCGGGCAAGCGTACCGCCGATCACATCAACGAGATTCTGACGCGTATCACCCTGGTGGGAGCGGCTTACCTGATCATCATCTCGTTGATTCCGGAATGGATGATCACGGGTATTCACTTAAACCATTTGTATGGCCCGATTGGCAGGTTCTTCGAGAACATGCCCGACCGGATGTTGAACGGTTTGGGGTTGAATTTTTATTTTGGCGGGACGTCGCTGCTGATCGTGGTGGGCGTTGCGATGGACACGGTCAACCAGATTGAGTCCCAGCTGATCATGCGGCACTATGACGGTTTCACTCCCAAGAGCGGACGGATTCGCGGCCGCCGCAACTGGGCTTAGAAGATAGCCTCAAAGAGGGCGGATCGTTTGCTTGGCAGTGACTCTGGTACAGGAGCGGCTTGGGGCCAGTTCGATGGCGGAGCAGATTTTGCGGACTATCGGACCCGTTGTGCTTCTCGGGCCACCGGGCGCAGGTAAAGGCACCCAGTCGAAGAGAATCACCGAGCACTACCATATCCCGCAGGTTTCGACCGGCGACTTGCTGCGCGAGCATGTAAAGCAGCACACACCGCTGGGGGTCGAGGTGCAGGCGATTATCGCCCGAGGTGAGTTAGTGCCCGACCACCTGGTTTGCGACATTGTGGCTTGGCGCTTGCGGCAGCCGGACGCCGACCGGGGGTTCATTCTGGACGGGTTCCCGCGCACCCAGAAGCAAGCAGCGTGGCTGGATTCATTTCTGAAGTTCGAGTTCTTTGAAAGCGGAAAGTGGGCGGCCTGGCTGCCGATTGTGATCCGTATGGAGGTGGATTATAATAAGTTGTTGCTCCGGATCACTGGACGGCGGACTTGTCCCACCTGTGGGTCGATCTACAACGTCCATTCCAAGCCTCCGCTGGTTGACGAAATCTGCGACAAGGATGGCACCAAGCTGGTCATTCGTGATGATGACCGCGATGAGGTCATCCGCGAACGCTTGGATACGTACGAACACCAGACCAAGCCGGTCGCGGAATACTACGAGAAACTGGGGCGGTTAGTGTCCATTGACGGGGACCAGCCGGTGGATGATGTGACCGCCCGCATCCTGAAAGAAATTGATAGCCACGCTTGCGATGCGGTCAAAGCAAGCGAGGCTAAGGGAAATTAGAGAGTGGCGATTGTTTGTAAGTCGCAGTCGGAAATTGAAAAGATGCGGCGCAGCGGCCACATCGTGCGGCAAGTCCTGGATGAAATGAAGGCGATGGTCGCCCCAGGCGTAAGCACGATGGACCTGGAAAAGGCGGCCGAGAAAAAGATTAAAGACTTGGGCGCGAAACCGGCGTTCAAGGGTTATTACGATTATCCGTGTGTGCTGTGCACGTCGGTGAATGAAGAGATCGTGCACGGGATCCCGTCGGCCAAGCGGGTCCTGAAAACCGGAGACATTGTTTCAATCGATTGCGGCGTGGTGCTGGATGGATATTACGGCGATGCCGCGATCACCGTGGCGGTGGGCGAGTCAGTTTCGCCGGAGCGGCAGAAGTTGCTGGAAGTGACTGAGGCCTCGCTGTACAAAGCGATCGAACAGGCCAAGGTTGGCAACAGCGTCAGCGATATTGGCGGCGCGGTGCAGGAATATGTTGAGGCCAATGGCTTCAGCGTGGTGCGTGAGTTTGTAGGGCACGGCATCGGGACCAAGCTGCACGAAGAGCCGCAGGTGCCGAACTTTCGCTCGAATGGCGGGAACACGCGATTGCGCGAGGGCATGGTGCTGGCGATTGAGCCGATGGTGAATTCGGGCCGTCCGGAAGCAAAAGTTTTGGATGATAAGTGGACTGCAGTTACGGCCGACGGCAGTTCCAGCGCGCATTTTGAGCACTGCGTAGCGGTGACGAGAAATGGGCCGGTAATTTTGACGCAATAGCAGCTTTTAGCCTTTAGCTCTTGGCTTTTAGCTAAATGCTAAGAGCTAACAGCTAAGAGCTGATTTTGAGAGGTGCATGAGCAAAGAAGACGCGATTGAAGTGATGGCAACGGTGGTTGAGCCGTTGCCGAATGCCATGTTCAAGGTGGAATTGGAAAACAAACACCAGGTGCTGGCGCACGTTTCCGGAAAGATGCGCAAGAATTTTATTCGCATTCTGCCGGGGGACAAGGTTGCGGTCGAGCTCTCGCCTTACGATTTGAATCGCGGACGGATTGTTTATCGCTACAAATAGCTTTTAGCCATTAGCTCTTAGCCTTTAGCTAGAAGCTAGTAGTTAAGAGCTGAAAGCCAAGGGCTGAGGAATTATGAAAGTACGGGCATCGGTAAAGAAAATTTGTGATAAGTGCAAAGTCATCCACCGCAAGGGTGTGGTGCGGGTGATTTGCACGAATTCGAAACACAAACAGCGGCAGGGGTAAAGCAGCTTTTAGCCGTTAGCTTTTAGCCGTTAGCTAAACCAGTTGCGCAGTCGGCGTTGGCAAAGCGCATACGTTGTTTTGGGATCGGGCTAAAGGCTAAGAGCTAATAGCTAAAAGCCGACAGGAAGTGTGGAGGCATAGGATTTTATGGCACGAATTGCAGGCGTCGATCTTCCGCGCAACAAGCGGACGTTTATTGCGCTGACGTACATTTACGGCATCGGCAACGCGCGCTCGACGCGCATTCTCGACGAGGCCAAAGTGGATCCTATGAAGAAGATCCAGGACCTCGGGGAAGATGAAGTCAACCGTATTCGCCAGGTGATTGAAGGCGAGGGTCTGGTCGAAGGCGATCTGCGCAAGGAAGTTTCGATGAGCATCAAGCGGCTCATCGAAATCGGCTCCTATCGCGGCTTCCGCCATCGCCGTAACCTGCCGGTGCGCGGACAGCGTACGCATACCAACGCCCGTACTCGCAAGGGTCCGCGCAAGGGAACGGTCGCTAATAAGAAGAAGGCAGCGGCAAAAACGTAAAATCAGCTTTTAGCATTTAGCTCTTTGCCGTTAGCTTTACTGCGGCGATTCAAGCTAATTGCTAAAGGCTAAAAGCTAAAGGCTCACTTATGGCTAAACCAGCAGCAGCGGGCGGCGCAGCGGCGCCGGAGAAGAAGGGCAAGAAGAAAACCTTCAAAAAGAAGGAGCGCAAACACGTGTCGTTTGGCGTGGTGCATATTCAGGCTTCCTTCAACAACACCATTGTGACCATCAGCGACCAGGCGGGAAACGTGCTCTCGTGGAAGAGCTCGGGCTCGCTGGGCTTTCGCGGATCGCGCAAGGGCACACCGTTCGCGGCGCAGCAGGCCGCCAGTAACGCTGCCAATATGGCGCGTGATCATGGCGTGCGCACGGTGGAAGTGCGAGTCAGTGGGCCGGGGTCGGGACGCGAGTCGGCGATTCGTGCGCTGTCCGCGGCGGGGATTGAAGTTCGCGCCATTAAAGACGTCACACCGATTCCGCATAATGGATGCAGGCCGCCGAAGCGCAGACGCGTGTAGTTTAAAGTTTGTCGCACGTCGTGAGTCGGGCGTCGTGCGGATAAAGGCAAGCCGTGGCGGCGCAAGACGTGCGACGCGCGACGATTTTCAACCGGGAAGAAGGGACGCCAATCCTGTAAACCGGTTTCATTCAAGGAGAAGAAAACTTGGCACGTTATAAAGATGCAGTATGCCGTTTGTGCCGCCGTGAGGGCATCAAGCTGTTCCTCAAGGGCACGAAATGTTTCAGCGATAAGTGTCCGATTGAGAAGCGCAACTTCGCGCCTGGCCAGCACGGTAAAGACCGCAAGGCCAAGATCGTCGGATACGGCTTGCAATTGCGCGAGAAGCAGAAAGCCAAGCGCATTTACTTCACGCAGGAAGGCCAGTTCCGCAACTATTTCGAGAAGGCCGCGCGCACCAAGGGCGTGACCGGCGAAATGCTGTTGCAGCAACTCGAGCGCCGGCTGGACAGCGTCGTGTTGCGCATGGGGTTGGGAATTTCCAGGCGTCAGGCGCGACAGTTGGTCCGTCACGGCCACATCAGCGTCAATGGCCGGAAGGTAAACATTCCTTCTTATCAGGTCGCGGTCGGCGAAGAGATCGCCATTCGCGAGGCCAGCAAGAAGCTGCCGATTCTGGAGCAGGCAAAGGAATTTGCCGGACACGCGAATCCGCCTAACTGGATCGAGATTGATCGCGATAATTTCAAAGGCCGCATAACCGCGCTGCCGAAGCGGGAAGATATTCAGCTGCCGGTGAATGAGCAGTTGATTGTGGAGTTGTATAGCAAGTAAGTCGCGCGTCCCACGTCGCAGGTCGTGTGCAGAGCAAATTAGCGCACGACGCAGGACCAACGACGCACGACGGTTTCAGGTCCGTTTTTCGCGCCAGATCAGCCTTTGCTGACATTGACCTGAGTTGGACCACTCAGCGAGTCAGCATTGAGCCACATGGCCGAAGGAGAAACAAATGCTTTGGAAAGGTTTTCAAAAACCAAAACGCCTCGCAGTTGACACTTCAACCCTAACTGACAAGTACGGAATTTTCTGGGCGCAGCCGTTTGAACGCGGCTTCGGCACCACCATCGGCAACGCGCTTCGCCGCGTGCTGCTGAGCTCGATCGAAGGCGCCGCGGTCACCGCGGTCAAGATCGAAGGCGTGCTGCACGAGTTCCAGTCGATTCCTGGCGTGGTTGAAGATGCGACCGACATCATCCTGAACCTGAAGCAGGTGCCGTTCAAGCTGAGCGGCGATGCTCCGAAGGCGATTTACCTGCGCTCGGACCAGCCGGGAGTTGTGACCTCAGGCATGATCGAGGCTGACGGGGACGTCGAAGTTCTCGACAAAGACGTTTACATTGCGACCGTCAGCGAAGGCGGCAAGCTGGATATGGAAATGCGCCTGAAGCGCGGGCGCGGTTACGTTTCCGCAGACAAGAACTTCGACGAGGATCTGGGCATCGGATTTATTCCTATTGACTCCGTCCACTCGCCGGTGCGCAAGTGCAATTACACGATTGAAGCGGCACGTCTGGGACAGATCACCGACTACGACAAGCTCACGCTTGAAGTTTGGACTAACGGGTCGATTACTCCGGCGGACGCGATTGGGCTTTCGGCCAAGCTGCTGAAAGACCACATGAATATCTTCATCAACTTCGAAGAAGATATTGAGACCGGCAGCACCACCGAAGACCGCAAGCCGGAGATCAAGAACGAGAATCTTAACCGTTCCGTGGAAGAGCTTGAGCTTTCGGTGCGCAGCTACAACTGCCTGAAGAACGCGAACATTCAGAGTATTGGCGAGCTGGTGCAGAAGACCGAAGCCGAAATGTTGAAGACGAAAAATTTCGGACGGAAATCACTGAATGAAATTAAGGAAATTCTCGGCACCATGGGTTTGAGCCTGGGCATGAAGATCGATGAGCACGGGAACGCTGTCCCCGGGCCGACTTCGAACCAGGTGCTGCCGGCTTCGGCTTACGGACCGGACGATAATTACTAACTGGATTATGGGGCACGGGCGTCTCCCCCGTACATGACGGGCGGGGACGCCCGTCACCCCACGATCTCAGCTGAACTGGGGTTCACACATGCGTCACAAAGTAGCAGGATACAAACTCGGACGTACCACGTCGCACCGGCGCTCGCTGCTGCGCAACATGGCCACTTCGCTGATCATGGAAGAGCGGATCGAAACCACAGTGCCCAAGGCGAAAGCCCTGCGCCCGACGGTTGAGAAGATGATTACGCTGGGCAAGCGCGGAACTTTGGCGGCGCGCCGCCAGGCTATCGCTTACCTGATGACCGACGAAGCCGTGAACAAGCTATTCGATACCATCGGCCCGCGGTTTGGCGACCGCAACGGCGGCTATACCCGCATCGTTCGAACCGCGTGGCAGAAGGGCGATGGCGCCGATAAGGCGTTCATCGAGTTGTTGGGCAGCGAGCAGTTGCTGGACGAAAAGCGCCAGAAGCGAGCCGAAGCCCGCTCCAAGAAAGCCGAAGAGACCCGGAAGGCCATGGAAGAGCAGGAAGCCAACCAGCAGGCCGAAGCGGCGGTTGAAAGCGAAGCTAAGGAAGAAAAAGAGAAAGAGTAGATTTCGCTGAGTTCATCAAGGGTCGGACATTCGTGTCCGACCCTTTTTTGCTTTTAATCTTCATTACAAGGCTATGCGGAAGACGTGCTTAATTCTCTCTCTGCGAGTAGTCGATTGATCCTGGGCTGAATCACCCAGACTGCAACGGGGGCGAAGACCAGCACAATAAATACCCCTAGACCTAGCGAGGTTCAAGCAAATGTAAATGAAAATGTAGTAAATGCAGAGGATGTAAAGGACGCTGAGCCAGTAGGGAATGGATCTGAAGGATGGTTCGTCTTTTGGGAGGAGGGTAAAGGAAACAGGAACATAGAGGACCGCGTAAATGCAAGCGAATGCCAGTAAACGGCTCTTGGGTTTACGATCTAAAGGCAATATATCTCTGAGGAAAGAGGCTATAGACCAGTACCATGTGATTAGCGCGAGAATGCAAAAGGAAAATATTAAGGCTTCCATGGCCGAGTTTCTGCCAAACTTTATGGGAGCATAAAAGATAAACAATAGAATCGCAACGAAAGCTGGAAAAAGTTGCCAGTGTTTTGCTGTGACGAAAAACTCCCTGATCGTAGTCATGGCATGAAATCCGAGGTTGCGCCCTTTACGGTTTTCGAAGGGTACGAAGATCAGCCAATCATCTCACCTGCCCCATCAGTGCTGCCACCGCCATTCGTCCAAAATGCTGTGTGTCTTGTAGTGGATGGTTTTTGTTCCATGTCGCCATACCGGGGACGTATCCTGTCGAGAGCACGTGGTTGTGAACAACGTCGAGCGAGAATCCGCTATCAATCGTGACTTGATTGCCTTCGTGCTCGTAGCCCGCAATATCCGGCGGCAGATGCGGCACCACGTCCCATACATTCACGATGCGATAGCAGATGTTCACGTGGGTGTTAAAGAAGGTGACGAAATCGTCGTGACCGACGCGCGGTTCGGCCCAGGTGTAAACCACCGGCGAAAGATTAGAGCTCACATTCAGCAGGTCGAGAGTAGCCAGTGGGCATAATGCGCCGCCGAGACTGTGGCCGGTGATCAAGATTTCGCGATATCCGGCGGAATATTTATTCAGCAGCGCAAGCAAATTGTCGCGCACGGCGAGGTAAACGATCTGAAAGCCCTCATGCACGGTGCCGCGGCCGGGCACCGGGGCGTACGGTGCGGGAACGAAATCGAAATCATCGAGCCAGTCGTGGATGAATTCGGTGCCGCGAAAGGCCACGATCAACCTGTGATTCGGCTGGTCGAGGCAGAACCAGCCAAAGTGCAGGTTGGCGCTGGGACTTGCCGCGAGCAGGCGGACGTCGGCTTCGCTGGTTGCCGCTTGCGGTTGCTTCGGCTGGTCGAGCATGCTTTGTAGCATCCTCTGGCGTTTGGCTCTTTGCGCCGGAGCAAGTCTGGCAAGATGGTTTTGCACCGCGGGGTGCGCGGGGTTGGCAAGAATTTCGAATGCCGTCTGATTCAGAGAGTAATTTGTCGGAGGCTGTGTGCTGTCATAGGCGGCTTCTGCGAGAGGCAGCACAAGGTTTTCGGCAAACTGGCCGTCGAAGGGAATCATACGGACTCCTGTTCTCGGATGAGTTTTTCTGGGGAAGGAGGCCAGCATAGTCCTGGCGAGTGGGTCAGGCAAGAAGAATTACATGAGGACGGCCATGTCGGCTGTCCGAGGAGCTACCTTTTCATAGCTGCAAGCGCGGCGTAGGCTGCGCCCAATACCGGCGCATCCTGATTCAGCACAACGAAGATGGGGATTCGCGCCAGTTCATCGGCTAGTTTGGTTTTGTTGCAGAATGCGCGTACGAAGGTGCCGTCTTTTAATTTAGGAAGAATTTTCAGCGCGATGCCGCCGCCGACATAGACGCCGCCGAAGGGGAGGGCGCGCAGGGCCATATTGCCGGCTTCGGAGCCGTAGGCTTCCGTCCACATGTGGAGAGTTTCTTCGCAGGCTGAGCAGTCCTTGGCAAAAGCCTGCTGGGTGATGGTGGCGGCGGAATCAATGTCCGAATCATCGAAGAATGGGTGATAGTGCTCGGGAAATACGGCTTCGTGGATGGCGCGAAAGCCGCGTCCGGAGACAATTTCCTCGGTGCAGACGAGCGGCATGCGTTGGCGCAAGTATTGCAGCACTACGATCTCGCGATCTGACGCGGGTGCGAAATCGGTAAGCCCGGCCTCGCAGGCTGATACTTGATAATGGTCGCCATTCCAGAACAAGATCGACTCACCCAGTCCGGTGCCGGCAGCTACATAAATCTTCGGCGCGCGAGGTTGCGGAGTTCCGGGATTTAATTCCAGAAGATCTTTGGGCTCGAGATGGTCCAGGCTGGAGGACGCGGCTTCGACATCATTGAGTAGCAGAGTTTGCCTTTGCTCAATGTTGAGGCTTTCCGCGACTCGTTTGCGAGTGATGGTCCACGGAAGGTTGTTGCAGACGACGGCGTCATTCACGATGGCGCCGGCGACGCCGAAACCTGCGGCGGTGAGGTCGGTTAATGGGTGGCCTTCGCGCTGCGCGCGTTTGCGGAAGTGGTCGAAAAAAAATTCGATTTCGGGGAAGTCGGCGGTCTTTACGGTGAGTCGGTAAATGGAACGCAGGCGACGGGCTTCGACGTCAAAAAGGATGAGAGTGCATTTGGTGCCGCCCAGGTCTCCGGCCAGGATCATGAGCAATGAGCGTAAATGGAATTGCGGGTTTGCATCAAGTGGTGAAGAATTTTCCCCGCAACACCTGAAATATCAGACACGCTGGACTCGAGCAAAGTCGAGCGAGCCCGAGTGGGGCAGTCCTATATTGGTTTCTAGCGCGAAGCTGAGTAGACTGTTGGCGACAATGAGAATCGGTATGGAAATTCTGTTCGCAATCCTATTTGCTCTGGGCTACCTTTTAGCCCCGGTCATGCTGATCTGGGGATGGATTCGCTGGCTAAAACGAGGGGAAGAAGTCGGTCGCCCGTTCTTTCTCGCACTTATCGGATTTATTTTGACTACTCTATCCGCGCTTTTGGCAATATCTTCGGTTGCATACGCGGTTAAAGTTCATGGTTTTGCCTATTACGATCCTCAACTGCTCAAAATCTTCCGGTGGGGATTGTCGTTGTCATTAGCGGGGGTCGTGCTCGGTTCGACCGGAATCTCCCGGCCAAACGTATTGAGATGGCAGGCACCCTTGGCGGGGTTCGGTATGTTTGCCTTCTGGATAGTGGCGGCTGAGGGAGAATGACAGCGCTCCGCGGTGAAACCTCGAGCTAAAACTCGCGGCTGTGCCATGCTGATCTGCCGCGGCCATGAATGGCCGCTCTTCCACGGTTGCCTTGTGATTGTATGGGACGGGCGAGGGTGCCCGCTCCACCATAAAACTTTGCCTGGACGGGCGGGACGCCCGTCTCCCCACAATCAATTTTTCGTGTCGGGCTAGGGCGCCCGTCGCTACACGAACTCGTTCGATGTGATCAGTCGGCGCTCGCGGTTTGTGGAGTGGAGTCGACTACTTTTCCTGACAATGTTTCCCAGCCGCGGCGCGACAGGTCCCAGAAGATCAGATAGCCAGCGGCTGCGGCAAGTGCGAGCAGTAAGATTCCTTGTCCCCATTGCTGGAAAACCAGTTTGCCGATTCCGAACAGGCAGCCGTAAACCAGGATTACGCCCATCAGCCAATTGAAGGCGTTGCCGGCGACGTCTTTCACTTCGGAGAGTTCGGGGGCAAGTTTCGCGACGCGCTTCCATCCATAAACGGTCGGGTGCACGCGGCGATAGAACGAAACCAGCGTCTGATCGGATTCAGCGGGAGTGAGGAATGTAGCCAGGAGCCAGGCGATGGTTGTAATGCCGCCGGTGATGAGGGTCTTCTTGGCGTAGACCAGCGCGTCATTGCCAGCGAATGAAACATTGCGCAATCCAATGGTGACTGCGGCCGCTGCCAGCATGGCGGAGATTTCGCTCCAGGCGCTGATTCGCCACCAGTACCAGCGCAGGATGTAAACCGCCCCGGTGCCGAAGCCCACGCCCAGCACCAGCTCCCAGCCGGCGCCGATGGTTTTCAGTTGCGCGGCGGTGTAGCCGCTCGCCAGAACCAGCAGGACAGTGATGACCCGGCTGACGCGCACGTAATGTTTTTCAGTTGAGTTGCGGACGAGGAATCTTTTATAGAGATCGTTGACCAGATAGGAGCATCCCCAATTCAATTGCGTTCCTACCGTGGACATGAAAGCGGCGAGGAAAGCCGCCACCATCAATCCGCGCAACGCGGGAGGAAGGAAGTCGCGCAGCACCATCACGTATCCCTGCTCGGGATTTTGTGCGAAGGCCAGGCTGGGATGCATGCCGCCGTTGGGGGAATAGACCACTATTGCAACCAGCGCGGTGACGATCCACGGCCAAGGGCGCAAAGCGTAGTGCGCGATGTTGAACCACAAAGTGGCGCCCAGGGAATTTTTTTCATCTTTCGCGCTGAACATTCGTTGCGCTACGTATCCGCCGCCACCGGGTTCCGCGCCCGGATACCACGCCAGCCACCACTGCATTCCGAGATAAACAATGAAAGTAAGCACCGGAAGAGTCCAGACGGCGTTACTCGTCAAGCCGAGGTGGAAGTCGGGCAGAAATGCTGTCGGGTCAGACGTGGTAGCGCCCGCTGCCTGCGCATTCGCGCGAATGACTTGAAGATGAGCTTCGAGCGCGTGCATGCCGCCGATCTTGGCGACTGCCACCCAGGCCAGCACGATGATCATTGCCATCTTGAGCACGAACTGAAACAGGTCGGTGACCAGCACGCCCCACAGGCCACCGATAAAGGTGTAAAGCCCGGTGAAGGGAATGATGACGAAGATGCAGATGGCCAGCGCGGTATTTTGTGGATCGCCAAGCGTGTGGTGACCGAGGAACCCGAGATCCACCACGCGGCCTTGAGCGATGACCGGGCCGAGGATCACGGTAACGATGCTGACCATGGCGCGCGTCACCCATCCCAGGATGAAGCAATTCATGAAAAGACCCAGATAAACTGACTTGAAGCCGCGGAGAAACGCCGCCGGTTTTCCGCCATAACGGATCTCGGAAAATTCCACGTCGGTCAGAATTTCAGCTCGTCGCCAATAGCGCGCGAAGAAAAAAACCGTCAACATGCCGCCGACGCAGAAGCCCCACCAGATCCAGTTGCCGGCGATGCCCTGGCGCGCGACTACGCCGCACACAAACAGCGGAGTGTCGGCGGCGAAGGTGGTGGCCACCATTGACGTGCCGGCGAGCCACCATGAGACGTCGCGCCCGGAGACAAAAAAATCTTCGGTGTTTCCACTGGCGCGCCGCCGGTAATAAATTCCGATGGCGAGGTTCACCAGCAGATAGCCGATGATCACCACCCAATCTGTAGAAGTCAGAGGCATGTGTGCTCCGTGGTGGCTGCATTCGATCTGTCGTAGAGAATGCTACACGCAAAGTGCTATATAGCAATATAAATTACTTGTCTCAAAATTTTGGTTGAAACTTTTAATAGTCGATGGCGATTCTCATTCCACCGCTGCAACCAAAACTCCGAATGGTTCCAGCTTCACGCCTGTCATCCCGATGTCGGAATTTGCGGCTTGCGGAGACGCCAGCAGCGCGTGCAGCGATTTTCCGTTCACGCCAAATCCCTTCAATGAGAAATTTACTGTCTGCGGCTGTGAACTCATGTTTAGCGCCACCAGCACGGGATCGGTTCCGTTTTTCGCCCGCCGCAGATATGCCAACACATTCGAATCCTCGCGGTTCACCGATACGTAGGAACCATCACGAAGCGCAGAAAGCTCACGCCGCAAAGCGATCAAGTGTTTATAAAAATTGAAAATCGAGTTGGGATCGTAGCGCTCAGTAGAGACGTTATATTGTGCGGCGTTGGGGGGTACCGGCAGCCAGGTTTTGGACGCGTTACTGAAACCGGCGTTGGTGGCTTTGTCCCATTGCATAGGAGTACGCTCGCCGTCGCGGCCTTTATCTTTCGGCCAGCCAGTTCGCCCGACGGGATCTTTAACGTCTTCAATTCGAGTGGGGACGGTGGTCCGCATTCCAATTTCTTCGCCGTAATACATTTGCGGCGTGGCGTGAGTGGTCAGCAGCAGCGTGGCCATCAGCTTCGCGATCTGATCGTTGTGCACGCCGTCGCCATAGCGGTCCCAGGTGCGCGCCTGGTCGTGATTATTGAAGAAGAAATACGGCTGGCCATCGGCGAAATTAAACTCGACTTCATCGAGCAGGCGGCGAAAATCCGGCGCAGACAATTTGTTCAGGTCGGCGACCTTGAAATCCATCGGCAATTGAATCTCATCGTTATTGGGCCCATACATTTTGACCAGGTCCTGAATGGTGGGCTCGTCGGCTTCGCTGATCAGCACGGGATCTCCAGGGTAGCCATCTGCCAGTTTGCGAATCTCGCGCAAGACATCGTGGACTTCCGGCAGGTCGTCAGTGTATTTGTGCTGAATGTTGGGATCGCCGAAGGCGTTCTTGCCTGGAAGAATGGGGTCGTCGTGGAGGTTCGGATCTTCAAATAGCCGCGAAACCGCGTCCATGCGAAAACCCGCTGCGCCCTTGTCGAGCCAGAAACGCAGCACGTCGTACATGGCTTTACGCACCTCGGGATTGCGCCAGTTCAGATCGGGCTGCTGCACGTAAAAATAGTGGTAATAGTACTGGCCGGTTTTCTGGTCGTAAGTCCAGGCCGAGTGTCCAAACCACGACTGCCAATTATTCGGAGGCTTGCCCGGGCCTTTGCCATCGTGCCAAATGTACCAGTCGCGCTTGGGATTGGTGCGCGACGACCGAGATTCGAGGAACCACTGGTTCTGGTCGGAAGTGTGGTTCGGCACCCAATCCATGATGACGCGAATGTTTCGTTTTTTTGCTTCGGCCATCAGGTGATCAAAATCGGCCATGGTGCCGTATTGCGGGTCGATGGCTTCGTAGTTTGCGATGTCATATCCGAAATCGACCTGAGGTGATGGATACATCGGCGTGATCCAGATGGCGTCGATGCCCAGCTCTTTTAAGTAATCCAACCGCGATGCGATGCCGTTGATATCGCCGACGCCATCGCCATTCGAATCCTGGAAGCTGCGGGGGTAGACCTCGTAGATCACGGCATGCTTCCACCAGGGATCGGGCGAAACCGGCGCGGCAGCTTCCTGAGCGCGAAACGAAGCAGTTCCCATGACGGCAAACAGCAATAAGAGAAATGCGGATCTAAGCGGAGTCAACATGGATTCCCCACGAAAGAAGTATTTCGATTCAAACCGAGAATATTACGTTCACCGTTTGATAACGCAAAGAGAATTCGAGAAGCGGGCAAGTGCGAAAACCTTACCACAGAGGACACTGAGGGCACGGAGGAAGACACAGAGTTACGACCGAAAGTTATCACTTAACCTTTTCTGCAGACGCTCCCGCGCCTTCTTTTAGTTCGTGGACCGAATCGATAGTCAGTCCGGTGAAGCGTTCTTGCAGGCCGCTGGGCCAGCGGACTTCAACGAAATCGACCTTCTCGGTTTGTCCCAAGCCGAAATGCACTCGCATATCGCTGCTGGATGAATAGCTTGACCCGCTGCGGACTTCATCGACGCGCGCTCGTCCACCGGCGCTTAAGGTGACGCGAGCGCCTATACCGTCGCGATTGGACTTTGTCCCCACGGTGCGAAAGGCGATCCAGTGGTTCTTCGACTTCAGCTGGTTCACCAGCAGGCTGGGGTGGGCATTCATGTTACTGATCACGGCAGAGAGTTGGCCGTCGTTCCAGAGGTCACCGATAGCAAGCCCGCGGGCCGACGTTGCCGCCGTGATGCCGGGGCCTGCTTCCGCCGACACATCCGTAAAAGTTCCATTACCGTTGTTGCGATACAGAATTTTCGGCTCCTGAAAGTTGCTGCCCAAATGCTGCTTATCCACTTCGGGATAGACGTGGCCGTTCACCACCAGGAGATCGGGCCAGCCATCATTGTCGAAGTCGAAAAACATGGTGCCCCAGCCGAGATATTGGGTATGCAGGCCCAGCCCTGCGGCAAACGTTACATCGTCAAATGTGCCGTTGCCGTTATTGCGATAGAGGGTCGAAGTGTCGTCGGAAAAATTGGTGCGAAAAATGTCGAGTCTGCCATCGCCATTGAAGTCGGCGACGGTGCTGCCCATGCCGGCCTGGGCGCGACCATCTTCGTTGAATGCAGCTCCGGCGACAATGGCGACGTCGGTAAATGTTCCGTCATGATTGTTGTGATACAGAATGCTAGGGGTGCTGTCGCAAGCCACGTAGATGTCGGGCCAGCCGTCGTCATCATAATCAAGCGTGGAAACACTTAGAGAATAGTGGCCGGCGGCTTGATCGATATGGGCTTTGGCAGTGACGTCTTCGAACTTTCCGCCGCCCAGATTGTGATAAAGAATATTTTTTGCGGCCGGCAGTCCGCGCGGGCCGCACATGACCGGAACACCTTTCCAAACGCAGTCGGCACGTTCACCGGGGCGAGGCGCGGTTGAAAGATCGAAGTCAACGTAATTGGCCACCATCAGATCGAGGCGCCCATCGCGATCGTAGTCGACAAAAGCACAGCCACTGCCCCAGGCTTTGCCGGTGCCTGCGACTCCTGATTGTTCAGCTACTTCTTTAAACACGCCGTGATCGTTGTGATAAAGCCGGTTTTTTCCGTAATAGGTGACGTACAAATCTTCCCAGCCATCGTTGTCGTAGTCGCCGACGCAGACGCCTTGTCCCCAGCCGGTTGCTGCGAGGCCGGCTTTCACGGTCACGTCGGTGAAGGTGCCGTCGTGGTTATTGCGATAAAGGTGATTGGTGGGAACTTTGGCGCCGGACGTTCCCTCGAGCGTGGTGCCGTTCACGATGAAAATATCGGGCCAGCCGTCATTGTCATAGTCGAAAATCGCAACGCCGGTGCCGGTGGTCTCAATGATGTATTGCTTGGTGTCGACGCCGCCGAAGACATTCGTCATGGTGAGCCCGGCTTTTTCGGCGAGGTCCTCGAAATCTGCGATGCGAGAGGTTTGCTGGGCTTTGAGAACAAAAGACGGCAGTGCTGTGGCTATAAGAACAACGGTAAGAATTGCTCGCATTGAGCCGCGAATGCTGAAAGCCCGAAAACGCATCACACAATACTATAAGCCGCTGCGGGCGTGGCGAATGCGGGCGCTGACTCGGGTTCCAGACGTAGTAGCATGAATCAGAATCGATACATGAGATGTTTCTTCGCCGATCAAACCAGCTGTTTGCCTGTTTCCTGACCGTCCTGTGGTTTGTTTCCGCGAATGGGCTCATGATCTGGGGGCAGGGTGCTCCGTCGAAAGCGCGGCAGCCCGCAGACCGGGCACAAGCAATCTATTCACAAGGCATGGCCGCGCTCCAAAAAGGTGATTTGAGTAACGCCCGCGCGTTGTTCGAAAAAGTGATACACCTCGCGCCGAGCAGTCCGGAGGCCCACAATTCTCTGGGATGGGTGCTGATGGAGCAAGGGCAAATTGAGCCCGCGGTCGCGCAGTTTCGCGCAGCATTGAAGCTTAAGGCGAACTTCGTGCAGGCACATGTGAACCTGGCGAACGCATTGGCTGGTGAACGCGATTTTGCGGAGGCTGAATCGGAAGCGCAGGAAGCGGTCCGTCTTGCCCCTAAGGACTCTGAGGCACACCGCACCTTGGGAAGGGTAAAGAGTTTTCGCGGTGACCAGCCTGGCGGTATCGACGAGTTGCGGGCCGCGATAAACATCGAGCCGAATCGCCCTGACCTGCACGATGATTTGGGATCGCTATTCGAGCAAACCGGAAAAATTGATGAGGCCGCGGCCCAGTTTTCTGAGGCGCTGAAGCTCAAGTCGGATTATTTTTCGGCACAGCTTCATTTGGGGATTGTCCGTTGGCAGCAACACGAACTGCCTGAGGCCGGCGATCTTCTTGCGAAAGCGGCCGAAGCGGGCCCGCAAGATCCCCAGGTCCATTACTACCTTGGGCGCGTACTCGAAGACGAAAAGAAGGATGACGAAGCCATCGCACAGTTGAAACAAGCGGTGGCATTGCAGCCCGATTTTCCGGATGCGCAGGAGAGCCTCGGGTTTTTGTCGCAACGTGCGGGTAGCATTGCGGACGCGATTTCCGCGTTCCGGCAACTGGTCAGGCTTCGCCCCGACAATCCGGATGCGCACAATAACTTGGGGTTGGCGCTGATTCAATCCGGCGACGCCGCAGGTTCCATGCCGGAATTCGAAACTGCGATCCGCCTGCGGCCGGACGATGCCGGTTATATCGAGAACTTGGGTACAGCGTATTTGCAGCGCTCCGATTTCGATTCTGCAGTTAAGCAATTTCAGGAGGCTTTGAAAATCGCGCCGCAAGACGCGACAGCCCACTATGACCTGGGTCTCGCGCTCAAGCTGAAAGACGAGCTTCCGCAAGCCATCGCAGAGTTTCAGAAAGCGGCGCAGTTATCTCCGGAGCAGCCTGATATTCATTACACGCTCGGCGTAACTCTTTGGCAGAAAGGCGATTTTGCGGATTCCGAGAAAGAGTTGAGCGCCGCCATCGCCGCGAAGCCGGATTACTCCGAGGCTTACTACACGCTTGGTACGGTACTGAAGCAGGACGGAAAATTAGAAGACGCCGCTGCGGCCCTGCGCAAGGCGATTGAAATTAATCCCGGCCTGGTTGGAGCGCATACGAACTTGGCGTCGATTCTGCGACAGCAAGGCGACACCGCCGGAGCCGAGGCGGAGAACCGGCGTGCCCAGGAATTATTCAAGCAGTCGAATACTTTGCAGGCTGCAACTTTCAACACCAATTCAGGCACAAGGCTACTTCAGGCCGGAGATGTGGATGGAGCGATTTCACAGTTTCGTTCCGCGATCAAGATCGCACCCGATTATGCCCCCGCGCATCAGCAGTTGGCGAAGGCTTTGGCACAGAAGGGGCAACAAGCAGAGGCCGAAGCAGAGTACCGCAAGGCAGCGCAGTTGGCGGGAACAAATTCCGCGCAATGACGGCTCGAATTACTGAGCAACTTCACGTAAAGCGACTAATTCCGTTCCCACCGGCACCCCACGGGCAATTTTCACGCGAAGCACAGCTTCAAAGGGCTTCATCTGACCATTATCGGAGACACTGAGTCGCAACAGTAACCGTTGCAGAGAATCCTGCCGGCAGACAAATTCTGCGGCAGCCTGAGTGCCGATGGTGGTCGTGCCTGCCAAAATCAAAACTGACCGCGCCGAGTTCATCCCGGGAACAAGTCCGACAATCGCATAATCTTCCACCAGCGGCGTGCCGGACGGGCTGGCGAAGAACTGCTTCGGCTCATCAGGCCGAGGCTGGACGTTGACGATGGCAAGGTCGCCCTTTCGCGGACTCGATGGCGAGCGCTGAAAGACAAACTGGTGCGTACTGGGAATATCCAGCAGACTCAGGTTTTCCGCAGGCGAGCCAACAAAGATCAGATTATTATTTTGCGCGTCGTCAAGCGAGAACAGGCTTCCGCGTTTCACCCGAATTCCGCGATGCAACTGAGTGAAAACTTGGTCGAGGTCATAGACGGCCAGGACTTCTCCAACGCCGGTGTAGTGGTCGAACATCGTCTCTCTCGAATCGCGCTTGGGATCAAAGTAGCGCAAGCCGGTCTCGGGTCGGCCAGTAAATGCCCCGTTGCTGAAGATTACCCACGGAGCGTCGGGCCCGGTTGCGAAAGCATGCCAGAAGACGCGGAAGGCGGGAGGTGCGGTCTCGTCTCCATTCGAAGATCGGGTGGATGTGATCCTGCCTGCGAGGAGTCCAGCGATAATGACGAGCGAAACGACAAGCAGACTTGCAAGAATGAGCACCGCGAGCGAGGAACGGCGCGAATGAGTTGAGCCCTTGTCTTCATCGGGCTCGTGCATGCCTCGCACCATGTTTTTGGTAGAAGGCGTCGCGGGATGAAAGGCGAGAGCGTAGGTTCCCTTGGGCAGTTCAACCAGGATTGGATCCTCGGCACCTTCGGAAGCGTAATATTCGGCAATCTTCGAACGGAGACGTCCGGCCTGCACCCGCACCAAAGAGTCTAGCTGTGGGTCGAACTCGGTGGGGCGGCCGAAGACCTCGGTCGCAATTTGATATTCCTTCAGGGCGACGCCGGGGTGGCGGATCGCATGGTCAGCCAGATAGCGAAGAAGCTTACAAAGCGACTCGGATCCGTGCAGGGTATGGCTGTTAACTAACCTGTCAATCTCGACGAGGCGCGGTTCAGCGTCAGTTACATGTCCTGTTACGCCCACGGTAACAGAGAGTAACAAATCGATTCTGCTACTTTCAAGTCATAAGCTTACGGACAGGTAACCGTAACAAACCCACTGAGACTTTCAAATTCGTCGGAATGGCATCATGCTTCCGCGAATTTGTAAGCTCCCTGAATTTCGTTCGCGAGATTCGGCGGGTGTGTATTTGTGTTTACGCGGACTCATGTATTCGTGGGAATGCGCGCTCGGTTCATTTTTGTTCCATTTTTATTTTTTCATTTGGCGGTTATTAACGACTACGCGGAGCTGAGATTGTCTGCGCTGGGTCAAGATGAAGTATCGATCAGGCAGGGGTCGAAATTCATTTTTCAGTAGAAGGGTTTTGGGAAAATTCAATTTGCTGTATGTGTGGCCTGTGGGAAGTTGAGCAGCAACGAATGATTTCAATGTTCTGGCGGCGGTAAAAGTTCGGAACTTAAACTGCTTACCAAAGAGTAATAGTTCTTCGTGGACTGAATTTCAGTTGTCAGGCACTCAACCGGTTTTCCTATCGTGGGAGGAACTTCAATGAAAAAGGCAGTCAGCTTCAGCGCTCTGCTCGTAGTAGCACTCCTTTGTGGTTTGTGGTCTTCGCGCGCCAGCGCGCAGGCGGTCTTCGGCGGCATAGAGGGAACAGTCACCGATCCGCAAGGCGCGGCTGTTGTCGGTGCGAACGTGACCGTTACCGACCAAAGTAAAGGTACGACGCAAACGACAACGACCAATGAGAGTGGCAACTACACCGTCACTCACCTTATCCCGGACGCCTACAACGTCAAGATCGAAGCGCAGGGGTTCAAGAGCGAGACCCACCCGAACATAACGGTTAATGCAGACACCTCGGCACGCCTCGACCTGCAACTGCAATTAGGTTCGACGACCGAGTCCGTAGAGGTCACAAGCGTCGCCCCGCAATTGAAGACAGATCGTGCCGATGTGGCGACAGAGTTCAATACCCGCGCGGTCGAAGATCTGCCGGTTCTCAACCGTAATTTCACGAATTTTGAATTGCTTACGCCGGGCACGCAAAAACTCGGTTGGTCTCACGCGGCGACGGAGAACCCTCAGGGTGGTGGGCAGATATTTGTCAATGGCCAGCATTTCAGCGGAACTGGATTCGAGCTGGACGGCACCGATAATCAAGATCCCATTCTCGGAATTATCGTCATTAATCCGAACCTCGACGCCGTTACTGAAGCGAAGATGTCAACCGCTGATTTTGACGCCGAGTTCGGGAAAGCCATCGCTGGGTTGGTGACTGTACAAACCAAGTCAGGCAGCAATGATCTTCATGGTAGCGGTTTCTACTTCCGGCGTACCGATGCAACCGAAGCGAGAGATCCTTTCACTCAATGGGCAGCCGGTCCGACTTGGGCGGAGGCACCGATAGCACCGCAGAGATGGCAGCAATTCGGCGGTAGCTTGGGCGGAGCAATTATTAAGAATAAGCTTTTCTTCTTTGGGGATTTTCAAGGCACCAGACAAACAGCCGGGCTCACAAACCAAGTCTCGGTACCGACCGCACTAGTACAGCAGAGTTGCAATCCGTTGACCAACGGCGCCAGCTCGACTCCAGGATTCTGCAATCTGAGTCAATACCTTACGCCGGCAGTAGGCTATGGCACGGGCGGCCAAGTTTACGATCCGACTACTGGAAACGGTTGCCCGAATGCCTGTGACGGAACGGGTCGCTCACCATTTGCAGGAAACCTAATACCGATTGGCCAAATTGACCCTGCTGCAGGGAAAATCCTAGCGCTGTTTCCGGCACCAAACGTTGCCGGTACCAACGGCGGGACGCAAAACAACTACGTCGCCTCCGGGGCGGGTCCATATAATCAGAACGCATTCGATACCCGCATAGATTACGCGGCAGCGCCGACGGTTCAAGTGTTTGGCCGCTTCAGCCTTGACTACTTCAGTCTGTCTGGTAAGGGAACTTTAGGTGCATTAGGTGGCGTTGGTTTCGGCCCTGGCGGTTTGGCAGGAAGTTCGATAGTGCACAACTATAGCCTTGCCTCCGGCGTTACCAAGACGCTCAGTAACACGCTGTTAACCGATTTTCGCTTCGGTTACTTCAAGTATAATCCGAGGACGAATAAGCCCGATGCGGGTGCGACGCCGATGACCAGCGCGGGTATCCCGAATGCGAACCTCGGGGACAACTTCACCTCCGGTTGGGGCGAGTTCGACTTTAATGGAAACAACAACAATACCGTCCCCGTTTTTGGTGATGGCCTTGGGGTCGCCCGTTGCAATTGCCCGCTGATCGAAAGCGAGCAGCAATTCCAGTTTGTTAACAACTGGACCAAGACCCGCGGAAACCATACCTTCAAGTTTGGCGCAGACGTTCGCTACGCAGAGAATTTGCGTGTGCCAAGCGACGCCAATCGAACTGGCGTTTACAACTTTACAGACGGCAATACCTCAGACAATGGCGCCGGCGGAGTGGCGTTTGCCAGTTTTCTATTGGGGGCAACAAGAAGTGTTAGCCGCTACGTGAGCACCAGTGTCAACGCTGCGGAGCGGCAGAAGCGCATGTTTTATTACGGCGAAGACAGCTGGCGCGTAACCCAGAAACTGACCTTCAATTATGGGCTCCGCTGGGAGGTTTACTTCCCTGAATATGTGAACGGAGCTCAACACGGCGGATTCACAAATATTGTCCAAGGTGAGGATCGAGTCGCCGGTGTTGGTGGAATCGGTCTAAACGGAAACATCGGCAACGATTGGCATGCCTTTGCCCCTCGTGTTGGCTTTGCTTACCAGGTAAGAGAGAAGACCGTGGTTCGAATGGGATATGGCCGCAGCTACGACATGGGAGTTTTCGGATCGAACTTTGGCCACGCCGTAACTCAGAATCTTCCAGTGCTCGCCGCGCAGCTAGCGCAGAATGTCAATCAGTATGTTCCTGCATTTACGCTGTCGCAAGGGCCACCCACGTTTACTTTCCCCACCGTTCCATCTAACGGCTTATTGCCATTAGCTGGCCCGGGATGCACATTCGGAAACGTCGGAACCGGGGCAAACATTGTCGCTCCGCAGTGTATTCAGCCGCACATTCGACCCACTACTCAGCGGCTGCCGTACGTCGATACCTGGAACGCGTCAATCCAGCATCAGCTTACGAACACCATGACTCTTGAAGTCACGTATCTCGGCAACAAGGGAACGCATGGGTTTGTGGGTGACGGGCCAACCTATAACGTGAATCAGCCCGCCCTTGGTGCGGGTATCGATGCCGCAGCAATCTCGTCAACCGGAGTAGTGACACCCTGCGGAATACTTTCCGGAAATACAACACCTACATGCAACTTTTTTCCGAACACTCCCCAGTACGCGCGTCGGCCCCTCTTCAACCGATTCACGTACCCCAATTATCCTGATCCATCGAATACTGTTGGCAGTACCCCCGGCGTATTGCAATGCTGTTTCACAGATCAGGGCAATTACCTGGGCAACGACGCCAGCAGCACCTATGAATCGCTGACCATAAAGCTGGAAAAGCGCTTCTCCCAGGGTCTGCAGTTCATGACCTTCTACAATTTGGATCGTAGCTATCACTACGACAGCAACTATTATGCGGTTGATAAGCGCATAGCCTACGGTCCCGATGACAACGTCCGCGATAACCAATGGATCACGAGCTTAGTTTATGCCCTGCCATTTGGCCGCGGCATGAGCTACGCTAACAACATAGGCCGAGCCATGGACACAATAATTGGCGGCTGGCAAATTAGTGGAACTATGAACTGGTCTAGCGGCCTGCCATGGACTCCAACTATGTCATCCACGATTTGTAATCTGGAGAACGACGTAGCAGTCAATAACAGTATTTGTCGCCCGAGCAAAGGCCCCGGTTCGTTCCATACAGGAGCGGGCAGTTTTGTCCATAACAATACAGGTCACTATATCCAGTTCTTCACGCCCGTATCTGACAACGTTGACCCTACTACCGGAATACACACTTTGCCGAGCGGCAATGGCTTCTCCGATCCCGGGATTAATCAGCTCGGCAACGCAGGCTATGACACGCTCTGGGGTCCGCGATATTTCGGCGCCGACGCTTCGATTGCCAAGAACTTCACCCTTACCGAAAAGATGAAGCTTCAGTTCCGCATGGACGCTTACAACGTATTCAACCATCCCATCCTTGGATACAATCAAAACCAGGGCGGAAGTGGTACATGTATAGACTGCTCAGGGAACGGTCAAATCAACAACATTGAAAACGACGCTTCTCCGGGTTCGCCCAACGGCATGCGCCAGCTCACGTTCGGGCTGCGTCTGAGCTTCTAGTTTTTCGGCGGTACGCCTTCGAGGAGGGAGTTTCCAAACTCCCTCCTTATTGTTTTTAGCTTACAATGTGAGCGCGAGTTTGTGTTCATGTCTTTGCGTTTCTGCCTGTGTTCTCCGGAGCGCACCCTTCACCTCAGGCGGTGCCGGCGTCTCTTTACCTCAGCAATACTCGCGATGATTCTCCCGATATGTTCGTTTGGCCAGCAGGGTGTCGTCGATCTGAACGGGCGGACGGTAAACGCGTTCCAGTCTGATGCTGGCAAAGTCGTGGTAATGGTTTTCGTGCGCCGAGATTGCCCGATCTCCGGCCGGTACGCACCGACAATTCGGCGGATCAGTGCGGAACACCAGAAAAATGTGCGGTTCGTTCTAGTCTTTCCGGACAAATCCGATTCTGCAGGCGAGATACGCAAGTACCTGCGCGATTTCCACTATTCGATTCCTGCCCTGCGCGATCCAGCACACGTCCTGGTGAAGCAAGCGCACGCGGAGTTCACGCCCGAAGCAGCGGTGTTCGATGCGAAAGGTGGTTTGGTTTACGATGGCCGTATCGACGATCTTTACGTTTCGTTCGGGCGGGCGCGCCCTGCCCCGACAACACATGAATTGGAAGATGCGGTCGAGGCTGCCTTGGCGGGCCGGTCAGCTGCCAAACCAGAAGTAGCGGGAATAGGCTGCTATATTTCGGATCTCGAATGAAGGGTCGGGTGGCAGTCGCGGCATTAACTTTCGCGTTAGGAGTGGCAGTATCGCTCGGGGCCATTCTGCTTAACGCACAAGGGCCCGCATCCATAAGTAGCCGCCAAATCACCTTTAATCGCGATATCGCGCCCATTGTCTTTCAAAATTGCGCTCGCTGCCACCGTCCTGGTGAGTCCGGCCCCTTCCCGCTGCTTACTTATCAAGACGTAAAGAAGCACGCCCGGCAAATCGAGATCGTGACCCGCACTCGCTTTATGCCACCGTGGCTGCCTGATCCGCAGCCATTGAAATTCGCAGATATGTCGCGGCTCTCTGACCAGCAGATCGCGACTATACGAAAATGGGTGGATGAGGGCTCACCTGAGGGGAATGCAATAGACCTGCCCCCGCAACCTAAGTTCGTCGAAGGTTGGCAGCTCGGTGAGCCAGATTTAGTTCTAAAGGCAGCGAAGCCCATTACCCTGCTCGCCAGCGGCTCGGACATGTATTGGAATTTTATTTTCCCGCTGCCTATCGACCGTACTCGATGGATGAAAGCCATTGAAATTCGCCCAGGAGAAAAACAATTCATCCACCATGCCAACATTCTGGTAGATCGACAGGAGAACTCGAGGCAGAGAGAAAGCACGCCAGGAGCGGGTTTTGAAGGCATGGAGATTAAAATCGAATCGGAAGTTTTCGATCCCGACAGCCATTTCTTGTTCTGGAAACCGGGATCGGTCCCTTATGTCGAACCCAAGGGAATGGCATTGCGATTAGACAAAGGAACCGATCTGGTGCTGAACGTTCACATGCAGCCGTCGGGCAAGCCAGAAAGGATCCAGCCGTCGATTGGGATCTACTTCACCGATGATCCAGCTACGAAGTTTCCCATGCTCTTGCAGCTGCAAAATGACGGCAAGCTTAATATTCCGCCCGGCGACGCGAACTTTGTGGTCACTGATCAGTTGACCCTTCCTGTGGATGTGGATCTGCTAGGGGTTTATCCTCACGCGCACTATCTCGGCAAAGACCTGGAAGCGACTGCCACTCTACCCGATGGCAGTTCGAAGACGCTAATTCACATTCCGCACTGGGACATGAACTGGCAGGCGGTGTTCCGCTACGAAGAGCCTGTGTTCTTGCCGAAGGGCACTATAGTCCACATGCGTTATGTTTACGATAATTCAGAGGGGAATCCGCTCAACCCCAATAATCCTCCGCAGCGGGTCAGAGGCGGCAATCGGGCGCGAGACGAAATGGCACATCTTTGGCTGCAGGTGCTGCCGCGCAATGTCGATCCGCATGCAGGTGATCCGCGAATGCTGCTGCAGGAAGCCCTTGCCATGCACAATATCGAGAATGATCCAGGGGATTTTGAGTCGCACTACAACCTGGGGGCGGTGCTGCAATCGCGGGGAAGATTGGATGACGCAATCCCTGAATACCAAGAGGCTTTGCGCATTCGGCCTGAAGATGCCACGGTTAATAATGCCTTGGGTGGGGCTTTGCTTGCCAAAGGGCGGCCTCAGCAAGCAATTTCGTTTCTGCGTGTTGCGGTAGCCGCGTCGCCGAACTACTTTGACTCACACTACAATCTTGGTCAAGCGCTTGCCGCCAGCGATGATTTCGCCGGGGCAGCCGAGCAGTTCAATGCGGCAGTCCGCCTTCGACCAGGCGACGCTGACGCACACGCCAACTTTGGGAGCGCGCTCGCAGAGCTGGGGAAATATCCCGAAGCCGAGGTAGAGTTCGAACGCGCTCTCCAAATCAATCCAAACCACGCGCTAGCCCGTGAGAACCTGGAACAGCTACGCAGCGCGATGAGTTCTCATTAAGCAATGCGGATCCTTCATTGTTGCGTCTTGCTAATCTCGAGCTTCCTGGTTGCAGCTTCTGGATTGGAGACCTGGAAGAATTGGCACCGCGTTTCGGAGAAACCGATTCTTTCGCCGCAAGGTAACGGATGGGAATCCGCGGGAACATTCAATCCTTCTGTGGTCATTCATAATGGCAAGTTCGTCATGCTGTATCGCGCTCAGGATGCTAGCGGCACCTCCCGCCTGGGCTACGCCGAGAGTACTGACGGGATTCACTTCACCAGACGTCCGCGTCCTGTACTGTCTCCTGAGGCCGACTACGAAAAAGACGGTGGCGTAGAAGATCCGCGGCTGGCGAAATTCGGCAGCACCTATTATTTGACCTACACGGGCTACAACAAAAGGGACGCGCAGCTCTGCCTCGCGACTTCGACGGACCTGCTGCACTGGGAGCGTAAGGGCATTATTCTGCCGGCGAACCAGGGCAACTGGAATGTGAAATGGACGAAGTCGGGCGCGATTGTCCCGCAAAAAATTGGCGGTAAATATTGGATGTATTTCCTCGGAACCAGTAAAGACGGGACTGACCAGACCGGACTTGCATATTCAATAGACCTTATTCATTGGACCGAAGCGACCATGGAGCCAGTGCTCCCGACGCGCGCCAGCAAATTCGATTCACGAGTGGTCGAGCCGGGGCCCGCTCCGATCATCACCAAGGACGGCATTCTTTTGATTTACAACGGCGCCGATGACAAACTCATATATCGTACGGGCGTGGCCGTGTTTTCGTTGCAAAATCCGAAGAAAGTGCTTTGGCGCAGCGATGAGCCAGTTTTTGCACCTGAGCGTGAATGGGAAAAAACTGGGCAGGTGCCAAACGTTGTTTTTGTCGAAGGCATGGTCAAGAAGGGTGGTCGTTATCTGCTTTATTATGGCGCCGCAGACAAATATGTTGGAGTCGCGGAAGCGGAACTGCAGTGAGAACTACCGAGGAGGAAGATATCTCTCTCCTTTTCTTCGCTTACAATTTGGGTTCTAGCCATGCGGTTTGATCTCTCGGCGCGAGTGATCGCGAAGTTTTCCTGGCAAGCGGCGTTAATGCTCTTGGCGGTCGTCTCCGTCGCGCTTCATGCGCAGAAGGGTAACAATTCTGCGGATTCGCATAGTGCGATTCAGTCGGAGTTTGTCGGCAATGAGGCCTGTGCCAAATGTCATTCCTCTATCTATGATGCGTACGAAAAAACTCCTATGGCGCACGCCAGCGGACTGGCGATGGAAAATCTGATCCCGGCGGACTTTACGCATGGCGCGTCCGGGGTGCATTACAGAATCTTTGCCGACAATGGACATGTGTGGCTGAGTTTCGATCGCGATGGCAAAGATGCGATTCACGGCAAACGCGAGTTGCTTTACTACATCGGATCGGGGCGTCGAGGTCTGACCTATTTATTCGCAGATGACGGATTCGTGTTTGAGTCGCCTATCAATTGGTATGGCGACCGGCGCGTATGGGACATGACCCCGGCTTATCAGAGCGATCGCGAGATGCCGTTGAATTTGCTCGCACATACAAGTTGCCTGCATTGCCACGTCAGCGGGATGCGCGCACCAATCGACGGAACGGAAAACCGGTACCAGATGCCTCTGCTGACGCATTCTGGAGTTAGCTGTGAGCGCTGCCACGGAGCGGCAGCGGCCCATATAAAAGGTGGTCCGATCGTGAACCCGGCGAAGCTGTTATCGGAGCGGCGGGACGCAATCTGCATGCAGTGCCACATGGAAGGGCGAGTGTCGGTTGAGCGTGCCGGACGCCACATTTACGATTTCAAGCCGGGAGATTCGCTGTCGGATTATGTGCGTTACTACGTTTTGACCGGCGCATCCGGCCAGTTAGGGGCCGTGAGCCAGGTCGAAGCGCTGGCGCAGAGCACGTGCAAGAAAGCCTCCGGCGACAAAATGTCATGCACCAGTTGTCACGATCCGCATTTCACGCCAGCTGCGCAGGAGCGAGTGGAATATTTTCGCGGAAAATGCCTGGCCTGTCACGGGGAGACTTTTGCGGCGAAGCATCACAGTGAGCAGAAGGATTGTACTGTTTGTCACATGCCGGAGTCGGCCAGCAAAGACGTGGCGCACACTGAGGTCACTGATCACCGCATTCCGCGCGTACCCGCGGTTTCGCCGCAACTGTTGCAGGATACGAATGCTTCCACAACCAGGCTCGGCCTGGCGCCATTCCCTGATTCTCAGGAAGCCGAGGACGATGTTCGCGACTTCGCGCTGGCGTGGGAATCTCTGGCCAATAGCGGGATGAGCGCGGCCCGGCGAGAGGCTCAGGCCATGCTAAAGCGCTCGGCGGCGCGGTTTCCGGACGATCCTACGACCCTTGCTGCGCTTGGATACGAGGACCAGGTTCACGGCGATCTTGCGGGAGCGCGGACGCTATACGAACATGCACTCGTCGCAGATCCGAACTTGATCGATGCAGCGACTAATCTCGGTGTGATTGAAGCGCAAAGCGGAAACTTGCCGGAAGCTGTAAAGCTGCTACAGTCTGCCTTCGACCGCGCTCCGGGAAGGAGCAGCATTGGAACGGACTTGGCGCGAGTATTCTGCTTTGAGGGAAAAATAGATGAAAGTCGAGTCGTTGTTGATCGTGTGCTTGAGTTCAATCCCGATATGAGTCAGGCAAAAAAGCTGATGGATAGATTGCATCAACCTAAGCCAAATTGCGGTTTGTGAGCTGACATGGTTTTGTTTTCAATGAGGCGGTTTCGATTAATACTCGCGCTCTTCTTGTCCTGCTTTCCAAGCTGGGTGCAATCGCAAGTAGCTAACCCCGCCGGTCAACAGCCATCGCCTGCGTCAGGTTCCATCGATACGCAATTCGCTCATGCTCGTCAGCTTCTTCAGCAGGGGAAGTACGACGAGGCCATTGGCGAGTTGCAGCAACTCGCTTCTTCTCAGCTGGGAACGAAAGGGTTGTCTCACGAGTTGGGGATTGCGTATTACCGCAAAGGCGATTATGTGCACGCTATCGATTCGTTAAAAGAGGCACTGCAGGCTGATCCAGCGGACAACGAGGCCACACAATTGCTTGGGCTTTCTTATTACCTGAGTGGCAAGCCGGCTGACGCCATTCCATACCTCGAGAAAGTTCAGACCTGGTATTCGCGGGCCAACGTGGATGCGTCGTACATCCTTGGTCAGTGTTATATCCAGACGAAAGATTATCCGCATGCGCGGCAGGCATTCGCCAAGATGTTTGACCTGGCTCCGGATTCAGCCGGGAGTTATCTGCTGACCGCGCGCATGTTATTTCGCCAGGAGTTCGAACCGGTAGCGCTGGAGTATGCACAAAAGGCGATCGCGCTCGATCCCAAGCTCCCGCTGGCGCACCAGTTGTTGGGCGAGATTCATTTGTTCCAGTCGCAGATTCCGGATGCAGTCGCTGATTTTCGGGCCGAACTTGTGATCAACCCCGGGCACGCAGAGACTTATTACAAGCTGGCCGACGCTTATTCGCGAATTCAGAAATTCGACGACGCGGAAAAGCTCTTGCAGCGATCCATCTGGCTGGATCCAACAGCGACCGGCCCTTACGTTCTAATGGGCAAGGTGCTGGAGAAGAAAGGCGAGCCCGAGCTCGCGGTGCGCGCTCTTCGGCACGCGGCTGCGATGGATCCAAACAATTCCATCACCCACCATTTGCTCGGCCAGGCGTATCGCGATCTCGGCAACACTGAAGAAGCTGAGCGCGAGTTAAAGCTGGCGGGACAACTCGAAGGAGCTGGAGATTCGAAGCAGTAAAACGACCCGAGGGCTTCGAGATAATCGCAACTAATGCAACGAGCTTTCTAGTTTCCTTCGTGCACTTTCGCGCCCTTTGGGGTTGATAGGATTCAAAAGGCGATAACCTCGAAAAACACGAAGTCTCACGAAGGAAATCAAGCCAGTGATCCGGAAGCCGGACTTTCTGCAATCCGCCCAGTCTCGCTGAAATCACTTCACGCTAACTGTAGATCGAGCTTGGTCACGCTTGCGGCCGGAAGCCTGAACGTCAAAGTGTCGCCTTTGATTTCCAGGCGCTGAGTTTTCGGGGCCACTGCCTGGCGCTGCTCAAAGGTGTTGCGCGCGTGAATGTCCGTAGCTGTCAATACCGTCGCATCTCCACTACTCACACGAGCACCACGCACCACGATTTGCGTTTCGAGGGCCTCTTTCACGTTGGTGTTCACCGCAGTGATTACCAATTGCTTGTCATGCAGAGATGCCGATCCGCGCAGTCCCCAGAATGAAGCGGGCTTGCCGTCGCGATCATACTGGACCGATGGCGCGGAAAATTCGGAGCGCAGGCTTTGTCCGTTCTGGTGGGCTGCATACATCGCGAACACGTGTCCCACGGGAGTTACGCAGAACTTATCTTCGTGCGCCAGGTAAAGGCTGTTGAGGCAGTTGATGAGTTGTGCGCAACATGCGATATCAACCTTTTCCGGATGACGGTTGAATGTGTCGAGGGTCATGCCGCTGAACACCGCGTCCCGCAAGGTTGGCAGCTGTTCGAGTTGATCGCCGGGAGTGAGTTCGCTGCCCGGACGGTACCATGGTCCCCATTCGTCGACCACGAGTTTCACATGATGCTCGGGGTCGAACTCACCCATGATCTGCCAATGCCCGTCAATCAGGGATTCCATGCGATCGCCTTCGTGCATTAATTCGTACCAGTCTACGGGATCGAAATTTACTGCGTCGCCTTTTCCTTTGTCCCAGTCCAGCGTCTTTCCGCGGCTCAGGTTCCATGCGTAGTGATGGAGTGCCCATCCGTAGAGCGACCGTAATTGGCCTGTGCCCTTGCGCGACATTTCCTCGAAGAAGCCGCGCGTCCACTCCCAATTGGCGCCATCGGGGCCCGCGCCGATGAAAGCTAGATCGTGGCCGGAGTCCGGCACCCAGGCGGTGTAGCGGCGAAATTCTGTGGCATAGACCTGTGGAGTAAAGTTTCCGCCGCATCCCCAGGCCTCATTGCCGACGCCCCAGTAGCGAACGTTGAAAGGATCCTTGAACCCGGCCGCGGCGCGTTCGTCGGCCAAGGTGGTGCTTCCCGCGGGAGAGTTGCAATACTCGACCCAGCGATAAAATTCCTCGGCCGGCAGGCTGCGCACATTGGCGGCAAGATAAGGTTGCGCGCCCAGGAGGCGGCAGAATTGAACAAACTCATTGGTGCCGAAGCGGTTGGGATCGTATCGGTGGGAAGCCGGTGCGGAAGCAGTCTCTCCTCCCGCCCAGAAATTTGTACGTCGCGGACGCTTCTCAGCAGGCCCAATACCGTCACGCCAGTCATAGCTGTCAGCAAAACAACCGCCGGGAAAACGCACAATCGGCGGCTTTATTTTTCGCATTTCGTCGACGAGCTCTTTACGAATGCCGTGGATGTTGGGAATCTTGGAGTCCTCTCCAACCCAGATCCCGTCGTAAATCACTCCGCTCAGGTTTTCCGTGAAGTGGCCGTAGATATTGGGAGAAATCGTTCCGAGGGGCTCATCGAGCCGGATTTCGACGCGAGCATCGGAGGACTGCGCAAAGACGCGACTAGAATATTTTGAGGTCAGGGCATACCCGGCAGCCGCGATAGATGTGCTGCGCATGAAGTCTCTGCGTTTCATGGTCATCGGATTCGCTCCCTGATCTGAAATTTGTGCAAGTCATAGTAAACGTTTGCCGGGCTCTCGGCCAGACCCAGCAACACCAATTCTTTCCGCGAGAATATCGAAATTCTTGCCTGCTTTCGTGATAGAACTGTTAGGAATTTTCAACTCAACTGCGAGGTCCGAGTCCGACCTATGGCGATCACGAGCACCAATAGCAGCACTTCGGTTCAGACTTCCGGTTCAGCCACGGCCAGTTACGGACCCGCATTAGCTGTACTCACAACTTTATTTTTCATCTGGGGATCGTTGACGTCGTTGAATGACGTGTTGATCCCCTTTGCCCAGCATGTGTTTACTCTGAACCTGGCGCAAAGCATGCTGATCCAAACGGCGTTTTTCCTGGCGTATTTCATCATTTCACTCCCTGCTGCGAAGATCATTGACTGGATCGGTTACAAACGCGCCATCATCGTGGGACTGACCACCATGATCGCGGCCTGCCTGCTGGTTTATCCGGCGGCCAAAATTCCTTCCTTTCCATTCTTTCTGACTGCGCTCATGGTTTTAGCGGCGGGCATCACGGTGCTGCAGGTCGCCGCGAATCCCTATGTAGCCGTGCTGGGAAGACCTGAAACGGCATCGAGCAGATTGAACTTGACCCAAGCATTCAACTCCTTGGGCACGGCAGTTTTTCCCTTCGTCGGAGCCCGGCTGATTCTAGGCGAAACCGTGAGCGCGGCTGCGCAGTCGGCGTCGCAGGACGCGGTCATCAAGTTGTACGTCTACTTTTTTGCAATTGTTCTGGTGTTACTGGCCGTATTGTTCGCGGTTTTCAGGTTGCCGAAGATCGAATCTGCTGAACGCCACAGCGGCGAGAAGGTTGACGACTCTATCTGGAAGCATCCGAATCTACCGTTCGGAGCGATCGCGATCTTCGTCTACGTCGGCGCCGAAGTCGCAATCGGCAGCTCTATCGCGAATTATCTGGCACTGCCCAACATCGGCCATTTCGCAGCTGGCGTTGCCGATCCCGCGGCAAGATATCACTCTGCGCTGGCAGTTGCAGCACGGTACATTTCGATTTATTGGCTGGGCGCGATGGTTGGGCGGTTCATAGGCTCCGCTGTCCTACAGAAGGTGAAGACTTCGCGTGTGTTGGCGTTTTGCGCCACCATGGCCGCTTTGCTCGTATTGGTCACGGTTTTGAGCAATGGACATTTCGCGATGTGGTCCGTTCTGGCCATCGGATTGTTTAACTCCATTATGTTCCCGTCTATCTTCACCAGCGGCATTGCGGAACTGGGGCCGTTGACCGGTGACGGATCGGGTCTGCTCAATATGGCAATTGTTGGCGGCGCGATAATTCCCTGGGTGGTTGGAAGAATCGGTGATGCCATTAATCACGCTTACTATCCATCGATGATTCAGGGCGAAACCAGCTGGGGGCAGGGAATTCATTACGCGATCATTCTGGCTGCGTTCTGCTATCTCTACATTCTGTTTTATGCGGTCAGCGGTTCCAAGCCGAATAGCGAACGCTACGGCCAGCGCGCGCTGAACCGATAAACGAAGTCTGCGGGCGGAGATCAGGTTCGGAAAAAGGTTGGGAGTGAGAAAGAACTGGTTCGTGGGAGTGGACATCGGCGGCACGAAAGTTGCGGCCGGCCTGGTGGACGCTAACGGGGAAATTGCTGCCCAGGTCCGCGAGCCGATGATTTCAAACTCTTCCGCGCAGGAAGGTTTGAACGCAGTACTTTCAGCGATTGCGCGAGTCATGCCTGTGGGTGCAGTCGATGTGAGGGGAATCGGAATTTGCGCGCCCGGACCACTCGATCCGAAGACTGGCATTATCCTGAATCCTCCCAACCTGCCGTGCTGGCGCAATTTTCCCTTGGCTGAATCCGTGCAACGGCGATACTCCGCGCCGGTGAAAGTCGACAACGACGCTAATGCTGCAGCCCTCGCCGAAACCCGTTGGGGCGCGGCTCGCGGGTGCCGACACGTTTTCTACGCCACCATCGGCACTGGGATCGGGACTGGGATTGTGTTCGACGGCAAAATTTATCACGGGCGCACCGGATCAGCGGGCGAAGGCGGGCACGTCAGCATCGATTATGAGGGGCCGATCTGCCGCTGCGGAAAGCCGGGATGCATTGAAATTCTCGCCTCGGGAACTGCCATAGCGCAGCGGGCCCGGCAGGAGATGGCTGCAGGGGCAAACTCGATGATGTTGGAGCTGGCGGGCGGAGATGTCGCGGCATTCACGGGAGAGATCGTAGGCAAAGCGGCAACTGCTGGTGACGCTTTGGTGACAAAGATTTTGACGGAAGCCACTGAGATGCTGGCCCTGTGGCTGAGCAACATCGTCGACCTGTTTGATCCCGATGTGATTGTGATCGGAGGCGGAGCTGCGGCCTTGTACCGGCCGTTTTTCGATAAGCTGCACGAAAGAGTCTCGCACCTCACCGTCAATCCGCGTGCCGACGAAGTTCCGATTCTGGCAGCCCGGTACGGTGCAGATTCCGGCATTGCCGGCGGCGCGGCGTTGTGCGCATAAGTTTGAGGCGGAAGGAACTTGATTTGATGGGGTGGGAGACGGGAATCGAACCCGCAACCGTCGGAGCCACAGTCCGGTGCTCTGCCAGTTGAGCTACTCCCACCGAATCTATTGATTATAACAAGGCGGGCGGAGGGATTCGCAGAGCGCATACATTGGCATTGATTGGCGACCCGTGTGGCAGCGCCATCACGACGCAGCTAGCTACGTCTCTACATGAAAAATTAGAGATTAAACTCTGCCCACGCCGACGTATTCAAATCCCATGGCGCGCAGGCGAGCGGAGTCGAGGATGTTTTTGGTATCTACGATCAAGGGGCGACGGAGGAGGGCTTTGATTTTGCTGAAATCGAGGGCGCGAAATTCCGGCCATCCGGTGCCGACCACGAGCGCTTCCACGCCTTCAGCGACTGCATAAGGTGATTCACAATAGTGCACGGTGCCGTTGAGTTCGAGCTTGGCGTCTTGCATGGCAACCGGGTCATAGGCGCGTACCCGGGCGCCGCGGGAAACCAGGCTCTGAGCCAATTTTATGGAAGCAGAACCGGCCACCGAATTGGTATTGGGCTTAAAGGACAAACCGAGAATTCCCACGTCTTTATTTTGCAACGACTGCAGGCAGAAAGAAATTTTCTCCGCCATGCCGTCGGCAAAAGATTGATTTACCTCTCGCGCCGCACTCAAAATTCTCAACGGTACATTATTTTGCTGCGCCAGCGTGGCCAGTGAATCCATGTCAGATTGAGCGAACAGGCCGCCCATCGAGGCTCCAGCCTGCAAGCAGCGCGGGCCGATTTTTTTGTCGAGGCCCAACGCCAATGACAGGTGCACTGCGTCACCGTTTACGCGTTCGCAGAGGCCAGCCAGTTCGTTGATGAAGGAAATTTTCGTGGCTACAAACGCCGTCGCCGCCTCGCGAACCAGTTCCGCGGTGGCATGATTGGTCACAATCACCGGAACGCCACGCATCACCAGCGGGTGGAAAATGTGTTTCATCGCGACCACGGCTTCGCTGGAAATAGTCCCGAGAACGATCCGGTCGGGCCAGTTGAAATCTTCGACCGCGCATCCGGCGGTAAAGAATATTGGCTGAGAGACGATGACAGCTTTGAGTCCGGCATCTTGCAACCGTTTCTCCAGCGCCGCCCCGGTTCCGACTGAAACGGGTGTAACCACAGAGAGAATCGGCGGCTTCGGCGCAGCTTTTGAAATACGAAGAACCAGGTCCGACAGATTCTGTGCATTGTCTTCCGCCAGAAAGATCACGCCGCATTTGCGAGCGAAAGAGTCAACGTCGGTCGAATAAGCCAGGCGTCCGGAGCGAACGCTGCGCTTGATTACTTCGCTCAGATTTTTTTCGTGGAAGGGAACTTTGCCCTGGGCCATCTCAACCATCAGGGAGCTATCGGGGTGGCAGCAGGTAACCGGAGTGCCGAAATCCGCCAGGCAGGCTGAAATCACCGTTCCCAGGTACCCAGCCCCATAGACGCCGATTTGCATCGATCCTCCCGAGGCCCAAAAGCGATCAGCCTGTCGTATCTTTTATTTACGCTGTTGCTTGGGGTATGGGCAGAGTACGAGAGGGACATCCAGGGCGCGAAGAAGTACAGTAACGTGCATGTCTGGTACTACAGAGTCCGCCAGGGGCGGCAGTTTTAGGGGGATCGCGAACGATTCTGGTCAGCGCACGGGGCCGGTTGCCCCGATTAACCGTTGTCCGAGAGGTATTTCCGCCAGATCTGCCCACTTGTTCTGGGCCTCTTCACGGACAAAAACCAGATCGCGCACCTCAATGCAGCGGGATGCGTCAAACTCGGCCCAGCGGGTGCGGGCGACCCGGTAGGCATGTTGCGCCTGATCTTCAGCGCCCATCTTGACGATCGTGAGATGAGGCATGTAGGGCCATTCTTCATGGCACGCCAGGGCTTTCACGTTGAGGCGGTCGTGCAATTCGCGCATCCGATAGGCGGCGTGCGCGACCCGGATAAAGACCGTCGGCGTTACTGGAATGAAGGTTTCCACCTCGCCTAGAGAGACCTCAAACGGGTCGACGTCCTTGCAAAGCTCCTCCATCGTCTCAAGCGCGGCGGATTCACTGCCGGCCAGGAGTCGCGGAGGAAGCAGGGTCACGTGTGCTGCAAGGTGAGGTAGTTCGGGATGAAGTTCTTTGCGGAGAGCTTCAACGAACTCTCCCACCGGGTTCCGTACGTAAGCTACGAGTGCATAACGCTGGTTCCGCGGCATGGTGACGATACACGATTATAAACGCTTTTCGTATGATGCGAGCGGCAGGGCGATTCGCTTGACGAATCCGCAGGAGAAGTTGATTATTTTTAGGCCGTCCCACTAACTTCCCGAGGTGCACGATGTTCGCCAGGCAATTGTGGTCCCCCGCTAACTCATTGTGCCGCACGGCTCAACGCATGGCGTTCGGTTTCCTAGTGTTTTTGCTGGCCATTGCGCCCGCAACTGCGGCCTCCGAGTCCACGAAAAACGCACTGCGCATATATTTTGTGGATGTTGAAGGGGGCCAGTCCACGCTGTTTGTCACTCCGGCCAACGAGTCGCTGTTAATTGACACGGGCTGGCCGGGTCATGAGGAAAGAGACGCGGACCGGATCGTGGCCGCCGCAAAGAATGCCGGCATCAACAAAATCGACTACGTCCTGATCACGCATTTTCACACTGACCATGTGGGCGGACTGCCACAGTTGGCGGCCAAGATTCCGATCAATGCGTTCATCGATCACGGAGATAACCGCGAATCCACGGACGCGGACACGGTCAAGGGATGGAATGCCTACCAGCAACTGGTCGCGAGCAAAAAGTACCAGCGTATTTCGCTGAAACCTGGCGACCCTCTGCCCGTGAAGGGACTGGACGGAGTGGTAGTGAGCGCTGATGGGGTTCTGATCGATCACCCGTTACCGGGCGCTGGTGCGGAAAACGCGAGCTGCAAGGATGCGCAGAACTATCCGGCAGACCAGACGGAGAATGCGAGGTCTCTGGGTTCGGTCTTTACTTTCGGAAAGCTTCGAATCCTGGACTTGGGAGATTTGACCAGCGACAAAGAAATGGGTCTAGTGTGCCCGCAGAACAAGCTGGGGAAGATTGATATTTATATCGTCTCGCACCACGGATGGAGCCAGAGTGGCAGCCCAGCGTTGCTGAATGCGATCGCGCCGCGGGTGGCGATCATGGACAACGGGGCGAAGAAAGGCGGAAGCCCATCGACGTGGGAGATCATTGAGAAATCGCCGAACCTGGAAAACCTGTGGCAACTTCATTATTCGGACGAAGGTGGGTCCGCGCACAACGTTCCTGCAGAGTTTATCGCCAACGTCAAGGGTCCAGACGCCGGCAACTACATAAAACTGACCGCATGGCCGGATGGAAAATTTGAAGTGTTCAATTCGCGGACGCAACAAACCAAACTATATCCGGCGAGATGATCATTGCGTGGCGAATGGTGGCAACTGAGACCTGAGTGCCGCACGGGTGTGAGCTGCTTCTATCCTGCTCGGCTATACTAGTTCGTTTGCCGGTTTGCCCTGAACGCGAGGAATAGTTTTGAAGATCCTGGTTTGCATCAAGCAAGTGCCGCAAAAAGACGCTCCCCTCAAACTGAATGAGAGCGGCACTTGGATCCGCGAAGATGTGTCCTACGAAGTGAATGAGCCAGACGCCTATGCGCTCGAAGAGGCCCTGCGCCAGAAAGAGAAGCACGGCGGCGAGGTGGTGGCGATTACCGCTGGGCCGGCCCGATCTCAGCAGGTTTTGCGGGAAGCGCTGGCGAAGGGCGCTGACCGAGCCATCCATTTGGAAGACCCGGGTTTCGTCGGGTTGGACGCGTTCAATACGGCGAAAGCCTTTGCAGCCGCGATTAAAGACGAAAAATTCGACCTGATCTTTACCGGGTTGCAATCCGACGATTACGGGTTCGCCCAAACGGGCGTGATTCTTGCCGAGCTGCTGGGATGGCCACATGCGACCATCATCATGCAGATTGAGAAGAGCGATGGCGGCATCAAAGTGAAGCGCGAATTGGAAGCCGGATATTTTCAGTTCGTCGAAATGCCTTTACCGGCGGTGCTCACCATACAGTCAGGAATCAATAAACTGCGATACGCCACGCTCATTGGCATTAAGCAGGCGAAGAATAAGCCGCTGCGAAAAGTGACGCTGGCGGAGGTGCAATCGGCGATGGGCGCGAATTTGCAGAAGATCGAGCGCATGTATATTCCGCAGAAAACCAAGAAGACAGAGTATCTGGAAGGGTCTGCATCCGAGATCGCGAAGAAACTGGTCGATAAATTACGCAACGAAATTCGTGTGCTTTAGCAGGAGGAAACGGAAATGTCCGGCAAACAATTGATGCGGATGGAAGAAGTTCAACTCGGCGGCCACGAAACCCAGGGCACCGTGCTTATGACGATCGGCAAATTATTACTTTGGACCGACCTGATTTTTATGGCATTCGTGTATAGCGGCATCAAAGGCGGTTCATATCTGTACGTGTACTGGACGCTTCTGCAAGGTGCTGTCGGCCTCGCGCTTCTGATTGTAGGCGCGGTGAAGCGCGGTCCGCTTACTGAGTAATTCCTTCCGCACGATTCTTTGGATCTTATGCCTGAAACCATTCTGGTAATTGTTGAACAACGCGAGGGAAAACTGAACCGCGTTTCCTGGGAAACACTGGCCGCGGGGCAGGCGATTGCCTCAGAAACCGGATGGACACCCGAAGCGGCCGTCGTGGGTGACGGCATCGGGTCGATCGCGAGCGAGGTCGCTGGCAAGAAGGTCGCGAAAGTTTACGCCGTGGAATCGCCGGCGTTAAAGCCGTATACGCCCGACGCATTCTCTGCGGGGCTCAAGCAATTCCTCACATCCAAACAGCCGAAATTAGTTCTTATGCCGCACACTTATCAGGTGCGGGATTTCATTCCTAAGCTGGCGACGGCGATGGGAAGAACCGTAATTAGCGACTGCATCGGGTTCCGCAAAGATGGCGACAAGCTAGTCTTTGCTCGCCAAATGTTTCAGGGCAAATTCGCCGCTGACGTGAGCTTCAATTGTGATGCTCCCTGGTTCGTTACCTTCCAGAACGGCGCGTTTCGCGGAGACAAGGTTGAAGCGGGCGGAAGCGCAGCGCCGGTTGAGACGGTCAAAGTCGATATTCCCGCAGGAACCGTTCGCAACAAGCCGCAGGAAGTTTTCAAAGAGGCCAAACAAGCGGTCGATCTTACGCAGGCCGAAATCATCGTTTCGGTCGGGCGCGGAATTAAAGAACAAAAAAACATCGAACTCGCGAAGCAACTGGCTGACGCTCTAGGCGGAGAAATCGCGGCATCGCGTCCGATCTGCGATTCAGGCTGGCTGCCCATGGACCGGCAGATAGGCTCTTCCGGCCAGACCGTCGCGCCGAAGCTTTATCTGGCGCTGGGAATCAGCGGCGCCATTCAACACATTGTTGGCATGAAAGGCGCGAGGTCAGTGGTGGCAATCAACAAGGATCACGAAGCCCCGATTTTTGAGATTGCCGATGTGGCAGTGGTGGGGAATTTGTTCGATATAGTGCCGCCGCTCACAGAAGAAATTAAAAAAGCGAAGGCCGGCAGTTAGCCACGGATCTCACGGATCTTCACGGATTCTGAAATAAGCTTTATCCGAGTGAATTCGCGAAATCCGTGGCGATGTTTTTATGCTTATTTTTCGCAAACCTCCCACAGACATAACGCGCCCGCAGATGCCAGCCGACGTAGTCATCGTTGGCGGCGGGCCGGCTGGAATGGCATGCGCGCTGCGGCTTTCGCAGCTTATTGACGAACACAACGCGAAGAATTCTGATTCGCAACTCAGCAAAGAAAACATTTATGTTTTAGAGAAGGCCCGCGAAATCGGCCAGCATTGCCTTTCAGGCGCGCTGCTTGATCCCCGATCGATGCGCGAACTGCTGCCGGGATTTGAAAAAGACGCGCCGATCGATGCGCCGGTTTCGAAAGAGGCGGTTTATTTCCTCACCGAAAAAGGCAAACTGAAATTTCCCATCACGCCGCCGCCGTTACGAGATCACGGGAATTATGTGATCTCGCTTAATCGTTTCGTGAAATGGCTGGGAAGCAAGGTTGAAGAAGCCGGCGTGACCGTCTTCACTGGATTTGCGGGGTCGGAGCTTTTGTACGATGGCGATCGCGTGAGCGGCGTTCGCACCGACGACAAAGGGCTCGACAAGCACAATCAGCCGAAATCCAATTTTGAGCCGGGTTACGACTTGCAGGCGAAGATCACGATTCTTGCAGAAGGCACGCGTGGTTCGCTCACCAAACAGCTCATCAAGAAATTCGATCTGATGAAGGATCGAAATCCGCAGACATATGGCCAGGGCGTTAAAGAGCTGTGGGAGGTTCCGGCGGGACGCATCGCTCCCGGCGAAGTGATTTACACCATGGGCTGGCCGCTGACTCCGCGGGAATACGGGGGCGCGTGGATTTATGGCGGAAAAGATAACGTCGTGTCGTTGGGATTCGTGACCGGGCTTGACTATCCCGATCCGCGGCTTGATCCGCAACGCGTGTTGCAACAGTTCAAGCGGCATCCGTTAGTAGCAAAGCTGCTTGATGGCGGGAAGATGATCCGCTATGGGGCAAAGTCGCTGCCTTATGGCGGCTGGTGGGCGGTTCCGCCAGTGGCCGGTGATGGCTGGATGATTCTGGGCGATTCGGCCGGCTTTTTAAATTCGCAGCGGCTGAAGGGAATTCATCTGGCGATCAAGAGCGGAATGCTGGCCGCCGAGACAGCGTTCGAGGCTTTGAAGAAAGCCGATTTCTCGGCGGCGTCGCTCGGCGCATTTCAAACTCGCGTCGAGAACAGCTGGATCAAAGAAGAACTTTGGAAGGTGCGTAATTTTCACCAGGGCTTTGAACACGGCTTCTGGCGCGGAATGTTCCATGCCGGCATTCAGCAATTCACCGGCGGACGTGGCTTGCGCAGCCGCTATGCAGGAACTGCCGGCTACACTCGGATGAAAAAGTTAAGCGAGTTGCCGGCTGATGGGGGCGCCGAAGCTCACCTGATCGGCCCGGCAAAGGGCGACGGCAAACTCACATTCGATAAGCTCACCGATCTTTATCACTCCGGCACCAAACACGAAGAAGATCAGCCGGCGCACCTGATCATTCACGATACCAATATCTGTGAGTCGCGGTGCGTTATCGAATATGGCAGTCCCTGCCAGCGCTTCTGTCCGGCGAATGTTTACGAAATGCTCGATGATTCTTCCGCGCCGAACGGCAAGCGCATCAGCTTGAATCCTTCAAACTGCGTACACTGCAAGGCCTGCGACATTCAGGACCCCTACCAGATCATCACTTGGGTTCCGCCTGAGGGTGGCGGCGGTCCGAACTACGACGGCATGTAAAGGCGTCGTTGGTCGTCGGTCGTGGGTCATCGGCCAAATCCCAAATGTCGGAGGGCGCAGTCGGTTGTGGAAGTGAGGTTCGACAGGACAGGGAACTTGCTTGGAAGGAGAATCATGAAGATTCTGTCGGTTCTTTTGCTCGCGATTTCTGCAATGGCGCAACCCACACCGCAGCAGGTAACGCTGCCCACCACAGGCTTCCCAGGACTGGATAAATACCGCGCATCGCGCATCGCCGTGTATGTCAACGACTATGGCCAGCTCGCGCGGTATCGCGATGCCAATGCTGCTTTGCCGACCCCTGCTCCCAATGAGAACCGAGTAGTTTTCTTTGGCGATTCGATTACCGACATCTGGAAGCTCGACGATTCGTTTCCCGGCAAGCACTACGTCAATCGCGGAATCGGCGGCCAGACTACCTCGCAGATGCTAGTCCGCTTTCGCCAGGACGTGACTGATCTGCAACCGAAAGTTGTCGTCGTTCTCGCCGGCACCAATGACATAGCGGGGAATACCGGGCCGATTTCGAACGAGGACATCGAAGCCAACCTGTCGTCAATGGCTGAGTTGGCAAAGGTACATGGCATACGGATGATTATTTCGTCGATTCTGCCGGTGAACAATTACACGCCAGAGTCGCAGGAGTTTTTCGCGTCGCGGTCGCGGGAGAGAATTCTGGCGCTGAACAACTGGCTCAAAGATTATTGCGCGAAAAATGACCTCACCTATCTCGACTATTTCAGCGCTATGGTCGATGACAAAGGGCTGCTGAAACGCGATCTTGCCAATGACGGCCTTCATCCCAACCATGCTGGGTTTGCGGTGATGGCGCCAATGGCGGAGAAGGCGATTGAACAAAACCGCAAACCAGGGACGCCTTAATTGTTTGTCCCCTTCCTCAAGCCATCGCATCTATAATTGAATTGAGTTTCCGACCGCCTTGGCCAACGGGAATACCCGGCTGGGGCGGCGAGGAAGACAGTATGCGGGCGAGGGCGCCCGCACCACATGTCTTTCGAGGGTGCAGGTGGAAACGCCCGCGCCTCCCGCTTTCGAAAGGAAGCATTGGAAAGGAGACGACTGCCGGGGATTTTCCATCTCTCGACGTCTTTTCTTTTCCAGCAATAAAGCAGGGTGCTCGACTTCGTGAAGGGGTTCGCGAGCGAACCACTCAACTGTGCTCGGAATGACAGTGTGGAAGCGAGTTTTTGAGCTAAATAGCTAAGAGCCAGGAGCTAGACGCTGTTTCTCACCGACAAATTCGGCCGGGCCATCACCGATCTGCGGATTTCGATTACCGATCGCTGCAACTACAAGTGTGTCTATTGCCGCACCGGAAATGAAGGCGCGGTGTACGGCGAGCTGCCGTTTGCGGATTATCTGCGGATGGCGCGTCTTTTGGTTTCGTTGGGGATCACTAAGGTTCGAATCACGGGTGGAGAGCCGCTTCTGCGCCGGGGTGTGGTGGATTTTGTGCGCGAGTTAGCGAAACTGCGACCGCCGGGGCTAAAGCCCCAACCTTCAGGTACTACTAACGGCACGGCTAAAGCCATGCCCTCCCGCCAATCGTTCGAGGTCTCGCCTTTCCGAGAATTGTTCAACGCCGTGCCCTCCCGCGAAGCCGATATGGGCAACGGTTCCAGCAACAGCGCACCGCTCGATATTGCGATCACGACGAACGGCCATCTTCTCGCCGACATGGCGAAGCCACTCAAAGACGCGGGGCTGAGTCGTGTCACCGTTAGCATGGACGCGGTCGATTCCAACACTTTTGCAAAGATCACGCGCGTCCCCGGCAGCTTCGATCAGGTGCTCGCCGGAGTGCGTGCGACGCGCGACGCCGGGTTCGGTCCGGTCAAAGTAAATTGCGTGTTGATGCGCGGCTTCAACGAAGACCAAATCGTCCCGTTTGGCAAGTTTGCGCGCGAAGAGGGCGTGATCGTGCGCTTTATCGAATTCATGCCGCTCGAAGAAGACCGCGTATGGACACCTGCCGTCGTAGTGACGCTGGATGAAATTCTCAAGCGCATGGCAGAGTATCGGCCATTGGCTGAAATTCCGCACCAGCACAGCGAAACTGCGCGGCGTTATCGCTTCGAAGATGGCATTGGCGAAATCGGGATCATCGCGCCGGTGTCGCATCCCTTCTGCGGCCATTGCAGCCGCATTCGCATTACCTCGGACGGCAAGATTCGCACCTGCCTATTTTCGGTATGGGACCATGATTTGCACGAGCTCATGCGGCGCGGCGCCTCGGATGAAGAACTCGTGACGTTCATCCGCGATGTCGTCAGCAAGAAAGAAGCGCGTCACCACATCGGCGAGCCGGACTTTGTTCCCGCGTCGAGGACAATGGTGCATATCGGCGGGTAGCTGTTAGCCTTCAGCTCTCAGCTGTCAGCGAAACCATTTCACCGCCGAGAACGCAGAGTACGCCGGGAAAAACTCTTCCTTGGTGAACCTTAGTGCCCTTCGTGATTTATGCTTTTAACATCTGGGAGCGGCACATTATCGTGAAACTATTTGTCCTCTGCGGTATATTTTTCGTTGCCTGCGCCGCGTCGGCGCAGCAAAGCTATCTGGGATTTGATCGCAATCAATACCCTGGCGACCAGAACTTGAAGGTTTTGCGGCAGACTTTTTCCTACACCGGATTCTGGCTCAACAATCCTCCCGGCGAGAACACGAATAGCTGGCAAAGAAAACGGCAGGCAATTGAGTCGGCGGGATTTGGATTCATGGTGCTCTTCAACGGACGCCTCGACAAACAGTTACGGCATAATCCTGCTGCTCTCGGGAAAACAGACGGTCAGGCCGCGGTAGCATCAGCCCAACACGAAGGCTTTCCCGGGCACGCAATTATTTTTCTCGATATCGAAGAAGGTGGACGGATGCTGCCGGAGCAGAAGGCCTACATTTACGCCTGGGTGGATGCGGTCAACGGTTCAGGATTTCGTGCGGGCGTGTACTGCTCCGGCATTCCGGCGCGAGAGGACAAGAACACAACTATTGTGACCGCCGATGATATTCGTGACAATGCTCAAGGCCGCTCGATTGCTTATTGGGTGACGAATGATGTGTGCCCGCCATCGCCGGGCTGTGCTTTTCCGAGCCAGAGTCCGGGGCCTGCGGAAAGCAAGATCGACTTCGCCGATGTCTGGCAGTTTGCTCAGTCCCCGCGGCGCCCTGATTTTGCCGCCAAATGCCACAACTACAATCGCGATGGGAACTGCTATCCGCCAGGCATTAATCCATCGACCCACTTATTTGTGGATGTGAACGCGGCAAATTCGGCTGATCCGTCAGCCGGCAGATAAGCTGTATTAGCGGGCAAAGAATTTCCACGCCAAGGCGATCGCAGCGACTATCGCTCCCAACGCGTAACCGATCAGCCGCGCGTCTTTGGACGTCTGTTGTTCCTGCATGTCGAATGATTCCTGAATACAGAGTACCTTAAGCACCCCGTGTCCGGTACGGGGGCGACGACGGTCCGCAGTTGCGCCCTGCACGGTAAACAGTGCACAATGTAGGTGGCTGCTCGGCAAACTGGCAACAGAAAAAAGCGACACTTTCTGGGGCCGGTGAGCATCCAATTAATTAGTAACAGGTGGCTTCAACATCCCCGCAGGCTGGGCGCGAATTTCGAAAACGCGCAGTGAGCCGGCTGGAGCCGCTGAGAGGCTTTCAACATCCCCGTTCTGGAGTTGAACTTTTGCAGTGGCCGGACATACGTGTCCGACGCTAACTCCGGAGCTGAAAGCGTGACCCAATATGGCTACGGCAACACAAGTTTGCAGCCTGGATAATTATCTAGTTCTTCCCGATCACACCATGGACGGCCGCATTGCTGCGGCAAGGCGGGAACTCGGCCGCGATGTGGTGATTCTTGGGCACCACTATCAGCGCGATGAAGTGATCCGCTATGCCGATTTTCGCGGCGATTCCTACAAGCTTTCGCAGGAAGCGGCGCAGGCGGGCGGAAAATACATCGTTTTCTGCGGTGTGCATTTTATGGCCGAAAGCGCTGACATTCTGGCGCGCCCCGGCCAGGTCACGATTCTTCCCGACCTCAACGCCGGATGCTCGATGGCAGACATGGCGGAAATAACCCAGGTGGAAGATTGCTGGGAGAATCTGGTCCGCGCGGGCGTCACCAATGATGCAGGCGACGGCGTAACGCCGATCACTTATATGAATTCGACTGCCGCGATTAAAGCGTTTTGCGGCGAGCGCGGAGGCGTGGTCTGCACGTCTTCGAATGCGGCGGGTGCGTTTCAGTGGGGATTCGAAAAAACACCCAAACTTCTATTTCTTCCTGACCAACATCTTGGCCGCAATACCGGCTACAAGCTCGGAATTCCCTTAAATGAAATGGTGGTTTGGGATCCCTACACGCTGAATGGAGGACTCGATCCTGAGCGGCTGCGGAAAGCTCGCGTGATCCTGTGGAAGGGACACTGCTCGGTGCACCAGCGGTTCCTTCCGGAGCACGTGGACACTGTGCGCGCAAAATACCCGGGCATTCGCGTGATTGTGCACCCTGAGTGCCGCTGGGAAGTTTGTCAGAAAGCCGACGGTATTGGATCAACCGAAGGCCTGTTGAAGATGATTCGACAGGCGCCTGACGGGACGATGTTCGCGGTGGGTACGGAAATTCATTTGGTAAATCGCATGGGCAAAGAATTCGCCGCGGAAGGGAAGAAGGTAATTACGCTGGATGATTCTGGATGCCTGTGTACCACCATGTTCCGCATTTCTCCGCAGCACTTGTGCTGGACGCTGGAGAACCTGGTGGAAGGAAACATTGTGAATCAGATCAAAGTCCGCGACGACGTGAAACACTGGGCAAAAGTGGCTTTGGATCGGATGCTGGAAATACGGTGAGCCGTCTTCGGCTGTCGGTCTTCGGTCGTCGGCGAACCGCAACACAGGAAAGTTTTCATTTTTCTCGGTGTATTCAGTGACCTCCGCCGTAATGACTTAGCTGAAGACCGAAGGCCGATGGCCGACGACAGAAGACAACTTTGAGACTAGAATAGGAACATACCCTATGTCTTCCCGCACATTCACCCTCGACGAAGCGCAAGACCTGCTGCCGGTGCTCGAATCCCTTCTGCGCAAAGCTCTCGACGGCAAGAAGCTGATTGAATCGGTTGACGCCGAATTGCAGGCAGTCGCTCATCGGATCTTCATGAATGGCGGAATGTCGATCAACGTGGTTCACCTGGCGGGACGGAAAGCCGAGCGGGAGAAGACCTTTCAGCGGGTGAAAGACGCGATGGATGAGATCGCCGCTATCGGCGTGCAAGTCAAAGATTTGGATATTGGTCTGCTGGATTTCCCCTGTGAAGTCGATGGCCATGTCGTCCTGCTTTGCTGGAAGCTGGGCGAGAAATCAATTACCCACTGGCACGGCGTAAGCGAAGGTTTTGCCGGACGCAAGCCGGTAAATTCGCGCATCGCCAACGCCAAGCGTTCCAACTAGTCTCTTTACAAATCTTTTCCAATTTGCTTCGCAAGACCCCCATTCGACCCCGTTCTGATTCCAAGCAGGGATGTTGTCACTCGTTGGTACAGGGTGCGATTGTGGGGTGAACCTCTCTGCTACAATTTTGCAAGTTGCCGTTCCGGAGTTGACGTAGGCTAGGACTCGATCAATGGATTGTTTCAGGCGAAAATTAGCGTTCATTACCGCATTTCTGTCGCTCGCCATTGCGACCGGATGCACAGGCTTTTTCGTGAGTCCTACGCTGACGTCTCTTACCATCGGGCCGCAGGACCAAACAATTACGGTGAATCCGAAGGTCGACCTGCAAATGACCGCAACCGGCACATACAGTGACGGTTCAACACAGGATCTGACTGGCAAGGCGCTTTGGAGTTCGAGTGATACGACTTGCGCGACCATCAACTCGGGCGGGCTCGTCTCTCCTGCAAACACGGTCGCGGGAATTTGCACAGCGACGATTAGCGCTTCCTATCAGACCGCCGCCGCGGTGACCACTACGGTAAACGTGACCGAAGGCACGCCGACATCGATTAATCTGACAGTCTCAAATTCCAGCCCAAATCCCGGTACGACGATAACTTTTACAGCTAATGCAACGTTCCCAGGCAGTACCACTCCTCAGGCGATCACCTCGTCCGTAACCTGGAGTGTGACGGATCCGACCAACGTGCCGCTCGCCCAGGGTAGTGGAAGCGTAACTATCCCGCTGGGTGCTCCTGTCGAGCAGGTCACGGTTACGGCCTCGTTCGATAACGTGACCAGCGCTCCAGTGGTGATAAACATTCAATAACGGTGGTGACCGCGGAGTTTGTGCCGGGATTCGGATTTGGTCCTGGACGAGTGCCTGTACCTTCGCACACCCCGCGTCTTACCCGTCCACCTTCGCCCCATCTCCTTTCGTAATCTGTTGTCTTTTCCACAGGCGCGATAAAGTCCTCCCAGTAACTCGCAAGCGTACTCAACCAAAACTGAGGACCTGGGATGAAGTACTTTATTGTGCTCGCGTTACTCGCGTGCCTTATCGGATGCGGAACTCCTTTGAACATGGCTGCGCCAGCCGCTACTAGCCAGCCTAGCCAGCAGAGTCCACCGCCTCCGCCACCACCCTCGCCGCAACCCCAAGTGCAGACTTACGACATGCTGGCCTGGATGACCATGGATGCGACACTTGCGGCCAGCCACCATATGTCCGGAACAGCGAACCCGGTGTATACCAACGTTGCCTCAGACCGGTTCTTTTGGACCAAGACCGGCCAAGGTTACCCATGGGACATTCAGCTCTACGATAACAACTACATTTACCTGTGGGTGACGGAACTGAACTGGCAGAATCCCAGCACCTACAAAGTCTTTCATGATCCGGTGCTTGGCGATTACAACTTGCCGTTGGTGCCACGGTTTGCGCAAGGCGGTTTTCCGGGATCGAAGGTCACGGTTGCCGCTTCGAGTTCAACTTACGAAACTCATAGCGATTGCAATACATTTATTACCCAGCAGCTCGGCGGTGTAGTGAACACCGTGTGGGGACCTTACTCGGAAACCCTCGGTGGCGATCTGCCGGACAACCTTCAAACCCTGGTAATCAGCTATCAGTACAGTTGCGACAGCAGCCTGCAAAACTGCAAGAACAAAGAAGAGTTTCACGTAGCAAAGCCGTATGGCCTGGTCAAGTGGCAGCACCAGAAGCTTCAGGCGGATGGAACGTATGCCCCACCGGATAACGTTACTTACCTGAACAAGGTAGCTACGGGGCAGGTTAAGCCGTACACAGTGTGCTTCTAGCTATTAGTATGCTGAGGAGTTTCTTAGCGGCGGAAGGGGCACAGTAATATATTCGGTCCGAAGTTGCGCGGGTTGCCGCCTAGCCCGCGCAATTCAGTTAGCCAATCTTCCTCTTTGTCGTCGATCCAGCCTGACTGGAAAAGATACAACGTCGTTTCCTTGGCATTCTCTCGTCTTGCCTGCGATAGCAATTCAGGAAATGTAGCGCGGTCAAAGCCCGTCTGCGTCGCCATCGAAGTGAGCACGTAATGTTGGCCGCAGTGCAATTTTAGTAGAGGTTTTTGCGGCGTGAAGGGCAGGGCCATTACGTCGTCGCAAAGGTAGTAATTCAGCACTGTACTTCCCTGGGCGTCGGTGAAGATGACCGATTCAGGTGGAAGGGATCTGATCGCGCTGATGGCTTGATGCATCAATTCGCGGTGTTGATTACGCGGCCGTATGTAGGGACCTGATGGAGAAGGATAAAAGTTGCAGATGAGCATCGCTGACGCGAGCAGCAAGGGTTTCACAAGTTTCGTTGTGGCACCATACGCGCCGAGCGGTAGGCGGTCGAATCCAATGGCTATTCCGGAGATTGCAAAAATCGCTAGCACCACGTCGTGCCGCGTGCCGCCATAGGGATAGATTCCGGCGATGGACAGTGAGAGCGTGATTAGAAAAGGTGTAGCGAGGAGTATTGCCAGCTCGCGATTACGCGACTTACGCTCACTGTTTTTGTAAGGCCAAATCAAGGCGACAATGGCAAACACGAATAGGGCGAATCCGATAAGGCCGATTGTTCCGTGGCTGAAAAAATAACGGAATAACCGCAGTGTGTTAGTCCACGCAAAAGTCGCTAGGTGATCATGGCCCGCTTGAAAAATCGAACTTCGAAGCCAGGTCGCGGCGATCTCAGAAGGCATGCCGCTTTCTCTCAATTTAGAAATTTGAGATTCATAGAGAAAAGCGCAAATGGCCAGAGCGCCCGCGTGGCCCATGATCCATGCTCTGGTTAGTCTCGTGGGCCACTTCTCGCGATTAAGCGAAAGCAGCCCATAGATCCCGGCCGCTACAGCGAAGATCATTGCCGAATAATGCGTTAGCAGCGCCAGGTATAGGGCGGTGGTAGAAAATATCATCCATCGAAGTGACTTCTGGCTGTTGTCTTCCAGCGCGCGTTCCAGTGAACACAGGCACGCGGCGCAGAAAAGCAGCAAAAATGAATACTGCCTGATTTCCGCGGAGAGCGAAATAAGCGATGGCGCAAAAAGAAGCATCGCCAACGCAAAACATGCCGCGGTCCGGCTTGCAACTCTGCCAATCCACAGAAATATGACCCAGCAGAACAGGGTGCCCGCGATCACAAACGGGACCCGCAGCCAAAACTCGGAGCGGCCAAACAAGGACCAGTAATGCAGAAACAGGATCATCAGTGGAGGATGGGCAGTGGTAAGGCTGGCTTCGTAGGCGAGTTTTACAGAAGCCTGGTGAGCGAGAAAATAATGAAGTGCTTCATCGGGATTCAAAAACGTTAGCCATGCCAGTCGAAGCCGCAAGAACAGTCCAGCGGCGACCATAAGAAAGTAAAAGAAGGAAGCTGGAGCGTGCGACGGTGCGTTTCTCTCGGGCGTCGAGGCGTCGGTTCGCATGCGAACGTCTATTCTATTCGGGACCTCAAATTCCACCTTGCTAAACTAGCTCAAGATGATTTCGTCCCCACGTCAGACGGGAAAAACGCCTGTTGCCAAGCTCCAGCGAGGCGTCGACAAAAATTCCGCATCGCTGAGTTCGATTCTCTTCATTTCCATCTGGTTCGGAATTGTCGCCGGATTTGGCGAAGGCTTCGGCCTGTTGCTTTTTCAGCGTATCAACTGGCGGCAATGGGCGCGGGTCATGCATGTTTCGAAGGAAATATTGTGGATCTCACCTGTCGTTGATCTCTGTTTCTTTCTGCTGATTGGATTTGCGGTGGCGATCGTGGCGGGTATTTTTCGACGCATGCCTGCTGCTCGAGTACTGGTCTCGCTACTTATTTTTCTTACCGCATACGACTGGCTGATGCTCACCGGACACTTCTACCGTCGAGCGGCGCTTGTGTTTGCGTTGGGAGTCGCGGTGGCGTTCAGCCGCTGGTTTCGCAAGCACGAAACAGGTGCGGTGAGCGCGTGGCGTAGTTCTGCACCCCGTCTGGCTGGCGCACTTGCCCTCATGATCATCGGAATTCAAGGCGGAAAGTGGATCAGCGAAAGTCGTGCAGTTTCAAACCTGCCTGCGGCTGCGCCTAATTCTCCGAGCGTGCTCGTCATTGTTGTCGACACATTGCGCGCGGACCATCTTTCTTCGTACGGGTGTTCGCGCCCGACCAGTCCCAACATCGACAACCTGGCTCGAAATGGAGTGTTGTTTGAAAATGCCATTGCGCCATCGTCGTGGAGTTTGCCTTCGCACGCGTCTCTTGTTACCGGCCGTGCCGTACACGAGCATGGCATGGGCAACGTCGAACCCATGCCCTGGCTGGGATGGGGCACGTCTGGGCTGAACGGTTTACCGACTTTGGGCGAAGCTTTGCAAAAACAGGGCTACAGAACCGGGGCGTTCTCCGCGAATCGGATTTATTTCACCAGCAACGTTGGGTTGGGAAGAGGCTTCATTCATTTTGAAGACTATTTTGACGGCGTCGGCGACTCTTTTGTGCGCACGCAATTCGGTAGAGAGTTCGCGCGCTTGTACATGAATCGCAGTTCGAAGAGCAAATTCACCCGCGCGTTCCGAGCGCTGGGACTGAGTTCGTGGTTGGATAAAGACTCCGAAGGTTCCGGCGACTATGGCGGGATTTATGGAATACGCAAGCGAGCGGACGAAGTGAACCGTGAGACTCTGCGCTGGATCGCAAGCGATGGGCAACATCCGTTTTTTGCGTTTCTGAATTACCTCGACGTGCACCATGGATACGGTGGCCCGCCTGGTTACCCGAAGCCGGCATGGGACCATGGAACGACCATTGACGAGTATGACGCGGGCGTCAAATACACCGACGATTTCATCGGCCAACTGCTTAGCGGACTGGTTTTGAAAAACACAATCGTCATTATTACCTCCGATCACGGCGAGGCGCTCGGCGACCACGGGCTAAGCTTCCACGGGGCAGCTCTGTATTCTGACCTGGTGCATGTGCCGTTGGTGATCTCCTGGCCAGGGCACGTGCCGCAAGGAGTTCGAGTGGAACAGCCGGTCGCAAATGCCGACATCGCGACCACGGTATTAGGCTTAGTTGGCGCAAAGCAAAATCCGTTTCCAGGCCTGAGTCTGACCGCATTGTGGGGGCCGTCTATTCCCAAGGACTGGCCGAATCCAGTTTCCGAGTTGCCCCAGACCAACACCATTGTGGCCGCGGACCGGGCCATGCAGGGCAAGATACCGATCGCGACCGATGGCTGGATGAGTTCAGTGGTCTCGCCGCAGTGGCAGCTGATCCGTCACGAAAAATATGGGGACCAAATTTTTAATTGGAAGGCTGATCCAGCTGAGTCGCAGAATTTGGTCAACACCCGGGCGGGACGCGCCGCCATCGCGGCCCTCGCCGCTGATTTATCGCATTAACCCCGCCTGATGGCCAATGTTAGTTGGCGGTTCCGAGCCCGACTTCTGGGTAGCCTTAAGGTTGAAACTCCCGTAAAATTGATTCAGGGAGATTGCATGCGTTTTGATCTACTCGCGTTTTATGGCGGTCCTGATCAGGTGATGACCATCACCTCGGGCATCGCCAGCCTGGTCGGCTTTTTGCTGATCTTCTGGCACAAACTGGTGAATGCATTTTTCAGATTAATCGGACGCGCCCCCGAACCCACCGATGCGGAGTCGAAATCTGACACAACCACCAAGACTCCCTCTTGAGTTCCTGCGTGCGGCTTCGATAACCTCGAAACGGCATTGACCTCCGGCCCGCGATGCTGAATTATTAGAACTTCCGTAAACCTGTTCTCCTCTCTCAAATGAAAATTTGTGTCTTTGGCTTGGACTGCGCGGCGCCTGAAGTAGTTTTTGCAGACGAGCGCTTGGTAAATCTTCGACGCCTGATGAATGCTGGAGTTCACGGCCGGCTGGAGAGCGTGATTCCGCCAATAACTGTTCCCGCCTGGATGTGCATGTGCACTAGCCAGGATCCCGGTTCGCTGGGTGTGTACGGCTTTCGCAATCGGATTGATCATTCCTACGACAAACTCGGATTTGCGAACTCGGCGTCGATCAAGGCGCTGACGATTTGGGACCATCTGGGACGTGAAGGGAAGCGGTCGATCATTGTAGGCGTACCGCCGAACTATCCTCCGCGGCGGATCAACGGCATCAGCATTGGATGTTTCCTCACGCCCGACACCGTTAAGAACGACTTCACACATCCGGCGAGTTTCAAAGCCAAAATTAGTGAGCTGGTCGGCGAGTATCCGGTCGACGTAAAAAATTTTCGCACTCCGACAGCAAAGCCTGGCTGAAGGACGAAATTTTCCGCATGAGCCAGAAGCAATGGAAAGTTGTGCACTGGCTCTTGAAGGAACAGGAGTGGGATTATTTTCATTTTGTGGATATCGGGCTCGACCGAATGCACCACGGGTTTTGGAATTATTTCGATGAAAAGCATGTGCAGTTCGAGCCTGGAAATCCGTATCAGAGCGCGATTCCGGAATATCACCTATGGCTGGACGAGCAAATCGGGAAAGCGCTGGAGTTCCTCGATGAAGACACGATCGTGCTTATCGTGTCGGACCACGGTGCGCAGCGGCTCGACGGTGGCATTGCGGTCAACGAATGGTTGATTCGCGAAGGTCTACTTGTGCTGGATGAATATCCGGACACGCTCACGCCTTTCGACAAACTCAAAGTGAACTGGAGCGAAACCCGAGTTTGGAGCGAAGGCGGGTACTACGCTCGTGTCTTTTTCAATGTGCAGGGACGGGAGCCGGATGGCGTGATTCCGCTAGGGGAATACGAATCCTTTCAGGATGAAATGAAAGCCAGATTCGAAGCGCTGGCTGACAACAAAGGTCAACCGCTCAATTCGCTGGTATTCAAGCCCAAGGAAATCTACAACAGTGTGCGCAATGTTGCGCCGGATCTAATTGTCCACTTCGGCGGCCTTCTCTGGCGTTCCATCGGGAGCGTTGGTCACAAAGCGATACACGTCCAGGAAAATGACACTGGCCCCGACAGTTGCAACCATGCGCAATACGGCATGTTCATCCTTAAAGCCCCGAATTGCCCGGCAATCGGCGCATATGAAGGGGCACGGTTGCTGGACATTGTGCCTACACTGCTTGATCTCGCGGGATATGAAATTCCTGAGAGCATGCAGGGACGCTCGCTGACGGATGCGATAGGCGAGAAATCTCGGCGCAGCTCGTCCTCGTCCTCGTAAAAGTCGTTCCCGAATACCTCTAGCCTCTACTCAGGCCAGCTCTGGTTGACTAAAATATGCAGGCATGAAGCGGCTCGTTCTCTCAGGTTTATTTGTTTCTTTGACATTTTTGAGCGCGTGCGGCGGCGGGACGATGGCTGTCATTACTCCGCCACCGCCACCGCCACCAGTGGTTAAGGCAACTGTATCCGTGAGCAATACACCAGTCGCAGCGTTCGACGTTGCCATGTCCACGTCATTTCAGCCGGCGGAGTGGGACTACACATTCTTTCAAACGTCTGCGGCTGCCAAGGAGACACTGCTGGGCAATCTGCAGCCGCACCATATCCGTCTGCAGGGTATATCGCAAGGTGTTCCTCAGGGAGCGGCAGGTTCAACTTCTACTGCGTGGAATTTCACTGTCCTGGACGGCATTACAGAGCCTGTGCTCGCTGTTGGCGACCACAGCCCGGAGTTTCAAATCGCGAAGGCCCCGCCTTTTATGTACGTGAACAATGACAGCAGCAATACTTTTAGCGATCTCACCTTTCAGCAGTTTGCGGGCTACGGGAAAAATTTAGTGCAGTATTACAACACCGGCGGCTTTACCGATTCGGGCGGCGCGCACCACGTTTCCCCGGCCTATCCTGGCGAGAAAATTACGTGGTGGGGAATCTACAACGAGCCCAGCATCAACAATGGCCTGAATGCGAACGAATACACAGACATGTACAACGCCGTGGTTCCAGCTATGCAGTCGGTCGATCCGTCGCTGAAGTTCGTGGCGCTTGAACTGTGCTGTAGCTCGGAGAGTTGGGTCCAAACATTCGCTGCCGGGTTGAACGCCAACGTTCCAGTCGACGCGGTGGCAACCCACTACTATTCTTCCTGCAACCAGGCGGATACCGACACGCAGGTTTTCGCTACCGTGCCGACTTTCGCCTCGAGCATTCAAACTATCTATAGCTATATGGCCGCGAATGCGGCTTTGGCGAATATTCCGGTGTGGATCACGGAGAACAACGTCAATGCGGATTTCGATAAGGGCGGTGGCATCAGCGCTTGCAATGGCACTACATTCGTCACCGATAAGCGCGGTTCGAGCGCATTTTTTGCCGCATGGCGGCCGTATGTTTTTTCGCAAGTCGGGCAGGCAGGGGCGCGAGCTTTGTATCACTGGGACTTCGACGCCGACGCGCAATTCGGTGAAGTGGATTTCACAACCGGTAACACGCAACTTAGCTATTGGGTGGATTATTGGCTGGCGCAGATGTTTCCATCAGGGTCCGGGCAACAATCCTTGCAATTTACAAACTCTGACGACGCGGACATCGAAGTGTTGCCGGTCATCAATACAGACGGCAGCGCGGTGATTATGATTGCAAACCACGCGGTGGCTTCGCCGACTGATAACAATGGTGCCGGACTGACAGCCAGGATTTCCCTGGACGTGAGCTCTCTAGGTTCGTTTACCAGCGCAAGCGAAGTAATGATCGATGCGAGTACCGATCCCACAACTGGGCCTACTGCGTCCTCAATTTCGGCGCAGTCCCCGATTACGGTCAACTTCAATGGCTACGGCGTGGCTTTTTTAAAACTTCAGTAGCCTATTGCGGCTTCTTCTTGCCGAACAATCCGCCGACCGAATTCACAACGCCTTGGCCCGCTTGCCCCCCGGGCACCTGCGACCCCAAATTCTTGCCCAATCCTTTTCCCAGGCCGCTACTCAACATGCCTTTCACGTCGGGAACGAATTTCGGATCCGAAGATGTGCCTTGGATAAAAAACGGAATCGCCGCGCCCTTTCCGCTCACCGCCGAGAGCGCCGAGGTGCCGACAGCAGTTCCGTTAAGAGCGGCCTTCATCTTGTAATCCAATGCATTAGAAGGACTCACCGTACCGTCACCCGTGACCGTGCCAAGCGCAGGCACGACCAGATTGATGTTGCTGGTTTGAATTCCAGAAGGAGCCACATGCACGTTCGAACTGAAGGTCTGGATGGCAGTGTCTGAGCCGGTTTTGACCCCGCTCAGCATTGAGATGGCTGACATTTTCGAACCCAAATCAAACCCGTGAAGCTTGGTATTCACAACCTTCACCGGACCCGTAATAATCAGTTTCTCGACCGGGCCATTCACGCTCATATCCGCGGATAGCGTTCCACCTTGAAGAGAAGAGCCGGACGGGAGGGTCACGCCAAGCGCGGGAAGCAAAGTTTCAAGATCATCGACCGGCATGTTGTCCGCATTCAGCTTCATAGCCAGTGCGGGAGATTCGCCATGAAGATCATACGTCCCTGTCAACTTCGCGACGGCCTTTCCAGCCGTTACATCCGCCTGTATCTGGCCAACCTGTTTCTGAAGTTGGTAAGTAGTCTGGTATTTCAAAGCGACAGACCGTTGCGCGGGAGAACCTTTTGGCGAAAGTTTGAGCCGGTCGACAGTTGCGTCGCCGTTGCTTTGCGCTTCCGTACCATTCGAATTCACCGTCCCGTTAAAATTAGCGACTCCGCCGATGCCCGAGCTGGGATCCATGAACCCCGATGCATCGACGTCTAACCCTTTGACGTCGAGTTTGGCCTGCACTGGCGTGATGGATGCATCGCTGGGATTGATCGGTCCGGCATTGCCATCGAGATTAATGTTGCCGCCGCCGGGCAGGTCCGCGGTCAACGTAAACGGGAACTGCGAGGTGTATGAGAAATCCTTGACGGTCAAGTTCACATTTTTGTAGACGTGCACTTTATTTGCCTTGGCGGTATCGGCGATTGAAACTTGACCATCTTTAATGCTGAGCTTTCCTACAGACAAATTCTGCTCGATGGACTGTTCAGAGTTCGGGTTCGAGGTCTCCTTCGGACTTTCGGCCGGTGTCGAAGGTGAAGTTTTTGTTGTTTCCGCACCAGACGGAGGCGGCGCTTGCCCGGCGCTCGAAGGCGGAGCCGCTCCGGTCTTCTTAGTCGGACTGGCCGTTCCAATGGTTGAAAAGTTCCATTTCCCCGACCGGTCGCGCAACAGGTTTACTTGTGGCTGGGAAAGTGTCAGATCAGTGATGTGCAGTGTCTTTGACAAAACTAAGGGCAATATTTCAACTCCAACCTTGAGCGTCTGTGCCTTGATGAAAGGTGAGCTGCTGAATGACGGGTCATCGGCAATCGCGATGTTGTCCGCGGCTAGACTTCCTGACCACAGCGAGAGGCTGAGATTGCCTACGGTGACATTGCGACCCAGAGCATTGGTGAGCTCGGATTCAATTCGCGGACGGTAGTCATTCACGTTCACCACGAATGGCAATACCAGGACAACCACAATTAAAACTGCGATTACGATTCCAACGATCTTTAGAGCTAGCTTCATGGGGACCTCCAGAGTCCGGGGCCATATATTTGGATGAGGTGTTCGCCGCTGGAGTAGGCTGAAAAAAGACCTAAGTGTAACAAAATCGCTAGGGTTCAGGCGTCTGCCGGAGATCCGGATCAGGATTCTCGAGTTCTTTCTCCCGCTGTGCCCGCGCCTGATTAGAAATCCCGGCGGCTTTTTGCATTTCAGCCTTGGCCTCTTCCGTCCGGCCGAGATGTTGCAGGATCTGGCCACGGAGGTAACGGACGCTTGCATTGTCAGGCTGCAGCTTCAACGCGGAGTCGGCCTCCGCGAGGGCTTTGGCGTATTCGGCTTCGTTCTGCAATACGCGAGCCAGTTGGTAGCGCGAGCTCGCCAGGTTGGGGTCGATGCGCAACGCCTTAGTGAAATACTCTTCCGCCTGCTTCAGGTGCTGCTGGTCAGCCGCGATCAATCCGAGCCGGTCGTAGTTGTACGAAATGTCGGGCTCGATTTCAGAATCTTTCAGGAACTCTGCCCGAGCGCTGTGAAAGTCCTGCTTCTTCATTTCAGTGAGGCCAAGATAAAAATGGACAAACGGCAGCTTTGGCGAAGCCTGTGCGGCCAGCTTCAATTCCTTGATGGCGTCATCGTATTCTTCGCGATTGAAGTGCGCCTTACCCAGCAGGAGGTGAAATTCAGGAGTGTCGCCGCCAACCTGAACCAGCCGGGTCATCGCTTGCTGCTCCAGTTCCGGCTGTTTCGATTTCCCAGCCGAGATCGCTAGCACATAGAGAAAATTCAGGTCATTCGATTCCTGCTCCTGTAACGGTTGCAGCGTGCCGACCGCTGAGGAATAGTTCTGAGTGAAGAAGTAACAAAGTCCCAGCAGATAACGCGCTTGCGACGACGACGGGGAACTGCGCACCACTGACTCGAAAGCCGGAATAGCTTCCTGAAATTTGTTCTGTCGATAATATGCCAACCCAATATTGAGCTTGATTCCAGGAACGCCAGGGGAGAGGTGCTCGGCTTTTTGCAGCATCGCCAAGGCAGAGTTCCAATGTTTCTGGCGCATGTAAACGACCCCTAGGTTGGCATAGGCGGCTGCTGATTTCGGATTCATAGTGAGAACGGTCCGAAAGTCGGCGTCGGCTTCCGACAAATGTCCTTGCTGAAGAGCGGTTTGGCCGCGTTCAAAGATAGCCCGCGGATCACTTCTTGTGTCAGGAACGGTCGCCTTTTGGGATGCGTCTTGCGAATTCGCGGAAGTCAGACCGAACGAAAACAGTAGTCCCGTTACCCCCAGTAAGGCGCAGAAAAAGCGGACGGGTTTTCGCGAAATGCTTGACACTGGTGCGAGTCTCTGCTGTAGTGTCCGCCAGCGGAGACTGCAAATTCAAGCCCTCGGCGCACAAGGCAGGCCTGTCGTGGTGACGATTCGCGAAGTGGCGAAGGAAAGTGGTTTCTCGTCCACCACAGTTTCAATTGTGCTGAACAACGCGCCGCTCGCGCGCTACATTCCCGACACAACCAAAAAGCGAATTGAACGCGCCGCCAAGAAGCTCGGTTACCGTCCAAATGTGTTTGCGCGTTCTTTGCGTAATCAGCGCAGCCACACCGTCGGCGTCATGGTCTTTGATATGACCGATCCCTACTGCACGCCGATCTTGCGCGGGATTGAGAGCACGCTTTTTCAGGCCTCATTTTTGCCGATTCTTACTGATGTGCACAACGAACGCAGCCGCTTCGAACGTTATCTGGAAATGCTGCTCGATCGTCGCGTGGAAGCTTTGATCGTGGTTGCGAACTGGCTGTTCGTCGAGATCGATGTGCTCGGCGATTTGGAAAAGGCCAACCTGCCGACGGCAATGATCGGCCGCGAATTGGAAGCCGGTTCTATCAGCTCGGTAATCGTGGATAACGAACTGGGGTCTCACGCGGCGATCGAACATTTGTTCTCGCTGGGACATCGCCACATCGCCTTCATTCGTGGGCCCAAACGCATTACTGACACTGCGCCGCGCTGGAAAGGCGTCCGCAATTTTGCCAAAGCCCACGACCTCGAAATCGAAGCTGGATTAGTACTCGATCTGCCCGAATCGAGCGATCCCATTGCCAGCTTCGAGGCTGGCTACAAGTTGACAGAAAATCTGATCCGGCAGAAACGTCCGTTCACCGCGCTGATGGCATTTGACGATATGACTGCGCTGGGCGCGGTCCGCGCTTTGAGTAAAGCCGGTATAAAAGTTCCGGACCAGTGCTCTGTAATCGGATTCGATGACGTCGCACACTCCAGCCTGCTCACCCCGGCATTGACTACCATCCGTCAACCCATGGCCGAAATGGGCAAGATGGCCGTCAGCATCATCTCCGAAGGCATCACCGCGGTGCAGGAAAAACGCAAAATCGTCGCTCAACATCGCAAGCTCATGCCGGAGTTGGTGGTTCGCGATTCGACCTGCAAGATAAGTTGAGTCAAAGATCGGTTCGGTGCGAACCAACCCGCACGTGATTGCTCCAGCCACGTGAAAAATAGACAAGATCGTGGCAAAACAATGACCCTTGGGTGAGTTTTTATCTTGACAGTTGTTTAAGCTCTCGTCCAGTATTAACACGTTTTAATAACATCCGTGGGGTGGTTCGTCTCGTAGTCGCACGATCTCGGCCCGCGCCGAAGACGCCAGGTCACCACAGGAGCCGAACATGAAGTTCTCCGCAATTTGCCTTCTGGTTATCGCGTTCATTTTTGCGCCCGCAATCGTTTTGGCGCAAACCACCGCGCAGATTACAGGTACCGTATCTGATCCGAGTGGCGCGTCCGTGAGCGGCGCGCAGGTTACCGTGGTGAGTTCGGAACGTGGAGTTACGCGAACCGCCCCTACCAACTCCAGCGGCGATTTCCTCTTCGCCGCGCTGCCAGTGAGCTCCTACGACTTAACCATAACCGCGCCCGGATTCAAGAAGTACCAGGTTAAGGGAATTGTGTTAGAGGTGGGCGAGAAGGCGCGTACTGACGTGAAGCTCGTTGTGGGCGCTGCGCAGGAGCAGGTAAATGTTGAAGGCGCAAATGTCGCCGAGGTGGAAACTCAGTCCTCTGAGTTAGGCGGAGTGGTTGCGGGCAAAGAAATCTCGCAACTGCAGCTGAACGGGCGCAATTTCACTCAGCTGATCACGCTGGTCCCGGGAGTTACTAATCAGACGGGTCAGGATGAGGGTCAGGTCGGAGTGGGAGGCAGTGTCGCCTTCAGCGTGAACGGCGGGCGAAGCGAATACAACAACTGGGAGATGGATGGCGGCGACACCATGGACAACGGCAGCAATGGCACGCTGAACGTCTACCCGAGTATCGATGCCATCGGCGAATTTAAAGTTCTGACCTCTGATTACGGCGCGCAGTACGGTAAGAACGGTTCGGGAACCGTGGAAGTCGAGACCAAATCTGGAACTAGCACTTTTCATGGAGACGCGTACGAGTTCGTTCGTAATGACGCCTTGAACGCGACACCGTATTTTCTAAATGCCCCACCGCCGTACAAGAAAAGCGATTTCGGATATACCATCGGCGGCCCGGTCTATATTCCCGGACACTACAACAGCAATAAGCAAAAGACGTTTTTCTTCTGGTCGGAAGAGTGGCGTCGCGACCGGGTTCCCGCCAGCTTTAATCAGTTGGTTCCATCGCCGGACGAAAGGACGGGAAATTTTAGTGATTTGTGCCCGACGGCTGGAAGCACATTCACTCGCATCGACGGCGCCGGCAACTCGACCTCGTACAACGACTGCCCCGGAACACTGACGGGTGGCACCGCGTTTGGCAACGGCACACCCATTTGGCAAACGTTTCCAAATAATCAAGTGCCCTTCAATCCTTCGGATCCGAATGTGCAAGCTCTGCTTGCGCTGATTCCTTTGCCGACCCAGGGCTCCCCGGGCGCCGAGTCATACTTGACGACTATCAGTCAGCCCACCAACTGGCGTGAGGAGTTAGTTCGCATCGATCACAATCTCACTGATAGCGAACGGCTGACATTCCGCTATATTCACGACTCCTGGACTACCATCAACCCCACTCCCCTGTGGACGAATGCTGGCTCCTTTCCCACGATAGGGACGGATTTTGGTGGACCCGGAGTCAGCGTTGTCGCCCGCTTGACTTCAACTCTCTCGCCCACTCTGCTCAACGAATTTGTGGCCAGTTATACGACTGACCACATCATTCTGAGTGACACCGGCGCCTGGCAGCGTGGCTCTAGCACAACCTTTGGCGGTTTGTTCCCGACCAATGGATACGGTGTGGTTCCCGGAATAAACCTTGTTGATCAGGGAACAGCTTACGGCGGCGGTTTCGGCGAGGATCCAGGTTACATCCCGAACGGAACCTATAACTCTAATCCTACTTACAGCTACAAAGATAACGTTACTAAAATTGTCGGCAAGCACAACCTGCAGTTTGGCGGCTACGCAGAGTTTGCGCAGAAAAATGAACTCGGCGCCGAACTGGCGGCAGGATCTTATCCGGGATACCTTACCTTTAACCCGTCCGCTGGCAATGTGACCACCGGTAATCCTTTTTCGGATTTGCTGGTGGGCGATATATCTTCTTTTGGCCAGCAAAACGCACAGATCAAGTATTACAACCGATACAAAATATTTGAGCCCTACTTCCAAGATGACTGGCATGTTACAACGCGTTTGACATTGAACATGGGGCTTCGGCTGAGCCTGTTCGGCCTGTATCGTGAACGCTATCATCAAGCCTTCAATTTCGATCCCTCGGCGTATCGCGCCGGAGTTACTACGGTCGATCCCAACTTTGATATTGTGAGTGGTCTTACGTCCAATGGGTCTTTGCCTTCGGTAAGCAATCTGCCGAATGGCATCGTTCAATGCGGAGTCACGGCAGGGGTGCCATCAGGTTGCATGAACGGGCATCTGCTTAATCCGGCACCGCGGATTGGTTTTGCGTTTGATCCCCTCGGTAACGGCAAATGGGCCATTCGCGGAGGCTATGGCATATTTTATGAACATGGCAATGGCAATGAAACCGGTAGCGAATCTCTCGAAAACTCGCCGCCGCTTGCCTATGCGGCGCAACAGAACAATATTGTCGGTTATCAAAACATTGGAAGCTCTGCCGGAGGACTTTCACCACAGTTCCCCTTGAGCGTGGTGTCGCTCCCCAACCAGATGCAATGGCCTTATACGCAGCAGTGGCACTTGGACGTTCAGCATGATATTGCCAGAAATACGGTGGCTACGCTCTCCTATGTCGGGAGCGCAGGGGTGCATTTGGCACGCCAGGTTGATCTTAATCAGTTGGCTCCAGTAGCGAATAACCCATACGTAGCTGGGGAAACTTTCGGGGGCAACGAATGCAGCGAGAATCCTGACCAATACGGCATTCCCCAAAGTGCAACAACCCCAGGCGGCAAGAACATAGGGTATGCGATTAACCCCGCAACGGGCCTGCCTATGGGGCCTGCTGTGAATGTCGCCGTGGCACTGGGTTGCATTGTTGCAGGCGCTGATCCCTTCCGCCCGTATCCCGGTTACGGAACCATCACTGCTATCCAGAATGAAGCTTCTTCTAACTACAATGCTCTGCAGTTCGCCTTGCGGCGCAGCGCCGGTGGCCTGCAGTTGAATTTTGCTTACACCTACAGCCACTCGATTGACGATGCCTCCGATCGCTACGATGCAGCACTGGTGAATTCCTACGATCCCTCCGCCTACAGGGCAAGTTCAAGCTATGACCAGCGACACGTTCTAAATTTCGGCTACGTCTGGGACCTGCCTTTCTACAAGCAGCCAGGTTTGGCGAACAAGGTTCTTGGCGATTGGGAATATTCGGGGATTACGACGTTCTCGACCGGATCGCCTTTCAGCGTAATCAATAACTCTGATAATGCCGGCGTAGGAAACGGCGTTGCTGGGGTCACCTATGCCGACTTGGTGGGCAACCCTCGTGCCGGGGTCACGCAGAGCTTCTTGTCTGGCTATGGCCCGCTGTTTTACAACCCGTCAGCGTACGCGACTCCAACAGCGCTGAGCTTCGGAGACTCGGGCAGAAACAGCCTGCGCAATCCTGATCGCATCAACTTCGATATGGCGCTCTTTAAGCACTTCGCCGTTACGGAGAGAATGGGCTTCGAGTTTCGCGCGGAAGCATTCAATGTTTTCAACCACACTGAGTGGCTGCCGATCGCGGGAGATGCGGGTTCGGCTGCCAGCGTAAACGGCGCCTTCACCAATACGTTGGGCACTACTGGCCTATTCCGACCAAATGGGGCACACGAACCCCGCATTCTGCAGCTCGCACTGAAGTTTATTTTTTAATTGAGTGCTTGAACTGGGTTGATCCGGACCTCTCGTCAGGCGCTCGAGTTTGAGATCGCGGACCGATCCTGCGTGGGCTCGATGACTATCCAACGGTGACATGCTGCGGAGCCGGGACCACGGCGGCTAGCGCCTGCTCCAGGTCGGCGATGAGATCGTTCACATTCTCAATTCCAACCGAGAGGCGAATGAGCTGCTCGGTCACTCCCATTTGCTGGCGATGATCGGCGGAGATCATCGCATGAGACGTCAGGACCGGAAGCGAAACCAGCGACTCGACTCCACCCAGGCTGGGGGCCAGCGTGAACAGCCGAAGGGATTCGCTGACCTTTTTTGCGTCGTCGCCTGAGCCTTCCACTTCAAAGCTGAGCACACCGCCCCCGCCTTTCATCTGCTCCATGGCCAACTCGCGCTGAGGATGGCCTGTGAGGAATGGATAATTTACTGACCGGACTTTTGCGTGTTGTGACAGAAATTCGGCAATGCGCAAAGCGCTTTCATTCTGTCGTTCGACGCGCACAGCGAGTGTCTTGATGCCACGAAGTAGGAGAAACGCCGCATGCGGGTCCATGACGCCGCCGAGAGTGGTTCGGGTTGCGCGAATCTCATCGATCAGATCGCGACGGCCTGCGGCCACTCCGCAGATCAAGTCCGTGTGTCCGCCGAAATATTTTGTTCCCGAGTGCAGCACCAGGTCAATGCCGAACTCCGCCTGGCGGGTATTGATTGGCGTCGCGAAGGTGCTGTCGATCATAGAAATGAGCTGATGTTCGCGGGCAATCGCAACCGCTTTCTGAATGTCGACCACCCGCAGCGTCGGGTTGGTCGGCGTTTCCAGGTAAAGCAATCTTGTATTTGGACGGATTGCGCGAACGTGCTGATCGTAATCCGTGGTGTCGACGAATGTAGTTTCAACGCCGATCTTCGGCAACCAGGTAGACAGAAACTTCGTCACTCCACCGTAGATATCGCGCTGGGCGACGATGTGATCTCCGCTTTTCACCAGCGCAAGAATGCTGGTGGTGATCGCGTTCATTCCCGAGGCAAACAGCAGCGCCGCGTCCGCGCTTTCGAGTTGCGCAATCGTGCTCTCGACCGCGGTGTGCGTGGGATTCCCATAACGCGTGTAGAACATGTCGGTTCCGGTGACGCGCAGTTGCTCGTCAGAGTCGGTGACCTGAAATGTGGAAGTTTGATAAATGGGCTGCGCCATCGGTGCGTTGCGCTTTTCAAAATCTTTGCTGCCGTGGACAGATTCTGTCTCGGGATGAAATCGGTGTCGCTTCATGACCGCTCCCTTCTACGCTTGCAACCTCATAGAGTAACTTCCGCTGGCGGGCTGGGCAAGCCACTGATACCGTTCGGCGTCATATAATTTTGATCCTATGGAAACCGGACTGCGAGGTCGAGTTGCGATTGTGGCTGCTTCCAGCCAGGGAATCGGCCGGGCAACCGCAGCGGCCTTTGCTGGCGAAGGATCCCGGGTCGCCATGTGCGCGCGCAACCGCGAAAAACTCGAGGCTGCGGCGCAGGAAATTCGGAAACAAACCGGCGCGGAGGTTTTTACACAAGCCTTCGATGTGACCGATGCCGCGGCGGTGCATAACTTTGTCGATGCTGTGGCCGACAAATTCGCCGCGGTTGATATCTGCGTGACCAATGCAGGTGGGCCGCCGGCCAAGGGGTTTCTGGCGGCGACGATTGATGAATGGCGCAAGGCAATCGATGCGAATTTCATGAGCACGGTGCATTTTGCCCGTGAAGTAATCCCGCACATGCAGCGCAGGCGCTGGGGGCGAATCATCACCTTGACTTCCATCTCGACCAAGCAGCCGGTACCCGATCTTGTCCTTTCGAATTCCGTGCGCGCCGCGGTGGTGGGGTTGGTGAAGAGTCTGGCGAATGAATTCGGCAAAGACGGCATCCTGGTGAACAACGTCGGTCCGGGTTACACCGCAACCGACCGATTGAAGGAATTGGCGCGCGCGAGGTCGGCGTCGCAGAATAAAAGTGAAGACGAAATCTTTGCCGGCTGGGCCAGTGATTCTGCAGTGAAAAGAATTGCTGAACCTAAAGAAGTTGCGGACACAATTGTTTGGCTGGCGTCTGATCGGGCGTCGTACATCACCGGGCAGACAATATTAGTCGATGGAGGAGCGTACAAGGGCTTATGAACGCAGCGAAAAAGAAAACCGGACCGCGAAAATTTGCGAAAGCAAAAGCTACAACAGCGAATGCTTTGAAGAATACGGTGCGCGCCAATCCTGCCACGACGGGCAGCTTGAAATATCTAGCGTGGAATGACGTTGAAATCGAAGCCATGAACCCGCTGCTGGGAAGGCAGTTGATTGTCGGACATCAGGTGATGCTGGCGCGAGTGTTGCTGAAAAAAGGATGCATTGTCCCGCTTCACAGCCACGTCAACGAACAACTTAGCTACATCCTAGAAGGCGCGCTAAAGTTTTACATCGAAGGGAAAGAAATTGTAGTGCGGGCAGGCGAGGTGCTTACCATCCCGCCTAACATGCCGCACAAGGCCGAGGCTATGGAAGACACGGTTGATCTCGATATTTTCAATCCGCCGCGCGCCGATTGGATCAATAAAACCGATAGTTACCTACGTAAATAACGGCACTAGCTGCAGCTCTTGTTCGAACATCGCTCTGCTATTCTTAGGGTTCCTCAATGAGTGAGCAGGCGACCAAGACGAAAGCGGGTACCAGTGTCTCGCAACCGCGCTGCATCGGATGCGGACGCACTGCTTTGCCCGACCGCTTTCGCTGCGAGCATTGCCGCGACTTGCTCGAAATTATTTACCCCGGCTGGGATGACCGCGGCCCGGGCGGACTTTCGGCTTCTTCGCTAAAAAAGCTGTGGCGCGATCGCCGCTCGTCGCTCGATCCGGTTGACCAGAGCGGAGTCTGGCGGTTTCGCGAAGTCCTTCCAGACATCCCGCAGTCGCAAATCATTACGATAAAAGAAGGGAACACGCCGGTTTACGAATTGCCGCACTGCGCGCGTGCGGCGGGAATCGCACAGCTTTTTGCCAAGCATCAAGGAATGAATCCGACCGGGTCATTTAAAGATACGGGCATGACCGTTGCCGCGTCTTTCGCTCGGCAAGCCGGATACCGCTGGGTAGCCTGCGCTTCGACGGGAAACACCTCGGCCTCGATGGCAGCATACGCGGCTCGCGGCGGCCTTCACAGTCTTGTCTTGATTCCTGACGGCAAAATTTCGTGGAGCAAACTTTCGCAGTCGCTCGACTACGGCGCGATTACATGCCAGCTCAAAACCGACTTCGACGGGTGCGTTCGTGTTCTGAATGAAGTGGTCGAGCGCATGCCGGTGTATTTGCTCAACTCGGTAAATCCATATCGCGTGGAGGGTCAGAAGACTGCGGCGTTTGAGCTGCTGGAACAATTCGACTGGCAGGTTCCGGACCACATTATCGTGCCGGGCGGAAATCTGGCGAACTCGTCGGCGATCGGAAAGGCGCTGCGCGAAATGAAGCAGCTGGGTCTTATTTCGCGACTCCCGAAGATCTCGGTCATTCAAGCAGAGGGCGCGAATCCGCTAGTGCGGACCATTCGCGAGAATGGCGGAGAAAAACTTGTTCCAGTTCACGCCGAGACCATGGCCACCGCAATTCGCATCGGCAATCCGGCGTCGTGGAAAAAAGCGTTGCGCGTGATCAACGAAAGCGAAGGCACGGTTGAGCAGGTGAGCGAAATCGAGATGGCCATCGCCAAAGCGGAAATTGGAGCAGAGGGCATCGGCTGCGAGCCGGCGTCGGCGGTGACTTTGGCTGGATTGAAGAAGCTAGTGAAAAGCGGGTTTGTGAAACCAAGCGAGTCAGTTGTCCTCATACTCACCGGCAATCTTCTCAAAGATTCTGAGTTCACTTTAAAATTTCACCGTGGAGATCTATTTGCGGAGTCCTCGCAAGGACTCGAATCCCTGGAACTGAAGGCCAACCAGCGGGCTCCGCTAATTTTGGAGCCAAGCGTGGATGCGGTGGTCGAGCTGCTGCAATCGGCGGAGAAGTAGTTCTTCCTTACTTGTACCTTCGTGGTTAGAGTTTTTCACATTCGAGGACACAACGGCACACGAGGAAAACAAATTCAAAACCAACCATGAGCGAATTCAACCTCATTCTTCCTGCGACCTCGGCGAACTTAGGGCCGGCGTTTGATACCGCCGCGCTGGCTTTGAATTTGTTGCTCAGGATCAGAGCGGTCAAGGCGAAGGATTTTGCCGTCGCCGCGAAGGGCCGCGATCAGGAAATTTGTGGGCAACTTGAAAATCACCTGATTCTGAGCACCTATCGCGACGTGCTTCAGGCAGAGGTGAAACCCATCGCCCCGCTATTGCTCGAAATAAAAAATGATTTTCCGATCGGGAAAGGATTCGGGTCTTCTGCCGCGGCACGGCTGGCGGGCATTGCGCTTGCGGTGCACTTTGGAAAGTTGCGATGGAACAGCGACCGCATTATCGGCGAGGCGGCGCGAAGGGAACGGCACTCCGATAACGCCGCTGCGTGCTGGATGGGCGGCGTGACTGTCTCGCGAATGGTGGGTAGCGGAGAAGCCCAAGTGGCGCGCTTCTTGCCGAAAGGGAAGTGGCCGTTGCTGCTGGCGATCCCCGACGAGAGACTCTCCACAGAAAAAGCGCGTGAAGTCCTGCCGCGCCATTACTCTCGCCACGACGTAGTAAGCAACATTCAACACTCGATGTTGCTCTTGGCGGCTCTCTTCCAAGGTGATCGTAAGATGCTGGCGTCGTCACTTAATGACCGCATTCATCAGCCTTACCGGGCACCGCTTTGCCCGTTATTGCCGGCGCTGCAGGATTTTCCGAAAGAGAAGGGAATTCTGGGCGCGGTTTTAAGCGGTGCGGGACCGTCGGTTCTTATGTTTCTGGACGCGAATATCCCAAAAGAAAAAACTGCGGAAAGAGTAGCGAATCACCTGAAGCAAAAAGGAATGAAGTCAGAACTGGTGCTTACGTCCATTGCCAGGCGAGGCGGAGAAGCGTCATTTCAGAGATGAACGACTACCCAGCCCGTCGGGCGTCCAGCACTTCATCCAGGGCTTCAAGCAGGCGTCGCGCCCGCTTCGACGAGTCTGACATTCCGCCGTCCTGCTTGCTCTTCAGTAGGTGATATTCGTCGGCGATATTCAGAGCTGCCAGCACGGCCAGCCGGGAGCTATCGACGGTATGGGTCTGATCGGCCACCGCCCGCATCTTACCGTCAACGTATTCGGCAAGTTTCAGGATGTACTCGGGATCGGTCCCGCGCAGGTTATAGGCCTGGTCGAATATTTCGACCCGCACACTGGTGTTGCCGGCTTCCTGAACAGGCGGATGTTTGGTGGCAGTGGCCATGTTCGTTTCCGTAGACTCAGCTTGCCGCTTGCTCTTGCGTAATGTGGTCGATGTGCGAAAGCATTTTTTCGACCCGCGCCCGAATGTCTTCGCGTTCCTTGCGCAAGCCGACCGTCTCCCGCCGCAAGCTTTCGACCTCTTCTTCCCGCTCCTCAAGTTGTTCCCGCAAGCGCTTCACGTCACGTTCTGCCGTGGTGCGCGCCTCCTGAGCGGATTTGTATAGGTCAATAGTGCGATAGATTTTGTCTTCAAGGGCCTGAAAATCGTCAGCCGGAACCTGCGTGGATACCTCTTCCGCCATTCTTAAGGTCATAATTGCCAATTCCTAAGGAGAAAAAGTTGAACTCTTGGCGCAGTATACTCCAGAACTCCTGTGGGAAAGCTCAGGAAATTGCAGATCTGCACAGGTGAGTTGCTGCTTGAATCCGGCTCCGGATGCGCACAGCCCCAAACCCTTCCACGGCATCTATCTAACGTCCAAGTTAAGGAGAATAGTTATGGCCGAGGGTCCGAAAATTACGGCAGAGGAATTAAAGCGAAGGATGCAAGCCGGCGAGGATTTCACTGTGCTCGATGTCCGCAATCCCAAAGCCTGGGCGGAATCCGACGTAAAGGCGAGAGGCGCCATTCGGGTGCCGCTCGACAGTTTCGAACAATTGTTGCCGAGAATTCCCAAGAGCAAACCCATCGTGACCTATTGCACTTGACCCGGCGAAGGCTCAAGCGCCAGTTTGGCGCAACAACTTCAGAAGCGGGGATACGATCAGGTTTGGGCGCTCATCGGCGGATTCGACGCCTGGCAAAAGGCCGGCCTTCCGGTCGAGCGAAAAGAGAAAGCCGCCGCTTAGGACTAAATTGGTCGCCAAGCAATAGTTCAGAAGCCTGGCGGCCGTTCGTTCACCACGGTGAAGGCGCGTTCGAGTGCGATCCCGGCCTCTCCCAGCTTGCCTTCTTCGAACAAGCGTCCAATTAGCGTCACTCCGTGCGGAACCCGTCGCGGCGGCGAAAACTTCGGCAAAGGATGATTGGGATCCGGCGCCCAGTCACTACGGGCCTCGGAAACCTCGATAAATCCAGCTCGCAAAGTGAGTGACGGGTGGCCTGTAAAGTTGGTGATGGTCAGCATCTCATCGCGCAATGACGGAACCAGCAGCAGATCAACTTCTGAAAATACCCGCGCCATTTCTTCTGCGACTTTGCGCCGGAAGCGATCACACTGAACGTAATCGACTGCTGATAGAAAACGCGACTGGCGGAAGACGTTCGGCCAGGCGTCGGGCACCTGCACCTCGAGTTGGTCGACCTCATGGTTGAGCGTGATCTCCTCGAATGCGGCGGCGGCCTCGGCGAACAGAATAAGATCGAGCGAATCATAGGGCCAGTCGGGAATCGAGACTTCTACCGGAACCATGCCCAACTTCTTTATGGTTGCGAGTGCGGCTCGGTCGACCTCTGTGGCGGGCGCTTCGTTCATCCACTTCGGAAAATATCCCACGCGCAGGCCTTGAACGTTTGCGTCGTAGACAAAGTCGAGCTTGCTCGGCACACTTGCCAAGTCACCGGGATCCGGGCCGGAAACGGCATTCAGCACGAGCATTGCATCTTCTACGCTGCGGGTCATGGGGCCAAGCTTATCGAGTGACCAGCAGAGAGTCATGGCTCCGGTGCGCGGTACTCGCCCGAATGTGGGGCGGAGGCCGGTGACTCCGCAGCGCATGCTTGGTCCGACAATGCTGCCGCCGGTCTCACTGCCGATTGCGAACCCAACCAAAGCAGCTGCGGTCGAAGCACCAGGTCCAGCGCTCGAGCCGGATGACCCTTCTTCGAGCAGCCACGGATTCATGGTTTGTCCACCGAACCAGATATCATTCAGCGCCAGCGCACCTAGACTGAGCTTGGCTGCCAGGACTGCGCCCGCAGCATGCAGTCGTTTTACGACGGCCGCGTCTTCAGTTGGCACCCGGTTGCGGAACGGCTCCGCGCCGTAGGTTGTCGGGATATTCGCGGTGTCGAGAAGGTCTTTTGCCCCCCAGGGAATTCCATGGAGCGGCCCGCGATATTTTCCCGCCGCAATTTCGGCGTCGGACTGCTTTGCCTGCGACAGTGCTGGTTCGCGCAAGAGTGTAATTACACAGCGCAGCTTTGGGTCGAAACGCTGCAGCCGGGACAGATAGATATTTGTGAGCCGCTCGGAAGTGAGCTTGCGGGTTTCGATCCAGCGAGAGAGTTTTGTCACCGGAGCAAATGCGATATCTTCGTCGCGCGATGGCAGCGGACCGGGATCATTATTGCTTCTGCTGAATCGATCGCGCTCCGGACCGGACTTCAGTGCCGGCAGGACCGGATCCCAGCGCAATGCCGGCGCGAGCGTGGGTTCGAGCGCTACTTTGCGCGGCCCGGTGCGGCGCTCATATAAAGCAGCCATGTTGCTGCGCCAACTGCGCGCGGCGATTTCACGCTCACTTTCCTTCAGCGCGATTTGCACCAGCTTTTCGGCTTCGGTGAAAGTCGCGGCGGAAACTTCCGGACCAACCAACGGCCCGGTTCCAAAGGCGGGAGGAGTTCCCGGCGGCGGTTCTGTCGTCTGCGCTACCGCGCCCACGGTGGCCGCGCCCAACAAGCCTGCTGATGCCTGCATCAGAAATTGACGGCGTGATCTGGACATGAGCTCTCCTCGGTTAGGCATTGTAGCTTGCGCGGGCAACTGGGCATACATCGGGCAAAAATCAAAAGCTTTTGACCCCAGAGTACGCGGAGAAATTCTAAGAAGTCCTTCCGAAAGAGATTCTCGTGATCGCTTGTTCGTGCACCTTCGTGACGTTCGCGGTTAACGATTCTGGTTGGCCGCCATAGCGACGGGCGCAACAAAGATGCAATTTTCAAATATGATTGCCTGTTCACATTCTTAAATCGTTATTTGCGGAATTCGTTCGTCGAGGGGGTCTCGTGATCCGATCATTTCGCGCTATATCAATTGCCTTGGTATGCGTGGTTTGCGCTTTCGTACATGCGGCAAGTGCACAACAGTATCCAGAAAACCTCTATCAGGAAATGCAATGGCGCCTGATCGGGCCATTCCGCGGCGGGCGGACGCGGGCCGTTGCCGGTGTTCCCAGCCAACCTAATGTTTTTTATGTTGGCGCTGTTGATGGCGGAGTCTGGAAGTCCAATGACTACGGGCGTACCTGGGATCCAATTTTCGATGGTCAGCCATCTCAGTCGATTGGCGCCATTGCGGTTTCGCCGTCCGATCCTCAGATTATTTACGTAGGCAGCGGCGAAGGTTTACAGAGGCCTGATCTATCGGTGGGCGATGGAATCTACAAATCCATCGACGCCGGCAAGACATGGACCCATCTCGGTTTGCGCGATGGCCAGCAAATACCTGCGCTCGTCATCGATCCGCACGATCCCAATCGGATTTTTGCCGCGTTGCTCGGCCACCCTTATGGGGCGAATCCGGAGCGCGGAATTTTCCGCTCGACCGATGGCGGCGCGACTTGGCAGAAGGTTCTTTACAAAGATGAAAACACCGGCGGTTCAGACGTTGCCATTGATCCCAGCAATCCCAATATTGTTTATGCGTGCCTCTGGCAGTCGCGGCTCGGCCCGTGGGAGGACAACAATGCATTTGCAGGCACCGGAGGCGGGCTTTTCAAATCGACTGATGGCGGCAGTACCTGGAAAAAAGTCGGCAAGGGACTGCCCGACGATCTGGTGCAAATCAATGTGGCAATTGCAGACAGCCAGCCCAGCCGGCTCTATGCCACGATATCGACTACCAAACCTTCAGACTACGCCAGCGGTAAGGGACTTGGATTTTATCGCTCGGACGACGGCGGAGAAAACTGGATGCAAATCACCGCGGATCCTCGGCCGGCGATGAAAATCGGAGGGGGCGATCTGGCGATTCCCAGAGTCGATCCCAAAAATCCGGACGTGGTTTACAGCGCGAGCATCGTTACCGTGCGCTCGACCGATGGTGGAAAAACCTGGTCTTCGATCCGCGGCGCACCCGGCGGCGACGATTATCAGAACCTGTGGATCAACCCCGAGAACCCGAAAATTATTCTTCTAGTGGCGGATCAGGGGGCGCTGGTCAGCGTGAATGGCGGCGAGACCTGGAGTTCGTGGTACAACCAGCCCACGGCGCAAATCTATCACGTCAGCGTGATGGACACTTTCCCGTATCAAGTTTGCGGTGGACAACAGGAGAGCGGATCAGTTTGCACTTCTACTCGCGGCAACGATGGAGAAATCACTTTTCGTGACTGGCATCCGGTCGGCGCGATCGAGTACGGCTATGTTGCGCCTGACCCACTGGACCATGACATCGTTTACGGCGCCGGCCGCAACGAAGTCTCGCGCTTCCACTGGAGCACCGGGCAAGTCGAGAACGTCACGCCGATCCCGATTCGCGGGGACTATCGTGTGGATCGAACCGAACCGATCGTATTTTCGCCGGCCGATCCTCATCTTCTTTTCTACGCCACTAACATGCTCTTTGAAACCAAAGACGGTGGGCGCTCCTGGCGAACGATCAGTCCTGACCTGACCCGCGAGCATCCGGCCGTTCCGCCCAGCGTAGACGACCAGGCAAGTCTGAATCCCAAAGCGGGCAAGCAACGAGGCGCGATTTATGCAGTCGCGCCTGGGTTCCACAACGTGAATACCATCTGGGCCGGAACCGATGACGGTCAGGTGTGGGCGACGAAAGACGCCGGCAAGAATTGGAAGAACATCACCCCGCGTGAACTGAGTGACTGGAGCAAGGTCACTCAGATCAGCGCCTCGCATTTCGATGACGACACGGCGTATGTTTCAGTCAGCCGCTTTCGCATTGATGATCTGCGGCCTTATATTTATCGAACTCACGACGGCGGCAAGACGTGGCGCGAAATTACCAGCGGCCTGCCGGTTAATGCTTCGGTGAATGCTGTGCGCGAAGATCCCGTGCGCAAGGGCCTGCTGTTTGCCGGAACTGATGCCGAAGTCTGGGTGTCGTTTGACGATGGTGATCACTGGCAGTCGCTGCAGTTGAACCTGCCCCACACTTCCATGCGCGATCTTTGGGTGCACAACGATGATTTGATCGTTGGCACGCACGGGCGTTCGTTCTGGATCCTCGACGACATTTCGCCGTTGCGGCAACTGAGTTCTGAGGTTGAAAGTTCTCAAACCTCGCCGCATCTTTTTACGCCTGCGATGGCATATCGTGTGCGCCGGGACACCAACACCGACACGCCACTGCCAGCGGATGAGCCGGCTGGGAAAAACCCTCCAGATGGAGCAATGATTGATTACACGCTCCCAGCTTCCGTTCAAGGTCCGGTGACGCTCGAAGTACTAGACGCGCAGGGCAAGTTGGTGCGCCGCTATTCGAGCGCCGACAAACCAGAACTGACGCAGGAAGAGTTGGAGCAGCAGTTGATTCCGCGGTATTGGCTGCGTCCGCAACGAATTCTTCCCGCCGAGGGCGGCATGCATCGCTGGGTTTGGGACTTGCGCTATCCGCCGCCGAACTCAACCACGCACGAGTACCCGATCGCCGCCGTGCCTCACGATACGCCGCGACATCCCCTCGGACCGCTCGTAGTGCCGGGGAAGTATTCGGCGAGGCTGGTCGCAGGTGGGCACACCGAAACCGCCGAATTCACCGTGAAGATGGACCCGCGGGTGAAGACTTCGTCCGCTGATTTGCAGCAACAGTTCGATGTGGAATCGAAACTGGCGTCAGCGGTGAGTGAGAGTTCGGAAGCGGTTACACAGGCCCGAACCGTACACGAACAAGTCGACAAACTGGTCGGCCAAGCTTTGGGACAACTGAAACCTTCCCTAGAAAGTCTGGACAAGAAGGTAGAGGAACTGCTGGAAGGCGCGAAAACTGCCGAGGATGGCAGCAAAGCGCCCACACTCCCCGACACCAACGCGAATGTGATTGCTCTCTACGGGCAGGTAGGTCAGGCAGACGCCGCGCCAACGGTCGCCCAAGTTGCGGACGCTAACAAGAGTGAAGCCGAATTATCAAGACTGATGGAGAGATGGAAACAATTGAAGGAACAAGAGATACCGGCGGTGAATCGCGGGCTTGCGGCGGCTGGGTTACCCCAGTTGCGGCTGGATTTGCCGCCCCAGCAGCAGGAGGGCGGTGAAGACGAGGAATGAGAGTAACTTTATAAGGAAGGGAAGTAGTGCTACTCTCATCGCAAGACCTTCCATAAACAGGAATTGCTTTGTCTTGCGCCCGAGCCCATCTTTGCGCGATAGTTCTGGTCGCGCTCGCCGCGTCCGCATTCGCTGCCGATCAACCGGCGGCGGGAGTGCAGTCCGTCAAGGTTATTCCCGGCGAAAGCGGCGCGACAATAGAAATCCTGGCCACCCGGCCGCTTACGCCCCAAGTGCAAACCGTTGAAGGTCCCCTGCGGCTGGTGATCGATCTTCCGGGTTCAATCCTGAACATCCCACGCAAACGGATCCCGTTCCGCAACCAGCAAATTAAAGGCGTGCGCATGAACCAATACCAGGTGGGCGTCAGCCGAATCGTGATCGATCTCGCATCTCCAGTCCAATACACGTGGGACGCACTGGGCAACCGGCTGAATATACGCATTCGTCCGGACGAAGCTGCCAATGCCAAGCCGCCAACTGCCCCCGCGATGACGCCCGGAACTGAGCCGGTCGCGGTGCCAGTCGCGTCGGGAAGCACCGGCACTCTGGTTGAAGCTGGCAGTCGCGTGGCCAGCGGATCGACTATTGCCGCGAGAGACGAGACCGCGATCTTGCGGCTGGCGCGTGGCGGTGAAATAAGGGTCTGCGCACAGACCACGGTTTCGGTGGCGACATCCCCTGACGGTCAGAGCTTGATGCTGGGTATGAACACTGGCGCGATGGAGACGCATTACCACATCAACGAATCGTCCGACTCGATTCTGACGCCGGATTTTCGCATTGTGCTGCCTGGCCCGGGCGAGTTCAATCTGGCCATCAAGTCTGACGCGCGCGGCGATACCTGCGTCAGTTCGCTGGCGGGGAGCAACTCGTCGGTTGTAGTTGCAGAGCTGTTGGGAAATGGGACCTATGAGATCAAGCCCGAGCAGCAAGTTTTATTTCGTCAGGGAAAAATGCAGTCAGTGGAAACTCCGATTGCCGGGTGCGGATGTCCTGCGCCGCAACAGCCGGTCATGCGGGCGGCAGCGGACCCGGCGACCGTGCTCCCCGAGAACAAAACCGGTAACAATCTGGCTCTAGCGGATTCGAACAGTCAGCCATCGACCACTGCGGGAACCGGCTCTGACGGCGGAGCGCCTGAGAAAGCGGCTGCCGACCCAATCGCCAACACCGCCGCAACGCCAACTTCAAACGACGACACCAAAGCACAGATTTCCGCGCCTTTGGTCTTCAATGCCAAGGAACTTGCGCGAATGCGCGCCGCCGCGGCCACCCCTCCGGTGTCTGAGCAAGCAGCAGCTATGCCCCTAACCGCCCGTCCGGCCGATCCGCTACCTCCGCTGGTAGTCTTGCCGCCGGCTCCCAAGCCGGAGCACAAGGGATTTTTTGGTCGAATCGGCCGCTTCTTCCGCGCAATTTTCTAAGTCTGCTTAGGCCGAAACTAGCGGCGTCTCGCGGCTTTCATAACCGGAGTGACTCTCTCGCGTACTTCATCGGCGATGTCGGATCCGCGCTCCATTACCTCGTCGGCGAAATCCTTCGCTTGATCTTTCCAATCGTCGAAGGTTTCGCGCGCGCTCTCATATCCGCGGCGTAGATCGCGGCGCATCTGTTTGCCGGGTTTGGGGGCCAGCAACATGCCGATGACTGTGCCCGCGCCTAATCCGATCAGGAGAAATGTGATTGCTGTGCTAGTGGTACCGCCGCTCTCGTATCTGTCTTCACCCATGAAACACCTCATCTCAAAATTTCAGACTTTGATTCCTACCCTTTCATTTTAGCTGCCTGCCGCTGGATGCGATAGGCGCGGCGCACAGATTCGTGAGCTGCAGCATTTTGCGTCTCCGCCCCGGTGGAACGGTTCCCAAATTCGACCAAGCCGTATAAAATAGACAAGTTAGCCCACACCGGCAATTGTGGCTGCCTTGTCCTTCGGCGGCCATAAATTATGTCCTGAGATAAAAAGCCAAGGTCCACAAGCCAAGGCTCAGAAACAAGGAGAGCAATTCAGCAATGGCCATTCCAGCCACCCAACTGCGTCCCGGCATGATCATCAAGCACAATAATGACTTGCATTCGGTGTTCAGCGTCGAGCACCGGACTCCCGGCAACTTGCGCGCCTTCATCCAGGCCAAGCTGCGCAACCTGCGCACCGGAGCCATGTTCGAGCACCGTTTCCGCTCTCCCGACCCTATCGAGAAAATCGCTGTGGACGAGACCGAGATGGAATATCTATATAACGACGGCGACGCTTACTACTTCATGAACACCGAGAATTACGAACAGCTTCACTTGTCGCGCGATATTCTGGGCGACGCGGTGGATTATCTGATTCCCAACCTGCAGATCAGAGTAGAGTTCTACGACGGCAAGGCGGTAGGAATTGAACTGCCACAGACGGTCGAATTGACCGTGCTCGAGACCGAGCCGGGATTGAAGAGCGCGACCGCATCCAGCGTTACTAAGCCGGCCAAGACCGAGACCGGGCTAATAGTGCAGGTTCCGCCATTCATCAATGAAGGCGAAAAGATCAAAGTGGATACTGCGGAAGGGGTTTACCTGTCGCGAGCGTGAGCTTTATTTGTGTAGAGCGTAAATAGGAATGAAATGGATCGCCTTCGCTGCCATTGATGTTTACATTGGTCTGATTATTCTTGAGGCATTAATTCCTTCGCTTCCCGCGGAAAAGCTTCCAAGTGCAAAGCGCGCCAGGGTGGTCATTCTCGCGTCGCTTGGTATGCTGGCGGTTGCGTTCGTAGGATTGCTAATCAGGCGCTGGGTCTGACCGAGTTGGTGGTGAGCGAAAGTTTGAACTGAACGTTGAGATGGCAGCCGACGTACAAACCAGAAAGTTCGTCGTTCGCGGACGGGTGCAGGGCGTAGGCTTCCGCTGGTTCGTGGAGCGGGAGGCGAAAACGCTGGGGATCGCCGGCTGGGTCCGCAATAATTCTGATGGCAGCGTAGAAGTGCTGGCCACGGGAACTCGCGATCAGCTTTCCGCGCTGCGCTCGCGTTTGCAAGAGGGACCGCGGGCGTCCCGGGTAGACAACGTCGAAGAGGCAGATGCCAAACCGGTAGCTGGCTTGAGCACATTTCGCATTGAGGGAGCGTGGTAGATGGCGGATGCATCATCGATCAGGGCGGCAGTGAATTGTGAACCACTGAAGGGACTCATCCGTGAAGTTCCAGATTTTCCCAAGCCCGGCATTCTGTTTTATGACATCACTACGCTGCTCAAAGACAGACTCGGGTTCGCCACGTTGATCGATGCGCTCTCGGAGCATTATTTGGACAAGAACATAGACCTGGTGCTGGGAATGGAAGCCCGCGGTTTTATTTTTGGCCCGGCGGTGGCCTATCGGCTCAATGCCGGGTTTGTTCCGGTGCGCAAACCGGGAAAACTTCCGGCCGCCACTACGAAGTTCGATTACGCCCTCGAATACGGCACCAACACCCTTGAGATTCACCGTGACGCAATCCAAAAAGGCCAGCGCGTGGTAATTGTCGATGACCTGCTGGCGACCGGTGGCACCGCTGAAGCTACCGCGAAGCTTGCGGAATCGTTAGGCGCAGATATCGCAGGCCTGGGATTCGTGGTGGAGTTGGATTTCCTTAATCCTCGCGCCAAATTGAAGAAGTATGACGTCTTCTCGCTGCTGCACTACGATAAGTAGTCGGTATCGACTGCAAAAAAGACCTACCACAGAGGACACAGAGTTACACAGAGGAAAAATCACAGAGGAATTCTCGGGCAAATTTTCTCCTCTGTGGTAATGATTCTTTTTGAAGGCTTAACGTGGCCTAGACAAAGAATAAATCTGCGAGCTCGTAATAAATCCCTTCTAATTTTCTCCGGCCATGTTCGTGCTCAACACATTCGCGAGGTGCCACTGTGGACAGCGGCTACTACGCGGCATGCACGGCCTTGAAGACGCAGAGCGATGCGCTCGAGTTGATTGCCAATAACGTCGCCAACATAAACACCACCGGCTACCGCGCACAACTACCTTCGTTCGAATCGTTATTAGTCGAAGGGCGGAACTCCACGCCCAGCAATGGCTGGAGCCGCCTGGTCAATCAGTTCGCGGTGCTAGATGGCGCCCGCCTCGATCTGACTGAAGGCAACCTGCAGCGCACGGGAAATCCGCTTGACCTGGCACTCGATGGACTGGGCTTTTTCGCGGTGCAAACCAAGGCGGGGGTGCTGTATACGCGGGATGGAAACTTCCGGCTCTCCGCCAAGGGACAATTGACTACTGCAGCAGGAGACGCGGTGTTAGGAACCGCAGGTCCAATCAGTGTGCCGGGGAACGCGCAGATCGCCATCGGTCCGGATGGAACCATTTCAGTCGCCGGCGCCGTCACCGGGAAATTGCGCCTGGTGGAGATTGCTCCGGGCACACAGCTCACCGCCGTGGGCGGGCAGTATTATTCCGCGCCGGCGACGGCTGCGACTGCCGCTGTGCACACGCAGATTCGGGCGGGAATGCTGGAGTCGTCGAATGTGAACCCGGTAGCTGCGGTGGTTGCTCTGATTACCGCCCAGCGCCAAGCCGACATGGTAGGCCGCGCCATGAGCGCTTTTTATACCGATTTCAATCACATCGCTGCCGATGAATTGCCGAGAGTGTGAAACATAAAGTTGAAGGTTTCATAGTTTCAAAGTTTCGATATTCAAATTGAACACATCGGTTGTAGAGACACTTCGCCCTGAAACCTTGAAACTCTGAAACCTTGAAACCTGAATTTCGGAAGAACCCTTCGTGGAGGCTATATGTTGAGAGCCCTGTACACCGGCGCCAGCGGGATGAGTGCGCAGGAGATGAATCTAGAAAACGTGGCCAACAATTTGGCTAACTCCAGCACTGCCGGGTTTCGCAAACGGCGGCTGCAGTTTGAAGACTTGATTTACCAGAACGTCGTCATGCCGGGCGCGGCCTCAACCCAGCAGACCACGGTCGCAGCCGGCTTGCAGATCGGCTTGGGAACGCGTTCGGCGGCTTCTGAGATCGTGCAAAGCCAGGGCGACTTTAGCCAGACTGGCAACTCGCTTGATCTGGCCATTGAGGGCCAAGGCTTCTTTCAGGTGACGCTGCCCTCAGGGGAGACCGCCTACACCCGCAGCGGGGCCTTCCATATGGATTCGCAGGGCAATGTTGTGACCGGCCGACGGCAATCCCATGGACCCGGCGATCAGCATTCCTCCCAATGCGACGTCAGTGACCATCGGTTCTGATGGCACGGTCAGCGTGACCTCGCCTGGCCAGACTGCGGCCCAACAAGTGGGTGCGATTCAGTTGGCGCTCTTTCAAAATCCGGGAGGGCTGAATAGCGTGGGCAGCAACTTATTTCTGGCGACCACCGCTTCGGGAGATCCAATCGTGGGCACGCCGGGAGGGACCGAAGGTGAAGGCACGATTCAGCAGGGGTATCTGGAGCAGTCGAACGTGGACGTGGTGGAGGAATTTGTACAGATGATCGTCGCTCAGCGTTCGTACGAGGCCAGCTCGCGGGTGGTGCAGGCGGCGGATGAGATGTTCCAGAACGTGAACGGTTTGGGCAGGTAGCAGTCAGGGCGTGGTCCGCATTGTCAGGAACCAATGAAGTATTTTCTGATCTGCGCATGGATGGTTATGGTTCTTCGGACTGCTGCCGACGCAGAACATTTTGGCGAACGTTTACTCGCCGAAGTCAGCGTGCAAGAGGAGACTTTGCGCCTCTCCGACCTGCTTCCGGTTGATGCCAGGGCGCAATTAAAGGCTGCGGCGGACAGAGTGTCCTTGGGACGCGCCCCGCAAGCTGGCAGCCTGCGGGTTTTTGCGGTGAGCGAGCTACGACAGGCGATCGCAGAAATTCCTCTTTACGCGTCAGAAATCGATATACCAGACCAGGTGGTGGTGCGGCGCCTGGGTTGGCCGCTGGAAGCGGAAACCGTCAGGCGGACCCTGGCGCGATCCAGGTTGACGCATCAGCTTGATTTTTCGCAGGCGCGAATCACGCTGCCGCCGGGCTTCACAAGCGTCGCTCCCAATCCCCAATTCGAGGTCACCGCGCTCAAGCCCGGCTCAGACCGTCTTCATTTGCTGGCGCAGATGCGCTGCCGCGAGCGGTCTGCTTGTGGAAGCTTCCTGGCCGAGATTGTGATTAGTGATCCTTCAGACGGCACTCGATCGAACGGAATTAAGCTGGCGTCCGAAAAAGCTGCACCACCGAGCCTCTTGCCGGTGGCCGGCCCCGTATTGGTCCACCCCGGTCGCCTGGCATTGCTGGTGATCGATGGCGATGGTGTCAGAATTACCCAACCCGTGATGCCGCTCAAGCGGGCCCGGCTCGGCGAGCTGGTGCGGGTGACTGATCCTTTGACAAATCGTTCTCTGGTCGCGGAGGTGAGCGGCAATGGAATGCTACGCGCATCGGGCGCAATCCGAAAAGAGAAAGTCAGATGAACCGGGTCTTTACAATTTTTTGCTTCGTCACTATTTTTCTTAGCCCGCTCGCCGCTAAAGATAAAGACAAGAAAAATTCCGGGGTGATTCAAAGTGAATCACTCGATCAATACCTGAAGCGCATGCAGCAGTCGGCACTGAGTGCGCGACCACCTTCGACCGGCAGCCTGTGGGTGGACAATGGTCTGTTCGCGGACCTGGGCGCGGACTACAAGGCCCGGCACGTGGGCGATTTGATCACCATTACCGTCGTGCAAAACATCACTGCGACCAATGCGGGCAGCGTTTCCTCGACACGCAACTTAAGCGCCAGCTCGGGAATATCCGCGCTTCCCGGTGAATTGAAAACCGCCGGAGTCGCCAGTCTGTTTTCTCCGACCTCCGCTTACTCGCTGGCGGGTAAAGGGCAGGCGGCGACTACCTCCAGCTTGACCACAAGTCTGGCGGGGCGAGTGGTAGCGGTGCTGCCGAGCGGAGCGCTGGTGATTGAAGCCGAGCGCGAGCTCACCATGAACAACGAGCGCCAGACAGTGCTGCTGCGCGGGCTGGTGCGGCTGGGAGACGTTGCCCCGAACGGGGCCGTGGCCTCAAATGCTATAGCCAATCTGGAACTGGAGCTGAAGGGCAAAGGCGTGATTAGCGAAGGCAATCGTCCGCCGAACATCATTGTGCGTGCCATTTTGCGCGTGGTGGGGTTCTGAATTCTGCTGCCGAATCCACCGTGGAGGAGTTTTGCGAAAATTTCTAGCCGGAATAGTTCTCTCGTTGCTGACGCTTCCGGCGCTTGCCGAAGAAACCGTTCACACCGCGGCCGTTGGCGACATAGCGACCATTGAAGGGGTGCGGGAGAACCCAGTTCTCGGCTATGGCCTGGTAGTGGGACTCAAAGGTACCGGCGACCGGCAGCAGACGATTTTCACCATACAAACCTTGGCCAACGTGCTGCAGCGCATGGGGGTTCAGATTCCCGCAGGCACGGTGGTGGTGAAAAATGTGGCGGCAGTTTTTGTGACTGCTACCTTGCCTCCGTTTGCCACCCCGGGCACGCATCTCGATGTAACCGTATCATCCGCCGGAGATGCTCGCAGCCTGGAAGGTGGCATGCTCCTGCTGACCCCACTTTACGCCGCTGATGGCCAAGTCTACGCCGCCGCCCAGGGACCGCTGACCCTCGGGGGATATAGCGCAGGCAGCGGGGGAAATTCGAAAGAATTAAATCATCCCACGGTTGGACGTATTCCGAGCGGCGCTCTGGTTGAGCGTGACAGCTCACCCGATCTCGACCAGATGAAAGTGGTGACCGTCTTATTGGCAGAGGCGAATTTTTCAACCGCCGAGCAAGTGGCGGGAGCGATTAATCAACAGCTGAAAAATGTGACGGCAACCGTGAAGGACAGCCGACGCATACAAGTCGAGCGTGGCCCGGAGACGCGTGATATTCCAGCGCTGCTGGCGCAGATTGAGAGTTTGCAAGTGGAAGTGCGGCGGCGGGCGAAAGTCGTAGTGAATGAACGCACCGGGACGGTGGTCATGGGCCGCGATGTGCGCCTGGGAGCAGTTTCCATTCTGCACGGCAGCTTCTCGATCGAAGTAGCCACCAAGTTGGCGGTCTCGCAACCGGAGGCCCTTTCTCAAGGAGAAACCAAGGTCGTTCCTGAAACCACGCTCAAGGCGGAAGAGGGCGCGTCGCGGCGCATTGAGTTGAACGAAGGTGCGAGCGTGGTTCAACTGGTCGATGGATTGCAAAAGATTGGCGCGACCTCGCGGGATGTGATCGCGATCCTGCAGGCGATCAAAGCCGCTGGGGCGCTCGATGCCGACCTGGAAGTTATCTAACCATGGTTTTATTGCGAAGCTGATCTTTACCAGGAGTTGACCGATGAATAGTGTGTTGCCGGGTTTGGCCACGGCGTCCGGCCACGGCGGAGACCCGCTGCAAGCCCGGGCTGACAAGGCGGGCGCGCAGTTTGAGGGTATCCTGCTGAACATGGTTTTTGGCGAGTTGCAGCGCGCGTTTTCGCAATTGCCGGGAACAACGCGTGATGCGGTCAGTAAAAGTTATGACGGCTTCGGGACGGAAGCGCTCACTGCCGGCTTGGCGCGAAGCGGTGGGGTTGGGCTAGGTACATTTATCGCCAAGGGGCTGATGAAGCAAGCCCGGCATGCAGCACCTAGCATTTAAAGTTTTCTAATTTCCTGCCGATAATGTTGTTGCAGGAGAAAACGGAGAAACAGCAAGCATGAGAATTGACTTAAACGCAGGCGCGACAACCTCGGGATCGCAAACGGAAAAAACCTCGTCCCAGGTTGTGCCAGCGAGCGCGAGCCAGACCGACCAAACTCATTTATCGGAAAGTGATGCTAGTGTGGGCAAACTCGAAACTGCAGCGTTGAATTCGCCTGAAGTGCGTGCCGAAAAGGTGCAGGCGCTCAGGTCTCAGTTGCAGTCCGGCACCTATCAGGTTTCGCCGGCGCAGGTTGCGGGCTCGATACTGGAGCAGCTGCGAGTCCGGGGATCGTGAAGTCCGAGTTTAACGCGAGGAGGCTGCACCAACCATGGCGGATGATATTTCCCCCGTGAACTTGCCGCCGATTGCCTCCACCGGTGACGCTCCGCCGCACGATTCTCGTCGCGGGAGCAATGACAGAAACAAAAAGAATAAAAACACGGACAAGTCCAAAGACGGAAGCGCTGAACAGAATAACGATAGCCGCAGCCAACAACCTAAAGGCCGTGAAAAAAAATCTCCATCCCCCGACATTGACTTTGAGCGCACCGAGCATGAATTGGACCGCTTCGCGTGACGCTAATATTGCGAGTGAGGTTCCGGCTCAGCCGTGCGGTCACGACTCCCGCACCTTCATCGAAGAGATTTCATGCGCCATCGCTGAAGGGCAGGCCGCCCTGTTCGCCGGCAGAATTCAGGATCTGGAAAGCTGCATCGTCCGTCAGCAACAGCTATGCGCCGAATTAAAAACGTTGCAGGAAAATACGATTCCTTTCGATAAGGACACGCGCGAACTGGTTGCGGCAGCGCAGCGCGTGCGCCAGCAAAACCTGCTCTTTGGGGCAGTGGTGCGTCGCATGCGTCGCCATCTCGAAACTTTGCGAAACCTGCTCAATGGACTTTCTTTAACCTACCAACCTAAGCCGGTCAAAGTGCCGGGGCGGGAGAGTTGATGTCGAGCCTGCTCTCCACCATGTTCCTCGCCACCGGCGCAATGGCGGCGGACCAGGGCGCGCTCGAAGCTACAACCAACAATGCCGCCAATGTCAATACGCCCGGATACTCGCGCGAAGTTCCTATCCTTCAGCAAAACCCACCCGTGGTCGTCGGCAATTTGACCTATGGCACCGGAGTATCGCTGGCCAAACTCGAAAGCGTGCGCGACCCAATCCTGCAGCTGAGCATTCAGCAGGAAACCGGACAGCAAGGAGAGCTCAATTCCTTCACCAGCGCCCTGAGTCAGACTCAGACGTTATTCACGGCTGGAGCAAGTGATGTTGGTTCTGAAATCTCAAATTTATTTTCCAGTATCTCTCAGCTTTCAACCAATCCCTCCAGCACCGCTCTGCGCCAAAGTGTCCTGACTGCAGCTTCGAATTTGACTTCAACCTTCAACAACACCGCCAGCAATTTGTCCGCCCAGCGCTCCAATCTTGACTTAAATGTTGTCCAGTCAGTGCAGCAGGTGAATACCCTCAGCCAGCAGATTGCTGGACTGAATGGCCAGATCACTTCGCTTCAAAACCTTGGGCAAGATGCGGGAACCTTTATTGACCAGCGCGACGTGCTGATCAACCAACTTTCCGGATTGATCGATGTGTCCGAAATTAAGAGTGACTCGGGAATCACACTGACAACTTCGAACGGCACCGCATTGGTTTCCGGCACTCAGAGTTTTTCTCTCACCACCCAACCCGGCGCTTCCGGCGTGCAGAACATCTTTTCGCAGGGCACCGACATTACCTCCACGCTGAATTCCGGAGCGCTGGGTGGATTGATCGAAGTTCGCGATCAAAAAATTCCGGCACTGCTGACCAGTCTGGATACCCTGGCCTCTGGTCTGGCCACCGCGTTCAACAGCGCCAACGCTACCGGCTTCGATTTGAATGGCAACGCTGGAGGCGCGTTGTTCACGCCAGTTGTTGGCGCGGGCTCTGCCGCCAACATTGGAGTGGCCATCACCGATCCTGCTCTGATCGCTGCCAGTTCCGATGGAAGCGCCGCCAGCAATGGCAACCTGGCTAATTTGTCCGCCATTCAGAATCAGACAATCATCGCCGGCGCGACGCCGACCACTTATTACGGCAACATTGTCTTCAGCGTGGGCAATGATGTTTCAAACGGCACCGCCGAGTTGCAATCCTCGCAATTGGTTTTGCAGCAGTTGCAGGACCAGCGCGGCAGCATTTCTGGCGTGTCGCTCGATGAAGAGGCGGCAAACATGACTCAATATCAGCAGGCTTATGATGCCGCCGCCCATATAGTGACCACCGTGGATCAGATGCTTGAGACTGTCATCAATATGGGAACACTGCCATGAGCTCAATTCGCGTAAACCCGTATCCCTTGCCGGATCTGCTCTCCGCTCTGGCTAACACGCAAGAGCAGCAGAATACGTCCTCGTTAGACTTGGCCACGGGCAGTCGCATCAACAAGCCTTCGGATGATCCGGCGGGAGCGGCCCAAATGGTTACCAACACCGCCCAAAGCAGCCAGGCTGACACATTTCTGCGCAGCATCACCAGCGTGACCGGCCTGTTGAACACCGCCGACTCCACCCTCAATTCAGTCGTTACCGCCCTGCAACGGGCCATTTCGCTGGGCGTAGAAGGCGCCAATGGAACTCTTTCAGATTCTGATCGAGCCGATGTCGCGACTGAACTGGCCGGGATTAAGCAGCAGTTGCTCAGTTTGGCGAATACTCCATATCAGGGAGAATTTATTTTTTCCGGTACTTCGACGGCGCAACCTTTTGTGGCGGACGCCAGCAGCCCCTCCGGCGTCACATACAACGGAAATGCAGGCACCAATAACGTCGAAGTCGGGCAAGATTATTCGCTGCAGATCAATCAGCCGGGATCACAATTGTTTACTTCGGCTTCGGGAAACGTATTTCAATCTATTTCTGACCTGATCAATGCCTTGCAGACGAACAACAACATCGGGAGCGCGGTAAGCGAAGTCAGCGATGCCTACAATCACATTACCGGACAACGCGTGTTTTATGGCAATGCGCTCAATCAGCTGCAGGCGCAACAGACTTATTTGAGTTCCGAGAAAGTCGATCTTGCGACCGCAGCGAGTGCTATCTCTGCGACCGACATGGCGGCCACCTCAACCGCATTTACCCAGTCGCAAGTGGCAATCCAAGCCGACCTCGCCGTGATGAGCAGGATATCGCAATCCAGTTTGTTTGACTATTTGAAGTGATAGTCAGCCGGCGAGCGGTGAGCGACCAACGGAAGAGGTGAAGTTGACGATGAGCTTGGGGTCTAGAGTGCTCACGGCTCACCGCTCGCATGCTCATCGCTGAAGCACTACACCGGCACAGCCGTCTTCCTGGCGGGATTGAAAAACGGCATCTTCACCACCGTCGCCGCGGCTTTCTCGCGCACGGCTTCAATCGTGATTTCAAGCTGCAGCCGGTTTCCCAGTTGCGCGTGCGCAGTCTCGACGCTTGCCAACGCAATTAATTTTTTCAGCACTGGAGACCACGTGGTCGAAGTTGCTTTCCCAACTTGGCGGTTGCCGGCGTACACCGGCACATGGACGCGCGAAGTCTGGCTGGGAGCGCTCGGGGTCAACGCCAATTTTTCATATAGCGCTTCGATCTCAAGCCAGTCGAGTTCCAGGCCAACCAGTTGCCGCCCCACGCCCTGCTTGTCGTCTTTGACCAGCGCCGAGCGGCCGATGAAATTTTCTTTCTGCAGGTGCACCATCTTCCCGAAGCCGAGTTCATACGGCGAATATTTCTGCGACGGAATCAGCGCCTTCCGAGAGCTGGTGTAGTCCACATCCAGCAACAGCAATCCGGCCTCAACGCGAGCTACATCAAGCGCAAGCATTCCTGTGGGATGCAAATCGAACTGCCTGCCGGCTGCTGTGATTGCGTCCCAGACTTTCACCGCATCTTTCCAGTCCACCCAGACTTCATAGCCCAGATCCCCGGTGTAGCCGGTGCGCGAGATGTCCACTGGTACGCCGGCGATTTTGCCGCTGGTCATGCGGAAATATTTCAGATTGGTAATTTCTGCCTCAGCGATGGTCTTCAGCAGTCGCGCAGAAGTCGGCCCCTGCAACGCCAGCGCCGCCGTGCGCTCGGAGATGTCCTCGATCTGCACATCCATGTTCAGCCCGTTCTGGGAAAACCACCGCAGGTTGGGCTCAGCCGCGGTCCAGCGATACCGATTTTCGTCAAGGCGCGTAATGGTTCCATCGTCGATCACTTTGCCCTGCTCGTCGCACCAGCAGCAGTAGATCACTTGTCCCTTGGCCACCTTGTTGATGTCGCGGGTAATAACACGGTTCACCAGCTTGGTGGCATCGCGCCCGGTGAGCAGATATTTGTAGAGCGGCGTGATATCGATCAGCGCGGCGGCGTTGCGGATGGCGTTGTACTCGTGCTCGTGATGCACCTCATAGGCGCTGACGGTGTAGTATCCCGACCACTCGCGGTAGTTGAGGCTCTGGCAGAGCGGGAAAGTGCGTTCGTGAAAAGCGGTTGGTACGGGCATGAGAGTTTCCTCGTTTTAGAGAGCCGCCCAGTTGGACGACATGGCCAGGCCGGCTCCTACGATGCTGATCAGCGCACTGCCGAGTGATAAGGCCGACCATATGGCACCGGCTGCTCGCGGACTGCCCTCAGCAAAAATTGCGCAGACGAGTCCGCCAACGCCGAGGACGAATGTACAAATAACAACTATGATCCACGCCGCTGCTCCGAGGGAGTCGGAAGCATGGAAATGCATTACTGCCGTCAGTATCAAGTCGAGTACGATTGCGATCGAGGGAATCAAAAGTGCAGCGAACGCAAGTTTGCGCCTTCGCCCTTCAAATGCCGGTTTCTTGCGGAGTACCAGCAACCAAGTCCCAGAAATCAGGAGAGCCTCGACAATAGCTACTACATCTCCACCGTCAATGGCATGAGCAGTCAAGAGGCCCCCTTTCGTAGTAGATTTTCTCACAGCTCTGAATGAAACAGAAAATGGAATGTTCCGCTGTACTTGCATCCGCAGCGACCTGACCTTAATTTGTATGGGTAATTAACGGCAATTACGTTCATTTCTCAACTACAATTGGTATCTGATTCTATGTCCCGCCTCATCCAATGGAGCGTTCTTCCTAGCGGACTCTGATCCGTCCCTGCGCGAAATTCTTTTCGCGAGTATCATTCCTGTTTCAAAGAGAGCTATGAGCAGTAAGCGATGCGCGAACTCTGAATGCTCGAAGCTCACGACTCACCGCTCAAAGTAAAAAATGACCACATACGACATCATCGTGATTGGTGGAGGCCACAACGGCCTTACGCATGCCGCGTACCTTGCACGTGCGGGAAAGAAAGTTCTGGTGCTAGAGCGCAGGCATGTGCTCGGCGGGGCGGCGGTCACAGAAGAAGTTTTTCCGGGATTTAAGTTTTCCGTCTGCTCTTACGTCGTATCGCTGCTGCGCCCGGAGATTATTCGCGATCTTGACCTCCCGCGTCACGGTCTGGAAATTCTTCCGCTTGACGGCACGTTTACGCCCATGCCTAGCGGCGATTATCTGTGGCGCGTAAACGACCATGGCAAAACGCATCGCGAGATCGCCCGCCACTCGCGGCTCGATGCGGAAGCTTACGACGAGTTCGGCAAGGCCATGCAGCCGATGTGCCATTTTGTGAAGCCGATCATGAACATGGTGCCGCCCGATCCGACCGGCTTCAATCCCAAAGACTTGTCAAAGCTGCTGTTTCTGGCACGGCGTTTTCAGAAGCTATCGAGCGAGGACCGTTACAACCTGGTGCAGCTCATGACCATGAGCGCGGCCGATTTTCTTGACCAGTGGTTTGAGACTGACGTGCTCAAGGCCACGATGTCGGCGTCGGGAATTATCGGCACGTTTCTAGGTGTGCGCTCTCCCGGCACCGCATACGTTCTACTGCACCACTACATGGGAGAGATTGACGGCGCATTCCGAGCCTGGGGATTTGCCCGCGGCGGCACCGGAGGAATTTCAAACTCTATCGCTGAAGCCGCGCTCGAAGCCGGAGTCGAGATCCGCAAAGAAGCCGGGGTCGCAAAGATCATCGTGAAAAATGGCCGCGCGGTTGGAGTTGCGCTGGCCAACGGCGATGAAATTTATGGAAAGATCGTTTCTTCCAGCGTTGATCCGCGGCATACGTTTATCGAATTCATCGACAACGCAAATTTACCGAGCGATTTTCTGGATGAAGTGAAGCGTTATAAATTTCGCGGATCGTCAGGCAAAGTGAATCTCGCACTGGATGCGTTGCCGGATTTCAAATGTATGCCCGGCCCGGGGGCGCATCTGCGTGGCGCAATTTCCATTTCGCCGGCTGTCGATTACATGGAGCGGGCTTACGACGATGCTAAGTACGGAATGTTCTCGCGGCGTCCGTATATTGACATGGTCATACCATCACTCACCGATCCGAGCGTTGCGCCCCCGGGAAAGCATGTGATGTCGTGCTTCGTGCAGTACGCGCCATACAAGCTGAGGCCTGGCCTGCACTGGGACCAACTGAAAGACGACTTTGGAAACACGGTGATCGATACGATTTCCGAGTACGCGCCGAATTTGAAGAACATCATCCTTCATAAACAAGTGGTCACACCGCTCGATCTCGAACGCGAATGGGGATTAAGCGAAGGGAATATTTTCCAGGGTGAACTTTCGTTGGAACAGCTTTTCTTTTTGCGTCCGGTCTCGGGATTCGCTCGCTTTCGCACCCCCATCAAAAACTTGTACATGTGCGGATCGGCGACACACCCCGGCGGCGGAATCATGGGCGCGCCGGGAAGGTTGTCGGCGTTAGAAGTTTTGAAAGATGCAGGCTAGATTTCCTCTGTCTAACTCTGTGTCCTGTGTGGTTAACGTTTTTCAGTTTCTTGTGAGCTAAAGTCAAAAACCAACCACAGAGGACACAGAGTTTCACAGAGGAAACGCCACAGAGGAAAGCGCGCGGAACGAATGCCTAACTCTCGCGACATTGTCATTATCGGTGGAGGGCACAACGGTCTGGTCACGGCGTTTTACTTAGCCAAGGCTGGATACAAGCCGTTGGTGCTCGAAGGCCGCAATCAGGTCGGCGGCGCGGCCATCACCGAGGAATTCCATCCCGGATTTCGCGCATCGTTGTTGGCACATTCGGCTGGACCGCTGCGTCCTGAAGTTGTGCGCGATATGCAGCTTGCGAAGCATGGGCTGAAGCTGATCACGCCTGCAGTTGACGTGACTGCGTTGTCTCCAGATGGGCGTGCGCTGGTTCTCTATCGCGATATAGAAAGAGCTGCGCAGCAAATTGGCAAAACTTCGCAATCCGATGCCGGCAAATATCGTGAATTCCACGCCGCGCTGGAAAAAACTTCTCGCATAATTTCCAAAGTTCTTACGCTCACGCCTCCTGAAATTTCACGGCCATCGAAGAGCGATCTATATGGCTTGCTGCAACTCGGCCGCTCCGTCCGCGGATCGGGCAAGAAAAATACTTATGACCTGTTGCGCTGGAGACCGATGGCGGTTGCCGATCTGGTCGCCGAGTTTTTTGAAAACGACCTGCTGCGTGCAGTGGTCGCGGCACGCGGCATTTTCGGAACGTTTCTAGGCCCTTGGTCTGCGGGAACGGCGCTAGTCCTCTTATTGCGGGCAGCGGCGGACGCGAACCCGGCAGGTGGTAATTACTTCGCCGCCGGCGGTATGGGTGCTGTCACCCAGGCCATGGCAAAGGCCGCGCAGCAAGCCGGGGCTGAGATTCGCACCAGCGCTGAAGTCGCGGAGATCAAAATTAAAGATGGCGCGGTGCAGGGTGTAATCCTGGCGAACGGGGAAGAAATTCAGGCGCGCGCACTAATCTCCAACGCCGATCCGAAGCGAACGTTTCTCAAGCTGATGGATCCGGTGTTGCTGTCGCCGACATTCACCAAACGTTTACAGAATTACCGCATGAACGGAACGGTTGCCAAAATCAACCTCGCGTTGTCGGGCTTGCCAAGTTTCAGCGGTCCCGACGGAAACAGTGACGCGCTCTGCGGCAGAATTCACATCGGCCCCGGCATCGACTATCTCGAGCGCACGTTCGACGAATCGAAATACGGAAACTTCTCCCGCGCGCCATATCTGGAAATCGCAATTCCTTCTTTGACCGACCCTTCGCTTGCGCCAGCGGGCCTGCATGTGATGTCTGTCTATATGCAATACGCGCCATACAAATTGAAAGAGGCAAATTGGCGGGAGCAAAGAGGGGCGTTGGGCGATACCGTGATCAAAACCATCGCCCAATACGCGCCGGATCTACCAGGGAAAATTCTGCACAGCCAAGTCATCACGCCGCTCGACCTCGAAGAGACCTACGGCCTTACCGGCGGCCAGATTTTTCACGGCGAGCTCGCACTTGACCAAATATTCACCATGCGTCCTATGCTCGACTGGGCGCGGTATCGCACTCCGATCGAAAATCTTTACCTCTGCGGATCGGGTACACACCCTGGGACCGGACTGACCGGAGCCTCCGGCGCAAATGCCGCGCGCGAAATTCTGAAGGACCTGAAAGCGCGGAAATGACACGGAAGTCCGCCATCCTCCTTCTCTCCTGTCCCGACAAAAAAGGCGTGGTCGCCAGCATCGCCGGATTCATTTACCAGCATGGCGGCAATATTCTGCACGCGGATGAACACAGCGACGTGGATTCCGGGACATTTCTCATGCGGGTGGAGTTTGATCCCGCCGAGTTCGATATTCCGCTGAATGATTTTGCCCGTCCATTTACGCCGATCGCGGCCAGCTTCGAAATGCAGTGGCGACTTGCGCAATCGGACTACCGCCCCCGCATGGCGATCCTGGTTTCGAAGTACGATCATTGCCTGGTGGACCTGCTTTACCGCCATCAGAGTGGCGAACTGTCCTGCGAAATTCCCTGCATCATTTCTAATCACGCCGACAGTCAGGCGATTGCGGACTTCTATCGCATTCCGTTTTTTCTGGTTCCGGTCGAAAAAGAAAACAAAGCTGCCGCCGAACGCCAGATTCGCTCCCGGCTTGAGCACAACAAGGTCGACTTCATCGTGCTCGCGCGCTACATGCAGATCCTTTCCGATGACATGGTGCACGCTTATCCCCGCCGGATCATCAACATTCATCATTCGTTTTTGCCGGCCTTTGTGGGATCGAAGCCATATCACCAGGCGTTTACTCGCGGAGTGAAATTGATCGGCGCAACCAGCCACTACGTAACTGAAGTACTCGACGATGGTCCGATCATCGAGCAGGATGTGGTGCGTGTCTCTCATCGTGATTCTATTAACGACCTCATTCAGAAGGGACGCGATCTTGAAAAAGTCGTCCTCTCGCGTGCGGTTCGCTGGCACGTTGAGAACCGAGTTCTGGTGTATGGAAACAAGACGGTTGTCTTTGAATAAGCGCCCCGATTGCCTTACCAAGGTAACTATCGGGTAATCCCTCACTCTGGCAGTATTTAATCTGGAATTAATTCCGCACCCCGGTTTTATTGAGGGAAATACTTGTCTGAAGATCCCAAATGGGAGCTTGCCATTCTGGCTACGGTTCAGGGTTTTTGCGAGAAACTCTTGCAGGGAGCCGTGGATGGCGAGGTTCCGGTACCCGTCGGTCTGGAGGCGGTTTCGCTGCAGGAAGACGGGAATGTCGGGGGTACCCTGGCACTCATGCGCCGGTGGTTGTGTCTGCTTGATCTGGCAATCTCCCCAGCCATGCTGCGGCATGCGTTTACCGATGAAATCGATCCTGAGATCGCGGAAGCCATGTTGCGCTATTTCGTTCGGAAAAATCTGCACACCGAATCTGATCGCGACAAGACTGACATCATTGTCACATTTCTTTATCGGCATCCGCGCGTTCCAGGACAATGGGACCAGCGTGGGTACGGGCTCGATGGATCGCTGCCGCTTTCTCCATTCGAAATTGCATTGATCGAGATCCTTGCCGGCTCCGACCAGTTGCCGCTTCCCGAGGAGCACGTTCAGGTGCTTCGCCGCTTCGACGCGTTCGAGGAACAAGTGCTTCAATTCCGCGATCTGAACGCGCTGCTTGAGTCAGGCATCATTCAGACGGTACGCCAGATCAAGCAGAACCTCGACGATTCGTTTTTTCATCCCGGGGTGCTGGCGACGATCGCGCCTTACAACGCGACCTTCGGAACGAAGTTCGACGAACTTTTCCGCGAAGCTACTACACAAATCAAAACTTTTGCCGGAGATCTGGAAGAGAATGGCGGCACGATCCTGGGCAGCGTAGACGGGGTGGACGTCACCGTCGAGCAGGTCAAGTTGATGGACGAAGACAATCTTCTGAAGCTCGATTACGGGCAGGCACTCGATAAGTTTCGTCGCGTTTCCAAACTGAAGCAGACCCTTGAGCTGGCGCCGCCGGTCAAGCGCTCGTCACAGAAGGGAGCTGCAACTCCGCGCCCGAAGCCCGTAGCCAAGCCGCCAGCCGTGGTTGCGCCTAAGCCGGCGTTTAATCTGAACTCGGTCCGCAAGGCGGTCACGGCGCAGCAGGTCGCTGCAGAAGAAACCAAGTTGCTTAAGGTGGAAGAGTCGGTGCGAATTTTTGTTCGTGTCGCCGATCCAAAATTTCGCCAGGTTGTGCCTATGCGCTTTTTTAACTTGACGCTCACCCCGGCCGAGGCGGACGCATACTCAGCGGATTATCTCGACGAAAAAAGTTTGCGCGCAGGAGTGGCGCGGGTGTTGTTGCGCCTGGTGGCTGTGACCGCTAGAGTCATCACTGAATGGGAAGAGCTGAAGCGCGCCGGGAATTCTCCATCGATCTGGAGATTGCACGCAGATTCGTTGGCTACCTTGCTTGAAATCGGAAGCAACGCCGCGGAAAATGCCGAGCGCGTCTCGATCATGGCGGCACAGCGCGGGCACCGGCAACACGTGGATGAAATTCAGAGCTCGCTGAAGAAATTGCGCGAGTACAGCAGCATCGCCGAGCGCAGCTTAACCGCGGCAGCGGAGCCGAAGGGTGCTGCGGCTGGGACGTAGTCGCTTTTCCTTCCGGGACAAACCTCTAGGTAAGAGGATAGAGGTTAAGCTCTGGCATCGGAAAATCTTTTCGATTGTCAGTCGCGAGGATACAATCGCGATCAATTGCGATTGCTGCAACTATTGCATCTGGCAGCGAAATCGCTATTCCTTTCTTTCCCCATGTGCTCTTTAGTAGTCCGGCTCGCTTAGCCGTCTCGGCATCGAGGGCGTAACAGTCGAGAAGAGCAAATAAAGACTGGACGCGCGACTCTTCGCCCAAACGGATTCCCATGTAAATTTCAGCCACATTCACCACTGTCGTGCTTAGGTGATGGCCGTCGCTGACGAGTCTGGCTAACAATTCACGGCGGGCTTTTTGCCTGCGCAGAACATCGATAAGAACAGAACTATCCAACAGGAGGCGCAAGGCAGCTAGCTCCTCCGCTTTCTTCGTCGTCGGGATGCGCGGTCGCTCTCACGACGTATTTTGTGAACCCACTGCGCTGATCCATTCGCCACTTCCGGATGGTCTTCGTCCTTCCAAACAGGTTCTTCGCTGTTTAGAAATTCCAGCAATCGTTTGCGGCGCACAGCATCTCGAGCGGTTTCGACGATGAATGCGCTGCGGCCTCTCGGGCCAACCAACGCATCAATTTCGCGAACCAGGTCTTCCGGCAAAAGTACATGTGTGCGTATGGTACTCACATAGATAGTGTGACATACGAAAGGGGCCTAGATCAAACATTTATTGGAAACTGGTCTTCCACGGGGCTGAGGCGACACATAAGTAACTTGGGGGCATCAATCATGGACGGGATAATGGGCAGATGCCAAAACAAGCAAGGCTCGAAGAGATTATTGACATGCTGTGGAACCATCCTGAAAACGCGGAGTGGACACCGAAGATTGAAGTGATTCCCGGGGCTCTATTTCGGCAGTGGATGGCCAGTGAGGACATCGAAGTACTCGGCTTCGTCTACTCAAAGTTGGACGATCACCGGTTTCGAATCGAGCCAGAACTTTCGCTGGACGAATACTTGAGATTCGTGAGGCATTATTACGAACGGTGCTTGGTGGAGAATCCCGATGGAGAGTGGTCAGACAGTAGATATTCTGCAGGTTGGGATCTCGTAAATGTCCTTGCTTTCCACTGGGAAAATGCCGACGTGCCTAAGTCCACAATGGCCGACTGGAAGAGTTGGCAGCCGAGATCTACAAGCGCGGCTCGGAAGAGGTACGAACGTGTATCGTTAACGCCACGCTCGAACACTTGTTAGAGAAAGGAGCTTTTCGCAAGTTCTTTGCTGATTGGGTTCAGGACCCAGTCCTACGGAAACCTTACGAAGAAGCCCTATTGTGGTACGAAGGCGGTGGAAGGACGCCGCTAGGCAAGTCGCCCAACATCCAGCCGCTCGTTCGGTCTCAGTTGGAAAAGAGTCGCTTTCGACGAAAATAGCCGCTCAAAGAAAAAGACGGGCGAGGATGCCCGTCTCCCAAAAGCCAATAGATTTAAACAAAAAGCTAATGGCTAAGAGCTAGTGGCTAAACGCTTACTGCTCACAGCTAATTAATATCGAACTTCTCCTGATGCAGCGATGCATCGCTCTTCACAATTACGGTTTTCTTGGTCAGTTCTTCCAATTCGTTCAACCAGCGGCCGTTATTGGTTTTTAACGCCTTCGCCACTTCCGGATTCACTCGCAGCATTACATCTGAATGGTCAAGCTCTTTGGCTAACTTGCGCATCTCGATGTAAATTTCGTTGCAAACGGTGTTCACGTTTTTCACGAAACCTGTGGCTTCGCAATACGGGCAAGGCGAACCGATGGTGCGCTCGAGCGACTGTTTCACCCGCTTGCGGGTGATCGCGACCAATCCGAAATCATTGAACTGCAGCACCTTCGATGGCGAACGATCACTGCGCAGAGCCTCTTCAAGCGCCTGCATAACTTTCTGCCGGTTGCGGCGCTCGTCCATGTCGATGAAGTCGATGATGATAATTCCGCCCAGATCGCGCAGCCGAATCTGGCGCACGATTTCCTTGATCGCGTCGACGTTCGTCTTCACAATCGTGTCTTCCAGGCGCGCGGTCTTACCGACATATTTGCCGGTGTTCACGTCAATCGCGACCAGGGCTTCGGTTTGATTGATGACGATGTAGCCGCCGCTCTTGAGCCACACTTTCGATTTGAGCGCCTTGTCGATCTCATCTCTCAGGCCGAACTGTTCAAACAGGGGAGTCTCTTTGGTGTAAAGTTTCACCCGCCGCACGATGCCCGGCTGAAAACGATTGGCGAAGCGCAGAATGCGCTCGTATTCCTGCTCGGTATCGACCCAGATAGCCGAAAAATCTGACGTGACCTGATCGCGCAGAATGCGCTCGACCACGTTCAGGTCGTGATAAATCAGCGCTGGAGACTTGCCATTGTCTGCCCGGCCGCGAATCTCATTCCACAATCCCTTCAGGAATCGGATGTCGGCGCGCAATTCGTTTTCATCCGCACCCTGCGCAGCGGTGCGAACAATAAATCCGCCATGCCCGTTTTCGCGCTCGCTCTGAATGATTCGCTTCAACCGCAGGCGTTCTTCTTCGGAAGCAATTTTCCGCGAAACCCCGGTATGGTTCACGGTCGGCATGTAGACCAGAAAACGGCCGGGCAGCGCGATGTGGCTGGTGATGCGTGCGCCTTTTTTCCCGATTGGTTCCTTGGCGATCTGGACCAGGATTTCCTGGCCTTCCTTTAAGAGGTCAGTGATCTGCGGCAGGTTCTGCGGCTCCTGACGGCGGAAGCGCCTTCCTCCTCCTCCACCCGAACGGCGGAATCCGCCGCGACGCGAGCGGTCACGATCAAATGCCGGACGAGCGGCACGCTGGGTGTAGGCGGCGGTTGCTGCAGGAGCGCGGACCTCGGCGCGCACATCGACCGTTCCAGTGCCCTGGACTTCGGCGTCCAGCAGCGCTTCGGCTTCTGCCTGGGCTTGCTCCAGTTCTGCTTCTTCGGCGGCAACTTCATCTACTTCTTCTTCGGCTTGACCGATTTCCGCTGTCTCCAGCGAGACTGGCTCTGAAGAGAAGGGAACTGCATCCTCGTCTTTTTCTGCCGATGCGGCGATCAATGGTTGAGACTCGACTTGGGCCTGTTCCCCGGCGGCGTGAGTTTCTTCTTCGAATTCTTCGAAGCCGCTTTCATCGTCGAGTGCATCAACGTAGTCCGACAGCGCGGCTTCTTCTTCGTCGATTTCTTCCTCTTCCATCATGCCCGGAGCCGGGGCCGTTAGGATTCGATCCGAGTGAGCGTGAGATAGCGGAGCCCTTTCTTCCGAGCGCTCGTCGCTAGGCTCTTCATTTTCATCCTGACCAAATACTGCAGCCACATTCTTCTCATGCTGCTGCCTTTGCTCGCGCTCCCAATCATCGGAGCCGACTTCCGGCTGGAATGTATGGGAAGCAGGAGTGTTTTCTTGATGGTCCGCAGAATGCGAAACTTCAGTATCGAGATCCGTCACGCCATCGTGTGCGTGAGCGAATAAAGGCTCGTCCTGCGGAAACTGCTCTGAAAGCTCGGCGTGTTTCTCTTCGGGGAGCGAATCATCCCTTCGGGAACTGCGGGCGCCAAAATTCTCTTCGCGCCGCGCGACGGCGGGTGCAGGTCCACGGTCTCTATATTTGGAAATCGACTCGCCGGGTAGAAGTATGGGCTGATATCCCGGCGGTGGCCCGAAGTCCTCGCGTTCTGGGCGAGACTCGGTCTGCGCGGGGCGGGCAGGTGGTTGGTCGCGCCGTCCACGGCGCCGGCGTCCTCGCCAACTGCCACGATCACGATCGTCGCGCGAATTTTCCCGGATCGGCGCGGCTGTCTGGCTCACCGCCGTCGGCCGTCCATTGCCTTCACCCTGGGAGATTTGCTGCTCTGGTTCTCTGGAAACGCGTTCCTGCGGTTTTTCCCGCGTATCGGGAACGTTGTTGGTGATTGGGACCTCATCGAGATCCTCATCCTCGTTCTGAAGCTCCATGAAATCGGAGACATAGAGGAAGGCGTCACGCTCCAGGCCGATGTCTACGAATGCCGATTGCATTCCCGGCAAAACCCGCGTCACGCGGCCCTTATAGATGGAACCGGCAAGCGTATATTCGTTTTCGCGCTCCAGATACACTTCTGCTAGCTGATCGTCTTCCACCAAGCCGACTTTGGTTTCGTGCGGCGTGGAAGACACAAACAATTCTTTTGTCATTGAAACTCCGGTCCGTTAGCCGTTCCGCGGCTACGGATTCACCGGGTGAGAGACGCACAACTGCGGGAGGGATTGAAGCTGCGATGAGCGTGCTAAAGCAGAACGCTCCGGCCCGTGATGATCTCGGTGGCTCCGGCTGGGTTCTGGACGTACCAAGTTTTTTTCCACTGATCGCAATCTGCCCGGGGTTGTGACCGCTCTCTCAGTTCGTGTCGCTGTAGTTCCAACCGCAAATTCTTAAATCTGCGATGGGATAACTGAGGGGGCCGTTACCCTGCCCGAGGCTTCCACTTCAAAATCCTTCCCGGCTTTGTCTCCACCGCCGGTGAGTTGCTCTCTTAACGCGAGAGCGGTCGTAATTTTTATCAACCCGGATGCCCAAGGCGCCCGGGGTACAACTGAATACTTGTTTCAGTTCACGAAGCGCCGCATGCGGACGTTCATTACCATCCCCAGCGCAAGAAACATAAACAGGACCGATGACCCTCCGTAACTCATTAAGGGCAAAGGTATTCCGGTGACCGGCATAAAGCCCACCACCATGCCAATGTTGACCAGTATATGAAAAGTCAAAACTGCCACAACACCCATCACTATAAACGTGCCAGCACGGTCGGGCGCTGTTTGGGCGTTCTGGGTCAAACGCATCAACACGATGAAGTATAACAGCAGCACCGCCAACGCGCCTACAAAACCATGTTCCTCAGAGAATGCTGCAAAGATGAAGTCGGTGTGGGGCTCGGGCAGAAAGGCTAAATGGGTCTGCGATCCCGAACTGCTGCCCCATAGGCCGCCCGACCCTACTGCGATTTCAGACTGCTTTACGTGATACCCAGCCCCCCTCGGATCGTTATCCGGCGCCATAAAGCTCACTAGGCGCTGCTTCTGGTAATCCTTCAAGTGGTGCCAAGCCAAAGGCATGGCGAGGCCGGCGAGCAGTATGATTACCAGCGCCTGCTTGAAGCGAATTCCTCCGAGAAATAATCCGACAATCGCGATTGGGAGATACGTCAAAGCGGTGCCGAGGTCCGGTTGCGCCAGCACCATAAGCATGGGAACGCCGACAATAGCTCCGGATTTGATGAAGTCGGTCCACGAGAGCTCGCGGCTCTGCAAGTCCGCAAAGTACTTGGCCACGGCGAGAATCAGGATGAGCTTGACCCACTCCGAGGGCTGGAAGTGATTGCCTCCCGGCAGTTTCACCCAACGCCGCGCGCCCAGGTATTTTTGGCCGAACAGCAGCACCGTCATCAGGGAAGCGACCGCCCCGATGTACATCCAGTGCACCTGCTCGAGTAGCATCTGGTAATTCACGACGCTCACCAAAAGCATGCCGCCCAGACCACCCATGATCCAGTACATCTGCTTGATGTGGACGCCGGCGAACTTGGTGTGCAGCGTGGCGCTGCGAATCTCGATCACACCGAGTGCGCAGAGGATCAGCACAAACGTCACCAACACCCAGTCGAAATCGCGAAATGAAACATTACGGGCCATAAAAGCAGCTTTTAGCTATTAGCTCTTAGCTTTTAGTTCCTCTGTTCATTCAAATGTGAGGACAGCCGCCCTCGGCTGTCCTGCTTGCTCTCCCATCAAAATGCATTCGAGCTGCACTCGATGGACAGCCGAGGGCGGCTGTCCCCACCTTTTTCATAAACTCAATTCAAACCCGGCGCTGCAGTCGCCAGGGGCAAGGGCGGTTTCGTCAAATTAACCTGAAACCGTCCTCCGTTAAGTTTCTCGCTCTCGCCTTGTTCGCCCTGCGAAGTCCAGAGCGCGCCTACTTCGACTCCGGTGTGACCAATCGTCTGAGCGACATTCGTCGGCTGTCGCCTTTGCTTGTCAACGAAAGACTTGATTACCTGAGTGGCAATTCTCGCCGCCAGCTTGCCGTGCTCTCCGCCTTCGAACAACGTGCACACAATGATGTCCGGGTTGCGACGGGGCGTGAATCCAACGAACCAGCCGTTCTGCGCAAGTGCTTCGTCGTGCTCATGCTTGGCGCGCGTTGCCAGCGAGACTACCTGCGCCGATCCGGTTTTTCCCGCGATATCAATACCCGGAACGTGCGCCGATTGCGCCGTGCCTTCCGGCAGCAGCACTCGCCCCATCGCGTCAGTGATCGTGTTCCATCCGTTGGGGTCAATGGGAATGCTTTTGACCTGGCTGTAGCGGCTCACTTCCACATAGCCCGTGGGCAGGTTGGTCGGGTCGACCACGTGCGGAATTACCATTCTCCCATCCATTGAGATCGCGGAAATCGCGCGTATCAGTTGCACCGGGGTTACGGTTACAGCGCCCTGGCCAATGCCGACCGAAATGGTTTCTCCCGCAAACCACTTCTGGCGGAAGTTGCGCAGCTTCCATTCTTCCGAGGGCATGACTCCGCTGACTTCATCGGGCAGATCAATTCCTGTCTTCTGTCCAATTCCTAATGCGGTAGCGTATTTCGCGATACGATCAATGCCCAGTTTTTCCGCCAGCGTGTAAAAGAACACGTCGCAGGATTGGTAGATTGCTTTGGGCAGATCAACTTCACCGTGGCCAGTCTTGACCCAGCAACCAAAGCGGCGGCCGTAAAACTCAGCGCCTCCGGTGCAAAACACATGGAGGTTCTGTGCGATACCCTCCTGCCATCCAGCGGTTGCCATCAGGATTTTGAATGTTGAGCCGGGCGCGAGCTGCGCCTGAATGGCTTTATTCAGCAGAGGCTTATTCGGATCGTTAATTAGTTTGACCCAGTCCGCGCGGCCGATGCGAATCGCGAAATTGTTCGGGTCAAACGTCGGCCTGCTGGCCATCGCGAGAATTTCGCCCGTGTGTGGATCCATGGCCACAATTGCGCCGTTCTTGCCTTCCATGGCTTCTTCGGCGGCGATTTGCAGATCGACGTCGATCGTCAACTTAAGCGGCTTGCCCGGCACCGCGGGCTTTTCCTCTAATGCCTCGCCAACTTCTTTGCCGTGGCTGTTCACGACCACCTGGCGCGATCCGTTGGTGCCCATCAGAAGCTGGTTGTATTCCAACTCCACCCCGGATCTTCCGACCACATCGCCGGGATTGTAGAGCTCGAACTGCGGCTGGTTCAGCATGTCCTCGCTGACCTCGCCAACATAGCCGACCAGGTGCGCCAGAAACCCCTTGCGAGGGTATAGCCGCCGGTAGGCCATGATGCTGTCCAGTTCCGGCAATTCGCTCTTGTGCGCCTCAATAAAAGCCTCCTCGTCCATGGTGATGTCTTCTTTGAGGTAGATCGGCTGATATTGCGGCAGGGAAGCAAAATGGTGAATTTTGTCACGCACTTCCTTGGGATCCAGATGCAGGCCTTGAGCGATTAACGGAGCGTCCGCTTCCAGGTTGCGGGAAGAGTCGCGCATGAGCAGTGCTGTAAAAGAAGTGTAGTTGTCGACGATGGTACGGCCATAGCGATCGAGAATTTTTCCTCGTGGCGCAAGAATCGGAACCTCACGCACACGATTCCGCTCGGCCGCAGCTGAGTAGTACTCGCTCTGCGAAACCTGCAGCCGCCACAGCCCATACGCCAGGAAAAGGAATATCCCAAGAACTACGTATTGCACCGCGGTTAGGCGGATATGGGAGGGCTTTTCATCGCGGCCAAGCATAAGTCAGTTGTCGGTCCTTCGTCGCAGGCTGCTGAAAAAACGGCGGTGGGACGGGTTAACTGAATTGTAAATCTTCTCTGGATTGTGGGCGATGAAATTGAGTAACGAAAGTCACAGGGGGAACTTTCTATTTCACCTGCTCGTCGAGTTCACACTTGTGTTCGTCGAGAGTTGCGCAGAACCCATAAATATGGGAATATGGCTTTGTGAAAACGACCCTTGAAATTCCCGATTTTCTGTTTCGTCGCGCCAAATCAATGGCCGCCGAACGGGGTATTCCCTTGCGTCAGTTTGTCACCGAAGCGGTGCAGGACAAGGTGAATGTCACGTCTGGCGCCAGCCCCAAGCCGTGGATGAAACACTTCGGAAAGCTCAAGAAGTTTCGCAAGGAAACCAGGCAAATCGAGAAACGAATCGAAGAGGCTTTTGAGCAGATTGATCCGGAAGTTTGGGAATGATACTGGATACGAACGCCTTGTCCGCTGCGGCCGACGAGGATCCTGCAGTGCTTGCGATCCTGTCACGCGCAGAGCAAATCGCAATACCGGTGCTTGTTTTGGGCGAATACCGCTATGGCATCGCGCAATCTCGCCACCGCACGTACTACTCGAATTGGCTGGACGCTCTAATCTTGGACTGCCTGGTGCTCAATATAAGTGAGGAAACCACGCACCGTTATGCGGCCATCAACCTGGAGCTCAGGCAGATCGGGAAGCCCATACCTACAAACGATCTCTGGATTGCCGCCCTCTGCCGACAATATTCGCTTTCGATTCTGAGTAGAGATCAACATTTCGATTTTGTCCCTGGGAACAAACGACTCGAGTGGTGAAGTTATGGGCTACTCAGACAAATTCTCTTATGCCCTGTCTTTCAACCGGTCCATCAATGCAAACAGAAAAACCGCCAAAATTGCATTGGCGAAGGCGGATTCCAGTTCGTGCGGCCAGTTCCAGTGCATGTTCAAACGAACCATGCCGCGGGCGATGAGGAAATAAATCAGTTCGTGAATCACATCGAAGCCGATAACCACCAAAAAACGCGTGCCGACGCTTTCCACGTCCAATTTAACGCCCAACGAGGAAGCACCGTAGCCGACCACAGTTTTGGCAATCCCATACAAGCCCAGCGGGTGATGGGCGCCGACTAGCGAATCCTGCAAGAGCCCGATCGCGGCCCCGGTGACCAAGCCCGCCACCTGGCTGCGGCGCGCCATAGCGAAGAAAATCACTACCAGCAGCGGCAAATCGAAGATAGCGAAAAACGGGAACCGCAGGGGAAGGAAGACCTGCAGGAAAACCGCTAGCAGAGGAACGATTAACGTCACCGGCAAACTGAACCGATAAACCTCAATCTGCTCGCGCGATGTATAGGTCAAGGCCACGGTCTATTGAGGAGTGTCCCCAGGATTGCTCGGCTGGGGCTGAGTTGATGGCTGAGCCTGAGTCGATGGCGAAGCCGAAGCGGGTTTCGACGTCCCGGGCGCGGGCTGTTTTGGTGCTGGTTTTGAAGTTTGAGCTGAAGGCGTAACTACTGGTTTAGTTCCAACGGGCGCGCCTGCCAGATTCGATACCTGCGCACTCGGAGCTTTCGCGACACCGGATGCTGGCGACGCAGTAGATTTCACCTGGCCCGGTATTTCCGACGAAGCAGTTACCGGCTGAACGTGGGCGACGCGAGGTGCCAGTCCAGCATGCGCGGCCGTCGCCGCGCCAGTAGTAGCGGTTGGTACCGGCGGCTTGTCTGGAACCGACGGCAGACGCTCCGCCAAAATATCGGAGGCCCGGACATTCGCGGCCGTCGAAGTTGAGTCGCGTTCTTCCTTCTTCAAGATCACCAGCACTTCTTCAAGACGATTCAGAGCGGCGGTCGGCTTCACAGTAATCTGCAAAAATTCGGGCCCTTTTTGGATCCGGTCGACGTTTCCGATAATTAGACCTTTGGGAAAAATCTGATCGCCGCCGCTGGTCAGCACCCTGTCACCCGGCTTGACCTCTTCGTCGGGCATGATCTTGTCAATTACCAACTCGCCCGAGCTTTTGCCCTTCAACACGCCTTGCAGCCGTGACTGTTCGAGGATCGTCCCCACGCCGCTCTGTTGGTCGTTGATCAATAACACCTGCGCCGTGCTTTTGAACACGCTGATTACCTTGCCGACCACGCCGGTCGCAGATATTACCGCCATATCTGCCTGGATACCGTCGCGCGATCCCCGGTCTATGGTGACCGTTCGTGATTGTTCGCTGCCACTGGAACCGATTACCTGCGCGGCCAGCGTTTTCGCGATGAATTGTTCTTTGAACCCAAGTAGTGACTGCAAACGGTGCGCCTGGTCGGCATCCTGTTTCATTCGCACTTGTTCGATTTGTAGTTGCTCGATCTGGTCGCGTAGTTCGCGATTTTCCTGTCGCACGCCGCGCAGATAAAAATAATTGTGCCAAAGATCGGAGGCGCCGCTCTGGACCCGGACCAGACCTTTTTCGAGTGGCGTGATGGTCGAAATGGCCCACACCCGGATCAGGCGCGCGGGATGGTTCTCGTTCGGGCTCTTCACCTGAACCGCAAGGCCCAAAATTTGTAGAAAAATGGCCGCAGCTAGGAAAGTGACATTGCGATAGCGGCCCATAAGGTTGTCCATAAAAACAGCTGTCAGCCATCAGCCGTCAGCCATCGGCAAAGAGCTCTCGATACAGATCGTTAGGTTAAGACTGAATCTGGTTTGGCGCACGACGCACGACCAACGACGCACGCCGCTCCTACTCGATCGAAATTTTCCGCAGCAGCTTGAAATCGCTCAGCATCTTGCCAGTGCCGAGCACCACGCTGCACAGCGGATCGTCGGCGATCGATACCGGCAACCCGGTTTCTTCGCGGATGCGTTTATCCAGATTCTTAAGCAGCGCACCGCCGCCGGTCAAAACAATTCCGCGATCACTGATATCGGCGGAAAGCTCGGGAGGCGTGCGTTCTAAGGCGACGCGAACTGCATTCATGATCGTCGAAACGCATTCGCTCAAAGCTTCACGGATCTCGCTGTCATCCACCGTAATCGTCTTGGGAACGCCCTCAATCAGGTTGCGGCCTTTGATCTCCATGGTGAGCGGCTTATCGAGCGGATACGCCGAACCGATTTCCATCTTGATCTGTTCGGCCGTGCGCTCGCCGACCAGCAGGTTATATTTGCGCTTCAGGTAATTCATGATGGCTTCATCCATCTGATTGCCGGCCATCCGAACCGATCGCGAATACACGATGCCGCTCAGCGAAATTACAGCAATGTCAGTGGTTCCGCCGCCGATATCGACCACCATGTTGCCCGACGGCTCGGTAATCGGGAGGCCCGCGCCGATCGCCGCCACCATGGCTTGTTCCACGAGATAAACTTCGCTGGCTTTGGCGCGATAAGCCGAGTCCATGACCGCGCGCTTTTCCACCTGCGTAATCTCTGAAGGCACGCCGATCACGATGCGCGGGTGCACCAGCATCTTGCGGTTGTGTGCCTTCTGAATGAAATAGTTGAGCATCTTCTCGGTGACTTTGAAGTCGGCAATGACGCCGTCTTTCATCGGTTTGATGGCGACAATATTTCCCGGGGTGCGGCCAAGCATCTCTTTTGCTTCTTTGCCGACTGCTTCAACCTCGCCCGTATTCTTGTTCAAAGCGACGATGGAAGGCTCGTTGACGACAATGCCTTTTCCCTTCGCGTAGACAAGAGTATTGGCTGTCCCCAGATCGATCGCCAGATCGCTTGAAAACATGCTGAACAGCGACCTGACATTGTGCCCGCCCGATGACCCATTGCGAAAACCATTGGATGACATACGTTGTCCCTTTATTGATCTAGATCACTCCGGCACAACTCTGCCGAAGACCGGGCCCGGCCCGAAAGATTGAATTGTTCTGGGTCTTTGATCCTTATTGTAAGGACTTTTTGACCCCCACGCTGAAAATAACGCCACTGACTGCCTCGACGATTCCAATGAAAGTAAACCCTTCACTGGATCACTACCTTTTGTTGCTCGGTATTCACGCCGCCTTTTGAATCCTGCGCCGTAACTGTTATCAAAGTTTCGCCGTTCGGAAGCGGAGGGGTAAAGTAATGGAAACTGCCATCGCCGCCTATCACCGGCACTTCGTGTCCATTGACCATCACCCGAGCGCCAGCTTCAGTCTTGCCGGTCAACTCAATCACATGCCCATGTTGAATAAAAGGATCAAGCGAGAGAATGATTTTGCCGGAGTTGGTTTCTTTGGCAATTATGGTGAAACGGTTCTTTTCGCTCTCTGCAGATTCCTTTTCCTGCGCGTCCAACGATCGAACCATCCAGTAATACGGCCCTTCGTTTAGACCCGAAACCATAACATCAGCAGAATTGACTTTGCGGTCGAGAATGAGCGATGAAAAATAAGGGTTACGCGACACCTGCAGGCGGTAAGACTTCGCGTTTGCCATCGGTGTCCATGAGAACTCAATCGGCTTGGGGTCATGAGAGATAAAGATCGGCATCATGTTGGCCGGAGAAATTGGCGTCGGCGGCCCGATCTCTTTAACCTTTTCCAGAGTCCCCGAAGCCGGTTTGAAGCTGGCCTTTTCCCAACCCGCCAGTTGCAGGGTCTGCCCATTGCGCTCAACTGTGCCGCTGCCCCTGGTGATCAACAGTTCGTCGTGCTGCGCCTTGGAGTCTTTACTCACGCGGGCAGCGCTTTCGGGTGCCAGAGTGGCGGTTGCGCCATCCAGGATGACTTCTGATTTCGAGCCTTGCGCGTAGGTGCCAGTGGCCAGATCAACCGTTCCGGTGTTGACGCTGACTGCGACATTCGTCTGCTGATGGGCGTTGGCGGAGTTCTCTTCGATCACGATCAGTGAATCCTGTTTCACCGTGTAGTTGGTGCCGTCGTTGAAGACGATCTTCGCCATGCCTTCAGATCCGGTCTGAATAACGTCGCCTTTTTCAAGCGGAATGCTGTAATCAGCCTTTACCCAGTCGTTGCTGTTCGCCTTTTTAACCCGAACCGTGCCATCGAGAGCGGTGATGTGAGCCTGCTGCGCTACCACGCCGCCGGTCGTAGTAGGCTGCGAGGCTACCCGCTCGAGCAGATTCGTGAAAAGGCTGCTGACCGCTTTTTGTGTAGTTGCGCTGAACTCGGGGAAAGCAAACTTTGTCGCAACCAGGAGCGCCACCAAAATAGCCATGACGAAGAGAACCACGCTTCGGTAGGTGACGGTCTTCCAGGCGATCTGTATCCCTGGTTTTTGGTTCGAGCGCACGAATATCCTCTGTGGGACAGAACAGTCCCTTTGGATTTACGCCAAGATTATTACAGGCTGGATGGGTAGGGTAACGGCAATCGACGCACTTTAGGTTACTGAGGTCACAAGAGATAGCTCGCTTCGGGCAAGTTCCCGGGGAGCCGGTTTCGACGCGGCCAGCGTCGCGTTAGTAATAAAGCTCTGGCGGACCTTTGTACTCCTGAACAGAGTTACCACCGTCGATGACGACGAGTTGGCCGGTGATATACGAGGCCGCTTCTGAGGCGAGAAACGCTACCACGGCAGCCACTTCGTCAGGGCGGCCGGGGCGACCGACCGGAGTATTTTTGCCCGCGATCAATTCCGACGCGCCCGACGAGGCAGTTTCAATCCAGCCCGGCGCAACCGCGTTGACTGTGACTCCCTGGCGCCCGACTTCGAGAGCCAGACTGCGGGTGAATCCGACAATGGCAGCTTTGGCTGCACTGTATGCGGTCTCGCGAGGATTGCTCACAACCGGCCCCGTGGTGGATGAGACATTAACGATTCGTCCGTACCCGGCGCTAAGCATTGCCGGCAGAACAGCCTTCGTCGCGTTAAATGCCGTTTTGAGGTTGATCGCGATGCTGTAATCCCAATCTTTTTCGGGAAGCTTTGCGAGAGTCAGGGTCGAGGTCGCGCCGGGATTTCCGACTTGGGTCATGCCGGCATTATTCACGAGAATGTCAATGCGACCGAAGCGAGCCAGAACTTGCTGGATCAACTCCTGAGTGCGGTCATGGTCGCAAAGATCGGCGGCGGATGCGAAAACATCGGCACCTTCCGCCACCAGTTCCTGCGCGCGCTCGTGGATTCGTTCTGTAGTGGACGTGATTGCGATTTTTGCGCCTTGTTGTGCCAGCAGCCGAGCAATGGCGAAGCCAATGCCCTGCGGACTTCCAGCGCCGGTGACAACCGCGACCCTTCTCGCAATATTCATGTTGCGTCCAACGTTCAATGTTGCAAGCCGAGATTAATTCGTCATTGCCTTCAAGGCCTCACGGAAGACCTGGGTGTGGCGATCGACATGTTCCGGCGTGGTTGCTGGCGACATCAGTGCCATATTGTGGAATGGCGTTAGCAGAATTCCGCGGTTCATGGCGAATAGATGCATAAAGCGCTCGAGGTCGAAATCCATGGCATCGTGAGCTTCGGTGCCATTGCGCGGCGCTCGTGACCCGAACAGGTACTCGGCGCGGCAGCCAAGGCGAGTGACGTGCCAAGGCGCACCGAACTCCGCGATCGCCTTCGCCACGCCTTCAGTCCAGCGCTCAGCGAGCGGAATCATGTGGTCGAAAGCCTTCTGGGTGAGAACCAGTTCCAGTGTCGCCCGCATGGCGGCGAGTGAAAGGGCATTACCCGCTAACGTTCCGCCAACCCCACCCACGTCGCAATCTTCAAGATTCTGGCGGGCGCTTATCGCGTCAGCGATCTCTCTGGTAAAGCCGTAGGTGGAACCGGGAACGCCTCCACCGATCGGTTTGCCGAAAACCAAGAAGTCGGGATGCAAATTTTCCGCTCGCGTGTATCCACCCGGCCCGGCGCAGATGGTATGAGTTTCGTCGATGATGAGCAGCGTGCCGTACTTGCGAGTGAGTTCACGGAGCTTGGCGTGGAATCCGGGCTCGGCATGCACGATGCCGACGTTGGTCATCGCGGGTTCGGCCAGTACGCAGGCGACATCGCCAGGTTTCAGGGCCTCGTCGAGAGCCGCGACGTCATTGAATTCGACAACTTTCGTTGTGACCGTCGGATCAACCGGCGGCCCGATGTTCCCCCGGCGTGCCTTCGATACACCGTTTTCCAGCGTGATAAACGTCTCGTCAACCGACCCGTGATAGCACCAATTAAAAACCAGAATTTTTGGACGATTCGTGATCTGCCGCGCCAGCCGAATGGCAAAGCGGTTGGCATCGGTTGCGGTGAGGGCGAATTGCCAGAAGGGCAATCCGAAGCGCTTCTGTAATTCCTCGCCGACCCATACAGAATCTTCGCCGGGAAGCATCAGGGTGATGCCGCGCGCGACTTGCTCCTGCACCGCCTTAACGGTGGGAGCTGGCGAGTGGCCGGTCATCGCACCGGTATCGCCAAGGCAGAAGTCGACGTAGCGGTGATCGTCAACATCGACGAATTCTGCACCGTGGGCTTCGCGCACAAACGGCGGAAACGCGCCCGCCCATTTGACCATCCAGTTCATGGGCACGCCGCCCAAAAGAGATTTCTGTGCGCGTTCAAACTGAGCCTTAGACTTCGGCCGCGCACTAACAAATCTCTCTTGTTCAGACTGCATTAACGAATGAAGCCGGTCACGATCGATGGAAGGCATTCATATACCGAGGCTGTCGCGAAGATTTGATTTCGAAGAGGCAAGGATTGTAGCTGAAAAGAAAAAATACGCGCAACTGGAACCAGCCGGCCTCCATCGCAGTGCGAGCTCAACTTGCTCCTCCTGTGGCCGGGCGTTAGCATGAAAGGTTACCCGGAGGAATTCATGGCAACTGACACACTTACCCGACCCACGACCGAAGGCGATGCTTCTCGTCCCAATGTTTATAAGAACTTCATAGATGGCGAATGGGTCGAATCCGCGTCTGGCGAGACTTTTGAGAACCGCAGTCCTGCTGACACGCGCGATGTAGTTGGCTTCTTTCAGAAATCCAACAAAGAAGATGTTTATGCCGCCGTCGATGCGGCAAAAAAAGCATTTACGAAGTGGCGGCTGGTGCCGGCGCCGCGTCGGGCCGAGATCATATATCTTGCTGCCGAAATGCTGGCCGAGCGCAAGGAAGATTACGCGCGCGACATGACTCGCGAGATGGGCAAGGTGCTAAAAGAAACTCGCGGCGATGTTCAGGAGGCGGTAGACACTGCCTATTACATGGCGGGCGAGGGCCGGCGGTTGTTCGGCCCAACCACGCCGTCCGAACTCCCGAATAAATTTGCCATGGCGATCCGTCAGCCGGTGGGTGTGTGCGGAATGATTACGCCTTGGAATTTCCCCATGGCAATTCCGTCATGGAAGCTGCTGCCGGCGCTAGTGTGCGGCAATACCTGCGTGATCAAGCCAGCCCAGGACACTCCGCTTTCCACGTTCAACCTGGTGCGCGTGCTGGCCGACGCTGGAGTGCCCAAAGGTGTGGTGAACATTGTGACTGGATTCGGGCCTGACGCAGGCGCGCCCATGCTCGAGCATCCGGAAGTGCGCGCGATTTCGTTTACTGGATCGAGCGCAGTTGGGAAAACCATTGGCACCACTGCCGCAAAAACTTTTAAACATTGCTCGCTGGAGCTCGGCGGCAAAAATCCCATGATCGTGCTCGACGATGCGAATCTGGATCTGGCCATCGAAGGAGCGCTCTGGGGCTCGTTCGGTACCACCGGCCAGCGCTGCACCGCAACCAGCCGCATCATTGCTGAGAAGGGCGTCTATCGCGAGTTCGTGAGCCGGCTGGTCGAGCGCGCGAAGAAGCTTCGGGTTGGAAATGGTCTCGACGAGACCACAGACATGGGTCCGGCGGTCAACGAACGCCAGCTCTTGAGCGATCTGCAATACGTCGACGTGGGCAAAACCGAAGGCGCGAAGCTGCAATGCGGCGGCAATCGCCTGGACAAGGGCGACTACCGGCATGGCTTTTTCATGGAGCCGACCATATTCAGCGACGTTGACCCCAAGATGCGCATTGCGCAGGAAGAAATTTTCGGCCCGGTGGTTTCGATCATCCCCTGTGAAGATTTCGACGACGCAATCCAGATTGCTAACAATATTGAATATGGCTTGTCCTCGGCTATTTACACTCGTGACGTGAATAAGGCATTTACCGCCATGCGCGACCTGTATGCTGGAATTACCTACATCAATGCGCCGACGATTGGCGCTGAAGTCCATCTTCCGTTTGGCGGAACTAAGGCAACGGGGAACGGACATCGCGAGGGAGGAATCGGCGCCATCGACTTCTACTCGGAGTGGAAATCGGTGTATGTGGATTACTCAGATCGGCTGCAGAGAGCGCAGATCGACAGGCCGGAATGACGGTCGTCGGTCGTTGGTCGTCGGCGAAACCACTAACTACGACTTGCATGCCAATTGCGGCTTCGGAAGACCTTACAATACGAGCCTTCATCGTCCGGGAAAGACGTGGGAGATTTCTTGACCTTCTCGCTCATCCGACGCGCCGAAAGAACATCACGGACTCTCTTGCGCACCCGAATCCCGCTTGGTTTGATAACCGATTTGTAAAACAAGTTCCACCAGCACACAAGAGCGCGGCTTCTATTGCGAAATTGCTCCGAGCGAAAGGAGCAGGTCTGACGTGCTGGGTCATTTCTGAGGACCAGAAAATCGACGCTCGAGAAATGGAGCTTGAGCCGCTTCTTTCCGATGTCGTCGGTGGCGGCATGGGAGCCATTCTTTGCTGATTCCGGGTAAGCTTGCCTTTGTAGAAAGCGAAGATGGGCGATTCATTCTCAAGCGGTGAGAACTCAATCCGGAGACAGCCGAATATACAAAATCGTAACGGTAAAGTCCCGCGGTGTCCGGCACCCACTCGGTTTAGAATCTTCCTATGCCTCTAACTCAAACTCGCGAAATCGCTCCAGCCCAACGGCTCGAAAACTTGCGCTATGCCATTCGTGATCTCGTCAGCCTCGCTGACGAAGTCAAGCGCCAGGGCCACAAAGTTCTGTATCTGAACGTTGGCGACCCTAACATTTTTGATTTCGCGCCGCCGGCACACGTGATCGAGGCCGCTTATCGCGCCATGCGTGATAACAAAAATGGCTACGCGCCCTCCGCCGGAGTTCCCGAGGCGCTCGACGCCATTCGCGGCGAGGCCAAGAAAAACGGCATAACCACGGTGCAGGATGTTTTCATCACCAACGGCGCAGGCGAGGCAGTCGATCTCTGTCTCACCGCGCTGCTCAATCCCGGCGACAACGTGCTCACGCCACGTCCCGATTACCCGCTCTACCCGGCGGTGCTTTGCAAGGTTGGGGCCGAGCCGAATCCTTACTACCTGAACGAAGACGATGGCTGGCAGCCCGAACTGGATGACATCAAGAAGAAAATTAATTCGCGTACTAAAGCTATTGTTCTGATCAATCCCAACAATCCAACGGGTGCGCTGTGCACACGAAAGATGCTGCAGGATCTTGCCGAACTTGCCCGTCAGCATAATCTGCTCATCATTGCTGACGAGATTTATGACAAGCTGATCCTTGATGGCGGCGAGCACATTTCGATTGCCGCGGTCGCCCCAGATGTGCCCGTAGTCACAATCGGCGGGTTGTCAAAAAATTATCTCGCTCCCGGATGGCGCATGGGATGGGGAATAGTGAGCGGGGAAGCCTCGGCGGTGAAACCTTACGTCGAAGGCATTCACAAGATGCTGCGGGCCCGGCTTTCAGCCAATCATCCCGAGCAGTATGCGATCAAACCGGCGCTCGAAGGCCCGCAGGATCACCTGGTCGAAGTGCGCCGAAAACTCACCGCTCGTCGCGACCTGACGGTCGAAACCTGCAACTCGATTCCCGGCATGAGCTGTGTTCCTCCGCGTGGCGCTTTCTACGCCTTCCCGCGAATTGACGTTCCGGAGGACGACGCAACTTGGGTGAAGCAATTGCTTCTGGAGAAACACATCCTAACGGTGCAGGGTTCGGGCTTCGGGCAAAAGCCCGGAAGCAAGCACTTCCGCATAGTTTTTCTACCGCAGGAAGAAATGCTGCGCCAGGCATACTCAGAGATTCGCGATTTCATGAGCCGGCGCGGTTGATGCGGATTAGGTTCATCATCCCAACGTTCTTGGAGCTTCGCAAAAAAATCTGCTTTAATCATTTTGCGTGATCGATATTCACTGCCACATCCTGCCCGAAGTAGATGACGGCCCGAAGTCTTGGGAAACGTCCGAAGCCATGTGCCGCATGGCGTCAGAAGATGGCATCGAGCACATAGTCGCGACGCCCCATTCGAACGATCGTTATTTCTACGATCGCGAATATTTGGTAACGCTGCTCGAAAGTTTGCGGCAGCGCATCGGTCCACGCCCTGCGCTGAGTCTGGGCTGCGACTTTCATCTTTCCTTTGACAACATGCAGATGGCTCTGCGCGCGCCGGAAAGATTCTGTATCGGCAAAAGCCATTACATGCTGGTGGAGTTCAGCAATTTCAGCATCTCTCCGCAAGTGGACGACTGGTTCACGCAAATGAACGAGCGGGGCGTTACGCCGATTATCACGCATCCCGAGCGTAATCCACTCTTGCAGCAGGATCCGCGACGCGTCGTGAAATGGAGAGACCTTGGTTGTGCAGTGCAGGTGACAGCCTCTGTCTTCACGGGATTTTGGGGCCCCAAGCCGCGCCAGATTGCCGACTGGCTGCTGAAACAGAAATCTGTGCATTTTATTTCTACCGACGCGCATGAGACCAAGCGACGGGTGCCCGTCCTTTCGGCAGCGAAAAAAATCGTTGCCAAGGAGTTCGGAGAGGAAGTCGCTGAAGCGCTGGTAAAACACAATCCCGGCGCGGTGGTAAAAGACCAGCCGCTTCCGTACTTTCCTCAGAAGTGATTGTTATCGCGTGGGAACGGTAGACATGCTGGCCGCGGGCGCCGAAACCTGCACTGAACTGGCCGGCATTGAATTACCCGTTGTTGACATCGACGCTGAAGAAATCTTGGCCGAGCGCGAAGCTGTATGTTGCGTGGATGTCGCCGGCGCCGCCGACATGGTCATAGCGCTTTCGGGATTGAGCAGATGTCCAGAGTCAGGTCCAAGTCCCAAGCGAATTAGCGCTCGCGAATCGGGAACAGTTTTGCTCTGCCATCCCTGGTCCGACTGGTAGCGGTGCAACGCCGCTTGTGTCGTCGCATCCCACTTTCCGGACGGTTCGCCTTTCAGGTAATGCTCGCGGATGAGCGCTTCCTGAATCTGCCGGACCCGGTCACCGTCAATCGCCTTCTGCCCGCGGACCCGCCCTTTTCGCGCCGTCTTGCTGTGATGGGCGTGGTGGGAGGTGTTCTGGACTTTCGCAGGCGGGTTTGGGGACGGCTTTTCCGATGAGGTCGTGCCGGCAAAGGCCAGCGTCGCACTCAAAAGCGCCGTTACAGCCACGGCCCCGAATTTATCGATCTTCACACCCATGCTCAGTCCTTCGCCATGAAACCGCAGTTCCGGCGTCCATCCATGATCTCGTGAAGACTGCCTTCGCGCCAGTTCCGTTAGTGCAAGTAACAGTTACGGAAGTGTCCCGGCCAGAAAAATGGTGCCGTCATTGCGTCCCGCACCGCGCTGGCGCACGAGGAATACTACATCCTGACCGCTTTTCAGGCCAGACTGAACCCGGTCGAAGTCGTCCCCGTTATTCACCTTCTGTTTATTGATCTCCAGGATCACGTCTCCCCGGGTGAGCCCGACGTCATCGGCAAACGATCCCGGTTTGACTTCCTGGACCACCACGCCCTGGCCGGAAGGAACGTTCAGACGATCAGCCATTTCCGGCGTAAGTTCGCGAACGATCGCACCCAGCTTGCTTTGCTTGGGGGCCGATTCTTCGTTGCCTTCCTGTTCATCGCCAAGGCGGCTTGCGAACAGTTTGGCGCGATCAGCGACGGTCACCGCCGCGTCATCTTTCTTGCCGTTGCGGAAGTATCCCAGCATCACTTTCGATCCCGGCTTGCGTCCGGCAATATCGGAAACCAGTTCGTCGCCGTTCTTGATCGACTTTCCGTCAACCGAGAATATGGTGTCGCCAACCTTCAATCCGGCACGTTCAGCCGGGCTGCCAGGGACAACGCTCGAAATCGTGATTCCGCCCTGTCCGCCATACACGCGCGCAATCGCCGGGTTCTCCTGCGCATTGAATTCAATTCCAATCGATCCGCGCTCTACCCGGTGCTCAGGGCCGGTGAGTTGGTTGTAAACCTGCGCGATGGTATTTGAGGGCATCGCAAAGCCTACGCCGGCGTACGCATTTGTGTCGGTAAGGATTGCAGTATTAATGCCGATCACTTCGCCGTCCATATTAACCAGCGGGCCGCCTGAGTTTCCGGGATTGATCGCGGCGTCAGTCTGAATGAAAGATTGGAACTGGCGGTTCGGAACGATGTTGCGTCCCTTGGCAGAAACAATGCCGGCCGTGACTGTCGCTTGCAAACCGAAGGGGCTCCCCACAGCCAGGACCCAATCGCCGACCTGCATTCCGTCTGAGTTGCCCAGCTTCGCAGTGGGCAACGCGTGATCAACGTCGATCTTGATCACGGCTAGATCGGTTTCCTGGTCGCTGCCGACCACTTTAGCGTCATGCTGTACGCCCGGCGCGTCGTCTTGCAGGTGCACGCGAATACGGTCGGCTTTCTCCACCACGTGACGATTGGTGATGATGTAACCCTTGGAGTCAACAATTACGCCTGATCCCAGCGAGCGCTCACGGATCGGCCCTTGATCGCCGCCCTGTCCACCGAAAAATTTATCGAAGAAATCGCCGAAGGGGCTATCCTGGTCACCGCCTTCCTGGTCTTGATCATTGCCGCCACGGTGCCGCGACGGCTTGATGGTTGACTCGGTATTAATGTTGACCACCGCAGGCTCGAGCGTCTTAGCGATCTGCGAGAACTGGTTGGACAGCTGGCGCGGCGAAGGGATGGTAAGAGGCGTCGCATCAGCCGACCGTTTATCTTTTTCTTGCCCCTTGACTCCGTATGAAACTACCGTGCCGATCAGGATTCCGACCGTCAGCGTGAGCAGAATGACCGCCGTGAATCCCAGGCGATTGGCTCTAAAACGCCCCCACAGATTGGCGCTGGCTTGCATGTTGAATAGCCTCCAGATTTCAAACCCCTGATTATACAGCCGGAAAGCGTGGCCACAGACGCTGGTTAGCCCTCAGTTCCTTAGACGCGTGAGCAGCGGAAAGCGTTGTTGATTCCAGCGGTAGGCGTGTAAAGAAGTGTGCTCGCGGGTCTCGATCATCACTGATCAGTGAGCGCGATGAAGCTGAACCCGCCTCCTGGCGCATCCACCGCGATCACGGTCTGGAACTGGCTTTGAGTCAAAGCGAGCGGTCCAGTGTTGAGCAAAACATTCGTTGTTCCGGGCTGGGTCATGAACACCTGGTAATTGCCAATCGTTGCCAATTGGTATGCCGTGGCCTGGTTAACGCTCAGATTGGAAGAAACCGGCTTCGCTCCGCTGAGACTTGTCCCGGCATTCACAACGTACACATCGGCCGGCCCCATACTCGGCGAGGCATTGACGACGCGCACGTCGCCTTCTCCAGTTGTGATGGTTGTATTGATTGTTCCATCAGTCAGTAGCAGCGACTGCAGTTTTGCGACCGCCCCTGTCAGCACAAGCGTCTCATTGGCGCTGGCGGTAATCGAAATGCTCTGATCAAAAACCGAAGTCGAATTGCTTACCGTCAGCACCTGAATGTGCCGCGATCCGGAATTCACAGTCAGATACGCCGTGGAATTCGTGTACGCGAGCGAGGTTGCGACCTCGGTCCCATCGATCAAAATGTCCACCGGCGGCGCGTCGGGTGAAGCCATCACAATTCGCAGTTGCTGGGTGGTGTCGGAGCTGCCGCCACATCCGATCATGAAAACGATCGCCAGACACAGCGCGACCAATCCGGCACGTCTGCCCACGGTTCTCCTCCAGTGCAAGTTGTTGTTTATCAGAAATTGAGAAATTCTGGAAATAGGATGCGGCACACGCCTCAGAACGATGTGCCGCGCAGCAGATTTTCTGCGTTGAGCTTAAATCAGCATGTGTCAGTTTGTCGCGAGCACGAAGTTAACTGTGACTTGGGTATCGACTTCCACCGCCTGCCCATTCAGCAAATACGGCCGGTATTTCCACTGCTTCACCGCGTCCATTGCTGCGGGGGCCAATAAGGGATGTCCGGAGATCAGGCGTTCGCTTTGAACGTTGCCGTCTTTGCCAATAATCGCGGCAATAATTACCGACCCCTGGATTCGAGCAACTCGGGCGTCAGGCGGATAGGTTGGCTGTACTTTAGAGATGATCATTCCCTGCGTTACGGCTTGCGAAACCCGCACTCGCATCGGTCGAGCGCCTTGAGGGGCGACTCCGCTAGTTTGCGGTTTCGCACTTGAAAGTGATTGCACATCTACTTGGGGAGCAGGATTGCCACCTGCCATTGCCACAAACCCCGTTGCGTGCTGGCCGCCGGCTACTTCTCCGGCCACCGCTTCTCCGCTGCTCAAGCAGGTGGTCGCCTTCCCGTCAGGCGCAGCCCGCAGGGCTCCGCTTTCGTCGGAGCAGAACGCGCGCTGGCCGGAATCGTTCACTTCGGGTTCCGCGACGACTTTGTATTGCGTGCTGTCGCAGCCGGAAATCGCATACACATAGCCGCCATGTTTCCCAGTTGCGAGATCAGCGAAAGGCCCATTCAGCCCCGCTTGCGCTTTGCCGACTAGTCCCGCGAGATTGCATGCATAGCTCCCGTGGGATGAATGATAAGAAGTCTCTTCGGCGACGATGATCCGCATCGCAGTTTGCGCGCCTTGCTCGTTTTGCTTGCCGTTTTGGCGCTCAATGTTCTTCAGAAAATCCGGGTCCGCCAGTGGCACCCGCACTTCAGCGCGGATCTCGTTCAGCCGCCAGATGTCAGCTTCAGTCTTCATTATGAAAGTAAAGTGGGGAATGAACGGAAGTGGCTGCTCGTTACCTTCCTTGGTGATGTGCAGCGTCAGCTCGATCTCATCTTCATCGCCCGAAAGGTTATCGCCTTCGACGATAATCTCCGTCTTTTCGTTTTGGTCCGGTTCTTCCGCCTGCAACAGCGTCGGGCCGGTGTCGAACGTCTCGAGTTTCATACCGCCGGCTTTCGTCATATTTGCGAACGCTGAAAATTCGTCTAGCATGTTCATTCCGCCCGGACCGCTCATCCTCTTAAAAGAGGTGCGCGTTGTATCCGCCAGATGTTTCTCCAGGTGATTGGGCGCAGTTCCAAAAAACATTTCAATCAAGGCCTGCCTCGCGGTTTGCGGGGTCTGCGGGGTTTGAGCGTTCAACGTGGGGAACAGCAGAAGGGGAAGGAGCCAAGCAAAATGGCGGGGCATTGGACCTCCAGGAGACAGCAGGAGCATACCAGAGTTGCGGCTGTAGGCCTGATTCCTTTATAGACACCGCAGGGCGGCAGTTAGCCAAGGGTTGCGACGGATGTGCAAAGTTATGCAGTTTGTGGGATGCCGAGCGCTCGACTGAATTCTGACGTGCGGTCGGCTAAACCCATGCCCAGCAAGGCTTTTGGCGAGTGTCAGCGCCTGCCAGCCAGTTGCTAGGCTTTGGTCGCGAAGGTGCAATTTCACAAGGCAAGAAAAGAGGCTGCCACAGTCCATGCTTTCGATCCTCTTCTTTTCGTGTTCTCGACCCGACCTATGCCGTACGCTCTCGGTCTCCGGCGCGTTACCTCTTGGCGCGCAGGATGGAGCGAAGACGGTTCCTTAGCTGTGTTTGTCCCTCCAATTGCCTCTTTAGAACGGTGGCTCCAGAAATGGAGCCACTTTTTTTGACACCGGCAAAAGCTCTGCGCTTGTGCGATCCCCGAGTCCGGGTGTTACCTTAAAAAGAAAACTAAACAGTTGATTCGAGGTGACGATGCTTCGTGGAACGTTCGCATTCCTGCTTGTGGTCCTCATTCCTTCTTTCTCTTATGCCCAGACTCCTAAGTCCTCACGATCTGGGCCTGCGCAGGAAGCTGCGTCCGCGACGCGCGCGTTTCCTCCGCAATTGCGAACTCAACTTGCGCAGATTCGTGACACCGCGCTCTCGGATAACTACGCATACCAGCAACTCGAATATCTGACCGACAGCATTGGCCCCCGGCCCCAGGGTTCTCCGCAGGCCGATGCTGCCGCGCACTACGTTGCCGACCAAATGCGCAAGCTGGGACTCGATGTTCATCTGGAGCCTGTGCCGGTCCATCGCTTCGAACGTGGCACGGACGCTGCGGAACTAATCGAATACCCGGGCCAGGTCGAGGGAACGACACAGAAAATATACGTCACCGCCCTTCGCGGAAATTCACCCACCCCGGACGCGGGAATCACCGCGGATTTAGTTGTGGTGAACAGTTTCGACGAATTGCAATCGCTGGGCCGAGAGAAAGTCGCCGGCAGAGTTGTTTTGTTCAATGTGATCTATGATCACCAGAAAGCTGTCTCCGGGCAGGCTGGGGCGGCATACGGCGAAGTAGTCCGTTATCGCGGCAGCGGTGCTCTGGCGGCGTCTCAATTAGGCGCTGTTGGTTCCCTCGTGCGTACTGCGGGCGATGGCGCTTATCGTCTGCCGCATACCGGCTCGAGCAACGACGCTCCCATTCCAGCCGGCGCAGTCAGCGCCGAAGATGCGGGATTGATCTCCCGTTTGGCAGAACGGGGGCCGGTTCGAATCCATTTGACACTGACCAGCAAAGTCGGTCCTGAGGCGCAGGGCTATAACGTAGTCGCGGATTTGAAGGGTTCCGAACATCCCGAACAAGTTGTCATCGTCTCCGGACATCTCGATTCCTGGGACCTCGGCACCGGTGCGATCGACGACGGAGCTGGGGTAGTCGTCGCGATGGAGACCGCGGAAATCATTCATAAACTCAATCTTCATCCTAAGCGCAGTCTGCGTGTCATTGCATGGATGAATGAAGAGATGGGAGCCACGGGAGCGTCAACTTACGCCAAAGATCACGATGCCGATGTTGCGAATCATGTGGCAGCGATCGAGAGTGACATGGGCGCCGAACATCCGCTGGGCTTCCACGGCAAAATCAGTGATGCCGCCCAAAAGCAGCTTTCGCCCGTGCTGAGTGCTCTCAGTACCTTCGGCGGCAATCTTCTCCAAATCGTCCCGCAATCACCTGAAACCGATATCGAGCCACTGGCGGACAAGGGCGTTCCCGTCTTCGGCATCTGGCAAAACGGCCTGACATATTTCACCTATCATCACAGCGCCGCCGACACGCTGGACAAGGTTGTGCCTGAACAACTGCGCGAAAACGCCGCGTGCATGGCAGTAATGGGCTACGCCTTGGCGAACATGACCGAACCGCTGGAACGATAGTGCTACGGACTCCGGCGTAACAAAAGCAGCTACAAACCTCTAGGCACAGCGATATTCCTGTGTTCAAATGCCGGGGACATGAATGCCGCCGTCATCCTCGGGCCGGGGAATGTAAGCAAACCGTTGGCGGCATTTCAGCGCGCCGCCCACGCGCAATGGACCTCACTGATTGAGCAAGCCGATGCGGTGGTGATTTTTGGCGGCGACGGCACTATTCACCGCAATCTTTCGACACTGGTCGATCTGGGCGTGCCGTTGATGGTCGTGCCCTGCGGCAGCGGCAATGATTTCGCGCGGTCATTGGGTCTGCGCGATCCCGACGATTCGCTTGCGGCGTGGCAAAAATTTGCTTCGGGCGCCGGCAATGTTCGGACGATCGATCTCGGTGTCATTCAGTCCGTGCCGAAAATCAGCTCGATATCTGAGGAGTCCGACGCGGCCAACATCAATGACCAGCCGCATTATTTTTGCTGCTCGGGTAGCGTGGGCTTGGATGTTGAGATTGTCCGCCGCGCCAATAAATTCCCATCGTGGGTTCGGGCCCGCGGCGGCTATGGTCTTTCTGCGCCCGGAGAATTTTTTCGCTTTCAACCTTTCCCCATGAGAGTTTCGCCGAATGGGAATTCTGCCGAACCGTTCCGCCCGACACTGCTTGCTGCCGTTGCCAATGCACCAAGTTATGGGGGCGGCATTAAGATCGCTCCCCGGGCGAAGCTCGATGACGGCAAGCTGGATCTTTGCGTGGTGCGGGCGATGGACAAGTTCAAACTGTTTTGCCTTTTCCCAACTGCTTACTTTGGCCGTCATCTCATGTCGAAAAGCGTCGAGTATGGGCAGACTGACCGGGTCAGCATTGAGACCCAGGTCCCAGTCGATGTTTATGCCGACGGCGAATATGTCTGCAAAACCCCGGTCGAATTTAATGTTGCGCGCCAAGCTCTGCAGGTCATCGTTCCAGAGTAAACACCGCCGCTCGGCGAGAGTGCTAAACTACATCCTCTATGGCTGAGAACGGTCGCTCGCGAGTCTGGCTATGGGTGTTAATCGGAGGAGGCGCGTTCTTCCTCTTCGTGCTGGCCGTATTCACTCTGGTCTTCATTGCCCTGCACGCCAGTGGACGCGAGGCTGGCATTCACGCTTTCGGCGATAAGATCGGAGTCGTAGATCTCGACGGTGTAATCGTCGATCCCAGTGAAGTCGTCGAGGACATTCGCAGGTTTGCGGACGACGATTCGATCAAGGCAATCATCATCCATGTAAATTCGCCTGGCGGCGGAGTCGCAGCTTCAGAGGAAATCTACCGCGAGGTCAAGCGCGTCCGCGACGAGAAACATAAGCGTATCGTTTCCTCCATAGAGACCGTCGGCGCCAGTGGCGCATACTACGTGTCGTCGGCGACCAATAAAATTTATGCCGATAGCGGCAGCGTTGTTGGTTCGATTGGCGTGATCGCCGAATGGGTGAACTATGGCGATCTCATGCGCTGGGCCAAGCTGAAGCCAGAAGTGTTGAAGGTTGGCCAATTCAAAGATACCGGCGATCCTACACGCGAGCTCACTCCAGCCGAACGCCAATACATGCAAGGCCTTATAGACGACATGTACGGACAGTTTGTACAAGCAGTGGCCGATGGGCGGCACGCCAAAACCTCTGATATCAAATCGATAGCCGATGGCCGGGTGTGGACTGGCGAACAAGCCATGGGCCTGCATCTTATTGACCAGATTGGGGATTTCCGAACCGCCGTGCTGGATACGGCGAAGTCGGTAAGCATCAGCGGCGAGCCCGTCTTGGTTCATCCTGAGAGGGACCGCAAGTCCTTGCTCGACTTACTCTTCGGCGATGTGACGCCGTATTTGCCCACGAAGGAAAAGTTGCTCGATCAGCAGGTTGGGTTTTACTATCTTTGGAAGTAGCAGGCCGTGATCGCATCTGCCTCTTGCCAACAAGCCCTGAAATTTGAGAAGGTTATGCGAACGGCATTCAACCGGCTTTGGGTGAATTCATCGCAAGGGTAGACTTCCCGGCGGAAGTATTCTCGACGAATTGGAGAGCAAGGTAACCATGACTAAAGCGGATCTGATCGACGAGGTTTCCGGTCTGGTTGAATTGACCCGCAAAGACAGCGAGGTGGTCGTCGAGACCATCTTTGACAGCATCGTCCGTTCGCTGCGAGCCGGGGACAAGATTGAGATTCGCGGTTTTGGCAGCTTTCGAACCCGCCAGCGCAAGCCTCGGGTGGGACGCAATCCCAAGACTGGCGATCGTGTGGACGTGCCCGCGAAGAAGATTCCGTTCTTCAAGCCGAGCAAAGAATTGAAGGACTTAGTAAACGGCGAAGCCAGTTCGCATGCTCCGGCCGCGCCTTCGCCAGCGATGTAGTACGTCCTCATTGTTTAGAATTCCTGCAGGATGTTCTCCCGCAAAATTCGAATTGACTACGATGTTGATGGAAAGCGCATGCCTTGTCCGCTGAAATGGCTGGACAATTTCTCTATGCGCAATTTCACCAATGCCAGCATTTTCGACGACACCCTTCCTTCCGGCGACGGCCTCATGGAGATCGGCGAGCGCGTGCCGCTGGATAAATTGAAAGACGCGATGGAAGACTGGTTCCAGCGAAAAGGTTATTTGCCAAAGGGTGCGGAATTATTTCTGGAAACGCTTTAAGTGTGAAGCCTCAGCTGGAAATTGTTTCCGGAAGTTTCTTGCTCACAAACTGAAGAACCCTCCCCGCGATGCGCGAGAACAACAGATTTTCGCAAAGTTCATTACCGATGATCCGTGCCCACAGCAGCTCTCCGCAGGATGCAATGCGGACCTCGGTGGCATGCAGGGTTGAAATGTAACTGGAAATAATTCGAGTTCTCTCGCCTGGATCACTCATCCCTTCAAACAGTTTTTCGCCGCCTGAATTCTGTTCTTCGATTCGGACTAGCGCAGCATCGATCTCGGCGCGGGTGGTCAGGCAAGCCTCAGTTTTGCACTTCATCATCTGCTCGATGGCGAACAGCGCACGGTGTTCAATTTTGTCGGCAAACGCCATATGCAGCATGAGGCGGTCGCTGGAAAAATGAACTGGCGCCATACCAAAATGTTTCAACAGATAAAAGGGAATCGTGCAGCTGCCCACTCCGGCGGGGACAGTCTTAACCACTGGGCAGGACCATTGGCTGGCGAGTGCCGCGGCCACGGTTATATCGCGCGCGTAACCGAGTTGTTGCAGCCACTCGCCGATCCGGCCCGTGCCAGTTTTCTTTTGCACCTCCAGCGCCTGCTGCAATTGTTGGCTCGTCAGCTCTCCTCGCGATAGCATCAACAAGCCCAGCGGCACCCGACAAGAATTCACCTGGTCTCGACGGGGCACGGTGGAGGTGTGTTGCAAACGGCGGCGCAACTCCCGCTCAAGGCATTCAGGAAAACAAAATGTTAAGCCGTGCAACTGCACACTCGGAGTGGAGCGCCAAAGCCTTTGCCGGATGGTCGGATCATGCCCGCAGTCAGGGCTGGAACAGGCCCGCACTCGTTTGACGCGGCGTTCGAACAACCGTTTAAATTTCGTTTTCAGCAGGGTTGTAAACATCTTCATGCCGGCTCCTGTGTGGGCAGCACTTCCGTAATTCGAATTCCGAAATTTCTCTCCACCACTACCACTTCCCCGCGCGCGACCAGTCTTCCGTCCAGCAGCAGATCGGCCTCATCCTGGATGGTGCGGTCGAGTTCGACCACCGATCCCGGCCCCAGGTCGAGAATTTCTTTGAGCAGAATGTTGCGCCCGCCAAAACGCAGAACCACGTCGAGTTCCACGTCCATGAGCAGTTCGAGTTTCTCCGGTCCCTTGGAGCTGGGTCGGGGCGGAGTCGGCGCTGCAGGCACAGGGTCTGGTTCGCGCCAGGTGGAAACCAGAGCAGTCGCAAGCGCAGAACTCAACTTCCATTCAACTTGCGCAGGACGTGGTGCGGTTGGCCCGGAACATATCCATCCGCTCGCCGCCGGGGGCCAAGTTGGCGCTTCGCCGAGACTTACCGTGAGCTGTATTTCGAGGCCCTTCGGTCTTGCCGAAGTTGCTACATGGCCCGCGACCTGACGAAACAACTCTTCGAGCGCCGAACGATCATCGGCGGTCATCTCCGTACGTGCGGTATCCGTGTCGGAGACAAAAATCTTGGCTAGGTCGAGCGCCGTAGCCGGCGGAAGGCGTAAATTCATTTCCCCGCGCGCCGTGCCCGCCGCGGTGACGGTGAGCTGCACATCTTCAGCCACGGTGGCGGGCATATTCTCAGGGCCACTTTCTTGCATGGGAAATGATGCCGAGGCAACTTGCGACATTACGGTCGACATGGCCTCGGTCCACAGTTGCGCGAAGGCGTTGACTGCGCCGCCTGACGGCATACTCGGGCTACTCATACCGGCTTCCTTTCGGTCGGCGCTTCAATCGCGGAAAGAATCTGTGCCGCGCGCATTTGCCCCACCCGCGCAATGTTCGCCGTATAGATCGGCTGCTCCTTGGCAAAAAAGGTAGCTGGAGCGCTTGCGGTGCGATTAAGGACGATGACTTTTCCCGGATGTATCTCGGCCAGCTCTGCCGACAACGCACGCGCCGACAGCCCAAGATCCAGCCGGAACGGACAATTGAGCAGCGCCTTGCGCCATCGTCGCGGAAAATCCGGCGAGTCAGGACGGGTATAGAAACGCGGGCGCACCACTGAGATTTTTCGCAGCAGCGCGCTCGATATGACCGTAGGGATGGCAATGGTCATGCCTCCGCGCCGCTCCTTCAACGCGACTTCGAATCCCAGGCACAGCATCCGTTCCTCGAGAGCCATGAGCTGTTGCGCTTCGCCCGGCTGTTTCCGCTCTTCGAATTGAAATTCCACCGCTAACGCCTGCCACGCGGTTTGCAACTCGCGAAAAACAATTCGCATAGCGGTTTCAGCAACCTGTTCTTCGATCTCGGTGATGTCCCGCGATGGCGGCTGGCTCGCTCCTTCTCCGCCCAGGAGCATGTCGATTAATGCGAATGTGATTCCCATATCCAACTGGATCAGCCCCGAAGCGTTAAATGGCGACACCTTACAGGACGCTAGATAGTTCACATAGACATCGATCACGTTGGTTCCAGTGTCGAAGGAAAGATTCCAGACGTGCTCGATGATCATCGTCCGCGAGACCCGCCGTCCGGCATTCAGCATCAGGTATTCGAGCAGCCCGAACTCCTTGGATGTAAGCTCGATGCGCTTGCTGGCCCGTTCCACCTTGCGTTCCACGCGGTCAAGTTTCAGGTCTGCCACCGTCAGCACCGACGCTGCCGGCAAATGGCTTCTGCGCAGTAACGCCCGGATCCTCGCCGACAACTCAATAAAAGAGAAGGGTTTTCCCATGTAGTCGTCGGCCCCGAGGTCGAGGCATTGCACCCGATCTTCCACCCGGTTTCTGCTGGTTAAGACGAGGATCGGCATGCTGGGCTTCCGCGGCCGCAAATGCCGCAGGATCGCGATTCCATCCATGCGCGGCAGGTTCAAATCCAGCATGAACAAGTCGTAGTCCAGTTCGGTCGCCATGGCTTTTGCCTGTTCGCCATCATGGGTGACATCCACGGCATAATGTTCCGCTTCGAGTCCTTTTTGTACGAAGGTAGCCAGGGCAGGATCGTCTTCGGCAATTAATACGCGCATAGGAATTAGGTTCGATTCATTCTTAGAGCCGAGCAGCTTGCGAAGCAAGGCACGAAGGACGGGGTGTGCGACCGTAACCGACGGTACTTTCGTCCACAGGCGGCTCTGCGGAACAATCGTCGCCTGAGATTGCAAGCGGAACCTCGCCTGCCACTCGCTATTTACCTCGCTTTCGCCAGAGGATAAGGAATTAACTCATGGAGCCTTGGACTAAACGATTTTTACAGGCGGTGTTCCTTCCCGGCGGCGCGATACTGCTCGCTGCGTGGCTGCTGCTTAACCCCGGATGGATCAATCCCTCCGTCTACGGGGTCAGATTTTTCTACTATGCCGTGTTCATTGCCGGGCTGGTGTTGTCATGGAGGTTCCACACTACGCGTATTTTTCTATCCGCGATCGTGCTGCTGCTGGCCCATCGGGCGCTGGAGTTTTTTACGCAGGGGCACGTTGCGGCTGCCGGCCCTGGCCGCGTGGCATTTGAGGCCATCGCCCTGCTGCTGCCGCTGAACTTCATTCTGCTGACATTTTTTCCTGAACGTGGATATCCCGGGCGCAGCCTGTTCTGGTTTTTGCTTCTGCTGTTTTTTGAATCTGTTTTTGTCGCTGCGATCGCCCGTCCAAGCCAACCTGTCCCGGCATTCCTGCATGCTTCACCCGTGGCGTCGATTCATTTGCGCCTACCGCAGCCTGCGTTGTTGTTCTTTGTGATCGCCCTTGGCTATTTGCTGTATCGCCTGCTGCGCTTTCAAAAGCCGACCATTATCGGGATGTTCTGGTCCTTGATCGCAATCTGGCTTGCCCTGAATGCTGGAGGCATCGGAAAACTCAGCAGCGCATATTTCGGCGTTGCCGCGCTGATTCTCGCCAGCTCCATCGTGGAAAATTCCTACGCGCTGGCATACCGTGACGAGCTTACCGGCTTGCATTCGCGCCGCGCCTTCAACGACGCATTGGTTCGCCTGAAGCCGCCTTACGCCGTTGCCGCCGTCGATATCGATCATTTCAAAAGTATCAACGACACTTACGGCCACGACATCGGCGATCAGGTGCTTCGCATGGTGGCATCAAAACTCGCGCGTGTTGGCGGAGGAGGCGACCCGTTCCGTGTTGGCGGAGAAGAGTTCACTATTCTTTTTCCGGGCAGGACGGGCAAAGAGATTGTGGACATATTAGAACTGCTGCGGCTCAACATCGAGAGTTCCACCTTCCGTGTCCGCAGCGGCGAGGAGCGCCGCAAAGTTCAGCGCTCGGCAGAGCGCCGGGCCGATAACAAAAAGCGCGAAGTCCCTCACCTGACTGCTACCAGTTCCTCGGTGTCGTTGTCGGTGACCGTAAGCATCGGAATTGGCGAGTCGCAACCGAAGTTGAGTTCCGACGAAATCATCAATCAGGCAGACAAAGCCCTCTATCGGGCGAAGCGCGGCGGCAGAAACCGGATTGAAACCGGTATTCCAGAAAAGAAAGTATTGGGTTTCCGCAGGAAGAAACCGAAAGAGAGTTAGGATCCCGAGTTGGTGGTTCGACGGGTTCGTTCCAACGCCATATCCACGATCTCGCCGATAAGTTGCGTGTAGGACCGCCCGGATTTTTTCGCCGCCATGGCAAATTCATGCTTGCTGGAGAGCCATGGGTTCGGGTTGGCCTCGATCACGTAAACATCACCCTCAGCCGTGAGTCGCATATCGATGCGCCCGTAGTCGCGCAGCTTCACCGCACGATATGCCGCCAGCGCGGTCTCGGATAATTTCTGCACCGTGGCCTCATCGAGGTCTTCGGCGATCGTCGACTTCGTCACCTTGTAGGCTTTTGAATCGGTTTCGAACTTCACGTCTCGGCTGGCGATCCTCGGAGTTCCTCGCGGCAATTTCGAAAGATCAAGTTCGACCAGCGGCAAGACCTCGGTCTTTTCGTAGCTGCCCAGGACCGACGCGTAAATCTCTCGACCTTCGATGTACTCCTCGATCAAGGCCGGCGAATCGAACTCGTTTTGCACGTACTCCACCCGCTCCATCAGTTCCTTCACGCCAGTCACCACGGCAGCTGCATCGATCCCGATCGACCCATCTTCCGACTGCGGCTTCACAATCAGCGGAAATTTCACATCGTGCGCATGGTCGATATTTCCTCGATACGCAGTCGCAAAAAACGGCGTGCGAATATCATGGAAGGCGAACATTTTTTTCGCCGTCGCTTTGTCCTGCGCCAGAAAATGCGCGTGCGGCCCTGCGCCGGTGTAGGGAATTCCCAACAGATCCATGTAGGCCGACACATTCATTTCTTTAGTGTCGTCTCCCGCATACGACTCGGTTAGGTTGAATATCAGGTCGGCGCCGCATTTTCCCAGTCCATAGAGCGACTGCGGCCGCCCGTCAAGCACGTAATAAGAAGGTTCGTGGCCCAGTTTGCCGAGAGCATCGAAAATTTCTTCCCGGTCTTCTTTCACTTTGCGCTTGCGTCCGGCCTGCGTCGCTTCCGGTTCGGAGGTGTCTTCCTCGCCCCAGACGTCATATAGCACCGCGACTTTTAATGGGTCGCCCATCCCCTCGCTCCTAAGCTTGAAATGCCTTGCACCGCGCCAGGTGGGTCATCACCAGCGTGGTCGCGAAGACGGTAATTTCCGAAAGATATTCGGCTTCTTTTTTCTTGTCGATAATCAATCGTAATTCACTACTGCGCTTTTCGATCGATTCCATCAATTTCTTTACCGCCGGCCTTTGCAATGCGGTCCAGCGTGCAATGTGGTCCACGATGGTCTTTCTATGTTCGCGCAAAAAAATCTCAGCCGGCTGCGCGCTCTTGCTTTTCTTAGACGCATTAAACATCGCTGCCAGATCGCCGTCCTGAGTCACATCCAGCAACGGAATCTGATCGGTCGAATTGCGATAAAACTCGCCGACCGTCATTTCCATTTCCGCAGCGGTGATGTCCGGGGTTCCGCGCTTGCGCAACGGATCAACATTCCCCAGGTCGCGCGCGATCCGGTCCATATATTGCAGCTTTGCCAGCGCTCCCCAACCGCGGTACTTCTTGCGCCAGTTCGAGCGCGGCGTCATCCACACCGCAAAAGTTTCCGCAAAATCTTCATCCGGATGCTTCTGCGCATACCATCCCGGCAGATAGCGCACATAATCTTTCGAGAACAGCACCGGCCGGTAGTTCTCGCGATACGGCCTGCGATACGGCCCAAACAATTCCTTCCACTCCGGCGTGCGATGCAGCTTGTAGGCGTAATTGAAAGCGTGCCCGGCTTCATGCCGCAGGTACATCATAATTTCGCGAGCGTTCTCGATATCATTATTCTCTTTTTCAACTTGCGCCACATCTGCCCGCGCCAGGTAAAACGGAATTCCAATCACCGGCTCCCCCGACGGGCATCCCCATTCATCCGTTAAATAAACCCCGGGATGAAACTTGAGTATTTTTTTCTGCTCCAACTCGCGATAGAGCTGCTGCACAAGTTTTTCGAGCGTCGATCCCTCAATCGCCAGACCCAGATCGCAAATCCGGGTGCCCAACAGCGATGGCCCGTTCTCGGGCTCTGCAGCCGCCTTCGATTCGTTCAGCGGCGGAATTCCATCAACAGCCGCCTGTTGGTCCAAGTCGGTCACGTGTAATCAGTGTATTAAAAGGCTGGCGTCCGCAATAGTAAGGAGGGAAGTGCGGCCTGCCCATCATTAGATTAATGGAGGCGCACTGCGGGCAGAAGGTAACCATGGTTTGAGGCACGCGTCATGTATTTGGCGTACGGCGGTCCAGGGAAAAAAACTAGGGGGTAGAAAAACGAGGGCCGAACCGATTAATTCTGCAGGCTTCGAATCGCGTCGGCGTCGTTCTGCTCTAATTTGCGTTGCCCCAGGCCGTCGAGCAGCCAACCCTGCTGGATGTGCCGGCTGTGCGCCGTGACGACGGTGTACGATACGCCCAGAAAATGTTTAGCGGTTATTCCAGTCACTTCGAGACAATTGAAGTTTTGTTCCCTCTTTCGCGCCACGATCCGCATGAGCGCCTTGCGAACATCGTTCTCAGACACCGCCCCAATGAATTTTGTCCGTAATTCTCCGGCCATGAAAAATGAGTTCCAGCCTCTAGACCGGACTGTGTTGTCGAGATCGCGCCCGTTGCGAAAGAGAACTAAATTCCAATTGCCGGAGTAGGGTTCGCTCTCGATGCCGAGCGTTCGCGTCATGCCCGGCCGGTTCTCGATAAGAATACTGCCGACTTCAACTTGTGATTTCATGTTTCCCCGCATTAGTCAAGTTAAAGGAGAAGCGACGGCCTGCGCCGCCGCCTTTTCAGTCAACAGTTAAGCTGCAACTGCCTGATGGATCGTCGAGCTGATCACATCGCACGCCTGAACCTTAGGTGTGCCATCGAGCACTCTGGTTAAGCTCTTGAGCAACTCGGGGTAGCCGGTCGTGTTGTATGCCTCTGCGTTTTCTTTGCTGTCCCAAACACTGATCGCGGTCACATCCAGCCCAGCTTGCGGGTTTGAGAAGCTGATTTCATTCTGGAAACCCTTCTGCTTGCGCAGCATCGGAAGCGCTTCGTTATCGAAGAGCCGGGTGAATTCGCCCAAAGAATTGGGTTTCAAGCGCAGTGATACATTGCGTACAAACATAGTCAACCTCCTACAGTTGGTGGTTAAATCTAAGGAAGGAAACGTCAGATAGGCTGACTTAGATCAGAGAACCTGAATGAGAGAAAAGGGGATATTCCCTCTATCTCGACCCTAGTCTCATCCACCCCGATTGTCAACGCTGCTGCTTATTCGGTGGTGTCCTAATTTGGCTTTTGGCGTTCTTGGCGCGGGGGGATCGCCATCCCCAGTGTCATTATATTTTCGGCAAGCCAAAAAACTATTCTTGGTTGTGAGGTCAAAACTACCGCAATAGGTCATCCAGTGCTTCTTTCCAAAAATGTCGTCATAGAGCACACATCCATGGAAATAGAGGCTACCCCCAGAGGTAATTTCGCTTTCCCAAGTCTTTGGCATTTTGATTCCGTTAGCGACATGAACAACTACTGAATTAATCGCGTTTGGCGGAAGCATGGAGTTGCTTGCTTTTTGTCTCACTGCTTCCTTGCAATCCGCATTTACGTCAGGGATATCTTTGAGAACGCCTTCGCTGTTCCACATCACAACGCTCTTGGCTGGAGTTTTCCCGCTGTTCCTTAGGGTCGCGGAAATGTCCCATGTCTTGTCCACTTCGGGAGTTGCTGGAATGCTGTTCATCTGCTCAGTACCGATCCATGCCCTTTGATCCAACCGCATAGCTTCTTTGGTGGTTTCAATACTGGTTTTAGTGTTGGTGGCTGAAGATTGGAGTTGGTCAACAGCGTCGGAAATCCGATTGTTGATGTCTTCAGCGGTGTCCGCGAAGTTGTTGGCGGCATCGACTTGGTCCCCAGCGGCTTGAGAGATTTCGGTCGCAGCGTCAGCCTGGGTTTCGGCGGCGGTGATGAGCTTTTGAGTATCTTGGCCACTATCCAGCACCAACAAAAAGGTAAGTGCTGTGAAGACAGCGATTACTACGGTTGCTGCAGCCATAATCAGGTTGGTGGCTTCAGGGCTTTTTATGTAGGTCCAAGTCCGATGAAGATTCTCTCGAACACCCCTAAGTTTCGGACGCTGATTGGCTTGATTCTCTGCTGCGGTGGTCTCGGCTGCTTTGTCTATGGATGGGGCATCTTCTATTTGTCGTTCAGCCATGTCGGGGCTGCCGGAACTGCCTTGAGCGGTATTTCGCTGATCGCTTCCGGATGCTCGGTCGCCCATTACGGCCTCCGATTGAGTGGAGTTAGGGAAGATGGTTATTGTAACACAAAAATGTTGACAGTCGATAGTTATTGTAATACAGTAATTGACATGGCAAGCGTACTCAACAAAGACAAGTAGATTGCCGCTTCTAGCATTTATTCAATCGAGTGCGTCACGGGCATTCACCGTGACACGATTATTCTGGGCGATCTGGTGGAGGCAAGAATATGACAAGTCACATTAAGAAATTCGTGGAATGGGGGGACATTCTTGGTGTTAAGTTTGAATGCCGAAAATGCGGAGTCTCCTTACTTGTGGGTGCGGACAAGGTAATGGCCGTTGCCGACCAGCATGCAACAACTTTGTACGAGTGTCCCGCCTGTCGCAGTGGATGGACTATTCCTCCAAACGATTCCGCCACTCATCCCGGCGCGACAATGGGATTTGATAAGGAACTAAAGGCGTTCCTGAGAACGCTTATCAACATGCGGGAGTGGGAGAAAAAACTTGGTTGTAGTCTCACGTTAGAAATTAAATCCGATCCCATGGAAGGTTAAGTGAAGGAATACATAGAAGAATTACGGGGGGTAATCCAGCGACTACAGCGTGCGGAGACGACGCATGTTGAGAACGCTCCCGTAAAAGAAACCCACCAGGGGTAACTATTCGGGGAGGTGTTGTAGAGGTCTTTGAGCTGCACGGCCATCCTAAAGCAACGCATACTGATGCGTGGATTTCGGAAACTGAGGAGCAATCAAAACGACATGTGACGGTCCCGAAGATTCCGCCTGTAATCTCACCAGTCACAGTAGTACAAGCTGCAATCGTTCCGGAGTTCAAACTTGGCACAGCAGAAGAAAACCAGAAAGGTCGGAAGGCCCAAACTCCCGAAGGGCCAAGCGAAGGGACGCATCGTGCCAGTGCGCTTCACGCCTGACGATCTACGGGCAATCGAAGCTGCTGCCAAAGCCAAGAATCAAAGCGTCTCAGAATGGGTTAGGAGCACGATTCATGCCATCATTCACCCCTGAGCAAGAACAGACCCCCGGCTCCGGGCCGAGGTTCCACGACGAGTGGGGCAGCCAAAATTCGGGCGGATGCTATTCGGCGTCCAGCAGCACTCGCAGTTCGCTCGATCGCGATGGGTGCCGCAGTTTGCGCAAGGCTTTCGCTTCGATCTGACGAATGCGTTCGCGAGTCACGGCAAAACAACGGCCGACCTCTTCCAGCGTATGTTCCGAACCATCGTCCATGCCGAAGCGCATTCTCAGCACGCGCTCTTCGCGAGGGCTCAAAGTGCGCAGCACGCGTTCCGCGCGTTCCTTCAGATTTACCCCGATCACCGCCTCCGCAGGGGAAACCGCGGTGCGGTCTTCGATCAGGTCGCCAAGATGAGAATCGCCCTCTTCACCGATCGGCGTCTCGAGTGAAACCGGTGCGCGCATAATCTTCAGCGCCTTCCGCACCTTCCACTCCGGGATGTCCATCTGCTTGGCAATCTCTGCCGATGAAGGTTCGCGTCCCAGAGTTTGCGCCAGCCGCCTGGAGGTGCGGATCATCTTGTTGACGATCTCAGTCATGTGCACTGGCAACCGGATGGTGCGTCCCTGGTCGGCAATGGCACGGCTGATGGCCTGCCGAATCCACCACGTCGCGTAAGTCGAAAACTTGTAGCCACGCCGGTATTCGAACTTGTCCACCGCTTTCATCAGGCCGACGTTGCCTTCCTGGATCAAGTCCAAAAAGTGCAGGCCGCGGTTGGCATATTTTTTCGCAATCGAAACCACCAGCCGCAGGTTGGCCTCAATCATTTCGTGCTTTGCCGCATCGGCATTCATCTGCCCCTGAATAATGGCACGTTGCGCATTGCGGAGTTCGGCGAAGCTCATTCCGGCATCACTTTCCAGCTTCTTGATCTCGGCACGATGCTGCCGTTGCATGGCGAGATGATTCTTCTTGACCGCCTCGCTGGAACTTTTGGTGACCTTCTTTTCCATCTGCGCAAGTTGGCGTTCCAGCGAGCGCATGGCATCCGCGGTCCGGGTCACTCGTTCAATCAGGCGTTTGTATTCCGCCGGCGTGAAACCCAGAGTGCGGATGATGAGAGAGATACGCACCACCTCGCGTGCCAGCTGCATTTGGCAGCGGCGGAACTGCTTCGCCTTCTTCTTGGGAGCGATCGTACTCAGCTTTTCCGTCAACCGAATGGCATTGTTGTAATGCTTTCGCAGCTGATCGATGCGGCGCACGATGTCGTCGGTGCGCTTGCTCAATTTCTCCTCGGTGAGTTCTTCCTCTTCGAAAGTGACTATTTCCTGGATTGCGCGCCGTTCCGATTTCAGGTCATCGCCAATGGTCAGAATCTGCCGGATTGCGATTGGCGACCGTGACAACGCCTTCAGCACGCGACGCTGGCCGTGCTCGATGCGCCTCGCGATCTCGACTTCGCCTTCGCGAGTCAGCAACGGCGAAATGCTCATCTCGTGGAGATACAACCGGACCGGATCGCTGGAAGTATCGGGCGCGCCCGTACTCAGGTCGAGTTCGACCTCTTCCTCGTCTTCCTCGCTGGCGAGCTTTTGCTCCATGCTGAGCCAGGGTAGCGCCATGTCTCCAGCAATCACATCCAGGCCCTGTTCGCGCACCGCGCTAAACAGGTCATCGGTGTCTTGCTCGGGTGAGGCATGGCTGGGGCCCAATTCGTCTATCTCTTGTTCGGCGACGTATTCTTTTCTTGCTGGCATAGTTGGTCTCTTCCTTCGACAAAGCTGCGGAAGTCAAACAACCACAATCAGGACCGGGTTGGTTCCTCCGCGAAAATCTAATTTTTAAGAGCGCACGCCGGGTTCAGTGTGCTCGCGACTACTCGTCACCGGAAACCAAAACCGTGGCGAATTCCAACGCATCCGTCACATCGAGCGCGGCGGATTCCCCATAGATTTGGTTGATAGTATGGCGCAAGGCAATGAGATTGCTGCGCGCGGACTCCGTCGCCCGGCTGGCAGGATTTTTCGCCATTTCCAGCTCGTAGGTCCTCAACAGCAACCCACTTTGCTCCTCGAGGCGTTCCACGGTCTCCGGATTGAGCTGCGCTTCAGAGTGCATATCCTAGTGTACGCGAATCCGGCGCTCAATGTTTGCCCCAGGAATGGTACAGCTATTGTGCCAGCAATATGAGCAATTTGGCACAGCATTAGCCATCTTTATCTGTCATTATTAGTTTGCGGTAGTGTGCGGTGTTTTGGGGTCTTCTGGCCTGCATACCCCCACTCACTAGGGTCTTGAAGAGCAGAATATGGGTTCATTTCGTCCATCGTTCCTGTCGCGTCTTCGTAGCCTGCTGGCTTTTCTGCCGGCACGGATGAGAAAAATGTCAGGCTCGAAACCGCAAGCCGGTGATTTCGCGTCGCAGCGGATGTGCCCGTTTTGCGGGCTCATCACGCCTCGCTATGAGACCTGTTGCCTGGAGTGCGGAAGAGTGCTCAGAGCAGCCTGACCGGGCAAATTCCACGGCCCAAGCCGAAAGACAAAACCGGACCTCCCTTCGCCCGGCAAATCGAAATACAATACCTTCATCTTCGTCAATTCTTGCCATTAGCATGAGTTCTTCCGGGAGGAATTATTGCCATGCCAGGAAGCGTTTCTCGGCGCGAGCTTCATCGTCACCGGAGTCGGAGCACTGGCCGCCAGCAGAACTCTTTTTGGTGCCGCCTCTCCGGACCCATCTGCCTCGGAGTCCGCTCGCCTGGCGAAATCGCCATTCAAGATCGCCGTGATTACCGACGAGATTTCACAAGACTTCGGCCACGCTTGCGAAGTTGCTTCCCAACAATTTGGAATGGGCTGGGTGGAGATCCGCGCCGCATGGAACAAGAACGTTATGAATTTCGACGCGAAGGAAATTTCCGAAATCCTGAGCGTGCTTAAGACAAATAATCTCCGCGTGACCGACATCGCCAGTCCGCTGTTCAAGGTTGATTGGCCGGACGCGCCCAAGTCCAAATTCTCCGAAAAAGACCAGTTCAACGCCAGCTTCTCCTATGCGCAGCAGGACGCAGTTCTCGATCGCTGCATTGAACTGGCAAAAAAGTTGTCCACTGATCGCATTCGCTGTTTCGATTTCTGGCGATTAGATGATCCGGCGCCGCATCGCAAGGCGATCAACGAAGTGCTGCAGAAAGCCGCGGAAAAGACCGGGAAAGCAGGATTGATACTGCTACTGGAAAACGAATTCGCCTGCAACACCGCGACTGGAGAGGAAGCCGCCAAAACGCTGGCCGGCGTGCCCTCGCGTCATTTCATGCTCAACTGGGACCCAGGCAACGCAGCGAAGCGGGGCGAAGTCCCTTACCCCGGCGCCTACAGTCTTTTGCCGAAAGATCGAATTGGCCACTGCCACGTGAAAGATGTCGCACGAACCGACAAAGACTACGAGTGGGCCGACATGGGCAAGGGCATCGTCGACTGGGCCGGGCAATTCGCCGCGCTCAAGCGTGACGGCTATCATCACGCGGTGAGCCTCGAAACTCACTGGCGGGGAGCCGGGACTCCCGAAGCATCCTCCATCGAGTGCTGGCAAGGCATGCGCGCTGCGCTCGAGAAGGCCGGGGCGCTTTAACTATTGGGTACCCCACCCTTCCCCGGCTTTTGGGGAGAGTGGGGATTTTGACTTTTGGGGCAAATGATCTTAGATCGAGATCCGAACTCAGCTCGCAGAAAATCTGCGCCCAACCCATCCTTCAAAATTTGACCTTAACAATTTGTCGACATCACGCTGAATGTCTTCCCGTGTGACGTCGCGTCCGTCATCTACCATTAAACGATAGCCTCCCGTCAGAATCGGCGCCAGCGTTCTGCGCGTGTTCCGCCACTTATAAATAAGTTGTTCCAGCACCCGTGCATCCGAATGTTGCGGGATAAAACTGGTCCCCAGCATTTCAATCCGCTCTCGCGTAATTTCCTCCACTATCGAAGGATTGTTCAGGAACCACCAGCATCCGAAGGGCATCAGGTTGCTGAACTTTCGCGCGTAAACGCAGAGTTCGTGCTGGTTCTCGCGGCTCAACACACTTACCAGAAAACGATTGTCGGGATATTTGCGGCACAAAGTTTCCAGCGATCGCAGGTCGGCGCGTCCAACGGCATCCCCGGCCAAGCGAATCCTCGGATTCACCTGCCGCCGCACCCCAATCATCAGCGACAACGGCAGATCAAATTCGCGGCACGCCGGCAGAACTGCTTCGCGCAGCAAAACTCCCTGCGGGCTCGCATCAGGAAATTGGAACGTGTCCGGCAGCGACACCGCCATATAAATCGGCCGCATGCGCCGGCACCAGTCCGACAAAAACCTGCGTATTTCGCTTATACACACCGCCGACGCGCGGTGATCCACGTTGTATCCCAGCCCGACCAATTGCTCCCAAGGATCGGACCAATCGCAAAGAATTCGATCCAGGCGCAGTACCGGTTGAAATCGCGGATCGCGCTCTACGCCTTTCATCCACACCGGCATTTCTTCGGGATCGAGCGGGTCGTTGGTCATCACCACCGTGGAAACTCCCGCCATTTTCAAGACGGTATTAATGTGCGCATCGAGGGATTGTTCGGAGAAAATGCTCGCGCCTCACGAAGGTCAGCAGCATCCGTGGCGAGACCGAACGCCTTCAGCGCCGCGACGACTCCGCGTGTTGCCTCTGAGATGGGCGTGTTCTCGACGAATAGCGTTTTCCAGATTGCGTCTGCCCGACTTTGCTTCGAAAGTGTCCAGTACTTTTCCGGCGTCAGCTTGGAATAACGGAAAAATTCCGCTTCCAGATAGTGATAAGTGAGTAACTCATCAATTCCCCATAAACCTATTTTTCCGAATGCCGCGGGATAAAGATGGGTGTGCATATCCACGCATTGCGTTGCCGCCAATGCGTGTTTTACGGCATCCTGAATTTGTTCTGCAGATAAACTCTCTGCCGGATTCTGTTGGCTGGGATTGGTTTTCACGAAGGCTGTCGGTTCCACTTCTGCTCTATCGGCAGTTGGAGACAATCAATTTAACTCTTCCTGACGCGAACGCCAAATGGTTCAGCACTTTCCGCAGATTAGCGAAGGCGTACCGGCTCTAATCGTGGGGAAAGCAGATGAATGCACGCCAGGGCCATCAGGTAGGCAGATCCGGCGATGAAAAACGGAACCATGTAACTGCCCGTCCACTGCAGCGTGTGGCCAACAATTGTGGCGATCAGCATTCCACCAATCGCCCCCGCCATACCTCCGATGCCAACGACCGAACCGACCGCTTGCGATGGAAATGTGTCGGAGGGCACTGACAACAAATTTGCTGAGAATCCCTGGTGTCCTCCGGCTGCTAATCCAATAATCAGCACCGCGCCCCATAGGCTTTCCACACGGTAGGCGAACATGATGGGCAAAACAAAGAACGCGCAAATCAGCATCGTAATCTTGCGCGCGAAGTTGACACTCTTGCCGCGCTTGATCAGCGAAGACGAAAACCATCCGCCGGCCACGCTGCCGACGTCCGAGATCACATAGATGACCACGATCGGGGCGCCAATCTGCGTTAGCTGGAGCCCATGATTTCTCTGCAGAAAATCGGGCACCCAATAAAGGTAGAAATACCAGATGGGGTCGATCAGGAATTTGCCGGCGACGAAAGCCCACGTCTGGCGGTGTGATGCCAGGCTGAGCCACTTTATCCGGGTCGTCGGCACGACCGGATCACTGCGAATGTAGGCCAACTCGGCCGTCGATACACTCCCGTGTTCTTCCGGTTTGCGATAAAGCAACAGCCAAAGCGCCAGCCAAAGAAAACCCACGCCGCCGGTAACGATGAAAGCCCACCGCCATCCCCAATGAATCACGATCCACGGGACCAGCAATGGCGTCAGGATCGCGCCAACATTCGCGCCCGCATTGAAAACTCCTATTGCAAACGACCGCTGTTTATTAGGAAACCATTCAGCGACGGCTTTTATACTGCAGGGAAAAACTCCGGACTCGGCAAATCCCAAAGATGCCCGTGCCACGATGAAGCCAGTCAATGACGAGGCCAGCGCGTGACCCATCGACGCCAGACTCCAGAAAATCATCGTCAGCGCGTAGCCCAGCCTCACTCCCAGTCGATCGACCAGTCGCCCAACCAGAAGCATCCCCGCCGCATATGCCGCCTGAAACGCGAAGACAAGGTTGCCGAAGTCGATCTCGTTCCATCCGAAATTGTGTTGCAGCGTAGTCTTGAGGACGCCGAGGACCTGGCGGTCCATGTAATTTTTGGTGACACCTAATAAGAGGAGCGTACAGATGATCCAGCGAAAATATCCGGACGGAGAGGGCGCGCATTGTGGGGATGGCTTATCTCCCGCCAGATTGCTCGGACTGTCGGAAGACAATTGAGAGCTCATGTAATTTTTTGTAATCCGGCTAGCGGTTCCGTTCAGTATTGTTATAAACCAGTCGTATGGCAAAAAAGCCATGATGAAGCGATTTCGAACGTTGTCGATCCTGATGGGACTAACGACACTGACGCTTGTGCTTCCTCTGCACGCTCAGACAAAGGCTGCAAAGCAACTCAGCGCCTTTCGCAATTGGCCGGCCGGGAAGTCGCCTCGTGAAATCGGCAAGCGCGTAGCCGAACGGCTGGCGTCCACGCCGCATGCGAACTTCGGCAAGCCCGAACCGCCCAGCCAAATCACGTATCCGGAAGTCGCAACCTGGTATGGCGCGTTGATCTTTGCCCAGGCAAGTCACGACAAGCAGCTCGAATCGCGCCTTATTCAACGGTTCCAGCCATTATTTGGAGATGAAGCGAATCTCATTCCAAAACCAGTTCACGTGGATAACACCGTTTTCGCCGCAGTGCCGCTGCAAATCTTCATCGAAACCAAGCAGCAAAGATATCTTGACATGGGTAAGGCTCTTGCCGACAAGCAGTGGGAGAACCCCGCACCGGACGGCCTGACATCCCAGACACGTTTTTGGATCGACGACATGTACATGATCACCATCGCGCAGGTCCAGGCTTATCGCGCCACGGGTGACGCGAAATATCTCGACCACGCTGCGCTCGAAATGTCGAGTTACCTCGATAAACTTCAGCAGCCGAACGGCCTTTTCTATCACGCACCTGATTCCCCTTTCTTCTGGGGACGCGGCGATGGATGGGTAGCCGCAGGAATGACAGAACTCCTGATCTCCTTGCCGCAGAATCATCCGCAGCGTGTCCGCATCATGGATGGCTACTCAAAGATGATGAAAGCGCTCCTTCAGTATCAGGATAAAGACGGCATGTGGCACCAACTGCTCGATCATCCCGAGTCTTTTCCGGAGACCTCAAGCACCGGCATGTTCACATTCGCGCTCGTTACCGGAGTGAAGAAAGGCTGGCTCGACGCAAAGACTTATGCGCCCGCTGCGCGCAAGGGATGGCTGGCCTTGACCACGTATCTCGAACCAAACGGCGACATCCGCAACGTGTGCGAAGGCACCGGCAAAAACAATAACCTGCAATATTATTTGGATCGCAAGCGCCTCACCGGCGACTTACACGGTCAGGCGCCGATTCTTTGGAGCGCCGCCGCGTTGTTGCGATAGCTGGGCCTCGGGGGACCCATGTCGGAAGAAAGGATTGATTCACACCATCACCTCTGGAAGTATTCGCGTGCCGACTATCCCTGGATGTCGGAAGGTATGGAGTCGATTCGGCGGGATTTTCTTGTTCCAGAGCTTTCGCGCGCCATGCAAACCGCGAAAATCGACGGAGTAGTGACGGTGCAGGCCCGGCAGAGTTTGCTTGAAACTGATTGGCTGCTGGAACTGGCATGCCGGCATGATTTTATGCGTGGAGTCGTGGGCTGGGTTCCCTTGGCCGATCCGGCAGTAGCATCGCATCTCGAGAAGTATTGGCACAACCCAAAACTCAAAGGAGTGCGTCACGTTCTACAAGACGAGCCCAACGATTTTTACATGTTGCGTGATGATTTCAACCGCGGAGTGTCGCAGCTCGAAGATCTTGGATTGAGCTACGACATTTTGATTTTTGAGCGCCATCTTCCGCAGACAATTGAATTCGTGGACCGGCATCCGACGCAGATATTTGTTCTCGACCACATCGCTAAGCCAAAGATCAAAAGCCAAGTTCTTTCGCCATGGCGGGAACACATGCGGGAACTCGCTCGCCGGGAGAACGTCTATTGCAAACTCTCAGGAGTGGTGACCGAGGCCGACTGGAATACCTGGGCGGAGAACGATCTCCGCCCCTTCATCGATGCTGTTCTTGAATACTTTGGCCCCAAACGCCTGATGTTCGGGTCCGATTGGCCGGTGTCGTTGCTCGCCTGCGCATATGAGAAGTGGATCGAAGTGGTTGAGCGATCGACAGCTTCTCTTTCACCTTCGGAACGCGATCGTTTATTTGGCGGAACCGCCAAAGAGGTTTACCGGCTGTAAAACAATCAATCGGCGCTTCAGGTTTCGAACCTGCAGGTGCCATTCAGCGGCCTCAAAAGATGGACGATTGCCGCTGCATTTGATTGAGTAGATATTCTTGGACGGCAGGATTTCATGTGAAGCGCCGTAAGATCGGTCCGTACCGTACAGCGCGAGGGTTATCCCGTCAACACCTGGTCAAGCAACTGGCTGACTGCTCGATGCGCCTCGCCTATCGCCGTGCGATGATCGGGGGTACCGGAGAGATCCGTATTTGCAAACGCGATTCGTCCGAAGGGCGTGGCGCGCAGAATGTCACGCGGCGCAGGATTTCCATCCTTGCCAAAAAAGAAGCCAGGCTGTGGGCTCACGTAAGCGTGTCCCCATCGATTGAGAACAATTCCTGCGATGTCGCGCGACGCATCGAATCCGGATGCTGAGAACATTTCTGTCAGTTGCGCGCGGATCTGGCGTTCGAAATCACGAAAAGAAGTCGAAAGAAGTTCGGCTCGTCCAAGATTGCCCTGGTCCTGCAATGGCTTGCCATAGTGAGGAAAAAGAACCTTTAGCGTGAGAACCACCGGGGAATCTGGTCCGACAGTTTTTCTATCGGTGGAAAATGTCGGCACCTTGCGGACCGCGGTGAATCCGCCCAGCCCCTCGAACCACTGGCATCCCGAGATTCCCAATTTGTATAGGAAGCGCCAATTTCGCAGCGCGACATTCGCCATCATGCAAGGCGAACGGTAAAACTGATCGTAGGCTTGTCGATGCGTTGACGGTAGATCGCGCACGATCAACTTTGACGTCCAGCACCCGCCGGCCATCACCACCGAACGTGCTTTGAGCCGGTAAACTTTGTTGCCGCGCGTATAAGCAATGCTAACGAAGTTGGAATTGGAAGGATCGCCTTCGTGCTTCACCCAGACGGAGGTGCTGTCCAAGCGAATTCTGGTGGGTTGATCCGGGCGATCGAGTGCCTGAAAATCGATGTTGTTGCGGCAAATCGCTTCGAGTGTATTGGTTCCGGGGATGGCGTCGGGGATGAGCGTCTTCACCATGTGACGTGCGATTCCATCGTTACCGCCGGGGAATGAAAGCGACGGTTCATCCATCGAACGATCGACATCGAAGGCGTAAATGCAGTAAGCGGAAACCACATCCGGACCTGCGCCGAAGCCGCCACCTTCGTCGGCCATGAATGTCTGAATCGTCGGCTTGCTCAGGCCGTAGGTTTCCATCAAATAACGTTCAATGGTTACGCTGTCAAGTTGGCGTGATTTTTCGTCGCCCGGGTATTCAAATGGCAAGCCGAGTTTCTGCTGCTCGTGATACTTGAGCAGTTCAGCACGGGTTTGATCTGAAACCGGCGCGCCCTGCAGTTTATTTTTCCAGGGATCGATCAGCCACATGCCCGGCGTTTTGCCGAACTTTGCTCCGAAATAAAAAGCGTCAGGCCCCCGGGCATCTTCGAAGCTGTTTCCCAGGGGAATTTCGGGAGAAGGACTGCCCCATTCCTGATACTTGAACCCGTTCCAGTCCAGGCCAATCAGCTCAAAGAACCTGCCCATGAAGCTGTGCGGCAGAGGAACCTGGAAATGGTCAGCGCCCTGGGGCCCCATAATCCGCTGGCCATCAACTATGAACTCATTGCGTTTGGCTTCGCCGCCGAAAACTGGATGGTTATCGAGAACCAGACAATTCAGCTTCGGTCCGCCATACTTCTGGAAAAACAGCGCCGCCGAAAGACCGCTGACGCCTCCGCCGATGACGACACAGTCGAACACTTCGCCCGTGTCGATGGCGTCCGGCGGCAACGAATTGAAAACGCCATTGCGGATCTGGTGCCCCGCATTCATCACTTCAAAAGTGTTGCCGTTTGAATGAGCGTAGTCGCCAACGCCGCCGTATCCCGTCCATTCTTCTTGTTGTGCTAAGAGTTGTTTCGGAGTCAGGGAGCCAAGCAGCACGCCGCCGGCGGCCAGCAAAGTTGAGTTCAAAAAATCGCGCCGGCAAATCGCCTGATTTAGTCCGAGGGAGTCATCGTGCTTGCCATTCTCATCCTTCAAGGCAGCTTATACTCCCTTTCTCCAATCAGAGTCGCTGCCTTTTTTCAGGCGAATGGTTAGTGAGCCGTCAGGATTGGTTGGCTGCCGGCACGCCCAGCGCACCGGACGACGCACTCCCTTCACTTCTAACTCAGCGCGAAGAATGATCTGTTGCCCGTCCAGGCCTTGCGGAAGAATGATCGAGGCTTGACGAAGCTGGCCTGCGCGCGGTTCACCGGCATCGAGATTGCCGCCAACTTTGATTTTGCCGTCGAGGGTCTCGGCATGGATTCCAAGCACTCCGGGCACACCTGCGACACCGTCGTTGGCAATGCCTAGAATCAACTCCATCGTGTTATAGCGCTTCCGTTGCCATATTAACGATGGGCGCACCCGATACCCGAGCCGCTGCTCCATGGCGCGAAGCGAATCGGGATATTTCTCGTAATACCGCCGGATATTGTCCGCTTCGGTCCAAAGACCAAAATAATTTGTGCCAACATCGAGAGCATGGAAACCTGCAGTCTCGCGATAAGGCTCTTTGATTGGACCGCCGATCCGGTGCGGATAATCATCGGTCGGATAAGCTTCATTATCATTTCCCACGAACGCCAGCATCGATGGCGGGAGTTTGCTCAAGCAGGCTTTCTCTTCGTCCGCATAGTCGGAGAGAACATAGTGACGATTTTCTCCGTCCTCGATAACCGTGGCTAGCCAGTCAGGACGATGCGCAAGTTCTTCGACTTGGATCGGCTCATCCATGATCAAACTGTCGGAGCGCAGCCAGCATCCGGAACGGACAGCGAGATCGCGCACCTGACGGTTGCCCACGTTGCTGATGTCAGGTTGGGTGTTCACCGCGAGCGGAGTTCGCTTCCAGGCGTCGATTTGCAATTGCGTCATTTGGACAAACGTCTTTTCCGCTGTTAAATAATCGGGAAAGGGGTTAGGCAAGTCGTTGGTGTGACCTTCTCCCCAAAATCCGTACATCATCAAATCCATGTATTCCAGCTGCGGGTTGTGATCGAAGCGCTCCGCGAGCAGCTGGTTTAACTCAGCGAATGCTTTCTGAAACTCCGGAGAATCGTAGCGCGGCTCATAAAAATCAAAATTGCTGCGGTGTTCTTTGGACTTTCCGCCAATGTTGACGAGGGGGACTTTCTCGTGCAGAAAGTCGGGCATGGCAAGTTTTTGCGGCTGAGTGTTTGGAGTCGAGAGTTGAATTCTGAATGCTACGCCCAGATTGTGGCGCTTGGCGGCGTCGAAAGTGGCTTCCCAAACCGGAGAGAGCGAAAGCTTGCCGGCGCTAGACTGAACGTCTCTCCAGTCGCAACGGATGTACAACACGTCCATGAACGGCAGCGTAGCCATTTTTTCGACGGCTTGCTCGATGGTTTCTCTGCCGCACATCACGCCCAGCGCCGGCCCGTTTTCTTCCCACGTGTAGCCCACCAGCCCGGTGCCGAAGTTGCGTATGTGTTCGCGCGAAGGATCGGTGACGAATATAGTGAACCAGCCTTCGTCCTGACTGATCCCAAACGGCCCCTGATCCAGCCGATTGCTTACGGGCGGCCCCGACCCAAAGTCGTAGCCCTGCCACATATGATCTGGCACATCTCCCCACATCCGTCGAGTTGCGAGACTGCTGCCTGCTGCCAGACCTAAGCTTGTTTTTACGAAGTCCCGCCTGCGCATAGCGCCTCTCTCTTCCTGATTACCCAAGAATTTTTAAGCGTCTTGATTTTGGTTTTTCGCCCCGCTCGCAATCACGATGCGTGGCGACCGTTCGAGCGCAAAGTGAGTGAGCCGTCGTCGTTCAATTTCTGATGACAGGCCCATCGCACCGGATAGCGCATGCCTTTAACTTCAATTTCTGCTTTAAGCTTTAATCCTTGCCATTTGGTTCCCTGCGGCAAAACAAATTGCGCCTGCCGTAATTTTCCTGGAATTGGATATCCCGCATCGAGGCACCCGCGTTTTAATGTTTTGCCATCTTCGCTCTCGACCGTAACCCGCAACACGCCGGGAACTCCGGCGATTCCATCATTCGCGAAACCGACGATCAGACCCTGGTAGCCGTTATCTTCATAGCTCCAGATAAAGGACGGTCGTACGCGGTAACCGATCCGGCGGTTGATCCGATCGAACCACGTCGGAAAAGCCTGATAGTAGCTGGCCAGGTTCTGCGCGCTGATTTGATGAAAATTCCACAGCGACCAGTAATTCGCCCCCACATCCATAACGTGACTAATCATGTCATCTGCGGGCGAAATTCCTTCATGCGAAGTGAGCTTATCTGGAGCTTGGCTCGGCAGACCCTGCTCGAGCAGGGCCGCAACCCATGGTGGACGATTGCTCAGCGCTTCGATCTGTTCATTCTCGATAAAAATGGTGTCGCTGCGAATCCAATTATTGCTGCGGACCGTACGATCAAGGATTTCTGAATTGCCCACGCGGCTGTAGTCAGGTTGAGTGTTAGTGAGCAGCGGTGTCTTGGTGAAATTCTGCTGCTGGATCTCCCACATCTGAATCCAGGTCCGCTCCGCCGTCTGATAATCGGGGAAAGGAGTGTTGCCGAAGGGCCAGGTGTGACCCTCGCCCCAGAACCCATACATAAATGTATCGATGAATTCAATCGACGGATTTCCGTTGAATTCCGCCGCCATTTGCTCAACCAGCTCCTTGAACGACTGCTGAAAGAAAGAATGATCAAAGCGTGGCTGTGATCGAGAATAAGGGTTCTTAAGGAACCGCGCGCCCTGCGCCGCTGACTCGTGAGGGTCCATGACCAAATCGACCATCGGCACTTTGTCGAGGACAAATTGCGGCAGCGCCGGAGCGTGCCAATAGTCTGGAGCGCTCATTTGAACGCGCATGCCGATACGTTTGTCATTCTTTTTTGCGAGATCGAAAACCTGCTTCAGATAATCGGGAAGTTGCAATCGCCCCGGTTGTGGCTGAATCTCGCGCCAGGTGGGACGGATGTAAAGCTGCTGTCCTAAAGGAAATCGGACCAGGTCTTCAATCGCTTGCGGAATGTTGTCTGACTTGATCTCGTCGGTGCCCATGTCCGCAGTAATGTAAGTGACCAAGCCCTTGCCGTAGTTGGGGACCACATCTTCCGAAGGGGTTGTGGTCATCACCACCTCGTCCGTAGGAATAACTGCATCCGGCGGATATTGCGGGAACGGTCCTTGATTCAGGCGGTCTGTCACCGGCGGGCCGGAGCCGAAGTCGTACTTGGCCCAGTTATGAGCAGGCACTAACGCATGCGCTTTAGTACCCACTAATCCACCGACTGCCGCTACTGCAGCGCCAGTCTTTAGAAAATCTCTGCGTCTCATTTCAAGTCGCTCCAATTGCCAGACTAGAAGTGCAACTTAAGAGCAAACTGAACCTGCCGTTGCGGAATCACTGTCGACGTAATCACGCCCGCTGCACCCGGTCCGTCCGTGATGTAAGGATCTGGCTGAGAAAACACCGGATGGTTGAAGGCGTTAAACAGCTCCGCGCGAAATTCCAGATTCACCGCTTCAGTCAAGTTGAAAATTTTGCGCGCCGACAAATCTGCCGTCTTCTCTCCCGGTCCTTCGAGAACATTTTTGTGGGCGTCGCCGAAGCATCCTTGCGGGCAGTTAGGAACCGGAAAGTCATTTACGTTGAACCACAAGTAGGGGCTGGGATTGGGCAAGCTGCCAGTGCCGATTTGATTGGAGCGCTGCAGTCCAGGCGAGCCTGTATTGCTTGGGTCGAATCCGATCTGCGGCGAGAAGGGAAAGCCTGACCGCAGGGTGATAATTCCTCCCAGGTGCCATCCGCCAAGCACTGCATCGACTACTCCGCCTTGGTTCAAGAATTGCCGGCCCTTGCCCACTGGAAGTTCGTAATCGACACTGTTGACCCAGCGCTCGCGATTATCGAAGTCAGACAGACCTTTTTCTGCCGCAATGTTGTAACTGTCTTGCGGCCACGGTGAGTTGCAACAAATTTCCGGCTGGTCGTCGATGGACTTGCTGAAGGTGAAGGCGCTCAAGAAATAGAGGCCATGGTTAGTTCGCTTCTCGGCCTTGAGTTGAAAGGCGTGATAGGTGGAACTTCCTTGGTTCTCAATTGAGGTGAAAGTTCCAAATTTGCAGTTGCCGGCGGAAAAGCCCGCCGGTTCGCAGTAGGGAGCCAATGTTGGATCGTAGGTGGACTGCGGAGTGGGGATCTGATTCAGATCGCGAAGCACTTGAAGGTGGGTGCCTTTCGTCCCGACGTAAGCCGGTGTAATCAGAATTTGACCAGGCAATTGATATTCAAGGTCGAGATTCCACTGGTCGTAAACCGGAGTTTCCGGGTTCCAGTCCTGACTGGTTACGTTAGCAAACGGCGCATTATTCGGATCCAGAAGGCCGGTGAATCCAGTCGCCAGATTAACTGCAGAAGGGGTTATGCCATCGCTGTTGAACGTCGGCTCGAAAAAGAATGGAAGATTGTAATCAACTTGCAGCGGATCACCAGTGCGGATTTCATAGAACACAAAGAACCGCCCGTATCCTGCGCGAACCACGAATGGTTTGTTTTTGAATGGGGTATACGCCAGGCCCACCCGCGGCGCGAAATTGTCTTTATGGGGTGTTGCCAGATGTTCGGGGTATCCCGGAGTACCGGCGGGGACAACGATCCCTTTCGTATAGTCGAAGTTGCTTGCGTGATCGTGGGCCTCATAGACCGGAGTTGCATAATCCCAACGCAGCCCAAGGTCGAGAGTCAATTGCGACGTGGCCTTGTAGTTGTCTTCGACGAATCCACCATAAGTGTGCTGGCGATTGCCGAAGTACGTCACTGTTGAAATGGCCGATGTGACCGGAATCCCCACAAGCATGTCTGCCAGGCCGTTGCCGCTTCCATCTGCAATCGAACCTGAGTCCGATGTGAATTGCCCGCTGAAAGACAGGTTTCCGCGCGGCTGTCCGATTTGCAGGAGGTTGAATTGATCGAAGCGGAATTGCGGTCCTGCCTTAATCAAATGCTTCCCATGCACCCAGTTGAGGCTGTCGTTAATTTGGATATCCTGGCTGGTGCTCCGGGTCGGCGTGTACAGCGGCTCGCCAAGTCCGGCGTAGGCACTCGGCGCAAACCACGTCAGACCGTTGGTCAAAGGATCGTTCGGCACTCCCGGCACCTGCAGCCCCGCAGGCGGATAGTTCTGTCCATAAGCAGGAGAATTGGATATGTAATGAACCCGGTTGAACCCGACGCGCAGTGCGTTTATCAGGTTTGGTTTGAGAGTGTCAGTCAATCCCAGCACAAGGCCCTCTGTGTTTAAAGGACGGTCGCCGGTGTTGTAGGTTCCACCGTCCGCAACGCCTGAAAAAGGCGGCGCTTGAAACCGGGTGTCTTTGATATACGAAAATCTTTCAAACAGCTGGGTTTTGCTGGTTAGGTTCTCATCAACCCGGACATCCATCTGATTGGTTTGCTCATTGCCGGGAGCGTTCACTACGTAATTGTTTGCTGTTCCTGGCAAGTTTGCCTTCGGATAGAGAGCGGCGTAGTTGAGTCCCAAGGTGCTCAACCCAGTGGTGATGATGTTTGCCGAGGCGGTTTTAGCGCCAGTAATCGGGTTGAATCCAAAACCATTACGCACGGGGGTCGGTTGACAGGCTGGATTGCCGTTCGTACCGCACCCGAAGGGACCAGGAACCATTTGCGTGGTGCTCGGGTCGTAAATTTCGTTCACAAACACGGGCCGACCAAGCGCATCCACACAAGGTCCAGCTGTATAGTTTGCGCAACCACTGGTCGCCTGCGGGCCAAGAATGCTGCTGAAATCCCCTGTACTCTCACCTGCGGTGGGCACACTGGAGAAATCAGTCTGCGCCTGGCTTATGCGTGTGCCCTCGTAATCGGCAAAAAAGAACACCTTGTCTTTTTTTATCGGTCCGCCCACAGTTCCACCAAATTGGTTTTGCTTGTATGGCGCCTTCGGCAGGTTGGATCCAAAGCCATATTGACTCGCATCAAACGCCTGATTTCGGAGGAACTCCCACAGTTCTCCATGAAAACTGTTAGTGCCTGATTTCGTCGTGGCATTGATCACCGCGCCGCCGCTGCGCCCGAATTCCGGGGAATAGTTCGAGGTTTCGACCTTGAATTCGGCGATTGCGTCTACGCTGCTCAGCACGGCGACATCCCCGTTGTCATTGGAGTTGTTGTCGATGCCGTCGAGAATGAAATTGTTCTGGTCACCGCGCGTGCCGTTCACGGCGAAGCTGCCGCCGGCGTTGCCGTTGGTAGGTGTGCTACCGCCATTTACTGGCCCCTCGGTAACCTTAGAAACACCTGACGTGAGGCTGGCAAGATCCGTATAGCGGCGACCATTCAGCGGTAACTCTTCCACTTGCTCAGCAGCGACAACGTCTCCCAACGAAGCGGTTTCAGTTTCGAGCAGGGGCGCTTGGCTGGTTACTTCCGCAGTTTGATTAACCGAGCCAACGTGCAACTGGAAATCGAGGCGTTGGTTCTGCTGGACGTTGAGCACGATGTTCTCACGCATTTCCGTCCGGAACCCGTTCGCCTCAGCAGAAACTGAGTAGGTTCCGATTTTCAACGGAGTGATTACGTAATTGCCGTCGGACGCGGTCTTCGCCGTTGTCTTGATGCCGGTATTCACTTCAGTCGCAGTAACCACGGCGCTGGGGAGCACGGCTCCGCTCGAATCATGCACTGAACCAGTGACGGTTGCGGTATCGACTTGCGCCCAAGCGGAAGCGCTGCCGAAAACCCAAAGCAGAACGATGGTGAATGTAATTTTCTTCACGATATCCCCCTCAAGACTTACGAAGAATTTTTCCTGCCCCAACTCTCGCTATTTCTTTTGGCTTCTCACTGCGATCAGTGAAACTTGCTCCAGGCCGGGAAAGTGGCCCTCGTTGTCGGCTTTCCGTTCTATCGAAGCGATCTGCTGGATGGTGGTTCCCGCGGGCATGACCGAGCCAAAATATTCCGCATAAATCTGGTCAAACACCTGGCGGTCCGACAAATCATCCAGGTAAATTACCGTCGACACCACGTCATCGAATTTCATGTCGGCTTCTTCGAGGTTGTCAAGCAAATTGCGCATGGTTTGCCGAAGTTGATGTTGCGTGGTCGTGGCGTAAATGCCCCCGTGCGGGCCAGGAATGAAACCATCCTTGGCGGAACAATACAAGGTATCGCCGGCAAAAACGCACGGGCTTGCAGTGGGACTCGGCGGCATATTCTTTGGACGCACCGCTTTGCGCTGCGCCAGATCACGGACGGCGACTCCCGTGTACTCGATGTGCGCCCCACCCGGCAAACTCGTCACATCTATCGTGGCCCGTGCGGGAGTGTTGCCGAACTCAAAACGTCGGGCGTAGCGCTGATTCATCACGTGGCCGGGGATTTCGGAAGTCAAATAAGGGTTAACGAAAACCATATTGGCCATCTCAAGGCCCGCAGCTTTCACGACAGCTTGCATACGGTCCAGAGCGAAATCAACTTGCGCCGCGGGATCGTCTGGTACTTTGCCGGTCGCCGGGTCGGTACCGATCATGCCGGACACGAAAAGCCGGTCATGAGTGAGTATGCCAGGCGAAGCCGAGTCGGTTGACTTCAAATTTGGGGGAGAAATTGCGCGCCGGTCCGCCAAATCGCGCACCGCGACGGCGTTAATTTCGATAGTCGACCGGGGCACACCACCAACCCCAAGCACAGCGCGAGCCGGTGGAGTCTTCGGAAAGTACTCGCCGAAGACACGATTCATTTCGTCGTACTTGCTGATGTCCGTGAGATAAACCTGGGTGTAGACGACATTGTTCATCGTCAAGCCGGCGGCTTCGACGATCGACTTAATGTTGTCGAGCGTCTGGCGGACTTGTTCCGCGAACGCCGCTGGCACTTTGCCGTCAGAACTTTGAGGACCCTGGCCCGAGATGTATACATAGTCTCCTGCGTCCACCGCCGGGGAGGAGAATCGGGTAGCTTCGGCCGAAGTTCGCGAAGGAGTGATGGCGCGAATCTGTGCTTGCGACACGAGCGTCGAGGTAAGCAGGAATGCGGCAACCCAAAATCGCATGTGGACTCTTCTTTGTTTCATTCTCAACCACTGGTTCTTACGCGGCCGCAGATTTCTTCTGTGCCGCGCGCAAAACCGCGCGCAATCTTTGGCCGACAATTATTTCCTCTCCCGGCTTGATAGTCATCGAAATCAATTCGATGTGGTCGGGCGCTTTTCTCTCTTTTGCAGTGGGATTCGGATTACCCTCGCGCACCGCCGTTACCAGGCTTGGATTGTCAGGTCCCAGCACTTCGATAACTGGATCGCCTGCGCGCAATTCATTGACGCAATCGGTAATGCTGTAACCCCATGTCTGCGTGTCCCAGTAAACCCTCAACGTGGGATAGCGATTTCCATCATCGGGAGTGTAGATATCGGTCTTCACTCCCGGCACGGTATCGACAAGTTTGCGAATGCGGTCCACGCGGCCGTTCCATTCGGCGTTGATCTTCTTCGGGTCAAGTTTGAGCCAGGTCTCAAGCGCAGTCAGGCAGCCGACTATTTCTTCCTTGCCGACTTTCATTGGCCGGCACACCGCACCCTCTCGCGGGTTGCAATTCATGAGGGCTGACTCGATCAGATCTTTTCGTCCGAGGAGTAAGCCGCTGCACTGTGGCCCGCACAGTCCTTTACCACCCGAGAAGCAATAAAGATCGATGCCCATTTTCGCGTAAAGCTTGGCATTGTCTGCGGGCGGTATGCCGGCGGCGTCGTCGAGCAGCATCGGAATCTTGTGATCCTTCGCAATCGCGAGTTCTTTTTGCAGCTTCTCGCCGAGGTCGGTGGTGTAGATCATCGCCGTGTTTTCGTTTATGGCATTGGCCAGTTCCTCCGGCGAATAAACCAGAACCAACTTGGCGCCAACCAGGCGGATGGCGCTGTCGAATGCGCTGCGTCCTCCGACCATAATGACTTCGTGCTTGAGGCCGGTAGTGTCGGGGAGTTGCCAAATGTATTTGTCGTCGCTGCCCGCAATACATGCAGCGGTAGCCGCGGCCATGGCTCCCGCCGCGCCCGAGGTTACGATTCCGGACTCAGCCCCGGTCAACTCCGATAAACGCCGTCCAACCGCACGCTGCAAGTCGAACATGTTCACGAAATGATCCGCCGCTTCGAGCTGCGCCTGGCGCACTTCCGGAAATTCAAGCGCTCCGCTCAAGTACGTCCACGTACCTCGACAGTTGATGACCGTCTTCACCCCAAGCCGGGTGTAGATATTTTTGCGAGGATCTTTGCCGATTGCCGTAGCAGCCTGGGCGTACACGTCGCGGGCCGCAATCTGGCTTAATAGTGGCGCTGCCGCCACCAGTTTCATAAATGATCGCCGGCTGGAATTCTCGATATGCATTCCTTGATCTCCTTAAAATGCTTTCGTTACAACGCCAGACCGCGGCGCTCACAGTTCATGGACGGAAAGAAACGATGCATCAGTCTTCGTCCTTAGGCAGCGGAATTCGTGATCGAACCGCCAGAATGTGCGCCTTGGCTCCCGGCTTGTTCTGGTTGTAGAACCCCACGGTGCTGTTGGGCCGAAAGTAATACGCGTCTCCCGCTTTCGCCGGATGGCGGCCCTCGACCCCATCCATCCCGCCTCCCGCTACCATTTCACCCTGTCCATCTATGACCAGATAAATTTCTTCCGCGACCTCATGATGGTGCGGAAAGTTCGTGCCTCCCGGCGCAAAGTCCATCCAAAATAGGCTGACCACGACATATCCCTGGTCGATGGCATCGCGGGTTGCGGTTCGCGGCCCCGCCAGAAGCTTATACAAAACCGACGTAGGATGGCCCTCGACCGTCTGTTGCTTCAGGTCATCCATGTTCACGATCTTGGCTTCCGGGTTTGGAGCGCTGATGGAGATCGAAGACGGAATTTTGAAACCCATGATCACAATCTGCAAGGGCTGATCGGAAGCGTTCGCAACGGAGTGCTTAACGCCGGGCGCGAGGTAGGTAAAATCGTTCGCGCGCATTGGATAAGTCCGGTCGGCATAGTGCAACACGCTTTTGCCCTCGAGTACAAAATAAAGCTCTTCCTGCCGATCGTAAGTGACAGTCTGGCAAGTTCCGTGTGCGTCGAGTGTAGCTTCGCCAAAACGTGCCACGCTTCGCATGATCCTGTTTTCGCTGTCCCCCTCACCGAAAATTGCTTTGTAGTGACAAGTTGCAGACGTCAGATCAATGTGCGTCTCGCTCACGCGCGGAACGTGCCGGTGTAACCAGGTTGGATCAACCCGCCGCTCTTGAGCCGGCAGCTCACACGGAATCAGTAGCAGAAGCAATAGGATTTTCAGCATCGTTCCGAGGTGCGTTGGACCGCGATCCGATCGCGCATCCGGTATACACCACTGGATGCTCTTGACGCAATCGAATTGTTTCGTTTTATTGTGTTTTGTTTCGTATGCTGGGAGAGCCGCGCATTAGCGATTCTGCGGAAATGTTTTCCGGACGTGCTACGCTAGACGGCTCTCGGCAAAAGGCGCTGCTTATGAAATTGTGCTCTAGGTTGGCCAGTGTTGTCCGATTTGTAGCCTTGGTGGTCCTCATTAGCTGGATTGGGTTGAGGACTGCGCACTCTCAACTTCAAACGCAAACTCCGCGGGCGAGCGCACAGTGCCGCGTCGAAGCCGTGGATTACAAGGGCTGGCACGCGCAGCAACTATCGAACCGCTGGGTTCAGTTGACCATCGTGCCCCAGAATGGCGGGCGCTTAATACAGGTGACCTTCGCTGGACATCCATATCTATTCGTCAATTCCCAGTTCGCCGGCAAGTATTTCCCGCCCACGAACGACAAATGGTTCAACTATGGCGGCGACAAGCTGTGGCTTCTGCCTGAAGGAAACAATGACGAACAGCATTGGGTAGGGAACTCCGACCTACTCGATGACGGCCCGTTCACCTTTCGAAAGCTTTCGGAAGGAAAGCAGTGCGAGATCGAACTCACTGGCCCGGCTGATCCGCAAACTGGAATTCAGTTCTCGCGCACCATTCGATTAGACAGCGATTCTCCCCGCATCCGCTTTCACGCGTCGATGAAGAATGTTTCCGGCCACCCCGTGAATTGGTCAATGCAGTCGGTCTCTCAGTACAACACTTCCGACCCATCGCCCCCGAATGGCTTGAACCACAATTTCTGGACGTTTACTCCCGCGAACCCATCTAGCAGTTATCTGAATCGCTATCACGTTCGCTTTGGTCCCGCTGAAAATCCGGCGGCCGCGGTGCGAGACGACGGCCTGTTCACCGTCCACTATGTGCACATGGCGGCGGAGTTGTGGCTGGATTCTACCGACGGATGGCTGGCGGTCGTCGACGGCAGCAGCCACTACGCCATGATCGAGCGCTTCGAGTACGAAACCACGAAACCCTATCCCGGCAAAGCATCCGTGATTTTTTGGACGAACGGCCCGGAAATGAGATTGAGCAGCGATGGGGTGCCGTCGATGAGCGCCGACCCCGACGCCAGTCCTTATTATTTGGAAGCCGAACTTAATAGTCCGATGTGCCGTTTGCGTCCGGATGAAAGCTGCGTATTTGAGACGGAATGGTTTCCCACTCGAGCTGGCGACGAATTCCATGGCGTGACCGATGCGGGAATTTTGATCAAGCCGCTGCAGGCCGCGTGGCAGCGCGACAAGATCAAGTTGTCAGGTTCTTTCGGCGTCTTCTTTACCGGCCGCCTCATCGCGCGTTTTTACGATGCGCACGGTGCATTCCTCGGGACCGCACCAGTTGCGGAAGTGAAGCCGGAAGAACCGGCATCACTTGATTCTGAGATTGTGCCTCCACCAAAAGCAGGGCGGGTTTCACTTCACTTGGAAGATGAGGATGGGGTTGACCGCGGCTCCCTGAACGAAGTGCAAATCAGCGGCGGAGACAATCGCTGACATGAGATTTCGCGCTCCGTCGATTTTATTTTTAATCACCGTGCTCACCACCGGGCACTTCTTGTCGGCGCAATCCGCTTCTCCCGTCAGCGCCAACGTTAATGTAGAAGCCGAAGATCTTCTCGCACAGCCCGTCGCGGCGAACTGGACTTCCTACAATGGTGACTACACCGGCCGTCGCTACAGCAGTTTGCGCGAAATCAATGCTGGAAATGTCACGCAGCTGCGCGCCGCGTGGGTTTTCCATCCCGGCAACTCGCAGAACCTCGAAGTCACGCCATTAGTGATCCACGGAATTATGTACGTCACGTCCTCTAATGATGTATTCGCCCTTGATGCGCGCACCGGACGTACGGTGTGGCATTACCAACGCCCCGTGAGTTCAGGATTACTCGATGACGCAGCCGCTCACAAGAATCGCGGCGTTGCCGTGTGGCATGAGTCCGTTTATGCGGAAACCGACGACGCGCATTTACTATGCCTGGACGCGCGTTCCGGCGGTTTGAGGTGGGACATTGAATATGCGGACAAGACGAAGCACTACGGCGCAACCAGCGCTCCGCTGGTGGTGAACGGTTCGGTGATTGTGGGCACGTCCGGGGGCGACTCGGGAGTGCGCGGATTCGTCGCGGCATACGACGCGGAGACCGGAAAGTTGAAGTGGCGTTTTTGGACTATCCCTGGGCCGGGAGAATTCGGTTCCTCGAGTTGGCCTGGAGATTCGTATTTGCACGGAGGCGCCACAACCTGGATGCCCGGCACCTACGATCCAGAACTCAACACTCTGTATTGGACAACCAGTAATGCGGCGCCGGATTTTGTTGGAGACACGCGCCCTGGCGACGATCTCTACACTGCCTGCGTGCTCGCGCTCGACCCGGACACCGGCAAATTGAAATGGTACTTCCAGTTCACCCCTCATGACCTTTACGATTACGACGCGACAGAAAATCCGGTGCTCCTCGATGCCGAAGAGAACGGCGGGTTGCGCCACTTGCTTGTCCAGGCAAACCGCAACGGATTTTTTTACGTCCTTGACCGGACCACTGGCAAGTTTCTGCGCGCTAGTCACTTCGTCACAAAATTGAATTGGGCAAACGGCATCGATGCCTCCGGTCGTCCCATTCTCTCCGGTCGCATTCCAACCGCTAAGGGAGAGTACATTTGCCCTGGCATCGACGGCGCCACCAACTGGCATTCGCCCTCTTACAATCCCGATACCAAGCTTTTCTATGTGATTGCGCTCGAGAGTTGTGACCAGTATTTTGCGATCTCGAGAAGCTTCCATACTGGCGAGACTTTTTACAATACCGGCACCAAGCGCCCAGCCAATGAACACTCGCAAAAAATCCTGCTGGCGCTTTCTGTAGCAGATGGGAAACCCGCGTGGAGCTATCCGCAGGTTGGGCGCGGAAACTCCTCGGGCGGGACGCTAACAACCGCTGGCGGCTTGGTGTTCTTCGGGGATGATGCCGAATCTTTCGAGGCAGTCGATGCAGCCTCAGGGCGCGCTCTCTGGCACTTCAACACCGGACAAAGATTCGTGGCTTCACCCATGACTTATGCAGTGGACGGCGTCCAGTACGTAGCGATAGCAGCCGAGAGCGACATTTTTGTGTTTGCGCTTCCACATTGAGCAGCGGTTTTTGTTCGTTTTAATTCACTAGACGAGCCCAATCATGAATCTTTCAAAAATTGCGCGAACTTTAATTATTACCTTATTGGCCGTAGGCATTGTAGTCGTGGGTTTTTCCAAGACGCCGGCCACCCGCGCCGAGTTTCAACTGCAAGCCACGTCGCCGCAATTCTGGGACCTGATAGATCGCAAGGCGAAAATGACTGTCGTCGCCACCGGCTTTAAATTCACCGAGGGACCCGTTTGGGATCCAGATGGGTTCTTATATATGAGCGATGAAGCCGGCGACAAAATTTACCGGCTTTATCCCCATGGAAGAAAAGAAGTAGTGATGGCAATCGGAGATCCTGATGGCAACACCTTCGACCGTCAGCATCGACTTATCGACTGTTCAAGCGTGTTGCGTGCGGTGGTTGAAATTACTCCCGAGGGAAAATACAAAATTCTCGTCGACAACGATCACGGCAAAAAACTGAATACGCCCAATGATGTGGTCCTTGGTCCTGACGGCGCCTTGTACTTCACCAACCCGAACATGGATTTTCGCCCTGGCATGAAGCAGGAAATTCCGTTTCAGGGCGTGTACCGTCTCAATGACAAAGGCAACGTGCGTTTGCTCACCAAAGACTTAACGCAGCCAAACGGCCTCGCCTTTTCCCCTGACGGAAAACGCTTTTATGTGGACGACAGCGAGCAACACAACATTCGGGTGTATGACGTGACCGCTGACGCAACGCTCACCAATGGCCGCATCTTCGGAGAAGAGCCTGGCGGCAAGGATGACGGAGTTCCCGACGGCATGAAAGTGGACAAGAAGGGAAACCTATTTGTGGTCGGGCCAAAGGGGATCTGGATCTGGGACGCGAACCGACATCACCTCGGCACAATCGTCGTGCCCGAACAACCAGCAAATCTGGCCTGGGGAGACAAGGATTATCAAACGCTCTATATCACGGCTACCTCTTCCGTCTATCGCCTGAAAACGAAGACCCGAGGATTTGTGCCATATCTCGAGCACTGATGAGTTTGCTGTGGGCTAAATCACTGCCGTTCTGAGTTTGATCGTTTGCCCCGCGCGAGCGTAATGGCAATACCGAACACGAATTTGGAATCCATATGTCTCTTTGTCTCGGATTAATTTCTTGCGAACACCGTCAAGCACTCATGAGTTATGATGGAAGTGCTCGCCTCGAGGTGAAGCGTAGTACCTGCGCAAAACCGATCGGTTCCAACGCCGGAGAGATGGCCGAGTGGCTGAAGGCGGCGGTTTGCTAAACCGTTATACGGGCTAACACCTGTATCGAGGGTTCGAATCCCTCTCTCTCCGCCATGTTTCCAACCACTTAGCTTCTTTGTGATCCGCGTTGTGAGCCGTTAAACCGACAACAGCGCCAGACCTGCGACTTTGGAACTGGCCTGAGCCATTTCATCCGTCACCACGTCACCGTAAACGTTCATTGTCGTTCTGATGTCCGTATGACGCATCAGTTTTTGCTGAACGGCAATCGAAGTCCCCACCGCATCCAGCCAACTTCGATAGGTGTGCCGCATGGCGTGGCTGCTCAGTGTACCGATTCCCGCTCTTTTTGCTGCTGCTTTTAGCTGCCTGTCATACCATGCGTAGCTAATCGGCAATCTCCCGATCTTGACTGGACTCGCAAAAATCCAATCTGTATCAGCGGAGAACTGAGCTTGCTGACGCCACAGGTTGAAAACAGCTAACAGCTCTGGCGCAATCGCCATCTGCCGCTGTGAGGCTACCGTTTTGACTGCATCGACATTCTGCATCACAATCGCCCGTTCAATGCGGAGCTTGCCGTTAAGCCAGTCCACATCGTGCCACTGCAATGCCAGCAACTCGCTGACTCTCAACCCGAAACACACTGCGATTTGCGCCATCGTCTTAGACGGTTCCGCAAGCTCTGAGATGAGCTTTTGGAACTCCTCAACGGTGAGAGATCGCGGCTGTCGTGTTCGCTTTGTGGCCCCGTTCACTACCACCAACTCGATTGGATTACGGGATATTCCCACCACTTTTGCACACATCGCGAAATCTACGAGAATGCGAAACATGGCGCGGATGTGCGCCCTGCTTTTAGGAGCCAACTCCAGATTACGCAACCACAACTCAATATCGAGCGGGTTGAGATCATTCACAGATACCGCTCCCCAGCCTTTTCGTTTGCGAGGTCTGAAGACAGTTGTTGGACTTCTGCTGCCAGTCGGTCGCGCTCATCGCTGCTCAGGGCGCTGGCCAAAGCACTTTGCGCGGATTCGAGGTCGGTTTGGAGTCGTGCCCGTTCTTGCTTCTCCTGCTCAAGCTGTTGACGAATTTCTTTGGAGGCGCGGCGCATACTATCTTTTACGATTTCGTCTATCTTCGCCTGTTGTTGGGCGTTAAATGTTACAGGGCCGGTTGGTTTGTCGGTTGTCGGTTGGATTTCAGGATTGTTATCGTTCATGCTTTTAACTCGCGTCCGTTGAAGAAACGCCAAGCGCCGGACTCAGTTCGCTTGGCTGCTCGCATAGTCTGCTTTCAACTGGCGTTGCGATTAGGCCAGTCATGTTGTGTAAGTCAATCTGTATAACTGGTAGGACACACGGGTATCCTTACTCGAAATAAGGGTTTGTGATGCTACAGACATAACCTTAACTCAAGAACCTGATAGGGATATATCTCAGGCAAGCCACACTTATGCATCCCGCTCGGCACAAGGGCCTACCCGATGCAAACCGTATACTACGCTTTTGTTATTTCGAGATAGAACTAGGACGTTACCCGTATTGCTCGGAACTCATTCCATGACCATACAACAGTCATTTCACTTATCCGGGGATGCTACCCTACCGTTGCCTAGGAAACTCAGGGTTGACCTGAGAAGCGTATTTCAGTTGTGTTGACTCAAAGTGGCCCGTTAATTGTCCGGCTGTACGCTGTGCCACGAAGCTACCGACCATCAGAAGGATGGTTATATCCTGAGTTGTGGGAGGAACTACAAGAATGAAAAACCTTGCTACGCGAAAAGGCTGGTCACGAACAGTAGCTTTTCCATTTGTGTTTCTCCAATAAAAAAGGCCCTGAATATATATATATGGGCCTCTCACTAATAGGTTCTGAAAGAAAAACTATTTCTGTTGCAGGAGAGCTTCAACTTCACTCGCGGGAATCCGCAAGGTTCGCGGCCCTAACTGAACGCCAGTCAGTTTCCCGGAACGCACCCAGCCCCGCACGGTCTGCGCCGTAAGGCCGATGATAACGCCTACTTGCTGTGCGCTTAACATTCTCTCAGTCATTTTGAAAGCTTCCTCCAGAAATAGAAATAGCCGCCATGTGGTGGCCGGCTAGGTCAGGAAAACAAAACCTTTTTTTCCTTAACCTGTAATGATGGTATACCCTTGGAAAAAATCTGCACTGCTAACACGTAAGTGTAGAATATAAGTAGCCTAGATTGTGCTACTTACAGCGAAAACTTGCAGGTAGGATTCCGACCAGATTACTAAGTGTAGAACAAGTGACAAAATCTAAAGGACTTAGCTGCCTTAGAATGAAGTTTGGCGGCCTCTTTTTAGCCGTTGCACCAAAAGTAGGCAGTACCTATCGCCTCTACATTAAAAAGACAACAATGAGCGACGTAAGTATTACACCAACTGTATAACTCGGTGCAGCTACTTCTTCCCTTGTTCCCGAGCGTCCTTGATGCAGTTGTCCGGTAGCGTGTCTTTCCCCTGTGTGTAGCCAATCTCCTCTGGCACAATCAGAGCCTTTACCTCTACCTCACACTCTGCTTCTAAGTGAGCCGCAAATTTCCACTGCGGATCGCCTATCGCCCAATGAACCATTATTTCCCGCTCGCTGACGGCCCAATCCAGAACATCGGCGTAATGTTTTTCGACTGCGTTGGACGCCTCATATTTGGTTTCTGCAACCGCCTTGTCTGCATCGAGAATCTCCAGCCGTTCTTCGAGTTGGTCAACCATACTTGGGCCGTTACTGGAGATTGGAATTGCCAGCAAATCGGTGCGTTTAATCGCGTCCAGCGCTCTCCACGCCTTCGTTTTGAATTCGTGGCTAATGCCCGCATTGGTCTGAGCTGTAGCCAGCCCGGAAACACAGACGACGATAAAAGCAAGAACTAGTCTCATATCGCGATTCCTCTCTTTGACAAGCATCCCGGATTGTACGCGCCGGCCTGCTCCAGTGGCGAAAAATAATGCATTCGTATTCGAGTGCGGGGTGTACGATATGGCTCTTGCGAGGTGCCTCACCATGCCACAGAAACAGAAACGTACACTCCAGTACATAAGATCAGAGAAGAATCGAGCCATAATCATCGGTGGACGGTGCTCCGAGTGCAAAACAACAAAAGACGTTCCGCTTGCCTTGCAGAAGAACCCAGGGAGGAACTCAAACGAAGCTAGAAAGCATTTACGGGAAACGTGGTTCAATCAGCACAAGTGTGAAGAAGCGTAATGACGGGTGATAGTAGGTTAGATGCCTCACTGAGGAAAAGGATGCAACAGTCCTACCTGCAAATCACCCATGAACAGCATAACCTGCGTAGTAGGAGTAAGTGTAGAAAATGGCCTCTGACTAGGTTATCCGTCGCGCCAAGTACCCCGTAGTAATACGATCACTCCACGCCCTACCATGACCCCTTTTTACCGCTTCTTACTACCTTCTGACTAGGTAACCGACGCTGCGTAGACCTAGTAAATCCGCTTTCAACTCAATTTCCCTTTTGATTCAAACAGATAATACAATTCTGAAGAATTATCTTGACACACACGGCGTAGTGAGCGCATAGTGTGCGTGAGGTGGATACCAAATGAAACGCGCACCGATACCAGCGTTCGCGTACTTGAGAGTAAGTGGCAAGGGTCAGATAGATGGTGACGGCTTTACTCGCCAGCTTACAGCTATCCGCGCTTACGCCAAGCAGCACGGCTACAACATCGTTGAGGTATTCGAGGAACAAGGCATTAGTGGTACCAAGGAGCTAGAAGATAGGCCGGCATTGCAATCTCTACTCACTGCGCTGGCCAGTGGCACTGTGAAGCATGTTCTGGTAGAGAAGCTAGACCGCCTAGCACGCGATTTGATGGTTCAGGAAACAATCATTGGCGATTTCAGGAAACAAGGATACGAACTGGTGAGCGTTTGTGAGCCCGACCTGTGCAGCGATGACCCATCAAGGAAACTAATCAGACAGATATTCGGTGCCATCGCAGAATATGACCGTTGCATGACTGTGCTGAAACTACGCGGCGCACGTCAGCGAATGAAAGCGAGAACAGGCCGCTGTGAGGGCAGAAAGCCATTTGGCGCGTTCGATGGCGAAAGTGACACGTTGGCTAGGATGAGCGCATTACGGTCGCAGGGAATGAGCTACGGCGCGATTGCTGACATTCTGACGGCAGAGGGACACAAGGCACGCAGCGCAGATCGTTGGGGTGGAGATTCTGTTAACAAGATACTCCGCGCACACTCTGCGGTTGGTCGCAACATGGTCGCAAACGTCGCGGTAGCCAACGAGGTGACCGTATGACCGCCAAGAAAACCGGCAAACGTTCAGGACGGCCAGTGAATTGTTACTTGGGTGAGCCCGACATCATGCGACTGAGAACGCTAGGCGCGTGGCTTATGGGGCAGGGATACCGCTGTTCGGATTCGCAAATCATCAAAGCCGCGCTGATCGCTGTAAAGCCAAATACGGCGTTTCTGACAGCGTTCCACGAGGTCATGGACGCCGATCTGCGATATAGGAAGCCGTAGAGCCACGCAACAAATCAAAAGGCAGGAGCCGTTGTACAATGTAGCGCGGCGTATGGATCAGACCGTCAGAACACACATAACGCACCTCGAACACCTCATCCAGAGGCTCAACGAGCAGCTCATGGAGCAACGCCAAGACCTGTTGGAACGAAATCGTACCGAATTGGAAATTCGCGCTGCTGAGATGGCCCTCGATTATTACCGCAAGGCAATCGAGTTGGAAAAGAAGATTGGCTGACGCCATGCTCGCAGCGTATAGCCTTTAGCTGTTCAACAAATCCTCAGCGTCCAGCCGTCGGTCACGGTGTGGGCTTGCGCGGGGCTGCCCGGAGTTCAGTTCGCACTTCTCTCCCGGCTCAGCGCCACAGGTTGGGCAAGGGACTGCATCGATTTGTTCCTGCGTGATCTTTTCTCTTCCGCTTAATCGCATCCGAAAATAGTGCCACAAGGCGAAAAGGAAAATATGGTCAATTTCGCACACATCGAACGGCGTTTTTACTGCGTTTCGGCGTGGCTTTGAGTGGTTTTTACGTGGAATGGTCGTTGTAACGACTATTATTGAGTCATTTATTGCGTGAGGTCGGCACGATTTCCAACCCTGTCACCAACCACGTCTCCAACCCTGTCTCCAACGTAGTAACACTTCCCGCCCTGTTCCAACCCTGTAACTACTCAACAGGTTAGCTATTCCTGAGGAATGTTCTGCCCCTATGTGTCCCTACTCATGTATGAAGTCCTGATGTTGGCCGGATTTCTCGTTTTGAGGTTCGCAGGTGTTCATAGGCCAGAGGACGGTGTTCCTGCCGCACAGTCTGCTTTTTCTTAGGCGTGGAGCAATCAGAGCCGAGTAACTCACAGACACCCACGCCAGTTGCACTTACACACAAATACCGCATGGATACAGGCTATTATCACCATCTACACAATTCTCCACGAAACTATTTCACTTGACACACATGCCAAATAGGGGCTAGTGTGCTTTTCAGAAAACAAAACGGCCATCCAAACGGCGTGAACCGAATGAATGGCCTAAACCTAAGGAGTGAGTGATGTCACATCCCAAAGTTGTAACGCCGATTCTACCACGCACCAACAATTCACCCAAAGCCAAATCTAACCGCATCGCGGCGATCATGCGCTCTGTACGCGATGACGACTCTTTCTTCGAAATACCAGAGGCTTCTAACATAGTCGGTACGCTTCAGCACGTGATGCGAGTGCTGGATGATTGCCACAATGGCCAGCATCCAGAGCTGATTAAGCTAGAAATCGAAGAATGTCCGCTTTGCTTCGCTATGCGGATGTGCGCCGCCGAACTGTTAACCCTCCAGAGCCACGCCACTGAGACGCTAGCGGAAATCGGCGGTGCGCTATGACGCCGGATACCGTATTTCCAGCGTCCCATGACTTGCAGCACGCAATGCTGCTGTTTTCACCCTGCGACGGATGCAAGAGGCTTTTCCCAGCAGCGGGGTTGCGGTTGGACTGCGACAGGTGCGGCGCTCGCCTGTGCAGCGAATGTGACAAGCGTAAACGCAAGTGTGCATGTAGACAAATCGAGGGGTTTCTCGAAAACTGCGACGAGTTTGGCGAGGGCGCGGAGCTCATGGCCGGCGCGACAGAAAATGCACCGTCCGATAGAGAATGCGTGAATGACTGCGTCTGGTTCAGACTAGCGAAGTGAATTGTAGTTTTCGATGGGAACGGCGCAAGGCATACAATGCTTGCGCCATTTTTCCTTTTTCCCCTTACGCCTGCCCGATGCTCGGTGCCGGTATGCCCGTCAGAAGTGGAATCATCTCCGCTTCGAGTTGTGCCTTGATTTCTTTGACCTTCTCAAATCTGGCGCGTAATGTCTTTTCCGGCATGATGCCTGCCAACTTTTTTGCAATCATGTTACGGACGCTCGGCGGTAGTTCCTCGAATGGCGTTGTCGGGTACTGCGTCCTATGCTCATTAAATAGGGCCCAAAACTGGCGGTGCAATTCAATCTGTTTTCCCAGTTCCGCGAATTCTTCCATAATCTCCGCGGCCTGAGTGAACCAAGTGCTTAACTTCATCATTTTGTAGTTTTTCCTTTTCTTAAAATTGCAGAGTGTGCAAAAGTGCATTGTCGGTGAACCGACGGAATAAAAAACGTCGCGGCATGCCACGAAACATGCTAGCGTCAAGCTAATTAGTACCCCTTAAAACCCCAAACGAAAAAGGGCCGGGAGACCGACCCCTTTTTTTGTTGCCATAGCGCAGGTGAACTTCTGGCACCTTGCCGCGCCTTCGGGCTCTTGAGTATCCTCAGTTCGCTATGACGGAACATCTATCAAGAAAAACGAAGGATTGGACGTTGCAGGATGTGATATTTCTAGCGCTTCTAGCCGCAATCGCAGGATTGTCGTACGTGCTGCTTCACCATTAGCGGAGTTTTACGCAGTCCAAAACGTGGTTCGGACTCTGTAAAAAACCTGCAATGTCTTGTGAGCCATTTGTGAGCCGTTAGAGCGTACTACCACTGCCTTACGTGTACGAACATCGCCAGCCGTGCTCTGTATCTACTTGCGTTTACGTTTAACAGCGGATTCGAATCCCTCTCTCTCCGCCACCCAGTCTGGACTGCAGAGAAAATCCGCGGATTTTAGTTCGAAACACACCGAAAATGCCCGTGTTTCGCGACAATTGCCCACCAAATCGGACTGGAGAGAATGGACTGTGGCCAAAACGCGGTCGGTTTATCCCGCGTTTTCTCTAGTGCGGCGAGGAGTAGTCCGACTTTAAGGCGGGCGTCTGGAAATTCGTACCAAGTGTTGATAACAGAAGCGCGTTTTTCGGTAGCAATTTGACCATAGTCTTCGGTGTCGACTGCGACCTGCGGCGTTGGGCCGCCAAACCTACGATGAAAGAGCTTCTCCACCCTTGACCCGTGGGTACTCGGCGCAAGCGTGGACTATAAACTCTTCGGAGAGTTGCACCTGGAAGGTCCGCTTCATTTCGTCTAGTGATTTGTCGGAGAACGGGCCAGAAAAGTTAAAGAGCCAAGCGCATTCCGAGCAACCCCACCCCTCGAAGGTCTGCCCTTCGACCCATACCACTTTGCGGGATGAACTTTCTTTGCCCTTACGAGGCACACAGCCCTCACAAGCGGACACACAGATAGTATGTTCAATGAGCGTACTACGATTCTACGACTATTAATTCACGAGCTTGGAACTCGAAATTAAGGGAGAATTGAAGCCGCCTTGGGTTCAGCGCTGCCGTTGCGCGGGCCGCAAGCAGCAGTACGGAAAATAGAGCCAAGTACATCAAAGCCAGAACCACACAAGCATTTTGGCGCACTGTGGTCTCCTCCGTGTCAGTGGCCGGCGATAAATCGCCATCCATTCATTGACCCTGGAAGGGGTTTTGAGTGTTAAGGGTACTCGACAGAAGAGAATTATGTCGGTGGCGGCGAGAAGAAGAATAGCTCAGGCGCAGAGAGCGAGATGGGCAAAGCTGCGTACGAAATAGGCCATTGGAACGAAGTCGAGGGCTGCGACAGCGGCGCGAAGAATCTCACCCGAAGGTCGAAGGAGAATCGCTGCGGTACCACGAGCAAGATGGGCGCAAATCAGAGGACAGCAAGCAAAAAAAGCTGCGTAATCCATTGCGCTCGCAAACAGTCGACGAACTTACTTCCTGTTGTCTTTCCTGGTTTCACTGGCGGTGGGGAGTTTCACTTCTGTGATGTGCATCGAATCTTTGTTCGGGTGGAGGTGAGCCGTCACTCGGATGTAATGTCCTTCGTGCCCTTTAAGTATCTCCGGATTGTCCACATTCCAGGCTCTCTGGTCGGTTACAAACCTCAATTTATCGCCATCTTGAACTATCCCCATCATGGTTGCAACACCGGTACTCGCCCGAATCTTATGTGGGGCGTGAGTGGGAAGAGGGAGCGTGACAGAGGCGGCGCTTGCGACAAAGCAGAGAGACAGGATGACTAATAGAAGGGATTTCATGAGGGTAATCTCGGTTTCGAAACGACTGACAGTTCTTGCGCTCTTGGCCGAGAAGGCGGAGGTTAGCCGCCTTCCCGCGCGAAAAGCTCACAATTCTACGCTGCTGCGTGAACGGCGATCTTGTGGCAGGTCGAGGTGACCACATCGGAGGTCTGAACCTTGGGGGTTCCCTCGATAAATCTCGCCATCGTGTTCAACACCTCGGGATAAGTATTGGTGTTATAAGCGTCGGCATCGTTCTTGTTTTCCCACAGACTGATCGCAGTGACATCAACTCCGCCGGGACCAGCGAATGTGATTTCGTCCCTGAAGCCATTTTGTTTACGAAGCAAAGGAAGGATGTCCTTCTCAAAGGTTCGCGTGTAATCGGAAAGCATATTGGACTTCAGATGAATCGAGACATTGCGTGCAAACATAGGCAACCTCCTTAGGTTGGGGTTGCTAAGAGAGAGAACTTCAGATGGGCTGACTTAGTTCAGGAAACCTGAAAGAGGAGAAGGTGGTGACCACCTCAACTACAAGCCTAGTCTTGTTGCGGCGGGGGCGTCAAGGCGACTGGATTCCGAGTAGTCTGTTCGCCGCTTGGATTCTGAGGCCACGAGCTGGAGTTTGTAAATGGCTTTATAAAACCGGCGATGCCTGCTGATTTGTCGAATCACGTCGTTGTTGATTAAAACCGATCTCAGCGACCTGCTTCGTGTCCCGGCAAACTACTTGGCTTGTAAGCTCAGTCCCAAGCAAATGTATGACAGTGTGCTAAATGGGCATCACGCAATGTTAGTACAGCAATGCACATACTCTCATGACATTGCGCACGATTACTCTCATCATCGAAGCGCGCCGGAGTTCTAGATCGACCTTGATACGCAGCCCTATTAGCGCTGCCCTGCCTAAGCCCCGATCCGGACAGGCTTACATCGAAACGGTGACTGCGATGCCGACGCCAGGGTATCTCTGGTTGTACATGTAATATCCATCATTTGCGTAGACAACGTAAATATCGTCGGTTTGATACCAGTTGCTTGCCCAGGAGCCGGGCCATGGATCAACAAGACTGAACCAGTAACCACCGTATTGAAAGCGCGGAGATCCACCAACAACCGTGTACGGTTGGCTGAAGATAATGAACCGATGGTCCGGACCAAAGTTGCTGTTATAACGATTCTCAGGGATGCGGTAGCCGTTATAGCCGCCGCGCTGTTGCCAGGTGCGGTGGTCCGACTGCCAGTTTTGTGATCGATGTCCCTGCCATGCTGTCTGCTCGACGCGCTGCTGTTCCTGGCTGTAATGTGGCGATGGCTCCTGGACGTTTTGCCGCCGGGCCTGCTGCTGTTGCTGGTTCTGATTTTCCTGGTTCTGTTTAGCCTGCTGCTGTTCATTGCGATTCTGCTGTTTAGCTTGCCGCTGTTCCTGCTGGTTGTTCTGGTTCTCTTGCTTGGACTGCTGCTGTTGTTGCTTCTGATTTTCCTGGTTCTGTTTAGCCTGTTGCTGTGCATTGTGATTCTGCTGTTTAGCCTGCCGCTGTTCCTGCTGCTTGTTCTGGTTCTCCTGCTTGGACTGCTGTTGTTGTTGCTTCTGATTTGCCTGGTTCTGTTTAGTCTGCTGCTGTGCGCTATGATTCTGCTGTTTAGCTTGCTGTTGTGGTTTCGGAGCCTGCTGCGCATGCTCTTGCTGCTTCTGTTCCGGCTTGGGTTTCTCTTCTTCTTGCTGCGCGAAAGCGGGAACAATGGTTCCGAGAGATAGGAACAGGAGCGCTGCTCCGAGCGTTGCAAATGCTTTCATGGTATTGCCTCAATTACAGAGTAAGCCCAGGTTGCGATGCGCGACTGTCTCATTTTGACCGCTTTGGTGGTTGGAATATAAAGAAGAGTTAAAGATAAGAAATCATCCGCTTATGTGTGAGTGAAACAATTGACATCCGCAGAGAGCTTTTTCTGCCGAAATTGGTTGAATCAAAACTCTCAGGTCTGTGGCTAGGTCGTCAATCCCCGATTTGGTTTCGATGAAACGACTCTGCTTGATTTGCCTACCGCACTGGATTAAGACCTCCAGGGGGGTTTACGCTCACAAGCGGATGACTTCCGCGAATTAAGCTGGGTGCGCTCGCTCTTGCCTAATTTGCGTAGCGAGACCGCACACCTTCAGCACCCAAATGCCGTACCAGTTCATGTCTATCTCGTACCACTTCAACCCGTGACGGGCGGAAGAGGGATGCGCATGATGGTTGTTGTGCCATCCTTCCCCAAAGGTCAATAGAGCGACAAACCAGTTGTTGGTGGAGTCATCTCGCGTGACAAAGCGGCGAGAGCCCCAGATGTGAGTAGCCGAGTTTACCAACCACGTAGCGTGCAAGCCCACCACTGTTCGCAGGAAAATGCCCCATAAGAAGAGCGGCAAACCTCCCACCGCGAGCAGCAGCAAACCCAATGCAATTATCGGGAAGTAATGGTATTTCGTAATCCAAACGTGAAACTTATCCTTAGCAAGGTCGGGGACGTAGCGGGCCAGCGTAGTTGTGTCGTGGTGCATGGATCTTCCAGTAAGAATCCAGCCCATATGGGACCACCATTTGCCGTCTCTCGGTGAGTGCGGGTCACCTTCCTGATCTGCAAACTGATGATGAATGCGGTGTGTGGCCACCCAGAAGATGGGACCGCCTTCGAGAGTGAGCGTGGCGCAGACGGTCAAGAAATACTCCACCCACTTCGGAGTCGTGTAACCGCGATGCGTGAGCAGCCGATAATAACCCATTCCGATACCCAAGCTTCCCGAGATCCACCAGAGAAAAATCGCAATGAAAAGAGCTTGCCATGTAAAGAAGAACAGCGCCGCCAGCGCACCAATGTGAAACGCGGCCATAAAAAATAAGGTTACCCAGTTGATTTGGTCGTTGTCTGACCGTTTTCCGTCGAGCGCCTTAAGCTGTGTCATTTTAGATTTCCCACCGGCGTATTTGATGTGGGCAAGCGGCGCTGCGTTTATGTAAAAAGGAGCGGCGCCTGTAATAAGTTCGTAATACGTGAGCAATATTGAACAGAATCATGTCTGTGAAGCGCTGCGACTAACTGCTATTCCAAATGAGAAGTCAAACCCGACTCGACCGTATCTCATTTCACTCTCAGACACCACAACGCGGCGCGAGTAAAAGTGTGCGTCAGAAGCCGGTGTCCAGTACTCGTACTCGGGGCAGACGGCAGGAACATCCAAGTCAGTACGCGAATCGTGATCGGGAGATCGTAGGGCATTCCCTGATCCGACTTGGGAGGAAAGTATCGACTGAGCGCCTCCAACGGCTGCTCGCGGAACTGGTCGATCATGGATACTTGGTGTACGCAGGATACCGTGCAATAAGGGGCACACGGTTTTACAGTGTGATATTCGCGCTCCAGGTCCTCCGCTCCGTACTGCTCGAGCGGTATCCCGGGAAAGCCGCGTTGCTGAGAACAGTAATGTACAAGTCCATTCTCGCAGATGTAGAGATAGCGACTGCCCGCACGACAGTGCCATTCGTTGGGGAGTCCGCGAACCAACTTCTTCTGAAACTGGTTGTAATACGCGAACGTTGAAAAAGATTTAGTAACTACGCTCACAATCTCCTGGTAGACCTTCTGCTGTGGTTCGCTCAACGGTCGGAGTTGGCCACCACCATCGTGAATGATTCCAACGGTGGTCACGAGGCCGAGTTCCCCAGCTCGGCGGGCGACCTGAGCAGCATCTTCGGGATGCTGAACGGAAGTTCCGATCACCGAATTGATGTTAACTTGAAATTCTGCGTACTGGGCCAGCCACTGAAGCTTCTTGTCGAGTACTTTTAAGCTTTTCTTGGAAACCTCGTCCGGAACGACGTTGTCAATACTGATTTGAAGATGATCGAGTCCGGCGCGGTTCAAAAGCTTGATGCGGTCGGGAGTAAGCAGGTACCCGTTGGTGATGATAGTAGCCACGCTACCGCGGCTGCGAATGTGGCGAATAATCAGGTCCAGTTCCGGGTGCAGCATCGGTTCGCCCCCGCTGATCGTGATGACTGTTGTGCCCAGTTCAATCAGTCGGTCCACGCGGCGCAACATCACGGCGGTTGGAACAGGCTGCGAGAAATCGTCAAACTCGTTGCAGTAAGTGCAGGAGAGATTGCAGCGCCGGTTCGGCACAATATGCGCCACAATTGGATGACGCAGAGAATGGAAAGCTTTCACGACGACGCGGACCTGCCGCAGCTGCCACGAGATAGCACGAATTTTACGCTTTAGGCGCGTGCTGATCATTGCGAAGTTCAGAGGGGACGATCTTTTAGATTCATCCATGATTAAGTTGCCCGCCGATCCGCAGCTGACAGACGATTGCTGTACTGCTACCAGAACCAGAAAGTGCCAACGAACACGAAAACAGCGACGAGTAACGCGAACAGGACGTCGGCGGCATAGTGGTAGCCCCCGACGACCGTCGCTACAGCTATGCTGAGCGCCACCCAGAGAAAGATCAGGCCCACACGTGGCTCCAATCGTAGTAGGACGAGACCTGCCGCGGCGGAAGATGCTACGTGAGCGCTGGGAAACGTGATCGCCTGAATGCTTGCGCGGCGGAGTACCCATCGATTCAAGGCTCGCAGGCTGTTGGGTGGAATCTCGAACATGTCATAACCGGTCAACAAGCGAGGGGGGAGCGCCGGCACGAACGGTGTCATTGCAAAGCAAGTGTAAGTAGCCAACAGGACCACTACCCAATAGTAATCCGCACTCTGCCGCAAACCAGCAATATAGAGAGCTGCAACGCCCAGCGGGATAAGGGGATAAACCATGAGATAGGCGAGTTCCAGGTAGAGGGCGGGGACTGAGCCAATTGCCGTTTTTGCAGGTTGGATATGCGCGGCTCCAAAAAACGACCGATCGAATGCAACAAGCCTAGCCTGCACGCTCTGACTTGGTTGTGAGAAGAACTCGCCAATCTGCCAATACGCTACAAGGAGCAGGGCAGCAGGCATCCAGTCACGAATAACAGAAGAAAAACGGGGTGGCACAAAGTAGAGCATGAAGCGAGCCGCTGAAATGGCCGCTATCGCGAGTGTTGCAAATGCAGTCACCCTGAGTCGCCGCCGAGATGGGAGGCGGCTCCCCCAGGCGGCCAAGACAAGAATCGAAAAAAAGGCGATCTCAATCCACTCAGCGACTCGCATTGATCAATACCGCGCCATTGCCAGTGGTTCTCTTGAAATTGGAGGTGTCCAGCCGGCTGGCGAAATTGTCAGAATTTAGCTGATGCAGATCTACTAAGAGCATTCTGCTGTCTGAATAGTAGGTACCGCCGGTGGTAGTTAGCCCCTTGAAAACTGGATCAACACAGCGAAGGTATTCTTCGTTTGTGACCAGACGTGTGTCCGCCAAGTTTCCAGCAATGAAATCACGCTCAACGTCCACTTGAGGGTCGATTCTGTGAAAGATCCGAAGCTTCTTGATCTCGATTTGAATTGAAACGTCGTGAGTAGCGGCGCCCACCCATATGGGAGTGCCATCCATTTGGTAATCAGTTTTCCAGATTCGGAGATGATGGCGGCGCGCGACAATAGAGGCAGGGTCCGGCAATGCATAAGAGTAAGTCTGTGCTCTCCCGAACACGAAAAGCCTGGACATAGGTAGCTTGACATAGTGTTTCCGCTGCAGTAACAGATGCCAGAAAATCACAGGCTTTGATTTATCTGTTTTGACCCAGCCGGCACGCTCGAACGTGGCTTCCAAGTCGTCTTTTTTTGCAACGAAGATCAGGTTCAGCATGTCCCCTTCGCGCCCTTGACCATCAACCGTGCGCGGTGGCAGGAAATTGATCATCTCGCGGAGTTCTGAAACGCTTTGTTTTGCTTCCAACAACTTTGCCGTCTGTACGAGAGAATCACTGTCAATGTAAGCTGTCACTTCAGTGCCTTTCAGGACAGTGCTGTCGCGGCCGCGGGAAAGCAGCATTACCGGTGCGGCCGGCAGGTAAAGCAGCCCCGTAGCGATCATCTCTACCATCATGAACTTGGTGCGGGAACTCCCTTTGATCTCTTTGCGGGCCCGTAACGCGACCTTATCGCCGGTGATGAGTTCAACTGAATCGAGCTTGATCACTACATTGCCTCCAATTCCGAGAAGGCGCTTACCTTTAACTTCGACGACCGAGCCGCTGGCGATGGTGCCTGCCTGGATGATCGTGAATCCGCCTACCGTGACATCTTTTACGACCACGAAATCGAGGCGATCACCTTTTTGAGCGTGCGCAGAGGAAATTGTCCGGACCATTTGAAGCTTGACAGGAGTGCCCTCCGGAATAACCAGCTGGGTAGGGCTCTCGTGCACTTCTTGGCCCAAAAAAACCGAGGGCAAGAGAAGGAGAAGGATCAAGGTGTAAACAGGCAAACTGATGTGATTCGCGCGGAGCACGGGGGCCGCCTTCCGTTGGAGGTCAAGCCTCTCAATCGCGAAGGCTCAAGAAGTAGCCGCCTCTTTGGCGCACTGGGTCTTCGTTTCTATCTTCTAAAGTATTGCGGGTTATACGGGCGGTGTCTGGTCAAAATTGTCCACTCGTGCACTCCTCTAGATCCGGCTTCTTCGGCATGCTTTTGGGCGAGTGCTTGCGCCACGCCTTCCCTTTGACGTTTGGACCGTTGAGGGCACTGTGCGTTGCCCTGATGGCAAGAGCGGCGTGACAACCATTCCCGGGGCATACTATTGTTTTATCGACACCGGATGCACCGCATGAGTTTGCCCGATGCGCCGATTGCACGCGAAGGCTTTTTCGCCACGCACTTCTTCACCGTGAGGGACCAGGAAAAATCCAAGGACTTCTACGCCCGCATTCTTGGCGGGAAAGTAATCAAGGCGGAAAATCCCTGCTATATCAAGCTGGCTAACACCTGGATCATTCTTAATTGTGCTGGGGGCCCAATTCCCGATAAGCCAGAGGTCTTTCTTGAAACACCATCGGATCTCAACCGACTGAATGGCTTCCTCAATTTGCGGGTCGCCGACATCCGGGTCTGCTACAAACAATGGGGACAGAAAGGCGCGACCTTTCTTACGGAGCCGCTGCCGAATCCCGACGGCCGGGAATGGCGCTGCTACATGGGTGATCCCGACGGGTACCTCATCGAGGTCGGACAATACACTCAACTTGCGCTCGATCATTTCAAAAAGGCGCCAGTTAAGTTCAGACCGAGATGAATGGGCTTGATTACGGAGAAGGTGGCCGTCGTTTTAGCGTAACGCGACCGCCGCAGCGCGCGAGCGCTGCCAGCCATCAAATCTGCTAAGCTGTGGCGCAGCTCGCGTCAGAGCCCGAGGAGAGGATTTTGCAAACAGTGGCGGGAGTGGATTTGGGCGGGACTGCGATCAACTATACGTTGCTGGATCAGCAGGAGAGGTTTTCCATTGAGGGCCTCTGTGAACATCCCGCCCTTGCCAAGCAGGGGCCCGAGCAGTGCCTTCAGCAGATCGCAGACGGTCTCCAGATTGCCGCTGAAAAAGCAGGCATTCCGATTGAGGACGTCGTCGCTGTAGGGCTCGATACGCCTGGCCCCGCCAGTGCCGCAGGCCAGCTAAGCGCCCGGGGTTCCACAAACTTTGTACATCCGAAGTGGGCGGGATTCGATATCCGTGCGAGCTTGGCGCATAAACTCGGCAGGCCAGTGTGCTATTTGAACGACGCCAATGCGGCTGCGCTCTGGGGCCACTATGCCATCTTTGGATCCAACAGCCGCGAGACATCGATTTCAATCGTGATCGGTACGGGGAATGGCGGCGGCATCATTCTCGATGGCAATGTTGTGAAAGGCAAGAACGGATTCGGCGGAGAATTGGGCCACGTGCTGATTCCCTACCAGAGCATCGCGGGAATTGCCGGAATAAGGCCGGAATGCAATTGCGGACGCATCGGCGACCTAGAGTCGCTGTGTTCGCTAACCGCCATCGAGAAGAATATTTTGCCGTATTTTCTGCCACGCTATCCCGGTCACGAGCTGGCCAAACTAGATCTGCACCAGGCAGCTAAACTCGTGCGCGGTCTGGCGGACCAGGGCGATCCGCTGTGCGTAGAGATTTTCCGTGTACAGGCCCATGCCCTGGGTCTCTTCTTTGATGAAATGGTGAACACGTTCGACCCCGACGCCTTCATTGTCGGTGGTGGCGCTTTGGAGACGAGCAAGAAATTTCAACACTGGTTTATCGAACAGATCCGTACCGCTATGCCTGCGCAGCGCGAGGAGCAGGCCGCCATCCCAATCCACGTGATGCCGAATGGCGATACCGCCGGGGCGCGAGGCGCGGCCGTCGAAGCGCTAAAACTTGCCAGGCAAAGTGGCCTTGCGTAACGAACGCTCAACACTTGACCAAGTTGTCGGACCCAGAACCAAAGAATCGATATCACTCATCAACTGCGAGTCAAGATAGTTTTTCCCGTGCTCACTTGTAATCGCTCGCGGCCAGAGTCATGCGGCTCGTGGCTTCGCAGAGGACAGGCAAGCCGTCACCTCATGGAGGACCTGCTCGTAGTCAGCGGCTATCGCCCGCTCCACATGAATACGAACGCCTTTTACGCCTGCTTCTTGCGCCAATCTCTTGAACTCACTCGTAAGAAAGACTTCCAACTGCTTCGGTGTCATGACGGCAATGGGAACAGTAGCGGACTGGCCGGTCTCGGTCTCGATCTTCACGCGGTATGGGGATTCAGACTGTTGCGTTTCCGGATTCATGCGACACACCCCTTTATGGAGTGACGAAAGTGGCAGGCAAAGATCCTAGCATTTTAGCGCGTCCCGCCGTTCCACTACGCGATGCGGGGAATTAGTTGTGGCACGTCGGGACAGTTGGCGATAAATAGCCATATCACTCAGTGACGAGTTCTGAGGGTTGCGCCGCGCCGCCGCCGCGGTTGTTCCCCGACGATGCCCAAAAGTCCTAGGCAGATGGTATTTGCAGGGCAACATTTTGCGAAGCCGCTGGCAGGGTGAACGAAAACACAGAACCTTGTCCCAACTGACTTACCACACTGAGTTCGCCTCCGTGCGCTTCTACCACCGCCTTTGCAATCGCGAGTCCCATACCGGTGCCCTGCACCGAGTAGCGATTATCTTTGCCGCGATAGAATTTCTCGAAAATTAATCCCTGTTCGAACTCGTCAATCCCCGGCCCGCGGTCCGCCACGCTTACCATGATTTTGCTTTCAGATCCCGACGCAGAGATGTGAATCGGAGACTCGGCGGGCGAGTACTTGGCGGCATTCTCGAGCAGTTGCAACAAAACATTCACAATCAGTTCGATATCATAAGCAACCGGCGGTAAATTTTCAGCGACATCAATCTTCACCGGATGACCGCCGATTATCTTTTTCCCCATCTCAACCGCGCGGCCGATCGCTTCATCTATCGGCCGAGGCTGGCGATCAAGTTCAACCTGCTTCGATTCCAGTCTCGCCATCTGCGTAGCTTCCTCCACCAGATGGTTCATGCGGTCAGCCTCTTCGTTGATCACCGTGAGCAATTCGTGTTGTGAAGCTTCACCAAGACGGCTGGAGAGGAGGCTGGTTACCGATGCCTTGATAGCAGTCAGGGGAGTGCGAAATTCGTGGGCGACGGAATCCAGAATAGCCGACCGCAATTTTTCGTTTTCGCGCGCCACTTCGGCCTTGCCGACGTTCTCGATGGCGCGCGTGCGCTCAATTGCAATCGCGATCAACGTAGATAACGCATCAAGGCTTTCGTGCGACAGGATTGTTCCAGAAAGGCCGACCGCGCCCACGCTCCTGACTCCCAAACGAAGCGGCGCAAAAGCCAGCGCGTTGGCGTAATCAAAAACTGGTTCGCCCCGCGCCGCGACCGACTGCAGACGTTCGGTCGGGATTTCTCGCGTCTCCGGACTGGAACGGTACACATCTGTCCGACCCTGCGCAAAGACTGCGGCGCCCTTGCCCCCGAAAATTTCCGTAATGTACCGCGGCACTGAGTTCAGTAGTTCCTGCACGTTTTCAAGCATGAGCAGGCGCTGGCTGAAAGCGTAAAGCCGTTCGATTTCCCTGCGCCGCTGGATCGCAGAGACCGCTTCACGTCGAGCGCGTTCTGAAAGCTGTCCAGCGATGACGGCGGTGGCAAGGAAGGCGAACAGGGCGACCCAGTTTTGCGGATCGGAAATGGTGAAGGTCCCCAGCGGCGGCAGAAAGAAGAAATTGAATGCGACGGTTGCTATGACCGCGACCGCTGCCGCGTACCAGAATCCCCAGTTGGCTGAGACGAGCAGAACCGCCAGCAAAAACGTGAGGGCAACGGTGGTGGAGTTCGCATGCACCACACGGTGGTAGAAGATCACGATCGCCGGAACTACGCCCGCGCAGATCGCGGTCCGGACGACGAGTCTTGCGGTTGATTTCACGGCGTGATTGTAATCCCTCAGCTAGTCTGCTGCCGCAGAATGTTGGCGGTAGCCAACCAGCTTTCTCGACAAACCGTGCAACTCCGATCACAATGGATTCGTGCAAAAGAGTCCTGAACAGTGGTTGGAAGACGTTGCGGCGGAGAAGAGGCAGGGCATCCTAAAGCTTTTTCTCGGATACGCTCCTGGTGTCGGCAAAACTTACGCCATGTTGAGCGAAGGCATTCGGCGCTACAGCCGCGGTGAAGATGTTGTCGTCGGTGTGGTAGAAACCCACGGCCGCAAAGGTGTGGCGGACCTGGTTGCGAAACTGGAAACGGTTCCGCGAAAACAGATCGAATATAAGGGTACTGAGTTTGCCGAAATGGATGTTGACGCGATCCTGGCCCGAAAGCCGGCAGTCGCGCTGGTGGATGAGCTGGCGCATACCAATATCGAAAGCAGCAAGCATGCCAAGCGCTATCAGGATGTCATGGATTTGCTGGACGCGAAAATTGACGTTCTCTCAACCGTGAATGTCCAGCACATCGAAAGTCTCAATCCTCTGGTTGAGCGCATCACCGGCGTTCACGTTCGCGAGACCGTCCCCGACTGGGTGATTCAGCGCGCCGAAGAAATTGTGATGTCTGACCTGACGCCCGAGGCTTTGCAAACTCGCATGCGTCGCGGCGACATTTATCCCCCGGACCGCGCCGAGCGGGCGTTAGGAAACTTTTTTCGCCGCGGCAATCTGATCGCGCTTCGCGAACTTGCTTTGCGGCAGGTCGCGCAAGTGGTGGATCGCAGCCTCGAGGCACACTGGGCCCGCGAGCGTCTGGAGCCCAATGTCGCGGTCCACGAGAAAATCGCGGTGTGTATCAGTTCGAACCCCGTGGCTCAGTATCTGATCGCTCGCGGAGGCCGAATGGCCCAGGGGATCGACGCCGATTTTTTCGTGGTATATGTCGACTCACCGGACGATCAAGATCCCGATAATCGGCGCACCTTGCAGGAGAATATTCGCTTCGCCGAAAATCTGGGAGCCACAGTGGTCCGCCTTCCACGCGGTAACATAGCTGAAAGAGTCGCCGAGTTTGTTCGTGAGAAACACATTACTCATGTCGTCTTCGGTCGTTCTGCGCAGGAGGGCTGGCGAAAGTATCTTTATTTAACTGTGATTCAAAAGTTTCTTCGCCACGCCCCACCCATTGATGTACACATCGTCACCCAGGAGGCAAAGTGAGTTCGCCCGGCCCTCGCGCGGGCGACCACCGCCGCATCCTAATCGTCGATGATGAGCCACAGATCACCCGCGTGCTGCGGACTTCGCTCGATGCCCACGGTTACGATCTTCGCGTGGCCAATGATGGAGAGACTGCTCTCGAAATTGCCAAGGACTGGGCCCCCGACTTAGTCATCACCGATCTCTCGATGCCCAACATGGACGGCCTGGAACTGTGCCGTCGCTTTCGGACTAAGTCAAGAGCGCCGATCATTGTTCTCTCGGTCAAAGGCGAGGAGCGCACCAAGGTGCAGGCTCTCGACGCCGGCGCCGATGACTATGTAACCAAGCCGTTCGGGATCAACGAACTCCTGGCACGAGTACGGGCCAATCTTCGACGAGCACCGAAGGAGCCGGTCGAGGGCGGCGCCATCGAAGACGGCGATTTCCGTATTGATCAGGACGCTCATACGGTTTTCGTGCGTGGCCAGGAATTAAAGCTGACGCCGAAAGAATTCGACTTGCTCCTCTATCTGGCGCGGCACCCTCGGAAAGTCATTTCGCACCGCGCGCTTCTGGCCGCCGTGTGGGGCGCAAACAGCACTGAGCAGCCTGAATACCTGCGAGTATTCGTCGGACAGTTGCGAAAAAAGATCGAGCCCGATTCCTCAGCTCCGAATTATCTCCTCACCGAACCCTGGGTCGGCTATCGCTTTGAACCCGAGGGCAGTGATCTCTCCAAGTAGCTCTGCCGCTCGTCGATCGCGCGGTTTCGTCGCAACATCCCGGGATCCCCGTTCCTGCTCCCCTTACGAATTCTTTATAGAACCTTTAACTCTCCTTTACGCTGCCGGTGATCGAATGAGTATGTGCTCGATGAGCAGGGAAGGAGCGAACCAATGCTACCAATCCTTACCGCGATCTCCGCAGCCAGCGTAATATTGCTTACTTACTTTGGCTTTTCCTTCTGGCTGGAAGCCCGGCGGCTCCAACACAAGCGCGAACTGGTCGTGAAACTGAGATCTGCGATCGCTCGCAAGCGGACCCGGAATCGCATGCTTCATCTTTACGAACTGGAGTCGATGCCTTTGCCGCAGCATCACGCGGCCAAGAAATCGTGACTCGGAGGGGTTTTCATGCAGGACACAATATTTGTCGCCGTCACCGTCATCTTTTTTGTCGTGTCAATCGGCTACGTGCATTTCTGCGAACGAGTGAAGTAATCGCGAGGCGCGCAACATGGAATCACTAATCATGCTGGTTATCAGTAGTTTGGTCGGCGTGTATTTGCTTTACGCGCTTCTGCGTCCGGAGAAATTTTGAAATGACCGCCAACGGCTGGTTTCAAATTCTGTTTTTCTTCGCGTTGATTTGCCTGATTACCAAGCCACTCGGGGTTTTTATGGCCCGGGTTTTCAATGGCGAGCGAACCTTTCTCGACCCCATTCTGCGACCGGTTGAGCGCCTGATTTATCGTGCCACCGGCGTCGACGAAGCTCGCGAGATGCGCTGGACTGAATATGCGGTCTGCATGTTGCTGTTCAGTGTGGTCTCAATGCTGGTGCTGTATCTCATCCAGCGCGTGCAATATTACCTTCCCTTCAATCCGCAAAAGTTGGTCGGCGTAAATCCTCCGCATCTGGCATTCAACACCGCAGCATCATTCACCACCAACACCAACTGGCAGGCCTACAGCGGCGAAACCACCATGAGCTACTTCACTCAAATGGCCGGACTCGCTTACCACAACTTCATTTCTGCGGCTGTAGGCATTGCGCTCGCAATTGCGCTGATTCGCGGCATCGCACGCCGCCAGATGGAAACCATCGGCAACTTCTGGGTAGATATGGTGCGCTGTTGTCTGTGGGTGCTCCTGCCTTTCTGCATTGTCGGAGCTTTGTTCCTGGTATCCCAGGGTGTACCGCAGAATCTGAAACCTTATGACACGGTGAAACTGATCGAGCCGCAGCAAGTGCCCAAGGTCGACGCCAATGGCAAGCCGGTGCTCGGGCCCGACGGCAAACAGGCGACCGACACGGTTACAACCCAAACCATCGCGCAAGGCCCGGTCGCATCGCAGGAAATCATCAAAGAATTTGGCACCAACGGTGGCGGATTTTTCAACGCCAACAGCGCGCATCCTTTCGAAAATCCTACGCCGCTTTCAAATCTTTTTGAATTGTTCGCGATCTTCGCCATCAGCGCCGGCCTGACTTACACCTTAGGCCGAATGACGGGTTCGCAAGCCCACGGATGGGCGGTCTGGGCCGCGATGGCGATATTGTTTTTCGCCGGGGTCACTGCCGCCTATTGGGCCGAGTCCCGCGGAAACCCGCTGCTGGCGGGGATTGACCAGCGTCCGAGTGCGCTGCAATCTGGCGGCAACATGGAAGGCAAAGAGGTCCGCTACGGGATCGCTAATTCGACTCTCTGGGCCACGGTTACCACCGATACCAGCTGCGGCGCGGTTAACAGCATGCACGATTCCTACACGCCGCTCGGAGGCCTGGTCCCGCTCGCCAACATCATGCTCAGCGAAACCGTATTTGGCGGCGTCGGTTCGGGGCTTTACGGGATCGTTATCTACGTCGTGCTGGCCGTCTTCATCGCCGGACTCATGGTCGGACGCACCCCAGAATATTTGGGCAAGAAAATTGAAGCCTACGACGTCAAGATGGCCATGCTGACCACGCTCGTATTTCCGCTTGTCATTTTAGGTTTCACTGCAATTTCGGTGCTCAAACCTTACGGCACATCCAGCATATTAAATCCCGGTCCGCACGGCTTCGGAGAAATTCTCTACGCCTTCACAGAAGGCGCTGGCAACAACGGATCCGCCTTCGGAGGCTTAACCGCGAACACGCTGTGGTACGACACGACCATCGGGTTTACCACGCTGATCGGTCGCTTCTGGATGATCATCCCGATGCTCGCAATCGCGGGAAATCTGGCAAAGAAAAAATACGTGCCGCCCTCGCTGGGAACTTTTCCTGTGACGACTCCGCTGTTTACGTTCTTGTTGATCAGTGTGATTGTGATCGTGGGCGCACTCACATTTTTCCCCGCGCTCAGTCTCGGCCCGATTCTTGAGCATTTGCTGATGGGTGTAGGCAAGACGTTCTGACAGGAGTATGGAATATATGCATGACACTTCTTTCGGCATTCGGCTTGTTCGCGGTGAGCGCGATGTTGATTACGTACGCATTCGAAGATCGCAGCCCATGGTTCGTTCTGGCTTTCGCCTTTTCCTGCGCTCTCGGCTCAACCTACGGATTTCTGCAGGGAGCGTGGCCGTTTGGCCTGGTTGAGGCAATCTGGTCGGTCATCGCAGTCAGGCGCTGGTGGTCAAAGCGAGTCGTAACTAAACAAGAGCATTAATTATGGCGATACGACAAAAAGCAGTTTGGGAATGGAAGATCGTACGGCAGGCGATCTGGGCTTCTTTTCTGAAACTCAACCCACGCAAAATGATGGGCAATCCTGTCATGTTTGTAGTGGAGATCGGCAGCGTGATCACGACCGCACTGCTCTTCCAAGGCGGATCGGACTTCAAATTCAACCTGCAGATCACGCTCTGGCTGTGGTTCACGGTGTTATTCGCCAACTTCGCGGAAGCAATGGCCGAGGGCCGCGGAAAAGCGCAAGCCGACACGCTGCGCGCCGCCAGATCAGAAACCATTGCCCATCGAATCCTCAGCGCCGGCGGGGAAGAGCAAATTGCTAGCGCCAAGCTCCGCACCGGTGATCTGGTGCGCGTATCCGCCGGCGAATTGATTCCTTCCGACGGCGAAATCGTGGATGGCGTCGCTTCCGTGGATGAATCAGCTATCACCGGCGAATCAGCCCCCGTAATTCGTGAAGCCGGCGGAGATCGTTCGGCGGTTACCGGCGGCACGCGCGTTTTGTCGGACCAGATCAAAGTGAAGATCACATCCAACCCTGGCGAAACATTTTTGGATCGTATGATCGCACTGGTCGAGGGAGCAGAGCGTCAAAAGACACCGAATGAAATCGCGCTCAACATTTTGCTCGCCGGACTTACCATCATCTTTCTGCTCGCCGTGGTCACGCTTCAGCCATTCGCGATCTACTCCGGTTCGCCGCAAACCGTTTTTGTTCTGGTGTCTCTGCTGGTCTGTCTTATTCCCACCACTATCGGCGGCCTGCTCTCTGCCATCGGCATTGCTGGGATGGATCGCCTGATTCAGCACAATGTTCTTGCGATGTCAGGCCGCGCCGTCGAAGCCGCTGGTGACGTCAACACTCTCCTGCTCGACAAGACGGGAACGATCACTTTGGGGAATCGTCAAGCTTCGCGTTTTGTCCCTGCTCCTGGGATCACGGAACAGGAGTTGGCCGACGCCGCGCAACTTTCTTCGCTCGCCGACGAAACTCCGGAAGGCCGCTCGATTGTTGTGCTGGCCAAAGAAAAATACGGATTGCGTGGCCGGGACCTCAGCTCCCGCGAAACAACTTTCGTGCCTTTTTCCGCGCAGACCCGCATGTCAGGCGTTGATCTCAACGGCTTCGAGATCCGCAAAGGTGCGGCTGAGTCCATCTGCGAATACGTTCTGAAGAACGGCGGCAAAATTCCCGACGCGGTAAGAAGCATAGTTGAAGAAATTTCGCGCGCCGGAAGCACCCCGCTCGTGGTCGCCGAGAAGGGCCGCGGTGTGATGGGCGTGATCGAATTGAAGGACATCGTGAAGGGCGGCATTCGCGATCGCTTCGATCAGCTCCGAGCCATGGGCATTCGCACCGTCATGATCACCGGCGACAATCCGCTTACCGCTGCCGCCATCGCGCGCGAGGCCGGAGTTGATGATTTTCTCGCCCAGGCCACTCCGAAAGACAAAATGGATCTCATTCGCCGCGAACAAGGCAACGGCAAGCTAGTCGCCATGACCGGCGACGGCACCAACGACGCGCCTGCTCTCGCGCAAGCCGATGTTGGCGTCGCCATGAACACCGGAACGCAAGCCGCGAAAGAAGCCGGCAACATGGTCGATCTCGATTCCAATCCCACCAAGCTGATCGAAGTGGTTGAAATCGGCAAGCAGTTGCTGATGACCCGCGGCGCGCTGACCACATTTTCCATCTCCAATGACGTCGCCAAATATTTTGCAATTATCCCCGCAATGTTCGCAGGAACTTTTCCGGTGCTGAACGCGCTCAACGTCATGCATTTGAAGACGCCGCAGTCGGCGATTTTGTCGGCGGTAATTTTCAATGCGTTAATCATCATCGCCTTGGTTCCGCTCGCCCTGCGCGGTGTGAAGTATCGTGCCCTGGGTGCAGCTGCACTGCTGCGGGACAACCTGGTTATTTACGGAGTGGGTGGAGTCGTCATTCCGTTTCTCGGGATCAAGCTCATCGACATGCTGATCACCCGGATCGGTCTGGCATAGGAGTGCATATGAAACGCAATCTCATCACCGCAGTTTTGATGACGCTGGTTACGACGGTTCTGCTCGGCATTGCTTATCCGTTAGTCGTAACCGCCCTTGCGCAGGTGTTATTCCACGATAAAGCGAACGGTCAACTTATCTCGCAGAACGGCACGGTAATCGGATCACGAATAATTGGCCAGGCTTTTGTTTCTGACCGCTATTTTCATTCACGACCCTCGGCTGCAGGCAATGGCTACGACGCCGCGAATTCCGGCGCAACAAATTTCGGCCCCACGAATCAGAAACTCATCGATCGCGTCAAACAAGACGCCGCCGTAGCGAAATCTGAAAACCCAACTACGCCGGTGCCGGCTGATCTGGTCACCACTTCCGCTTCGGGCCTCGATCCCGACATCACGCCTGCCGCGGCCTTCTTCCAGGTCCCTCGTATCGCTCGAGTCCGCGCTCTTAGCGAAGATCGGGTTCGCTCGCTAGTCCAAGCTCATATCGAAAAGCGGACCTGGGGATTCCTCGGCGAACCGCGAGTGAACGTGCTGGAACTAAACCTGGCGCTCGACCAAACAACCGCGAAATGATTTGACTGCCTTGTAAAAACGGAAGCAATTCCTCCAACGTGACCACCATGAGATTGCGCTATTTCAAGAACTTCTCTGCAATTGCTCTGTGCATAGGACTAGCATCCTTCTGCAGCGGACAGAATGCGCCGGCTGCGCAAACTCCGGACCAGCAGAACACATCACAAGCCACGGCTCCTGCAAGTCCGCTGCCTACTCCTTCGATCACCGGCCCGCTGCAAGCGGCCGCTCCAATCGTTATCGATGGCGGACCGTTGGGCAAGCTCGACTTGGATGGAGTGGTCAGCGGAATCGGTTTATGGCAGGGCAACCACGTTTCTGGCGATGACGTTGGCCAGGCTGCCCTGAGCAATGGGCAGCTCTTTATTCAGAAGACCACTGGCTGGTGGCAGTTTTATGTGCAAGCTGGCGCCTACGACATTCTGGCCCTGGGCACGCCGTTTCTTCCCACCGACAAAGCTCTTACCAACCTTTACGGACCTGTTCCGGTTGCCTTCCTGAAGTTAGTGCCGGGCAAGAACACGTCAATCCAGATAGGCGCGCTGCCAGCACTGATGGGTGCTGAATACACATTCGATTTCCAGAATGTGAACATCGAGCGCGGGCTGCTGTGGAACCAGGAGAACTCGGTGAATCGCGGAATCCAGGTGAATCAGACCATGGGGAAGTTCACCGCTTCAATCAGCTGGAACGACGGTTATTATTCCAATCGTTACTCGTGGCTGAGTGGTTCGTTGACCTACACCAAAGGACCCCATAGCTTATCGTTCATTGGAATGGGAAATCTGGGACAGACGGCTCGTCAAACTTTCGCGACACCTGTGCAGAATAACGGCAGTATGTACGCCTTGATCTATACGTACACAAAAGGGAACTGGATCATTCAGCCGTATTATCAGTACGGCAGTGTGCCGACTAATCCCCAAGTCGGTGTCGCGCATGGCGCTTCGACCGACGGTGGCGCCGTATTAGTGAGGCGCACATTCAAGCGCGGCTTCTCACTCGCGGGCCGCGGAGAATACATCGCAAGCACCGGCAGCACAGCTCAAAACTCCGTGAACCTGCTCTACGGTCCGGGCAGCGGCGCTTGGTCGGTCACACTGACACCCACTTACCAATATCAGCGTTTCTTTACTCGCGCCGATCTCTCATTCGTGCGCGCAACCAGCCTCACGCCCGGTGATGCTTTCGGCGTCCACGGTACCAGCCCCAACCAGCCTCGAGCCGTCATCGAGGTTGGCTTGATCTTTTGAAAGCCGTTTCCGCAAAAATCGCTTCCTCTGCGGGCTAAACTTCAACTAAGAATCAGTGCGAACTCGCCCTCGCGGCTGCTTTCCGTGCATAATCATCACTTGGCCCAGCTCGAACACTTCCATCCACGAGCATTTCGGATCCTATTTTTTCTGGGGCTGATCTTAGCGGCAAGCGGTTTCATTTCACCGCCATTTGCCTTGTTGGCTGGGTTGATCTTCGGACTCACTGCGCAGCATCCTTATCCCGACGCAAGTAAGTACCTGGTGAAATTTCTGTTGCAGGCTTCGGTAGTTGCTCTCGGTTTCGGCATGGATATGCACGAGGTTCTTTATGCGGGACGGTCAGGTTTTATATACACAGCTGGCAGCATAACTTTGGCAATGCTCATCGGGATGGGTCTCGGCTATCTGTTTAGCGTCGGTAAAAAAGGCGCATTTTTGATCAGCGCCGGAACGGCTATTTGCGGGGGCAGCGCCATTGCAGCGGTCGGCCCGATCGTGAACGCGAGCGAAGAAGAGATGGCCGTATCCCTGGGCGCGGTCTTTATTCTTAATTCGGTCGCGCTTTTTCTTTTTCCTCTAATCGGCTATGGCCTTCACCTGACGCAATCACAGTTCGGCCTGTGGGCCGCTCTCGCCATTCATGACACCAGTTCCGTTGTCGGTGCAACAGCAAAATATGGGGCCATCGCTCTCGCCATCGGAACTACGATCAAGCTTGCGCGCGCGCTCTGGATCGTTCCGCTCTCGTTACTTACGGCAGCTACTTTGAAAAGTAAAGCCCGCATACAGTGGCCCTGGTTCATCCTGCTGTTCTGCCTCGCCGCGCTGATGAACAGCTGGCTACCATCTTTTCACGCAGCCTTTGCTGTCCTAGATCACTTGGGGAAAATCGGACTCACGGTCACGCTATTCCTGATCGGCACAGGCTTGAGTAAAGAAACGATCAGACTGGTTGGCGCACGTCCGCTAATGCAGGCACTCGTCCTGTGGATCATCGTGGGCTGTAGCAGCCTTGCACTTATTTTGCTCAATTGGATTCACGTATAGGAAGACATTGGCGTCGAGGCGCAGTGTCTGCGTTCTCGGCGAATCCTCTGCGGTTAAAAGCTTTTTATTTCCCCTTGTGTAAAATTCGCTGACAGGGCATGGCACAAACATCGCAAGCGAAGCAGCAAATGAAGCAGCGACTGCGATTGTCGCGCGAAACCTGGCGGCGGATCTCGAGCAAGATCGACCCCTCCCGTTCGATTGCCGGATTCAAAACTCGCCTGCTGTACGGGACCACCAGCGCCACCAATTCACTGCTGGCAAAAATGCAATCCGTGGCGCACGCCGAGGCCGTCGAAAAAGCTAAAGTTCCCCCGCCAATTTTTCTCTTGGGCTTTTGGCGGTCGGGAACAACTTTCTTACACGAGTTGTTTTGCTGCAATACTGGCTTTGGATTCCCCAGCACCTATGCCTGCATGAACTCCGCCCATTTTCTGCTTACCGAGCAGGGATTTCACAAACGCCGCGGCAAACAGGAAGCCTATCGTCCGATGGACAACATGCAATATTCATGGACCTCGCCGCAGGAAGACGAGTTCGCATTGCTGTGTATGGGCGCGCCATCACCCTATGAAGCGCTGCTCGTGCCCTCATTGATGGATGACCCGAAGGTGCTGCTCGACTTGGGCCGACGTTCAGCCGAAGATCAAGATCGCTGGAAACGCACGATTCAATTGCTCCTTCGTGAACTCACCGTCCAACAAGGCAAACCGATGGTGCTTAAATCGCCAACCCACGGATTCAGGTTCCCCCTCCTGCCATCGCTGTTTCCCGGATCGCGATTCGTGATCATCGAACGCAATCCGTATGAAGTCTTTGCGTCGAACCTCAAGCTTTGGAAGACGCTGCTGGATATGTATAGCCTCGAATCGGCTTCGTCAGAGCAGATCGAAAACTTTGTTCTAGCCGCATATCTGATCCACGAAGAAGCAATCGCGGAAGGCACTCGCAATTTGGCCCCGGAAACCGTATCTCGTGTGCGTTATGAAGACCTCGTTGCCGATCCGCTCAGCGAAATGAAACGTATTTATTCTGAACTGAAATTACCGGGTTTCGAAGATGCGCAGCCCGCGTTGGAAAAATATATTGCGAGCGTTGCCGAACACCAGCGCAATCGCTTGGCACTTTCACCTGAGCAGAAAAATTCAGTGGATGAATTATGGGGCAGTCTGATTCGCGTTAAAGGTTACGCGTGGCCGGACAAGTGGCTTACTTTAAGCCGCTCGGCCTAGTCAGATGAAAGGTGCTGGTCTTGCGCGTCGGGAGCAGTTTTTTCCTCCGGCTTTACTCCCCGCAACTTACCAAACAATCCCGAAATCCCCCGCCGGATGCGATTAGCAAAGATCAAAAACATCGCCCAAACTGCCGCCAACATTGGAAGCAGCACCGAAAAAAGAGTCCCGCCGGTTGGGTCGCCATAGGCATACGCAGGAATACCCAGAAGGAAAAATGGAATAGTGAACAGAACAGCGCGGCGCCGATTCATCCCTATCATTATATCGGCTAAGCGCTGCCCTCTGTTGTGGGCCAGTATGCCTCGATTCACCATTGAACTTCCGGATACAGGCTGGGCAAGTGTACCGTGCGATACGATTCCTGTCCGCTGATATCGAGCTCCCATACGAGCTGCGCCGGCGGTTGACGCGTGACCTCCATGACTTCCGCATTGAGCTTTTCTTGCGGCGCAAACATAGGCAGAAACGAAAGCGCTATCGCAATCACCACAAAAAAACTCGGACGATTAATTCGCCGCAGCGCTGCCAACATATCACTATAAAAAGCCCAGGGACCACCTCGTGTCGCTTCGGGTTTCCGGGGTTCCTGAGTCAGCACCAAAACTCCCGCATCTATTACTAGCCCAATAGCCACCGCGAGCAGGCCCAACCCTGGGAGCAACGCAACGATCACAACCAGAGGAATAATCGCGAGTGGAAGAAAAGTCTTCGGTATCGGCGAAAAGAAAACTACCAGCACCACGACCAGGATCGCCAGTTCTTCTAACATCGCCCTCATTAGCGGTAACTTCTGTCTCTCGATTCGAACGACTTGCTCCGACGGATTGGTGATATCAAAAAGCATATTGCTGGACGTCGTCTCCATGGTTACACCACCCCAATAGGAGTAGGGAACAACTTGCGACCACAAAAGCCGCGCAGTCCGTGCCGCTTCGTTCACCCCAAAAAGCGCCGGCCGGCTGTAGCAATCAGGAACATGGCGGCCAAAAAATGTCATCCACGGGTATTGCACGTCGCCAACGGTCGAAGGGCAGATGTTCCCGGTGAAATCCGGGAACCGGTTATTTCCGTTGTCGAAGACCGCAAGCCGCAGCTGTTGGTTTCTCTGACCGTAAAAGAAATTCGCGTAGTGTTGCGCGAAAAACCAATCTGCGGGAGAGCGTGAGCCGAGCAGGGTGAAATCCCCCTGGTAGCCAAGTCTCCATACGATATTCCCCTTGCCTTGCCCATTTGAATAATCGATCTTGATAATCCAAGACTGGTTGCGCATCGAGAGCAGAATATTGCCGTCGTCAGGCGAATAGGCGATGGTATTGGTGTGGGTCCAATCGGGAAACAACATCGGATGCCGGTTCACGTCAAGGTGATCGAACGACGACCAAGACCACACCGGCTTGTAATTCTGGTCCAGATCAATGACCGCATCCCCGAGTACCATCGTGGCGCTCGAATACCCAGGCAAGTGGGTGAATTTTTTCTTCGTATTCACCAATACAAGAAGATGCCCATTGGGCAACTCCACAATGTCATGGTGGATTGCGTTTGCTTTCCACTTGTATCCAGCGCCACTCAGCCACAGGTTAAGCTGGTCCACGGTAAATTCGTGAATGGTTTTTCCCGCAAGGTCGATTTCCCGGACCATTCCTCCAGGTCCGGTAGTTCCCCCGAAAAGCACCATCAGGAAATGGCCATTGGGCAATAGCTTAAAAGGTTGCGCGGTGCCCAGCCGTTCATCAAAGTCGTAGTACCAGACCAAATCGCCGGCCGGATCCAGCGCCAGCACACGCAAAAAATTTCCCGGATTGTTCGGTGGTGGGTTTAGGGACACCAGTTCGATCCCCGGCGTTGGCGTAACTCCAGACGGCAACGTCACTGCCATAATTGGTGTGCGCCCGCTCGGTGCGCTTCCCGTCTTGAACACGTGATCTTGGTCGAACTCTTTGCTGCCATCTGCATGCGTGATCACAGCCCGCATGTGATATGTCGAGTTCTGTTTCATGCCCGCGACCAGAACGGGCACCGTCGGCGCGGTAGCTGGGACCGATGAGGTCACGAACCCATAATTTGTGTCTGGCCCAAATTCCACCGCGGCAGATGAACCCGGCGGCAACGAGACGTTGTATTGCGCGACTAAGGGATTTTGGGTGTGAGTAACGGGTCCCGAATCTATACTGCCGCAGCCGATTGAACAGATGCTCAGGGCAAGAGTCGCGGCCAGGAACATTCTTGTATGCCTTCCAGATTTTGCAGGATTATACCAGTGCAGTAGAAACTCTCTTTGGTTCCATTGGTAAAGAAATGTGAACCAGGGGCGACGGCTGAATTTTCGCCGCTCAACCAAGCGGCAGAATTTTTCCGTGAATTTTCCTCTGTGAAACTCTGTGTCCTCTACGGTTAATGCTTCGGCTGCGCGCTGTCGTTTTCCTGCGATGCGTTTTCCCCATACGAAATAACAGAACTAAACAGCCGCCCGGCTCTCAGATTTCGCCGAAAATCGGAGGGTCAGAGGCTTCGGGACGCCTTGTGGGGCACCAAAACCGGCTTCTGGTGCGAGGCCAGGATTCGTTAACTGATATACGTCAAAGGGATTAGGATGGAGCCGACGAGCGGACTTGAACCGCTGACCTGCCGATTACG
>CAVPCD010000005.1:0-216662 GCA_963702345.1 uncultured Acidobacteriota bacterium | reverse complement strand
AAGCCGGAAGGCAGCGGTTGCGGACGTTTTAATTCTTCTACTTCCCGTTCTTGAACTTCCATACCCCACGCGAATGAAGTGGAAGGCTTGATTACAGATTCGCGGGCGAGGGCGCCCGCGCCACACGTTTCGATGCCCGAGGCGGTTTCGGCTGACTCCTGCATCCAGCGCTGAAAAACTTCGGTTGCGATCTGACGCTGACCAGGATCTTCGACCACGGCATAGCGGGCGAAACACTTTCCTGAAGTCAGACGTTCACGTAGCGGAGTGCCGGGAAGAAACAACCGGCCCAGCGCCATGCCGAGGTCATCTGCGTCGGAAACCTGAAACAGCGCCAGCATGCGCTTGCCTACGGGCGAGGACGCCCGTAGTCCCGCGGACTCTGCTGGAGGAATAATCTCTTCTCCCAAGGCGAAGATTCCAGGCTTGGCGGGAGCAAGCAAAACACTAAAACTGGACTCACAGCGGAACCAACTCGTCCATTGCAAGCGGAGATGGTCGAAGTTCGCCGTGACGCCGTGCCGGGCCAACGAACTTTCGACCAATTGCGAAATGTTTTCCATTGCGCGCTCCTTGAATCAGTTCTGGTTGGAGGTTGCGTTCCCGACCGGCCAGAATTCAGCCCGGGGAACGGTCGCCGCAATTGATTTTGAAGAACGCGCTGGGGTCACCTCGGCCGCAAGCTGCGTCCCATTTCTGTTACGAATCGCGGTCCTTTTCGGGCCGCAATTACTGCCTCTGGGATAGCAACAGTACTGCTGTATGTTGTGCCTGTCAACAACTAATCACCATATATTGTATCGCATTGAATTAACTGGATGAATTCCTGCTGGGGGACGCTTTTTCCACATTGAGCTTTAGATGGTTAGACTTTCGGGGTTTGAAACCGCGGTGGAAGGGCTGGGAAGTTCGCTCTCTTCGCCCTTGAGGAGAACGTAAACATCCTCAAAAACTTCGCGGGGCGCGATTCGCAAACCATGGGGAGACTGCACCAGATAATCCCCGGGATTGCCGTGGTGCTCGCGGCCGAGAACATCGGTAAAGGTCATAGGCTCGGTGAGTTGTTGCGCCCGCACCAGAAAACGAGTGCGATAGGTGTTCCAGACATCGGACATGGTGGACTCCAGCGGCAGAATCAGGTTTCAGGGTTTCAAAGTTTCAAGGTTTCGAAGATCACTGAAGCGATGCTCGAATCCGTGGCTGGAACTTTATGTGAATTGATTGTGAATTTACGCGCTGAACAGTGAGTGGTCAATTCTTCATTCGTGGTGCAGTGGCGCGAGAGTAATGCGAGGTTGTAATTGTTGCGCCACGATGCGCCATATTCATAAAACCCGCTATTGACAAGGGTTTCGACGTTCCACGGCTGCAGCATCGGTCGGGCGAAACAATTCCGGGGAAGTTTTTTGGACGCGTTATCCACATGTCAAGCACAGGAAATGCAAAGAAGCTTTCAGCTTTCAGCCGTCAGCCATCTGGAAAGCGCTTTATCGCTGCAACGCGGACAGGAGTGTCCGCGCCACACGAGCACACGCGCTACACGTAGCTAGCTCGCTTTTTCTTTTTCTTTTTCTTTGGCGTTGCGGGCGAAGAAGCGTTCGATGAAGTTGGTGTCGGTGTTGCCGGCACGGAATTCGGGGTCGGCGAGAATTTTGCGGTGCAGAGGAATCGTCGTGTAAATTCCTTCCACGATGAACATCTCCAGTGCGCGCGACATGCGTGAGATGGCTTCGTCGCGGTCTTTGCCGCGGACCACGAGCTTGGCGATTAACGAGTCGTAATACGGCGGGATGACGCCTTCGGCATAGGCCGCGGTGTCGATACGCACGCCGGTGCCGCCCGGCGGGTTGAAGGCGGTTATTTTGCCGGCGGACGGCGTGAACTTCTCGGGATGCTCGGCGTTGATTCGGCACTCGATGGCGTGACCGCGCGGCACTACTGGGCCGTGGAGCACATCCTCGAGCCGCTCACCTGAAGCCAGCAGTATTTGACTCTTTACCAGGTCCACGTCGGTGACCATTTCCGTGACCGGGTGCTCGACCTGAATGCGAGTATTCATCTCAATGAAGTAGAGCTTGCGGTTGCTGTCCATTAGGAATTCGATGGTTCCGGCGTTTACGTACCCGATCTCGGACAGCGTCTTGCAAAGCATCTGGCCGATTTCTTCGCGGAGTTGCGGCGTCACGTGGGTGGAGGGTGATTCCTCAAGCAGCTTCTGGTGGCGGCGCTGAATGCTGCACTCGCGCTCGCCGAGACTGGCCACGGTCCCGTATTGATCAGCCAGAATCTGGAATTCGATGTGACGAGGGTGTTCTACATATTTTTCCATGTAGAGATCGCCGTTGCCGAAGGCAGCCGCAGCTTCGGATTGCGCCGCATGGAACAATGCCGGAAGTTCCTCGACTGAGCGCACGATGCGCATGCCGCGCCCACCTCCGCCGGCAGAGGCTTTGATGATCACCGGAAAACCCACAGTCTTCGCCCATTCCAGGGCTTCGCCTTCGCTGCCGAGAACGCCTTCAGACCCGGGCAGAATGGGGACTCCGGCTTTCTTCATGGCGCCACGGGCTTTTTCTTTTTCGCCCATCAAGCGGGTGACTTCCGGCGGTGGGCCGATGAATTTGATGTTGCAGGTCTCGCAGACTTCGGCGAAGTTCGCGTTCTCGGAAAGCAGGCCATAGCCGGGATGGATGGCGTCGACGTTGGCGATTTCGGCGGCGCTGATGACGGCGGGAATGTTCAGATAACTCAACGACAGCTGCGGCGGACCGATGCAGATGGCTTCGTCGGCAAAGCGCACCGGCAGCGAGTTGCGGTCGGCTTCGCTGTAGATGGCGACGGTTTTTATTCCCAGCTCTTTGCAGGCGCAGATCACCCGAAGGGCAATTTCACCGCGGTTAGCAATGAGGATTTTCTTAAACATGAATTAGCTATCAGCTGTCAGCCCTCAGCCATCAGCAAGCTTCGAGCCTGAGGAGAGAGAATCAATTACTTCTTTGGCCGGATCGCGAACAGTTCCTGGTTGTACTCGATGGGCTGGCCGTTTTTCATAAGAGACTTGACGATTTCGCCGGCCACGTCGGCCTCAATTTCATTCATTAATTTCATGGCTTCGACGATACACAGCACCTGGCCCACTTCCACTGAGTCTCCGGGCTTCACGAACGGCGGCGATCCGGGAGACGGAGACTCATAATAGGTGCCGACAATCGGCGATTTCACCATGTGCAGTTCTTCCGGAGGCGGAGGAGCAGGGGCGGCCAGAGGCGCGGGAGCTTCGGGAGCAGCCGCGGAAAATTGCGGCGCCAGTGCGCCCGAAACCTGCACCGCTGGGTGCGGCGCAGAGACCGCGATGATCCTCTCGGAAGCTTGCGCCGGCTGCGGTGTTCCCCGCTTAATGCGCACTTTTACGTCACCGCGTTCGAGTTCGAACTCGGTGATGTCTTTCTCGATGAGGAACTCGACGAGTTCTTTGAGCTCTTTCTGGTTCATGCGTTAGTGGTTCCCACCCTGCGAAACCGCGAAGGGCAAATACCCTTCTCTCGATTCGGAGCGCAGAAAATGCGCGGTTCGCCGTCCGCGCACTCTAGGAAAACGAATTCAGAGCGTCAGCAAATCTTTGGGACAGGGAGTCAAAATTTCGCAGCCTGTCTCCGTAACCACAACCGTGTCTTCGATGCGTATTCCCCATTTGCCGGGGAGATAAACTCCGGGCTCTATGGTAATGACCATGCCCGGCCGAAGCACTTCTTTCTGTGCGGCGGCAATTTTGGGCGCCTCGTGGATCTCCAAGCCCAACCCGTGGCCTGTCGAATGGGTAAAGAACTTACCCAATCCACGATTATAAAGCAGCTTGCGGGCGGCGTGGTCGACCTCGCCCGAGGTCGCTCCGGGCTTTACAGCATCAAGCGCCGCCTGCTGGGCTTCCTTTACCGCTTCGTGGGCTGAACTCGCCTCGGTTTGCGGCCGACCCACGTGTACTGTTCTCGTCATATCAGAACAATAGCCCGCGAGTATAACACCGAAATCGCAGACCACGAATCCCTCCACGGGAATGGGGACCCTGGATGCGCGGCCATGCGGTAGCGCCGAGCGTTCACCGCCGGCGATGATGGTGGGAAATGCCATCTGCTCGGCACCTGCCTGCCGGGCGGCAAACTCGAGTTCGCCTGCAAGTTGCGATTCGATAACCGTGGGCCGCAGAGTCGCCGTCAGGGTGCGAAACAAGTCGACGCCTAACTTGCACGCTGCGCGAATGGCGGCAATTTCGTGCGCGTCTTTAATCATGCGCAGCGGTTCAATGATCGGTGGGGAGGCAATAATCTTTGTTCCCTTCCCCATTGCCTTGGCGATGGAATCCCGTTCGGCGACGGTCATATGAGCGGCTTCGATGCCGATCCGGGTCAGACGCGGATGTTTTTGAAGCCACTCTGCGGCGGCTGCCAACGCCGACTTCTTAACGATCTTTACTTTCGCGCCTTTGACCTCCAGCTTCGCCTGCTCTGTGTAGCGGCCATCAGTCAGCAAGACCTTGTCGCGAGTGGTAATCAGGAGCGCGCCCGCACTGCCGGTGAATCCGCATAAATAACGGATGTTCGGGAGGTAAGTAATCAGAAGCGCGTCGAGGCGGCGCTGTTCCATTGCAGCCTGCGTTCGTTGCAGGCGGGAATTGTGGTCCATGATGATCAGTGTAGCAATGGCGTTAATGCCGTAGAGACGTTGCTCGCGACGTCTGAGCGCGCATAGGTGAGACGTAGCGAGCTACGTCTCTACGGATCTGTTGCCGTTGTGGAAAAAACGGCTGAAACAATAACAACTCCTGCTATTTCATATACTTGCGTATACAGTGAAGACCCGACTTCTTAATCTAGCCGATGAGAGCTAAAATGAGGGTGCCGAGTTGCCACCCCAGCGGCCAAGGTAAAACACATGACGATTGAGGTTGATCACTCCGCAGACAACGATACTTGCCGGAAGTTAATCAATCTTGGCTATGGGCGTTCCAAACGCGTACGCCTATACGGTCAGGAACTCCAAATCGTGTCGGATCCTTTCCCGCACAATGAAGGCGGAATCGCCATCGAAGTGACGGGAAGCAGCGAACCGGGCACGCGCACCATGCGCTTGCCGTTGTCGGTAGTGCAGGTCGCGCGCAAGCGGCCTGTAAAGCGCGTCGCCTAAAACAAGCGCGATTCAGCGAGTTTGAAGACAGTTTTTGTTTTAACTTTGAATTTGAAAATGAATGGCTACCTCAGAATATGGGGCAGCCATTTTTCGCGCAGATATTGCGCGGATCCATGAAGTGGAACGAGCGTCAGCGGCGCGTTGTTTTGCGATCCGAACTAGCTGCTCAACAGAGCTTCATACCAGGCGCTGCCGCGGCTCTCAGCAACGTCGGCGAAACGCTCGCCGATGCGCGAGGCCACTTCAAGCACCGTTGTGCCCCGCTCGATGTAAGCCGGCAGCTGGGTGCGAATCTCGGCGAAGGTGTCGGGATATTCGGAAGCTAAGGCGGCTAAGGCCACGCCGCTGAACAACAGACCGCCGGTGCGATTCCCCTTGATCAAAAGAATTGCAGCCAGCCCCGCAGACCCGGCCAGCACAAACTTTTTCCAATTTTCCATTTTCTTTCTCCGCTCAGCTCGGACGTTCGGTCGCCGCGTCCGCGCGCGTTGGTATGTTCTTGTCATAAGTGTCTCGTATACTGCGAGTCTTCGTTTCGCAACTCTGGAGGACTTGGATGCGCAAAGTGAACCGCACGATGTGGCTGCCAGCTCTGCTTTTTTGGACTTTATCAGTGGCGGCACAAAATAAGCCGCGGGCGCGCGATCTCGGAGTGCCATTTGATGGCAAGCCCGGGCAGTTGAATGCGATCACGGACGTGAAGGGCGTCGAGGTTGGGCATACCACGCTGATCTCGGGCGAAGGCGCGCTGAAGGTCGGAGTTGGGCCCGTAAGGACGGGAGTGACTGCGATCCTGCCGCGGGGGAAAGATTCGCGCGATGCGGTTTTTGCCGGATGGTTCAACCTGAACGGCAACGGCGAGATGACCGGCACGCATTGGGTGGAAGATTCGGGATTTCTCGATGGGCCGGTGATGATCACGAATACCCACAGCGTGGGAGTAGTGCGCGATGCGGTGATCCGCTGGAAGGTGAAGCGGGGCGAGGCCGACATGGAAGGCTACTGGTGGTCGCTGCCGGTGGTGGCCGAAACCTGGGACGGATATTTGAACGACATCAATGGATTTCACGTGACTGCGGAAGACGCGATCCACGCACTCGACTCGGCGCATGGTGGACCAGTGGAAGAGGGCAACGTCGGCGGCGGGACGGGAATGATCTGCAACGAATTCAAGGGAGGAATTGGAACCGCGTCGCGGTTGCTCAGCGCGAAAGAGGGCGGCTATACAGTGGGAGTTCTGGTGCAGTGCAATTATGGAGAGCGCGAGGAACTGCGAATTGCAGGGGTAAACGTCGGGCGAGAAATTCCGGCGCCTAAAATCTGGGACGATGACACCGGGTCAATCATCGTCGTAGTGGCGACCGATGCGCCACTGATTCCCACGCAGTTGAAGCGAGTAGCTCGGCGAGTAACTCTCGGGCTCGGGCGCAATGGCAGCTACTCGGGCGACGGCTCAGGCGATCTGTTCATTGCATTTTCAACGGCGAACCCGGGAGCGATCGGGCCGAAGGGGCTTCACCAAATCACCATGATGCCCAACGGCGAGCTTGATTCGATATTTCTTGCCACGGTGCAAGCCACGGAAGAAGCGGTGGTCAATGCCATGGTGGCGGCTGAAACCATGACCGGCGTGAATAATCACAAAGTGATCGCGCTGCCACACGATCAGCTGCGAATGATTTTGAAGAAGTACAACCGGATGGTGGAGTGAAGTGTAGGATTCCATCGGCAGAGTTGCATGGTCCTCAGCAGGAGGAACGATGAAATCTACGATCGTCGCGCTCGCGTCTATATACATCTTTATGGCCTCAGCCGCTCTCGCGCAGTCGCCTTCGACGGCTGCCGTGGCAACCGAGTCCGAGATTCGCAACATTCTGGTCGATCGCATCGACAAAGAGCACCAGAGCGTGGGCATTGTCGTCGGCGTGATCGACTCTTCCGGGCGCAGAATCACTTCGTACGGCAGCCTAGCCTCTGGTGACAAGCGCACGCTCGACGGCAACACAATTTTCGAAATCGGATCGATGACCAAGGTCTTTACGTCCCTGCTGCTGGCGGACATGGTTCAGCGGGGCGAAGTTGCACTGAATGATCCGGTCGCGAAGTATCTGCCAACGGAAGTGAAAGTGCCTGAGCGTGCCGGACGGCAGATCACATTAGAAGATCTGTCAACGCATACGTCGGGCCTGCCCCGTCTGCCTTCGAATTTGACCCCAAAGGATCCGGCGAATCCGTACGCGGACTATTCTGTCGAGCAGCTCTACCAATTTCTCTCGACCTATCAGCTCACACGCGATATTGGTTCGCAGTATGAATATTCAAATTTAGGAGTCGGACTGCTCGGACACGTTCTTGCGAGGCGTGCGGGCATGGATTACGGGGCCTTGGTGGAGCAGCGTATTTGTGGACCTCTGGGACTGAAGGACACGAAAATCACGCTTACCCCGGAGATGAAGGCGCGATTCGCCACCGGACACGACGCAAATCTCCAGCCCGTGTTGGCTTGGGATCTGCCAACTCTGGCTGGCGCGGGCGCGCTGCGCTCGACCGCAAACGATTTGTTGACTCTGCTATCTGCGGAACTTGGTTACACAAAATCACCGCTTGCGCCGGCGATGGCAGCGATGCTCACTGTCCGACGTCCCACCGGCCAGCCAGGTCTAGAAATTGCTCTCGGGTGGCACGTTCTGACGGAGGATGGTCGCGAGATTGTCTGGCACAACGGCGGAACCGGCGGATTCAGATCGTTCATGGATTTTGATCCAAAAAATCGTGTGGGTGCGGTCGTGCTTTCGAATGCGGAGACGGCCGAAGGGCTCGATGACATTGGATTGCATCTGCTGAACACGGCTGTTCCATTATGGCAGCCGCCCAAAGAACACAGAGAAGTGGTGGTTGATCCCAAGATTTTCGAGGGCTACGTAGGGCAGTATCAGCTGGCGCCGAATTTTGTTATGACCATTACGCGCGAAGGAAACCAACTTTTCGTTCAAGCCACAGGGCAACCCAAGTTTGAGATCTTTCCCGAGAGTGATCGCGACTACTTCCTGAAAGTTGTCGACGCGCAGATCAGGTTCGATACTGACGCCCAGGGTAAGGCAACAGACCTGGTGTTGCACCAAAATGATGCCAACCAAACCGCAAAACGAATCCAAGGAAGCAGTCCGGCCAAGCCATGAATCAATAGCCGAATTCGCCGGCGTATGTACCTGCGCGTGTACTTCTCATTCATTTCCGTTGCGCCCATCATATGAATTACTGCAATTGGCCAGCCGCCCACTAATTCGGCTCGTAAGAAGTAAAGGCCTGCTGTGAACCATAACCTTGCAATCGAGAGGCGCCACTCGCTCCGCCATAAGGTCAATACGCCGGCGTTCGCCAGTTTTGACGGTGTCACTGGCGGCATGATCCTCGATTTGAGCGAGGAGGGCATGTCCATGCAAACCATGGCACCGCTCGAGGAGCACACTCGCGTCCCGTTGCACATTTCTCTGGGTGAGCCAGCGATCTATCTCGAGACGACCGGCTACGTCGCTTGGGCTGATGCGCTGGGCCGGGCGGGAGTTCGCTTTTCTGATCTGCCCGATGAGTCGAGGGTGCGACTGCGGGAGTGGCTCACCAGTCATGCGTCGGCGCCGAGTTGGAAAGCCCCACGATGGGTGGTGCGGGAGCAGTCTTCTTATAGTGGCGCCGGACAGCCGAAGAATGGCCACGGAGTGGCGTTGAGCCTGGAGGCACAGCCGGGAAATCGCCACAACGGAAATGGCCGTAACGGAAACGGATCGAGTTCTACCAGTGTGCAATATGAATTCAAGTCACTCGGCACAGACCTGAATGCCGCGCTCACACTGATCGTGACCCGGGCGTGTTCGATCACTCGCGGAACTGGGGCTGCGGTGGCCCTGAGCAACGAAACTGGCATGGTCTGCCGAGCAGTCGCCGGGACCACGGTTCTCCCAATCGGAACGCTGGTTGACGTCACCAGAGGTTTCAGTGGCGAATGCATGCGGTTAGGAAAGCCCATGCGCTGCGACGACGCAGAGTTCGATCCGCGTGTCGATGCCCGAGCCTGCCGCCAGTTGGATATTCGGTCTATCCTCGCAGCCCCGGTGCTTTACGAACGAGATATTGTCGGCCTACTCGAAGTCTTCTCCACCCAGCCCTGCGCCTTTGACGAGGGCGATGTCGCAGTTGTTGAACGCCTGGCGCAGACTGTCGTGCTCACCCTCAGCCGGGCTGACGCCCTGCAGCAAAGATAGCCCTCTTCCCACTCAACTCCTGCATCTCACAAAATTGTAGTAAGCCGCATAACCTTTCATGCCTCCCGGCTCATTACCTAGTTGGAAGAAGAATCCGCGGAGATTGCAGTGAAAACTGTTGAACGTGAAGATGACGATCGCCTGCAGATCAAGGCGGCGCAAAGTGAGCCAGTCCGTTTTGCCGAGCTTTACGAACAAAACTTTCATCGGGTTTACGCATTCATCGCACGTCGCGTCGGCTCGCGAGATCAAGCCCAGGACCTAACCGCCGAGGTTTTTCATCAGGCGCTGGCTTCTATAGGAAGTTTTCGATGGCAGGGGACTCCTTTTATCTCCTGGCTATACGGGATTGCGGCGAACGTGCTGAGGGCGCACTGGCAAAAGTTGGGCCAAAATCCCCATCAGCTGGAGGAAGACTGGGACGAGGGCAGATCTGAGGAGATCGAACGCAGCGCGATCCTGGCTGAATTGGTGGAATCGTTGATGCCTGACCAGCGAATGGTCATCGTTCGGCGATTTATTGAGCAGCGCAGTATACGAGAGGTCGCGACCGAGCTTGGACGCAGCGAGGGAGCGATCAAGCAGCTTCAGCTCCGGGCTCTGGAGAATCTCCGCGAAAAAATAGGGAGGAAGATATGAATCGACAAGCCGATGCCGATGAATTGAATGTCGAGATGGAATCGTTGCTTGCAGGCGCCAAGGTCGAGATCGCGGGAAAATGGCATGCTCTGCGGACAATCGCTACCGACCTGCGCGAAGTTCCAAATCCCGAATTCAAGAGACGGCTGAAGGCCGAACTGCTGGAAGGGTATTCCGTCAGTGCGGCTCGAGAGCCATCCTTTGAACAGGTCACAAGTGCCGCCGCGTTCGCCGAGATACTCCCGATTTTCGGTGCTAAAGACTTTCGGATATTTCCCGTTGATCATCGCAGTTTCATGGTCTCCTTCATTTCGCACACCGTATTGATCGTGCTTATCGCGTCGGGAATCTGGGTGGGCAGCAGGCCGATTCTCAAATCAATCGCAACGACTCCTGAGCTGACTTATTTGGCAAATGGCGGCGGAGGCGGATCAGGCGATCACAGCTCTGTTCCTGTCACAAAGGGAACGCCTCCAAAGATGAGCGCGCAGCAACTTGCTCCGGCTACGATCGTGGTGCGGAGAGCGGTTCCGTTGCTAGCGGTAGAGCCAACCGTAGTCGGCCCGCCTGATTTGAAGCTGCCGCAGTCTAACCAACTTGGAGACTTGATTTCGTCCAACATCGTGGTGCCGTCGAATGGGTCGGGTAATGGCGGAGGAGCGGGAAGCGGGTCAGGCACGGGTCTGGGCGGCGGCAATGGATTGGGGTATGGATCTGGCTCGGACACGGGCACAGGCGGTGGAATATCCACTATGGGCCGTGGAATTATGGCTCCGAGGGCCCTCTACGATCCTGAGCCGGAATATTCAGAAGAGGCTCGCAGAGTCAAACATCAGGGAATAGTCATTCTCTCGGTGGTTGTCGATCAGCAAGGACGGACCCGCGACATACGCGTGGCGCGCTCGCTTGGTATGGGGCTGGATGAGAAAGCGATGGACGCCGTCAAAATGTGGAAGTTTTCACCCGGCATGAAGGACGGAATTCCAGTAGCGGTGCGAGTCAACATTGAGGTGAGTTTCAGATTGTATTGAGACGATGGTGCCCCAGAGAAAAGGTCGGACAAGAGTGTCCGCCCCACACAGACACGCGTAACTTAACGGAAGCTGGCGCTTTTGAAGGTCTGGCGGAAGTCGGCGCCTTCCATTTTCACAATGCGGCACATTTCGTGAAGGCGGGAGCGCATGCGCTCACCGATGCGGTCACCGAGCGTCTCGCCGCGAACAGCCCGCTGCGCGCGGGAAAAATCTGACGTGCCGGCAGTCTCGCGCGCCGATTCATCGGGATAGTTAGTTGTGATGATGGTAGTGCGATTGTCGTTATAGCGAGTGTTCAGGATTAGACTCACCGTGTCCCAAACCCATTCTGTCGGCTTCACCGCGCCGAGTTCATCGAGCACCAGAACTTCGGTTTCAAAAACCGGTCGTAAAACTTCCAACTCGGTCGCCTTCACCGACTCGTTGTAGGAATTCTGGATCTGCTTCAGCAGCTCGCGGTAGTCGTAAAAAAGGCAAGCGGTCGCCTTGCTGAGAATCAATTCTTTGATAATGCCGACGGCAAGGTGAGTTTTACCAACGCCGATGCTGCCGATAATCAGAAGGCCATTGCTGTCGTTCTCCAAGCCATACTCTTCGACGAAGCGGCAAGCCGCCATACGTGCCCGAGCCAGATGCGCATGCGGGCCTTCGAATTCGAAATTCGAAAGTTCGCAGTGCTCATAACGTTTGGGAATGCGGGCCGAGGCCAGCAGTGAATCGGCGCGGGACTTCAGGCGGCAATCGCAGCGCACCACCCGGCGGTTAGAATCCGAGGACTTCCACCCACTTCCACCACAAACCGGACAAACTTCCGCAGCAACTTTCATGAACACAGTCTCTACTTTGAATGTGCACTGGGAGAATGGGTTTGCGCAAGTCCACAGAGGTGGAATGGCTGTGAACAAGCTGTGGAGTTATGGAAAGTTTGTGGGAAAAGAAGCTCTTAGCTTTTAGCTCCTAGCTTGTAGCTTGGGATTTTGGCTTTTCGGAAAGGGTGTGGAATCTGTTGCGATCCCGGAAAGATGTCATCCACCCTCTGACGACGTGGGTTTTAGCTAAAGGCTAAGAGCTAACAGCTAAAAGCTGTATTTCATTTTCGCCCCGCATTCGACCCGCCCCTTCCCTTCGGCTTCTGCTTGATCAGGTCGCGCACCACCTGCAGGAACGACTGCGCCTGCGCACGCAGCGGGCGATGGCGAGGATGAATGATGTCGAGGCTGCGATGCAAAGGTTCGGCGTCAATGAGTTTGATGGTGCACAGTTCGCCGCGGCGGATTTCGGGCGCTACCGCCATCAAAGGAAGGAATGACATGCCGAGGCCGCGTTCGACCATGCGCTTGGCAGTTTCGATGGTGTCTACTTCTAGAGCAACGTTTGGTACCAGGCCCGCGTGACGGAATAGGCCGCGGGTCAAAGTCCAGTCACTCGATCCGCGCTCGTAAAAAATCAAGGGCCATCCGGCCGCTTCGCCAAGGCGGGCGCGTCCAGATTTGTTGGGAAGCTGGTCGGGATTCGAGACCAGCAAGAGCGGATCATCGCGCAACGGAATGGTTTCGACTTCGGGATGCTGCAATGAACGCGCTAAGCCGATTTCGACCTCCTCGCCCAGAACCATTTCAAGGACTTCCTTAGAGTGTCCGGGACGAATGCTGATGCTGACTTTGGGAAAGGCCTTCTGGAATTTCTGCAGGACCTCGGGCAGGAAGTAGACCGAAATCGAAAGACCGGCGGCGATTTGCAGCGGCGCGTCTGTGCTGGGGTCGAGCTGGTGTACCGCCTGCCGCGCAACCGACGCGGTCTTCAGCAACTGCTCGGCGTAGGGACGAAGGATGCGCCCGGCGCTCGAGAGGGTAAGGGTGTTGCGGGAGCGCACGAAAAGCGCCACGCCCAGGGATTCTTCTAGAGCTTTGATACGCGAACTTATGGCAGGTTGAGAGAGGCGGAGAGCTTCTGCGGCGCGATGGAATCCGCCGAAGCTGGCAACGGCGAGGAAGGTCTCGATTTGAGCGATTTCCATGGTTTTCGCTCGAGGGTTGTGGGGAGACGGGCGTCTCGCCCGTCGAAATCGTCACCTCTAGTCACATTCAGGGACAGGCGGGGACGCAAGTCCCCCTGCAACCTACTGAATATAGCTGCCCTGCATACGGCTGACAACATATTTTTATCAGGTAAAGCCTGTACGATAACTTTTGGTTATCAGACTAATCCAAAGGTTCCGTTTGACCGAATTACCCGGCGGCCAAACAATGAGTCTGGCGCGATGGGCCGAAACGGGCGACAGCGGCGGCTTGGCCGTCCAGAGCCGCTTTTGGCGGGTTCGCCGAGGAGAGACAGATGGCCACAGGTTCGAGTGTAGGCGCGGAGATCAGCGGATTCCAGGTAAACACGACACCGGCGGATTTCAATGCCGATCGCGATCTTCCCGAAGGATTTCTAGAATTTTTCAGACCGTTGCACCAGAAATTGACCTCTCGGCGTGACGAACTGGTTGCCGACCGTGGCATGGTGCTGGCGGATTCACATGCCGGGGACAAGCCGGTGCATCGATATCCGGGGCACGCCGTGCGGAACGGCTGGCACATCGAGTTGCCTGAATGGTGCCGGGACCAGCGCAATCAGATGACTGGCCCGGCCGACGATGCTGAACTCGTGGTCAAGATGCTGAACTCCGGCGCGCCTGGGTTCATGCTCGACCTGGAAGATTCCACCGTTAACGAGTGGGAGCACCAGCGGCTAGGGGTGGAAAATGTGCTCGCGGCGCTGCGCGGCACGCTGACTTACGCGGACCGGAAACGCGATCGCGTAGTCGGAATTCAACCCAGCGCGACTGTGATTTGGATCCGGCCGCGCGGGCTGCACATTCAGCAGGCTGGAATTTTTGATGAACCAACTTCAGCTTCGCTGTTCGATGTGGCCCGCATTGCGTTTCGAGTTGATCCGAGCGAGTTGAAGCATCCGCTGTCTTTTTACATTCCGAAGTCGGAATCAGCCGAAGAAGCTCTGTGGTGGCGCGACGTGTTTCAGTCCATCGCCGAGGCGCGAGGATGGCCGCGCAATTACATCAAATGCATGGCGCTGGTTGAGTCGCATCCGCTGGCGTTTCAGATGGAAGAGTTTCTTTACAACCTTCGTGATCACATCCTTGGATTGAACCTCGGCCGCTGGGATTACATGGCCAGCCTGATCGATTTCAATTTGAATGATCCCGACTGGGTCTTTCCTGACCGCAACACCATTCCTCATGACGTGCCGTTTTTCCAAAACCTGCGCGAGCTGATGCCGGAGATATGCCATAAGCGCGGCATGCTGGCGATCGGCGGAATGACGGCGCTTTATCCCAGCAGGGCTGATGCGGAGCTGAACACTCGGGCCCTTGACGTTCTTAAGAAAGACAAGAAGAACGAAGCCGTGTGCGGCATGGATGGCGCATGGACCGGGCATCCTGATCAGAACCAGATCGCGCTTGATCAGTTCCCTTTTCCGAATCAACTGAATGCGCGGACTCCGCAAAGCGAGCGCTATCCAAATTTGCGGCCGGCACTGAATGGTTTTGGAAAGAAAACGGTGGCGGGGACACGGGCCGCGGTGAGAACGATTATTCGCTATCGCAACGGCGTGCTGAACGGTAAAGGAGCCAGCCTGCTGGATGGTTACATGGAAGATCTGGCGACCGACCGCATTTACCGGCTGATGATTGCGCAACGCATGCGTCACGGCGGCGTGACGGATGAATCGGGCGAAGAAATTCCGCACAGCGCACAGTTTGTTCATCGCCTGTTCGACGAGGAACTGGGAAACCTGCTTTCGGACACCAATCGCAAGGACGAAGGCAATGAAGAGACTTTGCGCGAGGCGCGGCGGATCGCTGAGGCGATGGTGATGAACGAGGAGTTTGATCCGATTTAATGCCGAGAAAAGCTTTACCACAGAGGAACACTGAGGTTGCACAGAGGTACACAGAGAAATTTCGGAGACCGCACGAATTTTGGGGAATTCGAGAGCTTAAAAGAGAGACCACTATGAGCAGCAATGGAAAAACCACAACTCGAAACGGCAAAATGAATTGGGAATCTGATCCGCGCTGGAAAGGCATTAGCCGGCCTTACACCTCGGCGGACGTCGAGAACCTCCGCGGATCGATGCGGATCGAGCACTCGCTGGCGAGGCACGGTGCGGAAACGCTGTGGAATCTGTTGCAGAGTGAGCCTTATGTTGCGGCGCTGGGCGCGATGACCGGGAACCAGGCCATTCAGCAGGTGCGCGCGGGATTGAAGGCAGTTTATGTAAGCGGATGGCAAGTCGCCGCCGACGCGAACAATGCCGGGGAAATGTATCCCGACCAGAGTTTGTACCCGAGCGATAGCGTTCCGGCGATGGTGCGCAAAATCAATCGCGCGCTGCAGCGGGCCGATCAGGTCCACCACAGCGAAGGCAAGAATGGCGTCAACTGGTTTGCCCCGCTGGTGGCCGACGCGGAAGCTGGTTTCGGTGGAAACCTGAACGCGTTCGAACTGATGAAGGCCATGATCGAAGCGGGCGCGGCGTGCGTTCACTTTGAAGATCAGCTTTCTTCCGCGAAAAAATGTGGACACCTCGGCGGCAAGGTCCTGGTGCCAACGTCGGAAGCGATTCAGAAACTGGTGGCGGCGCGGCTGGCGGCGGACGTGATGGATGTGCCGACGCTCGTGCTCGCCCGTACTGACGCGAACAGTGCGCATTTGCTGACCAGCGATATCGATCCTCGCGACCGCGTTTTCCTGACCGGAGAGCGCACCAGCGAAGGATTCTTCTGCATTCACGGCGGGCTGGATTCAGCTATCGCCCGCGCGATTGCGTACGCGCCTTATGCTGACCTGATCTGGTGCGAAACTTCAGAGCCGAATCTTGAAGAAGCGCGCCGCTTTGCCGACGCCGTCCATGAGAAATTTCCTGGCAAAATGCTCGCCTACAACTGCTCGCCGTCATTCAACTGGAAGAAGAAGTTGGACGAGGCGACGATTGCGTGCTTCCAGAAAGAACTGGGCGCAATGGGTTACAAGTTTCAATTCGTGACCCTGGCGGGATTCCACGCGCTCAACCTGAGCATGTTCGATCTGGCGCAAGGTTACAGAGACAGCGGAATGCAGGCTTACTCGCAATTGCAGCAGAGAGAGTTTGCCTGCGAGTCGATCGGATATGAGGGCGCAAAACATCAGCGCTTCGTCGGCACGGGATATTTTGATCTGGTGGCGAAAGTGGTGGGCGGGGGCGCTTCGTCTACGGTTGCGTTAGAGGGATCAACCGAGGCTGAGCAGTTCTTCCCCATGGCGGCGGCGGTCGAAATGCCGCGTGAAGAAATTCTTCTTCCCTCGGGAGACTGAGGCGGCTTGTCGAACTAAAGCTCGTTTTGGAATGCCGAGAATAGACGCAACCATGAATGGCCGCTCTTCCACGGTGGCTCCATTCGTCGACATTCCGGGACTGCAGCGCTGCGAGACGCTCCTTCGGTACCAGCGTGTCCAAGTCGCCAGCCGACGCCGGGTTTGTACGATAGGGTACTCAAATCCGGCATCTGGCGCGGATTTTCACAGTTGACAACTCTGAAATCGAGGAGCTAAATAGCTTTCGGCGAGTTTCCACGCTCAACGAATTGCAGAGCGTTCAGCCGTGGGGCTGAAAGTCGCTGAGAAAAAGGAAACCCTCCCCAGGAGCAAACATGAATAAAGCTGATCTCATTGACCGGATCGCATCGGGTTGCGGGGTAAGCAAGACCCAAGCCGCCACTGCGATTGATACCACCGTAGATAGCATCACCAGCGCCCTGAAAAAAGGCGATCGCGTCGCTTTGATCGGGTTTGGCACATTCTCTGTCTCGCAGCGGAAGGCGCGCAATGGCCGCAATCCGCAGACCGGGGCGACTCTCAAAATTGCTGCCCGTCGCGTGGCAAAGTTTACCGCCGGCGCGGATTTGAAGAAGGCCGTCAACCGCGGCAAGTAAGTAAAGATCGAGGCAAGACTGAGAACGGCAGGGGTCGGCCCTGCCGTTTTATTTTTGGGACGATGGATCTCCAATCACGCGGTGCTGAGTGATAGCGCGTGATTTCCCAAACTGACTTCTAATCAGAACAATAGACTTCTTGCCTCGCTTGTGCGTAGAGACTTTGCGGCAGCAAGATTTGGCCGTCCTCTAAGTAAACGACGGGGACGTTGATCTTCTTATCCGGGGATTGGGTCCATGTGTAACCCGTCCGCCGTGTGTTCAAGACCAACTCGCTTTGAGGAAGCGGGCGCTGGCCTACGCACGGAAGAAACACGTCTTCAAACAACCGGGTTCCTTTTGCATCGGTAAGTCTGCATCGATCAACATTCGCAATCTTGTCGAACCGACAATCCAACCAGTAACCTGCCTTGTGAACCGTAAACCCAACGTTGTTCGGCTCGACATGGAGCGCGTTGGATGAGATAGTGCGCGGGCGTTGCGGAGGACGTCCAACCCACCAGAGCGCGACCATAACGAGAACGATCACTGTTCCCGCAACCACTGCAACGAGGCGCTTCGGAGTGAAACGGAGCAGTGCTGCGAAGACACCGCCAAGCACGAGACATCCGAGTACGAACCATGTCCCGAGAGGCATACTCACTAAGCCCATCGCCAGAAAGCCAATAGCGACAATGATGCCTGCAACCTCCGAGTCCACCCGCATAACTCGCCACGGCCCCGGGTGCCGATTGGCATCATGATCTTTCATCGGCCCTATTGTGCCACCAGCTCAGGCAAGAGGCGAGTGTCGTCACTTATGATTTTTGCAAAATCGCCGGTGTCCTACTTCTCCGTGTTTTGGGAGAATTAGTTAAATTTCAAACCGCAAAGGGCACGAAGGTACAGGAAGGAAACCCAGTGTGGCCTCTAAACGAATGGAGGGTTTTGCAATCCTCGCCCTTTGCCTTCCCTGCTTCCATCTGCGAAACTGGCTTAACTTCCATGGGCCGTATTCACGTCCTTCCCGAGCATGTTGCCAATAAGATCGCGGCTGGCGAGGTGGTCGAGCGTCCGGCGTCGGTGGTGAAGGAACTGCTCGAGAACTCGCTCGATGCCGGCGCGACGCGGGTGAAAATTCAGGTCGAAGCTGGCGGCAAAAAGCTGATTCAGATCATCGACGACGGCTGCGGCATGGTGCGCGACGACGCACTGTTGGCTTTCGAGCGGCACGCAACTTCAAAAATTAAAAATGCGGAAGACCTGCTGAACATTGCCACTCTTGGATTTCGTGGTGAGGCTTTGCCGTCGATTGGTTCGGTTTCGCGTTTGCGGCTTGAGACCAGGGCTGCAGACCAGGAGTCCGGGACCATCGTCGAAATCGCCGGCGGCAAAATCTTCCGCGTGGACGAGGCCGGGCTTCCGGCGGGAACTTCGATCACCATTCGGGATCTCTTCTTTAATACTCCAGCACGAAAAAAATTCTTAAAGGCGGAATCGACGGAGCAGTCGCACATCGCATCGCTGGTCACCCACTACGCGCTGGCGCATCCTGAGAAGCATTTCGAGTTGCACTCGGCTACGAACGCCATGCTGGTGGCGCCTCCGGTGGCGAGTTACAGTGACCGGGTTTATCAGGTATTCGGGAGGGAAGTGCTTGATCAACTGATTTCGTTGGCGGCCGAGTTGCCGCTGGCGCATGTGGGATTGCCGCAACCTCCGCCGTGGTTGCGCAGGAAAGAAGAAGACGAGGTGGACGCGCGGGACGCCCGTCTCCCCACAGACGCAGGCAGTTTGCGATTGCATGGCTTTGTTTCGAAGCCTGAGATCCAGAAGCTGAACCGCAATTCCATTTATACGTTCGTAAACGGCCGGCTGATTCGTGACCGCTTGATCCAGCACGCACTGACCGATGCCTACCGCAACATTCTTCCGCCGACGGTTTTTCCCGTGGTGCTGTTGTTTCTTGAAATGCCGAATGCCGAAGTCGATGTGAATGTGCACCCGTCAAAGACCGAGGTGCGCTTCCGCCAGCAGACCGTCATCCACGATTTCCTGCGCGACTCGGTGCGGGCGGCGCTGATGAAGGCGCGGCCGGTGCCGCAGTTTGTGACAGAAATCCGCGCTCACCCCACCGCCAGCCCTTCGCTAACGCCCGGCGCGCGCTTCGCAGGCCCAGCGGCAGCTTCGACATTCCCGACACTGTCAGGAGCTGCAGCGCCGGACATCTTCTCTTTGCAAGCGCCACCTGAGCCGGTCGTTGCCGAGCGGCTTCATTTTTCTGAAAGCATCGAGATCGAGGCCAACGCCGCGATTCCGGTAGCGCGTTTTCCGCGGCAAACATTTGGCGGAGAGCAACCGGCTTTCGGGGCGGATCGCTGTGCTCCGGCGATCGCAGACGATGAAGTCCTCGACTCCGAGGCTCCGCTGCTCTCGTCGTTGAAGCCCTTGGGGCAATTGCGCGAATCGTTCATTTTGGCGGTAAATGCCGAAGGCTTATGGATCATCGACCAGCATGTCGCGCACGAGCGCGTGTTGTTCGAAAAAGTATTGCGTCAGCGGGCACAGCGGCAGGTGGAGAGCCAGCGCCTGTTGATGCCGATCGTGATCGAACTCAATCCGGCGCAGCAGGCGGTGTTCGCGGAAATTTCTGACGAGCTGCAGAAAAATGGCTTCGAAGCTGAACCATTCGGAACCCGCAGTATCGCGATTAAGATCGCTCCCGCCGGACTCGAAGCCAGCGACGTGGAACAAATGCTGCACGAGTTGCTTGAGCAATTCGCGCGCGAAGATCAGGCGCTGAATCTCGACCAGATCCGCGGGCGAATCGCGGCTTCAATCGCCTGCCACGCGGCCATCAAAGTTAACATGCCGCTCGAGCAAAATAAAATGGAATGGCTGCTGCGCGAACTGGCGAAGACGGATTGTCCAATGTCCTGCCCGCACGGGCGCCCGGTGGTTCTGCGATACTCGATGAAGGACATCCAGCGGGCATTTAAGAGGATCTAGCTTTCAGCCGTCAGCTCTCAGCCGTCAGCTTTCAGCCGTCAGCTCTCAGCCGTCAGCTCTCAGCCGTCAGCTCTCAGCCGTCAGCTCTCAGCAAAACAGCTGGCGCGGAAGTTCACTTTCGCGTTAGTTGGATCTGACGCGCGTCAAGCGGGGACAAAGTTTTTACTGATAGCTGAAAGCTGACAGCCGATTTTTTATGACTTCTGAAGAACTCATCCAGCTTCGCCGCGATAAGTGGCGCCTCAACGGCAACGCCGTGCGCACGCTTGAAGACGCGCGCAGTTTTGTCGAGTCAGTGGGGTTTTGCCTGATGCTGCCGCTGCCTGCGCCGAGAACTTCGCTGGTGCCGACTTTTGTTGGCGCGTGCCTGGGCTCGGACGAGAAGCTTCCTACGCAGCGTAATGCTCTCACCGATCCACGCGCTCGGGATGCAACGGAACTTATGGTCCGCCTGCTGCGCGACAAGTCTGCATACGAGGCCAACCTCGGTGACGAGAACAATGCGCTGCTGCTTTCAGCTTCGGCGTTTCCTTATTTCTACACTTTGGCCGGGGAGCGCAACCCCAAGCAAGCACCGAAGCCCGGGCCGCGGTCGCCGTATTCCGAACTGGCGTGCGACACTTACCAAATCATTCAGCGCAAAGGGCCAATTTCGAAATCGAAGTTGCTGGAAGACGTTGGCAAAGGAATTTCTGTGCCGGCGCTGGATAAATCGCTCGCCGAATTGTGGTCGAAGCTGCGTATCACGCGCGTCGATTACCATGAGCGCGAAGGCGCGTCGTGGGACGTGTTGCAGCGCTGGGCGCCAGAGGCAGTGTCCGAGGGAATCAATTGCTCGGTGAATACGGCGCTCTCGGCGTTGATTTCGAAATACTTGGAGTGTGTGATCGCGGCCGATCTGCCCGAGTTGGAAGCATTCTTCGGGACTTTTGTGCCTCGTTCGAAAGTTCGAGAAGCAGTGAATGCGCTATTGGCCGCACGCGAGTTCAGCTTCACTTCGGTGGGACACAAATCGGTGATTCAGGTGACGCAGGCGGTTCCGCGCGTTCCCGCCACCCAAAAGATCGAAACCCATTGATTGAACCTCCAAACAGTCCATGTACAATCAACCGGAAAGATGAGCGACCATCCCACTCGCAAACTCATCATTGCTATTGACGGCCCGGCCGGAGCCGGCAAGAGCACTATCGCTTCGCGGCTGGCCCGCAAGCTCGGCTATGCGAATCTTGAGAGTGGCGCCATGTACCGGGCGCTGGCGCTGAAGGCAATTGAGAACGACCTATCCTTTGAGGACGAGGCCGCGCTTACCGAGCTTGCTCACAAGTCGCGGATCAAAATTGAGCCAACCTTGGGCGGAAACCGGGTGATGCTTGACGGCCGCGACGTCACTCATCGCGTGCGCGAAGCCGATGTTTCGCAGGCCGCGTCGCGGGTGTCGGTCCATCCCCAAGTTCGGGAATGGATGGTGGCGCGCCAGCGCGAACTGGGCGTTAACGGCGGCGTGGTGATGGAAGGGCGCGATATCGGAACCGCAGTTTTCCCCGATGCGGAAATTAAGATTTTTCTCGACGCCGACCCGGTGATCCGCGAACAGCGGCGTATCCATCAGCAGCCGGCACGTGGAACTTCGAGCGAATCGATGGCGGCTGAGTTGCGCGAGCGCGATCGCCGCGACCGAACACGGGCCAATTCCCCACTGGTTCCGGCGCATGACGCGACGGTGATTGATTCCACTTCCATGAGTGAAGACCAAGTCCTGCAAGCTGTTGAAGCGCTGGTGGATAAAAAAGTACAAGCCAGCCGGCCGCCGGAACGGAATGCGGGTTGAAGGCCGGGAACCCGCGTCCCATGCTATAATTTTTAATTCCACGTCGTTAGAAAGTGAACGGAGGTTTGTATCGACAAGCGTTTTATCCGCACAAATGAGCGCATTCGCGCGAAAGAAATTCGCGTGATTGGCGATGAAGGCCAACAGATCGGCATTATGCCTCCCTTTGAAGCGCTCAAAATGGCCCGCGAACAGAACTTGGACCTGGTAGAGATCTCTCCCACCGCGCAACCTCCGGTTTGCCGCATCATGGATTACGGGAAGTTTCTCTATCAACAGGAGAAGAAGGACCGCGAAGCTAAGAAGCACCAGAAGACGATTACGGTCAAAGAAGTGAAGTTCCGCATCAATGTGGACGATCACGACTATGACACGAAGAAAAATCACGTGCTGCGTTTTCTGGACGAAGGCGACAAGGTAAAGGCCACGATCTTTTTCCGCGGGCGCGAGATGACCCGCACTGGTCTGGGACGACAGATTCTGGAGCGGCTGATAAAAGATATCGGCGAGCGCGGAATCGTAGAATTCCGGCCGCGGCAGGAAGGCAACACGCTGCACGCGATTCTCGCGCCAAGCGCGAAGAAGCCGGGAGAAAAGCAGGCGGCTCCGCCGGCGCAACCGCGGGCGAGCCAAGCGTAAAAATCAAGCAGTTGGCATTTGGCAATTAGCACTTGGTCAACAAAGGCCCTGCCGGCTAAGTGCTAATTGCCAAATGTTGGAGTTCAGAAAATGCCTAAATTAAAAACACACAAAGGCGCCGCTAAGCGCTTCAAGAAGACCGCGACCGGAAAAGTGAAGCGGTCGCACGCATTTTTGCGCCACATCCTGACTTCGAAGGACAAGAAGCGCAAGCGCGGCCTTCGCGGCAGTGTCATCGTGAGCGACGCGGATACGCCGAAAGTAAAGAGAATGATTCCGTACTAGGGATCAATTAGCTTTTGGCCTTTAGCTCTTGGCTTTTAGCTGAACCAGACCCGGTTTGGCTAAGGGCTAAATGCTAATGGCTAAGAGCTAAAGAGCGAGTGAAGAGGCACATCCTGCCTCCAGCCGCTAATTTAGAAGTTAAAAAGGAGTAAGACATGCCTCGTGTAAAGCGCGGGACTAAACGCCGCGCCAAACGGAAAAAGATATTAGACCGCGCCAGCGGTTATTTCCTGACAAAATCAAAACTGTATCGTTCGGCGAAAGAAGCCGTCGAGCGCGGACTGAAGTTCGCCTATTCCGGACGCAAGCAGAAGAAGCGCCAGTACCGCTCGCTGTGGATCGTCCGCATCGGCGCGGCCGCCAAGCTGAACGGCATGAGCTATAGCCAGTTCATCCATGGATTGAAGACGGCGGGGGTGGAACTCGACCGCAAGATCCTGGCCGACCTCGCGGTCAAAGACGCCGCAGCCTTTAAGAGCCTCGCCGAGCAGGCGAAGGGCGCGATCAAAGGGGCAGCGTAAGGCAGCCGTCAGCCATCAGCCATCAGCTTTCAGCAAAAGCATTGATCGAGAGATTCGTGTCAGGGCACGGCTTGAGCCGTGCCGCATACATTCCCTTATACTTTGTCATTCCGAGGGGAGCATGATCATTCGCGAAGCGATGATCATGCGGAGTCGGGGAACCTATTCTTGGAAGATTGCGAAGGCGCGCGATTTTGGAGCCGGGGTCGACGAATCCGTCTGAACCTTCCGAGACGAGCCGCGCAGCGGCGGAATTTAACTAGCCCCGCACGTAAGTGCGGGGGTGGGCGTGCAAAGGAATCAGAGTCCCGCAGGGACGACACTACCCTAGCGTGCAGGTGCCGTTCCTTCGGAACTCGATCATGCTCTACAACGGTTCCCACCACTCACGTGGTGGGCTAATTAAATATCGCCGCTGAAGCGGCTGAGTGAAACGTGGCATACACCGTTCCCAAACTGAAAGATTTCTCGGCCGGCGCACTCGACAGGGCGTTTGCCGAAGTTCTCGATGCATTTCAGCTGGAAGCCGTACAAGTTAGCGATGCCACCGAACTGAAACAACACCGGGACAGGTGGCTCGCGCGTAAGTCCGGTATCTTGACGCAGATTCGCGAGGTCTGGCTTAACAAGGCAACTTCCGAAACAAAAGGCGATGTCGGTAGACGATTCAATGAACTCAAGGGACGTATCGAAGGATTTCTTGAACGGCATACGCTCGACTTACAATTGCGGGCCCTTGAGAAGACGGTTGGGAGGAGAATCGAAACTTCGGGCGAATGGAAGAAAGCTGAACTTGGCCGACCCCTCGACATCTCCCTCCCCGGCATCCGCCGGCCGATCGGCGCTGAGCACCCGATCATCCGCACGCAGAACGAGATCATCGCGGTGTTTCGCAATCTTGGATATTCGGTGGCCGAAGGCCCGGTGATCGAAACCGATTATTACAATTTCGAGGCGCTGAATTTTCCGCCCAACCATCCGGCGCGCGACACTCAGGACACTTTATTCATCGCGGGCCAGGAAGCGAAGCCGCGACGCGAGCAGTTGCTGCTGCGTACCCACACTTCTCCGGTGCAGATTCGCACCATGGAAAAGCTGAAGCCACCGCTGCGAATTCTGATTCCCGGGAAAGTGCATCGCAACGATCCGCCCGACGCCAGCCATTCGCCGATGTTTCATCAGGTCGAAGGCCTGGCGGTCGACACGAACATTACGTTCGGCGATTTGAAGGGCACGCTCGACCACGCCATGAAGGCGCTGTTTGGATCAGATGTGAAGACCAGCTTCCGGCCGTCGTTCTTCCCTTTCACCGAGCCGAGCGCGGAAATGTTCGTGTCGTGCTTCGTGTGCGGCGGCAGCGGCAAGCGCGGTTCGGACAATGCGCCGTGCCGTCCCTGCAAGCAGACGGGATGGATTGAGATTCTGGGCTGCGGCATGGTCGACCCGAACGTTTTCGAATTCGTGAAGCACAACGGCTACGACCCGGAGAAAATTTCCGGCTTCGCATTCGGCATGGGCGTCGACCGAATCGCCATGCTGAAGTACGGTCTCGATGATCTGCAGTTGTTCTTTCAGGGGGATGTGAGGTTTTTGCAGCAGTTTGTTTAAATGCGTCGTGCGTCGTTGGTCGTGCGTCGTGGGCCAAAAGCAAAACCAAACGGTGGCACCGCAAAACGTTTCGGCGATGACGAAGCTGATTTTCAATTGAGCTAAATGAAACTGTCTGCATATTGGATTCGCGAATTTGTCGATCTGACGGTGGACGACCGGCAGCTTGCTGAAGGTCTGACTTCGATTGGAATCGCGGTCGAAGGCATTTCGGGTGAAGGCGCGAATACCGTTTTCGAAATGGAAATCGGAACCAACCGGCCCGACGCCATGAATCATTATGGGGTCGCACGCGAGGCGGCGGCTTTGTACAAGGTTCCGCTGAAAGCGATTGAAACCCCAGCGGCGAAAGCCATGCCCTCCCACAAGTCCGACAGGAGCTCATCGTTCGTAATCGAAATCGAAGACCGCGAAGGGTGCGCGCGTTACACCGCGCAAATCATTCGCGGGGTGAAGATCAAATCCTCGCCGGAGAGAATTGCCAGCCGTCTAGCGCTGGTCGATCAGCGCGCTATCAACAATGCCGCCGACGCTTCCAACTACACGCTGTGGGAGATGGGCCATCCCACGCATGCGTTCGATCTTGATCTGATCGAGGGCGGCAAGATCATCGTTCGTCGCGCGCGGCAGGGCGAAACCGTCAAGACCCTCGATGGAGTGGACCGTAAGCTTTCGCCCGACGACTTGATCATCGCGGATGCCAAAAAACCTGTGGCGCTTGCCGGAGTCATGGGCGGCTTCGACACCATGATCACCGAAAGAACCAGGAATGTTTTGATCGAATCTGCCTGGTTCGATCCGGTAGCAGTCCGAAAAACTGCGCGGCGGCATGGATTGCACACTGACGCATCGCATCGTTTCGAGCGTGGGGCGGACTATGCGGCAACCAGCCTGGCGTGCGCCCTGGTTGCGCAACGGATTATCGAATCCGGCGGCGGCGAATTAGTTGGCGATCAGATCGATGCCGTCGCGCACGCACTTGATCAGGCGCCGATCGCAATCCGCATTGCCCAAGTGCAGCGAATTCTGGGCAGCAAACTGCAGATGCACGAGATTGTCGCGATCCTCAAGCGATTGGGCTTCGACCTGGTTCCGGAGCCCGAGTCGCAGCCGGAATTTCTGGTTCGGATTCCGAGCTGGCGGCTTGATGTCGAACAAGAGATTGACCTGATCGAGGAAATTGCACGCCTGTACGGCTACAACAATTTTCCCAACACCCTGCCTGCATTTTCCGGCGCCGTCATCGAGAGCCCGAATGCCGCCAAGGAAGCCAAGTTGCGCTCTTTCCTGCTGGCGTTGGGCTATGACGAAGCCGTGTCGCTCAGCTTCATCTCGCACGAAGACGCAGAGACGTTTTCGGACTCGCCACTGATCGAACTCGCCAATCCGCTGAGCGAAGAAGCGTCATTGATGCGGAGTTCGCTGGTTCCGGGAATGCTCGACATGCTCGCCTACAATCTGAACCGCGGGACGGAAAATGTGCGGCTCTTCGAGATTGGCGACGTTTATCAAGCTGCGGGTGAGGGCGCTACGGAACATCGCCGCATCTGCCTCGGCTCAACACTCGCGGCGTTGCAACATGACATCCCTCAGGGGATGATGCTGGACAAGAGCAAAGGGGAATCGGCGCTGGATGTTTTTCGTTCGTTCAAGGGAGATGTGGCGACCCTGCTGCGTACTTTTCAGCGCAAGACTTTGACCTTCGACTCAGAAACCGGAGAATATTACCAGCCGGGAAACTCGGCAAGGGCTCTGCTGGACGGCGAAACGGTGGCGCAATTCGGGCAACTTGAATCGCAGGTTGCTGCCGCGAGTAAGCTGCGCCACGAGGTCTTCATCGCGGAAATATTTGCTGACAGGCTTTATGAGCGGGCTGGGCGGGAAATGCTTTACCGTCCGCTGCCGAAATTTCCCGCGGTGGAGCGCGATTTCTCATTCGTATTTAAAGATGAAATCACTTTTCACAAAATCAAAGCTGCAGTTCAGTCGAGCCACCTGAAAGACCTGCGCAACTTTTCGCCTGTTGAGATATTCCGCGGCGGATCGGTTCCGGTAGGCAGTTACTCGATTTTGCTGCGCGCAAAATTTCAGTCCTTCGCACGCACCCTCCGCGAGGACGAGGTCAACGATTGGTCAGCGAAGATCGTTGCCGCGCTTCAGCAACTCGGCGGCACTCAAAGAGCATAGCTTTCTCATCACCATCCCCAATTTGTCATCCCGAGCGAAGCGGATGATTCGCGATGCGAATCATCCGCGCAGTCGAGGGACCTGCTGTGCGCCAGCGGCACCGAAGCTGCCAGCAAAAAGCGGGTCCCTCGACTTCGCTCGGGATGACACGGGGGGGGTACATCTACGGGATGTCAGGGTTCGGGTATATCCACGGGATGACGGGGTTGGGGTATTTTTGGTGAAGATTTAGAATGACCGCAGCATGTCCGATTCCGTCAAAATCATTGAGTGTCCGCGTGATGCGTGGCAAGGTTTGCAGGAACCGGTTCCGACGGACCTGAAGGCGTCCTACCTCAATGCCTTGATCAGCGCGGGATTCAAGCACATCGACGCAGTCTCATTCGTGTCATCCAAAGCTGTCCCGCAGATGGCGGATTCAGAAGACGTACTCAAAGAGCTCGACCCACCGGATGACGTTGAAATTATCGGCATTGTGGTGAACGAAAAAGGCGCGCAGCGGGCAATCAATACTCAAGCTGTGAGCACGTTGGGATTTCCTTACTCCATTTCGCCTACTTTTCTGCAGAAGAACCAGCGGCAGACTCCGGAAGAATCGCTGGATGAACTGGAGCAAGTTCAGAAAAAAGCCGACGACAATCGCCTTGATATCGTGGTTTACATTTCCATGGCATTTGGCAATCCTTACGGTGACCCGTGGAGCATCGAAGAAGTTGTCAGCGCTGTAGACGTGCTCGAATCCAGCGGAATAAAAATGATCTCGCTCGCTGACACGGTAGGCGTAGCTTCCGCGGATCAAGTCCGTGAACTCTTCTCGGCAGTGATGGAACAATATTCATATCTCGAGATCGGAGCGCATCTTCACAGCCGGCCAGAATTGGCGGAGCAAAAAATTCTGGCTGCGTACGACGCGGGTTGCCGCCGCTTCGATTCGGCAATCGGCGGACTGGGCGGATGTCCCTTCGCCCAAGATGCTCTCGTGGGAAATATTCCGACAGAACGGGTGCTGGACGCGCTGAAGCAGCGCGACGCCGAAGTGCCGAAGTTGAAATCGCTCGACACGCTGCTCAGAGCATCAGCAGAAATTGCAGCCAGATACACGCAGTCGCACGCCGCCGATTAGTGGGATCTGTGGACAAAAACAATAACCACGAAGGACACAAAGTACCACGAAGGAAGTTCAGCGAAGGACGATACTAACCTGCTTTGTACGGCTTGAATCCCGCCAGCTGCATGCCGCGTTGCGCTTCCGGATTTTCCATAAAGACTTTCCAGATGTAACCAGTGCGGGCGTTCTCCGCCGCAACCATGGTGATTCCAGCATCGATGCCAACCACGTCGCTGTCGTACCAATTCTTCAGGGGATTCAGGCCATCCACAAAGCCGTAGCAACTCCAGGCCTGCGGATAGCGATTACGTATGGTGCGCAAGACCTGCATCGTCTCCTGCGGAAGGAATGCCAAGGAACCACCCGCGGCATGGGGCGCGATGGTGCCATCGATCGGCCCAGTTGCCGGCGGTCCGCCCCACACTACGTACCCGTTCGGAGAATCCGAAGCGGTGATGCCCCACAAGTCGGCGCTGTAATCTGGAAATTGCCGATGCAGTTCCATGCAGAAGCGGCGATGCACCCGGGTCGCAGTTATTGAGTTTTGAAAATAGTCGGCATACTTGTCGCGTTTGCCACGAAAATCAAACCAGGCCTGCGAGTACTGGTGCACAAACAGCGGAGCGAACGATCCGATGTAGCGCATTCCTTCGTAGTCGAACGGGATACGCTTCCACGCATCCCACGCTTCCGGTCGCAGCGGATAAGTCGGCGAACCCATCCCGAGCAAATACATCATCATCATTTCGTTGTAGTAGTCCCAGCGATAAGGCAGGAATCCGACCTCCGGCAACCAGCCGTGGGAAAGCAGCGAAGTGTCCTCAGAGAGCCAGGTCCATTCCACGCGGTTGCTGATCGAATGCGCGAGCAGGGTGATATCAGTGTCGCGAAAGTGAGTGCGGCAGGTGAGAATGCCACAAAGCAGGATTGCCGTATCGATCGAAGAGACTTCCGAATCCCACACTCTTTCGCCGGTGTTGATGTTGGCGAAGTGATAAAAGAAACCGCGGTGGTTCGGCAGCTTATCGTGCAAGAACCTTAGAGTTGTAAGGACGCGTTCTCGGGCTTCGGCACGCGAAATATATCCGCGCATATCCCCAATGCAGAGTGCGGTCAATCCAAATCCGGTTGCGGCGATGCTGGCGACGATGGCGTTATCGCTTGCGGCCTTGCGCGCATTACAGCGGTCCTTGACCAGCCCTGTTTCAGGGCTGGCTTGCTCGAAAAAATAACAACAGGTCAGGCGTTCCAATTCATCGAGCAGTCGGTCGTCGTCAGGGGAAAAAGAGGACGGTGGTGTTTTAACTGGCGCTACGGGCTTTCCCGCAGACGATTGTCCGAAGACAGATAGTGCCCGGCTAAACGGTGCCAGAGCAGCAGTCTTCCCGATACTCCCAAGTAGCTGCCGCCGCGAAAGACGAGGACTCCTGGCCACCGAACGATGTTAAACGATCTGCCCGTGTGAGAGGATGCACAGGATTGACTGAGATGGAACTGTACCTCCAGCCGCAATCGCGGCATGATATTAAGAGTCGAGATGAGCCGGAAAAGAAAAGTTGGCATAGTCGTCGTCATAATGCTGGTGGGCGCGGCCGTGGCCGTGTGGGGAGTGCGTCATGTCAAGAACCGCACTACGACGCTGCGCGGCGCAGTGATTACGGCGAACTCCGATCCCCGCAAACAGTTGCCGGTTGGCGGCGTGGAGATCACCGCGAGCGATGGAATTTCCACAGTGCGGACGTCGTCCGATCCATCGGGATTATTTACCGTCGCATTGCGCAAGCGCATTTTTCGCAATCACCCGGTGACCTTGCGCTTCCGTCACATGGATTACGCGCCGCTCAATATGAGCGTTCTTGCGTCGGGAAAAATCTATATCGCCGAAATGACGCCAATCCAACCGGAGAAGCCGATCGAGCGCAGCTTGGCCACGCAGACTATTTCAAACAATATAGTGGTGCGCTATTCGATTAAGACCGCCACGGTGATGAATGTCGCGAGTGCGGCGAAACCCTTTGAGGTAGAGAACAAGGGTGATCAGCTCTGTAGCGAACGGCCGCCGTGTTCGCCGGATGGAAAATGGAAAGCCGCGATCGGAACAGCCACTCTGGATGCCGGGGTCGGCAACGAGTTCCAGAATATTCGCGCGTCATGCATCGCGGGGCCGTGTCCATTTACCAGGATTGAACCACCACAAATCGAACAGGACGGCCGCATCATCACCGTCAGTGCAATGGTCTGGTCGGATACAGCTACTTTCCTTGTAGAAGCTGAGGTAGTCCATCCCATGATGAGCGACCTGGTGCGTAACTCTTACCCGGTCATTTTTGGGGACGCGTTGAACTTCACTTTGCCGCCTGCCGCGGAAGGCGTGAGTTTGCAGACTGAGTTGAACGGCGAGAGCATTGTCTTCCCTCTTGGTCCGGCGCTTGTTCTGAGCTGGGCCGATTGCAATGTGCGCGCCAACCCCGATCAGACGCGGGTTTACCGCTGCACCCTTAAGCCCGAGTACCGCTGGACTCACTCCCGAACCTAGATTTTCGGATTCACTGGAAACAACCCAACATTGTAGAAGAGCATCTTTGGGTGGTTCCACCAGAGACTTAGTTCCCCACGTTTGGAGGTTTCCCCGATGAAATCCGCATTTTCCCGTTTGTTCCTGACCAGCTTATTTTTCGGTTTGCTTCTCGTGGCGTCATCCGCCTCAGCCCAGTATCGCGCCTCTCTGCGTGGCACTGTGACCGATCCCAGTGGCGCGGCCATCGCCGGCGTAAAGGTAACGCTGGTGGATACGAGCACTAGCCGTACCGTGGTCTCCACCTCAGATGCAAACGGCATTTACCAATTTAACGCGCTGCCCCCTGCCCCCTATCGTCTGACAGCTGAGGCCGCCGGTTTTAAACCCACTGTCCTCGAAGATGTGCATATTGTTACCGATCAGCCCAACGGTCTTGACGTTCAACTTCAGGTAGGCACGACTACTGAAACCGTCACTGTGTCAGGCATAACCGAAGCGCTGGATACCGAGACAGCCACGATTAGCGGCACGATCAGCAGCAACGAGATCCAACATTTGCCTTCGTTTGGACGGGACGTGCTCAGAGTGGCAGCATTAGCACCGGGGGCCATCGGTGATAACTCACAAGCAGCTGGCAATGATAACTACAACCTTCCCGGCACTCAGACCCAAGGCGGACAATCCGGCGGCGCAGACGGTATTTTCAAAACCGAAAACGGCGTGCAGATTATTGCCAATGGCAACCAGACCGAAAACAACGGCATTTCAATCGACGGAATCAGCACCACTAGCGCGGTATGGGGCGGATCGACGGTCATCACGCCCTCTGAAGACTCGGTCGACAATGTAAAAGTCGTAACGAATAGCTATGACGCGGAGGATGGCCGCTTTAGTGGGGCACAGATTCAGATCACATCTAAGAGCGGCACTAACAATGTGCACGGCAGTTTGTTCTTCACTACCCATCAGCCAAACCTGAACGCCTTTCAGCCTTACAACGGCGACAAGACTCCGGTGTTGAGGGATGACAATCACTTCGAGCAGTTTGGCGGTAGCATCGGCGGGCCCATCTGGAAGAACAAGGTCTTCGCGTTTTTCAATTACGAGACGGTTCGGGAACCAAATTCGAATATTCCAGGGAACGGTTGGTACGACACCGCGGCGTTCGATGCTTTAGCGCCGGCTGGAAGCATCGCGGCGAAGTATCTTTCCTTCGCAGGCAACCGTGTAATCGGAACTCCCAATCCTAGCGCAACGTGCCAAACCGCCGGTCTGACCGAAGGGGTTGATTGTCGAACCATCGCGGGTCAAGGTATTAACGTCGGCACACCGTTGACCGGCCCTTTGGGAACGCAGGACACAACCTGGACTAGTAACTCCAGCCCCGGAGTTGGAAGCGGCCTGGGCACGGTCGCCGATTTGGCGAACTACGTTACCTCTGACCCAACCACCTTTAACGCCTCCCAGTACAACGGCCGGCTTGATGCGGATGTAACCGAGAAAGACCGTATCGGGTTTGCCATCTACTGGGTGCCTTTGTCCAGAACCAACTACAACGGGAATCGCAGCTACGATCTCTTTCATCACGATCAGGTCAACAACGCCTTTTCCGGAATTTGGAACCGCACCTTCTCCTCGACATTCCTCAACGAATTCCGTGTCAATGCGGCGGGGTGGCGCTGGAATGAGATCACGTCGAATCCGCAATCGCCGGTTGGCTTTCCCACCGACAGGTTCCAGCAGACCGGCAGCATCAACGTGAATGACTTTGGGCCTAGCGTCGGGAGCATCCTGAACCAGTGGACTTATGGCTACAAGGATGTAGCTACCAAAATTATCGGGAGACACACGGTTAAGTTTGGCGGTGATTTGACGCGACTCTACTACCTTCAAAACTGTACAGGTTGCGGCGTCCCGAGCTACCAGTTCTTTAACATCTGGGATTTCCTCAATGATGCGCCTCAGCAGGAAAGCGGAGGGTTCAATCCCAGCACAGGCTTCCCCACGACAATTCGCCAGGACGATCGCGAAAATCTTTGGGGATTGTTCGTACAAGATGATTTCAAACTGCGCCGTAATTTGACAATCAATGTTGGTGTGCGCTGGTCGTACTTTGGCCCGCTTTATTCCAAAGAAGACAACATGCTAGTTGCGGTTCCGGGAGCAGGGGCAAATTTCCTGACGGGCCTTTCGCTTAAAAAAGGAAATTCATGGAACGCTCAGAAAGATAACTTCGGCCCTCAGATTGGCTTTGCCTGGAGCCCGAGCATGTTCAACGACAAGCTCGTTGTTCGAGGCGGCTACGGCTTGAACTACAACCAGGAAGAGCTGGCGATTTCGTCGGGCATCGTCAACAATCCGGGATTGGTGGTATTCCCAACCCTGAGCATGTCAACGCCGACCTCGCCCAATCCCGGGATTATCTATGCAACTGCAGGCTCTCCCAATTCTCTGACCACTTATCCTAAGAACCAAAACACAATTTCGAGCTTTGGTTCGAATGGCCTCCCGACAACCGGCCAAGTAGGTATCAGCCTCTTCCCTACTAACCTCCCCACCATGCGCGTGCATCACTACTCTCTCGATACTGAGTACGACCTGGGTCACCATTTGATTGCCACGCTGGGGTATATGGGAAGCATTTCCCGTGACATTTTCTTCCATCAGAGCCCGAACGCTGTCCCGGCGACGCTCGGCCTTCCGCTTAATCCGCAGATCGGGGGCGGAGACTATTGGAATGTGAACGGCCGCGCCAATTACAACCAGATGCTGGCCGAACTGAAGCATCAGTTCTCTAGCCAATTCATGGCCGACGCTCAATTCACTTGGGCCAAGAGCTTGGATACAAGTTCTGGCCCATATTTTGAGCAAGACTACCCTTACGACCCGAATCTGAGTTACGGGCGCTCTGACTTCAACATCGGGAAGGCACTCAAACTCTATGGGGTTTGGCAACCGGTGTTCTTCCATGGCGACCGGAGCTGGGTGGACAAGATCGTCGGAGGATGGTCGATTAGTCCAATCTTCAATATTCACTCTGGATTCCCATGGAGTCCTGTAGTGAGTGTTGCCAGTGGAAGCCTCTATTGCGGTACGTGCAGTTATGGCCAGCTCTATCCGGGCGCTTATCTGGGCGGAGCAGGCAACAGTACCAGTAACGACGCCTACAAAACGGTAGCCGCTTCGAACTTTCCCAATGGCGGCCCGGCTTACTTCTCTACCCCGAGTTACACAGCCTACGGCGGTACCACGTTCGGAACTGCTGTTCCTGAACCACCAGGGGTAAAGCGCAACTCGCTCACTATGCCGGGATACAGGGACCTGGATCTCACGATCGTCAAGGGTTTTGGGCTGCCTAACATGCGTGTTCTTGGTGAAAATGCCAAGATCGAATTGCGCATGGACGTCTACAATGTTTTCAACAATTTGAATTTCAACCCGAACGACATCTCGAACAACATAGCTAACTCTAACTTCGGCACACTTACCGGTGCGCTCTCCGGTCGCGTGGTGGTGCTGGGTGGAAGGTTCAGCTTCTAGTTCATAAGTTTCGTCAGCTGGCGTACCCGACAGCGGGTATGCCTTTTTTTTTGCGCCGCATTGTTAATGCATCTGCGAACGAGACGCCTTCGGCGCAGGATCTGGCTTGAATCCGATCTTTTCCAGCATCGGCTTGATCTCTGGATTCGACATGAACAATTTCCAGATCAGGCCGGTGCGGTAGTTTTCGATCATGACCGTGATCGGCGCCTGATTCAGACCCATGTAGATCGGGGAGACCCAGTCCTGGCTCAGATTGATGGCGTCACGCGGACCGTAAACTCCCCAGACTTTGTCTCCAAGATCACGATAAATATGTCTGAGCATTGCCATCGATGCTTTTGGTGTGTAAGGAAACGATGACAGTGCGCCGGTGAATGTCATAGTCCCATCGTCATCTCGAGGCGTAGGCTCGTGAGGCATATAGCCGTCGGGACCGTCGCTCGCAGTCAGCCCCCAGAAGTTGGCGCCGTATCCTGAATAGTGACCGGGATTGCTTTCGGAATAAGCCAGATTGATGCGAGCCATATTCCGATTATTCTGAAAATAATCCGTGAATCGATCGTGAATACAGCGCGGGTCAAATCCCATGTACGAATAATGCGTGAAGAATAGCGGACCACCTGACCCGACTCCCACGTCCAGCTTGATGCCGTAGTAAGCGTGGCCGTTGGTGTAACGCTCACCGTCTGTAGATCCTGACCAATTCTTTCGATATTTTGCATCTGACTCTTTCTGGTTCGCCCAGCCCGAATAATACAGCTGCGCCGGCACACCGTGGGTGGGAGAAGCGATGGCAAGCAGATACACGATCATGCATTCGTTGAATCCAGTTATCTGATGATTGATGTACCACGACCAATCAGGCGACCAGTGCCAGTAGAGCGCCGGGCTGTCTGGCGAACGCCGGTACCAGTCCCATTCGACGGTTTCCCATAGACGCGAAATACGAGTGAACAAACCGCGTTCTGCTGCGCTCGCTCCATTGAAATATTGCCGCGCCGCCAGCAAGCCTTCGATCAAAAAGGCGGTTTCAACCAGGTCGCCGCCGTTGTCGAACATGTCAAAGACGGGAAGAGTTTGTCCGGTCGTCCCATCCATAAAATGCGACCATACCCCGTGATAGCGCTGGGCATTTTCAAGGAAGGTGACAATCTTCGCCAGACGATCAAGGCCCTGTTCGCGGGTAATGAAACCGCGATCCACACCGACGATCAACGCCATAATGCCGAAGCCGCTGGCGCCGGTGGCCACAATGCGATCGTCGCCGGGTATGTTCTCGAGCGTCGTTCCCGCCACCGGATGCGCTGCTTCCCAGTAATACCGAAAGCAAGCTTCTTGCAGCATGGTGAGCAATTCGTCATCGCTCATTGCTTTTGTAGTGGCGCTGGCGGCCTTTGAAAAAGACGAGAGCCGGTATTGATGATCTGAGGCTGCGACTTTGTAATATGCGGAAACTCCGGGCTTGCCGAGATAATCTGCGTAACGGCTGATCCCCGGCACCTGAATTCCGATTGGCTTGAAATCCTTGCCGTCCAGCGAACGATAAACAACATAGCGCTGAAGTTCCGGAGATGCGACCGGTGCCCACGAAATGTCAACGTGACGCTCGTAGCCTCGGGCCACGACATTTTGGGGAGCTTGCAAGGCGGATTTGACCTGAGAGTCTTCTGAGGGAAGCGCGGCATCGATTTTCAAATCATCAATCATGAGCGTGTGCTCCGGGCCGTCAGCTTTGCCTTGCGAAAAAGTGATTTTTACGGTTTGATTGGGCCGGAACGCATGATCGGAACCGGTGGCAAATTCTCGGAGCGGAATCGCGACCTGGATCCACTTTCCCGCAGGAATACTCGACTGAAATTTTCCAACTTCAAGAGCTCGCGAGAATCCTCTGCCTGCGTCCGACAGCCAAATACGCGGCAGGTCATCTCCGGCAATTTCATCTTTTGAAAAGCACCAGAAGTAGAGCACATCGCCGTCAAACTTCATCTCGCGATTTCTGAAATCCATGGCGCGGATGCTGGCCTCCCATCCGCCATTCGGGACGGAGCGCCACTTCAAGCGAAGCGCATTCGGGGGCGTAAAGAAAATGTCACGGCTGACTGGGAGCTTGCCGTGAAGAACTTCAAGACTGGAAGGCGACGATGCCCGTGCTTCGCTGTAGTAATACGCGTCAGATTCGAGACTGTTATCGAAAAGAATGTGTCGGTAGTACTCGGTGTCGGCGCGAGAATAATACGACAGAGCTACGACGCAAACGAAGCAGTAAACCGCGCGGGCCCACTGTGACAATCTGTATCTAGTCGGCATAGAGATGCAATTAGATTACTGCAACTTTAGCCAGTCGCTGACGGGGTTTCCCAAGCTCAGTTTCTTAGTGGCCGAATGCTACATTCAAGCCTGTCGTCAGGATCACGTCGTTTTGCTTTTTGCCGACGGGCGGGTTGGTTACATAAACATCCGCGAATGAATTCTGCCAGCCGAACCATTTGCTGATTTTTGTGACCGAGGCAAAATTAAATGTCCCGCGATAATCGCCAAGGCTGTTGAGATCCGGGAAGAAATAAAGATTCTGGTTCAAGACGGTGCTCTTGCCCAGCTTGTGCATCAGTTCTTCTCCCAGGGTAAGAGCGATCAGGTTGCGCTGCAGGGTGCTGTAGGACTCACGCGTGTAGTTGACGCCGCCCAAAAAATCGAGAGTGGTGTTGTCATTTTTAATGGCGTGATAGCCGAGGCCGCCGCCGAACACCGAGCGCAGATTCAAATCTTGCAGGGCATCGGCGAAGAAGTCCGCGGCAACGAAAGCAAATGTCTGCGGCGTCAGGTCGTGGTCGTAGCGGATGCCACCAGCTTCCGTGTTGGCTGTTGTGGAAGTGACGTTCGTCGTCGCCGGCGGCGGAAAGGGATTGACTACTGCGGTTGAGCCTGTGGCGTAAACCGTATTGGCGTACGCGCTCAGCTTCGACTTCAGACTCTGTCTGTCTGCTAGAAAACCGATCGCCAGATTTTTGGTTTCGCTATTGCCGCCGGTGAGCGAAAATCCGGCATTCACTCCGCCTTTCCATCCTTGCAGCAGCGAGGCTTTCTCCATTTTTTCGTAAGTCGCTTGTTGGGACAAACTCTTCACACTCCCGACCGGCGCCGCGACTTCGCCGGATGAAGTGGCAACCTTCACCGTGTCATCCGTGGTCGAAACCGGACCGATGGCGGTCTTTCCATTCGGCAGTTCCACGCGCAGCGGCTCGCTGCTTTCGATGCCCTTGACAGAGTCCCACTTCACCGTGACGTCTCCGGCGTATTCGGTATGCAGGACCAGGGTTTTACCGTCAGACTGGACAATGGTTCCGGTGAGGCGGTCTCCGTTTTTGAGCGAAACCTGGTCGGCCAGAGCAGGAACAGCGACAACAAGAACGATCAACGTCACGAAGCTGGTTAATTGGCGCACAAATCCCTCCATTCAGGACTTCGCAATTAGTGGCTACTTAGGTGAAAGAGGTTGTACGAATGATGAGAGGATCACGTCGAACATTGTGCGGCGAGTATTTACGGTTTGGTGTTGATCTCTAGATCGCTCCCGTGGCCGTCGTCGGGGATCGTCACGCTGAGCATGTGATGTGCGGCATCGAGGTCTGCCTGCCCGGTCTTACCGCCCAGCGCATAAGTCGCGCCGGAATTCTGGCCGTAAACCTCCACGCGCAACTCAGTCCACCAGGGACGATAACTGCCTTCATGCTGGCCAATGTGCACTTTGAGTGAGTCGACGGCAGCTTCGCATGTAAATTGCATTCGCAGGAATTCGCCGCGCTTGTATGCCATAGTCTTCCCATCATCCTGGTAGAGCGAACCTTTGCAATCGCGGCCGGGATATACGCGCAGCGCCAGCGGCCCATTGGGAACTTCGTTTGTGCTCTGGGTTAGCGGTTGCATAGGCACAATGGAGCCTTCGCGTACGAAGACCGGCAAAACTTCCAGCGTGGGGTGTACCGAGGCCTGCATTGGGGCGGCCGCCGAAGCCGTCGGCTGATGCAAACGCTCCCCGCTCCAATATTCGTACCAGTCGCCCGGAGGAAATTTCACCACATATGTGTCCGGTTTTTCGGGAAAAGGCGCGGGCGCAACCAGTAGATCGGGGCCGAACAAAAATTCGTTTCCTGTGTCGAGATCGAGCGGACGCTTGTCGGGGGCCGCGTCAGGGAATTCAAGAAACAGCGGGCGCAGAACCGGCAGCCCGGTGCGCGACATGTCTTCGACGGTGGTATAGAGATACGGCATCAGTCTGTATCGTTCTTCGATATAACGACGGCGGATATCTTCCTGCTCGGGCCCGTGCACCCATGGCTCACGGTGAGGTACGCCCTTTTCGCTGTGATTGCGGTCGATGGGCTGAAACGTCGCTAATTCTGTCCACTTGGTGAGGAGCTCGGGAGTCGGCGTTCCGATGAAGCCGCCTCCGTCCGCGCCGGCCATGCCAAAGCCGCTGAGGCCGAGATTCTCCAGCATGGGAGTCGTCAGCCGAAGATGGTTCCAGGTTGCGCTGTTATCTCCCGTCCATGTCTCCGCATAGCGCTGGCCTCCGGCGTACGAAGCGCGTGTGAGCACAAATGGCCGCTCATCGGGCGAAATCTTGAGCAAGCCTTCATATGTGGCGCGCGAATTCTCCATCCCGTAAACCTCATGGATTTCCAGATGTGTGGTGGTGCGACGCTTGAAGCCCGGTTCGTCGATGCGGTGAAGGACATCACCCGGAATCGTCTTATCCGGCGTACTGAAGACCGACGGCTCATTCATATCGTTCCAGAAGCCGGCGACACCATTAGAGACAAAAGTTTTGTAAAGGCCGCCCCACCACTCGCGCGTGCTCTGCCGGGTGAAGTCAGGGAACACCGACGGCCCCGGCCACACTGTGCCCACAAAAATCGAGCCGTCGGGATTTTTTACGAAGTGGTCGCCGGCGACGCCAGTGTCAAAGGGAGCGTAATCTGCGTTGGGCAAGAAGGCGATATGCAAGTCAGTGATGGTGACAACGTGGAAATTTTCTTTTTTCAGATCGGCCAGCATCTGTACGAAATTAGGAAACTTCGCTGGGTCGACGGTGAAAGGCCGGTTGTTTATCTGAAAATCAATATCCAAATAAAGTCCGTCCGCCGGAATGCGCTCCGACCGCAACTTTGCTGCGACTTCTCGCAGTTCAGCTTCGGTGCCATAACTGTATCGCGATTGCTGATAACCCAGAGACCACAGCGGCGGCAACGGCGGAGGCCCGGTCAGCCAGGCATAAGTTTGCAAGACTTGTTTGGGATCGGGGCCGTAGAGCAAGTAGTAATCAATAGGCCCACCGTCGGCCCCGAACGAGTACACGCCGTTAGCCTGCTTGCCGAAATCGAAACTGGTGCGCCAGGTATTGTCCAGAAGCACGCCCAGCGTGCGCCCCGAGCGCATGGTCAGAAAAAACGGAATGCTTTTGTAAATTGGATCGGTTGATTCCTGAAAATTGTAAGCGTCGGTGTTCCACATGCTGAACGCCTGGTTGCGGCGATCAAGCGGGCCAACTTTATCGCCCAGCCCAAAGTAGTGCTCATCCAAGGGCATTTTTTTGTAAATGCGGAATGCCTTGTCGTGAAACTCCAGCGGCCAGCCGGGGGCATCCTCTTGGAGAATGTTACCCTGAAGATCAGTGACGACAATACGCAGAGACGCACCCTCGATTTGAACACGCAAATTTTTCGTCCGGAAACCGACGGCTGCCTTGGTGTTCTCCGGGGTCACGGTCGCACGCTGTTGTCGAGCAGCAGGAAGAACGGCCCATGATGCGTCTTCAGGCAACGCCCTGTCACGACCAACGCGAACGCGAATGACATCATCACGCAGAGCGGTGATTTGAATGATGGCGGTTCCGCTGGAAACTTCAATGCCGTCGGGAAGAGCTTTCGCTCCTGAAAATTCGCTTAACTCCGTCACGGCTGGATCGTGCGGCGTGGCGGCGAAACAGTTAGCCACAAGCAAAAGGTTGAGAAGAACTAGACTGCGCACAACCGTGGTTAAGTCCATGTAGAGGTCGATTTTACACGTGATGACGCGAGAAGTAGGAGTTGTAACTTTTCCTTTTCACGCGAATCCAATTTGCTGTGAGGTGTTGCATGAGCACTGAGACGAAGAACTCTGCAATCTTCTCTAAAATCACGGCGGTGATCGCGGTTGTCGCAATCGCGGTTTTTGTATTTGCCGCCAAGGGAAATCGGGCTAATTCCGCCGAAAGCAGCATTGCTCTTCCCAATCCATCGGTCGATGCGCCGCTGGCCTCGACTCCCGGCAAGCAAACCGCAGTTCTCGCCGGCGGCTGTTTTTGGGGAATTCAGGCTGTCTTCCAGCACGTCAAAGGAGTGAAAGAAGCCACCTCGGGCTATTCCGGAGGATCGGTCGCGTCGCCCGACTATGAAGAAGTCAGCAGCGGCAATACCGGTCACGCTGAGTCGGTGAAGATCACCTTCGACCCGTCGCAGGTTTCATACGGTCAACTTCTCAAAGTGTTCTTTTCCGTGGCGCACGATCCTACGCAGCTGAATCGGCAGGGACCGGACACTGGCACTCAATATCGCTCCGTGATTTTCTATGGCAATGAGGAACAACAGCGCATCGCCCAGGCCTACATCGTGCAACTTCAGCAGGCAAAATTATTTCCGGCGCCGATCGTGACTCAGGTAGTTCCGCTGAAAGCATTTTACGTGGCCGAGGCTTACCACCAGAATTACGCCACGCTTCATCCCGATAACCCATACATCGCGATTAACGATGCGCCGAAAGTGGAGCACCTGCGCCTGCAACTTCCGGATCTGTACAAGGAGTGATAGCGGGGACGAAATGCGTGAGTGGAGTGGTGGGCAGTGCAGGACTCGAACCTGCGGCCTTCTCGGTGTAAGCGAGACGCTCTAACCAACTGAGCTAACCGCCCATTTTGAAGGGCTTGATTGATTCTAAATCACTTCACGCGCATTTCGCTTCCGGTGACTTCGCGGCGTTGGCTCAGGGTGCCGTCGGGAATTACCACCACTACCCAAGGCGTGTTCGACGAGACCACATGCGCGTGCCAGATGGTTTCTCTGGCATGTCCCGAAGCCAAATCGCTCTCCTGTTGGGGCGCTTCTTTCAATGTGAGATTGTCGGCGCGGAGCGTGAAAGTGTGATGGCCAGCGCCTTCGCTCGAAACTCGTAATGCCACTTCATTGTGACCGAGATCTTGATAACTCACTTTGAAGTCGAGGACCCGATCGGGACGCAGATCAACATCGTAGAAACCGCCGGGTAATACCGTAAGACTGGTGTGTGTTGGACCCTGGTGAACATCGTAGTGGCCTTCGGGCAAACGAATATTAAATTCTCCGGGCGCACTTGAAGTCGCCGTCGTGACCTGGCCGCTTTTTTGTTCGCGGAACTCGATCGGCCCGTGCGTTCCAGGATTCGCCATTCCCCGCACCGTGGCAGGCACGCTGATATCTTGCATGAGCCAGATCCACTGACCAACCGGTTGGGTCCACACCTCTTTATATGTCCAGCAGATTTGGTTGGGCCAATACGGGTCGTCGTCGTAACCTTTGGTTTCAATGCCGACGGGAAGCGCGCCGACCATTTGGCCGGAACGAACGCTGTAGAGCGGCGTCCAGTCGTATCCCTCGCCATACATAATGCTGGCGGCGAAAGGATTGCGGCCTACTAACCACTGTGCCTGTTTCTGCGCCAGATCTTCGGCTTCGAGATCACCTCGTAGTTGCCCCGCCGCCGAAAGGGCTTTTGCTTCCGACAGCAAAACGCTGGAGTTGCCGCGGAAATCAAACCACACCGGAAACCGGCGGAGATAATTCTCGCCGCCAAGAGGAATGCCGCGCCGCACTTCCTGGACGTAGGCGTCGCGGTCCGCCGCGCGGAGTGGAGTCCAATTCTTGGCTTCGGGAATGAGCCGGGCTTCACTCTCGCGATACACCGCCGCGGGTAAAACTGAATACGGCTCATCGACTGCAGAGGCCGGTTTCAAATAGTACTGAGAGTGCAGGACCACCGCCGAATACCACTTCATCCACTTGTCATGGTCGGGAAATGCCTGGCATAGAAGCGTGAGAGCGACGATCGGCTCCTGCTCCTGTCCGATGTGAAAACGATGAAAAAGATTTTCTCGCTTGGGGCTCGTATAAAAGTAGCCGGTCAACGGAATCGTCCACGGCTGCAGAGTGCGCTCCTGAGAAGCGAGCACCTCATCACCCAGAGCAATAGCTTCCTGCGCGTAACGGTCGTCACCAGTTGCCAAAAAAAGCTGGACTGATGCGACTACGCCGAAGGAAATTCGCTCCAACTCGTCCTGCGCTCCGTAGACTTCGGCGAGCGGAGGCGCGGTCTTCAGGCCCTCGACCGCATACTTCCAGTCTTCTTCCGCAATCACCAGACTGCGATTCGCGAGCTCAGGGTCGCTATCTTTCAATACGCGCGCGGCCAGGGCCTCGGTGCCGCTTACGCGAAAATTCCATTCCGGATTGTTGACAGCTTGCCCGAAGCGGTCATCGGCGTCGCCCATAATTCCGTCAGTCCAATAACTAACCAATTGGCCGGTGCTGCGATACCCGTCACCGAATCGCGTCTTGAGAACCCAATTCAATCCCCAGCGCGCTTCTTCGAGCAGGCGAGTGTAGAGAACCGGGTCGCCGCCTTGCCGCTTAAGGCGGTCAGCAAGAGATAAATCGGCATAGACCATACCCGGCGTATTTCCTGTCGCAGAAAGATCTCCGGCATCGTGGTAACCACCGTTCACGATAATTCGCTGGTCGCCATGAGTCGTGTAGATATCCTGATGACACCTGCCGTGAATTCCCGGAATTTCGGTTCCGCAGCGCTCGCTGTACATGAAGTTGATCGCCTTCCAAATGCTGTCGCGCCAGACGTCATCACCAATGCGGAAAGAGCGAGTCAGGGTTTCTCCGGCTTTGATCACGTATGTGCCGGGCTGGCGGACTTCAGAAAAATCCAATACTTGATACTTGCCCAGCGGAGTAGTCACTTGCTCGACTGGCTTGGTGAGAACTGCTTCTCCGTTCTGCGAGTCAATCACAGAGAACTCGGGGGCGGTCAGATCGCTGGCGATTGCCGACTTCGAGGAACCAGTTGTGTATCCGCTGTTGCTGAACGCAATCTTTCCCGGCGTCACGTCCCAACCCTCAACGTGATCGGCAACGACGCTCTGCAATTCAAGTTGATCGATATCCAAAATCGTCTGATCGCCGGGATCGGGAAATTTCTTGGGGAGGCTGTAAGCAAATTCGAGCGCAGTCACGCGATCACGGTCGAGCGGAGCAATTTCCCACACCACATGGTTCCACATGTGGTTCTGGAGAATGATCGACTCGTGACGGCCCTCGTTGTAGTGGTCGGGCAACTTGTGCGCTCCGTCATTGTGGAGGACTAGGGAGCAAGAGATGGCAGGCGCGCCGATGACGTCGGGGTAAACCCAGAGCGAGATGCGGTTGTAGCGGCTCCAGTCTTCGCCTGGAAACTTTCTGGTTGCGACGAGATCTTCCCACTCGCCAGCACCCTCAACTTGCGCGACGTTGGTAGTAGAACGGATTCGTAGCGAATGGTGACCATCTTTGAAGCGGGCGTCGGTCAATGTCATTTCACCTGCGCCAGCGAATGTCCAGTTGCTGAGCTCTTCCATGCTGTCCAGCAGCCGCGAATCCAGGACTCTTTTGTTCAACCAACGGAATTCAGCACCATCTTCATACTTCGCCCGCATTGGCATCTCCGGAGCCGACTGCTGGGCGGTAAGAGAGATGGCGAAGGAACAGATGCATAGAAGGATAAGCATGCCGAACCGGTGTGAACCGCTCGCTTTTACGCCGAATCGCGAAGTGATATCCATTCTCGACTTATTCCTCCGTCCGAAAATCCCACAAGGGCCGGAACTTTGTCTACTCGCACTGTGTGGGATAGAGTCCACATAATACAAGGCTGAGAGGTGCGTCGTAGAAACAGACTGTTGGCTTCGCTTTGTCTGTCTGCGTCCCTGCTAAACTCGCTTGGTGCGGCGGCTGATTGTTAATGCGGACGACTTCGGCCTGACTTCAGGGGTGAACCGGGGCATTGTCGAGGCGCATGAGCGTGGCATTGTTACTTCCGCCACGCTGATGGCTTGCGGTGCCAAGTTTCAGGAAGCTGTGGATATGGCTTCACGAAATCCTCGATTAAGTGTTGGCTGCCACGTCCTCCTAGTGGACGCTTCGCCCGCGCTTGAGTTGCAGCAAGTCTCGAGCTTGGCGACCGGTAACTCAGGCGCGCCCAGATTCCGTAACAGCCTGGTAAGTTTCGCCGGCCTCGCGATCGCCAGGAGGCTCGGCGAAGATCAGATCGAAGCCGAGATCACGGCACAAATCCGCAAACTGCAGGGTGCTGGAATTCATGTAAGCCATCTCGATTCGCATAAGCACACGCATATGTTTCCGCCTGTCTTCAGGCCAATGCTTCGCGCCGCGAAGAAGTGCGGCGTCTCGGCGGTAAGAAATCCTTTCGAGCCTCTGTTCTTTGCCGGAACACAAAATTGGAAGCGGCGATTTCAGCTAGGAATTTTGCGATCGTTCCGGACAACATTTCGGAAAGCGCTGGAAGAATCCGGCCTGCGGACCCCGGACGGTTGCGTCGGCATCGTCGCGACTGGCGGCCTTACCCGGCAGACATTTCGTCATCTGATCAAAGACCTGCCTGAGGGCACGTGGGAGTTCGTCAGCCATCCCGGATACAACGATGCCGAGCTCGACGGCATTAAGACCCGATTGCGCCACTCGCGCGAAAACGAGCTGGCGATTTTGACATCGACAGAAACTAAAGAACTGCTGCAGCGCGAGCGGATTGAATTGATTTCCTACCGCGAATTCGCCTCATCGCCGCACTCGGAACCAAAAGTACCAGCACCTTCGGGTCGGGCGAAGTGACTGATGGTTACTTCCGGGGCTATCTCAAGGTCGATATGATTGTGCAACGTTATGGAAAAACGCCCAGAATCCAGGGTTGCAGCCGACATCCCGGTGCGCGTTTGGGGCATGGATGCTGACGGAAAACCTTTCTTTCAAAGCGGTCTGGCCGGCAGCCTTAGCAGCGAAGGCGCCCAACTCACTCACCTGCATCATTGCCTGAAAGCCGGCGACATTATCGGCATTCAGTATGGCGAAAAAAAAGCGCGATTCAAGGTCATCTGGGCGAATCCTTCGGTGGCGCCGCGAAAAAATAAAGCTGGAGTATTGATTCTTCCTGATCAGACCGCCCCGTGGACGGATATTGCTGCTGACACTCGCGCAAAGACGACGGAAGGCGGCTCAGACAAGCGCAGATTCAGCCGGCACAAAGTTCAGTTCCCGATGGAAATCAGTTTTGAAGACACGCGACGCGCCCACATGCAATGCAGCGCAACTGATATTGGCGGACGCGGCTGCTATGTGGAGACCTTCTCCCCGCTGGCGATCGAATCTGAGATCGTCATTACATTCTGGCTGGATTCGGAAAAAATCCGCGCATCAGCATTAGTGCGCACCAGTGACCCGGGAGTGGGCATGGGGATCGAGTTCACCGCCTTGGAAGATCACATTCAGGAGCGCCTGCAAAAATACATCGAAAAGATGGACAAGGGATTTTCGCGGGCCGCGACCGAAAGCTCCTGAAGTTCCTCGCTTCCATTAATCCGAATCCTTGGCCAGCTTTCCCCATCGAATGTACATGCGGGACAGCCTGAGAATCGGCATCACCTGTTATCCCACTTACGGCGGCAGCGGTGTAGTTGCCACGGAACTTGGCCTGGAACTGGCGCAGCGCGGGCACGACATTCATTTCATCTCCTATGCGCAGCCGATTCGCCTGGACCGACCTACAGCAAACATTCACTATCACGAAGTTGAAGTTTCGCGATATCCGCTGTTCGACTATCCTCCATATGACTTGGCGCTGGCCACGCGGATGGCGGAAGTATCCGAACTGTACGACCTTGATCTGCTTCACGTTCACTATGCGATACCGCATTCGGTTAGCGCGATGCTGGCGCGGCAAATGCTCGCCGCGGGGGCAAAGAAGCGCAAGCTGCCATTCGTGACCACACTCCACGGGACCGACATCACACTGGTTGGACAAGACCGCTCTTACTTGCCGATCACTCGTTACTCGATCGAGCAAAGCGACGGAGTCACCGCGATTTCGGAATATCTGCGCGAGCGGACGGTGCGCGAGTTCGAAGTGAAGAACCCCATTGAGGTGATCTACAACTTTGTGAATTGCGATGTATATTGCCGCGACAAGAATTTCGCCGAGCACCGCGCGCAGTATGCTCCCAATGGCGAACGCATTCTGGTTCACGTATCGAATTTTCGCCCGGTCAAGCGGGTCACGGATGTGATCGAAATTTTTGATCGCGTGCGCAAACAGATTCCCGCGAAGCTGTTGCTCATGGGCGATGGACCGGACCGATCTCCCGCCGAGTGGCTGGCGGTGCAAAAGGGTATCCACAACGACGTGATATTCCTCGGCAAGCGCGAGCAGGTATACGAAACACTTGGGATTTCCGATGTTCTGCTCATGCCAAGTGAATTGGAATCTTTTGGGCTCGCTGCGCTTGAGGCAATGGCGTCGGAAGTTGTGCCTATAACGACGAACGTCGGTGGCGTGCCAGAGGTCGTTGAGCACGGAAAGAGCGGCTTCCTGGCTGATGTCGGCGACGTGGAAACCATGGCCCGCTATGCGATTGAGATTCTAAAGGACGAGAGCCGCCTTCGCGCTATGGGAAAACAGTGCCGCGAGGCAGCGCGCGCACGCTTCTGCACGACCAGGATTATTCCGCAATACGAAGAGTTCTACCGGCGAGTGCTGGAGCGTTCTTCGTAGACGGTTGCCGGCAACTTCGCGTCCCCCGGCAAAATAGGAAGTCGCAGCCGAACCAGAGTTCCGGTTCCATTCCGGCTGTCGATGGTCATGCGGGCAGTTTCTCCGTAGAGAACTTTCAGCCGCTCGGCAACATTCGCCATTCCGATTCCGCCCTCGCCAAATCCGGCAGGACGTTCCAGCAACTGCGCCGATCCCATGCCGACACCGTCGTCTTCCACTTCTATGGTGACGTGCAAATCCGAAATTTTGCTGCGCAAATAAATACTTCCGCCGTCGATCTTCGACGAGAGCCCGTGTTTGATCGAGTTTTCGACCAGCGGCTGCAGCAGCATGCTGGGCACCATTACGTCCAGCGACTCGGGATCCAGCTCTTTGACCACTCTGAGTTTGTCGGCTCCGAAGCGAACCACCTCGATGTCCAAATAATTGTCGATGAAATCAATTTCTTCCTGCAGGGCGACAAACGCGTCACTGCTGTGGAGCAGGCGGCGAAGGATGGTTGCAAGCTTGATGATCAGCTCGCGCGCGGTGTCGGGGCTCACACGCACCAGCGAGGAAATCGAATTCAAAGTATTAAACAGAAAATGCGGATTGATCTGATTTTGCAACGCCGCCATGCGTGCGCTAAGAAGCAGCTGCGCCTGCTCCTCCAGTTTGATTTGCAGACGCACGCCATTCCAGATTTTCAGTTCGATCACAATGACCGTGACCGAGGTAGCGTAGATCAGCAAATCAACCCAAATAGGATGGGCAGCGTAGGAGTACCCCGGCAGCCATCGCAGAACCACCGTCTGCAAAAAACGCATGGCCACGATGGTGAATAGGAAAAGCATCTGCCAGTCGGAGAAACTGGGCCGCGTGTCGTCGCGTCGCATCCAGCGGATAATGCTCAAATAATTAAAAGGAGAGAACCGCCAGACCTCTTCTTCATTGGGCGCAAACATACGCAACTGACCGAACACCAGCCCCACAGCGGCATTCACCGGCAGCATCAGCCAAGCGCCGTTGAATACAGCCAGCAGGAGCCCGCCGGTTACTCCAGCGAAGCGTCCGGCAATCACGCCCAGCAGGACGGTGGCCTCAAAGGACAAGTCACCGGCAAATGTGCTTTCGGCGCCGAACCTCACCCATATGCCCAAAGCCAGATGAAACCCAAGCCATGCCGAAGCGGCCAACCACAAAGCGAGATAGGTTTTGTCTTTCAGCGAGCGGTTCTCGCGAAACAGAAGCGACTTGAATTCCACCGAGCGCACCAAACCGGCAGCAATGGCCGCGGCCACTCCCAGCTTGACCAGCAGATTAATCAGGATCAGCCGATATTCCATGGATCACGACGCCTATGGAGAATGTAGCACCGTTCTAAAGATAGGGATCTGAAATGAACCATGTAGGGACCGACGTCCACGTCCGCCCTCGCGCGCTAGAAAGGCCCGATGATCCCGCCGATCTGGCGAGGTGGCGGGAGTTTGCGTTCTTGCAGCACGTCGAGATACTTCAATCCGGTTCCAGTGTTGAAAAGTGCGACTCTGTCTTGGTCGGAAAGAAACGACGATTTTCCTGCCGCCGGTTTAAGCAATTTGCGATAGGCTGCCAGGCTGGCGGCGCCTTCCGGCGCGGCAAAAATTCCTTCATGGCTGGCCCAGTGGCGCACTGAGTCTCGGATCTCAGCGTCGGTCACTGCAATTGCCGTACCGCCGCTGCGCTTGAGAATGTCCAGAACCAGATAATCGCCATAAGGCTTGGGAACGCGGAGCCCGGCCGCGACGGTCGACGCGTTTTTCCACATCTCTACCGAGGCCTTGCCTTGATTCCACGCTTCCACTATCGGAGCGCAGCCCGCGGCTTGGACCACGATCATGCGTGGACGCTTGGCTTTTTTGGAAAGCCAGCCGAGTTCTTCCATTTCATCGAATGCCTTCCACATGGCGATTACGCCTACGCCGCCACCGCTGGGGAAAACGATCGCGTCCGGCAATTTTCCGCTGAGCTGTTCGAACAGCTCGTACGCCATCGTCTTCTTCCCTTCCACGCGGTACGGTTCTTTTAACGTGGAGAGATCAAACCAGCCTTCTTTATCTTTGCGCTCGCTTACCATGCGTGCGCAATCGCTGATCAGGCCATTTACCAGGGTCAGGTGCGCTCCGTAAATTTCGCATTCGATGCGGTTCGCGAGGGGAACATCCTGGGGCATGAAGATATGCGCTTCGATCTGGGCAGCCGCCGCGTAGGCGGCGAGAGCACTGCCGGCATTCCCCGCCGAAGGCATGGCGACTTTTTTTATGTCCAGCGCCTTGGCAACGCTGATCGCAACAGAGATTCCTCGGGCTTTGAACGAGCCTGTCGGATTCAAACCTTCGTCTTTGATCCAGACATTGGGAAATTCCCGACTGGGAAGGAGTGGGCTGAATCCTTCGCCGAGCGAAATGGGAGGGACATCAGGCAAAACTTCGCGGTAACGCCACAAACTTGCTTCCCTGCCGGCGAGAGCGCGGGGAGTGACATTCGTTTTGATTGACTTCAGATCGTATCGCGCGAACAGAATGCCGCCGTCTTTCGGGCAAACGTTCTGGGGAACATCCGCAGGAAGGTTTGCACCACACTTCGTACATTCAAGAAATATGACTTGAGACACGCCGAAAGTTTATCAGGGACAGTGTATGCAAAGGCGCGCAGCAACCGAGAGAGCCGGTCACTACTCACGACGCTGGCAGCTGCTTCAGTAGACCCTTTGCCTTCCTAAACCACGGACGTTCGCGGCGTCGGAGATAGCCAGGCAGCGTCGGTTTCTTGGCGAGAATGCGTTGCGTCCAAACGCGGGCTTCGGCATTGCGCCCCTGGGAGGCCAGGAAGCTCGCATAGTTCAGATAGGTTTCGGAAAGGGTCGAGATTTGCGTCGCCTGGCGAAAGAGCGCGTCAGCCTTTTCAGTCTGGCCTGTCTTGGCGTAGGCGTGCGCTAATAATCCGGCGGCGCGGTGAAAATCGTACTGCGGGTCTTTTGCGACTACACGCTCCAGGTCGGGCACTGCAGCCGGAAAATCTCCGAGTTCAGTTTCGGCGATACCTCGACGATAGAACGGATCTGGCGAGTCGGTTCGGGACGAAATGGCTTTGTTGTAGCACTCGCGCGCCTGTGCGAACTTCTTCTCGTCCAGATAAAGATCGGCGAGCTCTTCATAATTTCCTGCGGAAGGATTGTCGAGAATGATGGCTTGGAGTTCGCGAATTCTGCGCCGCCGAGGAAAACCTTTGAACGTTTGTCTTAGCAGCCCAGCGTCAGGCAGAACTTCGGCGAAAATATAAACCAGCGCGCCAATCCAGCCGCCAATCAGAATGATCCATATCCAGTAATTGTCCGGCCGGCGGCGAATGAAGTGGACTATCGCGATCGCCTGCAGGACTAAGTTCCACGGAAACAGTAATGAGTAAAGGAACCCCATGGATTTGCGAAATATAGCAGAAGCACCGGGGAGTGATAAGTGGCAAGTGGTCAGTGGCTGGTGGTTACTGACATCGGTCAGCAGCAACTAGCCACTTTCCACTGACTACCAACCACAGCTGTTAAAATCTTCCCAGTGACTCCGCCCATTCGCTTGATTGCCATTGATATTGACGGCACCCTGCTGAACTCTCAATTCCGCGTATCCGAGAAGGACCTGCAAGCCTTGCGCCGGGCCAATCAGCAAGGGATTGAAGTCATTTTGGTTACCGGACGACGCCATGCGTTTGCATTGCCGATCGCCCAGCAACTTGGCTTCGATTTGTGGTTGATCAGCTCCAACGGCGCCGTGACCCGCTCGTTGCAGGGTGAAGCCTTTCATCGAGATTTGCTTCCGGTCGCCACCTGCCGTCAATTGTGCCGCGTAATGCAGGAATTTTGCGGCAACACGGTCGTGACCTTTGACAAAGAATCCAAAGGCGCGCTGGTGCTCGAGCGCATGGACGAACTGACCAGCAGCATTCGACATTGGCTGGAAAAAAACATGCAGTACATCGAATTCGTGGTTCCGATCGAGAAGTCATTGGTCGCTGATCCGGTGCAGGCCATGTTCTGCGGCACGATTTCCCGAATGCGGTCGGCGGTGCGCACGCTCGAATCAAACCAAATAAAGGACGGAATCACCGTCGTGCGAACCGAGTACCCTGCCCGCGACCTGTGCATTGTGGATGTGTTGAACCGCGATTGCTCCAAGGGCCACGCTCTCGAAAGATGGGCCAATCATCGCGGCATTCCGCGCGAACAGGTCATGGCCATTGGCGACAATTTTAATGACCTGGAGATGCTTGCCTTTGCCGGGACGCCATTTATCATGGGGAATGCTTGTGATGAACTGAAATCTCGGGGCTGGCCAGTGACAAGTTCTAACGATGAAAATGGTGTTGCGGTCGCGGTCGAGCAAGTACTGACAAGAGAGCAAGTTGTTTAGCCATTTAGCGAGACAGTTGTAGCAACAATCTGGATTACATCGTGCGGTTAACTCTCAAATTCGTGGCAGCGATTTTGCTCGTTTCAAGCGGCGCGTTTTCGAGCGCAACCGATCTCGCCATCCTGCGTAATGGGAACTCGATCCGCCACGAGCGTCGCCAGGTTGTGGGCGCGGTAACTCGGCTGTACTTAAGCGACTCGGCCAGTGGATACATCGAGATTCCGACCGACCAGATAGAGCGCTTCGAAGTTGACAATACTCCTCAGGCTTCGGCTTCCAGAACGTCGCAGCCGGTGCGATCGAATTTACTAAATACAACCGCAGTTTCGCCTTCGCTGAAGGCAGGAGCACAGCGAATCGTCGATCGCCAGAGCCTGGACGCGATGGTGAACGGTGCAGGCCAGCGGCACCAGATCGACCCGGACTTTATTAACAGCGTCATTCGCGCGGAGAGCGGATTCAACAATCGCGCAGTCTCGAAAAAAGGCGCGCAGGGCCTGATGCAGTTGATGCCGCAGACCGCATCGCAACTCGGGGTCGCGAATTCGTTCGATCCGAATGCGAACGTTGAAGGCGGAACGAGGTATTTGCGCGAGCTGCTTGAGAAATACAACTACGACGTGCCGAAAGCGCTGGCGGCCTACAATGCCGGATCCCGTCGCGTAGATCAATATCACGGTGTACCGCCATACTTCGAGACCCAGACTTACGTGGCGAAGATCATTCGCGACTATAACCGCAAGAAGCTCGCGCAGAATCCGTCGCTGGCCCACAAAGCCAAGATCTCTGCGCCACACTCGCACACTGCAAAAACGGCGGCACCGAAATCTCAACCCCTGAAAACGGCGCCCGCAAAACCGCTTGCCGGGACGGAGTCAGCCTCCCGCTAACGAACCCGGCTTTCAATTGACCCGATCATCAGTCCCGGTTACCTTGTCACTGGAGTCAACCTAGCCAGCCCCATGCGCCAATGAACAAAAAACAGATTCTGACCACCACAGTGGTGCTGGCCATACTGGGGCTGCTGGTTTATTTCCAGGTGCAGCACTGGCGCCGTTTTGATTGGGCGCGTTTTCGCACCGTCAGTCACGTTGACCCTCTTCACATTGCAGCCGCGATCGGACTCATTTATCTGACCTATGTGTTGCGGGCGCTTCGCTGGAAAGTTTTCCTGGAGCCGGTGCGCAAGACTTCCACCTGGAAGATGGTCCCGCCTACTTTTATCGGATTCACTGGTCTCGCATTGCTGGGCCGGCCGGGAGAATTCATTCGCCCCTATTTGATCTCGCGCTCGGAAGATTTACCGTTCGCATCACAAGTGGGCGTCTGGACGGTCGAGCGCATATTCGACATCGGCGCATTTACAGTGCTGATGACGATCGATGTCTTCTTTTCTCCCTCGATCCGTGTGAATCCCTATATTCCGAAATTTCGGATCGCCGCCGTCGCGCTATGCGCAATTGTGGCCTTCGCCAGCTTTCTTGCGTTTCTAGTTCGGGTGCGCGGCCATCAAGTTGCCGAGTTACTACATCGGCTCACCGCAAAATTTTCTACTCGCTTGGCACATACCGTGGACCAAAAGGTCCGCGCCTTCGGCGAAGGACTCAACACGATTTCTGGCGCAAAATCTTTGGCAAAGCTGGTCGCGATCTCGCTGGTGATGTGGTTCATGATCGCGCTGTCTTATCGCGAGGTTGCTCACTCTTATCCGCGTGAAACGTTGGACCAGGGCCCGCCCGCTGTCGACGTTGAGACCGCGGACCTGGCCAGCCTTCCGGAGACCGCCGGGCAACCGCTCACCGATGACACCGTGTCAACCCTCAACGGCGCGCTGCAAAGCAAAGGCTATTCACTCCGGTCGATACAAGGTGATGTCTGGTTGTTTCGCCAGCGTAAGCGGATCAAGAAAGTTGGCGACCGTCCTCACCTGGCCAACATGGACGTTCCCCACGTTCTGCTGTTGATGGGCTTCAGCATGATCGGGTCGGTGGTGCAATTGCCCGCAGTTGGCGGTGGAAGCCAGTTGGCGGTGATCAGCGCGCTTCAAGTGATCTACGGCATTCCGCCGGAGCTGGCACTCAGCTGCGGCATCTTGCTATGGCTGGTAACCTTTATGTCCTGCGTTCCTGTGGGTCTGGCGTTCGCGCACCAGGGACATTTGTCTTTGCGTAAGCTCTCGAGGGCCAGTCACGAGAAGCAGGAGGACCAAAGCTGAGCCGGCCGGGACAGCAAGAGGCATTTGGCAGTCAGCCAGTCCTAAGCATGGAGACTATAAAAACTCTCACGACCAAATGCTGAGTGCCAAGTGCTCAGTGCTGAATGCTGAGTGCTTTCCCGGCTGCTACAATTCACTCAGTCCCCAACTATCATGAAGTGCCCTTTTTGCGGCTTTGCTAATGACAAGGTCGTGGATTCGCGCGAAAGCAAGGAAGCCGATTCCATTCGCCGGCGGCGGGAGTGTCTGAAATGCCAGAAGCGCTTTACCACTTACGAGCGCATCGACGAAATCCCTTACATGGTGGTAAAGAAAGACGGGCGGCGCGAGAAATTTGATCGTCAAAAAGTTTTGAACGGATTGTTGCGGGCTTGCGAGAAGCGCCCGGTTCCGATCAGCAAACTAGAGCAGATCGTGAACGACGCCGAGTCCTTCGTGATTGAATCCGCCGAGCGCGAACGCAAGACCAGCGAAGTCGGCGAGTTGATTATGAGCCGGCTGCGACGCTACGACAAAGTGGCGTACGTAAGGTTTGCGTCGGTGTACCTCGACTTCAAAGACGTGCAAGAGTTTATGGCAGAGCTGAAAGATCTGCTGAAAACGAAAGAGGCGGAACCGCAAGCGAAGATACCGGCAAAGCCTATGTAGGGGCGGGTGCCCTCACCCGCCCCGCTGAGCGAAGCTCGGCTAGAAATTTGTCGGCGAGCTCAGCCCGCCTGCCCGGACGAGGGCGTCCGGGCCTACGCAATCTCAATGACACATAAAATAACGCTGATTCCGGGCGATGGCATCGGCAGCGAAGTTACCCAGGCCGTGGTACGCATCCTTGAAGCGACCGGACTGAAGTTCGAATGGGAAACGGTTCAAGCCGGCGCGGAGGCGTTCGAGAAATATAAGGAATACATCCCCAAGGCCCTGACCGAATCTATCGAGCGCACCCACGTTGCGTTAAAAGGCCCGATCACTACGCCTATTGGGGGCGGCTTCGCCAGCATTAATGTGCAGCTGCGCAAGCAGTTTGAGCTATATGCCAACTTCCGCCCGGTGCGCAATCTGCCGCACATTCCGACGCGTTATCCTGACGTCGACCTGGTCATTGTTCGCGAGAACACCGAAAGCCTCTACTCCGGACTGGAGCATGAGGTTGTGCCCGGCGTGGTCGAAAGCCTGAAGATCATTACCGAAAAAGCTTCGACCCGCATCTCCCGTTTTGCGTTTGAATACGCCCGCAAGAACAAGCGCAAGAAGGTCCACTCCATTCATAAAGCCAACATCATGAAGCTTTCGGATGGGCTGTTTCTGCGATGCTCGCGCAATGTGGCCAAGGAATATCCCGAGATCACTTACGGCGAGCACATCGTCGATAACACCTGCATGCAACTGGTCATGAATCCATACCAGTACGACGTGATGGTGATGGAAAACCTATACGGCGACATTATCTCCGATCTCTGTGCTGGTCTGGTCGGCGGCCTGGGGCTGGTGCCCAGCGCCAATCTCGGCGAGCACTGTGCCATATTCGAGGCCGTGCATGGCTCCGCGCCAGACATTGCCGGTAAGAATCTGGCCAATCCTACGGCGCTTTTGAGGTCTGCATTACTTATGCTGCGGCACATCGGCGAGGCTGACGCTGCACTCAAAATCCGTAACGCTCTCGAAAAGGTCTATCGTGATCGCGACAAGTTAACGAAAGACGTCGGCGGCAAAGCAGGCACGTCGGAGTTTGCCGATTCGGTGATTGCGGCAATGCAGCAGTGGAGTCTCTGAGCAAACAACAGAGAGAGAACCTTTTCGCCCCGGCTGATTGCCTGCCCCACTGACAGCATCAACCCCATAGTCTGACTCTGTTAGAATGGCGCGTTCGGAGGAGTAGCTTGAAGTCCGATCCAACCCCTTTTAATGCCGGGTTTCACCGGTTCGGTGTATTCACCGCGTGCGCGACTTTCATTCTGATCATCGCGGGCGCGCTGGTTACTAGTAACGACGCAGGACTATCGGTTCCCGACTGGCCAACTTCTTACGGCCACGTTTTTCGTTTGCCGCCGTGGATTGGTGGTATCCGGTACGAACACAGCCATCGCATGATAGCGGGCTTTACGATTCTTCTGACTGCTGCAATTGCGCTGTGGACGTGGCTTGCCGACCGGCGCCGCTGGATGAAGGTCCTGGCATTTTGTGCGCTGGGTACGATTATTGTGCAGGCGGTTTTAGGCGGAATGACGGTGTTGCATTTTCTTCCGCCCGCAATTTCAACCGCCCATGCAGCCCTGGCGCAGACATTTTTTTGCATTGCGGTTTTGATCGCGGTCTTCAGCGGGCGCAAGTGGGTGGAGGAAGCACCGGCTGCGACCATTGATGATCATCGCCTGACCCTGCTCACGCTAGGCCTGCTGTCGATTTTCATTCTTTACGTGCAACTGGTCCTAGGAGCGTTATTCCGCCACCATGGGTTGCCGTGGTGGCCGCATGTGTTGAACGCGGTGACAGTTGCTCTGATTCTTACCTGGACTGGCGTTCGCGCGATCACGCAATTCCCCAAAGTGGACGCCATTCGCCGGCCGGCAGTTCTGCTTCTGTTTATTCTGGTTCTGCAACTTTGCCTTGGCTTCGCGGCCTTTCTTACTCGCCTGGTCTGGAGCGTGGGAGCTCCTCAGCCGGAGTTCCCGATGGTGATTGCGACCGTCACGCACGTCGCGGTTGGCGCGTTGCTGCTGGCCACCACCGCGGTCCTGACGCTGCAAGTGTGGCGACAAACATATGTGGCGAAGGACAGAGTTGCCGATGCGAGGGCGATTCGAGCCTCGCGGACTGATTTCTCACCACAGACCCGCTCGTCGTAAAATAATCCTTGACCTCTCACATGTCTGCCTCCGTTTTAGTGGGATCTACTCCCCGAGAAGAACGCATCGTCTCTCCAGTGATCTCGGTACGCGAACTCGTGCATCGCTATGACAATCGCACCGCGCTGAATGGGGTTTCATTTGACGTGCGCCCGGCGGAACTGTTCGGTCTGCTCGGTCCCAATGGCAGCGGCAAGACCACGATGTTCCGAATTCTTTCTACGCTGATGGTTCCAGTCGCGGGCCAAGCCGTCATCCTGGGTCACGATGCGGCCAAAGATCCCAGCCAGTTGCGGCGCGAAATTGGCGTGGTATTCCAGGCCCAGAGCATTGACCTGAAGCTGACCGCTACGGAGAACCTGCAGCATCAAGGGCATCTTTACGGACTCCACGGACCGGCGCTGCGAGCGAGGATCAAAGAAATTTTGGAACGAGTGCGCCTTGCTGATCGAGCGCAGGACCCCGCCGAGACGTTCTCCGGAGGAATGCAGCGTCGTCTGGAACTGGCTAAAGGCCTGCTGCACGGCCCGCGAGTTCTTCTGCTGGATGAGCCGACGACCGGCCTTGATCCCGGCGCGCGCCGCGACCTCTGGCAATACCTGAGTATCTTGCGCGACGAGGAACAGGTGACCGTGCTTGTAACCACGCACCTGATGGAAGAGGCTGAACGCTGTGATCGGCTGGCAATCCTGAACGAAGGCAAATTGGTTGCGCTGGGAACGCCAACCGAACTGAAGCGCGAAATCGGCGGAGACGTGATCGTGCTCGAAGCGAAGGATCCGGAGGCGCTGGCGGTACGAATTCGCGCCCGCTTCAACGTGGATGTCAACGTAGTTGGGAGCCAGGTACGAATTGAAAAAGACCAGGCGCACCGCTTCGTGACCAACGTTGTGGAAGCGTTTCCGGGTGAGATCGACGCGGTTTCGATAGCCAAGCCCAGCCTGGAGGATGTCTTCATTAAACGGACAGGACACCGCTTCTGGACGGAGGGCCCGCCCACGACTGAAGGCGCGCCGAAATCCAAAGCACGCAAACATTAACGGACGGAAGCTTTTCAATGGCTGCAAACAGCACGGCACTACCGATAACGGCTTCGGATGCCCGCAATGAAATCCTGCTGCCCGCTTTCACGTTGTGGCTGCGGGAAGTGGTTCGGTTCTACCGACAGCGCTCGCGAGTGGTGGGTGTGATTGCATCGCCCATTCTGTTTTGGGTGGCGATTGGCTCGGGCTTCGGAACTTCATTCCGCTCCGGCGCAAATGGCAACCAGAACTACCTGGAGTATTTCTATCCCGGCGCGCTGATCATGATCGTGCTTTTCACTTCGATTTTTACGATGATGTCGGTGATCGAAGACCGCAAAGAAGGATTCTTATTATCGGTGCTCGTCGCGCCGGTTTCGCGTTCTGCCATCGTGCTGGGCAAAGTCTTGGGCGGGACGACTCTGTCCACAATTCAAGGACTGATTTTTCTCGTCTTTGCGCCGCTGGTTGGAGTCCACATCGGACTCACCGACTTCGCCCTGATCGTTCTGACCATTTTCCTGGTTTCGTTCGCTCTTACTGCGCTAGGCTTTGCCATCGCTTGGCCGATGGATTCGACGCAAGCGTTTCATGCAATCATCAATTTGTTTTTGATTCCGCTTTGGCTGCTGTCAGGCGCGATGTTCCCTATCTCCGGCGCCTCCGTGTGGCTGCGCGTGCTGATGCGAATCAACCCGCTTACTTATGGCGTGGAGGCATTGCGGCAGCTTTTATATCCGGCGAGCGGAGGTTCTCTGACCGCATCGCTGGCGACTTTGCTTTTATTTTCACTGTTCATGTTCGGATTGGGCTTTGTGATGGTCAACCGGCGGACCACCAAGCCTGCGGCGTAATCGACATCATCTTCCCAGAGCCTGATTGATCATCCGGGCAAGCCTGATTCCTGCCAGGGCGAGACGCCGGTTCACAATGCCAATATCATTTCCGAAGTAGGTTTCGTCGACCGCCCCGCCATCATTCAGCCAGACTTTTTTCGCCAACAAAAAGGATTCGTTGGCCCATTCCGCAGGCGTTCCACCCGCCTGGATGTTCAGCTTTCGGCTGGCGATCAACTCGTTGAGTCGCGCTACATATCGCTTTTCTGAAATGCCCGCGTGCTCGATCAAACCCGTGTCCCACGCGGAATGCAGATTGCACGGGTATTTACCGCATTGGGTCGAACCGAATTCGGACACATGAATATCATTTCCGCCGCGCGCTTCGCCCATGGCGTGCATGGGTTGGTGAACATCTCCGACAAAATGGACCAGGAATTTGAGCGCTTCGATGCGGTCCTGCCGGGGCGCGCTTCGGTTGGCCAGGACCTGCTTGAACATCGTGATCCGGTCGACTACGCAATTGTGGTGATCTTGTAGGGTGTACGGGTGCTTTTCATCGGGACGAAAACAATCGCGTTGTTCGGAAAATCCGCTGGCATCCATCGGGATATCGACAAAGTGCCAGCCGTAAGTCTCTGGGTGTTCACCCTTGATTTCATCGGCCCAAACTGCAATCGCGGCCAGATCATCGTTCCCGAGCAATTCCTTCACGTGCAGCCGCGCAGTCGGAGTCAATCGCGCTTGCGCAATATCGCCGACGATGCGATGGCCCTCCGGTCCCCAAGCGAACGAAGAAGCAGAAATCAAAATTGAAAAAACAAAAACGGCCGCGCAATTTTTCATGCGATCCATATTAACAAGCGCGTTTTGCCGCTTTAACAAGCGCGCTTTGCCGCACCAAACTAACTAACAACTCCCACTGCTGCAATAACTTCGCTGCATGGTACTCTCAAATTGCTCTGGGTCGATTGCTCTCTCACAAGAGTGGCGGCGCCCAACGAAAATTTCCGGCGCCTGTTGCGCACGGTTGCCATGCTCTCCGATCTCGGACCCGAGATGACGGCGGAGCGGGACTTCGCTCAAACTGCGAACGTCATGCTCTCCGCGCTGATGCATTCAAGCGGCGCGCGTGAAGGAGTGCTGTTCGTCTTCATCGAAAAGCCGGCAATGCTGAATTCCATCGTTGCGCAGGGATTCGCGCTGATCCCCGACCCTTCCGTGATCCCTCTTCTGCCGCGGCACGTTCATGCGTTGACCACTACCCAAGGTGCGGTGCTGCTGGCGCAATCTTCTTACGACACTTTTCTCAGCGCCAACGGCAATGTCGCTCCGGAACTTTTCCGCTGCGTGGCTCCGCTGAAAGTGGCAGGAAAATTGGTGGGTGCAGTCGCGCTGGGCCGACGCGAAGGCGACGCGCTCTATGACGAAGAAAGCTTGCAGTATCTGGATCTCCTGTGTCACTACGTGGCGTTGTCGGTGCATAACCACGCGCTGACGCAAACCCTTACACAGCGGGTGGCGGACAATCTCCGCCTGATGGCTTCGCTCCACGGTTTTTACGACAACACGCTGGAGGCCTTTGCCACTGCCATCGACGTGAAGCATATAAATATTCACGGGCATTCATTGCGGGTCGGAAGATATGCTGCCGCGATCGGCGACGCGCTGGGTCTTGATTCAAACGATGTCGCTGCCGTCCGCTCCGCCGGATATCTTCACGATATAGGTAAAGTTGCAGTCGATAAGCGGCTGTTCGGCAAACCAACCGTGCTCGATGCCGAAGAATTTCGCGAGATGGCCGACCACACCACCGTTGGACATCAAATTGTGACCGGGGTGCAGTTTCCATGGCCCTTTGTTCCCGAGGTTGTGCGCTGGCACCATGAGCGCGCCGATGGATCTGGTTATCCTGATGGCCTGCTGAACGAAGAAATTCCCATGCAGGCAAGAATCGTCGGCCTCGCAGATACGTTTGACGCCATGACCAGCCCGCGCCCTTACCGCGAACGAATTTCTCTGGGCGCGACGCTCAGCGAGATTGTCAGGAATACGCCGCAAAGATTTGATCCGGCTGCGGTGCAGGCGTTGCTCGTGCAACTTCGCCGCGACGCAGTTGGGACCAACCGGGCGCCATTTCTCGAAGGCTCAAGTGGCCACCTTGCTCCCACGGACATCGATCAGTTGGCGGCCAATCTTCAGCACAAGACTTCGAATGGAAGACTGTATCTGACTTAGTACACGAGTCAGCAAGCACTATCGGGTTGCAAAGCTCAGCTCATCCCAGCGACAATTTCTTAGTGTCCTCCACCATACATTCGCCGAAAACTGCCGTGGGGCAACGGCGACTAAGGCTGTCGCAAATTCTCACTGCGGCCAATCAGCTCACCCTGGTGCGCATGGCGTTCCTTCCCTTCGTGGTGATAAAGCTGGTCGAGGGACACTACCGCGGTGCGCTCATTCTGTTTCTGTTCGCCGGGCTCAGCGACGGGCTGGACGGATTGTTGGCGCGTACGCTTCACCAGCAGACATTGCTCGGTCAGTATCTCGATCCCATTGCCGACAAGATGCTGCTCAGCACGACGTTCCTGGTGCTCTCCATCGTGCACCAGATTCCGTGGAAGTTTACGGTTGTGGTTTTCAGCCGAGACATTTGCATCCTCGCCGTGAGCGCGGTGCTCTACACCATCGCGGGATTGCGTGATTTTCGTCCCAGCATTTTCGGCAAAGCCAACACGTTTGCTCAGGTCGCGGCGGTTATTTTCGTGATGCTGTGGCAATTCGACCATGTCAGATGGGTTGCGGTGGCCCGCATCGGCTTTCTGCGGGCGACATTTTTCCTGACTATTATTTCGGCGCTCCACTATGTATATCTGGTGGGGAAAAGAATGCATGCGGTAGATCAACGAGGCGTGGAGGCGAATTGATTGCGGCTCATTGGCGCCAGAATTTTATACCTGCTAGTTATCAGTGTTCGGAGCAGGACTGTGCAGTGAAATGGCGATGTTATGACAGTGATCTGGGCCTTGAGATACGCTGAATCATCGGTTTAGAATGCTCCGTTCACAGGATAAGGCGGCATGAAATGTATCCTACGTTTGGGAATTGTGATTTGGCTGACCTTCAATCTTCCTCTAGCCGCACAAAGCAACCCCTCGTCACAGCCTCCGGCAGCATCCACTAGCCAAGGACATCAGTCCCCAATCGTGTCGGGCCGCAAGCCTGCATTTCGGTTTGGCGATTTGTCCTCCAGATCGACTATTCAGCGCGCTGAGCGGGATGCCGCTCACAACCTTGGACAGCCTGCGGAAGCGGTTGATGTCCTCAGTGACACCACGGGCGTGGACTTCAGTCCTTATTTGCAGCTTGTGGTGAAGAGCGTTAAGCGAAACTGGTACACGCTAATCCCTGAGGACGCGCGCGCCCCTATCATGAAGAAGGGGAAAGTTGCGATTGAATTCACGATTCTCAAGGATGGCGCTATTACCGGCATTAGGCTGGCTGCGGGTGGTAGCTCAGGCGATTCCGCGATGGATCGCGCAGCCTGGGACGGCATCAGTGCTTCCAATCCCTTTCCACGATTGCCCAGCGAATTCGCAGGCGAACACCTCGCCTTGCGTTTTCATTTTCTCTACAATCAGGATCAGTCGGGTGCGGGTTCGCCAAGTCAACTTGCGAAATCAGGCGTAGCGATCAGAATTTCGCCACGGCGTGGGCAGCTCGTAGCCAACTCACAGCAGACATTCTCCGCCACTGTGACCGGGACTTCTAATCGCGCGGTGATTTGGAGCGTCATCGCACTAGATTGCTCAGGCTCAGGTGAGCAGTGCGGCACGATCTCGCCAAGCGGCTTGTATGTAGCACCCCAGCGGGTGCGCAGCCCCGTGTTCGTAAAGGTAAAAGCAGTTTCCGAAGCAGCTTCTGACTCATTCGACTCAGTAACGGTCCGTGTCTCCCCTGCGAGTCCGGCACGACCTTACAGCCAACTCCCTCGCGGTGGCGACGATTGACATTTTTTTTTATGTTATCAAGCGTGGGTGTTGAAAAACTCGCGTTTCGTCACAAACGGCCAAAATATGGGGGGGTAGAAAATGTCGTGCGATCCGAGAAGATCGCTTAGAACGCATCCTGACGCAATTTCTTTTTTGCGAATTTAGCTAGAAAGAGTTTTTCAACAGCCACAAGCGATTGCACTCACAACCCCATGCCGGATTCCCTGAGACTTCCTTGAAGGTTTGGGGAAGAGACGAATTGCTAGCCTCAATCGCCGTGTCCGGGTGTAGCATTTTCCCCTCAGTAGGAGGCCCCCTTCCCAGTTTGACCCTTTTTCTTCTGCACCCCTAGAATTGAAGTTCTTTTCACGCCATGTCATTTCGCCTGTTCAATACACTTTCCGGCAAAGTTGAGGAGTTCCAGCCGATTCAGGACAAGCAAGTCCGCATGTATGCATGCGGGCCGACGGTGTATGACTACGGGCACATCGGCAATTTCCGAACGTTTGTTGCGGTGGATATTCTGCGCCGCTTCCTGCGCCAGAGCGGGTACGACGTACGTCACGTGATGAACATCACCGACGTGGACGACAAAATTATTCGCAACGCCGCGCAGGCCGGAATCCCGCTGAAGCAGTTCACCTCGAAATACGAAAGGGCTTTTCTCGAAGATGCAGGCGCGTTGAGCATCGAGCAACCTGAATTAGTGCACGCCACCGATCACATTCCCGAGATGGCCGACTTCATCGCCAAACTGGCTGAAAAAGGATTTGCCTACCGCACCGATGACGGTTCCTATTATTTTCGAATCGCGAAATTCCCGGAGTACGGCAAGCTTTCGAAAAAAGATTTTGCTGGAATGGAAGACGGGGCGCGCGTCGATGTTGACGAATACGAGAAAGACAGCGCGCGCGATTTCGCGCTTTGGAAGGCCCCGAAGCCGGGCGAGACTTCGTGGGAGAGCAAGATTGGGCGCGGGCGTCCGGGCTGGCACATTGAGTGTTCGGTCATGTCGATGGAGGAGTTGGGAGACAGTTTCGATCTGCATGCGGGCGGCGAAGACCTGATTTTCCCGCACCATGAAAACGAAATCGCGCAGTCAGAATCGGCGACTGGCAAGCCTTTTGTGAAGTATTGGTTCCATGCGCGCTTTCTGTTGGTCGAAGGCGAGAAGATGTCCAAAAGCCTGGGGAATTTTTTTACCCTGCGCGATCTGGTGCTGAAGGGCCACAAGCCTTCGTCGATTCGATATTTGCTGACCTCGGTTCCCTATCGCCATCAGCTCAACTTCACCTTCGGCGGATTGCAGCAGGCAGCAGCGTCGGTCGACCGTCTGCGTAATTTTCGGCAGCGGCTGGTTGCCGGGAAATTCCCTGCCGGCTCGGATTTGAACCTGACCACGCTGGCCAACGACAGTTCCCAACGCGTGCGCGAAGCTCTGAATGAAGACTTGAACACCGCTCAAGCGCAGGCCGCGATTTTCGATATGGTGCGCGTGGCCAATGCGGCAATCGATTCAGGCGAAATGAAGCAGGATGACGTAAAGCCATTGCTCTCGACTCTTGACCAGTTCGACGAAATATTTTCCGTGTTGAAAGATGATGACGCCGCCAAGATGCAACGGGTTGCGGATTGGGCCAAGGCTGAGGGCCGCGAGAAGGAAATCAGCCCAGAATTGCTTGAGGCCTTGCGATCGAACGCGCTCTCTGATGAACAGGTCAATCAGAAGGTTGAGGAGATGAAGGCAGCGCGCGCCGCCAAGAATTTCGCCGGTTCGGATGCCATTCGCGCCGAGCTTACTGCCAATGGCATTGTGATCGAGCAAACCAAAGAGGGAGTGCGCTGGCGGCGAAAATGACCGGTTCCCACGCTTCCGAGGCGACCTGTGGAAAACTTTTGTCAAGCCCCCTGAAACGTCGAATTCTTTGTAAGCTGAACAAAGCAATCCAAAAATAAATTCCCAAAACGTGGCACAATCACCCCATCCAAATTGCTATTCTGAAAATAGGCGTATCCGAAGCGGCGTCCTGAGCGGGCGCCTTTGCTTTTTGCACCAGAGGATGGCCTGCGTTGCAATGCTAAAATCACAATTTCCTATGGAATCCCTTGCTGGAACTCTTGAGAAAGTTGTCGCGCGAAGTTTGCGCCGAGCGCCCGACGGCCCCATTCTCGCCTGGCCGCTGGCTTGCGGATCGTCGGTGGCGGCACGCACCCGAGCGCTGAGTTTTCGCGCCGGCGTTTTATGGGTCGAGGTGCCGGACGCGGGCTGGCGTGCCGAGTTGCAGCATTTGGGTGGGCGATATTTGTACGCCGTGAACCGTTATTCGCCGGCCGAGATCAGCCGAATTGAATTTGTGCTACCCGGGCAGGAATGCAAAGCGAATGCAGAAGTCAGAATGCAGAAGTAAAGGCGTAGTGTTTTTCAACGCCCATGTTTTAACTTCTGAATTCGTAATTCTGCATTCTGACTTTGACTCTGACATTGTCATGAAAGTTACCGAAAAAGACGTCGCTTATGTTGCCGATCTCGCAAACCTCGATTTGAGCGCAGAGGAGCGCACTCGCATGGTCCGAGATTTGAACTCCATTCTCGGGCATGTGGATTCTCTGAACGCACTCGACACCAAAGACGTTCCGCCGATGGCCCAGGTGTCGGACCGTTATGGCGTGGACGAATCAAAGCAAGGCAGCGAGCGTTTTGCTTATGCCAGTCGCGAAGATGTGAAAGAAGGCTTGCGCAAATCGTTTCCGACTGAAGTGGCGCTGGGGAACGCTCCCGATGCCGACGGCACGTTTTTCAAAGTTCCGAAAGTGATTGAAAGATAACCAGTTGAGGCGTTGTTATCTCATTCTGCTGCTTGTCTCGGCATCAATTCCCTGCTTAGGAAAGCCTGCAGCTGACGGGGCTCTCAAGTTTGATCTCTCTCAAATTGGATTTATTCTTGGCGGGAGACAGATTTGCGAAGACAACGGACGGTTACAGGACTTTCCCTCGAAGACAATGGATGAAATCATCACGGCGGGTCCTCTTGCGATCCCGATACTGATCGGAATGCTCACCGATTCGCGGCCTCTCAAAACCAGGGAACCGTTAATCTGTTACTGGCCCCAAATGAGCACTGGCGACGTTGCGTTTTGCTTACTGTCAGACCTATTCTCTGGCACAAAGGGAACCACTCTACCGGGGGCAGATTGGGATGACATGCTCGGACACAACCCGGGCGACCCTGCATGGGTTCGTTTGAGCAAGTACATTCGAGTACGTGGCAGAAAATCACTTCAGTCAAAATGGCGAGCGCTGTGGATACGTTACAAGGACAGGATAGTTTGGGACCGACGCGAACGCTGCTTCAAGCTTAAGGCTACATAGTGGAATTGGCTCATCTTACTATCGACTCTGCCCGCTCTGCTATTGCCGAGCGAAAAACCAGCGCGCTGGCGCTGGCTGAGGCTTTCTACGCGAAAATCGAAACTGACGATCAGAAGATCGGCGCTTATCTGATTCTTTCGCACGAGCGCGGTCTGGAGAAGGCGTCAGAAATTGATCGACTGGTGGACAAAGGCGCGAAGTTGCCGCCGCTCGCCGGCGTGCCTGTGGGGATCAAAGACGTGATGGTGACACGAGGCGTGCGCACTACGGCCGGATCGAAGATTCTGGGCAACTATGTTCCGCCTTACGATTGCACGGCAGTGGCGCGTCTCGAAGCGGCAGGCGCCGTAGTTCTTGGCAAGCTGAACTGCGATGAGTTTGCCATGGGATCATCGAACGAAAATTCCGCGTTCAAGCCGGTGCATAACCCACGAGATCTCAGCCGCGTGCCCGGCGGATCATCGGGCGGATCGGCGGCAGCAGTGGCGGCAGACATGGCAGTGGCGGCGTTAGGCTCTGACACTGGCGGTTCGATCCGTCAGCCGGCTTCGTTCTGCGGCGTGGTGGGACTGAAGCCGACCTATGGGCGAGTTTCGCGTTACGGCTTGATCGCCTTCGCATCGTCGCTCGATCACATTGGTCCGCTGACGAAAACGGTGAAGGATGCAGCGATTGTGTTGCGCACGATCGCTGGTCGCGACCCAATGGATTCGACCTGCGCCGACCTTGCGGTGCAGGATTACGTCGCTGAACTCGACAAGCCGGTCAAGGGCATGAAGATCGGAGTCGCCAAGGAATATTTGGGCGAAGGCCTGGATGCCGAGGTGCGGAGTGCGATTGAGGCTGCGATTCAGAAACTGGCCAAGCTCGGATGCGAGATCGTCGAGGTTTCGCTTCCGCACACCGGGTACGCGATCCCAGCTTATTATCTGGTCGCAACCGCTGAGGCTTCGTCGAACCTGGCGCGCTTTGATGGCGTGCGCTACGGCTTTCGCGCGAAAGATGTTCGGTCGCTTTCCGATATGTACCGGCGTACCCGCGATCAGGGATTTGGGGCTGAAGTGAAGCGCCGCATCATGCTGGGAACGTATGCGCTCAGCGCGGGATACTACGACGCTTACTATCTGAAAGCGCAACGCGTGCGCACGCTGCTGACGCGCGACTTTGACGATGCTTTCAAAAAAGTGGACGCGATCATTGCGCCGACTTGTCCGACGGCAGCTTTCAAGCTGGGCGAGAAAGTTGATGATCCGCTGGCAATGTATCTCGCCGACATTTATACCGTTACCGCAAATCTGGCCGGCATTCCGGGGATTTCCATTCCGGTCGGCGTGACGAAAGAAAAGCTGCCGATTGGCATGCAGATTTTTGGAAAGCATTTTGCTGAGGGCACGATTCTGCGGGTCGCGAATGCTTACGAGAAAGCCGCGTAGTCTCGGCCCGTACGGGCGAGGGCGCCCATATCTCCACGATCGAGGTTTTGGGGGCACGGGCGTCCTCGCCCGTCCAGGCTCAGACCAACTGATAGTACGAATCTCCCGCGCAGCTTCGGCATAACGTTTTGCCGTCGCGGCGAACTTCGCGGCGAAAATTGATTCCTTCGCCGCACATATCACAGACAATTCGGTCGCCTTTGTATCCGGGAAATTCTTCCGGAGAAAGGTCAACCTTCACCCATTGCGTGGTGAACAGGTCGTCGTCTGCGATTTCGCGATAGGCCAGCATCTGTTGCTGGTTCTTGTTTTCGAGTTCGGGATGCATTTGCCGGGCGAGCGTCTTTGACGATTCTTTCGCAGCGACGCGAATGGCGCGGCCGCTGTTCACGTCAACAAACGTGGCCGCCATTTTGCCCCAGTCACGAAATTTCAGCGCGCGCTTGCCCAGACGGCAGCCAGTTACAACCGCAACTGCATCGGTTGCACAGCGGTCAATCTCAACAAACGTAACCAGACGCTTGCGATCTGCGCCTTGAGGATCTTCGATCCCCAACTTCTGCAGACCCAGCATTGCCATCCGTACGCCGAGCACTTGCCCGGCGCACAGGTGCCCGTGTGCTTGCTCGGCATCGCGAAGGTAGGCGTCGAAGGATTTCATTAGAACCGTCGCGGGTCGTTGGTCGTGCGTCGTTCGCCGGTATCCCTAAGCTCGCCGCACGCGGTGAATTAAGCCAATGACCAACGACGAACGGCCAAAGACGAAACGCTTTACCAACTTCCTATGGAGAAACTATGAAAATCAATTCTAAATCGAAAACCCTTCTTGCTCTGGCGCTGGCGATCGCACTCGCCGCCACCGGATGCAGCGCACAATGGATCAACACAGCTCTGCAGGACCTGCCGGTGCTTACGCAGATGGCGCTGAATATCGCCACTCTGGTCAGCACACTGGCTGCAGGACAACAAGCCAGTGCAGCGGATACTGCGGTCATTCAGAACATTTCGGCGCAGGCCAGCCGCGACCTAAATTTGCTGCAAACTTTGTACAACGAATACAAAGCCAGCCCCAGCCCGACCACGCTGCAGAAAATTCAGGGCGCAATTTCTGACCTCAATCAGAACCTGCCCACGACGTTGCAGTCAGCGCATATCTCCAACGCCACACTTTCTGCCCGTATCGCGGCCGCTGTGAATCTGATCCTTACCACCGTGAACAGCTTCGCCGCTTTGATGCCGCAGGCTTCTGCTGCGACGTCGCGCAAAACATCGCCGCCCGCTCTTCTTCACGCAAAAGATTTGAAGAATCAGTGGAACCAGCAGGTTTGTGCGCCTACCGGCAATGCTGTGCTGGATGCGGCATTTGCGGCGAGTGCGTTGCGATAGCAGGTTGCGAGTCTTCGGCCATCGGTCGCCGGTCGTCAGCTGAGACAAGGCTGCGCCATTCTTTCCTTCAGCCTGCGGATGTTGCTGACGGGTGAAGGCCGACGACCGAAGACGTTTCACCAGACCTTACATTTCTGGAGTTCCCATGTCTCTCCCTGTGATTGCAATTACTAATGCCTCTACCTGCCTCTCGGATGCGCAAGTAGAGGCTGTGCTTCCTGCATTACAAAAACAGGTAAGCGACGATTTCCGAGCCTACTGGGAGTTGGATTGCACACTTTCTTTTCTGTCGCATGATCAGCCACTCACAGAGGGATGGTGGCAGATCGCAGTCGTCGATAACCCCGATCAGGCGGGGGCTCTCGGTTATCACGAGCTTACCGAGCAGGGCGCGCCGTTGGGCAAAATATTTGCCAAGCTTGACCTCGACAGCGGTTCATCGTGGACCGCGACCCTGAGCCATGAGCTGCTCGAAATGCTGGCTGATCCGTGGATCAACTGGTGCGCCTTCGGGAGCGACAGCAAAATATACGCGCTCGAAGTTTGTGATGCGGTTGAAGCCGACAACCTCGGATACTTCATTGATAGCGTGCTGGTCTCGGATTTCGTGACTCCGGCGTGGTTCGAGCCAACGTCCGCCGACCGTATGGATTTCAAAAAGCATTTGACGAAGGAACTGGAGCTCGCGCGCGGAGGTTACATTTCAATATTCAACGCGGCCGACGGATGGACGCAGATCACAGCAAAAGGTGAAGGCGGCCCGCGCATTCTTCCAGGAAGCCGCAGGCAGCGAAGAAAACTGATCCGGCCATCGTGGAGGAATAGTTTGCGCTAGTAAAATTCTCCGGTCACGACGAGGTTTTGACTTCCAGCGGGAACTCACGCCGAACCAACTGCATCGCTTCCGGTTTGGACTGCAATTTCCCGTCGAGTTGCGCGTCTTCGACGGCAGCAAGAATCTCTTTGAACTGCGGGCCGGGCGTATAGCCTGCGGCGATCAAGTCTTCCCCCGTGACTAACGGCTTTGGACGTACCTCTTCTGGCGGGAGCGAGTTCATTTTTTCCCGCGTGAAGTTGTAAAGCCGGAGGTTGCGGTGACTGGATTCGCAATCCAGGCGATGCAGTTCGAGGTGCTGCTCGAAATGCGGCAGCCGGATGAACTTTTTGAAGGTCGAAGGATTCATGCGTTCCGCATCGCCAAAGCGCATGTGATTTTCGACGAGCGCAACAATCTGTTTGGTTTCTTCATTCGAAAACCGGAGGCGGCGGCAGATCGCCTCTGCCATTTTTGTTCCCACCCGAGCGTGTTCGTCGAACCGAATTCGATCCGGAGCGCGGCGGAATGTGGGTGGCTTGCCGACGTCGTGCAGAAGCACGCCCCAGGCCAAGGCCGCGGGGCAGGGCTGCGGCAACTTTTCCAGCATCAGCAAGGTGTGTACAAACACGTCGCCTTCGGGATGAAACTCAGGCGGCTGCTCGATTTCTTTCATCGCATCGATCTCCGGCAGCACCTCGCGCAGAAGGCCGGTTTCGTCGAGCAGTTCGAACGCACGGCGTGCATGGCCCTCGGTTAGCATGCGAGTTAGTTCATCACGAACCCGCTCTCGCGAAACCTGATTAATCTGTGTCGCCAGTCTCTGAATTGATGCGAATGTCGCCGGTTCAATCGTGTATTCAAATCGCGCCGCGAAGCGCACTGCGCGCAACATGCGCAGCTTGTCTTCGGCGAAGCGTACGGCTGGATCGCCGATCGCGCGGATGATCTTGGATTTAAGATCGTCCTGGCCTCCAACATAATCGAGGACCTTATTTTCGATCGGATCGAGCAGCAGCCCGTTGATCGTGAAATCGCGGCGCTGAACATCCTCGCGAGGATCTTTGGTGAAACGGACTTCGTCGGGATGACGGCCGTCGGAATAACCTACATCGCAGCGAAAAGTCGCAACTTCGACGGTTGACTTCGTCACTCTGCCCAAAAGCAGGTTCCTCGACTCCGACGAAGCTTCGCTATGCGAAGTTTCGTCTGCGCTCGGAATGACAGATATGTTTGATCTTTCCGGAGCTGGTACTAACACCACCCCAAATTGCGCGCCCACGGCGTAGGTTTCCGGGAAGATGCGCATGACGTCGTCGGGCCTGGCGTCGGTAGCAACGTCGTAATCGGCGGGCTCACGTCCCAGCAGCAGGTCGCGCACACAGCCGCCGACCAGATAGGCCTGATGGCCGCGCTCCCGCAGCGCGCTCACTATCGAATTGGCGAATTCGCGCACGTCTCAATGATAAATCCCAACGGAGCAGGCGACTCCCCAGACCCGCCGTACATGTCCGTACGCCATCTATGGCAGGCCCTTCCCCACTTCTAGACTGAACTCACCTTAGTAGAAGCTATCCCTTCCAGCGGTAGGCGTCTTTTTGTGGCAGTCCGACGTGGGCGAGAACACGGCAGGCGAACTCGTGTGCCATCTGGTCGAGGGTGGCCGGACGGAAGTAGTAGGCAGGGATCAGGGGAAAGATGGTGGCCCCGGCGTCGGCCGCTCGGTACATGTTGCGGAGATGAATTTTGTTGAGCGGCGTTTCGCGGACGCACAGCACCAACTGACGTTTTTCTTTCAGGCTGACGTCGGCGGCGCGCTCGATGAGGTGCGAAGCGATGCCGTTGGCAATGCGGGCCAGGGTACCGACGCTGCAAGGCACCACGATCATGGCATCGGCTGGATAAGAGCCGCTGGCGACATTGGCGCCTATATCCGCGTTGGCTTGCTGGTGAATTTTGCGGGATGCGTGACCGAGAAGATGGGTGATGAGGTTGTTGCGACCGCGCAGACCAAGTTCTTCGGCCATCACGCGCAGAGCGCTGTCGGAAGCGATGAAGTTCGCGCTCTGAACGCGAGTGTCGCGGTCGACGGCCAGCAGCAGATGGCGCAGGAATATCGATCCGCTGGCGCCGGTGGTGGCGATGGTCAAGTTTTGAGGTGAGTTCGGCAATCGAATTTTGAGCATAGGCACCCACGGGGACAGAGTCAAGACGGGGATGGCAAAGCGATCAGCTCAGCAGTTGCGGCGAACAGCGGCGCAAATGCACGCACTCGCGGCAGTGCGGGATGACATTGGCTCGCAAGATACCGGCCATGGACGCGGGTACCTGCGCGAATTCACCCAACACTTTCGCGAGTACGATTCTGTGCTTTCGCCGAACGAATTGCAGCAGCGTATTGCGGCTGCGAGCGCAATTCTGATTGGCGATTATCATGCGCTACCTGCTTGCCAGCGTTTTGCGGCAGAATTGATCGAAACGTTGGCGCGTGAACGGCGCATAGTTTTAGGCGTCGAAGCAGTTCTAGCCAGAGATCAACGGATTCTGGATGCCTGGTGGCGTCGTGAAATAGCGGAGGACGAGTTCAGGCGTCGGCTACGTTTCGACCGCGAATGGGGATATCCGTGGGAGCCGTTCTACGAACTGGTGTCGACTGCTCGGGATCACGGCGAAGGGATTTACGCTCTCGACTGCATGCCCCGCGAAGATCTGCGCCGCATCCGGTCGCGTGATCGTCATGCGGCGGTAAAAATCGCTGAGATCCGCGAGCGTCATCCGGGCACCGCCATCTTCGTCTTGTTTGGCGAATCGCACCTGGCGCCCCAACACTTGCCACGCGCAATCGACGAACTGCTGCCCCAGGAAAAAGTCTTGACGATTTTGCAAAATGTTGACGCACTGTACTGGCGAGCGGTCGCTCAGCAGGCCGGCGCGGTCAGCATTGGAAAAGATGCTGTGTGCGTGTTCAACTCCAGCCCTCTCGAAAAGTACGAAAGCTATCGTTTATGCCTGGATGGCTGGAACGCCGCTGCCGACGACCTTCCGGACTTCGCCCCAGCAATCTATAACGTGATTTTTTCGCTGGCCAGATCATTGGGTTTCAGGCTGGATTCGCCGCGCAATGGCACGCAGCCCAAGTATCTTACTGACTTGCTCCCCGAGGTTGTAACCCTCGAAGAGTATCCGAATAACCTTGATTCGAAATTCGAAGAGAAAACCTGCGCTTATCTGCCGGATGCAAATCTGTTGGTGATCAAGGAATTCCAGATGGCCGACGCCGCCGAAGAGTGCGCGCGCTTTTTATATTCGGCCTGCCGTGGAATGGTCCGACTTTCCCTCGCGGCGCAACCTGTTGAAGATGCGCTTGCACGTTTCGGGTCGCGCCTCTTGTGCCCCGAGTTCGACGCCAAAGATCAAAACCCCGCGCTTGGCGATTCTCTTTACCGGACTTACCTGGCGGGGAAGGTATCGCTTCCGGCGTTGCGGCGAGTGTTCCTGACCAAACAGGAAACTCGCGAACAGGCGAGGCAAACGCTGGCAAAGCTCGAGAATTTGGCAAGAGCCTAGAATTACGATTTCTTCTCACAGCAAAAAACTCAACCAACGTTCCGCAATGCTAACCTGAGTAGAGACCAACGAGCTGCCGCGTGAACTCTGAATCCATTCGCAAACTTTTCGAGCAAGTGCGATCTGGCAAAGTCGCGCCTGATGAAGCGGTAGAGCGACTGCGGCATCTTCCTTTTGAAGACCTTGGATTCGCGAAAGTCGACCATCATCGCGCCTTGCGAGTGGGTGCGCCCGAAGTCATTTTGGCCCAGGGCAAAACACCAGCCCAAGTTGCGAGCATCTTCAAGAAGCTCGCTCTACACGGGAAAAATGTCTTGGCCACTCGGGCCAGCAAACAACAATTCGCCGCGGTGAAGAAAATGGTTCGCGGCGTGAAGTTCGAGGGAAGCGCGCGCGCCATAGTCTTGCGTCGCGATAACAAAATTTACGGCAAAGGGCTAATAACCGTCATCTCTGCCGGAACCAGTGACATTCCCGTGGCCGAAGAAGCCGTTGTCACTGCTTCAATCATGGGGAACGAAGTTGATCGGTTATACGACGTAGGCGTCGCCGGCATCCATCGCCTGCTCTCACACCGCGATGCAATTAGCCGGGCACGAGTGATCGTCGTCTGCGCGGGCATGGAAGGTGCGTTGCCGAGCGTAGTCGGCGGATTAGTGGGCGTCCCGGTGATCGCTGTACCGACCAGCGTGGGATATGGGGCATCGTTCAACGGAATGGCGGCCCTCCTGGGCATGATGAATTCCTGCGCGTCGAATGTCTCGGTGGTGAACATCGACAACGGATTTGGCGCCGGCTATGTTGCTTCTTTAATAAACCGGTTATAACCGTTTAACACACGATAAATTTCCACAAGAAACGTACCTTCATCCTTGATTTTTGGTCGCGAGAGCGGACTACAATAAAGGCAGATGGAGGCGCGATATGTTATCCAAATGCGCCAACCCCGATTGCTCTGCTTCCTTCCGTTACTTCCATACGGGAAAGCTTTTTCGAGCTGACATTTCCGTCGGATTAGACCGCCGCCGCACCCTGGGCCAAGATGAGCGCCGGGACAAACCGCTGCGACGACTGGAATTTTTTTGGCTCTGCGAAGGCTGCGCCCAATCGATGACCCTCAGCTTCGATAAAGAGACTGGCGTCACAGTACGTCACAAAGATTACGCGCGGTCCGCGGCCACGGCTTAGGATTTATCTCGCGAATATTTTCCGCTGATGGCGTACCAACGGATGGTAAGCACCTCAGCCATCATGCGCAGTCCATCGCGCAGAGGGTGTATGCGTGTACCCTCGGCATCCGACCAAACGACCGGCAATTCCTTTACGTTCAAACCAAACCTGCATGCAAGAAAGAGCAGTTCCGCGTCGAATCCCCAACCTTCTATCGTTTGCATCGAGAAAAGTTTTTGAGCAGAACTGCGGCTGAAGGCTTTAAAACCGCACTGCGTGTCTTTAAACCTCAGTCCGAGCAGAATGCGCAGCACCAAATTGAACGTCCGCCCGTAGAATTGGCGCAGCAGTGATTGCCGCTGCGCTTGGGTGTCCGGTTGGAGCCAGCGCGATCCAATGGCCACATCCGCGCCGGCCTCGATCGCTGCAAAAAGTTTGTTGGCCTCTTCGATTGGCGACGACATATCAGCATCCGTGAATAACCGTATCTCTCCCGCAGCTTTCAACATGCCGTTGCGGACGCTGTAGCCTTTGCCGCGATTGCCGGGGTTTTCGACCAGGCGCAATGCCGGGTTCGCACGGGCCCGCGCCAGCACCATTTCTGCGGTGTCGTCCCCCGAGCCGTCATTGACCACGATGACTTCGGCGTCCCAATGCTGCGCGGCAATGTGCTCCAGCACGCGGTCGAGCGTGGCGCCCAAGCGAGCGCTTTCGTTATATGCAGGAATAATGATGCTGTACTTGGGCATCGTAGGTCAGCTCACCGCAAGTCGAGGCGAGTGACCATAAAAGGTATCATGCGAAAGGAAAATTCTTGTAACAGCCGAACTACGCCACGCGTCTTTGCTTGTCAAGCATGAGAAAGAATTCGTTGACCAGTTTGGGATCCCAGCAACCGGCGCGGGCTTCATCCTGCATGGTAGCCGCGGCATGGTCGTGCGATAGAGCCGGCTTGTACGGGCGTGCCGTCGTCAACGCGTCGTAAACATCGACCACTTGCAATATGCGCGCCAACAGCGGAATATTCTCGCCTTCCAGTCTATCGGGATAGCCGGTGCCGTCAAAGTGTTCGTGGTGGCTGCGGATAATCGGCAACACGCGCCGCAGCGATTTCAGAGGGCGGCAGATATTTTCTCCTGTGATCGGATGGCGCCGCATGATCGCCCACTCTTCTGAATTAAGGTTAGCGCCCTTTTTGAGAATTTCGTCCGGCACCGCGATCTTCCCCAGATCGTGTAGATAGCCGCCCCTTCGCAAGGCCGTAATTTCTTCGTCTTCTAACCGCAAATGGCGGCCCAGGTTGCTGGCATTTTCGGCAAGGCGTTCGCAATGCCCTTCGGTATAGGGATCACGGCTCTCTACGCTGAGACCGAGCGTGCAGAGGACGCTTTCAGCGGTCTCCAGTTCGTCAGTAAATTCTTTAAGTTTCAGCAGCGACTTGACCCGGGCGAACAGCTCCTCCGGAAATATCGGCTTACTGAGGAAGTCATCCGCGCCGGCTTCGATTCCCCGCACCCGGTCTTCGCGCTCTGCCAATCCGGTAATAAGCACAAATGGAATTAAGCGGGTTGCCGGATTTTCCTTCAGCTCGCGGCACAGCTCGTATCCCGACTTCCCCGGCATAATCACGTCAGAGAGCACCAGGTCGGGTGGGTGCTGGAATATCTCTGCCTCGGCGTGCGAGGCGTCTAGAACTGCCACCACGTCGTAGCCACGGGCCGACAGAAGGTCCTGCATGAGGTTCATGGTGTTGGGGTTATCGTCCACCACCAGTATTCTAGGCAGGCGGCGACGCAGCGAAAGTTCGCCTAAATCAGGGCTTTCTGGACCGCGCGAGTAAAGGAAAGGTACCTTCCTGGAAGAGTCCATATGAGAAGAACTGCCAAAACTGCATTCTAATCCGAACGAAACGTTTTAATAGGGTAAATTTTTGCGGCAGAGTAGAACGTTGGGTCGTAGGGCTAAGAAAGTAAGTCTCTCGTCTACTCTGAATTTATCAGCCGCGGATCTGTAATCTATGCGCCTGCGGAGAGTTTATGCGTGTTCTTGGTGCGCGCGATACCGTATTGGCGAATTTTGTACAACAAAGCTTTGTAGCTGATCTGCAGCAGCGCTGCTGCCTGTTTTCGGTTCCAGTTCGTCTCGTCCAGCGCCTTGGCAATGGCTTCCGCTTCGGCGCCATCTTTCGCGCTTCGAGCCAGAGACTTCAATCCGCCCCCGGATTCCGATCCGTTGCGCGGCGCTGCAGGTTCAAACTCCGATCCCGTACCGTCGGTGCGAGGCTTTAATTCGTTGATGGCGAGTTTTTCATCGCCCAGTACCAGATACCGCTTTACGAAATTGCCCAACTCACGCAAATTTCCCGGCCACGAATAATTGGCGCACGCCTGCAACATCTCGGGAGAGTACGGCAGCGGCGCCCTCGCGTATTGCTCCGACAACTGCGTCATGAAGTGCTTCAGCAGAATCGGAATTTCTTCCTTGCGTTCGCGCAACGGCGGAATCTGCAACGTGAAGGCGTTCAACCGGTAGTACAGATCCTCGCGAAGACGCTTGTTAGCAAGAGCTTCAGGAATATTGATATTGGTCGCGGCCAGAATTCGCACATCAACCTTGATTACCGAGCGGCCACCGAGACGCGAAAATTGCTGGTCCTGCAAAACGTGCAAAAGCTTTGCTTGTAACGAAGGCGGCATCTCTCCGATTTCGTCAAGCATGATGGTGCCTTTGTTGCTGAGCTCAAATTTTCCTGGCTTGGCGTGATTTGCTCCGGTGAAGGCGCCTGCCTCGTAGCCGAACAACTCGCTTTCCAGCAGATCTGCCGGAACTGCAGCGCAGTTGACTTTCAGGAATACGCGGTGCGCTCGCGGTGAAAGCTTGTGAATCAGCCGCGCCATTACTTCTTTCCCGGTACCGCTCTCGCCGAGCATCAATACCGGAATATCAACATTCGCCACCAGCGCGGCCTGCGACCTCAGCTTGCGCATGTTGGCCGAGGCAGCGACGAAAAACGTCTCGTCGCCCAGGTCTTCTATTTCTCCGGAATAGTTTTGCTGGTTGGTGCCCAGGCATTGATCGATTACAGCGTCAAGCTCGGCTTTCTGAAACGGCTTAGTGATGTAATCTACCGCCCCCAGGCGAATGGCCTGCACCACTTTCTTGGTGTCGTTAACGCACGACAACATCACAACTTTGATATTGGGCTGAAGCTTGCGCAGCTTTTCCAGAGTTTCCAAACCATCGATGCCGGGCATCAGCAGATCGAGCAGGACAAGATTGGGTTCCAGGCCGTTCTGCACCAGCTCCACGGCCTGCTCGCCGGTCGAAGCCGTCTCCACGTGATGGTCATCAATCTCGAGCAGCGTCTTGATGTACCGCTGCATTCCGGGTTCGTCATCGACCAACAGAATTTGGGACTTGTCGCGCATTATTTTTTACCCTCGGAATCCGCTACCAGCGGATTCAGTGGAACGATGAAAGAAAACTTGCAGCCCGCACTGGGATCGCTTTCCACCCATACCTTGCCGCCCATGCCCAACACCAACCGTCGAGCTATGGCGAGACCCAAACCCATGCCTTCAGTTTTTTCATTCGTGGGCAGGCGAAAGAAGTCGTCAAAAATTTCCAGATGGTATTCGGGAGGAATGCCCGGGCCGGTATCGGAAACACTGATCTTCACCGAGTTCGGCGCCGTCAGCGGGCGCCGGCGACGCTCCTGGTTGATCGCGGGCTTCGCAATTGAACGCCGTTCCCACATATATGGTTCGGCATGAAGCCAAACTGTGCCTCCGGCAGGCGTGAACTTGGATGCGTTCTCCAGTAAGTTCGATACGACGCGCTCCACCTTTGGGCCATCGAAGGCGAAGTCCTGCACCTTCTCATTGGCCAGGAAGTACAGCGCCAGACCCTTTTCCTGAAATCGTGGAGACCAGAGGCGGCATACCTCGGAGAGCGACGCGTTGATGTTCCCCGGTTCGAACTTCATCTTCAGTTCGCCGGTCTCGAGCACGCTGAAGCTTAAGAAGTCCTGAATGTAGCGCTGCAATCTCTGCCCGTTGGAGCGCATGTCGCGAAGGACTTCGCGCTGGCGTTCGTTCAGACTCCCCAGTTTCTCGCTTTGCAGCATTTCAACGTAGCCGTTCAAGATCGATAACGGCGTTTTCAGATCGTGCGCAGCCGAGGCCAACGCATTCGTCGTCCTGAGATATCGTTCTTGCAGTTGCGAGAATTCCTGCGATTGCTCAACCTCTGGGGTTGACGCACCGGCAGAACGGGAAGAACCTTGTTTTTCCGACGTGGATGATTCCTGGATGGTTGAAGACAAATGGGGCATAGTGAGCAATCGCGCGCGGGGAGGGGCGGCAACCATGCCAGCAAAGATGATCGCCGTCTCAAATGCTAGGGTAGCCGCCGCAACGTGTCAACGAAAAATGCAAAACATTTGCTCACTTTCGGTAAACTCTTTCCAAAATCACATCCAGAAGAACCGGTGTTTACCCGGTTAAAATCAATAATCTACCGCTGATATCACCCAAATAATCCTGTGCCTACTGGAAATCCCTGAAATATAGGTCTATGCCGGACCGACCAAGGTCTCAAGCCCCAGTTGTTTGGCACCCAAGGTGCGACAAACATGAAGACTCGGTTAAAAAGGGGGCAAAAAACTTTGGATCGTGCACGGATGAAATCGGAGCGCCGCGCTTGGTCGCGGCTGCCGTTACCTATACCGCTATTTGTCCGAAGCCGCGATTCCAAAGGAAAAGACCTGCTCGAGTTTGCTACTGCGCTGAACGTCTCGGCTGGCGGGGCTCTTGTCGCAATGCATGGTGCTTTACGGCCAGCGACGCAGGTTTCACTCGAAATTCCCAGCGCTCCTTTGCCTACCTCAGCGCCAGTTCGCAAGGGTTCTCGTAACCTGCGGGCGAAAGTGGTTCGGGTGAGCCATGCGGAGGGTTACAACCTCGTCGGCGTCAAGTTCGTCCAGCCTCTCCTACCTGTTGACGCTCCTCGTCGAGCTTCGAGCCGAAGGAAAGTTGCTTCTTCGGTGTGAAAAGATTTTCCTACGCTCAGCGGGTAATTTTAGTAACGTTTCGACTGCCGGCGAGGCTGCTGCGCCAACTTGCCCCCAAGATGTAAGTTCCTGAACCAACGTCGGTTAGATATGACCTTCCACAAGTCATAAGATTTCCGCAAAGTTTGGTTGATGGGGTGCACACTCCAGGGTGAATATCAGAGGTGGCGTCGTCTTATGTCGAGCACAGTGACAAATTCTGTCAGTTCCCTGGCGCAATCCTTGGGTGAAATTCCACCGGAGGCCGTGGTTTTTGGCCAATCTGAGCTCATGCAGGCGCTCCGCTCCCGGCTCGACAAGGTGGCCTCTGCCAACGTTCCGGTCCTCATTCATGGGGAAAGCGGCACGGGCAAAGACATCATCGCTCGTCTGGTCCATGCCCGGTCTCCTTGGCGATCTGGGCCTTTTGTAAAGGTGAACTGTCCCGCAATTCCCGGCACTCTGCTGGAGAGCGAACTTTTCGGGTACGAGCGCGGAGCCTTCACCGGCGCCTACGGCTCGAAACCCGGACGCGTGGAAATGGCCCATCGCGGCACCCTTTTTCTGGATGAGATATCCGAACTCGATATGTCTCTGCAGTCGAAGCTGCTACAGCTCTTGCAGGATGGCCAGTTCTGCCGCATTGGCGCGCAGGCCGATAAAAAAGTCGAGGTACGGATAGTTTGCGCCACCAACCGCAAACTGGAAGAAGAAATCGAAAACGGCAACTTTCGTCAGGACCTTTACTATCGCATCAACGTCGTGAACTTGTTCATGCCGCCACTACGTGAGCGGCGCAGCGACATAGACGGTCTGGTGAATTACTTCCTTGAGTATTACAACCGCAAGTACAACTGCAAGGCGCGGCCGCTTTCTTCCGAATTGATGGAAGTACTCCAGAAGTATCACTGGCCGGGGAACATTCGCGAACTCGAAAACCTGGTGAAGCGGTATGTGATTCTGGGTAGCGAAGAAGTCATCAGCAGCGACCTGCAGCCGCGGGAGAACGACTTCATCGCCTCTGACATTAACTTGGACGGCCCGATCTCGCTGAAAAAGCTCACCCGCCAGGCTACCCGGGCGCTGGAGCGCAAGATCATCTTGAAAGTACTAAATAACCACCATTGGAACCGCAAACAAGCGGCCAAGACCCTGAACATCAGCTATCGTGCCCTGCTCTATAAGATCCGCGACGCTGGGTTGCCGCCTAATAGGGCCCGCCGGCCACCCGAAGCTGCCAATACGCAAGTAGCCGCTGACTGACCTCCGGGCTCGACTAAGCGCCTCACCTTAGTCGAAAACCCGCATTTCGGCGAGTAACCGAAATCCTGATTCCGGCAGTGTCGTCCTCGACAAGGTTTTCTGATCGTTTCTATTGACGAACCAGCAACTCCGTACTATCTTCGTGTCCTTCCCCACGTAAGTAGCTGGATGTGTGTCCAGAGATGGACCGCTACTTTTCGGTCCGACGGAGAGTTCGATGAGAATCGCGCGTTGGTTGGGTATCCTGGCATTAGTTCCCTTTCTTATTTGTCTTTTCTCCTTACGATCATTGGCTGTCGATTGGCCTCCAATCAGCCCGGACGATCTCAAAATGACCGACATCAAGGAGCAGCCGGGTGCGCCTGCGGTTGTTCTAAATCGCGAGGAAATCGACGATGACATGAACAACGTGCAAACGGTTACTGAACGCATAAAGATTTTGACCGATGCCGGGCGCGAATATGCGAACGTGGAACTTCCCTACAGCCGTCGCGGAGCCAGCATCACGGGAATCAGCGGACGTACTGTCCACGCGGATGGCTCGGTAGTTCCTTTCGAGGGCAAGCCGTTCGACAAGACCGTGGAGCGCGGTAACGGCTTCCGAATTAACGTCAAGTCTTTTACTTTGCCAGATGTGCAGGTAGGAAGCATCATCGACTACCGTTTCAGCCTGCGTTACGAAGACCACATGTTGCTTGCGCCTGACTGGGACGTTCAGATGGAATTGTTCCAGCGCAGAGCCTACTTCAAATACATTCCTTTTCAGAACCACGGGAGCATGTACATACAGCTTGCCCACGGCCAGATAGCCAGCGGACTGTCCTGGAGTCCATTCTTACCCGCGGGAGTACAGGTACAACGTCATGAGTTGCCAAGTTCAACTTTCGCCACCGTCCACGATGTTGGATTTTGGGTGGACCTGAGCATGGCTAATGTCCCCGCTTTCGTGGAAGAGCCGTTCATGCCGCCGGCCAATATGTTGAAGATGCGTGTGTACTTTTATTACCAGGAAAACACCAAGATGGATGATTACTGGAAGGCGGAAGGGAAATTCTGGAACAAAGACGTTGAAGAATTCGTGAGTAAGAACCACGGCGTCGGTGAGGCGCTTGCCAAGGTCATCTCACCTGCGGACACTCCAGAGCAAAAAGTCCATAAGATTTACGCTTTTGTCGGTACGCTGGAAAATCAGAGCTATATTCCAGAACGGTCGAAACAGGAAGACAAAGTACTCGATATCAAAGTTGTAAAGGGTGCCGATACGGTTCTGGAAAACCACAGCGGCACACACGATGAACTGAATCGGCTATTTGTCTCCATGACGAGAGCGGCGGGCATTCCGGCTTCGTTGATATGGGTTCCAAACCGCGAACGGGATATTTTCATTAAGCAGTACATGAGTACCCGCCAGTTGGAGGCAGAGATTGCCATCGTTCAACTCAATGGAAAGGATGTTTTTCTAGATCCCGGCACCAAGTATTGTCCATACGGAATTATGGACTGGCGCTACACGGGAGTTGAAGGCCTTCGCCAAAGTCCAAAGGGGGCTGATATTGGCGAGACTCCCGCACCCAATTACACGCAATCCATTACCACGCGCTTGGCGAGAGTATCGCTCGATGAACATGGGATGGCCACCGGAACGGTAAGCCTGATGTTCAAGGGAACATCGGCGATGCTGCGGCGGCAGGAGGGTGGCAGGACGGATGCCGAAGGACGTAAGAAATTATTAGAGGACGAAATAAGACACAGTCTTCCTGGGAACAGCGGGATTTCGTTGACCAATTCTCCGGATTGGGACAACTCGGAAACTCCTTTGATCGCACAATTCCACATAAGCTGCCCATTCGCGGTAGCCGCAGGAAAGCGGCTGATGCTGCAACAGCAGTTTTTTCAGATCAATGAAAAGCCGCGTTTCTCTTCTGCCGACCGGAGGAATGCGATTTATTTCCATGTTCCCTGGCAGGAAGCCGACGAGGTACATATCACCATTCCAAGTGGCATGGAGGTTGAGAGCCTCGCCCCGGACGACACTATAAAACTGGAGTATGCGCTTTATAAGGTGCAGCACAAACAGGAGGCGCCAGACAAGATTTTTTCGCGGCGTGACATGATCATGGGACAGGGACTTTTTACGCCGAATGAATATAAAGACGTGAAAGGATTCTTCGACAAAGTTAAAGCCGACGACGACCAACCCGCATTAGTGAGGCTCTCGCAAAATGTCGCAACTGCAAAATAACCGGCACTTCCGTTTCCTTTGGGCAGGTTGGACAAGTGCATCTAAGGCTGGATTTACGATCTACGCCATCTTGGTTTTGAGCGCTGGATATGCGCTCGGCGGTGTCAACGTTCCCGAGTGGGCGCGACAGGCAGCCACGCAGCCGGTCGGAACTTATTCGTCCGAGACCAATGCAGTAGTCCTGCTCGATCAGACCGATTACACCGTCGCTAGCTCGGGCAGCTACATCGAACATTCGCGCCACGTGATCAAGATTCTGCGGCCCGATGGTCGCAAGGAAAGGGTGATTGGTGTTGGTCTCGGAGGAAATGAAAAACTTCAGTTCATCCATGCCTGGACCGTAGACAGTGCGGGACGTGAATACGAACTCAAACAGAAGGATTTTGTCGAAACTGCCGAATACGAGAACTCCGTGCTTTACGCCGACTATCGTGCATTCGCGGCCCAGGCTCCTGCTCCGCTTCCCGGTTCCGTTATCGCGCTGGAGTACCAAATTCGTCGGCATGACTGGATTAACGAACTGGGATGGTTGTTTCAGGACAGGAGTCCAGTCCTTGAAGCTGTGCTCAACCTGCAATTGCCGGCAGGTTGGGAATTTCGCACCGCCTGGACCCACGGCTCGGCCGTCGAGCCGGTTAAGACTGGAGCAAACTCCTGGCAATGGACGCTCAAGAATTTGCCCGGAGTTGAAGAAGACCGCGAACCGATGATGCCGCCGTTTCTTTCGCTGGCGGGACGAATGAGTATGTCTTACTTCGCTCCCGACCAGACCGCGCCAACAGCCGCTTCGTGGCGAGCTGTCGGTCAATGGTACGCGTCGTTAACGCAAGGGCGATACGAAGCGAACCCCGATATCTCGGCGAAGGTCGCGCAGCTCATTGTGGGCAAGAATGATTTTGGGGCGAGGCTGCAGACGCTTACGGCGTTTATGCAATCTGCTATCCGGTACGTCGAGATTTCGATCGGCATCGGGGGCGCCCAACCTCATGTAGCCAGCGACGTCTTTCGTTATCGCTATGGTGACTGCAAAGACAAAGTGACGCTCCTCAAGGCAATGTTGCACGAGGCGGGAATCGACTCCGATTACGTGCTGATTGATACTCGTCGCGGATTTATAAATCCGAATGTGCCTTCCTCGTGGGCCGATCACGCGATTATCGCAATTGAACTGCCTGCGATTGTCCCTGCGGATACTTATCGGTCGGTGATCACCGCCAAATCTGGAAAGCATTACATCATCTTCGATCCAACCGATGAATACACCCCGGTCGGATCTCTGCGTGCAGAGTTGCAAAATAGTTATGCGCTACTGGTGACTGATTCGGGGGGCGAGTTGATTCGTACCCCACTCCTCGATCCGGACACGAACACCATTGAGCGCACAGGCCATTTCGTATTGACCTCGGATGGAGGGTTGTCAGGCGAAGTCTCTGAAGATCGAGGTGGCGACTTTGCGGCGCGTGAGCGCGGGCGGTTGCACAATTGGGACGAACACAAGCGGACCGAATATTTTGAACACTACCTTGGTAGATCGCTGCAAGCATTTACACTCGATAACTTCGACGTTCAGCAGGCTGAACAAGTTCAGAAAAATATTCTGATAAAGTTCAAATTTTCCACTCCGCAGTACGGCCAGCCTCGCGGACCGCTTATGTTGGTCAGGCCTCGGGTGCTCGGTGAGAGCAGCATGTACGTCGAGCACAAGCCCCGCCATTATTCAGTTGAGCTGGGGGAAACTAAGAGAGAGATCGACAGCTACGACATCGAAATCCCCAAGGGGTATGCCGTGGACGATATTCCTGATCCGGCAAAGATCGATGTAGGGTTCGCCAGCTATCAGAGCAAGTTCGAGGTTGATGGAACGAAGCTACGTTATTGGCGTGAATACATCGTGCGCGATCTCAGTGTTCCGCCGGAAAAATTCGACGACTGGGTGCGGCTGCAAGGTGTAATCGGCGCGGATGAAACGGCGGCCGCAGTGCTGAAACGCGTTCCGTGATCTGACACAATTGCCAGGCGAGCCCCAGTAAGACTACTGCACCGTGAACTGGACTGTCGTGGTTCTTGTGGCTATTCCGGAAGTCGCGTTTACCGTCACCGTATAGGTTCCTGCTGGGGTGCCGTTGGTGATAGTGGTGGTCGAACTAGAACTGCAACCGGCCTGCAGTAAAGCCGTTGCCAGAACCGCAGCAAAGAATAATCCCAGCAGCACTCGCCGCTTGCGGGAGACGCCCGCGCCCATCAGGCCAACGCCGAGAATCGGTAGCCACAACGCATAGGTCATCCCGTGCCTGAGCAAACCGCCCGTGGTCGTCACCCTGGCGGTTGTCGAGATGGCGAGCGTGCGGGTTTGTGGGCCGCTGCTCATGCTTGATATTGTCGATCCTGTTGGCGATGGGAAGGAGCACGATGCTCCAGCCGGCAATCCCGCACCACAGGTAATTGCTACTGACTCCGGAAAACCTGACCCCGTTGGCGTTACAAGGACCGAGTAATCAACCTGGCCGCCAGAAGGAATCGTGCTGCTGGTGCTCGGGTTGGTTAGCGTGGCGCTGATCGAATAATCATTCACCGTCGCCGTGCCGCCGACACTCGTAGTCGCGCCTCCGGGAAAGCTGAGGTTGGCTGTATTGCCGACCGAGCCCGATCCCTGCAGAACCGTGGTCGGCGCATTGAGTGTAACGGTTACCCTCGCCGCGTAGTTCACGCTTTGCAAGGCGCCACAGGTGTTGGCGGTAGCCAACGTGGTGAGAGTCGAACTGTTCACCGTGCCCAAGGTACAACTCAATGTTCCAGTAGTGACTGCAGTTCCGCAGGTACCCTGACTGGTGCTGGCGCTTGTAGATCCGGAGTTGACCCCTAGCATGTCGGTAAATACAACGCCCGAAACCGGGTCTCCCTGGTTGTAGATGTAATAGGTAAACGTGACCGGGCTACCGACTCCGGCCGGTGTCGGGCTGACGGTGGGATTCGGGGCACTGCACGCAGGAAGCGCGCCTGTGGCGGTCGTCGCGGGCATGGTGAGGCCGGAGGTGTTCGGCCCAAGCTGTGCTACGAAGGCGTCTGAGGTACCCGAAAGGCTTCCTGCGCCTGTCAGGGGAGAAATGGTTGGGAAGCTGCCGGAGGTCTCGCCGGTTACATAGGTATTCAACGAAGAATCCAGCCCAATGCTGGTGCCGATATCTGTTCCCGATCCCCCTAGATAACTCGATGTGCTGGTGCTCGCAGTCGTCGTTGTTCCGGTTGTGTTCAGACGGGCGACAAATGCGTCGAAATTGCCGCCGCCATAGCCACTTTGAAATGCGTTCGCCAGATGGAAACTGCCAGCCGTGAGGCCAGTCACGTAAGCGTTACCCAAAGTGTCGGCGGCGATTGAGAGGCCGGCGTCCTGCGCCGATCCACCGAGGTAGCTGAAGTAATCGAGCGGGACCGTACCTTGAGTGGTGCCGGAAATTGCAGGCACTCCAAACTTCGCCACAAAGGCGTCGCTGATTCCGCCCCCGTTCGTGCTCTGAAAAGCGAGCGTGGTATTGGGTACCGTAATGTTCGTCGAAGTGGTCGATCCGGTAATGTAGGTATCGGTGCCATCGGTAGCCACACCGTAGGCAACGTCATCGCCGCTGCCGCCGAAGTAGGTGCCATAATCGAGCGCGTACTGTTGCGTATTAGCGGGCGGAGCGTTGAGTTTAGCCGCCCACACGTCGAGTCCGCCCTGCTCACCGGATTTGTAAGCGTTCGCAATCCAGGGCTGGGGAGTTCCCATGTCGGTGAAGTTCGTTCCGCCGGCCAGATAGACGTTAAAACTCGCATCCACTGCCACAGCTCCGCCAACCACAACACCATTCGCGGGCGTGCTGCCCCCGATAAAAGTCGAGTACTGCAGGCTGTTCGCGGTGTTCAGAGCCGGATTGACCTTAGCGAAGAAGAACTGATTGGTCGCGGCCGCATGCGCCTGCACAGCCCCAATAGTCGTGGGGAAATCCGACGATGTCGTGGTACCGATCACGTACACGCGCCCCAAACTATCGAGCGCCATATTGGCAGCCGTATCAACTCCGCTTCCTGAGAGATAGGTCGAGTAAAGATTGACCGATCCGGTCGAGTCTATTTTCGACACGAACGCATGATTGCTACCCGGTGCAACTGCCGTGCTCTGGAAGGCCGAGGGCGTGGTCGGATAGGTCGAAGAGTTTGTGGTTCCGGCCACATAGACGTTGAATCCGCTGTCTACCCCAACACCGGTTGGGTACTGAATGCCGCTGGCTCCGCCAATGTAGGTCACATAATCCAGCGTGGAGGTGGTCACGCCTCCAGTGCTGCCGAGGCTGATGCGCGAAACGAAAACGTCCGAGGTGCCCATCGTACCAATCACAGTCGGGGTGAGGCCGCTGAATGTGCCGGTTGAGGTGGTTGCTCCGGCCACATAAATCCTTCCGCCGGAATCGACCGCAATGGCGGGACAGTGGGGAACAAATCCGGCGCTCGCGCCGGTGATGGCGGTACAGCTCTCGGCACCCGCGCCACCAAGATAACTGGCAAACGACAGCACCGGGTCGATCACCAGGGCGCGGCTACGGTCGTAAGGACCCACTTCGAATCCCGCGCTGTTCTTGCCGCGCATCACGAATGATCCGGCGACAGTCTGAATACCGGCCGGGAACCTCTGATAAACGTGAGGAGCCTCGAAGCGCAGTTCACGCCCGTCGATTCCGAGCACCAAGTCGCCGTTCGCGGCAACCGAAACATTCGTCGCGCCTTTGAAATTCAGTTGGATCTGATGAGCATCGCTCCCCGGAGAGACTTCAAAATCGTATTCAAGCTGATTCTGGTTTCCGTAAAACGCGAGATCAATGCCGGGATAAACTTCGCGGTATTGAACGCGTCCGTACTGCGGGATATTCCGCAGCCAGCGCGAGGAATCGTTTCCAATAAAGTAGTTGCTGTGACCGGCCAGCCGTTCCGCGCCGACCACCTCGGGTTTCTGATTCGCTCCGGATAGCTGCATTTCAATCGCAGCCTGACGCAAATGGTTTTGCGAACCCTCGGGCAGCGTAAGAACTGCCTCGGACTGAGTGAGGTAGAGGCCATAACCGCGTCCGTGGGCCACGAACTTTGCCGCACTGTCACTCTGTCCCTGATTGGGTTCGAAACTGATGGGGAGGCGAGCCAGCGAAGCCTGAATCCGGGGGGACGAAGCCGGCAAATTGGGGGAATGTGGCGTCGCGACGTCACGCCTGAAAAGCAAGGCCGCGCCAAGGACCAGAAGAACCAGCAAAACCAGGCCGCGCGCACGCGCAAAAGCTGGCCCCACCCCGCTGCGATTAACCATCAGAACCCTCCGAAATTCCCGTTTCCTGGAGAAATTAAAGTATGGGAGAAATGCCGCCCGGCGCGCGATTACCCCAATCCCTGAAATGCATGCCTGGTTGGGGTTTGGTTTGGCCTATCCGGCAGACCTGCGCACCCGCGACCTAACTGGCTGAAAGTAAGTAAATACTTAAACATCTGACGGATAGGCTGTCAAGTTTGCCCCTGCGAATACATTTTTTGGGAATCGAGCTTCTTCATGTCTGATGCAGGGGAATTCGTCCAGAGATGCCGGGAGAGAAGAAAGTGGCTAGTGGCAGGTGACCCGTGAGCAGAAAATGCTGCAGCTCGTGCCTCTTCAGATCCGAGCTGAGGGCTGAGGGCTGACGGCTGACGGCTTTCTCTCCATTTCCTTCCGTATTCGCGAATATTTGCGGACCAAAATCGTCAAATAAGTCCCGTGAATCACCCAGGTCGCAATGTAAGCGGCATAAAGATAGTGCATGGAGTTCATCGCGAACCCTCCTGCAATGATTCGAGCGCCTGTACTTCTTCGACTCTACGCTGGGCGACTTCGAGTTCATAACGTGTCCAGCAAAGCAGCCATGCCAGACATAAAAATGCCGCCCAGTTGATCAGCAGCACCTGTGCCATGCGCGGATCGAGCGAACCGCCCCCGCCAATTACTGGCGAAGGATGTTGCGTCCGGAAAAACCAGATGGAGAAGTAGACCAGCGGAACATCCAGGGCGCCGAAGATCGCAACGACTGCCGCGATCACCGGCGTTTTTCCGCCAGTTGAGAGCCGCCGCACCATCAGGTAGCTGATGTAGATCAGCCAAAGCACGAGGGTCGTCGTCAAGCGAATGTCGCCCGGCGCCCACCAAATGCCCCACACCGGCCTGGCCCAGATAGGACCGGTGACGATGACCACGGTGCAGAACACTACCCCGACCTCTGCGCTGACATACGCGAGAATGTCAGCTTTGGAGTTGCGTCGAATGAGATACACGATGGAAGAAACAAAGTTGATAAGGAACAGGACGAATGCCGTCCAGGCCGAGGGCACGTGATAGTAAAAGATGCGTTGCACGTTGCCCATGGTCTGCTCGGTGGGCGCGACGATTAATGCCTCATAAAGCGCGAAGCTCAGCAAGAGCGCAGTCACGACGGCGAGGATTGGGAAACCGCGTTTCATTCGGCTTCGAGCACCAGTTCAAAAAAAAGCAGACAGGCGGTAGTGAACACGACATCATACGCCAGCAACAGGGCGATCCAAAATTTGGCTGATTCTTCGCCGGTCAGGACCGCGGTAGTGGCATTCACCATGCCCAGCAGCGCTGGGATGGAAAATGGAAACAGGAGCAGCGGAAGCATGATTTCACGGCTGCGGGTACGTAAAGAGATTGCCGCGAAAAAAGTGCCGTTGACGACCAGCGCCCATGTGGCCAACAAAGCAATTGGCGCGATCTCCCATGCCGGGCCCAGCGCTCGCAGCTTGTAAAACGCGATGAATAGCGGCGTCATTAGCGCTTCCAACACGCTAACGAAAATAAAATTGCCGAAGGCCTTCGCAAGAAACAACGGATTCGCCGGAGCGGGCGAAACCCGATACGCGTCGAGCACCTGATTGCGCAGCTCACGCGCCCAAGTTTGATTCAGAGCCACGACCGCGGCAAACAAGAAAGCCACCCAAATCAGCCCACCGGCAATCCGTCGCGACTCTTCCGCGGTGGGATCAAAAGCGAAGCTGAAGATCACGACCACCAGCAGCGCAAAAAACAGCATGGCGTTGATGGCGTCTTTCGAACGCCACTCCAGGCGAATGTCCTTGGCGAGCGTGGCGCGGGTGATGGCGAAAAAGCTCATTGCGGCACCTGCAGGGGCGGCGTGCCGCGGATAATTTTTCCGGCTTCCATCCAGACAAATTCGTCTGCGATCGATTCGAGCAGGCCCGGCTGGTGAGTGACCACGAAAATTGTCTTGCCGTGGTCGCGCATGTTCGCCAGCAGCGCGGTCATTTCTTTGGAGGAATTGAGATCGACGTTCGAGAAAGGCTCATCGAGCAGGAGCAATTTCGGATCGTTCAGGATCGCGCGGGCCAGTGACATTCTTTGCCGCATGCCCTGCGAGTACTGGCCGACCGGGCGTTCGAGATCTGGGTCGAGATTGACTGCGGCGATTACTTCGCGGCATCTGTTTTGTGCTAGGCCGTAAAGCCCGGCGAAATAAGTCAGGTTTTCCATGCCGCTCATTTCGTCATAAAGCAGCGAAGGATGCGCCATGTAGCCGATCTGCGCCCGAACACTGTTAATCTCAGAGCTGCCGAGAACGGAAATGGTTCCTGACGATTGCTGCGCCAGCCCGGCAATCGTCCGAAGAAATGTAGTCTTGCCGGCCCCGTTATCGCCGACGATGACGTATAGCTTGCCGGACGCGAACTGCGCAGTCACTCCTCGCAGCGCGGCGAAGCGTCCGAACTGCTTGACCAAGCCGTCGGCGACAACGATGTCGGAGTTGGAGCGAGCCTCGCCCATGTGAGAAGCATTCTTTATAGCATTTGGCAAAACCGGAGGCACCACTTGCGATTCCTCTAATAAAATGAGGGTATGGCGCTCGAGACCCCTTCGCAGCAATGGAACTCTTCCCGCTACGCGAAAAATGCCCGCTTCGTTTCGGATCTAGGAGAGCCGGTCGTGGATCTGCTCAACCCGCAGCCTGGCGAGCGCATTCTGGATCTCGGATGCGGCGATGGGGCGCTGACGGAAAACATCATCGCCAGGGGCGCCGAAGTTATTGGCGTGGATGCTTCGGCCGACATGGTGGGGGCCGCTCGGCACAGAGGCATCGACGCCCGCGTGACCGACGCCTACCAACTCGAGTTCCGATCCGAATTCGACGCCGTGTTCTCTAACGCTGCCCTGCACTGGATGAAACGCGATCCCGATGCAGTCATTCAAGGCGTGCGCCGCGCGCTTAAGCCTGGCGGTCGTTTTGCCGCGGAGATGGGCGGTTACGGCAACGTGGCCGCGATTACCGTGGCGCTCTGCAGCACGTTGGAAAGTCATGGGTTGAAAGACGCCACGGCGATAATCCCCTGGTACTTCCCTTCTTCTGATGAATATCGGCAGCGACTGGAGCACGCCGGATTCCGAACCCGCTATATCGAACTGATCCCGCGCCCGACGCCGCTTCCCACCGGAATGCGCGGATGGCTGGAAACTTTCGCCAGGCCTTTCACGAATTCGGTGCCGAAAGATGCGCGCGTCGCTTTTTTGGACGAGGTCACCGAAAAATTGCGCCCCGTATTATGCGACTCATCACACCAATGGACAGCCGACTACGTGAGGCTGCGGTTCCTGGCGCAACTTCCGGATGATCAGTTATAGCTGGGAATAGCGGACTTTGGAACGGAGCTCATATTCGAGCCTCCGGTGGCAGGCTTGCCTTGTTGTTGCGGAGCGTACTTGGAAGCGCACTTGGCCTGTATCTCTTTCGCGTGGAACACGCCGTCACGCCCGAAGCTGCCCACAGCCAGCGCCTGAGCATTGTCTTTGAATGTGTCGGGCGGCGGCTCGGTACCGTTATAGACCACGTTCAGCACCTGGTCGTTCTCAGTCAGCGCGAAGTCGACATTGATACCGCTGCGCTTGATCGAGCCCGGCAGGACATTTCCCGCCACGCGCAAACGCTTGCTGTATGCGCCGTTGCCCATACCCCGCAATTCCTTGATGGTGACATAGTAGCTCTTGCTCTCCTGCACGCCGGTGTAGGCGAGGTACCCAAGAGCCAGCACGATGACGACAATCGCGCTGCCGAACTTCAGGAATTTGCTGCTTTGCACGGACATTAAATAAAACTCTACTCGCGTCAGAAATCTGGGTCAAGCGAGCTTGCGGCCAATTGGATTCGCCCTTTCGCGCGGACCTGCCGCTCTGCTTCCCGTAGAATAAATTCTATGATTCACCCTTGGCACGACGTAACTCCCGGCAGCAAGCTGCCGCAGGAGTTCAACAGCATTATCGAGATTCCGTTTGGATCGAGCGTGAAGTATGAACTCGATAAGGACAGTGGCTTGATCAAGCTCGACCGCGTGCTCTATTCGGCGGTGTATTACCCGGCCAATTATGGCTTCATCCCGCAAACCCTTGCCGAAGACGACGATCCACTCGATGTGCTGGTGCTCTGTCAGGAAGCCGTGGTTCCGCTCACCATGATCTATGCGCGAACTATCGGGCTGATGACCATGATTGATTCCGGCAAAAAAGACCATAAGATCGTCGCGGTGGCAACCAAAGACCCCGAGTTCAACAGCTACACCGAAGCCGCGCAGATGCCGCCGCATCGCATGCTGATGCTGCGCCGCTTCTTTCAGGATTACAAGCTACTGGAGGGCAAGGCGGTTGAAGTGGACCAGATTCGCCCCGCTGCCGAGGCCTATCCAGTGATAAGCGACGCACTGCACCGATATAGTGAGCAACGCAGGAAGGGCTTCGCCAGCCACTTTTAATGTAGAGTCGGCCTCCAGAACCGACGGACGGGCGTGGACGCACGTCCCTACATGGGCAATTTTTCTAGGACGTCACTGCTGGACTTACTCGTCGCCGCGAACTTGCCACCAGTCGGCTTGCTCGAATTGCACCAGCTTTTCGCTGCCGTGTTGGTCGTACCAACTCTGCCAGGCTGTAGCGTCATTCGCGACGTTTGCATCCGTGATTTCGTGAAGAGCCAGAAAACTCCAATTGCGGGTTTGCGGCGAAGTGTTTGGGTCCTGGATCAGCGATATCAAGTTCGGGACCATACGCATTCTCTGCGCGCGTTTGAAGTTGCCGCAATCGGAGACATTGCATCCTGCACGGTTGCGGACTTGATCAGAAGGGTCATTCACAAAGGAATCGAATAACTGATCGAGAGCTTCGTCCGTTCCCAAATAGCGCATGCCTTCGACAGCCCACACGCGGACGATCGAATCTGGATCGTGCTTCGCATACTCGAGCAGCACCGGGTAAAGACGGTCATAAGCGACGCCTCGTCCCGCCATCATCCCCATGAAGTAAACCGCAGAGGCGCGGTAGTTGGCATCCGAGCGCGCACGTTCAATCAGCTTGTCCGCGCCTTCGTCATTTTTCTGCCATCCATCCATCGACAAATTCAAATCGGCGTTAGCGTAGCGAACTCTTAGATCGCTGGAAAATTCTGATCGCCGTTCAAGTTCTTTCATGCGCTCGGTCAATTTAATTTTTCCTAGCCAATCGGGCGATCCGATATTTTGTTCGAAGAGATCAAGCGCGCGTGGATCATGTTCGATGACGCGCTCCAGCAATTCTTCGGCTTGGTCCTGCATGGGGAGCTGTTGGATGCGTTGCACGTCGTCATCGGTCAGCGGAGCGTAGACGATGCGGCCGACACTTCTGTGCGTGGCGGCTTTTGTGGCTGCAGAATTGTATGGATGAGTTACTCCGCGACGAAAGCCGGTCGCCCTATAGAAAACGTAACCCGTCCACAACATGAAGGTGCAGATGCCGATGGCAACTCCCACCTTACTCGGACGCCGGGCCATTTGCGGAAGGTAGCTTCCTTCACCTGTGCGTTGCGGAGGCCGCGAATAGTCATGACCGAATGAATCCTGTAGCGCGACATGGGTGTCGGTTTTCAGGCCGACTAGCTTTTCGATCTGCCCAACGATCCAACGCGCTTCCTGGCGGTCAGCGATGTTGTCGACCAGCGAGAAATTCTTGCCACTCTTCGTTTGTAGGCGCACACGATAAGATCCGCCGGTGGCGTTCGAACCTTGAATTCCAACCCCGGCAACCACGCTTTGAACGTCGGTGAACGGAATTTCGCGCGGAGATCCGCCGCCTATCGTGCGTTCAGAACTTATTGTGCCGCCGCCGATTACGATTCGCGTGCTGCCGAATGCGCTTTGAAAGAACCCATAAATGAGAAGCAGATCAAAGAAACCGAAGAGGGCGGCGAAAAAGAACGGCGCTTTCGAGTGCGCAAGAAAATAAACAACGCCCGTCCAAATTGCCGTGAATAGCAGCAGGCGGAGCGTCTGGCCGCGGTTGCGGAATGCGGGGAAGTAGAATTCGGTTGATCCATCGTTCGTAGTGGAGACGACAACTTTGGGATGGAGCGGTGCGGAGACTTCGGAGGAATCAGATTCGAATGCGGGAGCCGTTCCCGCCGCAGCAGCGGAGCCGAATGCACTTGCGAATCCAGACGCGAAAGTATCAGGCGCTGGCGATGCCGCGCTGCCTGCAGTCCGAAACACCGGCACTTCGAACTTATCTGAATAGTCGACGCCGGGGACGTCGGCCTTGGCGGTCAAAAGCCACAGCAACAGATCTCGGGGTTGCTCGTGATCGGTTTCGTATGCGTCTTGAGGAATACCGAAGTCCACCGGAATGGCCGTGCCCAGCGGGCCTGATGCCAACCCTGCTTGCGGCACATTCTTCTCGCTCTGCCACAAGACGATTTCATTTGTAGTTTGTTGCTTACCGGAGCCAGTGACGATGCGGCGAATACAGGAGAGCTGCAGGTCGACTCCATGCGGAATTGACGTTGGCAGGCGTAGCTGTATTTGCCCACTCACATGTTTGCCGGGAGAAAATGGCAGCGAATTGAATTCGAAGTAGGTTTTTCCGTAACGCTCGCGACGCATCGTCGACCGCAATGCTCCCACGAGCAGAATTCCAGGAAACAAACACAGGCCGATCAGGATCAGCGCCTTGGGATCGGAGTTGCGCAACAACGGCGGCAGCGCGGTGGTCATGATCGGCACCACAATCATGCTCACCAGGATGGTGCCAATCCACCACCCGATGATGGAATTGCGAGATTCGCTTAATGATCTGCTGGTCGTCCAGTCGGCGCGCCACAACCAAGGAGAATTAGGATTGGCTGCTTTGATGGCCTCGTTTTCCTTCAGCTTCTGATATCCGTAAATCGCACCGAACATCAGACCCACGCCGATCAATACGAAGACCGAAGCAAAGATGGCGCCCGCAGCTGGGTTGGTATTGTTGTGGACCGCAGGCGAGGACGTAAGAAACGCAAACGCGGCAAACGCCGCGAACCCGAAGAAACATAGGCCAAAGGCGAATACAAACGCTGCTCCGGCTTTGGATGGTTGGGCCACGCCAAAATTATAAAGTTAGGCAGGGGTTGGGCTTTGTCACATCTTTGCCACCCAGTTACCTGGGTCACTCTATCTAGAGCCCGGAAAAGCGAGCTCCCAGGTTTCTAGTACCATATCTACATCCATGAAGCGCATTGCGATTTTGGGATCGACCGGAAGCATCGGCCGCAGCACTCTCAGTGTGGTCGAATCGTTCCCCGATCGATTTCAGGTGGTCACCCTGGCCGCCGGACGCAACGTCGAACTCGCGTTCGACCAAGCGCAGCGATGGCGTCCGCGCGTGATTTCGGTAGCCGCGGAGTCTCATGCTTCGAACCTTAAATCGCGATTGAAATCTGCCGGGATCACCGAAGTTGAAGTCACCCACGGCGCCGCTGGAACCGTCCAAGTCGCCACACATCCCGACGTCGATTTCGTGGTGAGCGCCATCGTCGGCGTTGCTGGTCTCGAAGCCACATATGAAGCGGTACGTGCCGGCAAATCCGTGGGCCTGGCCAATAAGGAATGCCTGGTCGCGGCAGGAGAACTCATCACCGCCGAAGCCCGGCGCCAGGGCAAGCCACTGCTTCCCATCGACAGCGAGCACAACGCCGTGCATCAATGCCTGCGCGGCGGCCGCATGGAAGAGGTCCGGCGCATCTGGCTGACGGCTTCTGGCGGGCCATTCCTGCATACGCCGAAATCCAAATTTGCCGACATTACAGTTGAGCAGGCGCTCAATCACCCGACCTGGAAAATGGGCAACCGCATCACCATCGATTCGGCGACACTCATGAACAAAGGATTTGAAGTAATCGAGGCCTGCCGCTTGTTCAATATGCCACCGGAGCAGGTTTCGGTGATCGTTCATCCCCAGTCGACCATTCACTCGCTGGTCGAGTTCGTTGATGGCAGCATTCTTGCTCAACTCTCGGTGACCGACATGCGCTTGCCAATCCTGTATGCGTTGACTCACCCGGAACGCATACCTTCCGAGCTGAACTTTAGTCTGAGTGACTTACGGCACCTCGATTTCTGCCCTCCCGACATGGAAAAATTTCCTTGCCTGCGCCTGGCTTATGAAGCCGCTCGTGCGGGAGGCGGTAAAACGGTTGCGTTGAACGCCGCCGATGAAGTTGCAGTTTCGGCGTTTCTGGATGGAAGCATCCGGTTTCAGGAAATCCCCGTACTGATTGAAGAAGTGGTTTCTGAAACGCAGGTGGGCAAATTGGAATCTATTAAGCAGGTGCTTTCTGTGGATCAAAACGCCCGCCAGAGCGCCCGCGAGAAAGTGGCGGGCGGCGGAAGTACGAGCCGTAAATCGCCAGCCATTGTGGGGACGCGAGAGAACTAACCAATACCTATGAATCAATTTTTCATTTCTCTGTTTTATTTTGTCATCGTCATTGGCTTCATGGTATTGATCCATGAATTCGGCCACTACGCGGTCGCCAAGTTGCTGGGCGTGCGTGTGGAGCAGTTTGCCATTGGCTTCGGAAAAAGGTTATTCGGCTTCCGCAAAGGCGACACCGATTACCGCATCAATGCCCTCCCTTTTGGCGGCTACGTCAAAATGAGCGGCGAAAATCCGATGGATGAGCGCAGCGGTGATTCGCGCGAGTTTATGTCGCATTCGCGCTGGGACCGTTTCCTGATCGCGATTGCCGGCCCGGTGATGAACATTCTGCTGGCGATAGTTCTGCTGACCGGCGTGTACATGCTGCATTCCGAGTATGCAGCCTTTATGGACGAGCCTGCGGTCGTCGGAGAAGTGGATCCTGACTCTCCAGCCGCGAAGATCGGCGTTCAGCGTGGCGACCGAATTGTCCAAATCGACGGGACCGAGAATCCCACCTGGGAGCAGGTGCGCAATGAGGATGCTCTGAGTCCCAATCAGCCTCTGAAGGTAGTTATCGAACGCGGAAATCAGAGATTCGAAAAGCAAATCGTTCCGCAATTAACAACCGTGAATTCGAAGTAGGCGCATCCGGCTGGTACCCGGATGAGCCGATTGTCGTCTCCAACCTGGAGCCCGGGATGCCGGCGGTAAAGGCCGGCATCAAAGACGGGAGACAAAATCGTTGCTATGAATGGCGAGCCTCGTGCCGATCAATCGCAACGATGATCGAAGGTCTCCAGCAGACAAAAGACACGCCAGTGGAGTTTACGGTTTCTCGCGGGGATCAAACGCTGAAGTTCATCGTTCGACCCGTACTATCTGGTGCACCCCGTAGCTCAACGTCTGCACAACAGGGATGGTTCGACTCACTGATGCGAAAAATCGGTTTGGCTCCAGCGAAAAATGTGGAAGCTGAACATTATCGGATCGGCTTCAGTGGCGGCTCTCCGGTGAAGGTCGGAAGGCTTCCGTTCAAAGAAGCGTTTAAACGTTCGCTGGCGGAGAACAAGACTAATTCTTTAGTGCTCTTTGACTTATTGGGTAAATTGGTGCAGAGAAAGGCCTCTCTGAAAACCGTTTCTGGACCAATCGGGATCGCACAGATCGCCGGCGCCGCTGCTCAGGAAAAAGGCTGGGCACCCTTGCTGATGATTTGTTCCGTGATCAGCCTGAATCTGGGTATCTTCAATCTCCTGCCGATTCCGATTATGGACGGCGGAGTGATTCTGTTGCTATTCATAGAGAGCCTGATGCGTCGCGACATCAGCCTGAGAATCAAAGAACGCATCTATCAGGCAGCTTTTGTTTTTTTAATTTTGTTTGCCGCGATGGTGATATACAACGACATTGCAAAAACGATCGCTCAGAGGCTTCCGTAGAAAGTCTGGCGGCTCGTTAGCACCCAAAGAAGGGATTCACCACGCGCACCTCTCCGTAAAACTGATCGTGCGAGAAATCTTCTGAGTAGAGTATCTTTGCACCACCCCGCCGGGCGGCGTGCAGAATCAGCGCATCCCAGAAGGAAACTTTGTGGCGCGCTTCAATCTCCATTGCCTCTAGTGCTGACGTGGGTGAGTTGGTGACAACATTCCAGGCGAGGTATTGTTGGACCACGCGAAACGTGTCTTCCAACGGTAAGGGACGGGCGAGTTTTCGCCGCACCGTGTAGCAGAATTCCTGCAAAACCTGGGTGCTGATTACACCGGTTCCCTCATCCCATAACTGCTCGGTTAACGTTGCCGCACGCTGATGCTTCGAACCTGCGAGGCGATCGTGAGCATAGACGAGGATATTGGTGTCCAGAAAACACTTATCGTTCATGCAATTCGTCGCGGGAAGCCCGAGGCTTGTACCCTAAATCGAAGCCCTTCTTTAAAGTAGCCAAGGCGCGGCGCTTTGCCTGTTCATAGCCTTCCCGCTCGCGAACCGCTTTCTCTAATTGTTCGGCAACCAAAGCGCTCACTGAGGTGTCCCTTTCCGCAGCGATAACCCTGGCTCTACGCAACAACTCCCGATCGAGTTTTAAGGTGATATTCGTCTTCATGCCTACTCCTAACTTAGCACATTTTATCGTGCAGCACTACTGTACGTGCTAACACCTTTCCCGTCAAGCCGTCGCAGCTGTGCAACAGGGTTCGGCAACTGCCGATGTCACCACCGTCTTCTGCTAAACTGAAGTTTCCCATGGCCACAATTCTTCGCCGCAAATCCGTTACTTGCACCATTGGCAAGGTTCGCGTCGGATCCGATGCGCCGGTCGTGGTACAGTCCATGACCAACACCGATACTGCCGACGTGGCCTCTACCGTCGAGCAGGTCGCATCGCTGGCGCGCGCCGGATCAGAACTGGTCAGGGTGACAGTAAACAACGAAGAAGCTGCGGCCGCTGTGCCGCATATTGTGGAACGACTCAACAATCGGGGAATCGATGTCCCGATCATCGGCGACTTCCATTACAACGGCCATATCTTGCTGAAGAAGTATCCCGCTTGCGCGCGGGCGTTGGCGAAGTACCGCATTAATCCCGGCAACGTCGGCATCGGCCGCAAGGATGATTCCAACTTTCGCACCATGGTCGAGGTTGCGGTGGAGAACCAGAAGCCGGTACGCATTGGCGTGAACTGGGGATCGCTCGACCAGTCGCTGCTCACACGGATGATGGACGAGAATTCTCGTTCGTCAGAACCTAAGGACGCTCGCGAAGTCACCATGGAAGCCATGGTGGTGAGCGCGCTGAATTCCGCAGCCACCGCAGAAAAATATGGACTACTGCCCGATCAAATCATCCTGAGTGCCAAGGTAAGCGGAGTGCAGGATCTGGTCGATGTTTATCGCTCGCTGGCCGGACGTTGCAGCTATCCCCTGCATTTAGGGCTGACCGAAGCGGGGATGGGAGCAAAAGGCATCGTCGCTTCGAGCGCAGGCCTTTCGATTCTTTTACAAGAAGGCATCGGCGACACGATTCGTGTTTCGCTTACTCCAGCCCCAGGCGGCGACCGCGCCGAAGAAGTTCGCGTGGCGCAGCAGATTCTTCAGTCACTCGGGATTCGCAGTTTCACGCCTCAGGTTACTGCCTGTCCAGGTTGCGGGCGCACCACCAGTACTTTCTTCCAGGAGATGGCTGAGCAGATCCAGACCTACTTGCGCGAACAAATGCCAGTATGGAAGCAGCGCTACTCTGGCGTTGAAGAAATGAAAGTTGCGGTCATGGGATGCGTCGTGAACGGTCCAGGGGAATCCAAGCACGCCAGTCTGGGAATCTCACTTCCCGGTACTTTCGAAGAACCCAAGGCCCCGGTATATGTCGACGGGCGTCTGATGACAACTCTCAGGGGCGAAAAAATCGTCGAGGAATTTATAGGTATCCTCGACGATTATGTTGACACTCATTACGCGACTAAGAAAGAAACTGTTACCGTTTAAGCTCGACCTTCCGGCGACAATCTCTTACAACTAAGCGGCTACCGAATCAAGCTGCCGCTTTTTGTTGCGATCGGAACTTTGCCCACCTCGCCTTTTGTGCTGCAGCAATTCTGCGGCGAGCCGAAGCCGACAAAGGCTTCCGACTCGGCACCGCACGCGGTCCGGCCGATGACACCGTACCAGCCTGCTTCTTTCGTTGTGCCCAACGGGCGCGCTGCGCGTCGGAAATACGCTTACGTGCAGCCGCAGACAGTGAACGTCTGCCGCGTGAGCCGCTCGAGTTGTGCGTGTTAGTGCGACCCGACAATCCTTCGATAACCGAAATAGCGTGATCTAACTTCTCTACCTGCGCTTGCGCCTGCTTCCGCTCGTCCCTCAATTGCTGAAGCGCGGAGTTTAAATTTGACATTGTTCCCCCTCAGTAAGTAGACAGCCCAAAGATTGTAGATGCACTGCACCTATCTTGGCTACTGCATTATCTTATAAATTTGTCTCGCACATGCCTAAATCGTGTAACTCAACTTAGAAATCCCGTCACGGGCTTTGTCATGAGTAAGCCGGTACTCACCTTGCATCAGGGAATGTCTGATTTCTGGATAGAGCAGCCAACACTTACCAGTCGGGGCTATCACGGCAGATCAACGATAAGCAGTTTACGATTCAGAAAGAAATTCGTACTCGTCGATAACTGCGGCAACTGGGATTTTCGCATCCACCAGTCCATCATCGACGCGAACCACCTTGCCCTTGCAACGTACTCGAATGCTCTCGGTAAGAGTAATTTCCGGGGGCAGAGTGAGGGTGAATTCTATAGCAGAACCGGTGGTCATAGGGGCGTCCAGATAGAAACATATACCGCGCGCGCTGACGTCACGGGTCTGGGCGGTTAGGGATGCCACGCCTTCGCCAGTGTGACTTACCGACACCGGCAACCGTAGCGCAAAGCGCCGAGTAGCACGTTTTTCTGCCTGCTGGACTTCCAAGTCCATTCTGGGGGGACCTTAAACCCCTGTAAGCATGTAACTTCGCGAGCAGCCTGTCAAGCGCAAGTTGAAGCCTACCCTTCTAACGAGTCATTATTCGTCGTCGGCTGTCGCGGCAAAGCGTGCCCGGCACACCCGGACCGGCGAGTGATGTAATCTGATAGCAATGGTCTTTGTCCTCGATAATTACGATTCCTTCACCTACAACCTGGTGCAATACCTGGGTGAGTTGGGCGCGGAAGTTGAGGTGCGCCGCAATGATCAGGTGACGGTGGACGAAGTCAAGGCTTTGCGGCCGGAGCGTATCCTCATCTCTCCCGGCCCTTGCACACCACAAGATGCTGGCATCAGCATTGATTTGTTCCGACAGCTTAGTGGGCAATTTCCCATTCTTGGAGTATGCCTTGGACATCAGGCTCTGGGTGCAGCATTCGGCGGTAGAGTAATCCGAGCTCCTCACCTCATGCATGGAAAAACCAGCCCGGTGAAACATGACGGCCGCACGGTTTTCAAAAACCTTCAGTCGCCGTTCACTGCCACGCGCTACCACTCCTTGATTGTGGAAGAAAAAAGCTTGCCGTCCGAGTTAGAAGTTAGCGCATGGACGACTGAGAACGACGGCTCGCGCACGATTATGGGATTGCGACACAAAGAGCTTCCCGTAGAGGGCGTGCAGTTTCATCCAGAGAGTGTGCTGACGGTTGAAGGGAAACGGCTGATAGCAAATTTTTTGGAGATAAGCAGCTAGTGGCTGGTGGCTAGTGCCCGGTGGCTTTCAGAAATCAGCGATTCTACAGAGAATCACGCTCAGTTTCGTACTAGTCACTAACCACTAGCCACTAGTCACTTCCCTTTTATTGCATTCCTGGCTGCTGCTCTTTCAGCCAGTGCCACCGTCACGATGCGCAGCATGTCTTCTCTCGGCGCCGGCTTGCCGGTCCAGATTTCGAATTGCCGCGCTGCCTGCTGGACGAACATCACGCTGCCAGGAATAACTTCTGCGCCCCGTTCCTTCGCCAGTTTCAGCAGCCGCGTTTCGGCCGGATCATAAACCATGTCGAAGACAATCTTGGCTCTGATCTCATCCGGATTCAGCGGAGATTCAAGAGTGTTGCCCATGCCGACCGGTGTGGCGTTGATGATGACGTCGAAGTCCAATTTCTTCAAATCCTGTCGTTTCACGGTCCGGGCCTTCGCCTGGCGCGCTAGTTTCTGCGCCGCGGCCACATTCCGGTTCAGGATGGAGATTTCCGCCCCGCGCTCCCTTAAACCAAATACCGCCGCCCGCGCTGCACCACCGGCCCCCAACACCAGAATGCGGGCGCCGCTCAGCGGAATGCGCTGCTCCAGCGGACGGACCACGCCCGATGTGTCGGTGTTGAACCCGTAAAGTTTGCCGTCCTGCGAACGGACTACCGTGTTGCACGCGCCGATTTTTGAGGTGTGCGGATCGGTGTTATCAAGATATTTAAGAATCGCCTCCTTGTGAGGCATAGTGATAGCAAGACCATGAATCGGTATCTCTCGAACACACGCCAGCAGATCTTTCAGCGATTTAGTATTCAGCGCGAGAAATACTCCGTTCACGTTTTCGCTGCGTAGGGCAGCATTCATGATCGCCGGAGAAAGCGAATGCGAAACTGGATCACCAGCGACGCCATACACCTTCGTTGCCGCGTCCACTTGATCGATGCGGTATATGCTGCGCAGCTCCTGCGCGGTCACCTGCCCGGGCGCGGTCTTTTCATCTGCGGTGAGCGCCGCGAACGTGAACGCACTTCCCGCCCGCACACCCAACACTCGGCTGATGATTCCCTGCTCGCCCATACACAGTCCAACCAGACTTTGCGCGTCCTGGTATTTCTCCAGGAACTTCATCATAGTGACGTTGTCATACAAGCTGGTGGCCGTGCTTACGATCTTGTAGAAATCGGCAGGGTACGCCAACATCTTCTTGAGCGTTTCGTCCAACTTCTGCGTGGCGCGGAAGTCGTGGAAGGACAGGATAACGGCGGCTTTACCCCGAAGTTTGGCTAATTGCGAAGGTTTCAGCCGTACCGCTGTCTGAAGTTCTACATCCACCAGCTGACAGCCTGCTTCGGCTGCTTTGCCTAGAATCTCAAGCTGCGAGTTGATAGGCCCCTTGAATTTGCCCCCGCTCGCGGCACGGCGACAGGTCGCAATAACCGTCACGTGGGGGTGAGTTTCGGTGAACTCCCTAATCTTTGGAAGCGCAAAAGCGGGCCGGGCAAGGTAGTCTAACCTAAGCTCAACAAACGGGTTATCGCGAGCAATGGCTTCAGCCTTTTCCAACATTTCGGCCGGGTTCGTGGCCGCAATGGCCACGCACACCCGCGAGAGCCGCAGGTGCAAGAGCCGAGAATAATGACTATTTTGCGCGTCCATTTAACCGCGCGATATTACAGGTACATAGCACTACAGCGCAACCACATTGCACCGTTTTAGGGCAGTAAACTTTTTATCACCTCCCATAGTAGACCTGCGTAACCTTGACCAGCATTGGTTACCTTGCTACTTTCCACATTGGAAGCTTCTTTGTTTTAAGCAACTTAGAGGCATTGAGTCAGGCGTGGGCCTGGGAGGAATCATGAAGAGAGCTGTATTTTTTCTGTTGCCGTTGATGGCTGGACTTTCCTGGGCGCAGCAGGGCATGCCGTCCGATGAACCGACTCCTAATGGAACCATCGCGACCGTGGTTAACTTCCCTGTCGAAAAAGTTCAAACCCCAAGCGTGGCCGATCTGTATTGCGCGGGGTTCATACGAAAGCCTGAGCCGCGATCGAACTTTGTAACCGGCGGATCCGAATCTCCGTTCAATACCAACTTTGCCAGTGGCGAGGCCATTTACCTACACGGTAAAGGCTATGAAGCTGGGCAGCAGTACACGATCATTCGCGAACTACGGGACCCCAACCGCTACGAGCTTTACGCCGGGCAGTTCGCAGCCATTAAAGCAGCGGGACGCCCCTATGAAGAATTGGCGCGCGTAAGAATCATAGATACTCGTCCGCACATGGCCATCGCCCGCATTGAGTTCAGTTGCGATTCAGTGGCGCCCGGCGATTTGGTGGTTCCTTTCGAAGAAAGGAAACTCATTAACTTCCATCCACCGCTCCGCTTCGACCGGTTCGCATTAGCCAACGGACAGGCTAGCGGACGCATTCTGATGGCTAAGGACTTCGACACTGAGCTGGGGACTGGCGGCAAGGTTTATGTGAACATTGGCGCGAACCAGGGATTGAAAGTTGGTGACTTTCTTCGGGCTGAAAGATTAGCCACCGCGGTTACGCGTGATGCGGTCGACTCGCTTTCGTTTAAAGCGGATTCCTATGAGATGACGCAGAATGAGCCACCCGTGATCAATCCAACCATGCTGGATAGAGGTCACGGGCCGGTGATTAATACTGACGACATGCCGCGGCGAGGGGTTGGCGAAATTGTGATTCTGGGAACGACTCCAACCACTGCAACGGGAATGATCGTATTCTCGCTTGAGCCAGTACACGTCGGCGACACTGTGGAACTCGATCAGCAGTAGGCAGACGCGATAGCCAGTTAGTCGGGAAGGAGAAATCCTTCCCGATTTTTTTTGCTTAAATTATTTGCCGAAAGGATCGCAGCCGGTCTCGAAATCGGAATCTCCGAACACCTCGGCGGTAAATGCCTCGATGCGCGCTCCGATGCGCCATGCATCAGGTGAAAGCCCAGCCTTCAGGCAGGTTTGCTCAAGGAACGTATTTCGGTCCCAACCGTGCTCGACCGGTACTTGCGGGAGTAAAAGCCCGCGCCGCGTGCCCTCTGAGATAACCAGCCCGTGCCGGCCTACTTCAATTTCGTCTACACCTACGGGGCGCAATTGCGAAAGAACGCTGATCGAGATCTGCAAGGTTCGCGCCTCTGGCGGGCTCACCGGCGCAAAACGGGGATCTTCGCTGGCTGCCGCCCGCGCGGTTTCCGCCACCGCCTTGAACAGCGAGTGCGCCGCAACCGGAAACCCAACGCAGCCGCGCAATTTGCCTTCCGAGTATAGGGTGGTAAAAACCCCGCGCGGCTCGGCTAGATGTGGCGAAGGAACTGAAAAGGATATATCCCGCCCTTCCACGAGCGCGAGGATTGCTTCGTGCGCAATCTGCAGCAGCATCTTTCGCTCGCCAGGATCGTATTCTGTAGTTGCGCCAGGAGAGACATGAACTGGCGCTGACGTATCAGATGGCTGCGACATTGCGCTTCTTGCGGCGGCTCAGGATGAACGCACGCCTCTGGCGCTTCACCGCGTGACGATCGATTCGACGCCAGAATGCGGCAAAGTAGTCTGCCGCCGAAATTAACGATAGCGCTACCATAAACCAGATGGCCAACAATGCGACCCAGTGGACTGAAAGTATGTAACGTCCGAAGTGCCACTCCTGCCAGCGATGATCGAGAATTACGGCGACCACAGAAACGATCTGAACGAACATTTTGAACTTTCCCAAATCGCTGGCTTCGATGGTGAAGCCCTCGGAAGCCGCAATGGCGCGCAGGCCGCTGACCAGAAATTCCCTTCCGATAATCACCACCGCGATCCATGCGGGTACCAGTCGAGGATTGAACTGCACCAGAGTGATGAAGGCCGCGGCAATCAGCAACTTGTCTGCCAGCGGATCCAGCAGAATTCCCATGGTGGTGATCTGCCCACGCCGGCGGGCGAGGTAGCCGTCAATTCCGTCGGTGATCGACGCTGCGATGAAAAGCGCCGAAGCTAGAATTTCCTTCTCGCCGTTCACACTGCTGAGCCGACTGGTGGAGAGCACCCACATGAGCAGCGGGATCATGCAAATGCGGATCAATGTGATGGAATTGGGAAGATTCACGCGTTAGTCCGCCGCCGGGAATCTCCCCGCAGGCATACTTGATTATCCTCCAGCCGGATTCGCGAAAGCAACGCGCAAAAGGGCAGGTGTGCCTGCATACAAAAGGTTGTTTGGCTTCACTGAGGGTTAGGCCTTGGGTGCTTCGGCTGATAAAGGCCCACCTCGCCACCGCCGGGGAGTCGCATCTTCGTAAACGAACCCCATCTTGCTTCCTGGACCGCAGAGCACTCGACGCCCTTCTTCGCCAATAAGGCTATGTTTTCTTGCAAGCTGTCGCACATGAAATAGAGTTCGTGAGGGCCATTCTTATCAGACGGATGAAAGGCGGCTTCCCCGGCGGGCAGAGCAAAGATCAGCCAGCCGTGGCCAGCGTCTACGGATGCCAACTCAAGGACGTCGCGGAAAAATGCCCGGTCAGCTTCGGCGTCCTTACTATAAACAACTATGTGGGCACCGGAAAACACGTACCCTCCAACCGCTACTTCGTAGTACCCGCTGTCGCCGTGCTGTGGTGGGCAATGATCTGGTCTTTGATCTTTTCGTACAGCGACTGGGAAATGATTTTTTTTGTGACCAGATCGCGCTTGGTGCGATACGGCCGCCCAGCGATGATCTTCTCAGCATATGCGGAACCGATACCGGGGATCGCGTCCAGTTGCTCTTTGGTGGCCGAGTTGATGTCCAGCTTCTCTCCGAGGGCTGCCGGCGGCCTTGGAGGCCTTCGCGGACATCGAAGAATCGGTGGTCGATTGCGCCCCTGCTGTGGCAGCTATTGCAAGAGCAAGAGTTGTGGCCAAGATTGCGGAAAACAATATCCGTGAAAAAGTCTTCATGATTCTTCTCTCCGTCCTATCCGTAATTGGCCCCTACGCGTAAATTCCTCGTTGTTTGATGGTGTATGCCACCCGGTCGATGGCCAGCATGTACGCAGCAATGCGATTGTTTACGTTATGCATCTGGGCATAATGGACGACATCCTGGAAAGCGTTGACCATAATGTCTTCTAACTGCTCGTTGACTACCGACTCTTTCCAGAAATAGCCCTGCCGGTCCTGGACCCACTCGAAATATGAGGTTGTAACGCCGCCGGCGTTGCACAGGATGTCAGGAATTACGAAGACTTTTTTCTCGGCCAGAATCTCGTCGGCGCTGGCGGTGGTGGGTCCATTGGCGCCTTCGGCCAGAATGCGGCATTTAACACGATCTGCGTTGCGGCTGGTGATCTGGTTCTCCGTGGCAGCCGGCACCAGAATTTCACACTCCGTCAGCATCAGCTCGGCGGGATCAGCGCTTTCAGCTTCCCGGAAACCGGTGATGCTGTGTGCGCTGGCACGATGCTGTTCCAACGCGACAACATCGATTCCATGCTTGTTGTAAATAGCACCGTCAACTTCGATGACCCCAATAATTTTGTAACCCGAGTCGGCCATCAAACGCGCCGCGTTCGAGCCGACATTGCCAAAGCCTTGCACGATGACCCGAGTGTTTTCGGGCTGCAGTCCGAGCTGCTTCAGAGCCTGGTCGCATACGATTTTGATTCCTCGCCCCGTGGCCTCACGGCGCCCGCGTGATCCACCAATGTTAATGGGCTTACCGGTCACCACGGCGGTTACGGTCTGACGCATGTGCATGGAGTAGGTATCCATGATCCACGCCATGGTCTGCTCGTTGGTGTTCACGTCTGGGGCAGGCACATCTTTTTCGGGTCCGATGAACTCGATCAATTCCGCGGTGTAGCGGCGGGTCATGCGCTCCAGTTCACCCATCGACATCTTTTTAGGGTCGCAAATTACGCCCCCCTTAGCGCCGCCGAACGGGATGTTCACGATGGCGCACTTCCAGGTCATCCAGCTGGCCAGAGCGCGAACTTCGTCGAGGGTCACATCGGGTGCGTAACGGATGCCGCCCTTTCCGGGTCCACGGGCGATCGAGTGCTGCACCCGAAATCCGGTAAACACCTCGAGCTTTCCGTTGTCCATTGAAACTGGAATATGGACAATCAACTCGCGATTGGGATACTGGAGAACTTTCCACAGGCCTTCGTCCAGGTTGAGCTTTTGCGCGGCGTAATTGAAGCGCGCAGATTGCGCCTCCCAGGGATTTATCTCCTGCTCAAGAGAAACAGTCTTCATAGAATCTCCGAAATGATGGCCACATTATCAGCTAGCGGGGATGGGGACTGGCGCCAGCACGCAAACCCTCAGATTTTAGACAGCGACACGCGAGGAAGCAAGCAGACGAGCGATGTAAGTAAACGTGACGTGCTGAACGGGACTATTTCTTGTCCGATTTTTTCGATGCAGTTTCGGTTTTGGATTTCTTGTCTTTACCGTCTTTGCGGTCTTTATTATCTTTGCTTTCTTTACCGTCTTTACTTTCGGCACTTTCACCGAATTCCTTGGTGGATTCGGACTTCCCGCCGGAGTCGGAACTGGAGGACGGACCCGATCGTTTGGCGTAATCGGTGACATACCACCCGGAACCCTTGAATTGAACTGCGGGCGCCGAGATCATTTGCTCAACCTTGCCGCCGCAATCCGGGCACTTCTTCACCATCGCATCAGAGAACTTCTGAATGCGCTCAAAGCGGTGGCCGCATTTTTTGCACTCATATTCGTAAAGGGGCATAGGAAGGAGGAAATCTGATTCTAGCAGGGCAATTGAGAAACGTTCAAAAAGGCAAGGTTTCGGAGGTTTCCAAGTTTCAAAATATATAAGGCACGATTGAAAGCTAATCTGCAAACATGAACCGTGAAACTTGAACCTGTAATGTGAAACTTTCGAAACCTTGAAACCTTAACCTCCGAATCCCTGGAACTCAGATCTGCCTCCGATGCTACACTCCGGCTCATGGCTTCAGCGAAAGACCTCGCGCCCGGACTGTACTTGGTTGCCACGCCAGTCGGCAATCTTGAGGACATCACACTGCGAGCGATCCGCGTGCTAAAGCAAGCCGACCTGATCGCATGTGAAGATACCCGCCAGACGCAGAAACTGCTGAACCATTACGGGATCAACACTCCGACTATCAGCTATCACGAGCACAATGAGGCTGCGCGCGCGGCCGAATTGGTTGCGAAGTTAGCGCACGGTACGCGGATCGCAGTAGTCAGCGACGCTGGAACGCCGGGAATCTCTGATCCGGGATTTCGTTTAGTGTCACTGGCGATTGAACACGGAGTGCCCGTGGTTCCAATTCCCGGCGCTGCGGCATTCGTCTCAGCGGTGGTTGCGAGCGGACTGCCCTCAGAGGCGTTTTCTTTTCGCGGATTTCTGTCGCCAAAAAGCGCTGCGCGACGGAGGGAGTTGGAACAAGCTCGAAATTCCGTGCAAACCGAGATTTTCTACGAGGCCCCGCATCGCATTCTGGCTGCGCTGGAAGACGTGATTGCAGTCTTGGGACCGCAGCGGCGAATCGTTGTTGCGCGCGAACTGACCAAAATTCATGAGGAATTTTTACGCGGAACGGCGGCGCAAGTTCTCGACATCATCAAGAGTCGCGGAGAGATGAAGGGCGAGATGGTGTTGATGATTGGACCGGCGGATGAGAAAGAGAACCATGCTCCGACAGTATCGATACGCGATCGCGTCGAACAGCTCATGGACGAAGAAAATTTAGATGAAAAGACCGCGTTGAAGAAAGCCGCCAAAGAACGCGGTATTTCGAAGAGTGCAGCGTACCGGGAATTTCAAATACTCAAATAACGATCGGTGGAGACTTCGTGGCGACAGCCGCCCTCGGCTGTCCGGACGAGCAGGGCCCGCCCGATTTCGCTGGCATCGTCATGAAACAAGAGCGGAGCTTCGCTCCGCAGGACAGCCGAGGGCGGCTGTCCCCACACGATTTATTTACCCGCCAATTCCTTCTTTACTGCTTCACTTACCACTTTTCCATCTACCCGCATGCCTTGGGTAGCAAATTTTGCCATGACATTTTTCATCACCGTGCCCATGTCTTTCATGGTCGGCGATCCCATTTCCGCGATGACCGCCTTCACTCCGGCTGCGATATCGGCTTCACCGGCCGCTTTGGGCATATAGCTCTCAATGACGATGATCTCGGCGGCTTCTTTGTCGGCCATTTCCTGGCGGCCGCCTTTGGTGAATTGCTCAATAGAATCTTTACGCTGCTTGATGAGAGTGCCCAGCACCTGCTGCGCTTCTTTGTCATCGAGCGGCGACATTTTTTCGATGGCGCGATGCTGCAACGCGGATTTCACCATACGCAATGTCGACAGCTTGGCTTCTTCGCGAGCTTTCATCGCGGCGGTGATGTCTTTCTGAATCTGATCTACAAGGGGCATGCGAGGATTATAAACACGTCGCACGTCGTGGGTCGTTCGTCGTTGGCAAATAACTCGCCGCCTAGCGCCGCGGAACCAAGCGGCAATATACGTTCATTTTTGGCGGAAGCATTTGGCTTGGCGAACGACCAACGACGCACGACCCACGACGTTTAGCAACCCCAACGTCTTCCATTTTTCCGATACACTACTAAGTAATCGTTTCATCCCTGATTTCATCTCAAAAAGGACTCATGCCATGCTGCTGAAGAACCGTCTTTTCACTCCAGGCCCTACTCCGCTGCTGCCGGCGGCGCAAACCGCGATGGCGGCGTTCACCGCGCATCACCGTACCGCCGACTTCAAAGCTCTATACACTCGCGTTCTCGCTGACATGAAGGATTTCATCGGCACATCGAATGACGTATTGGTCGTCGCTTCTTCGGGAACTGGCGTGATGGAGGGTTCAATTTCAAACCTGACTTCGCCCGGCGACAGAGTGCTTGTGCTGACCGCGGGAAAGTTCGGCGAGCGTTGGCGCGATCTAGCCAAAGCCTACGGATGCAACGTGGATCTGGTCGAGAAGCCTTACGGCGAGACGTTTACTTTGGACGAGGTTCGAGCCAAACTGACGCCTGAGACGCGCGCGGTTTACGTGCAGGCAAATGAAAGTTCGACAGGGGTGCGGCACGACGTGAAAGGAATTGCAAAGCTGGTGCGCGCGAATGGCGACACGTTGTTTATCGTCGATGCGATTACCGGCCTGGGAACGACGCATTTTGACGTCGACGGCTGGGGCATTGACGTGATCATCGGCGGCTCGCAGAAGGCGCTGATGATTCCCCCCGGTCTCGCCTATTGCGCGATCAGCGAGCGCGCATGGAAGCGGATGGAGACGACGAAGAATCCGCGCTACTACTTCGATTTCCGCAAAGAACGCAAGGCGGCAGCCAAGGGAGAATCGGCATTTACTCCTGCGACCTCGTTGTTCGCAGCGTTGGGCGCTGCGCTGGATTTTATTCGCCAAATGGGGAATGGCGATTTGGCTGCCGGCCGCAAAGCGCTGGTGGATAATGCTGAACTTGCCGCCGAAATGACCCGGGCCGGGGTGAAGGCGCTTGGATTAAAGCTATATGCATCATCACCCGGCGCGGCGCTCACTGCTATCAGCGCACCTGCTGGGATCGATTCTTCAAAGATCGTGAAAGAATTCCGCGAGTCATTCTCGGCTGTCGTCGCCAACGGTCAAGGCGATATGAAGGGTCAGCTGTTTCGCATCGCACATATTGGTTATTACGACTTCCTGGACACCATCGGCATTCTGGCCGCGCTCGAGCATGTGCTGGCCGCAGTCACAAACAAGCCAGTCGAGTACGGAGCAGCGGTACGGGCGGCGCAGGAGGTATTTGCGCGCGCCCGCAAAGGAGAAATGGCCGAAGTTGCGGGCGCAAAGAATTGACGAAGGCTCCCGTCATCACTTGCCGGTCAGATTGGCCGGGCTGGTGTTTCAATGCGAAGTGACGGTGACACGGCGCATGTTACGAGCGCATTGATCGCGACCCGTCGTCCCCTGGCGGCGAGGGAACGAACATAGTCCGTACCTGGATTCTTCCCAAAGATTTTCCGCGAACTGGAATACGTCAGGGAGCGCAAAGATCGAGACGTTGCAGCGGTAATTTTTCTTGTAAAGGAATCATTGACATGAAAATTGTGATAGCGGAAAAAATGTCCTCGTCGGCTGTGAATCTATTGCGCGAACCCGACTGGATGATCGTTACGCCCGACCAAATCAACGGCAATCTGGCGAAAGAATTAGAGACAGCAGACGCCCTGCTGGTGCGCTCGGCGGTGCAAGTTGATGCAGCGCTTCTGGCCAATGCCTCGAAGTTGCGGGTGATTGGCCGCGCCGGCGTTGGCGTGGACAATATTGAGCTGGAACCCGCCACCCGTCAGGGAATCGCTGTAATGAACACCCCAGGCGCGAATGCCGTGGCCGTTGCCGAGATCACGATTGGGCTGATGCTCAGCATGGGACGTTTCATCCCTCGCGCCAATGAGCTCATGCATGCCGGCAAATGGGAAAAGAAATCGCTGCAGGGCACGGAACTTCGCGGAAAGACCCTAGGCATTGTCGGGCTGGGGAAGATTGGGCTGGAAGTCGCAAAGCGCGCCCGTGCTTTCGGCATGGAGATTGTCGGACACGATCCCTTCGTTTCACCGAGCATCGCGAAAGATGGCGCCATTCGCCTGGCGTCACTCGATGAGCTGTATGGCGCATCAGACTATTTAAGTCTTCACGTGGGGCTGACGCCGCAGACCGAGAACATGATCAACGCCGAATCTCTGAAAAAGATGAAAAAAGGAGTAAGGCTGGTCAACTGCGCGCGCGGCGAGCTGGTCGACGAGCCCGCCTTAGTTTCCGCGCTCAAAGAAGGTCAAGTCGGTGCAGCCGCTCTGGATGTTTTTGTTAAGGAGCCATTGAAAGATTCGCCCTTGCAAAAAATGGAGAATGTCATCCTGACCCCGCACATCGCGGGTTCGACGAATGAAGCCCAGGAAGCCGTCGGCCAGCAGATCGCAATGCAGGTGAAGGAATATTTGAAGCACGGCGTGATTCAGAATGCGGTAAACGTGCCGTCGGTCTCGCACGATGAATATGTGCAGATGAAACCCTACATCGTGCTGGCCGAAAGGCTGGGATCGTTTCTGGCGCAGATCAGTGGAAGCGGAGTTGAGGATATTTCCATCGCTTACACAGGACACATCACCGAGTGGAAAACTGAACTCATTCGCAACGCGGCCATCAAAGGCATCCTGAATGTTGCCGTGGATGAAACCGCCAACCTGGTCAATGCAGCCAGCCTGGCGTCATCGCGCGGCTTGCGTGTGCACGAGGAACGCAAGCCCAAGGCTTCCACCGGCGGCGCTGGCAGCGTGCTGTCAATCGAGATTCGAACGCAAAAAGAGACACATATCGCCAAAGGCGCGGTACTCAGAGAAAACGCGTTGCGGCTGTTGCATGTGGACGACATCGACGCCGAGGCGCCGCTGGGGAAGAACTTAATTTACCTGCGTAATCAGGACGTTCCCGGCGTGATTGGAAAAGTCGGCACGATTCTCGGCAAGCACGGCATCAACATTGCAAATTTTTCGCTGGGCCGCAGAAGTGGCGAACCGCAGCCTGGCCAGCCGCTCGAGGCTATCGCTGTGGTGCAGGTGGATGGCAATGTGCCGGAAGCAGTGGTGTCTGAGTTGCGCGGCATACCCGCCATTCACCAGGCCAAAGCAATTCGTCTTGAGTAAGTCATTATGCGAAGCGAAAGGATATGAATGCTGAAGAAAGCGCTAGCGGCAGTGATCCTGGCTTTTTTGTGCGTTTCGTTTGCGGCAGCACAGGAGGATGTCGGTCATTTTGATGCAAGCTTCTCATGGGGCGCGGTTTTCAACAAAACTTCGAGCAGCGCCATCAATGGGGTTACGGTCTCGCCGACAAACTCAGGGGTGATTCTGGGCACGTTCCGTTTCCGATTTAATCGCATGAGCGGCATTGAGGTGAACGGCGCCCGCACCGACAATTCCCAGGTTTATATACTGGGTCCCAATGATTACCGCTTGCAGGGCAGTGTCACTGAAATCAGCGGCGCATACGTGTTAAGTCCATTTCATTTTGAAAAAATCGAGCCGTTTTTGCTCGCGGGAGGCGGGGCTTTGCGTTTCAGTCCCGGCAACCAATACATCAATGACAACGCGTCCCCCTTCGGTGCTGGCCAGCAAACCTCAATGGCTTTTCTTTACGGCGGAGGCGTCGATTATCGTCTGTGGAAACGTTTGGGTTTGCGGCTGCAATACCGCGGGCTGATCTACAAAGAGCCGACGTTCAACGTCACGCAGTTTTTTACCGGGACCAAGGGCCACATGGCTGAGCCCTCAATCGGAATCGTTTTCAATTTCTGATTTACGTTTCGGCTTAGGATTCGAGAGCTGCTTTGCGCAGCTTGCGGGTTTCAGCCAGCAGGGCCATGGAATGCATCAGGTTTTGCAGGGTTACGATTCCGACCAATTGCTGGTTCTCGACAATCGGAATAATGCTGAGGTTGCGGGCGCTGAGTTTGCGGAAAGCGGAAGACAATGACTCAGTTTTCTGCGCCACGTCGAAGAGGCGATTCATCACCGCCTGCACGTAACCGTTGCCTTCCCTTCGCAGAGTTTGCAAAATCTTCTGCCGCGAAACAACGCCCACCATATCTGCACCACGGATCACGGGGAAATCGTCCTGCAAGGAGTGCACTGCCTTCTCAAGGGCATCTTCCAGCGTGTCCGCGGGCGAGAGCGAGGCAAAATCCGTCAGCATGATGTCTTCCAACCGAACCGTTTCGAGCACCGAGCGGAATACCGCCGAGCGGTCCTCAATTTGCGCCGCGATGAAAAGAAAGATGCCAATAATCGAAAACCAGTAATTCCACCAGCCTGCAAACATGAATGCGATGGCGAATCCCCGTCCAATGCTGACTGCGCGACGGGTCGCGCTGACCGGATCCATGGTGCGAGAGAAAACCGCCCGCAGCACTTTTCCGCCGTCCATGGGATACGCGGGCAAGAGATTGAAGATCCCCAGCCACAGGTTTGCCCAGACCAGACTATGCGGCAGGTTCAAAGAGGTGACGTACGGGTCAGTCCACAACCGGTCATGGGGCATTGCCACGCGAAGCACTACGGCAGCCATTCCCGCGATCAGGAAATTTACGACTGGTCCGGCGGCTGCAATCCGCGCGTCGCGCTTCCAATTTGTGGGCACCTCAGGTTGGGCTTCATCGAAGATTGTGACTCCGCCGATAGGCAGCAGCACAATGCCTTTGGGAGGAATGCCAGAGTGCTTTCCCACCAGCGCGTGCCCCAGTTCATGCAACACGACTGAGCCGAACACAATCGCCAGAAGCGCAGTGCCACGCCACGGGCTTATGGTATTCCGCGCCAGTTGCTCATTCCCCCATACAAAAACCAACAGCAACAGGAACGAGAGATGAATGCGGATTTCGACTCCGAAAATTCGTCCTGCGTGAATGGACCAGGTCCGCATCTGTATTCTTTAATCTTATACGGTTAGACGCCCGGTCGCGTGCTGGCGTTGCGGGAGAGTTCACACCGAAGTGCAGACTCTAATATCAGGCCTTGAATAAACGTATGCGAATCATTGCCGGGAAATTTCGCAGCCGTCGGTTGGCTTCGCTCAAAGGCGATGAAATAAGGCCGACTTCAGACCGCCTGCGGGAGACATTGTTTAACGTGCTCACTCCGGGAAATCCTTCGGCGCTCGAAGGTTCGGTGTGGCTGGACTTATTCGCCGGAACCGGCGCCGTAGGCATAGAGGCGCTCAGCCGGGGCGCGGCCATGGTTTATTTTGTCGACTCTTCGAAGGACGCCGCCGAGCTGATTCGCCGCAATTTACAACCCCTCGGAGTAGTCGGAAAATTTCAAGTTCTGCAGCAGAAGTCGGAGCGGGCAATCTCAGCTTTGGATCGCCAGCAACTCCGACCGGATTTCATTTTTCTCGATCCGCCATATGCGCTCCGAGACGCGTATCAATCCACGCTAGAGGCTTTAGGGAACTCCGCGCTCGCCGAAAAAGCTCTGGTCATCGCGGAACATGAAAGAAAGAACGATTTGTCGGAGAAATTCGGAGCGCTGCAGCGACTTCGCAAGCTGGAGCAAGGAGATGCGGCACTGAGTTTTTATCGTCGAACTTAGCGCAAAGTCAAAAGCCCCACCCTCCTCTTCGGGGAAGAATGGGGCGCCCCAGGTCAAGAACTAAAACCCATTTACATCAACAGATCATTCGTACGGCTCACAATCGGATGCTGCATCTCCTGTAATTCATTCTTGACGCAATTCAAGCCGTACACGCACTGCTCAAAGTGATCGGATAAGCGCTCGAAGAGGGGCGCAACTTTGGTGTATTCGAAGCAGTCGAATTTCGAAACGATGTAATAACTTTCTTTGCCGGCTTTCACCCAGTCGATAAGGCTTTCCAGCCGATTGCGACGCAACCGGAAATGATTGATGCTCTCCGGGAACATGCCGGTGAAGAAAAGCGTGTAGTCGCCGATGTGCTTGCGGACCTGGCGCTCGCGATCGAATGACGGGGCTGGCCCGAACACAGGGTTCGATTCCACCAGCATCTCCCCGACGTCGGTCAGTGGCTTGCCGGCCTCATTGCGGACCTTGAATAACTGTTCGGCGTCGCAGAATTCTGCCAACAGATGGGCTACGTAGCCTACAACCTCGGAATCCCGAATCCCGATCTCGTGGGCATAATGCCGACCCACCATTTCAAGGAAGAGCTTCTGCAGCGGATGATCGTCCGAAATCATTTGTGCACCTCGGTACATTACTTTGGATGCGCTTCAACTCTGTATTCTGGGTGAATACCGCATTAAACCGTCGAAAGCAAGTAACTTCCGCAGTAGGAACTACCGGGCGTTCCTTAGTAGTTACAAACCCCTGAATCGGCGGGGTGTTTCGAGGCTTTGGATTGCTGTCACTCGTGAGTAGCGGCTGCTAATGGCTGTTTTTCAATGGGTGTCGCAATAAGCATTTTGCAGAACCATCGGCTCTCTTGGATTACAATTCCGGCTACCAAGGCTTCATAGCGTATTTGCACTTCCCCAGTTTTCCGCAAGCACGCTGGAGAAAAGCGGTTCATCCGAACTGGAGAGCTGAATGAGATCCCGGTTTGTGGTCCTGAGATTTTTGCTTCCCTTTTTAACCTTGCTTTCCGCCGCGCAGCAGTCGTCCACCCCTGACCAGGAGGCTCCGGTCACTACCCTGCGGGCAAACACCCGGCTCGTAGTGCTGGACGTCGTTGTCACCGATAAACATGGAGTTCCGGTACGTAATCTCTCGAAGTCGGATTTCACGATTCTCGAAAATGGCCAGGAACAGCAGATAGCGTCCTTCGAACCTGCCAGTCAGCACGCGCCACCGCCAGTGGGAGACAACGCGCCGACGGCCGGTAAGCCGGACGAAGCGAATAGGGCAATGACATCGTCAGCTCTCACCATTCTGGTGCTGGACGAACTTGACACGATGCCTATGGATCAAGCGGTGGCGCGTCAGCAAATTCGTAAGTTCTTGCAGAGCCATGGCCCACAACTTTCGGAGCCCACTGCTCTGCTGGCGCTCGAAGAAAAGCGTCTTGAGCTGCTACATGACTACACGAGCGACGCGAATGCCTTGGAAACCTCCCTGGAGCATCATCCCGCGCGTTTGCCGTTTCGCCTGATGACCGCCGAGGGCCAGATTGGCGCTTCAGAACGACTGGCCGATGCTATTCAAGCCCTGCGGGAGATTGGCGCATCCAACAGCCAGTTTGCAGGGCGCAAAAATGTTATCTGGATTGGGCCTGGATTTCCCAGCTTGAATTACATGTCCGCCCAACCCTCCGAGAAGGCGAAACTACTTGGATATGTGCGCGAAACTTCCGACCTGATGTGGCGTGGCCGTCTTACCATTTACACTATCGATCCCAAGGGCCTCGAAATCGTGCACGAAAACATCGGAGGCATCAGTGCAATGGGAATTACCGCTGCCCCCGACACCCCTACCGGAGAGTTGCTATTTGAGCAACTCGCGCCGCAGACCGGTGGCCGGATTTTTCGCGGTTTGAACGACCTGGATGCGCAAATCGCCAAAAGCGTAGAGGACGGCGATTCTTTCTACGCTTTGTCTTACTATCCGTCCAACCGTGTGTGGGATGGAAAGTTTCGCAGCCTTCGCGTGGTTATGCGAAATTCGGAACTGATCGCGCGCACCCGCAATGGCTACTATGCCTACCCCGATCTGCCTCCGTCGCCACAAGAGATGGACCGGTTACTCTCAAGAGCCGTGATCAATCCGCTTTCATATCACTCCTTGGAAATTCAAGCCAGCGCCGCCTTGTCTGGCTCACAACCTCGCACCGCTAAGATCACCGTTAATATTGACGCCAACCAACTGCACTGGGAAACCCCTGAAAACGGAAAACGCCGTTGCGAAATCACGGTCGTCACCGCCGGCTTCTCGCCAAAAGGCGTAGTGGTGGCCCACGCCCTAAAGGAGCTGGAAGTGGTTGTGAATGAAAAAAAATATGCCGAGCTGACAAAAAAGGGTATGGTGATGAACCTGGCGATGGCGCTTCCGCCGGCGGCGGTGCGAATGCGGGTGGTCGCGCGTGACTCGACCAACGGCAATATGGGAACTGCCGATCTCACTCCCACCGGGGAACAATTTCATTGAGCACATTATGAAACGAAAAAATATTTCTACCGGTACGCCTTGGGAGCCGGTGGTAGGCTACTCGCGCGCGGTGCGCATCGGCAACAATGTCTATGTTTCGGGAACAACCGCAACCGGACCAGACGGCAAAATCATCCCCGGCGACGTTTACGCCCAAACTGTGCAGACCTTGAAAAACATCGAGTCCGCTCTGAAGCAAGTGGGCGCGAGACTGAGCGACGTCGTGCGCACCAGAATGTACGTGACCGATATCGCCAATTGGGAGAAGGTTGGAAGGGCCCACGGCGAATTCTTCAGCAAGATTCGTCCGGCTACAGCGATGTTTGGAATTACCGCGCTGGTCTCACCGGATATGTTGGTGGAAATTGAAGCCGAGGCTGTGATCACATCGCCCGCGCCGCGGAAAAGCTCACAACCAAAATCGCAAAGGAAAAAGCAACGATGAAAAATTTCGCAATGAGAGTGTCGCTGTTGATTGTCATTCTTCTCGCGCTGGTTGCCGCAGCATCTGCCCAGGCCTCAGGCAAGCGAACAGTTATTCACGCCGGGAAACTGATTGATGTCAAGACCGGCAAGATCGAAACCAACCAGGCCATCGTCATTCAAGGAGACAAGATTGTCAGCGTGGGCCCGGCATCGGCGGCTCAATCTTCTGGCGATGACAGGGTCATCGACCTGCCCAACGCGACCGTCCTGCCTGGCCTCATCGACGCGCATACGCACCTGACTTTCGATCCACATTTTGGATATGAATCACTCGGTATCTCGGTGCCGCGTGAGGCCTTGATCGGTGCGCGCAACGCCCGCGTGACCCTCGAAGCTGGCATTACGACGGTGCGCAACGTGGGAGCGGACGGTTACGCCGATGTTGCCCTTCGCGACGCGATCAATGCGGGTGACGTACCCGGACCCCATATGCTGGTGAGCGGGCCGCCCCTAGGCATCACCGGCGGGCACTGCGATAACGACTTGCTGCCTTTTGAGTTTCACGCCACCGAGGGCGGAGTAGCGGACGGCGTCGAGCAGGTGCAGCACAAGGTTCGCGAGGTCATAAAATACGGCGCCGATCTCATTAAAGTCTGCGCCACCGGCGGCGTGTTGTCGAGAGGCGATGATCCCAACGCCTCGCAATACACCCTCGAAGAGATGAAAGCCATCGTGGCCGACGCCCATCGGTTGGGCAGAAAGGTCGCCGCACACGCGCATGGTGCCCAGGGCGTGATCTGGGCCTCAGAAGCCGGTGTGGATTCCGTTGAGCACGGCCATCTGATGAATGACGCTGCCATCGCTACGCTGAAGAAGAATGGCACTTATCTTGTCCCCACTCTCTATCTCGTCGATTGGCAGCAAGAGCACGCGGTTGAGGCCAATCTTCCGGATTACGCGAAAAAAAAGATGGAGATGGTTTCGCAAACAGGAAAGGCAAATGCGAAGAAGGCATTTGAAGCCGGCGTCAAAATCGGGATGGGAACCGATGCCGCCGTATATCCGCACGGATTGAACGCGCACGAACTGGCGGTTTATGTCACCTTAGGCATGAGCCCGCTGCAGGCGATCCAGACAGCCACTATCAACGATGCCGATCTGCTCGGCTGGTCGGACAAGGTCGGCACCCTGCAACCTGGCAAGTGGGCCGACATCATCGCAGTCGATGGCGATCCGCTGCAAGATGTCACGACGTTGCAACACGTAAAGTTCGTAATGAAAGCCGGTGAAGTGGTGAAGGACGAGTACGTAAAATAAACTACAACCAAAGTAAAAAGCCGGCGCGAGGCCGGCTTTTTATCGAGAGCAGGAACCCTACTTCTTGGGGGCGATGGCGTCTTTTGCGGCTTTAGCGACGCGGAACTTCACTACGGTCTTGGCCTTGATCTGGATCGGCTCACCGGTCTGCGGATTGCGTCCCATGCGGGCCTTGCGGTGCGCCTTCACCAGGCGTCCCAGACCAGGGACAACAAATACCCCGCTCTTCTTGGTCTCCTTAATCGCGGTATCGGCCAGGTGCTCCAGGAAGGCGGCCGCCGTCTTGTTATTCAGCTCCGTCTTCTCCGCCAAATGACGGATGAGTTGCGTCTTGGTCAGTCCTGCTGCCATGAATCCTCCTCTGAGTTGCGAAATGATTTCCTGTTGGAATGCGTGTTTATCTTAATACTCGAAGCTGTGGAAAAACAGCAAACTGACCCCATTTTATGCGGCTTTTTAATCAGAGGAACCACAAAAGGCCATAAAAATCGCATCTCTCGCCGACCTGTGGCGAAAAACCGCATGTAAAACGCGGTTTCAAGCGGTCCTGCATTGAGTAGTCCATGGCGGTCGCGCAATCAATGGTTCACTAAATCGGCCTATAATTTTCTCATGCGATCAGTGTTGGCGAAAATTTCGTTCCTATCGCTTATGCTGGCGGCGGGCTTTGGATGGGCCCAACCAGCTCCGTCGCTTAACTCAATCTTGATTACGACCAAAGCGCTCCCTAAGGCTTTGCTGTGGGAGCCATACATAGCGCGATCGCAAGCATCGGGCGGTATAGAGCCTTACCACTGGCGACTAGGCGGTGGCTCGTTACCACACGGCCTCTGGCTTAGCGATGAGGGCGTTCTCACCGGCGGCCTTAACGAACCCAGCGAAATTAATTTCACCCTCCTGGTTCGAGACAACAGCAATCCTCCCAAGCGGGCTAACCAGAAATTTGTGCTTAAAACTGAAACTCCGCTGACCGCGGACTGGCTGCGCAAAGCTCAGGTCAGCGGCCAGCGAATTGATGGTGCCATCAAGGTTTCCAATCACAGTGGGCGGGATTTCGATCTGACCTTCATCGTGCTGGCGGTGAATGACATTGGACGAGCCACAGCGATCGGGTATCAACATTTCCCCTTAAAGAAAAACACCGTGGATATGGAAATTCCGTTTGGCGAAACTCTGTCGTCGGGAAATTACGCGGTCAATGTGGATGTGGTCGGTGAGGAGCCGATTTCTAAACATATATTTCGGGCGCGGCTGGTCACAGGAAAGGAAGCAATCACCCAAGGTCCGTGATTGCCAGGGTTGTCTCGAACGCAGCGCCTCCGCGTGGAAGCTTAAGGCCGTTCTTTTATCTGGGGGAGGAGCGATTGGAAGACCGGCCGCTCCCAGAACGCAATTGACGCTGCCTGTAACGCGCGAAGGGTGGTCCGCAGCGTTAAAAAATAAGAGTCCCGAGGTGATGTCGATCTCATTCATCTCGGCCAGTAGCTCGCTTTAGACCCTTGCCGACCTGCATTGATTACTATCCTTGCGGACTGTAACCGGCGATCGTGCTCGGGCTCCGGGCTTACCGCCAACCGGACAAACCAGTTCAACGCCTGCGGGACTCTATCCTGCCTCCGACTGGGCTTCTTGTTCTTCTCGACCAGCGCTTTGCTATAGAGCCTTACTGGCCCTCCCTCGGTCATCTTGCACTAGCTGCTCGCCAGATTGCTGGTTGCCCAGCGTTCCTGCGTTTTGCTATTGCCTTATGCCGAAGGTGACCTCGCTTGACCCCCGGACGCCGCACCAACCGGTAAAACTTCAGAAACTGTCGAAGAACGATTATGGTTTTACACCTTCTAAATTTTGGGTCAACAGAAAAATCGAAATTGCATGTGCTTTGCTTTCAATCGAGTGCAGCTCGTTCACAGGCGTGTGCAGCGCAATTTGTGCAGCTGCTCACGCCGAGGTTCGCAAGCCCCGGTGTCAATCGCGGTTTTCGAGGATTTTTGCAGCGATTCGGGATTCGTTATCGCACTGAAAGGTGAATTACGGTTTGTGAAAAACGCGCACAATCCTTGCTGGCATTGCATTCTCGCAGAGTTGGTTTGCGATGCGGTATAACTAAATTGATCTGCCGAACATTACTAATGGGAAAAATTGTTTTTTTTGCCTGCAAGTATTTTGATATCTGCTGCTCGAATACCACTGCGCGGGTTTTCGCTGCCATTCTCTTGATAGCGCTGGCTAGTGGATGCGAGGTGCAGCGGCGTAGAAGCGATGCCGAGCTGGGACTGACTCCACGCCAGGCTGCGGGGCGCCACATTTACGATCAATACTGCGATCGCTGCCACTCACCCTATTCCTCGAAGAAACGGCAGGGGCCTAGCTTAAGAGGCCTGTTTAAGCGCGAAGATCTTCCCGTGAGCGGCATGCCAGCGAACGATGATCGCGTCAAGGACGTGGTTCGCATGGGCCGCAACAAAATGGATGGCTTCAGCAATGTGCTGAATGATGAGCAGATTAATGACTTACTGGCATACCTGCATACGCTGTGAGTTCGAGAGCGCTTTTTTCCCCTTTATGGATGGTAGGCTCACTCCCGGCCTTCCCTGTGGACAGCTGTGTTTCCTCCGTGTCCCTCGCGGTCAAAGCTTCAAGTCAATCCGAGAGTTACCGAGAGATGCAATGAACTAGAATTGCCCCGACCCATCGTGCAAGATTAAGATTCAATCTCTTCTCTTAAAGAGGTCTTTTCTATGGCTGATACTGCACTAAAATCTCCGCCTGCGAACGGCAACAATCTGCCCCCCTACACTCCCAGTGCCGAAGTCTATGCAATCTTTGGCGCGGAGCCCGAGGTCCAGGCCTATGCCATGGCCAAGTATTCGCGCTCGTCGCTCTCGATGAAAGAGTCGCTGAAAGAAATCAGCACACAAAAGGCGGAGAAATTTCTAAATACTTTTTACTTTCAATATGGACACCGGTCGATTGCCGATTTGGCGCACATCGCGCTCGCGATCGAAAAGCTTTCGATCCTGGCGGCCATTGTCGTCGCCGACGAGCAGCGCTGGGACGGGCAAGAACGCTCAACTCGATATCAAGACTTCAGAAAAAGTGCCTACTACATTCCCGAGTTCGGCGGCGACGACGCCACGCGGCAACTCTATACTCGAACTATCGACGATCTCTTTTCGGAATACGAATCGCTTTCTGAGAGTATGTTCCGCTATCTCGCAGATACCACGCCTAAACCGGCAGAGATGAAGCAGGAGGCCTACGACCGTACGTTGAGAGCACGGGCTTTCGATATTTCCCGATACTTGCTGCCGTTGGCCACCAACACTTCACTCGGCGAGATCGTCAACGCGCGAACTTTGGAAACCCAGGTCTCGCACCTGCTCTCGCACTCCCATGCCGAAGTCCGGCATTTGGGCGGCTTACTCAAGCAGGCCGCGGGTTCCGCGGCGTACAACGTCAATCACGAATCGTATCGGCAATTGGTGGACGAAATTCGTGAGCTTTCGCCTGAACTCGCCGATCGTGCCGAGAGGGAATTATTGAAAGAGGTGCGGGTTTCGCCGACTCTGGTCAAGTATGCAGATCCGAACTCGTATGAAATGGAAACGCGGCGTGAGCTGCGGCAGATCGCGTCTGAGCTGATGAAGAACGCAGCAATCGAGCCGGCGCGGCTGGTTGATCTGCTCGACGACGATCCGTTGGAAATCGAGCTGGCCAGCACGCTTCTATACGAGCACTGCCATTATTCGTATCGCCAGATCAGGCAGGAAGTTGAAGCCGTCGGCGAGGCCAAGCGTGGCGAAGTTATCGATGCCGGGTTGCGCCATCGCGGGCGGCACGATGAGATGCTGCGCGCATTTCGGGCAGGACAGCAGTTTCGCTTCGACATCCTGATGGACATCGGCGGTTTCCGCGACATGCACCGCCACCGGCGCTGCATTCAGATCGAGCAGGGCTTCACGACGCGGCACGGATACGACATTCCTGATCAGCTTGGGCCCGCCGGTGCGCTGAACAAATACGAAGCCGCAATGGACGGAGCTTCGAGCGCAGTAGCCAAGCTCGAAAAGAGTTCCGCACCCGAAGCTATCGAGAGCGCAGAGTATGCGATCCCGCTTGGGTTTCGCAAGCGTACGCTCTTCAAGATGGATTTTGCCGAGGCAGTTTACATCTCTGAGCTGCGCACCGGCCCAGCGGGACATTTTTCGTACCGCAATGCCGCCTACGCGATGTTCGAAGAAGTTCGAAAGAAGTATCCGGCGTTGGCGAGACACTTCCGCGTGCACGATGTGAGTCAGCCGGTGGATTTGTTGCAGAGATAAGACGTTTTTCGTTCAGGCCACTAATCAGAAATGGACGGGCGAGGACGCCCGTCGCTCCACCTCCTGATGTGAGTCGAGGGCCGGATGACCGCCCCGGCTCAGAAAACCTTAAGGCGTATCGTCAGATACTTCTTCGGATTTTGCCGGACCGCTTTGATCAACTCTTGCGTGTCGGCGAGCAACTTGTTGCTGTTGTCGTAAAGCGCCGGATCGTGCAGGAATTTGCCTGCCGTCCCTTCACCATTGTCCAGCCGGTCAGTGATATCTGACAGTCGGCTCATCGTGTTCTGCAGCTTGTTGGCGAACTGCTGGTCTTTGGTGAGCGTTCCTAAGGCACCTTTGCCGGAATTAATGTCGTCGGTGAGCTGCTTGAAATTGGCGATGGTCTGGTTGGCGGCATCGTACAACGCAGGATCTTTGAGAAGTTTGCCAGCCGTGCCCTTGCCGGAGTTCAAATCATCGATAAGAACGTTGATCTTATCCAACGACGCATTCGCCTTGTTGTAAAGATCGTCGCTGTTGACCAGCTTACCCAAGCTTCCTTGGCCCCCAGAAATTTCGCCCACCAGCTTCTGAAAATCGTTGACGGTAGAGTTCACGCGATTGTAGAGGACGGGATCGTAAATCAATTTTCCGACGGAACCCTGCCCGCTTTCGACGAAGGCAATGATACGGTCCATGCGCGCCAGCAACGCCTGCATGTTCTGCAACGCGTTTTGCGTAGAGCGCATGACGTCCTGATAACCCGGTTCTTCGCTCGTCGGCAACACGTCGCCATCGCGCACCTCAGGGCCAACAGCTTTGGAGCTGTCAATGTTGATGTAGGTCTCACCCAGAACACCTGCTGTCGAAAGCAAGGTGTTCGAATCCTTCTTCAGATTGAAGCGGTATTTATTGCTCACCTTCATCGTGACTTCCACGGGTGCCAGCGGTTTGCTGGGGACCACGCGGATCTGGCTGACGTTGCCGATATCGACGCCACTCAGGCGGACGGGCGCTCCCACGCGAAGCCCCTGCGCGTCAAAAAAATAAGATTTCAAGATGAGTTTGCGCGTGAATAGACCGCCGGTGCCGCTCATCAGGATGATCAGCACAGCCAGAACCAGGGCGGCGACTACGACGGTCACGCCAACCTTCAGTTCGGACCATTTCAACTGCTTCTGGCTAGGCAACTATCCTCCCAATCAGAATAGTGGCGTCAAGATGTTCGATGCCGCTCACGACCGGACTTCGCTGCCGGATTTTTCTGATGATAGCAGAAGGCCAAATGCTTTAAGCTGCGAACGACGCCCCCAGAAGCTTCCCGCGCAATAGCAGCGCCATCAAATATGCCGCGGCGGCGCAAACCAGAGTTACATTCAGCCCGAACTGGATGGCTATAACGATGGCGAGAACCGAAGCCAGAACACTAGAGGCCGCATTCATGGCCCACGCCCACTCGATGGAATCACCGTGCTTGGCGCGGCTGGCGGCAAGCGCGCATAGGCCAGCAGGAAACGGCATTCCCATCGCGAATCCGAGAGGGGTAAGGATGAGAGCACTAATTGCGAGTTTGATGGGGAATGGCATTCCAACCAAGCGGGTCAAAATATAGGGCAATATCCAGACGTAAGCCATAAGCGTGGAAGCGATGATCAGCAGCGGACGCCGTACCCGTTCCGGATTCGCGATCCATCTTCTGGAAACTACGCTGCCGGCGCCGCTCGAAAGCAACATTAGAAATACCACGACGGTCAGGGCGTAAGTCGGGTGTCCTAAAAACAGAACGAAGCGCTGGATAAAGGTTATTTCCACAAGAATGTAGCCCAGGCCGATTGCGACAAAGTACAAAAGCGATGCCGGATTTCCCGTGCGCTCCTTTTGCAAGATCAGGGGCACGACCAGAAACGCCAGCACCGCAACAAACGAGATCAGCAGCAGCATCGCCAGCACCGCGACCCCCAGGTTCACTTTCCAGTCCATTGCACCCGGTTCGCTGATCGAACGCCAAATCTGCCCCGGCTTCAAGGTGAAAAAAAAGAACGGAGCGTTGTCCGTGACCGGAGCGACGTTGTACGCATACTGTTTCGAGAATGCAAAAGGATCGTTGCCCTTGATGAGCCCGGTAAAAGCGTTGCGATCCGGTTGCGCTGGCGAATATAAGAGTTTTAGTTCGGAATACGTTTGCAGGTGTTTGTGAACTGCCGCCTCTTCAGCCGCGGTGAATGCGCTCTTCTTTGCGAATACTGCCACAGGAATCCCATCCTCATCCAATTCGCCTTCAGCGACGACTATAAAGTTGCGGGACGTATCTGCCTGACCAAGTTCGTGTAGCGCCTGCATGGCGACCGAAACCACGCGTAAAGCTTCTCGCGGCTCCTGAAATTCCCAGCGAGTGACCGCGACTATGCCATCCGGCTTGAGATGTTCAAAATACTCGCGAAATGCCTCGGTCGTATAAAGGCTGTTTTCGCTGAGCGCAAACGCGCCGGCAGCAGTCGATGCCCAGGTATCGACCAGGGTCATCTGCAAGACGTCGTAAGCGCTGGGCGCATTTCGGATAAACGAGCGTCCGTCGGCGACATGCACGTGCACGTCAGGACGCTGATACAGGTGAAATGCAAAATCCGCATAACGACCGCGCATGATCGTATCGGCAATGAGAGGATTAATTTCGACACCAGTGACGCTGTGGCTACCATTAGCCACGGCGCGAAGCACATCAACCCCGCCTCCGGGACCGATGATTGCGTAATCGCCGCGCGGCCGCAGCGCGTTGACTACGCCAGGAGCGGCACCCATGAGGTTTTGCTCCCACTCAGAGCCCGCCCAGTGCCCGGGGTCGGCATTCATGATGAAAGTATTGGCGTCTGCGTCGATCACAATCACTCGAGCACCGTCGTCATTGCGATCGACTTCAACCCGCGAAATCGCGTTCCAGCGCGCGAATTCAACATTCTTGCGACGTATGCCCTTCGCCCAAATGACATCGATCAACCGGTTGGACGAGTTCGCGATGATCAGCGCCGCCAGAGCTGCACTCATCCAGACGGCACGATTTCGCCAGCTAAACGACCCGCTCCAGATGATCCCCGCAACCGCAGAAACCAGGGCCGCGAAGAGAATGGCGTTGGGAGCGCCCATCCAGTTGAGCAAAGGGACAACCGCAAGACAGGCGATCGCTCCTCCAATAAGATCGGCTCCGTAAAGAGCGGTGACGCGGGATGACTCTCGAGAAAAGACTACTGAGAATTGCAGCCCGGTCAGAAAAAAAGGCACAGCCGAGCAAATGTAAATAATGCTCAACCGAAAAAAGTTCGCCCAGCTCAGATCGAGCGCAACCGGCACGTGCAGCACGATCTCGAGCAAGACTGGAATTACGATCGCATTCAGCAGGCTGCAACCTGCAGTCAGAGTGCGAGTACTTTGTTCCCTGAGCCTACGCCTCCACATGTGCGCGTAAACTCCGCCCGCGCCCAGCCCGAGGAGTGCAATTGAGATGACCAGAAATGCAAAGTGATAGAAAAGGACTACGGAGAACAGGCGCGTCAGTGATAATTCCAACAGCAGCGCAGAAAAACTGCCGAGAGCAAGTCCGGCTACGAGCACCCTTTCGCGGAGTTGGTCGACGCTCAGAGTCGTAGCCTGCGCCGGCAATGTTTCACTTATCGCGGACATGAAGGGCGACAGTGTAACAGACGTCGTTGGTCATTGGTCGTGGGTCGTTGGCCGTTTGCCAAAACGACGCGGTTGCAGGCCAAAGATTCCCGCTTATCAGACTCGGATTTGAATGTGCCGCCTGTGGCAAATGGCCAAAGACGAACTATCAACGACCAAGGACTAACTTTCCAGAATCACACTGGCCATGGCCTGCTCGGCGGTGTGAGTGATGGACAAAGAAATATTCTTCGTGTTGAGCCGTGCGGCGACTTCGGCAGCGTTACCGTGAAACTTAATCGTAGGCCGCCGTCCCGGCTCACGTGCTACCTCGACATCTCGCCAGCGCACGCCATTGTTCCATCCGGTGCCGAGCGCCTTCATGGCCGCCTCTTTGGCGGCGAATCGAGCCGCATATCTTTCGAAGCGATTGGCTTTCGCATCGCAATATCGAATTTCGCCTTCGGTAAAAACCCGGCGGATGAATCGTTCGCCAAAGCGATTGATCGACGCTGCAATCCTGGGGACTTCGGCGATATCGATGCCCGTTCCAACAATCATGGAGTTACATTAGCACACAGCTACAGCAACCGATCGCCGCGGTAGATCAGCCGTCCGTTTTCCATTCGCGCCTCGGCCATTAGCTTATGCGGCTTCGCAGGCTTCTCGTCATCGATGTGCAGCACCTCGTGTCCATGCGCCACCAGCCAGTCTGACACCAGCATGCGGTGACATTTGAAGTACACCCGCTCGGCGCACATATATGCAGTACGCGAGTGTTCAGCGAGAGCGACCAGTTCTGTCATCGCCCGCTCGAACTCAGGCGTCAGCATGTAATCCGCGTAATTGCGGAAGCTCGAATTTCGCAGCGCCATGTTGGGCGATTCTTCGAGAGACTTCTTCCTCATGCCGCCGAGTTCTTTCATCCACACATAACGTATGTCGGCCTCCACCAGGCTTTTCTCAAGATTTTCGCGATTGAAGTGCGGCAACCTGCGCGACATGGGAAATGCCCGAATATCCACTAGCGTCTTAATCGAGTGCGCCTGTAAAGCGGCAATCAGTTCTTCGATAGCGCGGGTGGAGTGGCCGATGGTGAAAAGAGTGGCCATGCCTCATCGGATGCCAATGGCGATGGCGAGGGCTCGATCAAGTTCCCTTATTTTGGAATACGAAAGCGATCCGATGAAATGCGTCAACCGAGATTTATGCACGCTCGCAAGGTCATCACACAGGATCCAACTGGAATGCTTGAGACCTTCCTGGATACCTACCGGGACTTGGGTTGAAAGGCCTTCTGCCCGGGTATACACCCGAGCGCACACGAGGGTAGGAAATCGCGAGTCAATCAGAGCCTGACGGCTTACGACCGCAAAAACGCGAAAACTCTTTTCATCGCCTGCGGGCTTGTAAACACGATACAGATCCCCACGCTTCATTCCATTTCCGGACGCCAGGGATCGGCTTGATACTCAAGAGTCTCTTCGGCCTCTGCGTTAAGGCGGTCGGCAGCACGATTAAGAATTTCAAGGTCGTGCGCATAGATGAAGGCACGCTCGCGGTCTTTCAAATAGCTGCGCACTGCCCGTTCGATAACGGCAGAGCGGGAATACTTTGACCCAGCCAGCCGATCTATTCCGGCCAGCACTTCGCGCGAGAGTGTGATAGAAGTCTTCTCTTTCATGCTACTAAAATACTACCATCAGGACGGCCCTACCTTTGCAAAGAACCAGGCGCTGCCGTTCAGTCCACAATGCTGTATTCCAAATAGGGACGCGAGATGCTAACTACTTTGTCCTCAGGTTTTTCCGTTCCACGGTCTGCATCCACGGGAGCGAACACGACGTTGACCTTAATGTAAGGACATTGTTTGTATACGTAGGTCCGCTGAGCTCGAGTCGAGAGGCCTCCTTCCTCTTGGAATATCGTCTTCATTTCCTGACGGGTCATACCCGGCTTGATAGCGTCAATCGCGCGGATAACAGAGGCAATCCACCTCGTATGCTCTTCGTCGATGGAGGAAGGCTGTTCGGAATGAGCGACAGTTGTCCCAGAGATCAGCAAACAAGCTGTGATGAAAAGCGCGGAGAGTGAAGCAAACTTGTGCATGGAGATCACCTCTCCATGCAATTATGCTCCTACCCTCGGAAATACAAATATGCACCCAAGATGCAGACCAGCACCAGCGCGGATCCCGCGACCTCACGCCAACTCCAACTGGCGCGGGTATTGGCGCGATCTTCTCCGGTGGTAGTTTCGAAGGTGAGGTTGCGAATTTTTTCGTAATCCGGCTCAGCAGTCATGTGGCTCACGACCACCATAACGATCGCCGATATGATCGTGATCAGCACGCTGAAATATTGAAAGTTGATGTTGTTAATGATCCACAGGAACGAACCTTGCGCATAGCCGCTCTGCAAGCCGCTCCAGCCGAGGGAAACCGGTGTGTCCACCGACATGCGAAAAATGCCCATGGAAAATCCAACAATCATGGCCCAGAGCGCTCCTCGTGCATTCATCCGCTTGAAGAAGACACCGAGAAAGAATACGACGAAGATAGGGGGCGCGAGATACCCCTGCACGGCCTGTAAATAGTCATACAGTCCTTTGGCGCCCTTGATCACGGGAATCCAGGCCAGCGCGACGACGATCATAGCCCCGGTTGCGATGCGACCCACGCGCACGATCTGATGCTGCGACTGGCCGGGCCTGAATTTTTCGTACAAGTCAACTGTGAACAAGGTCGAGCAGGCGTTGAACACGCCCGCGAGGGAGCCCATTAGAGCCGATAGCAGGCCCGCAACGACCAGCCCGCGTAAGCCCGGCGGAAGCAGATATTGCACCATCATCGGGAACGCACCCTGGGCAATAGAAGGGATGGGCTGGCCGCGTGCGTTAATCATGACGCCCAGCGCGGGAACCTTGCCGCTCTTGGCCAAGGCGTAGCAAATCATCCCCGGAATGAGGAAGAGGTAAACCGGGAAGAGTTTGAGGAAGGCGGCGAAAATTGAACCGCGGCGAGCGACGCTCTCATTCGGCGCCCCGAGAGCGCGCTGCACGATGTATTGGTCGGTACACCAGTACCATAAGCCGATGATGGGTGCGCAGATTGCCATTCCGATCCACGGATACTGACCGTTGAAGTACCAGGCTTCTTTCACCAATTTGCCTGCGGCATCGGTCTGAAGCACCGGCGACCAGGTACCTTGCACACCATGCGGAATTAGCGGCTTCCACAAATTGAACATGTCGGAGCCGCACAAAAGCCGCAGCTCGTGCCAGCCACCTAGCTTCACCAAGCCGTAAGCGGTGAGTGAGAATGAGCCCAATAGCAGAACGAGGGTCTGCACCGCATCGTTGTAGGCGACCGCCCGCATACCGCCTAACGCGGTATAGAGACCAGTGAGAACAATCACTAGGACCGAGCCAATCCAAAAGCTGTCGATATAAGTGTTGCCAATCGTGATGTGCAGTTCCGGCAGCAAGGTAGCAAAAACCACACCGCCGGCAAAAATTCCCACAGCAATTTTCGAAACGATAAAGGTGAGGATAGAAACGATTGAGAGCACATAGCGTGAGCTGGAACTGAAGCGTCGCTCCAGAAATTCCGGCATCGTGAAAACCATCGACCGCATGTAAAACGGAACGAAGACCCAGGCCAGCACCAGCAGGCACCAGGCGTGCAGCTCGTAGTGGGCAAGCGCAACGCCGCTGGTCGCGCCCGCTCCCGCCAATCCGACGATGTGTTCGGAGCCGATGTTCGACGCGAAGATGGACGCGCCGATGATCCACCAGCCGAGGTTGCGTCCTGCGAGAAAGTAATCCGCCGCCGAATCTTGGCCTTTCTTGACAACCCGCCAAGCGACAACCAGCAAAATCGCAAAATATATCGCGATTACGATCCAATCGACTTGGGTGAGCTGAGTACTCGCTGTGGGCGCCAGCAACGCCAGCGCGGGATGGGTGCTCATATTTGGCGAATCATCCTCCGGGATGACGTGGAGCAAAATTCTGCTGCTAGTTTCTATGACGCGACAGCGCGGACAAGTATCTGCCGCAAGACCTCGTCTTGCGCGGGGAAGACAGTGCGCAGGTCGAGGAGAACGCGGCCATCTTCGACTCTCACGATGATGGGAGGATCGGCTCGTCGCAGCCGCGCAGCCAGCTCGTTCGCGCTCAACTTTTTTGCACTGATCGCGATCAGCCGGGTTGGAAGAACCGACGAAGGCGCCGAGCCTCCGCCAAGCAGCGACTCGCCATCGATCAAGTCGGCTTCTATCTGGCTTGAACCAATTTCGGACACAAGATTTTCCGCGCGCTCACTAATCTCCGCTTTCGACAGCTGCATCATCCTCAACGCCGGGATCGCATCATGGTGGCGCTTGACGTAGGCCAAAAGCGTAGCTTCGAGCACGGCATAGGTCAGCTTGTCCACTCGCAAAGCACGGAACAGCGAGTTGCTACGCATCTTCTGCACCAACTCTTCGCGCCCGCTGATTAGGCCCGATTGCGGTCCGCCGAGCAGTTTGTCGCCGCTATAGGTGACGACGTGCACTCCGGCGCGCAGACTGTCCAGCACGCTGGGTTCGTTGTTGATTCCGATTGTCCGCAGATCGAAGAGCGCGCCGCTGCCTAAGTCCTCGACCAGCGGCAGCCTGTGCTTTTCCGCCAGCGCCGCCAGTTCTCGGACTTCTGGCTGCTCGGTAAATCCAGTCATCTCAAAATTTGAGCGATGGACGCGCAGCAACAGCTTGGTGCGCTCGTTGATGGCGCGCTCATAATCAGAGATTCGCGTGCGATTGGTGGTGCCGACTTCATGTAAGGTCGCGCCGGATTTGGTCATTACATCTGGAATGCGAAATGAGCCGCCGATTTCGACTAACTCCCCGCGAGACACGATGACTTCGCCGTTTTCAGCCAGGGTATTGAGTGCGAGCAGCACCGCAGCGGCGTTGTTGTTGACCACGATGGTAGAGATCGCCGACGCTGCACGGGCTAGGACGCCAGTGCCCCCACTCTCGAAAGACTGTGGAGGGGCCGACGTCGCCACCCGCCCATTGGAGTCGAGTTCATCCCGCTCGCCGGATAACAATTTGCGAAACAGGCGATCCACGTGCACATCGCGTTTTCCACGCTCGCCGGTCTCGAGATCAAACTCGAGATTTGAATAACTTATCGCTGTTTGGCGCATGTGCTCGATCGCAGATGCCACGAGCGGCGCCCGCCCCAGATTGGTGTGAAGTATCACCCCAGTTGCGTTGATCACTGGCCGTAACGAATATCCGAGCGAACGGCTTAATTCGCTTCTGATTGCATCGTGAAGGCCGGTAAGCGCCAACCGCAGCTTCGCTTCATCCAGATGACCAGCTGCAATTTCCTCGCGCAATCGTGCCAACACGGCGCGACACGCATCTGTGGTTGGGGATTGACCTTCTTCCGCGACTAAGCCTGCGACTTCAGGGTCGCGCAATAACTCGTCAATTCCGGGCAACTCACGGTAGAGGTCAGCCGTTTTCATGAGCGATGATTATCCACTTAAGATTTATGCAATGGCAACCAGGCTAAGTAACGTGGGGACAGCCCACTCGGCTGTCCTCCGGGCCGAAGGCCGGTTTGCAGACTGGCAAAAGAAATTGTCGAGCCTTGCTCGACCGGACAGCCGAGAGCGGCTGTCCCCACATAAAACTAGCCCAAACCTCATCCCACCTCCACCAGCCCGTAAGTCTTCTGCCAGCGGGTGCGCATGTGCCACAGGGCACGATCGATTTCGGTTTGCGAAATCTCGGAGTTGGGTCCGGCGAGAACTGCGGCCGCTTCTTTTTTCGCAAGCTCGAGTAGATCACGGTCGCGGATTAGGTTCGCAACCTGAAAGCTGGGCATGCCTGCCTGCCGAGTGCCAAAAAATTCTCCCGGGCCGCGCATTTCAAGATCGAGTTCGGCGATTTGGAATCCGTCCGTGGTGCGGACCATGGCATCCAGGCGGCGCTCGGCCTCTTCGGAGACTTTTCCGCTCGTCATCAAAATACAATAAGACTTCGCCGTGCCGCGCCCGATTCGTCCGCGCAACTGATGAAGTTGCGCTAAGCCGAAACGTTCAGCGTGTTCGATGACCATGACCGCCGCGTTGGGAACGTCGACTCCCACTTCGATCACGGTTGTCGCCACCAATATCTGAATCTTGCCTTTCTGGAATAGTCGCATTACTTGTTCTTTCAGGTCAGGTTCCATGCGCCCGTGCAGGACGGCGACGTTCAGATCAGGAAATATTTTTTTGCTGAGTTCGCCGTACATCTTCATTGCGGCTTTGAGTTCGGTCTCTTCGTTTTCTTCGATAACCGGATAGACAACATAGGCTTGATGCCCAACCGTCACCTGCTTGCGCACGAATTGCCAAACTTCATCCGCCCGTTCATCCCCAACTCGGCGAGTGACGATTGGAGTTCGCCCCGGCGGCATCTCGTCGAGGATGCTAATGTCAAGGTCGCCGTAGAGAGTAAGGGCAAGGGTACGAGGAATGGGCGTGGCAGTCATGACTAGTACATCGGGTTCGGCCGTTGTCGCCGAGCTTTGCTCGGGCGGACGGACAGGAGTGTCCGTCCCCACATGGCTTGCTGCAGTGCGGACGGGCGAGACGCCCGTCCCCCCACGGTCAGGTTGATCTCCGCTCTTCTTCATCAGTTTGAAGCGTTGCAGAACACCGAAGCGGTGCTGCTCATCAACAATCACCAATCCCAGCTTTTCGAATTCAACTTTTTGTTCGATCAGGGCGTGCGTGCCAATCACCAGCTGCGCATTCCCCTGCGCGATATGACGTCGGATTTCGCGCTTGCGATCTTCTTCAACAGACCCCGTCAGCAGGACAATGCGATATCCCGAAGGCTCGAGGATCTGGCGCGCGGAAAAATAATGCTGCTGCGCCAGGATCTCCGTCGGCGCCATCAGCGCAACCTGATATCCGTTTTCTATGGCAATGATTGCGGCTTCGAATGCCACCAGCGTCTTGCCCGATCCCACATCGCCCTGCAGCAAACGGCGCATGGGATAAGGCTTTTCCATGTCCGCGGCAATCTCTTTCAGTGTCCGCTTTTGCGCTCCCGTGGGATGGAACGGCAGAATTTTCTTGATCGCCTCACGCACGCGATCATTCAACTCGAAAGCAATACCGGTTTGCGCCTTTTGCTCACGCCGCTTCAATTCGAGCCCCAGCTCGATGAAAAACAGCTCTTCAAAAATCAGCCGGATGTGCGCCGGCGTTCGCGACGACTGCAAATCGTTCAGACTTTCCCCCGCATCCGGCCAATGAACTTTCCACAACGCCTCGCGCGACGCCACCAAGTTCATACGTTTGCAGACCGCTGCGGGGATTGACTCTGGCAGGTTGGGAGTGAGGTTCTCTAACGTCGAGTGAATGATCCGCCGAAACGAGCGCGTCGTCAGCTTGCCCTGCCCTGCCGATTCGTAGATAGGAACAATGCGGCCGATCTCTAAAGACTCCGCGGCCTTCTGCTCGGCATCACCGTCGGCCTCGGCAAGAATTTCAAATTGCGGCTGCACCAGTTGCAGTTCGCCGCGATTCTCTTCCACTCGACCGTAAAGTGCTAACATCTGGCCGGGCTGAAATTTATCCTTGAGGTAGGCGCCGTTGAACCAGATGCATTTCAGCCGGGCGCGGCCCTGGCCGGCGGTCATCTGGAAGATCGGCATGCGGCGGGTGCGAAACAGGCCCGAGGTCCGGACTTCGGCAATGACGGTTGCCATTTCTCCGACCCGCAGTTCGGCAATGCCCCGTGGGTTTACGCGGTCTTCATAGCGAAACGGCAGATAATGCAGCAGATCATCAGCCGTGGTGATGCCCTTTGCGGTCAGAATTTCGGCGATGCGCGGTCCAATCCCTTTCACAAACTGAACGGGGGTGGTGGGTTCCAGCATCTGAAGGGATGGTAACAAAACCGGCACTTAGCATTTGGCACTTGGTCATGGATTACCGGTGCACGAAGACCAATTGCTAAATGCCAATTGCCAACAACAGGTTCCGCGGTGTCAAAACCTAAGATGAATTTCGTTCAGTCCCTGATTGCCGTCCTGGCAGGGAACCTGGTGTATTTCTTGCTTATGCCCCACCTGCCACCAGCCGCGCAGCATCATCCACCAAACCTCGACCTAGGGGTGCTTGTGGACTTCTGGTTCTGTCTGGTGTTCCTGGGCGCGATAAAAACACTCGCGAAGTGGGGACGCGGTTCGCGCCAGCAACAGCGCTGAGAATCTATTTTCAGTGCTACAGAGAGGGTTTTGAGTGAAATCGCTTGATTTCACAGTTACGAGGAACATTGGCGGCAAGAGACGTGGTTGATGCACAGAGGAAGGAAGGCGTGCTTGGGTACGCTGCTAGACCTTTTTCCCCCTTCTAAATGGTTCCATTGTTTGCCTGACAAAGCCGTGTGAAATTTGCTCTCCCACCAAGCCATATCTTCCCGGCCATTCATCCGGGTAATAATAAGTTCCGAAGATCTTGTCGATCCAAGGAAAATGGACAGCGAAATTTTTGTCGAGGCCTTCTTTTTGAGAAGTATGGTGCCAGTGATGGTATTTAGGTGTCACAAGACACCTCCCGAGCCATTTCGGGCTAGGCGAGAAATTGCAGTGGGACCACGTAGCTTGAAGTGTCACAAAAATCAGATACGCCAAGATGATGGACTGGGAAAAGGCGATCATGAGAGGGGTAAGGATACATGCGCGCACGATAATGTCCTCGAAGAAGTGACCGCGCGATCCCGAGAGCCAGTCGAGCGCCGTGGAAGAATGATGAACGGCATGAAATCGCTATAGAAATGGGACTTTGTGAAATGCTAAGTGAATAAAGTATTCGGCCACGTCCGCGACCAGAACGGCCATAAAGAATTGCAGAAACCAAGGCAGTCGCGTGATTAGAGTTTGAAGGCCTGGAACGCTCAGGTATTTGGCAAACTCGACCGCGGGCAACAGAATTAGAAACGAGAGGATCTGTATCGGAAGATGAGTAGACATGAAGTACAACACATCCAAAGTCCACTGTTTGCGAAACGTTCCTTGCTCCGGATGTAGCGGCCAGAGCCTTTCAAGGGGTACGTAGATAACTGCTGTCAAAAGCAGATCGAGCAAGAACCAGTCGAGGCCAATCGCAGGCCCTCCGTGGAGAGTCTCGTTGATCCTTACACTTGCGCCGCCCAAGGCGGCAGCAGCCGTGGCAAGCAGAAGTCCCGTGAGCGCCAACGCCTTTTTCTTACGAAGAATTGAGGAAAAGATCCCGAGGACGGCCGTGCCCACAATGAGGCATTGGATCAAGATCCGAATGGCGTGCATAGGATAATGCTGACGAAATTGAGGAACAGTCAGGAATTGCGGGAAATGGAGGCAGAATACCGCACCGAATGAGAGAGCCCCGAAAAAAACCGACGATACTCCGCTCCACCAACCGGTCCCAAAATCGGTAGGCTCAGCATCACTGAAAACATCGTTGATTTTCTGCTCAATCACGACGTTCTCAGCATATCTGGCTTTCAATGATCGCGACATTCAAAAAATGGGGTCGGTGGTTACGCGGGAGTCTAGAGACGTCTGGACAGGTCGCTTTGAGGTTGCGCGGGATCTCTCCCGGTAGGCAGACGACAGATGTAATGCTATGAGTGGTGGCGGCCATCACCACACACGGCACATATTCTCCCGCACCATCGCCTGACCTTTGTGGCAGCCGAACGCATGCGCGAACTCCGGCATGTTGGATACGACATTATCTACCCGGAACCGATCTAAGGGATGGGGATTGCTCATAACCAGGGTCCGCATCATCTCCGGGCGGACATTGCTGCACCACACGTTGGCGTAGCTGAGGAAGAAGCGCTGCAGGTTGGTGACGCCGTCCTCGCCCTTGGAATCGAGATCTAAGCCTTTATCTTTCAGGTCAGCTTTCAGCGCAGAAAGCGACAGGCGCACACCGCCGTTGTCGGCGGTATTTTCACCGAGGGTTAAGCGGCCGTTTTGCTTGGCTCCAATCTCCGGAATATCTTCGGTGTATTCATCGGCGATGCAATCGGCGCGTTTGTCATAAGCCTCTGCGTCGGCGGTGGTCCACCAATCCCGTAGGTTCCCCTCCTTGTCGAACTTGCGGCCTTGATCGTCGAAGCCGTGAGTGGTCTCGTGTCCGATCACCGCGCCCGCCGCGCCGTAATTCACGGAGTCATCCTGGGTGGGATCGAAGAACGGAGGCTGCAGAATTCCCGCGGGGAAATTGATGGTGTTGGTTTGCGGATCTTCGTAAGCGTTGACCGTCGGCGGGGTCATCTGCCATTCAGTGCGGTCAAGGGGCTTGCCGATCTTCTGCAGCTGGCGATTCATTTCGAATGCAGTCGCATTTTGTACGTTAGCCAAGTGATTGTCGGCCGTGATTTGCAACGAGGAATAATCGCGCCAGTGGTCCGGATATCCCATCTTGTCGACAACTGCGGCGAGTTTCTCGTGCGCCTGTGCTTTGGTTTGCGGGCTCATCCAATCAACCGAGTCGATGTCTCTCCCCAGCGCAGCTTCGATATTTTTCACCATCTTCTGCACGCGCTCTTTGCTCTCGGGCGGGAAGTAACGGGCGGCATAGGCTTGGCCCAAGGCTTCGCCGATTTCGCGGTCTTCGGATTCAACGCACCTGCGCCACAGCGGTTCGATTTCCTTTGCGCCAAAAAGAGTCTGGCCGTAGAACTCGAAATGCGCATTAACAAAATCAGTACTTAGAGCACCCGCTTCACCGCTCAGCAAAGATGTCTTCAAATAGATCTTCCAGTGCTCGAGTGATTCGGTCTGAATCAACTGCTCCAGGCCCCGGAAAAAATCCGGCGAGGTGACGATGAATTTCCCGGTATTCGGAGCGTGCAGCAGTTCGAGATAGCGGTCGAAATCGAATGATGGGGTAAGCTTCTTGACTTCGGCCAGATCCATCTCATTGTCCAGGTTCTTGGGGTCGCGCCGCTTCACGATTTCCATCGCAGATTTTGCCATCGCGGTTTCCATCTGCAACGAAATCGCCGCATCGGAGTCGGCCTGCGCCTGCGGAGTGCCTGCGAGCACCAAAAGATGAGCCAGGAAGACCACGTACTTTTTTCTGATCTCAACCGACTTAGCGTCGTCGTTCAGATAGAACTCGCGCCCGGGAAGCCCCATGCCACCCTGGTCAAATTGCGCAATCACATGAGTAGTGTCGTGAAAATCGGGCGAGGAGCCAAAGCCGAACATGGCGGCATAAGTCGCGGGATCGGATGGATTCCACGCGCCCGGAATCGAGGTATGGATAAACGCGATGATGTCCGCAATCTGGCTCTTTTTGTTGATTGCGTCTATGCGGGCCAACTGCGGACGCAGCAGCGTAAGCGCGCTTGCATCTCTTTGCGATTGGTTGGTGCACGCCGACCAGTAATCGCCGATTTTTTGTTCGACAGCGGTTCGTTGCGCCGGCGCTTTGGCGGCAGTGTCGAGAATAGTCTGGTGCACCGCAGCGGTGTTCCACAGCGCGAGTTTTCCGAAGCTGCCCCAGAAAACTTCATCTGCGGGCACTGGATTCTTTTCGACCCACTTATTACACGAATATTTGTAAAAATCGATGCAGGGGTCGACGGACGAATCCACCGTCTTGGCATCAAAATGGTCGAGGTCGAGGGCCTTCTGTTCCGACGGCGCCGTGGTGGTCTGAGAAAATGAGGTGAGCGACAAGCAGCAGAAAGCCAGAACCAGAATTCCAACCACACGCATAGAGATTACCCTCTCACGGTAAGATTGCAGCGCGAAAAAGGTTAACATACGCGAGAATCGAAATTGTGCGAATTATGTCAACCGCCCTTTAAATATCGCTTTCCTTCACCAAGTGCTTGATTTCCCGCTGTAATTCTTCCTCCCGATCACGCAGGTCCTGCTGCAACTGTTCAAGATCTTTCTTGACCTCTTCACTGGGGTTTTGCATTTCTTCTTCGATTTGCTTCTGCAGTTGCTCCATTTGCGGCTTCAGGCGTTTAATTTCTGCGGTCGCGAGTTCTGGAATGGCCTGCGCCACCTCGGTACCTTCATTTACGAACTGAGCGCAGGTTGCAGCCTCCACGTAATCGCAATCGGTCAGCGATCCGGAACGCCGGGGTTCCGGCAATGTGAGCGTTAAGTTTTGCTCTTTGCGATCGCGCATTACCGTGACCGACGCCTTATCTTGCTTGCGCTCGCGCAAAAGGCGGGTGAAGTCGCTGCAGTCGGAAACCACGGAGCCGTTCACTTTCACAATCACGTCTCCCGCCCGGAAGCCGGCCTGTTCAGCGCGACTGCCCCGCTCCACCGAACGTATCAGCACCCCGTTGCCGCTCTTCACTCCAAAGAAATCGCCGAGCTGCGGGGTCAGGTTCTCCACCATCATCCCGCTGTTGTGCGGTGAGTGCATTACCACCACTGTCGGCACATCAATTTCCGGCATGTTGATGGGCGGCATGTGGATGGCCGGAATATTGACCGGCGGCATATTGAAATTGAAGCTTCGATCCACGCTGCGTTCGGCAAGCTGCGCTTTCAACGTCATGGGCTGGCCCGCGCGGCTGATTCCAATTGTCACTGAGCGTCCAGGAGGAATTTCATGCACCACGCGCCGCAGTTGCTCGACGCTCTCGATTTTCTGGTCATTGATGCTGAGAATGACGTCGTGTTCCTTCAGCCCAGCTTTGCCCGCGGGCGCATCCTGGTCAACCATGGTGACCTCGACGCCGCTTTCATCTTTTACATGCAGATCGCCTAGCCGATCAGTCGTGATGTCGCGAGTATCTACTCCCAAATACGAGCCACCACCCGATTCCTCGCCGTAGAAGACGTAGTGTTGGCCCTCCGGCTCGGCGCCCACTTTGGCGGGCATGCCAGCCGCCACGACGAATAGCGCTGCCATCGCCAGAATTTGCGATTTGGTTTTCATGCTTCCCTCCCCTATTGCTCGCGGCGAATATAAATATTGCCCATGGTGGTGCGGATCTTGAGTACTGGGCCGCCGCCATTCAAACTTCCTTCCGCTGAAATCAGCTTTGGCTCCCACTGGCCGCCCTCAGATGAGATCTTGAAGTCCGGGAAGTCGCTGGTGATACGGTGCCCGCTTGCCGCTTCTATGCTGGCGCGCAAAGTAACGTGCATGTTTGGCGCTAGAAATACAGTAATATCACCCGCGCCGGTTTCAAGTTGCGAATCGCTTGCCGTGGATGAAGCGATGAATTTAGCCGTGATCGTTCCCGCGCCAGTCTCAACATGCGCTGCGGGAACACCAAAGAGTTCAATGCTGCCGCCGCCGGTTTCGGCTTTCACCAGGCCCGTGGCCGAAGTCAGCTTAAGGCTCCCGCCGCCGGTCTCCATCGAGGCTCCGCCGCCGACTTCGCCGAGATCGATGCTGCCGCCGCCGGTCTCAGCTTTCACCTCTCCGGTACATTTATCTACGTGAATGCTGCCGCCGCCGGTTTGCAGTGAAGCTCCTTGTGCGCCTGAGACCAGCACCACGTTCCCGCCGCCGCTTTCGGCGACTACTTTGCCTTTCGCCGAGCCAATATGGATCGATCCGCCTCCGGTGCGGACGTTCAGTTCGCCTCCGACGTTACCGACATCAATCCCGCCGCCGCCCGTCTCCGCGCTGATGGCGCCGCCAATGTCATCGAGGTGAATAGTGCCCCCGCCGCTCTCGGCTTCTAAACGGCCACCAATTCCGGTGGTAACAATTTCTCCACCCTCAGTTTCAATCTTCACCAGATCCATGTCGCGCGGCACCGTCACTGTCACGTCCGATGAAAATTTATGGGGATGCCCGGCCTCCCACTCCCCCGTGATCCACGCCGTATCACCCTTGACGTACGAGCTAATTTTGTAAGACTCGAATTGCCGACGCGCGCGATCTTCCGAGCCCTCATAAGACTTATTGCGGATCACATAAGCGATCCCTTGCGATCCGCCTTGCACTCGCACTGTCCCAACCTCCACCTTGATGTGAAGATTTCGGACCCCGGCAAGCGAACCGTTGACTACATTTGTCCAATAATTTCCCTCTTTTTGGACCGAACTTTGCTGGGCAACGCAAACTGTGGCAAGCAGCGCTACCAGCATCCCGACTTTGGTTAGAGTTTTTCGCATGGTTTGTGTTTTGGTTTCCTCAATTCATTTCCGGCAATTGCGCGACCAGAGTGCGCGCTTGCGAACGGATATAACGGTTCTCATCTTTTGCTGCCAGCCGCTGCAGCACGATGCGAACGCTGCCGTCCGCACGCACCGGCACCAGAAGGCGTAAAGCTTCAATTCTCACTCCAGGATTAGCGTCAGACATGAGCGACTCAAGTATCGCGTCACGAACCTGAACGTCGTCCTTGACGAACGGGCCCAGGCTGTCGAGCGCCTTCAGCCGCACACCTGTATTCGAGTCGTAACGCAGGGCATAAAGCAGGGCCTCACGCACGTGTTGATTGTTGGGTTGCTGGGTCAGCAAATCGACCGAATCCATGCGCACGCCAGCGTTAAAGTTGTTTCTGGCGGCATACAAAAGAAGCTGCTGAATGCTGGGATCGCTGAGTGAACCGTGAGCCTCCTGCGGGGCGACGGTTTCATACTTGATCGTAACCTGCTTGGAATTGGGCTGCTGAGCGATAGAGCTGATGCCGCTGATCGACGCGAGCGAGGGCTGCGCCGTGACGGGAGTCGGACTCACGTCAATCGGAGCCTTTACCATTTTGTAGGTCGCCCCAATGCCTCCCGCAAATCCAACGATGAAAATCGCGGCGGCTAGTGCCGGGGCAAAGCGAATCTGGTTCAACCAGTGCAGTGGATCGAATATCAGGCGCGACCACCATCCGCCCTGTTCTGCCGATTCCAGCGCTTCCTGCAGCCGCATTCGCGATGCGGCGACAAAGCTCGGATTCGGCTCCTGCATGGGAAACTGCGCGAAATTTGCGCGGAAGCTCCTCACCGATTCCAGCTCGGCCGCGCAGTCTTTGCAGCGCACCACGTGCTGCTCCAGTTCATGACGGGCGTCGTCAGGCAGCTCGTCGTAAACGTACAGCAGAACGTTCTGTTGCACCCATTCGCATTTCATAATTTCATCCGCCTCTCGATTGCGAGAGATCTCATCATTCAGGTTTCAATGTCTCAAAATTCATGTTTCAGGGTTTCAAAGTTTCAAGGGTTTCGAAACGCCCAGATCTCTGAAACCTTGGAACTTTCGAAACCTTGCGTTCTTCATCTCATATCCGCCAGCGTTGCCCGCAACTTCTGCGTCGCGCGAAACAGCGTGTTTTTTGCCGTCTCCTCGGTCGTGTTCAGCATTTCGCCGACCGTACGTAATTTGAGGCCTTGATAGTGCTTTAGCTCAAAGACCACGCGTTCTCGCGGCGTCAACTTTTCCAATGCCCGTGAAATCCTACCGCCAAGCTCACGCCTCATCAGGTCGCGCTCCGGATTCGCCCCGCTGCGCCCGTCGGCCACCTGCGCCAGCACGTCATATTGCTCACCTTCCGAATCCAGTACTACCGGTGCATCTTCCTTTCGCACCTGCTTCTTACGGATGTTATCCAGGCACAGGTTGGTCACAATCCGGTAGATCCAGGTATAGAAAGAACACTCGAAGCGGAAGCGTCCGATATTTTTGTACGCCTTCAGGAACGCTTCCTGATAGACGTCCTGGGCTTCGTGCTCTGATCCGGTGAGGTGCAGCGCCAGTCGCAACACCGCATGATCGTAATGGCGCACCAGTTCCTCGAAGGCAGAGCGGTTACCGCGCTGCGCCTCGCGCACCAGGAGCGTGTCGTCGATGCGGCTCTGACTCAACATGTGGATCCGGGTTAGGGGCTGCCGTGTTCCACTGCTTCGTTCCACCCTTTCGACAAGCTCAGGGCGTGCCTGGCCTCGAACTCGGTCCGGATGAGAACACTTGCCAACCGGAAATTGTACTGCCCACGCATCGGCCGGCATCTCTTTATCCTTGGTCGCCGGGGCGCGTACCCTCCCCGGCTACAAGAAGATAGACGGTGGAAATGACAATTGGTAAGCATTGGATTTCATGAAAGTACGGGGATTTCAGGGAATTAGTTCCAGTCTATTCCGCCGGCAGGCAGGTTGGAGAATAGCTGTCTAGCGCTGCTCTTCGGTCACTGGAAGCACCGCCGTATCCACGGTTGAAGGGTCGTCTCTTAACCTCAGATACAGCGTCTTGCCTTTGGGCGCGGGTATGGTCAGTCGGGCTTCTACGAAACCGTCAGGAACGGTAACTGAAGTGGTGAAATCAGGATCGGAACTTACGGCGTCGATCAGAAATAGCTTATCGCCACTCAAAGTGCACTCCTGCTCTGCTTCAACTGACTTACCCGCACCCGGCTTCGCTTCCGCATCAGCATTCTTTGAGGATTCGGCGCTCTTTTCATCTGTGGACGAGGAGTGCTTTCCCGACACTAAGCGGGTTTCCGGGCTGGATTCTTTTTCTGCTTTGGTTTTCGCCTCGGCGAGTTCAGACTTCTCTTCTCGCGGTGGGTTCTTACCCAAGGCCGTCCTGGATTCAGCCTTAGCAGCAACCGGATTGCACCTTATCTCTTTCAGATCGGGCATGCGCACCAGGCTTGCGAGCGGCTGCCAGTCGCCTTCCACTCCGTCGGCACTCACCGGACGAAACTTCAGCGGGCCAAAAGCCGACGGACCCAAAAGCTTCATGGGATCCAGCGTCGCGAATACCGTCTTTGAATCCTGTAGCGTAAGGTTACCGTCCTTTTCGCTCAAAAGAACGTGGAAAGACTCGTCTGCAGTGGCCACTTCCACTTTCTCGGCCGGAGGAAAGTTATCCGGCACTTGCGTCTTCAGAAAGAAGCTCAACCGCCCATCCTGCGGCAGCTCGTTCGAGTTTCCCAATTGAATGAGCGGCGGAACACTGGTGTTATCGCTCTGCACGCTCTTACTCAACAGACTGAGCTGAGGACGCGGGCCTGCGATTGCGGTGTTTAGATCAAGCGTGCGGCCATCTTTCAGGGTAACGTGAGCTGTCCCCGCGATACCCACCTGCAACTTGGCCGTGGCCGAACCGTCACGCGTAACCAGCTTGAGTTCGTCATGCTGGTTGTCGCGGGCAAGACTCTCCGGAACGAATGTGATCTTGTTCAACTCCAGTTTCGAGACTTCGTCGAGACGTGTACCCCGCAAGATTCCATCCAGATCGCCGGCATGGATGGTCAACGCATCGAGACGCGCGGCTTCCGCGTAAGTGTGCAAGGAAACTTCGTCCGCCTCGCGCAGGCCAAACTTCTTCACCTGCATTTTCAGCGAGCCGGCGGTTGCATTCTGCAATGGGACCCTAAGCTCGAGTTCATCTGGCTTAGGGGCCTTCCATTCCACCGGAACAGTTTTACCGTCTCCATCCTCCATCATCACCGCGCTTACGCAACAGGCGTCGGGGGATTGAACATGCAGCATGTCCTCGCGCCCCACGATCAACGCGCTGGCATCTTTTGAAGCTACCACCCACTGTGACGGGTGAGAGGTGCGCAACTTAAATCGTGGCCCTTCGAAAGAATGGAATCCCCAGATTCCGCGCAAAACCCCAGTGGCTTCATCATCCAGAGACTTCGATTCCATCGCATGGGTTTCAATCGCGAAACCGCCGCGCGCGGGATCAGGGCGAGCCGGCAGATCGATACTCGCACCCGGCTTGGTTTCCACGTGAAGCACAAAAGTGTGCGCTAGTTCGGTCGCAAACACCAGGGGTGCTCCCTCCGCCGGTAATACGAGATCAGGTTTATTGGCGCAAAACACTTGCGCCGCGTCCACACCCCGCAGCGGAGGGGGAACAGCGGCGTGTACCGGCGGCAACGCAATGACCAGCACCGATTTCGGATTGCGGAACGAAGGCGGATTATTGAGCCGCAGATTCAGGTCATCTTTTCGCGGCAATGCAAGCGCAGGAATGTATTGATACTGCGCGGTATGAGTTGTGCTCAGAATACGCACCACATCCACCACTGCGCCCACATAGGGGCTGTAGTATCCCCCTCGGGCAGTGGGCGTGGCGCTCAGCTGGGTGAGCAAATCCGTCGGGGCACCGGTGGTCAAGCTCGCGACCATGCTTTGGCTGTGCTGGTCGTCGAGCACCATCTGATCGGTATTCTGCGTAAGACAGGGGACCTGCTGGTCGGTCGGCTTGTCGAAGCACTGGTTATCGAGTTTTATGTTCAAGCTTCTCGCCAACAGCGTGGTGCGGGCCTTCAGCTGCTCGGGATCAGAAGAAGATGTCTCGTGGACCGCTTCCAGGTACGCTTCCAGCCGCGAACGGTCGAGACTGAGCTGCTGCAGGTCCTGTGCGGCGCGTACGAAGGCGCCAGGCTTGCCGCGGACTGCAGTCCGTAACGTGGCGAATCCTCCGTTGGTATCAGGTGCAAGCAGAACGATCGCCTGTTCAGCATCCGCCGGCACGGTAACAAAAATCCCCTCTTCGTGGACCGCCTTATTCCAGGTTTCGGCGCGGGTAAACCACGCCTCCGGCGGAGGGTTGGTCGCGCCACGCAAGAACACAACAACCATCAAATAGTGGACCGACTGAGTGTCAGGCAGGTCGGGGTGCACCCAAAGCCGGTCCCCGGCCTGCAGGTTGGGCACTTCTGCAATGGGCATAGTCACGCCGCCGCGCTGCACGTGCATCTGAAATTTCGGCCCGATCAGATCAAAAGAGGCACTATCGGCGCAAGCTCCTGACGCGAAAAAGAGGATCGTGGAAAAACACAAACCTGTCACTACATAACGAAAATAGGACCCTAAGAATACCAAGCGCACTACTCCCTCTTTGTAAGATGCTGGTTTGCTGACTTCTATGCTAATGACTCCGGCTCGACCCAGCAACACTCAGTCGTACCGATGCTTACGCGGAATTTATCAATTCAATGCGGTTGCCGAAGGGGTCGTGCAGGTGGCAGCGCCGCATCCCGGGGATATCCGCCGGCTCGTTTACCTCCACTCCGGAGGCTTGCAGCTTCGCAACCAGATTGTCGTAGTCCGTGCACTTAAGCGCGAGATGTGTCTTCTTTGCATCGCAAGTTGGACGTGGTCAATCGCGCTGAAGGGCAAGTTCACAAATAATTATTTTAAAGAAGATGCCAACTCAATAAGCACGAACGGCGTTCAAGCCAATCTCACTGGTAACATCGGGGTGTGCTGCTTGAGATAAAAACCTTAAGTGTCGAATTTCCCGCTTCTCCAGAACCGCTATCAGCGGTGCGCGATGTCGGGTTCGGGCTGGCCCGCGGCGAGGTTCTCGGTCTGGTTGGCGAGTCAGGGTCGGGGAAGTCCGTCACTTCTCTTGCAGTAATGCGGCTGCTTCCTGCGCAAGCCATGATTAGCGGAGAAATCCGTTTCGCCGCCAACGGCAGCGCCCCCGTGAACCTGCTCACGCTGACCGCGGACCAGATGCGTTCTCTGCGCGGCTCCGGCATCTCGATGATCTTCCAGGAGCCTATGACCGCGCTGAATCCCGTGATGCGTATAGGGGAGCAAGTCGCAGAAGCGGTGCGCGCTCACGGTAACGTGTCGAAAAAAGACGCTTGGGACCGGGCGGTTGAGGCCTTGCGCGAAGTTGCAATTCCAGATCCCGAGCGGCGGGCCAGCGACTATCCTCACCAACTTTCTGGAGGAATGCGGCAGCGCGTGATGATTGCGATGGCCATCGTCAATCGCCCGCAACTGCTGATCGCCGATGAACCGACCACCGCGCTTGACGTTACGATCCAAGCGCAGATTCTCGATCTGCTCGCCAGCCTGCGCGACAGGTTTGGCCTCACCATGCTCTTCATCTCTCACGACCTGGCGGTAATTTCTAAAATGGCTGACCGGGTAGCGGTCATGTACGCGGGAAGCCTGGTCGAGATCGGTCCGCGAAATGAAATTTTTCGCAATCCGGCGCATCCCTATACCCGCGGATTACTCGAAGCCGTGCCGACCTTGAGAACGGACCGCCAACACCCGCTGCAGACAATCGATGGCACAGTTCCGCCGCTACGCGAACTTCCGCATGGATGTCCGTTCGAGCCGCGATGCGACCTCCGCATTCCTGAATGTGCTCGCGCTTTACCCCCATTGGTGGAGATTGATCCGGGGCATTGGGCAAGATGCCCGGTCGCGAACCCGGCGCGAGCTTTATAATCCGTTTCTGCTATGAGTTAAAGGGCCCGGGATCCGGTAAAGATTGCGCATACTTCTACTCAGCGACATTCACAGCAATCTGGAAGCTCTCGAAGCTTGCCTGGCCGCCACTCCTCCGACTGATGCAACCGTGAACTTGGGGGACATCGTCGGTTACGGCGCCAGTCCCAATGAAGTGACAGAACGCGCGCGTGCGCTAGCGGGAATTTTTGTTCGCGGCAACCATGACAAGGTGGTCGCGGGAATCGACAGCGTGGAGAATTTCAACCCCATCGCGGGCGTGGCGGCGTTGTGGAACCGCGAGCAAATGAACAGCGAACATCTGTCCTGGTTGCGGGATTTGCCTAAAGGCCCGATCGGGATGGACGAGATTGCCGGTGTCCAATACGTACACGGCGCGCCGGACGATGAAGATCGCTATGTGGTAACTCCTGAAGACGCCGCAAGCCAGCTGATAAAACCAGACGCTGGCATTACATTTTTTGGTCACACACACATTCAGGGCGTGTTTCAACTTCACGGGAATATTGTGCGAGCGGTCCATCCTGCGTACGAGACCGTCGCCAAGCAGGAGACGTGGGACTTACCCCTCAAGGAAGGATTAAACTACATGATCAATCCTGGATCGATCGGACAGCCGCGAGATGGCGATTGGCGCGCTGCGTTTGCGGTTTTTGATTCTGCCGAGCGGGTCGTTACTTTTTTTCGCGTGCCTTACGAAGTGAGATCGGCGCAGGAAAAAATTTTTGCGGCGCATCTTCCCGCGCGTCTGGCCACAAGACTTGCAGCAGGACGTTAATCAATGAAAGTTCCTCCTGAGAATTATCTGATCGCGCACACCGACGGTGGCGCTCGCGGCAATCCCGGCCCGGCCGGATATGGGGTTGTGATTCATGACGCGCGCGGCGGCAAGGTTGCGGCCCTGAGCCAATATCTGGGAAAGCAGACCAACAATTTCGCCGAATACCAGGCGCTGATAGGCGCATTGGAATATGCCGCGGAACACGGTCCTAAAGCGCTGAAAGTGATCAGCGACTCGGAACTGCTGGTGCGCCAGATCAAAGGAATTTACAAAGTGAAGGAGCCGACCCTGCGCGACCTGCACGGTCGCGCGCGGCAACTGATCAACAAGTTGGAGTGGTTCGACATTGAGCACGTTCTGCGCGGCCACAATCGCGAAGCCGATGAACTGGCCAATGCCGCCATGGATAAAGGTTCCGGGCGGACTCCTTTTCGCGCGCCCCAAGCAGCGCCGAGCCAGCAGGCGCAGCGAGAATTTAACGGCGTGGTACGCGGCGGAAAAATCGAACTGCTCAACGGTGAACTCCCCGACGACACTGCGGTCGAAATCCGAATCAAACCAGGGAAATAATCGGGCGAGCGTACGCTTAATCGCTCACCAGGTTCTGCAATCTGCCGATTCCGGCAACCGTGATCTCTACTTTATCTCCGGCAACCAGCGGCGCCACCCCGCTCGGCGTCCCGGTGGCAATCAGATCTCCGGGCAAGAGCGTCATCACCTGCGCAACGTAACGAATGATCTCGTCCAGCGAAAAAATAAAGTCACGCGTGTTGCCCTGCTGTTTGACTTGACCGTTTACTCGCGCCTCTACGTCAACTCCCGCCCACGGATCGAGTTCGCTGACGACGACGGGCCCCACAGGGCAAAACGTATCGAAGCCTTTGCCTCGAGTCCATTGCCCGTCTTTCTTTTGCAGATCACGCGCAGTCACGTCGTTCACACAGGTGTATCCCAAAATGTACGGCTGGACGTCTTCGTCGGCTCTCAAGTTCCGGCAGCGCTTGCCGATCACTACGCCCAACTCGGCTTCGTGATCCACGCGAGCTGAAATTTTCGGCCGTACGATGGTTTGCCCCGGGCCAATCACTGACGACGGCGGTTTAAAAAAAATTAGCGGCTCAACCGGAACTTCATTTCCTAATTCAGCCGCATGCTCGCGGTAGTTTCGTCCGACGCAAACAATTTTCGAAGGGGAAACCGGAGCCAATAATCGGGCGGCATCGAAAGACACATGCGGAATTTTCTTGAGTGCAGGATGCGGTGAACCATTTTCCGGAAGGGATGGCAAAATTCCGGTGATTTCCTCGCGGCCGGCCACGGTTTCAATCCAACCGAATGCAGGCGTTCCCTGGTGTTCAAAGCGGCAATATTTCATGTTTTGATGGCAAAAATCTCGTCTTATCTAAGAAATCCCGAACCGTCAGGGACTATGCCAGAGACTGGCAACTAAAAGCAAGCATGGGGAAATCAGAGCTGCACAACGCAAACCCAAGTACAAAGTGAGCATCTTAAAGTATTGATTTGGCGAGAACCGGGGATTTTGCCCGTACCTTCGAGCTCGTTAGAAGCGGGCGCACGCTCAACTGCGCAACCTCAAAACCTGCTTCTCACTACGGAATAGGAATAAAAATAGCGTGGCAATTGGACCCTCGACTCGGCGCGATGAATTAAGACCGCCGCCCCACGGCCCGGTTGCTGTAGAACGCCGGAAACACGATCCCGCATCAGAAGAGCGGTATCAGGCGCACGCCCCTAAACCTGTGCCCAAGGGCGTTTTTCGATCAATTGGGCTTGGGCTGATCACCGGGGCTGCCGACGACGATCCATCCGCGATCGGCACCTACGCCACCGCGGGCGCGAAATTCGGGCCTGCTCTGCTCTGGTTAGCCCCCGTGGCGCTGCCCATGATGTTCGCCGTAGTCTATCTGTCCTCCAAGCTCGGCCAGGTTACCGGGCAAGGACTCTTCGCCATCATCCGCCAGCATTATCCACGTTGGCTGTTGCTAACGATATTGGGCGCGGTCGTAGTGGGAAATACGATAGAAGCGGGCGCCGATATCGGGGGAATGGCTGCCGCTCTCAGGCTGGTGCTGCCGATCCCAGCTGCGCTTGTCGTGGTCATAATTACCGTCGCGGTGCTCGCTCTCCAAATCTGGGGATCGTACACTATGATTCGAAACATATTTCGCTGGCTGGCGATGGCTTTGCTGGCCTACCTCGGATCCGCTTTTCTGGCCCATCCTGGACTGATTTCGACGCTGAAGGGAACACTGATTCCAACCATTCAGTGGAATCGTCAGTTTGCGGAGATTGTTGTGGCCGTGATCGGCAGCTCGCTCTCCGCGTATCTTTACACCTGGCAATCGAACCAGGAGGTCGAGGAAGATATTTCCATGGGCCGCCGGCGGCTCGTCGACCGCATGGGCACGACTAAAGAGGAACTGAGTCACTCTGCGCACGACATCGGCTTCGGAATGTTCTTTTCGAGCCTGGTGATGTACTTCATCATCCTCTCGACCGGCGCGACCCTATTCCGCGCGGGGAAATTTGACATCAACACCGCCGCCGATGCTGCGCAAGCATTGCGGCCGCTGGCAGGAAAGTTTGCAGAACTGTTGTTCACACTTGGGGTGATTGGCGTCGGCTTCATTGCTGTGCCGGTGATGACTGCCGGGGCAGCTTATGATTTTTGTCAAGCCTTCCGATTGAGGCATGGACTACATACCCCAGCAAGGCTGTCTCGCGCGTTCTACGCCGCAATAATCATTATTACGATCATTGCGATGGGGATGAATTTTCTTGGCCTGAATCCCATCAAAACCCTGGTATGGGCCGGAATTGTGCAAGGGCTTTCGACTCCCTTCCTGATGCTATTGCTCATGCGAATGACCAATAACCGGAAAATTATGGGGCGCTGGGTGAATACGACCGCGCTCAATATTCTGGGATGGTTGACCACGGCCGCGATATTTGCCGCCGCTATATGCCTGATTGTCTTCTGGCTTAAATAGCGCTATTGGGACGGGGGAACAGTTTCGCCCGCTTCTTCTGACCGTGGACTTTCGTTGCCCGGCGCATCCACTGCCGAAATCGAATAAAAATATTCGTGACCGGGGACTATGTTGGCGTCCCGAAACGCGGGCGTCTTGACCAGTTCGGTATTTATTTTTATCGGTTCGCTGCCAACATCGCGGCGATAGACGTTGTATCCGGCCAAATCGGTTTCGCCGTTCCCCGCCCAGATCAAATCAATGAATGGCTTCTGCCCCGGGCCCGAGAATACGGCTTGCAATCCGGTCGGCTTCGCCGGCGGAAATACATCATGCGCGACCACGCGGACAGATGATGTGTCATCGCCTTCCACCTGCTCCGGCCCGCCTGGGCGATCGACCACCGTCACGACAGTCACCCGATAATCGTAGGTCTTCTCCCACTCAAAGCCGCTATCGAGAAAACTTGGGTTGGCATCAGCCGACACGGGAATTTCACCTGCGACGGAATCGTGACCGGTCGACACATCGCGTCGATAAACTCGATACTCATACTTCACGCCGGGGAGTTCTGGCGGAAGCGGCACGGCATTCCACGTAAGCTCCACACCTTTTGGCGAAAGATGCGCGCTCAAATTTGCAGGCGGCGCAAGCGTGGGTGCGGACGGAACTTGCACCTGATTTGAAAGGCCCGCACTTCGGCCGTACGAATTCAGAACGCTGACGGCGTACGAGAGATTTGAAGTCGGCGATTGCAACTCCAGGCTGGCCGGCAGCTGATCGGTATATGTTTCTTGCGGCGGCGTAGGCTGTTGCGACTTGGGCGCTCTTCGCCGGGAAGAGACTCGTTGGGTTGCAGCTTTTTGCGGCGGCAGTTCGATCACTGGCGTTCCGCAATCATGCATCGGCGATCCCATAATGCGGCAGATTCGCGTTGGTCCGGCGTGCCGGAAGGCATGATGGTCCTCGGTCTGCTCCGGCACTGACCAAGTGAGGCGAACTTCGCTTCCTTTTCGTGTCGCCTTGAGATCTCTTGCCGGGCGCGCCAATTCAAGCGACGGCGGCTCCGGAATTCCGGGTGTACCGCAACCGCCACAAACTGCAAACATCCCAATGCAGACGATTAGCTTCAATTTTCTGCAATTTCTATTGTTTGTGGTTAGTTGCCGCATCAGTTTCTACACAGACGTTATCGACGCCCACCGTAATGCGATCTTTCGATTGGACGATCACTGGGGGGCGTAGGCCATTCCTATATTGAGTCCTCCCGCACCTCCATAAGTAAAGGCATTTCGGGGCACGCAGCGTCACTACAGCACAATCGCCGTCCTCCCGAAATCCAAACGTGTAGGCAAAAATGTAAGTAGAGGGTATTACACAGTTGTAGCAAACAAATCGTGAACTTTTAGCGCTCTCGACGGCAGCCGGCGCCAGTAGTGGGTGTCCGCTTATTATGCGCACGGAGGAGGCTGTCCCGTCCGGGCGCAGTTGAATCTCAACTTTCACATCACCTGAAATCCGTGCCGTCCTCGCGAGTGGAGGATATTTCGGAGGAGAAAGCTCGGCCGGCTCAATATAAACCTCCTGTTGAGCACCTTGCGCCACGGCCTTTCCGACACCGATGCGAAAAAATGCAATCGCCATCAGCACGATCATTACGCGTCGAGCTCGCCGTTTCATGCAGGAATTTTAATCGAAGTTGACCATGCCAGCTGTCCCATGCCTCCACGGTCAAATCTAAACGGCGAAGTACTGCCGACGGCGAGCTAGAGAATATACCGGCTCAAATCTTGATCCTTCACGATGTCAGTGAGCGCCTTGCTAACGTATTCCGCGTCCACCGTGATCTGCTCGCCTTTTCGTTCCGGTGCCGAGAAGCTAATCTCATCCAGCACGCGTTCCATGATCGTATGCAGGCGGCGCGCTCCGATATTCTCCGTGCCTTCGTTCACGCGGAATGCAAATCGGGCAATCTCGTCGAGCGCCTCTTTGGTGAACTCGAGTTTCACCCCTTCGGTTTCGAGCAACGCCGTGTACTGCTTGACCAGCGAAGACTTCGGCTCCGTCAGAATTCGGATGAAATCTTCCATGGTGAGCGACTGCAATTCCACGCGGATGGGGAAACGCCCTTGCAGTTCGGGGATCAAGTCGCTGGGCTTGGAGACGTGAAAAGCTCCGGCGGCGATGAACAAAATGTGGTCGGTGCGGACCATGCCGTAGCGGCTGTTTACGGTTGTGCCTTCGACAATCGGCAGAATGTCACGCTGCACGCCTTCGCGCGAAACGTCCGGTCCGTGGCCGCCCTCGCGGCCGGCGATCTTGTCGATCTCATCGAGAAAAATGATCCCGGAATCTTCAACCCGGTCGATGGCCATGCGTGTGACCTGGTCCATATCGATGAGCCGCTGCTCCTCTTCCTGGATCAGGTATTCAAAGGCTTCGTTGACCTTCATCTTCCGCTTCTTGGTGCGCTGGCCGAAGATGTTGGGCAACATGTCCTTAATGTTGACATCCATTTCTTCGACGCCCTGATTGGAAATAATTTCGAAGGACGGGAAATTGCGTTCCCGGGTTTCGATTTCGACTATGCGATCGTCGAGCTTGCCTTCGCGTAATTGCTGGCGAAGCTTCTCGCGGGTGCGTGAATAAGAATCGCCGGATGAAGCCTCTAGTGTGAAACCCGGCTCTGGATGCCCCGCCGCCGGTGCAGCAGGAGGGAGCAGAATGTCCAGCAGGCGCTCTTCGGCGTTCAGCTCAGCTTTGTCGGCGACGTCTTCAAGCTTCTCTTCGCGCACGTTATCGATCGCAATCTCCAGCAGATCACGGATCATCGATTCCACATCGCGTCCGACATAACCAACCTCGGTGAACTTCGAAGCTTCCACTTTCAAGAAAGGCGAATTGGCCAGCTTCGCGAGGCGCCGGGCAATCTCGGTTTTACCCACGCCCGTGGGCCCGATCATAATGATGTTCTTGGGAATGATTTCTTCGGCGAGTTCCTCAGAAAGCTTCTGCCGGCGCATGCGGTTGCGCAGAGCAATGGCCACGGCGCGCTTGGCGTCCTTTTGCCCGACGACATGCTTATCGAGTTCGGCGACAATCTCGCGCGGCGTGAGCTCGTCGAGTGAGAGCTGTTCTTCTTCGGCGCTAGCGGGCAGGTAAATGGCCATAAAATCCGTCACACATCGTTCGTCGCAGGTCGTCCGCTAGGGCTTTGTTCCGGCGGAGGCCATCAGTACTGTGCGGCACCGTCCTAACAGCGTTTCCGCACGACGGACGACCCAAGACGTACGACGAGCTACAACTCCTCTATCGTAACCTTGTCATTCGTATAAATGCACATTTTGCCGGCAATCTTCATCGCCTCTTCGGCGATTTGGCGAGCCGGAAGTTGTGTGTGTTCCACCAGGGCCTGGGCAGCAGCCTGGGCGTACGGGCCGCCGCTGCCAATGGCCGCAATCCCGCCATCCGGCTCAATCACGTCGCCTTGGCCGCTCAACAGGAACGTCTGCTCCTTGTCGGCAACTAGCAGCAGCGCTTCCAGATGACGCAAAAACTTGTCGGTGCGCCAGTCTTTGGCTAGTTCCACCGCGCCGCGGCCGATATTGCCGTGATACTGTTCGAGTTTGGCTTCAAAGCGGCTGAAGAGCGAAAATGCGTCTGCGGTCGAACCCGCGAAGCCAGCCAAAATCTTGTCCTGATACAGCCGCCGGATTTTTTTCGCCGAATGCTTAATGACGCTCTCGCCAAGCGTCACCTGGCCGTCTCCAGCCATGACGAGGCTGCCATTCCGACGGACACACAGAACTGTAGTGGAGCGAATCAGGCGCTTCTGAGGCATGAGGACGATCTTTGATTATAGCAGCGAAGCGGCACCGCTTTTATGCATGGACTGGCTGCGGCTTGTTCATGAGCAACTGTCGCAGCACATATTGCAGAATCCCGCCGCTCGCGTAATACAAGGCTTCCTGCGGAGTGTCGATGCGGACCAGGGCCTCGAATTCTTTGGCCTCTTTTCCTGCCTTGGCGCGCACTTTAATCCGCTGCCCGGGGGCAAATTTCTCAACCACATCGCGAATGCCGGCGATCTCGAAGACCTCGTCGCCAGTCAGACCTAGCGTTTGCGCGCTCTGATCCGCTAGAAACTGCAGCGGCAGAATTCCCATTCCGACCAGGTTCGAGCGATGAATGCGTTCGTAGCTCTCGGCGATGACAGCATGAACTCCCAGCAACAGTGGCCCTTTCGCTGCCCAATCGCGAGATGAACCTGATCCGTATTCCTTGCCGGCTAGAATGAGAAGCGGCACACCCTGCGCAATATATTTTTCGGACGCTTCGAAGATTGTCGTCTCTTCACCGTCGGGCAAATGCCTGGTGAATCCGCCTTCGAGGTTCGGGACCATTTTGTTTCGCAGGCGGACATTGGCAAATGTTCCGCGTACCATCACCTCGTGATTGCCGCGCCGCGAACCGTACGAGTTGAAGTCTGCAGGCTTGACTCCGTGCTCCTGCAAATATTTTCCCGCCGGACTGTCTTTCTTGATCGAGCCGGCCGGAGAAATATGGTCGGTCGTCACGCTGTCGCCGAGCACCGCCAGCACTCGTGCTTTCTTGATGTCGCTCACCGGCTCTGGCTTGAGTGACATTTCATCGAAATACGGCGCTTGTTGAATGTAGGTTGAGCTTCCGTCCCACGCGTAGGTCTCGCCTTCAGGAACTTTCAATGACCGCCAGTGCTCGTCTCCTTCGAAAACTTCAGCGTAAATTTTGGTGAACATGGCTGACGAAATTGAATGCTTCACCACTTCATCCACTTCGCGCTGGGTTGGCCAGATGTCGGCAAGATAAACTGGCTTGCCCTCGCGGTCCTTGCCTAACGGGTCTTTTCGCAGATCGACATCGATTCGGCCAGCGAGAGCGAACGCAACCACCAGCGGTGGCGACATCAGATAATTCGCGCGGACGTCGGGATTGATGCGGCCTTCGAAGTTGCGATTGCCCGAAAGCACCGACGCCACCACGAGATTCTTGCGGTCGATTTCGTCAGAGATTTCCGGCGGCAGCGGACCCGAGTTCCCGATGCAAGTGGTGCACCCGTATCCGACTATATGGAACTTCAGCTTCTCGAGATACGGCATCAGCCCGGCATTGTCGAGATAATCCCGGACGACTTTTGATCCCGGCGCGAGCGAGGTCTTCACCCACTCGGGCACTTGTAGCCCGCGCTCGACAGCTTTTTTCGCAAGCAGGCCGGCTGCCAGCATCACCGAAGGATTCGAAGTATTGGTGCAGCTGGTGATGGCGGCGATCACGACTTTGCCATGACTCAGATGGCCGTTGCCGGAAACAGCTGGGGTGGGCTGACCTTTGCTGGTCTTGATCAGAGAAGGCAGCGCATTTTCGAATGATTCCTTCGCGCTCGAAAGCGGCACTCTGTCCTGCGGGCGCTTCGGTCCCGCGAGACTCGGCTCAACCGTATCCAAATCCAAAGCCAACAGCTCCGAATATTCCGCCTCAGGCGTGCTCTCATCGTGAAACATTCCCTGCTCGCGTGCGTAAGCTTCGACCAAGGCAATCTGTTCATCCGCGCGTCCGGTGAGTCGCAAATAGGTCAGCGTCTCGCGATCGATGGGAAAAATTCCGCAAGTAGCACCGTATTCAGGCGACATATTTCCAATGGTCGCGCGATCGGCCAGCGGCAAATCTTTCAGGCCAGGGCCGAAGTATTCGACGAACTTGCCCACCACGCCGTGCTTGCGCAACATTTCGGTGATGGTGAGCACCAGGTCGGTCGCGGTCGCTCCTTCGCGCAGGCGTCCGGTCAGCTTGACGCCGACTACTTGCGGGATCAGCATCGAGACCGGCTGTCCGAGCATCGCCGCCTCAGCCTCGATTCCGCCGACGCCCCAGCCCAGCACCCCCAGACCGTTGATCATGGTGGTGTGCGAATCGGTTCCGACTAAAGTATCGGGGTACGCCGTGCGCTTGCCATTGGCTTCATTAACAAAAACTACGCGCGCCAGATATTCCAGATTTACCTGGTGCACGATGCCTGTATCCGGGGGAACTATCGCCATGTTGCGGAAAGCGGTTTGTCCCCAGCGCAGAAACGCGTAGCGCTCTTTATTGCGCAGGAATTCGAGCTCCGCGTTCATCGCAAACGCCTGGGACTTGCCGAATTCGTCGACCTGCACCGAGTGGTCGATGACCAACTCTGCCGGCTGAAGGGGGTTGATGAGCGCCGGATTGCCACCCAGCTTTTTCATGGCGTCGCGCATCGCGGCCAGATCGACAACCGCGGGAACGCCAGTGAAATCCTGCATCAAGACTCGGCTGGGAGTGAAAGCTATTTCTTTTTGCGATTTTGTTTTGGCGTTCCACGAGGCTAATGCGCGGATGTCGTCGGCTTTTACGTTTCGGCCGTCTTCAGTGCGCAAAAGGTTTTCCAGCAAAATACGCAGGCAGAACGGCAGGTGTCGGGTAGAAATCCCTTGCTTATCCAGCGACTCGAGGCGAAAAATTTCGTATTCCTTGCTGCCGATTTTCAACGTAGAACGGGAACGAAAGCTATCCATGGACCAGCCTTCCTATATAGTTTCTTATCGGGGAGCGCAATAGATTAGTTTAGTCGTTTGCGCGGCAGTTTGTGTGGGCGCAAGGCGTCACTTTGCCCTCAGCAGCAGCACCGGCACGCTGACGTTGTGCTGCACTCGGCTTGCGGTCGTTCCCAGAAACAAGTCGGCAAAGAAGCGATGCCCGTGAGTGCTCATCGCTACCAGGTCGCATCCTTTTTGCTTTACCCAGCGAATGATTTCTTTAGCGGGGTCTCCATACGCGAGTTCGGCGTCGGCGGAGATGCCGGACGCCTCGAATTCTGAGCGGACTTTTTTTAAATAATCCGTGTCCTCTGCGATCTCGGGGCTGACTGCGTCCCTGCCGTAGGTGCGAGCGGCCCAGCCATCGGCCACGTGCAGTAGCACGACATGACCCTGCGACAATTTCGCGAGCTGTTTCACGTGATCGATGATGGCTCGATCAGTCGGCGTCCCATCGACGGTGACGAGAATCGTTTTGTACATTTCGGCCTCTCTAGCCACCGACGATAACGTGCCACGCCGAGCGTAGCGAATCCGGAAGTCCCCAGAGATCGAGAGCAGTTATCAAAATCGCGCTGCCCCATCCGCCGGCCATCAACAACCAGCCATTTTTCCAGCCGCGCATTTTCTCGCTCGAACTGGTGAAATGCAGCAGCGGAAACATGGCGAACGGTAACTGTAGAGCTAATACCACCTGGCTCAGGGTGAGCAAATCATTCACGCTGGCATCGCCACGAACACCGATGACCACAACCGCGGGGATGATTGCCAGGGAACGCGTAATCAACCGTCGCAACCAGGGCTGAATACGCCAGTGCATGAAGCCTTCCATCACCACCTGGCCAGCGAGCGTACCGGTGATGGTGCTGCTCTGGCCGCTGGCCAATAGCGCCACAACGAACAAAGTGCTTGCGAGAGCCGTGCCCAGCAAAGGCGCCAGCGTCAGATACGCAATGCGAATCCAATCGCTGTCAGGACTGAAGGTAATGACATGACCACCCGCAGCCTGCACGCTCGTCCTTCCGTAAAAGACCAAAGCCGCCAACACCAGAATTGCCGCATTCACCAGGAACGCGACCGACAATGCCGTCGTCGAGTCAATTACGTTGAACCGAATCGCGCTGCGTACTGACGCTTGGTCTTTTTGCAGCTTGCGGCTCTGGACCAGCGCAGAGTGCAGATAGAGATTGTGCGGCATCACCGTCGCGCCGATGATTCCGATGGCCACATATATCATCCCTGCCTGCCGAAAGCCCGGGCTGATCAATGCGTGGCCCATCTCCAGAAAATTCGGGCGAGTCTGCGGGAGCACAAAAATTTCGATCAGATAGCAAACGCCGATGGTCACGATCAAAACTAAAACCACCGCCTCAATCGTCCGCATTCCATAACGCTGCAGCGCCAATAACAGCAACACGTCAACGCCGGTGATGACGACTGCCCACAGCAGCGGAATGTGGAACATCAGGTTAATGGCCACCGCGCTGCCCAGCACCTCAGCCAAGTCACATGCGCCGATAGCAACTTCGCACAGCAACCAGTTCGGCCAGCGCGTCCAGCGCGGATACCAATCGCGGCAGCACTGCGCCAGGTCTTTCCCGGTTACAACCCCCAGCCGGGCCGCGATCACCTGCATAAAAATCGCCATTAGGCTTGCGAGCGCGACTACCCATAACAAGCCATATTTGAATTGGGCACCGCCGGCGAGGTCAGTTCCCCAATTGCCGGGATCCATGTAGCCGACACTAACCAGAATCGCCGGCCCGATAAAAGCGCGCCACTTCTGCCAGAAACCGGCGTCGTGATGGGGTACCTCGACGGTGCTATGCATGCCTTCGAGCGACAAATGACCTGGCGATGCCGTCACCGTCGCAACCTGATCGGACTCTCTTGAATCGGGCATGACTGTAGGGATTCTGACTTCGAATCTTATCTTACCGAAGGAATTCTATTGAAGCCGTTCTGAGGAACGTCGGAGGGAAAGAAACTGAACCCTATGTCGGAAGAAAGCTGAGCAGGAACTAAGGCAGACTATTGAGAGAGTTAAAGCTACGATCCGCCGGCGCGGGCGCTGAAACTCACTTCGAACGCGGGCGCTGAGACTTCCATGTGCCAATCATCGGGCGCTGTGTCGATTCCCCACACATTCCCTGGTTCGTCTAACGCCAACCCCAATAACCAAAGATTGGCGCCTTTCTCGACAGAAATGCAGTTCACCACGCGCGCGTCCGCGGAGCCGCCTGGCAGCCCTTCCAATCGCACAGTCGTTCCAACGTCCAAGGGACGATTAAACCGCGCCGCACATCCCTGAAGGTTCACGAGAATCACCATGCACTGTTCAGCAGGCACCGGTGAACATCCCTGGACCCGCAAAGCAGCCAGTATCTCGCAACTAATCCGAGTTCCGCTGCGTCTTGGGTTATCCACCGCTGTTCACCTGCTTACGATTTTAGGGAGTAGGCGGCGAAAGGTTCGATACGGTCAATCCTGTAGAACTAAGTGATTAAAGTAACTGTTCCAGATTACGTCGGCTTGCCGACCCACCCCTCGTATCGCGCCAAATCGATTCAATTTCCGAAAATAGGATTGGTTTACCGCACACCATGGTTACTGTCGTTACTAACGTTAAGGTACGCCCGAGCTTTAGCATTACAATGTGCGACTCAACAGCCTACTGGTGACCCGCGACCCGGATGTGGAACAGGCCGTCGCTGACGTGTTTGACGGCATTGAACTCCGCGTTCGCGATGACGGCATTTCCGTGCTGGATCTCATCGGCAGGAGTCACTTCGACGGCTTTGTTATTGATTGCGACGGAATCGAGCGCGGAACTGAAATTATTGCTGCCGCCCGAAACAGCCGGTCAAATCGAAAGTCTGTCATCTTTACCATTGCTGACGGGAAGACGCCGGTGGCGCAGGCGATGGAACTGGGATCGAATTTCGTATTGGAGAAGCCCATCGACATCGGCAGGCTGAGCACCTACTTCCAATCGTCCGTCCGCCAAATGGAAGCCGAACATCGCCGGTATTTCCGTTTTGAACTTGCTATCGATGCTGAGGTGATTCGCCGCGACGGCACAACCATTTCCGCTCAAATTCTAAATGTCAGCGATGGCGGTCTGGCGCTACGGCTGTTGGATCGCGCCCACCTTCACGGTTCCGTGACACTCCGCTTCACCATTCCCGATGCGCGGCGGACATTCATCACCGCAATAGCGCTGATCTGCTGGTCGCGCGGTCCAGTATTTGGCATCAGGTTTTTCGGCATGCACGAGGACAGTGGCAAAGCCTACGCCGAATGGCTCTCTTCCATGGCTTTGGTCTAAGCCCGAGCACAAACGAAAATCCAGCTCGCATGCCTTTCTCACGTTTGACATCGATTCGTCCTCACCCTAACCTTATTTGCTCTGGCCATGAAAGTTCTCCTCATAGGCAATGGTGGACGCGAGCACGCTCTCGCCTGGAAGCTGCGGCAATCGCCGCGCATCAGCAAACTCTATTGCGCTCCCGGGAACGGCGGAATCAGTCGCGAAGCCGAGTGCATGTCCGTCGACTTGAAGAGCCTGGAGTCGATCGTCGGCATTGCAACTCAACTTAAGCCAGACGTCACTGTGGTTGGCCCAGAACTGCCACTTCAGCTTGGAATCGTCGATGAGTTCACCCGCCGCGGCTGGCCTGTTTTTGGCCCGACGAAAGCAGCAGCGCAACTCGAGACCAGCAAAAGCTTCGCCAAGGAATTCATGCAGCGCCACCGAATTCCGACGTCTCATTACGCGATTTGCGATTCCGTGGATGAGGTTAACGACGCGCTTGGCCGGTTCAGTACGCCGCTCGTGGTCAAGGCCGATGGCCTGGCTGCCGGTAAGGGCGTCGTCATCTGCGACACCAAAGACGAAGCTGCTTCCACCGCTGCTGAGATGCTGAGCGGAAAAATGCTCGGGGGGGCCGGCGCGCGAGTGGTGATTGAAGAATGCTTACAGGGAGACGAACTTTCATTCCTGGTGCTCAGCGACGGAGAGCGCGTCGCGCCTTTAGTTGCCGCGCAGGACCATAAACGCGCTGGTGATGGCGACACCGGCCCAAATACCGGCGGCATGGGAGCGTATTCCATCTCGCAGTTGCTCGACGAACAGATGAGCAATTGGCTGCTGCAGCACGTTGCTCGGCCGGTGATCGACGGCATGAAGGCCGAAGGCATGACGTATAAAGGCATCCTTTATTGCGGGCTCATGATGACCGCGCGCGGACCCATGGTGCTCGAATTCAATTGCCGATTCGGCGATCCCGAAACTCAGCCCATCATGATGCGGCTGGAGAGCGATCTGCTCGAAGCCATTGAGGCGTCGATCGAGGGCCGGGTGAGTGACGGCGATTTTCGCTGGTCGCAAGATGCTTCAGTTTGCGTGGTCATGGCTTCCGGCGGCTATCCGGGAACTATTGAGGTGGGGAAAAAGATTACCGGAATAGACGACGCCGACAAAGTGGAAGGCGTCAAAGTATTTCACGCTGGAACCAGTGTCCGCGACGGCGCGTTTTACACCGCAGGCGGACGAGTGCTCGGCGTGACTGCGCGGGCGGCGAGCCTGCAAATCGCGGTTGATCGAGCTTATGAGGCGGTGGGAAAAATTCAGTTCGACGGCGCGCACTACCGCAAAGACATCGCGGCACGCGCTCTGAAAAAATAATTTGATTAGAACGGAGAAATTGGGACGAATGTCAAAGCCAGTGGTTTCAATCGTGATGGGAAGTGACTCTGACCTCGAAATAATGCAGGAAGCCGGCAAGTCTCTTGAGGGCTTCGGAATTGCCTACGAAATCGACGTAACATCGGCGCATCGCTCGCCGGACCGTACCGCTGACTACGCGCGCAAAGCCGCGGACCGCGGAATTCGCGTGATCATTGCGGGTGCGGGAGGAGCGGCCCATCTGGCGGGAGTGATCGCAGCGCACACTACGCTTCCAGTCATCGGGGTTCCCATTTCCGCGACCTCACTAAACGGAATGGATTCGCTTTTGGCGACAGTGCAGATGCCTGCCGGAATTCCAGTAGCCACGGTCGCAATCGGCAAACCGGGAGCGACCAATGCCGGCATTCTGGCTGCGCAGATTCTAGGAGTGGCCGATTCCGCGATCGCGCAGAAACTTCACGCGCACAAAGAGAAGCTGGCCAAAGGTGTAGAGGAAAAATCAAAAAAACTGAAGGAAACCAGGAGCTAACACAAACCATGTGGGGACGGGCGTCCTCGCCTGTCCGGCGGAGCTGGGCTCCGCAAGCTTTCCAAAGACTGCAAGTGGAGCGAAGGGCGTATTCGCCCGTCGAAATGCAAATATCTAATCTAGTTTCAGAGTCCGCAGATACTCTTTCAGCGGCCCGCCCAAGTCATCGCGCTTCAGCGCAAACTCAACCGTCGCCTTCAGAAAGCCCAACTTGTCGCCAGTATCGTGGCGCTTGCCTTCATAAACGTAGGCATACATTTTTTCCTGCTTCAGCAGTAATCGCATCGCGTCGGTCAGTTGCAATTCGCCGCCCTTGCCCACCGGGGTTTTTTCCAGCACGTCAAAAATTGCCGGGGTCAGAATGTACCGCCCGATGATGGCCAAATTTGAAGGCGCCTCTTCCAATGACGGTTTTTCAACCATGTTAAGAATTTCGTAAAGCCGCCCTCCATGATGTCCTTCCGCGGGCTTTACATCGAGCACGCCATAAGCGGAGATCGCTTCGCCTTCGACGATCTGCGTAGCAATCACCGAGCATTGGGTTTGTTCAAAGACTCGCATCATCTGCTTCAATACTGGAACTTCGGCATCGATGACATCATCAGCGAGGCAGCACCGCAAAAGCCTCGCGCCCGACTAATTCACGCGCCGTCAGAACGGCATGCCCAAGGCCCAACGCCTCTTTCTGGCGCACGTAGGCCACGTGGATCATGTCTGAAATCTGGCGCACCACCTTGAGCAGGTCTTTCTTGCCCTTCTCTTCAAGGATTTTTTCCAGTTCGTAGCTGACATCGAAGTGGTCTTCGATGGCGCTCTTCCCGCGGCCGGTTACCATGATGATCTGGTTGCAGCCCGCCGCCAGCGCCTCTTCCACGCCATATTGAATGATTGGCTTATCGACAAGAGGAAGCATTTCCTTGGGCTGGGCTTTAGTGGCAGGCAGGAAGCGCGTGCCCAATCCTGCGGCGGGAAAAACAGCTTTGCAAACTCTCATCATATTTTTTTATCGTTGTGGCGCGAATGTGAAGCCCTTTGGATGCTGCTTCACGTTAAAGCGTAGGGCTGTCATTCCCCAGCATTGCTTTGCGAATGATCTTCAGCGGCACGCCGCCTTGTTCCATAAATTTGTTGTGAAACTCCATCAGGCTGAAATCGTTCCCGCGCATTTTACGATAATCCTCGCGCAATTTAAGAATTTGCAGTTTTCCCAGCGTGTACATGAGATAGGTCGGGTCCGAAGTTCCGCGCTTGGTTTCCACATCGGCCACCGCAGGCGTCTGGTAGCCTTCCTCTACGAAGAACTTTCTCGCCTGATCAAGCGTCATATTTCCGGTATGCATCTGGATGCCGACGATGTAACGCGAATCCCGCAACAGTGCGTCCTCCAGCTGTCCCAGGCGCAATTTAAGATCGCCATTGCCGTATCCCTCGTCGAGCATCATCTGTTCGCAGTAATGCGCCCAACCTTCGGCGTTCGTTCCGGAGAAGATCAGCTTCCGAATTTTTGAAGGATTGTTGCCGATCCAAAGAAACTGAACGAAGTGTCCCGGGTAGACCTCGTGGATCGCAGTGCCCGGAATCATGCTGTTGTTGAATGTTTTCATCCATTCTTCAGTACGCTTCGGATCCCACTTGGGGTCAGGCGTCGTGACGTTGAAAAATGCTTTGCGGTCCTTGGTCTCATAGGAGCCAGGAGTATCCATGGAAGCTTCGGTCGTTGCGCGCTCGAACGGAGGCGTGGGCTCCAGTATTGGCGCCTGGCCCGGCGGAATCGTGACGATATTCTTTTCCTGAATGAAATGAGTCAGTCCGGAAAAAGTATCCCGAAAAGCTTGCAGAAGCTGATCTGGCGCGGGATGCTGGTTTTGAAGATCGGCAACAACTTCTAGGACTGACCGATTCGGGTCAATCTCGGCTGCAACTTTCTTCAACGCGTCCTGATTGCGATGCAGATCCTCATAACCAATAGCTAGAAGCCGGTCGAGCGGAATGTCGACCATCTCGTCGTAGAGCAATTTCCTCTTATAGTTTTCCGCCCCCAGCCGAAAATCGCCATTCGCGGTCGGCAAAATCGAGTCCTGGAGGAATTTCTGGTAACTTCCAAATGCATCAATCACACCCTGGTTCGAGACTTTGAATTCCGCCAGCAGCTTTGGGTCTTTGACCGCGGAGAATGCGTCGGGCACATCTTTGCGGAAAAAATCGGTTTCGTCAGGAAGCTGTTCGAGCGCGATCTCGGTATAAATTTTCGGCGGGTTCTGCAGGTTCTGACGCGCATACTCGAGTGCCTTAGGAATCTGACGTTCTCTGTCTATGGCGGCGCGCAGCCGTTCCTCCGGTGCAGCATAGTTGCGCTTCATAATCACGAAAATGCTGTTCGTCACCCCGCCGGTGTAGCCGTCAGGATCTTTCTTCCACATCTGAATGTCTTCCAGTTCGAGCAGCGCGGCGTGAATCGAGCTGATAATCCACTCGCGATCGCCTTGTGTATAGGGCGGCAACTTGGACCCATCAATGTCCTCAAATTTGCCGAGGTACTTCTTTAAACCCCGAATCTGTTGCGCGTGCGCAGCCGCTGAGTAATCTTCGAGCTTCCGGTCGTACTGATGAAAGCCCTCGGCGGTGGCTTCGCTGGGATGGAAGGAGAAATAAAAATCGAAGTATTTATCGACCAGCGTGGTGAAGTCGGTCACGCTTTTTGTCTCGGCGCACACCGACGGCACCGATGTTAAGCACAGGAGGAGAGTGAGAAATAACGATGCATTTTTCATTTTCAATCCCATTCACGGTATCACAACAGAAGCTTGAGAATTATCGGACGGTCTGGCGATCAGTGTGCGAGCAAGGCAAATTAAGCTATCGACGGCAGGATATTCTCAGTTAGATTTCCCAACAAAGTTTGCAGTTGTTCCAGAAGCTCTCTAGCGTCGAGCCCCTTTGCTAAAAACTTCAAGGTTCCATCGGGCAGGAATTGCGCTCCGCGTTGTGATGAAACAAAGCTCGCCAGTTTACCAGGATCCACCGGCGCATCCTGGCGAAACCGGACACTGACGAGGTCGCGCTTGCGCTCAATCGCGGTCACACCCGCCTGCACTGCCTGTAATCGCAACGCGGCGTAACGAAGAAGCTGGCGAACTGGCAACGGCGGCTCGCCGTAACGGTCTTTCAATTCCGCTTCGACATCGAGCAACTGTCGCTCTGTCTCAACCGCCGCAATCCGTTTGTACATTCGCAGGCGCTGATTTTCCTCGGTGATATAGTCGGCGGGAATGCGAATGTTCAAGCCCAGATTGAGCTGCGCCTGCGGCTGCGGTTCGGCTTCGCCTTTCATCTCCCGCACCGCCTGCTCTAGCATCTGGGTGTAGAGATCAAAGCCGATGGCTTCGATGTGGCCGCTCTGCTCGCCGCCAAGCAGATTGCCCGCGCCACGAAGTTCCAAATCAAGCGCAGCAATTTTGAATCCGGCTCCGAGGTCGGAAAATTCTTTAAGCGCAGCCAGGCGCCGGCGCGCAATTGGCGCCAATTCCACCTCCGACGGCAACAGCAGATACGCATACGCCCGCCGGTTTGAGCGCCCTACGCGGCCGCGCAATTGATACAGCTCAGAAAGGCCCAACCGGTCAGCGCGGTTGATCAGGATGGTGTTACACAGCGGAATGTCCAGGCCATTCTCGATGATTGTCGTCGCCACCAGAATATCCGCCTCGTGGTGCATGAACTTGAGCATCACTTTTTCCAGCTCGCCTTGAGACATCTGCCCGTGTCCTACGGTGACTCGAGCCGAAGGCACCAGCGCCTGCAGCTTGGCCGCAATTTCCCAAATCGTATCCACGCGATTATGAACAAAGTATATCTGCCCGCCTCGCTCCAGTTCCTGTTCGATTGCGCTGCGAATGAGCTTCTCGTCCCAGTTCGCGACCACTGTCTGAATTGCGATACGATCTTTCGGCGGAGTCTCGATCACACTCATGTCGCGCAGGCCGACCATCGACATGTGCAGAGTGCGCGGAATTGGCGTCGCCGACATAGTGAGAACGTCCACTTCCTTGCGCATCTGCTTCAATCGTTCTTTATGACGCACACCGAAGCGCTGCTCTTCATCGACAATCAGCAGGCCAAGGTCGGTGAATTTCACGTCTTTCGAAAGCAGCCGGTGCGTACCGATGAGGATGTCCACTTTGCCGGCTTCAACCCGTTGCAAAATTTCCTTTTGCTGCTTCGGCGAACGAAAGCGGCTGATCATTTCGATAGTCACGGGAAATGCGGCGAAGCGCTGCTTGAAAGTTTCGAAGTGCTGGAATGCCAATACGGTTGTCGGCGCAAGAACCGCAACCTGTTTGTTATCGCTGATTGCCTTGAAAGCCGCGCGCATGGCGATTTCCGTCTTGCCGTAACCGACATCGCCGCATAACAGCCGGTCCATCGGCAGCTGCGATTCCATGTCACGCTTTACGTCATTGATCGCTAAATCCTGGTCTTCGGTCTCACTGTATTCAAATGCATCTTCAAACTCGCGCATCCATTCGTTGTCCGCCGGAAAGCTGTGGCCCTGCGCGGTCTTGCGTTGCGCGTAAAGCTTCAGCAGTTCCTCGGTCATGTCCTTCATGGCTTTGCGGACACGAGCTTTTGTCTTTGCCCAGGCAGCCGTGCCCAGATGGTTCAGCACCGGCTTTGCGCCTTCCTGCGAGCGATACTTCTGCACCAGATCAAGACGAGTCAGCGGAACGTAAAGCTTCGCGGCGTCTGCGTATTCGAGCACCATGAACTCGGTGTTGCCGTCGCCTTGGTTAATTTCCTTCAGTCCCTGGTATTGGCCGATTCCGTGTTCTACATGAACCACGTAGTCGCCAACCTGCAAGTCGCGAAAATCTGAGAGGAAAGCTGAGGTCTTCGACTTCTGCCGTTGCGGCCGTGAGACCACCGATTCCGATTCGTCAAACAAATCTCGCGTGCCGAAAACCGTCAGCCCGGCGTCGGGAAGGATCATTCCATCGGGGATATACGCCTTCACCAAGGTTGTGGTGAGCACTTCGCCTGCGAAGTACGCGGTCTCATCGGCATAACTTTCTCCACCGCGGGTGCGGCTGCCCAAGCGGAAGGAAACTTGGTATTCGGTGAGGAAGTCCGCCAGTCGCTCCAGTTCGCCTGTGTTCGGCGCAGCCACCAGCACACGGCGATTTGCCGCCAGGTGTTTTTTCACTTCCTCCAGCATCATCGGAATCGAGCCATGGAAGCGGGGGCTGGGCTGGGAATGAAGCTCTACTGTTTCGAGATCGTCGCCGCGCGTCACCCCGAGATGTTCGAGATCGACGCCGGGAATCGATCGCAACTTGTTCGACCATTCTTCGGGCGAAATATACAGATCTGAGGGCCGCACTAGGTTCCCGATTTGACTGCGCTCGTGCGCTTCCGTAACTCTCTCCCAGAATTGCTCCAGTTCGCCGTTCAGCAATTCAGGTTCATCGGCGATTACCGCCGCGTTGGGCAACAGATCGAAAATTGTTCCAGCAGATCCTGCGACCGGCGCATAAAATTCCCAGCCGGGAAATACGTTGACTCCGCCAGCCCGTATCGACTGCTCAATGATTTCCCCCGAGCCGCTGATGCGCTTTCCGGAAAGGCGCGCATGAATCGCAGCGAGTAACTGCTCTGTGACCGGGGTTTCGGAGAGCGGCAGCACGATCGCTTCGTCCGCGGGCGAAGAAGATCTCTGCGTCCCCGGATCGAACTTGCGGATCGATTCCACCTCATCGCCGAAGAATTCCACGCGCACCGGACGATCTGCGTCAGGCGAATACACATCCAGAATTCCACCGCGCAGCGCATATTCGCCCGGCATTTCCACCACGTCCGTGGAGTTGTAACCGACGGTATTTAAGTGCTCGATCAGGCGGTTGATATCGAAGCTTTCACCGCGCCGCAGAGTGCGCGCGAGATCCGCGTAGTATTCCGGTGGTCGCAGTCGTAAAACCGTTGCGGCAACTGGCGCGATAACGATGGACGCCGCGCCGGTCGCGATCTTCCACAAAGCGATCGCCCGCTGTTCCTGAATCTCCGGGTGCGGCGAAAGATTCTGAAACGGAAGCACGTCGCGGCTGAGCAGGGAGACGATGGCGTCGGCCGGCGCTCCGCCAACCAGTTCCGAAAACGCCTGAATAACCGGCAGCAGCTCGTCTGCCGCCTCATTATTACGTGTGACCAGGATAAGGGGACGATCCAGAACTCTCTGCAGCTCCGAAACCAACAGAGCCTTGGTTGGAGAGTTAGGTCCGGATACACGTATCCGTCCCGTGTTTGCCCGAAGGTGGGAGATAACACGCGTGAACGCGGGAAGCTTTTCGACATCCGCAAATAGATCGCGGACGAAAGGCAGGACCATTGCTCCACTATTTTAACAGTAGTAACGGCCTGCCCTCGGCCCGCGCCCGCATACCTGACTAGAAGCTAATTGCCGGATGCGCCACTCGCACCGACGCCGCTGGCATCGTTCATGATACCCAGCGCAAATTTCTTGCCGGCGAAACGAATCTCTGACAAGGTATAGGTCTTGTCAGCATTTGCCGCCACGACTGCGCTATTGCTGCCGGCCGGGTGTTCTACCTTCAATACCCGCGCCGGCGTAGAAGCCACGACGTTTTTGCCTTGATAGATTTTCAAATCGACTTGGTCGCCACTGCCTTCCCACTGCACCGTATAGCTGCCCACTGCCAATTGCTTTCCAGCAACAGTTGTGGGATGTTGCAGCTCCAACGAACCTTTGTTCGCAGCCAATGCACTTCCCGCAGCCAACACCGTCACCGTCAGAAAAATGCTCTTCAAACTCAAACCGAGATGTGATTTCACCAGTCCTCCTCTATTCCGGAACGCCGGAAAACGGTTAAGGCGGTCGCGGTTAAGATCGGGCTTGTTTTTTATTCCCGAAGCCCTACAATGCAGGCTCGGGTAAGCAAACGGGTGCGCGAAAGCGAGCTCGCTTGCTGCAGGGGATTGTTCTCCGCTGGCCGCCAAACCGTGCGAGGCAGTCCCCTGACCCTTTTAAATTTTGTTTACTTTGCGACGGACTTTCGCTCCGTCCTGACCTCAATACGCAAACAGTCGCATCGAGGTTCCATTCATTGGTTGCTTGGACGGTTTATCTTTCGAGTGGTTAGCAGTGTGGAATTTCTGGTGACATCAATTTGACAATCAGCTGCGCTCTTTCTTGCTGGACTTCCGCGGTTTTGGGAACGAACTCTTCTCCAGCAACACAACTGCATGCGCGATCGCCGCATTGTCTGTGCCCATGCCTTCCGGAGTTTTAGCTTTGATTCCAATGCAGTCGAGCGGAACCGCGGTCAGCTTGGAAACCGATTCTCGAATTGCAGCAGCATGCGGGCCGATCTTCGGCGTGGCGAGGATCAGCGTGGAATCGAGATTAACAATTTTGTAGCCCGCGGACTTCACGCGTCTCAGCGCTTCTGCAAGAAACACCGCCGAGTCTGCACCTTTCCAACGAGCGTCCGCAGGAGAGAAGAGCGTTCCAATGTCCGGGCCGGCAACTGCCCCCAGCAATGCGTCGGTTATTGCGTGGAGCAAAACATCGCCGTCAGAGTGGCCGCCTAGACCTTTGTCATGGGCAATTTCTATTCCGCCGATTTTGAGCGGAATGCCACGCTTGAATTCATGTGAGTCCCATCCGTAGCCAATTCTCATGCTGAAACTCCGGCCACGGATCCAAAGAAAAATGACATGGTTGAAAGTTTACCGCTTGATTCGGTTTATCCGCGAAGATCGGTGAAAATCCGTGGCCGTTTACCGTTTCAGGAAGAACTCAGCCAACTCCAAATCTGCCGGCGTAGTGATCTTGATATTCCGCGGCGAACCCATCACCACCGCGACGGGATGTCCGGACCTCTCCACCAGTGAAGCTTCATCTGTTCCAATCATCCCATCGGCAGCAGCTTCGTCGAAAGCTTTTTTCAGTACGTCGTAGCGAAAACCTTGCGGAGTTTGCGCCATCACAATTTTTTCGCGCGGGATCGTGGCCTTGATGGTTGCGCCTTCGGCTGTGCGCTCGACCTGTTTGACCGTGTCAACCGCAGGGACGCCGGCGATTGCGGCACCGTACTTTGCTGCTGCAGAGATCACGTCATGAATAATTTCGTCAGTCACAAACGGACGCACGGCATCGTGTACAAGCACAACGTCGTCAGCCGACGCTGTCACTGCCGCAAGTGCGTTCGAGACCGATTGTTGGCGGTGCTCGCCACCCTCTAGTAATACAGTCTTCTTGCGTAGAATCTCAGGTGCTTCCCGCTCCACACGCTGACGAAAAGAATTAATTTCATTCTTGCGAAGCGCCACAAATATCTCGGTAACTTCCGCATTGGCAGCAAATTTCCGCAGCGTGTGAATCAATACCGGCGTGCCCTGCAGGTCCACAAACTGCTTGCTGGCTGCGGGTTTGCCGGCTTTTGCCGATGGCGATGACGTCATTCGGGTTCCTAAGCCAGCGGCGGGAATGATTACCACTATCTTCATGCGGGCGAACAGTATACGAGGTGGCGCAACTACAGTTCAAATCTTGCGTGCAACCAGAGCTGCACATCTGGCAACCAAAATACGCTGAAACTGATCTTACTTACGCCGAGCTTGGAGGCATGGTGAAGCACCGATCAATTATCTCGCTGGTCAGCTACTGTCTGATGACGGCATTGGGCGCCGCTTTGGTTTTTGCGATCATTGTTGCCGGCGGATCAGTAGCACTGGCAAGTCATCAGAGCGCCAGCGCCGAAGAACTTCAGGAAGACGCTGCGCCGCAGCAGAATTCCGTGGAATTGCAGAACAACGCGGGAACCCCGCAGCAGCCCGGTCAGCAAAACCAGGTGCCGGCAGATCCTCTGCACTCTGATCTCTCCAGCTTCAGCGGTTTGATCACCGACTCCTACTGTGGAGCGCGGCACCAGCGTTATTCCAAGCTGACGCCGGAGGATTGTGCTCGGAGCTGCATTCGCCACGGCGCGACCTATGTTTTGGTCAATGGGAAACACCGCTACAATTTGAGCGGCAATGAAGAATCGCTGAATAAACTTCTGGGAACGCGGGCCACGGTCAGCGGCACGTTACAGGGCGAGACTATCTCAGTAAGTTCCGCCGGGCCGCAGCTTTAAATCAATCATTCGCTGGGCTGCTCGGCAATTACGACCTTCTTTGAATCAGAAACTGAATTCGCGGCGCCCATCGCGTTTCGAGAATCTGATCTCGGGGCGGAACGCTCGTCCCATTTCCCAAAAATCATCTTCCCTGCAGTAGTCTGCAACACTGAAGTGACTGAAACATCAATCGTCTTGCCAATCATCTTGCGCGCATTGTCCACCACCACCATGGTCCCGTCGTCGAGGTAGGCAACACCCTGGTTGTATTCCTTCCCTTCTTTCAGGATAAACACCCGCATGGTCTCGCCGGGCAGAACAATGGGCTTGAGCGCGTTCGCCAGTTCGTTGATGTTGAGTACTTCAACCCCCTGCAGCTGAGCAACCTTATTCAAATTGAAATCGTTGGTGATGATTTTGCCTTCGTAGACCTTGGCCAGCTCGATCAATTTGAGGTCTACCTCGCGCACGCCGGGAAAGTCATCTTCCACAATTTGCACCTGGAGCGACGGCACCTTTTGGAGGCGTTGCAGAATATCCAGTCCCCGTCGGCCGCGATTACGCTTGAGCGAGTCGCCGGAGTCTGCCACCAGTTGGAGCTCACGCAAAACAAATTGCGGCGTGACTACGGTTCCATCGAAAAATCCCGTCTCCGCAATGTCGGCAATGCGGCCATCGATGATCACACTCGTATCGAGAATCTTATAGCTTTTCTTAAGCTGCTTTTCCCCGCCGAAAACGCCGCCCAGCGCGGCCAGGTTAAGCAGGTCCCCCTTGTTCGCGCCCACGATCAGGCCCACATATGCCATCAGCAGCATGACCATGATTTGCAGAAAGCTGCGGAGAGAGCTTTCCGCCAGACTATTGCGTATCACCAGCGCAAACAGGTAGGCGCCGAAGATTCCGAGGATGCTCCCAATCGCGGCACCGATCAAGCGTTTCAGGCTTACCCGCAACAGGCGCCACTCGAACACCACAATCGCCGCGCCGAGCAGCGCGCCTATGGCTGCGTCCAGCCTGGGATTGAGTCCAAATGGATGAATAAGAAAACAAGTGAAAGAAACAAAAACAATAAAAATGAAACGCACCAGAATTAAGTCCACAGCACTTCTCCCCTGAGACAACCGCTGCCCACGCAATTGTCCCCCGCCGGCAAGGCGAAACTACATTCCGAACCGCCGGCGTTTTCTATCGGGGCCCTTATAAAAATGAGAATCGGCCCCATTGCCCAATTTTCGGGCAAACATTTAACGCGGAAAGTATATACCTCACCACATAGAAATAAACATGCTTTAACGTACCCTCAACTTGCTCCGCCGATCAGCCAGATTGCTACACTTTAGCCATGAAAGCCGTCGTCATCACTCGCCAGGGTGGGCCAGAGGTCCTGGAAGTCCGCGATGTTCCTGAGCCGACGCCAGATACAGGCGAAGAGTTGGTCCGGGTGGAAGCTGGTGGCATCAACTTCGCTGATACTATGACCGCCACCGGGGGATATCCCGGCACGCCGAAACCTCCTCTTGTCGCTGGACGCGAGTTCTGCGGAACCCGCGCCAGCAGCGGTGAACGAGTGATGGGTTACATGCAATGGGGAGCTTTCGCCGAGTTGGTGGCAGCGCGCACGGCTTTGCTCTGGCCCGTGCCCATGGGATGGAGCGCGCCCGAAGGTGCAGCTTTCCCAGTCAATTTCTTCACCGCATATTTCGCATACTGGAAGGCCGGACTAGTCGGCAATCCCAAAGGCTCGCGCGTGCTTATTCATGCCGTGGCCGGCGGTGTCGGGACTGCGGCGGTACAGATTGGCAGGTTGCTGGGCGTCGAAATGTATGGCACGTCTTCGTCGGAAGAAAAATTAGCGCGCGTAAAAGAACTCGGCTTGCAGCATGGAATTAACTACAAGAAACAGGACTACGAAGAAGCGATTAAAGAGCTGACCAAGGGCGAGGGCGTGGATGTAGTTTTCGAAATGCTGGGTGGCGAGCACGTGTTGAAAAGCGCGCGCTGTTTGCGAGACTTCGGCCGCGTGATCGTGTACGGCACGGCTACGGGGCAGCGCGCCCAACTGGATCCCGGAGTGCTTTACGCAAAAGGCGCGAGCGTCCACGGACTGTGGCTGACATATCTTTCGCAGAAACCCGAACTCATGCGAGAAGCCTGGCAACAGCTTTCCGCCTGGGCGGCAGAGGGCCATCTTCGTCCTGTGATTGAAGCCGTCTTGCCAATGGAGAAAGCAGGGGATGCGTACCGGCTATTGCTGGAGCGAAAAAACTTCGGGAAAGTGGTGCTAACGATCAGTGAATAATGCCCTACGTCACGCGAGTGCCGTCATTCTCGTTCCCTTCGGAATACTCGTCTGGCTTTTTAGCGCTGCCGTAGCATGCGGATGGGGAAGAACGACCTTATCTGCCCTGGGAGTTGGGCTCGCGGTAATTGGATATGCAATTGTCTTCGCAGGTTATACGTTGCTGCGGAATTCTGATTGGCAACCCATCGTATCGGTTTGCATGAAAGGAATCCTGCTCATCGGAAGTGCTCTGCTGATACCCGGCATCGTCGGACGCAAAATTGAAACCTTCCCTTCCGGATATTTTCTATGCGCTAGCCTGCTCTCGATTTTTGGATATTTCTGGTTTCGGAAACACGAAAGCAAACAAAACTCTGAATAGATCGTCTCGTTAGGCGGTCTCAAATTCGCCGACGAGTTCTTTATGCCTCTTCTCAGCTGCTTCCACCAACGCCTTGAAGATCGCCTTCGACTGCGCGTCATCGTCGAACGATCTCTCCGGATGCCATTGCACCGCCAGCACAAAATGGTCCGGCGATGTTCCTTCCAAGCCCTCTATGATTCCATCGTCTGGGCATCGGGCCACAATTCTTAACCCATCTCCGATAACGTCCGCCGATTGATGATGGCTGGAATTGACGGCAATGGGAAGGGCATGACTTACAGCCGTGCCGTCACCCGACTTAAACAAATGTTCGGCGCGGCGGGAAGCCGTGCCCTTCCCGGCATTTTCGCGGACGATCTGGGCAGGTTTTAAAATCTCCGCCAGCTTTGATCCTGGCTCAACCTCGACTTCGTGCGCCACGGCCACTTCTCTTCCAGCCTCATGATTCACCGGCGACTCAATATGCTGCAGCAGCGTCCCCGAGCGATAAACGTTCAATATCTGCAATCCGTAGCAGATTCCCAGTACCGGCTTGCGCATGTTGTAAGCATCCTGCAAAAGTAACTCATCCACGGTGTCACGTTTTGGATCGGCGGCGGCCGTCTCCGGGTAACGTTCCGCATCAAACTTTGCGGGATCGACATCCGCCTTGCTTCCTGGCAACAACACCCCATCGCAGCGCTCAATGAGTTTCATCACCTCGGCTGGCGTTCGATCAAGCGGAATGCGCACCGGTTCCGCACCTGACAGCTCGACGGCGCGTTCGTACTGTGGGATCGCCCGCTGTGCGTATTCGGGATCGCTGCCATGAGGAAGCGGAATTGCAATGCGCGGTCTCATAGGATTATGCCGGACGCCCGATCTGGTGCTCCATGCGATGCAACACTTTCAGCCTCCGGTAATGTCGCACTTCCATAAAGCTTGCCGAAACCAGAACAATCGCTGCCACCATCCCGGCCGCGGGCGCCGCAATAAAACGATATGCAATCCTCAGGTCTGGATGGATGTGGCGCAGTTTCGCCGCCAATATCACCGCACAAATCCCCAAAAGCAGGCTGATCGCGAACGACAGCAGCGATACAACAATCGTCACCAGCAGCACGCGAAGCGGTATGAAATACCAGCGCGGGGTAGGGCTCACGTTCTCAGGAGAGGCTGACATTTCAGGCTGTCCTAAGTCTACCCCAGGGTGTTCCCGCCAAGGATTCTCTAATCGGCCAGCGATGGTGCGCTAGAATACTCACAATGTCCCAAGCTGCACAAGCCATAACGCGTCCGCCGTCCGAAGTGGTCCGGGAGACCCCGGTGTCGCAGGCGCCCAACGGAATTTGCTACGCCGTCTCAGGAGAGATGAGCATTTCAAGCACCGACCTCGAGCGCATGGTGTCCGCGGTTCCTAAATCCATCGCTGGAGCATTGCAGCGCAAGGCCTACTACTTTGTTCCGCTCACGGTTAATCAGGGCGATCAAACGGTTATTGCCGATCGCTACGACGTCGCGCTGAGCGACAGCGCAGTCTGTCACCGAAATCTGGAACTGGGAAATTCGCAATGCGTGTTCATATCTACGCGCTTGATGGACGACAAATTTTCCATCGCCTTCGAGTTTTACATCAACGTCGGACACGCATTCGTCGAGCAGGCAGGCGTTTCGCGCGAATTCAGTGATCTGGTCTGGAAACAATCAGAAGCAAACGTCCGAGGGGAAACCTCGCTGGACGCATGGGAATCGCGAAAACTCGCCACCGCGCATACCATCGATGCCGACAGGCACAAGAACGAATATTTCGCGGCAGCGTTCTCTGACGCTATTTCGATCTATCTTCTTTCTCTGTCTCTTGATGTCGATTATCACGATCTGCGAGAGCGCGATTATCCCCTGTTAGCCCCGGCCGCCATGGCCGAGCGTTTACGCAAAATTGCTGAAATGTTCCCGCCAAATCCAGGCTTTGAATTTGCCGTTTATTATCGTCGGCGCCCCTGATCTACTTCTGTGTTATCACCAGCTCACTGTTTTCAACTCGCAGACTGGCGATACCTTGCGGCAACTTCAACTGTTCGCGCTGTTCCACCAGCTTTTTCTGCAACGCAGAATTGACCAGCGAAACTGGAATATTGAGTTCACCCACTTTGAATTCTGTGGGATCGAAAGTCACGTAGTCATCTTGCGATCCGAGATGGCCCGCCAATGTGACGTACACATCTTTGCCGGCGATTTGGGTAACGAACTGGCCGCGGGCAACATCCCCCTCGAGCTTCACCTCATACCCCTTGACCTGAACCTGACCTTGGCTGGTGGCCGTATCCGGAGACGATGGCGCGGTGCTGACTGGTTTTGCTGGATCCGTAGTGCCTGCGGTGGGCGCGTTGGCGGAAACAGGATTCGACGTGGCTGCGGCGGGCGAACTGGTGGACTGCGCGATCTCCGCGCTCACTTCGTCGGAGCTGAAGCGTACTTGGGCAGGAGCGTCGCCGGAACCTCGAGGCGTCTCCAGCCGCTCAATCTTCTGGTCAAAAGATGAGGCATTGGCCTTCGCCACCTCCTGACTCTGCGGCTCGGCCACTGGTTGCGGCTTGCTGAAGAGCTGGTAAAGGGTGACTATGCACCCCAGCAACATCACCGCACTGAAAATACGTCGAGCAGTAATTTGCATGGCTTCCCTCAGGCAATTCTGGGGAGAACACTATGGTGACTGAGAATGGCCGATTAGCAGAGTGACGAAAGCTGCTGAACGGATGGGGAATTATTCCGCCGCTCTCCCGAGAAAGGCAAAACTTAACCACAGAGGGCACAGAGTTTCACAGAGGAAAACACAGAGGCTTAATTCACAATGTTTTTTCTGTGGCTTTTCTCTGTGGTTCTCTGTGTCCTCTGAGGTTAAGGGGTTTCGCCTTTTTCCGGAGGGCTCAATCCAGCTTCTTCGCCACCAACTCGTTTACCAGCTGCGGATTAGCTTGGCCTTTCGAGAGCCTCATCACCTGGCCGACAAAAAACTGCGAGACAGTTTTCTTGCCTGCACGGTACTGCTCAACCTGCTTGGGATTCGCCACGATCACTTCATCGAGGATCTTTTCAATCGCCGAAGTGTCGCGGGACTGCGCCGGACACCCTTCTTCTTCGTACACTTTCGGAAAATCTTTGCCGCGTTCGAAACATAGGTCGAAAAGATCTTTGAGCATTTTCCCGGAGATGCTCCCGCTCTCGACCAAGTCGGCGGCCGCCGCCAAGCCCTTCATGGTTACTGGCGACTGCTCAATCTCCAAGCCCTTCGCCTTAAGCCGTCCCGTCAGTTCGCTCTGCACCAGATTCGCCACCCGCTTCGGGTTTTTCGCCGCCTTCGCCGCCGACTCAAACTGATCAGCCAATGATTTCGTCAGCGTCAGAGTGTGCGCGTCCTGCGCCGTGATTCCGTAATCCGCCATCAAGCGCTTGCGGCGCGCCTCGGGAAGTTCGGGCAATGTCTTGCTAATTTCGGTCCGCCACTTCTCATCGACAACCAGGGGAAGCAGATCAGGCTCGGGGAAATAACGATAGTCATGCGCCTGTTCCTTCGAGCGCATGCTATAGGTCTTGCCTTCGATTGAGTTGTAAAGCCGCGTCTCCTGCGTAATTTTTCCGCCGCCTTCGATGACATCAATCTGGCGTTCGATTTCGTATTCCAGCGCCTCGCGAATAAAGCGAAACGAGTTTACATTTTTGACTTCCGTCTTCGTGCCAAATGCCTTCTGTCCGCGCGGGCGCACACTCACATTAGCATCGCAGCGCAGTGAACCTTCTTCCATGTTTACGTCGCTTACGCCTGTATAAAGGATGATTTCCTTCAATCGCGTGAGATATTCGTAGGCTTCATCGGGCGTGGCGATGTCAGGTTCGCTGACTATCTCAATCAGCGGCACCCCACTGCGGTTCAGATCGATGGCGGTAGTTTCCCCGGCTCCAACAAATCCATCGTGCAGACTCTTGCCCGCGTCTTCTTCGAGGTGAACGCGCGTAATGCCGATTCGCTTGGTTTTTGGAGAGACGGGAACTCCCACCCGTCCGCCGCCGGTATCAATCTCAATAAACCCATGCTCGGCAAGCGGCTTGTCAAACTGCGAAATCTGGTATCCCTTTGGTAGGTCCGGATAAAAATAGTTCTTGCGGGCGAAGATCGATGTCTCGCGAATTTCGCAATTCAGCGCCATTGCCGCCAGCGTGGCAAACTCAACTGCTTTGCGGTTGAGAACCGGCAGCGCCCCCGGAAGGCCCAGGCACACCGGGCACACGTTAGTATTCGGCGGATCGCCAAAGCGCGTGGAGCAGGAGCAGAAAATCTTGCTCGCGGTCAGCAGTTGGACGTGGACTTCCAATCCAATCACCGGCTCATATTTGGCCCGCGCCGGGGCCGAGCTTTCTACAGATGTAGCCATATATCTGAAGAATTATAGAGCAGTGATTAAGGGAGAGTGGAGCGACGGGCGCCCTCGCCCGTCCACAATGGTTTATTTCAGCCCGATATAAATATCGATCTGTCCGTTCTGCGGATTCTGCGCGCGCTGATCGTAAATCTCGAGATCCGCCTTGTACGCCCGATTTAATTTTCCTTCCTCTTCTAGCCTGAAGATACGTTGCCAGGCATCGGGAATAACTTTGGAAAAAGGACCGACTTCGGTCGTGAACACCGCATATTGCCCGGCGGGAACTTGAATCATCACCATGCCGCTCGGCGCGGCAGTTCCATTCTTTACCGCTTGGCCGACGACATATGTGTACTCGCCGTTGTGATCGCTGGCGTAATCGGAATACACACCACAAAAATTCGTACCGGTGGTGGCAGGAATTCTCGCCGGGACCCCTTCGCTGAAAAACTTTTGCCACTGCTTCGGGATAATTCCGTCGGCAGTCGACTCTTTTGCGTTATCGGTGCGGGCCGCTATTCCAATGACGGTGAAGGGAGAAATGCTCGTCGATTTAATCGGTATCTCCGTGCCGTCGTTAGTCGTTCGTCGTTGGTCGTTCGTCGAAACCAGCGCGAGGCCAAGCACGCCCAAACCACAAATAATTAGAAAGAATGACAATCGCATAGGTTCGGGTCCCTTCATTTCCAGAACCAGATCATCTTTTTACATCATCAGATCTTGCCGAAGACCGACGACCGACAGCCAACGACCGTCTCACTTTATTTCCATCACTTCCTTTTCTTTCGCTTTGCACATGTCTTCCATCTTCTTGATTTCGCCGTCGGTCAACTTCTGTATCTCATCCATCGAGCGCTTCTCTTCGTCTTCGGTGATCTTTTTATCTCTGAGCGCTTTCTTGATCGCGTCATTTCCATCGCGGCGAATATTGCGTACCGCGGTGCGATGATCTTCAAGCACCTTGTGCAGGTGCTTCACCATCTCCTTGCGGCGTTCTTCCGTCAAGGGAGGAATCGGCACCCGGATGATCTTGCCGTCATTCATCGGATTTAGACCCAGCTCAGCCCCGCGTATCGATTTTTCAATGGCGCCCAATTGCGAGGGATCGAACGGCTGCACGGTGATCAATTGCGGCTCGGGCGTGTGGACGGTGGCAACCTGGTTCAGCGGCATCTGGGCGCCATAAGCATCCACGCTCACGCTGTCCAGCATATGCACGGATGCACGGCCGGTACGCGTCCCAATCAGCGCCTTGCGAAAGTCGTCCACCGCTTTGTCCATGCGGGTTTTTAGCTGGATATAAGTTTCTTTGAGTCCTGCAACCGCCGCCATTGTTGGCTGGGCCATGTCTAGCTCCTGCGTATAAGAGTCAAACCGCTGAATTATAAACCGTTGTGTAGGTTAGATCCGAAGCGGCAGTTCGGCAGGCGTCACCCAAAAAACCGTTCGAACTCTTCAACCACCAACGACGGCAACGCCTCTCGCTTCGACTTTCCCTTGAATCCCAAATCGTGTCCTGCGCCTCCGACGGGAACCAGCAGAGTCTCCCCCGGAATTAATTTCCGCGCTGATTCAATCTCTTCAATCGAACCGAACGGATCGTGCGTGCCCTGAACAAACATTACCGGCACTTTGATTTGTGGCAGATGCTGAATGCGCGGCTGGTCGGGCTTTCCGGGCGGGTGCAGCGGATAAGACAGCAGTAACAGACCGTCCGCGACCTGATCTTCGGCTAGGAGCATGCTTGCCTGGCGTCCGCCATAACTTTGCCCGCCAATAAACAAGCGCTTCACTCCACTCAAGCCCCTCAGAGCCGCAATCGCATTCTTCAGCCCGAGACGATCGCGCGCAGCATCTCCCGGTCTCGGCGGCCCAAAAGAGCGTTGCTGGCGAAATGGCAGATCGCAGCGCAGCACCATGAATCCCGTGTCGGCAAAGGCTTCTGCGAGCGCGCCCAGCAGCGGCATATGCGCATTCCCGCCCGCCCCATGGGTCAGCACTAGAGAATCTCCAGTTGGCGATTCAGGCGTATGCAGAAACCCACGAACCGGCGGATCGAAGGAAGCGTCAGAAAATGACTCAACAACATTCATTGATGAATTATGTTTCGCGCGATTATCGCGGCGAAACAGTTAGGTAACACCGAGAGCGACTGCACGCGCAGCTGGATTGATGCGCATTGCCATTTCTGGAGTGACGACAACTTTTTGCAAGGTCATCGGTCCCAGCTGGACGGTGGCCTTAATTTTCTTGCTCATCCATTTTTCGCCAAGTGGTGTGAGCATGACCTCATTACGCGCTACGAAACTAACTCCCTGCAGCTGCAGTGAGCGAAATTGCGCTTTGTACTCGGCTATGAGATAGAGGTCATCTGTTGGCTTCAGCCGGAAAACTCTGCGGGCCTGCCCGAAGCCAGCGTTCATTTCGAATTCAATCAAATCCAAACTCTCATTGGGTCTGGCTTTCTTCAACTCGTTGATGTATTCGCGAACCTCTTCCACTGTTCTAGGATCAGATGTTTCTCGAAGCATCTTGTACGTGTGATATGTTTTCCAGGTTGTGTAGGAGCCCCAACCTTGCGCGATGCCCCAATAGAGAGTCCTACCACCGAGCGCCAGATGCGCCTTGCCGGCTGCCGCGAGCCCTATCAGCGCAAACTCCCATAGTGCCAACCCGCCTAAGGTGGCTGCGGAAATGATAATCACCTTCGGATCTCGGACCTTCCTCTCGTAAAGCCCTGCGGCAATCAATCCCAGCCCCAGAAACAGACTCACAAATCCCCAACTGTTGTGGGCGTTAAGAATTATGGCGCCTACCAATGCGTTGAGCGCTCCCCAGACAATACTGGCATTTCCGCTTGAGCCAAGTTTCTTGTCAAACAGGCAAAACGCCCCGGCAACAGATAATCTCTTTACTCGTTCCGAATCACTCGCCATGTCGCTTCCTCCGCAACATCCCAACTCCATCGATTGCGCCGAATTGTACCTTAACTTTTGCCCTCCACCACGTGCAGTCTCATAAAATTCGTTGAGCCTGCGGACATCTGTCTTCCCGCCACGACTCCCAGAATGTCGCCCCCTTTCAGTTTGCCTGTGCGCACCAGTTCCTGCTCCGCAGTGGCCAGCATTTCTTCTGCGTTCATGGCATGCTCTCGCCTGATGGGCTGCACACCCCAAAACAGATTCATGCGATTGCAAACGGTCGCGAGGTGGCTGAAGGCGTAAATCCTCGACTTCGGCCGGAACTTCGATACCATGCGGGCGCTGCTGCCGGTCTCGGTAAAGACCGCGATAGCTGCGATGTGCAGGTCTTCGGCGGCGTGAGCGATCGACTCGCAAATCGTCTCTGAAATCGACAGTCCGCGGCGAGTGCGGCGGCGGGGCTGCATAAACTCAGCCATGTTGCTCTCTGCTTCGACCACGATCTTCGCCATCATGCAAACGGCTTCTTTGGGATAACGCCCGCTGGCAGTTTCCGCCGAGAGCATGACGGCGTCGGTACCGTCGAAAATCGCGTTAGCGACATCGCTGGCTTCGGCGCGCGTCGGCCGGGGGTTTTCGATCATCGATTCCAGCATCTGCGTGGCAATGATCACAGGCTTGCGCCATTCAGTTGCGCGCCGGATCACATGCTTCTGGATGACCGGAACTTTTTCCGGCGGCATCTCCACACCGAGGTCACCGCGAGCTACCATCACTCCATCGCACGCTTCCAAAATCGCTTCCAGTTGATCGAGCGCCTGCGGCTTTTCCAGCTTCGCGATGACCGGCACATCTTGTTTGTGCGCGGCGATGATCTGCTTGGCCTCCATCACGTCCGCCGCCGAGCGCACAAACGAGAGCGCAATCGCGTCAACCCCGTGCTGCAGGCCGAATTCGAGGTCTTTGCGATCTTTCTCGGTCAGCGCGGGAATCGACAGCGCCGCGCCTGGAAGGTTGATGCCCTGGTGCTCACCCAGCGTGCCGCCGTTAATCACCGTGCATTCAATATCGTCACCAATAACGTTGGTCACGCGCAGCTCGATCCGGCCATCAGAAAGCAGAATGCAGGTTCCCGGGGTGACTTCATCAGCAAGCCCTTTGAATGTTGTTGAGATGAGTTCCGCCGTGCCTTCGATGTCGCGGGTCGTGATCGTGACCTGCCCACCGGTTTTCAGCGTCACGGGCTGATGGCCCTTGAGCATGCCAGTGCGAATCTTGGGGCCCTGCAGATCCTGCAGGACGCAAATGGTCTTGCCTTCTTCGGCAGCGACCCGCCGAAGCGTCTCGATATTGCGCTCGTGATCCTGGTGCGAGCTGTGGGAAAAATTCAGCCGGGCGACGTCCATGCCGACCTGGACCAGTTGTCGCAATGCCGCTTCCGTGCTGCAGGACGGCCCGATGGTACAGATAATCTTCGCCCTGCGGCTTTGCATCGGATCGGCGGGGCACGCAGATTGTGGTCCGGAACTTTTATCGGTCATTGAAATTGTAAGTGGGTCGAGCTATTGTAACGGGTTGTTGAACAACTTTGACTTTTCTCGCAGCGGACGCATAAGGAGGCGGCTTCTGTCGGCAATCTTAAAAATCGACCCGTTCGAGTTTCGTTGGGTGCGCCTTTCTTACCCATTTGTGATTGGATTTGCCTTGATAATGTGGATGGTGTTTGAGATTAAGAACCGGAGGGGCTAGCTACCTCCGAGAAGGTAGGCGACAACCACGAGGTTTAGATTTTGCCGATGCCATTCGCTAATTCATTCCCCAGTGTCGACCTAGGGAACAACAACGCATTAAATTCGGCGCCAATAAGCATCACCAGCGAGATCAGGTACATCCACACCAGCAGCGCGATGGCGACGCCCAACGAGCCGTAGATCACACTGTAGTCCGCATAGTTCTGCAAATACCAACCGAAGGTCATCGTCACCACGAACCACAGTGCGGTTGCGAGAGTCGCGCCCGGCAGCACGCTGTGCCACGGCTGCGTACGTGGTACAGCATTGTGATAAATGAGGGCAATCACCGCGACGCTGGTCAGGATGGCGATCAGCCAGCGAACAATTTTCCACATCAGGAGAACGTAGTACCCGATGTCGTGATTGATATTCAGGAGCAGCGTGGTTTCGATTTCGCTGCCGAAGGCGACCAGAATCGTAGAAAATGCCAGAGGAATTCCTGCCAGAATGACCAGCGAAAATGCGATAAGTCTTTCTTTGACAAGTCCCCAGATCTTCGGCAACTCGTAACAGCGGCGGAAGCCCTCCATCCATGAAACCATTACGCCGGACGCCAGCCACAACGTCAGCAGAGAGGTTGTCACCAGCAGACCCACAGAGCGGCCGGCGTTCCCGCGCAAATAGGCCTGCACGGTACTGAAGCCCGCAGGCAAAATTCTTTGTAGAGCGTAGGAAATTTCGCGCGAATACAGCCGCATGGTCCGGCTGCCATTTCCCAGGACCGAGCCAACTACTAGCAAGATTGGGAAAAAAGTCAGAATGGAAGAATAGGCGGACGCCTTGGCGATGGCGAACGCGTCATGCTGAAACGCGCGCCACACGGACTTCCACAGCAAATGAAAGAAACGAAAGATCAACGGTGCCAGAGTAGATCGGCCAGGCTTCGCAATCAAGCGAAGACTGGGCCCAGGTTCCTCAGCTGGCAATTGTTGTAGGTTAACGTGCATTGATCAAAGGCGGAGCTTATTAGTCTGCTCAGCCGAATCTCGGCGACCTCTGTCGGCCCTCTGTGTACTCTGCGGTTAGAAGCTTTCGAAACCTAGCTCCCCAAAAAGCCTTTAACCACAGAGCGCGCAGAGAAAACCTGCAGAGCGCTGAGAAAACGATTTCGAAGCAAACAGCGCCGGGCAGAACAAAGGGGCGGATCGCTCCGCCCCTTCGCTTGCTTTCGGATTATTCCGCGGTGAGTTCCTCGGTCTCGCCTTCGGTACGCATGAGTTCGAGCGCGCGCTCGGCCTCTTCGTACGCCTGCGAGACTTCCTCCTGCACCTTGGCCGCGGCCTCTTCCATCTCTGGCGAGAGGCGCACGTTGCGGTAGTACTCCATGCCGGTGCCGGCGGGAATGAGGCGTCCCACGATGACGTTTTCCTTCAACCCGCGCAGATGGTCCACCTTGCCCTGGATTGAGGCTTCGGTGAGCACTCGCGTGGTCTCCTGGAACGACGCCGCCGAAATGAATGAGTCGGTTGCCAGCGATGCCTTGGTGATTCCGAGCAGCAACGGCCTGCCGGTTGCCGGCTTGCCGCCCTCGCGGATCACGCGATCGTTCTCCTCGCGGAAGCGGAACTTGTCCACTTGTTCCTCGAGCAGGAACGTGGTATCGCCCACGTCTTCGACCTTCACCCAGCGCATCATCTGACGCACGATCACTTCAATGTGCTTGTCCGAAATGTTGACGCCTTGCAGCCGGTAAACTTCCTGGATTTCGTTCACCAGGTACGACTGCAGTTCCTTTTCGCCAAGCACGGCAAGAATGTCGTGCGGGTTAAGCGGCCCGTCCATAAGCGGTTCGCCCGCTTTGACGCGCTCGCCTTCCTGCACATTGATGTGGACGCCGCGCGGAACCGAGTATTCCTTCTCCGTGCCGTTGTCAGCCACCACGTAAAGTTTGCGCTGCCCTTTTGAGACCTCGCCGAACTTGACGGTGCCATCGATTTCACTGATGACCGCAGTCTCGTGCGGCTTGCGAGCCTCGAACAACTCAACTACGCGTGGCAGACCACCGGTGATGTCCTTGGTGCGGGTGGTTTCACGGGGAATCTTCGCGAGAATATCGCCCGGATAAACCGTGTCGCCTTCCTGCACCATCAAGTGCGAACGTGACGGCATGAGGTAGCGCTTGCTGCTCTTGCCTTTCACCACAATCGCCGGCTGCCGCTTTTCGTCTGGTGAGTCGCCGACCACGTGACGCGACAGGCCGGTAACTTCGTCGACTTCTTCGTGCAGCGTGACCCCTTCCTGCAGGTCTTTGAACTGCACCGTGCCGCCGATTTCGGTAACGATGGCGAAGGTGTACGGGTCCCACTCGACCATGATGTGTCCGAGTTGAACAGGATCGCCTTCGTTGACCTTCACCTTGGCGCCGTAAATGACCGAGTAGCGTTCGCGCTCACGACCCTTTTCGTCGAGCACCGCAATCGAGCCCTGGCGGTTCATCACCACCAGATCGCCGACCTTGGACTTCACCGTCTGCAAGCCGATAAATTTGACGGTTCCGGTCGTCTTCGCTTCCAGCCGCGACTGCTCTGAAACTCGCGATGCCGTACCACCGATGTGGAAGGTACGCATGGTGAGCTGAGTACCGGGCTCGCCGATCGACTGCGCTGCGATCACGCCAGTCGCTTCGCCGAGTTCGACGAGGCGTCCAGACGCCAGGTTACGGCCGTAGCACATCACGCAGACTCCGCGCTTCGATTCGCAGGTCAGCACGGAACGGATTTTCACCCGCTCAATACCGGCCGCTTGAATCGCACCCGCCAGGTCTTCAGTGATTTCCTGGTTGATGTCGACGATCACGTTGCCGTCGTAGTCCTTGATCTTCTCGAGCGAGACGCGGCCCACGATGCGGTCGCGCAACGGCTCGATAATTTCGCCGGCTTCAACGATTCCAGCCACGTAAATGCCATCCACCGTGCCGCAATCGTATTCGCTGATGATCACGTCCTGAGCAACGTCAACCAGCCGGCGTGTCAGATAACCGGAGTCGGCCGTCTTAAGCGCCGTGTCAGCCAATCCTTTACGCGCGCCGTGCGTCGAGATGAAGTACTGCAACACCGTCAGTCCCTCGCGGAAGTTGGCGGTGATCGGCGTCTCAATAATTTCGCCCGACGGTTTGGCCATCAAGCCGCGCATTCCAGAGAGCTGGCGGATCTGCTGTTTCGATCCTCGAGCTCCGGAGTCAGCCATGATGTAGATCGGGTTGATCTCGCCCTCTTTGTCTTTCTTCTGCATCTCGCCGAACATCTCGTCGGAAACTTTTTCGGTGATCCCCGACCAGATTTCGATGACTTTGTTTTTGCGCTCGCCGTCGGTGATGGCGCCGTCCAGATATTGCTGCTGGACGTCAACCACCTGTTTTTCGGCGCCGCGCACCAGCGACTTCTTGTTGTCGGGAATGACCAGATCGTCAATTCCGATGGACAAGCCAGCGCGGGTGGCATAGTTGAAGCCTAGCTGCTTCACTTCGTCGAGCATCTTCACCGTCAGTTCCAACCCATATTTCAGGTAGCAGAAGCTAACCAGTTGCCCGATTCCCTTCTTCTTGAGCAGGCCGTTGACGTAAGGCATGCCCGTCGGAAGGTGATCGTTCAGGATCGCGCGACCTACGGTCGTGTTCAAAAATGCGCGGTCGTACGGAATGGCATCGGTGTGAACGATGTCCTGATCGTCGTATGCGGTGGTCAGGTCGATGACTTCGCCGGTGTAACGCAAACGGATCGGCGACAGGGTTTCAACTTCTCCCGCGTGCAGCGCGAGCAGCACTTCGTCGATGTTCGCAAACGCGCGGCCTTCGCCCTTAGCTCCGGGCTTGCCTTTGGTCAGGTAGTACAGACCAAGCACCATGTCCTGCGTAGGAACGGTGATCGGCTGGCCCGACGCAGGCGACAGAATGTTGTGCGATGACAACATGAGCACGCTGGCTTCGACCTGCGCTTCCGGAGACAGCGGAATGTGCACCGCCATCTGGTCGCCGTCAAAGTCAGCATTGAACGCCGTGCAAACCAGCGGATGGATCTTGATGGCCTTGCCTTCCACCAGCACCGGCTCGAATGCCTGAATGCCAAGCCGGTGAAGGGTTGGAGCGCGGTTCAATAGCACCGGATGATCTTTAATGACCTCTTCCAGAATGTCCCAGACAATCGATTCCTGCTGTTCGACCATTTCCTTCGCCTGCTTGATGGTCGTGCAGTGACCGGTCTGCTCCAGCCGGTGATAGATAAATGGCTTGAACAGTTCGAGCGCCATCTTCTTCGGCAACCCGCACTGGTGCAGCTTTAGTTCGGGACCGACCACGATGACGGACCGTCCGGAGTAGTCCACGCGCTTGCCCAGCAGGTTCTGGCGGAAGCGTCCCTGCTTGCCTTTGAGCGTGTCAGAAAGCGACTTCAGCGGACGGTTGTTCGCGCCACGCAGCACGCGGCCACGGCGGCCGTTGTCGAATAATGCGTCGACGGCTTCCTGCAGCATGCGCTTTTCGTTGCGCACGATCACTTCCGGAGCATGCAGGTCCATCAGCTTCTTCAGACGGTTGTTGCGGTTGATCACGCGACGATACAGATCGTTCAAGTCCGAGGTCGCGAAGCGGCCGCCATCGAGTGGAACCAATGGCCGCAGTTCCGGCGGAATCACCGGAATCACGTCGAGAATCATCCACTGCGGCTTGTTGCCGCTCTTGCGGAATGCCTCAACCACTTTCAGCCGTTTGGCGAACTTGAGTTTTTTCTGCAGCGAGGTCTCGTGCCGCATTTTCTCGCGCATCTCAGTGCCGAGCGATTCCACTTCCACGCGCTTCAGTAATTCCTTGATCGCTTCCGCGCCCATCATGGCCTTGAAACCGGCGGGGCGGTATTGCTGATCGAGCTCGCGGAATTTCGCTTCGTCTTTGATTACCTCGCGCTCTTTCACCGGAGCGTCGCCAGGTTCGACCACGACGTAGGCTTCGAAGTAGAGAATGGCCTCGAGGTCACGCAAAGAAATATCGAGCAGGTGGCCGATGCGGCTGGGCAGGCCTTTGAAGAACCACACATGCGAGCACGGCGACGCCAGCTCAATGTGCCCCAGGCGTTCGCGCCGGACCTTTGACAGCGTGACTTCCACTCCGCACTTGTCGCAGATCACGCCGCGGTGCTTCATGCGCTTGTACTTGCCGCACAAACACTCCCAGTCAGTGACCGGCCCAAAGATGCGGGCGCAGAACAGGCCATCGCGTTCGGGTTTAAAAGTTCGATAGTTGATGGTTTCGGGCTTCGTCACCTCGCCATGCGACCAGCTCCGGATTTTCTCCGGAGAGGCCAGGCTGATGCGGATGGCGTCGAAATCTGCAATAGGATTTGCCAGGTCAAATGGGCTCGAACGGAACAAGGTTTCCTCCACTTCCTGCGGCCATATCGCTGCCGCCAGCGGCTCCGAAAAAAGTGATCAGTGGCTAGCGCTAAGCGGCCAGTGATCTTAGATTTGGCAAACGGTACCGAAGCAAATGCCGCCGCCATTTATTTCAAAACTTTGGGCTAAGTGGCTAGCAACTGAACACTAGCCACTCGCCACTATTAATCAGCTTCCAGCAGCACGCCGCGTGAGCGGGTGCCTCCGAATCCGTCTCCGTTGGGCGACGCGCTGACCACCGGCTTCTTGTCGCCGGCCTTAATCAGCTCGACATCCAAACATAGCGACTGCAACTCGCGGATGAGCACGTTGAACGATTCTGGCACGCCCGGCTCCATCGCCGCTTCGCCTTTAACGATGGCCTCATAAATCTTGGTTCGGCCATAAACGTCATCAGACTTCGCGGTGAGCAACTCCTGCAGAATGAAAGCTGCGCCGTATGCTTCGAGGGCCCAGACTTCCATTTCTCCAAATCGCTGCCCGCCGAACTGCGCCTTGCCACCCAGCGGCTGCTGAGTAATCAGCGAGTACGGTCCGATCGATCGCGCGTGGATCTTGTCGTCCACCAGGTGCGACAGCTTCAGCATGTAGATGTAACCGACGGTGACCGGCTGTTCGAACCGTTCGCCGTTCATGCCGTCATACAGCCAGGTCTTGCCCGACTCCGGCAGGCCCGCGCTCTTGAGCAAAGCTTTGATCTCGCTCTCGCGCGAACCGTCGAACACCGGCGAACCGGTGAATACGCCACGGGTCAAGGTTTCGGCCACTGCGCCCAACTCATCATCCGGAATGTCAGCGATCTCCTGCTCAAGCGTCGTGCCCTTGAACAGCGTCTTGAGTTCCCGGCGAATCGCATCTTCGCGCGTGTTCTCTTTGAGCATCTGCGCAATCTTCCCGCCGAGCTCGTGGCCCGCCCATCCCAGGTGGGTTTCGAGAATCTGGCCGACGTTCATACGGCTGGGAACGCCGAGCGGATTGAGTACGATTTCAACCGGGGTCCCGTCTTCGAGGTAAGGCATGTCCTCTTCCGGCAGAATGCGGGCAATCACGCCCTTGTTTCCGTGACGGCCAGCCATCTTATCGCCGACGCTCAGCTTGCGCTTCATGGCGATATAGCACTTCACCAGCTTGATCACGCCCGGCGGCAGTTCGTCGCCCTTGGTGAGCTTCTCTTTCCTCTCGTTGACGATCTTCTTGAGCACGTCGATCTGACGCGAAGTCATCTCTTCGATTTCGTCGATCTGCTCATTCACCCGCGGATCTTTATCGGCGTACTTGATACGCTTAAGGTTCCGCGTGGAAATGCGCTCGATGGCATCACGATCGAGGACCGCGCCCTTGGTCAGCAAGCGCTTGTTGGTGCGCTCGTCGTGCAGGTCGGCCTGCACTTCCTTGCCGCCGAGAATATTCTCCAAACGCTTCAAGCGCTCGTCGGTGAGAATTCGAATCTCGTCGGAAAGGTTCTTCTCGAGCTTCGCAATCTGCGTGGCTTCAATCGACTTCGCCCGCTCGTCCTTTTCCTGGCCTTTGCGGGAGAAGATCTTCACATCTACGATCACGCCCTCGATCCCGGGCGGACAGTAGAGTGAAGCATCGCGAACGTCACCGGCCTTTTCGCCGAAGATGGCGCGCAGCAGTTTCTCTTCCGGCGTCAGCTGGGTCTCGCCCTTGGGCGTGACTTTGCCGACCAGAATGTCTCCCTGCTTTACGGTTGCGCCGATGCGGATCACGCCAGCTTCATCCAAATTGCGCAGCGTTGATTCGCTGACGTTTGGAATATCGCGCGTGACTTCTTCCGGCCCCAGCTTGGTATCGCGAGATTCAATTTCAAACTCCTCGATGTGGACCGAGGTGTAATAGTCGTCGCGCACCAGCTTTTCGGAAACCAGGATTGCGTCTTCGAAGTTGTAACCGCGCCAGGGCATGAAAGCGACCAGGACGTTACGTCCCAGCGCCAACTCGCCATGATCGGTGCAAGGACCGTCGGCAATGACCTGGCCCTTCACCACGCGTTGACCTTTAACTGCAACCGGCTTCTGGTTGATGCATGTGTTCTGGTTGGAACGCTTGAACTTCGTCAGCTGATAAATATCGCTGCCAACTTCGCGCGACAACTGTCCGGGATGGTGTTCTCCCTCGACCCGAACGATAATGCGCTCGGAATCGACAGAGTCGATAATCCCGTTACGACGTGCGAGAACCACGGCGCCGGAATCGCGAGCGGTAACGCCCTCCATTCCAGTACCCACAATCGGGGCTTCTGCGCGAAGCAGCGGCACTGACTGCCGTTGCATGTTCGCGCCCATCAGGGCGCGGTTGGCGTCGTCATGCTCGAGGAACGGAACCAGCGACGCGGCAACCGATACCAGCTGCTTCGGGCTGACGTCGACATAGTCGACTTCATCCTTGGCCACCAGTACGAAGTTGCCGGCCTTGCGGGCATTTACCAAATCGCCCACCAGTCGGCCCTTGTCATCGAGCTCGATGTTGGCCTGCGCGATGACGTGCTTGTCCTCTTCCCACGCGGAAAGATAGAACGAGAACGGTTCCAGCTCTGCCGGACGCTTGCGGCGCTCCTTGAGCTCGGCATTCACCTTCTCGGCTTCCGATTTCTCGATGTGATCGCCAGTTTTGTATTCGCTATCACCCGCATTGATCACCGAAACGTAATCAACCACGCGGGCATTCTTCACCCGGCGATACGGAGACTCGATAAATCCGTAGTCATTAATGCGCGCATAGCAGCTCAACGACGAGATCAGTCCAATGTTCGGACCTTCCGGCGTTTCAATCGGGCAGATACGTCCGTAGTGCGTAGGGTGAACGTCGCGGACTTCGAATCCTGCACGCTCACGCGACAAACCGCCCGGCCCAAGGGCGGACAGACGCCGCTTGTGGGTAATCTCCGACAGCGGGTTGGTCTGATCCATGAACTGCGACAGCTGCGATGAACCGAAGAACTCGCGGATCGCCGCCATTACCGGCTTGGCATTAACCAGGTCGTGCGGCATCGCCGTTGACATTTCCTGGTACACGGACATTTTTTCTTTGATAGCCCGTTCCATACGAACCAGGCCGATGCGGAACTGGTTCTCGAGAAGTTCGCCAACCGCGCGAACCCGTCGATTGCCAAGATGATCGATGTCATCCACATTGCCGATGTTCTTGCGAAGCTTCAGCAGGTAGCGGATGGTCGCGTAGAAATCGTCCGGATCAAGGGTGCGCTTGTCCAGACTGCTGGCATCGCTGTTCTCGAACAGCTTGATGTTGAACTTCAGCCGGCCCACGCGAGAGAAGTCATACTTCCGGGCATCAAAGAACATGCCGTGGAACAGCGCAGTTGCAGTATCAAGCGTCGGCGGGTCGCCCGGCCGGAGTTTGCGGTAAATCTCAATCAGCGCTTCCTGCGGAGTCTTCACCGAATCGCGCTTCAACGTCTGGCTGATGACCGTGCCCACGTCATCGCGCTCGGGGAAGAACAGGCTCATCTCGACCACGCCCGACTCGAGAATCTTCGCAACCTTGTCGGCGGTGAGTTCGGTGTTGGCCTCGAGCATTACTTCGCCCGAAGTCGTGTCCACGATATCGCCGGCCGCCCATGCGCCTTCGAGATCGCTGACGTCAACTTCGATTTCGTTGATCTTCGCTTTGTGAATTTCCTTCAGGATCGCGGCATTGATCTTGCGTCCGGAATGCGCAATCTCATCTCCCGACTTCGACTTGATGCTGTGCGCCAGCTTCATGCCGATCAGGTTCGTGCCTTTCTCGCCTGAAGGATCGAGCGTCCAGAAGAGCTTCTTGTCGCGAACTACCAGACGATCCACCGTATAGAAGGTGCGCAGGATGTCTTCGCTCGAACGCAGTCCCAACGCGCGAAGGAAAATCGTGCCCAGGAATTTGCGCTTGCGATCGATACGAACGTAAAGCACGTTCTTCTGGTCATACTCGAACTCCACCCACGATCCGCGGTAAGGAATAATCTTTCCGAGGAAATAGGTGCGGTTGTTCGCAGTTTCGAAGAACACGCCCGGCGAGCGATGCAACTGGCTGACGATCACGCGCTCGGTGCCGTTTACGATGAAGGTTCCATTCTCCGTCATCAGCGGAACGTCGCCGAAGAAAACTTCCTGCTCTTTGATGTCGCGAATGGAACGGTTCCCCGTCTCCGCGTCCTTATCAAAGATGGTCAGGCGCATGGTGACCTTCAACGGCGCCGAGTAAGTCATGCCGCGCTCTTCGCACTCCGGCACGTCATACTTCAGCTGCAATCCGACCGGGTCGCCGCACTTGTTGCAGAAATCCGGAGTGTTTGCGTTGTAGGTTCCGCATTTGTGGCAGAGCACATCGCCGGGATGAAACGGATCGGTTATCACCGTCGAGCCGCAATTCTTACAAGTGGTGCGCAAGTGATGCAGACCTTTCAAGTGGCCGCACTTGCACTCCCAGTTGCCGATCGCGAAATCGACGAACTCAAGCTGCGAGATGTTACGGAAATCGCTGATCGGGAAAACAGATTGAAATACCGACTGCAAGCCGGCGTCATCGCGCTCGCTAGGCAGACGGTCCATCTGTAGGAAACGCTCGTACGAACGCTTCTGCACCTCGATCAGGTTAGGGATCTGGATGGTGGCTGGAATCTTGGAAAAATCAAAACGATGACGGAACCCGTTCTTTTTCGACATTCGGAATACTCCCAAACTTTTATGCGCAGCGCGGGGGCTGCGTCACAGCGGATACGTGGGCAGAGGAACTGCAGTTAGCAATTTGCAACTGGCACTTTACCGGCGAGGTTGACTACCAAAAGCCGAGTGCCTGGTACCGGTTTCAAAAGACACACAAATGCGCCCTTAGGGACAATGCGTCCCTCAGGCGCCGCGCACAGCGCATGGCCAAATGAATTTTGTCGTTTTCGCGCCAGTATGCCTGTTTCCCGTCCTGCCGCCCGCAAGACAGTTTGCCAATCCGTGTTCGCAACCTCGCTCCGCTTCCCTGTATACAAAATTGCGGAGGTCGCTTACCTGGATGAAGTAGGAAGCGGTGCTATTGTTAACAATAATAGCACCGCTTTACGATTTCGCCAAGTAGTGGTCAAAAAATTGCAAGCCGAAACGTTATCAACCAAGAAATAAAGAACTTAGCCGTGTAGGGGCGGGCGTCCCCGCCCGCCGACCCCGGGCGCTACCGCCCGAAGCCACACGTCGGTTACTTTACTTCTACGGTCGCGCCAGCGTCAGCGAACTTCTTCTTGATTGTCTCAGCTTCTTCCTTCGAGACGCCGTCTTTCACCGTCTTGGGCGCGCCGTCCACCAGATCCTTGGCTTCCTTCAATCCCAGGCTGGTGACTTCACGGACTGCCTTAATGACGTTGATCTTGTTGGCGCCAACTTCTTTCAGGACGACGCTGAATTCGGTCTTCTCCTCTGCCGGGGCCGCAGCTGCGCCCGCGCCAGCTCCGCCGCCCGCCATCATAACCGGGGCTGCCGCTGCTGCCGACACGCCAAGCTTCTCTTCAAGCCGCTTCACCAGTTGCGCCGCATCGAGCAACGACAACCCAACGATCTGTTCTTCCAATTGCTGTAAATCTGCCATTTCAGTCTCCAGTTATCAGATTTGGTAATTGAGTAATTTTGTAATCGGGAAATTTTCAACCCGAAACTTGATCGCTCAATTCTGGGCTTTTCGCCCGATTATGTTATCCGTGGGAAAGTTTCCAGTGCGTACCGTCGTCACATCACGCCAGACAACGCAATTTTAGAAAGTACGCAACCCTTGCCACTGATAGCTAAAATTTGCACGGGCATTTGCATTCGGAATTGGATCTTCAATTACCAAATTACAAAATTACCCAATTACAAAATCTCTAGACTCCGGCAGGAGTCGCCTCTCCGCCGAACTTCTGCTTCTCGACACCCTGATTGATCACCACCGCAATATCGCGTCCGACGGCATTCATCACCGTAACCAGGCGCTGCGCCGGCGCATTCATCAGGAACAGCAGCTTCGAGTAAATTTCTTCCTTCGACGGCATGGTCGCGAGCGACTCGATCTCTTTGATCGAGATCACGCGGCCTTCTACAATGCCAGCCTTGAAGGTAAACTCCGGGTTGTCCTTCGCGTATTTCGAGAGCGCCTTCGCCAGCGCCACCGGATCGCCCGCGGTGTAAGCGATCGAAGTCACGCCCGACAGGTCCTTCAACGCCTCTTCAACCTTCGTGCCCTTGGCGGCGCGCTCCGCCAAAGTGTTCTTTACCACCGCATACTTCGCGCCCGAACTTCGCAGCAGTTTGCGCAGTTCGTAATCCTGCGGCACGGTCAGCTTGGTGTAGGTCGTGACTATGACCGTAGAAACGTTCTGCAGGTCTTTACCTAACTTCTCAACTTGTTCGGTCTTTCGAGCTCGCGTAACTGCCATGTCAATTTCCCTCAGAATGTCTTTTGTGGGGACAGCCGCCCTCGGCTGTCCACCGGCCTTTCAGGCCGGTTATGCCTTCGACGCCGTCTCAATCGCTGTAGTATCCAGCGCAATACCCGGCCCCATGGTCGAACTCAAATAGGCGCCCTTGATGTATTTGCCCTTGGCCACCGACGGCTTGGCCTTGATAACGCTAGAGATCAGCACGGTCGCATTCTCGACCAACTTCTCCGCTGGGAACGAAATCTTGCCCACCGGAACGTGTACCAGCGCAGTCTTGTCGGTGCGGAACTCGACCTTTCCAGCCTTCACTTCCTGCACGGCCTTGGCCACGTCAAAGGTCACGGTTCCAGTCTTCGGATTCGGCATCAAGCCTTTCGGGCCAAGCACTTTGCCCAGGCGTCCGACTGATTTCATCATGTCAGGCGTGGCAACGACCGCGTCAAAGTCGGTCCAATTTTCCTTGTTGATCTTCTCGACCATGTCCTCGCCGCCAACGATGTCCGCGCCCGCCTCTTGTGCCTCGCGCTGCTTGTCGCCGGATGCAATGACCAGAACCTTTTTCGATTTGCCGAGTCCGTGCGGAAGAACGACCGTTCCGCGCACCATCTGGTCCGCATGCTTGGGATCAACGCCGAGCCGCATTGTGACTTCGACCGTCTCATCAAACTTCGCAAACTTCACTTTTTGCAGAAGAGGCACAGCATCGCTCAGCACATAAGGCCGCTGCTCGACCGCCTTCCTCGACTTCTCGATATTTTTTCCAGATTTTTTCATTTCTTCTCCGTCTCCCACCGCTGATCATTGTTCCGGTCAGCCGTAGTCAATGACATTTTATGTGGCGCGGGCGCCCTCGCCCGCGAACCTCAGGAGCTAAAGCCCCCAAATCTGTGACGCCTTACGGCACGGCTGAAGCCATGCCCTTCCCGGCTCTCTATCCAACTACTTCAATCCCCATCGACCTTGCGGTTCCACGCACGCTCTTCACCGCCGCATCCACCGAGGCCGCATTCAAATCCGGCATTTTTTGCTTCGCGATGTCCTCAACCTGCTTTAGAGTGACCTTTCCCACTTTATCTTTGTTGGGCGCGCCCGATCCCTTCGCTATTCCCGCCGCCCGCTTCAACAGAATCGAAGCCGGTGGCGTCTTGGTGATGAACGTAAACGAGCGGTCGTTATAAACCGAGACCACCACCGGAATGATCAGCCCTTCGAGTTCCTTCTGGCTGGTGCGAGCGTTGAACTGCTTGCAGAATTCCATGATGTTGATCTGCGCCTGGCCCAATGCCGGACCAACCGGAGGCGCCGGCGTAGCTTTGCCCGCCGCAATCTGTAGCTTCACTGAACCTGTAACTTTTTTCGCCATATTCCTTCCCTAACTCGAACATTGCGGGGACGGCCGCCCTCGGCTGTCCTGCGAAGCCACGCTTCGCGATTTGTCGGACAAGAGTGTCCGACCCACACGAATCGTCGTTACCCCTGCTTCTCTACCTGCTTGAACTCCAACTCCACCGGTGTCGAACGCCCGAAAATCGTGACCATCACTTTCAAGGTTTCGCGATCTTCGTTCACGTCGTCCACTGTGCCAGTGAAAGTTGCGAAAGGACCTTCGCCGATCCGCACCGTCTCGCCCTTTTCAAACTTGACTTTGAGCTTCGGCCGATCTTTCGACTCGCCCGCTTTATAAACAATGTGCTGCACTTCCTCTTCAGAAAGCGGCGTGGGCTGCTGCCCGGTTCCTACAAATCCCGTGACCCGCGGCGTGGATTTCACAACGTGCCACACGTGGTCGTCCATGTCCATTTCAACCAGCACGTAGCCGGGATAGAACATGCGCTCCACGGTGTACTTCTTGCCACCGCGAACCTCGGTGACCGACTCAGTCGGGATCAGCACCTTGCCGATCTTCTCTTCGAGCCCGAATGCGCGCACCCGCGACTCCAGCGACTCTTTTACCTTGCGCTCAAATCCCGAATACGAGTGGATGATGTACCACTTCATATTGGGATTGCGCGGCTGCTCGGCGACGGTCGTGCCGGCTTCTGCCGGTGTGCCCGCGTCCGTGATTTCTTTGTTCGGTTCATCCTGCATAAAATTCAGAATCCTTTGACCTACTTCGTGAAGAAGCGGAACAGATAGTCCACACCGCGCCCGATCACGTTATCGATAATCCAAAAATAAAGCCCAAATAAAAATACCGCAATCAGCACTACCGCTGTGGTCGCCTGCACGTCCTTGCGCGAAGGCGTGGTGACCTTGCGCATTTCCGTGCGCACATCGTTATAAAAAGATTTGACGCGCTCGGGCCAGGACTTGATCCCGGTCGCATTCTCTCGCGCTACTACTGCTGAATTCGCCATTTTCTTAATTCCTGTTCCTGCTCGTTACCGCAACCGGCCTCTGCTGCTTCGATCTCTGGCAGGGGCGGAGGGATTCGAACCCCCAAGTTCGGTTTTGGAGACCGACAGTTTAACCGTTGAGCTTACGCCCCTGTGTTCATTTACGAATTGAAGAATTTTCGGATTGTCGTATTGAAATTCGTCGATCCGTAAATCCGACAATTCGTAAATTATTTCACTTCTTTATGCGGCGTATGCTTACGGCACCGGGTACAGAACTTCTTCAGCTCCAGCCGGTCCGGCTTGGTTTTGCGGTTCTTCGTCGTCGAATAATTCCGCTCTTTGCAATCACCGCACTGCATTGTAATGATCTCTCGGGGCATACAAAAACAGCTCCTAGCTTTTTAGCTCTTAGCTTCTAGCTTACGTATAAATCAAAAACTCTGTCATTCCGAACCGCTTTGGCGGTGAGGAACCTGCTTGCTTGGTTGTTGGCCAACGACGCACGACCACCGACGTGCGACGCCCTTGCTACTGAATAATCTCCGAGATCGTGCCCGCGCCCACCGTGTGTCCACCTTCACGGATGGCAAAGCGCAAGCCTTTCTCCATCGCCACAGGCGTGATCAGCTCAATCACCAGCTGCACGTTGTCCCCAGGCATCACCATCTCGGTGCCTGATGGCAACTCGGCAACTCCGGTCACATCCGTCGTTCGCAGATAAAATTGCGGACGATATCCCTTAAAGAACGGCGTGTGCCGTCCGCCTTCTTCTTTGGTCAGAATGTAAACTTCCGCCTTGAACTTGGTGTGCGGCGTGATCGATCCGCCCTTGGCCAAAACCATGCCGCGTTCAACGTCTTCTTTCGCGATGCCGCGCAACAGCAGCCCAGCGTTGTCGCCCGCCATGCCTTCATCGAGCTGCTTCTTGAACATCTCGACGCCGGTCACAACCGTCTTGCGAGTGTCGCGGAAGCCGACGATTTCAACTTCTTCGCCCACCTTCACCTTGCCGCGTTCGATTCTGCCCGTGACCACCGTGCCGCGACCCTGAATCGAGAAAATATCTTCAATCGGCATCAGGAACGGCTTGTCGAGTTCGCGCGCCGGTTGCGGTACGCTCTTGTCGACCGCTTCCATCAACGCATCCACCTGCTTCTCCCACTTGGCTTCGCCATTCAGCGCGCCTAGCGCCGAGAGACGAACGACCGGAACATCGTCGCCCGGAAACTGATACGACTTCAAAAGTTCTCTGACTTCGAGCTCCACCAGGTCGAGCAGCTCAGGATCATCGACGGCATCGCACTTGTTAAGCGCCACGACGATGTACGGCACACCCACCTGGCGCGCCAAGAGCACGTGCTCGCGCGTCTGCGGCATCGGTCCATCAGTCGCCGCCACAACTAAAATTGCGCCATCCATCTGCGCCGCGCCGGTGATCATGTTCTTGATGTAGTCAGCGTGGCCGGGGCAATCCACGTGCGCATAATGCCGGTTCGCCGTCTCATACTCGACGTGGGCCGTCGCAATGGTTATGCCGCGCGCCTTTTCTTCCGGAGCGTTATCGATCGAATCAAACGACCGGAACTGGATCTTCGGGTTGTGCTTCGACAAAACCTTGGTGATCGCCGCCGTCAGCGTGGTCTTCCCATGATCGATGTGACCGATGGTGCCTACGTTGCAGTGCGGCTTATTACGTTCAAATTTCTCTTTTGCCATAAATCAGCTCTTAGCTCCTAGCTTTTAGCTAAACCTAAACCGTGTGGCGCGGACACTCCTGTCCGCGACTGTCAGTAGTACTGATAAAGCTTTTGGTACTTCGCCCTCAACTCCGGGCTCGCTTCCTCAATCTTCGAAAGATAAAACTCTTTCATCTGCGCCTGATCAGTCAAAGTCAGCGCCGCATACAAATCTTTTGCCGATCCCGACAACGCCCCAACCTGCTCCAGCACCCGCTTCGCCAGCACCGAATCAAAATCGCGGATCCGCAAGCCCGTGCTCGCCATTCGCTTCAGGTATTTCTCAACATTCTCCGGAGCGAATGCGCGGCTGATCGCAGCCTTCAATTCGCCAAATTCTTTTTCTTTCTCGACTTTTATTGTTGCCTGTTCGAAAGCCACGGCTCGCACACCCTTCAGATCCCTCGACTCCGCTCGGGATTTCGCCAGCGGGCTCGCACGCCCGCTGAACGGCTCAATTTCTGGAGCGGGAGACGGGAATCGAACCCGCGACCAACAGCTTGGAAGGCTGTGACTCTACCACTGAGTTACTCCCGCCAAAAAACCGTCGTTGGTCGTCCGTCGTCGGTCGTCCGCCACACCCAACGCTTAGATAACGCCAACTCAACCGCAATCTCTGGAGCCGATGATCAGGATTGAACTGATGACCTCTCCCTTACCAAGGGAGTGCTCTACCAACTGAGCTACATCGGCTAAAACCAGCTGTCAGCCATTAGCCGTCAGCTCTCAGCTAAAACTCAAACCTTTCAATCGCTCTGGCTCTCGCCATCCGGGTGCATCACATCTTTTCGCCGCACCCACGTCTTCACCGCAAACATGGCCAAAATCGCCAGCGTCACGCCCCGCACTCTCGGGTCCGGCAAGGTCGCGAACGCCAAAGCCGCCAACGCCACGTATGCTGCCAACGCAATCACTAATTTTTTCGCCACAAACTCAACCTGCGTCCCGCGCAAAAATCTGGTGCACAGGGAAGGATTCGAACCTTCGTACCTCCGAGGAGGGGCAGATTTACAGTCTGCTGGCTTTAACCACTCACCCACCTGTGCAAGTTCAGCTCTTAGCCTTTAGCTCTCAGCTAACCCGATATAGCTAAAAGCCAAGAGCTAATAGCTAAAAGCTTTTTCAGCCACGCCGCAACTATCGTTGCGATTACGCCTTGCCACTTGGGGATCAGAAAGTGCGCGTGAGAAATTACCCGCGCTAACAACTCATCTGGAAAATTCCCTTATGGAGTGCCGATGGAAAAGCTGTCCGCCGCCTGCTCTGCTAATCCTGTCAATCTGGAGCTGGCGAAGGGATTTGAACCCCTGACCCTCTGATTACAAATCAGATGCTCTACCAGCTGAGCTACGCCAGCAGGTGAGAACCGAAGCCTGTTTTTACTGAAGAGGCTCCTCCTCACGCTAATCCCTTTTCTTTAATGGGACAATTATAGAAGTTACCATAGCGGTACATGGCGCGCAACCACCCCGGGTTGGCGAGAGACTCCTGCCTGCCGCAGGATCATTAGATCCTCGCAGCGCTCTGCCCGACAAATACTTGGCGGTATATCCCGTCACGGGGAAATCCAAGATTGCTGTGAAATTTCAAACCTAACGCTCCATGGCGCTAAAGCCGAGTAATTTTTGTTCACCAGGTCTCAGTTTTGCTGCAACCAGATCCGCCAGCCTTTCAATTGGTCTCGCGGAACAGCGCCCGCTAGAAAACTATAGTTACTTTCGGCCATCATTCAACACTGGCCTAGCGCGCACCTTGATGCAAAAATCGAAATGTACCCCGGGACCTGAGTGCTGTGTTTCTGTCACCACCGTTAAACTGCTCGTAAAAGAGTCCATGGGTTCACTCAACTTCGTATGAGCGCAGCCGCCCCAGTTTTGGTACCTGCACGCGTTGATGGGGCCCGTGTCGGTTGGCACATTGGAGGCATCGGGTTCCAGTTGGCGGTCTTCTCGGCTGCATTCCTTTTAATTTTTTCCCGCCGCCCCGACGCCCTACTCAATCCGCAATTCTTCGCCGAAGACGGCGCATTGTTTTTCCGCGACGCGTATCAGCTGGGCCTTCATTCGCTCTTACTAACCTATGGCGGCTATTTTCACACCCTGCTTCGAACAACCGCTCTCCTAGCATTGCTGGTTCCATTTGCGTGGGCGCCCCTGTTCATGAATCTGGTGGGGATCACAGTTCAAGCATTACCGGTCAATGTTTTCCTGTCATCCCGCTTCTCCGGCGTTCCCCGGTCGATTCGCTTGTTAGCCGGATCCGTCTACCTGGGTCTGCCTAACAGCTTCGAGATTCACGTCACGGCAACAAATCTCCAATGGCATCAGGCACTACTCGCATGTTTGCTCTTGCTGGCCCAAGCCCCAAAAACTCGCGCCTGGAAGATTTTCGACGGAGTCGTGCTGGTCCTTGCCTGCCTGAGCAGCCCTATGGGTATTCTGCTCGTTCCGGTTGCCGCCCTGATGTGGTGGAACCGGGGAGATAGCTGGTCTGCTGCATCGTTCGCATTGCTCCTACCCGGCACTGTTGTGCAGACCATCTCGCTGCTCTTGCACTGGCACTCGCGCCAAATACCGCACGTCAATTTTGCGGGTCAACTGGTATTCGACGGAGGGCCGAACGGAGTTAATTTTCACGATTTTGCCGGCATACTCGGTCGGCAGGTTTTTTTTTCGTCTCTACTGGGATTAAAGACTCAAGGCTTAATCGCGAACTTGCATGGCATCTTTCCTATTGAGGTCATCTGCACCGTCGTCGGATTCGCTTTTCTGTTGTACGCCTTTCGTTCCGGGCCGATGGAATTGCGCCTATTTATTCTTTTCGCGTATGCCTTACTCACACTCGATCTCATCAATCCGCTTGCAGGCACTCCGGACCATACTCAGTGGTATTGGCTCTCCAGGCCGGGGTGCGGAAATCGCTACTATTTCTTCCCCATGCTCGCATTTTTAGGGTCGTTATTTTGGGTGGCGACTCGCAAAGCTTCCTTTTCTATCGCGCGCGGTTGTGCACTGGCTTTGCTGTTCTTGTTGCCCATTGGTATCTACAGCGATTGGCGGTTGACGCCCTTAGAAAATTTTCAGTTTGCTGTATTCGTCAAAAAGTTCGAATCCGCTTTGCCGGGGAACAGGGTTGCAATTCCCATCAATCCCGGCTGGATAATGGAGTTGATCAAGCATTGAGAGCGCCGAATGACACTCCAATCTCAGGAGTTCGACAGTGAACAGATTTGCTGAGCGCCTGCTTGAGCAGCCTTGGGTCTATCGGGCGTGGCAAGCGCCATTTGCGGACCAGAAATTCGCGCCCATCCGTGCTCACAATGATTTACGCCGCGCCCGAAAGGTGTTGGACATTGGATGCGGTCCCGGCACCAATGCGAAATATTTCGCCCATAGTGATTACTTGGGCGTCGACATCAACCCGGAGTACATTGCCTATGCTCGGCAGCGCTACCAGCGGGAGTTTATTGCGGCCGATGTACGAAGCTACCATCCCCCTGCTAATGCTCGCTTCGATTTCGTCCTCGTCAACAGCTTCCTGCATCATCTCGATTCCGATGACGTAATAAGCATTCTTTCGCATGCCAACATGGTACTTTCAGAACACGGATGCGTTCATATCCTCGAATTGGTCATGCCCCCGGCTCGCTCGGTTTCGCAATGGTTGGCGCGTTTGGATCGCGGCCAATTCACCCGGTCGCTAGCAGAATGGCGGACAATGTTTTCCGCCATCTTCGATCCGGTGTTCTTTGAGTCCTATCCATTAACTGGTGCGGGTATCACGCTATGGGAAATGGTGTATTTCAAGGGGAGGGCGCGAAAATGAACTCGTGTGAGCGCGTCTCGGTAGCCATTCCGGTTTACAACGAAGAACACGTCCTTCCCGAATTGCTACGCAGGACGTGCGCAGTCCTCGACCACATTCCTGGCGGTCCGCATGAGCTTGTCATTGTTGATGATGGCAGTTCTGACCACACCTGGAAAATTCTGGAGAGCAGTGCGGCTGCTGATCAAAGAATTAAGGCAGTTGCGCTCTCGCGGAATTTTGGGCATCAAACCGCACTCGGAGCAGCCCTCGATCACGTGAGCGGAGATGTTGCCGTCCTGATGGATGGCGATTTGCAGGACCCGCCGGAGGCGATCACAACCCTTCTCGAACATTACCGACAGGGATACGACGTCGTCTACGTCGAGCGCGTCAATCGAAAAGAGTCCTGGTGGCTTCGCGCCTGCTACTGGACTTTCTACCGGCTGATCGCACTCCTCTCTTCCACCAGATTCCCGCTGGATGCGGGCGACTTCGGTTTAATGTCGCGTAGAGTTCTGGACGAAATAAAAAGAATGCCGGAACAGCATCGCTACCTGCGCGGATTGCGAACCTGGGTAGGGTTTCGCCAAATCGGAGTTCCTATTGAGCGATGCGCACGTTATGCCGGCCGAACCAAGTACAGCCCGTTACGCCTACTAAAGCTGGCTTCTGATGGCATATTCGCCTTCTCTATTGTTCCGTTGCGGGCAGCTGCGCTCGCAGGCGCTGGAGCCATGGCATTGTCCTTTGCATTTTCAGTTTATTCGGTATATGCCAAATTCTGGCGCGGAACTCCGCAAGGATTCACCGCACTGATACTGGCGATAACATTCCTTTCCGGCGTCAACCTGTTTTTCCTGGGAGTCATCGGGGAGTACGTGGGCCGGATCTATGAAGAAGCCAAGGGGCGTCCACATTACATCGTCCGCAAACTTGTCGCGGCTGAGGCGATAGTCAACCATACCGAAGGCGTCAATCGGCCGGACGAAATGGCCAAAGGGTACTCAGCGGGCCGGTGAAACTCCGTGGATCGAGAATATGGAGAACGTTACCGCAGCTTATTCGAGAAGCACTGGTGGTGGCGCGCCCGCACAAAATACATTCTCGAAACACTACGGCGGTATCGCCCGCCAGGAGGTTGGAGCAACATTCTCGATGTTGGGTGTGGCGACGGTCTCTTCTTTGAACACTTGAAAAGACTCGGCAACGTAGAAGGCGTCGAACCCTGCGCGGAGTTGGTCGACTTAGAAAATCCTGACCGCAATCGCATTCACATCGGTCCCTTTGACGAGCACTTCGTTCCCAATAAGAAATATTCGCTCATCCTGATGCTGGACGTCCTGGAGCATCTTCCTGATCCAATTGCTGCACTGAGACACGCGATGGATTTGCTTGAACCGGAAGGAACTTTCATCGCAACGGTTCCCGCATTCATGTTGTTATGGACGAACCATGATGTTCTGAACCACCACTTCACGCGATATACGAAGGGCTCATTTCGAGAAGTTGCAAAGAGTGCCGGGATGGAAAGTGTCGAGGAGCGCTACTTGTTCCATTGGATGTTTCCCGCCAAGCTCGGTGTCAGACTCATTGAGCGCGCCCTGAGGCTAAACCCAGAAGCACCAGTTGCGCGCGACAGCTGGATGAATGAGTTTCTGTACCGAATCTCACGGCTGGAGCAGAGTTCGTTGAGCCTCCTCCCGGTCCCATTCGGAAGCTCATTAATGGTGGTGGGCAGAAGGACCAGCCATAATTGAGAGACCCGGTCCAAGATCGTCAAATCAGCAAATTACCCAATTTAAAGGTTGCCCAATCTACTTCCCTACCCACTGGCAAAAATCACCGAAGCTTCGCACCGCCAGGATAACTATGCCTTGACAAAGCTTCGCTCTTATCGCGGGGCAACCCCAGGTCGGGCACCCGCTCTCCCTCCCTCCGGCCATCAAGTCCGATTCTCGCGGAGGAGGGCAGCGAGAATCCAGGCTGCTCCGGCAATCGCGAAGGTCTCGGCGGTTTCGCTCCAGGTCGACTGATCGTGAGGATGCGAAAGAAGCAGCGGTATCCAGACAATTAGCCCAAAGCCGACAATCATCGCGGTCAGCAGACGGGCTGCGAGAAGCGCCTGTAGATTCGCAAGCAGGGCCAGCGCCGCGAGCGCGAAGAAAACCGTGGTTGCGATTGCCCAAAACATCTGACCGGGCGGAATCCATTTGGGCACAAGACTGGCGGTGGGGCCGATGTAAAACGCCTGTTCGAGGGCAAAGGAGGCGGTGCAGATACCCAGAAGAATGCAGCCGATTCGACGAAGCGTTCGCGGTGACAACGCGGATGACAAGTGCCCATAAGCGATCACTGCGCCCGTGAATAGAGAGAATTGCTCGAAGAAATTGCCCCAGCTGTTGTAGGCCCGCGGCGCAGTGACGATTTGCGGAACGCACAGTAAGGAAGAGACAAGATAAGCAGCGCAAAGAACGAATGCGGCCGTTTTTGCGGTCCGGCGTGACTGAATCAGAGCTCCGCCGATGATCTGGGCAATAGCTGCGGCGAGAACAATGTAATGCAGTCGATGCCCGTTGTTGGAGTTGTGCCAGGCCAGCGTTATCAGGCCAGAGGCCAAAGTCGCTGCTCCAAACACATGGCGGCCAAGGTTCGAACTAGGCGTTGATGCGGCCATTTGTTTTCAGGGACACTTCCGGTGCGGCCCCATCATACAAGTCTTGAACTTCTTGCTGCACTCTTGCTGAGAGCGCTTCAAGATTGCGCAATGTCAATCCGCTCGTACGGATCGGATTGCCAACGCGCATCTCGAGCGGGCGGCTCTTGATGTGGAATGTGTCCATGGGCAGGAGTTCGTAGGTGCCGATCAGCGCGATGGGAATAATGTCGACGTTGGCTTTGATCGCCATAAAAAATGCCCCTGCAAGAAATGGCTGAATGTTGCCGTCGGCGGTGCGCCCGCCTTCAGGAAAAATAACCAGCGGCATGCCGTTCTTGAGCGTGCGCACGGCAGATTTTATCTGACCGACTGAGTGCGCGGGATTCTGCTGGTCCACGCAGACCTGCCCCGACCGCTTCAAGTGCCAGCCGATGACCGGGTAAGCCAGCAATTCTTTTTTGTGCACGATGCGGAACTGAAAAGGCAGCGACGCGTAGAGCACCGGGATGTCGAGCGCGGAAGCGTGGTTCACTGCGTAGACATAGGTGCGGGAAGTATCGATCTTTTTCAGGCCGATAATCCGCACTGGAGAAAAAATCGTCTTCATGATCAGCTTTGACCAGTTGCGGGCGAACCCGTGCAGGATGGTTCCTCTATTGTCGAAAAATCCGAAGGGGATGGAAGTGATGCCGAACACGACCGTGTAGAGCCAGATGAGGGGATCATAAACAAAGTAGGAGCGCAAGCGGCTGAGCAGGCCATAGTCGCGATTTGCGGAAGATGTTTGGTTGTTATGTGCCGTTTCCGGCGTTTGCAGAGTTTCAGCTTCACTGCTTAGCGGGCGAGGGCGCCCGCTCCACACGGTCTTATCTTCCATCAGCTGAAACTCCCAGGGCGCGCATGGCTTCTCCGACTACGTAGATGGATCCGGTTATGACGATGATGCCGTTTGTTCCTACGATTTCCTTTGCGCGTGTTAATGCCGAGGCGAGGTCCGGCGAAGGTTCGATTTCTGTGTGAGTTCGCTGGGCTGCTTGACTGATTTCTTGCGGCGCGGCCGAGCGAGGATTTTCTGCTTGCGTCGCGATAACGCGTTCAGCCAATGGAAAAAGAATTTCGCACATTTCGGCAATTGCTTTATCTCGCATCGCTCCAAACACAAAAATCATGCGCCGGTCTTCATACGAGTTGGAAAGCGTGGAGCGCAGCGCCCAGGCGCCGGCTGGATTATGCGCGACATCGAAAACGTATTCGGGGGCTGAGTTGGACGCGGGGATCACCTGGAAGCGGCCTGGCCAGCGGGTTTCGCGGATTCCATGCTCGATGGATTCGGCTGTTACTGGAAATCCCTGCTTGCTCAATTCTTCGGCGGCCGATATCGCCAGAGCGACGTTGCGGAGTTGATGGCGTCCGACCAGCGGCGTCTCGACGAGGATTTGTTTGCCTAGAACCTGCAGTGGATAGCGAGAAACGATTCTCCCGTCGCGTGTGCTCGCCGCCGCATAACTGGGCACCGCTGGCGACACCGGAGGCACATAGGGCACCGCGCTCACCCCGATCGCATTCTGATCGAGAATGGCATTGCCGATGACATCGTTCGCGGCGGGAGTTTGCGGCAGGGTGACCACAACACCGCCTGGCCGAATAATGCCCACTTTCTCTCGCGCAATTTCGGCGATGGTGTTTCCCAGAAACTTTTGATGGTCGAGCGAAATGTCGGTGATCACGCTGACCCTGGGATCGACAACATTGGTCGCGTCGAGACGGCCGCCCATACCAACTTCGAGTACCGCGATGTTCAGCTTGCTGGTGGCGAAGTGCTCGAATGCCATGGCGGTGAGCATCTCGAAAAAACTTGGATGCCAGGGCAGTTCGCCATCTTCAATGAGGCGCTCGGCGGTGCGCTCAACCATATCGTGCAGCAAGGCAAACTTTTCGTCGTCGATATTTTCGCCGTTGATGCGGATGCGCTCGTTGATTCGCACCAGATGGGGCGAAGTGTACAGGCCGGTGCGCAAACCTGAAGCCTGCAGAATTGACGCCAGCGTGGCCGCGGTCGAACCCTTGCCATTGGTGCCCGCGATCAGAACGCTGGGAAAACGCCGCTCGGGATGATCGAGCGCGTTGAGCAACACACGCATATGCGCCAGATCAAACTTGTGGGACGGCGTGTCCGCAAGCTCGTGGCCGAGGGCGTACATGCGGGCAACCGCGGTTTGGTAAGAGGCAGGCATAAAAACCGTCGTGGGTCGTGCGTCGTTGGTCGTTGGCCAAAACCGCCCGCGGTTGTTGGCCATCACTCAACCTATAAGGGTACCAGCTTCGGCGGAAAGTCTGGATTGACGGCGCGTCTTCCTGGTAAGTACTAAATGGTGGGGCTGGCGAGCCTGGCTGTGGCTATCAGCAGATTTCGGCGGACGGCCAACGGCGCACGACCTGCGACGGATTTCCTTAACTTGCCGCTGAAGACTGATGGCTGGCCGCTGGTGTCATAAAATCCAACGCGCGCGCGATGTACTGCTTCATCTCTTTGCGGTGGACGACCGCGTCGAGCATGCCGTGCTCGAGGAGAAATTCGCTGCGCTGGAATCCTGCCGGAAGCTTTTGGCGGATGGTTTGTTCAATTACGCGCGGGCCGGCAAAGCCAATGAGCGCGCCGGGTTCGGCGATGTTGAGATCACCGAGCATGGCGAAGGACGCGGTCACACCGCCGGTGGTTGGATCGGTGAGCACAGAAATGTACGGCACGCGAGCTTCGTCAAGCTTGGCCAGCGCGGCAGAAATTTTTGCCAGCTGCATCAGGCTGAGCACACCTTCCATCATGCGCGCTCCACCGGACGCGGAAATAATAATCAACGGCTCTTTGCTCTCAAGCGCCAGCTCAATCGCGCGAGTTATCACTTCGCCGACCACCGATCCCATGCTCCCGCCGATAAAGCTGTATTCCATGGCGCTGATGATGATCGGCCGGCCGTTCAGCTTGCCGCGGCTGTTGATGACAGCGTCGGTAAGGCCGGTGTCTTCCTGGGCGCGACGGAGCCGCTCGGAATAAGGCTTGAGATCAACAAATTTAAGAGGATCGGTGGAGCTTAGGTTGTCGCTGAAAACTTCGTAGTCGCCGTTGTCGAAGAGATTCGCAAGGCGACTGCGGGCATCGATGCGAAAATGTTTGCCGCACTTGGGGCAAACATTCAGGTTATCTTCGAGGTCCTTTTTCCAGATGATTTGCCGGCAGCCTTCACACTTCACCCACAATCCTTCGGTGCGAATTTTCTTTTCGCCGGAAGAATCCAGTTCGACGGGTTGTCGTTTGAACCAAGCCATGATCGTCGTCGGTCGTTGGTCGTTGGTCGTTGGCCTCTCGCGAAGGACCAACGACGAACTGCCAACGACTAATATTCAATTCCTCTCTGAGCGATCACGCCCTTTTCGTAGGCGTGCTTAACCTGGCGCATTTCCGTGACGGTGTCGGCAAGCTCGACAATTGTCGGATGCGCATTGCGTCCCGTCAAGATAACATGCACCATCTCGGGCTTTTGCTGTAAAGCGGCGGCGACCTTCGTAGGATCAAGCATGCCATAACTGATGGCGTAATTGATCTCGTCGAGGATCACCAGGTCCCACTCGCCCGATTGGATCGCCCGTTCGCCCTCGGCCCAGGCTTCTTCGACCATGCGTACGTCTTCGGGATCGGGCTTCTCTGCGCCGACTTTCACAAAGCCGCGGCCCATCTGCTTCATGATGAACTTGCCGCCGAAGGCCTGCACCGCGTCGAGCTCGCCGTAGTGCCACGAACCTTTCAGAAATTGCAGCATCAGCACGCGCATGCCATTGCCGACGGCGCGCAAAGCCGTGCCCATGGCGGCAGTCGTTTTGCCCTTGCCCGGCCCGGTATTGACAATGATCAGACCTCGGCGGACGTCAGCCATAAGCGGAAGTGTTGATTGTACTGAGCAGGGTGGAAATTCACCACCCAGAAGCTTCCCTTCCGTCGCGGAGGGACGGGCGTCTCGCCCGTCCCGCTCAAATACAATTCACCTGTTGAATCTCGACGACACCATTGTTGCGATTGCCACGCCTCCCGGCCGGGGAGGAATTGGCGTGGTGCGACTTGCGGGGCCGGACGCTCGGACCATTGCTCTGCCCATGCTGCGGCTTAAGCACGAACTTGAGCCTGGGCACGCGGTGTTCGGGGAGTTGATCGAACCGTGTGGGTCGGACACTCCTGTCCGACCGTCGGGACGCTCCGGAATCGTTTACGAGCAGGCAGTAGAGCCGACACCTTCGCGGACAGGAGTGTCCGCGCCACACGAGCATCGGCCACACGCGACCGGGCAGCGCATTGACGAAGTTGTTGTCACTTATTTTGCCAAGCCGCATTCTTACACCACGGATGACATCGTCGAAATTTCGGCGCATGGATCGCCGGTAGTTCTGCGGCACATTGTTGAAATGGCATTGGCACGCGGCGCTCGCCTTGCCGAACCGGGCGAGTTCACCATGCGGGCTTTTTTAAATGGCCGCATCGATCTGACGCAGGCTGAGGCGGTGAGCGATCTAATCGATTCGCAGACGCTTTACCAGGCAAAGGTTGCAGCCCAGCAGCTGGAAGGCGCGCTCTCGCGACGGCTGCAACCGATTAAACAAAAACTCGTCGAGCTAATCGCGGCCCTAGAAGCCGGGATTGATTTCGCGGAAGACGATGTTTCGGTGATGCCGGGTGATCAAATTCTCAAGCACATTGGCGAAGTGCGTGCGCCGCTCGAAGAACTGGCCCGGTCGTTTGCTTATGGGAAGCTAGTTCACGAAGGGCTGACACTGGCAATCGTCGGGCGCCCGAATGTTGGGAAATCCAGTTTGTTTAATCGTCTGGTCGAACGCGAACGCGCAATCGTTACAGCCACGCCGGGAACTACGCGCGATCTGGTCACGGAAACGGTCGCGATCGGAGGCATACCTGTAAAGCTGGTGGATACGGCGGGAATTCGCCGCGCCCTCGACGAAGCCGAAAGTATCGGCATTCAAAAATCAATGGAAGCGCTAGCGGATGCGGATTTGGTTTTAGTGGTGCTCGACGCGTCTCAGCCGGCGACTGATGAAGATGAACCGCTGTTGGCGCAAGTCGAGCAACGCGCCGCCATCGTGGTCGCCAACAAAGCGGACCTGCAGAGTTCGTGTGGGTCGGACACTCCCTTCGGCTTCGCTCAGGGCAAGCCTGTCCGACCAGTCTCTGCCAAACTTCGCACCTCCGCCCTCACTGGGGAAGGTATTGCTGAACTGCGCGCTGCAATTCTTCAGCACGTGACCGGAGACTCCGCTTCCAGCGCTGAATCTGGATTTCTCACTAATGCCCGCCACCAGTCGCTGGTGCGTGATTCACTGACGGGCCTCGATCGTGCAGAAGCCGCCGTGCAGAACAAAATTCCGCACGAAATGCTGTTGCTGGATCTTTACAGCGCGCTGCGTCCGCTGGATGAGATCACCGGCGCGACTACGAACGACGACATCCTAACTGTGATCTTCAGCAGATTTTGTATTGGAAAATGACTTTCGGGTATTAGGCGATCCCACGAATGACCATTTTTGCCAGCATGCTCGCCAAACCAATCGAGACCAGGGTAAGGACACACGCGCCGAAGATGTAATACGCGATTCGCGCCTTTGGCCACAGGATGGCGGGAAGCTGATCGGCGAACTTGTCGGAACAGGTTTCGTTAAAGCGCGGTGGCAGCGCACCCTCTTCGGAATCTGCCTTCCACTTGGAAGCAATCCAGGTCGCGCGAATGTTAGAGAGCAGCAGTGCGGTCACGAAGATCCTGAAAACGATCATTCCCCAAGGGGATGCGAAGAACATAAAGAAGACCGTGGTCACCGTATCTACCGCGTAGAAGAGAAAAACCATGCCTGCGGCTAACGGATCGCGCTGGCGCACTCCGACGCCTCCGAAATAGAAAAACAGCAGAAGGGTGATGGCCAGAAAAGGTCTGCCCTGCAGCAACGAAAAACCAAATGAGACGACGGCGATGAATGTGCAAATCCAGTATCCCTGAGCGCCCAGGTAATCGACGTCGGCGCCGTTTTGGACCGATGGCCAAAACAGACTTTTAAGCCGACTGTCGTTGCGCTCGCTGGCATCCGCCAAGCCCAGGGTTTGCATGCGCAGGATTAAAACCTAAGTTGCAGGTTCTGTCTACAGAAAAAAATTAACCACAGAGGGCGCGGAGGGATCACAGAGGCTCGCAGAGGGAGCTGCGCAAATGCAAACAGTTACGCGATTTTTCGAGTGAAGAGGCCTTACTTGGACATCACGGCTATCGCCGCCCGGAACATGGCATCGAACGAGCCGTTTTTCTCAACCGAGCCAAGCGCCTTTTCGGCTGAGGCGCGCTGGTACCCCAGATTCATCAGTGCCGACAAAACATCTTCCTGCACTGCGCTCAGTGACGGGATCACGTGCACCTGATCGGTCCCAACCGGCGGCAGTTTGTCGCGCAGTTCGAGCACCATGCGTTCGGCGGTTTTGCGACCGATGCCGGGAATTTTGGTGAGTCGGGCTACATCGTTTCCGCGAATGGCTGCGGTCATCTCGTCGGTTGGCATGCCACTGAGGATGGTAATCGCGAGCTTGGTCCAATCCCGCTCACACTTATAAGTTTTTCAAAAAGATGTTTTTCTTCCGGACGCAGAAATCCGTAGAGCGCAATCTGGTCTTCGCGAACGTGAGTGTGGATGTGCAGCGCAACCTCGCCGCCAGCGGGCGGCAACTCAGAAAAAGTTGGGACGGAAATGGTCACGTCGTAACCGACACCCATGGCCTCAACAATCACCTGATTGGGGTGGCGCGCAATGAGCTTTCCGCGAAGATGGGCAATCATGAAGGAATTGTACTAAGGCATCCAAGTGTCTTACTCGGCATCCCGAAGTTGCGATGCTCAATGAGTTCTATCAAAAGGGATGTCAAGAAAAAAGTTCTGCCTCGACCGGAGATGAGATGTTTTCTCGAGATCCAGCCCACGGTAATTAAGCTTCCCTGGAGAAGTTTGCCTTGTGCCCATTCTGATAAGTCTCCTCTGGTGAGTTAGCGGCCGTCGTCGAGTTTGCGAGAGCGACAAGCGAATGGCGACTCAAGGTCAACCATGGTTCTATTCGAGGCTCGTGGCCTATAGCTATTTCTGGTTATCCGAGGGGGCATAACGTGAAATGAGTGACTCGGTGCCTAAGGCACGCGGGGCCGGATCTCATTGACTGATACTTCCCTCGAACCGAGCATCTCGAGAAATCGACCGACCACTAGCAGAGGAAACTCTCCGAATGGAAGGCGCTTCCTCAGCGATGCTCAAGCTGTTTGTCGCTGCAACTGTTTGGGGTCGAAACTGACTCCTTTCTTCCAAATGATTAAGGTGACGGCGGCAATCTTCCGTGCCAGGGTGAGACGGGCCAGGCTGGGCCGCATCCCTTTCTCCACCCGAGCAGCATAGAAATCCTGCAGCGGCCCGGGACGTTCGATGGCGGAGATGGCCGCCCCCTTCAACAGGTTTTTCAGATCGTGATTATGGTTGCGATTCAGGCCACGCACCGTGATGCGTTCGCGGTTGCGTTGCAGCTTCCCGCGTACCACGCGGTACTCGCCGCTGTCATAGGTCCGAACGGCAAATCCGCAGTAGGCCCAAAGCTGACGCTTGGTGCGGAAGCGATAGGGTGTCTGCAGTATGGCCACCAGCAGGGCGGAGCGAATCGGACCAATCGTAGGAATCTGACGCAGTAACTTCACCGCCGCATGCTTGCGACTTTCCAGCAACAGCTCGCGTCGTGCTGCCTGGCGCACGGGTTCGAGACTATCCAATTGCTGGTACAAATGCTCGGCTCGAATCCTCACCCCTGGTTCCACCAGCTTGGCCAGCCACTCGGCACGATAACGGCGGCTATAGACGCTGGTGCCCGCACAGGGAATGGCCCAACTTCGGTACACCGACTTAATCCGATTCATCACCCGAGTACTATCTTTGGTGAGCGTCAAGTAGCTCCGCCCCAACTCTTTTAAAGCACGGGTTCCATGCTTCCCGTGGTACACCGCCTTGACTTGGTTGGTGCGTAGCAGCTCCGCCAAATTGCGTGCATCCACCCGATCGTTCTGGTTGCCATCCCTCATCAGCGCGTTCTTGCGCGGATCACAGACCACCAGCCGGCTGACATGGGGCTTCAGTAGATCGTGTAACCAGGCCGCCATGGTCCCTTCCTCGAAGGTCACCGCCAGAGTTCCCCTCAGTCCTTGAATGAACTCCAGAATCGTGGCTGCCTTGGTTTCCAGCACGCATTCCATGAGCAGCTTGCCCTCAGCATTCTTCACAGCGGCGGAGATGGTGGCATCATGAACGTCCATGCCGATATACTTCTCTTGATTCATAAAGGCGCTCCTCTTCGGTAAGTGTGTTGCTTCAACGACTCACAACTTACCGCAAAAGTGGGCGCCTTTTGATATTGCGTGATATGGCGATTTAACAACAACTGTCGCATTTAGCTGACCCTTTTCGAGCTGTGGCGTTAGACGCAACTGAAAACTGGCCGAGTTGCAGGGGGAATTTAACTCAAGCACACCGGATTATGACTCGCAGAAGTACCAAGACCAGGACGTTCCGAGCCGAGCCGCCGCTTTCTGACTGTTCCCTGTCATTTTGCGATTCCCGTGACTACCGTGTCGGCAAGATATTTGAGCATGGGGGTAAAAAGTCTTTTTGCGCTCGCTAGCGGCGGATGCAGTGCAACTGCCATGGAAAATTGCTCCGGCGTGCTGGCGGACAGATCACTGCTTCCAGCAATATTCTGCCCGTTGTAGAGCAGCACCGCTGATGAATGAGCCATTAAGTCGAAGCACAGGTCATGGCGCGTGTACCCGCACTGTCGCGGGCCGCCCCTTGCCATTGCGATTGCTAAAACGTAGTCGGCGTGGTCGGTACTAAGGCAGAATTCCGGATACTTTTTCAATCCATCTTTTCTCAGCCAATCCTCCAACTGGATTGTGTCCTTCGGGACAAATGGCCAATATTGGACGGGACTGTATGACTTTAGGTCCGGAAAGTCGGCAGGCCGATCTGGAGGTCGATAAGCCGCGATTTCCTGCTGTAATTTGTCATGGGCGGCGGTGACCTCATCAGCTGTAGGCGGCGAACGCCTTGCGCGTTTGAGGCCGTCGGCCCAAGGCTCCACAACGCCATAACGCCAGCGACCGTTGCGGGTATATAGCCAGTCCGTTAAAGCGTGTGGTGCCGATTCAATTCTGAGATAGACCTTGCATCGAGGCTGATCCACCGACGCAGTTTGTGCCGCCATCGAAGATGACAACGTTATCCAGAGCAACAAATGGCCAAGCGCGATTCGTCCGAGCATTTTCATCATGTCGCATTTTACCGTGCAATAGCGTCAATTCCTGATACCAGG
>CAVPCD010000004.1:0-587083 GCA_963702345.1 uncultured Acidobacteriota bacterium | reverse complement strand
GTTGAAAAAGTCACGTCGATTAGCAGGATGAGATTCGGCAGAAGCATGTTAGAAGAAAGCATCTGCCCATGCTGTGTTGGATTCTCATCGTCGGAGGCCTGCTGATCATGATGGGGCAACACGACCGCTCCGAAGCGCTGTTCTATTACTTCCGCCTGGAAGATCAGGTTCCTGAGACCCATCTACTGCGGCTGATCGAAAAGCACATCAGCTTTGCCTTTGTGCGGGAGAAACTGAAAACAGTTACAGCGATACGGTCGTCCGTCGATCGATCCCGAGTTACTGTTGCGCATTTTGCTGATCGGCTATCTTGTACGGCATCACCAGCGAGCGGAAACTGGTGGAAGAACTGCGCATGCATCTGGCGTGGCGCTGGTTCACCGGCCTGGGTTTCGATCAGGAGATTCCGCATCACTCCACGTTCTCGAAGAACCGGCATGGACGGTTTCAGGAATCGAAGCTGTTCGAGCAATTGTTTGAGCAGATCGTGAAGCAGTGTGTGGAAGTGGGACTGGTGCAGGGGAAGCATCTGTCAGTCGATGGCAGCTTCGTGGAGGCGAATGCAGCGAAGGAAAGCCGGATTCCGCGCGAGCAGTTAGCGGAAGCGGCCCAAGTCACCAGACCGTGCGCCAGTACCTTGCGGAAGTGGAGGAGCAGAATCCGGTGGAAGAGCCGGTGCAGCAGCAAGACCAGGTATCGACCACCGATCCCGATTCTACCTACGCCACTAAGGGCGGCACGCCGGCGCGGTTGGGATACTACGACAACTATCTGGTGGACAATCACAGTTGTGTTATCGTGGGAGTGCAAGCTACGGCGGCGCGCATGAGTCAGGAAACCGTTGCCGCGCAAGACATGCTCACCCGTTTCACTCAGTGGCAAGGACGAGAGCCGGAATCGGTGGCGGCCGATACGACCTATGGGAATGGCGAGTTCTTGCAATGGCTAGCCGATCGGAGCATCACTCCCTACATGCGGACCCGTGACAGTATCCACCGCAAGAGAAGCCCATTCTTTGGCCCCGAGCGTTTCACGTACGAACCGGAAAACAATCGCTATCTCTGTCCTGCTGGCCAGTTCCTCAACTACGGTGGCCGAGTTTATCGCAATCGAGCCTTCAACTACATCGGGACACGCAAAAAGTGTGGCCCGTGCTCGCTCCGACCACAGTGCACCAGTGCTGCCTTCCGGGGTCTTATCATCCACCAGAACGAACCAGCTCGACAACGTGCGCGGGAGTTGGTCAACACGCCAGAGTTCGCCAAAGCACAGCGGCAAAGAAAGAAGGTGGAAGCCTTGTTCGCGGAACTGAAGAATCAGATCGGATTGCGGCGCTTGCGTCTGCGGAGACTCAGGTTCGTGCGCGAGCAGTTCTTCCTGGCAGCGGTAGCTCAGAACATCAAGCGACTGGTGCGATTCCTCAGTCAGCCGACGATACCGGCTCTGCCCGCCACCACTTAGTCGAACGGAAACATGAAAACTCGGCGACGGCATGCTCGCAGATGAAAAGCCGTTCTGTTGAGGGACTTTTTCAACACCCACAGCGTTATCACTCATTGATCCGTGCGCGACTGATCCCCATCCCAGCCAGCCATTCAGATTGATTCGTCTTTGATAACTAGAACAGCGAGCTCTGCCTTCTATTCGGGCTGATTCCGAAATGATCGTAAGCGAGCTGGGTTGCCACCCGGCCTCGCGGGGTGCGGTTCAGGAAGCCGATCTGAATCAGAAAGGGTTCGTAGATTTCTTCGATGGCGTCGGGCTCTTCGGCAAGGGCTGCCGCCAGCGTATTCACCCCGACCGGGCCGCCTTGATATTTTTCGATGATCGCAAGCAGCAGCCTGCGATCGACTTCGTCGAAGCCATACCGATCAACTTCGAGCATCTGCAGCGCAGCCTGAGCAGTCGGCAGGTCGATCTTGCCAGCGCTGCGCACCTGGGCGTAATCACGCACCCGCCGCAGCAACCGATTGGCAATTCTTGGAGTTCCGCGCGAGCGGCTGGCAAGTTCGATTGCACCTTCGCGATTGATTTCAACACCGAGGATTTCGGCGGAACGTTCGATAATGATTCGCAGCTCTTCGTGGTTGTAGAACTCAAGGCGCAAGACAATTCCGAAGCGGGAGCGCAAAGGCGCGGAAAGCAGCCCCGCACGCGTGGTCGCGGCGACGAAGGTGAACGGCTTCACATCCATGGTGTGGGTGCGGGCGGCCGGGCCCTGGCCGATCAGGATGTCGAGCTTGTAGTCTTCGAGCGCGGAATAAAGAATTTCCTCAAGCGCGGGCTGCAGGCGATGGACCTCGTCGATGAATAGCACTTGCTTATCGCGCAGGTTGGTCAGGATTGCGGTGAGGTCGCCTTTGATTTGCAGGGTTGGCCCGGATGTCTGCTGAAAGGCCACGCCCAGTTCGTTGGCGATGATGGTGGCCAGTGTCGTTTTGCCCAGCCCGGGAGGACCGTAGAGCAGCACATGGTCGAGCGCCTCGCCACGCGATTTGGCAGCCTCGATGGCTACTGCCAGGTTTTCTTTAACCTTGGACTGGCCAATAAATTCGCCAAGGCGCTGTGGGCGCAGCTTCAGTTCAAAAGACGAATCGTCTTCAACCGGAGCGGCTGAAACCAGACGGTCTTTCAGGTCCGGATTAGCTTTGGCAGCCACTGGCCGGATAGTACCACGAGCACTGAAAATGGAAAGAAGGTTGCTGATCTGGAGGAGTGAGAGGTTTTCCACAGGCCGCTATTTGCATTCGGCGTCTGCGACCCACATCCAGAGCTGACACCACGTAGTCGTGAGCCGCTGGAATTTCTGCCAACCGCAGCCTAGGATATTCGCATCTTCCTATGTGCACAAATGGTTAAAAAATAATTTGGTGGAGGATCTAAATGAGGCAGCGTAAAGAGAAGATGTTGTGGAACTTACTAATCGGAACCGGTGTATACCTGCTGGAAACGCTTCGAGAGCGGGCGGGCGACAGCTTTGAAAATATCAGCGGCCGCGCGAAAGACACTTATGGCGAGGCATCGCGGCGGGCGGGCCGGGCATCCGAGGCGCTCCGGGGCGAGGATAGCCATTACCTGAGCACGACGGCGGCCCTGTTGATCGGGGTTGGCGTAGGAGTAGGAGTAGGAATGCTGTTGGCGCCTGCCAGCGGCGAAGAGACTCGTGGCACCCTCACCAACAAGGTGCAGGAATTTGGCGATCGCGTTCGTGACAAGTTCAATGATCAGAAGCGCGAAGCCGGCAGCGCCAGCTACGGAACATAGACACAGTTGATGTGAAAGGTCGTCCGCCTTTTGTGGACGACCTTTTTTTGTTGTGGCGTCGGCTGACGATCCGAAGGCAGTTCCAAGACGGCGCCGCAAAAGCCTTTAACCGCAGAGATCGCTGAGCCAACGCAGAGTTCGCAGAGGAACCCTGTTTGCCGCAACCTTTCCCGCTCTGATACAACTCAGGTTTGAACCCCGCCCACTTTAATCCACACAACGCTCTTCTCCTGTTTTTTGCCGCGCTGCTCGGAGGCGCGCTGAATGCCGTCGCCGGAGGCGGCAGCTTCATTGCGTTTCCCGCGTTGCTGTTTACAGGTGTGCCTGCAGTGCCGGCCAACGCAACCAACACAGTCGCGCTGTGGACTGGCCTGACGTTCAGCGGCGGTGCCTTTCGCCATCACCTGAAAGTGCAGCGCCGGGTGCTGTGGTCGCTGGTTGGGGTAAGCCTTGCGGGCGGCATTATCGGCGCGCTACTGTTGCTGCGCACTCCCGGACAAACATTTCTCAAAATATTGCCCTGGCTCATGCTTTTCGCCGTATTGCTCTTCATCTTCGGTCCAAAGCTCACACGCAAGGGGCGAGTAGTACAAGAGCCAACCACCAAGGCAATCCTGGCAGCTTCGTTTTTTCAGCTTCTGGTGGCGATATATGGAGGCTACTTCGGCGGCGGCATGGGGTTCGTGATCCTGGCGATGTTGACCGCTTTCGGCATGGCCGACATCCATGAGATGAACGCCTTCAAGATCGTGCTGAGTAGCGCAACTAATGGAATCGCCGTTGTGATTTTCATTTTGCGTCACGCAGTCTACTGGCCGCAGGCACTGGTAATGATCTTAGGAGCAGCGCTGGGCGGCTATTTCGGCGCGCACTATTCGCTGCGCCTGCCGCGAGTCTGGGTGCGCTGGTTTGTGATCGCCGTGGGCGTGGGCATGACAACTTATTTTTTTGCCCGCGCTTACTGAGCTGCGATTCTTACTGCAGTGCACCCTGGGATTTTTTTTCCAGTGTTAGACTTTTGGGTCTCACTTCAGAGTTTTGGTTCAGGAACACACAATGGAAATCGAGCAAGTAGGAGTGATTGGTGCAGGCACCATGGGCAACGGGATTGCGCATGTGTTTGCGCGCAGCGGCTATCAAGTGATTTTGTGTGACATCGAACAAAAATTTCTGCAGCGTGGATTGGATACGATTGGCAAAAATCTCGACCGCGAACTCGCAAAAAGCAAAATCACAGAGACGCAAAAATCAGAGACCCTGAAGCGAATTGAGGCGACCCTCGATCGTTCCCGGCTTGCGGCGTGTGACTTCATCGTCGAAGCGGCTTCCGAGAAGCTGGAGATTAAATCAGAACTGTTCCGCGATCTCGACCGCATCTGGTGTCCCGAAGTAATTCTCGCTTCTAACACTTCGTCGATTTCGATCACCAAGCTGGCTGCGGTCACCAAGCGGCCGCAAAAAGTTATCGGCATGCATTTCTTCAACCCGGTGCCAGTGATGAAGCTGGTCGAAATCGTTCGCGGCCTGGCGACTTCAGACGAGACTTTTCAGACCGTGCGCGAGTTGGCTGTAAAGCTGGAGAAAACGCCAGTCGAGGTCAACGACGCTCCTGGATTTGTTTCTAACCGCGTGCTGATGCCGCTGCTCAACGAGGCCATGTTCACTGTTATGGAAGGGGTCGCAACGCCGGAAGCTGTCGACGAGGTTTTCAAGTTGGGCATGATCCATCCCATGGGACCGCTGACTCTGGCGGATTTTATCGGTCTCGATGTCTGCCTCGACATCATGCGGGTGCTGCACAGCGGGCTCGGCGATCCTAAATACCGTCCCTGCCCGCTGTTAGTGAAGATGGTGGATGCGGGCTGGCTGGGCAAAAAATCCGGGCATGGATTTTATAAGTACTAAAACCCGCGCACGAGCCACGGATTTTCACAGATCATCGCTGATAAATCTTGATCCTGAAGATCGGTGCTAATGCGTGAAAGCCGTGAATTTTTTACCCCAAGGTAGCGGCTTAACCAGGAAGTTACTCCCGTTTCCACAGTAGATGAATGTATGCTGCGTGCATGAGTGTTTCGGTTTCGGTGTTGGCCAGCGGGAGCCGAGGAAATAGCGCGCTGGTCGAAAGCTCGTGCGCCTGCATTCTGGTCGATGCCGGAATTTCCTGCCGCGAGACTTTTAAGCGGCTGAAGTCGCTGGGCCGCAATCCGCGCGAAATTTCGGCGGTCCTCATCACTCACGAACATTCTGACCATGTTTATGGGCTGGCGGTGCTGGCCAAAAAACTTGATGTGCCGGTCTTCATGACCGGGGCGACCCACCAGGCTTGGGCGCGGGCCGCGCGCGATGACGCGGGCGAGTTGCCGAAGATGACAAAGCTGGAGCTTTTTTCGTCAGGTAGGTCATTTCAGATCGGCGACATTATGGTCACGCCTTTCACCATTCCACACGATGCGGCAGACCCAGTGGGGTTCACCTTCCGCGCTGAAGGCACAAAAATCGGCATTGCGACTGACCTGGGCTACATGCCGCCCAGCGTGCGCGACCAGCTGCGGGGCTGCGATGTGCTGATGATCGAATCCAATCATGACCTTGAAATGCTGCGTGTTGGGCCATATCCATGGTCGGTAAAACAGCGAGTTATGAGCCGGGTCGGGCACCTGTCAAACGAGTCGCTGGCCCAATTTTTTGCGGAATACTACGATGGAGGCGCATCATACATAGTATTGGCGCACCTGTCGGAGCAGAATAACCATCCGGAAATAGCGTTGCGGGCGGCGGAAGATGCGCTTGGGCCGCAGATGACTTTGATCCGCAACCGGGTTATGCTGGCGGCGCAGAATGCGCCGAGTGAGAGAATTCAGCTTTAGAGACACGTAGGACAGCCGGGGGCGGCTGTCCCTACACGCGGGAGTTGCTTTAAATTGGGCGGCGGCCCGAACGGATTACTTGGGGGCAAATCTTTCGCGGAATGGCGGTTGATGTATGAATGAATGCGTTGACCCGGTCATTGGAAAAATACTGGCGGGCTGGCGATATGACATTTCCGGCATCGCTCCCGAAATGCGTGGAGATTATGAAGCGCATTTTGCCGAGTGTGCGCACTGCCGCTCGCACCAGCAAATCCATCGCGCAATCGACGTGGGATTGATTGTGCTGGCCTCGGTTTCTGCCGGAGTTTTTCTGTTGGCTTTTGGCGTGATTCACCACTTTGCGCCCCGGCACACTTTAATTTTGGAATTAGTCGCGCTGGGCGGCTTTGCGCTCTCCGCGCTGATCTGGCTGATCGTAGCGGTTTCAACTCCTGCGCCTGCGACCGTAGTCGATGTCGCTCGAGTGGGCGCGCGACGGGTTCATGATCGCCTGCCTGCTGAAATCCGCCAGCGGATTGGTGAGGATTTGCGGGTCAAACTGACCGGCTCTTAACAGCACCATCATGTCCATCACCGATCCCAAAGAATTGGCCGGCTTGCGGGCTGCGGGCGCAGTTGTGCGGCTCATGCTCAATGCCATGCGGGCAGCAGTCCGGGTCGGGATCACCACTGGCGAACTGGATGAAATTGGCGCCAAGGTTATGCGCGAACACGGCGCGCAGTCTGCCCCGCAGCTGGTGTACAAGTTTCCCGGCGTAAACTGCATCAGCGTCAACGATGAGGCGGTGCACGGGATCCCAGGCAGTCGGGCGCTGATCGATGGCGATGTGGTCAAGCTCGATGTCACCATTGAAAAAGATGGGTTCATGGCGGACGCCGCCGAAAGCGTACCCGTGGGCGCGGTTGCAGGACCAGTGCAAGAGTTGATTAACTGCTCGGAGCGGGCATTCACAAAATCCATGCTGGTGGCGCGCGCCGGATTTCGCGTAAGTGAGATCGGTCGGGTGGTTGAGCGCGAAGTGCGGCGCTGTGGGTTTTCGGTGATTCGCGATCTCGGCGGACACGGAATCGGACGTACCATTCACGAAGCGCCGCGGGTACCGAATTATCCCGATCCCGACGCGCGGGAGATCTTGACTGAAGGGCTGGTCATCACCATTGAACCGATTATCGCCGCCGGATCAGGCAGGTCTTTTCTTTCGGACGATGGATGGACGGTGCGGACAGCCGACCGCCGGCCCTCCGCCCATTACGAACACACCCTGGTGATCACCAAAGGCGAGCCTATTCTGCTGACTGCGGCTTAGTTTTTATTTGATGTGGCAGGTCGCGAGGCCGCGCTTTTCCAGATACTGCTGGTGATAATCTTCCGCCTCGTAGAAAGTCACTGCAGGAACGATCTGAGTAACAATGGGACGCGTGAAGCGCCCGGATTTTTCGAGCTTTTCTTTCGAGGCGCGCGCTGCCTGTTCCTGCTCCGGCGAGTGGTAGAAGATGGCGGAACGGTATTGCGAGCCGTGATCCGGCCCTTGCCGGTTCAACTGCGTCGGGTCATGGTTCTCCCAGAAGACCTGCAACAGGTCGTCGTATTTGACCTTCGCCGGATCGTATTCCACTTCGACGGCTTCGGCGTGCCCGGTGCGGTCGCTGCAAACATCTTTGTAAGTAGGATTTTTCAGCTCTCCGCCGGTGTAGCCGACGCGGGTGGAACTCACTCCGTCAATTTGGCGGAAATTGGCTTCGACGCCCCAAAAACATCCTGCGGCAAGTGTAGCTTTGGCCATGGGTTCCTCCAAGTCTAGTTAGCTAACAATTCGATGCGCGAGGGCCGGAAAAGTGACAACTAGACGGTCATCGCGCCGGTAACTTCGGCGAGCCGGCTAATCTCGTGGTGCTGGCACCACTCACGCAGTTCGCCCACAATTTTCTCGGTCGCGCGCGGGTCCCAATAGCTGGCGGTGCCAACTTGGACGGCGGTCGCGCCTGCCAGCATGAACTCGATCACGTCCTCGCCGGTAGAAATTCCGCCCATGCCAATCACCGGAATCTGCACGGATTTTGACGCCTCATACACCATGCGCACCGCGATGGGCTTGATTGCCGGACCGGACAATCCCGCGGTGACGTTGGCGATGCGCGGCTTCCGGGTCTGCACATCAATCGACATCGCGACAAATGTATTCACCAGCGAAACTGCATCGGCGCCGGCTTCCTGGGCAACATAGGCCATCTGGCCGATGCTGGTCACGTTAGGCGAAAGTTTCACGATCAGCGGCCGCTGCGAAAAATGTTTTGCAGTGGCGACAACTTCGTCGAGGCTGCGCGGATCGCTGCCAAACTGGATGCCGCCATGCTGAGTATTGGGACAGGAAACGTTCAGCTCGTAGGCAGCGATGCCTTCACCCTGGTTGAGAATTTGGATGGTGTGTTCGTAGTCTTCGCGGGTGTATCCGAAAATGTTGGCGATGACGACGGCGTCTTTAATTTCGCGCAACTTGGGAAGTTTTTCCTCAATGAATGCCCGTGCGCCAATGTTTTGCAGGCCGATGGCGTTCAGCATTCCCGCGGGCGTTTCGTACAAACGCGGCGGCGGGTTGCCGATGATGGGTTCTCGGGAAAGACCTTTGACCACAAAGCCGCCAAGCTGGTCGAGGTGCACCACGTCCTCGAATTCGACGCCGTAAGCAAAAGTGCCGCTGGCAGCGATGACGGGATTTTTAAGCTCGATTCCCGCGAAGCTGACTTTGAGGTCGGGAATCACGCGGCGGAGCTCGAGTGGGATGTGGAAAGCATGGCTGCGAGATAGTTTACACGGAGGGAAAAAGTATCCGGCTGCAGTCGCAAAGTCGTAGATGATTGAAGGAGTGCGGCGGGGATAGTGCGGACAGATGTCAAGCTCATAATTCGGGATCGCGCAATCGACCCGCTCGCTTCATTACCGTCAGGCCCGAACCACTCAGCGGCGACTTGGCAAAGAAGTCGGCCAAATTATCTCCGCCGTCACGTTTTCTTTCTCGCGAATCTCGCGAATGCTGAGGGGACGCTTGCGACTTTGCGGCATGGAGTTTCTTCTCGGCTCGCGTCTTTCCCGACCGACCAACTGGAGTCATAGCTAATTATTGTTTCACACCCCGAAAGAAACGCAGCTGGCCGCATTGACTTCTCCCTTTCCAGCAATTACATTCATCCTGCTTTGGAAGAGGTTCGCGCGTCCTCCTCGCCTTGAGGAGGATTGGGAAGCGGGTGTAAATCCCGCGCTGCCGCGCAACTGTAAGCGAGGACATGGCACCGGGCCACTGGAGATTCTCTGGGAAGGCCCGAGGCATAAGTTGAGTTGGTGACAGTTCGGCGGGCGAGGCGCCCGCCCCACACGCCCCACACGTCACGAATTCTTACTCGCGAGCCAGGAGACCGGCGCGAACTTACAACACCAACCCCTTTCGCGATTGAAGGAGGAGTGATGCGGTCCTGCTGCCGGCTTTTTGCTGTCGTTTTTCTCTCTATCTCCGCTCTGGCTTCGGAGTTAACCGTCAGAGTTGTCGATCCTCAATCTGCCGCCGTTCCCGGCGCGCAGGTGGAGATCTTTTCTGAAGACTCAACCACCGCCGCGGCGGTCCAAAACACTTCGGCGCAAGGTATTGTGCAATTTCGCAATGCCGCTCCCAATGCCTCGCGAGTGCACGTTCTTGCCCCGGGATTCGCCGAGCAATGGCTAACCTTGACTCCCGAAAAGCCGAGAGAAAGCGCGACCGTGACGGTCACTCTGCATCTCGCAGTCGCGACCGAAACCGTAGTGGTGAGCGGCACCCGCACTCCTGTGCCGGATGAGGAGTCAGGCGCATCGATTGACGCCCTCAGCGGAGCAATGCTCGATACTATGCGCCCGGTTGCGGCCAACGATGCGCTGCGTTTTCTGCCGGGCGCGATTGTAGGCACGGCCGGACAGCGTGGCGGATTGGGATCACTGTTCGTAGATGGAGGCGAGTCGCGCTACAACAAAGTGATCGTCGACGGAGTGGCAATCAACGATCCGGGCGGCACTTTTGATTTCGGCACCATGCCGCTGTTTGAAGCCGACCGCATGGAGTTTCTTCGTGGCGCGCAGAGCACGCTCTATGGCTCAGATGCTATGACCAGCGTGGTCCAGGTTTGGAGCCGGACCGGCAGCACTCCCGTTCCCGAACTACGCTTCGGCGCCGACGCCGGAAATTACGGGACAGAGAATGGATACGCGTCGCTGGCCGGGGCGAATGGCCGCTTAGATTACAACGTTTTCGGCAATCAGTTCAACACAACGGGATCGGGCCCGAACGACGATTATTCGAACTCGCTCGAAGGCGCGAACCTCGGCGCAACGCTGAGTGACTGGGCGTCCCTGCGGCTAAGAATGCGGCATGACAATAGCGTGAGCGGGGTGCAGAATGAGTGGGACTTCAACGGCCAAAAGCTGCTCCCTCCCGATCTCGACCAGCGGGCCAGGCAAAATAATTTTTTGGGCAGCCTGGAACTGAACATCTCAGGACCATCCCGGCTTCAGCAGCAGATTCAGGGATTCGACTATACCCTACACCGCACCAATGAAGACGGAATCGATCAGGGAAATCGCATCACGCCTTTTGGCGATCAGGATTTCCAGTTTCACAACCTCAACGACTACAACCGCGCCGGAGTGAATTATCAAGCCACGTACGCCGAGCGCAGTTGGGCATTGAGTACTGCCGGATACGAGTTCGAAGATGAAAATGGCGTGACCGGCGACCTTCCCTTTACCAGCCACGGACTGCGTCGCAATCAGGATGTTTTCGGCGAACAGCTGTTCACCTTCGAAAGGGTGACCTTTATTGCAGGTGGCCGTTTTGTCCACAATGAAAGCTTTGGAAATAAATTTGTACCCCGGCTGTCTTTGAGCTTGCTTGCAATGAAGGGCGGCCAATTATTCTCGGAAACCAGGCTGCTTTTTTCTTACGCGACCGGGATTGAGGAACCGACTTTTGCTGAATCGTTTGGAAACGGCGGCGGCTTTCCGACTGTACCGAACCCGTTTCTACGCCCCGAAGAAACTCGCTCTTTCCGCGCTGGATTTGAGCAACGGCTGCGCAGTAATTATTCTTTCTCGGCGACTTACTTCAACAACCTGTTCCGTAATCAAATCGACTTCAACTACTTTCCATGTTTCTGCAAAGGTCAATACGTAAACATCAATGAATCGCTCGCCCACGGCGCAGAGGTTGAATTTCACGCCCGGCCTCGCTCCCGAATTTCTGTGGACGCCGCTTACACCTACACGTCAACCCAGATTCTGAACGAGCCGCTGGCCTTCGATCCGATCCTTTCGGCGGGCCAGCCTTTGCTGCGCAGGCCCAAGCATTCGGCAACCTTGCTGACCAGTTATCTTGGAACTCGCTGGGGGGCCAACTTATCAGGCAGTTTTGTCGGGCGGCGCGCTGATTCGGATTTCTTCGGATACGGCTTTGATCACACGCCTGGCTATGTTCTTGTAAATGCGGGGGCGTGGTACAACGTGACTTCGCGCATCACGCTGTATGCCAATATTGAAAATGCGCTCAACCGATCGTACGAAGAGGTCATCGGATATCCCGCGCTGGGGATTAATTTTCGAACGGGGATACGATTTCGGATTGGCGGAGAATAGCTCGATCGCGCAAGGAGCGGGTTTTTGACTTGCCAGATTGCAGCTGGCACGCGCCGGTCCCGTTGCCGTTCGACGAGTGAACCGGCATAGACGCCGCCGAGTTAACGCCCAAATATTTTTTGCGCGCGGCAACTAATTTTTCCAGCTCCTCGCCGTCGAGGAGTTGCTGGCGGCCGAGTATGTGCGTGATCAGCGCAATCTGCGCGAAGTGCTCAACGGTTTCCATTTTCATGTAAGCCGATTGCAAGTCGGAGCCGTAGGTCACAACGCCGTGATTGGCCATCAGGATGGCGTCGTATTGCGGGACTAACGGCTCAAGTGTCCTGGCGAGTTCCGGAGTTCCGGGCGTTCCATAGGGGGCCAGCGGAATCTGGCCGAGGCCGATGACGACTTCGCAGGCGAGGGGCTGGTCTAGCGCCATCCCGGCAGCGGCGAACCCGGTCGCCGTTCGAGGATGCGCGTGCACGATCCCGTTGACGTCAGGGCGCATGCGGTAAATCAGGAGATGCATGCCCATTTCGCTAGTAACGTGACGACGGCCCTTCAGCTTGCGGCCAGCCATGTCCACGATGACGAGGTCCGTCGCCTTCATCCCACCCTTGGACATCGCGGTAGGAGTGACCAGGACTTCGTTGCGATTCAGGCGCACCGATAAGTTGCCGTCGCAGGCCGCGATGAAGCCGCGCTGGTGCAACATTTTGCCTATTTTGACAATCTGGGCTCGAGATTGAAGTTGGCTGGCCATCCCCAAAGTTAGCAGCCCGCGTATGTTAGCGCAGGTTCAGAGTGGAAACAATCGGAATTTCTGTCAAAGATTGTAATTTCCGGGGTTTGCCTGACGTTGTGCCGATGCGGCCAAATAGAAAGAACCAAAATTAAACACAGAGGACACAGAGTTTCACAGAGCAAAGACACAGAGGCTTAACCAGATAGCGCATTCCTCTGTGGGTTTCTCTTGGTACCTCTGTGCTGTCTGTGGTTGAGGCTTTTGATCTTGCCCGCGCGCTGCCAAACCCCAATCGTCGCCGTTCTTATAATGCAAATGTGCTGGTTTCAGAATTCGATTACCACCTTCCGGATGAGTTGATTGCGCAGGAGCCGCTTGCCGACCGTGCTGCTTCGCGCATGCTTCGGATGGACCGCGGTTCGGGTGAGATCCACGATGCGAGCTTTCGCGATTTGCCCGAACTGCTGCGGGCCGGCGACCTGGTGGTCTTTAACAACACTCGGGTTTTTCCGGCGCGATTGTATGGACGAAGAAACGGGGCCAAAGCGCAGCCGCTGGGTACAGCTAATACGGCCTCACGTGATTTTCTGCAAGGACGCGTGGAAGTGTTGCTTATAAAACAGATTTCGCAGCAGCCGAACGAGTGGGAGTGCCTGGTGCGTCCGGGACGCAAAATCGGAGTCGGTGAGCGAATTTTCTTTGGCGAACAGCAGGAACTTGTGGCCGAAGTTGTGGACAGGGGCGAATTCGGTGAACGGCGGATTCGCTTTGCGCCGGTTGAAAACTTCTTTGATGTGGTTGAAAAATTTGGCCACGTGCCGCTGCCGCCGTATATTTCGCGCGAGGATCGGGGAGCAGATCGCGATCGTTACCAGACAATTTATGCGCGGGAACGCGGATCCGTAGCGGCGCCCACTGCGGGGCTGCATTTCACATCAGAAATTTTGGCGCAGATCGAGCAACGGGGAGTCGAGACTGCTGAGATCACGCTTCACGTGGGTTTGGGAACGTTTCAGCCTGTCCATGCAGAAAAAGTCGAGGAGCACAAACTGCATGCGGAAAGTTACTTGATCTCTCCAGAGGCGGCGGAAAAGATAAACCGGGCGCTGGATGAATCACGCCGGGTGATTGCGGTGGGAACGACGACGGTGCGGACCCTGGAATTTGCGGCCAGGGACTGTGGTCGGGTTCAGTCGGGATCGGGCGAAGCTAACCTGTTCATTTATCCCGGATTCAATTTCCGGGTCGTAAGTGCGATGCTGACGAATTTCCACCTGCCGCAATCGACGCTGTTGATGCTTGTCTGTGCATTCGGCGAAAAAGAGAACGTCATGGCCGCATATAAGCACGCGGTTGCCGAGCGCTACAGATTCTATTCATACGGCGATTGCATGTTGGTGGAGTGACCCCCGGACGTGGACGTCCGGAACTACACGACCACAGTGACGTAGGGACGTGCGTCCACGCCCGTCCGAAGCGATATACTTGCGATGAGATGACTTATGGCGACTGACGTGATTCCCAAACAACTTTCCATTCAGGATTTCATCTCCGAACTGCACAAGTTCCCCGAAAAGGCGTTTGTTCCGACCGGCGAAATTCTCGCGTTTCTGGAACGCACATCGGTAGCGCCTGAGACACTCGCGCCTTATCTCAACTGGGACCGCCAGCATTACACCCGCAATCTGCTCGATAAGACGCCGCTATACGAATTGATTGCAATCTGCTGGGAGGTCGGGCAGATAAGCTCAGTGCACAACCATCGCGACCAGAATTGCTGGATGTCGGTGCCGATTGGAAGATTAGAGGTGGAAAACTTTCACCTTGTTTCGCAGGATGTTGAGCATGGAAGGTCTCAGCTTGTCCCCACCGATACCGTGGAGATGAATCCGACACATCCCTGCGCGGTGGATCCGGCGGATCCCGTGCATCGCGTGGTGAATCCAAAAAAGTTCGGCGAGCGCGCCGTGAGCTTACATATTTATTCGCGGCCGTTTGATACCTGCGTCGTGTATTCGCCGGAACAGGGGACGTGTGGCGTCATCAAACTGCATTACACGACGGTGTTTGGGAAGCGGGCGTAGGACAGGATTAGACAGCCGAGGGCGCTGTCCCTCATCCTGACCCCACGATTCATCCTTCAATTGTTAGACTTATTTCTTGCCTTCCTCTAGCAAATCCCCGGCGGTGCGTACAGAAACACCACCACGAACTGACTCGCCCACGGGTCCTAAGCCAAACCTGGTTCCGCGGCACGACCCAAATACTATCTTTCTTATCGACGCCATGTCCTTCATCTTCCGCGCCTATCACGCCATGGCGCGGCAGCGTGGAATGTCCACTCGCAAGGGGCTGCCCACGGCGGCGATCTACGTTTTCGTGAACATGCTGCGCAAGCTGCGCGATGATTTTTCTCCGCAATATCTGGCTGCGGTTTTCGATGTGGCCGCGCCCACCTTTCGCGATCAACAATACAAAGAATACAAAGCCAATCGCAGCGAAATGCCGGGCGATCTTGCGCAGCAGATTCCCTACATCCGGCAGGCGCTCGAGGCATATCGCATTCCGATTCTTGAGATGCCGGGCTTCGAAGCCGACGACGTGATCGGAACACTGGCGACGAAGGCGGTTGCCGAGGGGCGAAATGTTTACGTTGTGTCCAGCGACAAAGACATGCTGCAACTGGTGAACGATCGCGTGCTGGTGCTGAATCCGCCGAAAGACAATTTGATTTGTGATGCCGCGAAAGTGGAAGAGATTTTGGGCGTGCCGCCGGAGCGCGTGATCGATGTGATGGCCTTGCGTGGCGATTCGATTGATAACATTCCCGGCGCGCCAGGGATCGGGGACAAAGGATCGGTGGAGCTTATTCGGCGCTTTGGCAGCCTGGAGGCGGCGCTCGACCACGCTGCCGAAGTCGAGAGAAAAACTTATCGCGCGTCGTTACAGGACAATCGTGAACAGATCCTGTTGAGCAAAGAGCTCGTGACTATCAAGTGCGACGTGGAGATCGATCTCGACGTCGAGAAGATGCATGCCGGCGAGTCTGATATCGAAGCATTGCGAAATTTATTCACCGAACTGGAATTTACTTCGCTCCTGAAGGAGTTATTGCCGGTCGTAGAAGCGCCGGAAGGAAATTATCGCGAGGCAGAATCGGCGACAGAAGTGGAGCGGCTGTTGAAATCGCGGACGAAAGACGCGCCGCTGGCAATCTCAGTGAATGCGGTTCCGGCAGTGCGGGATGTTGAAGGGGACGAAGACGCGGAAGAGAACCTTTTGCCCTTGAAAGAGCAAACTTCTATGTTCGCAGGCGGGGACATCGCGGGCGAGGGCGCCCGCTCCACACAACTTGCGGTTTCAGTTGAATCAGGTTCGGCGGTTACGGTCTCGTCGGAATCCGAAGCGGGAGTTGCGCTGACCGCTGCCTTGGCCGACGCGCAAACTCCCAAGGCGATTCACGATTGGAAGACTGCCGCGCATGCGCTCGGAGCAATGGCGCTGGCTGGAATTGCGCACGACACGCGCTTATATTCCTACCTTCTCGATCCCACTTATTCGTCGCACAGTCTACCTGAAGTTGCGCTGCGGAGGTTCAATCTGAAGCTTGGCGGGTCGCTGGCTGAGGCCGCAGATCTGACTGGCCGCCTGGCTGTGGCATTCGGGCAGGAGGTCGACCAGGGAAACTTGCGGAAGCTGTACGAAGAAATTGATCTGCCGTTAGTTCCAGTGCTCACGCGCATGGAACAGGCGGGAGTCGCGATTGATCGCGCGGCTTTGGCGAATATGTCGACGCGACTCGAAGGCGAAATCAGCGTCAAGGCTAAAGAAATCTACGACTGTTGTGGCTCGGAGTTCAACATCAGTTCTCCGAAGCAGCTGGGCGATGTGCTATTCAACAAACTGAATTTGCCGAAGCCGGTGAAATACGGCAAGGGGAAAACTATTTCGACTGCGGTTGACGTGCTCGAGGAACTTGCGTCCAGCCATCAGGCGCCTAAGCTGGTCCTCGAATATCGCCAGCTCACGAAGTTGAAATCGACATACGTCGATGCACTGCCTGCGCTGCTGAACCGTGACACTGGGCGGCTGCACACGACATTTGATCAGACAGGGACAGCGACGGGTCGGCTGTCGTCGGCGAATCCGAATCTGCAGAATATTCCCATTCGCACCGAGCTGGGCCGCGAGATTCGTGCAGCGTTCACAGCTGCGCCGGGATGTCTGCTGCTGGCCGCAGACTATTCGCAAATCGAATTACGGCTGCTGGCGCACTATTCTAAGGATCCGTTGTTGGTTGAAGCCTTTCGCCGCGGAGACGACATTCATACCCTGACTGCGTCACAAGTATTTGGAGTGCCTCCATTGATGGTCACGGCGGATCATCGGCGGCAGGCGAAGGTCGTGAACTTCGGGATCGTTTATGGACTTTCTGCGTTTGGCCTGTCGCAAAATTTGGGGATCGAGCCTTCGGAGGCGAAGAGGTTCATCGAGGCCTACTTCGAGAAATATCACGGCGTGCGCAAGTTTATTGATCGCACGCTCGACGAGACCCGTCGCGAGGGGAAAGTTCGAACGTTGTTTGGCCGTGTGCGCCCGATTCCTGACATCAATAGCAAGAACTTCAACCTGCGCGGATTCGCGGAACGTACTGCAGTAAACACGCCTTTGCAAGGCACCGCGGCTGATTTGATCAAGCTGGCGATGATTCGCATTGACGCGATGATCCGCGAACGCGGGCTGCAATCGAAGATGACGTTGCAGGTGCACGACGAACTGGTGTTCGAAGTTCCGGAGGGCGAAGTTGAGGAGATGCGCACCCTGGTGCGGGATCAAATGGAGAATGCGCACCCGTCGCTCTCGGTGCCGCTGATGGTGGAAATTGGCGTGGGCAAGAATTGGCGGGACTTGGAGTGATTACAAAATAAAAAGCATGTTCCTCGACTTGAGAATCATTCGCGAGCGAATGATTCTGCTTCGCTCGGAATGACAGAGTTTTTTTGGAGCGTTATGCTCCTAGCGCTTTCTTGATCGCACCCGCAATTCCATCCGTCAGCGCGTTCATCTTTTCTTCTGACTCGGCTTCGACCATCACTCGGGCCAGCGCCTCGGTGCCGGAATAACGCACTACAATGCGCCCATCGCCGTTGAGTTCGCGCTGTGCGGCTTCGATTGCTCTTTTGATCTCTGGGACCTGATCGAATGGAATTTTCTCGCGCACGCGAATGTTCTGGATGCGCTGCGGAAATACTTTCAGGTCCGTAATCAGATCCGCCAAAGACCGGCCACTGCGCGCCATTATTTCCATCACGCGCAATGCCGTCAGCAGCCCGTCGCCAGTGGTGGCTTCTCCATCTCGAAAAATAATATGTCCGGATTGCTCGCCGCCCAGCGATGCCCCCGTCTTCATCATCTCTTCCAAAACGTATTTGTCGCCGACATTCGCGCGCAACATGCGAATGCCGGAGTTTCGCAGCACGATTTCCAGGCCCATGTTCGACATGGTGGTCGCAACCACGGTCTCGCCGCGAAGCGTGCCGCGTGTGTGCATATCGCGGGCGGCCAGCAGTAATACGCCATCTCCGTTTACCACTCGGCCTTCAGCATCGCTAAACAACGCGCGGTCGGCATCGCCATCAAAAGTCACGCCTAGATCAAATTTTTCGTGAGACTCAGCAATCTTTTTCGCCACCGTTCCCGCGTAGAGCGCGCCACAGCCTTCGTTAATATTTTTCCCGTCTGGCGATGAGTGAATAAACTCGGCTTGAATGCGGCAGGCGCGAAACAGTTCCGGTGCCTCGGCGGCTGCGGCGCCATTTGCGCAATCCACCAGCACACGCAATCGGCTCAAGTCGGTAGAAATATTTTTTGCCAGCCACTGAATGTAATCAGCCCGCAGCGAGTGTTCTCCGGGAAGGCTCGGCAAGGGCTTGGACGTTGGCTCGGGGTGCGCCCCCGGCGATTGCAGAATCGCAAAAATTTCCTGTTCAATCGCCAACTCGCGCGAATCTGGGAGCTTGAACCCATCGCCGGAAAAAACTTTGATTCCGTTATCCATCCACGGATTATGCGACGCCGAAATGACCACGCCTGCGTCGAACTTCTGCGACCGCGCCAGGTAAGCGACTCCAGGCGTCGTGATCACGCCCGCGCTGCGGACTTCGACCTTGCAGGAGGTCAACCCGAGCGCAACCCGGTCCGCAATCCAGCGACTCGACTCACGCGTGTCCTGTCCGATAACGACACGGGGTACCGCTTTGGTCTTGATTAAATCGTGGCCGAGCGCGCGCCCGATCAAGAATGTGCTCTCTGCGGTGAGAGGAAATTGCCCTGCTACGCCGCGAATACCGTCGGTTCCGAAAAGCTGCCGGGTTTGCGATGTCATTGCGATTGGGGTGGAGCGGATGTAAGCGGCGCCCGTTCCATGATAATCGTGATCCGCACCGGATGGGGGTCGGCTACCTGAATAAGCGGATCAGAAACGTAAGCGTGCCGCGAGTAGGTCGTACGACTAATGAGGCCGCTGACGTCTATAGGATCGGTAATCGCGTTCTCGACGCCATCGACTGATTTCTTCGGACCGATGATCTCGACGTTCTCGGGATCGGAAATTATCTGCGCGATTGAGTACCCGCTGACAAATGTTCCCACCACTCGCGGACGAACGGGAACAGTTCTGGTAGTTCTCTTGTCGAATAAGAGATGTATCTGGCTGGGCACGATTTGCACCGCCTCCAGTTTGTCGGGCAGGCTTACCTGATTTTTGTTGAGATCGAAAGTGCGCTCGCCCGGCTTCATTCCAGCGAGATCAATCTCTTCATGAACCTCTGACGACTGCAGCTGTCGCACTAATTGTTCCGGGCCGCGAACGCGTACCTGCGCGGAAGGGATATTTTCCGAACTTATTTCCAGATCTTCGGGCATGTTCTGGAAAACAATCGCTACGTTGAACGCAGCTTCGGACGGCGGTTCGCTCGACACCGCGAGCCACAAGCCGGTAGCGATGAGCAGAGAAATGATCTTCAACCCGAGATTGTGAAAGATGTGCCTGCGGGCAAAGTCGCGAACGCTCATCGTTCGCCTCCGCCCTGGTGCAGGTCCGAGCGCGAGGGTATTTCAGTCTCCGCCTCGTCCAGCATTTCGACCCCGTCTGAAATCGGCGTGGGCAGCGGGGTTGGTGGCACATAGCGGCGAAGCAGTGTGCTCATGCGCTCGCGCAGCTGCTCGACGGTGAGATCGCGTTCGATGGTGCCCGCAACCGCCAAACTAATGCTGCCAGTCTCTTCCGAGACGATGATCGAAATCGCGTCGGTTTCCTCGGTAATTCCAATCGCTGCCCGGTGGCGCGTGCCCAGTTGCGTAGAGAGTACCGGGTTCATGGAAAGCGGCAAAAAACAGGCTGCAGCGGCGACCCGGTCTCCCTGAATGATGACCGCGCCGTCGTGCAGCGGAGCACTGGGGCGAAATAAAGTCGCCAGCAGGTCGTAAGAAAGTTGCGCATCCAGGGCGACACCGCTTTCGATGTAAGTGCGCAACCCAATTTCGCGCTGGATCACAATGAGGGCGCCGGTCTGGTTCTGGGAAAACAGATTCGCGGCCAGCGCAATATCGTCATAAGCATCGGCTTCGGCGGCGGCTGAGCGTGCTAACGTCATTCGTCGGCCGAGTCGTGCCAACGCCTGGCGAATTTCGGGAACAAAAATCACAATCAACGCGAAAACTGCGTACGGCAGCGCCCGCGAAATCAGCCAGTTCAGCGTGACCAGTTCGCCCATGCGCGACACATAAAAGGCAAGGGCAACTATGGAGAGACCGATCAGGATGAGGGCCGCTCGAGTGCCGCGGATGAGCGCAAGGAACTCATAGATCACGATGGCCACGAGCAGAATGTCGATGACCGAAATCACCGTGAGATGCGCCCATGCTCCGGCAACGTGACCCAATGAATGCCCCTTTCAGACCGCGCAGGCAAGGCTTGCAGAAATAATTGTAATGCAGGAAGTAAAGAGTAGTGAGGGGCCGCGAACCGTCAGGGAGAACAGGGTCAAGGCTGCTTCTTTTCGACTTTCGCGGTCAGCAATCCGCGGGCCAGACGGGCGGAAATTTCGTCTCCCACTTCGACCTGGGCAGAGTTCTTGACCAGCTTTCCTGACGAATCAAAGACCAGAGCGTAGCCACGCTCCAAAATCGCAACTGGAGAAAGGGCTTTCAACTGATGCTCGATCTGCTCAAGCCGTGAGCGGCGCCGCAACAAGAGGGTATGCATCGATGAAGTAATTGCGGTGGTGTGCAATGCAAGATCGCGCCGCATTCCCGCCAAAACTCGGCGGGCATCGTAATGGCGAATGGCCGCTGACACCTGTTCCCACTTGCGTCGATGTCTCTCAATCAATTTGAGTTGGGATTTCTCCAGCCGGTAACGCAGATCGTCGAGCCTCTGCTGGCGCTGGTTGATTCCCTCCATCATGCGAACGAATGCTCCGTGCTGAGCGGCTTCGGTCAGCGTCTGCTTCGCCATCAACAGGCGGTAGCGCATGGCGCGAGTAAGCCTCAAGCGCAACGCCTCGGCTTGTTCTTCGATTTCCTGGCGAGAACGGATGACCAATTCGGCCGCCGCCGAGGGTGTGGGCGCGCGCAGATCGGCAACGAAATCTACAATGGTGAAATCGGTCTCGTGACCGATGGCTGAAATAGTCGGAATGCCTGATTCGGCAACGACGCGCGCCAGGCCCTCATGATTGAAGGCAGCCAGGTCTTCAGCTGAGCCTCCGCCACGGGCGATGATGATCACGTCAACATTCTTCAAGCGATTGAAATACTTGACGCCGTTACTGACGTCAGACGCTGCGATATCACCTTGCACCTGCGCCGGATAGATGAGGATGCTGGCGCTGTGATGGCGCCGGCGCAAAATATTTAGAATGTCGCGCAGGGCGGCGGCTTGCGGCGAAGTCACAATCCCGATGCAGCGCGGCAACGCAGGAATCGGTTTTTTGCGAGAGGCGTCGAAAAGCCCTTCTGACTCCAGCTTGGCCTTGAGTTGCTCGAAGGCAATCTGCAGCGCGCCGGCGCCTTTGGGCTCCAGATATTCGGCTGAAAGTTGCAGCTCGCCTCGGCCTTCAAAAACCGTTACCCGCCCGCGCAGGACCACGAGCATTCCGTCTTCAGGACGAAAGCGCACCAGCTTCGCCTGCGAACGGAACATCACCGCGCGAATCTGCGAATTTTGATCTTTCAGAGTGAAGTAAAGATGGCCGGAGTCATGGGCGCGAAAATTCGAGATCTCGCCTTCCACCCAGATATCGCTGTATTCGCGCTCCACGCGGGTGCGTACGGCCGCAACCAGGTCGCGAACAATCCACACCTTGCGTTCGGGAGCAGAAAAAGTCAGACCGAGTTGGTCGGCAGAAGCCACTCACTGGAGTTTATCGAAATTCAATTGGCCAGTGATAGGCACGAAATGCGCGGAAGAAAAAATTGAGACCACGCCAACGAGTTTACGCGGTGAAGATTTGCGGCATTTGAACCAGCGTACCGGTGGAGCCGCCAGTCTGCTTTTGCTCGTTCACGAAGCTGCAAACCTGCCGCAGAGCCTGCACTTCTTCCTGCAGACGCTGCAGCTCGACTTCTTTGCGACGAAGCACTTCGACAGGATTTTTCATAGGCATCCTCTAGGGGAGGGCGGCCTGATGAGCACTCTACGGGGCGGCGGGCGTGCGGGAAACGTCACAGAAGTACAGGCTCGGATTGGGCGGTTCAGTGGCCGAGATGGTACGGATGCCCCTTCAATATGGTGAACGCCCGATACAACTGTTCGAGCAAAACCGCGCGCGCCAGTTCATGGGCAATAGTCATTTTTCCAAGAGACAGGGTGAAATCGGCATGACTGCGGGTATTTTCGGCAAAGCCATCGGCAGGGCCAATGACAAATAATAGCGGCGTGGGATTTCGGTCCTGATGCGAGCCAATGAACTGCGCCAGTTCTTCGGAAGAGAGCTGCTTTCCGCGAGAATCGAGCAGGACGAGATAGCGGCGGGGACTTTTGCCTTCGCGGCCGGAGAGTTTCAGTAGAGCGGCTACATCCTTGACCGAAATGCCGTCGATCTCAGCGTACTGCTTGATGCGCTTCAGGTATTCGTCGCTGAGGGATTGGATTGCGGGGTGCTTGGTTTTGCCGATCCATGCGACGGTGATCTTCACGAGGTTGGAAAAGATTTTAACCGCAAAGGTCGCAGAGATCACACAGAGAGCGCAGAGAATACTGAGGTCTCTCTTTTGCTAGTTGCGGATGTTCTCCGCGTTCTCGGTTTTATTTCTCAGCGTTCTCTGCGGTTAAAGGCTTTTGTCTATGCCGGCTTTTTTGCACGCGGGCGTGCAATTGCGCGCTTGCGAGGCTTGGCCACAAAATCTGCGGGATCAATCTTCTTAGCCGATTTCCATAGCCGTTCGAGATCGTAGTACTTCCTCGCCGACTCCGAAAAAATGTGGACGACGAAATCGACGTAGTCGATCAGCACCCACTCACCCTGGCGGTGTCCTTCAATGCTGTTGGGATAAAGCCCGGCGCGCTTCAGACGCAACTCAACTTCATCCGAGATTGCCTGCACCTGGCGGGAATTCGTCCCGCTGCAGATCAGAAAATAATCAGTGAAGGCGCCTGCGTTCTGGTCCATTTCGAGCACGGTGATCTGTTCGGCTTTTTTGTCTTCGCAGGCGGCAAGTGCGGCGGAAACCTGGTTTTTCAGTGCGTTCTTCTTCTTGAGGTCGGTCTTCTTCGAATCAGTCTTCTTCATGCGAGTCGTCGGCCGCCGGCCAATACCTTCGCTAGTTGGCCAACTAACCACCATACAAGCCCTCTTTCTTGATGTATTCTTCCACACTTTCAGGAACAAATTTCTTGATCGGACGCTTGGCGGCGACGGCCTGACGAACCGCGGTCGCCGAGATGTTCTGGTTCACGTTGTCGAGCAAGTGCAATGTCACCCCGGGCAGCACCAGATCTCCCGTAGCAGGCTGTTTCGCAAAAGGCTTCGTCACCTCGGCTCTCGGGCGTAATTTCTCGGGAAGCGAGGCAGCGACGTCCGCCAGCGAAAATCCGGGCCGGCTGGCCACGACGAAGTCGCATTCCGAGAACAGCGCTTCAGCTTCGCGCCACTTGGCGATGTCTTTGAACGCGTCCACTCCGATCAGGAAGAAAAGGCGATCGGCTTTTTTAAGCGACTGCTTTACTTTGCGGATGGTGTCAATGCTGTAATTCGCAGCCGACGCCACACTTCCCCGCGCGGTCTTGTCATGCAACACAAATTCACCCGGCCCTTCCAGCAGCGAGGGCACGAATGGTTTTTCACCTTGCGTGGCTAACGCGGTCATGGCGTAACGATGAAAGTAAGAAGCAGCCGGCTGCGTCGTTTTATGCGGCGGAACGTTCGTAGGGACAAAATAAATTCGTCCTAGCTGGCAGCGTTCGCGAGCGGCAGCGGCAAGCGCCAGATGGCCCTTGTGTATGGGATCGAAAGTGCCGCCAAAAAGGCCGATGTTCATAAAATTCGTCGAAAATACAAAACGTCGTCAGCCTTCGGTCGTCGGCCTTCGGCAAACCAGAGCCGCCGTTGTCATTTGCACAAACCAGATGTTCCGGCCATGCATGTTTTCCTTGCCGACGACCGACGACCGACGGCAGACGACCCTAAGCGCTCACTTCTGCTGCCGGCGTCCGCCGGACTTCTTCAACTTTCTCCGCCATTGCGTATTTCAATTTTTCGATGCCTTCGCCGGTTACCGCCGAAATCGGCAGAAATTCAAGACCATGCGACTTTGCATAGCGCTTCAGTTTCGCCAGCTTAGTTTTATTGGCCACGTCTATTTTGGAGGCCACAACCAGCATCGGTTTGTTTTCCAGACCCGCGCCAAAGCTACTAAGTTCGCCCATGATCACTTCGAAATCCTTGACCGGATCAGGCCGGCCGCTGGCATCAGAAACGTCCACCAGGTGCACCAGTAACCGCGTGCGCTCGATGTGACGCAAAAATTGCGTACCCAGGCCAGCCCCTTGGTGCGCGCCTTCGATCAGTCCAGGAATGTCGGCGACCAGGAAACTGATCTCGTGGGCAGCGTCACCAACCGCCACCACTCCCAGGTTCGGCTCCAAAGTCGTAAAAGGATAATCCGCGATCTTCGGCCGCGCCGCGGAAATTCGTGAAATCAAAGTCGACTTGCCGGCATTGGGATAACCGACCAGTCCGACATCGGCCAGCAGCTTGAGTTCCAGCCGCAAGGTGCGCTCTTCGCCGGGACGCCCGTCTTCGTGTTCGCGCGGCGCCTGATGCACCGAAGTCTTGAATTGCGCATTGCCGCGGCCTCCGCGTCCGCCGCGCGCAATCACCAGGCGATCGTCGGGCGAGGAAAAATCGTGCACGATCTCGCCCGAGTCGGCGTCATAAACAATGGTGCCGACCGGCACTTTGAGCACAATATCTTCGCCCTCGCGCCCGGTGCAGTTCGAGCCCTCGCCGTGACGTCCGCGCTGCGCCTTGTATTCCGGATTAAAACGAAAATGCACCAGCGTATTGTGGCGCTCGCTGGATTCCATGATGACGTCGCCGCCCTTGCCGCCATCCCCGCCCGACGGCCCGCCGCGCGGAACAAACTTCTCCCTGCGGAACGCGAGGCAGCCGTTGCCGCCGTCGCCAGCTTTGATTCGGATTATGGCCTCATCGATGAACATGAATGTCGGGAAAATCGTCGTGCGTCGTTAGTCGCACGGGCCTGTCGTCGGACTTCGGTCGTTGGCCGTCGCGAAAAACAACCTGCGTTCGACCTACTTAATTCAAACACAAAAATGCTCCGGCGATGCGGCCGGAGCGTTGGTTTTACCTGACGGCTGAGAGCTGATGGCTGACAGCTAACAGCTATTTCGCTTCCAGTGGTTCGATCATTACGAACTTGCCCATCGAGCCGCGATCCTTAAACACGATCTTGCCGCTGATCTTGGCGAATAAGGTGTCGTCTTTGCCGCGGCCAACATTCAGCCCCGGCTTCACGCGGGTGCCGCGCTGCCGCACGATGATGGTGCCTCCGGGGACGGTCTGCCCTCCGAACGCTTTGAACCCGAGGCGCTGCGCGTTAGAGTCGCGCCCGTTGCGTGAACTGCCTAATCCTTTTTTGTGTGCCATAAAATCAGCTCCTAGCTTTTAGCCATTAGCTTCTAGCTTGAAGCACTCAGCTCTCAGCCATCAGCCCTCAGCAAAATCAAAACTCTATTTCTTCTTCCCGGTGCTTTTCTTCGCCGCGCTCTTTTTCGGAGCAGCAGCCTTCTTCTTCGCAGCGGGTTTTGCCGCCTTGGCCTCAGCCTTTTCTTCAGTGTGCGCTTTGGCTACTTTCTTCGGCTTCGCTTCCTTCTTCGGCAGTTCAGGCGCGCTGAATTTCTGGCCGTCGAACGCGATTTCCGTGATCCGCACATTGCTGAAGGGCTGGCGGTGCCCGGCGATCTTTTTGTATTGCTTTTTCTTTTTGTAGTGGAAGACCAGAATTTTCTTGGCGCGGCCATCATTGAGGATCTCGCCAGTCACGACCGCGTTCGACTCGGGGCGCGCAATCTGGCCTTCGCTGGCCGAGACCGCCAGCACATCGTTGAATTCCACCGTGCCATTGCTGGCCGCAGCCTGGGTTTCCAGGCGAAGCACATCTCCGGGCGCCACCCGATATTGCTTACCGCCAGCGCGGATCACCGCGTACATACTCATGCCTCCAATTGCTCAACAGGACTCGCCCGATCCGGCAGGACATACTTGTCCGGAGTTCCGCCCCGTGAACAATTCTAAATTTTGTGCGCTTGCTGTTTTTCCGCGCCGGTCTTAATCGGTTCCGACAATAACGGACGGCCCTAAACCCGAGGTCCCGAACGCATTTTTGCGCTGAGGTGGAAGAACAGAGCCGCAAGTACAGGCAAACTCAATTAGTTTAACGTGCTGGGAGGAATACGGTCAAACCGGGCACGGGAGACCACATCCCACACGTTGGGCGAAAAATTGGGAAACACTCAGGATTCGAACAATTTGAAATTAATAACGTCGCTCTATCGATCCGATTGTGAGTGTAACGATGTTGTTTCGCCATCCATCTACCTGCTCCCGCCAATTTTCGATTTGGGTAGGCTGTGCGTTCGGGTGTATCTTGGTGTCGAGGCGATCATGAATGACCCTTGGAGTTACCTCTTGAGTTCCTTGGCGGGCGTGACTTCCCTAGTTGTTTTCCTCGGCATCCTTGTGTGGATCGTCCGGATCTGTGCGGCTGACGCACGCCGCCGGGGCAAGTCGCCTTTTCTGGTCACTCTGTTGGTCTTTGTCTCGTTTCCGCTGGGACTGCTTTTATGGCTCCTGTTTCGGCCGGAGCCGCTGAATGGCGGCGGCCAGAGCTTCCGTCTTAGCGACCACCGCCTTAGCGACCACCGCGTCCAGTAGCCAAGTACTCGAAGCGCGACAATTAGCGAAAGCAGGCGTGGCTGTTGAAAAACTCTTTCTAGCTAAATTCGCAAAAAAGAAATTGCGTCAGGATGCGTTCTAAGCGATCTTCTCGGATCGCACGACATTTTCTACCCCCCCATATTTTGGCCGTTTGTGACGAAACGCGAGTTTTTCAACACCCACAGGCGTTAGCATCAATTGACGCGGATGGGCCGTAGCTGGTGATATCGCGATTTATCGCCAACTGTCCCGACGTGCCACAACTAATTCCCCGCATCGCGTAGTGGAACGGCGGGACGCGCTAAAATGCTAGGATCTTTGCCTGCCACTTTCGTCACTCCATAAAGGGGTGTGTCGCATGAATCCGGAAACGCAACAGTCTGAATCCCCATACCGCGTGAAGATCGAGACCGAGACCGGCCAGTCCGCTACTGTTCCCATTGCCGTCATGACACCGAAGCAGTTGGAAGTCTTTCTTACGAGTGAGTTCAAGAGATTGGCGCAAGAAGCAGGCGTAAAAGGCGTTCGTATTCATGTGGAGCGGGCGATAGCCGCTGACTACGAGCAGGTCCTCCATGAGGTGACGGCTTGCCTGTCCTCTGCGAAGCCACGAGCCGCATGACTCTGGCCGCGAGCGATTACAAGCAAGTGAGCACGGGAAAAACTATCTTGACTCGCGGTTGAGAGTGATATGGCGATATTACGCCAACTATCTTCCCAAGAAATAGACGGCGATCACCAGAACGAGCCAAAGGAGGCCGAGAATGCGAGCGATGCGAAAAGTTCTAGGCTCTGCTTGTAAACGAACCGCATTCCCCTTGTGAAACCAAGTATAGAAACGAACCACATTTTTCGGTGCAATGGCCCACCACATTCCGAAACAGCTACATACGACAAATCCCGCGATATCAGCCGCACTCATGGTCCCTACCACGCCAAAACAGGCAATTTGACTAAGAAACCTCTCGGAAGATCGATGCGTTGCCAGCTGCCTAAAGAGCTACTTTATCTCAGCAGTCTGCGAGGCTACCGCCGACCACTTGCCCTGGCGTTCCATAAAAACGTCGGTCCAGACATAGTGGGAACTGAAGGTCTTCCCACTTTCTTCGCTGACTTCATCGTCGCTCCCAGTGACTACAGCAGTGTTTCCGAACACTCGGACTTTCATGTCGCCCATCGTGGCTGATGTTATGTGGGCCGCTTTGATTTCCGCCGCTCTTTCCGTCTTCGTCTGACTTTTGCCGTCAGGTGTGATGGCGATCCAGTCGTCTGCGACGAACTTCGCAAATGCTGCTGGGTCGTGATTCTTTTCGGCATCAAGCCAGGCCCGCTCAATAGACTTCAAACTCTGTGCAACGGCGGCGTCCGTATTGGGTTCAGCTTGCTGAGACTCTGTGGGCATCGCGGCGACAACGACGAGAATGGTGAAACAGAGGTGAGTCAGAAATCGCGGCATTTTCGAAAGCTCCTTCGCAAACCGCTAGTAATTATAGGCCGACGGTAAGTATGGCTGCCGCAACCAGGCGATTACACTCAAGCCCTCCGTGGCTGGTCAATGAGTGCTATGGCGATTTATCAACATCTGACTTTCGGCACCCGTTTCCCCGAAGAAACAATCGTCAGCGGCTAGAAGCGGGGCGCACACGGACGGCCGATATTCTGTGTCCCTGACTCTCTAATCGGAACATCCCGTCGATATAGATGAAGTAACCACCCGACTCATCCGGCGGTGTTGTACTTGATTTCCAGCCAGCATGATAAATATCCAGGAGCGTTCTGGAATTGTGCATCATGCCCCATTCCATATCCCTGTTGCCTCCCGGTTTATCAACCAGCTTCCGAATCTGAATTTCCCCCTCACCTTGCGCCAACTTCTCCCACGTCGCCTTGAATGACTGCTCACTCTGGGCCAGGTTATTTCCGTAAGGAATCGCCCAGCTTAGCCCGCTTCCTGGGATGTACACACTACAGAACCAGTTTCGGTATTCGGGAATTTCGGTCTGCTTGATCATCGAATCGACCTTCGCCTGGTCCCCGCTCCTTGCCGCTGCCCGCAATTCGCTCAAGAATTCCTGTAAGCCATCTGGAGTGTTCGGATACTGCGTCGATTCCGCTGGTTGCGTCTGCCTTCCGTTCATTGTGCCGGGATCCGACTGGTAACTTCCGGGTTTGGCAAATGGAACAATACTGTCCCACCGAAACATTCCGTCGGCGTATACATAATATCCGATGAATTCACCCGGACCATCAGGCGAATGACTGAAAACCAGAGTGACGGCATAGACCTCAATCGGTATGCGAGCATAGTGAACGATTCCCCACTCGAAACCCCTGCCCTGGGCGGGATCGTCACTTGCTTTGCGAACGCGAATCTTCCCACCCTCATCTTGGGCTAAAGTCTTTAGAAGTTCCTGAAGATGGTCCTCGTTGTTACCTAACCACTGTCTATAAGTGATATTCCAATCTTCCCCTGCCAGCGGGTCAGGAGAGTATGTACGCACAAAGTAGCCGGCATAATCTGCGAACTCAGTTTGCTTCATGAGCGCATCGACCCCCTGCCTGTCGCTACGTTTTGTGGCGGCAAGCATGTCGTTCATAAGGCTCTGCAAGCCTTCCGTGGTGTTCGGGTACTCCGCGGAGGCGGCAGCCAAACCCGGAGTAGCCCCTGTTCCCGGAACACTTGTTGGCGCTGCGTGCGAACTCCGAGCTGATCTCGCACAGGAGAGGAGAAACAGAACCGCACAGGAAAGAAGAAGTAGAAGTGTTCCTCGATAGTACGACATAGGGAATCAGCCCTTTCCAAACATGCCCCATTTTTCAAGCCCGGCCCGAACTATGTGCATTGTGGGACTATGTCAAGACTGGCAGAATGTTCGCATGGAGCGGAGGATTCCGCAATTGGCGTAACCAGGCGTTTACACTTACGATCCAGCCCCCGCTCTTTGACGGTGGGAGAAAAAGTACGAAATGGTTACCCTCAATCGCCCGCCCGCGGACCGGGAGCAACTTTGAAACCCCTGGGGTAGCAAGCTGCGCGCAGGACTATGTGCTAGTCCATTTCCTGATCTCAACCATACGGCCGTCGAAAATAGGCGAATGCAGACTTTATTGCGGCGTCAGCGATTCTTCGATCGCCACCTTCTCGCCCTGTTCAACGTTGATCACCCGATGCAGGGTGCGGTAGCCCGCCATGGAGATGTTGATCTCGTAAGTTCCGGGATTGAGATAAAAATCAAAGGGAGCTGTTTTATCGAGCGTGCGGTTGTTGACCATGATCTGAGCGCCCTTGGGCGTGGTCTTCACGCTCACAATTCCCATGCTGGCGGATTCGCCGCGGCCGAAGACTTTTTTGAATTTCCCGCCCGCGCCGCGAATGTCCTCAGTTTCGCCCAGGCGCTTAAGGGTGACGTTCGCCGTTGCCGCCTGTCCGGATTGAACATTCACCGTGCTGGTCTCGTCCAGGTAACCGGAGCGCTTCACCAGGACGGTGTGCGTACCCGGCCGGTCGAAAGAAAATAATGTCGGCGTCAGCCGTCCGGTGTCGCGGCCATCGATCACAATGGCTCCGCCAGCGGGCGTGCTTGAGACCATCAGAGTAGTGGTGGCAACTGCATTAAGTTGCAGGGCAACCGATGAAGTTCCTGCCTTTAGGTGAATGGTCCGGCTCTGGGGGGTAAACCCTGCTTTGGTCGCAGCGACTACGTGCTGGCCGGGAGCGATGTCAGTAAGTGTGCACGGGCTCTGGCAAAGCGGGCTGCCGTCAAAGGTGATCTGCGCACCTGCTGGAACCGACGAAACCGTCAGCTGCGCGAGCACCGGCGCGGCGGCATGGGTCGAAGTGCGTCCGCGACGGGTTGTCTCCGGAGTTTGCGGTTGCTCGTCGACCGTAAGAGTCTCCGGCTGCGTTGGCGGCGGCGTAATTTCGGTTTGCGGCTGAGGCGGCGCAGGTGCCGGCGCTACCAGTGGCGGCGTTGTTTGTTTTGGCGGAGCTGTCTGCGCTGGAGCAGCAGCGGCCTTCGAAGTATCACCTTCGTGATCCGCCAGGTAATTGTGCATCGCCATTGCGCTCACGATGATGACAATGAGCAGTGCGGCCGCGCCCGCTCCGTACATATAAACCTTGGGCGGAGTCTTGCGCAGTTCGGCAACCGCTTTTTGCGCCACTTCACGGACGGGAATCGACTGCTTTTCTACGACCTTCTTGCCGGGCAGTGGAGGCAGCATCGGCGGAACGTCTTCAGCCGCCGGTTCGGGCGATATGGACGGAACAAACGCTTCCTTCAGCGGCGGGAGCTCTTCGAGTTCTGAGAAGCTGGTCTTGGCGACAGCTGCGTTCGTTTCATCCGGCTCCGCCATCATCGGATCGACGCTGAATCCGGGCTTGGAAGCGGGCTTCGCGGTTGCAGGAGCGGCAGCTGAAGCGGCCACTTTTGGCGTTGGCTTGGCCGCCGGGCTCGGTTTCGCCGTCACACTTGGTTGCGCTGGGACACTCGGTTTGGGCGCAAGCTTCGCGCCGACGCCGGCAGCCACACCCGCTGCTTGAGCTTTGGGCTTCACGGCAGCCGCCGGAGGCGCAACCTTGGTCGCGCTCGCATTGCATTGCTCAAGCTCGCGCACTAATTCCTGGCCGCTTTGAAAACGATTATCCGGCGACTTCGAAATCGCCTTCATGATCAGCGCACTCAAACCGGGGCTTAGATTTGCTTTCAGCCGATGCGGCAGCGGCGGAACTGTATCTAAAATGGCGGCTCGAATTTGCTCGGCAGTTTCTCCCGCGAAGGCCTTGCGCTCGGTGGCCATCTCGTAAAGAATCGCGCCCAGGCTGAAAAGTGCAGAACGATGATCACAAGCTTCGCCGCGCAATTGTTCCGGCGAAGTGTAGTGGAGAACTTCAGGAACGCCGGTCGAGACCCCGGCGAGAGCATTCATCGACGAAATGCCAAAGCCTAGAACCTTGACCATGCCGTCCCACTGCACCATGACCTTCGCTGGTTCGAGCGAATGGTGAACTACTTTGTGCACCTGGGCGTGATCAAGCGCATGGCAGATTTGCCGCGCGATGTCTTGCAGGTCCCAGACGGAAAAACCGTCTTTGCGGGCCAGAGTCGTAGCTACGGAATTTCCTTGAACATATTCGGCGCCGGCCAGCAGTTGCCCTTCTTCATCGCCCACGCCGTAGAGCACAGCAATATTGTGGCTATTTAGGGGCTTCGAGCGGTCGGCTTCTTCGAAGACTGCTTTGACCAGATCGTCGCGGTCGGGCAGATTATTCAACGCAACCACTTTCAGCGCGATGATCTGCTTGGTTTCAGTATCCAGCGCCTTGTACACGGTCGCAAACGCAGACCGTGACAGCTGACCTTGGATCTCGAAACGTCCAATCTTGGTGGGCATGTTCCGCCTCAAACTTCCAGTCGAAGACGTACAACTAGAGCGAGTAACTGAAATAATAAGTTCTAATCGGTTCTAAGCGGGAATTACCGAAGTACCTAAGGCTCTCAGCCTCCAAGGGGGTCGGTTCGGGCGCAACAAACCTTCCCGAACTCAACTGAAACTTAGACATTCCCCTGCACGTATCAAGATCGGGTGGGCTCGGCTAAAAGCTAAGAGCTAACAGCTAAGGGCTAGCAGCTAGAAGCTTTGTGACAAATGTCAGGAACCGTCGCTGACGATCCGCACTGGCGGGTTAAAGCGGGATAAATCATTCTAGAAATGGTTGTTAGGGCGGCAATTGATCGGCTATGCTAGGTGCTCCCAAAAAGGTTCGACCGCCTCGTCATCACTCAGGAATTCGACTATGACATTGACCACCTTTGTCCGCAAGAATGCGTTCCGCAACAAGCGGCGTACATTCTTGACGGTTCTGAGCATTGCATTTCCCCTGCTCCTGCTCTCGTTTCTTATGTCACTATGGCGAGCTTTTCTATGGAGACGACCTGCGCTCGGACCAATCCAACCAGCGCCTGATCGTGCGGCACAAGGTTTCGCTCACCAATTTGATCCCTGTGTCTTACCGCGAAAAGATTCGCCACGTTCCCGGGGTTGCGCATGTGGTCCCGTTCAATTGGTTTGGCGGAGTCTACAAAGACACCACGCAAAAGAACTTTTTTGCCCGCTTCGGCACTGATCCCGATGAGTTTTTCGAAGTGTACCCGGAACTCTCCTTGCCCGCAGACCAGGAAGAGGCATGGAAGAAAGATCGGGCCGGCGCGGTTGCCGACATCGAATTGGCGAAAAAATATGGCTGGAAAATCGGCGACCGCATTGTCTTGCAGGGCGATATCTATCCGATACGGCTGGAGCTTACCTTGCGAGGTCTTTATACGGCCAAAATCCCGAACAATTCTCTTTACTTCAACTGGAAGTATGTTGAAGAAGGAGTTCCATTTGCCAAAGGCCAAGCCGGAATGTTCGGCGTAATGGTCGACTCCCCGCAAAATGTGAATGGCGTTTCCCACGCAGTAGATGCAATGTTTGCGAATGCTCCCGAGCCGACGCGCACTGAAACCGAAAAGGCTTTCGGGCTTAGCTTCCTGGCGATGTTGGGAAACATCAAGGCATTCATTTTGATTATCTCGTCGGCGGCGGTGTTCACTATTTTGCTGGTCACCGGAAACACGATGGCAATGTCCATTCGCGAGCGTACTCGCGAAGTGGCGGTGCTGAAGACTCTGGGCTTCACGCGGGGCATAATCCTTGGATTATTCATCGGGGAGGCGGTCGCTGTCGCGGCCGTGGGCGGCGTCTTGGGCACGCTGATCGCCCTCTTATTTTTATCCGGCGGGACTCATGCTCCGCAGGGCGCGAACCTATTTGTGATCGCGTTGCATGAGTGGAGGTTCACCGCTCCGGCTTCCTGGGGGGTGGCAATTTTGGCAGGGTTCCTGAGTTCGGCAATCCCTGCGTACGCCGCTTCACGCACCGGAATAGTTGAAGGCTTAAGGCATATCGGATAAAGGGTCCTCACAATGGCAATACCAATCAGTTACAACATCCGCAACATGATTCTTCGCAAGCGCCTGACTCTGATGACGGCGCTCGGAATCGCATTGACCGTGACCACGACGGTTTTCCTGATGATGCTGCTGGCAGGAATGCGGAAGGCCTTCGTTTCAAGCGGTGATCCTTTGAATGTACTCGTTTTGAGGAAGGGATCCACCTCCGAGCTCACCGGAGGCTTCACTAAGGACAAGATGCCGATCCTTCGCCAGCTTCCAGGAATTGCAACGGATAGCCACGGACAGCCCATGGTTTCCGGCGAGTGGGTGCTGGTAGTTGTACTTCCGCATAAAGATGGGAGCGGCGAAGTTAATGTGACGCTTCGCGGCATGGATCAGGACGGGCTCGAACTGCGGAGTAAGAAGGCGAAATTGATCGAAGGAAGATGGTTTGCTTCAGGCCAGCGGGAAGTTGTGGTAAGCAAGTCCATTCACGATCGTTTTTCGCATACCAATGTCGGCGACATGATTGACTTCGGCAAAGGTCCGTGGAAAGTTGTCGGAATTTTCGACGGCGGGGGCTCGGCTTATGACTCCGAGATCTGGAGCGACATCAACCAGGTAGCAAATCAGTTCAATCGACAGGATGCAGTGGGCAACGCGTATCTCCGGGCCACAGACCCGATCGCCGCTGACGCGCTGAAGCATCGCGTGGCTGATGATCAGCAACTGCAACTCGACGGCATGCTTGAAACCGAGTACTACGATAAGCAAACCGCCAACGGCGGGGGCATTCGTCTGATGGGCTTTATTGTCGCTTTCACCATGGCAATCGGCTCTATCTTTGCAGCCGCCAACACGATGTATGCGGCGGTCGCGTATCGGTCGCGCGAGATTGCCACTCTGCGCATCATGGGGTTTCGTCGGTCGAGCATCGTGACATCTTTTGTTTTTGAGTCTGTGTTGCTGGCGCTACTCGGGGCAATTATCGGGGTAGTGTTGATGTTGCCTTTTAATGGCATGAGCACCTCCACGTCCAACCAGGTCACATTCAGCGAGGTCGAGTTCACCATGAGGATCACGCTGTCAGTCGTGATCACCGCGTTCGTGTTCGCGATCGCAATGGGATTGATTGGGGGCGTTGCTCCTGCGTGGAGCGCGGCACGGCGTGAAATTTTATCGGCTTTGAGAGATTAAGAATCGATGCCACTCGACACCAAACATCAAGATCTGGCAGGACTACGAATCGACCGCTCGGCCACCGAGAGCCCCGGCCCGTCGCTTTGGTCGCGGACCTACATCCTCGCAGGCGTGGGCATCATCGTTCTGCTGGGAATCGCCACCTTAGCGTATCGCATGTTTGCCGGATCGACTGCCGAGGTCGAGGTGGTTCGCGCCGCGGCGCAAGGCGGAGACAGCGGTGGCACAGTCCTTACCGCCACCGGTTACATCGTTCCTCACCACACTATCAACGTGAACTCCAAAGTCACCGGCCGAGTGAAATGGATTGGCGTGGAAAAAGGCGACAAAGTCAAAGAAGGGCAGGTGCTAGTAAAGCTCGAGGATGACGAGTTCCGCGCACAATACGAGCAGGCCCGTGGCGCCGCTGACAGCGCCCGCGCATATCTCGATGAATTGCAGAACGGATCGCGTCCCGAGGAGATCGCCCAGACACAACACAACTTGGACGAGGCCCAGGCTACACTAGCCAATGACAAGCTGACCCTCGATCGCACTCGTCAACTTGCGAACCAGGGAGTTGTCTCAAGACAATCGCTCGACGACGCGTCGGCGAAATTCGATTCCGATCAGCAACGGGTAGATTCGCTTGAGAAAACTTTCCAGCTCTCCAAACTTGGACCGCGACCGGAAGAGATTGCGCGAGCCAAAGGCGCGTTGACCCAGGCGCAGGGCCAGGAGGCCTACTCAAAGTCGCTGCTCGATGCCACCGTCATTCGAGCGCCCGTCAGCGGAACCATTCTCGACCGCACCGCCGAAAAAGGCGAGTTGATCACCGCGCAGTTTGCCAGTTCCGCGGAGGGCGGTCCGCAAGGGTCGGTTGTCTCACTTGCAGATCTGAATGACATTCAGGCGGACCTCGATATCGCGCAGGATGATTTTGCCAAGCTCACGCCGAAGCAGAAAGCTGTCGTAACCGTCGATGCATTTCCTGATCTGCACTGGAATGGCGTGATCGCGGAAGTTTCACCGCAAGCCAACCGGCAGAAAGCCACGATCGAAGTGAAGGTGCAAATCCTCAATCCGGATTCGCACCTACGTCCGGAGATGAACACGACCGTGCGATTTATCGCCGACGAAACAAAGAAGACCACAACTCAGGCAAGCGGCGCTTATGTGCCCTCCGCCGGATTACGCGATGCGGACGGCCAGAAGTATGTGCTCCTCGCCTTCGACGGCAAGGCCATGCGGCGCAACGTAAACGTTATTTCGCAGCGCAGCGGCGGAGCGCTGGTGAGCGGGCTGAACGGCGGAGAGGCTGTGATCACCACCGCGCCTGAAGGTTTGAAAGACGGGGACAAAATCAAGATCAAGGGACAATCATGAGCACTGCTATTGCGAACAATGTCGCCACTGCAACCAGAGTCGTACAGGCGCGGAACGTCAGCAAGATTTTCAAGCGCGACGCCTTTGAAGTGAAGGCGCTCGATAATGTGTCCATCGAAATTGCCGGCGGAGAGTTTCTGGCGCTGATGGGACCTTCGGGCTCGGGAAAAACCACGCTGCTAAATATGATTGCGGCCATTGATCGGCCGACGGCGGGCGAGCTTCTGGTGCTGGGGCAGAATATTTTCACGTTCAGCGACGCTCAATCGGCGAAGTGGCGGAATGAGCACATCGGTTATGTGTTCCAGACTTTCAACCTCATTCCGGTGCTCACGGCATTTGAGAACGTCGAGCTGCCGCTGCTGCTGACCAAGCTGAATTCATCTCAGCGTCGCGAACATGTGATGACCGCCCTCAAGCTGGTGGGGTTGCAAGACCGAGTGCACCATCTTCCGAAGCAGCTCTCCGGCGGACAGGAACAGCGCGTGGCCATTGCGCGCGCCATTGTCAGCGATCCAACCTTGCTGCTGGCTGACGAGCCGACGGGCGATCTCGATAGTCAATCTGCGACCGAGGTGCTTGAAATCCTGAAGCGACTGAACGAGGACTTTCACAAGACGGTGATCATGGTCACCCACGATCCCCATGCAGCGTCTTATGCGCATGCGACCCGGCATCTGGAAAAGGGCATGCTGCTTCCGGCCTAACTGAAAGGACGGGCGAGACGCCCGTCCCCCCATTCTCCATTCCTCCCTATTACTTTCCTAAAGGCGTCGGCTGGCCCTGCCGATGTAACGCTCTATGCAGCACCATCTTGTCTGCGGCGAGGGAAATCGGGTCTCGCGCTCATACCCACATTGGGTGCCAAAATGAGCGCCACTTCAGCAGCTGTCCGCGCGGCCGGCGTCAACTCAAAATTCGATCCGCTGATTCAGATTCGCGATCTGATCTACAACACCGCCGGAATTTTCCAGGCCGATAACAAACTGCAAATGCTCGAAGACCGCTGCCGGAGGCGCATGAAAGCTTTGGGCGTGCCGACGCTGCGTGATTATTACGGCTGTCTCACGGTTAACTCAATGCGGCAGGCGGAGATGGTGAGCCTGCTGAATGAAATCACCATCGGCGAAACTTATTTTTTTCGCAACCGCCCGCAGCTGGACGCCATTCGCAAAATCGTGCTGCCCGCAATCGTCGAAGCCAAATCGAAAATCGGCCAGACACGGCTTCGAATCTGGAGCGCGGGCTGCTCCACTGGAGAAGAGCCATTCACGCTTTCGATGATGCTGCTCGAAGAATCACAGGGTCAATTGAAAGGCTGGACTACCGAAATCCTGGCTACCGATTTGAACGAGCGCTCTATCGCTCACGCCAAAGCCGGCTGCTACGGGGAGTACAGCACCCGCAACCTTGACCCTCATTTCCGAAACAAATACTTTCGCGTCGCCGACGACAAATTGCAGATCCAGCCGGAGGTCAAAGCCAATGTGATTTTCAGCCGGCTGAATTTGCTGGACGATTCGCGCATGCTGTTTGCGCAGAACATGGATCTCATACTCTGTTGCAACGCGCTGATCTACTTCGACACCGCCTCCAAGAAACGCGTAATCCAACATTTCTATCGCACCCTGCTGCCGCACGGACACCTGTTCCTGGGTCACGCCGAATCCCTTTATGGAATCGATGAGGATTTCCGCCTGGTTCACATGCCGTCGGCCACGGCTTACGTTAAATCGGAGAATCCAGGCATCAATGGGTCGAGGTGAGTCATGAGCGTCGCCACCGCAAATCATATCGTCGAAAGATTGGAGTCAACCCGTGACTTGCCCACCATTCCGGCAGTCCTGCTGCCTCTGCTGCGGTATATGGAAAAGCCGTTAGAAGAGGTCGATGTACACCAGGTGGTCAGTCTGATTTCACAGGACAAGTCGCTCGCCGGGCGTTGCCTGCAGGTGGCCAACTCGCCACTATTCGGGAGCGCTCATGCAGTGGAAACCATTCAGGCTGCAGTGGTGGCGCTGGGCCTTGATCGCATCCAGCAAATCGCCGTCTCCTGCTCTCTGCTCAAGTTAATGCCCGCCGTCTCGTTCGGATTTAACCCTGCGGTTTTCTGGTCGCATGCGCTGGGGTGCGCGCTGGTGTGTCACGAATTCGCGTCTCGCATCGGCTTTCCCGACGTTGCGAAGGCATACGCGGCCGGGCTTCTGCACGATATCGGCATCGTCGCGCTCCTTTGGGTTGCGCCGCACGAGTTCCGGCACTGCTTTGAAGAAGCCAGCCGCCACCGCATTCCCTTGCATGAGGCAGAACAACTGGTCATGGGAATCACGCACTGTGAAATCGGAAAAATTATCGCCCGCAACTGGCATTTGCCGGAGGAACTCACGCAGGTGATCGCCAGCCATCATTCGCCGGCCAATTTGCACGGCAACCCAGTGCTCACCAGCATTGTTTGCGTAAGTGATCTGCTATGCCGGATCGGCGGCCTGGGGTACGGCTATACCGAAGACAAACAAACTAATTTTGCGGAAGAACCTGCATTTGCCATTCTGGCGGCCAAGTATCCGGCACTTCGTCCATTCGACCTTGCTCGGTTCACCTTTGAGATGGAGTGCATGCTCGACGAAGTCCGCGCAATGGTGGCGCGCATATACGTGACCCACTGATGAACTCCACTATCACACACTTGTCCCCGATTCGCTTAACGCATTTCCGAGCTGTTCCCGAAATTATCGCGATCGGAACATCTACGGGGGGCCCTCAGGCGCTGCAAGATCTCTTGCCGCAGTTACCGGTCGATTTGCCAGTAGGAATCATCGTGGTGCAGCATATGCCTCACGGATTTACAGGCCCCTTGGCTAAGCGATTGAACACGATTTCGGCGATCGAGGTTCGCGAGGCCGAAACCGGCGACCTCGTCCAAGCGGGGAAAGTTTACATCGCGCCAGCGGGTCGACACATCACTGTCGCGCGTCATGGCACGAACAGCGAATTGAGAACCAAGATTTGTCTGTCGGACCATCCCCTCGCAACTCTACACAGGCCTTCGGCCGATGTCCTGATGGCTTCGGTTGCGGAAGTGTTCGGACGATACTGCTGCGGCATTATCCTCACCGGCATGGGGACCGACGGACTACAGGGCATGACAGCAATCCACGATGCGGGCGGAATCACTATCGGTCAAGACGAAGCCAGCAGCGCCGTATATGGAATGCCCCGAGCCTGCGCCGAGGGCGGAGTCCTGCAAAGCGTCGTTCCCCTGTCGCAAATGACGGCGCAAATTCTGCAAGTGCTTCGTTACATAGAAAAAGCTGAGCGGGATGACAGCACGAAATCACTTGGCGCGCGATAACAGCGTCTGCTCGGGATCAATCACCAGCCTGCGGGTTCCGGCTGGGGCCGAGATCCGGAATTGAGTTTCTTCACCTTCCGCGAAAATTCGTTTTAGAAAAATATCCTTTCCGCCAATCGCGGCATAGATTGGAACCGCAGTGACTAGCGTGTCTGGCGCCTGCTCCTGAAACAGGGTGCCGGTGACCAGAGTGGTTTTACCTTTTTCGGTAAATTTCACATCCCGAACATTAAACGCCGGGATGGCGGTGCCATTGATCCAGCCTTCGTAGAACCAATCGAGCGATTTATGTCCCTCGTACCAGAGCGTGGGCGGCAGTTCAGATTCAAAAACATGCATGAGCTCAGCAGTACTCACGGCTTTGTCCTCATAATCCTTTCTCAACTTGCGAAGCGCGCGCAAAAATGGCTCATCTTCCATTTTTCGCGAGCTGATTGCGCCGGACGAGCCTTTGCTTTGCCCGTCGCGCATCATGGTGCGCAACATGTGTAACATCCACGTGCCGCGTCCATAGCAAATCGGCTGGTAGGCTCCGGGAAACTGCGACGAGGAAAGACGGAATCCGAGTGTCACTGGGCCAGCATCCATCAGGGGCATTTCCTTCGGACCTTTGGCCAGCAGATCATCGCGGTAACCCGCCATTACGCGCCGGAACATGGGTGGATCTTGCGATTCCAACAGCATCAACGAGCTGTAGTTCGCCAGTGCCTCCATCATCCATTGATCGCGATAGCCGCTCCAACTCACCAGGTCGCCCCACCACTGGTGTGCCGTCTCATGCGCAATCACGTGATCGGAGAGGATTCTCCGCACCGGATCAGGTTGTAATTTAGTTTTTTCCTGCGGAGTGAGAAAGGAATAAGTGGAAAGAAAAATCAGCCCGGGCCAGCCTTGGCTCACGGTTCCCGGCATCTGGGTGATATTCAGTTCGTCATACGGGTACGGGCCGAAGTAGCGCTCATAAAACTCGATCGCTTTGGCCGACGCGGCCCCTACCGCCTGCGTATTCAGAGCCGGCGACGGGGTTTGCGGAATAGAAGCCGCAGGAAACGAACGCAGCCCTCCGCGCGGCACCACGCCTCCAGGATTAGGCACGGATGGAATAACTGAGTCGGCAAGGTTTGTAGTTCCAGGGAAACCGCGTTCCACATTAACCGTCGCATACGTCGATATCGTGACAGCGCCGGTGCGGTTCACGTTCTGGGAATACTTGCCTAGATTAAAACCCGCAACTGGAACCGGCCTGTCCGTCACCCACTTTGAAGTTTGCTCACCCCCGGCGGTATTGATTTGCGTTCGATGTCCAGTGGCCACCAGCGTCCATGCCGTCGGGTAATGAAAATCCAAGTTGAATGAAGCCATGGCAAAACCGCGATTGGGATACCACGTACCGTGCTCGCCCACATAGAGCAAACCGTTGGCCGCTTCAGAAAGTACCGAGCCGGAATATTTGAATGTCAACTCGAGTTTGTGGCCTTTTTCGAGCGAGTCCGGCAGGATCACTGCGATAGCATCGTTGCCCTGCTTGGCGAGGTGCGAGCCTTCGATGGCCTGGTTGTGAATAAACTCCACCGGCTTCCCGTCGGCGAGCACCTCGCTCACGCGTAGAAAACGTGACAACTCGAAGAACATGACTCGCCGGGTTGTCTGGCGCCCTACTATGCTGAGGGTGGCCTTCGCCTCCAGCTCTTTCACTGGTTTGACGCGAGCATCGATCTTGAAGTTGGTGATGTCGAAATCAACTGCGGAAGGTTCGTCATCTTTGCCGCGCTCGGAAATGGGAGCCGAACCCGCCGGTGCCGGGACCGCGAATGACGCCCATATGTCGTAATAATCGTCGCCCTCAACGTGCCGGTGCTGTCCGGCCTCAACCTGCTCTTGCAGAAGCGAATCGTAACGCACATCGAAAGGCCCGAGTTTGTTCCCCTGCACATAAGCGTGCAGCATGCGATCGGTTGGTTTCTTCGGGCTTTTGGTCCCAGGCAAGCATTCGCTATAACTCAATAGCAGGCGGAGCGCGTCTTCCTCGGCGAGATTATGCGCGGTGCTGCCCCACAATGCGACGAACCCATCTGGATCATCCGCCTGACGCAAGTAGGGCTGCAACTCGGCGAACACATCGTCGTCAAAGCGAAAGTACGCGTCGGAAAATGTCTCTTCCAGAATCGCACTCCCGGTAAACAGCGACATGGACGCGCGTTCTGCCTGATTCGGCGGCATCAACAACACCTCGCCGTATCCCTGGTAAAACGCTCCCGTAATGTGTCCGTCGACCGCTTCGGTAAAAGCGATGGTGCCGTCGTCCAGCGAGATATGGAGTTGAGCGCGATCGAGCGAAGCTTCTCGAATCTTATAAACCTGCGACTTATTCAGCCCAACGGATCGAAGCTTGAGATAGAAAGCCTGCCCTGGATTTTTGGCGTCGGCATCTGCAGGTGCTGCGACGCTGGGTGATTGCGCGCGCCCGAGGACGGCAAAGGCGGAGAGAAAGATTGCGATCGAAAATACTTTGACAGCCCTACCCATGGTCTTGCGGGATTTGCACTGACCCAGAGGCCAGCGTTTCTGCGTGACCTTGGTCACCTTCGAACCAGGCTCCCGCACCCATAGAATGCGCCTAAGTGCACAGATTTGTCACGCCATACTATTGCCTCGTCCTGTTAGCTGGCGCGCTCATCCGGCCCGCGCTGGCCGACATTATCCATTTGAAAAATGGAGAGGCCATCTATGCCGACCAGACCAAACAAACCGCAAGCGGAATTGAATATCAGAAGGGCGACGATTCTTATACCATCCCGAACTCAGTGGTCCAGAGCGTAGAAAAAACGGCGGCGCTACCGACGCCCGGCGCTGCGGTCGCCGTCCAAGCGCTTCCGGTTTATACGCCTGAGTCGCCGGCGCGCGGCGAAGAACAGTTTCTCGATCAGATATTGCACGGCGGCAAAGTAGACCGCAACGCGCTACTTGAAATTGATTCGCACGGTAACCGCGATGAAAGCGCCATCGCCTTCTACATTGCGGGCAAGCAGGAATTTCAGTCGGGAGATTACGGCTCCGCGCGGCGCGATTTTGAGAATGCGCTGCGGAACGATCCGCAAAATCCCGCCATCCTTAATTTTTATGCCTCGTTGCTGGTGAAAACTGGAAATGCGCGACAGGCGATTATCTACGCCGAACAGGCCGTCGCACAGGCGCCGGATTCAGCCGACGCGTATGCGGTACTCGGCTATGCGCAATATGCCGCCGACCATCCTAAAGAAGCGATTCAAAGCTGGAAGAAGTCGCTTGCACTGCGCCCCGACTTTTCCATCCGGCAGGTGCTTGCCCGCGCGCAACGGGAAAAATACGTCGAGACCGATTACTCCGAGCGCGAGACCGGTCACTTTGTGCTGCACTATGAGGGGGCCCAAAGTTCCGAGGTGCTGCGGGGACAGATTCTTGAAACCATGGAGTCGGCGTATCAAGACCTAGCGCGAGAATTCGGCAGTGAACCGCGATCCAGTGTTTCGGTTGTTCTCTACACCAATCAGGCTTTTTTCGATGTGACCCATGCCCGCGCCTGGGTAGGAGCGTTGAACGACGGCAAGATTCGTATTCCCTTGCGCGGCATGACAGCCATGACCCCGAGCCTCGCCCGCGTGCTTAGGCACGAATTGACTCATTCCTTCATAGATCAGATTACGCTTGGCCGCTGTCCGCAATGGCTTCATGAGGGCATTGCCCAGATGTTGGAGCCCAGAGCAATCAATGGCGGCGCCACTCTGGCGCAATTGTTCAAGGCAGATCGCGAGATCCCTCTGAACTCATTGGAAAGCGGATTCTCCACGCTCTCAACCACGCAAGCCGAACTCGCTTACGCCGAGTCATTGGCGACCGTTTCTTACATTCGTGACCACTATGGGATGAGCGATGTGATAAGAATTCTGGATCGGCTTGGTCAAGGCGAGTCGGTTGAATCGGCGCTGCGATCCACAATCCATTGCGACTACCGGCAGCTCCAGGAAGAGACCGGGGCTGCGCTGATTCATCAGTTTGGCAGCTGATTGTTCCGTTATGGGATTCAATCCCGTACCTCCGTGCGCAAATTGACTCGTTCAAGACTGAGCCGCAACCCCGCCCAGTGCTACAGTTCGATGATCAATTGTGACTACCGCATCGAACGGGCGCACCGCGCTCACGCCGTGGAAGGATCCACTCCAGGCGACAGTCCCGGAAATCCGCACCGCTACTTTAAGCGCCGTTTACTATGGCCAGCGCCGCAGCGGCGACTTCTACGACTTTGTCTCCATACCCCCGCAGAGAGTGCTTTTCGGGTTGTTTGACGTAGCGGGAGAGCTACAACAGAACCGCGGCATCATGGTGGACTTACAACGTAACTTCCGGAATTGGGGAGCAAAGTTGCTTAACGTCGAAGCCGGAAACGAGACTGACTCCCTGGTCAAGCTTTGGACCCTGATGAATCGCACGACGCTGAAATCCGCCGGAGGGGTGCACGCTTGCGCCGCGTTCTTCGGTTGTTATGACGATCAGTCGGGCATCGCCTGCTATGTGAACGCCGGCCACACGCCCGGGATGGTGCGGCACAAACAAAAGATCCGCCGACTTGAAGCCACGGCTTTGCCATTCGGGCTTTTTTCTGAAACGGTTCCCGACGCTTCGGTGGTGGTATTGAATCCCGGGGACGCGCTGCTGTTGGTTTCCAAAGGCGTCGTAGAAGCCAACTATCGTGGAGAAGAATACGGATTGCAGCGGGCGGGAGAGTACCTCGATCACTCGCGGGCCGAGAGCGCCCACGAGATTTGTGTCGGTCTGTTGGATCGGTTGCGAAGGTTCATGCACGCGGCTCCCACCCATGATGATGTGACGGCTCTGGCGTTGGTAAGGACAGGATAGCCGGGCCGCAGGCTGACGTTTTCCTGAATTTATTCCTTCCCAAATGCTGCCCCGCGAGTTTGTCTTTTAAACATCACGGGCGTATATTAGGTACTGGAACTGCTGTGTAGTACCAGGATTGGCGAAACACACCAGTGGGCGCAAGCCCACTTTTTACTTGCGGGTGGTTTCTTGCGGCTTGGGAGGCATCTAAGCCGCTGTTTTTTATGGCAGTTGACTTGGATCACGTACGCGCGATCGTGGAGCGCGTGGCGGCCTCGCTGGGCGTGGAAGTGGTGGAAGTCGAACTGCGCGGCGGCGGGAAGTCACGCATGCTGCGAATCTTCATTGACAAGCCGGCAGGCGTGACGCATGAAGATTGCGCCGCCCTGAGTCGCGAAGCAAGCACGATATTTGACGTCGAGGAAGCAATGCCCGGCGGCCCTTACGTGCTGGAAGTTTCTTCGCCCGGGCTGGACCGCAAGTTGTCGCGGGCGGCGGATTTCGAGCGCTTCCAGGGAAGCCGGGTGAAGCTTACGACCAGGGACCCGGTGAACGGCAATCGGCATTTTGAAGGACGGCTTGAGCGCTTCGGGGCCGGCAGATTGACTCTGGACTTGGCCGAGGCGCGGAAGAAGTTTCGCCCCAAGGAAGGCACGTCCGAGAAGCTGGACATTGAATTGGCCAATGTGGAGAAGGCCAATCTGGTGCCGGAAATATAAAGCGCTATTAGCTTTTAGCCCTTAGCTTTTGGCTTGGACCCGAAGGGGTTCGGCTAACGGCTAAGAGCTAACAGCTAAAAGCTGGGTTTGATTATGGCTAGCGAGCTTTACAACACGATCGACGCACTCAGCAGAGAAAAAGGGATTGATCCGCAAATTGTAGTCAGCGCGGTGGAAGACGCGATTGTCGTGGCCACACGCAAGTATTACAAGTCGCAGGAAAATCTGCGCGCGCAACTGGATAAGGACACGGGAAAAATTCGCGCGTATGCGGTGAAAACTATCGTCGAGTCTCCCGAACAGATCGAAGACCCGAATCTCCAGGTCACGATTGATGATGCGCGTAAGTCTGACGCCAATGCTGAGGTCGGCGGCGAGTTGCAGATTCCGAAAGAGACCGAAGGCATTCTGGGCCGCATTGCAGCTCAGCTGGCCAAGCAAGTTATTTTTCAGAAGGTCCGCGAAGCCGAGCGCGACACGGTTTACAACGAATACATCAACCGAGTGGGCGAAATCGTAAACGCGACGGTGAAGAGGATCGAAGGCCCGGATGTGATCTTCGATCTGGGCAAAGCCGAATCGCGCATGCCGCGCAAGGAACAGTCGCGGCTGGAATCTTTCGCCATGGGTGAACGCGTGCGCGTGGTGATTGCGCGCGTGGAAAAAGCTTCCAAAGGTCCTGGCGTGGTGGTTTCACGCGCGGCCCCCGAACTGGTGCAGCACCTGTTCCAGACCGAAGTCCCCGAAATTTACGACGGCACGGTGGTGATTCGCGCCATTGCCCGTGAAGCCGGCGAGCGAACGAAAATCGCGGTCATGTCCAAAGATAAAGAAGTGGACGCCGTCGGCGCATGCGTCGGCATGAAAGGCATGCGTGTGCAGTCGATCATCCGCGAGCTGCGCGGCGAGAAGATCGACATCATCGAATATCACGAGGATTCAGTGACCTTCGCGGAGAAGGCGCTGCAGCCGGCTAAAGTTAGCCGGGTCACCGTGGTGGATTCTGCCGACAAGCATCTGGAAGTTGTTGTGGATGACAGCCAGCTTTCGCTTGCCATTGGCAAGAAGGGTCAGAACGTTCGCCTGGCCGCGAAGTTGCTGGGCTGGAAGATCGACATCAAGAGCGAAGAAGAGAAGCGCCAGGAAGTGGAAGCGCAGATGGCCGAGCTTACCAGCTCGACGGCCACACCGCTTGAGAGCGTCGAGGGATTGGGCGAGGGTCTGGTTGAAAAGCTGAAAGAAGCCGGTATTTCGACCGTTGAGGCGCTGGCCGACATGACCCCCGAGCAGCTTGAGGCGATCGAAGGAATCGGCCCGAAAACGGTGGAAAAAATCAGCGTTGCGGTCAATAATTACTTCGCCGCGCTCGAAGGCGGCGAGGCGATGGCTCTGCCGGAGAATGAGGGCGAGGCCGTTGCTGGCGAGCCAATCGAAGAATCGGCAAGCGACAACGGATCGGAAGAACTCAGCGCTGAAGTTGCCGCTGAGAACCACGCCGAGGGGACCGAGCCAGAACCTGAGCAGGCCGTTGACAACGAGGAATCGCCCGAGCCTGCAGAGCAGAAAGAATAAGAAGTGGTCAGTGGCTGGTGCTTAGTGGAGATCTAAGTTTGTGAGCTGACCACCGGCCACTGAGCACTGACAACTACACCGTGAGGTTGATATGAAGGCTTAGCGGGACAGTCCGGAGGGACAAAGAGGCGGATGAGTAAGATTCGAATTAACGATCTGGCAAGGGAGCTGGAAGTCAAAAGCAAAGCGATTCTCGATGTGTTGACCGAGGCGGGGGTCACCGAGAAGAAAACGCATTCCAGTTCACTTGAGGACCATGAGGCGGACAAGGTCCGCGCAGTTTTGCAGGGCTCGGGCAACGGCCAGAGCGCGAAATCAAGCCGCGCTGCGCGTCCCGATGCCGACGGCGTAAAGCCGAAGATTGACTTGTCTCACATCTCCAAGCCGGGAGATGTTTTAAAGGCGATTCTCGCGAAGCAGCAAGGAACAGCGCCAGCTCCGAGTGCGCTACCCTCGCGACCCGTACCGCCGACGCAGGAAACCAAGCCCGCTGCGCCTGCGATAAGGCCGAGTGCGCCCAGTGCCAGCACGCCTCCGCGAATAGTTACTCCAGCAGCGCCGCCAAGGCCAGCTCCGCCTACACCGATTGCGCCGGCCGCAAGCGTCACGCCTGCAACTCCTCCGGCAGCTCGCGTGCCTTCGCCTCCAGCCACCGGCTCGGCGCCGCTGGCTTCGCCCGCACAAGGTCAGGGCCCTAACGTCGCAGCGCAGGCTCAGCGGCCCGCCGCCGCAACTCCGCCGGCTCGACCACAGCCACCAGCACCACGAATGATCGTGCCGCAGACGGGCCCGCGTCCGGTCTACCTTGCGCCGCCGAGACCAGCGGCAGCCCCGCCAAGGGCCACGGGACCGCAACCGGGTCAGCCAATCCGCCCAATGTCCGGGCGTCCGGCGCCAGGCAGGCCAGTTCCCGGACAACCAATTTTCCAGCGTCCACGCCCAGCCGCGGGAGCTCCCGGCACTCGTCCGCCCATGCGTCCCGGCGAACGTCGGCCGATGCATCCCACGAGGCAGGGTTCATCCGGTCCGCGCCCAATTGGCGTCGGCCCAGGGCTTCCACCTCCAGGGCCAACACGTCCGGGCAGCCGCCCTGGTGGGCCTTCGCGACGTCCCGGTCAGCGTTACGTTCCACGCGGGGTAAAAGAAGGCCCGATGAAGGGCTTTGTTCCGCCGCCGCGGCTTTCGCTTTCGAATGAGCCGTTGCCGATTACGCGGAACATCACCATCACCGAAGGTGTCAGCGTTAAAGATCTCGCGGAGAAGCTGGAGATTCGCGCAAAAGATTTGATCGCGCGTCTGTTGGCGAAGGGCGTGTTCGCCACCATCAACCAGAACCTCGATACCGAACTGGCCAGCGAGATCGCGCGCTTCTTCGGAGCGGAGACTAACGTCATTAGCTTTGAAGAGCAGGCCGCGAAAGAAGCCGCTGAAACTACCTCTACCGAAGAAGGCGGCGCCGAAGCAGTTACGCGTCCGCCGGTGGTCACCATTATGGGCCACGTCGATCACGGCAAAACGACATTGCTCGATTCGATCCGGTCAACCAGCGTCGCCGAAGGTGAGGCGGGCGGAATCACCCAGCACATCGGCGCTTACAAAGTTTCCATTCAGGATAAGAGCTCACCCGCATTCGGCCGGCAGATTGTGTTCCTCGACACACCCGGTCACGAAGCTTTCACCCGTATGCGTTCACGCGGGGCCAAGGCGACCGACATCGTTGTTCTGGTCGTCGCCGCCGACGATGGCGTGATGCCGCAGACGCTTGAGGCCATCGATCACGCGCACGCTGCCGAAGTTCCGATCATTGTTGCGGTCAATAAAATCGACAAGCCAGGTGCCCTGCCGGATCGCGTGAAAAAGCAACTTGCCGATCGGGGACTGATGCCGGAAGACTGGGGCGGAAAGACGGTTTTCGTCGATGTTTCGGCGAAACAAAAAACGAATTTGAACCTGCTGCTCGAAATGATTTGCCTGGTTGCCGACCTGCAAGAACTGAAAGCGAACCCGGACCGTCCTGCGACTGGTGTCGTTCTCGAAGCCAAACTTGATCGCGGACGCGGCCCCGTGGCCACCGTGCTTGCGCAGAACGGTACCCTGCACACCGGTGACAACTTTGTGGTCGGAAACGTTTACGGCAAAGTTCGCGCCATGTTCGACGATCGCGGACAGCAGCTCACGGCGGCGCCTCCATCTACTCCAGTCGAAATTCTCGGTATGGAGGGTCTGCCGCAAGCCGGCGATCAGTTCGTGGTGGTTGCCGACCGCGACAAAGCCCGCGGCATCTCTGACTACCGTGAGCAGAAAGCCCGCGAAGCCACGCTGGCCAAGACTTCCCGCGTATCGCTCGAAGGGCTGGCTGAACAAGTCAAGAGCGCCGGCACGAAAGAACTGAACATCATTCTTAAGGGCGACGTTCATGGCTCGATCGAAGTCTTGGGCGATCTGCTCGGCAAGATGTCGAACGACAAAGTTCGCCTGAAGGTGCTGCGTTCCGGCGTGGGCGCGATCACCGAAAGCGATGTGCTGCTGGCATCGGCATCGAACGCGATCATCATCGGCTTCAACGTTCGGCCGGAGCGAAAAGCTCAGGAACTCGCGGAACAAGAAGAAGTCGATATCCGGCTGCACTCGATCATTTACGAGTTGCAAGACGAGATCAAGCGCGCCATGACCGGACTGCTCGAGCCGACGATCAAGGAAACTTATCAGGGCCGCGCGCAGGTGCTCGAAACCTTCCGTATTCCGAAAGTTGGGACGGTTGCCGGTTGCCGCGTTACTGATGGCTTGATCAAACGCGACTCCGAAGTCCGCTTGCTGCGTGACAACGTCGTCGTGTTCAAAGGCAAAGTCAGCTCGCTGCGGCGCTTCAAAGATGACGCCAGCCAGGTCACTAACGGCATGGAGTGCGGAATTTCCATCGCCAACTACGGCGACATCAAAGCCAACGACGTGATCGAAGCCTTCGTGACGGAGAAGGTCGCCGCGGAAGTGATGGCGTAAAGAAGCCGTCAGCTTTCAGCCATCAGCCGTCAGCGTGTACATTGCTGATTTCAGATTGATAGGTCGAGGCGGAAGCGATGGCTACCCGTGCTTTGGTTTAGCTGATGGCTGACAGCTGAAAGCTGACGGCTAATATGGTCGCCCTTCTCACCCTCGAACTCCAGATCGAGCACGCGCAATCCCTGAAAGATAAACGGCAAGTGGTGCGTAGCCTGAAAGACCGGCTGCGCGCGCACTTCAACGTGGCCACCGCTGAGCTCGATGCATCCGGCCTGTGGAACCGCGCGACTATCGGCGTGGTCAGCGTTTCGGATTCACGAGATTATCTTGATGGCTTGATGAAGAAGGTCGAGCGCCAGGCTATGCGCATTGCGAATAATGCCGGGGCAGAGGTGGTGGATTCGTTTGTGGAGTTTCTGTGAAAAGCCTCAATTACTTTCGGCGTTTATTCGAAAGCTGATGTCGAGAGGACGAAAGAGCTTTGCGAGTTCTCCACGCCAGTAAGACGAACGACGCTCCGAGAGTACCGAGGACAAGCCAGCTCACGGTCGAGTTCCGCATCCACTGGATGAGATCCCATAGCGGACGAGCCACCGCTAAGCAAATGATACCTATTCCGATGATTTGAACACTTGTGAGTCGTCGCTTGTCGGAAATTATGTTCCGCCAAAACCTGCCTTCGTTGTTTGCAGTATCGGGAAAGACAATGTTGCGCTGCCGGGCATCAATGTCCCGAAGCCACTCTTCTTGATTTTGCCCTTTCATTGTGGATAGCGTAACAGGGTTCCCTTACCTAGCAGAGTCAATATTCTTGCAGAACAGCCCTCGAAAGCCTGATATTCCGCATCACCCCTTTGACAAGCCGGTAACACTAATTTCTGATATGCTCATCGGTTTTATTCCGAGGTGAGATGTGGAGCCGCGCGGACAGAAATATCATCGGGAGCGCCTGGGGCAGGCCCTAATGGAAGAGATTGAAACTATCGTCGAAGGGGAACTGGCCGACCCGCGCATTGGGTTGGCAACGGTTACGTCGGTCGAAATGGCCAGCGATGGGCGTTCGGCAAGAGTGCTGGTGATGGTACACGGAAGCGAAGAAGAGTGCCAGCGCAGCATGGAAGGCCTGGTCGCCGCGGCGGCGTTCATTCGACATCAAGCCGCTGACCGCTTGCATCTGCGACGTGCTCCCGAATTACTTTTCATTCTCGATCGCTCGGATAAATTTAACGCCCGCGTCGATCAGTTGTTGAAGCGGACGAAGAAGAGTTGATCAGGTTTTGAAAGCACAATTCCCATGCTTGAACAGGTCCTGACCGAGATCGAACGTCGCGAGCGGTTCGTGGTCACATCGCACGACCGCGCCGACGGTGACGCCGTCGGATCAAGTCTTGCGTGCCAGGAAATCCTGCGCCGGATGGGCAAGCAGGCAGAAGTCGTGCTTCGCCATGGCGTGCCTCGCGTGTACCAGCAGTTGCCATTTGCATCGACGGTCATTCAGTCGGAACGTGTGAATGGCAATTACGACGCCGCAATTCTTCTGGAGTGCGACAGCATTCAACGCGCGCGACTCGAAGGATTGGATAATCGATTCCTTATCAATATCGATCATCACAAAAGCGGCCGGACGTTTGCTCACGTGAACTGGATCGATCCCAAAGCTGTGGCGACGGCGGAGATGGTTTATCGTCTGGCGAAGCACGCCGGTGTAAAAATCACTCCTGAGATCGCGACCTGTCTTTACACTGCGGTGCTCACCGACACCGGCGCATTCATGTTTGAAGGCACCAGCGAGCACACCTTTGAACTGGCGCGTGAGCTGGTGCTGGCTGGGGCCGATCCGGCGCGCAGTGCCCGTCACGTTTATTTCGGACACTCTACGGCAAAGATGCGCTTACTTGGGGCCGCGCTTTCTGCCTTGCAGCGAGAAGGTGCGTTGGCTTGGATTTGGGTCACGCAGGAGCAGATGGACCGGGTCGGCGCAAAAGAAGAAGATTGCGAAGGCCTGGTGAATTATGCTCTCGCCATCGGCGATGTAGAGGTTGCCGCTTTCTTCCGTGAACTGCCCGACGGACGTTTTCGTGTGAGCCTGCGCAGCAAAGGCCAAGTTGATGTTGCGAGCATCGCAGCCGAATTCGGCGGTGGTGGCCACGCTTGCGCCAGCGGTTGCGCAGTCGACGGTCCGCTGCACGCGGCTGTCGAGAGTATCTTGGGCAGAATCAGGGCTACACAAAATTTCCAGTAAGATTCTTTGTGGTCCATCCTTAGAAGCTTTAACCACAGAGGACACAGAGTTGCACAGAGAAAAGCCCACAGAGGAAACGCCCTAGAGTGAAGAACAGCTCACGTTTTACTGACTGGATCCTGCTGCTGGCGGTTCCCGCGTTTTTTTTTCTTTGGAAACTTGCGGCGTTCGGACTGATCGGGGCCGATGAGCCTCGTTACGCTCAGGTCGCGAGTGAAATGCTGGCGCGCCATGACTGGATCACGCCGACGCTGGGCGGTATTCCGTGGCTGGAAAAACCGCCGCTTTACTACTGGCAGGCGATGATCGCATTTCGCCTGTTTGGGGTAAGCGATTGGGCGGCGCGATTGCCTGCCGTTCTCGACGGGTTTCTGATGGTGCTCGCGGTCTATTGGTTCCTGCGCCGCATCCGGCCAGGGTCGCAACTTGATGGCGCGCTGATACTCGCAACCTCAGCGGGCATTGTCGGATTTTCGCGTGCCGCATCGACCGACATGCCCTTGACGGCAACGTTCACTATCGCCATGTTGGCGTGGTATGCGTGGTTTGAGAGCGGCGACAAAAAATATCTCGCGGGTTTTTATGGACTGTTGGGGCTGGCAACGCTGGCTAAGGGTCCCGTCGCGCCGCTTTTGGCTTTCGGAGTCATTGTTATTTTTGCCGCACTGCAGCGGAGCGCGCCGATTGTTCTCAAGACGCTCTGGATTCCCGGACTTTTGCTCGGCCTGGCAATCGCTCTACCGTGGTATGGCCTGGTGCAATTGCGCAATCCGCAGTTTTTTCACGAATTCATCGTGGAGCACAATCTCGCGCGCTTCGGGTCCAATCTTTATCACCATCCCGAGCCGTTCTGGTATTACGTTCCGGTCACGATGCTGGGATGGGTGCCTTGGTCGATCATTGCCTTTGCCGCGCTGGTCGTGGCATTGCGGCAATTGCGAAATCCGGCCGCCGACACGTTACGCTCGTTTCTGTTGGTCTGGATCGCCGTAGTCGTGATGTTTTTTTCCATTTCCCAATCCAAATTGCCGGGGTACGTCCTGCCTGCGATTCCCGCGGGGGCGATTCTGATAAGCAGATTTATTTGCGCGCAATCTTTGGGAAAAATTGCGACGTGGTTGCGATTCGTACTTGCTGCCGGGCATGCGGCGCTGTCGGGCGCGCTGGTTTTCGCAGCCTTGGTCGTTCAATACCTGGTGCTTGAACATCGCGTTCCATGGGGCGCGGCTGCGATCCCGCTAACAGTTTCCGTGGTTATTGCAATTGCGATTTTTGTTTTGGTGATCAAGTCCAATTTGCGCGCCTTGCGTCTGGCTACTCTCGTGCCCACAATTGTGGCGCTTGCTATCGCTCTACGCTTCGGCACTTTGCCGCTGGATCAAACGCTTTCCGCTCGGCCGGTCGCAAACGAACTGGCGAACTTCGATTCACACCATCTTCCTCTCGCCGTATTTCTGGCGCCGCGCGAGACCGAGTTTGGCCTCGCGTTCTACCGCAACCAGATTATTTCCAATTATCAGATGCGACAGGTTCCACCCGGCGAGCACATGGTCGTTGCCGCCCAGGGCTTCCAAAAAAGTATCGCGAAAGAGAGCGGCAGAAAAGTCACATACCTGGGAAATTTCGCGCCGCAGAAGTTGGAATATTTTTACGTTGCCTCGCGCTAGAGCGTGCCGTCCCTGCGGGACTCTATTCCATCTCCGATCTCGACCCGGCATTTCCATGCCGGGCTTTCACATTTCCTGCCTGCGGCACTGACGTTTGTTCAGTGCATTGCCCTTCCTTGTTCATTCGGTTTGATACTGCGTCTCCCTGCTACTAAACTCATGGGTTGCTTCGCGGAGAATCACCCGGTTTCGCCCGCGGTGATCTCGCAGGATTAAGTGGAGATTCTCGACCTCAGGCACTTTTCGTCGGCCGATCTGCGTCCTTTGCTGGACGATGAAATCAAAGTGTGGGCCGACTTGCTGTGCTGGGATTACACCGGCTCGGCGGAGATGATTCTGCGCTACATGGATGCCAAGTTTCTGCCCGGATACGCTGCGGTTTCGCGGGGAAATGTTTTTGGCTATTCATTTTTTGTTTACGAAAATAATAAAGGCGTCATTGGCGACTTGTTCGTGCGCGAAGGCGAGAACGGGATGAGCCGCGGCGAAGTCGAGCGCCGACTTTTGACGCACGTCATCGAAACCCTGCAGCAATCGCCGGGAGTTCATCGTATTGAAGCGCAATTGTTAGCGCATGAAACCGGATCTGCGTCGGAACCCTTCGTGGATCAGGGGTTCAGCCGCCATTCACGCCTGTTCATGACCTTGCCGTTGACCGGCCCTCAAAATGGCGAAAGCAAACTATCAGCACAATTTGAAATTCGCCGCTGGACCGAGCATGATTATCAGTCTTCGGCCGGTGTGATCACAGCCGCCTATCGCAATCATGTGGATTCTGAAATCAACGATCAATACCGCACCCTCAGCGGCTCGCTGCGATTTTTGAACAACATCATTCGCTTTCCCGGCTGTGGGACATTCGATCCCGAGTCGTCGTTCGTCGCCGTCGATCGGGAAACGCACTCGCTCGCCGGCATTATTCTGTGCTCGCGTGTGCGCCACGACGTTGGCCACGTGACCCAGGTCTGCGTGCTGCCAGACTATCGCGCTCACGGTCTGGGCAAATTACTGATGGCGGCGACGATCCGCAACTTGAAGCACCGAAAATTTTCGATGCTTTCGCTCACCGTGACCGAGGCCAACAAACGCGCGGTCGAGTTGTATCTCCACCTGGGATTTGAAACCAAGCGCGTGTTCGACGCGTTCGTGTGGGAAGGGTGAAAGCAGTTTCCCCGCATAAATCTGCTAGCAGAACAGCTGCCTAGAAGAGCCTTTAACCGCAGAGGTCGCAGAGGTGCCGCGAAGGTCGCAGAGAAAGGCAAAACCGTGGCTTTCTTCGCGATCTTTGCGGCTTTTCTCAGCGTTCTTTGCGATTAAGATCTTTGAACTTGTCGGTTCCCGCGTAAGGTTTCTGCAGGGTAGCTGCTTAGAAAAGCCTTTAATCGCAAAGCTCGCAGAGGCCGCCGCGAAGATCGCAGAGAAAGGCGAAGAATCGCAGAGAAACGTTGGCTTGGATGGATCCCGCTAAGTGCTAAATGCCAAGTGCTAAGTGCCGCTAGTGCCGTAAAGCCCACATCACCCAGCCGGCGACAATCAATCCGCCCATGAACATGGCGAAACAGTAGAGGCCGTAACGGAGTTGGTCGCGAGACGTGTCGCGCACGGTAATTCCGAAAACCACGGAAGCAAAAATCGAAAACAGCAGGGCGGCGTTGAAGTGAGAGAGAGAAAGAGACATTAGGATTTTTTACCGATGGCGATGTGGTAGGCATCAGCTACGCTGATGAAGTTCAGCAGTCCGGCAACGATGAGGTACTTGGTCCCATAATCCGCGGTGGTGTGCGGAACAATGGTGTGGCCAAGGTCCATGGCGCGGCTCACGATGTACATTCCGCCCGCGCCCAAGTCACCGATAAAACCTAAAATATCGAGAATGTCCCCGCCATTCGGACGGTAAATACGACCGTCCATGAGCAGCCCGAGCACGAACATGATAACGATCGACGCCATCAACAGCAGGCCGCGAATCCAGCGCTTCTGGATCAAATGTCCCGCGCCGGGAATGAGCCAACCGACGGCGGGAGCAACTACCGACATAGTGCTCGGTGAAGCCGCGGGCGAAGTTTTTACCAATACCGGGTCTTTTCTCGTGGGGGTGGTTGCCATATTTCGTTCAGACGGCCAGAGTTGCGCCCTCTCGCACTATTGAAATTCAGATAAGTACGAGCTCACTTTGCATTCTACCAGTTACTTCAGCGCTCTTGCTGCGCACCAGCATGTTGATTTCACTGCGCACACCGAACTCCGGAAAATATGCTCCCGGCTCAATCGAAAATAGGGTGTTCGGCAGAATGCGGCGCTCGTCGTGGATTTCGAGGTCGTCCATGTTGGCGCCGTTGGCATGCACCTCGGTGCCGATCGAATGCCCGGTCCGATGTACAAAATAATTGCCGAGGCCGGCTTTTTTAATCTGATTGCGGACCGCCTGATCTACTTGATATCCAGCGATGGTTTTGCCGGAGGCGATTGATTCCTCCACGAACTTCGCACCGGCATCGCGAGCGTCGCGCACCGCATGAAAAACTTCCTGCATGCGGTCGGATGGCGCCTTGCCGACGAAGCCCGTCCAAGTAATGTCGTAATAAACCGCGTCGGGCACATCCTGCTTGGCCCAGATGTCGAGCAGAACAAAATCGCCTTCGCGGACTGGCGCCGAGTTCGAGTTGTTTGGTCCGTAGTGCGGATCGCCGCTGTTCTTATTTACTGCCACCACTGGCGCATCGGAACTCACCAGTCTCTCGCGACGAAATGCTTCCAGAATCCATTGCTGCATCTCGAATTCATTCGTGCCACCCTTGCGAACGCGGCGACTAATTTCCTGGAAGGCTGCGGCGGTAATTCTATCCAGAGCGTCGCGGGCGGCGAAGTGGGTTTTAATCTGTTCTTCGGTCAGAGTGGCTTCGAAAAGGGCAACCAGGTCTCCCGAGCTGACAACATTCTTCCCTAACCCGCGGATCAACTCCAACGTCCCGCCATCGACCAGCGAGATCGTAAAAATGCTATTGTTCGGCGAGTATTGCATCGCAACATCGCGATGTCCTGCCAGCATCTGCTTGAGACCCTCGAATAATTCCTGCCATGCTGCATACGAACGCTTTGTACCGGGCAAAGAGTCCAGATGCCCGGCCTCAATCTTATGCACCAATTTCTGCGGATCTCCTTCGGCTGGTATGAGATAAAACCAACGGCGTGTAACCATCAACTTCTCCGGCAGTCCCAGCACCCGGTAGGCAATGGAATCGCGGTGGTGGTGATCACAAAACAGCCAGGCATCAAGGTTGCGCTCGCGAAGGGCAGATTGAATGGCAGAAAGGTTCATAAGTCCAACTTAATGAGAGAGAAACATTGTAAATACTGGAGGGAACTTTGGAACACCGATTCAAAATTCTGAAGGCAGTGGCCGATTAAACAAGCCCCACGATGCCTACTGCAACGAAATTGTTGCATTTTTTGATTCCCCCGGGGTAAGATGAAGCTGGACGCGCCCTTCGACGTCTGTTGCACAAGCTGCCCTTACTTCCTAGGTTCAATTAGCGAGCTGTCTCAAGAAAAAGAGAAGCTGCCGGTTGCTTCTCGACCAGCATGGAGAGACCTCTTATGTCCTGGTACGCGTATTGCCTTACTGAGCACCAGAATCAGACCAACGGAACCCGCACCCGCCGTCCTTTCATTGTGGAAGGTATTCAAGGAGTCAACGGCGCCACCATCCTCAGCTATCCCAGCGGCGAATTTTCGGTAATCGTCAGCGAATTTGACCGAAGTACCGCCAATCTCGACGACAAACACGTGCTTGAGCACGCCCGCGTGGTAAGCGTCTGCTTCCGCCAGGGGACCGTGCTGCCGTTCCGTTTTGGAACGATCTTTGACAGCGACGAGTCGTTGCGGCAGGCCGTGCGCAATAACCGGCGCGCTTTTGGCGAGAGTGTTGCCCGTCTGAAGGGCAAAGCCGAGATGCATGTAAAACTGCTGGTCCGCAATGGCACGCTTAAGCCCTTCCAGGACATTCAGATACCGGACACAGTCGGCGGTGAATATCTGATCAAATTGCGCGAAAAAGCCGTGGCTGACCGCGAACGCCAGACCAAAGCCAAAGCGCTTTCAGTGCAGGTCCACCGGCTATTCAGCCCGCTCGAGGAAGAAGTCAGTTGCAAGCGCGTCAACACCCACGGCATGCTCATCGATATCGCCCATCTGATTGATTCGAAGTCCGTCGAAAAATACCAGAACCGCTATACCAATGCTGCTAAGCAATTCAAAGATTGTGAGATCTCGGTTAGCGGGCCGTGGCCGCCGTACCACTTCGTACCCGGCAAACTCCGCACTGTGGCGTAAGACGCACTATCCAGATAAGAAGATCGCGGCCATTGATTCTCCAGAATCAATGGCCGTTTGCTGTTAGGGCCAGAGAGAGCAGCGCCTTTTGTTCCACTTCGTGCGCCTTCGATGACCCGGTCGCCGGACTGGGGCTGGCAGAACGCTTTACCGACATCACCGGACGATCCCCTGCCAAGTGCTTCAAACGCGGCAGCATGTAATTGAGCGCGCCCATATTTGCCGGCTCTTCTTGCACCCAGACGATTTCATGCGCACTGGAATGGCGCTGCAATTCAGCCGCAATCTCAGCCTCAGGAAACGGATACAGCTGCTCGACAAACGTAATAGCAATGCCGAGGTCTTTTTTCTTCTTCCGCTCCATACGAAGTTCGTGGCCGATCTTGCCGGTACAAAGCAGGATGCGGCGGACGTCAGTGGCTTCCAGATCAGGTCGAACTTTCAGAAAGTTTCCGCTCGAAAAATCCTCGATTGAAGACGAAGCTTCCGGATGCCGCAACATGCTCTTGGGCGTAAACACGACCAGTGGTTTTCGCCATGGCCGGAGCGCCTGCCGCCGGAGCAGATGAAAATATTGCGCAGCATTGGACGGCTGGCAAATCTGGAAATTGTCAGCGGCAGCCAGTTGCAGAAAGCGCTCAATACGAGCGCTCGAGTGCTCCGGGCCCTGGCCTTCATAACCATGCGGCAGCAGCAGCACCAGGCCTGATAGCAGGTCCCACTTAAATTCTCCGGCTACGATGAACTGGTCGATGATGGCCTGCGCCACATTGGCAAAATCGCCAAACTGCGCCTCCCAGAGAACCAGCGTTTCGGGATAATCGCGGCTATAGCCGTATTCGAATCCGAGCACTCCGGCTTCAGAAAGCGTGGAGTTGTAGATTGCGCACGCCGCCTGATCGTCGGAAACGTGCTGCAGGGGAACATACTCCTGCTCGTTCTCGATATCGATCAACACCGAGTGTCTCTGGTTGAATGTTCCGCGGCGGCTGTCCTGCCCGCTCAGACGTACCGGAGTGCCGGTTTTCACTAGGCTGGCAAAGGCTAACGCCTCGGCCATTCCGTAATCGACGGCGCGCTTTCCGTTGCCCATCTCGGCGCGTTGTTCCAGCAGTTTCCCGACTTTGGGATGAATGTGAAAATCAGCCGGATACGTCGTAAGCTTCTCGGTCAGGCTCTGCAACTCTTTGGCTGGGACCGCAGTCTCCACTTCGTATTCCGGCTTGTAGCGCTTGCCCTGATATTTGTCCCAATAATTCGGCAAAGCGCGCATCATTGGCTTTTTGCGGATGTGCCCAGCGCGCTTTTGCGCTGCCTCGATTTCGGCTTTGATCGCGTCGGCCCGAGATTTCGCGTCTTCAATGCCCGCATCTTCGGCGTAGATCTCCCACAGCGGAGGATGCTCTTTGATCGCCTTATAAAGCAGCGGCTGGGTGATGGTGGGATCATCGACTTCGCTGTGGCCGTGCCGGCGGTATCCGATGAGATCGACGACAACGTCGCTGCCGAATTTGTAGCGATACTCGAGCGCCAGCTGACCGACGCGAATGACTGCATCAACATCTTCTGCATTGACGTGGAAGATGGGAACATTCTGGCGGCGCGCCAACTGCGCCGCAAAGCGAGAGGAGTGCAGCTCACTGGGCACGGTGGTGAATCCGATCAAATTATTAACGATCACGTGCACCGTGCCGCCCACGCTGTAGCCGCGAACTTCCGCAAGGTTCAGCGTCTCGGCGAACACGCCCTGCCCGGCGAATGCGCCGTCGCCGTGTACCAACAGCGGAAGAAACTGCTTTTTTCCGCCATCGCCGGCGCGATCTTGCTTGGCGCGCGTGCGGCCTACAGTGACCGGATCGACCGCCTCAAGATGGCTCGGGTTCGAAACCAGGTGAATGTGCACCTTGGCGCCGCTGCGAGTCTCATACTCGCCGGTCGCGCCCATGTGATACTTCACGTCTCCGCTGCCCAGGACGCTGCGTGGATCGACATCTTCGAATCCGGCAAACACCTCTTCCGGTGCCCGTTTTGCAATGTGTGCAATCACGTTCAGGCGACCGCGGTGGCTCATTCCCATTACCAGTTCCACCGCGCCATGCTGCCCGGCGCCATCGAGAATTTCATCCACCAGTGGGATAAGCGCGGTGACGCCTTCGAGTGAAAAGCGTTTGGTTCCCAGATAGCGCTGCTGTAGCACCAGTTCGAACAGATCGGCGCGAATCAGCAAATCAAGCGCGCGGTTCTGATCGACCGCAGGCGCAGCAGCTTCCATTTGCTCTTGTATCCAGCGCCGGCGCTCGCCATCGGTAATGTGCGCGAACTCAACTCCCACCGTGCTGCAATAAAATCGGCGGGCCTCTTCGGCATATTCGCTTTCGTGGGGCAGGTCGGGATGAGGCACGGGCTGCAAAAATCCCAGGGGGTCAAGATCGGCCTCCAGATATCCCCACTGGCGGTAGAGGTCGAACACCCGTTCGCGCTCCCCATTAGGGGCTTCCATTACAGCGGTACCGGCAGAGTCGCCGGATTTGGATTGTCGGCTAGGCATAAGTCGTACTACTAGAATAAAGGATGCTGCAGGAGGTGTGCTTGATTCTTGAGTGACTTTGGTACGAAGTCGGGATCAAAAACAAACTGCCCTGAGCTGAGCCCAGGGCAGAATTCGAAAAAACGAATGAAACCGTTTATGGCCAACGCTTGGCGTTGTCTTCCCATCCAGCGGCGCGGGCGGCGGGCTGGGCCTGGTTGACAGCCGGTTGCGGAATGCGGATGGGTTGTTGCGGGGCGGAAGCAACAGCCGGAGCAAGCGTTGGCTTGGCGCCGGTTTCAGCACCGATGTCTTTATCGTCGGACAGAAGCGGAGCGGCTACCCGCAAAGCCTCGACTTCCTTTTCCAGCCGGGCCATTTCCAGTTCCTTCTGCCGGAGAACCTCGTAAACATTCTTCATATTTGGGCACCTGTGAGAGAAACTACAGCCAAAAACCTTGATCGAACTTTATGCAGCCAAGCGGAATTTGTCAAGAAATAAGGCGAAAACTGGCACCGATGTCCTATGTCGGGCCCACAGTGGTCTGCGGCGGAGCTCTGACCACGCTAGTTAAGACCGGTAAAGCGCCGCGCCGGAATGGTGTACTCTGGGTAGGCATGCGATTTCTGCTGGTTCTGTCCCTTCTGCTTCTGCCCCTGCTTTCGGCTGCGCCGCAATCCGCACCTCCGGCAACCGACGATTACTCCGGCATGTACACATTTCTGCGTGAAGGTGAGTTTATCCAAGTGACGGTTGAGGAAGGCAAAGTCAGCGGCTTCATTTCGCGCTTTGGAGATTCCGCCAGCGACAAGAACGAATTCCTCGACCAATTCTTCGAGTCGGGAAAACTCGACTCCAGCCACCTGACGTTCACCACCAAGAACGTCCACGGGACCTGGTTCACTTTCGATGGAACGCTCGGCCGAGGCGCAGGCAGGAAACCAGAAGAAGAAGGGTACTACGTGATTCGCGGAATCCTGGACCGCTTTCGCAGCGATGCCGACAAGAAGAACACCAGTCAGGATTCACGCCGAGTGGAGTTTAAATCTTTCCCCAGAGATGTGACGCCGTAGCGCAGCGAGGCCGGGGAACCCGGCTCTTAGCTTTTAGCTTAAATCCCAGCCCGATGTCGGATTGCAATTGCTAAGAGGCCGAAGAGTTGCAGGACGGTTTAGCGAAGAGCTCAAAGCTAACAGCTAAGAGTTGCTTACTTTGCCGTCACCAGCGAATGCGTGATGGCATGCACCGAAAGCGCGATCCGGTTTTGCACACCCACTTTGCGCATCAGCTTGGCAACGTGGGCTTTCACCGTGCGCTCTTCAATCCCTAGCGCTGATCCGATTTCTTTGTTGGAACGGCCCGCGACCAGCATCTCCAGAACTTCTTTTTCGCGATCGGTAAAGGTGACGCGGCCCGCGGGGAAAATTCTTCCTGGCGAAGTGCTCACCCGCTCGATAAATAAAGACAACACGCGGCGGGGGGCCCAAACGGATCCTTGATGCACGATACGGAGCGCCTGAACAAATTCGGATGCCGAAGCGGCTTCATCGACATAACCTTTGGATCCAGCTGCGATGGCTTTCAAAATGGTTTCTTCATCCATGCCGGCGCCGGTCACGATGATTCGGACGTCGGGCCGCGATGCTTTTATGCTGGCCATCACGTCAAAAAGATTTTGCCCATTGCGGTTGCCCAAAAGGACGAGGTCGATTTCCGGCATGTTGGCAAGCTCCGCAAGACTCGCGGAAACCAACTCGAAGTCCGGCTCGGAATCAAACAGCGCGCGGAACCCAACAAAACGAAGCGGATCGCTTTCGACGACGGCGATACGGATCGCGCTCTTGCTGGAGGTTGTCTTCATGGCCGTTGCAGCTTTCATAGCTATGCCTGTCCTTTGGACCTAAGGTATGGTTAGCATATCTGTATCGCGTGGGGTTGCAAGGTTCCGTAACGTTTGCTGAATTACGGGAGTAACATAGGTTGAATCTAATTTTGTGCGAGGCGTGAACTTCAAATTGATGAAAATGACTCGAATTCTTCCCGTAGTGGCTTCTGTCCTGCTGGCTGCAATCCTTGCGGGAGCGCAGACACCGACCCCGTATCAACCAAAATTCAAAGGCGACCCGGCGCGTTCAGATTCTGAAGCTGCGGCTTTGGGATATCTGCGCACGTTTCTGCGGGCGCAGAAAATATACAAGAAGAAAAACGATCACTTCGCGACTTCTCTGATGGACCTGGCGAAGACCGGTTCGTTCACGCGGCGGATGGTTTCAACCCAACGCGGCGATTACACGGTGAAATTCACTCCGCACAAAGAAAAAGATACTTTCGAAATTCTGATGACCCCGAGGCAGCTCGACTCAACCCATCGGTCGTTCTACGCAAAGGATGAGGGGACAACGCGCAGAGACGACGGCGTAATTCGCGCGGATGATCAAAAGGAAGCCGATGAGCATTCGCCGATACTCAAGCCGGATGCGGTAACCGGCGCAGAGGCGCGCCCATCCTCTTAGCGCCGTGCTGGACGGGCGAGGGCGCCCGTCGCCGCAAAACCTTAATTGTGGAGGACGGGCGTCCTCGCCCGTCCAACCAAGCTCAATCTAACTCGCCGGCCCCGGACGAATATCGATCGCTTTACCGTCGTGATAGCTGATGGTGAGCGGCTTTCCACCATTCGGATAATTCATCTTCTTATCGATTGAATCACTACTGGGATCAAGCAAGCCGATACCAATCGCGAAATCAGCCTGCATATCCGTCATCCCCGGCTTCACCCGGTGCTGATCGATCGCCTGCCAAATGTCCGCCGGCCAGTGCTTGTAGAGTTGGTGCGGGTCTTCGACGAAGAACATATCGTCAGAATAGAATTTGAGATCTCCGCCGCCGCGGTCGATCGCGATTGGCGTCGCATAAGACTTTCCACCGTCCGTGAAAACCGCCAGCACCTGCAGCCCTCCTGTTTTCGGAGACACACTGCTGACCACATCCTTGATTTCAAGCTTCTGCAAGGGCAACAGCTTCCCTGCCTCATGTGAAAAATCCGTGTGATGGGCGGCGTTATCGTATGGATAAAACGGATAAAAGTATCCCACCTTGACCCAGGCCGGCTGCCGGCTCAACTGCTTCGCCGATTTCACATCGTAAGGATAAAGTTTTCGCGGGTTAACGTAGTAATCAGGATTGAGCGGAGGCGCTTCCTTCCTGACGACCGGTCTGTTGGCTTCATGGCGTGCGTAAAGGATGATGCCCAGGCGAACGCCGGTTACGATGATGCCAAGCACAAGAATGATTTGAATTTTGCTCTTCATCGCAGGCTAGGATAACAGCCCGCAACGACGCAGCGAGGACGAAGAATTATTCCATGCCCGAGCCCAGCGGCTCGTAGCGATATTTCTTTCCATCCCAGAAGATAGCTGAAGTCATCTGGTCGGCGGTGGCTTCTTCCACGTAAATGGCGTTCACCGACTTCTTACGGTTGATCTTCATCTTTTTCAAAACCAGCGTCTTCACGGGAAGGTTGATGATGACGAATTTCGACAGCGGTGTCGCCGACCGCCACGCCTCCGGCCCTGATCCGTGAATCACCAAGAGCGCGACTCCGCGCAGCTTGGGATCATCCGGAGCAAAGCTGGTCGTGATCGCCGGATTGCCATATCCGAAAAAGGAGTTCATGGGATCAATGACTCTGTAATTTTTCTCGCCCTGGTCAATAAGCGCATTCTTGCAACGCGCCACCAGCACAATGTCGGCGACGCCATCCGAGTTCAAGTCGGCGATCATTGGAGCGAAGTTCGGCTCGAGAGAGCAGCTGTCTCCAAATTGCTGGTGCACGAATTTGTTATCGACTGTCGCCGGGGCGGCGGGAGCGTTATCTTGGGCCGCGGCGAATGAGGCGCAAAATGCCGCGCCCAGCGAAACTACGAGGAGAGATGAAGCAATTCGAGACCACATAAATTTAATGTAGTCCCGCGTTGTGAGCTTCGCTAGAGCAGGCAGGTAACCAAAGTCACGATCTTATTTCGTTATCGCCAGGCTATTGACGTCCCCGACTTCTGTATCCGTCAACAGCACAAATCCGTTCGGCACAGCAGTGAATGCGCCCGTATTGGGGTTCACCTGGTAAGTCTGAACACCAACGGTACAGCTGAAGCAGGCTGTTTGATCGGATGTGATCGCCCAGAGATAGTCCCCGGTTGGACTGATAACGGGCCAATCGCCCGGTCCCGTGGCAGAAACTTGTGCGATTGCGCCCGTGCTCTCATTAATTGAATAAATTCCGCAGTTGTCATACATAAATTTTCCGGTACTCGCAATCGTCATGTTGTCAGGACCGGGAACTCCAATCGTGCCAGGCGCAACGGCAGTGCCGCAGCCTCCTGAGCTGAATGGAGAAGCCGAAAGCGGAGTCAACGCCCCGGAGGTCTGATTGATGCTGTAGCCGTATAGGTTCCCGCTGTTCTGGGACTGCAGCTGATAAAGGTATGAGTTGGTGGGCGTGATCACAATCGTCCAGGAATCCGTTACTTGAGAGCCGCCGAAGGGCGATCCCGCAATCGCAGTCAATTGTCCGGAAGTTTGATTGATGGCATAGCCGAAAATTCCCGAGCTGGTTGAGACATACAGAAACTGGTTTGTCTGGTCTACCTGCATGAGCGTCGCGGGCTGAGAATAGCCAGGTGAGCTCGGAGCTGCCGCTACGAACGGCGATCCCGCGACCGGCGTCAAAACGCCAGTGCCTGATTGAATGCTGAAAGCGTATACACCCGATGAACCCAGCACATAAAGGAATTTGCCCTGGTTGTCGACGACGTCCGCATAAAAAGTTTGCCCGCTCATGTATGTCGCACTAGCCGGACCCAGCGAGCCGTTTGAGCGGTCGATCGTATAGGCAAAAATCCCGCCTTGCGTTCCATCGTTATATCCCTGCGCAGTTTGGAAGATAAACGAGCCAGAAGGGTCAATGGCAAGAGTTCGCGGGTTGAGGTTATTTGCCGAGCCTGAAGTGGTTAAGGTTATTGTTCCATTCGAGCCGATGCTCGCCGCGTAGGGGCCCCCTCCGGGCAGCGGGTCTGCGTACAAAAACTGAGCGGCGCTGGTTTGGCCCGAAGCACCGGTTCCTTCCCCGTAACCAGTAATACTTTGAGCGCTGCTTCCGCCCGAGCCTGCGGAACCGGAAGTGGTGCCTGCGCTTCCAGAACTGCCGGTGGACACTCCGCCGCAACTGCCAAAGAAAAAGACCGTTGTGAAAAGTATGATTAGACCGACAAATTTTTCCAACCGACACATAATTTTTCCTCTGTTAAGAACCTGTAAATTATTCTTGCGGAGTGCGTTGATTGGATGTCCAGTGCTGGTCGCAGTTGGCTGGAAACGCGCACCTGAGCGGGCTTCTCAGGTATTTTTGATTTAATGATGGGGAACTTTACTGATGCCGAAAGTGCTGCCAGCCAGCGGGCCGTAACGGCGATCGCGCTCCAGTTCGATTTATCAGGAAAACCTGCTTGCGCCGGATGATCTCTCCAATGCAGGTGATTGGGATTCCGTATATCTCTGAGGGCACGCGCCCGCGAGCCCGAGCAGTAAACAGGAGTTCATAATCGTCGCCGCCGTGAAGGGCAAATTTCGATTCAACCGGTTCATCTTTTTTGCCAATCGTCGCGAGTGGAATTGCGTTGGCCCAAATCTCAGCTCCCACGCCACTCTCTTCGCAGATGTGATTCAGGTCTGTCGAAAGACCGTCACTGATATCGATCATGGAAGACGCAAACTTTTTGGCACGCAGAACCCGGCCCTGAGAAATTCTCGGCTGCGGGAAGAAATGTTTTGGAAACTGCTTTGGCGCCAGCTTCTGCTTGGAAAATAATAGCTCCAGCGCGGCCGCTGATCCTCCCAGTGATCCGGTCACATAAATTCGATCTCCCGGCAGAGCGCCGGAACGCAGCACCGCTTTGCTTTTAGGCACCGAACCCAGGACAGTGATGTCCGCCAGAATTCCGTCTGGCGATTGGGCGGTGTCGCCGCCGGCAAGGGTCACACCGAATTTACGCGCGAGTTTCAATAGGCCTCTCGTGAATCCATCGACCCACGACTGCGGCAATTTCGCAGGAAGCGCCAGCGAGAGAAAAGCTGCCACCGGCTCTCCGCCCATGGCCGCAATATCGCTCAAACCCCGCGCCAGGCAGCGATGGCCAACCGACTCCGCAGGATGCCACGCTCGTCTGAAGTGCACGTTTTCCAGGCTGAAATCTGTGGTGGTGAGCAGATCGCGACCCGCTGGAAGCCGCAGCACGGCACAATCGTCGCCAATTCCGGTCACCACGCTGCCATTTTTTGGCAACCGTGATTGGCGGTAACTATGCCCCTCCCCGGAGCGGGATCCTGCGGCGACTTTGATCTTCGAAATGAGCTCTTTTTCTGATGAAGGCAAGGCGAACACATCATAAGCGGAATTGCAAATCGGCCCAAGCCGCAGATTCGAGGGAAAGTAGACAACCTGGGGTTTTACCGGGACATCACAAACCGGTCCGCGGGTTTAATACCAGCCGAGTGCCTCTCGGGTAGCCAAAATCAGCTGTAGAGTACCTTCGTCACCCTCGTCCCGGAATGGTAACTGGCCTTCGGGTCACGTGTGGTTACCTGCCGTTTGTAACTAAAGAAATCGGCCAAGCGTCGTTGACAGGCTGGAGGGGCTTTGCTACCGTTACTCCAAGCAGTCTCCCGAAAACCTGTGGTCGAGCTAAGTGCTGAATCCGCATTGAGTTAGCGGAAACAGTGATTTGGGCATGATCTGTTCCGGCGCCCAGTCCAGCACCGAAGGCGGTAGTTAGGCCTTCAAGGTGCAAGACAAGGCATGTTGGGCCGGAGCCGATTGCCGGGTGCTCCTATTCTGGCCATAAGGAATTAAGACTATATTGCGTAAACGCTTTTACATTCTTTTTGTGACTCGCGGAGAAGATGGCCAACTCCGGAAGATCCCAATTCCGATTCATTATCTGTATGTATTTATCGCCGGCGCTGCGGTGGGACTTTTCGGGCTTACCGGCCTGGCGCAGTCCTACATGCGAATGCTGTTAAAGACATCGCAATATAACGAACTCCGCGCTGAAAAAGACGACCTCAGAAATCGATACACCCATCTTGAGCAGGTCGCCAAAGTACGCGACCAGCAGGTTGCGTCGCTGGGTTCTCTTGCGAATGAAGTTTCCTCCCTCTACGGCCTGAAGCCTGACGCGACCCTGATGGCGGGAGCTTCCGACCAGGTGGAAGATGAGCAGGTGAACTCTTCCCTGGACCGTTTGGCGACATTGAAGACCACCGCATTGAGTGGCGCCACCACGGCTGGCCTGACGCTTGGGCTTACCCGCAACGTGACTACAGCGGACTGGGTGCGCGCTAATTCCGCGCCGAATATTTGGCCGGTCGAAGGCCCGATTACTGCGGCTTTCGGCGAACGCATCGATCCGTTTAACGGCGAGGGCGCATTTCATTCAGGCATCGATATTGGAGCGGCGATTGGGCAGCCGATCATCGCCCCCGCCGATGCCACCGTAGTATTCGCCGACTTCATGGGCGGATACGGTCGAGCTGTCATTCTGGATCACGGTCACGGAATCACAACTCGATATGGGCATATGAAGAGCCTGGCGGTATTCGCCGGCGAGCACGTGCATCGCGGAGATACCATCGGCTACGTTGGCGATACTGGCCGAAGCACGGGGCCCCATCTTCATTACGAAGTGCGCATCAACGATATCCCAGTCAATCCACACAAGTATCTGCGCACGACCTACGCTCACGTCGGCGGATTCGAAGCCGGGAGCTAGACAGCCGTCAGCCATCAGCCATCCAAAAAATCTGACGGCGCCTAGATGGCTGTTGCATTTTTTCTTCTTCTGCAACCTTCGTAACCAACCAGTATCTTTTCCCACAGCGCTTCGAGGCTTATCCTTGATTCAAGAGCAGGGCCTTTGGGCTCTCACCCAAAAATTTTATGTTTCCTTTTCGTCTTTACACCCTGGTTGTGGGCGGAGCGAGTGCTGCAGGCGCCGCTTACCTGATGTTCGGCCGCAGGAAAAAAAACTCGGCTGAGATCGAGCGCCAGCGCCGCGATTGGCTGAACCAGATTGGCCGCATCACCGACGGAACTGTGATTGATGTTCAAGAGCTGGCGCAGAATGGTCATGCGCCCGCGACCCTGCTGATTTTTCAATACGACGTAGGTGGCGTTTCCTATGAAGCCTCGCAGGATGTGACTCAGCTGCGCCAGCTCATCAACCTGCACTCCTGCCGGCTCGGCCTGCCCACATCAGTCCGCTATGATCCGCAGAATCCGGGAAACTCAATTGTTGTCTCAGAAAAATGGATGGGATTAAGGCAGTAGCTCTTATCTAGTATCGATCCGCAGAACGATATCCACAACTTTTCGGTCATCGAATTGGCTCATGCGTTTGGTGTCGCTGGCCTTCCCATTGGACTGCGCGTAGATTTCGTAATCCACATTCGTGGCCAGCGCCGGAAAGCGGTAGGTGCCGTCGGGTCCCACAATGTAAGTTTTCACTGCGCGAGTGCGCGTGTCAGTCACGTACACGACAGCATCGGTGACCGGATTATCTTGTTTGTCGAGGACTTTACCGGTAAGCAAGCGTCCGGGAGTGGTGTCTTTGTTCTTGGCGAATGTGCCGGGCACGGCAAGCAGCGCCAGGACAAATGCACACATCGCGATAATTTGGAATCTTCTTTCCGGCATCGGAGTCCTCGAGTCCATTCTAAGCCAGAGCTGCTGTTATTTTAGATGCACCCCGGTATCGACTCGCTCATCACTTTCAATATGCACCGTGACCTCCGGCCCGGGCTGCAAGTGCTTGTAGGCGGGGTTTTTATATCCTTTTAAGTCCGCCGACAACACATAATCCTGTTTGCCCACCGGCACTCGCTGTTCAAATTCACCCAAGTGGTTGGAATGAACTTCCCAGCGCACTTTCTTCTCCCCGGCAACGCGGATTTTAACTTGAACTCCATACATCGGGCGATCATCCGGACCCCAGACGGTCCCGAAGATCAGAGCATAGTCCGGAGGCTGGGATTTTTCCCGTCCCTGCAATGGATTGTTGATTATTAGAAAAAGTGCAAGGCAAGCCAGAATTAACGAGCGGAAAACGAATGCGGATGTATCACTACGAGTAATCGCCGTCTTCGGTTTCTTCTTCCTCTTCATCTTCTTCGTACTCTTCTTCCACGGGTTTGAGCTCGACCGGATTAATCGTGGTCACCTCGAAGTCCGTCCCGCACTCGGTGCAGGTAATGACCTCGCCTTCGTCTACCTCGTCGTCCTCAATATCAAAGCTGGTCTCGCACTCTGGACAGTACAGCATAAGCCCTCCGTTCGGGTGCCGGTTTGTATGATTGCACGTTTGTATATTTATTGTCTTCTCAGCCACAGGTCAAGGGGGGATGCAGAGAGTCTGCGCGGGATGGATTCCCAATTTCGGGTCCGATTAACAAAAGTGCGCCCAAGTCCAGACAGGACTTGGGCGGGGTCTGTTCACCCTTCCAGAGTGTTTTAAGATCGACCGTTGCCTTGGTTCATCCCGAAAGTAAGCGCTTCCTTGTTGTGGCTGAAGTCGATCTCCTGAAGAATATTTTGGTTCGAGGCTGATTGCCGGGTCACGATGTCATCCTGCTTGATTTGATCGTCGTTCTCGCGCAGCATTGCGGGCACCGTGGCCACGGTTTTGCCGTTGCGCACAAAATTCACTTGCACGCGCGGGCCCGATTCCTGCCACTCGACTTTGTAATGACCAGCACGCAGATGCTGACCCTGCACCACGACTGGCGTGAGGATATTAACCGTGCGGCTGGTATTCTCCGCTGCCAGTGCTGAAGCCGGTAAGAGTAAAAGCAGCATTGAAAATAGTGCGGTACTAATGGCGTATTTCATTTAAGAGTCCTTTCGTGCGGACGAGTTAACTACTGCCCGCGGTTCCCAATATTTTTGTTCCTCATCTGAAAGATGCAGAGCAGGCACAGGCCGGTTGCAGTTTTTTTGTGAGTCTCTGGCCGTCTGCTCTAAGGATTTAAAGCACACCTGCAAACATTCGTGCTCGCGGGTTTGACAAATCTTGGACCCCAAAGGACGCAAACTTGCGCGAAGAGAAGATTTGCGGCGAGTTTACGGATTGCTTGCAGGTTTCAGCAGCTTGAGACTTTTCACGAATCCGGCCACAGTTCTATTGCGTGCTTGCGGGAACGTAAGCGCGGTCCGCTCCGACCAACTCCGTGTTTGGCAATTCGGTTGTCAGCTTCACCCGCTGCATGCCGCTCTTTTTTTCAGGCTTGGCAAGAAAGCTGAGAAGGTACTGATTGTTGAACCGATGCTCAACATCATCAAGGTAGGGCACAAACGTCACTGCGGGAGCGTTAAAACCAATGTAATATGATTCGCCGCCGGTTTCGTCGGCAACCCGTGATAGATCGAGCTGTCCCCAGTTGCTTCGCCAATAACTGCGAGAGTAGTGGCCGGCGCCAGGGTTGTAGATCGCAAAAACAATTACACCGGCGCGCTGCGCCTGCTCAATGGCTTCGTCCACATACGGATCCTGGGTGTCTGCCCCTTCATAGTAAAGATCAATTCCGTCGCTGATCATCAGGACCTCGCGCCGCGGGCTTCCAGCCGGCCAATGTTTGATCAGATCCGTCAAAGAGAAATATGGACTGGCGCTCGCCCCTCCAATTCCCATTGGAATGCGTAGGGACTTCGCCGCCTGCGTGTGGTCGGCTGTGAGATTCTGAACCATCTCCGCGACCCCATTCCGCATATAGGCGACCCCGACCTTATTTGTAGCCGGCTGTGAATTGATAAACTGACGAATGTCCTCAAATTGCGTAGCCAAAGTTGCATTCGCAGAGTCGTCGATAAGAATAAACAACTCAAGGTCCGCGTGGTCGCCCTTTGCTGGCACCCAGGAGCTGACGTTATCCCGCACCTTGCCTTCGTAAACCATTACGTCTTCTTTATCGACCGGCCCCGGATTCATACCGTGCCTCGCGTCGGCAGTGACGACCATGTTTACCGCCGGGCCGGACGATGTGGAGGGCTGTTGCGCTGCGAGGCCGACACTCAGCGCGACCGCGATCAAAGGCAAAGACCAGAGACTTTTCATTATTCAATCCTTTCTGAAACTACTGGGGGTGAGCACTGGCAGAAGCTCCAGAATTCACGATTCGCAACAGCATGCCGCTTCCACTTCGCAGGTGAACATTCCCGCCGCGTGAAGTCAGCTCAATCTGCCCGATTGGCTGGCTGCGCCCGGCATGGCGGATATCGAGGTCAGGAAAGCCATACGGCCCGCAAGCATCCGAAGAGAAAAGCCACAACGCCTGAGGCCGATCGTCACCGTTCATCTCGCCTCTGCATTTTGACCCTGTCGCAGTCAAAGCCGGCGCCAATATTCCGTCGGCAGTAGGTACACCCACCGAACGCAATCCATCCGCAACCGGGCCGCCGCCGCGATACACCACCTGTCCGCCGATCTGAACTGTGGTCCAGTCGGCTTGGGATGTTCCCCGGTCAGGGCCGTTAATTGGCACTTGCGCTTCCGCTACCTCCATCATCGAGGCAATTGCTCTTAGATCTGCAGTCATCGGGACGCGATGTTTCGAAACCGCAACTGAATCGAAACGCAGCCACAATTCTCCGCCAGTTTTTTTGTCAGCCGCCTGAGCGTTAATAACTCGACCAGTGACTTTGCTTCCAGCGGAAATTTTCGAACCTGTTTTCGAAATGTTAAGAGGCACATCCTGCATTACCGTGCAGGTGAATATTTGTCCGGGTTTAGCTTTCGCGGAATCCAGGGACCGGTTCAGGCGGACAGGAATGATGGTGCCAGAAGGAACAGATTGCTGAGCCAGCAAAGTTGCCGACAATAGAAATGGAGTCATCAGCCAACATTTCGCAAGCTGCACAAGCGGCCGCAAAAAATTCCGCCTCCGCCCACTGAGACTCATACACGCTCCTAGTGTTATGGATGACTTGCCCCGCGCTTTAGTTACCCCTTAATTCACAGTCACCGGCTGCGAGCTGGCGTTTCTTCTAAATCAGATCCGGATTAAGGCAGATCCAGAGTCACTCACAACTTTTCAATCATCTAAGTAGATAGCAGGGAGATCGGAGGGCGGAATATGAAGCTATCGAATCGCAAAGCAACGATAGCCAGCTTCGTCCTGACAGCAGCTTTAATTGTGCCCGCGTGGGGCGCGAACACGGACACTCACACGGCGCTACCAGGAACTTTAAATTATGTGGAAGGGCAGGCCTCAATTGGAAACGAGAGCCTGATTGTACAATCCATCGGATCGGCTGATTTGCAGGCCGGTGAAACTGTAAGCACAGAAAACGGCAAAGCAGAAATTCTACTGACCCCGGGAGTGTTTTTCCGGCTTGGCAATGACAGCTCGGCGCGAATGATCTCACCCGATCTGACCAACACCCAATTGCAATTAAATCAGGGAGAAGCCATGGTCGAAGTGGACCAGATTCATCCCGAGAACGATATTCGCATTATTGAGGATGGCGTGACTACGCGCCTGCTGAAAACCGGACTATATCAGTTCGATGCGGCGGGGCCGCAGGTTCGCGTGTTCGACGGCAAAGCCACTGTGCTCGACGGCAATCACAAAGTTACCGTTAAGGGCGGCCATGAGTTAGCCCTTAACACCGACGGCAAACTGAAATCCAAAGGCTTCGATAAAAAAGAGTACGCCAAGTCTGACGACCTGTATCGCTGGAGCAGCCTGCGATCGGATTATCTGGCCGAAGCCAACGTGAACACAGCCCAGACATACTTGGCTGATGGCTGGTATGGGCCGGGTTGGATCGGCGCGGGATGGTACTGGTCGCCGTGGTTCGACTCATTCACATTCCTGCCGGGAGCGGGTTATCTGTACAGCCCGTTTGGTTGGGGATTTTATTCGCCGCTGTGGGTCTCTGCGGCGCCTTGGTATGACTTCGGAAATTACTATCACAATTTCGCCGGCTTTCACCCGAATCCGACTTATCGCGGCGGCTCACAGGCAGGCATGAAGCCGGGCCCAGCTTATGGCCCAGGCTTCCGCGGAGGCACGGTCCGGGCATATGGATCCCGCTCCTTCGGATATGGAATGCACGGCTTCCGCGGCGGAGTACATGGAGGCTTTTCCGCGCCGGCACGTACCGCGAATAGCTTCGGCGGATTCCATGCCGGGGGTTTCCACGGCGGCAACTCCGGCGGACGATAAGCTAGACGCATCACGCGTTGGCAGGTGAGTCGCCCGATTCACCTGCTGTGCGGTGAATTGGCCTCACATCAGCCACAGCGCATCCACATCAACGATTACATTGGTTCGCGGAATTTTTTCTTTTTCTGCTTGGGCCAGCATGGCGCGCAGCACTTCGTTCAGTTTCTGCCGGCTCGGCGATTTCAAAATAAAGTGATAGCGGTAGTCGCGTTTCAGGCGTTCAATTGGCGCCGCAGCCGGTCCGAGCACGCGCACCCCTTCATGCCGATTTTTTTCGAACCAGCGTCCGAGCATGCCTGACCAGCGCAGCGTTTCGTCCAGCTTGGCGCTGCGTACCATCACATTAGCCAGCGAACTGTAGGGCGGGTAGTGCATCCAGCTGCGAAAGCGCAACTCTTTTTCATAGAAGCCTGCGAAATCGTGATGCGCGGCGTATTGCACAGCATAGTGATCGGGAAAATAAGTTTGCAGTATGACTTTGCCCGGAACTTCCCCACGCCCGGCGCGTCCGGCAACCTGAGTAAGCAATTGAAACGTACGTTCGGCCGCGCGAAAATCCGGTAGTCCCAGCGCCATATCCGCGCCAACCACTCCGACCAGCGTCACGCCGTGAATGTCATGGCCTTTGGCGATCATCTGCGTTCCCACCAGCAGATCAAGTTCGCCGGCATTCAGCGCGTTGAGTACGCGTTCAAAATCGGCATGGCTGCGGACGGTATCACGATCCAGTCGCGCGATGCGGGCCTGGGGGAAAAATCCGTGCAACAGCTCTTCTAATTTTTCCGACCCCGTCCCCAGAAAGTACACGTACTCACTGCCGCACGAAGCGCAATGCTTGGGCACCGGCGCCATGAATCCGCAGTAGTGGCATTCCATCCGCCGCCGCGATTTGTGGTGGGTGAGCGCAATAGCGCAGTTGCTACACTCCAGTTTCTTGCCACAAGTCCGGCACAAAACCACAGGAGAATATCCGCGGCGGTTCAGCAGCACCATGGCCTGCTCGTTTCGCTGCAGGCGCAGCTGGATCTCCTCAATCAGCTTGCGCGAGATCACCTGCTCGTTGCCGGTTTCCTGAAACTCCTGCCGCATGTCAATGAGTTCAACTTCCGGCAAAGGACGCTTCTCAACCCGGTCCGGCATTTCGACCAGCGCATAGCGGTGTTTTTTTGCATTGAAGTAAGACTCGAGCGACGGCGTTGCCGATCCCAGCACCACCACGGCGTCAGAAAATTTCGCCCGCATTACCGCAACATCGCGCGCATGGTAACGTGGCGTTTCCTCCTGCTTGTAAGAAGAATCTTGTTCTTCGTCGACGATGATCAGCGCCAGGTTCGACACCGGCGCGAACACTGCTGAACGCGTCCCCACGATCGCTCGCGCTTCTCCTCGCCGGATGCGGTGCCAATGCTCGGCGCGCTCTTTATCGGAGAGTCCCGAGTGCAGGATCGCCACTTCATTTCCAAAAACGTCGTGAACGTCAGCCGCGACCGCGGGCGTAAGACCGATCTCCGGGACCAGCAGAATTGCAGTGCGGCCGGCGTCGAGCACTGATTTCATCGCTGCGAGATAGACAGCCGTCTTTCCTGATCCGGTGACGCCGTGCAACAAAATCCCTGCGAATTTCCGCGCGTCGACAAGTGCGCGAATGCGATCCAGTCCCGTCCGCTGCGCCGAATTGAATTCCATTCCGGCAGGAATGCCGCGCGGATTTACGGTGGATTTTGGCAGCTCGATCGCTTCATCGATCAACTCGACTAGCCCACGCTTCACCAGCGTGGCAAGCGTGCTGCGAGGGACATCGAGTTCGCGCAAAGTTTCGACGTCAAGTTTGCCGCCGGCAGTGGTGAGCGCATCGACAATCACCCGCTGATTGGAATTTAGCTTTGGTTGCGCAGGCGCTTCAGCAGTATCCGTCGGGCGGGAGTGGACACCCGCCGCCACATTGACCTGATCGTGTAGGGGCAGGCGTCCATGCCCGCCCGGTTCATCCTCTTCACGTGTTCCGTCCGGCAGACGTGGTCCGCCGCTACATGGCCCGTTACACAGCACCGCCACTTGCCGTGTACGCGTCGCATCCGTCACGTGCGAAACGTCTTCGCGCTCGATCCACTTCTTTCGAACCATGCCTGCGAGCAACGCCGGAGCAACCCCGGTCACCGAACGCAGCGTTCCCTCGCGTGCCTCATCGCGCATGGCCAGATAATTCAGTGCGCGGTATTCGGTGTCCTGCTCTTCAGGATTTTTTTTCGATCGCGATGAAGATCCTGCGCTGCCCGCCAGATGGAGAGCCATGTGGCCTTCTTCGGTAATCCGGTACACGATGGCGCGGCGGAATTCCGCATTCAACGGCAGCATGGAGCGGAAGACTTCTCCGACAGGTGCAAGATAGTAGTCGCCGATCCATTTCCCCAGCCGCAACAATTCTTCCGAGAGCGCCGGCGTCTCATCCAGAACTTCAAGAACAGTTTTTGCGGTGACTTTCGGGGCACGGTCGTGCAGTTCGGTGACTACCCCCGCCAATCGCTGCCGACGGAACGGCACAATTACCCGGCTTCCGACTGCCACGCCGCCACCCTCGGGCACACGATAAGTAAGCACCATGTGCAGGGGAACGGGCACTGCGACATCGCAAAATTCAGGCATGGAAGAGTAGAAGCTTGAATCGTAGCATCGAGCTAATGCGCTAGCTGGCTTACGGGGTTAGGTGCCCTACCGCACCTTATCCCGGGTACAGCGTTTCCCGAGCTGAAAACCCACTCGAACCACACGGTGTAAAGACGACATGGCACGAAAGTGTAATTAGTTCCATAGGGATGCGGAACCCCGGTAAAATTTGTCCTAAGGTCTTTTACCTAATAATCCTAAGAATCCACAACTTTCCTGATACAGGCATGAGTGGGTTCCACTCAGATGTCTTCGAATCGTGGGTGGCCACTCCGAGCTACTGCTCCAGAATTGATCTCCACTGCGGCGGACGCGGTGAATATTTAGTTCATTTTGTGCCGCTTGCAGAGGTAAGTAGCTGCTTTAGATCTGCCAACATAGCCGGATTTTGTGCCCACTCGTAGAATTGATAGTGTGGTAAAAAGGCCTCAGTTTAGCCAATTCCGCGCGATCACTTTTCTGTAATTTGGGGCTGTGCTGGCACCCTATGTGCAAAGAAAGTTATAGCCCCGTAAGGCTGGCTTCCTCCGACTAGGCACCAAGGTGAGGTCATTCCAGTAAGAAGGTGACTTGATGAAGGAAAAAGAACTGCGGCCACGGGAGCAGCAGGTAGTGGAACTGCTCCTACAAGGCTGCGATAACGATGAGATTTCCAAGCAACTAAATATGGCGCGGCGGACAGTGAAGGCGCACTTCAACCGGCTGTTCTCGCGTTTTGGAATTGATGGCGGAGTCAAACGAGTAAAACTGGCAACACTTCTATATAGGAGGCAACTATGGTCCGCGGAGAAAACGGCAGAACCTACCCCAACGAGCGAGAGCAACGAGTCATCGCCCTCGTCGCACAAGGACTTAAGAACAAAGAAGTCGCATGCGAAATCGGAACAACCGAACACGTCATCAAGAATTATCTCCGGACCATCTACGACAAACTGGGGCTCTGGAACCGCGTAGAGCTGGCCTTGTGGTATGAGGCGCGGCGGTTTGAAGGGATGTTCCTGGCACCCGCGAACTAAAATCCACTCTGTAGCAATGGCTCGCGTAGCCCGGAACATCGCTTGAAGATGTTCTGGGAGCGCGGCGCCTGGATCTTCCAAAATCTCGCTGGTCTTCAAACCCAGGCAGTAGGTAAGTGAACGGTCGAGCTATCGCCCCATAGCTCGCGCCCGGAAGCGCGACTTCAAAACTGACAGCACGTTACGAGGATTTCTCTTGCTATTTGGCGAAGTTTCCCCGGTTTCGTCTGTTTCAGTGTGGTCTGACGAGCTTTCCGTTACCGAAGCCGCGCTGGCGGCGCCTCCCGCGTTAGCTTCTGCATGAAGCGGCCACGGGCGCTCACCTCGGCCTTCTCCAGTTTCCACGGCTTTCTGGGCTTGCTGCATAAACCACATGGAAGCCCACTTGCCCTGCAGGCCATTGTCGGGTGAATCCGAAAGCATGCCGCAGTTCCCGCAAAAATTTAAATCGTCGTGAAGTGGTTTGCCGCAGACTCGGCAAATATTATCGGACGATGTCGATTGCGCGTCTTCAATAGCCGGAGTTGAAGGCAGTTCTTGGTCCTGGGTTTCAGATTTTACAACCGGCGTGACCAGTTTAGGAATTGCCCTGCGTGCCGGGGTCACTTGAACCGGATGAGCTACTTGGGCGTTTACCTGACCTGCGTCGCTGTCGAGCACTTCGCTCATGAGCTCAACCAAAAGCTGGCAGATATGTTCGTCGCCATCGCGGAACGCTTCGGCCTTGCTCCAGCGAAGCTCGATCAATCCCGCGACATCGCTCTTTACCGTGATCGGCACCGCCAGCAGCGAACCAATTTTCAATTTGACGCACTGAGCGGGGTCGAGGCGAATATCGCTGCAGGCATTCGCCGACTGGAAGGCTCTCCCGTTGCGCAGGCGCTCCGTCGCTATCAGTGAGTTCGATGCGACAGAGCCGCCCGACACTTTGGCAGCGATCCCGGAGCACGCTGTAGATCTCAAATACCCGCCGACGATCAGGCAGACGCTGGCGCCGTCCGCTTTGGTCAGGCGCCTCAGACAGTCGGCGACCAAGGCTGCAGCCTCGGCAGCTGCCTTCGCTTCGGCGTTTTTAGGATTGACTATGTGAGGCTCACCCGCGCCGACGCGCACTAGAATTTGTGACCGCAGGGCGGCGATCTCAGAGAACGCCGAAGCTGAGTCGTTCTCCGAACTGCCCGCCCGCAGAACGTCTTTGTTCTCTTGCAGCGCGTAGGCAGCGGCCAGCAACTGCTGAAAAGACTCTTCGTCGAGGGCCAGTTTCCTGGCGCCTGAAGTGGGAAATGTCACAGGCTGGGAGACTCCGTTGGGTCATTCTAAAGCACCACGCAAGGTTGAACCACACAGAAGTGCACCCGGCTTCAAGTGATTGTTTATTAAGGAATTGATAGCCGCCCGTGAATCATTGAAAGTGAGCTTCATGGCCAGGAAATCGAAAATCGTTTTGTGAGGTCCTGCTGGAGGCCGATTCCAAGATCTCCGTCGAAGAATTTGCTGGATTCATTGGTATGGGTTAGAAGGGCGGGTACACAGCTAAGGACCACAGGAATCCCGATGCGGAAATGACCGGAATCATGTAAGTTGAAGCACGAATTTGACCGTGCACATCTTGAGCTGAAGACACTTTGATCGGATCTCAAACTTCCGATTCGCTCCCCAAACTAAGCTTTGAAAGGCCGACAGCACGGGCTTTCGTCGCAGGCGTTCCGACCATTGACTTTCGATGCTGAGGGTGAAATCATTGTTTGCATTAGACCGGTTCCTCTCGCGAATTTGTTCTTTTTCTCGCCCTTCGTGCGCACTTATTTATCGGCTACTTTGGCGCATTGAAACGCTTAGGGAGGGACCACATCATGAAACCTGTGGCAGCGGCTAAGAAACTCAACAAATTCGATCCCCAGACATTCCTTGCGACCTTCAACGGCGGCAGGAAGATCGCGGATTTTCTGAAAAAGCAGACGATCTTTGTTCAAGGGGACCAGTCCGATGCTGTTTTTTATATACAGAAAGGTAAGGTAAAGCTCACCGTCGTGTCAGAGAAGGGGAAGGAAGCCACAATCGCAATTCTGAACGAGGGCGAGTTCTTCGGAGAAGGTTGCCTTACCGGCCAGCCTCTCCGCCTGTCCTCCGCAACCGCAATGACCGAGTGCTCGGTGATGCGAATTGAAAAGAAGGCGATGATGGAAGTGCTTCACCGGGAGCACGCGTTTTCCGATATGTTCGTGGCGTATTTACTGACGCGGAACATCCGTTACGAAGAGGATTTGGTTGACCAGCTTTTTAATTCCAGTGAGAAACGGCTGGCTCGTGTCCTTCTCCTGCTGGCTCACTTCGGCAAGGAGGGAAAGCCCGAGGTCGCAATTCCCAAAATCACCCAGGAAACTCTGGCCGAGATGGTGGGCACAACTCGCTCGCGGGTCAGCTTTTTCATGAACCGGTTCAGGAAATTGGGGTTCATTGATTACCAGGCCGGTGATGAACTGCAAGTTCACAGTTCACTGCTCAACATTGTTCTTCACGACTAGATCCGCAAAAACGGAGCGCTCTACTTTGCAGAAGTAGCCACTCTCGGCTTGTCCATCTCCTTGATGACTTCGGCGAGTGTCGCTTTGGCGGATTGCTTTTTTGGTTTCGTTTTACCCATAGGCCCATGATTTCACGACCCGAATACATTTACAGGTCAATTTAGACCAAGGAAGTCGATTAACCGCTATAATGGGCAAGTGAGGTAGTTACTATTTCTCCTCTTTCAGGTCTTCTGACCTAAGCCAGTCCATCTGAAGTCCTCCCACCCCTTAGGCTTTCCCACAAGAGAGCGATGGACCCAATGATTTTTGAAGCTATTCTGAACGAAGTCGACCAACTCCACAGCGTCAGCAAACGTCTTGAGGGACTGGCGGAACGACATGAGCCGGTCTCAAAAGCACTCATCACCATCGCGGAAAATATTCGCAACACTGCCACGGTATTGGCGGTGCTGGTGGCGACGAAAAGTCCCAAGTTGATCTAAATACGCCTCGGCGTAAGGGGCTACTCTACCGTCTCAAATCAGGCGGTACCAACCTGCGTGGATGAAGGAATTTGCAACTGTCCAGTTACGCCTCAATAGGCCTGGTTCGTCTACCGCACGCCTGTGTCTTGCACCGGCCTCTCGCTCGATTCTTTGTGGCTTAGGTAAAAATGCACGGCTGGGGTGATGATGAGCGATAGCACCATCGAAATCAGGATTCCGCCGATGACCGCGATGGCCAGCGGCTGCAGCATCTGCGAGCCGGCTCCGAGGGCGAAGGCGAGGGGCAGCATTCCGGACATAGCCGCTAGCGCGGTCATGACAATGGGGCGCAAGCGGCGACGGCCGGCCTGCAGTATGGCGGTTTCGGCTGACGCCCCGGTGAGCCGGATTTTCTCGTCCGCGTCGAGCAGAAGAATGCCGTTCTTGGCGACGATTCCCACCACCATCACCAGACCCATGAATGACGAAACGTTGAAGCTCGTCCTGGTAAGCAGCAGGGCGATGAATACACCCGAAGTCGAGAGCAGCGCCGACGCCAAAATTGCCAGCGGCGCGGCAAACGTCCGGAATTCGAACAGCAGCACGATGAAGACCAGCACAATCGCCAGCGCCAGCACGAACACGAAATCGTGGAACGATTTCTGCTGCTGCTGATAGGTGCCTCCGTATTCCACGCGAATGCTGGGCGGAACGTGAAGCGCGGCCACAGCTTTCTGCACACCCTGGATGGCACTACCGAGATCGGTGCCTTCTGTGCGAGCCGTGACTGATACCTCGCGCTGCAGATTTTCGCGATGGATTTCGGTCTGCGGCGGAAGTTCGCTGACCGTGGCCAAAGATCCCAACGTCGCGGTATGGCCGCTCGCGCTTGTTAGCAACGTATTTGAAATTGCGTCGAGTGAGGCGCGGTCATTTGCTGGAAAGCGAACGCGCACGGTATAAAGGCGGTCGTCTGACACCACCGGCGCTGCCGCGGGTTCACCTTCGACAATCGCGGAGGCATCGGTGGCAATTTCTTCCGGAGTGAATCCAGAGCGGGCCGCGACTGCTGGGTCGATCTGGAAATTCACTGCCGGGCCGCTCACGGTGTTCTCGATTCCATTCAGCACATCCACCACGCCGGGGACGCCTTTGTGTGTTTTCTCGTCGTACTCGATAGCATCCGCAATCTTAGGCGCCCAGGTGTTCAGCAGTTCGGGGTCCTGAGAGAAAAGTTTTATGGTCACTGGCTCGGGCTCGCCGGTGAGGTCGCCGATCATGTCTTGCAGGACCTGAACGAATTCGGTGCGCACCGCCGGCTCCTGCGCATTCACCTTCTGGCGGATGTCTTCCATGATCTCGTCGATACCGCGGCTGCGCTTCTGCTTCAGCTTCACCAGGACGTCGCCGGTGTTGGCTTCGGTGACCGCCGCCAGCCCAAGCTGGGCGCCGGTTCGCCGCGAAGTGCTTTGCACCTCGGGAACAGTTTTAATGATCTGCTCCACATGGAGGATCATGCGGTTGGTTTCAGAGAGCGATGATCCCGCGGGAGTGATGTAATCGAGCGTGAAGCCGCCCTCGTCCATTTCGGGCAGCAGGTCGGTGCCGGTGAAACGGAAACACAGGTAGGATGCAACGATGAGCACCAGGCTCAAACCTGCCAGCCACCACGGTTTATCGAGAGCACGCTTCAGCCAGTGCTGATGGAACTCGATGACCCGCCGGAAGAATTTGCCGGTGGTTGCTTCCTCCGCGGCCAGCAGATCTTCGAACGATTCCTTGTGATCTGCTTCTCCGCGCTCTTCATTTTCGTTTTCGTCAGCATCGTCTTCTTTGTTTTTGTTTCTGCGAATCAGAAAACTGCTGAGAGTAGGCGTCCAGGTCAAGGCCAGTGCCAGCGAGGTAAAAAGTGAAACTCCCAGGGTCAGGGCCAGCGCGCGAAAGAATGTGCCGTAAACGCCGGTGATCGAAATGAGCGGCAGCAGCACCACCACCGGAGTAACGGTTGAACCGATCAGAGGCACAGTGATTTCCGCCAGCGCGCTCCGGATCGCCTGCATCCTGCCCTGACCCGCGTCACGGTGGAGCACGATATTTTCGACGACGACGATGGCGTCGTCGATCACCAGACCGACGGCTGCAGCCAGGCCGCCCAGGGTCATCAAATTGAACGTCTGGCCAAGAAGTTTGAGCACAATGAAGGTAATGAGAATGGTGACTGGAATCACCAGGCCCGCCACCAGCGAGCTTCCCCAGTCATGCAGGAATACCACCAGGATGATGGAGGCCAACAGAAGCCCGAGCAGAATGGCATCACGCACGCTCTTGATTGACTCGCTCACCAGCACCGACTGATCGTAAAAAGGCTGAATATCAATTCCCTGAGGAAGCGATTTGCGGATCTGGTCGAGCGCGTCGTGGACTTCGGTCGCCACCTGCATGGTGTTCGATTGCGGCTGGCGGTTGATGTTGAGCAGCACAGCCGGCTTTCCATTGGCGGTGATGATGGTGTAAACCGGCTTCACCGCCGCGACCACTTTGCCGACATTGCCGATCCGTACGGGAGCGCCGCCGGAAGTGGTTTTGATTACCACCGCGGCGATCTGATCCGGGGTCTGGACTTGGCCGCTAATCAATCCTAGAACCAGCTCGTGATTCCGTTCGAACAGTCCAGGCGAGTCGATCAGATTGGTACGCTTCATCGCGTCCAGAATGTCGGTGACGGTGACGCCTGCGGCAAGCAGCTTCGCGGTATCGGGCACAATGTGAAATTCCGGCTCTTGCCCACCCTGCACCAGCACCGTGGCCACACCATCCAACCGGTTGAGGCGCGGCTTCAATTCGTAAGTGGCAAGGTCCCAGAGCTGGGTCTGGGGCAGCTTGTCCGACGTCAGGCTGTAGCCGATGATGGGAAAGCTGGCGAATGTCATGCGGTTGGCGACGATGGTTGCAGTCGGTGGAAGCTCGGACTGAACGCGGGAGATGGCGGAGTTGACGTACTGCAGCGTCTGGAACATATCCACGTTCCAGTCAAAAAACAGATCAATCTCGGCTGAGCCCCGGCTGGTATTCGACCTAACCTGCTGCAGGCCGGGCACGCTGTTAACCGCTTCTTCTATGGGACGCGTAATCATGACCATCATCTGATCGATGGGCATGACGCCGTTATCGACTGCGATCAGAATGCGGGGGAAATTGGTGGTGGGAAAGACTGCGACCGGAATGGTGAACGCCAGATAAACGCCAAGAACTGCCAGCGTGATTATCAGAAATATGAGCGGCTTGGAGTGGCGCGCAAACCAGTGAGACTTTTCCAAACGTGTTTCCCTCGCTACTCCTTCTAGTCGTTCGCTTGCGGCTTGTTGGCTTCGGCGGTGGTGATCTTACTGTTATCAGGCAGGCCATAGGCTCCGGCGCCGACGATTTTTTCGTCCGCCTGCAGGCCCTCGAGAATTTGCACCTTGTCGCCGTCGCGGAAGCCGGCTTTCACCGTTCGCTGGTGGGCTTTGCCGTCGCCTCCGGCCACCATCACCGAGGTCGTTCCATCCTGTGCGGTCAGCAGCGATGCCGACGGAATGGCCAATGCATCCTGCACAGTGCGGGCGATCATGGTGATCTGCGCGCTGGTGCCCGGCCGAAGCACTTCTTCCGGGTTTTTACACTGCACCCAGATTTCAACCGTGGTGCTGTTGGGATCGAGCGCCGGGCTCACCAGCACCAACTTGCCCGGAATCGGGTTGTCGATGCCGGGTGTGGTGAGAGTCGCATTGTCTCCGCGCCTCAGCAGCACTGCCTCCGTCTGAGGAATGTGGGCGCGAGCCACCACCTGCGAGATGTCCATAATGGTCAACAGCGGCGTTCCGGCCGAGGCCATTTCTCCCGGATAAAGCGGGCGGTCGGTGATCACGCCGCTGATCGGGCTGCGAATTTCCGAGTATTGCAGTTGCGCCTCGGCGCCCTGAAATTTTCCCTGCGCGGACTCGAGCTGCCCCTGGGCTGACTTCGCCAGTTGCGCCTCGCCCATACCCTTTAGGGCGTCCAGATGCTTCCGAGCGATTTCATACTGATTGCGCACGTTGGTCAGGTCCACACCCGACTGCTCCAGATCTTTGCGGGGGAGCGCGCCTTCGCGGAAGAGTTGCTGCCGGCTGTTAAAGATTTTCTGTTGGGCTTCGAGCGCCTGCTTCGCGGCTTGTTCATCCAGTTCGGCTTTTTGCATTTGCTGGGGAAGGTCGGCGGTGGTGGTGATGGCGTAGGTGGCCTCGGCTTGCGTGTAAGCGCCCTTGTTCTCCTGGGCAGCGGCGGCCAGATCGCGATTCTCGAGCACCGCTAACAATCCACCTTTGCGAACGTGGCTGCCGCGATTCACCAGAAATTTCTGCACTGGAGCGCTGATCTTAGGAACAATCGCCGACTGCGCGATGGGAAACAGAACCGCTTCGGCCGTGACTTTTTGCTGCAGCGTGGTTTTCTCCACCTGCACAATCTGGACGGGCACCGCCGGCTCGGTCTCTTTACTCTTATCGGCACACCCTGCGAGCGCCGCCAGCGCCAGCAGCAGCGCAAGCAACGGCACGGAGCGAGGAGAGCGAGTTTGTGTCAACTCCACGCGGGACATTGGCATTCAGAATTTACCTGTTAGTGTTTGCAGACTCGCGACTGCGACCCGGTACCGCACCTGACCGTCGCCCAGAGCGTTTTGCGCCTGGGTGAGCGTGTTCTGTGAATCTACAACTTCGAGAACGGTTGCCTCACCAGCCTGATAGCGCAATGCCGTCAGGCGCAAGCTCTCGGCAGCCAACTCCGCAGATTGCCGCAAGGACTCGAGTTCGGACCGCGAAGTCTGTGCTTCGTTGAAAAAGTCGCGCAGGTCGGCAGCCATTTTTCGTTGCGCAAAACTCAATTCTACTTTGGCCTGGTCGCGCAGCAGTCCGGCGCTCTTCACTTTGCTGCGGGTCGCGCCCCAGTTCCAGATCGGAATGTTGAGAGTAGCGACCGCTGAATAACCCAGGTTCTGCACTGGGCGGTGCGGGAACACAGTCTCATCAAATCCGTTGACCGCGAATTGATTGGCATCGATACCATAAAAATAATCAAGCGTGAGGCTCGGAAGGAATCCGTTCCAGGCGACCGCGACCTCCTGGTTCGCGGCTTCCATGCTCGCGAGGGCGGCGCGTAGTTGCGGATTGGCCTTGCCAGCCAGGCCTTCGACCTCTGCGTACGACGGCAGTGCCCCGAGGTTTTCGAGATCGTCCACGGTAATGAAGTTCTCATTGAAGTTCGGGAAAATCAACACCGCGAGATCCAACCGGCTGCGGTCCATTGCCAGTTGCGCGTCCTGAAGGGCACGCTGCTGCTGCTGAAATTGCAACTGAGCTTTGATGGTGTCAGAGTGCGCAACCTCGCCCCCGCGTTCCAGCTTTTGCGTGATGTCAAAGAAATTCTGCGCCTCCGTCGCGGCGCGTTGGGCGATCGAATATTTTCGTTGCCCCACGATCGCCCCGTAATAAGCCTGCGTCACAGTGACCACCAGGCCGCGAGTTGCGATCTCGGCCTGCGCCTTGGCGAGCGCCGCCTGCGCACGCGCCAGCCGGTACTCAGCGAGAGTTTGCCAGGAGAGCGCCTGATGAACATCGCCCTGATCCAAATACTCGTGGACTCCGTTGTTCGCGATGAAACGGCTTGCCGGAGTACCGTTGCCCTCGGTGTAGAGATATGTGCTCGCGAAGCTGACGTTCGGCAAAAGCCCGGCCCTTCCCTGCACGACGTTTTCCCGCGCCACGCCATACTGTGCGAGCGCGGCGCGGTATTGCGGTTCGTTCTTCTGGGCGCGGGTCAAAGCGTCCTGCAGAGTGATTGTCATGGGCGCCGCGGTGGATGAGGGATTGGTTTGCTGGGCCTGGGTTTCGGCAAGGCCACAAATCAAGAGAGTGAATACTGCCGCTGTAGTTACAGCCGCGAACTTGGCAAAGGCTGATCGCTTTGTGTTCATCGATGCTCAACCCTTCTTCGAGATGTCGGATTTCATTGTGGCACAACTTATTCCCGGAAGGGGCGGCCTCAGAGTTTGAGCCGACCATTCATGCGGCGGTCGGAATCCTTAAGTGCTGGATTTACGGCACATTTTTGCGGTCTGAGCGGTAGCGAAGCTTTGGCGAAACACGTGCTTCTATGAAAAGCGTCGGCATTCCAGCGGTAAGGAAAGGCAAAAAAATGTTGGACCTCGATCAAATCAAAATTACGCGCCGCGACCAGCAGGTTCTTCGGTTGCTCGTCCAAGGCTGCAGTAATAAAGAGATCGCAAGCGAACTCAGCATCAGTCCCCGCACCGTTAAGCAACACCTGCGCACTCTGTTCTTGCGCGCTGGCATCAAGCAGGGACGCAAACGGGTCATCCTGGCAACCGCAATTTTTGAAAAGGAGCAGATGAATCATGTCGCCTCGTGAACAGTTAAGCCCGAAAGAAATTGAAGTGACAACCCTGGTGTGGGAGGGAAAAACCAATCCGGAGATCGCGGCCATGGTGGGGTGCACGGAGCAGGTCATCAAAAACCAGCTGCGGAGCGTGTTTGACAAACTCGGAGTCTGGAGCCGCCTGGAGCTGGCTTTGTATGTGGCGTCTCATGGCGGGGCGTCATGGGTCGACCGTGACGAGAACGCTCGTGTCGAACCCAGCCCGCGGCCGCTGGCCGTCGGGCGCAGCGCCTGAGCGGAGCTATTGGCCAGAACCTTTGGCAGCGGCAAGGCCCGCGCTTTCGGGTGGCGCGATCGTCTGGATAAACTGGCGCAAGCGCTCCTGGTCCGCCGGGGCCAAGTCGATAAAGCTTACGCCATTTCCGAAGCCGGGTTGCAGGCTGACAACTTGCCCGCGCAGATAAAGCTTGCTGTCGCCTAGCCACAGCGCAATGTCGAAGCTGGTCTCTAGGGGTAAAGGAATCGACATTTCGACAAAGCATCCGCCCTGGCTGAGGTCAGACGCTTTGCCCCAGATCACGGTGTGCTCGGTGGGGTGCAGTTCGAGAGAAACCGAACACTTGACTCGGGGCCAGCGGCGGCGTTCACCGCCCGGGGCGGCATCACCAGTCTCCGGATCGAGGGTCGGCAGGGGGAAATCCCAGAAAGGCTTGGTGGGGTTCAGGTTCAGCAATCCGATCAGGCCTTCAGTTGGGGTGCTTGGGGTTCCTATCCATTTCACCCGGAAATGCGATTTGGTTTTGCCGTACGTCAGCCCGACGATCTCATCAGGCCGGAGATTAGCCTTGAGTCCCTGCAATTTCGCGCCGTGAACGCTGACATCCACCGTTATCAGGTTTTCCGAGAACGGCTGGCCATCGTGGTCGGTGCCGAAGATCCGGACCGGAACTTCCACCGGCTTTCGCGGTTCGTTGGTAATACGCATACGCCGAGTCCAGGCAGCGCCATCCTACTGGGGATGTCGGCTAGCGATCTACAGCCCTTGCCAAACCAAGGGCGCAAGTCAGTACGGAAAAATTGAGCACAGGATTGCAATCGCTTGCAGAAGCGCCATCGGCGTGAGTCGAAATTCTCTATAGAAACAAAGGATTTGGGGCAAAACTACGGCCCTCGAATTGCTTTAACACTGGCTGGGGAAAAGGTCATTCCCGATTTGCAGCGCCGGCAAAACGTTTGGCGCAACTACTTTTGGGGAAAAGCAGCGGCGCATGAGTTACAAAGAAACGTTTTGGATGGCCTGTGATTCAACCGAACAACTGCGGGCCGAATATGGTCCGTTTCACACCCGCGCCGAGGCCGAGCACGAGGCCTGCAAATTGGGTTTTGGTTACCTGCTGCGGTATGAACACGTGATCGGGGACAAAGACGACATTCAAGAAGTCCGCTGCATCTTCATTGAATTGCAGCCTGAGACGTCCCGGCCACGCTACGTCGCCGAAAAGCTGCACACCCGCTGCGCCACCTGTGGGGCCTGCGCCGTCCATGATTACGGCTGGCAGGCGGAGGTGTGGGCCGACATCCACGAGTTTGAGCACTCCCGCCACCGCATCCGGCTCTTCGAACAGACGCGCGCCGAAGGACTTAAGGAAGTTCCGGGATGGCGCGACGCCTGCGCCTAGGCCCTGCCGCACTCGAGTTAACCGGCCAGAAACGCTTAAGATCCCGCTTTCTGCCAGCGCCGAACAATACGGAATTCTTCTCCAGGCGAGAAGAATTTTTTATGCCTAAAAATGCCCCTTCCACAGGCACTCAGGTCTATCATTAGGACATACCCCGCCACAAAAAGATGTACCAGCCGACCGGTTGTTGCGTCAGTGTGTGGGCCCAAATCCCATTCGACGAGTTTTAAGGAGTAAAGCAATGCCAAGAGCAAAATCCCCCCGCAGCCCGAAAACCACCACCAAACCTGCCGCTGACAACAACATTCTTCATATGCCGGAAAACGGCAATGGCGGCTCGCAGAACGGCTCTCGCAACGGTTCTCCAGGTTCAGATATCGAAGCCGCCATTCGGCTTCGCGCTTACGAACTCTACGCCGAGCGCGGATACATCGAAGGCTTCGAAAAAGAAGACTGGATTATGGCCGAACGCGAAATCCTGGCCCGCCGCGCACAAAGCGCCTAATCGGAAAAAAGATCGTGGTCCATTGTCGCCAGCGCGAATCATATGAGTTGGGAGTTTCGATGTTTCAAGAACGATCAGCGCCCTGACCGTAGCTGACGTGGCATCGCTACACGAATGTAGCGCCCGAGTTCAGGGGCGTTGCGTCCGCCCCGCAATTCTGAAAAAATGAAAGTCTATCATGGCGGAATTAGGTAGTTTCGTTCTCCTACTCGCGCTGGCCCTGAGTGCCTATTCTTTTCTAGCCGGACTGATCGCGCTCATTCGCAAGCAGCCCGGTTCTGAACGGCTCAGCGAAACTGCGCGGCGGGCCGGGATTGCCAGCTTCGGCGCGGTGTTTATGGGCGCCGTGGTTCTGGTGACCTCTGCCTTCCGCAACGATTTTTCCATCTCATACATTCTTCACCACAGCAACCGCGACCTGCCGCTGCCCTACAAGTTTGCCACCTTGTGGTCGGGACAGGAAGGTTCGCTGCTTTTCTGGTCGCTTCTGCTTGCCGGCTATGGTCTGGTATTGCGGCTGCGTCACAAAACAGACGTGCGTCTGTTTGCTCATGCGTCGGTGGTCATTGCTGCTGTTCAAGTCTTCTTTCTGTTGCTGCTGAATTTTGCCGCCAAGCCGTTCGCGGTCATTCAAACTGCCGTGCCGCCCGACGGCAATGGACTCAACCCGCTCTTGCAATATCCCGAGATGGTGATTCACCCTCCCATGCTGTATTTGGGATACGTCGGCTTCACCGTTCCCTTTGCGTTTGCGCTGGGGGCGCTGGCCATGAAGTATCCCGGCGAGAAATGGATACACATTACCCGCCGTTGGACCATGGTGACCTGGGGCTTTCTGACCTGCGGCGTATTTCTCGGCGCGCACTGGGCCTATTCGGTGCTGGGCTGGGGCGGCTACTGGGGCTGGGACCCGGTTGAAAATGCATCCCTGATGCCATGGCTGGTCGGCACTGCCTTCCTGCACTCAGTCATGATGCAGGAGAAGCGCGGCATGCTGAAGACCTGGAACATGTGGCTGGTCTTCGGAACTTTCTGGCTGGCGATTCTGGGCACATTCCTGACCCGCAGCGGGATCATCAGCTCGGTGCACGCTTTTGCGCAGTCGTCGATCGGCGACTGGTTCTTCTGGTTTCTCATCGTCACCCTGGCAACGTTCACTTTCTTCTTCATCAAAAATCGCTCGCACCTGCGCAGCGAGCACAAGCTGGAATCGCTGATCTCGCGCGAGTCGAGTTTCCTGTTCAATAATCTGCTGTTTGTTCTGGCCTGCTTCACGGTTCTGTGGGGCACGTGGTTCCCGAAGATTTCTGAGCTGGCGCAAGGCAAAAAAGTTACCGTGGGTGCGGCTTTTTATAACAAGGTCACGATTCCCGTCGCCCTGCTGCTTCTCTTATTGACAGCCGTCGGCCCGCTTCTTGCCTGGAGAAAAACTTCTTTTGAAAGCCTGAAGCGCAATTTCCTGTGGCCGAGCTTGGGAGCGCTGGCAGTTGGAATTGCACTGGTCGCGATGGGCGTGCGTCCGTGGACTGACGTTTCATATTTCTACGCGCTGATAGCCGCCATGCTGGCTGCACTGGTCGCCTTCACCGTGATCTCAGAGTTCATCCGCGGCGGCCGCGTGATCTCCGGCCACACCGGCCAAAACCTGGCCACATCCATGGTCCGGCTGTGGCACCGCAATACCCGCCGCTATGGAGGCTATATCGTCCACTTTGGCGTGGCGCTGGTCTTCATCGGAATTCTGGGGACGCCATTCAATCGTGAAGCTGAAAAAGAAATGGCGTTTGGCGACAAGCTGGCGCTTGGTCCCTACACGCTGCTTTGCCGTTCCTATACCCAGGAGGAAAACGCCAACTACAGCAGCGATCTGGCGATCATTCAGATTTTCAAGGGCGACAAGCAGATCGACACGTTGTATCCGGAGAGCCGCTTCTATACCGCGAGCCAGCAGCAGCAACACGTGCCCGCCATCCGCTCGACATTGGCAGAGGATATATACGTGGTTTATGAAGGCCAGAACCAGGACACAGGCCGGCCGATCATCAAGGCGCATTTGAATCCGATGGTGTCTTGGATTTGGATTGGCCTGATCGTGATGGTCTTTGGCACGATTCTGTCACTGGTTCCGAATGCGGCGCCAATGCGCGCCACAGTCCGCGATACTGCGGAGGCCCGCGTTCACGGGCATCCCGCACCGGTGGGAGCCGGCGACTGATGGAGTTGCCTTTTATTCGCGAAAAGCTTCGCACCACCAGACGCCTGCATCTGTTGCTCGCGCTGCTGGTGGGAGTGCTGCTTCTCATGGGCGCGGGGGACGACTCCGCTCGCGTTGACCGCATCGGCCATCAACTGATGTGCGTTTGCGGCTGCAATCAGGTTTTGCTGGAGTGCAATCACGTCGGGTGCTCGTATTCCACTCGCATGCGCGATGAGCTGACGGCGGCCGTCACCCGCGGCGGCAGCGACAACAATGTGCTGCAATGGTTCATTCAGACTTACGGAACCACGGTACTGACGGTGCCGACCGATCACGGCTTCAATCGGATTGCATGGATCATGCCGTATCTGGCGCTGGTGCTGGGAATCGGGGCCGTAACTCTGCTTGCGGGCACTTGGCGCAAACGCCCTCCGGGGCCGCCGCGACCTCCGTCAGGAGGGAGTGCTTCAGGACCGCAAGGACGCCCGTCGGGAGGAAGTTCTTCGAGTGCCGATTCGCGACTTGACCGTTTCCGCGAACAGGCGCGCCGGGAGACTGAACTGTGATCCTGTTTCTTTGCCTCGCCGTCGCTGCTGCCGCGCTCTATTACGTCTTTAGCGTCCCGGATCTTATGGTTGCGGGACCCGAAAAGACCCGGGCCATGTATCTGCGTGAGCGCAAGGAAGTGGTTTACGAAAACTTGCGCGATCTTAATTTTGAAAACAAGGCCGGAAAAATTCCGGAGATCGATTATGCATCGATGAAGAGTTCTCTGGAAGAAGAAGCCGCGGCGATTCTGGCGGAAATTTCGCGCCTGGAGTCTGGAACGCGGGCACGAGTGGTGTGAAAGCTCTCTGTGGCTTTTCCTCTGTGTAACTCCGTGACCTCTGTGGTTGCATTCTTTCAAGGATCTTAACCACAGAGGGCACTGGGGTACACAGAGGAAGAGCCACAGAGAAAATAAGGGAATCGAAGGGTAAAAGTTGCATACGAAAAGTAACCCGATACATTTTCTTAGCCTTGCGCTTACGACTTTCCTGCTGGCGGCTTGCGCTCAGGCCGCCACTCTCGCCGGAACCGTCACGAATGGCACAACCAGCAAGCCTTCTGCGGGAGACGAGGTCATCCTCATCAAGCTGGCGGCAGGCATGGAAGAAGCCGCGCACGCCAAGACTAATTCCCAGGGCAAATTCTCTTTAGATTTCGACGACGAGAACGCGCCTCATCTGGTGCGCGTGATCCATCAGGGCGTCACTTATCATCAGCCCGCGCCTCCGGGAACCACATCGGTCGATGTAAAGGTTTACGACGCGGCCAAAAAAGTTGCAGGCGTCAACGCGGTGGCCGATCTGATGTATCTGCAAGCGGGCAAGGACGACCTTGCGATCATGCGGCTTTTTGCCGTCGACAATACGTCGCAGCCGCCGCGCACGCAAATGAGCGATGCCGCGTTCGAATTCAATGTGCCTGAGAAAGCCGAGATCGACGAGGGTCAGGCCCAGACCGCGGGCGGCCAGTGGGTGAACACCGCGCCAGTCCCGCAAAAAATTAAAGGACGTTACGCCTTCGTCTTTCCGCTGCGCCCCGGACAGACGCAATTCCGCGTCACCTATCACCTGACTTACGCCGGGAAATATAACGTCAATCCGCAAGAAATTTATCCGCTGCAGCATTTTGTCGTCATCATGCCACGGACTCTGGGGTTCACTCCCAGCCAATCCAGCGTGTATCAGGACAAGCAGCCCCCCGATCTGCCCGACGCCATTGCTGAGGTCGCGAGCAATCCCAAGCCCGGACAGAATCTGGCCTTTGATGTTTCCGGTGAAGGCACGCTTCAGGACCAGAACCAGAATGCTTCAAATGGCGCTCCGGGTACCGCTGCGCCGCCCGACAATCGACCCGGCGGTGGATTGGGAAAGCCCGGCGAAGATCCCGATCCGCTCGATCAATACCGCTGGTGGCTGCTGGGCGGATTGGGGGCAGTGCTCGCGGGAGGCGCGGTATACATCAGTTCGCGATCTAAGGCGAGTGCTCCGGTTCCGGTTGCTGCTTCAGCAGGGAGCGGTGGGCAATCCACCGCTTTGCTGGCTGCTTTGAAAGAAGAACTCTTCCAGTTGGAGATGGAACACAAGCAAGGCCAGATTTCCGATCCCGAATACGCCAAGGCGAAATCCGCCCTCGATCAGACTCTCGCTCGCGCGATTAAACGCAAGGGCTGAAACACCGTGGGCGCGTCACTGTTCTCAAAAAAGAGGAGCGCGAGTCACCTGTCCAACCGCGAACTACACATACAGTCGAGGAGGGAAGAATGCGCATGGAGGCATACCTGAGCATTGGGGGCGATGAACACACGATTCGTGCCGTGCATGAAGAGACAAATATTCCGGGGGCAAGTGCTCGGGCATACCCGAAAGTCAAGGCGGAGTGGAGCATCACTGGAGATGAGAGTCCGTGGGGGTGGGGGACTGCCCCGGTGGTCCTCGACGTAGATGGCCCTGACTCCGGATTGAATGCAATGCTGATCAAATACAGGTCAGTATTTCCGATCATACGGAAACATCGCGGACCCCGAACCGGTATTACCTTACAAATCGTCACGCGTTACAAACAGGGAGAGGACCCTCGCGGTCTCTATTTATCTGCTGAGACAATCTCCCTAATTAACGAATTGGGAGCCGGGTTGGATAATGACGCGGTTTGGCTTGTGGAGGAATAGCTCATTCCCGGGACTGTGCGGCAAACGACTGAGTGAGCGCGAATTGCCAGTGCCTTGATTGGCGGTATGAACCGCTGACTCAGCCTGTAGCATCTATTGTATTGGGCACTTTTATGGGCAACACATTTAAGACCGCGTTTCTGCTGACCGCACTCACTCTGCTATTGATGTTCGTTGGCCGGGTGTTCGGCGGGCAGAACGGCATGCTGCTTGCGCTCATCTTCGCCGCGGTGCTGAACTTCGTCTCCTACTTTTACTCGGACAAAATTGCGCTTGCCATGTACCGCGCGAAACCTGTGAGCCGCGAAGAACTGCCGCGCGTTTATCAGGTGGTGGAGCGGCTCACGCAGAAGATTGGCATTCCGATGCCGAAGATTTACGTGATCCCCAACGACTCGCCGAACGCGTTCGCCACCGGGCGAAATCCGAATCACGCTTCGGTCGCGGTGACTCAGGGGATTTTGGGTCTATTAAATGACGAAGAGCTTGAGGGTGTTCTGGCCCACGAACTCGGCCACGTGCGCAATCGTGACATCCTGATAAGCTCGATCGCGGCGACGGTCGCCGGGGCGATCACTTATCTTGCGGAAATTGCGCGCTGGGGAATGATCTTTGGCGGATACGAGCGCGATTCTAATGATCGTGGCGGAGGCGGATTCGGAGCCCTGTTGATGTTGATTCTTGCGCCTATTGCGGCCATGCTGATTCAGCTTGCGGTTTCGCGATCGCGGGAATACCAGGCCGACGAAAGTGGCGCCCACTTCACCGGTAATCCTTACGCCTTAGCCAGCGCGTTGGCTAAACTCGACGCATATTCGAAACGCCTGCCATTGCAGGCCACTCCATCTACTGCGCATCTTTTCATAGTTCAACCGTTCTTAGGTATGAGCATGGGGAACCTGTTCTCGACCCATCCGCCGATCGCCAAGCGGATTGAGCGGCTGACCGGGAGACCAGCAGAGTTCACCACGCAAGGCTGAATCGTTGCGCGGCATCTCTCTTGGCACGAATATCCAACAAAACGGTCGAAACCCGCGGGCACTAAGGTAACCAATGCTCTCTTATCGCCGCATAGTAGAATCGCCTTCATGTCCCCGGACACTGTGATTGCCGCCTCAGATCGCGCTTCCCGCCTGGAAAGTGAACTAAAGAAGGTCATTCGTGGCAAAGACGAAGTCGTTCGCCTGGCCCTGGTTTCGGTGCTGGCGCACGGCCATTTGCTGATCGAGGGCGTGCCCGGCGTTGGCAAAACCACACTGGCGCAAGCCTTGGCGCGGTTGCTCGGTTGCAGCTTTCAGCGCGTGCAGTTCACCAGCGACATGCTGCCCTCGGACATCATTGGCATCTCGATTTACTCGGCTACCGAGCAGAAATTTGAATTCAAGCGCGGGCCGGTTTTTACCAACATTCTGCTGGCCGACGAAATCAATCGCACCACGCCCAAGACGCAATCCGCGCTGCTCGAGGCCATGAACGAGGGCCAGGTCACCGTCGATGCCAATTGCCATCCGCTGCCGCAGCCGTTTCTGGTGATCGCGACCCAGAATCCGGTCGAGCACCATGGAACTTATCCGCTGCCCGAGTCGCAGCTGGACCGTTTTTTGATGCGCTTGCAAATGGGCTACCCCGACCGCAAGTCCGAGCGCGAGATTCTTCGCGCCGAAGCGGGTAGCGCACAACTGGAAAACCTTGAACCGGTGCTGACTGGGGCTGACATCCTGGAAATGCAGCGAATCGTTACGGAAGTAGAAGTGGACGATTCACTCGTCGGCTACGCGCTCGAAATCGTGGCTCGGACGCGTAAACATGAAAAGCTCACTTTGGGCGTTTCGCCCCGCGGGTCACAAATGCTCTATCGCGCCGCACAAGCCATGGCTTTCCTTGATGGGCGCAGCTTCTGCGTACCGGAAGACATTAAGCCGCTGGCAGTGCCGGTGTTCGCGCACCGCGTCGCTATTCACGGCATGAACTCGTCAGGCTTGAAAAAATCCGTGCGCGCCGAAGAAGTAATTCAGGAAATTGTTGATTCGGTGCCGGTACCGGTCTAGAGATCAGATTTCAGATTTTCGATTGAAGATTTCAGATTAAACCCAAACCCCAACGGCCAATCGTTCCGTATGGCCTTAGCGATGAGAGCTTGCCCTGAGCGGAGTCGAAGCGAACCTGCTTTTCAATCTGAAATCTGGAATTCTGGTCTACTATTCACCACATGACCTTCCTTCGCTTCATGCTCCTGCTGTGTTTAACGATCTGGATCGGTGCGCTCATCTTCTTCCCCGTCGTGGCGCAGACATCATTTACCGTGCTGCCTTCAACCCACCTGGCGGGGCTGGTGGTACGCAACACGCTGATCGATCTGCACTGGATGGGTCTCGCCGCCGGAATTATTTTTCTGGTCTGTTCACTGATTGACAATCGTGTCGCGCTGGGAAGGCCACACATTTTCGCATTGAGCCACATCTTGGTTGTCCTCATGCTGGCGCTGACGGCCATTTCGCAATTCGCGATTATTCCGCGCATGGATGTGCTGCGAATCTCAGTGGGCGAAATCTCGGCACTGCCAGCGGGCAATCCGATGCGCGCCGAATTCGATTCCCTGCACGCGTGGTCCACTCGCATCGAGATGACGGTCCTCGTGCTCGGACTCATCGTTCTCTATTCAGTTGCCCGTCGGTTTTCAAGATTGAGGCCGTAGCCCTGAGCTAAGTCGGGACTTCTCTGTGGATTTTCCTCTGTGAAACTCTGTGCCCTCTGTGGTGAAGTCAAAAGCCTGAACCACAGGGGACACAGAGTCACACAGAGGAATCACAGAGCAGCCAAATTCAGGTCCATCAGAGACGAGCCGCCAGCTAGAAACATCCAAAATCATTTATCCTGTAAGTTCACCTCGACCGCCGACGATATCCCCTGAAAAGCTAAGAGCCAGGAGCTAACAGCTACAAGCTGCACTATGAAAACCGGCATTATTGGCCTGCCCCAGGTAGGCAAGACATCTTTGTTCACGATTCTCACCAAGGCCTCGGTTTCGACGGGGCGCGCCAACCCTCGCGAGGCCCACATCGGCGTCGCCAAAGTTCCCGACGATCGCCTCGACCGCCTGGCCGCGCAATGCAATCCCAAGAAGCTGACTCATGCGGCGGTTGAGTATGTCGACCTCGGAGCCATTGGCCAGGACGCGCTGAAAGAATCCGGCTACATCACCCATCTCCGCAACGTGGATGCGATCGCCCACGTGGTGCGGGCTTTCGAAGACGACTCCATTCCGCATGCCGGGCCGATAGATCCCTTGCGCGATACCAAGAACGTCGAATTTGACCTGATGGTGAGCGACCTCGGGCAGATCGAAAAGCGGCTGGAGCGCGTCGAAAAAGATTTGAAGAAGATGCGCTCTGCCGATCTGGAAAAAGAATTCGAGTTGCTCAAGCGCGCCAAAACTCAAATCGAAAGCGAACGCCCGCTGCGCGAAATGGAAATGACCCCGGAAGACAAAAAACGCTTTCGCGGTTTCATGTTCCTGAGCGAGAAGCCGATTCTTTACGTACTGAATATCGGCGAGAGCACGCAGCTGGGGAAAGATTTGGAGGATGCAGTTCAGAAATACAAGCTGGGCGAGGTTGCATCGCGACCGAATTCCGGCGCTACTGCAATCTGCGGCAAAGTCGAAGCCGAGCTCGCCCAGATGAGTGACGCCGATGCCGCCGAGTTCCTCTCCAGCTACGGACTGCAGGAGAGCGGCCTCAGCCGTCTCATCCGAAAAACTTACGAGCTTCTCGGGATGGTTTCTTTTTTCACGGTTGGCGAAGACGAATGCCGCGCCTGGACGATCCCAGTCAACACCCGCGCGGTTCAAGCCGCCGGTGCCATTCACTCCGATCTTGAAAAACACTTCATCCGTGCTGAAACCATCGTCTGGAACCAATTGCTCGAAGCCGGCTCAGAAGCAAATGCCCGCGCGAAAGGCACCCTGCGCCTGGAAGGCAAGGACTACATCGTGAAGGATGGCGACGTGATGCACATCAGGCACTCGGGCTAGAAGGTGTTACATTACTCTGCCGTCCCGACACTCTTCGATCCAGGAGATCTCCGCTGGCGACATCTTGGAGCGATTGGTGTCCAGGAACTTCTGAACAAGGGCGCTTACCCCAGGATGGTGCAGATGGCCCAGACCGTGCAGTGCGTAGGCCTGCGTCCTTTCGTCTGGCAGCGCCAATATTTTGGACAGCGTGTCGAACATGGAGTCCAATAAAGCCCGCCGCTCACGGTTTAGCTTTACCATGTCACCGTGTTCAATCTTTTCTGCTGAATTTAGGTATTCCCAGAAGCCCCCGGCTATGAAGTCCCACCACATTGAGAAACAGTTCTCCATGACCTGAACTGCTGACTTCGAAACATAGTCGGAATACACAAAATACATCGAACGAACACAACCGATTCTGTCTGAGAGGGGAACCAGCGGAAGCCATAGATTGTTGTGTAAGGCAAACGGATGTGGCCCGAGCATCGCCCATATTCCCGAGTTAATTTGGCGGAGGGAAAACTTGGAAGCTACGACTGCAAATTTAGTGAAGAAATGCGTCATATGCTCGACAACAACGGGTGAGGACGAAACCTCCACGTCGAGCATATCGGGATCGTGATACCAGAACTCCTCATCATCCACATCGTGGCTGAAAAAGAAGCTTACGAATTCGTCGAAGCTCAGTTGGGATAAGTCGAAAACGGGGCCGTTCGAGTTCATTAGCGTAAGTATATTTTTACGGGAAACGGCAGTTCGCTACAACACCAACATAGCTTCCAACTTCTCCAGCAGCATCGGCGGGAGTTGCGACACCGACCCTGCTCCCAAAGTCAGAATCATGTCTCCCTCTTGGGCATCCGCGACCGCGGCAAGAACTGCATCGTCAAACGATCCGGAGTATTTGGCGGACAGATTTCCCTTCTCTGAAATTCTTTGCGCAAGGGCTTCACCCGTGATTCCTTCAATCGGCTGCTCACTCGCCGCATAAATATCGAGAACCTGGAGCGAGTCGGCGTCGCCGAATGCGGTCGCGAATTCATCCATCAGATCGCGGGTGCGGGTGTAGCGATGCGGCTGAAAGATAACGTGAATCTTGCGATATCCGCATTGCTTCGCTGCAGCCAGCGTGGCGCGAATTTCGGTGGGATGATGGCCGTAGTCGTCGATCACGGTAATTCCCGCGACTTGCCCGCGCACCTGGAAACGACGGTCGACGCCGCGAAAATTCTCCAGCGCGTCTTGAATTTGAGCGACGGAAATGTCTAACCCCACCCCGACTGCAATCGCGGCAGTCGCATTCAACACATTGTGCAAGCCGGGCACGTGCAGGCGAAATTCGCCAAGGTCTTTTTCGCGGAATCTGACCGAAAACAAATTGACCTGTGGAGGCACGGGCGTCCCCGTCCGTGCAGGGTGCGCAACTCCCGCAGCGGCTAAAGCCGATGGACTACGCAAGTCTCTGGCGGCACGGCTGGAAGCCGTGCCCTTCCCGGATTTGCTGGCCGATCTCAACCTAATCTGAAAATCTGATCCCTTCCTGGTGCCGTAGCTCACCATGCGGCGCTTGAGTTTCGGCAGAACGCTACGCAGCATGGCATCGTCGTTGCACGCCACCACAATTCCGTAAAACGGCACCCGGTCCATGAATTCGAGGAATGCGCGTTTGATATCCTGCAGGTTGCGGTAACAATCCATGTGCTCGCGGTCGATGTTGGTGACGACGGCAATGATCGGCGAAAGCTTGAGAAACGAGCGATCGCTTTCGTCAGCCTCGGCGACAAGATATTGCGACCGCCCCAGCCGCGCATTTGATCCCATCGCGTCCACGCGACCGCCGACGACAACAGTTGGATCGAGCCCGCCGGCTGCGAGCACCGCGGCAATCATCGAAGTGGTCGTCGTCTTCCCATGCATGCCGCCGATGGCGATGCCGTATTTCAGGCGCATCAACTCGGAAAGCATTTCGGCGCGCTGGATCACGGGAAGATGCAACCGGTGCGCCTCTTCGACTTCGGGGTTGCTGGATTGGATTGCCGAACTGGTGACCACAACTTCCGCGCCCGAGACATTTTCCGCGCGATGGCCTTCGAAGATAACTGCGCCTAGCGACTTCAAACGGTCCGTGACCGAAGACCGCTTGAGATCAGAGCCGGAAATCTTGTAGCCGAGATTCAGCAAGACCTCGGCAATGCCGCTCATGCCGATGCCGCCGATGCCGACAAAATGAATTCGTTGAATCTTGGCAAACATAAAAGAACAGCTATTAGCTATTAGCTCTTAGCCTTTAGCTTATAGCTTTTAGCAACCCCCGCTCGCTGAAGCTAAGAGCTAATGGCTAAGAGCTGAATTTTCTATTCCCGCTACTTTCGCTGCCAGTTCCGCAATTTCTTTTGCGGCATCGGGATGCGACATCGCCCGCGCTGCATCGCTCATCTTTTCCAGCCGTGCAGGATCCTGAATCAGGGCATCGATCGTATCCACCAGCCAGACTTCATCCAGCCGCGTCTCTTCTAAAACGACCGCCGCGTTGGCCTGCTCCATCGCCTCGGCATTGCGCCGCTGATGATCGTCGGCTGCGCGAGGAAATGGAACAAAAATGGCAGGCTTGCCTGCGGCCGCAATTTCCGCGACCGTGCTCGCTCCCGAGCGACACAAAACTAGGTCGGCGCGCGAGAAAAACGCCGGCATGTCGTCGATAAACTTGTGCACCTCGGAGGAGATTGCGATTCCAGCGTAAGCGGCTTGGACTTCATTATATTCACGCTCACCGGTCTGATGAATCACATGCAGACCCGGCAAACGGCGCACCAGTTCCGGCAATGAGCGAATAACCGCTTGATTAATTGCGCGCGCTCCTTGGCTCCCGCCGAAGACGAGCAACGTCGGCGACCCCGGCGAATAAGGCTTCCTGTGAATTTGAAAAAACGCTGGGCGCACGGGAACACCGGTAACGACTGCATTGCGAAAATGTTTAGCCGTCTGCTCGAAGTGAACTGCTGCGGCTGAAACAAATCGCGCGACCATCCGGTTTGCGAATCCGGGCACCAGGTTCGGTTCAAACGCCAGAGTCGGTATGTGCTTCAAGATGGCCGCCAGCATCGCCGGCCCGGAAGCGTATCCTCCCACTCCGATCACGATATCCGGCTGAAACTCGTTCAGCATGCCGGCGGCGGTAAAAATCGCGCGCGGGAGATCGAGGGCGGTGCGAATGCGCGTTGCCAGACTCACGCGATTCAGCGCACCTACTTTGACCAGCCGAAGCGGAAATCCTGCCGCAGGAACCAGCCGGTTTTCGAGGCCTCGCGCGGTGCCGATAAACAGCACCTCGGCCTGGTAGCGGCGCTGCAACTCCTGGGCGATGGCGAGAGCGGGGATCACGTGGCCGCCAGTGCCTCCGCCCGCCAGAATGGCTCTCATGCAAGCAAACTATATCCGAGCCGCGCTCATTCCGCCTGCTTGGTAATGTTGAGCAGTACACCGATACACGCCAGCGTAATGAAAAGTGACGAGCCGCCGTAGGAAATCAGCGGCAGCGGGATGCCTTTCGTGGGCATCAATCCCAGCACCACGCTGATGTTGATAAAAGCCTGCACTACCACCATGCTGGTGATGCCGACTGCCAGAAAACGTCCGAAAAGATCCTGTGTACGAAGGGCGGTGCGCACGCCGCGCCATAGAAATAGAGCAAATAAAGATACAACCGCCATGCAGCCTAGCAGGCCCAGTTCCTCGCCGAGCACCGAAAAAATAAAATCGGTATGCGGCTCGGGCAGATAGAAAAGTTTCTCTTTACCTTCCATCAAACCCACGCCAGTCAGTCCTCCGGTTGAAACCGCGATCAGCGACTGAATGATGTGAAAGCCGCGGCCCTGGGGATCAGAATATGGATCGAGGAATGCGAGAATGCGGTCGCGCCGGTAAGCCACGTGGAAAATCAAGAAGTAGAGCGGCAGCAGCGACCCAACGAAAGAGTATGCCAGATACTTAATTTCCAGCCCGGCAACGAACAGAATACAAATCGTAATCGCGGCACAGGCGATGGCGGTGCCGAGATCGGGTTGAAACACAATCAGTCCAATAAAAACTAACGTGGGCAGAACTGCCGGCAGCAGCGTGTTGCGCCAGTCGTCCATAGATCGACTGCGGTTCTCGAGAAAAAATGCCAGGAACAAAATCAGGGCTGGCTTGGCGAGTTCAGAGGGCTGGAAGGAAAAGCCGCTGAAGTGAATCCAGCGGTGGGTATGGTGCGCCCGATCGAGGAAGAAAACCGACATCAACATCAGGGTAGTGAGTCCCAGCAATGAAAACACCGCAGCCGGATGCTTGAGCTTTTTATAGTCGACCCGCATGCCCACTATCATGGCGGCAAAGCCGGCGGCCGCCCATCCCATTTGCCGCAACAGAAAGAAATACCCTGAGTGGTAACGTTCCTTGGCGATCACTGCCGAGGCGCTGAACACCATCACCAGCCCGACAAAAACCAGTAGCAAAGTGACGATGAACAGCCAGCGGTCGACGCTTACCCGTTTTGCCATGCGAATTTCATTTCACCACGGAGGCATTGTGGGCCGGTGAATTCTTTGGGCCACAATTCCAGGGAAAGGTTACTTCCGTGGTTCGCGGGTCTGGGCGGGAGGCTTCCTTGCGGCAAGCTCGCCAACCAACTCCTTGAAAACGCGCCCGCGATGCTCGTAACTCTGGAACTGGTCGAAACTGGCGCAGGCTGGTGCAAGCAATACCACGTCTGCAGGCTGTGCTGCGGCTGAAGCTTGCTTGACCGCTGCTTCGATGGTGCCCGAAGAGATGATCTGAGTCGTTCCCTTGATATGGGACTGAATCTTTTCCGCGGCCGTTCCGATCGTATATACCGATTTGACCCGTTCGCGCAGCAAATTGCTTAGCAGGGTGTAGTCGCTGCCCTTGTCTTTTCCGCCCAGGATCAAATGAATATTGGCCGGAAACGATTGCAGCGCCTTCATCGTTGCATCGACATTTGTGGCCTTTGAGTCGTTGTAGTACTCCACACCACCGATTGTGGCCACGTACTCCAAACGGTGCTCAACAGCCTTGAAGTTGCTGATGGCTGCGCGGATCTTTTCAGGAGCACAGCCCATTAACGCGCCCGCGCACACCGCGGCCAGAACATTTTCCAGATTGTGCGATCCCTTGAGCGGAATCTCAGAAACAGCGAGGATGATCTGCGCCGACCCATTCCCCCGAAAAACGGCTTGGCCGTCGCGAACGAAAGCACCCGATTCCACTTCACGCTCGCGACTGAACCAGAACACCTGCGCGCGGGTACGCCCCGCGAGTTCAACGCACGTAGGATCGTCTGCATTCAGCACGGCAAAATCGTCGGCTTGCTGATTTTCGAAAATGCGGGCCTTGGCATCGACGTAGGCCGCAAATGTTCCATGCCGATCCAGGTGGTCGGGAGTGACGTTGAGCACGACCGCAACTTTTGGCCGGAAGGTGCGAATGGTCTCCAGCTGAAAACTCGAAACTTCGAGAACGATGGCAGTTTCTGGGGTGGCCTTCTCAGCCAGTGAAATCGCAGCGGTGCCAATGTTGCCGCCGACCATCGTCTTTAAGCCGCTTGCGACGAGGATTTCGCCGACTAACGTAGTCGTCGTGGTCTTGCCGTTCGAACCGGTGATGGCAACGATTGGTCCGAGAAGAAACTGCGAGGCGAGCTCGATTTCGCCGATCACCGATTGCCCGAAAGCTCTCGCTTGCACCAGCGGCTCGGCATCGACCGGCACACCGGGACTTACAACGATCAGGTCCTGATTGCGGAACGTTCGTTCCCCGTGAGCGCCGGTCTCAACCGCGATCCCGGCATCGAGCAAGGTGGGAATCTGTTCGCGCAGCTGGTCTTCGGATTTGGCGTCCGAGACAGTAACTCGAGCACCCCTTGATTGCAGGAACAGTGCCGAAGCCACGCCCGAGCGCCCGAGTCCGACTACCAGCACGCGTTTGCCGTTGAGTTCCATCAAAACCATTCACCACGGAGGCACGGAGACATGGAGGAACCAAAAACAAGTCGAGTCTTGAATTTCGTTAAGTTGGATGGCGGAACGGTGGTTCTTCTTCGCATCTCCGTGGAGGGAATTATCTCAGTTTCAGCGTGGTCAGCGCGAACAGCGCAAAAACCAGCGATGCGATCCAGAAGCGTACGATGATCTTAGACTCCGACCATCCCATCAACTCAAAATGGTGATGGATCGGCGCCATCTTAAATATCCGTTTCTTGCGCAGCTTGTATGACGTGACTTGCAGGATTACCGAGAGCGCCTCGATCACGAAGACGCCGCCAATGAATGGCAGCAGCAGCTCCTGTTTGATCATGACTGCAATGGTTCCGATGGCGCCGCCCAGCGCAAGCGAGCCCACGTCACCCATGAAAACCTCGGCGGGATGGGCGTTATACCAGAGGAAGCCGATGGACGCTCCGACCATGGCGCCGCAAAAGATCGTGAGCTCGCCGACAAGTGGCATTCGCGGCAGTTCAAGGTAAGTCGAGAATGTCGCGTGACCGCTGACGTAAGTGAGCACGGTCAGCGCCCCGGCTGCGATCACGGTGCAGCCAATGGCCAGTCCGTCCAGGCCGTCGGTAAGGTTGACGGCATTGCTGGCCCCGACAATCATCAACACGACGAAAATTATGAATGGCAGAAACGCCAACGGCCACAAGTCAGGATTGTGAACCAGCCGATCCACCACCAGGTCCGGATGAAATTGTTTGATGAACGGAACCACCAGGCGGGTGGAGTACATCCCGCGGTTCTGCATGGCAATAAGGGCCACAGCGATCAGGACGCTGACCAGAAATTGCAATCCAAGTTTCGCTTTGGCGGTCAATCCCAAATTTCTTTTTTGAACCACCTTGGTGTAGTCGTCGGCGAATCCGATGGCGGCAAAAGCGGCGGTGGATACGACGGCAATCCACACAAATGGATTGGTGAGGTCAGCCCACAAAAGGGTGGGAACGATGATTGAGATGGCGATCAAAACGCCGCCCATAGTCGGCGTGCCGGCTTTTTTTTGATGGGCCTTCGGACCTTCTTCGCGGATGTATTGGCCGATCTGAAATTCGCGGAGGCGGTTAATGACCAGCGGGCCGATGATCAATCCAGTGAAAAGCGCGGTGAGGCTGGCGAATGCAGTGCGGAAGGTCAGATATCGAAAAATTCGAAACGGCGGAAAATAATGGAAAAGTTTCAGGTACAGCAGCCAGTAGAGCAATCCGCCTCCGGTTTAATTCTTGTCTTTGGTCGTCGGTCTTCGGTCGTTGGTCGTCGTTTTTGGTGCGGCTGACGGCTGATGGCTGATGGCTGACAGCTTTTCCAGCGCCTTTTCGAGCTTAACCCCCCGCGACGCTTTCAGCAGGACAACATCGCCATCTTGCGCCTCGCGGGCCAGCCATTCCCCTGCTGCCTCCGCGTTGGGGAGGAATTCGGAGCGCATGCCTGCCTTTTTTGCCGCGTTCACCATCTCCGCCGCTAGACCCCGAACTCCGACCAAGATGTCGATTCGCTTTTGGGCGATCTGTTGCCCGGCTTCACGGTGCATTTCCGCGCCCTGCGGGCCAAGTTCCAGCATTTCGCCGGCAACCACAATGCGACGCTTTGCCGGCATGTCAGCCAGCGCATCGACCATCGCCGCAAGAGCTTTCGGATTTGAATTGTAGCAATCATTAATGACCGTGATGTTGCCGATGCGGACAACCTGCCCTCGCTTGTCAGCTGCGGCCATGGTGGTGAGGGAAGTCGCTGCGTCAGGCAACGAAATCCCCCGTTCCAGAGCGACTGCGATAGCCGCCAGAGCATTGTGAATGTTGTGCGATCCAACCAGTGGCAGCACAGCGCGCTCGCGCCGGTTTCCGGCAACGACATCAAACACCGAACCTTGTTCCCCTTTGGACTCCACATTTTCGGCGCGGACATTCGCATTCGGTGCCAATCCGTAAGAGACCACTTTTCCTTTGAACCCTTTGCCAAACTTTGAGACAAACTCATCGTCCGCGTTCAATACAGCGGTGCCAGTTTTCGGTAAAGATTCGATGAGCTCGTATTTCGCGCGAGCAATTTCCGCGATGTCCTTGAAAAATTCTAAGTGCACTGGAGCAACATTGGTGACGACCCCGGTGTCCGGTTGCGCAATCTGGGCGAGCGCTGTGATCTCTCCCAGGTGCGACATGCCCAGCTCAACCACCGCGCAATCGTGCTCCGGCTCAAGCTTCAGCAGCATGAGCGGCAAACCAAAGTGATTGTTAAAGTTGCCTTCTGACTTGTGCACGCGAAATCGCGTGGACAGAACGTGAGCAATTGCTTCTTTTGTTGTGGTCTTGCCGGCCGATCCAGTGACCGCAATCAGTGGCCGCGCCCATAGTCGGCGCACGCCTTGGGCAAGAAGCTGCAGCCCGACCAGCGTATCTTCGACGGGGATCAGCGCGGGTGGCGTGGCGCCGGACATCAACGGTGGCCGGGCGTTGACGCCCGCCCCTACATTTGCAGTTACGGCAGCAAACTTATCCCGACTGACCACGGCGGCGATGGCGCCTTTATCGAATGCCTGATCGATAAAATCGTGCCCGTCCATGCGCTCGCCGCGCACCGCAAAAAAAACTTCGCCCGGTTTGATCGTCCGGGAATCGATGGAGTAGCCGGTTGCGACCGCATCACGATTAAAGCTTGGACCCAGTTCATTGGCCGGAACACTCAGATATTCTGCGACTCGTCCCAACGGCAGCTTCATGCGCTCCTTACGGCCCCACCGCAATCATAACCAAGTTCGCGCAAAACCTCTGTCGCAACCTGACGATCGTCGAAAGCAATGCTTGCGCTACCCACGATCTGAACTTTCTCGTGCCCTTTGCCGGCAAGTAGAACGATATCCTTTGGTCGGGCCTCAGCCAATGCGGCTCGAATGGCAGCCCGTCGATCGGCTTCAATCGCGTACTTCACGCCGGACCGCTGCACGCCCACAACGGCATCATTAATGATTGCCAGCGGGCTCTCGTTGCGAGGATTGTCGGAAGTCAGCACCACGAAATCGCTGCCCCGGCCGGCTGCTTCACCCATCAGCGGACGTTTGCTGCGGTCGCGGTTCCCGCCACATCCAAACACCGTGATCACCCTCCCACTATCGTGTTTCACGAATTCCCGCGCCAGCGAAGTAAGGTTGCGTAACGCATCGTCGGTGTGCGCGTAATCGACAACCACCGTGAATGGCTGTGCGCAGTCAACGCGCTCAAAGCGTCCTGGAACCCTTGCGAGCTTCGCAATCCCATCGGCAATCGACTCGGACGGACAGCCTCGGGCATACGCGCCCGCACTTGCAGCCAGGATGTTGTAGACATTCACGCGACCGATGAGCGGCGATGTCAGGGGAATGGTGTCATCCGGAGTAATCAGTTGGAAGCAAGTGCCGCGCGCGGTAACTTCCAGCTTGCTGGTGTGAAAGTCGGCGGCGGCGAGTGCATAGGTGATTACGTCCGAACCTGCATTCTGGCTAAATTTCTTGAGCTGCAATCCGTAGTCGTCATCCGCGTTGAGTACAGCAACTCGTGGGATGCGAGCTCCGCAGCCGGCGAACAAAATACGCTTAGCGGCGAAGTACTCGTCCATCGTCCCGTGATAATCGAGATGATCGCGGGTGAGGTTGGTGAATACAGCGACGTCGAAAGGAATACCGTAAGTTCGCTCCTGCGCCAGAGCATGAGACGAAACTTCCATGACGGCTTCTGTGCCGCCGGCTTCCAATTCATCACGAAAAAGACGCTGCAGTTCAAGAGCCTCCGGTGTGGTATGCGGCGCGGAGAGAACGTTGCCGGCTACGTGATACTCGATCGTCCCGACTAGCGCAGTCTTCCGGCCGGCAGCTAGAAAAATCGACTCCAGCAAGAAGGCTGTCGTGCTCTTGCCATTGGTCCCGGTTATTCCGGTCACCGCGATCTTTTCTGCTGGATGTTGGTAAAAGTTTGAGCTCACAACTGCCAGCGCCCGTCGCCCATGCGCCACCTTCGCCCATGCAACATTGGGCGGCGTTTTGTCGGAATCCGTGATTACTGCAACCGCGCCGGCTGCAATCGCCTGTTCGACAAAGCGATTGCCGTCGCTCGATTCGCCTTGCATCGCCACAAACACGTCTCCCGGCTTCACCTGGCGCGAGTCATACTCGACACCGGTGACCTGCGGGTTCCCGCTGCTGCGCGAGAACCTCCACACCATTCAGGAGATCGAGGAAAGTCATTGATTTTGATTGTATTGCAAGGTAGTAAACACCTGAAAATGCGAACCATGTTGAATACGAATTCACGGATTACGGCTTCGCGTACGATGTCAATATGCGGCTCTGGCTCTCGCGCGGCAGTGAAGTCAGCTTACGCGACCAACTCGTGACGCAGGTCGTTTTGAGCATCCTGAGCGGAGAGTTGGAACAAGGCCAGCGCCTGCCCAGCACCCGCGAACTTGCCCGCCGTTTCCACATACATGCCAACACGGTCAGCGCCGGATATCGTGAACTGGCGCGCAATCGCTGGGTCGAATTTGTGAAGGGCAGCGGCATCTTCGTTCGCAAACAGAAACCCGACAGTCCTTCCCAGGCGCTGGCGCTGGATCAACTCATAACCAGTTTTTTCCAATCTGCGCGGGAAACGGGCGCGTCCCTTTCGACCATTCGCTCCCGTCTGCGTCACTGGCTCGAGATGCAGCCGCCGGATCATTTTCTTCTGATCGAATCCGATGCCACTCTGGCCGAGATCCTTACCTGCGAAATAAAAACTGCAGTGACCTTGCCGGTGAAAAGCTGCGGAGCCGGCGGTGATTTGCCGGCACAACTGCTCGGTGCGATTCCTGCATCCCTATCGATGAACGAAAAGATGGTTCGTCAGGTGCTCTCGGATGACGCGGAGCTGTTGGTACTGCACATGCGCTCGCCTGGAGCTTCGCTGGCCCTTCATTTGCCTGCACCTTCAAGCGCCTTGGTCGGCGTGGCCTCTATTTGGCCAACCTTCCTAAAGACCGCTCGCACCATGATGATTGCCGCAGGCTTTGCTCCCGAATGCCTGGTTCTGCGCGATGCTTCCAAGCCCAACTGGCAACGCGGACTGAAGCAAGTTGCTGCCATTGTGTGTGATTCACTTACTTCGCGCGAACTGAAAGACATGCCGCGCGCTCTGGTCTTTTCGCTCCTATCAGAATCGAGTTTGCAAGATTTGAGGCGCTACGAGGAATTCCTGCGCCAGCCTTTCGCTCTTTAGATGTTGCACTTGCGAAACTGTCACACAACGGCCGTCGCCTTTCCGGCGATGCGGTTAGTGTGTGGGCATGCGAAAACTAATCCTGCTTCTTCTCATGACTATCATTGTGACTGCCCCGTCATTTGCAAAAGAACCAGTCGGCGATTGGCACACCGTCAAGGAGGATATTCCTCGCGGGTGGCGGATCACCGTGGTGACGGCATTCGCCTTTCCTTGCATTTTTCAGCAGGCAAATGATAACGAACTAGTTTGCGAGCAACTTCACCACCGATGGGGTTCCGAAAATAATGACATCCACATACGGCGTGAGCGTATTCGTGAAATCCGAGTGGAAAAGCGCGAGGGCGCGAACATGTTGGCCGGAGCTTTTGGTGGCGGCGGCGCAGGGGCTCTTTTGGGTGCGGTTCTCGTCGCTCATGCCATGGGTCCCGCTGCGCTACTTCTGGGCATGGGTGGCGCAGGCATGGGGGCCAGCACCGGGCGCGACCTACATATCCTGCGGGGAAAGGTGATCTATCGGCGTACCGAAGTCAACGAGACTTCAAAACGAGATCAGGCTTCGCATTCCGGCATGGAAGTCAACGTCCGAAGCGCACCGTGATCTTTGCTCCTAATGGAACGTGCGCTCCCGCTGGCGGTGACTGATCTTGGGCGATACCGCTGCCGACAATTTCCAGATCCAGTCCGTTGGCTTCGGCGGTTTCGATAGCCGAGCGCACCGACTGTCCAAAGAAGGACGGCACTGCAATGCCGCCCTGCTCCACGTCGAGAACAACCGTGCCATTGACTGGCATGGGTGTGGGCGCAGGGATGTCTGATGTCGAGGCTACAGCCACTGGCGTTTGCGTCGGTTGTGTGACTTTCTCGCGCATCGCTGCGGGAATAATTTCATTCCTGATGGCGGAGGGACGGGCGGGGACGCCGGACTCCTCACGAGCCATTGAAGGAGGCGCATCTACCGTTCCGGCGTCCTCTACATCAATCTCCTCGCCAGGATGGTCCGGCGAACCCTCCGCCACATCTTTCTCGCTGGCCTTTTCACGAGCTAGCAAAACCTGGCGATTTGCAGGAATCTCCAGATCGTGCGGGGAATGCAAATATTCGAGCACCTGTTGCGCTACTCGATGAAACACCGGCGCCGCCACCCAGCCACCTTCGCGCTCGAGCGTTGTGCGGCCCTCGGGAGAATCAAGAATCACTACCACCGTAATTGCCGGGTTGTTGATTGGAGCAAGTCCGGCGAATGATGCCCAATATTTGGTGTGCGAATAAGCGTGCTTGGCGGCGTCGAATTTTTGCGCGGTACCGGTTTTTCCGCCCGAGCTATAGCCTTCCAGGATCGCCTTTTTCCCGGTTCCGTGCAGCACCACGCCCTGCATCATCTGCCGCATGAGTGCCGCCGACTTAGGCGAAAGTACCCGCCTTCCTTCCGCCGGGTGGAAAGCAACCGCCTGGGGAGTAGCCGCTGCGTGAATCTCACCCGCCACAATGCGAGGCGGAAGCAAAACTCCGTCATTGCCAATGCTCGATAACATCTGCGCAAGTTGCACGGCGGAGATGCCAATTTCCTGGCCCATGGCGATGGCGCCAATCGAAACCTTTGACCAACGGCTCAGCGGCTTCGCCATCCCGCGGGTTTCGCCGGGAAGCTCAATTCCTGTTTCTTGCCCGAATCCGAAGTTGCGAATGTACTTGTACATGCGATCTTCGCCGGTCATAAGCGCAATCTTGATCGCACCGACATCGCTCGAATGCGCTAGAACATCGGCAACCGGCATCACTCCGAAGGAATGCCAGTCGTGAATTCTGCGGCCAAAGAGGACGATCGATCCCATCTGGCAGTCGATCATTTCCTCTGGCCGCACCAGCCCCAGATCAACAGCTGCGGAAATGGTGACCAGCTTGAACGTCGAGCCCGGCTCGTACACATCGCTGACCGCATGGTCCTTCAGCTTTTCCGGCGTAATTTCACGCGAAAGGTTCGGATTGAAAGTCGGCCGATTAGCCAATGCCAGAATTTCGCCGGTGTGCGGATTTTCGACGATCACCGTGCCGGAAATTGAATGCGTTTGTTGCATCGCGGTTTCCAGTTCGCGCTCGGCGATGTACTGAATTTTTTCGTCAATTGTGAGGACGACGTTCTCGCCCGGCTCCGGCTGCTTTTCCACGCTGCCAAACCATTGCTTGCGCGCATCAACCGAAATCAGCATTTGCCCGGGACGCCCGTGCAGCTGGCCTTCGTACTCGCGCTCGATTCCGCTCAAGCCGGCGTCGTCCATGCCCACATAACCGAGGACCTGCGCGGCCAACTCATTCTTGGGATAGTAGCGTTTCGATTCTTTCTGAAAATAGACGCCGCGCAGATTTAACGATCGAATGCGGGCTGAAATTTCAGGATCAGGCTTTCGCGCCAGCCAGCAGAAAGTTTTTGCGGCTTCACACTTTGCCAGCAGCTCACGCGGGTCTTGCTTGGTGATGCGCGCAATCAAAGAGATGGTACTGGCCGGCTTCGGCATCTCGGCCGGAACAGCGAATACGGAATCCACATTGATCGACATCGCCAATTCGCGGCCCTGGCGATCATAGATAATTCCGCGGCGCGCGGAAACTTCTTCGGTACGTTGCTGCTGATGTTGTGCGCGGTGTTCGAAGTTCCCGTAGCGGAAGATTTGCAGATAAACCAGGCGGACAGAAATCGCCGAGCACCAGAGAACGAATACGCCCGCCAGAATGTACAAGCGAAAGTTCGTACTGTTGCGCGCTGTGCTGGCGGACACTGAATCCCTCAAGACAAATATGGCGGCCGGTTAGCCGCCTTCTTTGAAAGGGTGCGGCTTGCAGCCGCACCGTAAAGTTTTGTTTTACCGCTACGGCGCGGCTGGAGCCCGCGCCCTTCCAAGAACTCTATCGCATCGACACCACTGCAACCGGCGTCAAACTCGCCACCACTGAAGTTGAAGCCTCAGGCATTGCGGTGTCCAGGCGAATCACCTGGCCAGCCTGCGGCGATTGCAATCCTAATTCGCGGGCCATGCGGTCAATTCGTTCCGGGTCACGCAATGAAGCTTCTTCCAGGCGCAGCGAGCGATTCATCTCAACCAGGCTGCCGCGTTGCGACTTCAGCGCCTCGATCTTGTAGCCATATTCTATGGCCCTGAAATGCTGGAAGGCATACGCCATCACGAACAAGAACAGGCATGCCAGCGCGAAACCGAACTGCCGCATTTCGCGCGACCGTTGCGGATCTTCGACTTTCACCAGCCGCGAATTATCAATCGCCTTGGCGAAATAAATCTCCGGCGTCCCTGCCCAGCAGGAACGCCGCCGAGGTGTAACCCGAACCTGGACCGCCGCGGCCGCCATGATTAGGCCACCCCGGCAAGCTGTGAAGGAGCGTCAAGGTTCGCTAGTTCATTTAGCGAAATCACGTACCTGTAGGCAAGTTGGAATTCCGGCTCCGACTGGGTGCGGATGCTGGTTTCCGCGCGTTCAACCGTCGCCATCAGATCGTCAATTAGGTTTCCTGTATACATCGAAGTTCTCCGTTTGCTGAATTCCTACCTGCAGAACTGCTATTTCAGTGCGTTGCGGCACTCTTTTTACTGCTTTTTAAACTCTTTCCGCTGCCCGCAATTTCGCGCTGCGGGACCGCGGGTTGCGATCGATCTCATCTTCACTCGCCGTCACCGGCTTTTTCGTCAGTAACCTGTACTGACCCAGTTTCGCGCCCTCGCGCATCGCATCTTTCACGATGCGGTCTTCCAGCGAGTGAAAGCTGATCACCACCAGCCTTCCACCCGGTTTCAGCAACTGCGGCACTGTTTGCAGCAGCTTCCGCAGATCGTCCAGTTCACGGTTTACGAATATTCGAAGAGCCTGAAAGGTTCGCGTCGCGGGATGAATTCTTCGTTCAGCCTTATTCATTGGCCGGGCCGCGGTCGAAATCACGGCTGCTAGTTGGGCAGTCGTCAATATCGGCCGCGACCGGACAATGGCTCTGGCGATTCTCCGCGACCTCCTTTCCTCACCGAATTCGTAAATCAGATCGGCAAGCTCGCGCTCGTCGAACTGGTTTACCACTTGTTCGGCAGTGGGCTCGGACAGCGGATTCATCCGCATGTCCAATGGCCCTTCCGCCTGAAAACTAAAGCCTCGCCCCGGATCCCCGAACTGCAGGCTGCTTACGCCAAGATCAGCCAAGATTCCGTCAAAACCCTCGAGCGTCTCGCGTCGTGCGTCGTGCGCTAAGTCTGCGAATGAGCCATGGATCAATTCGATCTCCGGCCACCCTTCCGCTGCTTCGCGCGCGACATGCGACGTGCGACTGACGACGCCTTTTGCGATTTCCAGCGCCTTGGGATCCTTATCGAAGCCAATCAAACGACCCGCTGCGCCTAGGCGTTTTGCGATTTCTAAGCTGTGCCCGCCCAAGCCCACGGTTGCGTCGATATAGATCCCGCCACGCCGGACGGCTAAAAAGTCGATCGCTTCTTTTAAAAGAACCGGAACATGGCCAACTTCTTTCCCGCCATGCCCAACCCCCTGAGGGGTGTCTGTTGAACCCTCGCCCACTAGATGCCCAATTCGTCGAGCGTCTTCTCATCCTCAGGCGTAAACTTGTCTTCCTCGATCTCCCGGCGGTACTGCTCCAGGTTGCGAACTACCAGATACGTCAACTGCCCGGTCACGGCCACTTCGCCTTTGATCTGCGCCGACTCGCGCAGTAACTGCGGCATCAGAAGCCGACCCTGGGCATCCATCTCTACCTGTTGACCCCAGTAGTTGGTACGATCGAGAAATTTTTTCTTCGTGGGATTGAAAGTGGAGAGCCCCGCCAGCTTCTGCTCGATCCGCTCCCATTCCTCGAAGGGATAAACTTGTGCAACCTTCCCGTCGAAGCTCGTGATGTAAAATTGCTGACCGTACTTCTCGTCGAGCACGCGCTTGAATTCCGCGGGGACCTTGAGCCGTCCTTTTTCGTCCACGCGAGTTGGGTGATTGCCGCGAAACATGGTTGGCTATGACCAAAGAGGCAAAAACGGTGACGAGTTGGGCTGTTTCAATTTCATTCCGGCCATTTTTGGGGAGATCAGCTATGAAATACACCTGCGCTCCGCTTTTATTCACTACCGCCCACGACCTCTACCGCTTAGCCCACTTTCTACCACTTTTGTCCACATCTTACGCCTAACCGCTTTACTGTCAATAGGAAATTAGGGGGTTAGGTACGGGTGATTTGTCTCATTCTGAAAAACGCAACAACTTGCGGATTACTGGTTAGGCGACCCCAAGGAATGGTGTTTATGGTATTGGTTCGCGCGAGCGTAAGCTCAATCAGGTGAGTAGGTGAGGCTGTGGAAAAGCGGCACATCGGAGGCAGCTGTCCATTTGATTTTTGGGAGAGTGCCCCGAACGCTATATATTCAAGTTATGAGTGCCTCCGGTCCATGTCCAGATCGACAACTCGGAGGCAGAGTCACGGATATCGACGAGAAAGGATAGCTCGATCCACTGCTCCCTAGCCATTCTTTGTGAAAAACGGGGACATGTACCTTTTGGCGCCGGAGAGTGTCAATCTTCAAAAATGAAGCGGGAGAGTGGGCCTCAATAGGACATGATCTTAAACCAGGACAGACGACGCGGGCCGGTTCGGCAGTCGAAGCACTAGCCCGAGATTCCTTTTAGATTTTTGAGTGCGGTAGAACGGTAGATGAGAAAACTGCGCGATCGTGTCTGCGCAGACTTCAATCCCGAACAGCTCAGCGTCATCGACGAGTTTATCCAAACCGCAGGCCAAGCGGCATCGTTCGACCAGATTCTTCAGGAAGACAGATCCTCGTTAATTGACGAGTTTAGGCAGCTTTCACGGGAAGCAAAAGGCGACTCGCGGGGTTGGAAGTTCAATCGGGACGAAATTCAGCGCAAGATCCGATAGCGCCTCATCAGTGTCCGTCCCCTCAACTGTCATCCTGAGCGAAGCAGAATCACTCGCTTGCGAGTGATTCCGCGGAGTCGAAGGACCTGCTGTTTGCCTGCGCGACCTACAGCTCAATTCCCACTGACATGGGATAGCGCCAGAAAAGCAGGTTCCTCGACTCCACAAGATCGTTCGCGCAGCGAACGATCTTGTTCCGCTCGGAATGACAGAAGTTTTTATGAGAAAGAAAATTAAAAACTAGTACTCCGCCAACTCCTTCATCGCCAGATACAGATCCTGCACCTGCGGCAAAATCGCGCTTTCGAGCACCGGCTGGTAGGCGACAAAAGTGTCTTTCGCGGCGACGCGTTTCACCGGCGCGTCAAGATTTTCGAATAGCTCATCGGCAATGCGCGCCGCGATCTCCGCGCCATAACCCCAGCTCAGCGTATCTTCGTAAGCGACGATCACGCGGTTGGTCTTCTGCACCGAAGCCGCGATCGTCTCCCAGTCGTAGGGATTCAGCGAACGCAAATCGATCAGCTCGATCTTGAGTCCAGCTTCACGATCCAGCTTCTGCACCGCCTGCAACGCTCGCGGGACCACCGCGCCATAGGTGATCACGGTCAGGTCGGTCCCCGGATTAACGACTTTGGCTTTGCCGAAGGGAATCATATAATCCGGGCCGGGGTAGGCGGCGCGGCCGTAGCTTTCGCGATAGAGCCGCTTGTGCTCCAGAAACAGCACGGGATCGTCGCAACGAATTGCGGTTCGCAGCAGACCAGCGGCATCGAGCGCATTCGATGGGAAGATCACCCGCATTCCGGGAGTGTGGGTAAAGATGCTCTCACCGCATTGCGAGTGATAAATAGCGCCGCCGGTGAGGTATCCGCCGATGGCTACGCGAATCACGCAGGGCGCTGAAAAATCTCCGTTGGAGCGCCAGCGCATGACCGGAAGCTCGTTGCGCAGTTGCATCATCGCCGGCCAGATGTAGTCGAAGAACTGAATTTCGGCGACCGGCTTCAACCCGCGCACAGCCATGCCCACCGCCCGCCCCGCAATGCTGGCCTCGGCGATCGGTGAATTGAAAACCCGGTCCGAGCCGAAGTCACACTGCAATCCCGACGTCAGCTTAAAGACGCCGCCCTTGCCCTTGACCATCTTCTGACGGAGGTATTCTTCCCGGCTGCAATCGGCGACGTCTTCGCCGAAGATGACAACCCGCTCGTCGCGCTTCATCTCGTCCCGCAGCGTGGCGTTGATGAGATCGGCCATGGTCTTCGGCGCAGCTTTCTTATCTTGCGCCGCCTGATCCGTGGAGCTACGGGCGCCCCCGCCCGTACTCGCGGAGTTGTTGCTCACAGCCACTTGCGTGTCAAACGCCGTAGATGTCGGATCGATATTCGGCGAATACAAAAATTGCTTTATTGTTTCCGGCTGCGGCAACGGCGCGGCCAGCACACGGTCTACCGCGGCCTGCAGCCCGTCATCAACTTCTTTCTCGAGCTTGTTGATTCCCTTCTCGTCGAGAATGCCGTCACGAATCAGGAACAACTGCATGCGCGAAATTGGATCCCGGGCCGCATCGCGCTCACGTTCTATGTCTGGCCGGTAAAGCTTCTCATCATCTGAAAGCGAATGCGAATACGGACGAATCACGTGCGCATGAACGAATGACGGCCCCACTCCCGCGCGGCAATGCGCCACCGCGCGCGATAAAGCTCCATAGCTGACCACCGGGTCAGTCCCGTCAATCTCTTCAAAATGAAAGTTTGGAAAGCCTGAAACCAGGCGGGAAATATTTCCACCTGCAGTCTGCACTTCGACCGGAACGGAAATCGCGTAACCGTTGTCTTCAATCAGGAACACGACCGGCAGCCGCAGGTTGGCGGCGGCATTCATCGACTCCCAGAATTCGCCTTCGCTGGTGGTGCCGTCGCCGAGCGAAACGTAGGTGACTTCATCGCCGTGGAACTGCACATCCTTGAATTCGCGGTAGTCGCCGCTCGCCTTCTGTCCGGCGTTGGGATGCATCATGAAATATCGGCTGGCCTCGGCGCATCCCACGGCGTGAAGAATTTGCGTGCCGGTGCAGGACGACTGTGTGACCACGTTCAGGCGCTTGTATCCCCAGTGCGAAGGCATCTGACGGCCGCCGGAACTCGGGTCATCCGCCGCTCCTACCGCCTGCAGCAGCATTTCGTCGGGCGTAGTTCCGAGCGCAAGGCAAAGTGCACGATCGCGATAGTAAGGGAAAAACCAGTCGTATCCAGGCTTCATGGCGAAGCCGGCGGCCGCAGTCACTGCCTCGTGGCCAGCACCAGAGATCTGGAAAAAGATTTTCTGTTGGCGCTTCAGCATGATCTCGCGATCGTCAAGGCGACGCGAGGTGTACATCACGCGATAGAGGTCGATGAGTTGCTGCCGCGACAAGCCTTCGTAGGTCTTGCCTGCCTTGTTAGCCTCAGCAACAGCGCCGGATTTTCCGTGGCCCCGGGAAGGCATGGTCAGCGTCGGCGCGTGCAGAGTGGAGCGCCAAAATTATTGTAAATCAGGCAAGTGCTTTCGGCTTTCGGGAACTCTGGAATAAAGCTTCGAGCTTGGAGAGTTGAGCTTTCAGCTCGAGCTCTGGCCATGTTTGCCGATGACCGAAGACCGAAGACGTACTGCTGACGCTGTTATCCTTTTCCCATGCCCCGTTTCAACCGTCCGGTCGATCCTCGCTCAATGAAACTCGTGATCTTCGATCTAGACGGAACGCTTATCGACTCGCGCCTCGACCTGATCCACTCGGTCAATGCCATGTTGCGCAACTTCGATCGCCCCGAGCTGCCGGGGGATGTGGTCGCGTCTTATGTGGGAGATGGTGCACCCATGCTGGTGCGGCGCGCGCTCGGCGATCCCGACGACGAAAAGTTCTTTAAACAAGGCCTCGAGTTTTTCCTCGCTTACTATCGCGAGCACAAACTAGATTACACGCACGTTTATCCGGGAATTCCGGAAGCGTTGCGGCAGATACAGTCAAATGGCGCAAATCGAAAGATGGCGGTGCTGTCGAATAAGCCCGTCAATCCCTCACGGGCCATTGTGGAAGCGTTGGGCCTGAGTGATTTTTTCGTCAACGTGTGCGGTGGCAACAGCTTTGAGACCAAGAAGCCCGATCCACTAGGAGTTAGCATTCTCCTCAAAGAAACCGGCACCGGACCGGCAAACACGATGATCGTCGGCGACTCGTCGATTGACGTGCTCACCGGCCGCAATGCAGGCATTGCGACCTGCGGCGTCAGCTATGGCTTTGCACCGCACACTTTATGTGAAGCCCCGCCCGATGTGCTGATTGATAGTCCACAGGAACTGGGAGAGTTGTTTGTGTAGATCTCACACTTTCTGCTCTCAGTGTCCTCTATTGTTAACGCCTTTTTGACTGGCTCTTCCGTTAAACTCGGCACAGATGACCGATTCGCACGAAAGCTTCTCACGCGCCGAACTTCGTAAACTACGCAGCCTGAAAGATCCTTACGGAATCCAGAAATTTCTAAACGCCCACCCCTATCACCTTGCCGACACGGTATGGTCCCCGCGCCGGGTTCTGCGCGAAAACACTTCGCATTGTTTTGAGGGAGCTTTATTCGCCGCTGCTGCGTTGAGAGTGAATGGATATCCGCCGCTGATCATCGATCTCGAGGCCGAGCACGACACCGACCATGTGATTGCGGTATGCAAACAGCACGGTCACTGGGGAGCGATTGCGAATTCGAATTACACCGGCTGCCGATATCGCGAGCCGGTGTATCGTACGCTGCGCGAACTCGTGATGAGCTATTTTGATGTGTACTTTAACCAGCGCCGCGAGCGGACCCTAAGAACTTTTTCGAACCCGGTAAACCTCGCCCGCTTCGACCGCCTCAACTGGATGACTACCGACCAGCCGCTGTGGTTCATCGCCGAATATCTATTCACCATTCGCCATTTCCGGCTCTTGCAGCCGAAGATGGCGAAGCAACTGCATCGCCTCGATAACCGCTCATTCCGCGCGGGATGCCTGGGCAGAGCGGAGAAGTAGTTCTCCCGCCGTGCAGCTCAGAACTCCAGCTTCACCGAAAGCTGAATACTTCGCTGCCCTCCGCCTCCGAGAACCGGATTACCCAGACCTACATCCGATGTAGCAGTGATGGGCATGTAGCCGACGCTCCGGCCCGTGGCCGGATTGATTCCGGTAGTTGCGTCTACACCACCCGGCAAAATGGCTCCACGATTGGGAGCCGCATCGGCAAAGAACGCAACCGCCAAGGGATTCGCGAAGTTCGGATGATTTGTCAGATTGAAGAAGTCGGCCCGCAGTAACAATTGCCACCGCTCGCTCAGTGATGTGGTTTTGCTAAAGGCGAAATCGAAGTTTCGATAGTTCGGCCCGATCAGAGAATTTCGCCCCAGGGTACCGTAGTGGCGAGTACCCGGCTGGCACGAATCGGCGAAACCGTCTTGCAGATTCCCTGCCCAATTGTAGTTACAGGGAACGGTGAAAGAGTTCAGGTTGAGGAACTGGGCCGGATTACTGGTGTTGTACTGAATCGGTCCCACAACATCCGGGCGATCGTAGAATTCCCCGCTGCCGCTGTAGTCATCGATAAAGTTGTAGTTCATCGAGAAAGGGTGTCCGCTCATCAGTGTCAGGATGCCACTTACCGACCAGCCTGCGCCGAGCCTCTCATGCGATCCCCACTTCGGCAAGTCGTAAGTGCTCGACCACACGAAGCGATTTCGCACATCGAAGTTCGAAGGCCCCTTGTCCGCCTGGACGTTGTTGCTGTTCTGCGGCATCGATGCGTTCGGCACAAAATCCTGGCTATCGCTGGCAGTGTCGATCGAGTGCGCCCACGTGTAGGCAATTTGCTCGTTCAATCCGTGAAAGTTCTGCTGCGTAAACGAGACCTGCATGGAGTTGTAATTCGACGTTGCTGAAGCCTCGAGTTCATTCAAATAAAATGGACCAAACGGCTCAAGCGGGCTCATGGGCGCCAAGTTCGCAAACTTACGCAATGTGCCATCGTTGATGCAGTTACACTGCAAATCCGCAGCGGTGATTTGGGCCTGAGTAGGCTCATTCAAATCTCGCAACCGAAGCAGCTTGCGCCCAGCTGACCCAACATATCCCACCTGCAAAACCCCGTTATGAAACAACTCCTGCTGAAGATTCAAGTTGTAGTTGTAAACATAAGGCGTTCGCATGTTCTGTGGAACGGTCGAAGCGTCGCTAGTCACGTCTCTAACAAAGATCGGCGTATCCGGCGCCAGGACTGGGTTTCCACTCGCGGGCTTAAAGATCTGGACCGGTGCCGCGCTAATCGGATTGTAGGCAACCCCAGCATTAAACGAGTTCTCATAAATCTGCCCGGTGAAAGCGTCCTGAGAAAAATCATCGTAGAAAACTCCGAAGCCTGAACGCACCACAGTTTTGCCTTTGCCGGTCACATCCCACGCAACGCTCAGGCGCGGGGCAAAATTGTTGAAGTCTTTATTGTAAAGAGGACTTCTCGCGACCAGCCCGACATTCGGGTCGTAGGCGGTCATCAGCCCATCCTTCTCATGGATCACGCCGAAATAATCCCATCGCAGGCCGGCATTGAAGGTGAGCCGATTACTTAGGCGGATGGAATCCTGAACGTAAAAGCCTTCGCTGTCCTGCATCGCATGACGGTCGGTATTTCCCACCTGCTGTCGCGGCGAGAATAGAACAGTGTTCGCAAATGACCCTTGCAGGAAGTCGGAGAGGTTGTTAAAAACCAAGACCCCCCGTCCGCTGAAATCGTTGAACGACGCAACCGTCGTTCGACGGAATTCGAATCCCGCCTTCACGTTGTGCTTTCCCGCGACCCAGGTGTAGTTGTCGAATAGCTGCCAATTAGTATCCACACGATTGCGCGGATTCGAATAGGGCGAGGAGCCGAGGTTAGAGAGTTCGCCGAAGCGGATGGTTGGCAGTCCGTAGTCGTTGGGACTGGTGACTCCTGTGTCCATGTGCAACGTCTGCTCAGGATTGCCAAACACGCTCGCATCGGCCGCATAGAACCCGTTGCGGTAGCGGTTCCATCCCAGGCGCGCTTCGTTGGTCTGATTAGGCTTCACTACGGTCACCAGGCTGATCGAAACCAGTTGGGTGCGGATGGGGGCATAAGTATTTGTGCCCGGCAGATTATTGCCGCCGGCAAGTCCCAGTGGGAAACTCTGATTGCTATTGCCAAAAAAGTAGCGACCGCTCAGCTGACTGTTGTGGCTCAGAGTCTGATCAAGCTTGATAATCATACTGTCCACATTGTTGTAGGCTGCCGCAGCATCGGCCGAGTTCGGGGAGCCCGCTGCGGCGCCCGCGAGATTTGCCAGCGGCCAGATGTTTGTTCCGCCCGAGCACTTCGCGTTCGAATTGCAGAAATTAAAAAAATTGAGGATAACCGGATTGATTACGCCCGCCGGTTGGTTCTGAATACAAGCGATTATCGATGTGGTGCATTGCGATGGATTACTTCCTGGAATGCTGGTGACTGCCTGGAAATAATCGTTGGCTGCGCTCGCGCCATTTGCGATACCGGCATTCAACGTCGGCACCACGTTCAAAGATGTAATGGCCAGCCCTTCTCTCTGACCCTCATATGCCAGGTAAAAAAAAGTCTTGTCCTTGACGATGGGACCGCCTATTGCGCCACCGTATTGGTTGTTGCGAAACGCATCTTTCGGACCTGAGGAGTTGAAGTAGTTGCGCGAATCGAGCACCGAGTTGCGAAAATCTTCGTAAGCCGCCCCATGAAATGCATTGGTTCCACTCTTAGTAACAATATTCACCACCGCGCCAGAATTCCGCCCGTACTCGGCCTCGAAGTTCGAAAGCACCTTGAGTTCGGCCACTGCATTGAGCGGCAATACTGTCCCCGGCGTACCAAAAACTCCGCCCTGGTTGATCGCTGGCAGGTTGCGATAACCGTCATTCATGTCCGTACCGTCGAGAAGAAAATTATTAGCCCGTCCGCGGTTGCCGTTTGCGCTGAAAAGTCCGTAGGAACCTGGCGAATCTCCGCCACCATTTGGTTCGCCCGCGGCCCCGGGCACCATGATCAGCATCTTGGTGTAATCGCCGCCGTTAATTGGTAAGTCCACAATCTGTTTGTCTTCGAACTGCCCTCCCAACGTGTCTGTTGAAGTCTCGATTTGCGGCAGGGACTCGCCGGAAACTTCGACCGTGGTGGCCACCTGGCCGGCTTTCATGGTAACGTCAACTCGCTTTTCCGCTGCAACATCAATCGCAATGGCTGTGATCGCGGACGTCTGAAATCCGCTCTGGGTAACCGTGACGTTATACGTGCCGATCGGCAACTCGGGGACAGCGTAGCTCCCATCCGTGTTGGTCTGCGTAGTTCGCTCGAGCCCAGTGTTCACATTGCGCACGGTGACGGTGGCACCGGCGATTACCGCGCCCTGCGGATCGGTGACCGTCCCCAGAATCGTGCCGCGAAATGTTTGCGCAAGCAGCGAAGTAGAAGCGAGCAGCAGCAGAAATACAAATCCCGAGCGAAGCCTCATGTAGCCCCCTAGCGATTGATTAATATGGATGGCAGGGATTGTAGATCAAGCGAGCACAGGTCTTCCAGCAACAAAATTCAGGCGGTTGGAAAATGGATTGGGCAGCGGAAAAACAGAAGGGAAAGTTAGAAGTTAAACGCCAATCCGCCACGCACGGCGCGCGCGGATTGAACAAGATAGACGGTTCGTCCGTCCTGGCCGAAGACTGGAACATATCCCTGGGCAAGCAGGTTGCGGATTTCGACGACAACATCCATATGTCCAGCCAGCGCCTTGCTGCACCGAACCGGTTGCCGGAAGAAAATGTCAAGGAAGGGATCGGTCTGCCCCGCGGAGGCGTTGAACATATCCACCGGGGTGAGCGAACGGCCGCTCTCCAGTCCGTAGGAAGCAATCCATTGTGTCTTGGTATGAGGGGTTGTTCCGCTCAGTTTTCCCGATAGCACATGCCGATTGCGGGTTACGGTCTGCTCACGGGCGTCTTCCAGAGTAGCGGTGCCGCTTTTTAAATCAAGCACGCCGCCGTAGCTATAGTCTGCGGTGGCAGTCACATCAGAGGTCAGCTTGCGTTCCAAAACCAACCTGACTCCATGGGTGTCCAGATTGCGTCCCTGATAGGTGAACGTTCCCGAATAAACGTCCGGCAACACATCGCCTGTGCTCGAGGAAAACTCTCCCACCCCGGTAAGCGCGGGATCGATCAGCCTGTCAGAGTAGAACGCCACCTGCATGTTCGTCTTACCCTCGCGATGCGATAGCGCGAGTTCCTGGTGGTGGGCTTTCTCAATCGCGGAAGAATATCCCGTCATGCTTACGCGCGGGTCAGACTCGCTCAAATCAGCGGGAGCACTTTCAAAGCCTTTTTCTTCCCGGCTGTCAGGACGCGAACTCGAATAGCGATATTCCACCACAGTGTCTGGCGAGAGATGGGCGGCAACCGACCCGAACGGCCGAAATGCCGTGACCCGACCCATGAATTGGATGGTCTGCAGTTCGCTGCCAAACTTCAGTTCAAGCACATTGCCGACGTTGATTTCGTCGGAAGTCGTCATCGCGAGCGCCTCGAGTTGCGCACTGCGAATACCCAGGTCCGGTGAAGACAACCGCCGCATGGTGAATGCAATCTCTGGCGTCGATCCGTTCGCCATGTGGCGCTTATAAGAGCTACGCAGCACCGCGTTCGGCAGCGCCGAACCGTACCCGACGTCGCCGTTAACAGTCAAAGTGCCGGAGGCGAATAGCGACTTCTCGACCGAAAAGCCAGTGCTCATGTCGGAGATCGAACCGAAACCTTCGGAAGGCGCCCCGGCCACAAAAGAAAGCGTGCCCTTCAAGTCACTCGAGGTCGATTTGTCGGCAACCGTTACCGGAGAGCCGTCAGGCAGGATGCGCAGAACCGGGCGATTCGCCGTCGAGCGCAGCACCCAATCCCAGTCTCCATCTTCGGAAGTTCCCTGCCGCGGCGTGAACTGCAACGCGTCAAAGACGGTAGACAGGGTCAGGTTCAACAAAATGCTGGCACCAGCCTTGAGGCTGATCTTTTCCCGAAGAGTCGGCAGGAACTCAGGCGCAGAAACTTTAACGTTATAAATTCCGGGAACTAGGCTTGCAGCCCGGAAGGCGCCTTTATCATCGGTGACCAGATTCAGAACCTGAGCTGCCGATCCCATCACCTGAACTACCGCGCCGATCTGTGGCGCACCAGCGGCATTATGAACGTAACCGGCTATTGAGGCGGTTGTGTCCGCACCCCATGAAGGGAGGGCCAGGCTGAACGCAACCACGAGATAGCCGAGTCTTCGATTCATGAGTTCTCAGAACCGCTATTCGACCGCAAACGTTGCCGAAGGTCCCAGGGTTTGTTTGGAGATGTTGTCGTTAATCTTAATCTGAATGTGATACACGCCGGGTTCCAGATTGGCGGCTTGAACGGTTTTTTCCAAAGTGACTTGGTCGCCAATGTTACCCATCTTTTCGGACGAATCGACCGCGTGCACTACTTGTTTATTGGTCGCCGTATTCACAATGTCGTACTCAAACGTTGCCGACGGCTTGTGAGTTTTTTCATCAACGCTGAGATTATAAACCTGCATCCAGAAATTCACTTTCTGGCCGCGTTTAAATGACACCGGTTTCCCGTCCGAGGACGCTACCCGTGGTCGGACCTTAGTGGTACCGATCACGAACATGCCGGTGCCTACGCTATTGGTAGGCACTGCCTCAACGTCATCGGCCACGATCAATGATGAACTAGCCAATTTTTCGTCAGAAAAATCCGGCACAATAATGCTTCGGCTCCATGTGCCCATACGGTCGCCGTTCACGTCTTTCACTACCAGGTCAAGACGATATCTCCCGGATTTCAGCGGGACCGCTTTCCAATATATTTTCGAGTTCTCTACTTCGCGCGGCAATAACTCCGCAGGCACATCCGCGACCACGGTGTCTTCGAAAGTTTGCGCTACTTTCCCGGATAAGGTGGTCAGCCGTCCAAAAATATTCACCACTCCGTGCTGCACGCCATCTTTATTGGTAAACGTGATGTCGCGATTTCTGAGCTGGACCGTCACCGGCACCAATACCGTGTCGCTGGTGATTTTCACAAAATCAGTGCGGACATCGAAAGGCATGGTGTTATAGCTGATCTTGTGCTGCACGATCTCTTCCAGGTCCTTAAACTTGACCGCTGGCGCCTGATTCAACTTCGCAAATTGCTCTAGGCGATCAAATTCTTTAGTCTGTGCATCCTCGGACATCGGCCCCGCGCCCAATTGCTCCAGACCACTACCGTTAAACCGGTCTGCCTTTGATGACATGCCCATTTGTTCGTATAACGTGAGGCCGGCGTTCGGAACATTCTTGAGAGCATCTTTTTCACTGCGATCGATTGTCATGTGATAGTCGCCGCACATGCAGGTATCGACAAATTCAATGATGACCTCCTGCCCGATGCCTTCCAGATACCGGTAACGCCAATCTTCAAACGGAAACGTCGACGTCTCGCCCCCACCTTCTTCCATGGGACGTTCGTAGGTCCCGCCAGAAGGGTGGGAATCAATCTCATCCGGAGGACCATAAACGATGTAAATGCGGCCGCGATCGGTCATCCAACCCGGCTTGCCCGCGGGGAAATGCTCATTGGCGTACTCGATTCGCCGGTAGTGTTCGTCCTTAAATTCGTTGTCTTCGCTGTCCGGATTAGGGTTGCGCCGCTGCCAGAAAGCTTCGATGAACTGGTCTCGCTCCTCATTGTTCGACAACTGCATAAACGCTTTACGCTCGTTGTCGGTGATGATCCAGCGAACGTCCTGATCCAGCCACTTCTTGTACGAACCTTCCAGTTCGCGCTTTAGAGACTTAGCGTTCTGCTTTTTTTGTTTTTCAGTGAGCTCTCGCTTGAGGGGATCGCCCGAAGACTTGTCAGTGGCCCCGTTCTTATTCTGGCCCTGATCAGCTTGAGGTTGGTCAGTACTCGTCTGACCGTCAGCGGGGCGCGGAGCGGCAAAGGCTCCCGAGAAGGAGCCCACGACAAATAAAAGCACGAAAGACGGAACTACGCGCGAAAACTGGAACCGGGACATAGAGGAAGAGTACTCCTTAAGACGCACTCTGAGTGCCAACATTTTAAGTCTTCCGCAACGAGAATACAAGCCGCCGAACCGCAAGAAATCGATGACAAGGGCGCGTAAACCCCTGCTTAGCCCTGATTCTCCGACCAGCCACATTGGTTGTCCCTGGGTTTGTAAAACTCATACCCCCTGCTTACTTTCCAGCAACTCCGCATCCAACATTCGCAGAGGCAGGCTATAATCGCCGAAGCGAACAAAAGCAAACCGTCCCCGGGCTGGAACTTTTCTTTCCTGGGATTCGTACCTTTTGAGTGCCAGGACAGCGCCAACCAGGTTGTGTGACTCAGGCTGTAGTAACTAAAGAGCCGCGAGCCCGTCCAATGGCAAGGGACTGAGACCACCCGTGCCCCAGTTGAAGCAGGAGAATAGAATGGCAACGGCAGAAGTAATCGGCATCTCCCCGCCGCAAGTGTCCAATCCGCCTGAATCGTGCATGATCTTTACCTCCGACCTCTGGAAGACCTATGACATGGGTTCCGAGCAGCAGGTTCACGCTTTACGCGGTGTCAACCTGCAGATCCGCCGCAACGAATACGTCGCGATTATGGGACCTAGCGGATCGGGGAAATCGACGCTGATGAACCTGATCGGCTGCCTCGACAGCCCGAGCCGCGGGCAGTACTGGCTCAACAATCAACAGGTCAGCGAACTGGATGACGACGAGCTGGCGCGCATCCGTAATAAAGAGATCGGATTCGTATTCCAGACCTTCAACCTGCTGGCCCGCGCCACCGCCCTGCACAATGTCGAGCTGCCTTTGATTTACGGAGGCGTGCCCTCCGGCGAACGTGCCGATCGCGCGAAAGAAGCATTGACTGCAGTCGGTATGGAAACGCGAATGAGCCACAAGCCGAATGAACTCTCCGGCGGTCAGCGGCAAAGGGTCGCGATTGCCCGCGCACTGGTGAATCGGCCTTCGATCATCCTTGCCGACGAGCCGACGGGGAACCTGGACTCGCAGACCGGCAACGAAATCATGGCCCTCTTCGATCGCCTTCATTCCGAAGGCAATACAATCGTTCTCGTCACCCACGAAAACGACATCGCCGCCTACGCCCACCGCGTCGTCAATATTAAGGACGGAGTAGTCGAGCGCGACGAAGTGAAGCGATAAGAGAGCAGACGCTACAGAATCTTCTTGCCAAAAGCCGATAGCGCCAGCTCGACCGCCAGGTCGGCGGTGCGATTGTGTTCGTCAATGACCGGATTCACTTCCACAATTTCGAAGCTCAACATACGGCCGTGATCGGCAATGATCTCCATCGCTAGATGTGCTTCACGATAAGTTGCGCCGCCGCGGACGGGAGTGCCCACTCCCGGCGCGTCTTCGGGATCGACCCAATCCATATCTAGCGAAACGTGATAGCCGGACGTGCCCCGGCCAGCGATCTTCAAAGCCTCTTCCATAACAGCACGCATGCCACGCTCGTCGATGTCACGCATGGTGAACACGCCGATGCCGGCCTTGCGGACATTTTCTTTTTCGACCGCATCAATGTCCCGCACCCCCACGAGCACGCAATTTTCCGGCGATACCTTGGGAGAAAAATTGAGGAGATTCGCCAGTTCAGGCGGGCCGAGTCCCATGATCGCCGCCAGCGGCATGCCATGAACGTTTCCGCTGGGAGAACTGTCTGGCGTGTTGATATCGGTGTGGGCGTCGATCCAGATCAGACCGATCTTTTGATTTTGCCGGCGATAAAATTCCGCTACGCCGGAGACCGTTCCCGCAGCCACGGAATGATCTCCGCCTAAAACGATCGGGACTTTGCCGGCTTCGAGCGTCTTCAGTACCAAGTCGGCTTGCTTGATGCAAGTAGCGGTGATTTCCTTTAGGTATTTTGCGTGGGGATCGCCTTCTTTTTTCTGCTCAGGAATGGCGACAGCGATATTGCCCGCATCTTCAACCACGTGTCCCAGTTGCTCGAGGCGCGCTTCAAGCCCAGCCACGCGAACCGCGGACGGTCCCATGTCCACCCCGCGCCGCGACTGCCCAAGATCAAGCGGCACACCAATGACGCGGATCTTCTTGGGGACGATATTCGTGGTGGTGACGTGAGCAGTCATGGTTTGGCCGATTGAATCACTGAGTCATCGCATCATTCGAATCGTTTAAAAGGACGCTGCAAAAATAGCGGGCAAATGACTCAATCCCCCGATGATTCAATGACTCAATATTTTCTACGGGTAAAGCCGGTGCAGCGTTCGCGCAAACGGGATTGTCTCTCTTACGTGTTCCAATCCGCAAATCCATGCGACGGCGCGCTCGATTCCCATACCGAAGCCGCCGTGGGGGACGCCCCCGTATTTGCGCAAATCGAGATACCACTTGAATGATTCTTCTGGCAGCTTGTGCTCGCGAATGCGTTGCAGCAGCAACTCATACGAAGCCATGCGCTGCGAGCCGCCGATTATCTCGCCATAGCCTTCGGGCGCGAGCACGTCCACGCACAACGCCAGCTCGGGCCGCTGCGGGTCGGGCTCCATGTAGAACGCTTTCACCTTAGCCGGATAGCGGTGAATCATCACCGGCTTTTCGAATTGCGCTGAAATATAGGTCTCATCAGGAGAACCGAAGTCGCCGCCCCATTCAAATTTAGTTTCAAGTGCGCCTTTGGCATGGCCTTCCTGCAGCATCTTTACAGCTTCGTCGTAGGTAATTCGCGGAAACGGCGCTGCGATTTTTTCGAGCTTCGCCACATCGCGGCCCATAGTTTGTAAGTCGGCGCGACGCTTTTCGAGGCAGCGCTTCACCAGAAAGCTGATCAAGCCTTCGGCCAAATCCATCAAGTCGTCAAGCGTTGCATAGGCGACTTCGGGTTCGACCATCCAGAATTCGGTCAGATGTCGCCGGGTCTTCGATTTCTCAGCACGAAACGTCGGACCGAAAGAATAAACTTTGCCTAACGCCATCGCCGTCGCTTCGATGTAAAGCTGGCCGGATTGCGTGAGGTATGCCTGCTCATCGAAATAATCGACCGGGAAAAGGGTTGACGTTCCTTCGCACGCCGCCGGCGTGAGAATCGGCGGATCGGTCAACACAAAGCCGCGATCATCAAAAAAATCGCGGGCGGCTTTGATGATTTCGGCGCGCGTGCGCAGAATCGCCGCCTGGCGCGGAGTTCGTATCCAGAGATGGCGGTTGTCCATCAGAAAATCGACGCCGTGCTCTTTCAAAGATATGGGGAACGGTTCGCTTTCCGAGACGCGCTGCAGCACTTGCACATTCGAAACATCTAGCTCGAATCCGCCCGGCGCTCGCTTATCGGCACGAACCTTCCCTTCGACGATGACACTCGATTCCTGCGTCAGGCCTTTTATCGCGTCGAAGACTTCCGGGGTGACCGCATTCTTCGGAACCACGCCCTGAATCGTCCCGCTGCCGTCACGAAAAATCGGAAAGAGAAGCTTCCCGCTTTCGCGAAGGTTGTAGAGCCAGCCGCGAACGGTGACGGGTTGGCCTTCGTATTTGCCGATTTCAGCGATTGTAGATATCGGACTCATGACACTTTGCTTACTTTCCACGCGAACACGGGCGAGGGCGCCCGTGCCCATCATTCGGTTTTGTGGAGGCACCGGCGTCCTCGCCCGTGCAATCCTCGAGATTCTTATGCGGGGACCAGGTTGCCGAAAATCTCGCCCATCTTCTCGACGGAATTGATCTTTTCGTTCTCCTCAATTTCCAGCAGAAGCGGCGGCTTGTGCGGCGCCTGGTTCAGCAGTTCCAGCGTGGACTTCCAGTCTATCGTGCCATCTCCCGGCCACAGGTGCGAATCTCGGACTTTATCGTTGTCATGCACATGGGTCGAGTGGATGTGATTCTTCACGGTCTCGAAAGCCGCAGCAACTTCGCCCATCATGTTGGCATGGCCGGTATCGAAGCACACCCCTACGTCGTCCATATGGCTGGTACGTATAAATTCGACCAGGCGATCCGGCGTGGAAAGCTCGTTGGGAATGTTTTCCAGCAGAACACGAACGCCGAGCGGCTTGGCGAATGCCCGCAAGTGCTCGACCGAGGTCATTGCCGCTTCAAACTTGCGCTCGTTGAAAGACTCGTTGGGCACACCGATGTGCTGGATCAGAAACCTGAACGGAATATGTTCCGCCACTTCGATCGCACGCTTGATTTCGTCCATGGCTTCAATTCGCGCGGCCCGGTCGGTGGAAGCGATGTTGATCGGCGGAGAGCCACTGCGTCCCCACTCGTAGTCGGCGTAGAGCGGCGCGTGCACCGAATGCAGCGGAATCCCGCTGGTTTTGAACCAGTCCGCGATTTCACGGATATGCTGCTTGCGGTTGGCGTAGTCGATGTGCTGGCGCGCGCCGAAGATCTCAATGGCCTGGGCCCCGCCGCTTACCAACTTATCGAGCAAGCCGGGATGCAGCCGCTCCTTGACGAAAATGTAAGTGGAAACTGCTCTCTGCATATTTCGTTGTCGGGGCGTTCACCCCAAATACCTGAAAATATTCGGACTGTTGAGGCTAGCGTAGTGCGCGCGCGAGAGTCAAATCATGAATTTCGCGATTCGCGAGTTCGCTTTATCCTTTTGATTCTCGATTGAGATGGCTTGGCTTTTGCGGCTACCATCGTGTAGGACTTCCTGATGCAGCTGTCGATTTCGGAATCAGGAAGGGCGTCTAAGCTCTCAAGCATCGCCCACTTGTACCGTCCCACGTACGGGGCGGGAACAACTCTCTCATTCTCGATCAACTCCAAAAATTCTTCGGGATCGCCTTTGAAGATCAGCCGTTGAGGAACGCTGCCCAGACTGACCATGGCGAATATCTTCGCCCCGATTTTGAAGCAGAGCTGGTCCTCCCATTGCAGGTTCTCGGTAGCATCAGGAAGGGAGAGACACAAAGCTCGTAGGGCGTCGAAATTCATTGGTGAAGGTTAGGCGGAGCCAAGCAGGTCGTTCTAAACCTGCTCTCGCGCTTCACCCAAGGTCAAATTCAACTCGATCCGGCGCTTGCCGCGATAGATGGTCACGCGCACCGTATCGCCGGCGCGGTGATTGTTCATGATCTGCGCAAGTTGTTGCTGGTCCTGAATGTCCTGGCCGTCAATGGCAACGATCAGATCACCGCCGACCATGATCGGCGTATTCCCCAGATAGGCCCGCTCGGTGCCACCTTTTAACCCCGCACGTTCCGCTGCGCCGCCGGGCAGCACGCGTTGCACGAGCAACCCGGAATCCGCAGGCAAGCCAAGTTGGTCAGCAATATCGGGGCCGATTGCGAGAGTGATTACGCCGAGAACCGGGCGGCGGACGCGTCCGATTGTGAGCAGATCGTTCAGGACTGCTTTCGCAGTATTGATGGGAATGGCGAATCCAATGCCGGCGTTCTGGCCAACGCTCGAAGCGATCATGGTGTTGATGCCGATTACTTCGCCGTGCGAATTCAGCAGGGGACCACCGGAGTTCCCCGGATTAATGGCCGCGTCGGTTTGAATTGCTTCGTCGATGTTGACCCCGTCCGGTTCTTGTACCGAGCGGATGGAACTCACAATTCCGCTGGTGAGCGTTCCTGCCAGACCAAACGGATTCCCGATGGCGTAAACCTTCTGCCCCACCTGCAAGTTTTTGGAATCGCCAAGCACCATGGGATTCAAATCCGGTGCCTTGATCTGAACGATCGCCAAGTCGTGCGAGCGGTCGGTGCCCACGATCGTCGCGCGATATTTCTTGCGATTGTGCAATGTGATTTCGACTTGCCGGGCGTCGGCAACTACGTGGTAATTGGTCAGCACGTGACCATCGTGATCGATGATGAAGCCCGAGCCCTGTCCCTCCTGAGGAACCAGGCCGTAGAAGAAGTCGAATGCCACGGCTTTCGAAGTAACGTTCACCACCGAGCCGATGTTCTTGTGGTAGACGGCGATGTTGTTCTGCTCGTCTGCGTCGAGGGGCTGGCTAGTCGCAGCTTGGGTGATTTCAACCTTTGCCGCCGGCGAGTTGATCGTACGGAAGGTTCCGGAGCGGTAGGTGGTGAAGTAGAAGAATCCACCAACCAGAACGACGGCGATAACAATGGGACGGAGCAGCTTCATCGTCTAGAACAGCCTGCCTTCATTGGATGATGAGGTGTTTACCAAGCCGTATTTTATTTTGCGTTTTCACCCAGGGGAATAGGCGGCAACAGCTTTACCAGTATAAATGTGTCAACGTTTGACAATTAAATCCGCGCTCATTACGTTACTACTTCCAGCGCGCCCGTCTATCTGAATCTTGTCCAAGCGAACCACCACATTTGGCTTGCTGCTGCTCACGCTGGGGGCGTTGGCGGTGCATGGGTATCATCCTTATGCGGAAGACGCGGAAATCTATATGCCGGGAATTAAGAAGCTCCTGCATCCCGCGCTCTACCCATCGGGAACTGAATTTTTCGAGTCGCACGCCAGCCTGACGCTTTTCCCCAACCTGATCGCGTCATCGGTGCGGCTCACCCACATTCCATTCGACTATGCGATTTTCATCTGGTACCTGGCCTCGATCTTTCTTTTGCTGCTGGCGTGCTGGGAGTTCAGCGGAGTTTGCTTCGATACAACGCGGGCGCGATGGGGCGCGGTTGTTCTCATCGCTTCTCTGCTTACGCTGCCGGTGGCGGGGACTGCACTCTATCTGATGGACCAGTATCTGAATCCCCGCAACTTGGCCGCGTTTGCTGCGGTGTTCGCGGTAACGAAACTCCTGCAAAAGAAATACGCGCGCGCGGCCTTATGGATTCTGTTCGCGGCCGCTGTGCATCCGCTGATGGCATCGTTTGCCGTTGCCTTCTGCGCAGTGCTGATCTTTTTGGACAAAGCGAACAATCCAGTGTTCGCAACGGCTGCGGTATTTCCGTTCACAAACTTTTTTGCGCCGCCGTCCCCCGCCTATCGTGAGGCCATGCGCTTTCATATTTCTCACTTTCTCCCGCAATGGCAGTGGTATGAGTGGGTGGGACTGATTGCACCGTTCGCGGTCCTTATCTGGCTGGGATGCATTGCGCGATCGCGAAATCTTAAGAACTTGGAACGCGTGTGCCGGGCCGCAGTGGTGTATGAACTTGTCTATTTTGCGATCGCGCTGGTGATCGCCATTCCGCAGCGCTTCGAGGCACTGGCGCGACTGCAGCCGCTGCGCAGCTTGCTTCTCGTCTACATTTTCATGCTGATGGCGATTGGCGGCTTCGTCGCGGATTACATTTTGAAAGACCGCTTGTGGAGATGGTTGTTATTGTTTCTGCCGCTGTGTGCGGGCATGTTCGTTGCGCAACGCCAGCTGTTTCCTTCGACCGCGCACATCGAGTGGCCGTGGGCTGCACCGAAAAATCAGTGGGAGCAGGCGTTCCTGTGGATTCGCCAGAACACGCCGACTGATGCGACGTTCGCGATCGATCCCTTTTACATGGAAGCCTCAGGCGAAGACAGAATTGGCTTTCGGGCCATGGCCGAACGCAGCCGCCTCGCCGACGCCAACAAAGACAGCGGAGCCGTTGCCATGTTCCCTCCGTTAGCCGACGAGTGGTGGGAGCAATTTCAAGCTCAGAAGAACTGGCGGCGTTTCACGCGGGCGGATTTTCTGCGGCTGCAGGAAAAGTACCAAGTGGGATGGATCGTTTTACAGACGCCGGAGACTTTAGGTCTGTCTTGCCCTTATACAAACGGCGTGACGGTTTGTCGAATTGAACCTTGAGTTTCCATGAACAAAAAGACTTAACCACAGAGAACACAGAGTTCCACAGAGGAAAGACACAGAGGGATTCGCTTTACTCTGTGGCGTTCCTCTGTGAACCTCAGCGCCCTCTGTGGTTAAAGGTTTGGAAAAATAGGGTATCGGAAAAGCTTCAGTATCCCGCTCTGGCACGTAGTACGCCGCGCTCATAGTAGTCGGCGGAACGGGGCTCTAACTTTCGGCCTTTATCGCTGAAGATCGCGAACTTGGCTAGCCCCCACTTCTGCAGCGCGAACTGCAAAGTAGTTCCCAACACACCTAGTCCGTACTTCACGCTGCGCCGGAAGTTGATGGAGGAAGCCTCGGGGAAATACTTGGTCGGGCAGGACACTTCGCCAATCTTGAATCCGAAGAAGGCGCACTGCGCCAGCATCTGGTTATCGAAGACGAAGTCGTCGGAGTTTTCGAGCAGTGGCAACTTAATCAGGACTTGACGGCTGAAGGCGCGATAGCCGGTGTGATATTCCGAGACTTTGATCCCCAGAAACAGGTTTTCGACGGCGGTGAGGAAGCGATTGAATATGTATTTGTAAAGCGGCATCCCGCCGCGCAGGGCCTGTCCGCCAATAATTCTCGATCCCAGCACGACGTCATAGATCCCATACGCCACCATGCTCGCCATTGCAGTCACCAGGAGCGGGGTGTACTGGTAATCCGGGTGAACCATGATAATGACGTCGGCGCCCTCAGCCAGAGCCTCGCGGTAGCAGGTCTGCTGGTTACGCCCGTAACCGTAATTGCGGTCGTGGACGAAGTGCACTAGCCCTAATTCCCTTGCCACCTCGACGGTACGGTCGGCGCTGTTGTCGTCGACCAGAATGCGAATATCGACGATATCGGGCAGCTCCTGAACGGTCGCGGGCAGCGTTTTCTCCGCATTATATGCGGGCATTACGACGGCTATGCGCTTTCCATTCAGCATAGGAATATGACCGGTATGTGAGTATCTGGCTGGGAAAAACCGGACCTCAGATACACTGCAATTATAAATCATGGCCTCCAGCGTTTCCGCCCCCAAACGGCTCCCGGTAGCCACCGATGGCATAGTGCTGATCCATGCCGATTTCCTGATTACCGGGATCGTCATGACGTTTATCGGCCCGATGCTGCCGATTCTTGCGGCTCGCTGGTCGTTGACCGATGCGCAGTCGGGTTCTCTGATTTTTGTGCAGTTTTTCAGCTCGATGTTCGGGATGCTGGTTTCCGGGCTGTCGGTGCAGCGACTGGGCTATCGAACCACGCTGATCATCGGTTCATTGCTGATGGCATCGGGGATGGCGCTGCTAGCCTCGGGTTCATGGGGAGTGGGCATCGTAGCAGTGTGCATTCTAGGGATCGGCTACGGGATTACCACCCCCGCAGGCAATTTGCGCACAGCGGAGATCAACCCGGAGAGCAGCGCTTCAGCTCTCAATGTGATCAACGCCGTGTGGGGCATTGGCGCCATGAGCTCGCCTTTTCTCGTGGCCGTGGCCCAGCGCGAACACCATTCGGCATATTTCCTGTACGGGACGGCCGCTGCGTTACTCGTGCTCTTGCTCGCGCTCCTGCTCACAAGGTTTGTTCCGGACACCCATGCGCACGTCGATTCGGCGCTGGGAGACAAGAGTTTCTGGAGCGACAGCGCGCTGCCCCTGATCTGCGCGTTGTTCTTTATTTACGTCGGCACGGAAACCTCGTTCGGCGCTTGGATCGCGACTTATGCGCGCCGCGTGGATTCGCGGGCCCATGCGCTCGCGACGGTCACGCCGTCATTTTATTGGGGAGCATTGCTGCTGGGACGAGCTCTCGCTCCGGTGTTCTTAAAGTTTCGTTCCGCAGTCACCATTGCCCGAGCGGGTTTAGCCATAGCGATGTTGGGAGGGCTCGCTCTAGTCGCCGCGCATGAAATGAGGTTAGTCGTAATTGGCTCCGTGCTGGCGGGGCTTGGCTTGGCTTCCATATTTCCCATCAGCGTCTCGCTGCTTCCTGGATGGTTTGGGCCATCGGCTCGACGTGCCAGCGGCGCGGTTTTTGCTAGTGGAAACATCGGGGGCGCTGTGGTGCCTTGGTTCGTGGGTGAAGTCTCAACCCATGCCGCCGGTCTGCGCGTGGCGTTCTTGGTCCCATTGCTGGGAGTTTCGGCAATGCTGGTTTTCTATCTGACGAGCAAAGCCTCGGTCGGCCGCCGCAGGATCGAAGCCACGGATTTATTGATAAACTAGTAAGACAGCAACATGCCTCGCACACTGTTTGAAAAATTGTGGGATGAGCACATCGTGGCCGCTCCGGCTGGCCAACTCCCGCTCTTGTATGTGGACTTGCATCTGGTTCATGAGGTCACATCTCCGCAAGCCTTTGACGGGTTACGCGCCGCCGAACGCGAGGTTCGCGAGCCGCTGCGAACCGTAGCAACGGTCGACCACAACATTCCCACCGAACCTCGCGGCACACCCATAACCGACGAGATAGCCAAGCGCCAAATAGAAGCCCTGCAGCAAAATTGTCGCGATTTCGGCGTCCACTTGTTCGACATGGATTCACCTGACCAGGGCATCGTACACGTGATTGGGCCTGAACTGGGCTACACGCAGCCGGGCATGACCATTGTGTGCGGGGACAGCCATACCAGCACTCACGGTGCTTTCGGCGCTTTGGCTTTCGGTATTGGCACTTCGGAAGTCGAGCACGTTTTGGCCACGCAATGCCTTCCGCAGCGCAAGCCGAAGACTATGCTCATCCAAGTCGAAGGCAAGCTGGCCGACGGCGTGACTGCCAAAGACCTTGTGCTCGGCATATTGGGAAAGATCTCCACAGACGGCGCGACCGGACACGTGATCGAGTACGCCGGCGAGGCAGTGCGGTCGCTTTCGATGGAAGGCCGGATGACGGTCTGCAATATGAGCATTGAGGCGGGAGCGCGCGCGGGAATGATCGCGCCCGACGAAACCACTTTCGCCTATATGAAGGGCCGGCCCTTTGCGCCGAGTGGGAAGGACTGGGATGCCGCAGTGGCGCGATGGCGCCAACTGACTTCTGATCCCGGAGCGAAGTACGACACAGTTATCAAAATCAATGCGGGCGATCTGGCGCCGTTTGTAACCTGGGGGACCAATCCCGGCATGGTTGTGCCAATCACGGGTAGAGTGCCTGATCTTCCGGCAAATGGAAACGATCGGCCGAATGCGCAACGCATGCTCGAATACATGGGATTGGAGCCGGGTACGCCGGTCGAGAAAATTCGCATTGATCGCGTGTTCATTGGCTCGTGTACGAATTCGCGTCTCGAAGATCTACGAGCGGCGGCGAGAGTTGCCCGCGGCTACAAGGTGGCGAATGGTGTGCGTGCCATGGTGGTTCCGGGATCCCAGAAAGTGAAACGTGCGGCAGAAGAAGAAGGCCTGGATAAAATTTTCCAGCAGGCCGGATTTGAATGGCGCGAATCGGGGTGTTCGATGTGCTTGGGCATGAATCCTGACATCCTGAATCCGGGCGAGCGGTGCGCGTCAACCAGCAACCGAAATTTCGAAGGACGCCAGGGCCGCGGCGGTCGCACCCACTTGCTGAGCCCGATGATGGCAGCCGCGGCGGCAATTGAAGGCCATTTCACGGACATCCGAAATTGGAAATTTCACGACGAATGATTGTGATTTTCCTCTGTGGCGTTTCTCTGTGAACCTCGGTGTCCTCTGTGGTCAGGGTTTGAAAATCTTTACCACAGAGAACACAGAGTTTCACAGAGGTAAGACACAGAGGAACACGAGGCTTCGACAAGTACAATGCAGCCATTCCGCAAACATAAGGGCAAAGTCGCCCCGCTTTACCGGGCGAACATCGACACGGATCAGATCATCCCCAAGCAGTTTCTGAAGAAAATTGAGAAGACCGGGTTCGGAGAATTTCTTTTCAACGATTGGCGGCGCTCCGCGCAGGGCAAGCCAGACGAGTCATTCGCACTCAACCAACCGCGATACTCTGGCGCCAGCATTCTGGTGGCGGGCAAAAATTTTGGCTGCGGGTCGTCGCGGGAACATGCGGTCTGGGCACTCGCAGATTACGGATTCCGCGTCGTGGTTGCGCCGTCATTTGCCGACATCTTCGCTAACAACTGCGTGAAGAATGGAGTGCTGACGGTGGTTTTGAAAGAACAAGAGGCGGAAAAGATCGCGCGCCGGGCTGCGGAGATTCCTGATTACCAGCTTACTGTTGATCTTGAGGGCTGCACCGTTCTGGACGATCGAGGCTTGAGCACAAACTTCCAGATTGACGAATTCACCCGTCACTGCCTGCTCGAGGGTCTCGACGATATCGGGCTCACCCTTCAGCATCAGGCGGAAATTTCCGCTTACGAGTCCAGGCATCCCTTACCCGCGGCATGGAAATCATAAGGCCGCGCAGAGCGCGATCAGCTCGCTATGACCCGGCTGTCAGTCAAGACACATAAGAAGCGAGAAGTCCTCGACATCACCGATCTGATCGAGCAGCAACTCGGGGAGAGCGGTTCCGGCGTATGTCATGTGCTGGTTCTTCACACTACCGCAGCTTTGACCACGGCTGATCTCGATCCCGGCACCGATCTCGACATGCTGGATGCGTTCGAAGCCATGATTCCGAAGTTGCGCTACCGGCATCCGCACAATCCGGCGCACGTTTCGGACCATATATTATCGGCATTGATCGGAACTTCGGTCTCTCTACCTTTTGAAAAGAAAAAGCTTCTGCTCGGGACATGGCAGAGGGTCGTGTTAGTGGAACTGGATGGCCCGCGCGAGCGCGAGTTGGCGGTCAGCATTTCAGCCGAGCCATAATCACTACATAGTCGGCGTGGAGTGGGGACTGATAGGCACGCGCCCCGGCTTCGTCGGCACTCCTGTCGCAGGCGGCGCAGCGGCGCCAGCAGTCCCAGGCATCGGCAGCGGCTTCAGTTTCTCTTTAACCGCATCTGAAATTTTATCTGCATTAGCCACCAGCAGACTCACCTGCCACATCTGGGTGTCATTCAGTGAGTGCTTGAATTCGGGCATTCCGGTTAACCGGATTCCGTTCGCGACTTTCCAGTAAGTTTCGCCTGCCGGATCATCAGTCACACCATGGCCTTTGAATAGCGCTGGCGGTTTGGGAAACATACCTTTGGCCATCGGCGTTTGCTCAACACTAGGCAAACCATGACAGATGGCGCAGTGCTGCTGATAAATGTCCGCTCCAGCCAGGTACGCGGTTTCATCGGCGGCAATTGGAATCGACTTGGGCATATCTTTTTGAACATGCGCATCAAGCGCCTTGTTGGCGAAGAACTTCTCCATGGGCATCGGCTTGTCTTCTACTGCGGCAGGCGCTGTGCCGGACATGAAGTAGTAAGCCGCTCCAGCTCCAATCAAAAGAACCCCGATGATGATCCCTGCGAGAAAAGCTCTCACTCGACACTCTCCTTTAAAGTTGCCTTAAAACGACGATTCAGCGAAGGCAAATTATAATTGGCGCATGCGCAACCTGCTTCGCTATTCCCTGATGGCACTGTTGCTGCTTGTGGTTGCGCTGGTTTCCGCGCTGACCACCATGCGGCTCGCCATACAGGTGCGCGAAGTGAAAGTGCCAGATTTGCGCAACAAAACCCCCGTCGAGGCGAAGCACGTGGCGGAACTGAACGGTCTGGCCGCGCAGGTTGATAGCAACTATTACAGCGCAACTGTTCCGGAGGGGCGAGTCTTGTCCCAAACTCCGGCGGTTGGCACGTTAGTTCGCCGCGGCTGGGAGGTGCGCCTGGCGCTGAGTCTTGGCCCGCAGCGCGTCACCATTCCGCAGGTGGTCGGCAAGAGCGATCGCGCCGCAGCCATCAGCATTGCAGAACGCGGGCTTCAACTCAGTTCCACGGACGACATACAACTGTCCGGAGCTGAAGGCGGTCAGGTGATTGCGCAAGACCCCCCGGCGAATGCGACAGACGTTTCCGCACCAAAGGTCAGCTTGCTGGTCGCGCAGTCTCCCTCGCCGCAAGCGTTTGTGATGCCCAACTTCGTCGGCCAGCCGCTCGGAAGCGTGACTAACACTCTTCGAAGCGCGGGTTTCGTGGTCGGCGAGGTCACGGTTGCGCCGCCGGTTTCTGTTCCCCCATTAGTAGGTTCGGCTCCAGTTGTGCCTCCGGCCGCCACACCTGCAATTCCAGTCGCTCCAATTCAACCTGCTCCTTTGCCCGCTTCCATCGTCGTTTCCCAAGAACCGGCGGCCGGACAAAAAGTGCTGGCCGGCGCGGCCATCAATTTTGTGGTCAAGTGAACTAATTCTTTTCGAGGATGGCCGCGAAAAAACCGTCGCTCCGCATGAACCCCGGGGATGGTACGCAGGTAAGGGCCGCTTAATAAAGAATCAATGTTGTCGATAACGAGTTCGCGATTTTCTTTCAGCCGCCGCAATTCCACGCGGCTGTCAGTAAGCCGGAACTCGGGATTCACGGTGAGGACTTTCTCTACGACTTCCTCATTTTCTTCCGGCTCGAGCGAACAAGTGGAATAAATCACTCGCCCATTTTCCGCCACGTGCGCCATCGCGGCTGACAGAATTTCTAGCTGATAAGCCTGCAGGCGCGAAATGTCCTCTGCTTTGAGGCGCCACTTGATCTCAGGATTTCGGGCCAGTGTGCCGGTGCCCGAACAGGGAGCGTCCACCAGAACGCGGTCGAACTTCTTATTTACTGGGAGCTGGCGGACATCGGCGGCGATCACACGAACGTTGTCAGATGTGACGAGTTTCTTCAGCAACGCCGCGCGATGGGGATGAAGTTCCATGGCGACCACCATTGAGTCCGGATTTTGCTCGGCGATGATTCGCGTCTTGCCGCCGGGTGCGGCACAGCAATCCAAAATCGCGTTTCCCTCACCGACCAGCAACGCGACCAGTTGCGACGCCTCGTCCTGGATGATCAGCCGCCGCTCGCGAAAAGCTTTGGTGTGAGTAATGTCGCCGGAAGTAACGGTGAATGCAGTTGCCAGCAGATTGCCGGGCTCGAGGCGAATACCTTCAGCGCGTAGTTCATCCGGTAACTGCGTGGGGACATTAGATTGCAGGGTGTTGATACGAACTGCCTGCCGCGGCGCAGTGTTGTCGTAAGCACAAATCCTGCGCGCTACGTCAGCACCGTAAGTCCGCGCCCAGCGCTCGATCAGCCAATCCGGATGTGAAATTTCATTACGGTCATGCGTGCCGTTCGCGATTTTTCGCAATACCGCGTTAACCATTCCAGCTGCCGAACGTTTGCGCGCCTGCTTGACCAGTTCGACGCTCTCGTTCACGGCCGCATGGGTGGGGATGCGATCGAGAAATAGAACTTGATAAGCTCCCAGACGAAGTGCAGTAAGCACTTCTTTATCGAGTTTGGCCAGTGACTGCGTTGAGTGCTCCGCAATGTGCTTATCCAGCACACCCCGCCAGCGCAATACGCCCATGACCAGTTCGGTCAGCAGTCCGTGATCCGCCGGAGAGAGTTTTGCGAAGCGAGATGAATGCAGCAGCTCGGACGCATACGCATCGGTCGTGTCAATCCGCAGGAGAATTTCAAATGCTGCGGAGCGAGCGGGAGAGACGGCCATGTGGAGATTGTAGAGGGAGCGGCTGAATCACTCCGCGCAGAACGCGTGGATTGGATTAGCGTTTTCGTTCTGACCGTTCTCGGGCGCCCCGTCCTTGTCTCGCGGCTTTTGGCGAGACATAGCCTGCCCTGAGCGAAGTCGAAGGGGCGGGGATTTTGAATTGAAGGTTAGACTAAAAAAAATCACCCGCAAAAAACGCGACAAGGATGGGGTACGCGACTACGGTTGAGCTATTCTCCGAGGCTTTCGCTTGTCCCTGGCCGATATCCATGCACGAAATCTCTTCCTGAGATTCTTTTCTTGCCTTCCGGTTGGACTTCAAGCAATTCCAGCGCCGTCGAGTTCCCGCAGCCGACAAAAAGTTTGCCGTCTTTTATCTGAAGCTGTGCCTGCGGAACCCCCGCCTCGCCTGGCTTCGCTGCCGTTACGCTCAGAGACTTACCGCGAAAACTGGTGAAGGCTCCCGGCCATGGTTGGAATCCACGCAACCGATTAAATATTTCTTGTGCAGTGCGATCAAACTCGATCCGGCCGTCTTCTTTCTTCAGTATCGGGGCCAGCGTGGCTTCACTACCCTTTTGCGCCTGTGGGCTGATGGTTCCTTCGGCCAGCCCCCGCAATGTTTCGATCATTAATTCCGCGCCAATTGCCGCGAGACGTGGCGACAACGTCTGCGCGGTGTCTTCATCCAGAATCGCCAACTCTTTCTGGAGCAAAATGTCGCCGGTGTCGAGGCCCTCGTCAATGCGCATGGTAGTCACGCCGGTGACCTGTTCGCCGTTTGCTATTGCCCACTGGATGGGCGCGGCCCCGCGATATTTCGGCAGCAACGACGCGTGCAGATTGATGTTGCCGTGCTGCGGAAGGTCAAGCATCCACTTAGGGATAATTCGTCCGTAGCCGACAACGATGATCGCCGCGGGGCCAATCTCGGTTAGCTTTGCCCGTAGTTCTTCGTTTTGCTTGATCTTCTCCGGCTGATATACACGCAATCCCAGGCGCGAAGCTGCTTGCTTAACCGGAGACGCAACTAATCCCAGACCTCGCCCTTTTGGCCGGTCAGGTTGGGTCTGAACGAGGCGAACTTTGAATCCAGCGTCAACCAACTTCTCTAGAGTTGGCACCGCGAATTGCGGAGTGCCGCAGAAAACCACATTGTCAGGTTGAGTCATGAGCTGATCGGGTCTTTCCAACAATGCAATGGATCGAAGCAATCCATTACACAGACCCAAACGAGGATAGGCAAGAGAGGCTAACTATGATCGCTGAAAGAAGCTTCCCAGGTTTCCGGATTGGGCAGATCCATGCTGAGTTCCACCCGGTTGCGGCCGTTGCGCTTGGCCTGATACATGGCGGAATCGGCAACCGTGACCAGGAATTCCGGATCGCTGTCGGCGGTGCCAAGAGTTATTCCGACACTTACGGTAAGGGGAACGTTGTCGTTCCCAAGCTCGATGCCTTCGCCGCTGACCGCCTCGCGTATGCGTTCTGCGAGCCTTTGCGTCAGCCCAAGATCGCAATTGGGAGCGATGACCAGGAACTCTTCGCCGCCATAGCGGCCGATCAGATCGTAAGGACGCAAGGTTGCGGAAATGCGCTGGACCACGGTGAGGAGCGCGGCGTCTCCGGCGCCATGACCGTAACGGTCATTAATACGCTTGAAGTGGTCGACGTCGGCCAGCATGACTCCCAGGCTTTGATTTTCGCGGCGGCAACGTGCAAGTTCGCGCCGCAGGACATCGCGAATGGCGCGGCGGTTCAGGACCCCGGTGAGCGAATCATGTTCAGCGTGGAATCGCAATGACTCCTGTGCCTGTAGCAACTCAAATTTTGCCTTCTGGATGGCGGTGAGCATGGCATTCACGGTGCCGGCAAGAGCGCTCAGTTCATCTTTTCCGTGCCCATCAAGACGCAACGACAAGTCTCCGCTTACTGTCACCTGCGTGATCTTGCGATTTAAGGACTCGACCCGTGAAAGTAGGTTTTCTTCCAGTACGAACAGTAATACGGCGCTGTGCACGATTCCGGCCAGCATTAGAAGCACCAGCAGGTAGCGGGTAACTTTTTGGCCTTCGGAATATAAATTCGACGGTATGCGCGCAACCAGAAGACGCTTAGTCGTTCCTGACATATCTTTCAACGGAACGTAGGCGAGCATGGTCGAATCGCTCTCCAGAAAAACTGAGTTTGTCCCATCGCTCCACAATGTCTGGCTATTCTTAGCAGAAGGTGCGTTGTCGGGCGGTTCCAACCAAAGCGGCAGTCCCATTGAATGCGCCACGGTTGAAAGTAAACCCTCGCTCAACCCCTTGCCCATCACCAGCGTACCTCGCGGCGTACCGACACCGCGACTGGTTAGAATCGGTTCAAATGCGAGCAGGAAGATCCGTCCGTTTATCTCAACCAAACCGCTTAAAGGCGCGTTAAGCTTATAAGCCGAACTGGAACGATAAGCCGACGCAATCGCCGCGAGGTCGCCCTTTCCGATGGGCCAGTTCCCTGCTTCCCGGTTTAAAGCGGGTCTTCCCGATCGATCCAGCAACAAAAATAAATTGATGTGGATGATGTTAAAAGTATCGTCCGTCAGTTCGGACCGCACGTAGTCTCTGTTGCGCCTGGCCATGAATTCGTAAGTTCGGTCCCATTGGGCATAGTCGCGCGCCATTGTAGAAAGCTGAGATTGTTCGCTTTCCAAATGATTCTGTAGTCGGCGGACGCTCTCGTCGGCGTAACTACTTTCGAGGCGGGAGAACCCATTCATCAAAGAAAAGCGGGAAACAAAGTAGACGGCTGTCAGGAAGGCGCCCAGCGCAAGCGCGGAGTACAACAAAATTTTCTTACGGATCGTCATATGGCGGCGTGCCGAACCGACTTGCGCAGTTGGCCTGCCTACACTTTCTGCAGGCTGCGCTCCTAATCATCCACCGGGAAGTTGCGGACGGTATGCCTCCGGCCTGCAGAGACCGCCCCTGCAGCGCGCATCGGCACATCGGCCCTACATTAACATCGCGGATTTCATTTTCCGACGTGGGTGGGGCTCATTCCCGAACTTTGGTAACCACCCGGCGTGACGTTGTGGTGACTCGGGAATGCCTAAAGCCGTGTTTTCTTAGGCTTGAGCGAAGCAAGAATTGCCTTGGGGAGGCTTTCCAAGAGTTTTCCCGGGCTCTTTATGCGAGCGACTTGCGAGGACCATAAGACGGGATGAACCAGGGGGAGCGGTACAGCCGGTTCGCCGAAGGGATGGGGGAACCCGGCGCGGGCGAAGATCATGGAATTCTGGGCGTAGTGCCAAGTCACGCGCGGGTTGTTCCAGATTTTCGGACGCAAGAAGTCATAGCAGTCATACCCGAGTTGCTGAAACAATTGAACCCAGTAGGCAGGCCATTGTTCGTTCACGTGACGGCGGCCGCCCTGCCCGGGAATGGCGGCGGAAAAAACCACGACGTCCGCGGCGTCGCACAGGCTCTGCACAAAAACCCGCGCCGCCGAGGCTGGCAGATGTTCGGCTACTTCGAGCGAGAGCGCCAGGTCAAATCGACGATCAAGCTTTAACGGCGTGGACAGGTCGTGCTCGATGAACTTCTCCGGGGGAACTGCTAATTGCGTTCTAACCCACGGCCCGTCAATTCCGAGAATATCGCGCACGCCGAGTTGGTGCGCGATTGCCAGCCAGTTCCCGCTGCCGCAGCCAATGTCGATTACGCTTGCCGGTTTAATAACATCGAGGACAAGGGGCAGAATTTCGCGTGCCGACTCCTGGGAGGATGCAAGCTCGCGATAAAACTTCGGATTGTAATATTTGCCCTGATTATTGTCCGTCATGAAACTTTGACAGCAGCCGATCAGCGGCGAATTATAAATGCGCGAGTTGGCGAGCGCATTTGCCTCCGGGTTCACGCGTCTCTACAATAGTGGTTTACTCCGCAATTTATGATTCATTTTCCAGTTCCTGAAGCTCTCACCTTTGATGACGTGTTGCTGCTGCCTGCCCGCTCTGACGTTATTCCGGCACAAGCGAACACCCAGACGCAGCTGACTCAGACAATCCGGCTGAACATTCCTGTCCTGAGCGCCGCCATGGACACGGTCACCGAGTCGCACATGGCAATCGCGCTGGCGCAGCAAGGCGGATTGGGAATCATCCATCGCAATCTGACGATTGAACAGCAGGCGGAAGAGGTCGACAAGGTGAAGCGGTCTGAAAGCGGGATGATCGTCGATCCCGTCACCATGTCGCCCGACGACAAGGTTTCGGATGCTCTGGAAATGATGCGCAAGTACAAGATTTCCGGCGTGCCTATTACAAAAAACAAAAAACTGGTTGGCATCCTTACCAACCGCGACCTTCGTTTTGAGAACCGCTTCGATATTCCCATCAGCAAGGTCATGACCAAAGAAAACCTGATCACGGTGCCGGTCGGCACCACGCTCGAGGATGCGGAGCAGATTCTGCACAAGCATCGCGTCGAGAAGCTGCTGGTGGTGGACGATCGCTACAACCTGAAGGGTTTGATCACGGTAAAAGATATTCAGAAGAAGCTGAAGTATCCGGGAGCTGCGAAAGATGCGCAAGGCCGGCTGCGAGTGGGAGCAGCGATCGGAGCCACCGGAGATTATCTGGAACGCTCGGAAGAATTGGTCAAAGAAAACGTCGATCTGTTGGCGATTGACAGCGCTCACGGCCATTCGTCCCGCGTTCTGGAAGCGGTCAAAAAAGTGAAGGCAAAATTTCCTGATGTTCAGGTGATCGCCGGCAATGTCGCGACTTTTGATGGCGCCTGTGAACTGGCACGCGCCGGAGCTGACGCAATCAAAGTGGGCATTGGGCCTGGATCTATCTGCACTACGCGTGTCGTTACCGGTGCGGGCGTGCCACAGATCACCGCCATCGCAGAAGCTTACCGCGCGACCAAAGATGCAGGCATTCCCATCATCGCCGACGGCGGAATCAAGTACTCGGGCGATATAACAAAGGCAATCGCTGCCGGGGCGAGCGCGGTCATGATCGGCTCGATGTTCGCGGGCACCGATGAGAGCCCCGGCGAACTGATCCTGTATCAAGGGCGGACTTTTAAGTCGTATCGCGGCATGGGATCACTGGGCGCAATGGCCGCGGGATCAAGCGAGAGATATTTCCAAGTGGCCTCCGGCGAAGCCTCAGCCGCCATCCCGAACATGGGTGGAGATCCGAATCGGCTGGCTAAGCTGGTGCCTGAAGGTATCGAAGGCCGGGTGCCTTATCGCGGGTCGGTCTCAATGATTCTCTACCAGATGGTGGGCGGGTTGAAATCCGGTATGGGCTACTGCGGCTGCGCGACGCTTGCGGAGCTCCACCAGAAGACCCGCTTCGTGCGCATCAGCGGCGCCGGACTCCGCGAAAGCCACGTTCACGATGTGATGATTACCCGCGAAGCGCCGAATTACGCGGCAGAGTAAGGAATTCGTTAAAGTCGTCGTGCTTAAGCCTCTGTGTCTTTGCTCTGTGGAACTCTGTGTTCTCTGTGGTTAATTTTCCTTCGCGTCCCATTCGGAAAGTCGCGTGGACAAGATTACGAGCTTGAACCACAGAGAACACTGAGGTTCACGGGGAAAAACCCACAGAGGAGTTTTGGAATAAGTGAAACTTCGGCGGCTAATACAGCGAATCGTACTTCGTAACCACCCAATCCCCGCTGCGGCTGTCGAGGGTTACTGAAAGCAGTTCGTCGTAGCTTGACCCGTCACCCTGGCGTTTGGCTTTGTACTCAAGAATTCTCAGCGGCGGGCGATCGTCCCAATCTGCAACCTTCCATGAAATCAGAGGATGTTTCGCTTCCGAGTCGCAGATGAAAGCAGCGTAACGTTTGCGATAATCTTTTTCCCAATCGGCTAATTGAGTTTTGCAGTGCCCATCTCGCATGGAACGCAGGAACTCACCCGCGGCCCGTTCAGACGAGCGGTCACGCAGAGGGTTCAGGCTGATGGTCACGGGAATCTTGGTTAGCGGATCGAGATCGGCTGACTTCTCCAGCACCGGCGGTTGATTGTTCAGCCACATCAGATAGCCGAAAAAGCCAAAGATAATCAAGCATCCAGCGCCGGCAGCAATGGCAATCTGCAATTTCGAAAATTTCATGGCAAGCACACCTTTTGGCCCGAGCCAAAAACTTTGCTCAAGTCTAGAACGGTACGCTCTCCCCGCACAGGTTACTTTCGTGGCGAGTACAACGCCTGTACCTTTTAGGTAATGATCCATTACCTTGGTGCGGCTATCGCGTTGGCAACGGAACCGAAATTTTTATTGAGCATGATCGCTTGAAATCGACCCATTATTTCGACGATCCGGTCGCGGCTTACACCCGCTTGGCGCCGCACTACGCTGACCTTAGTAGACACCGGGAACGTTACCTGCGGGGTATCGAGAGATGTATCGTCTTGCGGATTTCTAGCAATCCGAAATCTCTCCTGGACGTTGGAGCGGGCAATGGTTCCCGCGCTTTGCGGATCGCCTCCGAGGCCGCGATTCCGGATGTTGTGCTGGTCGAGCCCAGCAAAGAAATGTCGGCCGCGGCTCAAGGCCCGGCGGAGGTCTGGTACGTGCGCGCGGAAGAAATGGGCGATCACCGCCTTATCGGTCGAGATGGACACGCCAGGCACTTTGACGTGATCACCTGCCTGTGGAATGTGCTGGGCCACATTCGAGGAACTGAGAACCGGGTGCAAGCCATGCGGGCCATGGCTGACCTGCTTGCGTCCAACGGCAGGTGCTTCCTCGACGTCACCCATCGTTACAATTTGCGGTCGTATGGCGTGTTCCCTACGGTAGCGCGGTTCATCCGTGACTCAATTTTTTACAACGGCGAGAATGCTGACGTAACCGCGACGTGGAAGGTCCGCAACGGAGCAATTAGCACTTACGGGCATGTTTTTACCGATCGTGAAATCCGGCACCTGGCGCACGCAGCTGGATTCGAAATCGCAGAACGAATCGTGGTGGATTATGACAGCGGGAAAATTCGCCGGTTGGCGTTTAATGGAAATCTGCTTTACGTTTTGCGGCCTACCTCGGCAATCGATTCCGCAAGCGCTCCGCAAACTTCCTGAATTTCGTTTTCCGTGAGCTCATTAAAGAATGGCAGACTAATGACTCGATCGGCCACGGATTCGGTGTTAGGCAATCGAAGTTTGGGCGTTCCGCGCCACGTCGCGGAGGCGAATACTGGTTGCAAATGCAACGGCGCAAAATACCGGCCGGTAGCGATGCCCTTGTGTCCCATCAATTCGCAAACCGCGTCGCGATCAGCGCGGGTGAATTCTTTTGTCAGCTGGATGGGATACACGAACCAACTGATTCGCCCTACATCGCTCACCACCTGCGGACGCTGAACCTCGCCGACAGCGGCGAGTTGGCGATCGTAAATTTCGGCCAGTCCCTGCCGCCGCCTGATTATTTCTTCGATTCGTTTCAGTTGGGAAATTCCTAACCCGCAATTCGTGTCGGAAAGCCGATAGCTGAACCCGACTTCCGTGTGCTGCAACCAGCCAAGGTCCGGATCGCGCCCTTGATTTCTAAGTTTACGTGCTTGTGAAGCGATTTTTTCCGATGACGTGACTAGCACTCCGCCTTCGCCGGTTGTGATTTGTTTATTGGGATAAAACGCAAACAATCCGGCATCGCTCGAACTCCCAGCTCTCGCTCCGCGAACTTCGGCACCCAATGCTTCGCAAGCGTCTTCGATGATATGCACTGTGTGGCGCGGGCGCCCCGCCCGCGAACTGAGATAATTATGAGCGACTTCACGAATTGATTTCACATCCAGCGGTAATCCAAAAGTATGCACCGCCAGCACTAGCCGCGTTCGCGGCGACATTGCCGCCGCCACCAATTCCGGCGTTACGTTGTAAGTCTCCGGATCGATATCCGCAAATTTCGGCCGTAGCCCTTCCTGCAAAATCACATTGAGCAATGCCGAAAACGTAAATGAGGGGAGAATCACTTCCGAGCCGCGCTCGATATTTAGCGCCCGAACCGCGATTTGCAGCGCCGACGTTCCAGAGTTCACCGCGACCGCATACGTGGATCCGGTGTAGTCGCAAATGGCTTGCTCGAATTCCGCGAGCTTCGGCCCCATGCTCAGGTAAGGCGTTCGCAGGACGTCAAGAACAGCGTCGCGGTCTTCATCGGTGATTTCCGGTTTCGCCAGCGGAATGCGGATTTTCATTCCTGGACAGCCTGTTTGAAGAGGAGCTTCGATCCGAGCGGCGCTTTCAAAAGCGTTTCACAAATAATCCGCGAAGCTTTGCCGTCGCCATAAGGACTTTCGAGACCGCGGATGTCCCGCCGGAATTTCGCCGAAAGCGCGTGGGCGATTGCGTTGCGAATGGTTTTTCTCTCAGCTGGCACATTCATGACATTTGCCGCATGCTCGCGTCCTTGCTGGCGGATCCCGATATTCACCACGGGGACTTCGAGCGAAGTCGATTCGATGATCCCGCTGCTCGAATTTCCCACCAGCACGCCCACCTGCCGCAGCATACTGAGATAAGTAAGATGATCAAGATTCATCAGAACCCGCGATTCATTGCGCCCGCTGGCAAATTTTTCCGCGCGGCGCACCAGTTCGCGGCTGCCGGCGTCGGCATTCGGATAAATGAAGAAAACCTGCTGATCGAGCCCCTCGATCGCGGCAAAAACTTCTGCGGCTTCTTCGATGGTGTCGTTCAAGAGCGTGACCGGATGATAGAGGCAGAGCACCGCGTCTTTGTTTAGGCGCACGCCAACTTTTCTCTCCACCTGCGCTCGAGTCAGCAGGCGCTCTCTCTGCAGAAAATCTAACGACAAGCTCCCGCTGAACTTAATCCGCCAGGGCTCTTCGCCAAGAGCTCCGATTCGCTCCGCTGCTCGGCGAGTGCAGGCGAAGTGCAAATGGCTCATCTTGGTCAGGGCGTTGCGAACCGCGTCATCGATCGCGCCAAAAGTAATTTCGCCGCCTTCGACATGCGCGATGGGAATTCGCAAGGCGAGCGCAACCGACGCCGGGGCCAGCATTTCGTACCTGTCCGCGACCAGAAGCAAGATGTCGGGACGCATTTGGCCGAGCGCGTCCGCCAAGCCCAGCGTGGCCACCCCAATAGTCTTTGCCATGCCAACGTCGGTGTCGGAATCAAGCAGGCACTCGATGTGGCGTTGTTTCGGAGACCGAACATTCTTGCCGGTGTGTCCGAAGGCCGGTGAGAGGTGCGGGCCCAGTGTGATCACCTGAAGGTCGACCGCTGGATGCGCCTCCAGATCATGCAAGAGCCAGCGCAAATGCGCATAGTCTGCTCGCGAAGATGTGACGACCGCGATTTTTCTTTTCAAGAGAATTCCAGCAGAAGGTGCATTCTACTGGTTTTTCGCACGCCCCTCCCCGAGAGCCGCGCACAAAAGGGCGGGCAAAGAGCCCGCCTTCCCGCTTCCTCCAAAAAACTAAAAAGTTACTGCGTGCCGCCGGAGGACGCCATCTTGGTCGTCTTGGGCGCGATGCTCCTAGCTTCTTTCAAATGGCTCTCCAGGGTGGGAAGAGTCTCTTTGGCGAAGTTCTTCACTGCAGGGTTCGTCGCGCTCTTCGATTCCATGCGGAAGTCACTCACATCTTTGGTATGGTCCATAACCATGTCGTGCATATAAGCGCGATCGAACGCTTTTCCCGAAAGCTTTTCCAGGCGCGCCTTGGTGGCGGCATCCTTGGCATCGAGCTTATCGGGGACTGTAACTCCTTCTTCACTCGCGACCTGGTTCAACTGGTCGTTGGCTTTAGTGTGGTCGTCAACCATTCTCTGGCCGAACTGCTTTACCTCAGGCGACGCAGCTTTTTCGGTTGCAAGCTGGCCAAGCTCTACTTCAGCCATTCCGCCCTCCGCGGCTTTCTTCACAAACTGTCGATCGGCCATGGTCAGTTTTTGTCCGGAAGACGTCCCGGCCGTATCGTTTGAACTCTGCGCCATCGCAATGCCGACCGCGCCCAGCGATGAAAATGCCGTCAAAACCAAAGGGAGAGTGGCTCCCCGTATTATCTGTTTAATCATAATGAGTTCTCCTTTTTAACCAATTTCACTTGTTTTCGATGCAGTTCCACAGGGCGGGTTTGGGAATGTGAGCGCGAATCGTGCTCAGGACAGGGAAGCGGGAGTGCTCTGACCTCGCAATAGCCGTATTTCTTCTGATCCAATCCCGTAGCTCACCTAAGACTGATGGCCATCACGATCGAGCCCATCGTAAAAGGCGGTACGTCCAGCAGCGCAGCCAATATCTGCCGGAACTTGATAAACTGAGAGGCCTCACGGGTGAATCCTTCTAGGACTCAGATCGATCCAAGCTAGGGAGATACTTCTTATGGCAGTCAGCGATCAGGCGGTACTCACCGGCCAGCAACTGGACACCCTCAGCATCAATACCATCCGCACGCTATCGATCGATGCGGTGCAGAAGGCCAACTCCGGACACCCGGGCGCGCCCATGGCATTCGCCCCCGTGGCTTACGTCCTGTGGCAACAATTCCTGCGCTACGACCCCGCGAATCCAGTGTGGCCGAATCGCGATCGCTTCATTTTGTCGAACGGGCATGCCTCGGCGCTGCTTTACTCGATGTTGTATCTCTCCGAAGTGAAGTCGGTCGATTCTGAATACAAGGTCCTGGATCGTCCCTCCATCACGCTTGATGATCTCAAGAGTTTTCGCCAGTTGGACAGCCGCACGCCAGGGCACCCGGAATATCGCGTCACGTCTGGAGTCGAGACCACCACCGGGCCGCTGGGTCAGGGCATTGGCAATAGCGTCGGGATGTCGATGGCGAGCAATTGGCTGAAGGCGCGTTACAACCGGCCGGGCTTTGAAATTTTCGACTACAACATTTACGCATTTTGCAGCGATGGCGACTTGATGGAAGGCATTGGCAGCGAGGCCGCATCGCTCGCCGGCCATCTCCGGCTGCCGAATCTTTGCTGGATCTACGACTCCAACCAGATCACGCTCGATGGACCAGCCGACTGGTCATTCACCGAAGACGTCGCCATGCGCTTCACCGCTTACGGTTGGAACGTCACTCACGTACGCGACGCCAATGATCTGGGCGCGCTGGCAAAAGGCTTCAACGAATTTCTCTCAACCAAAGACCGGCCTACGCTGATCATCGTGAACAGCCACATTGGCTACGGTTCCCCGCATAAGCAGGATACAAACGCTGCGCACGGTGAGCCTCTCGGTGAAGAGGAAGTTCGCCTGACCAAAAAATTCTACGGCTGGCCGGAAGACGCTCACTTCCTGGTTCCGGATGGCGTACTGGAAAATTTTCGCGACGGCATTGGCAAACGGGGGCGTGACCTCAGCTCGAAGTGGTGCGACCTTTTCGGAAAGTATAAGCAGCAATTCCCAGATTTGGCAGACCACATCAATCGCATGCAGCGCCGTGAGCTTCCGGATGCATGGGACAAAAATCTTCCCACCTTCCCCGCAGATGCCAAGGGCGTAGCCACCCGTGAAAGCTCGGGCAAAGTGTTGAATGTGATTGCGCAAAATGTTCCGTGGCTGATCGGCGGGGCGGCGGACTTAGCGACGTCCAACAAGACTGATCTGAAGTTTGAGGGTGCAGGTGTGTTCAGTCCCACGAATTACGGCGGCCGGAATATTCACTTCGGGGTCCGCGAACACGCCATGGGTTCCGCGCTGAATGGAATGGCAATGATCAAAGTGCGCCCCTTTGGAGGCACTTTTTTCAACTTCACCGACTACATGCGTCCGGCCATGCGACTGGCCGCGATTGCTGAAATTCCTCCAATTTATGTGCTAACCCACGACTCCATCGGGCTCGGCGAAGACGGGCCGACTCATCAGCCGATCGAGCAATTAGCGTCTCTGCGCGCTATGCCGCACATGATCGTTATGCGGCCGGGCGATGCCAATGAAGTGGTTGAGGCATGGAAAGTGACGATGCCGCTGAAGCACAACCCGGTGGCAATGGTGTTGAGCAGACAGGCGCTGCCCACGATCGACCGGACAAAGTATGCTGCAGCTTCCGGCACGGCCAAAGGCGGATACATTCTCGGCGACGCACAGGGCGGCAAACCGGAAGTCATTCTGATCGGCACCGGCAGCGAGCTTTCATTGTGCGTGAGCGCGTATGAAAAGTTGACCGCTGAAGGCATTCGCGCCCGCGTTGTCAGCATGCCTTCAACCGAAATTTTCGACATGCAAGATGAGGCTTACAAAAATTCGGTGCTGCCACCTAGTGTGCGGGCGCGGGTTTCGGTCGAAGCTGCTTCTATTTTCGGATGGGAGCGTTACGTAGGTCTTGACGGCGTGATCATCGGAATGACGACATTCGGCGCGTCAGCCCCTGCCAAAGACCTGTTCAAGAAGTTCGGATTCACCGTCGATCATGTGATCGAAGCCGCCAAACAAGCTTTGGCCAAAAACAAAAAATAACGGCCCAGTATCGCCCAGTCGGGCGTCGCATGGGCAGCCAGCAAACCAATGAAGCGAGGTAAAAGTATGCAGCCGACCGGAGTTATCGACACCGCAAAAGCCACCAATCCGCTGAAAGATCTTTTGAAATTTGGCCAGTCGGTGTGGCTTGACTACATCCGCCGCGATCTCATCACCAAGGGCGAACTCAAGCGCCTGATTCAGGAAGACGGCCTACGCGGCATGACCTCGAATCCTGCGATTTTTGAAAAGGCGATTGCCGGCAGCACCGATTATGCCGACATCCTCACGTCTCTAAAAAATCGCCCCGATCTCGACGCCAAGGCCCGCTACGAACTCATCGCCATTCGCGACATCCAGGATGCCGCTGACCTGCTGCGCCCGGTGTATGACGAATCCAAGATGCGGGATGGATACATCAGCCTGGAAGTGTCCCCCTATCTCGCTAGAGACACACAAGGCACCCTTGAAGAGGCCCGCCGGTTGTGGAAAGCCGTTGATCGTCCCAACATCATGATCAAAGTTCCCGGCACGGCCGAGGGCATTCCAGCTTTCGAACAGTTGATTAGCGAAGGCATCAACGTCAACGTGACCCTGTTGTTCTCACAGAAGGTTTATCAGAAAGTTGCGGAGGCCTACGTTCGCGGTCTTGAAAAATTTGCCGCCAGTGGCGGAGACGTGAAGCGCGTGGCCAGTGTCGCCAGCTTCTTCATCAGCCGTATTGACAATGCCATTGACGCGGACATTTCCGCGCGTCTCAAATCGGCAAAGAACCCGAAGGAAGAGCAAAAGCTGAAAGGCCTGTTGGGTAAAGTCGCGATCGCCAACGGGAAGCTGGCATACCAGCGTTATCTGAATATTTTTTCTGGTTCGCAATGGGACAAGCTGCGTGCCAAAGGCGGCCAGACGCAGCGCGTGCTGTGGGCCAGCACCAGCACGAAAAATCCTGCTTACCCCGACATTCTCTATGTGCAAGAGATGATCGGGCCGGACACGGTCAACACCATTCCGCCGGCTACCTTTGATGCCTTCCGCGATCATGGTCAGCCCCGCGAAACTCTGACCGAAGGTGTCGATGAAGCCAAGCAAGTAATGCAGAACCTGGCTTCGGTTGGAATCTCAATCGATCAGGTTACAGACAAGCTCACCGACGACGGCGTCAGATTGTTTGAAGAGGCTTTCGACAAACTCCTGGCGGCGGTTGAAAAGAGCACCCAGGGTGGGACCACTCCCAAGATCAGCCAGCAGAGCTACACACTCCCTGACGCGCTGGCAAAAGCAGTTACCCAAAACGTGAACGACTGGCGAGCCGCCGGGAAAGTCCGGCGGCTGTGGCAGCGCGATGCATCGCTGTGGACGAACTCCGACGAAGGCCAGTGGCTAGGATGGCTCGACATTACCGAAAGGCAACTGGCGAAGAAAGACGAATTTCAACGGCTGGCTGACGAAATCCGCAAAGAAACTTTCAGCGACATCCTTCTGCTTGGCATGGGCGGTTCCAGCCTCTGCCCGGAAGTGCTGGAGAAAACTTACGGCCACATCAAAGGCTTCCCGCAACTGCATGTTCTCGATTCCACCGATCCAGCGCAGGTAAAGGCCTTCGAGAAGAAAATTAATCTGGAGAAGACGCTGTTCATTGTGTCGAGCAAGTCGGGTACAACTCTAGAGCCGAACATCTTCAAGCAGTATTTCTTCGAGCGTACGAAACAGACCATCGGGGCCGAAAAAGCCGGCAGCCGCTTCATCGCGGTCACCGATCCCGGCTCCAAGCTGCAAAAGGAAGCCGAAGGCGACAAGTTTCGCCACATCTTCAATGGCGATCCCAGCATCGGTGGGCGCTACTCTGCCCTGTCCAATTTCGGCATTGTTCCCGGTTCAGTCATGGGTCTCGACGTCGCCAAGTTCCTGGATCGCACGGAAGAAATGGTGCAGGCCTGCGCGGCATCTGTGCCCGTAGAAAGAAATCCTGGAGTAATGCTGGGAATCGTCATCGGCACCGCAGCAAAAGCAGGGCGTGACAAAATCACGTTGGTTACATCGCCTGCGATTTCTGACCTTGGCGCCTGGCTCGAACAATTGATTGCGGAATCGACCGGCAAGCTCGGCAAAGGCATCATCCCGGTCGATCGCGAGAAACTTGCCGCGCCTGAAACCTACGGCAACGACCGCATCTTTGCCTATGTGCGCTCTGAGAAATCGCCTGACGCCGATCAGGACACGAAGCTCGCGGCCATCGAAAAAGCCGGGCATCCCGTCATCCGCATTTCGCTTGCGGACATTTACGATCTGGGCCAGGAATTTTTCCGCTGGGAGATCGCGACTGCCGTCGCCGGCTCGATCATCGGCATTAACGCATTCAATCAGCCGGATGTTGAGGCCAGCAAAGTCGAAACCCGTAAGCTGACCAGCGAATACGAGAAGACCGGCTCGTTGCCGTCGGAGAAGCCGATTTTCGAACAGAATGGGGTCAGTCTGTTCACCGATCCCAAGAACGCGAGTGCTCTCGGCAGCAAGAGTTCTCTGGTCGAGTATCTACGCGCACATCTTAGCCGCGTCAAAACCGGGGATTATTTCGCTGTACTCGGTTATGTCGAGATGAATGACGAGCACGAAGCCACATTGCAGCAGATTCGTCATGCGGTGCGCGATTCGAAACACGTTGCCACCTGCCTGGGCTTCGGGCCGAGGTTTTTGCACTCTACCGGGCAAGCCTACAAAGGCGGCCCCAATTCTGGGGTATTCCTGCAGATCACCTGCGATGATGCCGCCGACCTGCCAGTGCCGGGGGCGAAATACACCTTCGGCGTCGTGAAAGCCGCTCAGGCGCGTGGCGATTTCCAGGTGTTAGCCGACCGTGGACGGCGCGCGCTGCGGGTTCACTTAGGCAAAGATGTCAACGGCGGACTTTCGAATTTGGCTAAAGCGGTTCGGGAAGCGTTGAGCTAAGGGGCTCCTTCAAAAAAGCAACCACAGAGAACACAGAGTTTCACAGAGGAACACCCACCGAGGAATACGTAACGATCGAAACAGCACGGAGGAAGCATGCGTCTGGGAATGGTAGGGTTGGGCAAAATGGGCGCCAACATGGCGCGGCGGCTGATGCGCGGCGGCCATGAAGTTGTTGTCACCGATCGCAGCGCCGATGCAGTCAAGGGCTTGGCGTCGGAAGGAGCGATTGCATCTTCGTCGCTCGATGACTTTTGCTCGAAGCTCGGCTCTCCGCGCATTGCGTGGCTGATGATTCCGGCCGGCGATGCCACCGAGTCCACAGTCCAGGCTCTGGCCCAGAAAATGAAAGCCGGCGACGTCCTGATCGACGGCGGCAACTCTTATTTCAAAGACGATATTCGCCGTTCGAAAATGCTAAGCGAAAAAGGTATCCATTACGTGGATGTCGGCACCAGCGGCGGCGTCTGGGGGCTTGACCGCGGTTATTGCATGATGATCGGCGGCCCGAAGGAAGTGGTCGCGAAGCTGGACCCGATCTTCAAGACGCTGGCTCCCGGGCGCGGCGAAATCTCGCGCACTCCCGGCCGCGAAAAGTTAGGCGGCACGGCGGAAGAAGGATATATCTACTGTGGGCCGTCGGGTGCAGGCCACTTCGTGAAGATGGTGCACAACGGAATTGAATACGGGATCATGCAAGCCTACGCCGAAGGCTTTGATATTTTCCGTAACGCGAACAAACCCGAGCTGCCGAAAGACCAGCAGTATGACCTCAACCTTCCCGACATTGCCGAAGTTTGGCGGCGCGGAAGTGTCATCAGTTCCTGGCTGCTGGATCTGACCGCGATGGCATTGACCGAGAACCCGACGCTTGCCGAATACAGCGGCTTCGTGCAGGACTCCGGCGAGGGCCGCTGGACAATTGAGGCGGCAATCGACGAAGCTGTTCCGGTCGACGTTTTGTCGGCAGCGCTGTTCGTCCGCTTCCGCTCGCGGCAGGAGCACACGTTTGCGGAAAAAATGCTGTCCGCCATGCGGCAGAAGTTTGGCGGGCACATCGAACCTGCGATGAACAAAAAGACCGCCTAGATCAAACCACTCCGTCCGGTGAAAGTCGCGCCGCGATGGCGATTCAAGGGAAAATTGCCGATGGCACAAGTGGAAACGCTTCCGCAAACTCAGCAGCATACGCCGGGCCGTCCGGCAGACCCGTGCATCATGGTCATCTTCGGCGCTGCCGGCGACCTCACCCGCCGTAAGTTGATTCCCGCCCTCTACAATCTGGCCAAAGCGCAGTTGCTCTCGCGCGAATTCGCCATCGTCGGGGTTGCGCACCATAAGATGTCCGACGACGAATTTCGCAATAAGCTTGGTGACGATATCCATCACTACGCGGGCAATGACGTGGATCCCGACATCTGGGAGTGGTTCACACGCCGGCTGTATTACGTCACCGCAGAGTTTGACGACAAAAATCTTTATCCCCAACTGAAAGCCAAACTCGAGAAGCTGGACAAAGACCATTCCACCCACCAGAACTACTTTTTTTATCTTGCCACCGCGCCTAGCTTCTTCGGCCAGATCGTCGAGAACCTCTCCGCCGCCGGTTTAATGGATGAGGCCGGCGGTCAGCACTGGCGGCGGGTCATCATAGAAAAACCATTTGGTCATGATCTTGAATCGGCAAAGACGCTCAACCAGCAGCTGCTGAGTTGCATCAGCGAGCACCAGATCTACCGCATTGATCACTATCTGGGAAAAGAAACCGTCCAAAACATTCTGGCATTTCGCTTTGCCAACGGAATTTTCGAACCTATCTGGAACCGCCGCTATATCGACCACGTACAAATCACAGTTGCTGAAACCGTGGGTGTCGAATCCCGTGGAAGCTACTACGACACCGCCGGCGCGCTGCGCGACATGGTGCCCAACCACATCATGCAGCTCATCAGCCTGACCTCAATGGAACCGCCGATTTCTTTCCGTCCGGATGCGGTTCGCGATGAGCAGGCCAAGATTCTGCATGCGGTGCAGCCACTCAGTTCTGAGGAAGTGCTGACTCGGACGGTCCGCGGCCAGTACGGGCCTGGAGTCGAGGAAGGCCATCGGGTGCCCGGATACCGGCAGGAGGAGGATGTTCCACCGGATTCGCGCACGGAAACTTTCGTCGCAATGAAGCTGGCCATCGACAACTGGCGATGGGCCGACGTTCCGTTTTATTTACGCACCGGCAAACGCCTGACGGCGCAGACTACCGAAATCGTTATTCAATTTCGGCGCGCGCCTTTCGTTTTGTTTCGTGATACGCCAGTCGAGAACCTGATGCCCAATCAACTGGTGCTGCACATCCAGCCGCAGGAAGGCATTTCGCTGCAATTCGCCGCGAAAGTTCCCGGTCCCATCATGCGCCTGGGTGCAGTAGACATGAATTTCAATTACGCTGATTATTTCGGTACTCAGCCCAGCACTGGCTACGAACGGCTGCTGCACGACTGCATGATCGGCGATGCCACATTGTTCCAGCGCGCTGACATGGTGGAAGCTGGATGGTGCGTAGTCAGCCCGCTGCTCGATGTGTGGAAGGCGCTGCCGCCGCGTAATTTCCCGAATTATCCCTCGGGAAGCTGGGGGCCGAAAGAGGCCGATGAGTTGCTGGAGCGAGACGGCCGCCACTGGAGGAATTTCGATCGATGATTCTTGCAGGCGACATCGGAGGCACCAATGCAAGGCTGGCCCTCTTTGATGTGAAGAACGGAAAGTTCAACCTGATTTCATCCACCGTTTTTCCCAGTCGACATTATTCCGGACTTGACGAAATCGTAAAAGAGTTCGTTAAGGAATCAGGCACTCACCCGGCGCAGGCATGCTTTGGCATCGCCGGCCCAGTGACCAACGGCCAGGTGGAGGCGTCCAATCTGCCGTGGGTCATCGACTCTACGCGTCTGGCCGATGAACTGCAAATCGACAAAGCGCTATTAATCAATGATCTCGAAGCCACCGGGTGGGGCGTCGGCGCTCTCCCGCCGGAACATCTGGTCTCTCTTAATCAAGTGAGCATAAGCCCCGGCAATCAGGCAGTGATTGCTGCCGGCACCGGCCTCGGTGAAGCCGGCCTTTACTGGGATGGCAAGCGGCATCACGTGTTCGCATCCGAGGGCGGGCACTGTGACTTCGCGCCGCAAAACGACATTCAGGTCGAGCTTTTTCAATATTTGCGCGGGCGTTTCGATCACGTCAGTTTCGAGCGCGTCCTCTCGGGGCCGGGGCTGGTCAATGTTTTCGATTTTCTGCGCGACACTGGAAAAGGCAAGCCGCCGGATTGGCTGGTCAATGAGATGGTCGAAGCCGACGCGGCCGCTGCAATTTCTGAAGCGGGGCTGACCGGGAAGTGTGCCATGTGCGTAGCACGCCCTGGACATCTTTGTTGCGGTGTTCGGAGCGGAAACAGGAAATCTCGCGCTGAAAATGAAGGCGGTTGGAGGAGTATTTCTGGCGGGCGGAATCGCGCCGAAAATTCTGCCCAAGCTGGCCACTTCAAACTTCCTGCAACCGTTTTTAAATAAAGGCCGGTTGCGTCGACTCCTGGAAATAATGCCCCTGAAAGTTATCACCGACGACAAACTAGCACTGCTCGGCGCAGCCCGCTGTGCGCTGGTTGAAATGGCAGCGTGAGCATGTCTACCGAGCCCAAAGTAGAGATTTTCGGCTCGCCGCAGGAGTTGTTTCACGCGGCCGCGGAAAAATTCTGCAGCCTGGGTTCGAGCGCTATCAAAGATCACGGAAAGTTCACCGTAGCTCTCTCGGGTGGATCCACGCCCCGCGGCCTGCATCAGGAACTGGCCACCCACTTTGCACCGCGGTTGGATTGGAGCAAAGTGTTTTTCTTTTGGGGGGACGAGCGTCATGTCCCGCCTGACAGTCCGGAGAGTAACTACCGCATGGCGAGGGAGACGTTGCTTTCGAAGCTGCCAATTCCTCCGAAAAATATTTCCCGAGTTCCCTCCGAGTTGCCGGACGCTCGGCAAGCAGCTGCCAAGTACGAACAAGCACTGCAAGAGTTTTTCCATCTGGAAACCGACGCCTTTCCGAGATTTGATTTCATTCTGCTTGGCATGGGGCCCGACGGACACACCGCATCGTTGTTTCCCGGCACCGCAGCCTTACAGGAAAAAGATCACCTCGTGGTTGCGAACTGGGTGGAGAAGCTGAACACCTTTCGCATCACCTTCACTTACCCGGTGTTGAACAACGCGGCTTGTGTGATGTTTCTGGTCAGCGGAGACGAAAAAGCGGAAATGGTACGGCGAGCACTCAAGGATCCGGCCGCGAACTTACCTTGCCAAAAGGTTCGCCCCGGAAATGGTGAACTGCTGTGGTATCTGGATAAGGGCGCAGCGCTGAAGTTGTGAAGCGCAGTTGGCAGTTGGCAGTTGGCAATTGGCAGTTGGCAATTGGCAAACAGCACTGGCAGTCAGCGACCTTATTGATCCGTCCCGAACTTAACCTTGAGGAAAATTCGTGAATGCAATTCCCTGATGCGCGACAAAATCTTCGCAACCATTTCAGTGGGGCTTTGGCTAAGTGCCAAATGCTAAATGCCAAGTGCTAAATGCCAAGTGCTGAATGCTGAGTGCTAGCTTCAAAACACCGGCGCGAGATTGTGCATCTTCTGGTAAAGCTTGCGGTCGACGGTACGAAGCACATCTTCGAGACTCGTTCCGGTGACATATTCCGCGAGTCCCCACGTAAAGGACAGTTGAAACCGGTTTCCGTTCTCCAGGTTCCACGTCTCCACCAGGCCCAACAATCTTTTTAGCGGCGGTTCAGCCTGCTGCTCGGTTGTGTCCGGCATCACAACTAAGAATTCATCTCCGCCCTGCCTGAAGATCAAGTCGCCGCCGCGAAATACTTTTTTCAGTATGCGTCCAAAATCGGTAAGCACGCGGTTGCCTTCCATGCTGCCCAGCTTGGCATTCAGCTCCTGGAATCCGTTGATATCCATGATCAGGAAGGTCAGCGGTCCGCCATTGCGGTTAGCACGCGAGACCTGGTGCGAAATCAATTCGTTTAGGGCCCGGCGGTTAAACAGCTGGGTAAGCGGATCGATAAGCGAAAGACTTTCCAGGCGCTCGTTCAGCACTAATTCACTAATCAGCGCTTTGCGGGTTGAATTCAAGTTCACGCGCTGCGAGAGCAAATAGATGTTGAATAGTACAACCAGACAAATGAGCCCAAAGAAGAGTTGCGGCAAATAGCCCTCTTCAATGCGGATCATGCGCTGCTTCACGGCCAGATTCGGCACTACCAGGGTTAAAAAACCAGCAGTCAGTACTAGAATGACCAGGGTGACGATCGACCACAATTGTGTGTCTCGACTAGTCAACTCGTGGATCTGCCGTTGAATGGCTTCGGCCCGTGCCAGCATGGACGGCTGTTCTTGCCTTACTTGGGACATCTAAACCCTCGCGAAAGACACTTCCAGCAGCTTCTTACGTTTTACCGTCTTTGACCAACAAAGTCGCGTAAAAGCCGGTTTGGACAATTACCTTCGTAAGGGGACGGCAGTGTGGAAAGCTAAAGCTGCTACTTTCTAGAGGTTCCGGTCGTAGTTAATTCGGCGGGGTCGCGAGAGAGAGCGGCTAAAGACTCATCGTAAGGAGCTCGGGCAATGCCCCGCTCGGTCACTATCGCAGTGACGTACTTGGCCGGCGTAACGTCGAACGCCGGGTTTTCTATGCCGACACCTTCAGGCGTGATCAATTTGCCGGCAATGTGCGTGACCTCAGCGCGATTTCTCTGCTCGATGGGGATCTTGCTGCCGTCAGGGGTCGCAAGATCAATGGTAGAAATCGGGGCCGCCACATAAAAGGGAATACCGTGTTCTTTCGCCAGAACCGCCACCGTGTAAGTGCCAATCTTGTTCGCGACGTCTCCATTGGCGGCGATCCGGTCTGCTCCGACGATCACGGCGCCGATTTTTCCCTGCCGCATCATTGCGCCTGACATGCTGTCAGAGATGACGGTGGTTGCGATACCGTCCTTCATCAGTTCCCAGGCGGTGAGCCGAGAGCCCTGAAGAAAAGGGCGGGTTTCGTCGGCGTAGACGTGGATCTTTTTCCCGTTCTCAATCGCGGCACGGATGACGCCCAGCGCGGTGCCATATCCGGCGGTTGCCAAAGCGCCCGCGTTGCAGTGGGTCAGGACTCCGCCGCTCGCCGGCATCAGGGCAGAACCGTGCTGGCCCATGGCGCGGTTGATGGCGATGTCTTCTGCGTGCATGCGTTGGGCTTCTTCGATCACCGCTTGTTTGATTTCCTGCGGCGTACGCGTGCGAAGCTCTTCGAATTTTTGTTGCATGCGGCGGATGGCCCAGAAGAGATTCACCGCCGTCGGACGGGTCTTGCCGATGACGTCACAAATTTGGTCGAACTCGCGTTTCAGTTCGCCGACGTTTGCAGCTTTCGAATTTTTCACTCCCAGCGCAATGCCCATCCCGGCCGCGACTCCAATCGCTGGCGCGCCGCGCACCACCATGTTGCGGATCACATCTGCGACTTCCTGGTAAGTCGTGCAATTCACATAAACTTCTTCGGTCGGCAACTTGGTCTGGTCGATGAAGCGCACACCGCGGTCGGTCCATTCGAGAGTTTGGATCATGGATTGTTCAATTATCGCAAGTAAGCCGATCCCTAGCCTAGCTAGTGATTGACCTATGGAGTTGGTCGATCGCGGCAGTTCCCAAGGAAATGCTGTTATGATAATTGAGAACTAGGCGTACGTGCCTAGTTAATAATTTTTGGGATACGTTTGCACATTTCGTCCACAAAGGCCTGCACAATTCTTGTGGCAATGTGTCATGCTACCATCCAACCCACATGAAAACCGATTCACAGATCTCTAAAAAATTGAGGAACCTGCTCGCGAAGCACGCGTTAATCGTTGGGCCCATCACCCTCAGCAACGGCAGTGTTTCCGATCACTACTTTGACTGTAAAAGAGTAACCCTCTTGTCGGAAGGTGCCGATTTAGTTGGAAAATTGGTATTAGAGAAGATTCTTGCGCTCCCGGTTCGGCCTGTCGCTATAGGCGGATTGAACACTGGAGCCGACCCCATTATCGGCTCGGTAATGATGGAGGCTCGGCTGCGCGGGATAGAGCTAGACGGGTTTTACGTCCGCAAAGAGCCCAAAAAACATGGAACACGGAACAGAATGGAGAACGCGCCTCAGAAGAGGGGAGCCCAAGTCGTCATTGTGGACGACGTAGTTACAAAAGGGGGCTCTGTACTTCAAGCAATAGAAGTGGCCCAAAAAGAGGGTTGTAATGTTGTGGCTGTGGTAACCCTAGTCGATAGGCTGGAGGGGGGAGGAGATCAAGTTCGGAGTAGGATTCCGACATACATTCCGCTATATGACTTAGAGGATTTCCGTTCGGAACTGGACGACTATCGCAGACGTACGGAACCCCAGCCGGCGCTCTCTTCTCATTGAGAGGGCCGACGCTGCTTCCATGTATTCTCTTCAAGTATTGCTGTCCCGCCTTTTTTCCTAAGGGATCAGATCAGAGTTATTGGGCCAGTTTCTCCAGGTGCTGAAAGCCGTGACTGGCAATGATTGCGGCAACAACCGGCACCCCGTTATAAACGGAGTGCACGATGAAACTTGCGCCCACTGACTTCATCTTCGCGCGCACTAGCGTCAAGACCACGCCGACCAGAAAGATTATGAGTACCGGACCCCAGGCTTTGTATTCGAACACGTGAATGAAAGCGAATATGGAGGCGGTCAGGAAAATTGCGACTGTCATTCCCACTCGCCGCGCCAGCACCGGATAAAGAAATCCACGAAAGAATAACTCTTCCATAAATGGCGCGAACGCAATCGCGAGGAAGGCAAAAGCATACGCATCAAGCGGGCGATCAAAAAATTGATCAAATGGGCTGGTCTTCGGAAGCGGCAGCAAGCGCTCGAGTCCCTGCAATGCCAGCAGGGTTACGAATCCGACGCCCACCATTACCGGCCAGCGGTGTCCGGGCCAGTTCCATCGAATCGCCTGCCACAATGTGTGGTGAAATTTACCTTTCGCATAGTCGATCAAAAACAACGCCACGACCGCGAACCAAATGAATTGAGGGGCCAACAATACCCAAGGCTTGGAACCGACCTGCATAAAAGACAAATGCGGATAAAGCAACTTCTGCACTAATACAACGATGAACGGAGCGGCAATGATCGGCACCACGAACATCAGCAGCCCGATTTGGAGAACTTCGATTCCTCCGAAAGGAGGATTCTCCGCAGGCGGAAGGCTCAAATTCGCAGAAGTTTCGGGTATCAGTGGATCAGGAGCATTCTCAGTGCCAGGCCCGTTCCATCCTGAATTCGACGACATAACTTGAATTTACACGAAAGCGAGTGTGTGGGGCGGACGCCTCGTCCGCCGAGCTCAGTTAGCTCACAGCGGCCTGAGGATGGCTACCAGCAGCGGCCGCATACTCCGCCAGCGCCTGTCCGGTGTAGGACTTCTTGTTCCGCGCCACTTGCTCGGGCGTTCCCTGCGCGATCACGCGCCCACCTTCTTCGCCGCCCTCGGGGCCAAGATCGATGATCCAATCGGCATTTCGAATCACATCCAGATTGTGCTCGATGATGATGATGGTATTCCCGAGATCTGTAAGCCTGTGCAGCACGTCGAGCAGCTTGCGCACATCGTCGAAATGCAGTCCGGTTGTCGGTTCGTCCAATAGGTAAAGCGTTCGCCCAGTCTGCCGTTTGCTCAACTCGCGTGCCAGCTTGATGCGCTGGGCCTCACCGCCCGAAAGCGTAACTGCGGATTGACCCAGGTGCAGGTATCCGAGTCCGACATCAACCAGCGTTTGCAACCGCTGCCGCACCTGCGGAATGTTTTCCAGAATCGGCAACGCTTCTGAAACCGGAGTTTCCAGCAGGTCGGCGATCGAATAGCCTTTGTACTTCACCGCCAGCGTTTCCTGGTTGTAGCGCCGGCCACCACAGACTTCGCACACCACGTAAACGTCAGGCAAAAAATTCATCTCGATGCGCCGCTGCCCCTCGCCCTGGCAGGCCTCGCATCTTCCCCCGGTCACATTGAACGAGAAACGGCCCGGCTTGTAACCGCGCTCGCGAGATTCCGGCAGCATGGCATACAGATCGCGGATGTGCGTGAATACTTGCGTGTAAGTCGCGGGATTCGATCGCGGGGTTCGCCCAATCGGCGACTGGTCAATGCGAATGACCTTATCGATATTCTCAGTGCCCGATATCGACTTGTGCTCACCCGGTTGTTCGCGCGAGCGATACAGCGCCTTCGCCAGCGCGCGGTAAAGAATGTCATTCACCAGAGTGGACTTTCCAGATCCCGAAACACCGGTGACGACGTTAATCAATCCCAGCGGGAAAGTCGCGTCCACACTTTTTAGATTATTTTCACGCGCACCCAGAACCGTGATCGCACTCCCGTTTATTTTGCGCCGTTCGGGGCGCATCTCAATCCGCTTGTCTCCTGACATGTATGCGCCCGTTAGTGACTCCGGCGCCTGCATTATTTCCTCGGGCGTGCCTCGAGCCACGATCTCCCCGCCGTGACGTCCCGCACCCGGACCAAGATCGACGACGTAATCCGCGCGGCGAATGGTTTCTTCGTCATGTTCAACCACTAGCACGGTATTTCCCAGGTCGCGCAATTCCTCGAGCGCATTCAGCAAACGCCCATTGTCACGATGGTGCAGGCCAATCGATGGCTCGTCGAGAACGTACAGCACGCCGCGCAGCTTCGATCCGATCTGAGTGGCCAGGCGAATTCGCTGTCCTTCGCCCCCGGATAGTGTCGCGGCCGATCTATCGAGAGAAATATAGCCGAGCCCGACCGCGTTCAAAAATTGCAGGCGCTCGACAATTTCGCTCATGATGCGTCCTGCAATCTGCAACTCGCGGCCCGCGAGCTTGATGCTGCGCGCTTTTTCGAGCGCCCGAGACACCGGCATCGCCGTGAAGTCGGCGATCGACATGCCTTCCACCTGCACCGCCAGGCTCTCAGGGCGCAAACGTTTGCCATGACACGCCGGACATTGCGTTGGCGACATGTGTTCCATCAGCCAGTCGCGGTAGGTTTCGGAGCTGGACTCATCCATCGCGTTCTTCAGATATCCGAAGATTCCGAGATAGCCGGTTTTGCCGCGCTTCTCCGGTTCGCCATATAAAAACAAATTCTGGATTTTGTCCGGCAGTTTTTCGAAGGGCGTGCTCAAGTCGATGCCATATGCCGCGGCCACGATCTCGATCTGATGGATCAGGTTCTGCGACGCCGAGCCGGGCCCGAGTGCGCCGTCCAGCAAGGGTTTCGACCAATCATTAATGATTTTTGACGGATCAAAATCGTAAGTGCTGCCCAAGCCATGGCACTCGGGACAAGCCCCGTAAGTGCTGTTGAACGAGAACGATCGAGGCTCCAACTTCGGCACATCGATTCCGCAATCCGGACATGCCAGCCGCTCGGAGTAAAGTTGCTCCTCTCCGCCCACCACGGCAACCAGCACCAGGCCGCCAGCCAACTTCATGGCCAGCCCAACAGACATCTCAAGCCGTTGTTCAATTCCAGGCTTCACTAATAATCGGTCAACGACAACTTCGATCGTATGGTTCTTGCGCTTATCGAGTTGGACCTCCGCGTCCTCCTGCAGGTTAACCAATTCACCATCAATGCGCGCGCGGCTGAAGCCATGCTCGGACAGCTTCTCCATTTCTTTCTTGAATTCGCCTTTGCGCCCACGCACGATCGGCGCCAGCACCATGACGCGGTCTTCGGGAGTCAACGCCATTACGCGTTGCACAATCTGCGCCGCCGTCTGCCGAGAAATTGCGCGCCCGCATTTGGGGCAATGGGGTATTCCGATCGAGGCGTACAGCAATCGCAAGTAGTCGTAGATTTCGGTGATGGTTCCCACGGTCGAGCGAGGGCTGCGGCTGGTGGTTTTTTGCTCGATTGAAATGGACGGGCTCAGGCCATCGATCGCGTCCACATCCGGGCGCTCCATCTGATCGAGAAACTGGCGAGCGTAGGCCGAGAGAGTTTCCACGTAGCGGCGCTGGCCTTCGGCATAAATCGTGTCGAATGCTAGTGACGATTTTCCCGAGCCACTGAGCCCGGTGATCACGGTCAGGGCATTTCGCGGAATTTCGACGTTGATGTTCTTGAGATTGTGCTGCCGGGCGCCCCGGATCGAGATTTCCTTAATGGCCATTGTTCGACTGATAACTGGTCTTTGGTAACGTGGACGGGTCCACAGAAATGTTGGAAAGTGAAGGTGCGCGGCTTTACTCACGTATCTTATTTGTAAACAGCGGCAAGCGTCAACGCGAGTAAAGTAGAGGCGCACCGGTCCAGCCACCTGGGTGCCACCTTGGCCGTGGTTTCAGCAGTGGAGATCGGAATTAAGCCGTTTCTTTTCTTGCTGCTGGAGCGACGGGAAGGCAGGCCGAACTTGGGAAGTTTGCTGGTTGCTTTTGTTGTCACTTTCACCGTCGCCGGGTCCGTTGCACTTGGAATCACCGCCGCTTACGCCAGCGTTCTCGCCCTGCTGCACGCCTTCGCCAGCCAATCGCAAAAACCGCGTCCGGCAGTGATTTTTGTCCCCACCCACCATCAGGTTAGCGGCGACTAAGTCCGCTGTCTGTCCAGCCCCAAGGCTGTGGATCAGAAGGCAGATTTATGCCGACTTGGGTCGCTGTACGAACTCAATCACCTGCCCACGCTTTCGATTAGAAGCTCTCTGTTTTCTGCGGAAATTAGAAGGTATGTAGAACTCGATGATTTTTGCCATGACCGGCCACCTCCGCGCCTGTGCCACTCTAAATCCTTGTATTCACAAACACATGCGACTGGAAAAAGTCGCGGTCAGCACCTGCGCTAGCGGGCCTGCGTAGCCAGTAAACTGTCGCATTCCTTCATCGCCAATCGTTCCGGTGTGTTCTGAGTCACGTCAAGCTTTCCCCTTTATTTGCCGATAGTTACCCTTTGGCGTCAGGAATCGCGCATGAAAATTCTGATAGTCGACGATAGCGCTTTTCTTCGGTTATCGAACGCCAGGGCTTTAACTCACGCGGGCTATGAGGTGATTGCGGCCGCGGACGGCGAAGAAGGGTTGCGCTTGGCGCGTGAGCACAAACCTGACCTGGTGATCCTTGACTTGATGCTTCCGAAACTGCCCGGGCAGTTGGTCTTGCGCGCGCTCCGGAGCCAACCGGAGACCGCCTCGATCCCAGTCATGATTTTGAGCAGCCTGTGTCAGGCCAATGATCAAAAACTCATCGACGAGGGCGCTACCACTTACTACCAGAAGAGCAGGCTTATGTTCGATGAAGGCCCCGATAAATTCGTGCAGGCAGCCACAAGAATGCTCTCCCGATCCAAAATCTCAGGACCATAGCTCTTGCTGCCTTCACAGGATGAGCGCGGCCAAATCCGCTCACATTCATTGTGATAAATTTTAGTCTCCGCCATGAAAGACCTCGCCTCCTGGGCCCTCGACACTTCCACTCAACGCGGAGCCACCTACGCAGACGTGCGCGTCGTGGATGAACGCGGCCGGGCGCTAGCCACCAAAAACGGCAAAATCGGGAACGCCTCAGATTCGCGCTCGCAAGGATTCAACGTTCGGGTGTTGGTGGATGGAGCGTGGGGATTCGCATCATCAGCAGATTTGAGCCGGGCATCGGTCGAGGCCACGGCTGCTCAGGCGGTCGCGATCGCGAGAGCGTCAGCGCAGGTCAAACAGAAAGATGTCCAACTGGTCCCTGAAAAAGCGGTGGTCGCCGAATGGACCACGCCACACAAAATCGACCCCTTTTCGATTTCCATCGAACAGAACCTGGCTCTGTTGCAGAAGATTGATTTGGAACTGCGATCAGTGAAAGGCGTCACCCTCGCCGAAACCAACATGAATTTTCGCCGCGAGGAACTGTGGTTCTTTTCTTCCGCAGGCGCGGACATTCACCAGACCAAAATCACAACCGGCGCGGGATACGTGGCTTACAGTTTTGCGGGCAGCGAGATCCAGAAGAGGTCGTATCCCAATTCTTTCGGCGGCCAGTGGCAGAACAAAGGCTACGAGCTGATCGACGAGCTGAAACTGGTCGAGAATGCCCGCCGAATCGGCGAAGAGGCAGTTGCTCTGCACAGCGCTGATCAATGTCCGCAGGGCGTATTTGACATTATTCTCGAAAGCTCGCAGCTCGGCCTGCAGATTCACGAATCCGTCGGGCATCCAATTGAACTTGACCGGGTGCTGGGCATGGAAGCGAATTTCGCGGGCACTTCATTCTTAACTTTGGACAAATTGCGCACCCTCAAATACGGCAGCGAATTGGTTAACGTGGTCGCGGACGCGCGGCAGGAACATGGCCCTGGCCTTGGTACTTTTGCATTCGATGACGAGGGCGTTCCTGCGCAATGTACTCCGATCATCAGCGACGGCCTGTTTACCGGCTATCTGAGCTCGCGTGAAACCGCGGCGTTGATCGGATTGCAGCGCTCGGGGGGGACACTGCGCGCGGAGAGCTGGAACCGGTTGCCGATGATTCGCATGACCAACATCAGCATTTTGCCGGGAGAAAAGCCGCTGACCGGCGAGCAATTAATTTCATCCACCGACCACGGAATTTTATTTCAGACCAACCGCTCGTGGTCGATCGACGACAAACGTTACAACTTCCAATTCGGCACCGAAATCGGTTGGGAGATCAAGAACGGCAAGCGAGCGCGCATGTTGAAAAACCCCTCGTACTCTGGAATCACGACGGAATTCTGGAATTCGATGGATGCGATCTGCTCGCGTGATGAATGGACGCTATGGGGCACGCCGAATTGCGGCAAAGGCCAACCCCAGCAAGTCATGGGCACCGGCCACGGGGCGAGTCCGGCGCGGTTTCGGGGAGTGAAGGTGGGAAGTGCATATAAGGGAACCTAGACGGAAAAGCAGGCAACTGTCGATGGCTGGGTCCGGCGGCGGAAGAGACAGTCGGATTCTACCAATCATTCTTATTGTGCTGCTTTCATCCTCGTCGTTGGCTCAGATTGTGAAGCTGAAGCTAATCGACGCAAGTGGCCACGCCGTGCCAAACCGAGCCGTATCGATCACGTTGCTCTACGATAACCGCGCAGCCCCGAGTGGGAGCGAGCCGCCGATACTTCGTTCCCAGACCGACAGTAAAGGGGAAGCCCAATTCACTCTTCCCAAAGCTTTTCCGACTCAGTTAAGGGCTTGGGTCGACCTGACGAGCTCCGAACATTGGTGGTGCGTTTGTTCAGCGCTAATAGGCACGCGTGAAGTGGTGGAGAAAGGATACGTAAGCGCAAATCCTGGACCAGGGGCTGGGAACGGACCGAGTTCCCGCAAGCCGATGCCTGGAGAAATTCTCTTCGTGGCACGTCGCTGGAACCTGTTTGAACGAATGATAGCTCCGCTGGAGAGGGGCTAGGGACGAGGTTACTGGAAGTCCGTTGATGACTCAAGATCAAGCCGCCGATATTTTTTCTCGAATTAAGAAACAGTCGACCGCCGACGAGGTCGAGTGTCTTTTCTACGGCGGACGATCTGCGCTTACCCGTTTTGCCAACAACACCATTCATCAGAATGTTGCGGAAGAAAATTACGGGGTGTCCGTTCGGACCGTCTTTGGCGGACGAACCGCCCGCGCTACAACGAACCGATTCGATGATCAGAGCCTAAGAGACGTGGTGAAAGCTTCGGAAGATTTGGCAAGGGTGCAGGAGCCAGATGAAGACCTCTTGCCGATGCCGGACGCGGGAGAAGGCGCCCGCGCCACACAGACATTGCCGTCACGGCACTTTGCTGAGACAGCCGCGGTATCGCCGGAACAGCGAGCAGTGGGTGTCGGCAAGATCGTTTCAATTGCGCAAAAGCGCAAACTCACCACCGCGGGAATTTTCTCCAGCTCGGAATCGATTGAAGGCATCTTCAATTCTCACGGACTGAGCAACTGGCATACGCAGACCTCGGCAGAGATTTCGATTACCATGCTGGCACCTGATTCTTCGGGGTGGCAAAAATTCAATTCACCCGATGTCAGCCAGCTCAACCCGCAAGCGGTGGCTGAGATCGCCGCGAAAAAAGCGGTGGACTCGGCAGGGCCGCGCGAGATTCCGGCTGGCAAGTACACGGTGATTCTCGAACCCTCGGCCGTGCTCGACATGACAGGCTTCATGTTTTTCGATTTCGGTGGCCTCGCAATTCTCGATCAGCGATCGTTTCTTAATAATCGAATCGGCACAAATCTTTTCGGCGAGAACATTTCTGTTTGGGACGACGTGGCTCATCCTCTGCAGTCGGGACCGTCGTTTGATGGTGAAGGCCTGCGCCGGCAAAAAGTCCAGCTTGTCGAAAGGGGCGTCGTGAAACGACTGGTCTATGCCCGAGCGAGTGCGGAGAAAATGCGCAAGTCGGAATACGCCGGCAAAGTCGGGCCCATCGAGCCGACGGGCCACGGGTTCCCTATTCCCAATGAGATGGGTGAAGGCCCGATGAATATTGTTTTCGAGCCGCCGCGCGACCCAAAGACCGTCGACCAGATGATCGCTTCAACCGAACGCGGCATTCTGGTTACGCGATTGTGGTACATCCGCGAAGTTGACCCATACGAGAAAATCCTTACCGGCATGACCCGCGACGGAACATTCCTCGTGGAAAACGGAAAGCTAGTCTGCGGCGTGCGCAACTTCCGCTTCAATCAAAGCCTCATCGAGATGCTCTCAAACGTGGAGCAAATGAGCACTCCGGTGCGCACTAGCGGTGAAGAGTCGTTCGACATGGTAGTGCCCGCAATGAAGGTGCGGGATTTCAATTTCACGGAAGTGACGAAGTTTTAGAAATAGCACTTGGCAATTAGCATTTGGCACTTGGCCACAGAAACCTTGATGCACCGGATCTGCCTCAATGCTAAAGGCCAATTGCTAAGCTAACAGTCAGGTGCATGCAACCTTGATCGGTTTTAGTTTTTGGACAATTGACGTTCTACCTCGACTTGTTGAATTAGCGACGTAAGCATTCGTCTGAGCGGAGTCAACTGCTGCATCAATTCTCGGTGTGCTGGTTCGGTCAAGTAGCCAAGATCATGGGCCAGCAGCAGGTGATACTCGGTTTCGCTCGCTGAACCAGAAGCGATCTGCAAAAATCTATGAAACTCGGCGTTGCCGCGCTTGCCGCAACCTTCAGCAATGTTCGCGCCAATCGACGCAGTACAGCGTCGCATCTGGCTGGTCAGTCCGAAGCGCTCTTCTGTCGGGAAACCCGCCGTGACTTTGTAAATGCTCAGAGTAAGAGCGTGGGCGCGACCCCACACCTCTAAACGTCGGAAGTCTTTCATGAATGCAATGCCGTCAGGCTGCATGCTAGCTCTTGATTGCCTATAACTCAGTGACAAATGTCACATGGGCTATGTTCATGGATCACAAAGGCTAGCCTCTGTTCAGCAGACGGTTGTGGTCATCGAGATCCGCGCCCTCCAGCCGGCGCAATTTTGGCTGCCGAAGTGATATGACCTAAGTGGAACCGCCAAATGCTAACTGCCAATTGCCGACTGCTGCCTCCCTACCCGCAAGTCCATGTACCACAATGCTTTACAACTTGAAGGCCAATGACTTCGGTAACTTTCGCCGGCTTACTTTGCCATGTAATCTGCGAACGATGTCTAACCAATCGGGTAAGTCGTCTGGCGCTGCGAAGGCTGTGCGGTCGCGCTACTCAGAAGTACAGAGCGCGCCGCGTTTCCCCGTAAAACTCCCCATGCACATCAAGTCGCAGACGGGGGAGTCGGATACCGAGAGCGACAACATTTCCGCCAACGGTGTGCTGTTTCACCACGAAGTGGATATGCCCCTCGGCTCGACGGTGGATTTCACGATTTCATTCCCTGCAGATGTGGTCGGTTCCGACGCAGACGTCAAGGTGCAATGCCGCGGGCGAGTGGCGCGCACCAGCGAAGAAGGCGGGCGGCGCGGAGTTGGCGTGGTGATAGACGAGTATCGCTTTGAACGTCGCTGATTAGCGGCAGGAAAAGGTAACTCATGGCAAGTGCTGGTTTGAGCACGGGAGAAGCAAGAGTGGCCCCTCCGGCAATGGAGAGCACTGAACAATTTATTCGTGTGATCGTGGCTGACTCGCAGGCGATCTTCCGCGCCGGCTTGCGCAAAATTTTTGCGGTTGAAGACGACATTCGCGTGGTGGGACAGGCAGAAACTTTGTCCCAGGCGGTTTCTGCGGCAAAGAAATTTTCCGCCGAAATTTTGATCTTCGAGTCGGCTTTGGCGGAAAGCCCCATCGATTCTGTTCAGGAAATCATGAAAAGCGCGCCCGCGCTGCGCCTGGTGGTGGTGACCGAGTCGCCCGACCAGGAACTGACGCTGGAACTTTTCCGCCGCGGCGCACATGCCATCGTATCGCGCGAAATCGATTCCGAAGTTTTTGTGGAGTGCCTGCGGAGCGTTGCCAAAGGCGAAGCCTGGCTGGAACCTCATGCCATGAAGTGGGTGATGGAAGCCTATCGCAGCCAAAGCAGCCGGCCGCACGGCGGGCGCTCGAAGGTGCAGCTCACTCCGAAGGAATCACTGATCGTTTCCTGCGTAACCCAGGGAATGAAGAACAAAGAGATTGCCGCGCGGGTGGGAACTACCGAGCAAGTGGTCAAAAATTATCTGCGCAAGGTCTATGACAAGCTGGGCGTCGCTGACCGGCTTGAGCTTGCGCTCTATTGCCTGAACAATCGCGTTATCCTCGAACCCAAAGCCGCAGCCGTCCAGCCGGCGCAAACCTCAGCCCAGAGCAACGAACAACCCGCAGAAGTAGAACCGGCTGAGACGAAGAATCGTTCCTAAATCGTAATCCGAAATTCAGTCCGGTGGGCGGGACGTCGACTCATGGCCGGCGATGAGGTCCCCAATTCTCTTCTGCTCCTCTGCCAAGAGCCGTCGCAGCTGTTGGATCAGCACCACAAGTTTCGCGGGGTCACGCTCGGCGGAGATCGTCCGGCACATCTCTAGGACTTGTTCGTGCAGCATAAAATACGCCGTTCAAATCGTCTCACGCCGTCCATAAGGAGTTCGTAAAGGTGTTTTGTTCGCCAATAGCGCGCTGAATCTTCGTTTGCGGGCTCTGGCGGTTTCCCGGTACTCCTCTGTGGCTTTCCTCCGTGAAACTCTGTGTCCTCTGTGGTAGGGGTTTGAACCCTTAACCACAGAGGACACAGAGTTTTACAGAGCAATGCCACAGAGTAGTTCGTACCGCTCCCGTATTTCAGGATCAATTAATGGAGAAGCCTGCTGATCGTCCGTGATCGGCAATTCTAAGCCGAACCGCTTTGTACGAGGCGGGCGCAGGTGTGCCACGAGTGCGTGGAAGGTGATAGGTTATTTAGAAGCGGCGTTCGAGATAAACGCAGAAACGCAGATTCGCGGTTCCGTGCGCGTTATCAACGGGGAGCGAGTCCGCGTACAGCGGAGAGATGGCCGAGTGGCTGAAGGCGCACGCTTGGAAAGCGTGTTTAGGGGAAACTCTAACGTGGGTTCGAATCCCACTCTCTCCGCCATTACTTTTGTTATCTAGCACTTATGTCGTGGTGATACCTACACTGATACCTAATCAGCGAAAGGGTTACCATGAATCGCCAGTGCAACATTACAAAACGGATCCGCACCTCCGTCGGACTTCGATACTGCCCTGTAGTTCTGTCTCCGAATGGACGCGTCAAGCCTGATGTAGTCCTCGTCAACGGAAAACCAGAGCGCCACCCTGAAGGCGCGTATTACCTCGAATGGCGCGAAGGCAACAAGCGGAAGCGTCTATCGGTCGGTAAAGACCCCGCGGACGCCACAGCACGCCGCCTACGAAAGGAAGCCGAACTGAACGCGAAAAACAACGGCGTAGCTGTGATGGTGCCGGAATTGGAAAAGGGACGTCGACTTCTCAGCACAACGATTGCCGACTATCTGGAAGAGACCAAACTTGGCCGGAAAGACAAGACGTACGCGGCATATGACCTTTCGCTGAGGTACTTCTCCGAATCCTGCTCAAAAATGTACGTGGATGAGATCGAACGCAAAGACCTGCTCAAGTTCGCGGCATTCCTCCGCGATGAGAAGGGACAAGCGACGCGTACGTGTTGGAACAAGTTTGCAAATGTCATGTCTTTTTTGAAGGCACAAGGTGTGCGCGGTTTGGTCGGAAAGAATGACTGGCCGCGATTCGTGGAAGAAGAACCTGAGATCTACGAGAAGGAAGAACTAAACGCGTTGTTCGCGGCGTGTGATGCCGATGAGCGGCTCTGGTTTGAGTTCTTTCTAATGACCGGAATGCGCGAGCAGGAAGTGATGTATACCTACTGGTCAGACATTAACTTCAGAGCGGGCACTGTGCGCGTCAGCCACAAGCCAGACCGTGCTTGGACTCCAAAAACGCACAAAGAACGCGAGATGCCAATTCCCAAGAAATTAGTCGAAACGCTAAAAACTTGGAGAGCTAAATGCGATGGGAAATGCCCTTTAGTATTTCCGACCGCTGGATGCCAGCCAAAGCTGGACTTTTTGGATTGCTTGAAGGCGGCAGCTGAACGCGCAGAACTCGAGAAAGAGAGTTTTTGGCTTCACAAATTTCGGGCTACCTTTGCGACCTGGAGCTTATGGGCGGGGGTTGATCTGCGAACCGTGCAATTGTGGCTCGGGCACACCGATATGGAATCGACGATGCGATATTTGAAGCCAGCAAGAAGTCAAGCCGTACGCGAGAAGGTGAATGAGATTTTTGCCTAACGCGCTGGGGCTGCCCATGTGACGGTTTTCAACAAGGGAAAGCCGTCGCGCTGCGCCGCGGCGCAACCTCCGCACACAATACGCATGGAGACTCTGACTTCTGCACTTTACTGGCTGACCGACAGTAAGTCGGCCTCGGAGGCGCTTTGCCCGAACGCTGGCCGATTAGGCGCACGGCAGCACGGATCTTCACAACTGGGCGCTGCGGTCATTTCAGATTGTCAGCGAGATCATTAACCAGATATATCAGCGGCCCGCGTGAGGGATCGTTTCCGCGAAGCGCGTTCAGAGGGATTTAAATCTTTCGCCGGAAAACCCGAAGATGGTTGGGTTCTCCAGTTCGGGATCCAGCAGTTACCAAGAATTTCTCTCCCGAGTCGTCATGTTGACGTCACCGGCGATCTACATACTCGTGATTATCCCAGTGAGCAGTACCCATCCTTCCTACGCGGGCCAATTCCAACACCCCGCTGTACGTCCACCGCTACCTCAGAATCCTTCGCTGCCGCAAGATACGTCAGTCTAAAAGGCGCCGAAGACGCGGATCACGACGGCGACAGCCACTGAGGTTCTGGTGTCCACGATGCATTCTCTCGAAGCGAACAGCGCGCGACGCCCCCCTATTTCTAGCGAAACCTTCGGTTAACTCTGTTCTCGAGTGCGATTGTTAGCATATGCCGCCGAAAGAGTGGGTCTTTGTAGCCTGGGATCTCGCGTCGCGCCGGAATGCACAGCGCAGACTTATCATTTACGGGAGTTTAAGTCGTGAGATAGCATCAATTTCAGGGTCAGACGATCCGCTCCTGCACTCCAGCCCACGCCGACTCCGGTCTCGATGCTCAGTAATTTACCGTTGCGATCCACCACGGCCCAAGTTTCATGGAATTGCTGATCGGACTGGACAAAGCTTCGCAGCGGGCCAAAGCCATCGTATTCCTCTGCGGCGAAAGTCCATGTATTACTCAGATTGAAAGCAATGCGGCCCGCCGGATTAAATTGCAGGCCCTTGAAACCGCCGGTGTAATCGGTATCGAGAATTGGGTTGTAGATAAAGTCCCAGCGATCGAGGTGCACACCCGCGATTGGGCGAAGCTCCGACGTGATGCGTTTCGGCTCCCAGTACAGTGCGTTGATGCTGAATTCGAAATTCAACCCATAAAATAACTTTTGGGTGTGAGCGCGAGGACGGACAAATAGTTCTCGGATCTTGAAGCCGTTTATTACAGCACCATGATTCTGAGAGGTGAAGGTATAAACCGGCAAATATAATCCCTGCTCGAACCACGGCTTTACGCCATCGGCCCATTCGGCAGTTCCGTTGACAGAGTTATTGGCGACGACCGCATTTGGAAAGGCCGGTTCTTTGCGGCCGATGGGAGTGAAATTAGTGTGGATCATCAGGTTGACGATCCCTGGTTCGGAAATTTGCGCGTCGTAGACCTGAATTTCGTCCGTCTGCGCGCAAGTTATGGTCGGAATCAAAAGCCATCCGGTTGCCAACAAGAACGACCGCGCAAACGTCCGTATTTTGAGAATTGAGAACAGAGGAAAGTCCCCGCTTCTGCATCTTATCCCGTTCAGAATTTGGTTCTACGTTCAGCATACCTACGAAGAATAGCCGCCAAATTTCTTGTAAATGACAATTTGTTCATAGAGCGCCGATGAGCATACGTTTGGCCTCATTTGCCGCATCGTAAAAACAACTCGGAGCGGCGGCGCGTGCCAGTCTCTCTAGGACCGGGCGAATCAACATTTACGGAATCTCCACAATCATAGCGAGAACAGTATTGCTGGATCAGGAGAGAGTACAAAGAATGACAGTCGAATATCGGGATGTACGTGGCTGTTTGTTTCGTGTTGTGCAGCGGGCGAAGCTGCTAGTGGCGAAGCTGTGTCATTTTCTTGGTCGTTCCAAGTTTGGGGTCCGTGCTGGTCTTTGCACAAGCCGGTTCTAGCGGGACTATGGTTCGAACAACCCTCCCAGATGCGCCTGAACAAGCGCAGGCTACGGGTTCAACTGACTCGCAATTAGTAGGTACGGCGACTATCACCGGCACGGTTGTTGATACTAATCAAGACGTGCTGCAGGGCGCGCGGGTGACACTTTCCGGCCCAACAGGTTTTAGAGGTCGGAGCGTCGAATCTGGCGATGACGGGCAGTTCGCATTTGCAGGGCTGACACCGGACGTGTATGTGCTTACAGTGACGGCGCCGGGGATGGCGAGGTTTACCTCATCTCAGATTTCATTGCGCGCAGGCGAGTTTCGTATTATGCCGCCGGTGGTGCTTTCGATCTCAGCAGTCGCCACTAGCGTGACTGTAAGTGGAAACAAAGAAGAATTGGCGGAGCAGCAGCTGCGGATCGCTGAACACCAGCGCATCGCCGGGGTAATTCCGAATTTTTACAGCAGTTATGACTGGAACGCGGCCCCAATGCAGGCGAAGCAGAAACTACAACTGGGCGTTCGGTCGGTTCTCGATCCAGTTTCATTCTTAAGTGTGGCTTCGATTGCGGGTGCCGAACAATACCAGAATATCTTTCCGGCGTACGGTAGCGGCCTGGAAGGATATGGGAAGCGGTACAGCGCTGCATTAGCCAATCACGTCTCAGGCACCCTATTGGGCAGAGCAGTCTATCCTTCCATCTTTCATCAGGACCCGCGCTATTTTACAAAGGAAGTGGCAGTATCCGGTCGCGCGCGCTCTACGCAATCGCTGCCGCAGTAGTAGCCAGAGGCGATGATGGACGATGGAAACCAAACTATTCAAGAGTGCTCGGAAACTTCTCAGCAGCCGCCATTTCAAATTTCTATTACCCAGCTGCCGACCGCGGCGCTTCGCTTGTTCTGCTGAACGGGTTGGCGGCGACTGGAGGGGATGCAGCGGCAAATCTGATCCGCGAATTCGTTCTCAAGCGCTTCACATCCCATGTGCCTAGGAGCTCAGCTCAGCAGCCATAGAGTGTTCATATCTTGAAGTACGGAGCTCGAAATCAATTGCGCTGGTCGGCCCGAAGTTTTTCACCGGTTTTGAAAAGTAGGGAGTTGTATGACCATTTGACCATAGCCTTTTGCAGGCGCTCTAGGTAAACGAGGGTGCTCACTTCTGGCGCATAGCTCATTAGACCAACTGGAAAAACGTCTTGGCTCGCCAAAGAAATCCCTTACTGAGCACTACTGTTCTAGCTGTGCTAGTTCTCGGCATCGGATTGGCATTTGTGATTTCAGTAGTAGTTAAGATATGGTTTCCGCGAGCTGCGGCTGCAGTCTTCGCAGTCCTCGCGGCGACTTGGATATATGCCGGCTGGCAAGCTACTCGGCGCCACGGCTAATGGCTATGGGTCATTCTCGGACCTTCGAATACCGCTTCTCTACCACCATTCGACGGAGATTTGCATCAATCAAAGCACGTACTCTCCCGCTGCTTGGTAAAGCGATCGCTCTCGTCCCGAAAATGAAGGAGAAATCTGCTGGTTTAGGTCATCTCGCAGTAGGCTCAAACGGCTTCAGCGGGCACCACTGCGTTCGCTTCTCCATGAGTTGAAGAACGATGAAGGTAACCTATAGTGACGAGAAGCGCGTTTACCGGGACTGATCGTGGTCTGCTTCGGTCGGTTTTGGGTCCGTGGTCTCCCGTTCCCAAATGCGAGGCACCTGGGGACCCATTTCATTGGAAGAACACACTTCCATGGCACCTAGGCCCGCCGCCAAAGTCAGGATCCTCCGCTTCAGAAATCTTCCGCCATTCCGGCATTACCGTGGCCTTCAAAACCACGTTTGTGGTATTCACCAGGGTTAGCCCCGACAACTCGCTTGAACGCCTTACTGAAGGCAGCGCCAGACTCGTAACCGACCGACCGAGCAACGTCTATGAGCTTTGTGTCACGCTGTTGTAGTAACCGCATCGCCTTCTGCATCCGCGACTCGGTTACATATTCCAGTGGCGTTTGTCCGAGCAGCTCCTTAAAACGGGCCGCGAATGCGGAGCGAGACATGCCCGCCGCTTCGGCCAGGGATTCGACCGTCCAGGGTGTATTCACTCTGTCGTGAATGGCACTCAGGGCAGTGCCCAGTTGAGGATCGAAAACCGCACGAAGCCATCCTTTGTTGCGTTCCGGTCCCGACGCGATATGCGCCCGGAGTACCTGGATAAACAGAACCTCGGCCAGCCGAGTCGCGACTACTTCAGATCCCGGCACCTGGTCTGCCATTTCTGATGCCAGCGCTTGCATTGTGTTTTGAAGAGCAAGCGTGCGTGCCTGCTCGGCCTTGATCAGAATGAAGCTCGGCAATAACTGAGTGATCGGCTTCTAAAAAGTAGAAACGATTCGAAACAATGGGCCCGCTCAGGTTAAAGCGCGGAGCGGCATCGCGCTCGCCCATTAGGTGACCGCTACGGATGAAAAAATCGGGCAACGGATCGTTAAGGCTATAGTTCCATTCATTTCCGCCTCGACGAGTGTCGGCCGCTACCACGCCCGCGGTAAAGCGCCCATACTGGGCAAGGTAAGGCATCTCCGAAACTTGAATCGTTTCGACGCTATCAATGGGTACGCTGATGCCAAAATTGCCGGTTGCGGGGTCGGTGACATCAACGGAATTGACCAATAGAGCACTGTGATTCTTCCCTAACCCAGCGATGTTCAGAGTGCCATCGGGAGCGCGCACAACGCCCGGCACGAGAGGCAGGGCGTCGGTGAGAGTTGCAGGACGCAGCGGAGTGTTTTTCGCTTTCGTGGGGCCTAGAGTAACTGGTTTGCTCGTAGTCTCCTCTACCGGATTCGATAATCGTCGGCGAAAGCGCGTCGGCTGACCGACATCCATGTAAGTCTTCTGTCAAGGAAAAACACGGGTGCTCAGGCGCGCTCGGGAGCGCGCGCATCTTTCGGATGCAGAACCGCTCAGCTCGCATTTTGCCTCTCGGCGGTGGTTCCTGCCTTCGCAGAACCAGACATCCATTTACTGTCTCGGGCCTAAGGGCCGTCACAGAAGATTGAGTGTGTGTTCTCTGCCAGTCCCGAAACAGTCAGAAGGGAGCCTCGGGAGTTTCATCTCCGTTGCTCAGTCGGTCAGTGGCGGGACCTGGCAGTCTGCGCGCTGTGTGATCCTGGTGCTTTTCCTTTTCGTGGGCCTGGTTTTCAAGCCGCGTCGCATCTGCCATCTTCTGCAGGCACGAAATCCCGTTGTCCTCGATCCACGGCGAGAAGGTATGCGACCATCTTGCGCGCTACCGCAAGCGTCGCTCGATTGGCGTTTCCTTTCTGGTTTCTCTCTTTCATAGAGCATCGCAAGATCGTGATCCTGTCGCGGCGCCAACTTCGCCGCCTCGATCAGCACGAATTGGATATTCTTGTTGCGCTGTTTGGAAATCGGTGTGCGAATCGACTTCTCGGCTGAGCTTCTTTCGTCACCGCAGAGCCCGCAATAACTGATCGCTTGTCGTATCGATCGGAAGCGCGAAATCTCGCCCATCTCCAAAGCCCATGTCAGCGCAGTAATGGGCCCAACTCCGGGAACAGTTCTAAGTCGCTTGATTCTCTCGGTCAGCAGCGGATCTCGTGCAGCGAGCTTACGAGAGCCCGTTCCGTCTTCTGCAGTCTCGCGATCGTATCCCGGCTCAGCCGGAGCAGAGGTCGGATACTCTCACTCACTTCTTCGTTGCTCGCGAGCAGTTCGCGAAAATATCCCACTTTGTGAAGCCGCTGCTTGTTGTATGTCACCCCAGTTTCCATGAGCAGACCTGAAATCCGATTTTTCGTCTGCACCATCTGCCGTACCAGCAAACAGCGGTAGCGCAGCGTTCGCCGTCTGTCCCGAATCTCAGTCGAAGCCATGTGGCACTCAGGCAGGAAGTCACAGCGCAAGCAATCGGCGATCTTACTGGCATCGACTCGGTCGTTCTTTTTCTTGGCAGCCGCGATTGCGCGCAGCATCAGGGGATGCGCCACTTTGACCTGTGTCGCATGCGGATGGAGGTGATCGTAGATCCAACCGGTAAAAATCGTTGCTTCCATCGCAACCGTCCAGGGCTGCAGAAGAGTTCTCATCCAGATGTCCAGGTCGCAGCGCGTTGCGCCGAGCTTGCCTTCCTGGTGAACTCGACCACTCACATCCTTGACGCAGTAGCTGATCGTCTTCTTGTGAACATCCAGTCCGATGTAATACATATGTCCGTGAGGAGCCTCCGTGGTTGTTTCTGAATCAACGTTCCCGTTGAGTTCAGCTCTTTGTACACCACATGCTCCTCTTGGACTTAGCATTCAAACAGTCAGCCGCGCAGTGACCTGAGAACCTTGAATGCGGTCGTGCAGATTTAGCACACTACTCGCACACAAACCGAAACACGGGGATCGGACTTGCGAAAAGCCGAACGAGTTCGGGCTCATCGCGCAGTCGGCACTTCCCACAAGCGCGTTTCTGGGCAGCTTCCGCGCGGGGAACACGACAACCCGTTCTAATCTCGCGATTGGGCGCTCAGTCAGCGCTGGTGGTGCCCAAATGAACGTTTTTTAGTTCCTTGATCTGCGTGATAGCAATTGCGCGAGTTCCTTTTCGCTCAAATACGGCACCGGTCGCTTGCACATATTTGCCGACGAACGGCATCATCTTTTCACGCTGGCCGGAATCGGGCATATCCGCAGAGATTGGGAAATAGATGAAGCCGTCCTTGGTGAGGATGATGATCGGTGAGCCGTGCCTAACGCAATCCAGGGTGCATTTCAAATCAAAGTTGGTGGCGGTCCCAGCCGGATTTTGGACGGGACAAGCGAGGTCGCGAACGGCGCCCTCAATGGTCATCGTCTTCGCGTTGGGATCCATCTTAGTGCCCTGAAGTGCTAGCACCGAACCGAGCAGCGATACGCTAATAGCAGTTGCAAATACAGCATGGAGCACAGTGGAGCACTTCATACGCCTCCTTTGGCTGCGCAACTTGGCAGGAATCTACACCACATCTACCGGCGCAAGCAAGCCCTCGCGTTCCCGAAACACTCGCATACAGCGGTACGTTGAACGATGAATCTCTCAACGTGATTCTGTCGGTGGGAGATGGCGTGGGCCAGAAGTCGGCTTCGAGGAGATCATCCATCGATGTCCCCGAAGCCCGTTTCTGGCCAATCAATACCCGTGATCGTTCGGTAGCGACAAGCGCGTTTATCAGGAGTCATCACGACGATGGTCTCTCGCCGACAATGAGAGCATTAGCCTGTTTTCTTCAATTGGGAACGCCTGGTCAGGCGGCCCATTCATCGAATCGGCGCATGATCTCCATGAGCTTGCATCCCAACAGGATGAGAGAGCCCCACAATATGAAGGGGACGCCATAGAGTAGAAGATGCTTGCGCGAACGGGCTAACTCAAACACCCGCACCTTAACGATGACGTATACGTTCGCTGAGAGATAAGCGACCGCCAAACAGCTCACTACGATGTTATGCATCTTGTTGCTCCTCCTTTACCGTGGGAGTTCCGCGCCAATCGTAAATGTCGCGCCGAAAACGATGTTTCCTCTTGGGAGGAGCGCGCAGTGGCGACGACCGAGCCGCCGCCACTGCGTTCGCTATTGCATCAGGGGCGCAATGGTATGCGAGTCATTAAAGACCGTTCTCGATGCCAGCTGACCCTCCCGGACGGTCCACACCTTAGAGTTGAGACCATCCTCCGTCTACCGGAATCTCTATTCCCGTCGTGTAGGTTGCGTCAATAGCCAGGAATGCCACGGCTTTGGCAATTTCCTCCGGCTGGCCCATACGCTTCATCGGAACGCTTTGCGCCATCTGAATGTAGACCTGATCTGCCGCCTCCTTCGGCATTCCTACCTTCTGGAGTATGTCCGTCGCTTCAATTGGCCCCGGGCTCACCGCATTGACGCGTATTCCACGGGGCGACAGCTCACTAGCAAGGCTCCGAGTAATGGAACGAAGCGCTGCTTTAGCGGCGCCGTAAGCGCTCAATGGCGCCACCGCCTTCACGTTGGCCATTGAAGTGGTAAAGACCACCGAACTTCCTTCCGGCATGAGCGGCGCCAGTTTCTGGGCGATGAAATACGGTCCCTTCGCGTTCAGGTTCAGCATCTCGTCGTAAACTTCCTCCGTCACCTGCTCAAATGGGATAAATCGACCATATCCCGCGTTGACGAACAGCACATCGAGCTTGCCGAACGTCTCCTTGACCTTCCGAGCTAAGGCATCCATATCGGGAAGCGAGGTCGCGTCGCTGCGGACTACGATCGCGTTATCGCCAAGCTCAGCCTGAGCCGTCTTGATCGTTGCAGCGGCGCGGCCAGTCACGATCACGCGGGCACCTTCGTTGATGAATAATTTTGCAGTCGCCAAGCCGATGCCGGTGGTTCCGCCCGTGATAAGTGCTGTTTTTCCTTTGAACCTATCCATGTTCTCTCCTGTGTTTATCTGTCTCGAAGCGTTACATACTTGAGAGTACGATAATGACAGTTGCGATGCAAGGAGTTTCGTACGCAACGGTAACTAATATTGAAAAGCGCGCCCGAGGACGTCCAAGAGGCTTTATCCCCGACGAAGCGCTCGACCGCGACCGGCGCTCCTTCAGGACCCCGCGCTCAAGGATGCTGGGCTAGACAAGTCGATACCTGAGACCTTGACGACAGCCTGCCACGCGGCTTCTTGGCTGGCGCGATCGTGGAGGTGAGGGTGGCGCTGCGCCTCAATTGGGCCGGTGAACTTCCCTTGAGCCGGGGGCGAAGAATTGCCCTGAGACGTCGGTTCCGAGCGCCTAATTTATGAAATGGTGAATTGCCTCGTTGGCGTTGTCTTGAAATGAAGTATTTTTCAAATCAGTAAAAAAGGTGCTCTGGTCCACCATGTCCCCTGATAACTTACCCTCTTTACTGGCATAAAAAACGCCACTTTTATACCGCTCATCCGAAATGGCATCTACAAAACGTTTTGCACCTACTTCCAGCGTATGCACCATTCCGCCCATCAATGGAAATACGATAGGCATCATCAAATACTTCAACATGAACCGCATTGCCGGGGGAAGACTATCTGGCGCCTGAGTTCCTTTTGTATTCCCTGGGCTCACAACAACAAACTTGAGCTTAGGATATTTTCTTGCCATTGATAACGTCCACATGGTTTCTGCATACTTGACATATGCGTATGCTTGCAATGCATTGAACTTATTACCAAAATATGATCCATCAAGAACAGCAGCAAACTCATCTACAGAAGAAGTCCTCATTGAAACTCGTTTTACTCCGAGCATCTTTACTCCTGGAACAGCTTCCGCACTGACGGCTAGAACTGTTTTCCTTAGCTTGTCCCGTTTAATCAATTCCTCCACTAGAATCACATTGCCTAAAATATTCGTAGCAGCTAATTGATTCATGCCGGAAGGTGTAGATTTCGCAGCCGTTTTCCCAATTACTCCACCTGCATTTAAAACGATTGCATCAACAGGTTCCTTTATTTCTTCTACCGCCTTTCTTACTGAATTTGCATCCGTAACATCCCCAATAACAATTGCAAAAATCTTTTCCCCCGTTTGCTCCTCAAGGTCCTTTTTTGCTGCCTCTGCTCTCGCACGATTTCTGCAAAAAAGAATTATCTTTCTTGTTTCGTTTTTCAATGCTAACTGTCGGGCAGTCTCTTTCCCAAGCCCAGCATTTGCTCCGGTTATCAAGATACTTTCGTTCATTTTTTATCCTTTTCAGGTTGTTAGTTACTTGCGGAATGGAGCAACCCAGCAGTCAGTTGATGATGGCCGATGAGCGGGGCCTGAGCCGCCTCGACGCCCGCCGCAGTGAGCACGCGCTTCTTACCTGGGACCATCCCGGCATTGAGCAGTAGGAAATCGACCGGCCGACGTCGCTTAACCAGCTCGGCGAGGGCGGACTGAACGCTGGACGGCGCATCCAGATCCAGCTCCAGCGGCCTAAAGACCTGTTTCTTGGTCTCAGCCGCGAGCTGAGTGGCCGTTTCGCGCACCCGAGCCAGGCTGCGTCCGGTGACGATGATCTCGCGCCAGCCCTGTCCGGCAAGCATGCGGGCTGCCGCATAACCGAGCCCGGAGGTGGTGCCGGTGACGAGTGCGATCGAATGTTCCATGGGCGTCTCCTGTATTTACTGTCTTGCAGCGTTACATACGCTAGAGTACGATACCAATAGATGCAATGCAAGGAGTTTCGTACGCGATGGTAACTAATATTGCGAAGCGCCCCCCAGGACGTCCAAAAGGCTTTATTCCCGACGAAGCACTCGACCGTGCCGTTGAGATGTTTTGGGAGCATGGATACGAAGGAGTCGACGTGGATCGGATCGCGCGCGCCGTGAACGTCACCAAACCCGCGCTATACCGAGCCTTCGGAGACAAGTCCACCCTGCTGCTCAAGGCGGTCGAGCGCTATGCAATAACGTATGGAGCTCCCAGAATGGCGGCATTTCAAGCGGAGCCGGACATCCACAAGGCCGTGACTGCCTTTTGCGAGGCTACCGTCAACACCGCTGCCGGCGATGCTCGCGGCGGCTGCATGATGGCCGCCGCTGCGCTGGGACAGTCGGAGCGGGTAACGGAGATCCGTTCGTGTGCCGCGAAGGGCCTCACCGCAACCGCTGATATTTTCGCGAAACGTTTCGAGCAGGAGATGAAGGCGGGGCGCCTGACTCGCACACCCTCTGCCAAGGTGCGAGGCCGTTTGCTCGTTGACTTGTTGCAGGGTTTGCAGCTTCGCGCCAAGGTTGGTATTGCGCGCGAGCAATTGCTGCAAGACGCCCGAAGCTATGTGCCCCTGATTCTTGGCAAGCAAATCTAACGCACTTCTCGGGGGGGGATGCGTCTGGACGAGTGCCCAATCGCCAATGCACTCACCGATACCAGATTAGTAATGACAAGTCGGCTTGTCGGTACCGATCTGGCGCGCTTCCCAGAAGCCCGTTTCTGGGGCACAAGTGAGCGTCGGACTGCCAAAACCTAAAGGCGACGGTGAGCTCTAAGCTCGAGCCAGCAGGTGGCTCGACTATGGTGCTTTTTCCTCCGTGTGGGGGAGCTCGGATAAAAACGTTGGGTAAGTGGAACCGCTCAGGTCGTTCCGCACAACCCGACCGCCCTTCATTACGAACTTAACCCGTTGCATCTCGGTGATATCTTGTAGCGGATCTCCAGATACAGCAATAATATCAGCGTACTTGCCCTTTTCTATTGTGCCAAGAGTGTTCTGCATGTGGATGATCTCGGCATTGATCGTGGTGGCCATGCGCAACGCATAAAGAGGGGTTGCGCCCCACGAAACGTAGATTGGGAACATTTCGGCTTGCACGCCGTGCGAACAGTAGCAGGCTTGGTTATATATCCGATCCGGAGCTGGTTCAGCGCCACTTCCGAAGCCAAGCTTTACACCCGCGGCAAGCATTTTTTTCCAAGTACGTTCCTGCAGTCGCCACCGGCTATATGGCGCCCATTGCTTCAGATCCCACGGTTCTACTTGCCGCTGATCTAAAATAGTGGAGGTTATAGGCAGGTGTTTTTCTACCAACATTCTTATGTCTGCATCGTCGGCGCCCATGCCATGCTGGATATTATCGACCCCGGCTTCGATAGCCCATTTGAGTCCGTCACCGCCATAAGTATGGCTGGAAACCCATATACCGCGTCGATGCGCCTCATCGACAACGGCCCTGATCTCGTCCAGGGTCATAAGTGGCTGGTTAAACATCTCTCCATTCGATGTGAAACCGAACTTTCCGCTGGTGAGTGACTCCCACGACAAGGTTGTGAATATTTTGATATGGTCAACGCCGTATTGAACTTGTTCCCGCACGGCTTTACGCAACGCCTCAGGTCCATCAGCGACTAAGAACATGGAGGTAGCCGGTGTGAGCAACGGTTTGCCGTCCAGTGGGTAAGGGGCATCGCCGGGTCGGGTAATCACAAGAAACGGCCCAGAAGCCAGGATTCTGGGACCCTCGACGAGTCCACTCTCGATTGCGTTACGCAACTCCACGTCGGTGTACCCATATCCTCCCATAGACATGAGTGTCGTGAAGCCCGCATTTAAACTCCGCGTTGCTGAGTTCAAGGCTACCAGTTGCTGGTGCAGAGGTCCGCGTGTTGAATCGGTAAGGTGGACGTGCGCGTCAATTAACCCTGGGAGGACGGTGCTCCGGCTAAGGTCAACAACTTTGGCTTGTGGGGGAATGGTTACGCTGTCAGCCGGACCGACATCAACAATCCGATCTCCCCTGATCACAATGACTTGGTTCGTCAATAAGTGGTCTAAATTCGGGTTAAATAGCCGACCGGCCCGAATAGCTACAACTCGCGTAACTTCAACCGGACCAGGGGCTTTTCCACACTGCCAGGAACCGCCCGGGCCTGTGCCGGCACATTCTTGGCCCTGCGCCGCGATCGAAGATACTAGGATCCCCAAAAGTGTTGCTAGAACCGGCTTCCATCGCATAATTTTCTCCTTGTGGTAAGTGCGTACCGTACGTAATACAGGACTGTATTACGCGCAGAGTCTAGTACACCTCGGCGCTAGGTGTCAAATGAATTGCCATAAAGATGTTGGTGGCTCGTATTGAGCGATGGAAGAGAGTTCCTCACCGTTCCAAATCAGGGGGGCTTTAGAAGATCTTATGCTGCGGACTTCTCGCGCTTGATGAGCTTTATGATTGAGTCGAGCCGATTGTTCTCGACCGCAATAGCGCGCGCATCGGGAAACGATGCCGTGGCAAGATCTGTAAGTGTTTGGCCTGGTGGTAATTCGACAAACAGCCTTACTCCAAGTTCAAATAGCACAGTGGTAGCTTCATGCCAGCGCACTGGATATTGAAGGCTTGTCCACAAATCGTCTCTGATTGAACTGGCATCACGTAAAGGTCGGCCCCGACGATTACTGATGTATGGCACTTTAGGAGCAGAAATCTGCACCTTCGCGAGTGCCGAGGCAAGCCGTTCCGAAATTGCCCTGAGCAGCGCACAGTGAGAGGGTACATTGATTTGCAGTCGTTCAGCTTTCTGTGCACCAGCTTGCAAAGACCGTTGTGATACCAGCTCCATTCCAGCGTCTGATCCAGCGATCAGAACCTGATGAGGAGCGTTCACGTTTGTGACATACACCGGCGCTTCCGGGGTACTCGATTGGTCCACGATCAGCGAAAGCTGCCGTTCGGTCAACCCCACAATCGCTGATATTCCGTAGCCTGCGGGGTAAGCCTCTTGCATGAGTTCACCTCTGAGGCGCACGATACGAAGAGCCTGCTCAAACTCAAGCGCCCCCGAAACGACCGCCGCAGTAAAACAACCGAGGGACAAACCCGCGACCGCGTCGGGAACTGCTCCTCGATCTTCCAATAGGCGCGATACTGCAACTCCCGCGACGAATATGTACACCTGGATTACACTGGTCCCGACCGACGCCAGGTCGCGATCCCATACCTGAGGATCTTGTCCGATAATCTGCCTGGCTTGACGAAACGTCTCCGTGACGGCAGCATGATTCGTAAGGCCATCTAACATACCCGGGTGCTGTGCTCCCTGGCCGGGAAACAGAAAAGCAACTTTCAATATCTGCCTCCTCGTTAGATTCAACTTCGGCAAGGATTCGAGACCAATCGCGGCCCATCACAGGTGCGCAACATTACAGACGGCTCACCGCGCACATACTCAGCCAACGCAATTGCACCAGACGGAGTCTCGAGTTGCACGTCTACTCGGACGGGCACTTCGGCGAGACGCAAGGATAATTGACGGGCGGATTTGCAGTTTAAGGGGCTCTCCATACGAATAAGCAAGTCGAGATCACTGCCCAAACCTACCGTGGGCGCGCCGCTCGCGAGCTCAAACCCGACGCTCCCGATCGGACCCCACGTGAGCGTCGACGTGACAAGTGTCGCTTCAATGTACTCAAGCGCCATGGCGAATGAAGTCTCCCTAAGCCGATTATATTTCCAACTGCGTTTCTCTGTGATTTCCTCAGGAGTTATGCGTTCTCGAATGGAGTTATGCGATACAAAAGCTGCAAACCGCTGACCACGTGTGCGGCCCCGGACGCCAACAGGCACGAGCCCGTTTAAACTCGGAGCCCTTCTGACGACTACAAACGAAGCAAAAGCCAAAGACTTTTCCACCCAGTCGGGAATTGAACCGTCGGCCCGAAGCTGGTCGGCATCGTCAATGCGAAGAAGATCGTGAGTCACAATATGTCGATAGAGGCTTCGCACTGATTTACAGTTTAATAATTACTAGACCTATATCTGTTCAGAAACTAAGTTAAGCGTTTGCGAGTGCACAGCCCATTGTTCAGTCAATTTTTGTCTAACCTCCCTAGAAGCTCTACGCGTGCGCAGAGCGCCTGGAGACGTTAATCTGTTACTAAGATCGCGAGGGCCCAGACGCGCATCCTTAATGGCTTCGACTAACTCTTGCCGCACCAGCTCTATCTGCGGTTTGCTAGGAGCGTCGGCATCGACGTGTCCGATCAACTTATGTAGAATGCCCAGCTCAGCATATCGGTGTAAGTCATATGAGAGAGGAATAATTTCAGCAGCGCGTTTGTCCAGCTCACTCATGCTGGACCTGGTTATCTTTGCCGCTGCATGCCTTCCCATCGCGTGAATCGTAATCCGTGGTGCGTCGAGAGCCAATATGAGATTGGCTTGATAGCCATGGGCAAGAAATGCACCCGCCAAAGCACGCCCCACGACCAGAGCAATTACCGGATGACCAACAATCCGAGCAGTCGCATAGGCGTTGGTCGCGGCCGCGCAGGCCAAATGAAGTCCGAGCGCCTCCTCCCGAAGTCCGTAGGCTTGACTCGGAATATCGACGATAGCCACAATCGGTCGCTTGAGACCTTGTTCCTCTACGTTGATTACCTCATATACGTATTTTGCGATGCGCCATGCTTCTTCGAGTCCCATCTCACCGTTGCGGACCCTGGGATACCGATTGCCAGGATCCGGGATGACCGAGAGAAATCGAACCGTCTCATTTCCCAGACTCCCGTCGGCGGCTGCAACTGTGCCCGCTGCTGTTGCAATTGACCGGCCGGTGAGCGCTTCAAACCAGATGCGAGCGCGACTCGCTTTGCCGTCTTGTTTCACTCGATTCCTCGCTTTGCCCCGAGCTCGAGTTGCGTACCAACGTCTAACGGCTTTGAAGTATCTATCAAGCCCAGAAGTGTTAGGTATCTCTTGACCTGCGATATACGATTTTCGGCAGGCAGCCCACGACGGAACATTTCTCTAACTGTATTCGAAATGATCTCGGCGTCGTCTTCCACAAGCGCGTCGACAAAACCGGTCTCGTATCTTTGCTGTCCACCATATATACTCCAGATCAGATGACGATTACTGGAATCGAGCTCATCGCTTCCAGCCTCCTGCTCGATAACCTCTGGTCCGTTCATGCCCAGTCTCGCTTGTCGAGTCATGATGAGGTAACTGCAAAGTGAAGCGGCGATAGCCATTCCTCCAAAACATCCGACCATACCCGCTATTACTCCTACTACTGGCACATACTGCCGCAAAGCCACCACGGCCGCGTGGACTTCGGAAATGACCTCGAGTCCGATGTTCGCTTCTTGCAAGCGCACTCCCCCGGTCTCCATTAGTAACACGGCCCGGGTAGGTAGCCCTCTTTCACTGTCTTTGCGGGCTAGATCCAGAGCTCCGGCGATTTTTGAGCCCGATACCTCCCCTATACTACCGCCCTGAAATGAACCTTCGATCGCAATAACAACCGCGGGTTCACCGTCGATTGTGCCACGAGCAACGATCACACCATCATCCGATTGCGGCACTATACCCTGCTGTTTCAACCACGGGGACTGGATACGATCGAAAGGACCGAGTAGCTCGTGAAACGTCATCGGATCGAGCAGCGTTCTGGCGCGTTCTCGCGCATTGAGCTCGATGAAACTATTGAGAGTAAGATCTTCCGTAGAGTTGGACGTTTTATCTGCGGGATTCGTGTTTGGCGCCGAGACCGCTTGTTCCAAGCGGAAAAGCACCATACCAGGAGTTGCACCGAAGTCATTGATGTAAATCGAAGCGGCTCCTTTATAACGAAAGAAGAAACGATCGAGTACCGCTTTCCAAATCTCGTTGTAGCCATCAACGCTAGTGCACACATTCACAACGGCGTGATGGGGGCTTGATGACGGCTCGAGAAGAACTTCTAAGTCTCCCGAGGACACAACTCCGACATGAGCCCGGTGACGAATAGGATCTCTCGCTGCATATTGAAAATTGAAGGTGTTCACGAGAGTCCCTGGAGAGATCTGGAATTTGGCACTTGGGTTTCCCAGGTGCGCTGCCGGTAACTATCCAAAAACAGTGTCGCCGCGAGCATGTCTGCGCTACCCCCTGGGGATGCCCAGCATGAAAGAAGGTCGAGATCAAGGGACCACAGCGCACGCATTCCGGAAGACGTAGAACTTCCACCTGCGATTAATACAGCGCGGGCACCATTCTTGGCAGCGCTTAGTGCGTCCATGCCACCTCGATGCAGCAGGCACGTATCATCGAGATGACTCATGATCGCCATGAGAGCATTAAGTCGCGCTTGGGTCTCGGATATTCCCTTCATTCGAGATTCATACAACGCTGGCAGTCCCACTTCCACGACATGCGGAAATCCGTCTAACGCCTCACCCCTCGCTCCCTGCACGCGGTAGCGACGACACACTTGAGTGCCGTGGCTCTCATTGGCTGGCGCATATCGATCTGGAAATCTGGCAAGTTTGCTGGCTTGAGCTGCAATCTCGCGGGGAGTTGCGGCTGCGCCGCACATGGCGACACCGGCAACGAGCAATCCAACACTCCAGATCGCCCCGCGGTGCGCATTGAAACCTCCGGTCGCGACCAGCATGGTTCGCTCACCCTCTCGGCCAATTCGCGCGAGTTGCTCACGCAGTCCCTGACTGGGCACCCGGTCGCCTGCAATCTCAGCCATAGCCGCAAACATGGTCCGCAAAGAGTAGGCGGAACGATACATTCGAGCCAGAGTCAGGTCGGAGTGCGCCCCCGAGCCACGGCGATCGACCAGCGCAGGCTTCGGAGTCAGTTCTGCTTCTTTGAGCAAAGCGCCAACTGCCCATGCCGCTAGATGGGTATTGCGATTTTCGTGTGCACGAGTAAGGGAACCGAGCTGCATGCTAGTTTTTCACCAACCTCTGAACTTTGCTGGAGGGTGATAGAGTCCCCTAGACCATGAGACCAGATCTTCTATGCTTCGCGCCGCGAGCAGAGAGCGTTTTGCGTCGCTGCGTCTGATCCCCAAGTCCTCAGGCAGGGCTACTAACCCCTTCTGACGCAACTTAGAAAGGAGGCTCGGATCGGCACGTAAGCCGATTGGACTCACGCCAGCCACGGCGGCGAGCGCAGAACGGCGCTCGCCGAGACCTTCAGCTTTGTAGAGGTACGCGATCCCTTCTTCAGTTACAACATGGCTAACATCTTCTCCGTATATCATTATTGGCGCGATAGGCATCCCGCATGACTTACCGACCTCTATTGCATCAAGTGTTTCGACGAAAGTTGGTACGCCGCCCCGTTGATAAGTTTCAGCGACTTGAACGACAAGTTTCCGTCCGCGGACTAACGGAGCAGTTTTGGTACTCATGCTCAACCAAGCTGGAGTACTATGACGACGCCCATGTGGATCATGACCCATATTCGGCGCACCACCAAAGCCTGCTAGTCTACCCAAAGTGACGGTTGAAGAATTTGCGTCCTGATCCATCTGGAGAGTGGCGCCAATGAAAAGATCAACCGCGTATTGTGCCGCCAGATGACACAAGACTCGATTTGATCGCATACTGCCATCGCGACCAGTAAAGAAAACATCTGATCGCGCTGCAACATAATCTGACATTCCGATTTCGTTGCCAAAGCTGTGAACGCTATCTACCCAGCCGGTCTCAATCGCCGGGATCAGAGTGGGATGGGGATTCAAAGCCCAATGCTTGCAGATCTTGCCTTTCAAGCCTAAGGACTCACCATACGTCGGAAGTAACAGCTCAATGGCTGCGGTGCAAAGCCCTATTCCGTGATTGAGAGTGGTAACCGAATGAGGCTCATAAATACCGCGGATCACCATCATTGCCATCAAAATGTGGATTTCATTGATAAGTTGCGGATCGCGAGTGAACAGAGGTTCAATGAAATAAGGTTGGTCTGACACAACTACCAGATCGACCCACGAGCCGGGAATGTCGACACGCGGCAGCGTGCTGGCGAGTTCGTTCACCTGTGCGATTACAATCCCGTGGCGAAACGCTGTTGCCTCAACGATTGTGGGAGTGTCCTCTGTGTTTGGACCAGTGTACAAGTTCCCATTTTGATCCGCCTTATCTGCGCAGATAAACGCTACCTGCGGACTTAAGTCAATAAACATCCGCGCGTAGAGTTCTACGTATGTATGGATGGCTCCAATCTCAAGGCAGCCATCGTCAAGGAGCTGGGCTAAACGTAGGCTTTGCGGCCCTGCGAAAGCGAAATCGACTTTGCGGGCAATGCCGGATTCAAAGATACCCAGGTGCTCAGGCCTGCTGATACTGGGAATGAGCATGTGCAGATCATGAATTCGCTTAGAGTCAACTTGCTGTAACGATCTGGACAGGAAATCCGCTTGCTTCTGATTGTCACCTTCCAGAGCAACTATGTCCCCCGGTTCGAGCAGCGCCTCCAATACTTCTACAATGTGTTGAGGGCGGAGAACACAGCCATCCCTCAGATGGGAAATTCGTGCCAGCCTGCGGGACTTTTCATCTCGCTTGACAGACCATGTGCGGTCGGCGTTTACGCGATCTGCGGTGATGTGTTTCACGTGGTTAATATCCCTTGGTTCCTCTCGGACCCGAGGCTGTCCCTAATCCTTGGTCCTTCTACGGGCACTCATTTTGCGGAGGGTTGCTCGCCCTGGGAAGAGAGCTTACTGTGTATACAGTAAAATCATAGGCCCGTCGGCTGAGGCCTGAGATACGAGTGCAGAGCACGCACGCAAACAAAAACTACAGAACTCGAGAGGCCCGGATTAGTGTTCATTAAAACCTTTCACTATCTGTATGAGCTAGACTTTCACACCCAAGCTGCGGAACCCTCACCTATAGTCGTCCCGCACCACAACTCCGCCCTTCATGACAAATTTCACGCGCTCCAACTCGGTGATGTCGGTAAGGGGATTACCGTCGACGGCAATGAGGTCAGCAAATTTTCCTGGCTCAATTGATCCAACTTGATCCTGCCAGCCCATCAATTGCGGGCAGACATTTGTCGAAGATAATATGGCTCGACTTGGGGTCATTCCCAAGCTGACAAGCCGGCTGAACTCTTTGGCCTGCGTCCCGTGCGGATAAGGGCCGACGCCAGTCCCGAAGACAACCTTAACTCCCGCAGCGAGGACACGCGGAAAGCTCTCGTCTTGAATACGCTTTCGGCTGTTCTTGCCGTTACTTTTCGCTAGGTCTGCTTCCTCCTGAATCGGATACAGATAAGAAGTAGGGCATAGGTAAATTCCCTTTTTGACTACCTTCCCGATGGTTATATCGTCGATGTCAAACGCATGTTCGACGGAATCGACTCCGGCATCCACACAGTTCCGTAAACCCTCCCCTCCATAAGCGTGACAAGCGACCTTTTTCCCTTCTCTGTGGGCCTCGTCTACAACCGCCTGTATCTCTGCAAGTGTAAGGGTTGGCGGTGCGACGATTCTACCGCTCGAGTCGAAGGACCAACTCCACATACTATATATTTTGATAAGATCTGCACCGTACATCACTTGCTCCCTGACAGCTTTGCGAGCCTCGTCAGGAGAATTCACGACATCTATGGTGTGTGGTACGGAAAAACCAAAGGGATAGTGCATGCCAGCGGGATAATATCCTCCCGTAGCAGCAATCCCATTTGTCGCCACTTGCATTCGAGGACCTGGTACAAGCCCCACGTCAATGGCATTTCGGAGGTCGACGTCGCTATATTCTGCGCCGAGGGTTTCAAGGTCCCGAATTGTGGTGAATCCAGCCTCGAGATCGTGTCTCGCATCTACCGCGGCCTGGAGCGTACGATACGAGGCACTCTGCTCACGAATTTCAGCGTCATAGTCGGCATATTTAGGCCAACGGTTCGCGTGCTCAAAGGTATGGGTGTGGCAATCGAGCAACCCGGGTAGAACCGTCGCACGGCTGAGATCGATCACTTGGGTTCCGGGAGGGATGGTGACGTTCTGAAACGAGCCAACTTGGGAAACGCGATCGCCAGTTATGATCACAACTTGATCTACCAGCATTTTGCCAGAGTTTCCATCAAACAGGCGGCCCGCACGGACCGCTACCGGCGTGGGAGCTTGTGCGAACGAGACCACAGCCATCCCCACGATGCTCAGTACCGCCATTACCGAACGTCTCTTACACATTAAGTTCGCCCTCGTTTGAGCTTGTGCGGCAAAATTCCGCGTTTGTGTTCAAACTTCAGTGTCGGCGAAAACCCATTGGAGTGCGCATTTGAAACTTCGGACCGTCGGAGCAACTCCTTAGGGATTCACACTGTAAACCTGTACCCTAGCGCTATCCTTATCGTTCTTCTCCAGAACGACAAAATAGTCATTAAGCTCAGGGGCAAAGATAGAGGTGGGCGAGGACGCCCCCGTCGAGACTGTCTGAATAGACCGGTAGTGGTCGGCGTCGTCCTGCTGGTACACATCGATGCGCCCCTGGTTGTGAGTTGCGCTGTAACCGCTCGAGACATAAAGCCTGCGACGCGCAGCATCGTAGAATACGTCATCCGCCCCATCGCCAACGGGAAGTCTCGTAATCAACTTACCTGAATCAGAATTCATGACCAGGATTTCTCCAGGCGTTCGTGTCACAACAAAGAGACGATGCCGAACCTCATCCAGCCCTATGGCATATGGGGCGCCGCCTCCTCCGCGAAGCGGCCAAGTGTCAATCTGCGTGCGTTTCTCGCGGTCGATTACAGCGACCTCCTTGGTCGTTTCAACATCCACGAATATCCGGGGTCCCGAAGCCTCGATGGCCAGGGCCTCGATCTCCTTTCCCTTAAACTTGATATCCCCAATATGAGTCCAGTTCTTTGTGTCGACAATAGCCAACATAGCGGCGGGGGGCCCGCCCTTCAAGGGGTGACCCGAATTCACGACATAGATATAACCAGTCTTAGGATCTAAACGCAGGCCGTCGGAATACTCGAGAGTCAGCTTCAGTGTCTTGATTAAACTGTAGGTATCACCTCGATAAACCTTGCAGATTCCGTCATCGTCGCTTACAAGAAGTTCGTTGGACTCTGGGCGATAGTACGAAGCGTGCGGTTTTACAAGTCCGGTAATAGTATGGACCTGCTGGCCTTTAACCAGATCTATCACCTCAATGGTGCCTTGATGCTCGCCAGTGAGAAAAATCCGCTTCCCTGGAAGGTCCATTCCAAAATGATCGAAACGCCCGTTTACGTTGGAAACGGTAATGGTCTGGCTAAGCTTTAAAGGCTGTGGGTCCTGTGCCGAAACCACTGCATTCAACGCCATGATCGCTGTAGCGAGCAACAACAGCTTGCGGATTTCTAACATGTCGCAAAACCTCCCTTGGGCTTTTTACCAGTTAAGCTTCAATCCAAACTGAATCTGTCGCGACGTAGTAGTCGTCGCATCGATCGCACCTGCTCCAGCGACCGGCGTGCCATCTTGGTTGAACAGAGTATTGTTATCGAGGGGCGATTGGAAATTAGCGTGATTTAAAATATTGAAGAACTCGGCGCGGAACTGAGCCCGAAACCTCTCAGAAATATTGAAGTTCTTGAAGGCGGAGAAGTCGACGGTGAATAGACCTGGACCGAAGATCTGGTTTCGTCCGGCGTTGCCCATTAAATTCATACACGTATTGGGAAGGATTGCGGCGACACTTGGCGCCGCAGGCTGGCATACAGAAGCGAAGGATGCAGGGGCCACCGGAGGCGTAAAGCAGTTGAGCTTCAGGTAGCCATTCACGTTCCCTGGATTGACTGGATTTTGGCAGCCAGGCGTAGTGTATAGCTGATCGGGAAACGGCCCCGAATTCGCGCCGATCTGGCCGAGAGGATCGCCGCCTTCGAGAACGGAGAAGGGGCTACCTGTGCTGGCATTCAAGATTCCTCCCAACTCCCAGCCACCAAGGAGATGCTTCCCGACAACACCCCCGAACCCGGGACTTGGAAGATTCCAGACTCCGTTAAAAACGAAGTTGTGGCGTATGTCGAAGTCGCAGTTTCCATTCCGCTGTCGCATGTCAAAGAAGAAAAGACTGTCGACCGAATTTTGGTACGTATCTCCAAAGAAGTTATTGCTACCCGTATCGATGCAATGACTCCAGGTATAGGAGCCTTGAAACTGGATACCGTGACTTAATGTTTTCTTAAGTTGCGCCTGGAGACCATTGTATTTGACCGAATTGTCCCAAAGGGGTGCTGGTCGGATGGGCCCTACCCGAGGATTGAGTATCTTGCCACTGCCGACGGGAAATGGCCACAGATACCCTGCAGAGGTCAGAGTCGGAAGTACAACATTGACATTGTCATTGGTAAATGCCTCATGCAAGCCGTGAGTTCCGACATAGCCGAGCATGAGAGATGCGTTACCGCCAAGATCCCGCTGGACATTGATATTCCAGTTCATGGCATAAGCCCGGGGAGGATTAGGTTGATCGTAAGTCACGTTGGCACTTGTGAGGTTACTGGGATTGAAAGTGAACAATGGCAACACTGCGTTCGGGAACACCCCGGGCACACCCGGGATGGTTTGCAGCAATGAGATCGGGTAAGAAAAAGAGTTGGTATACGCATACAGGTAAGGGAGAGGTAGCACGTCGAAAATACCGAAACCCCCGCGTACAGCTGTTTTGCCGTTACCGAAAGGATCATACGCGAAACCAACCCGCGGCTCAAAGTTCTTCGCCGTCGGGTTCGTGTTCCATAATGTCTTAACTGGGACAACCGTGCCTGAGAAAAGGTTTTGCACTGTCCCGAATAGGTTATTGGCCTCTGAAGGCTTGGTGGCCATTTCGTAGCGAACGCCCAAGTTAAGCGTAAGGTTCGGACGCCAGCGCCAGTCGTCTTGTACATAGCCGGCAAAAATCCTCTGCCTTGCTCCTAGCTCCCTATGGATAGCTGGGTTCCCTATCCTCATACTTGTCGGTTGGTTGGTTAAAAAACCGGCAAGCGACGGAAAGTCGAATCTGCCGTTCAGCCATACGCCAGCCGCCACGTTGTCTTGCATATTCTCAAAGGCGAAGCCAAATTTTACAGAATGATTTCCGGCGGTAAAGAACGCGTCGTCATAGGCTTGAATTGAGTTCCACGCGTACGAGGCAGATGTCGCACCTCCGAATCCGCCCTGAATGCCAGTCAAGCCAGGTACATTGAGCACTGGGGCGAAGCGCCCAGGAACCACAGCTAAAGAGGCATTATCTACCGCAGGGTTCAGCGCTGTTACCGGCTGCCCAAAATTTGCCACCGTCCGGCTAAAACCCAAACGTGAGGTGTTGATCAGACTTGGGCTAAAGGTATGAGTTTCTTCAATGCTAGTGCCTTGACGGCGAGTGAAATTTTGGGTTATCACGGTATTCAAAGCATCGGGCACGTTCTGGGGAGTGCTGTCCCAGAAGTAGCTCCCATCAAGACTGTCCTTCTCCGATATCTTGTGATCGACCCGCGTGGTTGCATAGTTTTCCTTCGAGGCCGAAGATCCGGACGTTTGGAAAAATCCGGTATCGCCAGCTCCTATCAAGCCCGCGTTTGGCAATGGCCAGAGTGCGAGAAACGGTGCGATTTTCGGGTCCACCGTGACGTTGCCGGTGGAGAGTATTCCATTCCTAGCATTCGCCGATGGCACAGTGTCTCTGAAACTCAAGCCCAAGTCCTGCCGGACTCCTTCATAGTTTGCGAAGATGAAGGTCTTGTCTTTCTGGATCGGGCCTCCTACCGATACTCCGAACTGATTGCGATGAAACGGTGCGATGTTGGCTGGGTCAAAGTAATTTCGCGCATCAAAATCCTCATCCCGAAGGAACCAATATGCATCACCGTGGAAGGCATTGGTTCCTGACTTCGTGATCGCATTGATCACCGCCCCCGAGGTCCGGCCATACTCCGCTGAATAATTCGAAGTCACAACCTCGAACTCCTGAATCGCATCCACGCCCAAGATAATGCCGAGCACGCTGCCCGGTCCAGAATTCGTATAGTCATTAATGCTGATGCCATCCAGACGATAGTTATTCTCATTCGGGCGATGGCCGTCGTCGGTTAGTTGGTTTCCATATCCCCGATTTGCGCGGGAGGTTGAGTTATTGGTCGCTGCCTGTCCCCGCACATTCAGAACGCCTGGCGTAAGAGTCGCTAATGCTGACCAGTCACGACCATTGAGGGGTAGCTCCCGCATAGTAGTGTCCGAAACCTCGCCGCTTATTGCAGACGAGGAGAGTTGCACGGCCGGAGGCACATCCGCCACCTGGACTATCTCGCTGACCCCTCCCAACTTGAGAGATATATTCAACACTCGCGCGGTCCCTACAATTAAAGTGACGCCGGTTAGAGCTTGGGTGGAAAAATCCGGAGCCGATGCTGCGACATCATAAGTTCCCGGCAGAAGGTTCGGTGCCGAGTAGAAGCCGGCGTCATCAGTTACGACCACTGTCGTAACATCCGTCGCGGTGTTCTTAATTACAACCTTGGCGTGGGCCAAGACTGCACCAGACGCGTCCGTCACGGTGCCAGTCAGAGTTGCACCAGCGACTTGCGCCGACGAGGACTCGCTGACGAAGATCGTGAGTGCCAGAGCAAAAACCAAATAGGCTACGAAGAACAGCTGACGAAACGTCAACGAACCCATAAGGACTCCTTGTAGAGATGCTTTAGTCGGTTCTTGTCTTTTACGCTGCGTACTGGTCGTAATACAGTTCTGTATTTCGGCGCAAATCTAGTACAAAGCAGTTGCATCTGTCAACTGAATTCGACAGGTCGTCTAGGTTTTTTTTTGAGAGGGTGTGTACCCAAAGCAGCGACGGTGGGGATCAAGTAGAAAACATTGGCCGGATCGAACTACAGATCTCGTCAGCCCTTTGCGGCTTCGCTGAAATCTTGGGTGCCGAGGTAGATGTGACTCAGGCGATCTTTGATCGCGGATGTGATTTGGTCCATTCGACGCGAGATATGCTTCTCCAGTATCTCGACGGCTTCTTGCTCATGCCTGACATGAAGAGCGGACAGCACCGCACGGTGGTCTGCCCGGCTTTTAACTCGCGCGACCTGATCCCAGTTCGTCCAACGGACGAAGCGAATACGAGAGTTAACATTGCGAAGCACACGCAACATTTCAGCGTTGCCCGACATCTCTAGAAGCCGCTCGTGAAATGTCTCGTCAAGCTGGGCAAGCTCCTCGCCGGTGCGGGACTCGGCGCTGAATTCGACGTCGCCTAGAAATCTCGTAAGCGCCTCAATCTTCTCATCCGCTGCTAATCGCGTCGCAAGGCGGAGCCCGGAGATCTCGATGGCCTTACGCAGTTCGTAAAGGTCAAATATTTCCTTTGGATTCAGGTTTCTGCAGAAATATCCTCGCTTGGGTATGAAATCAAGAAGGCCTTCTGTGCCAAGTCTGTTCAGCGCCTCTCTGAGCGGGGTACGGCTGACGCCAAGCTGCTTCGAATGCTCGACTTCGTTAACCCTCTCACCGGGCTTAAGTGCGTAGCTGACTACTAACCCTTTCATCGTCTCATAAACCCGATCAACAACGCTATCCGCTTCCACACATCCTCCTAAATCACGTTCTTGATATCTTTGGCCGCACGTGATTTCCGTTGCTCGCTGTCGCCAGATTTATCCCCTGTGTAATGACGACTATACACCACATTATACTAGGCATCATACCGCTTTGAAATTAGCTTAAAACTGGTCCCCCATAGGCCTTCTGGAAGAACGCAAAACGGTACAAAGCGTTTCGAAGTTTCTACTAACGTGTTCATTAGACGCCGCAATTACTCGGGCAGACGGCGACCGCGCGTCTCCTCTGCGAACGGAATCAGTAATAGACCAAGGGCAAACGCGATAGCTGTGAGGGCTACCGGCTTTCCTAAAGTACCCATCTCTCGGACTAGTGCGCCAACAAGAAAATTCAGGCCTGCGCAAAGGAACCGACCACAGGAAGTGGCAAAAGCAAATGCAGTCGCGCGAACAGAAGTGTCATATTGCTCCGGGAGCCAGAGCGTAAACATCGCAAAATTGCCGCCGAAAAAACCCAAAAAAAACAGGAGTTCCATAAAAGGGCGGAGACCGTCAGTTAGGTAAAATGCCCATCCGAAACAAAGGATGATACATAACATCAGGCCGGAGAAATAGAAAGCTAAAGTCGGTTTGCGCCCGAATCGCTCTGCCATAGGGGGCAGTGCGAGGCAGCCGAGGATCGTTCCGACCGCGAGTATGCCCGTTCCTAGCGATGCCATACGGTTAGCAGTCGACTGGCTGATCAAAGCGTTCTTCCCGAGCGCCAAAATAGCTGTTGGTTCGTAGACCGTGCCTGCCCAAAGGCCGCAAATTGCGACTGTCAATAAGGCAGTATTGATCAGAGTCCGTCGACGATATTGACCGCGAAAGATGTCCAGGAACAACGCATGCTCGGCGAGGTTTTTGTGACTGCTTTTCCAACGCTCTGGCTCTTTAACTCTCGCCACGATAACTAACGAAACCACCACCGGCACCGACCCGCAAAGGAACATAGCTCGCCAGCCAAAGTGCGCGCCCACAGTGTAATTGAGAGCGGCGGCAAGAAAGAAACCCACATAATAGCCGGTTTGTAAGTAACCGGCTCCCATGACGCGGCGATCTTCGGGCCAGGCCTCAGACACATAAGTACCTGCCACTGCCCACTCTCCGCCAATGCCGAAACCGGCTAACAGCCGAAAAAAACCGAGTTGATACACATTTTGGGAAAACGCGGCCGCGGTCGTGAAGGCTGCATAGACAAATACCGTGGCCGCAAGCACGCGAGTTCGACCATAACGATCTGAGATCGGTCCCCACAGAAAGGACAAACCCCATCCGACCAAGAATACGGCAAAAAGCAGAGACCCTACGAGACCGATATTACCTGACGAGGCCACTATTCCTGACTTGGGAAGCAGCTCAGCCATCGCAGGCGCGAGAACGAGCGCATAGATAAAAGAGTCCATCCCGTCGAGCGTCCAGCCGCTCCAAGCCGCCCAAAAACCTAGTACCTGCTGCCTTGTAAGTTTTGACTTGGTGGATGGACCAACTAGTAATTCGGGTCTTTGTGCCGGAGTCCGATTGCTCGCCATATTGTCATCCTGTCTGTTCACTCAAAGTGCAAACAACATAAGTGAGCAGGTGAATCGACCTTTCGGCGGCCGGATCAAAGTGCGCCTTGAATCTGTTGAGGCCGCATGAAGGATTGTGTTCAGGCTAGTGGCCAAACAAGCACCGCCGGGTCAGAAGCGATTATCTTGGAGTCACGATCTTAAAAATTGATGTGCCTCAGGCCCGGGGCGAATTGATTTCGGGAGTGCAGAGGCCCCGAACTCTCCGCCACAAAATAAATTTCAACAGAACATTGACAGTATATACAGATCTGCATAACATGCTACATACAATTCTACAGGCGATGAGAAACCAGCAATTCAGATGGGTGTGAGATGAACAGCATCACGCTACATCCGGTCAGGTGGGAATACGCATGATTCACACTGGTCGTCATTTCCTTCAAGTCCCGGGCCCCACCAATGTCCCGGACCGGATACTGCGAGCGATTGACCATCCGGTTCTCGACCATCGGGGCCCCGAATTCGCGAAGTTAGGCATAGAAGTTCTCGAAGGCATCCGCCTCATCTTTAATACGCGCAGTCCAGTCATCTTATACACATCTTCGGGGACCGGCGCCTGCGAAGCGTCCCTGGTGAATACGTTGTCTCCTCATGATCGCGTGCTGATTTTCGAAACTGGGCACTTTTCTGGAATCTGGCGCCAAATTGCGAAACGACTGGGTCTCGATGTGGAATACGTTCCTGGTAATGGTCGGCGCGGCGCTTCGCCTGACGAAACGGAATTGCGCCTCCGTGACGACACGGAACATAGCTTCAGGGCCGTTATTGTGGTTCATAACGAGACCTCGAACGGCGTGACCAGCCGCATACCCGAGATCCGACGCGCGATGAATCAAGCTCGCCATCCGGCATTGTTCATCGTCGATGCAATGTCCTCTTTGGCTTCGATGGATTATCGCCATGATGAGTGGGGGATCGACGTTAGTGTCTCAGGCTCTCAAAAAGGACTGATGGTCCCTCCCGGTCTTAGTTTCAATGCTCTTTCCGAAAAGGCGCTTGCCGCGAACAAACGCGCTAATCTCCCCAGGGCGTATTGGGATTGGCAGGAGATGCTGCGGCAGAATTCGAGCGGGTTTTTTCCTTATACCCAAGCCACAAACCTTATTTATGGTTTGCGCGAAGCCCTGCTGATGTTACAGGAGGAGGGCCTCCACAATGTGTTTCGCCGACACCGTCGTCATGCGGAAGCTACTCGTGCGGCGGTGCGAACTTGGGGTCTCGAAATTGTCTGCGAGGAACCCCGTGAATACTCTAATTCGATGACGGCAGTGCTCACCCCCGAAGGCTATGACGCCGATGAATTGCGTCATACCATCCTCAGAGAATTTGACATGTCTCTCGGAACGGGTCTTTCTAAGTTGGCGGGTAGAGCATTTCGAATTGGGCACCTCGGTAGCTTCAACGATCTTATGTTGGCGGGGACATTGAGTGGAATTGAAATGGGGTTTCGTATTGCCGGCATCCCCCACAAAAAGGGAGGAGTTGCGGCAGCTCTTGATTGCCTGTGTGCCGATAAGATTCGAGAAATTGCCGCCCCGGTTAGTTGAACAAGCATTCTCAGAGCTACAGTCAAGGATCGCCGCCGATGATGACCAATGGCCATTGAAGCGAACACACCCATCACAATTCGCCAACGAGCTTTCTCGGCTACGACTGTAGTCCTCGTTCTGATTTGCCTAATGTATGGGATTACATACGTGGATCGCGTTGCGGTGAGCACAGCTGCCTTCATTTTTAAACGCGAACTCAACCTCAGCAATATGCAGATCGGGTTGGTATTTTCTGCTTTTGCATATCCCTACTTGGTGTTCCAGATTATCGGGGGATGGCTGGGCGACCGGTTTGGGGCGCGCCTGGCACTTAGCGTATCGGCGGTCATTTGGGCGATCGCCACTCTGGCTACAGGAACGGTAGGGAGTCTCGGGGGTATGCTCTTCGCTCGCGTTATGCTCGGGTTCGGGGAAGGGGCAACTTTTCCGACAGCTACTAAAGCAATGTCTGAATGGGTCCCGGAGAGTAAACGAGCGTTCGCGCAGGGAATAACACACTCTAGCGCGCGCCTCGGCAATTCATTGACGCCTCCTTTGATAGCGTGGTTGATCGCAGTTGTGACCTGGCGGGGATCATTCGTCGTACTTGGGTTCATCAGTTTGGCGTGGGCGGTCGCATGGGGGGTGTATTTTCGGGATGTTCCCAGCGAACACGCTGCGATTACTTCCCAAGAGCTGGAAGGACTGCCGAGCCGCGTGGCGCGAAACAGGACCAACAAAGGGCCGGTGCCATGGTTCGATCTAGCTCGGCGAATGTTTCCGGTTACGGGGGTTTATTTTTGCTATGGCTGGACTCTCTGGCTGTACCTAGCCTGGATGCCACTGTACTTTCTCCACAGCTACAGTTTGGATCTCAAGCGTTCTGCACTTTTTGCGGCAGGAATCTTTCTTGCCGGCGTCGTCGGTGACGTGCTCGGTGGAACTATTAGCGATCGAATCTTTCGCAGAACCGGCGACAAAAAAAAAGCGCGCCGCAATCTTGTTGTCTTCGGCTTCCTCTGCTCGCTTACGTCGATGTTACCCATTCTTGTCTCACACAACATCATTGTTGCGGCCATTTGCCTCAGTTCGGCATTCTTCTTCTCGGAATTCACGATTGGTCCGATGTGGGCTATCCCTATGGATATCGCACCGCGGTTTTCTGGGTCTGCGAGCGGTGTCATGAACACAGGGTCGGCGCTAGCAGCGATTATGTCCCCCCTGGTATTCGGGTATGTGATCGACAAGACCGGAAACTGGGACCTGCCCTTTGTCGGTAGCATCGCATTGCTGATGTGCGGGGCGATTCTTGCGTTTTGGATGAAACCGGAGCAGGCACTGCCTGATTTCTACCGTGGTAATTGTGAGCCAGCGCCGGCCAGTTGAGGCTAAGGTCGATTTTCGCCCTCGGCCCCGATAGCACGGCGCGAGGGGGTTTCTGAATTCGTGATCAGAATGGATAGAGCCACATGAAACCCATGGCAGAAAGGCGTCCGGGACCGTGAGTCAAAGTCAAGCAAAGACGAAGGAATCGAGGCCCCGGCGCCTTTTCGAGTCTATGGCTCCGGTCGAGAGCAGCCAATGGCGATAGCAGTTCATTTCGCGCCCTTACACAGCATGCGATTGACCGGAACCTTCGACCTGTGACGTTCCGCTTTCATCTCCATTGGCCAACACCAGAGGACACTTTGAATCTCCCGACTCCATTGCCGCTAAGTTCCCACGGAAAGCCCGTTGACTCATTTGGTCAGGCCGACGAGCTAGAAAAAGAGCTCAAGCGAACATTACAAGGTGAGGTACGGTTCGATCGCGGTAGTCGCGCCCTTTATGCAATGGACGCCTCTAATTACCGGCAGATTCCCATCGGTCTCGTACTTCCCAAGGACGCAGATGACGTGATCGCCGCAGTCGCAGCGTGCAGGAAGTATGAAGCTCCAGTTTTAGCGCGAGGTGCAGGCACGAGCCTGGCTGGGCAATGTTGCAATGCAGCTGTGATACTCGACTTTACCAAATACATGAATCAGATCTTGGAGATTGATCCGGTTCACCGGCTTGCGGTTGTGCAGCCAGGAGTCGTACTTGATGTTTTGCGGAAACGCGCCGAAAACCACGGGTTAACCTTCGGCCCCGATCCTTCGACGCATAATCGTTGCACCCTAGGCGGAATGATCGGTAACAATTCTTGCGGCACTCACTCCCTCCTCGCGGGCAAAACAGTCGACAACGTCGAAGAGCTTCGCATTCTTCTCTACGACGGCACCCAGATGACCGTCGGTCCAACTACGGACCACGAACTCGAACTCATTATTAAAGAAGGAGGGCGGCGCAGTGATATTTACGCGAAATTACGTACCCTCCGGGATCAGTATGGCGGCTTGATAAGAGCCCGGTTTCCTTCTATTCCTCGGCGTGTCTCCGGTTACAACCTCGATCAGTTGTTGCCGGAAAATGGATTTCATTTGGCTCGCGCGCTGGTGGGGACTGAAGGTACTTGTGTGACCGTGCTCGACGCGAAGCTAAGGCTGATCCATAGTCCCCAGCACAGGGTACTAGTTGGCCTGGGATATCGGGATGCCTTTTTGGCGGCGGATCATGTGCCAGAGATCCTGGAATTCAGCCCCATCGGACTCGAGGGATTCGAAGCAAGTATCGTTGATCGTCTGAACCGAAAAGGGGTGCCCAATCTCGACCTTCTACCCGCTGGCCGCGGATTCTTGCTCGTAGAATTCGCGTCGGATGATCCAGACGAGACTCAATCTCTTGCCAGTCGTCTCATTGATCGACTTAAACTGTCAGCCGACCCGCCCAGCATAAGGCTCTACACGCATCGGGAGGCGCGAACAGTGTGGAAGATTCGTGAATCGGGGGCACGCTCTGCGGCCTCTGCACCCGGCGGCCAAATGGAATGGGAAGGATGGGACGATTCTGCTGTCGCACCCCACAAGCTCGGAGCTTACTTGCGTGACCTTCGTCGACTGCTGGACAAATACGGATATCAGACTTCCTTCTACGGGCACTTTGGGCATGGGTGCATTCACATGCGGGTCAACTTCGATTTGCAGAGCGAGAGCGGCATTCGCAAGTACAGCGAGTTTGTCGAACGGGCCGCTGATCTCGTCGTCAGTTATGGAGGCTCACTCTCGGGCGAACATGGAGACGGTCAGTCTCGCGGAAGGTTGCTGCCTAAGATGTTCGGGCCAGAGTTAATGAAAGCTTTTGCTGACTTTAAAGCGACATGGGATCCTCAGAACAAGCTCAACCCCCGGAAGGTTGTTGATTCATATTTGCCCACAGAGAACCTGAAACTTGGCGCGGACTATAACCCTCTCCAGGTTCTTACTCATTTCACTTTTCCGGACGATGATGGTTCCCTAGCCCAGGCAAGCCTGCGTTGTTTGGGACTGGGAGAGTGTCGCAAGCACGATGGCGGCTCGATGTGCCCCAGTTACATGGTGACCCTGGAAGAACAGCACAGCACACGTGGCCGTGCTCACATGCTGTTTGAGTTGCTGCAGGGCGAGGTGATCTCTGGCGGATGGCATGATAAACACGTCAAGAAAGCGCTCGATTTGTGTCTGTCGTGCAAAGCCTGCAAATCGGAATGCCCTACAAATGTTGACATCGCTACCTACCGAGCTGAGTTTTTGTCGCACTATTACGAAGGCAAGACTCGCCCACTTCACGCTTATGCCTTCGGCAAGATTGATCAATTGGCGCGACTCGCATCGATAGCCCCTGGAGTCGCAAACTTTGTCAGCCATGCTCCCGGGTTCTTGGCGTTGCTGCGAACAGTATTGGGGGTAGCGAAGCAGCGGCAGATACCGCGGTTTGCGCCCGTAAGCTTTCAACAATGGGCCCGAAAGCATAGCGTCCCCATGGCGGGAGGCGAAACCGACCACGAATCCCTAGACTCCACAGAGCGTGACGTGATCCTGTGGGTGGACACTTTCAATAATTACTTTCACCCTGAAACTACCCTTGCGGCCTTTCGTGTCCTGCAGGACGCGAAGTTCAGGGTACTTATTCCTCGGGTCCACCTCTGCTGTGGTCGGCCGCTTTACGACTTCGGCATGATTCCCCAGGCGAAGGAATATCTGAAGCGGATTTTGCATGTACTAGGCAGTCAAATCGACTCTGGTATGCCAATTGTGGTACTGGAACCGAGCTGTGCTTCTGTTTTCCGCGACGAGCTGGGCAATCTTTTTCCGACGGATGAGCGTGCCATCCGCCTCGGAAAGCAGACATTTCTTCTCAGCGAATTTCTGGAACATCATGCAGGCACTTATTGCCCCCCGCAGCTTTCCCGCAAGGTACTACTGCACGGCCACTGCCATCAGAAAGCATTGATGAAGATGACGGACGAAGAATCACTACTTCGGAAAATGGGCATCGATTTACAGACGCCAGATTCGGGATGTTGCGGTATGGCCGGTGCGTTTGGTTTCGCAAAAAACAACTTCTCGGTCTCGCAAGCAATAGGAGAGCGGGTGTTGTTGCCACTGGTGCGCGAAGCCTCCTCCGACACACTAATAATATCTGACGGGTTTAGTTGCCGAGAGCAGATCCTGCAGGCAACTGGACGACAGGCGATCCACTTAGCCGAGGCGCTACACCTCGCTACGACCCAGCTAGACCGGCGAGAGCAATGAAAAGCGGATCGGAAGTAAGGTGAAAATTCTTCTGTTGGCCGCACTCGCTGTCCTCACGCTCGCATACATTCTCGTGTGGGTACCAAATCTGAAACGTGCGTGGAATACGAGAGGTAAAGCCGGCGCCGCAAACAACGATCCCAATTTCCCCGCTCAGATAGGCGTCGGTTTCTTTACTAATTTTGTCGACACGTTAGGCATCGGCTCATTCGCAACCACCAGCTCGATTTACAAGTTGCTGAATGCCATACCTGACGATCTGATTCCCGGCACAATGAACGTAGGTCATACGCTGCCGGCTATAGTGGAAGCGTTCATCTTTATCGCGGTTATCTCGGTTGACTTCCGGACAATGGTGTCGATGATTGTCTCCGCGACGATCGGAGCGTGGCTCGGCGCGGGAACAGTAAGCAGTTGGCCGACGCGAAAGATCCAAATTGGATTAGGTGTGTCGCTTTGTGGCGCTGCATTGGTGATGCTGTCGTCGCAACTGCATATGGTGCCCATGGGTGGTAACGCCCTCGGGCTCTCAGGCACGAAGTTCTGGATTGCGGTTATCGCCAATTTCGCCTTTGGGGCCCTCCAGCAGCTCGGGGTGGGCCTTTTTGCGCCTTGCATGATTGCGGTCACTATGTTGGGGATGAATCCCCGCGCATCATTCCCAATCATGATGGGATCTTGTGCGTTTCTCATGCCGTTCGGCTCGTACAGGTTTATAAAAAATCGGCGCTACAGCCCAAAGGCGGCCGCCGGCCTGTCGGTCGGCGGGGTCCCGGCGGTGTTCCTTGCCGCTTATCTGGTTAAATCTCTCCCGCTCGGGGTAGTTCGCTGGCTGGTTGTATTCGTGGTCCTTTACACCGCGCTGTCGTTACTGCGCTCCGCCGCAGCCGGCACGGCAATCAAAAAAACTGCGGGTGCTGCTGGGCTTAGCGGCGAAGGTAGCTCGGCCTAAGAATCAGACAAAGGTCAACGCATCACGAACGGATTTATCGTCGGAGCTCCGATATTGAACCACACGCTTTTCGTCTGAAGATATTCGTGAATCGATTCGATGCCGTTCTCGCGACCCAGGCCCGAGTCTTTGTATCCGCCAAATGGTGACATATAGCTTAAAGCACGGTAGCAGTTGACCCATACCGTGCCCGCCTGCAGTCGCTCGGCCATTCGATGAGCCCGGGAAATATTGGTGGTCCACACACCTGAGCCGAGGCCGAAACGCGAGTCATTTGCGATGGATAGAGCCTCTTCGTCATCTTTGAATTTGATCACCGCCAAAACCGGGCCGAAGACTTCTTCCTGGGCGATACGCATCTTGTTAGTCACATTGGCGAAGACGGTGGGTTCGATAAACCAGCCCTTGCCGCATTCGGGTCGACTGGCCGGGCCTCCCCCCAACACGAGCTCAGCCCCTTCGGCTTTGGCCACTTCAATATAGTTAAGAATCTTCTTGTATTGCGGTTGCGTTGTAATCGGACCCACTTGGGTATCAAGGCTCATTGGGTCGCCCATGCGGGCTGAGCGACCGAGCAAAAGTAACTTCTCCAGGAAATCGTCGTGGATACGCTCGTGCAATAGCAACCGCGAGCCAGCGATACAGGTCTGCCCTGAGGCTGCGAAGATTCCGGAAATAACCCCATTTAACGCGTCGCCAATCACCGCGTCGTCTAAGATGATATTTGGCGACTTACCTCCCAGCTCGAGACTCATGTATTTGAAGGTCTTCGCGGCGAGCTGGTTAATTGCACGCCCTGTTTCATCGGAGCCGGTAAAGCTGACCTTCCGCACTAGCGGATGCTCGACCAGCGGAACGCCCACCTCTTGGCCGAAACCTGTCACGACGTTAACAACACCGGGTGGAAAACCTGCTTCCTCAAACAGCCTAACGAACTCCAGAGTCGAGGCCGAGGTAAACTCAGAGGGCTTAATCACCACAGTGCAACCGGCGGCAAGGGCTGGCGCAATCTTCCATGAAGACAACATTAATGGAGAGTTCCAGGGGGTAATGATTGCCGCGACTCCGAGGGGTTCGTGTCGCGTGAAATTAAAGTAGCCTTTCTTGTCCAGAGGAACTACTTCGCCTTGAATCTTGTCAGCCAGGCCCCCGAAATAGTAGTACCACTGAGGAAGATACTCCAACTGGCTCCGCATTTCGGCGATTAACTTGCCATTGTCGCGAACTTCGATCTCCGCTAATTTTGCCGCATCACGGGCAATGAGATCCCCCAACTTCTGCAGCAAGCGTCCACGCTGGCTAGCGGTGAACTGTGTCCACGCACTATTAGTAAGTGCGCTGTACGCCGCACAGACGGCTCGGTCTACATCCTCCCGGTCGCCTTGCGCCACCTGTGCCCAGGGTTCTCCTGTGTACGGGTCATAAGTATCGAACCATTTCGCTGCGATAGGGTCTACGTATTTACCCTCTATGTAAAGCCGGTAACGTTGCATCGATCTTCCGTCGCTCATAGCACCCCTTCACTATCTACGATCATTAATCAGCCGAACCAGTTACATAACCGAAGGCCAAGAACCCGCCCGCGCATAAGTTCAGACGTCCGCCGATTCAACCCCGCAAGGCACGAATCGTGGCTTGGTAGACCTGCGGATCGACTTTGGCGGCGATAAGCACCGGTCCAGGATGGTTCGCGGTTTCGAGCAGGCAGGCTCGCATCCCTTCGTCGCTACAAGCCTCGCAGGCAAGGAACCCAAGACCGGTGGCTACTGACCTCCAGTCGGTTGCGCCCATATCTACCCCGATGGCTGCATACCCGCGCTGGATCTGTTTGATCTTAATCAGGCTCAAGGCGGCATCGTCGAACACGATCACACGAAGCAGCAAGCCCTCGCGTGCTGCGGTGCGTAGTTCCCCCAGGCACATTAACAGCCCACCGTCGCCCGTGAAGCACACTACCGGTCTTGAAATGTCGAGGAGAGCCGCACCGATTGCCGCTGGTAGAGCGAATCCCATCGTTGAAAGGCCGTTAGAGATTAATACCGAGCACGGCTCTTTGGCCGGCCACCCGGACATGACTGAGAACATATGTGCCCCGGCATCAACTGTCACACGCGCGTCCGGGTAAACATCAGCCGCCAATCCAACAACGCGATGCGGCTGGAGATTGCCTAAGTTGGCCTTGGGGCGCATTGCCTCTCGTTGAGACTCGACCAGGTTTTGCAACTCGGAGCTATGCCATTCGGTCTCCGCCAGGTGATCGGCGAGTGCCCCCAACCAACTAACAACATCGCCAACGAACTCCGCGAATTGTGGGATTTGTTTTTGGTTCATCGTCCAAGGCGTCACGCCAATGACCGGCTGAGTTAATCTCCAAGGCTTAGGCAAAAGCTCCACGCAATCGAGCCCTATCGCTAACAACAGGTCACTCTGCCTCAAGACGTCTAGCTCGAGCGCACCGTTGGTGAGTACACCACCAAACCATTCGGAGCGATCTGGGATGACCCCCTTTGCTTTGTACGTCACCAGAGCCGGAATCCCGAAGCGCTCACACATTTGCTTGAGAACAGCCGAAATTGCTGCCGTGCGCGCCCCGAGGCCCACCAGGAAAACCGGGCGTCTCGCCTTTCGGAGCACTCTTTGGACGGATCCAGTAATTTCGAAATCCTGGGTTAGAAGTTGTGACAGGGGGAGCGGTTGATCATCCGAACCGTCCTCAGAAGCTGCGGCGGCCGTCACTTCGTTCGAAACATCGATGTGTACTGGTCCGGGCGGCGACTCGGAGGCGATCTTCACCGCGCGGCGCAAAATCTCAGAGATGTTGTCAGCGCGGGCTCGGACCGTCCACTTGGTCACGGGCGAAAACATTTTCCCGTGTTGCAGGTTTTGGTGTTGCATAACCTCGATAGTTGTTTCACCCCAACAGTCGGTTATCACGATTAACGGAACTCGTTCCAGATGGGCAGCGGCTACGCCATTCATCAGCGAAGCCGCTCCGGGCCCAAGTGTCGCGATGCAAGCGCCAAGGCTTCCGGTCACTTCCGCTTGCGCGCAGGCCATAAACGCCGATCCAGCTTCCGTCTGAGATAGTGAAAAAGGAAGCCCAGCGCGATCCGCTGCTTCGACTAAGTCTGCGTTGCTTCCCCCGCCGATCATTCCAAAAAGCCGCCTCACCCCGGCTTCTTTCAATATCTCGACGATCCGATCTGCGTTTTTCAGCATTTCTTAGCTTCTTTGTGAGGACAGCTGTCGGTTCCTGGCCTTCGGTAAGCGGACCAATCACTGATCTCATCTTCCTGCTGGATTCCGGGTGTGGAAATTTTCACGCAAACTTCCTTTCAGAGTGGTATACTACCAGAATTCCAGCGGGACCCTAATTTAATTGTGACGGGTTGTTCAACGGAATGCGGAAGGATGAGGTGGAGATCAAGATGGCAACATTCAAATTAACTTATGCGTCCATGTTCGAGACCCCCGAGGAGGTCCATACTCGCTATGACGCTGCTGTTTCGAAAGTGAAAGCGAACCTCGGGCAAACATACGGGATGATCATTAACAACCAGGATTACTTCACCTCGGCGACATTTGAGAACCGTTCTCCCATTAACACCGACTGGGTGCTGGCTCACTTACCGGAGGGCACTGCCGCCGACGCAACCCTGGCATTGGCCGCGGCCCGGGCTGCATCTCCGGCTTGGAGTTCTGTCGACTGGAAGGACCGTGTGACTCTGGTGCGGCGGGCAGCTGAGATCATAGAAGATCGCATGTACGAATTAGCCGCGGCTACGACCTTAAACGTCGGGAAGAATCGACTGGAGTCACTGGGGGACATTCAGGAAGGCGCAGAGTTGCTGCGTGCTGCTTGCGACTCAATGGAGAAAAACAACGGCTATGTAATACCGATGGGAAGCGAGCCCCTTCCCGGCCACACCGTCCTCAATTTTAGCGTGATGAAGCCTTATGGGGTATGGCTGATTATCAGTCCTTTTAACTTCCCTGTTTCCTTGACGTGTGGTCCTGCGGGCGCAGCACTGGTAAGTGGTAACACTGTAGTTACAAAACCCTCTGTGGAAACGGCTTGGGTAGTTCGTTTGCTGGCTGAGTGTTTCCGCGATGCAGGTTTTCCGGATGGAGTATTTAATTATGTGACAGGACAGAATGAGCCTCTGGCGCAAGCGCTGGTCGACAGTCCTCACTGGGACGGAATTACGTTTACCGGATCCTATCGCGTGGGAATGAAAATATACCGCGAGGCCGCTAAGTTCACTTATCCCCGCCCGGTGATTTTGGAAATGGGAGGCAAAAGCGCGGCCGTGGTGTCGCGTCACGCGGACCTGGAGCGTGCCGCGTGGGGTATTGTCCGCTCCGGATTTGGCGCGCAGGGACAAAAGTGTTCAGCATCATCACGCGTCTATGCTGAAACCGGCATTTATGACCAACTGGTTGGGCGAGTTACAGAAATTACAAAATCGCTGAAAGTGGGTGATCCAACCGAGCGCGACGTCTATCTGGGTCCGGTAGTGCGCGAGAGCTCCTATCGCAACTTCTCTGAGTATTGTTCGGAACTGTCAAAAGCGGGGAAAATCAATACCGGCGGCCATACGATCACAAACGGCGTTCTCGCAAGAGGGTTTTATTGTGAGCCCACCATATACACCGATGTTCCGCGAGGACACCGATTGTGGAAACACGAGATGTTTGTTCCATTAGTTATGATCGATCCAGTTGACGACCTGTCCGAAGCATTCGCTCTAGCCAACGATGTTGACTACGGTCTGGCGGGAGGGTTTTATGGAACTCGGGAAGAAGCCCAGGACTATTTCAGACGGATTCAAGTAGGGGTTGTGTATGTGAATCGAGCCCAAGGTGCATCCACGGGAGCCTGGCCGGGCTATCAATCGTTCGGCGGATGGAAGGCTTCGGGCGCCTCCGGCAAGGGTAGCGGTGGTCCCTACTACCTACTCTCTTACATGCACGAACAGAGTCAAACGATCGTGGTCTAGCAGCGAAAACGATTCGGAGAACTCAACCAGAAGCTCAAGGAGGAATTGTTGCCCAAGGGTAGGACACAGAAAGGACCGCGACGCAGCGGCTTCGACGTGGGTCTGACGCGCGGCGAAGAGGCCTACCGAAAGATTCGATGCAGCATTCTAAGGGGAGAACTCGCACCGGCGGAATCACTTTCCGAGTACGTGCTCGCGGCGCAACTCAGACTCAGCCGTACGCCGGTGCGTGAGGCGCTCACACGCTTGGAACAAGATGGGATGGTGCATACGGTCGCTGGGCGCGGAACCTTCGTCGCTCAACTGACTCCTCACGACGTGATGGAGATTTATGAGGTGCGCGAACAACTTGAATCCTACGCGGCACGCGTCGCCGCAGAACGAATGGATACCGCTGGTATAGGCGAACTGGAGCGCGTAATCCAGAAAATGCACGAAGGGGCTGCAGCTGGCTACGCGAATGAGACTTTCGAGACCGACATCAACCTTCATAAGTCTATTCTTCGGGCAACGCAAAACAACCGCCTAATTACGATTTTGGCTACGCTGGACGATCAGATGCACCGCATTCGCTCCATGTGGCCGCGCACCCCACGTTGGTTGGATGGAACATTGGCGGAGCACGAATCGATTGTGGAAAGCATCAAGAAACATGATCCTGGGGAAGCAGAAGCAGCCATGCGTAAACACTTGCGTTCGTCTTGTCAGCACGCGATTCGTTTCTTGATGCCGATGCGGACGGACTAACTAGAATGCCAATATCAAGCGTATCTTCTGGGGTGGGCGTAAGCCGCGACCTGGCGCAATTTGTGGCGGCTGCCACCTTTGAGGACTTGTCGCGGGATGCTATCGCAGAAACGGAACGAGCCGTGCTTGACTGGCTGGGATCCGCTATGGCAGGCGCTCTGGAGCCTCCCGCGCGCGCTGTTCAAACTGTCGTGGCAAAGTTTGGTACATCCACCGAGTCTACGGTGTTCAGCGCAGGGCGCGCTTCGGCAGCGACTGCCGCGTTAGCGAATGGAGTGGCTTCGCACATCCTTGAGCTCGATGACGTGCATAAAACTTCTACAATGCACCCCGGTGCTCCCATTATTTCTGCAGCGCTCGCGGTTGCCGAACGCGAGCACGCGGACGGCAAAGCCTTCCTTCTTGCAGTAGCGCTGGGATATGACGCTGCGCTTCGCATCGGGGAAGCAGTTAATCCGAGCCACTATCGATTCTGGCACCCCACCGGTACGGCCGCTACGTTCGGAGCGGCAATGGCGGCAGGTTCATTGCTCAAGTTGGATTCAGTTCAGATGCTTAATGCCATGGGGAGCGCAGGAACCCAGGCTGCAGGGTTATGGGAATTTAACGCTGATGGAGCAATGAGTAAGCACCTTCATCCGGGTAAGGCCGCCTTCAACGGAGTACTTTCCGCAGATTTGGCCTTGGCCGGCTTCAGCGGCGCTTCTCGGATTTTAGAAGGAGAACGCGGGTTCTTCCGCGCTACCAGCGAAGGGTATGACGCAACCCGTGTCACTGATGGACTGGGTACAAAATGGAAGATCAGCGAAAACTGCTACAAGCTTTATTCGTGTTGCGGGCACACGCACACGGCCATTGACACCGCACTCGAGCTGCGAGCGCGACTGTGCTGGAACGATAAACAGGCCCTCGCAGAAATCCGCGAAATTCGCATCGACACCTACAAGGCCGGCTACGAGATTGTCAAGGAGATGAACCCGCAGACGCCTTATCGTGCAAAGTTCAGCTTGGCTTACGTGACAGTAGCGGCACTTCTGGAAGGTTGGGTGGGTCTAGCGCAGTTTGCCGCAAACCGCTTTGATGGCCAAGGCGTGATCCAACCAGATATTGCGGCGCTGCTACCGCGTGTACTGGTTACTGTTTCCGAGAACCTGAGCGCGATGTATCCAAAAGCGTGGCCATCACGTATTCAACTCACGCTGAAAGACGGAAGAGTACTTAGTGGCAGCACTGAATATCCGCGCGGTAATCCTGAGAATCCTCTCTTGACAAGTAGCCTGCACGACAAGTTTCGCTCCTTAATTGAGCCACGTTTTGGGGTGGATGCTGTGCGTTCAGCAATGACCGCCGTATGTGAACTCGTTGAGACGACCGATATGGCGACAATGTTCTGCAATTTGAATTGAGCAAACTCAATGAATAGGATCCCGGCGTCCGAGGACCATAACCTAACTGCACGAAAATGGTCACACGACATATACGACGTATTTAAGAAGCAGGACATTACGATGGTGTCCTATGTTCCGGATGCCGGTCATGCGAATCTCATTCGCCTGTGCCAGGAAGATCGAGCAATGCGTTCGGTAGTACTAACCACGGAAGAGGAAGGTATAGCTTTCGCGACCGGGGCATATCTTGGAGGCAAACGCGCCGCTTTACTGATGCAATCAAGCGGGGTAGGAAACTGCATCAATATGTTGTCTTTGATTAAGACCTGCGGCATTCCGTTTCTTGCTTTAATTACTATGCGTGGCGAATGGGGAGAATTCAACCCCTGGCAAGTCACCATGGGGCAAGGTACGCCGGCCGCACTGGCGGCTGTTGGAATCGTTCTCCATCGTGTGAGCGAGGCTGCGGAAGTTCACGATGCCGTGTTGTCGGCCGCGAAACTGGCATTCGACAGTTATGGGGGGGTGGCTGTTCTTCTCTCTCAACGTCTGATCGGTACAAAACACTTCTCGAGGTGACCAATGCAAGCGTCTCGCCTGGATCGACGAACTGTGGTGAAGCGACTCCTCTTTGATCGAGGTGATTTACTGGTCGTCGCCGGCTTGGGCGCGCCTGCATGGGATGTGGCGGCAGCAGGAGACAATCCGCTCGACTTTCCTCTTTGGGGAGCGATGGGTGGTGCAGCGATGGTGGGACTAGGTTTGGCGCTCGCTCAGCCTTCGCGGAAGGTGCTGGTGATCACGGGAGATGGGGAAATGCTAATGGGTTTGGGCAGCCTGGCCACGATCGGCGCGCAGCATCCGCGCAATCTACGCATCATTGTCCTGGACAACGAACGCTACGGTGAGACGGGACAACAACACACGCACACGGCGCTTGGGACAGACTTAGCAGCGGTCGCGTTGGGCTGTGGTTTTCCTTGTGCCCATGTGCTAGAGAGCGAGGAGCAGATCGAATTTCTACGAACGCAGGTCCAGCATTTCGAGGACTTGTTTCTCGCGGTGGTCAAAATTGCAGTCACCGATGATCCGCCGGCGCTGCCACCACGTGACGGAGCGTATCTGAAAAATCGCATGCGTGGTGCTCTCCTCGGACCAAGAGCAATGTTCCAGTAACCCACTATCTCGATCCCTACACATGACCGATATCAATCCACATCTCAGCCGGCACATGGAACTTCGACACTCGATTCGCGAGCTGTGTAACCAGTTCAAGAGTGAGTATTGGCAGAACATCGAGGAAAAATCAGCGTATCCGGAAGAATTTGTTAAAGAGCTGACAACTGCCGGTTGGCTCGCAGCGTTAATCCCGGAAGAATATGGCGGGGCGGGCCTAGGTGTCACCGAGGCATCCGTAATTCTTGAGGAAATCAACCGCTCCGGAGCGAATTCAGGAGCATGCCACGCCCAAATGTACATCATGGGCACGCTTTTACGACATGGATCTGACGAACAAAAGCGCACCTACTTGCCCAAGATTGCTTCCGGAGAGTTGCGCCTACAATCATTTGCGGTGACCGAACCCACGACGGGCACGGACACGACTAATACCAAGACGTTCGCCACACGCCAGGGCGATCGTTATGTTGTGAACGGACAAAAGGTATGGATCTCGCGAGTCCAGCATTCGGACCTCATGCTGCTTCTGGCACGTACGACTTCACTTAAGGAGGTTAAAAAGAAGACAGAAGGCTTGTCAGTTTTCTTGGTTGATTTGGGCGGGGGTAACGGCCATGGGTTGACGGTGCGCCCTATTCGCAACATGGTGAATCATGAAACGAGTGAAATTTTCTTCGACAACTTTGAAATCCCCGCTGGCAATCTCATCGGCGAAGAAGGCAAGGGTCTTCGCTACATCCTCGACGGCATGAATGTCGAGCGCATTCTTATCGCAGCTGAATGCATTGGGGATGGCTACTGGTTTATTGATAAAGCGCGAAAGTATGCCGGAGCACGAATTGTATTTGGCCGGCCTATTGGCCAGAATCAAGGCATCCAATTCCCGATCGCTCGTGCCTATGCGAATGTGCTTGCCGCGGATTTAATGCGATATGAAGGGGCAGAGCTTTTCGATGCCAACCAGCCATGTGGAGCAGCAGCCAATGTCGCGAAGCTTCTGGCGGCGGATGCCTCCTGGGAGGCCGCGAATGTATGTTTACAGACGCATGGTGGTTTCGGATTCGCTGCTGAGTACGACGTCGAGCGCAAGTTCCGCGAGACACGCCTCTATCAAGTTGCACCTATTTCTACGAATCTTATTCTCTCTTACCTCGGTGAGCACGTACTTGGAATGCCGCGGTCTTTCTAGAGCAAAGTGCTTTTATGAGTCAGGCAAACGCTTCTGTCATTATCATCGGCGCCGGCATAGTGGGCATTTCAATTGCCTATCATCTTGCGGTCCGGGGCTGTAGCGATGTCGTGATCCTGGAGAAGGCAGGCAGTGAGATCACCGGTAGCACGGCCCGGTCGGCGGCGGGCGTTCGGCATCAATTTGCCAGCGAGGTTAATATTCGGCTGTCGCTTTATAGCATTGAGCAGCTCAAGCATTTCCAGGAGACAGTTGGCGGCTACGCCGAATTGAAGCAAATTGGTTATCTTCTCCTGGTTAGTAATCCGCAAACGTGGGAACAGTACAAGCGCAACGTCGCGCTGCAGAATTCGCTAGGAGTAAAATCCCAGGCGATCGCGCCGGAGCAGGTCCTCGATCTAGTTCCGTCCATACGAATCGACGATTTGCTTGGCGCCACCTACTGCCCCGACGACGGCTATTGCGATCCCCACGGCATAGCCACCGGGTACCTATCCGCCGCACGCCAGTTAGGGGTGCGACTGATGCGATCCACGCCGGCCCTTGGAATTCGCAAAACTCACGACCGCGTAGTCTCGGTAGAAATTCCCGGAGCGCAGCTTAATTGCGAGATAGTGGTGAATGCGGCAGGACCATGGGCAGGTCAGGTTGGAGAACTTGCGGGTCTGCACATTCCGGTTCGCCCGTTTCGCCGCTGCGTTTATATGACCGAACCATTCTCACCCATACCCCGCGATATCCCAATGACGATTGATGTCGCCAGTGATTTCTATATGCGGAAAGAAAATGAAAGGGTACTTTTTGGCCTCTCCAACGCAGATGAGCCTTCGAGCGAAAATACCGCTGTAGATTGGGAATGGTTGAATACAGTTATCAAAGTAGGCATACGACGTATGCCCCTGTTAGAAAGAGCTGGATTGGCCTCGAAGAACTGCTGGGCGGGTTTATATGAGATTACGCCTGACCACAACCCCATCTTGGGAATTCACCCCCACTTGCCGAATTACATAGATGCGAGCGGATTCAGTGGTCATGGAGTCATGCATGCGCCAGCCACGGGCAAACTTATCGCCGAGGAGATTCTAGATGGACGAGCGACAAGCATTAATATCGATGAATTACGAATCGCTCGGTTCGCAAATCAAGAGCTTAGGCCGGAGGCCAATGTATTCTAAACTTGCCCCTGGTTTCACCATTTTCTCCCGATGAACACAGTTAACTCAGCAAGAGACGAGTCGATGGCGGCGAACGACGTTAATCCAACGACTTCACTTCCATTAACGGGTATTCGGGTAGTGGCGCTCGAACAAGCGGTGGCGGCTCCATTTTGCTCCCGTCAGTTGGCGGATATGGGTGCAGATGTCATAAAGGTCGAACGGCCTGATGGGGGCGATTTTGCCAGGGATTATGATAATGCACTGAAGGGATTGTCGGCGTACTTCGCATGGCTGAATCGCGGCAAGCGTAGTATCACGCTTGACCTCAAACAACCGCGTGATCACCATGTCTTCGCGAAGCTACTATCGCGTGCGGATGTTTTCATCCATAATCTTGCGCCGGGTGCAGTGGAACGGCTGGGCTTCGGGTTCGAACCGCTTAACGCGCAGTGGCCCCGCTTAGTCTGGTGCGGTATCTCCGGATATGGGCCAGATGGACCTTATCAACAGAGGAAAGCATATGACCTGCTGGTGCAGGCGGAATCTGGCGTGATCAGTCTCACCGGTACTCCTGATTCTCCTGCGAAAGTTGGCATTTCCCTTGGCGATATCGCGGCTGGCTTATACGGCTACTCATCTATCCTCGCAGCGCTACTCAATCGCGAACGCACCGGGCGGGGTGACAGAATCGATATTTCCATGCTTGAATGCCTCGCGGAATGGGTAATGCCGCCGATTTATACTTGGCTCGGGACTGGCCATGCCCCTGGGCGGACTGGCATTCGCCACAATATGATCGTGCCCTACGGTGCGTACGCTTGTGCCGACGGCATGGTGTATTTTTCTATCCAGAACGAGCGCGAGTGGCAGCGATTCTGCAGTGAAATACTCTCGCTGCCTGCCCTCGCCGACGACCCGCGGTTCGCGACTAACACAAGCCGAGTACGCAATCGCCTCGAACTGGAAGGACTCATCGAAAAAGGGTTGCGTTCACGCAGTCGAGCAGAATTACTGTCGCTCCTCGATCGAGCCAGTATCGCCAATAGTCAAGTGAATGACGTAGCCGCCGTTGCCCGGCATCCGCAGCTTGCCGCCCGTCGACGCTGGGTCGACGTTGCCTCCCCGGTGGGAACCATTCCCGCGCTTCTACCGCCGCACAATTTACGCCACGCTCCTGCCAGCATGCGCCGAGTGCCGGCTCTTGGCGAGCACACACGCGAAATTCTGCACGAGCTTGATCTCGGGGACGCGAAGTGACTTATCTCCGCTCACCTAGGATGATTCCGATTCGGCTGGAACGCAGCACGCTGTTTGTTCCCGCTTTTCGCTGGTCAATGATTGAGAAAGCAGCGTCAAGTCTGGCTGACGCCGTGTGCATAGATTTAGAAGATTCCGTCGCTCCCGACGAGAAAATTGCCAGCCGAATCAACGTGATCAGGGCATTTAGAGAGCTTGATTTCGGAAAGCGTACGCGAATGTTCCGCATCAACGATGTCGAAACGCCATTCGCTTATCGCGACGTGATCGACATCGTGGAGGCGGCTGGCGATCAGATCGACTTGATTATGCTTCCTAAGACCAATTCGCCGGACGATGTGAGATTTCTCGATAAGCTCCTCACCCAGGTTGAAGCTCAGTGCGGTTTCTCCCGCCGAATTGGGATAGAGGCGCAGATCGAAACAGCGGCTGGCTTTGTGACCGTTGGAGAGACGGCGCAGGCATCCGCCCGTCTCGAAGCCCTGATTTTCGGCCGACTCGATTATGCGGCTTCGATGCAAATTCCCTCGATCGAAATCGGTGAATTCGATCCGCACGACGACATTTATTCACGATATCTCTGGCAGCCGGTGATGCATTCGATCGTCGCGTCCGCACGAGCCAACGGGTTGCGCTGCCTCGACGGCCCTTATGTTGCGCACCAAGATATAGCGGGTTTAGAGCGGTCTTGCTCGATCGCACGCGCGCTCGGGTTTGATGGCAAGCAGTGCGTCCACCCGAATCAACTCTCGATTGCAAATTCTACCTTCACCCCTCCCCCTCATGAAGTAACATACGCCGAGCAAGTACTGGTGGCATACGAACATGCTGTCGCAGAAAAGAAAGGCGTCATCACGGTCAATGGCAAGATGGTTGATGCAGCTAGCGTGCGCATGGCCCAGAACACTCTTAAAAAAAACCAACTGATAATGAGCCGAACCCATGACTGATGCAAGCGATACTAGCTGTAGGTGCTACGAAGACTTTGAAGTTGGAATGGTGATCAATCATCCCATCGGGCGCACCATAAGTCCAACCGACAATACGTGGTTCACTCTACTGACGGTAAACACCAATCCCATTCACTTCGATGTGCATTATGCGGCGCAAACCGAGTTCGGCAGACCACTGGTGAATTCCGCGTTTACCTTGGCTCTAGTAACGGGATTGTCCGTAGCGGATGTCTCGCGATACGCCGTTAATTTAGGTTGGGATGAAGTGCGGATGCCAAAGCCGGTGTTCGAAGGCGATACCATCTACGCAAAGACTCAAGTGTTGAGTCGGCGAGAATCGAAATCCCGCCCGCACATGGGCCTGGTAGAGATCAAAACGATAGGATTCAAGCAGGATGGGACCATTGTGATGGAATTCAAGCGCACCGTCCTCGTGTACAAACGGGGACGCGCACCACAACAGCCGGGTATGATACCCGTTCCTGCACTTAAATAGAGAGTGCTCGATAGCCGCAATGTTCGACTTCGCCTTGATTGTGTCGAGCCGACATACATAACTGTCGACCGAACCGCCAGCCCCAAAGTGCTTAACACCGCCGATATTGTCAGAGAGGCAGCTGGGCGTGGAGTTCAAGTTTTAGCAGCGAGGGATAGAGACACCCATCCTGTCTTAGCCAAGACGAAAACGTCACCGCGCATATACCAGCACATGAAAAGTGCCTGGAATCGGTCTCTGCCGCGGATGTGGGTGCTCCTTAGTTGCTGCCGGTGCGGCGTCAAATTTTGCGGTGTCGACAAAAACTCGGTTCGTCTTCGAATCGAACCCCATCGTCTTTGCCCCGAACTCGGTTTTGATTTTTCCCGCCCCGCTGAAATGATCAGGAGAATCTTCGTGAAATATGTGGATCCAGCCTTCCCGGGTGGAAACGAAAATTTGACCGGTGTTCGGATCGTAAACGCTGGCGTCAGCGCCCGCACTGATCGGGAACGACTGAAGGACTTTGCCATCGTCCGCGTTCATAATGACCAGCATCTGCGGGTTCCGTCCCGCAATGAACAGCCGGCGATGCTCGCGATCAATCGCAATCGGTGCAGGCGCGCCAGCAGGAGATATGGACCAGCGCGATTTGACAGTCAAATTGTTGGAATCGATCGCGATGACCTCGCTCTTGTCCTCCAGGTTGTTGTAAATCATTCCGTGCCCGTCTGCGACCGCGAATTCGGGAGCTCCCCCGAGGTCGATCGTGCCGACAACCTTTCCGCTTGCTGGATCGAGAACAGTGGAACTCTTGCTGTCGCCGTTAAAGGAAAAGATGCGCTTCGATGCGGGATCATAAAGGATAGAATCGGCATCCGGACCCGCGGCGGCCTCACCAGTCACCTTCAGAGTCTTCAGATTGAAGATTACGATTTTTCCTTGTTCGCCGTCGGTGATGAACCCACGATCCAGGCTCGGAACCAACGCTACACCGTGGCTCAGCTTGAGTCCGGAGATCTTGCCCTCGAGTGCGCCGGTGTCAGCATTGACCACAAGGACTTCGGTACCGTGCGATAGGTAAACACGACGCGAAGCAGGATCAACCGTTATGTAGTCAAAATATTCTCCGCCTCCAGGAGCGGCTCCGAATTTGTACGTATGAGCCCAGTGGTAGCTGGTCCCGACCGTTGCGAATGCTGTAAAAAACGCGGATAGCGTAAAAGCGGTCAGCACCAGACCCAAAACGCCTAAGTTGGTTACACCCTTCGAAAGCGTCAAATGCATAGAATCTCCCTTTGAACCATTCCGGATGCTTCCATGGCTTGCCTTCCGGCCGATCGCAAACGCTACAAAACCAACCGCGGAATAGAAAGGCATCAACGGTCGAAGTTCATGACTGGAACTGAAAGCCTACTTATTGAGGCTACCTGTAATACCTTAATGAAACCTGAAGGTGAAGCACGGGGCGATTCCAGGAAAAGCAAAAAAGTAATTCGGATCAAGCTTTTTGGCTTCCGTGATCATGATTATGGGGATCCAACCTGTGGCAGGATAACGGAGAATGTTGTACCCTCAGCAACGCAGCTCGTAACATCCACGGTGCCGAGGTGCGCTTCGGCGATCCACCGTCCGATAGATAGCCCGATCCCCGCACCGCCTGATTCCCTCGATCGCGTTTTGTCGGCTCGGTAAAACCGATCGAAAATGAGGGGTAAATCTGCGGCGGCGATACCGATGCCAGTATCACTGACCGTGACCTGTGCGATGCCGACGGCACTATTGAGCTTTACGGTTACGCTCCCCCCGGAAGGCGTGTACTTGACCGCATTGTCAAGTAATAGCAGGAAGAGCCGCTGCAGCATCTGGGAATCTCCTTCGATCCGAACGGCTTGGTCTTCCGGCAACTTCAGATGGAGAGTAAGCCCTTTCTGTTCTGCCAAGAGGGAAGCCTGAGCTAGCACTTGGCGGAGGAGCTCTGCAACATCAATTTCTGTGAATTGTGGCAGTTCAGACCCCGCGTCAGCGCGCGCCAGAAGCATAAGGTTATCCACCAGTTCTGAGGTTCGAACTAGGTCGCTGTGCAATTGCTCGATGACATCTCGGTATTCAGTCTCGGTGCGAGCTCGACGTAACGTGAGCTCGGCCCGGGTACGCATAATCGTGATCGGTGTGCGGAGCTCATGGGATGCATCAGCCGTGAACTGCGCGATTTTTTGCATGGCTACATCGACGCGGCCTAGCATTTCGTTGAGCGTCTCGGAGAGACGTTGCAGTTCATCACCGGTCTTGGGCACCGCAATGCGGGACGATAGATTTTGAGAGTTGATCTGCTGGGCTTCGTGCGTGATCTGGTCGACCGGAGACAGCGCTCTTCTGCTGGTCCAGTAACCGGCCCCCGAAGCCACAAGCAGGATCACGGGCACGAAAATCAGCAATCGATGGCTAAATCGATCAATAGCTTCGTAGAATTCATCCATGCGCGCGGCTACTTGGATATGGTAGGTGCGTGCATTCACTGACATTGTGTCGGTTATTGAGCGTATGGGAATGCCTCCGACCACTTCAGTAATTGCATCGCTATGAGCATTCGTTCCTAATTGGGGAAATAGATGGTATGGCTTGATTGCTGTTGATTGAAAAACCCACCGGGCATCTTGGTCTGATATCTGAAGGAGATCGCTCTCCGGCCGCAGCTCAGAGTCTTCATCGAGATCTTTCCGAAGCTTTTCAAATTCGCCAACCCGTAGTCTCCGATCGATTGTGTCGCGCACCACTCTCATCCGCTCTCGAAGTTGCTCGTCCACTGTGGAATGTATGCTATGGCGCATATTAAGTAGCGCCAGGCCGCCCCCTACCATGAAGCTGATCGACATGAAGAGCATGTACCAGGCGGTCAGCTTGGTCCCAATCGATAAGGAGCGCAGGCTCACATTTCCTCCCGCAAGGAATAGCCCACGCCACGGATGGTATGGATCAATTTGGATTGAAATCCTTTGTCGATCTTGGTGCGAAGAAGTGAAACGAATGCCTCTAGGGTGTTATCTTCGACCTCCTTAAAGTCGCCCCAGACCGTTTCGGCAATGCTGTCCCGCGAGACCGCGCGTCCAGCCCGTCTCATCAGTAACTCTAATAGACGAAATTCGGTTGCTGTCAGATGAATTTTTTGGCCGCCGCGAATTACCCGCCGAGTAGCGGGATCAAGCTCAAGATCTGCAACCCTGAGAAGAATCGGACGCGGCTGCCGTCCTCGCCTCGCAATGGATCGCAGTCGAGCCAGCAATTCCACGAATGAAAAAGGCTTTGTTAAGTAATCGTCGGCTCCAAGATCGAGACCGCGGGCAATGTCTGGGACGGCATCGCGCGCGGTGAGCATGAGAATCGGAGTTTCATCGGCCGACCGGCGCAGGCGTCGAGCCACCTCGAAGCCGTCGATCCCCGGTATCATCACGTCGAGCACGATAGCGTCAAACTTTGAAGTACGCGCAAACTCAATCGCCGAAAGCCCGTCAAAAACCACACTGACGGAATGAAGCTCCTCTTCCAATCCCTTGCGGAGCAGTCCCGCCATTACCCGTTCGTCTTCCACCACGAGAATTCGCATTATAAGCCGGAGCTTGATCGATCGTAATACTCATTTCTGAACGAAACCTGAATTAGCATCCGGACTTCTGGACGCCATGCGCTAAACACGGATTCAGGGAATCTTCAGCTACGTTCTGGATAATTCTAGGGCGATCTTCACTGAAGCTGAACAAATATTCGACGTCCAGGCCATTCATGCGCGGGATCCCCACTAACCCAGTTATCTGCATCGGCTGCAACAATCTCACGGCGTGCCCCGGCGATCAACTATGTCATAGATGTCGCCTTCAGCGGCGAGCGCCCGTTAATAAAAAATTTTATTGGACAATCGACCTCGACAACAGAGTGCGTCAAGCATATCAACGGGCGCATACGCGAGCGGATCTGACGAACAATCTTGATCTCATCCAACGCTCGTGCGGCTTCAGCCGAGTGGTGATTCTCAACCGAGCTGCAACACTGGGACTTGCCTTTAGTCGGCGACGGCCTTGGACGCCGATCGAAATCGATGTAATGCGCGAGGATGCAGGGAATAGTGGGATGCTGGCCCTGGCTAAGGAGTTGAATCGCACCCGGGCATCAGTCAAGGCCAAGCTCAAGCAGCTTCACCTTAGCGCCAGAATCAGAGACGGGTATACCAAAGACGATCTGCAGCATCTTCTCGGGGTCAGCGCAAGATCAATCAGAAAATGGATTGCTTGGGGATGGTTGCAAGTCGTCGCCGGACGCATTCCGGAAACCAACGTGGCGAAATTCCTCCGGCAACATTCGGACCAGTACCAATTGAGCCGTGTCGAGGAGGCTTGGTTCAAAGGTCTGGTGTTTCCTGCATTCAATCATACGTGGGCGAGGGATCGAAAACTTTCAAGCTCGGTCATTACGCCTAACGAACCCTTTAGCGTCCAAGGGGGCAAAGAGATTTTTAGCGATGGATATTGTGGACGCCCACCAGAGTGAGCATCTGCGCAGCCAGTGCGCCTCATGAAGTGTCCGCATTTCCAGATTGAAGGTAATCCCAGCCATGAAACAGAGCAATTTTTATTGCCAGTCCTTTACTGAGCTTAGGCGCAATCGCCATCGCGTTGCATGCTGCCAGGGATCAAAGCGCGGATTACACGAGTCCCGTGGCCCGGTCGCATACGCTGGGATCACCGCTTTCAGACATGGCGCGCTCGACAGAGCAAGTGCATGCTGTGTTCGTGCTCCGGAATCCCGCGCAACAACATCACGTCCGCCAAGGTTTCAATCACCTGCAAACTTCCGTAGCGCCGCGCCACCCGCAACCCCAAACACTCCCGCGTGTACTCGTCGATCACAATCAGGATGCGCAGCGCTTGTCCATCGTGCGTCATCGCTTTCACGAAATCGTAGCTCCACACATGATTGGCTCGTTCCGGCCGCAACCGTACGCACGAACTGTCCCCCAGCCACAGCCGCCCTCGCGCCCGCTGTTTCTGCGGCACCTTCAGCCCTTCGCGTCGCCAGATCCGCTGCACTCGATCCTTCGCCACCGCCCACCCCGCGCTCTGCAACAACGCCGTGATGCGCCGGTAGCCGTAGCGCCCATACTTTCCCGCTAGGGCCAGGATCGCCTGCGTCAGCTGATCTTCGTCCGTGCGCCGCAGCGGCAGATAGCGTTGCGTCCCTCGCCACCGCCTCACCACTCGGCACGCCCGCCGCTCACTCACTGCGTACTCCTCGCGGGCATGCTCTACGGCGCACCGACGTCGCTCCGGGCTTAGAAGTTTGCCTCCGCAATATCCTTCAGGATCTGTTTGTCCAGCGCCAGCTCTGCTACCAGACGTATCAACTGGCCGTTCTCGCTACGCATATGTGCTGAACAACCCTTTGAGCCTAACCGATCCTACGGGGCTTGATTCCTACACGCAGACCGAGGACAACGCATCAACATGCCAGTCACAGACGGTCGGCTATGACGCAAACGGTAAGGCTCAAACGGCTACGGTTTAGGGTGGACCGGTGACAATGGCCTCACAGCTACCAAAATCGGCAATCAAAACGCCGATGGCACTGGACCCTTGGTAGATATGACCATGCGAACCGGGACTTACACGGCGAGCGTCAACGGCGACGGAGTGCAGTTTTCTAACAATGGAGGCCAGACCTCTTCGAGCGGCGTGTTTATCAACGGTACTCCGCAGACAACGTTCCAAGACGCGGGCTTTGCCAATGGCGGCGCACTCTCTGGTTTCACCTTTACCCTTACCAATAGCAAAATGGAAGCGAACCAGGCTGAGGCCGGGACGTTCAAGGTCGCCTGGAACCAATTCCAAGCTGGATTGGCGTTGGAGAAGGCACGCCTCGTCTGGATGGGTCCTGTTGGTGTGAACTGGGGTTCCGATGAGTTTCGGAGTTGGGGAACCTGGACGGGCGCGAACTCGGCGCATTTTAATGTGGACCGAGCAAAGACAGATCCCTGGAGTAGCCCACTAGCGGCACCATGCATTTCGGCGAGCACAACCCCGTGCAAAATCCGTTCTACCACGCACACGAGGCGGCGCAGTGAACTTGTCCCGGAGGCGAATTAACATTCCGGGATGGATCGGCGTCGCATGCCTGCTTCATGTGGAGTGCGATTCTGATTCCGACATCGATGAAGGTGCTACTTCCCGTCTTTGACAAAATAGGCCCCTTCTCCTGGGGAAACTACAGAAGCGGTACCCGAAGATTGAATTCGCTTGTAACACGCGCAAACACAGGGTATTATCGCCCAAGTGTAGGATTCATTGCGACTTGCAGGTAACGGCGGTAATAGAATCCCACTCTCTCCGCCAGATTTTTACTGGCATCTCGGCTCAAAACCTGAAGATACACAGGGGCGCGCTGGCCCATCCTTGGATCTGCGCGGATATTAGGAACATCCATGGCGCAAGCGATAGTGGTACCCACCCTTCGAACTTCGCGAAGGGTGGGGCACCCCCAGTTGTGGTGATGCACGTACGGAAACGGTGGACCAGCTCAGCGCACATCCTCGATGAACTAATCTTCGATCTGTTGAACCACCGCGAGAATTTTCCAGTTGCCGCCTGATTTCGAGAGCGTCATGTAATCCACCCAGTGTGGGGTTACGAGCTTGGCGGAAGCGATGTTTCCGGAAATATCCAGCACGCTGATCGTCTCGGTTTTCTGCGCTTCGGGAAGATCGGCCGGGCCATGAGTGCGCACTTCGTCCACCATCTGCGAACCAGTTTTCTCTCTTATCGGAATGGTTCCATGGATCATGTGTTTCAGGTAATGGGAATTTAGAGTGGCCTGCATACGGGAAGCGTCGCCCCGGTAATATGCCTCAATGTAATTCCTGACCGTAGCCTGCACGGCGGTTGAATCGTCTGCTGGAGGAGCGATTTGCGCATTGGCTGCAGCGCCTGAGGCGAGCAGGGCAAGGGTGAAAGTAAATAGAAACCTTTTCATGGTGATCTCCGCGAGAGAGTTGGACTGCGTTCAGTGCGATTATGCTCCAAATTTTTTGAAGTGAACTTGCACGAACGTCCATGGCCGAAATCTCGCCCTTCTCTATTAATCAAGCCACAACAAACTGGGTTTAACCCACCCTGCCTGCTAGCCTTCGTCGCGCCGAAAATTGTAGGCTAGTAGGCAGCAAGGAGTTTTCTATGGCAACACGAGACGATTCTTTAAAAAGCGCTCTTTCCCGGGCCAGCGAAATTCATATCACGGTGACCGGCAGGAAATCCGGACGGGCCATCTCAAATCCGGTCTGGTTCGCTTTGGACGAAGACAAGCTTTACCTGCTTCCGGTGAAGGGTTCGGACACGCAGTGGTATAAGAATGTGCTCAAGAAGCCGTCGATTAAGGTCAAGGCAGGCAGGGCAGAGGCTGAATTAAAGGTCACGCCACTCACCGACGCCAAACCAGTGGCATCGGTGGTCGAGAAATTCCGAGACAAGTACGGCGCGGGCGACGTGAAGAAATATTATTCAAAGCTCGACGTGGCGCTTGCAGCTCCGTTGCACTGACAGAGCTCCTGCTGCGGTATGCGGTCGCTACACCTGGAGCACATCGCCGTCGCGGGCTACCATTTCGTACAGCACCGGATTGACGAAAAATCCAATGAACAGACGGGAGATCAATCCGGCCACAATCACGATGGCGAATGGCTTTTGAGTATCCGATCCGATGCCGGTGGAAAGAGCGGCGGGCAACAATCCAAGGCAGGCAACGAGAGCGGTCATCATGATCGGACGAAGCCGCAGCAACGAGGCTTCACGCGTGGCGGTCGGGATGTCCATTCCTTCTTGCCGGAGTTTGTTGATGTAAGACACCAGAATGACCGCGGTCTCCACCGACACCCCGAGCAGCGCAAGAAGACCCAACACGGATGAAACGCTGAACGGCGTGTGCGTCAATTTCAGAGCCACGAGCGCACCCACTGGTTCGGTCATGATCACGCCCAGGGCGATGGTCACGGGGAATTTGAAATTCCCGTAAAGTGCAAACAGGATCATGAAGATCAGGCCGACAGCAAGTGGCCCGATAAAGTACATCTGCGCTTTGGCTTCGAGAAACTGGCTGTATTCTCCGCCCCACTGCATGGTGTAGCCCTGGGGCAGAGTGACGGCTTTGCTGACTGCCGTCTGTCCGTCTCGCACCGCGCGTTCCAAATCGCGGCCTTCGATGCTGTACTGCACTCCGATGTAGCGCGAATTGTTCTCGCGATAAATAAATGATGCGCCATTGCCTTGTTTTATATCGGCAAGTTGGCTAAGAGGGATCTGCATGCCATCGGGTGTGCCGACTAATAAGTTCCCGATGGCATTTGCGCTGCTGCGGAATTGCGGCTGCATGCGGACCACGAGGTCGAACAACTTTTCGCCCTGAATGACTTGCGTGACGGCTTGCCCACCGACCGCGGCTGAGATCACGGCTTCGACATCGGCCACATTAATCCCGTAGCGGGCGATTTTGTCGCGATCGACGTCAACCAGCAGACTGGGCTGGCCGAGTTCTCGAACCACGGTCAGCTCGGTAAATCCGGGCACCTTGGAGAGAGTGTTCTTGATCTGAATGGCTTTGTCCTGCAGCACGTTCAAATCTTCGCCGTAGATTTTGACCGCCAGCGAACTTTTGAGGCCGGTGAGCGCTTCATCCACAGCGTCTTCGGCGGGCTGAGTGTAGTTAAAAATAATTCCGGGAAAAGCAGTGAGTTTCTTGTTGATGGATTCGATGAGTTCTTTTTTGTCGCTGAGGTCGCCGTGCCAGGATTTGTCTTTGTAAGGTTTCAGCCCAACATAGAATTCGCAGTTAAAAAACCCGGTAGGATCGGTGCCGTCGTCGGGCCGACCCAATTCTGAACCCACCACCGTCACCTGCGGGTACGACATGAGAATAGCGCGAATCTGGGGAGCGATGCTGCTGGCTTCCTCGAACGAAATGGTGTAAGGCATGGTGGCCCGTACCCAGAGCGCGCCTTCATCGAGGTGCGGCATGAACTCGCCGCCAATGAAAGGAATCAGAAGCAACGTAGCAGCGAAGATCAAGGTTGCGATCAGGAGGGTAATTTTGGGACGTGCCAGCGCCCAGTCCAACTGGATCGCGTATTTCCGCTTCATCCACTCGAATGCCCGGTTTTGCTTTTCTCTCACGCCACTTCGGAACCAGTACGAGGCCAGCACCGGAACTAGAGTGAGCGTCAGGATAAGCGCGCCAACCAGAGCAAAGGCCATGGTCTCAGCCATGGGGTGAAAGAGTTTTCCAGAAGGGCCGCTCAAGGCGTAAATCGGAAGATATCCGGCGAGGATGACGGCGACCGAATAGAAGATGGGCCGATCCACATCTTTCGCGGCGGCGAGAATAACTTCGTGCAGGTTGTACTGCTGTCCCTCGCGAAGCGCCAACTCGCGATAAATGTTTTCAATCATCACCACGGTGCCGTCGATGATGATTCCGAAATCGATTGCTCCGATGGAAAGCAGGTTGGCCGCAACGTCATGCGCGTGCAGCACGATAAAGGCGAATAAGAGCGATAGCGGGACGGTGAGAGCGACGATGATTGCGGCGCGGAAGCTGACCAGAAAGAAAATCAGCACAATCAAAACCAGCACCATGCCGCGAAGCAGATTGGCCTCGACCGTGTCCGTGGTCAAGTCGACAAGCTGGCTGCGATCATAAAAAGGTCGGATCTTTACATCGGGAGGCAAGATGTGACGATTGAGTTCGTCGGTCTTGGCTTCAACGTCTTTCAGAACGTTTTGCGTTTGCTCCCCGCGCAGCATCAGGATCACGCCTTCGACGGCGTCATCGTTTTTCTGGAAGCCGAATTCGCCAAGGCGTGGCGCGTGTCCGATGCTGACTTCACCGATGTCGCGAACGCGAATGGGCACGCCTTTATTTGCGCCGACAACAATATTTCCAATGTCATCGGTGTTCCGGAGCAGCCCGATGCCACGAACGTAATAAAACTGCCCGCCCTGGGAATAAAAGCCGCCCCCGGCATTTGCGTTGTTAGCCGTGAGCGCTGTCGTGACCTGCGGAATCGTCAAGTGGTATCCGTAGATGCGCGCGGGGTCGAGGAGCACCTGATACTGCATCACCGTACCGCCGAAGCCGGAGTCGTCCGCCACGCCATGCACCGAACGATAAGCCCGCTCGAGCACCCAGTCCTCGATGGTCTTCAATTCCTGCGGACTGCGGTCCGGACTTTCGATGACATAGCGATAAACCAGCCCGCTGGGGCTGAATAACGGAGCGATACTCGGCGTCACTCCCGTCGGCAGCGTAGCCTGCGCCAGCCGCTCGAAAACAATCTGGCGCGCAAAGTAATCGTCAGTGCTGTCCTCGAAAGTGAGGATCAGGTCAGACAGTCCATAAAGTGAAATCGACCGCATCACGATCATGTGCGGAACGCCGTTCATCTCCAGTTCAAGAGGAAGAGTGACGAGCCGTTCGACTTCTTCGGCGGCGTGGTCGGGCCATTGGGTGATGATTTCAACCTGCGGAGGAGCCAGGTCAGGATAGGCGTCGACCGGCATGCGCTGGAACGAGAGAATGCCGCCGACGGTGATGAACGCGGTCAGCATCAGTACCAGGAACTTCTGGCGCAGGGCGGCTTGGACGATTCGGTGGATCATTCAGTTGTGGTGAACACTGTCGTTCTAATTTCTTTGCTAGCGCTGGAACTGCTGTGAGCAAAACACCGCCCGTTTTTATCAACGCTCCCGAGTGGACGGGCGAGGCGCCCGTCGCTCCACCCTTCTACCTTAGCGTTGCAGCGAGTTCGCGAATTGCAGGAACAGGCTGCCGTTTCCAATGACTCGCTCTCCAGCTTTCAAACCGCTGGTCATTTCTGTTTGTCCATTCAAGCTTTCGCCCAGGGTGACCGAGCGCCTGGCAAAATGGTTTGAAGCGTCAGCGACATAAACAAAGGGCTGATTCTCGTTGTCACGCAGGACCGCTGAATCCGGCAGTGCAATGGCGTTTCTGATCGTCCCGGCATTTACCGTCGCCACCACGTACATATCTTTTTTCAGTTTGTCGCCTGGATTGGGGGTTTCGATTCGCGCCTGCAGTGTGCGCGTGCTGGGATCTAACGAGGCCGCAACATACGCAATTTTTCCGTGGAATACGTCAGAATAAGAATCGGTCTGAATGCTGACCGAGTCACCCACTCGCACAAAAGGCAAATCCTTTTGATACACGTTGACCAGCACCCATACCGTGCTGGTGTTCGAAATCATGAAACACTGCGTGGTCCCCGGCTGAAGCAGTTGGCCCACCGCCACATCCTGCTCCACCACCAAGCCGCCAATCGGCGCCTTCACCGGAACTTCGAAAGAAGGTGGGGCTTTCACCAGCGCGTCGGGATCGGTGATTCCCATAACTTTCAACGCTGCCTGGGCGGCTACTAAGTCGCCGCCTGCCTGTACTTCTGCCGACTCCGCCTGTTCCAGATTCTGTTCGGCAATAGCGTGATGCTGGTACAAATCCTGGGCGCGTGCGTATGCCTTCTGGGCAAGGGCATACGCATCTTTGGCTTTCAAATAGTTGGTGCGGAGTTGCGAGTAATCCGGACTAGCTACGTAAAGCATGGGCTGACCTTGGGTCACACGTTCGCCCGGCACTACGACCACGCGGCTCACTGGGCCGCTGACCTGCGTAATAACAGGCGTGGTGTGAAATCCGTTATAGGCCACGGCGCCGGTCAGTCGCAGGGACCGCGTCAGGGTCGTGGGTTCAACTGTCAAGACCTGTACGTGCGACATCTGGTCCTGCGGGATGTTGAACAGTTCGGGATTATTCGGGTTTCCGCTGGAGTTAGCGGAAGCGTTAGGCCCCGAGCTTTCGCAGGCGACGAGAAACAGCATGATCACGGACAATGCGGCGACTGCAATCCATCGCAGTGAATGAGTGGTGCTGACCTTCATGGGAGGTTCCTCGTTCCTACCGCTTCCTTCAGTTGCTCCAATGCGGTCATATAGGAGGCAAGCGCCTGGCGATAAGCTAATTGAATGGATCGGTAACTGCGCTCGGCATCCAGATAGTCCAATAGGCTGGCGGCCCCGCGCTTGTAGGCATATTCGCTGATGTCGCGCGAATCCTGCGCCTGCTTAAGGTATCCGGACGTGTAAAGCTGCACCACTTCCTCATTGCTCCGGACCGCCTCAAACGCATTGGCCACGTCAGAAAGTACGGTATCACTTGCCGCTTGCTGTTGCTCTTGAGCCTGGGTGAGCGCGTAGCGGGTACGCGCAATTTCGCCCTGATTGCGGTCAAAAATCGCTAACGGAAAATTGGCGAAGATCGAAGCCGTGTTCTCTCCGGAAACGTGGGTGAAATCGTAGGTACCGGTTACGTCCACTTTGGCATTTGCCTGGGCGAGGCGAATCTGGCTTTGGGCCGCGGTTATTCCGAGTTCGGCGGCGTGAAAATCGGGACGTTCGCGCATTGCCCGCATCTGTAAATCTTCCACATTTGCCTTAAGCGGTTGGTAGGCCAAGTCTCCTACCACGTCATAATTGGCCGGCACGGCGTTATAGCCAAGAAACTCGCGGAGTCCAACCAAAGCTTGCACTTTCGCCAGCTTTGCCGAAGACACATCCGTCTGAAACTGCAACAACTGCAGTTTGATCTTGAGATAATCACCCTCCCCGATGTAGCCCGCCTTCAGTTGGATCTCGCTGATGTCGACCACTTGCTGAAAGCCTTGCAGGTCTTGCAGCGCGAACTGAAGGGTGGATTCCGCTAACAAAACACTGACAAACTGCTGGCCCACGTTGAAGGCCAGGGTCCGTTCGGCATCGGTGACTTGGGCGCGAGTGACGGCGGTTTGATCGCGGGCCGCCTGCAGCCGACGTTGCCGCTTATGGCCACGTTCGAACAGGTAGCCGAGTCCAATATCGAATTGCTGGACGTTGTTCAGATTGTCGCCGGAAAAATCTTGCGGGCTGAAAATCGGCACGAACTGCGTATCCGCCCCAAAAGTAGGGTTGGGGCGTAAATTCGCGGTGATCTCCTGTGCCTGGTTCTGGAGGATGGTGGTCCGGGTCGCCTGAAGGGCATGGTTGTGAGCCAGCGCCAGATCAATGGCCTGGTCGAGATTTATGAGCGTCGGAGTTTGTCCAACGCCTGCACCCTCTAGCAGGAAAAACATCGCAGCCAGGGCGAATGATCGAAAGTGCCGAAAGTGCATAGAAAATTGGGATTAAAGCGAACTGCTTGCAGCCACAAGATTTCTAAAGACGATTACCCAATCACGCTTCGCCCGGGGCCTTATCGTCCCATACCATCTTTATGATAAGAATGCAGGTTAAGCGTTAATGGATGTATTCTAATCCACCACTTTCGCCCTTCGGACGTGGGTCTGATGGTTCAGGACCCGCGCTGACGGCAGGAAATTACGAAATATGTAGGTGAACTGGCTGGCAGCCCCGGCGTTTTCTGCGGCTGGTTCCGGGTGAATCCTCGTTTGAAAATATCCGCTGGCTTGATCCCGAGTGCAATCGGGCATTTCTGCCTACGCCCTTTTGTCGTCGCGGAAACTCGGCGTTCGGAGACTTACGGCGAATCCACAAGGGAAGCGTGAGGGGGGAAGGCAGGAACGCCATACCACAGCGACGTTCCTGCCTCGGTTAAGTTAATTGACGGTAACGTATTCGGCTGTGAACCAGCCGACTCCATAGGCGTCCCAACCCTTGGCTACAATTTTGTGTTGGCCGGATGACAAAGCGAACGAGTGGCCGACGGATTTACCAGATACTTGATACAGCATTTTGCTATCTATGTAAATCTGCATTGTCTGCACTGTGCTGCTGCTCGGTGCCGACGCGGTTATGGTTACCGGCGAACCTACTGTGGCATTCGGTTTCGGCGAAGAAATCGTTATGGGGACGCCAATGACATTGAGATTGACGGCCTGTTTATAAGTTTGTCCCGCGGTATTCCATGCCTGCACCGCCAACAAGTGCTGGCCAACTGACATGGGAATGGTCGCTTGAACTCCGGTCCCAGTTACCTGGTAGATCAAGTTATGGTCTTCGTAAATTTGGATGGTCCTGACCGGGCTTGGATCCATTGACGTCGTGGACACGAATATCGGCGATAGAAGGCCAGTCGACGTGGCTGGCGAGATGATGTTTACCGAGGGCTCAGCGGAGGTAACGGAGAACTTATTGGTGGCCAGGTTCCCAGAGCTATCGGCCGCTTCCACCTTGAGTATGTGATTGCCCGTGGAAAGCGAGATAGAAGTATTCAGCGTATTACCGCTGCTCTGAAATTGTGAATTGCCATCGACGTAAAGCTGCATTTTACTGACTTTGTCCTGCCCGCTTCCAAATGCTCCCACCTGAACCTGCGATCCAACTACAGCCTGAGGAGCGGGGTTGGTCACGACCACGGCCTGGGATTGCACATTCACATGAATACCGCGCTTGTGGATTCCGCCGGCGGTGTCCCACGACTGGGCAACAACGACGTGCTGACCTGCGGGTATTGCAAGAGTGGTATCTATCGAATTGCCACCAGCCCGATACTGCAGAGCGTCATCGACATAAAGTTGCATTGCGTACACGGGGGAGCTGTTCGAGGTAGTTGCTTGAATGCGCACCGGTGAGGCTACAGCGGCATTCGCAAACGGGGTTGAAATATTGACGGTGTTGAAAAAATCGCTCATGGGGAGTTCGACTCCGCCAGCCGCCGGGCAAAACGAAAGTCCCATCGCCGCGCACACTGTACTCAATAAGTTCGCATGGTCATAACGGATTGAGGATCGGTATTTAGGTTTCACCTGAGGGCCAATAACCAGTGTCGCCAGGCGTCCCCCACATCCGCTGGAGATGTTCGAGGCACAGCGATTGTCTTGCGTATAGCCGTCGCTCGAAAGATCGGCTTCGTCCCAGACGATGAACAGAATGCCGTCACCGCCGGGCTGGAATTCCGGTAACGACAGAATGGCAGGAACGTGTTGCGCCATCCAATCATCCGCGGCCGCCAGCGTGCCGTTGTGCGCGTCATGGGCAAGGTCGGGCGTGATGTAGGCGAAATTGGGGGTAGTATGGTTCGCGATGTCTGTAGCCAATTGCGTATACGGGACCGAATTGTATTTCTGGCTCGATGCGCAAGTATCGGTGAAGTCGATAATCGGATTGTGACGGCGAACGTAATTCAGATTACTAATTCCCCCGAAGCCGGCGTACGGCAAATCTTCCTGGTACGAACGCCACTTATAACCTTGCGAGATCAACTGGCGGGCAAGGTTATTGACGCTGTAGCAGGTAGTAGTCGAGTTATCGCTAGTGATTGGCTGCCCTGAAACCAGCCACATCAGAGCAGAGATAGAGTTGTGCTGCTCCGAGTAGTACTGGGTAGCCAAACCATATTTGGACGCGAGCGAATTGAAATACGGCATGCCCGAATTGCCGATCGTCGCCTCAAAACTGTGGTTCTCTTCAGTAAGAACCCAGACATGCTTTGATTGCGGGACCTGAGCCCACGTGATGGTACTAAGTAACAATAACCCCAACACTGCGAACTTCATCTATCCTCCCAATTCTGCTTCAATCGCACGCAACTAACTGCGTTTCCCCTACCACAGGGTGATGTCTCAAAATTTAGAAGGGCCCTAGGGCCAAACTACAAATGTCTCCCGAGATCAACAATCAGACGAATACCTTAGTCAGTTGTGAATATCAGATCACGAAGGTACATGCACAAAAGCTCTGGAAAACTATTGGCGGGTTAAGTGAAGATCACAATCGAGTTAGCAAGTTTTAGAGGCGGTGTAAATGTTGGTTCCTCGACTTCGGCGAATTCACCAACTATTCATTGCGGGGTTACATAAAGACGCAAGACGAAAGTAACCATGCAGCTCAGTCTATCGGCTCGGAATGGGGAACTACGTTATTTGACCATCAGCTTGCGGCGGAGTTTTGTGCCAAAAAACTATGGCTTCGGCGCGATGCGCCGAAGCCATAAGTCTTGACTAAAGTCAGGTCAGGGCAGGTAATAACGGAACGAAGTCTCGAAGATGTTCTCGTTGCCGTGCGGAGCCGTGAGATGCGAGTTCACACACGGACCGATAAGGGCAGAAGTACCGCAGGCTTCCCATGCGTTACGCATGAAGTAGGAGTACTGCGGACCCACCTGAATGGTCCCCTTTGTCCCTTTATAGAAGCGATACCAGAAGCCGGCGGTGCCCTCGAGTACGTTGCGCGTATTCGCTGTGCAATTGGCGGGATTAGCAGGCAGGAATCCGCTCGATTGTACCGGGACGGTGCCGCTCGTGGGGCTCGTTTGTGAAGGAGCAGCCTCCGTGTAGCATCCTAGGTTATTAGCCGTGGGCGAGCCATATCCCACGGTCTTGCCGGCGGAGTTGAACTCATAATGCCGTCCGACGAACTCGCCGCCTGCATTGAAGTAGACATCGAGCTTAGAAGCGTGGAACTCCAGGGTGCCGAGACCCTGAGCGCTCTTCAGCAGAGCCAGGGTTCCATTCGGGTTGACGGTCACATCTGGAAGACCTGAACTGCCGTAGCGGCCCATGCCATCGCCGCCGAGGAAGTGGCCGCCAATGTCGATGTGCTTGTGCACGAGAGAGACGCGTGCGTTGGCGCCCACGCCACCAGCGGTGGTTGAGAAGTCATAAGCTCCGGATGCTGTCGGAGTGCTGGCGGTCGCACCCGGGTATATCCGGTCACGGAAGCGGCGAACCACGCCGAAGACTTCGAAGTGGCCGAAGCCGGGTTCAGCTGCGGCTTTGAATACGAAGTCCGGCGAGGGATTAAAGCTGTAAGTGGCGGAAGCGTTATACAAGCCGCCATTGGTTCCAGCCGAACCCAGCACAAAATTTTGCGAGTTGCCGCTGGCCGAGAAAATTGCCTGGGCATTTTCAATCGAGGCGCCGAGCCAGAACTTGTTGCCCAAGTTTTGGACAACGCGGAATCCATATTGCCGTGCCCAGCTGAAGCCCACGTTATATTGCGGGTCGATAGTCATTGGCAAAGCTTCGGTGCGGTTGTCCATGCCCTTTTTGGTCTCGGTGACCAAACTCCACATTTGTCCGCCGGTGAAGCTAAGCCCGCTACTCAATGCCGCCTGGCCCCACATCTGCCTTTGACGCATGGTGTAGCTGTTGCTCTGGTTGTTGTTGGAAGTGATGCCGGCAGAAAGGAAATCAGCTTCCACATATCCGGTAAGTTTGGCGTTGCTCAACTTGCCTTCGGCCAACATCGAAACTCGCGATTGACGCCCCGAACCAAAAAACTCGCTCAACTTGTCGGCATCTGCGCCAGGCATAGGGATGGAATTGAACGGGGTATTAATATCCGAGCCGAGAGCATGTGCACGCCATACGCTTTCAGCTGCCAGGAACCCGCCCGGGGTGATGTTGATGCCCTTATAGTGGATCGCCAAGGGACTCTCGGCATCATGGATCAACTTTTGCGTCTCCTGCAAAGCCAGGGCCGAGTTGGTGGTGTTATTTTTCAGGTCCGAGACATCGCTCTTGAGCGCGGTCACGGTTTGCTGCTGCTCGGCGGTTTGCGAGGCCGCAGCGTCAGCTTTGGACTCTGCCTGTGAGCTTGCCGCCTGGCTTTGGTCCAGCTTCTGCTGCAGTTGCTGCACTTGCTGGTCGCGGCTCTGTACCTGCTGGCTCAGCTGCTGGATCTGCTGCTGCTGAGCTTCCAGGGCCTGCTTCAGTTGATTCAGCTGCTCTGCGACGGCCGGGTCGGTCCGGGTGGCCGTCGCCCTTCTCCGGGTAGTGGTAGCAGTAGTCGTTGTCGTACTCTGCTGAGCCTGCGCCGCCAATGCCCCAAGCATCAGCGTAAGCGCCAAAGCCGTGACTCGCTTCATTTTGATCTTCTCCTGACAAAAAAGTAGAACCGCGAAAACAAGGGACCGAGCGCTTCCTCGGATCCTCAGTGAATGTGAGTACTACATCCTAGCGTTGGGTTCGTTAAGAACTGATGAACCGCCTTTTAACATCGCGTGAATTCCGCGGCCCTTTAACGTGGAGTGATGCAACCGAGGGATGTTCGGAGACAGGCAAAATTACAGCCGGTGGCGAAGAGTGAAATGCGCCGTATAGCGTCCTCCGTGTCCGGTCATGTCGGACCACGAAGGACGCCGTTCAGGCGAGACTCACGTGCGAAGTAAGCTAAAAATGCAAAAATTGACGCCTACTGAAGAGACTTCGGATCAGAGCGGTTTTTGGGCGACGCTTTTTGCAATTCAGCGTCGAGGGTATGAGCGGCGGCCGGAATCGACACTCTGCCTTCACGCAAGATTTCCTTGGCGGTGAGCTTTCTGCCGTAGAGCTTCTCATTGGCTCCATTATCCGGCCGGAGGGTTGAACCTTCGAGAGAGATGCCTGCGAACAGGCCACGCGAGCGGGAATAAGAGAGAATCTCTGCGCGCATAGCAATATCGGTAGCGGCGGCGGCCGTACGCCCCTTGGGGCCGGCGGCGGCGGAGGCATCGGCTCCGAGTTTGATCTTGCTCCCCATCAGCGACTCAGCCCCGCGGGGATTCATCACCAGTAACACAAAATCGGTGGCTTGGGCCCCGAGTTGGAAGCCGAAGTTTCCGCCTTCAAGTGCGTACATTGCAGGCGCGCCCCACGCTCCGGTGAAATGCTCACCGCTGCGGCAAACCATGACGCCGCGCCCGAAAGCGCCGCCAATACCGATGGCGATTTTTTTGACTGAGGGAAGAACGATCACGCACTCGGCGTCGTCCAGCAAATCTTTGGGAATGTCGTCAGGGATGTTAAGAATTTCTTTGAGCACCGCGCCAGCGTCTTTTACGCGGTCGACCTCTTTTTCGTCGCGCGCACTAAAGGCTAGAGGAACGCAAATGAACGCAAGCAGAAAGGCAATTGCTATTTTCATGGATTGACCTCGGTTGACGATGAGTATTCAGCATTTTACATTCCTCGGCTCAGGTTTGCGGCTGAGCAAATCTTTCCTGGTAGTGACCCTTTGAGTGCTCCTTTTGTAACTTGGAGATCCCGCGCCAGTCGCCTAAAGTCAAGCCAACGGTCGAGTTAAACCAGAAGTGCCTTCGGCAACGGACTTGCATCTAAGTAAATGAGGTAGCCTCTGGCCGTGGCTATTCGTGCAAATTTTAGGCGGACTGGGAATGAAGTACACACATTGGGCTTCTTGTCTCGCGGTGATGTTCCTGGCCTCGTTGCCATTGCACGGGCAGAATTCTTTCGCAGCCCCGAGCGTTGACCTCGCTGCCTCCGCGCCGGTCGCCGCGTCCACCGAACCAAATTCCATTGTCACTATAAAATCACGGGTCAATGAAGTGAACGTGCTCTTCATTGCCATGAACAAGCACGGCAAGTTTGTGCGGGATTTGAGTAAAGACGACTTCAGCATCCTGGATGATCACAAGCCGCCGCAACAGATCGTGCGGTTCTCGCAGCAGACCGACCTGCCCTTGCAGATTGGCTTACTGATCGATACCAGCGGATCTGTGCACGGGCGCTTCCAGTTCGAGCAGGATGCGGCCGTCGGGTTCCTGCAGCATACGCTGCGCCCGCATTATGACCACGCCTTTGCCATGGGCTTTAATGCAAAGAGCAAAGTGGTTCAGGACTTCACTGACAACGTGAGTTTGCTTGGCGCTGGAATCCAAAAAATGCAGGATGGCGGCGGAACGGCGCTCTACGATGCGATTTACACGTCCTGTAAAGAAAAGATGTTAAGAGATGATTCGGACCGCCCGGTGCGGCGGGCATTGATCGTTATCAGCGATGGCGAGGACAACCAGAGCGACCATACCTTGGGCCAGGCTATCTATATGGCCGAGCGCGCTCAGGTCATCATCTATACGATCTCGACTGACGATAGCGGCTTAATTCTTCGCGGCGACAAAGTTCTGGAACAGATTTCTGACGCTACCGGCGGCCGCGCTTTCTTCCCCTTCAAAATGAAGGACATCAAATCGTCGTTTTCAGCGATTGAGGACGAACTGCGCAGCCAATACGTGATCTCGTACCATCCCGCGGATTTCGATCCCGATGGACGCTTCCGCTCCATCGAGATCACCTCTCTTAAGAAGGACTTACAAGTCCGGGCCCGCAAGGGTTACTTCGCTCCCCAGCAGTGATTTAGTCCCATCTACCTTGGTGCTAAAATCACATTTGTATATGTTGCGGCCCTCGATTCACCTCCTTTTGATTCTTTTGTTGTGCGGCGCAGCCACAGCCTCTGCCCAGACGCCGCACCCAGCGAAAACTCGGAAAGCCGCCGCCAAACCGTCGCCGGCACAATCGCAACCAACACCATCTTCGCAAACGCAGTCCCCCGCACCTGCTGTCACTCCAGAGCACGGCCCATCTTCGCCGCCCCAGGTAAGTTTGCGGGGCGGACAACTAACCATCGTGGCCAGAAATTCCACCATGAGCGATGTGTTGAATGCGGTCCGACAAAAGACGGGCGCTAATGTGGATATGCCTGCCGGGTCGGGCGAGCGTGTCGTCGGACAATTCGGGCCAGGCGCTCCACGCGATGTAATGGCGCAACTGCTGAATGGATCGCATTACGACTATGTGCTGTTGGGATCGGCGGCGGATCCGCACGCGCTAAACAAGATCGTGTTGATGGCGAAATCCAATGGCCCTGAGCCTGCGCCTACCCCGCAGGCAAATCAGCAGCAGGGAGAGAATGAAAATTTGCAAGCAGTGCCCGAAGTGGAAAACGAGAGTCCCATGGAGAATTCGGGCGAAGCGATTCAGGAGCAGCCACAGGAAGAACCGCAGGCCGACCAGGGCGATCAGGGTGACCAGAATGCGCCCACTGTAAAAACCCCCGAGCAGTTGTTGCGAGAATTGCAGCAGCAGCAACAACAGCAACAGCAAAATCAAAGTGGACCTCCGGGTGCGCCGGGGCAGCCACCGCAATAAATCTTCGTTCGTCTTCGCAGCGTTCACGCGCACAAGCTTGTGATGAAATAGCTGGGTGCTCCTTGGCGATGCGCTCAAGTCGGCGATACTCCGCCTGATCTCCGCTCAGGTACCTTCTCCGCGAATGAACGCCGAGCTGCTGCTCATGTTCACACTGGGCCGAGACCGGGCTTTTCTGTACGGACATCCGGAGCACGAGCTCACCGCGCAGGAGCAAGCACGCTACGACGACGCGCTCGCTCAGCGCTCTCGAGGCATTCCGGCGCAGTACATCACCGGACATCAGGAGTTTTGGGGCATGGATTTTATTGTGTCGCCGGCGGTGCTGATCCCCAGGCCGGAGACAGAGCACGTGATTGAGGCAGTGCTGGCTTGTGTGAGGCGGGCGCCTTCGTCCGCCGACCTACGCATTGTTGACGTCGGCACCGGCTCGGGATGCATTGCTCTCGCATTGGCAAAAGAACTGTCGCAGGCTGAAATCCATGCCATCGATATTTCGCCGCCCGCTTTGGAAATTGCCCACGCCAACAGGGCTCGATTACAGCTTGAATCGCGGGTTCAATTTCATGAAGGCGATCTGCTGGCGGGAGTCGAAAAGAATTCGTTCGACTTTGTCGTTTCCAATCCCCCTTACGTCGGCGAGTCGGAGGAAGACTCAGTTCAGCTTGACGTACGCAAGTTTGAGCCGAGAAACGCGGTGTTTGCAGGGTCGACTGGCCTGGAAGTGATTGTGAGATTAATTCCGCAGGCGTCCGAAGTCCTGAGGCCGAGCGGTTGGCTGGTCATGGAGATCAGCGGAGCGATTGCAGCGCGAGTTCGGGAACTGCTGGCAGGCTGGAACAATGTTCAGATCAAAAATGATCTGCAAGGGATCGAGAGGGTGGTCGTGGCACGGAAGCCATGAGTTGCTCTCAGCATTTTCGCCCGAAACCGCAGACAAAAACAAAAGCTTTTAACCGCAGAGACACCGAGAAAATCAATAACTTGCTTTTCTCGGCGTGCTCTGCGATCTCTGCGGTTAAAAGCTTTTGAATTCGGTCGCTATAAATCGTACGGGCGAGGGCGCCCGAACCTCCATCACAATTAGGGTTTCTCCACCACGGCCGGCTGAATTTCTTCGACATCGATCAGATTGGTGGGGTAGTGGCCGGTGTAGCAAGCGGTGCAGTAAGTGGTTTTTTCGCCGTCGTGGCAGGCTTTCTTCATTCCCTCAAGCGAAAGATACGACAACGAATCTGCGCCGATATACTTGCGGATTTCCTCAACGGTGTTATTGGCGGCGATGAGTTCTTTCTTGCGCGGAGTGTCAACGCCATAAAAGCACGGGGAGATGGTTGGCGGACATGAGATTCGCAGGTGCACTTCGGTGGCCCCGGCGCCTCGCACCATGCGAACAATCTTCTTGCTGGTGGTGCCGCGCACGATGGAGTCATCGATGAGCACCACGCGCTTGCCTTCGAGTAAACTGCGCACCGGATTCAGCTTGAGCCTCACGCCAAAGTCGCGCACGGATTGCTGCGGCTCGATGAAAGTCCGTCCCACATAGTGGTTGCGAATCAGGCCGAAGCGCAATGGAATCCCGCTTTCAGCGGCATAACCCATGGCGGCGGTCACGCCTGAGTCCGGCACCGGCACCACCAGGTCGGCATCAGCAGGGGCTTCGATGGCAAGCTGGCGGCCGAGTTCTTCGCGGCTTTCCTGCACCGGACGTCCGAAGACACGACTGTCGGGGCGGGAAAAATAAACATGCTCGAAAATACAGCTGGATTGCGCCAATGCAGGAGCGTAAAACCGCGAACTCACACCTTCCGGCCCAACGATTACCAATTCGCCCGGTTTCACCTCGCGCTCGTAAGTTGCGCCGATTAGGTCGAAGGCGCTGGTTTCAGAAGCGAAAACAATTGTGTCCTGGTGGCGATCGCCCTGCGCCCGAATGCGTCCCATGGCCAGCGGACGGAAGCCGCGGGGATCACGGGCGGCGAAGATGCGATCAGGGCTGATCATCACCAGCGAAAATGCGCCTTCAACCCGGCGCAAGGCGTCTGCCATAGCTTCAGGCAGCGTGTGCTCGCGCGATTGCGCGATGAGATGCACGATGACTTCGGTGTCGCTGCTGGTCTGGAAAATCGAACCCCGGGCTTCCATGCGGCCGCGAATTTCCTGTGCATTGGTGAGGTTGCCGTTGTGGGCCAGCGCAATCATGCCTTTGTTCGATTGCACCATGATGGGCTGGGCGTTCAACAACGCAGAATCGCCGGTAGTCGAATAACGGGTGTGGCCGATGGCGAGGGTTCCGCGCAACTTCGCGAGCTTCTTCTCGGTGAAGATATCGGCAACCAGTCCCATGGCTTTGTGAATGTGGAGCGCCATGCCATTTGAGGTGACGATGCCGGCAGATTCCTGTCCGCGGTGCTGCAACGCGTGCAGGCCGAGGTAGGCGAGCGTCTCCGCCTCAGGATGGGAGTAGATTGCTACAACGCCGCACTCGTCGTGAAATTTGTCGCTTTTAGCCATCAGCTGTCAGCCCTCAGCTTTCAGTAAGCCCCTTCACAACTTAAGACGTCTTAAACAACTTCGTGTTTAAAGAACTTCGTGGGGACACCCGCCCCCGGCTGTCCTGCCGAGCGCCCGCCGCTACACATTCTCAGTCTGCCGCTACCGCAGCTGGATCGCTACGCAATGCTCTCTCCAGCGCGCCTTCGTAACTTTCGTTGAAATCCGACACCGAACCGGAAATAGCAACCTGACCATCAATCTTGACTTCTAGACTGCCGGGAACCGTCTCGCCCAGTTCATCGGCAAAAATGCCGTGGTTCTTCGCTACTTGTTTGATTCGCGCCACATGCGCGGGGTCGCAGGAGATCACGATTCGGCCCGCATCTTCGCCAAAAAGCACGAATTCCGAAGCTAGACCAGGTGCACTCAGCTCAACTCGGCAACCAATTCCCTTCTCAAGCGAGATCCGGGCCAAAGCTACAGCCAGCCCGCCGTCCGAGCAATCGTGGGCTGAATCGATCAAGCCTGCGGCGATCAGCTCAACAACAGCCTTTTGCAAGGCGGCCTCTTTTTCGATCTCGAGAGCCGGAGGAAATCCCCAGAGCTCGCCGAGAATTTCTTTGGCGTACTCGGATGATCCAAACTCGACCTCAGCGTCAACTGCGTCGCCGGGCTCGCACGCGCGCAGCAGCACTACAGAGTGGACTGCCTCGCGGAAGGATGGGAACATCGCCTTGCTTACGTCGTCCAGAATTCCGACCACTCCTAGAACCGGCGTCGGATAAATTCCTTCGCCGAGGGTCTCGTTGTAAAAGCTGACATTGCCGCCGGTAATGGGAATCTCAAGTTCCTCGCAGGCTTTGGTGATGCCATCAATCACCTGCGAAAACTGCCACATGATCTGCGGCTTTTCAGGATTGCCGAAGTTCAGGCAGTTGGTCGCTCCAACCGCGATCGCTCCCGAACACGCGACATTCCGCGCGGCTTCGGCGACGGCGTGCATCGCTCCCAGCTTGGGATCGAGATAACACCAGCGCCCATTGCCATCGAGCGCCATCGAGAGCGCGCGTTGCGAACCCTTTATGCGAATCACGCCGCCATCGCCTGCGCCGGGGCCTTCGACGGTATTAGTCTGCACCATGGAATCATATTGCTGATAGATCCAGCGCTTACTGCAGATGTTGGAACTCGAAAGCAGGCGCTTCAGATCGCCGGTGAAATCAGTTTTTTTGCCCAGCTGAATATGCTCGGGCATCTCGTTCGGAACCGGCGGCTGCCAGCGCTTAAGAGGCCGCTGGTAGACCGGGGCCTCGTCAGTTAGTGCGGTGTTGGGAATTTCGGCAACAACTTCGCCGTGCTCCAGCACCCGCATACGGTTTTCGCTGATCACGCGGCCGACCTCGACCGCATCGAGTCCCCACTTACGAAATACTTTGTAAACTTCTTCCTCGCGGCCCTTTTGCGCGACTAGCAACATACGCTCCTGCGATTCGCTGAGCAGGATTTCGTAAGCGCTCATGCCGGTTTCGCGTTGCGGCACGCGGTCCATTTCAATTTCAATTCCCACGTTGCCGCGCGCGCCCATTTCGCAGGTGGAGCAGGTGAGCCCGGCCGCACCCATGTCCTGAATGCCAATCACCGCGCCGGTTTGCATGGCTTCGAGGCAGGCTTCAAGTAACAGCTTTTCCAAAAACGGATCGCCGACCTGGACGTTCGGCCGCTTGGCTTCCGAAGCCTCGCTGAACTCTTCGCTGGCCATGGTCGCGCCGTGAATGCCGTCGCGTCCGGTTTTCGCGCCGACGTAAATCACGGGATTGCCTTCGCCGGAAGCTTTCGCGTAAAAGATTTGATCTTTGCGAACGAGGCCGAGGGCAAACGCGTTAACCAGCGGATTGCCGGAGTAGCAGGGCTCGAACTTGGTTTCACCGCCAAGATTCGGAACGCCGAAGCAGTTGCCGTATGAAGCGATGCCACTGACCACGCCTTCGAGGATGGAGTGATTCTTGTGAATTTCCTGGTTCGAGGTTTCCGAGCTATGCTCGGCTGGACTGGCGAGGGCGCCCGTCCCCACATGGCCTGGGGACGAGATCGGACCGAACCTGAGGGAATCCATTACCGCAACCGGGCGCGCGCCCATTGTGAATATGTCGCGCAAAATTCCGCCGACTCCGGTGGTGGCTCCCTGAAACGGCTCAATAAACGAAGGATGATTATGCGATTCGATTTTGAAAGCGCATGCCCAACCCTCGCCGATATCGACGATGCCGGCATTTTCTCCCGGACCTTGCAGCACGCGACGGCTGCGAGTCGGCAGGCGCTTCAAATGAACGCGCGATGATTTATAGGAGCAGTGCTCGCTCCACATCACGCTGAAAATGCCGAGTTCGGTGAAGGTGGGTTCGCGTCCACCCAGCAGCGATTTAATGCGGTCGTATTCGTCCGCAGTCAGTCCATGGTCGCGCAGGACTTCAGGTGTAATGGCTAGTGTGGCCGTGGACATGCGGGGAAGTTCTATTGTCGCATTTCTGGAGGACTCGTGCACAGAGCTTTCGTCAGGAAATTCAAAAGCCTTTAACCGCAGAGATCGCAGAGAAATTGACGGAAAGAACGCTGAGAAAGATTAGCCTACCTTTCGGCAAAAACTGAGTTGCGTAAGGACAGCCGCCCTCGGCTGTCCTTGAACCACACAAACGCCAGTTGCTCACTGCAGAACGAGACCACGCCGTCGAGCCAAGACTCGACAGGACAGCCGAGGGCGGCTGTCCCCACATATACTGAAACGTCAATGAAATCCATCATCGTTGGAACGGCTGGCCATGTCGATCACGGGAAAACCGCGCTGGTCAAGGCGCTTACCGGCATTGATGCCGATCGCCTGCTGGAAGAAAAACGCCGCGGCATCACCATCGACTTGGGATTCGCCCACACAGAGTTGCTGGGATCGTCCGGCGAGCGGCTGCGCTTTGGATTTGTTGATGTTCCCGGGCACGAGCGCTTTGTGCGCAACATGCTGGCTGGAGTTGGCGGCATCGATTTGGTGCTACTGGTCATCGCGGCCGATGAAGGCATCAAACCGCAGACCCGCGAACATTTCGACATATGCAGCTTGCTCGGAATCCGGCATGGAATAACCGTACTCACAAAGTCCGACATGGTCGACGCCGAGACTCTGGAAGTCGTTCGACTCGAGGTTGAAGATTTTCTACGCGGTTCGTTTCTGGAAAAATCACCGATCGTCGCGGTGAGCGCGATGAAATCAACGGGACTTGATGAACTCAAGCGCCAACTGGTTCGGATTGCCGGTGAGTTGCCGGCGCGTGATTCAAACGCCATCGCCCGGCTGCCTATAGATCGCGTCTTTACCATGAAGGGCTTCGGCACCGTAGTTACGGGAACGCTTATTGCAGGCGTGATTCGTAAAGAAGACGAGTTAGAGCTTTTTCCGGCAGGGAAAAAAGTTCGCGTGAGAGGCGTTCAAGTACATGGAGCGCCGACGGAAAAAGCCGTCGCAGGTGAACGCACTGCGCTGAATTTGGCGGGAGCTGATAAAGATGAACTCGAACGGGGCATGGTGCTTGCCTCGCCCGGGCTGCTTCAAGCTTCATCGCGAATCGACGTACAGCTTTCACTACTGCATTCTGCAAAACCATTGAAGAACAGTGCGCGCATACATCTTCATGCCTTCGCATCGGAAACGATTGCAACAGTGAATTTGTACGAAAATAAACAACTCAAGCCGGGCACGGAGGCGTTCGCGCAGCTTCGATTGAGCGCCCCGCTTCTACTCGTTCCTGGCGATCGATTTATCATTCGGCAGTTTTCGCCGGTGATCACGATCGGCGGGGGCGTTGTGCTGGATGCGTTTCCTATTCCGAAACAGAAAGCGGATGCTCGTGAGCACCTGTTAACAGTCGGCGCAACCGGAAATCACGAGCAGATTCTGACCACGCGAATCGCGAGGCGCGGGTCCTCGGGAATTTCACTCGAGCGGCTGGTAACAGAAACCGGTTGGCCGCCAAATGTCATTCGCACCGAACTCGACGGGGCGATAAAGAATGGCACGACGGCAAAGCTCGGCAATTATTTTTTAGCTTCTGCCGCGGTATCAAGTCTCAAAGCCTCTTTGCTATCCGTGCTGGAATCGTTTCAAATCCAAAACCCCTTGGCCCCCGGCATGAACCAGCAAACCCTGCGGGAAAAGTTCGCGCTCGATCCCGATGTTTTTTCTGCAGTCGTTGCCCAACTGGCGAAAGACGGCAAAGTGGAGGCGGCTGGAGACATCGTCCATCTCCGCGGCCGTGGCGTCGTCATGAAAGATGAAGAGACCGAATCGCGACAAATCATCGAGCGGGCATTCGCGTCCGCGGGATTGAAAGTTCCGGCGTTGAAAGACGTGCTGGCAAGTTTGAAAATTGACAAAACTCGCGCTCAGAAACTTGTGACTCTGCTTCTGCGCGATAAGGTGCTGATCAAAGTTTCTGACGATCTTGTATTTCACCAGGGAGCATTGATCGAGCTCCGAAAAAATCTCGCCGCGCACAAATCGCATTCTCCAAAAATCGACGTCGGCAAATTTAAGGACCTGACAGGTGTCAGCCGGAAATACGCGATCCCATTGTTGGAGTACCTTGACCGCGAGCGGGTGACGAAACGTGTCGGCGACGAACGAGTGATTCTGTGAAATTCGGCACTAGAACCGGTCGAAGCCCTTTACGAGGGCTTTGGCGGACCGGCGAAAGGCGAGTCGTTCGCCATTGCCTGTTGCGGGTTGAGCGATTCCAGATATGCGCTCAACTTGTCGGTGCCGTCTCGCGTGAGGTGCACGAATCTGAACCCGTTTCCGAATGACGGATGCTTGCTGACCACCTCGGCCTTGATGTAAACCTTCGAATCCCCGAGCCATAGTGAGAGATCCACCAGAGGTTGAAACTTCCTGGGTGAAAATCATTTCGACATAGCAACCGCCCAGGCAGATGTCCGCGGTCTGTCCACGAAGCGGCGTTGGCACGCCGTTGGGACGCAACTCAATCGGAACTGCCGCTTTGAACCTTGCGTGTTGTCGCGGTTTCCATCCCATAACCGACTCCGTGGTTCACTTGCCTACTGGCTACTGGTACACCCACTTCTGGTAGTAGCATGTGGTTTGCCAGAATCACGAATGAAACAAGTGCCTGATTTCAAACGGCGGAGGCTGGGCTTCGCATCATTTCCCACTTCCGGCGTGACAAATTGTGTCATGCCTCTTGCCACTTTAGCTCTCGCATGGTTCCTGACAGTAACCAAGCAAAGTGACCGAATTTCGCGATTTCTCCTGTTATCGGCGGTCGTACAGGAGTTCGGTGCGTGATTGTTGCCTTCGCCATTAGTGCTGAAGTTCACCTCCTGATCGCGTACGCGATATTTCTCGCGGGCTATCTGGTGTTCGCGATCGGGCGTTTCCCGGGAACGAAGATCGACCGCCCCGCGGCCGCGGTTATCGGCGCCGCACTGATGTTCGCGTTTAGAGTGATTAGCCCGAGCGCTGGCATTCGCAGCATAGATTACGCAACCATTGTTCTGCTGGCATCCATGATGCTGATAGTGTCCAGCCTGCACCTTGCAGGCTTCTTCGAGTGGGTCGCGGGATTGGTTGTGGAGTTCGTATCGCCTACACATTTGTTGCCGGGCGTGATCTTCACCAGCGGAATTCTGTCCGCATTTTTGGTGAATGATGTGGTGTGTCTGGTGATGACGCCTTTGCTGCTGACGATTTGCCGACAGTTTTCGAAACGGCCGATGCCTTATCTGCTTGCGCTGGCTACGGCGTCAAACATCGGCAGCACCGCGACGATCACGGGCAATCCGCAGAATATTTTGATCGGATCGATTTCCGGAATCAGCTATCGTCACTTTCTGGCCGCGCTGGCGCCTGTGGCAGTGATCGGTTTGTTTATCGATTGGATGGTGTTGCATTGGCTGTATCCGAATCGTGATGGCGGCACCGTTTTAAAACCGGCAGCGAATGCTTTTCAACATGCTCCGATCCAGCGTCGGCAGCTGGCGTTTCCGCTGATAATTCTGGCTTTCGTGTTAGCCGGATTTCTTGCAGGATTACCGCCCGCGCTGGTGGCGGCATTGGGCGGGGCATTGCTCCTGATTCGGCGTTCCGTGCATCCGGAAGAAATTTACAAAGAGATTGATTGGCCGCTCCTCGTCTTTTTCGTAGGCCTTTTCCTGATAATCGGCGCGGCTGAACAGGCGGGTATCGCGCAACAGATGCTGGCGCTGGCGGAGCGCATGAATCTGCACAACCCGTGGATGTTCGCCGGCGTGGTCGCGCTGCTCTCGAATATGGTCAGCAACGTGCCCGCTGTGATGTTGCTCAAAGGCTTGGTCCCGCAATTTCAGAACGCGTCGCAGTTCTGGCTATTGCTGGCGATGGCAAGCACGCTGGCAGGAAATCTAACTGTGACCGGATCCATTGCAAATATTATCGTGATCGAAAAATCCCGGCCGGAAGTTGACATCAAATTCACGGATTATCTGCGAGTAGGTGTGCCAGTCACGCTTGCGACGCTAGCCATTGGAGTCGTTTGGCTTCGATTATTTGGCTAAGGCAAGATAAGCGCGGATGCTAACTATGCGCTGAGTCCGCGGAAAACGAAAAGAAAAAGGTCAAAACGGTTAACCGCAGGAGAACCGCGTAGGCTGCCGGCGCGCGCAGCGTGTACAATCGCTTTCATTCCGTTTTGCGAGGGCATTACATGAAGCGCGCCACAGTTTTTATTCTGATAGTGTTTGCTCTAAGTTTTTCGATTCCGAGTCAGGCTCAAATCTACCGCGGTCCTAACAGTGCTAAACAGGCCCAGAAGGCAGCCCGGAAGGACCAGAAGAGATCGGCTAAACGACAGCGTAAGGCAATGAAGAAAAATGCGAAGGCGCAACGCAGAGCGGCCAAGAGGCAGAAGCGGCGCGCGTAAAGGTTGCCGGAAGTTGGCGTATCTTTTCGCCGATTCTCAATATTAAGTACTTTCGGCAGTTACCCGATTTCAATAAGGTGCAGGTAGCCGAGCGCGACGGAGATGGCCTCACGCTCACCGTCTTCCATATCCGGTTGACTTTTTGCTTGACTCATAGCATCGAGCGCTTCCCTGGCATAGATTCGGGCAATCTCCGGATTGCTTTCAAGAATGGCCCTGCAATAACACTGGAACCACTCTGAATCAAATTTCACGAACGACACGGTCGCAACTCCCTAATCGATCCGCAGGGCCGAAATCGATGGCCTACCTATTGCATATTTTTTCTGGTCGGCGGCGCGACTTCAAATTGAAGAACAAAAATCGGGGCTGCCTCCGGTGGGAACGTCAGCCCCAAGTTACTGCTTACGGCCAACGCTATTTAATGTTGCCGTTCAACCCATCGGGATAAAACCCGCCCGAGTGGCTTCCGCCTGCGTAAACGATGTGCAGGACCTGAGACGTGGACCGTGGGATTGACAACGCATTGCTATCCACATCAAAAGGGGTGGACTGGGTAGGAATCACATCCTGAGAGTCGACCTTGGTGGTAGCCATTTCCCTGGAAATGACCCGGTCACGGATGGCTCCTGCGTGTTGCGCTTCTGTTGCCAGGATTCGAGCGGCAGCATCCAGATATGTCTTGTTGCTGATCAAGGGAGCAGCGCCTAGATAGGCACTGACTCCGACATCCTCGAATATACGCGCCAGCTTGAGGAAATCATTTACATTGGCGAACCCAAAACCCAGTGCATCCAGATTGATTGCGGGCTTCTTGACAGCGCCAGAACCTAAAGCTTTGCGCAGATATAGAACGTGATCCTGTTCGTCGGTGCGAAGGGCCGAGGCCAAGTAGGCGATTGGCGATCCGCTGAAGGAGACCATTTTGCCTCCCGTGGTCGGTCCGCTAACTGCGGAGGAAGGAATTACGCCGCGCTGCTCCAGGGTAGACCCGTAGGTAGCCATGGAATAGAAGTCAGCTTCCAGGTATTCGAGGTTGAGGGCGAAGTTAATGATGTCGGCATCGGTTACGGTTGTGGTTGCGCTGAGCTTCTCGATAGCGCCGCCGAGTATGGTGGTCGCGGCGATGCCTATCCCAGCAGTCCCGGCGCGTTTGAAAAACTTGCGGCGGTCGAAATCGGTAGCGGAAACTTTTTCCAGCAAATCGGTCATTGACATAATTTCTCCTATGAAAACAAACCACGGGCAAGAGGTACGCTGAGTTACGCTGACTGTCTGCTCGGGCGAGCGACTGCGGTCAGCAATTAAAAGCGAAGATTTGTTGCGAGAGAAATGTTCGCAGTTGGCTGAAGCGAAGTGCGATGTGACTTAGTCGGCGAAACTAAAGTTTTTGACTCAATGATTCGGTTTTTTTAAGGGAGAAAAAACCCTTATTTTCCAATGTCCTGCGTGCCATCACATCAAAAGTTTGCCAATGCGTGAGAGCAACCGCGCGATTTATCCGTACGGTACCGAACGTTAAAGTGTCCGCTACCGTGTTAAGATGTGTGCGTCTAGTACACATCTTTCCGCCGTGCCCAGCCGAGGCGTCGGGTCTTGTGCAACGGATCAACGTTCGCCAGGAGGCCCGAATGCCAGCCCAGCCAAGCCCTCAACTTTCTCCGACCACTAAAAAGCAAGGTTTGCCTTATTGCGCCGACCCCAACTGTCAAAGCTGCAAGGAACTCCGTGAAATGCACGAGTGGATCAGGTCAGGACTTAGCGATGTAGACGCAGAAAGGAATATTAGACCAGAGTGAGTTCGAGTCTTCATCATCGTCCGGGTGGCTCTTTCGAGTCCGCACATCCGCAAGTAATAACTCCCGGTCTGTGCGTGAGCACACCGCGTTTATCGGATCGCCAATTGAAGATTGCGTCCCTGGTTGCTGAGGGGTATTCGAATCGGGATATTGCCAAAGAATTAAATCTTAACGAACAGATTGTCAAAAACGTGGTCCACTCTCTATTCGACCGCCTCGGCGTTTGGAATCGGGTCGAACTCGCAAATTATTTTTCGGAAGGGAGTTCCTCTGGCGCGACTGAGACGGCTCGCAAGCGGATCGAGCGGGACCGCGTAGCCGAACTTCGTCGGCTGAACATTCTAGATACCAGTGGAGAGCGGATCTTCGATGAACTGGCCTCACTGGCTGCGAAAATATTCGCAGTTCCAATTGCATTAGTTGGATTCGCGGACCCCCAGCGAATCTGGTTCAAATCATGCACTGGGCTGAGCGCTTCCGAGGCCCCACGCGAGATCACGCTTTGTCATCACACTATTCAACAATCCAAGGTCTTTGTAGTAAGCGATGCCTCGAAGGATGAACGTTTCATGTGCAGTCCCTTGGTGACGACCGACCCTAAGGTAAGGTTTTATGCCGCCGCCCCTATTCTTACGCACGACGGCTACGCCTTGGGAGTGGTTTGCATAGTTGATCGAGTTCCACGGCAGTTAGACGAATTCCAGCTCGCTATCCTCGAATCATTAGCGCGTCTAGCTTTAGAGCAGCTGGAGATGAGAAGACAACTGACTGAGACGGATGCGCCTGCAAGAACTGTTGACAACGATAAAGAGTCCGAGAAACCTCTTTAACTCGTGGGGTCGCTTCTCCAGACTTAAACTTAAGTCCCCGAAGCCTCGGCCTGCTACTCTTGTCCCGTTTCCACTATACCGCGTACAAAATCCCTTTCCATATCCCGCTCGGCGTTTGACCCCCTTTTTCGTTGGACTGTAAGATCAAAGCAGCACTCAGCATTCAGCCATCAGCATTTCAATCGGAGCAGGTGACGATGAATCGCATCGCTGGCTTGCCGAACGCTGATGACTGAGTGCTGAATGTTTTCATGCCTGAGAACACGCCAAGAAACGAACTCCCAAAATCCTACGAGCCCGGCGCCATCGAGGCTCGGTGGGCGGAGTCGTGGGTCAAGGAGAAGCTTTTCTCGGTTCCCACGCCGTCCGTGGATGATAAGCGCCCGGTTTTTACCTTGCTTCTTCCCCCCCCGAATGTAACTGGGCGTCTTCACATGGGTCACATGCTCAACCAGACGCAAATGGACATCATTGTGCGCTGGCACCGCATGCGCGGTTTCGTAACGCTGTGGCTGCCGGGAACGGACCACGCCGGAATCGCTACGCAAATGATGGTTGAGCGCCAATTGGCCAGCGAACACAAGCGCCGTACCGACCTTGGGCGCGAGAAGTTTGTCGAGCGTGTGTGGGAATGGAAGAAGCTTTACGGCGGCGCCATTCAAGACCAGATGCGGCGGCTTGGCGCGTCCGTCGATTGGGACCGCGAATATTTCACCATGGACGAAAACCTTTCGCGCGCAGTGCGCGAGGTATTCGTTCGTTTGTACGACCAAGGGCTGATCTACCGCGGCAAGTACATCGTGAACTGGTGCCCGCGTTGCGCGACAGCCATTTCCGATCTCGAAGTTAAGCACGAGGAAGTTCCCGGCAAGCTGTGGGAGATTCGCTACCCAGTGGTCGGGACGAACGAGTTCATCACTGTGGCCACGACGCGACCGGAAACCATGCTGGGCGATACCGCGGTTGCGGTGAATGAGCGCGACGAACGCTACAAGCATCTGCACGGGAAAAAAGTTTTGCTGCCGTTGATGAATCGCGAGATTCCGATCATCACTGACGAACTGGCGCAACCGGAGTTTGGCACTGGCGCAGTCAAAGTAACACCGGCGCACGATGCGAATGACTTTGCGGCCGGACTGCGGCACAACCTGCCGCAGATCGAAGTCATGGACGAGCACGCTCGGATGAACCAGAATGCCGGGCCTTACGCCGGACTTAAGCGCGAAGAAGCGCGAAAGCGTGTGCTCGAAGACTTGCGCGAGCAGGGATTCCTCACCGGCGAAAAAGATTACACCCTGGCTTTGGGGAAGTGTGACCGCTGTGGATCGGTGGTTGAGCCGAGGCTTTCAACCCAATGGTTTATAAAAATTCAGCCGCTGGCGGAACGCGCGATCGAAGTGGTCGAGAAGGATTACATCCGTTTCACGCCGGCGAATTATCGTCAGATTTATTTGAACTGGATGCGCAACATCCATGACTGGTGCATTTCGCGGCAGTTGTGGTGGGGCCACCAGATTCCGGCATGGTATTGCGACTGCGGCGAAATCATTGTGGCGCGCGAGACGCCGAGTTCGTGTGCGAAATGCGGGGGCTCGAAATTAAAACAGGATCCGGATGTTCTGGATACGTGGTTCTCGTCCGGGCTGTTGCCGTTTACGGCGTTGGGTTGGCCGGAAGCAACGCGTGATCTCGACGTGTTTTATCCTACGTCGCTGCTGATTACCGGCTTCGACATTTTATTTTTCTGGGTCGCGCGCATGATCATGCTCGGCTGCTGGTTCATGGCGCCACCGGAGAAGCCGGGTTCGACGGGAACGGGTTCCCATGGGAAGGTTTCCAAGAATGCCCACGTAGGGGCGGGTGCCCTCACCCGCCCTGCCGCGCCTGGCGCGGCGATTGGCGAGCGAAGCCGCCCACCCGGACGGGGCGCCCGAGCCCACGTGGACGTTGCCGGCACTAACAAACGATGAACTTCGCAGCAGCGTTCCCTTCCGCGACGTCTACATTCACGCTCTGGTCCGCGATGCCGATCGCCAGAAGATGTCGAAGACCAAAGGCAATGTGCTCGATCCCATTCAAGTGATCGAGAAATACGGCACGGATGCGACCCGCTTCACGCTGGCGGCCATGTCTTCGCCGGGCACGGACATTGCGTTCAACGAGAAACGCACCGAGGGATATCGTGCGTTCGCGAACAAGATTTGGAACGCCGCTCGATTTATGTTCATGAACATCGAGCGCATCGATGCGAGCATACGACCCGGAAGGACGGGCGTTGAAGGCCGTACCCACACGGGCATCGCTGACTTCCGGCCCACGGCTCTTGAAGACCGCTGGATTCTTTCGCGCTTCAACAGCGTGACGAAAAATGTCAATGATTCGCTCGCTGCCTATCGTTTCGATGAAGCCGCCAACGCCATCTACGACTTTTTTTGGGGCGAGCTTTGCGACTGGTATCTTGAACTGATCAAGGCTCGGCTTATGCCGGAGTCGGCGGAGGCGCGCGCCACGTGCGCCAATCTGGTCGCACTATTCGAAGCGTCTTTGCAGCTGCTGCATCCGGTGATGCCGTTCATCACGGAAGAAATCTGGCATGCGATGTACGACGGCAAGCCGCCGCTAAAGTCGCTGGCGCTGGCGGCTTATCCGCAGGCCGATGAAGCACAGGTTGATCGGACGGCTGAGACCGAAATGGTTATCCTGCAGGATTTGATCGCCAGCGTGCGTAATCTGCGGGCTGAACTCAAAGTTGAGACCAAGCAGCGCGTGCCCGTCGAAATCTTCGCGGACGATCCGGTGATCAGGAATCTCATCCAAAAAAACATTGGCGCATTGCAGCAGTTGGCCAACGTGCAGCAAGCACGGTTCGTGAATGAAGGCTTGGCAAATAAATCGGGGGTGCGCGCCACCGCCCGGTTTGATGTGCGTTTAGTCTATGAACAGAAGATCGACGTCGGTGCCGAGTGCGAACGATTGAAGAAGGAAATGGAAAAGATCGAGAAGGGCATCGCCAGCGGACAGCGACAACTGGGCAACGAACAATTCGTGGCGAAAGCTCCGCCGCAGGTGGTGGAGAACCTGCGAAAACAGCAGCAGGAGCTTGCGGTGCTGCATCAAAAGACGCAGAGCAAGCTGAATGAATTAGGGTGCGGTTAAGGCATTAAGCGGGTCTTTGACCCGCCGCGACAGCTGAGAGCTTGCCCTGAGCTTGTCGAAGGGGTGGCTGTCGCCACACGACAACTATGGACTTCAATAGCCGGCGTATCACCGCGATTATCGAAAACGCTCTGCTCGAAGACCGGGCAACGCGTGATTCGACCAGTTACGCGTGCATCGATCCCAACCAGCGCGCGGCGGGTACCATTCTCGCCAAGCAAGATTGCATTCTGTCAGGGCTGGGCGCGGTGGCCCGCATTCTCGACGTGTACGCCATGCTCGACGGCGCAGTGGTTTCGCACTACGAGGTGACCAGTCATCCCGAGATTTTTGACGGTGTGCGGTTGCACAAGGGGCAAACCATCGCAGTCATTCGTCATAATGCCCGGGTGCTGCTCTCCTGCGAGCGGGTCATTCTCAATCTTTTGCAACGATTAAGCGGAATTGCCACGCTTACGCGCCAATTTGTTGACGCCGTCTCCGGCACCAAGGCTAAAATTCTCGACACCCGAAAAACCGCGCCCGGCCTGCGTCCTCTGGATAAATATGCTGTGCGCTGCGGCGGCGGGCAAAATCACCGGCTTGATTTGTCGGATGGCGTGCTGATCAAGAACAATCACATCGCGCTGGCGGGTGGAATCAAGCCGGCTCTCGAACGAGCTCACCGCAACCGCCGCGGCACCCAGATCATTGAAGTCGAAGTGCGTAATCTCGCTGAGTTGGAAGAAGCGCTTGCAAATGGCGCTGAGGCTATCCTGCTCGATAACATGGCGGTTGCAGAAACTCGGGCTGCGGTTGAGCGCTGTTCGAAGTCGGAGCGCCGCATTCCGCTCGAAAGTTCAGGCGGAATTAATCTGGAGAATGTGCGAGCGTATGCTGAGACTGGGGTGAACTTTATTTCCGTGGGCGCGCTCACCCATTCGGCTCCCGCCGTGGACATGAGCCTGCGCATGGTCACAGCCTAAGTTCGGCAGATTTGCGGTGACAGCTTCTCTCCCGCATAATTCCAGCATCGCCAAAATAACTTCAATCCGAAGCCCGCGAACAGCTTCAGCGCAGACGGCCGAACATCAGACCGATGTTCGTCTAGGACAAATCATTCGCGTCCTGATGAACTATTCGACGACCGTGATCAGCGGGACCAAGCTGGCGCAGGAGATCGGCACAGCCCGTTCTGAGGTATGGCGGCTAGTGCAGCAGTTGCGGACCTTTGGCGTCGAAATTGCCGGGCATCCCTCGAGCGGATATCAGCTGATGGCGGTGCCTGACCTGCTTTTGCCAGAGTTACTAGAGCCACTGGTGCGCGGAACGATTTTCAGCGAGCGCATTCATCATTATTACCGCGCTGGCTCGACGAACACGATTGCGATGGAATCCGCAGCGGCCGGCGCTTCCGAAGGCAGCGTGTTCCTTGCCGAGCAACAAACTGCCGGACGCGGACGGGGCAATAATCAGTGGCACTCGGCCGAGTCGGCGGGAATTTATTGTTCGGTGATTTTGCGCCCTGCTCTGCCGCCATCTGAGGTGCTAGTCCTGTCTCTGGCGGCGGGATTGGCAGTACGAGCGGCGGTGCAGGAAACAGATTCGGGCGTCGTGGCTGATCTGAAATGGCCGAATGATCTGCTGACCGAGGGCAAGAAGTTCTGCGGAATCTTGACGGAGATGAATGCGGAGGCGACGCGAGTACGGCACATCGTGATTGGAATCGGGATCAATGTGAACCAGGCCGAGTTCCCCGCCGAGCTGCAGCAGACCGCAACGTCACTGCGAGCCGCAACCGGAAGGCGATGGTCACGCGTGGATCTGTGCGCAGCTTTGCTAAAATCGCTCGACCGCGAATACCAGAGTTTGATTGCAAATCCCGACGCTCACGACGATATTTTGCGCAGATTTGAAATGCAATCTTCTATGGTGCGAGGCAAACCAGTGCGGGTCGAGGAAAACGGCGGCTTCGAAGGAGTCACTGAGGGGCTCGATCCGCGCGGGTTTTTGCGGGTCAGGACCGGTGATGGAACGCGAGTTGTGTACAGTGGAACTGTAAGACTGATCACTAGCCACTAATCACTAATCACTGCTTATGCTGCTTGTTCTCGATGTCGGCAATACAAACACGGTCCTCGGCGTATTCACTCGGACTGCGGCAGACTCTCGTGCGAAATATGAGACTCTGGCGGCCAACTGGCGCGTGACCACGCGTGCCGCGCAGACGATTGACGAATACGGTGTGCTTTTCCGCAACCTGTTCTCCATGGAAGGCCTGGAGCCGAAAGACATTGGCGGCATTGTTATCTCGTCTGTGGTTCCGCCGCTCGATTCCACGTTGCGGAGGGTTTGCGAGCGCTACTTCGAACGCAAGCCCTTGTTCATCGAGCCGGGAGTGAAGACCGGCATGCCGGTGCTTTACGACAATCCCGCGGAAGTCGGCGCGGACCGGATCGTGAATTCAGTGGCCGCGTTTGAGAAGCACGGCGGCCCATGCATCGTGGTGGATTTCGGGACTGCGACAACATTCGATTGCGTCACCGCCAGGGGCGAATATCAGGGCGGCGTCATAAGTCCGGGAATCGGAATTTCTGCCGATGCGCTCTTCACCCGCACCGCGCGATTGCAGCGAGTCGACATTCGTAAACCGTCCCGAGTCATTGGGACCACCACGGTCGGAAGCATGCAATCCGGTCTTTATTATGGCTACCTGGGATTGGTAGATGGAATATTGGAGCGACTCCTCGGTGAACTCGGGAAATCCACCAAGGTGATTGCGACTGGCGGGCTGGCGCCTTTGATCGGGTCGGGATCAAAATACATTCAGAATGTAGATGAATTTCTGACCCTCGAAGGTTTGCGAATATTGTGGGAGAGGAATGCTCCCGATGCGAAGAGCGACGAGCGCGCGGCGAACCCTCGATCGGTAAATCTCAACCGGTCGAAAAGCAGTTCTTCGCTTTAGTTCTTTGACGTTCTTCCTCCCCGGCTTCGATGCCTTCCGCCGACTGTAACCCATCAACCACAGAGGGCACCGAGTTACACAGAGAAAAGCCACAGAGGGAATTCCGCTAGTCTTGTTTAAGCTAAAAGCTAAGAGCTTCTTTTGCAAAACTACTTCAACTATTTCACCGAAATCGAGGAGCACTTCCAGCGCGGGCGCGGGACGATCCTAATGCTCTCAACGCTCGACTGGGCGCTGATTGAGACTTGGAAAGACGCCGGCATTCCGCTCGAAGCGGTGCTGCGCGGCATTGACGCGACGTTCGAAAAGTACAATGCACGACCATCGAAGAGTAGGAAGGTAAACGGGCTTGCCTATTGTTCTCAGGAAGTGCTGGCTGCCGCAGAGGACATGAAGGAAGCTGCGGTGGGCGCATCGAATGCGCCCGGTGTAGTCAAAGGTTTTGATGCCGCAGAGATTGCAGGTTTCTTGCGCCGAAATGCGGCTGAGCTTGAATCCGCCAAGCTGCCTTCGCGGCCTGGAATTTCACCCGGCGCCGTTGCGCAGGAAATTTCTGCGACCCTGAGGAATATGGCGGTAGAAGTTGAAACTAAATCTCCAACGTCCCGACTCGAAGACTTAGAACGAAAGCTCACCATGCTCGAAGAAAAGCTGTTCGCAGTGCTTCTCGCCGCCATTCCTGACGATGAAAGCGTTGCCGTCCGCGCCCAAGCCGACCGCGACCTCGCTCCTTATCGCAGCAAAATGCCGGCCGCGCAAATCGAGCAATTACAAAAGCAGTATGCACATAAAAAGCTGCTGGAGAAGTACGGCCTGCCGCGACTAAGTTTGTTTTATATGTGATCTAAGGATCGATGATTACCCCTGGCGACGAACCTCCGATGGCAAGTTGCCCGTCGACGTAAGCCTCGTAGAGATACAGGCCCGGTGCCGCGTGATCACTTACGACGGAAAAGGCAGTGCCTCCCTCCACTGCTATCTGACGCGGTCCGTCAAAGACCTCGGGCAAATCCAACTCCAACTTTCGGGAGTTTCCCACCACTTGCCATGTGACCGTCTGACCCGGCGAAACCGGTTTTCGCGGTTCAGCCACAATCCAATCTCCTGCGGCGGAGTGCCCTTTGGACGCAGGAGTACCTCGTGGCGAAAAATAGATAAACACCTTTTCCTCTCGATGTTGCCTGGATGGCCGCGGAAACTCAATCTTCCCGACCGTTTTTGCTGACATAAATGCCTCCTGATGTCGTCGCCAGCTACGGCGCCTTATCTTCCACTAAACGTTGATAACTCGAGTCTTTATGCAACTGCCCAAAAGTCGGATCACGTCGAATGTCCGCCACAGAGTACCCCATGCGCACCGCCAGGGCCAGCCTTTTGAGCGCAGCAGCATGGTCTCCACCCTGCTCATAAATCTCTGCAGCACGAAACTGTATCTCCGGATCGGACGGGGATTGCGCGGCCGCGCTCTCGATAAGGGCGACGGCTTCCTGTTGCTTACCCAGCATGGAATCACAAAGCGCGAGTTCGGTCATCAAGTTGGGATCCTTCGGACTGATCTTGCGCTGCGAAGCAAGTAACTCAGCTGCGCGCTGATAAGCTGGCCCGGCTTTACTTCGTTGTTCGGCGCCCAGTAATATGCATCCCCGAGGTTTCGCCAGACCCGGGGATCGCGATCGTTCAGTTGGGTCGCCTTTTCAAACATAGAGGCGGAATCTGAGTATCGGACTTGAGAGAAGAACAGCGCTCCCAGGTTGGTATATGCACGATAGTTCGGTTCGATGCTCAGCGATTTTCGCAAGAGTTCCTCAGCCTGCTTCGTTTTTCCCTGAAGTACATAAATTCCACCTAAATTTGTGTAGCCGCGGACATTTTCTGGAGCCAGGTCAATCACTCGGCGAAATTGCGCGGCAGCATCTTCATATCGCCCCCGTTTTGCATAAAAGCTGCCGAGGGCAGAGTACTCTCCCCAATAGTCTTTGCGCGTCTCTATGGCCTGCTTGTATGCGGCTTCAGCGTCAGCATCTTTTCCCATTGCCTCGTAGGAACTCGCCAAGCCACGGTATGCGGCGTCGCTGGACTCATCGAGTTTAATTGCTCGTCGAAACTCCGTTGCTGCTTCCTCGTATTTGCTCTGGCCCTGAGCAATCAAGCCCAGAGTATTGTGGACGGCAGCGAGATTGTCATTTAGTTGAGCCGCTCGACGGCAGGCTTCGGCCGCCTTCGTTGCGAAGCTTTCATCCTTGGTTTCCTGAAACAACCGCCAATTGGCTTCGCCGATGCCCGCCAGTGCCGGGGCAAACGACGGATCGCGCTCCAGCGCGGAATGGAATAGTGCAATAGCAGACTCCAAGCTACCGACGTTTTGATATTCCTCGAGGTAGCCGACACCGCGCACGTAATATTGATAGGCATCAGGATGAGCGTTGGAACCCGAGCCACTGGAACTTCGGCCTGCCGGCCGCAGCTCCCCCGCCACCATGTTCAGTAGATTGTCTGCGACTTTGTGTTCGACTGACAGCAGATCATTGATGTTGGCCTCCACGAACGCGGCATTTACATTGCGACGGCTCCTGGCGTCGACCAGGCTGTACATCACCTGATTGCCGGCGAAATCCCAACTTCCCTCAACCACCAGGCTCACGCCGAGCTTCTGCCGAGCGGTGGTGATGGAATTCACGCCCTGGGTCCGCACCTCGCTGGCGGGCACCACCTCGACACCGTATTGCTTGCTGATCTGAGTAAGTCTGGTCGTGAGCAAGTCAGTCAGCCCCCGGCAGAGAACCTGATTATCCCCAGCGCCACCAACTGCTTCGAAGGGCAGCACAGCCACAACTCGCGGAGTACTTGCGGGCGGAAATTGTGGCCGGATTTTCCATCGCAACATTGCGCCGACGAGAAGCGCCACCAAAAGTAATGGAAGCATTAGCCAGCGGGATCTGAGGAATGCCCGCGGCGGATCAACCGGATGGTCGATTTTTCTCGCAGAGACCAGGCGTTGTAAATCCACCTTCAATTCCCGTGCGCTTTGATAACGCAGGCCCGGGCTTCGATCCATGGCTTTGCGAATGATTGAGTCGAGTTCGGGAGAGATCGCAGAGTTCAACGACCGCACCGGGAGAGGCTCACGCTCGAGGATGGCTCGCATTAATGACGCGACCGAATCCCCGGCGTAGGGACGACGGGCGGTTGCCATCTCATACATCACCACACCGCAGGAATACACATCGGAACGCGTATCTACAGTTGGCGATTCCGATAAATGTTCGGGAGCCACGTAGGGCAACGTGCCGCAGATCCCGGGGCGGTCAGTGGCAGTCGTGCTCTGCCAGTCGGCGGTCAGCAGGCGTGCCAGACCGAAATCCAGCATCTTCAATTGTCCGCCCGGCGTTATCAGGATGTTGGAAGGCTTCAGGTCTCGATGAATCACGCCTTCTTTGTGGGCTGCCTCTAACGCTGACGCGAGCTGAGTCGCATACTCGATAAGCTCCGGTTCACCTAACGGTCCCGCTGCCAGTTTGCTCGCGAGGGTGACCCCGCGGATGTACTCCATCACTAGAAAATCTTTGTCGCTGTCACTTTCAAAGCTGTAGAGGGTCTCAATATTGGAATGGTTTAAGCGGGCAAGAGTCAGAGCTTCCTGGCGAAAATGCCGCCGGGCGGTTTCGTCATGAGTAACAGTGTCGGGCAGCAGTTTGAGAGCAACTTCGCGCTGTAAGTGCTCGTCGCGGGCTCGATACACGACACCCATGCCGCCCTGGCCGACCCGCTCCAAAAGGCGGTAATGACCAAGGACCTCGACGAATGCTGGTTTCGCAGGCATTTTTCCCGCCTCGGGGGAAGGATGCTGGAACAGGGCGCGGGCAACCGCAACGGCTGGGAGAATTGTTATCCCCGGCTGGGGTAAAAGCAAGTCGAAATATGACTAGTTCTTCGGGTAAAAGCTTCGTTGCCGGTCACATCTTTCCGTGGAACACATACACCAACTCGATCAATAAAATCAGTACCACCATTGCCTCCAGCCAAAACGTGCGCGATTGATGGAATTCATCGATCATGAAACGGTACAAATCTTCTGCGGTGCGCAGCTTTTCTTTCGCCAGACTTTTGTAATCGGGCACGCCGACTTTGTTGGCCGCCAACCGGTAAAGCCGCGCAGAGAACATGTCACTCAAGAACTTGATCGCGTTGTCGGCGCGCTCGGTTAGTTCGGTGACGTCCAGCAAGACAGTCTGCAAGCGAGAGGCTTCGCGAGGCAGCCTCCACCGTCCGATGAAGTTTGAATGCTTTTCCAGCGAATCGTAAACGGCGGCTAGTTCACGGGTCAGCAGATCGTCGTAGTGGCGGAATTCGAGCAGCTGCGAATTCGCGTATTCCAACAACTGCATGGTGGTTTCCGAGCCCGCCGCAGAGTCGTAAACGAAAGCCGCATTCCATCCCAGCACGGCAAGATCGTTCGGATAGTAAGACATCGCTGACTGCACCACTTCGCGCCGCTCGTCATCGGAAAGCACCAGGTTTTCGCCGCGAACCACTTGTGAAATTTGTTGCCCGCACGAATTCAGCAGTTGCGTCGCAGACGGATTGCCGCCGATTTCACGCAAAAAGAAAATGAAATAGTCCTCGCTCAGCCATGTTGCATATGGTTTCACAAGGGCTGGCCGCGTCCGTTCCACGCGTTCCTTAGCGATCTGCTCAGCTCGGGTGGGCAAATCGGTCCCGGAAATCCAGCGCGACGAAAGCGCGATCAGATCGGACCACTCGCCGGCGAAGGGAAATTCAAAAAGCACGCTGACAACGCCGTAGTCGTAATACTTCACCCGCACCTGAGCTTGAGGGTCGCCAGGAATCTGAACGCTTTCAACAACCGGCGGCCGCTCGAAGAAGAGTTGCTCGGCGGCGGCGTGCTTCAATCCTTCGCCCAATCGACGCGCGCCCAGAATGGTGCGCAGTTCATCCAGCTTAACCTCTTCGCATACATCGAAGAGAAATAAGCCTACGGCCGAGCCGCGAAGAGAGGAAGCAGATGTCGGATTCACGAGGCAATTAGTCTAACGCGACGTTGGCTTCGCAGTCTCGCCGGGGGCACGGACCGTGCTTGCCATCCTATTGTTGCGAAGCAAGATATCTCAGATACCGCACCGCGAAGTATTCATTGGTGGGACGATCATCGCGCAGCGGAGGCGCTGTCGGCCAGGCAGCGATGATGCTGTCAACATTGAATTCGTTATTCAGCAAAAGATTGAATTGGTCCAGCGTCGTGGCCTCAGGTCCCCATTCGACGAAATCGGTTGCTGCATTCGCGCCAAGCTTTCCGGCCAGATCTTGTGCGGTGCGCTCGGGAACCGGCCAGTCACTCGCCAGCATATGAACGCCCCACCCTTCGATAGAACGAAAAACTCTGACGTGAGCGAACGAGAGCTTGATTGCTTGAGCTATCGACGAACGAAGGAGTGGGTCGCCAGAGTAGGAAGGCAGCCATTGTTCAAGAATTCCGTGTGGCTTAAGGTGTTTTTTGGCCACCGCGTAAAATTCCTTGGAATACAGGAGGCTTGAACCGGCAGCAGAAAGAGGCGGAGGGGGATCGATGGTGATCACATCAAACTTATCCGGCGTGCGATCAAGATATCTTCTGCCGTCGTCAATGATCACGCGTGCGAGCGGAGAGCGCAGCAATTCCGGTGCGTCCGGGTGGTAATACCAAAATAGCTTCGGAACGCTCGGAACCAGGTCCACCGCAGTAACGTGGACTCCCCAAGAGAGCGCGGAACGGAAGGTAGTCCCCATGCCGAAACAAATCACGAGAACACTGTCGGGTGAGTGGTCCAAAAAAGCCAAAGGCAGATGAGCCATCGCTTTAGTCGTAGGAGTCAAGGTTGTTATCCCGACCCCGTTCACCAGCAAAATGCTGCTGACGCCATGGCCCGCTGCGATCACGGTAGCTGTGTTATCCCTGAGGAGGACATGTTGTGGATAGATGCTTTCGTGAGCTTTGGGCTTCAGCGTTGCGAACAGAGTGAGCGCCAGAAAGCAAACCGCCGCGATCCGTTTTGTCCAGACAGCGGCACTGGAATAGCGTTGAACAAAGTTGAACGATCCAATCAATATCCATGGAGCAGCAAACAAAAACAGGCCCCAGCGCTCGCTCATCAGGGGAAGCAATATGAATCCTGCGAGCAGCGGCCCCAGAATGCACCCCAAGACATTGACGGCATAAGCGTGGGCCGCCCGATCAGCATCTCCTTCAGACCATAGGTCGATTAATTGCGGCGTGATATAGCCGACGGCGGCGGAGAAGGGGGCTATGCCCAAGAACACTCGCACCAAAAAATTCATGTGGCCGGGCTGGCAGGCGAACACAGGCAAAACCGCCAACAGAGACAGTGCGGCCAGCGGAACCCAAATCTTCGATTCCGGATTCCGGCCAAAACTGCGGTACGCGAAGGAGCCCAAAAAAGTGGCGCCGAGATATGTAACCAGGATTAACGCGAATGAATAGACCATCACGCCGATAAATGGCGTGTACAACCGAATCCAGATGACCTCCATTCCCATGCTGGTAAGGCCGGTCATAAACAGCACGGCGAGAATTCCCTGATTTTTTCCGCTGCTAATTGGCACGTTCAGTTGTGGCGCAACCTCCGAGCCGATTTTCCGAGCCTGCGCCAAGGCGAACGCGGAAAAGGCAATGATGAAGTTAAGCAGCATGCCGACTATCAAGGTGAAATGGAAGCCGCGGAACTCGATGATGGCCAGCGGCAGGATCGCGCCCAACATGGCCCCCAGCAAATTTGATACGTATAGAAAGCTGAATGAACGGCGCGACTGCAATCGGGGATCGCAGCGGACCGCAAACATTGCCAGAGGGATGGTCGCACCCATCAGAGCGCACCACGGCACCAAGGACAACGCAATGCATACTCCAGAGATCAAGGAATACGTAACCGACGAGAACTCGGTGGCACTCGCAAGATGAGAGAGGAGCCGGTGCCCGATAATTAGCTCGGAGGGAACAGCCAGGGCAGAAATCCCGATCAGTAGTTCCGATCCGGCATATAACCATAAGGGCGGAAAGGAAATTTTCTTTCCGTAACGCCGGATGAGCTTGCCCGCGGCAACAGAACCGGTGCCCAACCCGCCCATAAACGCCGAGAGAACTATTGAGACGATGGGAGTAGTTACGCCGTACTGGGCCATTGCCAGGCGCAGCCAAACCAACTCATACAATATCCCGCAGAAGCCCGAGATGAGAAAGAAGACGAAGTACCAAGCCATATAGTGTTTGAACACTTATATCTGAAGTGGATTCAACCGAGAAGTCATTACACGGATAACTTCGATTTCGCATTCTCAGTCGAAAGATCGCAAACGAATGCAAGTGAAGATTGAAAAACTGGTGTATGGCGGAGACGGACTCGGTCGACTGCCGGGCGATGAACACGGCCCAGGCAAGACTGTCTTTGTGCCTTTCTCAATCGATGGCGAGCAGGTAGAGGCTCAGATCGCCGAGCAGAAGCCGGGGTTTGCCAGGGCACAGTTGGAACGAGTGATCAAGCCCTCGCCTGATCGGATTGAGCCCGGCTGCCAGTACTTTTCGCAATGCGGTGGTTGTCAGTACCAACATATAAACTACGCACGGCAACTGAAAATTAAATCAGCGATTCTGCTTGAGACACTCAAGCGAACGGCGAAGATCGAGTTGCCTTGTGAGCTGCAAATTCACTCCTCGCCGGAATGGAACTATCGCAATCGAACGCGCTTAAAGGCGCGGAGCACTCCCGAGTTCGCGCTGGGCTACTACAAATTTCGCTCGCACGAACTTTTGCCGATCGAGCAGTGCCCCATCAGTTCGCCGCTCATTAATCGAGCGATCGCGGAGATGTGGGCTGCGGGGAGGACTGGGGCCATTCCTGCAGAAATCAGGGAGATCGAGCTGTTTGCCGATCGCGCAGACGAACGTCTATTGGTTGAAGTCTATTGCGAGCCTCGAACGGCGATAGCTGGTGGCCAGAAAATTGCCGACACGGTGGGGCAGATTTTGCCGAACGCGATCGGCGTCACGGTTTTCGAACAGCCTCCACCAAACCAGCTGATCGAGCCGAAACGGTTGGCGGCCTTTGGGGAATCCGCGCTGCTTTACGAAACAAAGTCGGCACACTATCGGGTCAGCGCCGGGGCATTCTTCCAAGTGAATCGTTTCTTAATCGACGAACTGATCGCGATCGTAACGGACGGGGCGTCGGGCGAACTGGCGCTCGATCTCTATGCGGGAGTGGCGCTTTTCGCGACTATCCTGGCCAAGAGTTTTGCACAGGTGATCGCTGTGGAGTCGTCACAGACTTCGCTCGCCGACTTGCGGCACAATGCGCCTCCGGAGGTAAAGGCAGTTCTGGCTACGACTGAACAATATCTGGGGCAAGCTTCTGGCCTGCACCCGGATCTGATCGTCGTTGACCCGCCGCGAGGCGGATTGGGAGAAGGCGTTATTCGCAGTCTGGCGAAACTTGAAGCGCCGAAGATCACTTATGTTTCGTGCGATCCATCTACGATGGCCCGCGATCTGCGATTGATGACCGGCTTGGGATATCGGATCATGGACGCGCACTTGGTCGATCTATTTCCCCAGACTTTCCACATCGAAAGCGTCTTTCATCTGGCCCGATAAAACCGCCGCTTAAAGTGGCATCCGCAAATATCGCAGTCCCGCTTGGCACGGCAAGCATTCAAGCAGTGGTGCGGCCGGTCGGGCCTGGAAGATTGCGGGGGCCAGGTAGAAAGCAACTATCCGCGCGGCAGCCACTCTTCTGGGCCGCCCTGTTCTTTTCCGTGGGTGTTGTGATCGGCGACTACGCTTGGCGACCGCCGAGTTGGTGGGTGATTGCGGGAATTGTTTTCCTTGCTTCGGCGATTCGCACTGTCAGAAAAAGAGCCCTCTCGGCGAAAGTTTTGGCTTTTGCTGCGCTGATTGCTGTGGGCGCGATATCCATTCAACTTCGCAGGAGCTCTGCCTCGAACCAACCCCTTTGGTTCGGCGATGGAGAAGTCGTGGTTACCGCGCACGTCATTGCGGAAGGCGATATTCAATCCGAAGGCGAGAATTCCTTCCGCCAGCGGATTGACATTGAAACTGAGACTATCGGTTCCGACTCTCAAACTAAGAGAATCGCTGAAGGAATCAGGCTCAGCATTTACCAGAATGATCGAAAAAGTTCTCGTGATCACATGCCGTTATTTTCTTACGGCCAGCGCATTCAATTCAGGACCGCCCTGGTGCCGCCGCGCAATTACCGCAATCCAGGCGCCTTCGACTACGCCGGATACCTCGGCGAAAACGGCATCGTAGCAACGGCGTCGGTGAAATACCCGACTGTAGAAGCGCTCTCGGGGTTCTTCGGCAGCAGAATCGAGCGCTGGCGTGCTCGTATGCATCGCAGCATCATCGGCAAAATTCATGCCCTGTGGCCGGAGCGAATGGCAGGCCTGATGGACGCGATTGTGCTCGGCGAAGAAACATTCGTCGAACGGCCTACGCGCGTTGATTTCCAGCGTTCCGGAACTTATCACGTGCTGGTTGTGTCCGGAATGAACGTGAGCATCCTGGCAATGTTTGCACTGTGGAGTTTGCGCCGGCTCGGGTTTGGACAGGTCGCGGCCAGTGCTTGCGCAATCGCCTTGATCCTCGCTTATGCCGTTCTGACGAAAGAAGGCTCTCCGGTATGGCGCGCGGCTTTGATGTTCGCAGCATACTTGTGCGCGCGATTGCTCTATCGCGATCGCGCGATGTTAAACGCACTGGGTGCGGCCGCGCTCACTTTGTTGATCGCCGATCCGCGAGTGCTTTTCGGTGCGAGTTTTCAAATGACATTCCTGTGTGTTGCGCTGGTGGCAGGCATTGGACTGCCGGTACTCGAACGAACTATTCAGCCCTACTCGCAGGGATTACGGAGCCTGAATGCGCTTGCCTGGGATCGCGCGCTGCCGCCGAAGGTCGCCCAGTTCCGACTGGACGTGCGACTGCTTTTGGATCGGCTGGGGATGATTCTGCCCGGCCGCTTTCCCCGAATGGCGACACTCGCAGTATTTCGAATCACCTTTGGATTTCTCGAATTGACCACGATGTCGGCGATTCTGCAGCTCGGGCTCGCCTTGCCCATGGCGTACTACTTTCATCGTGCGACTTCAGTGGCGATGCCGGCTAATTTGTTCGTCATCCCATTTCTGCAGTTGTTGATGCCTGCGGCAGTGTGCACCATCTGCATGAGCTACATTTCGTTGCCGATCGCGAAGCTTCCAGCGGCAGTTGCCGGATTCGCGTTACAAGGTATCGCCGGAACAGTAAAATGGCTGGGCGGAATGCGGCTCGCCGACATTCGTGTACCAACCCCCAGCGTGATTGCAATTGTTTTTTCCGGAGTGGCAATTCTCGTCTGCGCTATATTCGTACGCCGAAAAACTGCGCTCGCTCTATCTGGGATGACGCTCCTGACTGCCAGCGCTTTATGGATCTGGCTAATCCCGCCGCATCAGGACATTCGCAGCAACGTCTTGGAGATGACTGCGATCGACGTCGGCCAGGGTGATTCAATTTTGCTGGTCACGCCGCAAGGCCGTAAGTTGCTGGTTGATGCAGGAGGCCTGCCGTTCTGGACGCACTCGCAGCTCGATATCGGTGAAGACGTGGTTTCGCCGTATTTGTGGTCGCGTGGTATTTCACGCATTGACGCCGTGGTGCTCACCCACGCGCATGCTGATCACATGGGCGGAATGTTTGCGGTCATCGAGAATTTTCGCCCGCGAGAGTTGTGGCTGCCTGAAGGCATTCCGCCTGCCGAGATCGAAAAGTTATTGGCCGAGGCGCGCGAATACGGAGTCACGGTATATCACCATAAAGCAGGCGACGTCTTTTCTTATGGCGGGACGACAATTCGGGTGCTCGCGCCGGCTGCGAAATCCGCAACGCGCAACTCCAGCAGCGACTCACATCGTAATGACGAATCTCTGGTGATGAAAGTCGTTTACGGCAAGACGTCGGCGCTGCTTGAGGCCGACGCAGAAAAGCCCACGGAAAGATTTATCGCCACCGAAGATCCCTCAGCCGACGTGCTGAAGGTCGCCCACCACGGCAGCGCGAGTTCGACTGGCGAAGCTTTACTGGCAGCAGTGAAGCCGCGCTTCGCCGTCATTTCGGTAGGGGCGCGAAACGTTTATCATCATCCCCGGCCCGAGGTCCTGCAGCGTTTGCAACAGTCCCACGTGACCGCCTATCGCACTGACCTGGACGGCGCGACGAGTTTCTTTCTCGACGGGACCGCAGTCGCGTCGCAGGTCGCGACTATTCGCTGAGTTCTCCGTCAGTTCCCGCAGCGGAGGCATTGGCTTCTTCCTCAAGTTGCTCGGCCGGAGTGCGCCGGTATTGTTCAATGAGTTGAACCGCCTTCGCAGCATCTTCTTCGCGGACAAGAATTACGGTTCCGCCAATGGGCAGCACATCCTGCGGGGCGTCGAGCGCGGTGACTTCGCAGTCGATACCTTGGGATTCCAGCAACCCGCTCACCACCATAGCTTCAGATTCTTGTTCCGCGTCGAACACGCGCACCAACTTTTCGTTGGGATTGGGCGCTGGATTCGGATTAGCCGCCATGTGTTTTCCTCCTGCAGGATTATAGATGCAGGATTCAGACGTGTGAGCTCTTTTGGGCAGCCGCGAGGCTGAACCCAAGTAGTGACCGAAGTGTGTTGATTCCTGCCACTCTTCCTGAGCACAATAGCGCAACGTCGGTTTCGGGCGGTACATCTAAATGGTAAGCGGGTGGGCGCATCCGGCGCGAAACAACGGAAAGAGGGGCTGTTTGGAAGAAGCGCATGCCAACGAAGTGCAACAGGAAGCGCAGAAGATTCGCCGCCTTCAGATTATGATCAGCATGGTGATGTCGGTCATCAGCCAGGACCCGAACCTCACCGTTGAAGAAGCTTCGGAGTTGGCCGCCGGAGCCAAACGCGCCGCGCTCGCCATGTTCCCGGACAAAGAGTTCGCCTACGACATCCTCTACAAGCCACGACTGCAAAGGCTGATGCGGGAAAGATTCCATCTACAGTAGGCTTTTTCAGATCTCGTGTCGACATTTGCAATTGACTTCCTAGTTATAAGAAGAATGTTGACTTCGCGATAAAGTTCAATGAACCTTATCCAAGGTTTCGTCGCGAATGTGCGGCGTCGGGAAGGGTGCGTGCAATTTCGTCGACTGGCTTGGGTTATTGGGGTTGGTGCAGCCGCTCTTTTCGCTGCCAGCTGCGGTTCGAGCTCGAATTCAAATTCCAATACTGGTAATCCATTCTCTTCCTATCCCCCGGCGACCGTGCCGCTCACCCAGTTGAGTTCCGACACTTTTACTAACGCCAGCAGCCAGCACGCGACGGAAGTCGAGCCCGGCAGCTACTCGTTCGACTCTACGATCATTACCTGTTTTCAGGTCGCGCGTATTTCCGGCGGCGGCGGCGCGGACATTGGGTATGCGATTTCGAATGATAGCGGCGCCACCTGGCAGAATGGCCTTTTGCCCAGACTGACCACATTTCAAGGCGCAGGCGCGAACTCGGCCGTCAGCGACACGGAGGTGATTTACGACGCCAGGCATGGCGTTTGGATAATCGCGTCGCTGCCCATCTCGGCAACGAACATTCAAGTCGCGGTAAGCCGTTCCACTGATGGCGGCGCCAGTTGGGGCGATCCCATGATTGTGGCCCAGGGCGCCGATCTCGATAAAGATTGGATTACATGCGACAACACTCCAACCAGCTCGCATTACGGCAATTGTTACGCCGAGTGGGACGACAACGGCAACTCGAATCTGATCTACATGAGCACGTCGTCGGATGGCGGCCTGACCTGGTCAGCGGGCTTCGCGGTGTCCGCGGCGCGAGGGCTGGGCGGACAACCTTTGGTGCAGCCAGGTGGCGCGGTGATTGTTCCGTTCCTGGCCAACGCCGGCGTGATCCAGTCTTTCTCTTCGACCGACGGAGGCACAACTTGGGGAAATGTAGTGCAAGTCGCGACCGTCACAGACCATGCGGTAGCGGGTAATTTGCGCAGCGATGCATTGCCGTCCGCGCAGGAAGACGCGGGCGGGAATATTTACGTGATCTGGCAGGACTGCCGCTTTCGCGCGAACTGCGCTTCGAACGATCTGGTGATGAGCACCTCGACTAACGGCGCGAATTGGACCCAACCTGCTCGCATCCCGATCGATGCCGTCAGCAGCACAGCCGATCACTTCATTCCCGGCCTTGGCATCGATCCTGCAACTGCCGGAAGCACCGCGCACTTGGGGCTGACTTACTACTATTATCCACAGGCGAATTGCACAGCCGCGAACTGCGCGCTGTACGCGGGATTCATTTCGTCTGCCGATGGCGGCGGCACCTGGAGCGCGGCCACTCCAGTTGCTGGGCCGATGGCGCTCAGTTGGCTTCCTTCAACCGATTCCGGGCAGATGGTTGGCGACTATATTGCAACCTCGTTCGCTGGAGGAAACGCCTACGGTTTCTTCGCCGTGGCCAAAGCCAAATCCGGCGCGACGTTTAATGAAGCGATCTACACCACGCAGACGGGGTTTAACGTGGCCGCAGCCGAAGCGAAGAATAGGTCAGCGGGAGGGACGCCTGTGGGAAACGCGGCGGGTCACGGTATCGCGCGCAGGAGTACTTCGCGGAAAACGGTTCGCCGGTGATGATCAATACCGACGCCGTATTTCGTACTTAGACCGTGGCAAGGCTTTGAATCTCAGCCAACACGACCAATCTCCTGAAAGACGCTGCCAGCGATTTCGCCATCGCCATGCATTCAACTTTTTCTGGAACCACAGGCCGCAAACGGGTTGGATACTCATCGTATGTACGACCATCGAGCTCACGACCGTAGCGGGCCTTTCGCTTGCCGCCCCACTGTTTGAAAAAGAAAGGAACTCGCGCAGCCTGACACTGTTCGCGAATAGAGATCACCCATTCTTTTTCGATGGGACGCGCGCCGGGGCCGCTCTCACCACCGACGATCACCCAGTTAATGCCGCTCAGATTCAATTCACCTAGGTCTTCTAACAATGGTTCGACCGAAAGAAACCGCACCGCCGCAGGCGAGTTGCGCAGGTCTTCGATTCGCGGCAGGCCATATTTTCGATCCTCGACGCTTACGCCCCACCAGATATGCTCTCGCTCTGCAGCAAAGCGAAGCCGGCCGTGCAGCAGAGCGTTCAATCTGTCAGATCGTTTGGTAAGTACCTGGTAAGTGTGCCAATCAGCTTTGACCATTACTCGCGAGACAGCTTCAGCGTAGTCATCAGGCACGCCGCGCTGAAACAAATCGCTCATCGAATTAACGAACACAAGTTTCGGCGAACGCCAACTGAATGGCTCTGTCAGCTTGTGCGGCACCAGACGCAAGTCGAAGCCCTGCTGGTACGGATGACCTCTGACGCCACGAAAGCGCTCGGCGAACGTCTCGGCGTAGCAGTGCTTACAACCGGGGCTGATCTTCGTACAGCCGCGGACGGGGTTCCAGGTTGCGTCGGTCCATTCGATTTGAGAGTGCAGGCTCACGACCGCATTGCTCGAGGATTAAGCTTGTGCGATTATACTCAATTGTTCGCCTAAGTTTCGCCCTCGCGGGCGCTTAGTGAACAAAGAATGGCAACGACTCAAGACGAATTCGGCGGAGCCTGGACGCAGCAGAAACTCGAAGCGCTCAGCAAATACTTACGAGCGTACACGAGAATCTTTGCGGTCAATCCTCGCGCCCAATTTTATTCAATTACGTATGTGGACGCTTTTGCGGGCACGGGAAGCCTTCAACTTTCAGAGTTAGCCGGATTCGGCAGCCTCCTTCCGGACTTGGAGAAGAATGATGAGGAGTTCCGCAAAGGTAGCGCAGCGCGAGCGTTGGAGGTTGAGCCACCCTTCGACAAGTATGTGTTCATCGAGAAAAGCGCCAAGAAATGCGAGGAACTGCGCAAGATAGTGGCCGGGGCGTCGGCACGAAATGTACAGGTCATCAACGACGATGCGAATACGGCGATTCTGAGATGGTGCAACTCACTAAATTCCCAACGTGAACGCGCAGTCGTATTCTTAGATCCATTCGGCGCGCAAGTACGATGGGAAACGATTGCAGCTCTCGCAAAAACGCAGGCTGTGGATTTGTGGGTTCTGTTTCCATATTCGGCTATAAACAGAATGTTAGTCCGGGACCACAAGCCACCCGCAAAGTGGGCCGAACTTCTGGACGCCGTATTAGGCACTCATGATTGGGAAACTGCCTTCTACTCCACTGCGAGCGTTCCATCGTTGTTCGATTCAGCGGAAACAATAGAGATGGTTCGAAAATCGGTCGATTTTCGCAATATAACACTGTTCATTTCAGAACGGCTAAAAGCCGAGTTCCGCGCCGTTAGCGAGCCTTTACCGCTTTACAACTCGACTGGATCCCTCCTTTTTTTACTCTTCTTCGCAGCTGGCAACGAGCCAAGTGCGAGAACAGGCCTAAAGATTGCTAACGAGATAATAGGTAAATAAAGCCGGGTCCGTTCCCAATCACAACGGCATATTCCCGTGCTTCTTCGGCGGATTCTTATCGCGCTTGGTTTCGAGCATTTCTAGCGCGTGGATCAGCTTCTTGCGGGTGTCGCGCGGCTGGATGACGGCGTCGACGTACCCGCGCTCGGCGGCCACGTAGGGATTGGCGAAGCGTTCGCTGAACTCTTCGATCTTTTGTTTGCGCAACTCGTCGCGATTGGCGGCGCGTTCCAGTTCGCGACGGTAAACGATGTCCACCGCGCCCTCGGGGCCCATGACGGCGATCTCCGCGGTCGGCCACGCGTAATTCACATCAGTGCGAATGTGCTTGGAGGCCATCACGCAATAGGCGCCGCCGTAAGCCTTGCGCGTAATCACGGTGAGTTTGGGAACGGTGGCTTCAGCGTAAGCGAAGAGCAACTTCGCCCCATGGCGAATGATGCCGCCATACTCCTGAGTTGTGCCGGGGAGAAATCCGGGAACGTCTTCGAAGGTAATCAGCGGGATGTTGAAGCAGTCGCAGAAGCGCACGAAGCGCGCGCCTTTCACTGACGCATTAATGTCGAGGGTCCCGGCCAGAAACGCCGGTTGGTTGGCGACGATCCCCACCGAGCGCCCGTTCATGCGGGCGAATCCTACGACAATGTTTTTCGCGTAGTGCTCGTGGACCTCGAAGAAATATCCGTCGTCGATCACGGCGCGAATCACGTCTTTCGCGTCGTAAGGAAGGTTCGATTGCGCGGGAACGATGCTGTCGAGCGCGGCGTCGGCGCGGTCGATGGGATCAGTGCAAGGCTTGCGCGGCGGGTCGTCCAGATTATTCGACGGAATAAAGCTCAACAGCTCGCGCAACATGGAGAGACACTCGGCGTCGTCATGCGCCAGAAAATGCGCGACGCCTGAGGTTTCGTTGTGTGTCTGCGCGCCGCCGAGCTGTTCTTTGGTCACGTCCTCGTGCATCACGGTTTTAATTACGTCGGGGCCGGTGATGAACATGTAAGAAGTGTGGTTCACCATGGCGATGAAATCCGTGATCGCCGGTGAGTAAACTGCGCCACCGGCGCACGGGCCCATGATCGCCGAAAGCTGCGGCACCACGCCGCTGTAAAGCGTGTTGCGAAGAAAAATGTCGGCGTAGCCGGCGAGCGAGACGACGCCTTCCTGAATGCGCGCGCCACCGGAATCATTCAGTCCAATCAACGGTGCGCCGACGCGGGCGGCAGTGTCCATGATCTTGACGATCTTTGCGGCGTTGGTTTCCGACAGCGATCCGCCGAAGATGGTGAAGTCCTGCGCGAAAACAAAAACCAGCCGCCCGTCGATGCGCCCATAACCGGTGATGAAGCCGTCGCCGTAATATTTCTGCTCGGCCATGCCAAAATCGTTGGCACGATGCGTAACCAGGCGATCGGTCTCTTCAAAGGTGCCTTCATCGAGGAGAAACTCGATGCGCTCGCGGGCCGACATCTTGCCTTCTTTATGTTGGCGTTCGCGCCGTTCCCGCCCGCCGCCTTCTTCGGCCAACTGGTCGCGGCGCTTCATCTCCTGCAACTTCTGCTCAAGGTTCATGGGAGGGGATTATAAAGCGTCGGAACGGTCGTGCGCCGTTGGTCCTGCGTCGTGCGGCGGGGCGGCGCTGTCGCAGGGAGATATTGGTTAGCCGCTGATACTAGATCGTGGTTTCTTTGCCCCGCATGCGCACGTAGACAAGGGCAAAATTCGAACCCTTACCGTCGGGATTAATCGCCACAATGTGTTGGTTGCTTTTTGTGCCGGCCTTCAGTTCGATCGTTTTGCCGTTGCTGCCTTCACACTTCAGCTCGTCGGAATGTTCCTTGTCGGCGTCCGAATGGGCTTCGTAGCTGTAGTGTTTGGCATTCGTATGGCACTCTAGAACCGTGCCGTACTGTTTCAGTTTATCTTTGTAGTACGAGATGACCTGATCTGTGGTGGCATTGGTTTGATACTCCAAAGCCACGACTTTCAACCCGAATGCTGAGGTCGAAATGTCGACGTTGGCGGACTTTTCCTCGCCATCCGAATCATCCTTGGTTTTAGGCTGAGCGCCTGGATAAACCGGAAGCCCAGTGTCATGCACATTGGCGCCTTTGCTTACGTGGATCCCGCCGAAGGGAGTGTCGATGTCGACGTTTTTGTCCTGGTCTTTGTCGTTACTGTCTTTTTTGACGTTGATGCTGCATCCAGAGAACAAAACAAAAGCTGCGGCGAGAATGAATACTTTAGAAATTTGAAAGCGATTTCGCACAGTTCCTCCAATACTTGTGGGACTATTTGCGGGCCATTTTCCTTGCCAGCTCCGCAGTTCCCGTTCCCCGAGGGGCGATGCCGGGAATTGTAACCGGCAAACGTCCATGAATTTCCATTTCGCCAAAGAGTGCTTTGACGGCGCTGATTTCAGAAACCGGCGTGGCGGAAAAAGTGCAGAGATAGTTCTGCACTTCGGGAAAATCTCTCGCCAGATAGGGATTGCCCATAGCCATCACAACCGTCTTTTGCCCAGCGCTGGTTAACATCCGGTGCAGCAAGTCCGCGCTGGGCCCCGGCAGCGCTACGGAATTTCTCGAGCCGCCGTTGGATTGCACCACTCTTCCGGCCACTGGCGCCGCGTACACGGCCACTACGACCTTTTCCGCCTGCAGGACCGCGTTGAGTACATTTGGCTGCATTGCGCTCGCCAGATCCGGATCGGTGTAAATCACGTTCGCATCCGGTACGCGCGACTTGATCTGGCGTTCCAGTACGCGACCAGCATCGAGGCGCACGTCATCCGTGAAAATCACCACGACCAGGCGATTGCGTACCTCTACACCACCTTGATACGGAAGCCCCGCGGGATTTGTTCCTGTCTTTGTAAGCGGCAATACCGCGCGGTTCTGGCGTACCAGGGTAACGCCGGCATCGGCAACCTGTTGGCCGTCGGCGATGTGCTCGGGAGTTCCCACGGTTTTATCCAGAGTCGAAACATCGACCAGTCTGGCTTTGTGTAATCCGAGAGAAGCTTTGGTCTTGAGAATTTTGAGAACGGACTCATCCAGGCGTGCCTGGGAAATTTCGCCGCTGCGCACGGCCGCGAGCACTCCCTGATAGGCAACGTCGAGATCGGGAGGAATCAAGAGCACATCGTTGCCGGCCTTGAATGCGTCAACTGCTTCCTGGCCAAGATTGGCGGAGTAAAGACGCGTGAGCGCACCCATGTCGAGCGCATCGGTGATGACAAGGCCGTGAAAATGGAGTTGCTGCTTGAGTAAGCCGGTCACAATCGTCGGTGAAACACTCGCCACCGCGTTGGGATTGGGATCTAGCGCGGGAACGGTAACGTGCGCAATCATGATTGAATCCACGCCAGACTCAATGGCTTTGCGAAAGGGCGGCAATTCCACGGCGTCGAGGCGGGCGCGATTGCCAGTGACCTGCGCCGTGCCGAGGTGTGAATCGGTTGCGGTGTCGCCGTGTCCGGGAAAATGTTTAGCTGTTACCAGCATGCCGGCAGAGTGAGCGCCGCGAATATAGGCGGCGACGAAATCGCTTACCTGCTGAGGATCTTCGCCGAAAGAGCGCGTGTTGATGATGGGATTATCAGGATTGGAGTTGACGTCGGCGACCGGGAAAAAATTCCAGTGCACACCGACAGCGCGCGCCTCTTCGGCGGTGATCCGTCCGAAATCCTCTGCATTTTTCGTTTGACCGCTGGCGCCGATCGCCATCGCATTGGGAAAACCAGTCGTCCCGCGCAGGCGATTGCTCACGCCCAATTCAAAATCGGCGGCAATCAGCAGGGGGAGCTTTGAGTCGTTTTGCAGCCGATTCAAAAGCTCGGCTGCTTCGTACGGCCCGGTTTTATAGAGGAAGGGCGGCTCGTAGGGCACAGTCATCGCGAATGAGCCGACGTGGTACTTGTTCATGGTGTCGCGAAGCTGGAGATAGACGGCGCTGTCGGCGTTCAGAAATTCGGCGCGCGTCCAAATCATGAACAGCTGGCCGACTTTTTCTTCCACCGACATTTTGCGCAAGGTTTTCGCGGCCCACTTTTCTCCGTCATGATCAAGGCGGACCGGCAGCGGCTGGTATTTCGTTTTAGCGGAAGCAGAAATTGCGAAAAGGGCGGCTATCAGTAGAAAGAATGTACGTCGGGCAATTGAAGGCATCATCGAGAGGAAGATATCACGACGCGGGCTCAAGATTGTTTTGCACTGCGGCAACCGTTTGCGCAATCGCGCCGTCTTCGTCGCCGAAAGCCCGAATCCAGGTCACGTCCGGTTCGCGGCGAAACCAGGTCATCTGCCGCTTGGCATAATTGCGATGGGCTTGCTGGACAGCGTCGACGGCGGCTTCGCGGTCAAGTCCTCCGTTGAGCAGTTGTACAACCTGTTTGTAACCGATTGAGCCGAGTGGTCGCGCGGTGTCACCGTATTTCTTGAGGAGTTCTTGGGTTTCCTCTACCAGGCCGGCATCAAACATGGCCAACACGCGCTCGTGAATACGCCGATAGAGTTCTGCGCGACTCGGATCGAGGCCGATCCGCAGGATGGTGAAACCTTGCAGTGGATCCTTGCCGGATTTCCATTGTTCGCTTATCGAGCGCTTAGCGCTCAGACAAATTTCGATTGCTCGAATGAGCTTGGGAACATCATTCGCGTGAATTCGCGACGCCGCTTGACGATCCATCCGTTGCAGCACGCGGTGCAAATAATATGTCTCCTTTTCGTGTGACCGCACGCGTAGTCGTTCGCGCAGCTCTTCGGAACGCTCGGGGCCCGCGAACAATCCTTCCACCAGCGCCCTTAGGTAAAGACCGGTGCCGCCGACTACGATCGGCAAGGCGCCACGCTCCCGGACACCTCGCAAAGTTTCTCGCGCCTGGCGGGCATATTCGCCTGCGGTAGTAAAGCTTGTAGGGTCGATGACGTCGAATAGATGATGCGGAGCGCGGCCCTGTTCTTCTGCAGTCGGTTTAGCCGTGCCGATGCGGAACTCGCGATACATGGCAACCGAATCGCAGTTGACAATTTCGCCATGAAAACGGGTTGCGAGTTCCAGAGATAGAGCCGTCTTGCCGCTGGCCGTGGGGCCAAGAATTACAACCAGCAAAGGATCGCGAGCCAATTAACGCGCGCTCCAATGGATGTTGTGCCAGTAGCGGGTGAGGGTGATGGCGAGAATGAGAATAACGATTACGATGAGGCCGACATTCTCCAGCCATTTGTGTGGTGCCGGCGGATTGTTGTCGCTCTTCTGTTTGCTAGGGCGCAAAGCCTTGACCACGGCGCTATTGTAATCCAGCAAATGGCCGCTACGTAGCCGGCTTGCGGGGAACAACTATGTCCACCCGGCGATTGTTGGCCCTGCCTTCTGGGGTGTCATTGCCGGCAATGGGATGAAATTCGGCGTAGCCCGCTGCGGCCATGAGTTCGGGCTTAAGCTTGTAACGGATCAGCAAACGTATGGTTGCGGTGGCCCTGGCGGTCGACAAGTCCCAGTTAGATGAGAATTTCGAATTGTGAATGGGCACATTGTCCGTATGCCCCTCGATGCGAATCTGAGATCCATTCTGGCGCAAGATTTCAGCCAGTCGGGCAAACGCAACTTGCGAGCTGGCCTTGATGTCGGCTGACCCAGTGTCAAAAAATCCGACCTCGCGCAGGCTGATAACCAATCCCTCAGGGATACTGCGGACGGCCACATCGCCGTTGGCGATCTCTCCCGCCAGCGTTTGCTCAATCTGTTTTTTAAGCGATGCCTGTGGGTCATCCGAAGTAGGCGGCGCGTTTGGTAATTGAATGCTCCCGCCGTTAACCGCCGGCGGCGGGAAAGATCCGCCCTGATGAAAAGCGGTTTGAATGGCGGAGGCGACTCGAGCGGTGCGGCGTTTATCGACTTGCGCAGCTGAATACAACACCACAAAAAAAGCGAATAGCAAGGTAATGAAGTCGGCATAAGAAACCAGCCAGCGATCGCGATGATGAGGGGCTTCCTTACGGCGTTTGCGTCTCATGCGCCCGCGGCCCTGGCGATGCTGATCTCCTCTCGCTCACCTATCGACTCACCTACGAAGCTGCGCAGCGAATTGCGCAGCATACGAGGATTCATTCCGCCCAGAATTGCGATCACTCCCTCGAGCACCATCTCTTTCTGTACCTGCTCTTCGCGCAAACGGATTCGCAGTTTGCCGGCGACTGGCAATAACAGCAAGTTGGCGGCGCCGACCCCATAGATTGTGGCCACAAAGGCCACGGCAATACCACGCCCGACTTCGTCGAGGTTATCGAGGTGTTGCATGACCTGGATCAGCCCGAGCACCGCGCCGATGATTCCCACGGTTGGCGAGAAGCCTCCGGCAGACTCAAATACTTGCGGAAACCGCTCCTCGCGTTCGAGTTCGTTGTCGAGTTCAAGTTCGGCGATTTTGCGCAGTTCCTGCGGTTCTGTTCCATCCACCGCCAAGGTAAGGACTTTTTTCATGAAAGGATCCTGCACCTCGGGCAGTTCGTCATCGAGCGAAGCGATTCCGCGACGACGGGCGATGTTCGCGTAGTTGACTAGCCGTTCGATGACAGCCTCCAGGCCGGTCTGGGGTTCGGAAAAAATTCCTGCAAGGCGGCCGACCGCGGTCAGAACAACAGAAAGTGGAAACTGGACTAATACCGCGCCAGCGGTGCCTCCAAAAACGATCATGGCCGCGGTAGGTTGCAGTATCTGCGAGACGGTGCCCCCCTCAAGCAGCAGGCCGCCGACGATGCCAAACAGTCCCAACAGCACTCCGCCCACGCTGGCTTTGTCCACCCTCACTATCCTTCACTTTCCTTATGACCTTCGGGGGATAAATACATGACCGGAAGCGCTCCGGCACGCATTCCCGTCCAGCTCACAACCGTGGAGAGCAGTTGCCTGCGGAATTCGATGACCCGATCGACTACCTGTTCCACCGTTTCCTGCACCAGCAGTTTCTCTCCGTTCAGCAGGGTGACGACCGTGTCCGGGTTTTGTTCGACCCACTTAATAAGGTCGGAGTTGACTGACACTTTTGAATTATTGAGCCGGGTGAGTTGAATCATGGGTGCCGCCATTGGGGACTATCGGCGAGAGAAATAAGGAGTTCACAAGGGGCCATGTACGGCCGTTACCGAAGTTCGCACCCAGCCCCAGATACAGGCTAAAGGCAGCAACTGATCGGTCGATGTGAGAAGAAAGCAGCAAGGTTCCCAAACTCTTGACGGCCTCTGCAGGTGAAGGCGGGGCAATTCCGGAACGACGGGACCAACTCAGCCCATAGGAGCCAACAATGTCGCTCAGCATTTTGAATAATCCGGCGTCACTTGAAGCAGAAAATCAGTTGAATCTCACCAGCGCGAACCTGCAAAACACTCTTTATCAATTGTCTTCGGGGTCACGCATCAATAGCGGCGCGGATGACGCTGCTGGCCTGGCCATCGCTGACGGCTTGGAAGCCAACATCACGGCTCTTACCCAATCTTCAAGCAACGCCACCGACGGCGTCGGAAAGCTGCAAGTGGCAGACGGCGCGCTGGCGCAGGTTACCAGTCTCCTGAACCGCTCTATCACGCTGGCGACCGAGTCAGCCAACGGAACGGTTTCCGACTCGCAACGCACAGCCATCCAGGCTGAATATTCTTCGATCCTGGCGGAAATCGACCAGATTGGAAGCACCACCACCTATAACGGAACCACCATTTTTCAGAACCAGGGCGATGCTACCGGCGCCACCACTACCCTCACCCCAACTACCACCCTTGGCGGCATCGGCGGTTTTGCCACCGGTACCGGCGCAGGCCTGACCACAGGCTCGGGCTTACTTACCAGCGGGTCACCCGCAGGCGAAACCCTCACCGTGAACGGCAACCTGGTTTACACCGCGGGCGCAACCGACACGGTACAGAACCTGATTACTGCGGTCGACGCCACCAACCAGTACGCCGCAGCGGTTACCGGCGGGCATTTAGTCATCAGCGCAGTCGGCAACACCACCGCGCCCACGGTTGCAGGCACGCTCACCACCGACGCGAATACCGCGATCGGGACCTTTGCAGGCACGGCTGGCACTGCGAAAACTGTGACGGTGACATCCGCGGACGCCTCGCGCTCTGTGACCGTGACCGACAACGGCGGCCTGACCGTGCAGACGTTGATTACTGATATCGGGAACGCCAACCAGGGATTCTCCGGCGAGCTGGTCGGCGGATCGCTGGTGATCACCGATAGCGAGAGCACGCAATCCCCGACGGTTACCGGCACCGCCACCGCGGGTGGCGTCCTCGGAGGTTTCGCTACTTCAACCGGCGCCGCCCAGACCGCTATTTTTCTGAGCGACTCAACCGCCGCGGGATCGAGCCCGATCGACGTTGGCATCGGCGCCATCAGCTCTACCAGCATTACCAATGGCGCCGGGGGAAACCCTGTCAACCTATCGACAACCTCGGTTGCGACACAGGCCGGATCACAGACTGCTCTGAACTTTATCAATCAGGCGATCCAGAACGTGGCCAGTACGCGCGGTACTCTCGGCGCCGGCATTAACCGGTTGCAGAGCGCAACCAACGTCATCAATGCCCAAGTGCAAAACCTGACTACCGCTGAAGATGCGATTACCGCAGCTGACATTCCGTCGACCGTCGCCAACCTGACCAAGTACTCCATTCTTGAACAGACCGGCATTGCCGCTCTCGCCCAGGCAAATCAGACCCAGCAACTCGTGCTTTCGCTTCTCCACTAGAACGCCGCGCACGGGGAGGGCGTAACCGCGTCCTCCCCGTATATTTTTTAATTGGTAAACCAATGGGCACCGACCCCTTAGAATCCGCTCAGAATACGCGGTGTCGAAATCCGCTTGCACTCTCCCTTTCGACCGCGGCCGCTGATTAGGAACAGCTCATGGGCATCAGTCTAAATCCGGCTACTCTGCTGAATGGACAAGGCATCGACGTGAGTTCGCTGGTCACGGAGGCGCAGGCTCCGGAACAAGGTGAGCTGCAGGTCTACCAGCAGCAACGATCCACGCTCCAGAGCCAGGCGGGTGTGCTTAACAGCATGAACAGCGACCTGAACAACCTGGCATCGGCGGTAAATTCGCTGACCGATGTGCTTGGACCGCTGGCAGCAGAGACCGTCACCTCCTCGCAGCCGAACATCGTTACCGGTTCGGCAGATACCACCGCCGCACCGGCCACGCATACGATCATTGTCAGCACCCTGGCGACGCAGGGCACGCTTTACACCAACGCAGTTTCAAATGCAGACACATCAATCCTGCCGAACGGTCAGACCAGCGGCGACCTCCAGATCCAGATCGGCGGGTCAAGCGGCGCCACAGAAGACGTTCCCATCACCGCCGGGAGCAATGACACGCTGAATACGCTGGTGAGCTACATCAATTCGCAGAATTGGGGCGTGACCGCCACAGTGTTGAATGATGCCAGTGGCGCGCGCCTCGCGATTTACAGCCAGAATACCGGGACCACCGGCGCGCTGTCGGTACTGAACAACACCACGAATTTGACCTTCAACCCGGCAATCGGAGGCACGAACGCGACCTTCAGTGTGGACGGCGTGCCCTTCAGCAGCACCAGCAACACGGTGACGGGCGCGATTCAAGGGGTGACCCTCAACCTGCTAGGCGCCTACCCCGGAATTCAGACGCAAGTATCGGTTGGCCCAGATGTGACCCAGGCGACGCAGGCGATCAGCAGCTTTGTTACTGCATACAATCAGGTGACCGCGGACATCAATACGCAATTTACCGTTGACCCCGCCACCAATTCCGAGGGGCCACTGGCCGGCGACAACACCATTCGCACCTTGCAAACCAGCCTTTTGGCTGACGCGACCTACGCGACCGGGTCGGCCGGCGCCTATAGCAACCTGACCGCGCTCGGTATCACGATGAACAATGATGGAACCCTCAGCGTCGACCCCGCCCAGTTGGGCAATGCTCTGGCGAACAGTCCCAGCGCCGTCTTGAACTTTTTTCAAAACAATACCCAGACAGGTTTTGCCAACAACTTTGCCAACGATTTGCAGAATCTGACTGATCCGGTAAACGGACTGCTGAACCTCGACCTTACCCAGAACCAGCAGGAACAGACTGACCTGAGCAACACCATTTCCGACTTCCAGAGTCAGATGACCGCGCAGCAGCAGCAACTCACCAATCAATTCAGTGAAGTCAACGCGCTTCTCGAAGAATACCCTTATCAGTTGCAGGCGATCGATTTGCAGCTGGGGATCACGCCGAGCTCATCGAGCACCGCATCGCCAACTACGGGCACGAGCACTGGTTAACAGGCCATGAATCCCAAACGTGCATATCAGGAGGGAGCCGTCCGAGGAGCAAATCCCGTGCGGCTTACCATTCTTCTTTATGACCAGCTCATTCAGGACGTATCCCGTGCCGGCGAGGCCCTCGCTGCCAGCCGCATCGAACAATGTGCTCAAGAGATCGGGCACGCGGTCGCCGTGATTGGATACCTGCAGGCCACGTTGCGGTACGAGAGCGGACGCGATGTGGCCCATAATCTCTCGCGCTTTTACACCATGCTGCGCGAGAAGCTGATGGAAGCGCAGGTACGCTCTTCGACCTCCATTCTGGGTGACTTGCGCCAGCAGCTCACGGAAGTGCGTGAGGCGTGGGTCAAAGTGGAAGTGGAAACCGTTTCCGCGAGGCAATAAAGTGAAAGTCTCGGACTACCAACTCCCGGCCAACCGCACTGCGCCTTCGAGCCAAGCCATCACGCAGCTTTCAACCGCCGCGGCGGCGCTGCGTTCTGTGCTCTATGGCAGGGGTACAGTTTCGGGTGCCACGGCCGACGCGTCGTTGCCGATCACTCTCTCCGCCCTGACCCTAGCTTTTACCGAGGTAACGCGCACGCAAAGGGTTCTCGCGACCGGGAATACCACGTTGCCGGAAGTGGCGGCAGCTGTCACCGAATATCAACAACTGCTTCGTGAGTTCAAATCGAACCTGCCGCGCTTTCAAGGCTGGCTATTGGCGGAGCGGGCACGCTTGGCAATGCGAGGCGCGCATTCCACGTTGGTCGAGAGTTGGGCGAAAACCAACCGGCAGACGCACAAACCCAATTCGGTTGGGCGCACAATGCCTTAAGCAGGCCTTCACTACTATCCCATCCCCAGTTCGTCGGCAGCTTCAAGGGGTGTGCCACAGCGCCGGCAAATCACCGCGCCACAATCTCCGCAGGTCAGCGGGTCGGTAACTTCGACGGCACATTTCGGGCAATACAGTTCAGATTTCTGCGGCGAAGCGGGACTCTTGGGTTCAGCCATTCAGGTGAACTGTAGCATGGCTATGCTCGTACTGGAACGCCGTCGAGAAGATTAAGAAATGCCAGCTTCTTTTCGGCGGGAAGAAACGAGGCCTCGAACGAATTCCGCGCCAGCTCGCGCAAGTGGTCGTCACTGAAAGCGAATTCGGTTTGCGCCAGCTCGTACTCTCTTGTAATCGTTGTCCCGAACATTGCGGGATCGTCGGTGTTCAGCGTCAACATGAGTCCGTGATCGAAATAGCTGCGGACCGGATGCTCGGAAATTTTTCCGCAGCAGGCGGTCCGCAGGTTGCTGGTCAAACAGATCTCAACGGGAATCTGACGCTGCGCCAATTCTTCGATCAGCTCCGGATCGCGTCCAGCGGTGAGCCCATGACCGATGCGCTCGGCGCCTAAATTTAGCGCGCCCCAAATGGATTCCGGGCCGGCGCTCTCACCGGCGTGAGCGGTAAGCCGCAGCCCCTCGCCGGCAGCATATTTGTATTGCTCGCGGAACAGCTCCGGCGGAGCTTTCTGCTCGTCGCCGCCGATGCCGATGCCTATTACATTTCTCTCGCGATATTTCGCCGCCAGCTCGAACACATCCTGCGCCGCGCCCGGACCGAATTGGCGAACAGCATCGAATATCCAGAGCAGCGAGATGCCGAAGTCTTTTTCTCCGCGCTGGCGGCCGCGCTCGAGGCCTTCGAAGATCGCATCGAAATCCAGCTTGCGCCACAGGCAAACTCCCACCGAGACATACACCTCGGCATGAAACACGTTCTCGGCCTTGAGCTGCTCCATCAGCCGATAAGTGATGAGCTCATAATCTTCGGGAGTTCGCAGGTCCTCGGTGAGAGTCTTGAATGCCATCAGAAAACCGATGAAATCTTTGTAGTGATAAAGCGATTCCGCCTCGGGGAGGCTGCTGTGTTTCCCGTGCCTGCGCCGGAGTTCGACCAGGGTCTGCGGGGTGACAGATCCTTCGAGGTGCAGGTGCAGTTCGGCCTTGGGGAGAGAGCGGATCAGAGCGGACTTCATTAAATCAAATTGTAGATCAGGGGAATGCAGAAGTAAGAAGGCAGGAGGCAGGAGGCAGGATTGGATTGCAGATTACAGATTAGGAGCGCGGCCGTTGGTTGAAGGTTAACCGCCCGCATGAAGAGTTGACTTCAAGCCCGCGATTGGGCAGAGTTGGCCATGCGCCGATTCACACTCCTACTTGCGTCATTCGCGTTGCTTTTCGTCCGATTCGCACAATCTCAAGACCGTACCCTGATAGCCGAGGGAGATTACGCGGCCCGCAGAAAAGAGGGCGAGAAAATACTGGCTCATTGGAAATTATGGCATCTCCACAACGGAGAATATGACACGGTTGAATCCACCACTAGAAACGCCCTGATTACGCAGATATTCCGATTCGACGCGGAGTTCATGCCGATTGGATATGCGCTTAAGTTTGATCCACTTCCTGCTGCGTCAGACCGACATCCCAACGTTCTGGCTGATTTCCGCTCGATGAGCATATCTTGCGATTACAAACCTCAAGAGTTAAGTTGCGGAATGGAATACGACGGGCGAAATTCGACCGTATCAATACCGGCGAAGTCGCCCTACGTATTCGTTCCCAGAGAGTTTTACGCACTTGATTTCACGTGGTTCTTGACTGGAGTTGTGCACCTAGTTGAGCGCAACGAACCGAAGGAGAATGGCGTGAACGTTTATGTGATGGCGGCCAGTAAAACGAAAGACCACGAAATAGATCTCACGCCGGACGTTCCAACAAGACTAACGTTTACGGGTACGCAAATGGCAGCGGTCATGGGGAAAAACCAAGAAGTCAGACGATACGAAGAGTCGGGACCGGCTGAACTCTCCGTAATAAGTGTGACCTCGCAGGGCCTAGTCGCGTTGATAAGTGGAAAATCCGCCCCCACGCTCGGCTTCGGTATCAGCAACTATGTTGAGCATGAGCCTTGGTTAGCGCCATTTCATCCGGTGCTTCTTCCTTCTTTGCCACCCGAACCATCTTCGATGCTGCCGCCTGCGCCCAGCCCTTCGACTCCCGTCAAACGCGTCAAAGTTTCCGAAGGAATAATGCAAGGTCTGGTATTACACAAAGTTCAGCCCGTCTATCCGGAATCGGCGAAGCAGAAAGGCATCGAAGGGCCGGTGTCTTTGAGTGCGGTAATCGGAACAGACGGACGGATAATTCAATTAAATCCTGTATACGGGAAAGAGGAACTTGTCCCGGCGGCGATGACGGCGGTCCAGCAATGGGAATTTCGCCCATACGTCCTATCAGGAGAACGCGTTGAGGTTGAAACTAAGATCACATTGAATTTTAATTTGTCACGCTGACCTGCCCGATTGACGTGGAAATTCGTATTTTTCTTCGAGAAAGTCGACCTGACGAAAGCGTCCTGAGGGCAACCCCCTTCAGCTTTTCGCGAACTCGCTGTGCTTGCGGCTGTAGAAGACGTAAATTAACAGGCCCACCGCCAGCCAGATCACAAACCGCAGCCAGGTGATCACGGTCAGGCCCATCATCAAGCCGCCACAAAGAACTACAGAAATGAGCGGGAACCAAGGAACGAAGGGAACGCGGAAAGAGCGAGGGCGATCGGGTTGCTTGCGCCGCAGAAAGATCACGCCGAGCGAGACCAGAACAAAAGCGAAGAGAGTCCCGATGTTCGATAGATCGGCCGCGTCGCCGATGTCGACAAGGCCAGCCGGAATTCCCACCGCAAAGCAAGCGATCCAGGTAGACCAATATGGTGTCTTGAACTTGGGATGAACGGCAGAAAAAAGTTTAGGCAGAAGGCCGTCGCGCGACATGGCGTACCAGATTCGTGCCTGGCCGTACTGAAACACGAGGATCGATGAGATCATTCCCATCAGCGCGCCCAGCACAATGACCGACCTGTATATCGGGTGCGCGCCCAGGACTTTCAACGCGTATGCGACCGGCGCTTCCGCGGCCTCGCCGGAGACGAACGTGGTGTACTTGAGCATTCCGAGCAGCACAACCGCCACGCCCACATACAGAACCGTGCATACGATCAGCGAGGCGATAATTCCAAACGGTAAATCGCGCTGCGGCTTTTCGCACTCCTCGGCTGCGGTCGAGACAGAATCAAATCCGATGTATGTGAAGAAGACGATTGCGCCGCCAGTCAGGATGCCGGCGAATCCCGAAGGCGCAAATGGAACCCAGTTGGACTTATGAACCAGCATTCCACCCACGACCAGAAAAGTAAGGATGGCGCCGATTTTGATCAGCACCATCACGTTGTTGGCTTCGGCGGACTCGCGCACTCCGCGCACCAGTAGCAGAGTAAGAACAAAAACAATCAAAAATCCGGGCAGGTTGAAATAGGCGCCCGTCCATCCGCCCGAGGCCCACACCGGGCTCGACCATTTATCGGAAAGATGAATCCCGAAGACTGCCAGTTGCGCTTTCGAATAGCCGCTGAAACCCACAGCCACCGCGACGTTGCTGACCACGTACTCCAGAATCAGGTCCCAGCCAATGATCCAGGCAAATATCTCGCCGAGCGTGGCGTAGGAATACGTGTAGGCGCTGCCCGCGATAGGGATCATCGAGGCCAGTTCGGCGTAGCAGAGTCCGGCGAAGCTGCATGCAACCGCGACTAGAAGAAACGAAATCGCAATCGATGGCCCAGCCGGAGGGCGACCATGCATCAGCGCGCCGGCGGTGCTTCCGGTGCGTAGAAAGTTAATCAGAAGATCGAGCACCTGGGCGTGCAGAATTGAGGGGACTTCAAAGTGCTCACCTGCCGCCGCGGTGCCGGTGAGAACGAAAATCCCCGACCCGATGATTGCCCCGATGCCGAGCGCCGTCAGCGACCACGGCCCCAGCGTCTTGCGCAGGCGATGTTCGGGCTGGTCGGCTTCGGTGATGAGTTTGTCGATCGATTTACAGCACAGGAGCTGGTTTTCCGAAGTGCGAACCGGCGCGGCGGATGGCCCCGTGGGTGGTTGCGGCAAGCGGTGATTTCTCCTGAATTGCGGGAATCAAATCGAGGCGGGCGATGGCGCCCGCCCCACACGGATTCTTATCGCTTCGCCTGTCCGCGGGCCAGCTTCTTGACTTTCGGTTTCTTCGATCCGCGAGCGTAATCGCGGGGCTTTAACGGATTGTCGGTCTTGCGCTTTTTGCGGGCGGCGCGTTTTGATTTCTTGCGTTCGTCTTTGCTGAGTGCAGTTGTATTGGCCATGAAATCCTTATTTTGTAATTGGGTAATTTAGTAATTTAGTAATTGAAAACCCTAAGCTCGGAGAGCTCGATTAAGCCCGGTTTCAAATTACAAAATTACTCAATTACAAAATTACCAAATTTTGCTCATCCTTTTTCCAGTTGCGCGTACTTCTCCACCAGCTTCTTCATCCCAAAGCGAGGAAATTGTACCGTAATCTTGGCCTCTTCGCCTTCTCCCTCACGATGATAGACCGTTCCCTCTCCATATTTAGGATGCCGGACTTTCTGCCCGGGGCGGAAGCCGCGGCGTCCTTTGGGCTCCTCGACCGGAACTTTGGCGACGCTAAACTTTTTGCCGCGTGAGGCGAAGAACTCGGCGATGTTGTCGATGGAGTTGTATTTCGGAGCCGAAGGCTTGCGTGCCGCCTCGGCTTTCTCGTTCCACGCGGCTGACTGGTCTTCATCTTCGTAGGCATAGTGAGGGCCGGATTGGTGTGGGGCGGACCTGCCCTGAGCGGAGTCGAATGGGGCCCCCGCCCGCCGATTCGAACTCCATGAGCCCGCCCCAGCCGCAGATGTTGAACTCCTGGCGGGCGAAGGCGCCCGCCCCACACGAGACTTTCCCAACTCCTCCACCAACTCCACAGGGATTTCATCCAGGAATCGTGAGGGCACGCTGGCCTCCGGCATGTCAGTCCCATAGCGCCGTCGATAAACTGCGCGCGTGATCACCAGTTGGTCCATGGCGCGAGTCATGCCGACATAGCACAGCCGGCGTTCTTCTTCGATGTCGTCAGGATTGAGGAAAGTGCGCGAGTGCGGAAACAGACCTTCTTCAAGTCCACACAAAAACACCAATGGAAATTCCAGGCCCTTGGCCGCGTGCAGCGTCATCAGCGTGATCTGCGCGCGTTCGTCATATGCGTCGGCGTCGCTGACCAGCGCGGCATGATCGAGAAATTGATCGAGGGTTTCGCCGCGGTCTTTCGAATCCATGGCGGCGTTGACCAGTTCGCGGATATTTTCAATTCGCGAGTAGGCTTCCGGGGAATCCTCGGCTTCCAGAATTTTGATGTAGCCGGTGCGGTCGATTAAAAATTTCAGTAGTTCAGCAGTATGTGCTGCGGTCCCGGGCGCGCGGAAGCCTTCGATCGCAGCCGGGGCTTCTTGAGCTTGCGGAGTATCGCACTCGGCTTGCATATCAGGCCGAGCTGAGTTTCCTGCGTGAATGAATTCTCCTCCGCCAAAGTCGAAAGCAGTGGGATCAAATTCGGTGGAATCTTCGTTGTTGCTGGCTTGCATCGCGGAGCCTTGCTCCGCCGGACGAGCGAGGGCGCCCGTCCCCACATGGTCATTTTGTGAAACCTCGAAATCGGTTGCGCTTTCCTGAAGTCTTTCGGCGTACGTCCCCGCCGCCATCGCTCTCGCATCTTCAATCAGGTCGCGAAATGATTTCAGCGCCTGCTGGGCCCGCGCCGGCAGCAGTCCCCGCTGAACGCACTCCCCAATCGCTCCCCACAGCGAAAGCCCCGTCTCAAGCGCAATGCGTTCGACAACTTCCACCGTCGTCTTTCCGATTCCGCGGACCGGAGTATTAATTACGCGCAACAGCGAAACCGAATCATCAGGGTTGTGAATTACCTTCAAATACGAAATCAGGTCTTTGATTTCTGCGCGCTCGTAAAACGAGAATCCGCCGACCACGTGATATTTCAGCTGATAGCGGCGCATCGCCTCTTCGAATAATCGCGACTGCGAATTGGTGCGGTAAAGCACCGCCGCCCGCGCGTCGTCTCCGCGATCGGTCGATTCCCGCATGTAACGGGCAACGGCGTCGGCTGCGAACAGCGCTTCGTTCTCGCCATCGGGCGCTTCGTAGTATCCAATTTTGGTTCCACCCTGGCGTGAGGTCCACAGGTTCTTGCCCTTGCGGCGCAAGTTATTCGAAACCACCGCGGACGCCGCCTGCAGAATATTCTGTGTGGAGCGGTAATTCTGTTCCAGGCGAATGATCTTGGCCTCAGGAAAATCCTTTTCGAACTCCAGAATGTTGCGGATGTCTGCGCCTCGCCAAGAGTAGATCGACTGGTCTTCATCCCCAACCGCGCACACGTTGTGCCGCGTACCCGCGAGCATGCGCATCAATTCGTATTGTGGACGGTTGGTGTCCTGGTATTCATCGACCAGAATGTATTGAAATCGCCGGTTGTAGTAGTCGCGAACCTCAGATGCCGATTTCAGCAACCGCACCGCTTCTAGCAGCAGGTCATCGAAATCCATCGCGTTGGCGCGAAGCAACTCTTTGCGGTATTCGGCGTAAATCTGCGCGATGCGTTCGGTTTTCGGATCGGCGGAGTTGAGATAGACCTCTTGCGGATCGAGCATGTGGTTCTTGGCCCAAGAAATCTGGCCGAGCACGGCGCGCGGTGTGAGTTGCTTGTCGTCGATCCCCAGCCGCCTCATGATCGACTTAGTTATCTGCTGCTGGTCAGATTCGTCGTAAATCACAAAACTTTTTGAGTGTCCGATCGGCGGCTTGCTGGGAACGGAAGACGGAATCCGCATGGCTTCGATGTCACGCCGCAAGAGCCGCACACAGAAAGAATGGAACGTCGAAATCACCGGCTTGGCGATGGAAAGTCCGCCGACCAGCTTTTCAACGCGCTCTCCCATCTCGGCTGCGGCCTTGTTGGTGAAAGTCATGGCCAGAATCGACTCCGGCATGACGCCAACGCTTTCGATCAGGTGCGCGATGCGATAGGTAATGACGCGCGTCTTTCCGCTTCCGGCGCCGGCAAGAATGAGCACCGGCCCGACAGTGGTTTCGACAGCCTCACGCTGCTGCGGATTGAGTTGGGAGAGAAAAGACAAATTGAACGAACGACTCCAGAGATCGCTGATTAAATTTTACAGGACGGCCGCGGAGCGGGACTATGTTGCGGTCTGGCACTTTGCGATCTTTGCGGATCGTCTTCGCGATCTTTGCGATTAAAAGCTTCTCTCTTCAGCAAGAGAATCTCTCCAAAAAGGCGAAAATCCTAAATCGCAAAGGACGCCAAGCCTTCGCAAAGTACGCAGAGAGAATTCCAAAAAGATTGTCGGGTGCTAGCAGGCCAGTTGTTCGCGCGTAAGCTTCAGGCCATTAAGATTTCCGAGAACGGTGACCGCGATGTTGTCAGTCTCGAAAAACTGATTGGCCAGTTCCTGCAACTCTTCCGCAGTGACGGCCTCAATCTTGGCGATCAGCTCATCCAATCCGTAGAAGTGGTCGAAGTACATTTCCTGCCGCGCCAGATTTGACATGCGCGCATTCGACGACTCCAGCGAGAGCATCAAGCTGCCTTTAAGTTGGTCTTTAGATCGGCGAAGCTCGTCGGGACTCACCATCTCGGTCTTCAGCTTGCGAAACTCCGAGACAATGGACTCCACCACTTTGCCGGCGGACGCGCGCGATGTACCGGCATAGATCGACATGCATCCGGTGTCGCGATAGGGATTGAGGTCGCTGTAAATCGCGTAGGCCAAGCCTTGCCGCTCGCGGATGTTCTGAAACAGTCGCGAGCTCATTCCGCCGCCCAGCAGCGTATTCAGAATGTAAGAGGTATGCCGGCGCTCGTGAGTAATTGGATACGACGGCACGCCCACGCAGATCTGCACCTGCTCCAGCGACTTTTTATTTCGCAGGATGATCTTCGGAACAATCTTCGGTGGCGAGCTGTGAAAGCCGTTGCTCATCGGCTTCATATTCGCGAAGTGCTTGGCCACGACTTCCACAAAGCGTTCATGATTCAGATATCCCGCCGCGGTAATGATCATGTTGCCGGGAGAAAATCGCTGGCTGTAGAAATCAAACACCGGTGTGCGGTCAAATTTTTTGACTGTGTCACGAGTGCCAAGGATCGGCCTGCCCAGGGGATGGTCTTTCCAGAAGTTCTGGGTGAAAATTTCGTGGACGAGGTAGTCGGGATTATCTTCGTCCATTTTGATCTCTTCGAGAATTACGCCGCGCTCGCGGCTGATGTCCTGCGCGTCGAAGACCGGGTTCAACACCAGGTCGCTGAGAACGTCGAGCGCGATGGGCACATGCTCATTCAGCACCTTAATGCTAAAGCTGATACATTCCTTGGCGGTGAACGCGTCCATGTTGCCGCCGATGGAATCCACCTGGCGCGCGATGTCTTCCGCAGTTCGGTGCTGCGTACCCTTGAAGACCATGTGCTCGATGAAATGGGAGATGCCATTCCACGGCAGGTCTTCGTCGCGCGAACCGGTCTTTAGCCAAATGCCGATCGACACCGAGCGAATATGTTTCATCTCCTCGGTGATAACGGTCAGGCCGTTCGGCAAAACCGCGCGCTGAATATTACGATCTTCATCCATATGTTTTCTGTGTATCAATTCTTACACACCGGGCAGGATTGCGGGAAATCACGCTAACATGCTGAATAATAAATAGTTAGTGCTGAACGGGTCGTTTCCCGCCTGCAATCGGTCTAAAATGGGTTCGCCGATAGAAATCAGCTCAGGCAAGGAATTAGATGCATGAACAAAGGATTAAACACCAATCTTTTGGGGCTTGAGCTTCAAGAACTTACGCGGGTGACGGAGGAGACGGACGAGCCCGCTTACCGCGCCCGGCAGCTGTTTCATGCTCTCTACGTGGAGCGTGCAAGTTCGATAGACGACGTGTCCAGCCTGCCGAAGGACTTCCGCTCCCGGCTCCGAAGCGAAGGCTTCACGCTCAACCTGCCAGAAATTGCCAAACAATTTGTGTCGGCCGACGGCACCGTGCGTTACCTCATGAAACTGGCGGACGGGGAAACCGTCGAAACCGTGTGGATGCCGGAAGGCGACGAAGGTGAGACCGGTGATGGCAGCGAAGCTGGTTCTGAGGACAAAGCGCGAAGCTGGAGCCGGGCAACGATTTGCGTTTCCAGCCAGGTGGGTTGCGCGGTCAATTGCCAGTTCTGCCTGACGGCGCTTTTAGGAGTGAAACGGAACCTGACTGCTGGGGAAATCGTCGGACAGGTTATCGCGGTTTTGCGCCGGCAAAATGTTTCTCCGCCGACTGATCGCGTCAATCTGGTGTTCATGGGGATGGGCGAGCCGTTCTTAAATTTTGAAAATTTCATCAAGGCAGTAAAGCTGCTGGCGAAGGGCGTGGGAATTCCGGAGTCTAGGATGACGGTTTCAACCGCCGGAATCGTGCCGCGAATTTACGACCTGGGCGAGGCAAGCGTGCGGCCGAAGCTGGCAATTTCGTTGAATGCGCCGAATGACGAGTTGCGAACGCAGCTAATGCCAATCAACAAAAAGTGGAATCTCGAACAATTGATGACCGCGGCCCGTGAGTTCCCGCTGCGCAATCGCGAGAAGCTTACTTTTGAATACGTGCTATTGAGAAATACAAATGATTCTCCCCAGCACGCTCGCGAGCTGGCGGAACTGGTGCGCGGCATGAAAACGAAGATCAATTTGATTGCGTTGAATCCCGGGCCGGGAGTCGCATTTCACACCCCCACGGACGAAGCAGTTCTCAGCTTTCAAAAAATTCTGATGGAAGCCGGTGTGCCAGCGTTTATTCGGCGGCCCCGTGGACGTGACATTTATGCTGCGTGCGGCCAGTTGAAACGCACTTTGGAAATGACCGCCTAGGAAGGCTTGCTGGCGGCATGGGCCTGGGCGAATTCGGCTTCGGCGGCTTTCGGCGCGGCCGGCAGATCGACCTGAAAAATTGCCCCACCGGTCTCGCGATTGCTGCCGCTGATTTTCCCGCCATGCTGCTGAATGATCCCATAGCACGCGCTTAACCCCAGGCCAATGCCTTGCCCGACAGGACGAGTCGTGTAGAAGGGATCGAAAACGCGGTCCGGCTCGACCATCCCCGGGCCAGTGTCGGCGAATTGAATAATGACCACGTCTCCCTCGGAGCGCGTGGAAACGGTAATGGTCCCGCCCCGCTCGGACATTGCGTTCACGGCGTTATTGATGATGTGCGAAAAGACCTGCAGCAATTGATTCGAATCCGCCTGGACTCGCGGCAGAGGATTGGCCATTTCGATGGACGACTTTACGTGCGCTACCTCCATTTGCGGCTGACTCATCTTGAGGCAGGTTTGCAGAATGGCGTTCACATCCACCGGCGTCTTGCTCGAGGGCACCTGCTTTGCAAAACTCAGCAGGCTTGAAACCAGCGAGCGGACGCGTTTAGTCTGCTGCGAAATTTTCGCGGCCAGACTGCGCTGCTCGGGTGTGAGTTCAGTCGCCGTAAGCAGCTCGGCATAGCCCAGCATCGCGGTGAGCGGGTTGTTCAGTTCATGCGCTGCCCCGCCAACTAACTGCCCCATTGAGGCCAATTTTTCCGACTGCACGAGCTGAGCCTGCAAAAGCTGCAGTTCCTGGAACGATTGTCGTGAAGCGCGCAACAGGCGAATCAGCTCGACATCCAGAAAATGCTGTTTGATAAAAACGATGGCGCCCATGATCAGCATCGCGGCCAGGGTCAACAGCAACCGGAAATTGCGCACGGATTGGGGAATCGCAGCGTCAAACTCGGAGAACCATGCAAATACCGGCAGTGAAAATACCGCCACCATGCCGAGCCGCCCTGCCCACACGCCCCGCGGCAAGGACTTCGCAGATTTGGTTTCTTCCACCGGCATGTCGAGAGCCAGCAGTCCGGGCAAGCTCATCCATGCCATGGAAATCACTAGCCCGACGTCGTACAAGCTTCCTGAATAATAGGTGTGCCGCGCCAGCGCCCAATTGGCTATGTAAGAACTTGTCGAATAAAGCAAACTAGCAACAAACCAATGTCCATAAATGGTCTTCCAGCCGCCAGAGCTTCGGTACCAGAGCAACGCGAGCCCGCCCAACAATGCAACCTTCTCGACCAAATACGAAGTGTTGAGGTTCAGCTGATAAGCCACCGGGTTGGTGTACGAGAGCTGCCAAGGCAGGACTGAGTAAACATACACATAGACCCACCAAAGCAGCAGGAGAGCAAAGTCAAGGGACCCGGAGCGCCAGTCACGATCATGGGCCTCCACGTTCGGCTGCAAGGCCAGCGCCGCCATCATCGGAACAAAGTGCAGGAACAACAGGGCGTCCCAGCTGAAAAGGTCAGGTACTTCTTGCCGCTGTATAACTTCGACGTAAGTCCAGACGAGTTGATAACTAAGCCACGAGGCCAACCCCACAGCCATGAACGTCCAGAACAGCCGGGTACGACCACGATGCCGGAAAATGCTCGGAATACACGAGAGAACTGCCGATAGTAGAAGCACGGACTGTAGAGTGTCGCTGAGCGCAATCAGGCCAAAGCTGCGCCCAGACAGCAAAAAGGCGGCAGTCTGGATCAACACCAGACACACCAGCCCCACACCCCAAATTTTGACACGCGAAGACATCTACCTCGCCCCAAGCAATTCTAGGATGATTGCGTGGTTTCCGAGATGTTACGTCGGTAACTATCTTGGTAAGAGGGTAGCTACTCCTGGCGCTTTTGCTCGTCGAGGCGGCTGATTCGGGCTTTCGGGCAGGTTTCTGCTTGCCATAGGTATGTTCCACCCCATAATATTCACGGAGAACACTGCTTTGGCTGTCATTACCCGAACTTGGCTACCGCGCTTCCGGCCCCAGTCACTCTGGCGGAAGGCGCCCTTGAGTCCGGAAGAAAATCTCAGAACTGAGCGTTGGCTTGCGACGGCCAGGGTCTTTCTAGCCCTGTGGGCTCTGATCGCGCTGTGGCTTGATCCGGAGTCAGTCCGCTCGCCATGGGCCTATGCTCTGTTGGGTTTTTACATCGCGCATGCCACGGCCATTTTGATCCTGCTTAGGTCGCCACAACAGTCCTCATCGCCGCTGCGTTTGATGGTGCATTGCGTCGATGTGCTGTGGCCGGCTTTGATTTCCGCCTATATCATCGGCCAGAACAATCCTTTTTTCCTGTTTTTCGTTTTTGTGCTGGCGGCTGCGGCCTATCGTTGGGGCCTGTGGGAAACTGTAATGACCGCCATCGCCTCGGTTTCACTGCTATGGCTCGAGAGTGTGTCATTCAAAGAGGGAATTCTGCGCGCGCTGAATACCTGGGCCACTCACCATCGCATGCCCGTCATTCAAGTCAACATCCTCGGTATCGAGCCAAAAGAGCTTTTCATGGAGTCGGTATACCTGATCGTGATGGGGCTGTTGCTGGGTTACCTGGCAGAGCGTCAGAAAAAGCTGAGCGCGGAGAAGGACATTGCCGCCAGAATGCTGCGGCTGGTACGGATCGATATTGGCCTTGCCGGCTCGCTGTCGCAGATTGTGAGCGAATTGATGCGGCTTTACGGAGCCAACCGGGTATTGATAGTCACCCGCGAGAGCGGAGGTCATCGCGTGCATATTGGCGAACTTGAATCCAACAGCGCGTTTCCCGAGTTGCGATGGAGCGATGCAGGCCCTCCGACTTCCGAGGTGTATCTGAGGGAGAGCCGCGCGGAAACCTGGTATGCAAGCCGCGAAAAAGATGAGCTCCGCGTTGCGGGGCTCGATTCCTCGGGCTCCCTTCTGCGAGATGTTGATGCGGCCGTGGTAGGAGGGTTTGCGGACCTGCATGAGTTTCATTCATTGGCCGCATCTTCTTTCTCGTTCTCTCACGAGCTAACGGGACGGATATTCTTGTTCGATCCGAATTTCCGTTCGGGCACCGACGAAGAACTTGGATTCCTGCAGGACCTGGTGCGGCAGATCACTCCTGCGGTCTACAATCTTTATCTTTTGCGGCGTTTGCGGAGCCGCGCGGGAGCAGCTGAGCGCGCGCGGCTGGTGCGCGAGCTCCATGACGGCGCGGTGCAGTCGCTCATCGGCGTCGAAATGCAAGTGGACGTGTTGCGCCGGCATGCGCCGGAGGCCAAGTCCATGACGAACGAACTGGAGAGGATCCAAGGTTTGCTTCGGGAAGAAGTGTTAAAACTTCGTGAGCTGATGCAGGAGATGAAATCCACGGAAGTGGACGCGCGCCGTCTGGCTGGATTCTTACGTGACACCGTGCAGAGATTTCAGCGCGAGACCGGCATCGCTGCGCAATTTTTAATGGACGGAGACGAGATTGTTTTGCCCTCGGCCGTCTGCCGTGAGCTGGCACGCATCGCGCAAGAAGCGCTGGTGAACGTGCGCAAGCACAGCGGCGCCAAGCAGGTGACTGTTCAACTCCTGCAGGAAGAAGGCGGCTGGCAACTGGTTGTCGAAGATGACGGGGCAGGGTTTCCATTCTCGGGGCGAATTTCACAATCGGAACTCGAGGCCTCCGGGAAAGCCCCGGCCATCATCCGTGAACGCGTGCGCCTCATCCAGGCTGATCTCACGATAGAATCAAAGCCGGGCAAAGGTTCGCGACTGGAAGTCTTCGTGCCGCTCGCCCAACCGGTCGAGGTGGGCGCCGGCGTCCGGAACTTATTCACATGACCGTCTTGAAATCCGTCCTGATTTAGTAAGAACATAGTTGGTTTCTTGGGTCCGTTGTCCCCGCATTAAATCCGAAAAGGCGAGATGGATATTCGCAGGTCTCAACCTATACGCATTTTGATCGCCGACGATCACCCAATCTTCCGGGATGGATTGAAGCGCCTTCTGGAATCAGAAGGCGAGTTCAAGGTCATTGGCGAAGCTTGCGATGGAGTCGAAGCGGTCGCCATGGCTCGCCAACTCATTCCTGAGGTGATGCTACTCGACTTGGCCATGCCGCGACGGCAAGGACTGGAGACGCTTCGCGAGTTAGCATCGGATGCCAGGTCGGTCCGCGTAATTCTGTTAACCGCCGCCGCCGAGAAAGAGCAGATCGTGGAAGCGTTACAACTGGGCGCCCGCGGAGTGGTGTTGAAAGATTCCGCCACTCAGATTTTGCTGAAAAGTATTCGCGCGGTAATGGACGGCGAATACTGGGTTGGGCGGGAAAGCGTTTCTAATCTGGTGCAATACCTGAGGACGCTGGTTACGCCAGCCGCAGCATTTCCGCAACGAAACAAATATCGCCTGACGCCCCGCGAACTGGAGATTATCGCAGCGGTGGTTGCGGGCTTCGCTAATAAGGAAATCGCCCAGCACTTCAAAATCAGCGAAGATACCGTCAAACATCACTTGAGCAATATCTTCGACAAAGTCGGGGTTTCAAGCCGGCTGGAGCTGGCCCTTTTTGCAGTAAATCAGTCCCTTCCCTTTAAGCCGATTACCTGATCGTCGCGCGGCGATTAACAGTGCACGACTTTAGGACTATCGATGCCGCGTGTGGCTTTGCGTGTGTCCACCACTAACCTTGACTCCCGGACAATCCGCTCATAGTCGTAGTCGGAGTGGTCGGTCACAATGAGCACGCAATCGTACTGACCGAGATTCTCCAGCGGCGCGCATTTCATCTGCAGGTCATACTTACGGCCCCGGCCAACCGTGGGGAAATAAGGATCGTTGTAACTTACGTCGGCGCCTGCATTTTTCAGTAACTCAATAATAGTTAAAGCGGGCGATTCGCGAAGATCGTCAATATCTTTCTTGTACGCGACTCCGAGAATCAATACTTTAGATCCGTTGACTGCCTTCTTTTGCTGGTTCAACGCGCGGGCAACAGAGTCCAGCACGTGATAAGGCATGTTGGTATTGATTTCGCCAGCCAGCTCGATAAAACGAGTGTGGAAGTCCCACTCCTTGGCTTTCCACGAAAGGTAAAACGGATCGACCGGAATGCAGTGACCACCGAGGCCGGGCCCCGGATAAAAAGGGTGAAATCCAAACGGCTTGGTTTTCGCAGCTTCGATCACTTCCCAGATGTCGATTCCCATCCTCAAGCACAGCAGCTTGAGCTCGTTGACCAGCGCAATATTCACGCATCGATAAATGTTCTCCAGCAGTTTTGTCATTTCGGCTACTGCCGGGGATGACACGGGAACTGTGCGATTGAAGATCGCACCATACATCGCGCCGGCCAGTTCCGAAGCCTTCGGCTCCATTCCACCAATGACCTTGGGAATGTCGCAACGGGCGACGGTTTGGTTTCCGGGATCCTCGCGCTCCGGAGAGAAGGCGACAAAAAATATCTTGTCGTCAGGCTCGCCTTTGCGTGCAGCTTTCAAACCATGACGGTTGCCTTTTTCTAAAATTGGTACCAGCACTTCTTCGGTAGTTCCCGGATAGGTTGTGCTTTCCAGGACCACTAATTGACCCGGTTGAAGATGAGGCGCCAATGCTTCTGCCGTGCCGGTTATGTAACTAAGATCGGGCTCGTGATATTCATTCAGCGGAGTGGGAACGCAGATAATGATCGCGTCCATCTTCTCCAGTTCAGAGTAATCGGAAGTCGCAGAAAATCCCTGGCTGCGCGCTTTCTGAATTTCCGGAGCTGGGATCCGGAAAATATATGAGCCTCCGGCGGCAATGGTGGAAACTTTTCGTTCATCGATATCGAAACCGGTGACTGAGAATCCCTGCTCACTGTAGAGCAGCGCGAGCGGAAGCCCGACGTAACCCAAGCCAATAACTGCGATCCGCGCCTGGCGTTGCTCAATCTTGCTCTTTAGTTCCGAAACATTAGTGGCGGCAACAACGAGGTTATTCATAATTAGTTGAAAGATTCTAGCATCTCCCCTTGGATTACTCGGCAGGTACAGGTCCGTAAATTCAGCGTCGGCGCGTGGTAGAAATCCATAATTATGACTTTAACTGCGCCAGTTTCTTCCTCACGTCATCGGCATCGCTATACTTCGGGTCGATCTTGAGGACGCGCTCCAGATGTTGGCGCGCTAACCCCGGGCGTTCAGTCCGGGCATACGCCAATCCCAGGTGATAGTGATAAGTCGGGTTATCGTTCTCTTTGTTCTTCGCGGCCAGCTTGAGAGCTTCCTGGAACATGCCGATCGCGGACTCGTACACGCCTTTCTGATAGAAAGCCCAGCCCAGGGTGTCCGCGACGTTGGAGGACTCTGGCAAATTGCGCCGCGCCGTTTGTGCTAATTGCAAAGCCTGGTCGACGTTGCCATTGGTTTCGAGCAGCACATAAGCGAGATTGTTGGAGGCTTGAGGATTGTCAGGTTTTAATTGAAGCGCGGTCTGATACGCAGCCTTGGCCTTATCCAACTCATGCTTATGCTCATAAGCTACGCCAGTCAGAATGTAAAGCACAGGCTCTTTCGGGTTTGCGGCGGTCGCTTCGGCATAGGTGCTTAAAGTTTCATCTACGGCGCCTCGCGCGAGCTGGCTTTGGCCAAGCTTCACGTAAGCGTCGACATTATTTTTATCCAGCTGTACGGCTTTCTTGAGTGCGGTCTCCGCGCCCGGATAATCTTTCTTGGTTAACATCACCGAGCCCAGCAGGTCATAGAAGCCGCTGTTGTTAGGAGAATCGGAAATGTGAGAGTTGATGGCTGAAATCGCTTTGTCGGCTTGCTTCTGCGAAACGTACACGTTCGCCAATCCGCGCAATGCGTCAATCGAGTTGGGATCGCGACTGAGAGCCTGTTCATACCAATTGATCGCCTCTGAGTTCTTCTGGGTGAGAGAGCTCAGATTGCCCATCTCAAGATACCCAGCCGGCGACTGAGGAGCGACTTCAATAGCTTTGCGCGCGTCTAATTCCGCAGCGGGATAGCGTTTGCGCGCCATCAGGGAAATCGAGCTCAGCGCATAACCGTCGGGCGAAGCTGGCTGTAACTGAATTATGTCGCTGGAATACCGCTCAAGACCGGCCATGTCGGATTTTTGCAGAGCCAGCCCAGCCAGCGCACGATCGGATTCCACCATATTCGGCCGCAAACGAATTGCCTCCTGCCATTCCGTTCCCGCGCGGTCAGGTTCTCCTAGCCGGTTCAATGCCAAGCCAAGCTGATAATGCGCCACCGCCATATCCGGATTTCGCGTCACCACGCCCTGCAAAGTTTGGACTGCCTCATTGACCTGATTTCGCTGCAGTTGGATCTCGCCGCGGAAGGTTAGAGCTTCGTCGTCCTTTGCATTGGACTTCAACATGGACTCGTTCAGCGGGTCGGCTTCGGTCAATCGGTTTTTTAGAATCAACAACTGAACGTAATTTCTTGAGACTTCCACGTCTTTGGGATGTTCCTGGTGGAGAGTTCCGTACTCTGCCGTGGCTTTATCGAGGTCGCCCTCCGCAAAATAGTAGTCTCCCAGCATCCGGTAAGCCACGGAGTCTTTGGGGAAATCCCGTTTGACTTGGCTGAGAAATTGTTCGGCTTCAGCTCGCTTGCCCTCTGACATGTACAGCTTGGCCAGCGAAGCACGAGCGTTGACGTCTTTAGGATCCGCCGCAATGACCAGTTGCACCTGCTGTTCGGCTTCAGGATAGCGTCCTCGGGTTTGATAGAAAGCGGCCAACGCCATGTGGGCGTTTTCGCCTTGTGCGTTTAAGTCGACGGCCTTCTTGTAATTTGCTTCTGCGGAATCAAATTGCCCGACTTTGGTCTGGATCAGCGCGAGGTTCAAATATGAGTCGCCGCGAGTTGGCGCCAGCGCGATCGCCTTCTGAATTTCCGCGATCGCTTCCGGAAACTTTCGTTCGGCATTCAACAAATTTGCGGCTGCGATGTGACTGTCGGGATCATTTGGCTGCTTTTGAAGCAGCAGGTCGGTATGCTCCTCAGCGGTAGAAATATCTGACGGATTGGCGGTCGAAGCATAATCCGCCGCCAGCATGTTCGCCATATCGGCGTGCGCTTTGTAATTGTCCGGCTGCAGTTCGAGGGTGCGGCCGATCTCCAGATAGGCATGCTGCCAATCCTGCATTTTGATATAGCTCTGAGCCAACTGATAATGTGCAGCCGCGAAGGTGCTGTCGATCTGCGTGGCGTTGAGAAACTGGATGACCGCCTCGCGATATTTGCCTTCGGCGTAGTATCTTTGTCCACTCTCAAAATATTTTTGCTTTCGCACATTAGGATCGCGCGAACAGCCGGTCAACACGGCCACTGACAATCCCAGTACTAGGATCAACCGAAAGTACACAGAACTTCTCATTCCAGACTCCCCAGTCGGCGCTCAGCGCGTCCGATCATGAATTTCAGTCACTCAAAACTACTGCGTCCCAAATGTCGCCAACTTTGCATCAACCAATCAGCGTGGTACATAGTTATCAATGACCGGAGAGATATTGTCGCCAAGCGCAAGTAAACGCTTCTGCGCCGAATCAATACTTTCTCCCGGCATAAGTTGAGTCGTAAGGCGAATTAAAGAGCCATCAGAACGGCGCATCCGAATCGAGTCGGCCACCAGGTAATACTTGGCCCAATATTCGCTAGCCACTGCCCGCTCATGAGCCCAATACCAATACAAAACCAGTTGCCGGTCCTGCCCTAGCGCAATTAAATAACGGTTCGCCTGAAACGGCGTTTTACCCGGCAGGTTCAAAGTGACTCGGTCCGACCGCAGAGGAACCCAACCCGCGCCCGGCAGGCAATTCTTGGGCGAGTGAATGGTGTCCCCTGAACGCTGGCTGGGGAAATAGGCTATGAACAAACCGACCGCCGGCGTGTTCGGATCGCGTTTGTAGTCTCGAGTCAGGAAATCGCCCGGTCCCAGAACCTCCAGCACATCCTGGCTCAGCGGCAGATCGGTCGACGACCATCCGTCGAAGGTTCGCGGGAACGACTGCAGTGGCTGGCGAGCGGGAATGATCTCCGATGCATTGCGGGCACGCAGCAGCACCGCAGTTGCTCCCAACAGTATCAGCACGCTGACGAAGCGCCATCTCATGTTGCACGCTCGCGTCTGTCCTGCAAGAACAGAAAGGCACGATGCAGGGCAAACAACATCAGTAATGAAAAGACGAAAACCAGCCATCCTGAGAAAAGATGGAAGAAACCTTCAGCCTTTTCCGGGTCCCAGTACTGGACGATCAATCCCGTGCCCACAATTCGCAACCCGTTCGCGGCTACCGCGATCGGAACTGAAGCCAGAGCCAGCGCAACCCGAACCCAGACCCGGCGCTCGACGAGATAGCCGTACATAATCGCCAGAGTTGTCAGTGACATCAACGATCGAATGCCGCTGCAGGCCTGCGCGACCTCCAAAGGCATTGCCGGCAAGTTAATGATGTTGCCCTCTCGCAGAACCGGCACCCCGCAAAGTGGCAAAGTTCCGGCTGCGAGCTTCGAGGCCAGCATCTGCAGTGGCAAAGTAATCTGACTGAAAACGATCGATGGAATGGGAATCATCAGCACCAGAAAACACAATGGGAAGAGGACAGCGCGAAGCATCGACCATCCGACAAAAAATACGACTGCGCCGGCAATGAGCAGGATGAATGACATACGCGAAAGAAAGAGTTCAGCCCCGAACGTTCCGATCAGCAGCATCGCCAGCGCGGTCACGATGACAGGCAATCCCCATATTGAAGGCTTCGGCTGGATTGCCCATAAGCGTGCGCGATTTTGCCAGACAACGAAAGCGGAAAAGATAGGAACAAAAAAGCCGTGCGAGAAATTTGGGTCTGACCACCACTGGCGCGTCAGGCGAATAAGGACCGGACCATAGAGCCAAACTCCCAGAATCAATAGAGTGGCCGTATACCAACCGGCCATCCTGTTCATGGGACGGCTCGTGATCGGCTCGGGAACTGAAACCGCCTGTGCCAAGTCGCTCCTTATAGCTCGAACTGTCGGGAATGCCCAAACATATTCCAACTCTTAACCTGTTTGCAATTGCAGGGCCGAGACAAAGCCTTCCCCCCAGGCCGTCCCGCCGCCATTTCACGTTTTTCAGACCCTCTACCCGACCCCTGCGCACGAGCGTGAGTGCCTGAAATTGCACGGGTTAGCACGGAGTCAGCTACTGATTTCGAACCCGCGGATTGCCCGGTCGCCATGCACTGGACAGCTTGGATTTCAGACCAGCAAGGACCTGAAACCCGACTGCGGGCAAAAAGAGATAATTTCTTTCCACCGAAGTTCTGGGATTTCCGAAGCCGTGGTCCAGGCGCGACGGCTTTAAATGTGAGTAGCTTAGGGGCGAAACAGCCCTTCCCCCAGTATCATTTATTTTCCTGAGGCTGCTGCAAAAATGGGAAAAGATTTTCTCTTTTATCCGAGTTGATGTAGGTTACAAGCTTCCGTTATGGTGGACAATATTTGTAAGTGGCTGAAAATAGGCTATGGCGGGAGGTAGGCGTAACGCAGTTTGAGCCAGCTACTGTGGCCCCAGCCGTGCTGTTGTCAGGCTGGCTACTGCCGTCGTTTGTTTCTGATTGCGAGAGCGTAGCCGTTACCGAATTGAAGGAGCGAAATCCCAGTTTGCCAGCCTCTGCACAAGATCTCGCGATCGCAGTCCCCTTTCTTGATGCGGTAAATCCGACAATGAAGGGCATGGAAGCGGTCATCAAGGAGCTGGCGCACAATTCCGTGCCAGTCTTGTTGATCGGTGAGCCGGGAACAGGAAAGCGAACCATCGCGAAGAGAATACACACAGGCTCCATCCAACCCGGGCGCGAATTCCAGATTCTCAGCTGCTCTGACCTGAGTAGCTCCTCCATGTCATCGAATTTGCTGTTGCAGGGAACCACCTTATATATGGACGAGGTGGGCGATCTGAGTGGTGAGTGCCAGGAAAGCCTGATGCAGGGCCTTTCCGCGCAAACCTCTGAAGGAACCAAGGGAGCGCGGGTGATAGGCGGTAGTTCCCGCGATCTCGAACGCGACGTGCGCAATGGAATTTTTCGTGAGGATTTGTACTATAGGCTCAGCGGGGTCTGCCTTCGTATCCCCCCTTTGCGGCAGCGCAAGGAAGATATTCCCTCATTGATGAACTTCTTCCTGGCGCGGTACTCGGAGGTTTTCCATCGGGCGGCGCCGGAGTTGAGCGCTCCTACCCGGCAACTGTTTCTCGACTATTCCTGGCCAGGCAACCTCAGGGAGCTCGAAGCAGCGGCTCGCGCCATCGTGGCCGTCGGGGACGAATCGGTAGCTATGGGCGGACTTCGGTCAATGTTAGTGCGCTCGGATAACGGAACCAACGGCGCGCGGATATCCCTGAAAGAAGTGGCGCGAGCTGCGTCCCGCGAAGCCGAAAAAGAGTTGATCTTGAAAGCATTGACCCGAACTCGCTGGAACCGGCGTCGCGCGGCCCAGGAGTTGCAGATCAGTTACAAGGCCCTGCTCTACAAACTGAAGCAAATTGGGTATGGAGAATACGAGGCCTCATGACATCGCTTGAAACCGGAGAAGCCGTGAAAGTGGAGAACCAATGAGACGCAGAACTGCAATGTGGATTTTCCTGGCCTTTGCGCTGGCAAGTTTGCCGGCCCTCGCTACAGGACAGGATTCAACCCAAGCCAAAGACCCCGCGCCCGCGTCGCAGGCCGGACCGACCTACGTGATTGGTCCAGACGACACGCTTTACATTTCGGTTTGGAAAGAGCCGGATCTTACCGAAACTCTACCGGTGCGAGCTGACGGAAAGATTTCCATGCCGCTTTTGAATGACGTTCAAGCTGCCGGACTCACTCCCATGCAGTTGGGCGCCGCGCTCACCGACAAGCTGAAGAAGTACGTTTCCGACCCGCACGTGACCATCGTGGTCACGCAAATGAACAGTCAGCGTGTTTATGTGACCGGCGAAGTGCTGCATCCGGGCGCGATGAACCTTACCCCGAGTATGACTGTGCTGCAAGCTTTGTCGTCGGCAGGGTTTACGCAGTTTGCTAACACTAAGGGCATCTATGTTCTTCGCAACGATCACGGAAACGAGACCAAGTTGGCGGTGAACTACAAGAAACTTATCAAGGGCGAAGGCGGGCAGAACGTTCCCCTGAGGCCTGGAGACACGATTGTTGTCCCGTAACGTAGCTATGAAGAGAGCGGCAACCCAATCCGTACTCACTCTGCTGTTGCTGGCGCTATGCGTCCCGAAAACATGGGCGCAAGCTCCCAGTGACCAGAACGCCGGCGGCGCGCCCCCGGCGGCTACCGGAGTCGACGCCACCACGCAGATGAGTGAGAACCCGCCGCTTTCAGGTCTCGACGAACCAAGCTTTGAGCCGGGATTTGGCACCCGCAGCTACCTGGCTCCGAAAGTCGAACTGAGCGAGGCTGTCGACACCAACGCCATAGGAACCTTTTCGCATTCGGACACGACCGAAAGCAGCCGGGCGTTGGGCTCGCTTGAATTACAAAAGTTGTGGAAGCTGCATCCGCTCGATGTTGACTATGCCGGCGGAGTTGACTGGTACAACGGCGCCAACGGAAACGTCTATCAGGTCCATTCGCTTTCGGCTACGCAGCGTTTCCTGTGGCGCACCGGTCAACTCGCGGTGCGTGATTCTTTTAGCTATCTGCCTGAGGGCGCATTCGGATTCGGCTCTTTCGGCGGCGCCGGAGCATTTGGCGCGGGAGGCCTTGGTGGAAGCTTCGGAGGTGGCTCCGGCACGGGTGTTTTCTCGAACGTCACATACGGCGCCATCGGCACCCAGATTACAAACATGGGGATTGCCGACATTACTCAGTATCTGAGTCCCCGCAGCGTAGTGGTCGTGACCGGAGGCTATGGCCTTACTGATTTTCTGAGCACGCCGAAAACCTCGTTCTGCCCCACCAGCTCGAATTGTTATTTCAACAGCCAGGAGGCGATCGGCCAGGTGGCCTACGACCGGCAGATTTCGCGTCACGATCAGATTGGGATTTTTTACGCCTACCAGGAACTGCACTTCCCCGGCACCACCGCGGGAAGCCTGAATGTCGACATGTGGCAGGTGGAATATGGCCATCGGATTTCAGGCAAGCTGGATCTCGTGCTCGGCGGCGGTCCGGAATGGGTCCATCGCAGCCAGTCGCAGGAAGAACTTTTGGGCGTGGCCCCGACCGGTCTTCCTTGTTCGAATACCAGCGCACTACTTCCTTGCGTGGATGTTAAAAGCAGCTTTATCACCGGCTCGGGACAGGTATCGTTGCGATATCGGGTTTCCGCGCTCACAAACTTCTCCGTAACTTACTTGCGCTTCATCAGCTCAGGTTCAGGATTTTTTGGCGGCGCCAAGACGGACACTGGCCGGTTCAATATCAACCATACCTTGGGCCGGCATTGGACCGTACTGCTGGACACGGGCTTCTCGCACAATTCAGCGCTTCTGGGCGCGACCTCGGTCGCAGCCGGAGCTGCCACCAGTTACAACTACTGGTATTTCGGCGGAGCAGCCCACCGCCGGTTAGGGCGACACTTCGGGCTCTTCGGGAGCTATCAATACAACGCCTTCGCGTTCGGCTCTGGTTGCAGCACGGGTGGCACGGGTTGTGGAGCGTCATATGGACGCAACGTATTGCTGATCGGTTTGAACTGGACACCGCAGCCGATTCGTCTGGATTGATTTTGGGGCCAGCCACGGCTGGCAGAATGGGAACCAATATGATTGAGAATCGCGTATTAACCATGGATGACTACGGCGCAATGTTGCGGCGCCGTCTTAAGGTAATTCTCATTCCCACCCTTTTGGCGCCTCTTGTCGGTTTTCTGATCTCCTATGCCTTCCCGGCCAAATACACTTCTCAGGCGCTGGTCCTGGTGCAACAACAGCAAGTCCCGCAAGGATACGTTGCGCCTGTCGTGACTGAGGACCTGTCACAGCGGGTAGCGACTCTGGAACAGAAGGCGCTCGGAGCGGATCGTTTGCGCCCACTGATTGAGAAACTCGCGCAACAGGGGATATTAAAAGCAGGAAATGTGGATGATGAGATTGAACAGATCCGCAACGGTGTCGCGATCGAGCCGGTGCAGATGGTAATTGTTCCCAATCCAGAGGGTAAGGAGGCCAATAAGCAGTTCCAGGCGCCGTCCAAAACTCCGCAGGTCCCCGGCTTCAATCTGGACTACACCGCAAGTAATCCTCGGGAAGCGCAAGCCGTGTGCGCAGGGGTAGCCGACATCATGCTGCAGGAGAATTTGCGCGACCGCGAACAGGTGGCACAGAACACCACTGATTTCCTATCACGTCAGGTGGACGACGCTAAGGGCAATCTGAATGATCTTGATGCCAAGCTTGCTGGTTTCAAAAGACAGTACATGGGCCAGCTTCCAGGCGATGAAGACAGCAATTTGAAAATCTTGTCGGGAATGAATTCGCAGTTAGACGCAACCACGCAGACGCTGAGTCGCGCACAACAGGATAAAACCTATAGCGAGTCTTTGCTTGCCCAACAATTGGCGAACTGGAAATCCTCCCAGTCCGCTAGTAATCCGCAGACTTTGCAGCAGCAGCTTGCGCTGGCGCAGACCCAGCTGATCGCGCTTCAGGGACGTTACACCGACGATTTTCCGGATGTGGTGAAGACGAAGAAGCAGATTGCGGATCTGCAGAAACAACTCGATCAGATTAACTCAGCGGCGCCCAGTAACTCTGCGGTATCAGGCGCCCAGGCTAATGCCGCTGAGCCACCGGAGATCCAGCAGCTGCGGATGCAAATCCATCAATACTCCGAAGTGATCGCGCAAGCCACGCGCCAGCAAACGAACCTGCAAAACCAGATCAGGGTCCTGCAGGGACGGGTAGCTCTGAGCCCCGGGGTGGAAGAGCAATACAAACAGCTGACTCGCGACTACGATACGGCGCAAAAATTTTATAACGACCTGCTCGATAAAAAGAGCCAGTCCGAGATGCAGACAGCAATGGAGCGCGAGCAGCAAGGCGAACAGATGCGCCTGCAGATTCCTGCCGGCTTGCCCGATTCGCCAAGCTTCCCAAACCGGCTGTTGTTCGCTGCTGGTGGTCTGGGCGGCGGGTTAGCAATCGGTCTGGGGCTCGGGCTTCTGCTCGAGTTGCGCGACAAGTCGCTCCGCAACGAGAGCGATGTCATCGCTGCGCTCGAATTGCCGGTGCTTTCTCAAGTTCCATGGGTGGGAAATCCGCCGGCGAACTTTTACGGAACTCCCAAGAAGACGTTTGGCTTAAAGTCGCGTTTCGGAGATAGTGCGGACAGGGTCGAGGTTTAATCGGCAATGTACAAAGAATTTTTTGGGTTGCGCGCCAATCCATTTAACGTTAATCCGGATCCGCGTTATCTGTTTCTCACCCGGCACACGGAAGAAGCCTTGGCCTGCCTGACCTATGGCATCCAGAGCCGAAAAGGCTTCGTGCTGCTGACCGGTGAAGTTGGAACGGGTAAGACCACGCTCATCAACAAGCTTTTGGAATGGTTGCGCGCGCAACAGGTCCCGACGGCGTTCGTATTCAATTCGCGCATGAATGTGCCCCAGTTCCTCGATTACATGATGGCGGACTTTGGTCTGCCCTCGGACACGCGATCCAAGAGCCAGATATTGATCAAGCTGTACAACTGGTTGCTGGAGCGCTATCGCGCGGGCGAGACCGCTGTGCTGATCGTTGACGAAGCACAAAACCTGCCTGACGAAGTGCTCGAAGAAATTCGCATGATGACCAATCTCGAGACCTTCACCGAGAAGCTTTTGCAGATTGTTCTCGTGGGTCAAACCGAGTTGGAGCAGCGCCTGAAGCACCCAAATCTGCGACAGTTGCGGCAACGGTTGACGCTCCGGGCCAAGACCCATCCGCTTACCGCGGAAGAAAGCCGATCGTACATTCATCAGCGGCTGCGAATCGCCGGATCGAACGGACAACAAATTTTTGATCCCGAAGCCCTGACTGCGATCCACCGTTACTCGGGCGGCATTCCGCGTGTGGTGAACTTGCTGTGTGAGCATTGCCTGGTGAGTGCGTTCGTAGATCAGCAGAAAACGGTGGGCGTAGCTGTGGTGGATGCAGTCGCTCGAGACTTTGACCTTGAGGGCAACCACAACGTAGGTCCGGCTTCGCAGGTGGTTCCAGACAAGTTCGACCTGATGGATGCGCTGAAGACAATTTCAAATCTAACGGAGCGATTGAAAGAATCGCACCGCGAAGCTAGTGAAGCAAGTGAAGTGAGCAAAGAAGGGAAACTATGAGCCGAATTCATGAAGCCTTAAAAAAAGCCGAGCAAGAACGAGCGACGTCGGAAAGCATTCCGCAAATGACGCCTGATCCGGTGGGAATGGACGCAATGGCCAGTTCAGAAGGGGCCATCTCCACGATGCCGGCGATTGCGACCGCTCCTCCTGCCGCCATGAACGGCGACACCTTGCTTTCCCGCACCCGCCGCACTAACTGGAAGCCCGATCCGAACACCATGCTTTTTTTCAGCGGCGAGGAGCACCTTTATGGCATGGAGGAATTCCGCACATTGCGCAGCCGCCTGTATCAGGCACGGGAAAAGCACCCGCTTTCGAAGGTGTTGATCACAAGTCCACTGCCTAAGGAGGGCAAATCCTTCGTAACCGCCAATCTCGGCCAAGTCCTGGTGCAGCAGCAAGGCAGGCGCGTTCTGCTGGTCGACGCTGATTTGCGTAACCCGCACTTGCACTCGACGCTTGGCGCCGAACCGGGGCCTGGGCTTTCCGATTACCTGCGTTCTGAAACCGACGAGTTCTCAATCATTCAGGGCGGCCCCATGGAGAACCTTTTCCTGATCCCAGCAGGCAGCCAAAACGAAAATCCGGCGGAGTTAGTCGCGAACGGACGAATGAATACTTTGCTGAATCGCCTGCAGCCGCTCTTTGACTGGATCATTGTCGATTCGCCGCCGGCTGCGGCGGTTTCTGACGCTGCCCTCATCGCCAACTATTGCGATGGAGTACTCATGGTTGTGCGCTCGAATGCCACTCCGTTCGACATCGCACAAAGAGCGCGGCAGGAATTCGGCGACAACTTAATTGGAGTGGTCTTGAACGGAATCAGCACTTTGCCGGAGTATTCGCAGTACTACTACAACGCTTATGGGAAACCGAATGGCCATGGCCAGGCCATGAAGATGAAATAGAGGCAGGCGCGACTTACCTCCGGCATCTCGCGTCATCCATGATTTGTTGAGATAAATAACAGGTACTTGCAGTGCCGGCCAGCGGCACAAAACGGTCGAGATGGTAATCCGCATATTCAACGCGTACTTTCCGAGTCGCACACTGCTTTTGGCTTTCTCAGAGGCCTGCGTCGTAGTGCTTGCATTTACCGTCTCGTGCGTGCTCCTGATGGGCAGGGACGCCGATATTTTCCTCAATTATGACGGCGGATTCGCCAACATCGCGCTGATTACGGTTGTGTTTGTTTTGTGCATGTACTACGGCGATCTCTATGATTCCCTCATTCTGAGCAACCGGCGCGAGGTGATCATCCGCCTCATCCAGGTTTCTGGCGTAGGGACTCTGGTGATGGCAGTACTCTACTCCGCGATCCCGAAAGCCAGGCTGGGAGTCAAAAATTTCGCGCTGGGATTGGTTTTGGTGATGTTTCTGGTGTGGTTCTGGCGAGAATTGTTCCTGTGGATGTTTCGTTCGAAACATCTTCTGGAACGCGCCGTGCTTCTGGGTGACGGGCCACTGGCCAGAAAACTGGCGAATGAGATTATCACTCGGCCAGACCTGGGACTCCAACTCCTGGGCTACGTGAGCACTTCGACAGCACAAGCACAAAGCAATTTGCCTCACCTGGGAACCCCCGATCAACTTTCCGAGGTGGTGCGAACCCGCGAGGTCCGCCGCGTACTGGTGGCCATGTCAGACCAGCGCGGGAAGCTCCCGATGGACGAGTTGCTCGCCATCAAGTCGCAATATGCCCGCGTACAAGATGGGGCAGAGATTTACGAGAAACTCACCGGCAAGCTACCTCTAGAATCGTTGCGCGTGAGCTGGCTTTTGTTTTCGTCCGGGTTGCAGACTTCGCGTTGGGCAACGGCGTGGAAGACGATTTTCTCCTTTCTTATTTCACTCTTTCTGTTGATTCTGTGCTTGCCTATCATGCTGCTGGTGGCGCTTGCCATTCGGCTTGATTCGCCCGGACCAGCGGTGTTCCTGCAAAAGCGAGTAGGTAAAGGCGGAAAGAATTTCACGCTGTATAAGTTTCGCTCCATGTTTCACGCGATTGACGAATGCAAGATCAATCCTCCGGCGGAGGAGGATGATCCCCGGATTACCAGGCTTGGGCGCTTTCTGCGAAAGAGCCGGCTAGACGAACTGCCGCAGCTTTACAACATTCTGCGCGGGGACATGCATTTCGTTGGACCCAGGCCCTTTGTTCCCGACCAGGAGCAGGAACTGGTGAAGGCGATCCCTCTGTACAACCAGCGCTGGAACGTGAAGCCGGGCGCAACCGGCTGGGCGCAGATCAACCGCGGCTACTGCGCGACCCTCGCCGACAATACCGAGAAGCTGGCCTACGATCTGTTCTACATCAAGAACATGTCGCTCTCGTTGGATCTGTTGATCATGTTTAAGACAATGAAGATTTTGTTGCTGGGTCGGGGAGGGCGATGAGCCCGGAAACTATCCTGATTGCGAAAGTGGTCTTCTGGGTGAGCTTGGGACTTGTTGTCTATCCCTACGCTTTATATCCCCTTGTGCTTTTCCTCACTTATTCGGTAACTCAGGCGTGGCGCGATTTGCGCTACCTGGGCTCGCCTCGAAATCGCCGCACAGAGACGCCTGGCTTGGCAGCACTTCCCGGAATCAGCATCATTATTCCGGCGTACAACGAAGAGAATGCTTTGCCCGCGAAAATTGAGAATCTACGCGACCTGGATTTTCCCCGCGATCGTCTGCAAGTCGTTTTTGTATCTGATGGCTCGGAGGACGGCACCAATCAGATCCTGCAGAATCTGCGTGAAGCAAATTACGAGTGCATTTTGCTCAATGAGCGCAAGGGCAAAGCCAATGCCCTGAACCATGCTGTGGCGCGGGCGACCAACGAAATTTTGGTTTTTTGCGATGCTGGCACATTGTTCGAATTGGATGCGATTAAAAATTTGGTGCGCCATTTCTCGGACCCGGAGGTTGGTGCAGTATGTGGGGCGGTACGTTACCAGGCCGGTGCCGATGCGCAACAGACCGAAGGCGCATACTGGAAGTATGAGAGCGCGCTGCGAATGATGGAAGCGCGGTTAGGCGCGATCCTCAATGCCAGCGGCTGTATCTATGCGCTGCGGCGCGAGTGTTTTTCGCCCATTCCTTCAAGCACCATTCTCGAAGATTTCGTCATTCCGATGCGCGCCCGCAGGTTGGGATTTTCCGTGCTATATGATCCCGAAGCCGTGGCCATCGAGTTCCCGGCCAGCACTGTCTCGGGGGAATTTACTCGCCGCGTGCGGCTGGCAGTGGGCAGCTTCCGAGCTTTGGGCGATCTGGTGCGCGTCCCTTGGCGCGGATTCACTCCCTTCGCTCTGATTTCTCACAAGTTGCTGCGCTGGCTGGTTCCGTTTTTCGCGATCACGCTTTTGATCAGCAACGTCTTCGTGATGCGCAGCCCCTCTTACCGCGTGGCTCTGGCGGCGCAGGTCATCTTCTATTGTTGGGCTGGGCTGGGCTTCTTTTTTTACCAGTATATGCGCCGCGTGCGTTACGGCTTAGTACCCTACTTCTTGTTCGCGATGCACCTGGCGTTCATTGTGGGATTCTTTCGCTGTGTGGTTGGCGCAGACAGGGCAGTTTGGCAAAAGGTCAATTAACAATCGAAGCGGGGTATTTCAGCGCCCGCTGATGGATAAAAATAGATGGCACCGAATACCACAACGGTCGAAGAACCGATATCACCGGCAAAAAGCAGTCAGGACTCTCGCGCCGCCCATTTCGAACGGCTCATCCCTATGTTGCGCTGCCTGCGATGTAAGGGTGATCTCGCGCTGTGCGACACCGGCCTGCAGTGTCGCGACTGCTCCACTATTTTTCCTGTTACCAACGGCGTTGTGCGTTTCGTCGAATCGCAGGGCTACGCCGAAAATTTCGGCTTCGAATGGGGAAAGTACGCCCGCACTCAGCTGGATAATGAGGTGTCAACCTTATCTGAGCGGCAGTTCGTTGAGTCGACCGGTTTCAGTCCCGAAGAATTAAAAGACAAGTGGATACTCGACATCGGTTGCGGTATGGGCCGCTTTGCCGAAGTGGCCAGTCGCTGGGGCGCGAATGTCGTGGGCATCGACCTGAGCCTTGCGGCCGACGTTGCCGCCAGGAATCTGCGTTCGCGCGATAATGTTTGGATCTGCCAGGCAAGCGTTTTGAACCTGCCATTCCGCGAACAGAGCTTTGATTACATCTACAGCATCGGCGTTCTGCATCACACGCCGGATTGCGAGCAGTCCTTCAAGCTGTTACCCAAATTGCTTAAGCCCGGCGGCAGCGTTGCCATCTGGCTGTACAGCGCCTACGTTCGCTGGTACCGCATGAGCGACGTTTACCGCAAGTTCACCACCAAGTTGTCTCCTAAATCTTTGCATGCGCTATGTGTGGCTTTCGATCCGCTTTACTACGTGCACCGCGGGCTGCGCTTTATTCCAGGTGTGGGTTCTTTTTTCAGCGGCATACTCGCCAACGCAATTCCAATGAACATGAATCCGAAGCGCGAGTGGCGCCTGCTCGACACCTTCGATTGGTACTCGCCGGTCTATCAATCGAAGCACACCTACGAAGAAGTGTTCCGCTGGTTTGAGGATTGCGGCCTGGAAGACCTGCACGTGCTTTACCGGCCCATCGCGGTCCGAGGCATGAAGCCAGTGCACAACCGCGCCACTTAAGTGACAGCAACTCACAGCCGGAGGATTCACTTACCACAATGTGCGGAATCGCCGGAATGGTCGGCCGACAGCGCGGCAGCGTAGCCGATGCGGCGGTGGTGCGCCGCATGTGCGATGTGATCGTTCATCGCGGTCCCGACGATTACGGCGCATACGTCAACGGCCCGGTTGGACTGGGCATGCGCCGCCTGAGCATCATCGATCTCTCCACCGGGCATCAGCCCATCGCTAATGAAGACGAGACCGTCTGGATCGTCTACAACGGCGAGGTTTACAACTTCATCGAGCTGCGCGACGAGTTGCGCGCCCGTGGCCACGTTTTTCGCACCAACACTGACACTGAAGCTATCGTCCATCTTTACGAAGAGTTCGGCAGCGACTGCGTCAAACGACTGCGCGGCATGTTCGCATTTGCGATTTACGATTCGCGGAATCGTTCCCTGCTTTTGGCCCGCGATCGCCTGGGCAAAAAGCCCCTGCATTATGCGCTCGACGGGGATTGGCTCGTGTTCGGATCCGAGATCAAATCATTACTTGAAGCTGCTCCCGACTTGGCGGAAGTGAATCGCGAAGGCATTCTCAACTATTTTTATTTCGGATACATTCCCGACCCGCAATCGGCATTTCGCAAGATCCACAAACTGCCGCCCGGGCATTTGCTCGAGTATCGCAACGGCCGTCTTGAGGTAAAGCAATACTGGGACGTTCCCGCCTATGGCACGCGCGAATCGACCTCCGAAGAAGAATGCCTAGAAGAGTTGGAGCGCCGTTTATCCGAAGCCGTCCGCATGCGACTGGTCAGCGATGTGCCCTTGGGAGCGATGCTGAGCGGGGGTGTGGATTCATCAATCGTCGTGGGATTGATGGCGAAAGCAACTTCGCGTCCGGTTAAGACTTTCACCATCGGATTCGACCATAGCGAGTTCGATGAAACTCACTATGCACGGCAAGTGGCCAACGCTTTTGGCACTGAACATCACGAGCTGATCCTCAAGCCCGACGTTATCGGCACGCTGGAGAAACTCACTCCCGGAATGGAAGAGCCGTTTGCGGATTCGTCAATCCTGCCAACGTATTATGTTTCGCGGCTGGCGCGAGAGCACGTCACGGTCGCACTGTCAGGCGATGGCGGCGATGAGTTGTTCGCGGGATATGAGCGCTATACCCGGCTGCTGCGCCGAAGCCGGCTAGATCATCTTCCGCAGTGGCTGGGAGGTTTGTATCGTGAGCAAGTTTTCCATCGGACGCCAAGCTTTTACGGACGGAGATTTCTTTTCAATATTTCTCTGCCGTTGCGCGACCGCTACATTGACAGCGTCTCCCATTTTCCCGCGTGGGGCCGCGAGCGCGAACTGTTTAGTAAGGATTTCCTGGCGTGGTCGGATGCGGTAGAGTCCCCGCTGAATTTATTCCGCCGCTATTTCGATGAAGCTCCGGCGGAAGATTTCATTTCGCGGCTACTTTATCTGGATACGAAAACATATCTTCCGTTCGACATTTTGACCAAGGTTGACCGCATGAGCATGGCGACATCGCTCGAGGTGCGCGTGCCGATGCTCGACCATATTTTTCTGGAATGGGTTACGAGCCTGCCGGTGTCGCTGAAGCTGCGCGACATGAACGGTAAATACATCCTGAAGAAGCTTGCCGAACGGATCGGTGTTCCTTCTGAGGTGTTGCATCGTCCCAAGCGCGGATTTGCCATGCCATTGGTTCACTGGATGCGGCAGGAACTGAAACGCGATCTGGTGGAGATTTTGCTTGAGCCTCGCACTCTCGAGCGTGGATATTATTCGAAAACCGCGCTTCGCCGACTGGTCGAAGAACACACGAGCGGCCGCCGCGACCGCTCGCATGAACTCTGGCTGTTGTTGATGCTTGAGTTGTGGCATCGCAACTTTCTCGAGGCTCGAGCCGGAAATCAACTGCAGTCCACCGCTATCTCTGTACTCAGCGCCACCTGACATGCAAACCGTGTCCTCATCGTTGCCTGCAGATTCCGACAACGGCAAAAAGGTTTCCACATTGGCTTGCGGGGATCGCAGGCGCGTCTTTTTCTTGGTTGATTCGTTCGAAATCGGCGGCACCGAAACTCAAGCGGTAGAGCTTGCCCTGCGGCTCGATCCAGCCCGTTACGCTGTAACCTTGGGATGCCTGCGTATGAGCGGGCCGCTGCTGGCGAAACTTGAGGGCTCTCAGGTTTCGGTGATGGAGTGGGATGCGCGCGGAGGCGTGAACTCGCCGCGCGGCGTGTACCAGATCCTTCGCCTTGCACGGTTTCTGCGTCGCGGACGTTTTGATGTTGTCCACGCTCACGACCTGTGGTCGAACTTGCTGGCGATTCCGGCCGCTCGTCTGGCGCGTGTGCCGGTGATTATTTCCAGCCGAAGAGATCTCGCCCACCTTGCCTGGTACACTCCGCGGCGGCGAAAAATCCTGCGCCATCTGCAAGCGCTATCTTCTGCAGTTCTCGTGAACTCCGGACAGATTCGTGAGCAACTGGTGCACGAAGATGGGTTCCGTCCGGAATCTATTCGTGTCATTCACAACGGCATCGATCTGGATCGCTTCCAGAATGTTCGCGGAGATCGCGAGCGAATCTTCCCCGCGCTGAATGATCACAAACTGGTGGTCAGCGTCGCCAATATGCACAGCGACATCAAAGGTCAGCCCACGCTGATCAAAGCCGCACACGAAGTCTGCGCGAAATTTCCCCAAGCCACATTCGTGCTGATTGGCGACGGCGCGCGCCGGTCAGCGTTCGAAGCAATGGCGGCTGAGCTTGGGTTAAGTAAGAATGTTCTGTTTCTCGGCCAACGCCATGACGTTGCAGATTTGCTGGGCTGTTGTGACATTGCAGTGCTCCCGTCTCAAGCCGAAGGCTTTCCGAACGCGCTGCTCGAATATATGGCAGCGAGATTGCCGGCGATCGCCACCGATGTCGGGGGAAATCGCGAGGTTATCGAGCACGGAGTCACAGGCCTGCTGTGTGCGCCGAATGATCCCCATGAGCTGGCGAAGTCGATTCTCTACCTGCTCGAAAATCCCAAGACGGCTTCGGACATGGCCAATGCCGGTCGTGAGCGCGTGCGCCGTGACTTCAGCTTTGACAAGTTGATTGCCAACACCGAAGCGCTTTACGCAGAACTGCTGCAAGCGCACCGTTAATTTTCTACATCGTCACCGTTACAAAGTAATCGCGGGCAATTGGTTCAACCCGAACCTGGTTACGCCGCACGCCAGAAAATAATTCATCTAGTTGCTTGCGGGTGTAGAGATATAGTGGGCAGCGCTGTTTGTAGCGCAGCTTGCGCTGCCAGGCAAGAATTCCTCCCTCCGCGGGAAAGCTGAAGAAAGCTTTGCCTTTGGTGACGGAAAGAACTTTGTCGATCGTCTTGCGCGGATCGGCCATGTAATCCATGAATCCCATGGCGATGGTGTAGTCGTATTTTCCCTCGATAGGATCGGCAATAAAATCGTGGCGCGCGAACTCGCAGCGGTCGCTGACTCCATTTGACGCCGCGTTCTGGCTGGCGATGGCAATCATTTCATCGGCGAAATCGGTCCCGTAAACCCGGGCAGCGCCATTCTTTGCCAAGGCAACGCTGTAGTGGCCGGGACCGCAACCAATATCGAGGACAGTCTTGCCTTCGATGGGAAAGCAGCCGGCAATGGTCTTTTCATAGCGCATTCGCATGCTGGCGCGTAAATAACGGTTGATCCAGCGGTTTACAAAGGTATTGCTGTTGCCATAAATGGCGTTGAAGTCGTGCGCGTAAGAATGAAAAAACTCAGACGTGCGATTTGCAGTCACTGTCATGCGGCCTCCGAGACCGTCTTGGTTTTTGATGCAGGTTTGGACGAACGTTTAGAGTCGTCGCTTTCAACAAAAATCGAGGGGTTTTCCGCGATGAATTGCGCAAAAGAAGTTACTTCAAAATCGTCCAGAATCTTCTTGATCTTCGGCTCCGTGCTACTCAAGTTTACGTAGGACTTGAATGCGCGAGCGCGGCTTAAATTCAGTCGGGGATGAGTCGGGTCGATTTCGCGCGGATGAATGTAGAAAACCACCGGTCGATTTTCGGCCAGCACCTTGCGGCACATTTGGCGGATCACAGAATAAGGAAACAGACGCAGGTAGCCACCGCCGAAGAAGCACATGCGCTGTCCCATCACGCTGGTCACAGTGATGGGAAACTCCATCAACTGCCCAGCCACCAGGTAAGGCGCATATTTTCCGGTGTCGAGCCCGCCATGCTGGCGCGGGGCGGGAAACACCGACGAGTCATAGCGATATCCGGCTTTCAGAATAGTGTCGAAAAACCACGGCGTGTCTTTCGTGACCGAAAAACCCGGTCCCCGGTAACCCAAAACCGGGTCCCCAGTGATGTTCTCAAGTATGCTTTTGCTCTTACTGACATCTTCAAGAAAAGTCTCCGGCGTCATCGAATAAATCAGCCGGTGCGAATATCCGTGCGATGCGATCTCGTGTCCGCGGCGGTGCGCTTCCCGAACCAGGTGCGGATATCTTTCCGCGATGTAGCCGAGGAAAAAGCACGTAACCTGCACGTCCTTGGCGCTGAAGATGTCGAGCAGCTTGGTGAAATTGCGCTCTACGCAGGAGGGCAGCGAGTTCCACTCCGAAATGTCCGGAGCGGAAGGAAAGTCGAGGATATGAAACCAATCTTCTACGTCCACCGAGAAAATGCTTTTCACAGAACTCCTCTCTCTGTATCCTTCGCAACCGCGATTGAAAGAATCATCCTCGCACCACATCAGCCTGCATTATGCGGACGTCGTTTGAACTCTGGATCGGAGCTCTGCCTCCGAGTATTTTCACAAACGTTTCCGCAACTGACGACCATCCGAATTGCGTCACGGCATCAGCCGCGGCCCGTTCATAACGCTTGCGCAATTCCGGCTCGCGCAAAAGCGTGATGACCGCATTCGCAAAAGCTTCAGCCTCATCGGCAAGAATAATGTCTTGGCCATTCCGCACGTCGAGGCCCTCTGCGCCGATGGTTGTGGAAACCGTCACCCGGCCCATGGCCATTCCTTCGTAGATCTTGAGGCGCGTTCCGCCGCCCATTCTGAGCGGCACAACCAGCACCCAGGCTTGCTTCAAGTGGTCGACCACTGACGGTACCGTGCCTGTCACCTCCACCGTCTCCGACGCGAGACGCCGCACCGCCGCAACCGGTTCTTTTCCGACGATACGGAATCTCGCGTTGGGCACAGATTTCAAAACTCGCGGCCAGATCTCGCGGCAGAAACACTCCACACCGTCCATGTTCGGCTCGAAATTCATGGTTCCGGTGAACATCACCAAAGGTTCATTTGCCTGCCCGCTAGGCTCGGCTCGGAACTCCTCCAGGTCCACGCCCGTTGGCACTACGCTGATTTTCTCCGCCGGCATGTACTGGCTCATGTAAGCGCGGTCTTGTTCGGAAACGGCAATCACGTGCTTGAATTTTCCGATGCTGGAGCACTCGTAGCGACGCATTCTTCCCGCCTCCACGCGATACAAGAGGCGCTTGAGCGGGCTGGGCTCGCTGGCCAGCATCCTGTCCCACAACACGGTTTCAACATTGTGCTGAAACAGAATTGTCCGTCCCCAGAGCTGCTTTGGGAATGTCAAGGAAGGAGCCAGGAAGTCGCAGACGACAGCGTCGAAGTTCTCCTGCTCCATCAACTGCGCGATCTTCTTTCCGGCGGCGCGATCGGTAAATTTCCTGATGGCAAAGGGCACACCTGAAGGGAAACAGTAGAGGTAATGGAACAGCCGAGCCAGTGTGCTTGAATCGGGAGCTGCCGTCCACATGGGCAAAGCACCGGGGAATTCTTTCTTCAGCTCGCTTTCGTACCCAAGGTCGCGTTTACCCCCATACGGCGTCAGCAAGGTAAGCTGATGATGCTCCTGCAAATGGCGCAGAATTTTATACGAGCGAATTTTGCCTCCGGCATCGACAGGCAGAAGCTTGCCGGACTTAACCCACAGTATTTTCATCGGCTTACCCTATTATGAACGCAGTGGATACCTACATTCAAAGAACCCGGGTAATTGGAGATAAGTACCTTGGCGGGGTCGCGTCGCACACGATGATCTTGGCACGTCCTTTGCCGAAGCTGGCCGTGCGTCCCGTGGAAAACATACTCGCATCCGCTTAAGAATCAGCAACTTACATCCCTAGCGGTCAGTGCCAGGGACGGGTGTCAGAGTGTTCGAGGACGAATTGCAAAACTTTGCACACTGCTCCCCCGCATTTTCCCAAAAGCCCTCAAGCGGTCAACTCGCAATACAAATCGAAAACCGCGCGTAAATTACTCTGATCGATTGTCAGAGGGGTGGGCTGGCCTTCCGCCGTTCTCGGGAACTGCAACGCCTCGTCTATGGCAACCAGGAGCGCATTGATATCCCGCGCCGGAATCAGGCGTACCCCTTTAGGACGCATACCATTGTCGGTGGCAATTACTGGCAGGCCAAAATGCAGCGCTTCTCGCACCGAGAGCGCGTCGCCGTCATACCAGGTGGTTCGCAGCATCAGATCGGCACGCTTGATCGCCTGCAATGTCGCGGCATGGGGCAAGTCGCCGCAGAGAAGAATGTGCTGACCATAGGGCTGGCTATCGATCTGTTGACGCAAAGTTTCGTGCAGGCTGCCGGAACCGGCGATGAGCAAGCCCGCATTCGGCCATTTTTCGCGCAGGCGTTTCATGGCGTCGATCTGCAAAGCCAAATCGTATTCTGGCTCCAGTAGCCCGACCGTAATCAGCAATGGTTGATGATCGCGAAAAAACTGTTCTACAGTGGCCGGAAGTTCGGACCCGCTTGTAACCGACGGCGGCGAATAAGGCGAAATCAACCTGATGCGGTCTGGCTTCACGCCGAGCCGCTCGAAGAAAGTCGCAATCTCAGCATTGACCGCGATGATCCGATCGAAGCGGCGCAGCGCGAATGCCCTTAGCGTGCGTGGATGCGCCGAATGCCCCTCCTCGGAAGATGGGTATCCGCCGGAATGAAAAGTCAAAACGCTGTGCGTTTTGGGAAGAGCTGAGCAGGCAATTGCCAATCCCAATTGGCGCAGAAAAATGCGTCCACCGATATGGAGATGAATCACGTCGTAACGGTGAGACAGCAGATGGGCCAGTACTTCCACCGAATTGGATGGATAAAAGATTCCGTTCGCAGATGCCCGGCGAAATCGATTGAGGTTCATCACATCGCACGTGACGCCGCTTTGCCGCAAAAAATCGACCAGGTCTGCGATGTGGGTTTGTACGCCGCCATTTGGTGGCGGGTAGGGCCCAAGCTGAAGGACCTTCATTGCGACGGTAAACCAACCTCGCGCTGCCAATCGATGGCGCAGGGCAGCTGCGTCGATGACGACTCAATCATGCGCAGGCAAGCGACAGTGGCGCGAATGCCGTCTTCGACGCCGATTTCGGGCCGCTGCCCTTTTCGCAGGCTCTGGAAGAACGATTGAATTTGTTGAGCGTAACCCTTGTGAGGAGTCCAGGACGAGCGTGAGCGCGCCGTTTTCCGCTGTACCACCAAGCTTTTGAAATCTTCGGTGATAGCGCCAAGGCCGGGGGCAAAAGCCTCCAGCCGTTCTCCGCTTGAACTCTTGCTGCCCACTGTGCAGTAAGTCAGATTTCCCACCGAGCCGTCAGCGAAGCGAAAGCTGGCGGCGATGTTGTCCTGGCCAATCGTATCTTGCCTTCCAGGTGGAAGTGAAAAGGCAGAAACGCTGACTGGTTCGGAGTCGAGCAGCCAATACATTAAATCCACGAAGTGGCAAGCTTCCCCGAGAAGTGCGCCCCCTTCGGCAACATCGGCCATCCAGTACGAACCAGAAATGCCCGGACTGTTCACGCGGCAATTGAGGACTGCCGGAGCAGTGCGTCGCGCCAGTTCGCGCTTCAATTCGACGTAAAACGGGGCGAAGCGCCGGTTGAAACCCACCGTCAATTGCCTGCCCGTTTCTTGGACAGCCGACCAGATCTCGCGGCATTGTTCGACGGTCAGCGCCAATGGTTTTTCGACGAAAACATCTTTACCGGCACGCAACGCGGCAATCGACTGACTCGCGTGACTGGAGTTGCGAGTAACGATGAAGACCACCCCTACCTTGGGATCGGCCAGCACTTCGCGGTAGTCCGAGCAGCAATAGTCCGCCTTGAAGCGCAGGGAGAAGCCCTTGGCGCGCGCGCCATTGGCCGAGCATATGGTGCGAAGCCGAACGTTGGGGACGGCTTTGATATTTGGCAGATGCACCCAGCGCGAAAGATTACCCGCTCCCAGCAGAGCCACGCCGGTTTCGCCTGCGGCTTGGGGCTTCTCGACAGCCGAATTTGTCGTCGAGATTTTGTGCTTCGGAACAAAAGGCGTCGACTCGACATCCGCAGACACCGGATATCGCAGCAACACGGCCAGGCTCCCGGAAGACGCATTCATAATGGTCTCATAGGCTTTCGACGCATCTTCGAGAGGAAATTGGTGAGTTATCAAACGCTTCACTCGTACGCGGTCAATCGCCATCAGGCGCAGAAACTCCTGCATGTTACGGTTCTCGGTCCAGCGTACATAGGCAAAGGGATAATCGTGGCCTTGTTTTTCGTAAGTAGGGTCATAGCTGCCGGGACCGTAGGCGCGGGCCATGTAGAACTGAATTTCCTTCAGGTACATCGCGTTCCAGGGGAAATTCAACTGCACCGCCCCAACATCAACGATGCGGCCGCGATCGCGGCAGATTTCCACGGCAGTTTGGCACGGTGCGTCAGACTTCGCCGCGGCGGCGATGAAAACGCAATCCACGCCCTTTCCGTTGGTAAATGCCATCGCGCCTTCAGGGGCAGCCGTGGCTAGGACTCCATCTTCAGCGCCCAGCTGTTTTGCCAGTTCAACGCGTTCCGGTCGAAGGTCAACCGCCATCACCGAACCGCCCTGCACTGTAACCAGTTGCGCGATTAATTGACCGACCAAGCCAAGCCCTAAAACTGCGACGCGATCGCCTAATCCGATGTTGGCGACGCGGACCGCGTTCATTGCTATGCTTCCCAACGTCGCAAAACACGCGTACTCGAACCCGACCTGATCGGGAATTTTCACCGCCAGATTGCGAGCCACCAGAATAGCTTCGCCGTGACCTGTGCCCTCGCCGCCATAAGCCACGCGATCGCCGATTTCGAATTCGGTAACCGAGGGGTGTTTGTCTACAACGATGCCCGCGCCAGAGTAGCCCAAAACCGCGTACTCGCTGAACTTCGCCCGCACTTCGCGGAATGCCGGCAGCGGACCTACCTTCACGACCGCATTCCAGATGGTCGCCAGATGCGATGGATTATCAGCAACTGCCTTCAACACCCCCTCGCTGTGAAGACTGGCGGTTTCGGTGCCACTACTGATTAAAGAAAAACAGGGACGAACTACGATGTGATTGGGGGTGACGACCGGGTCGGGCACTTCGTCAACAATGATGTCCTTCAGGCCCTTGCGTAAAACCTGCTTCATTTGGGACTCGTGTGACAGCGGAACAATTGCTGAAAGTGTATTCAACCGCAGCAGGCTGCGGTGGGATCTATGGTTGCGGTCATGTGCAGCAGCCAATGCGCGGTCAATCGCTGACTGCGAACACGATGATATCACGCTGTTTCTGCGCTCCGGGTTACTTCGGTGCCCCGAAGCAATTACGCCGGGTGCCCGCGAATAGCTGCGAATCGCGCTCTCTCCTAAGGTACGATTAGCTTGTTCCTCATGCTTGCATCAGTGTATCGACCGATCCGTCTAGGCTCGCTGGCTACGCTAAAAGCTACCGGCATTTTTGACCGCGTCAGAGACAGCCGCTGGCGAACTCAGCGGCTAATGATTCTCTGTTATCACGGCATCTCTCTCGATGAAGAGCACATGTGGCGTCCGGAAACTTACATCAGCCCCAAGCTTTTCGGCGAGCGGCTTGAGCTTCTTTCGCGAAGCGGATACTCGGTTTTACCGCTGGGGGAAGCGGTGGAACGCCTGTACCGGAAAGACCTTCCTCCGCGCAGCGTGGCGATCACTTTCGACGATGGCACCTACGACTTCTACGTGCACGCGTTTCCCTTGCTGAAAAAGTACGGCTTCCCGGCCACGGTCTATCAGACGACTTATTATTGTGACTATGACCGCCCGATTTTTAATCTCGCCTGCTCTTATATTTTGTGGAAACAACGAGGCAAGCGTTTGGACAGTGGAGGCCGATTCGATCTCCCGCCCAGCTTGGATTTGCGGACGGAGGCCACCCGCCAGTCGATAGTCACTCAGCTGGTGACATCGGCACGGAACCGCAACTTGCCTGAAGCCGAGAAGAACCGGATCGCCGAGGAATTGGCTCGGACGGTCGGAGTCGATTACCGCGACCTGGTTGAAAAGCGAGTTTTGCAACTCATGCGTCCGGATGAAATCTCGCAATTATCCAAAGAGGGAGTCGACTTCCAGCTGCACACCCACCGCCATCGGACACCCTTGGATGAGGCCCTTTTCCGTAGAGAAATCCGCGATAATCGGCGCCGCATACAATCGATAATCGGACCAAAGCCAGTCAATCACTTCTGTTATCCAAGTGGCTTATACGAGTTGGAATTTCTACCGTGGCTGCAGGCGGAGGGCGTGATCTCCGGCACCACTTGCGACCCGGGACTGGCCATGCGAGGAAATAACCCCTTTTTACTGCCCCGTTTCGTGGACACGACGCAATCGACCGCCCTCGAATTTGAAGGATGGCTGAGCGGTGCGGCAGCGCTGATCCCGAGCCGGGGAAACCGCATCCGGCAACATCCCGCTTATGTTGGCCCAGAGGCTTCTGAGTGCAGCATCGGTGATCCCGGATAAGTCGCATCCGAATGCTACAATTCGGGCAGTTCTGTCGGGTAATGATCGTTCCTTTATTGGTTACCCGCCGGGCGGAATTGGATATTTTTTTACCACTGTTGTCCGGTCGAACGCCGAAACTTCGACCATAAATAGGGAATTTGTTGGGACCTGAATGGGCATAATCTGCAGCTACAACCAACACCCCGGGCACCAACGTTAATGCGCTCGCGAGGTTGTGTTGGAATTGGAAGCCTAATTGCGGTAAGCCCTCAATATTGTGACTAGCGGAATAGAACGCGCACGCACCTGGAATACGCCGGAGAATCGCCTCACTGCCGCGTATGTCTTGATCGTGGCTTTCTGGGCATTCTATTACTACCGTCCGGAAGACATCATCAAGTTCATTTACGGCATTCCGTTGGCCAAGGTCATCGGCGGACTGGCGCTGTTATCGCTGGTGGTCGGCATCATGGGCCAGTCGGCGAAATTCAAGCTGAATATTGAAGCGAAACTGGTTCTACTGCTCTTTCTCCAGTGCGTGCTGACCATACCTTTCGCCACCTGGAAGGGCGGCGCGTTTGCGACCGTATTCGAAGATTTCGACAAGTGCATCCTCATGACGGTGATGATCGGCATCGCCGTCACTTCCGTAAGCAGGCTTAAGCGACTGCTCTTCATTCAAGCCAGCGCGGTTGCCATCATGGCCCTCATCGGCTGCATCTTCTTTCGCGGCATGACCCGCCTTGAGATCGGCACCGGCTTGTATGCGAACGCGAATGACTTCGCCATCATGATCGCGCTGAATTGGCCAATCTGCCTGGGCTTCCTGCTGGCTACCCGAAACCCGGTCAAGAAAGCACTTTGGGCCATCGGTCTGGTGGCCATGGCCTGGGCTGTCACTCTGACTTACTCGCGCAGTGGATTTATGGCGCTCGTGGTTGCGATTTGTTTTTCGTTCTGGGAATTTGGCGTTCGGGGGAAGCGCAACTACATTATCGTCGCCGGACTCTTCATTGCTTTGCTGCTGTTGCCGGTCATGCTGCCGTCGCATTACGGAACTCGTTTGATGGGAATCTTCGATCCCAGCGTCGACGCGCTGGATTTGGGTTCGCATGAAGCCCGTAAACAGCTGTTGAAAGAGAGTATTAAGCTGACGTTCGAACATCCGCTGTTCGGAGTGGGGCCGGGAAATTTTGCCAGCGCAACCCAGTACTGGCACGTAACCCACAACACCTACACCCAATGGAGTTCTGAAGCAGGCATTCCTGCGCTCATTCTGTTTCTTCTAATTCTGCGACAGGTTTTTCGAAATCTGCGCGATATCAGAAAGACTCAGCGCTTTCGAGACGATCCGGAGGTGCAAATTTTGACCGGCGCATTGCGCGCAAGTTTTGCCGGATATCTATTGGGCGCTTTTTTCGCAAGCTACGCCTACGAGCTATTCATTTACGGACTGGTTGCGTTTACTGGAGTCCTCTACCGTGCTTGTCAGGACGCTCCCCCCGCTGAAGTAAAACCCAAACCGCAGAGTGTATTCACGCGAGTGCGGACCCAGGCTCCCGTCGGCGTGCGCTAACCGGCTCCTCCGCCATTAGGGGCCAGATTTTTCTCTATGCCAGCGGTGCTCCAGGACGAAAGCGCCGTTCCACGGCACTTTCCCGGTGCCGTAATAATCCGACTCGGTCACGCGAATCCGGACGGCATCATTGATTAAATCGGCTTCAGCGCCACCAATTTCCAGCCACACCCGAATGCTGTATTCCCCCGGAGTCAAGGTGAGTTTGGGAATGTCACAGACAAAAACCTGCGGCCCTATTCGACCCACGGTCGGCCGATTGCCCCGGAACTGGCTGTCTGCAGTGAAGACGCGCTGACCGTAGGAATTATCGAAGCCAAGGCCGACGTTGAAGTCGCTCGTCAACCCCGGCAAGTCAAAATTCACCCGCACTTGAAGGCGTGAACCGATTTGCAAGTCGTTCGCCAGGGGGCGATCCTGCTCGGTGTAAAGTTCCAGCCGCTTCAGAAGAGGCGTACGCAAAAATCGACGGTCAGAACTTTTGCTCAGATCAACCATGTACCCGGCATTGTCGCGTGCGCCGGAAAGCCTTCCAAGATAATCGAGCACTGCTTCTTTGGATGTGCCTTCAAATGCGATTTTTCCGCCGTCGAATACGATTCCACGTCGGCACAGGTTCTCAACGGCAGCCATGTTATGGGAGACAAACAATACCGTTCTGCCAACGCGGCTGACTTCATTCATTTTGCCCAGGCATTTTTTCTGAAAAGCCATGTCGCCGACAGCAAGAACTTCATCCACGATGAGGATTTCGCGATTCAAGTGCGCCGCTACCGCAAAGCCTAGTCTCACGTGCATGCCGCTTGAATAATGCTTCACGGGCGTGTCGAGAAATTTCTCCAATTCGGCGAAGGCGACTATTTCATCGAACTGGGAAACTATCTCAGCTTTTCGCATGCCGAGGATCGCGCCGTTCAGGAAAATATTTTCCCGGCCGGTCAACTCGGGATGAAATCCGGTCCCAACTTCCAGCAGACTCGCCATTCGGGCCCGCACCACAACTCGCCCCTCAGTCGGATCCGTGATTCGCGAAATGACTTTGAGTAACGTGCTTTTGCCGGCGCCATTGCGTCCGACGATCCCCACTACGTCTCCTTCGTGGACATTGAATGAAACGTCTTTGAGGGCCCAGAAACTTTCTCGACTGTTTTCATCTGCGGTTGCCGAGCCGCCAAAACGGCGCAATGCGGACCATCGCCTTGCGAGCCCTGCGCGCACGCCGGTTTGTTCGAATGACTCGCGCGTCAGCACGTATTCTTTGGACAAATGCTCGATCTGGAGGATGGGCTGCACGTCAGATAATGTCGGCGAAACGCCTCTCCATCCGGCGGAAGATCAGCAGTCCGGCGATAAACAACACCACGCTGACTGCGAGTGACACCTCCATCACCGGCCAGGGCGAGGGACTCCCCAGAATGGCATAGCGAAATCCCAATACCACGCCTGCCATTGGATTCAGCCCCATAAGAATTTTCCAGCGCCCGGGAATATAGCGAATGGGATAGATCACCGGCGTCACAAAAATGCCCATCTGGATGAGGAAAGGGACCGCATATTTCACGTCACGAAAACTGACGTTGAAAGCTGAAAGCGCAAGCCCGACGCCGGAGGTGGCCAGCACCGCGGCAATGAGGAAGACGGGAAGCCACAGCAGGTTGGGCGAAACCGGCCAGCGGTAATGCAGCATGAGAAATGCCAGCAATACCAGGGTGAGCGCCAGATCCAGGAGCAAAGCGCCCACCGCACCCAGAGGGATAAATACGCGTGGAAAATAAATCTTCGAGACCAGTTGCTGATTGCTGACCAGGCTGTTGCTGGATTGCGAAACCGCGGTGGAAAAAAAAGTCCACGGCGCAAGTCCGGCAAGAGCAAACAGGGGATACGGAGGCCCGTCGCTCTTTACCCCGGCGAGTCGGTTGAAGATGAAAGTGAAAATCAGCATAGCAATGAGCGGCTGCAGCACTGCCCAGAGCGCGCCCAGCAGCGTCTGGCGGTAACGGATCTTTATGTCGCGCCAGACTAGAAAAGCCAGCAATTCCCGGTAGAGCCAGATCTCATGCAAATCGATTGGTTGCCAACCGCGATGGGGTCGAATTGTCACCTCGAACGCAAATGGCATCAAGCTCCCCGTACCAAAAAACCCGCAGAAAACTTTAAACCTGGTTCCTCATTGCCGAAGTTGATGGTCATTGAAATTTCACGAGTCCAGCGACCAGTTGTGGTCGAGAACGAACATGCCATCGCTCGGCGGCTTGCCGCAGCCATAGAAATCCGACTCTCGGACAGTAATCCGAGCGGCAGAATCGATGAGATCGGCTTCGCTATTCCCGACGTCGACCCAGACCCGCAACAGATAATCGCCGGGCATCAAGGTCAACTTTGGAATTTCGCAAACCATGATCTGATCGCCGACTGCGGACAAATGATCGCGCTCGGGCTCGAAAAGCGTATGGGCGGTAAAAACCCGCTGCCCGGCGGCGTTATTAAAACCCAAGCCTACATTGAACGCCGAGGTTGAGAACGGCAGGTTAAAGTGGACACGTACCTTCAGCCTGTCTCCAAGCGACACTCCATCCAAAAGTGGACGGTCCTCACCCGTATAAAGCTCAATTGCCTGCAGCAGTTTGCCCTGCGGCGATCGGCGATCGAGCGCCTGCCCCAAATCGATGATGTGGCTTGGATCTCCCTGCGAATTAAACATCATCCCGATGTGCGTCTGGATTGCCTGCTGCGCAGTTCCGTCGAAGGTCAATTTCCCCGCATCCAGCACAATGCCACGCCTGCACAGGTCGGCGACCGCAGCCATGTTGTGTGAAACGAAGAGTACGGTTCGTCCCTGGCGCGCGACCTCGCTCATTTTGCGAAGGCATTTTCTTTGAAAGGCAACGTCCCCAACCGCCAGCACTTCGTCTGCGATCAAAATTTCCGTGTTCAGATGAGCGGCTACGGCAAACGCCAGCCGCAGGTACATTCCACTCGAGTAGCGCTTAACCTGAAGATCTAAAAACTTGCCAATCTCCGAAAAGTCGACAATCTCATCAAAGCAAGCGTCAATTTCGGCCTTGCTCATGCCCAGGATGGCGCCATTGAGGTATACATTCTCGCGACCGGTAAGCTCGGGATGGAAACCGGTACCGACCTCAAGCAAGCTGCCTAATCGTCCGCGAAGGATGATGCTGCCCCCGGTTGGGTCAGTGACTTTAGAAATGATCTTGAGCAATGTGCTTTTACCGGCGCCATTGCGGCCGAGGATCCCCACCACATCACCTTCCGCGACCTCAAAGCTAACATCGCTGAGCGCCCAGAATTTTCGCTGCTCCTTTGACCCCGATAATGTCCCCTCCCCGCTGGATGACAGTCTGAGCTGTCGCATAAGAAACTCACGGAGATTCTCGCGGCGAATAGACCGCCCCAGCTCGTATTCTTTCGCGAGGTGACTGACTTCGATGATGGGCGGCATGGAAGAAGATATCAGGAGGCCCGGAATCAAAATGACCGTGCCCCATGCGGAGACTGCGCTAGAATACTACAGCCAAAAGCTATTGAATCGAGTCCCGCCATTGCTTCGCGGATTTCAAATGCGGGTCATCCGCTTACCCAATGCAATTTTCGGTGGTAATACCCACTTATAACCGCGCCGGCGAGCTGCAGCAGACACTTGCCAGCCTGGCGAAAATCCGCCACCCGGGAAGTTGGGAAGTGATCGTCGTGGATAACAACTCTCGTGACTCCACGCCGCAAATTGTGGCCGCTGCGGCCGCGGCATTCCCGACCGCCTTACGATATTTGCTTGAAACCCAGGTGGGACGCAGCGCTGCCCTGAACACCGGCATCAAGGCTGCGGCCGGGGAAATTATTGCCAACACCGACGACGATGTCCGCTTCGAACCCGACTGGCTGCAGCAAGCAGCTGCGGCTTTGAACCGTGATCAATGCGATTTCGTGGGAGGCAAAGTTTTGCCGATTTGGGGGGGGCCCCGACCCTCGTGGCTGTCCGACGAGGGTGGCCGGCACTGGGCGGTCATTGCATTACTGGATTTCGGCGCCGATCCTGTCGAGTTTGGAAAACGGTACGCGCCGCTGGGGGTAAACCTCGCATTCCGACGGGAAACCTTTGATCGCGCTGGTTTTTGGAACCCAGAACTGGGTCGCAAAGCGGGAACACTCATGGGGCAGGAAGTGAGGGAGTGGATGCTGCGGGCCCGTGATGCGGGCTTGCGCGGCAATTACGCTCCAAAGATGGTAGTGCACCATGTAATCCCCGCCGAGCGGCTGCGCAAGCGTTATTTTAGAAAGTGGTCCTATTGGCATGGAGTCAGCCGGGCGATGCTTTATCGACAGCACCCCATAGACATGCAAGCCCCTGAGGAAACTGCGGTCGATTTTTCCAAAGTGCGGACCATTCTTGGCGTGCCGCGTTACATGTACCGATCGTTTCTGGAATCCTTGAGCGGCATGGTCAAAACGCGGTTAAAAGGCCACGAAGTTACTAGTTTCGAGCATGAGTTGGAATTATGGTTCTTCTTGGGTGCCTTACGGCAACGCTGGAAGGACCGTAACAAGGGCGCCTCGAGCGGAGATGCGCTCTGATAAGTTTGATGAGCGATAGCTGTGCATTGACTGAGGGTAACAATTCACGGGGATTCATTTGAGGGCGATCATACTTGCGGCTGGCAAAGGCTCACGTCTGGAGCCGGTTTCCGGCGAATCCGTAAAGTGCCTGGTTGAATTAGGCGGAATGACGCTGATCGAGCGCCAGTTCAGCTATTTACGGGCCTGCGGGATAACCGAAATCGCGGTGGTGGTTGGGTTTCAAGCGGAGCGCATTCGCCGCATCTGCGGTCCCGGAGTCGAGTACGTGGAGAACCCGATCTTCGCCGAGACCAACAGTCTTTATTCGCTGTGGCTGGCGCGGCACTTATTTGGAAACGGATTTGTGGTAATGAATTCCGACGTATTTTTCCATCCTCAACTTCTGGGCGACCTGCTTACTGCGAAATATGAAGACGCCATCCTGGTCTCCTGGCGCAACCAGACCAAATATGGCGACGAGGAAATGAAGGTCAAGGTGCGAGGCGGACAGTTACTCGACATTTCCAAAACCATGGACCCAGAAGAAGCAGACGGCGAGAATGTTGGAGTCGTGAAATTCGGCCCGACCGGCGGGACTGTAGTAGCGAAAGAGCTGGAAAAGCTTATTGCCGACGGCGCGAAGAAAAGCTGGGCACCGCGAGCTTTTTGGAGTTTTCCAAGACCCGGCCATTACACGCGGTCAGCACTCGCGGGTTTCCCTGGATAGAAATCGATTTCCCCGACGATCTGCGTCGCGCGCAAGACGAAATCCTGCCGCGAATTCCTCTCAATCTCGCCGACTCATGCTTCTATCACCCGGAGAAGTGAGATGAGGGGCAAGCAAATCGTCTCGCGGCTGCGGGCACTGGACACGCGATTTCAACGATTACTGCGGCCTGAGCGGCGGCGTATTCTGATCGATGCTGGACTGCCCATGGAGTTCAGCATGATCGCGCCTATTCACCGCCGTTTATCGCAGGATCCGCGGGTCGAGTTTTTTTTCACTTCCAGCGTTCATCCCGATAAAGCACGTCGCATCTTCGCTGACGCCGGGGAGGGCATCGATATCATAAGTCCGGCGCGGGCGGCGCTGATGAAGTTTGACGCTTACTTAGCGGCTGATTTCATCTGGGCAAAACTGCCGCGCGGCACCCGGCGCATTCAAACTTTTCACGGTGTCGCCGGCAAGTATGGCAATGTGTACGACCGGCCGGACCACTCTTTGCGCGAGTGGGACTGGCTGTTTTTCATTAATAAGCGGCGCCTGAATAATTTTATCTCCGCCGGCGCCATCGATGCCGATAGTCCGGCCATTTGTTTGATCGGAATGCCTAAGGCGGACTGCCTGGTAGATGGTTCGCTACAACGGGATGCAATACTCGCCTCTCTTGGTATCGACCCCGCGCGGCGGACAGTCTTATATGCCCCGACTTGGACACCATATGCCTCGCTCAATGCCATGGGGCCGGAGTTGGTCGAACAACTGGGACGGGCCGGATTTTGCGTGATCGTAAAGCTTCACGATAATTCTCGCGATCTCGACCCCCGTAATTCTGGAGGCATCGACTGGGTGAAACGTCTAACCCCGATTCTGCATAAGTACTCTGGACACCTGGCAGCGCGAGGCTCAATTGCACCGTATCTGGTTGCGTCCGATGTGATGATCAGCGACCATAGTTCAGCCGGGTTTGAGTACCTTCTACTCAATCGACCGCTTATTCGTATCGAAATGCCGGAATTGATCGCGCGAACTAACATTCATCCGGACTATGTCGAGCTGCTGGTGCAGTCTTCGATCACTACCCGGAATGCAGCGGAGACCCTCAAGGCAACGGAGTCGGCTTTATCCGATCCCGGCCAACTATCGAGCCAAAGGAAGGCCGTGGCTGCCGAGCTTTTTTACAAACCGGGAACAGCCACAAGTCGTGCGATTACAGAACTTTACAATGTGCTGGAAGTGTCTCCGTCGGACTGAAAAAGTAGGTGGAAAAAGTTTCCACTTTTGCGCAAAGCCATGAACAGAGTTGCTCCTCGTATCAGGCGGAGCGCAAGCGTTCTCTCGAAAACCCTCAGCTGGCACTACGTTTGGGACAACGCCCTATCAAATTTGGCCGTCCAAAGAGCTGGCACTCTGCTTGCAGTCTCATTTGGAATATTGTAAGTGTGCCTGAGTGGAAGCAGTAATTACTGGCTTGGATTGTATGTTGTTTAAGTTCGGAAGTAGCGGTAATCTCTCCAGGCCGCGACGTTTCTCGCGCACGCAAATATTTCCTAGGTGCTTATGAATTTTAGAAATCTGTGGATTCCCTGTTTGTTATTGGCGTTTGTGCTCGGCGTCATCAGCCTTCCTGCTTCAGCCACCGAGCGGCTCTGTGACGGTTCGTTTGAGAACTGCAGGACGCAGTTACTCACCCTGATCCAGAACGAGAATGTCGAAATCGACACCGCCTACTGGTTCATGGATGACCCAAACATCGAGTCGGCCCTGACCAAGAAGATCAAGGCCGGCGTGAAAGTGCGGATGATGGTCGATCCGCGCGCCGATGAAGGCCAACCCACCAACACAGCGATTCTGCAGACATTCTCGACCATGACCCCGGCTGTACCAATGCGGCAACGCATCGCCCCTGGAATTTTGCACTGGAAGATGGCGCTGTTCGCAGGGCAGGGCGTGGTTGAGTTCAGTGGCGCAAACTACACTCCGTCGGAATTAGTTCCGGTCACTCCGTACCAGAACTATGTTGACGAAGCCGTCTACTATTGCGACGACCCGGCCATCGTCAACAGCTTTCGCACTATGTATGACTCATGGTGGGTAGATCCTGTCGACTTCGCCGACTATGGCAACCCCGCGGTAATACAGCTTACTGCTTCCTATGCCGTCTATCCGATCGAATCAGAAGTATGCAAAGTGGTCGGCGGCTGCGGAATGGACTTCTTGCCTTCGTCGATATACTCCCGAGACTATGGCACCAAGAGCGAGAGTGCTCTAGCCCAGGAAAAGCAGAAGATCGACATTGACATGTTCCGCATCACCAACGCCGCGATCACGAACTCCGCGATAGCAGCGTTTCAGCGTGGCGTGCCGATTCGGATGCTGGTCGATTCCTCCGAATATGGGAACAGCGCCCGGCCGTGGGACCGCTATAACGTGGATCGTCTCTTTATGGCTGGCATTCCCATTAAGATCACAAAGCATGCCGGCGAAAATCACGAAAAATCAGTGCTGCTCTACGGCCAGAATTTAGCTATCTGGGGCTCATCGAATTGGACCAGTCCTTCTTTCGACAGCCAGCAGGAGCACGACTATTTCAGCACCACCAAGCCGTGGTTCTTCGCGTGGTTTCAAAATCACTTCGAGCGGCGCTGGAATTCGCCGCAGGAATATCGTGCCTTCGTGCCTATAGGGCCGGGAGCGCCGGTTTACCGCAGTCCAGCAAACGCGGCGACGGTTCAGACCCAAACTGTGACTCTCACCTGGGACCCAGGTTACTGGGGCCAAATGTTCGACATTTATCTCAGCACAAAGTCAAACCCGGCGCTCATTGCCCAGAATGTCGTCACTGGTTCTGTGAGCCCGGCGCCTGATCATGCAATGGGCAAATATGTGGTTTCCGGGCTCGCCCCCACCACCACTTACTACTGGAAGATTGTCTCGAAGACGATGACGTACTTGACCAACACCGGCCCGGTTTGGAGCTTTACGACCGGAGGCGGTACAAGCGCGGTCGGCGCCACAGTGACTTCCGTGTCGCCCGCCAGTGGTTCTTCGGTTGGCGGGGTTCCAGTGACCATTACCGGGACGAACTTTGCCGCCGGCGCAACCGTCAGCTTCGGCGTGGGAACGGCCACTCAGGTGGTCGTAGTCAATCCCACCACGATCACTGCGGTCACGCCTCCGTATGTGGGAGGAAATGTGAGTGTCACTGTGACCAATCATGCCGGTGACCGCGGTTCTCTGGCTAACGGATTCGCATACATCGCAAATCCACTTCCCACTCAGCCTCAGCTCAATGTGGCTATTCCGGCGACTGGCTCACCCGCTGGCGGAGGTAGCGTAACCATTGCGGGCAGCAACTTGCTCCAGGGTCTCACCGTTACCATCGGAGGGGCGCCAGCCACCATCGTCAGCCGGAGCTTGGTTTCAGTGCAGGTCACTACCCCGCCGGGAACCGCGGGATCATCGGTTGATGTCGTGGTCACGAATCCCAACGGGCAGTCCGCGACTTTGACTGGAGCCTTCACCTATTCAAATCCTCCTGTTCCCCCAACCGTGACTTCGATCTCGCCTGCTCTCGGGTCGATGAATGGTGGGACTCAGTTTGTGATCTCCGGTACCGGCTTTAACTACGGTGCCGTGGTCAGTTTTGGGGGACCGCCCCCACCCGTGGGAGCAGGAATTAGGGCTGTAACCATGGCCGTTACCTACAACCCAACTCTATGCGGGTCCGGAGTGGCATTGCCCTGCATCGTCGCCACAGCTCCACCCTATGCAATCGGCGGGGCAGACGTGGTGGTGACGAACATGGATCCGGCCACCGGGGTGATCGACGCCGGGAGCGGCAGCAGCACGCTGACGCAGGGCTTCACTTTCGTTACGGCCCCCTCCATCAGCAACGTGACGCCAAGTTCGGGGACAGTGTCCGGTGGTACAACGATCTCTATCACTGGAACCAACTTCGAGACTGGAGCTCAGGTTTATGTGGGAGGTCAACCGGCCTTGGTGCAGAGCGCAACCGCGACCAGCATCACCGCCATTGCGCCAGCCAATACGGCCGGGACGGCAGCTGTAATGGTAACGAATCCGGATGGCCAAAACAGCGGCACATTGATCTTTACCTATCAGTGAGGTGATCGCTGTAAAGAAAATAGCAACCGCAGCTAGCGGTTGCTATTTTTATGTCTTCAGGATGATTGGTTAGTTTATATTCAGCGTGGTTTCCATGAAGTCGTGGTCAGAGGGCCGCACGCCGTCGTCGTCGCTCGTCCCAATTTTCACGGTAACTAATGCTGCTGTCCCGGGGGCTCTCTGATCAGGGATCTCCGCGGCAGCCACTGAAACACCGGAAGCGTTCTTCGAATAGAAGACATGGTCGATACGGCTTCTCCGGGTTCGAGTCGTAGCACTGGGCGGATTGTCAGGATACGACGTCGCGAGTCCCTTGCTTACCGCCTCGTCCCATGCTCCGTAGTACTGCTGCAAAACAGTCTCCACTGCCGTGGTGTAGACCTGTGCGTTTAAATCGCCAGCGATGATTCGCGGCTCAGCAAATTTTGACGCGAAAGCCACCAGTTGGTTCGCCTCCACTTCGCGTTCAGCGCTGGCTCCTTCCGGCCATTGGAAGTGGGTCGAAAAGAAGCTGATTAGCTTACCGTTTACGTTGATCGTGGCTTCAGCTACGGGCATCTGGTAACTCATGTAGAGGGACGCCGAGCTTACGATGGGCCACTTGGAAAGCACCATCACACCCTCAGGGCACCCAGGGAATTTCGGTACATAATAGTTGTACCAAGTGAGGCCAGTCTTCTGCTTCATCAAGTCAGTGATCAGTGTCGGATCGTTGTAGCCTCCGATGGTTTCCACCAGCGAGGCAACATCGGGATTCAGCTTCACCAGCCAGTCGGTGGTCCGGTTCAGATTGATAATGTTGTCGGTGCCGTGACCACCGTAAGAAATATTCGCTTGCACCACTCGAAGTTTGCTTTCGCTCGCCGTCCCATTGACTGCGACAACACTGGACGCACTGACGGTTCCCCCGCTGCTATCGGTCACCGCGACTTTGGCGGTGTAATTTCCTGCCGCTTGATAAGTGTGAGAAGGAACAGCCTCAGTTGACGTCGACCCATCGCCGAAGTTCCAGCTGTACTTCGAGGCGGTTGCGCCCGAAACATTCGCCGTGAAATCAACATTCAACGGTACCGACCCGGATGAGGGGTCCAAAGCCAGACTAACCGTAGGGGTTGAACCACCCAGGCTCGGCAGGTTGGCGGCAAGGATCGTGCTGTTGTTCTCGCGCGAGCCCGGCGCCGCAGTCAGATAGGTCTGGGGAGAAAGCACAATCTGGTCAATCTCGAAACCAGATTCGCGCAACTGTAGTCGGATCGTATGAGTGCCGGTGGTCTGGAAGCGAACGTTCGTCCCAGTTCCGCACCATCCGTTGTCCTCCCAGCCCCATCCCTTCTCGGGATTGCCGGTGCAGCCTTGCAGAACGACGGCCGCAGCCGAGGCGGACCCGATACGATCAACCGCGGCTCCCGCGCTGGTCACACTGTCAGAGAATTGCACGAATACAGAGTCGTGGCTGTAAGAGTTGTTGGCCGCCTTGCCGCGAATCCACAAGTGATACGGCTGGCCTGCGTTGGCCGGAAACGTCATCTGGAAATAATTCGCTGGCGAGGCAAGTGGCGTGGAAATTTTAGTTGTGGACACCGGGGTGGTAATTGCAGATCCGGCAGCGGCAGTTGAATCGGAGATGATAACCCACGACCCAGCTCGTACCGGGGCTTTGGACGCGTACAACACGACGTCGGTATCAGCCGCCTGCGCCGAAATGGCAGGCATGGCAACACAAGCCGCAACCAACACGGCAAGCAAAAATGTAGGGAAAGAACGCTCTTGGCGGATCGCCATTTTTCGTCTCCAGCTAAGTTGTGAGGATTTGGCGTGTGCGCAGGCTTGCAATTCTTGTCCGCTAGCCAGCGTCACCCCAGCCAATCTTGTGTACACAGTGTGCGAGGAGCAGCCCAAGAGTGTATAGATCACTATGGTACATCTGGGTTTGTGGCTTCTGGGCTAGACGAAAATAACGATGGCGCATCCTCACCGGTCCATTTACCTGACTGTGTTTAGGCCAGAGCGAACCGGGCGATATAGGATTGCGCAACATGCTAAACGCGGATTTAGCAATCAGGCAAGGGCAATGACCGTGTTTTAGAAAAATAATCGCCTAAGGCCCCTTTCGGGAGCGGGCCATGAGGGACAGATCAAGGCTTAAATGGACGTTTCAGTAGTAATTAGCACATATAACCGATGCGAGTTGCTGGACGGAGCCTTGCGAGCGCTCCTTTCCCAAACGCCCGCCGATCTGGCCTACGAAATCCTGGTCGTGGACAACAATTCCACTGACCAGACCCGCCCTCTCGTCGAAGCGCAGGCAATCCAAAATCCGGGAAAAGTGACATATCTCTTCGAGCCGAAGCAGGGATTATCCTATGGGCGCAATACCGGAATCGCGGCGGCGAAGGCGCCCATTATCGCCTTCACCGATGATGACGTTCGAGTGGCTGCGGACTGGGTCTGGAAGATCAAAGCCGGCTTTGCGGAAAACCCCGATATTGATTTCCTGGGTGGGAAAGTGGTTCCAAGGTGGCCTGCCGAACCGCCGCCGTGGCTCACCCAGGCAAACTGGTCGCCCTTGGCCTTGCTCGACTATGGCGATAGCCCCTTCTTTGTAGATTCAGAGAAGCAGCTCTGCTTGATCGGCGCCAATTTCTCTTTCCGGCGACGCGCGTTTGAGAAGGTAGGGCTGTTTAAGACTGACTTCCAGCGGGTGAAAGACGGAATCGGCTCGCTTGAAGACCACGAAATCCTGTTGCGGTTGTGGCGGGTGGGCAGCCGGGGACTCTACTTGCCCGAACTTGTAGTGACGGCGGAAATCGAACCTGACCGGATGGCAAAGCAATATCACCGAAAATGGCATGCCAGCCACGGCCGCTTCTATGCCGCTTTGCATCCGGAGGAAGTGGAAGGATCGAAACTGGGCAAGTTGTTTGGAGTGCCCGCCCATTTCTACCGTCAAGCTTTAAGTGACTTGGCGGGATGGATCCGTGCCTGCATTCGACGTCAACCGGCGGAGGCGTTTACGAGTGAGTTGGGGCTCCGTTACTTCGGTGGTTTTGCCGCGTGGCGATGGCGTGAGTTCTTTGGCCTTCAGGCCAAACGCAAGATAGCTGCGGTGGCCAAAAAATCAGACGGCTAAACGTCTTTCGCCTTGTACCAATGCTTTCCATAGAAAAATCCCGCCAGGTCCCAAATCTGCAGCTCATAAGCAAACATTTTATGAGCGCCCTTCTTAGGCGTCAGCAGTCCACCTGACATGGCTAAGAGCCCTCTTCCCACTCGTCCGAAAAGAAAACGGGGAATGCCAAACAAATAAGGCGTGTCCTGAGGCTGTCGGCGGTCCATGACTCCCGACGATACGCCCCGCCAGAAATGCCAGGCCCGAAAGTATTTCTTGGTCAGGCGGTCGGGATGGATGTAGTGATAAATGATCAGGTCAGGAACATACATACCCTTAGCTCCGACTGCCAACAAGCGGCGATACATGTCGGTGTCTTCATCCGCCAGCGGACGGTTTCCCTTGCGACCAAGATCCGTAGAATAAAGGCCAACTTTTCTTACTGTCGACCGCCTCACGATCGCATTTCCACCCATGAGCTCAGCGTTGCTGGTTCCGTAGGCATGCAGCGCTCCCGCATCCACTAGCCCGATGACTCCGGCATGATTAGGGGGCAGCCATTGTGGTTTTGCTGCGCCCCAGTTGGGTACGTAAGGACCTCCGATGAAATCGAGGTCGCCGCTTGAAAACATCTGTTTGGCAACCTGGAACCAGCGGCCGTCGACTTGCTCGTCGTCGTCGATCATGCCGATCAGATCGCCATTGGTGGAGTTTATGCCCGCGTTTAAGGCGTGGGATCTGCCCTGTTTCTTTTCAAACAAATAACGAAGCCGGCCGCCAAACCTGGATTGGTAGGATTCGACCAACTCCCGAGTGGCGTCAGCAGAATTATTGTCCACGACGGTTATAAAGACGCTTAAATCCTCAGGAATTTCGGCGGCCAGTAAACTATCCAACGTGAGCTTTAAAAACTGGCGCCGGTTGTAGGTCGGCAGGATAACGTCCAATCGCATGCGGAGTCAGCTAACCTCCGGCCAGTAATCATTTTGAGGGGCTAAACTCCAATGCATATTCAAAACCTGTGGGTTTAAGTCAGGGTTGAGCCGCCACGCCGTGAATCTCCCGCTCGACCGCATCAACATCCGCGCCTGGGTACCTGCCATCGATTCCAGCACGCTTCTGCCGACTGGTTGTGGCTAAATGGTAATCACCTGCGTGGCCGCCGTTCGCGTTTATAAACCCCACATCATTGAGGTCATGTGCCAAAAAGTTCTCGCGAGGCCATTCGCCAGTGGCCCCGATCAGAACATTGTGGGCAAAAACCCCACCCGCGGTGCAATTCTCCCATCTCTTGGCATTTGTGTTGCCATCGTACCCGCAGTCGGAACCAGGGCCAGAGGCGGTGATCGCCATCTTCTCGGGCGCAGAAACTATGTTGTTGGTGAAAACCAAGTTCGCAATCCTATCATTGGTTGGCGCACTCAGAATCATGAGGTTCTGCGGATGCTGGAGCAGCATGGTCACATGGTCGATCTTGATGTCGTGCAAGGGCGCACAAGTGGGGCAGCGGCCGATCTGGAAAGCTACATCTACCGCCTGCGTCGTGCCGTTGTAATAAGCGGGCCCGATGTCGTCAAAAATGTCATCGTGGACACTGATCCGGGCTTCCAGCCTGGGTTGAGCGGTATGCTGCGACGGCGGCGATTTGATGCCGAGCCCGTTGGCGGTGTGGGCCGCACGATTAAAGCGAATCGTGATATCGGCTACCGTAGCGTTGGGATTTCCGCCCTCGCTCATCACCTGCAGAAGGATCGACGATCCACGTTGGGAAAACCCCGGCCATGAATTCTCCAGTACGTTGCCTTCGAACAGAAGACGCTCGGCATTCTTAAGCTCGAACAGATTTTTTACTATAAAAGGACAAAAACCTGGGGTGTTGAAGCGCGCGCATTTGCCGGGATCGCTATTCGGTCCTCCGACAAAGCCCGACTGCCCCGGCATCCAGGTGAGCGGTTTGAATAAATAGTTGTGGCGTATGGTTATATCGGCCGGCACGATTGTACCCCCGCCGCCACCAAAAAGAATGTTTTCTGCACCAGCCTCGAGGAAATTATTTTCGATCTTCCATGGTCCCTCGGGGATTTTTCCGACGCCCCCGGCTATCGCCTGAGAATCGACGCAGGCGCCAATCGCCGCTATGCAGTGAAAATCGTTAAGGTAGGAATCGACGACCGCGGCGTAGCTAAATCCTCCCAAGAAGATTCCTCTCACGGTCTCGTCGTTAGCGGTACCGTGGATCCAATCGCGATCGACAACTAAATGGCTCACACCTTTGACAGACCGATCTTGTTGAGGTCCGATTAATCCGTAATGAACGCCGTCTCCCGCCGCGCGTGTAAGTTCCAGGCCGGGGCCGAGCCGGTAATGGTTGGCACCATCCTCAAAGCGTAAAGTAGCTTCTCCACGGCCTGCCACAATTTTCGCCATGGCGTTTCTCGGTGAAGGGCATGGGTAAGCAGGCCGTCCAGGGAGTGAGGCTACTCCGGCGTAGCAGGGAGTAATTCTCTCCCCCTCGCGAGGGAATGCGTCATCAGAGGCACTGGACCGTAATACGATCCAGTGCTGGTCGTCGCAATCTTTGGCCGGAAGCACGAACCTTCCCTGAAATGTGGCGCCCGCTTCCAGAAGAATCTGGTCTCCGCACTGAGACTGATTCAAAATTGATTGCAGATTTTCGCCGGAACGAACCTGACGAGATCGGCCGGGCGCTGGCGTACTAGCGACCGAGCTGGCAACCGCAAGGCGTGGCAATTCGGCTGGCCCGTCGAACTGCGCCGCCGTGGGCACTGACGCGTCGGATGACTGAGCACTGGAAGTGGATATGCTGACTGCGGAAATCAGCAAGAATAAAACGGCGATCACCGTTCCGAGGCGACTCCGCACTTTTGTACTTTCCATCAGGTTGAGAAATTCGCGAGGCATTGGCTCCGGGCGGCGATACAGATACATCTGAGTCTTTGGGTCGGGGGTCTGTGCAGGCTCCCCTCGCCTTGGCAGGATTTCTCGTAGCGCGCGAAGCTATTCTACATCTCAGAAGTTCCCTCGCGGACAAAGGATTTAAGGCAGCGAGAAGGCGGTCGATTCGCGGGAATTCCTGGGCAATATCGCCCGAGCACCAATGGGAGTTTCTAGCGAGACTCCACGATGATTGATAATATCCAGATTTGACTGTCGCGACGCCTTACAAGCCCTCATGACTGACGCCGATCTTCGTCCCGCGGGCGCTCAACCCCTTCGGGTTTCGGTAATTATCCCCGCTTACAATGCCGCTGGCCACATTGTTGTTGCACTGGAATCAGTTTTCGCGCAAACATTTTCGAGTTACGAAATCATTATCGTAAACGATGGTTCGCCGGACGCAGCCAAATTGCGGGAGGCACTGCGCCCTCATCTACACCGTATCCGTTATCTCGAACAGCTCAATCAGGGTCCGAGCGGAGCTCGCAACGCAGGCATCCGGGCTGCCTCGGGAACCTATGTCGCTTTTCTCGATAGCGATGACTGCTGGTGGCCCACTTATTTGGCGGAGCAAGTCAGCTTGATCGAGGGACCACCGGCGCTCGATCTTGTCTATTCCAACGCACAACGCGTCGGCCCCTTAGCGGGCCGCTGGCCGACTTGCATGGATGCATCGCCCAGCAATGGCCCGGTCAATTTCGAAAGCCTGGTCCGTGAGCAATGCACTGTGCTGACTTCTTTTACCGTCGCTCGGCGACAGGTGGTGCTGGATGCCGGCCTGTTCGACCCAGCTTTCAGGCGATCAGAGGATTTCGATTTGTGGCTGCGCATTGCGCATCGCGGCGCAAAGATAGATTATCAGCGGGCCGTCCTCGGAACCCACGCCCTCAGCGAAGAAGGCTTGTCTGGTGATCGCGACGCATTGCGCGAAGGCCAACTCGCGGTTTATCGGAAGGCCCTTACGGCGATGGATTTATCCGCCGAAGAGTCGGCGTTGATAAGAGCGCAGGTTGAGCGATGCGAAGCCCTCATATGCCTGGATGAAGGCAAGCGTCAGTTGGTCTCGCGCAAATACGGCGAGGCTGCTACCTCAATTGCCGAAGCGAATATTTTTTATCGGCGCACCAGCCTGCGCCTGACGCTGATTCTCCTCGGCATGACGCCGGGCATAGTGCGCTGGCTGTACCTGACTTTCCTTCGCGCCAAGTCCGGTTTGCGGCAGCCTGCGAAGCCGCGGTCATGAGAATGGCTCAGAACCTGCCGTTCCAGCATAGAATTCTTCGGGCCACACCGTTGCATGATCTGAAGGCTTGGTTTGAACGAAAGGTAATTCAGTACTCCAGCGTACGTGCAACATTTTTCACACCCGGCGTGAGGATCCTCCCGACGCCATCCCCAAGCAGCAAGTCTTTTATTTTCAGTGAGGAACTTCGGAAGTCAAACCGCAAGTGGTACCCCAACTGCTAACATCATGAAAGATCGGTCATGATGACTCCTGCGACGAACCCTAGAAGCGAAGCTTTGCTACAAACCGGGCAAAGTGCGAGCGCATCAGATTTCTCTGCACGGAATCAACAGATCGTCGGCGGCACCGTCACGCCTTCCCCGCCAGCCGGTAAGCAATCGCCGCGTAAGCGCATTCGAAATCTGATTAAGCAGCTTGTGCCGGCAACCGTGTTTGAAGGACTGCGGGTGGCAGTGGAACTGAAGCCAGTTTCAGGTTCCGGCTATAAACGCCTTGTTACCGCCGCACGCGCTTGGAGAAGGGCTGGGCAAAAGCCTGTTCTCCCGTCACGAGTAAGCGGCGTGGTTTTTGTCTGCCACGGCAACATCATGCGCAGTCCGGTCTCTGAAGCGATGTTCAGAAAAGAACTCGAGAAGCGCGGCATCGCAAATGTAAAGGTCGCATCGGCTGGAATGCACGCCATCGATGGCCGCAGTGCCGATCCCCGAGCGCAAATTGTGGCCCCGGAATTTGAAGTCTTCGTGAATAAGCACCGGGCGCAGTTGCTTACCCAAAGTCTGGTCGATGCCTATGATCTCGTAATCGTAATGGACATCCAAAATGCTGCCGAATTCCTGATCCGCTTTTCACAAGCCAGCGACAAATTATTTATGCTGCGGCAGTTCTCGAAGCAAAAACGGGGCGCAGGGCGTGACATTCCCGATCCGTATCCTGGCGACGAGGGTTACATGCGGCAATGTTGCGCCATGCTACAGGAATGTATTGCAGGACTAGCCGCGGAACTGGCGACGACAAAGAAATAAAAATGTTTTGACAGGTGGACATGGCAAGTAATTCATCACAACCGGGCGGAGCCAAAGAAATGTGGGGAGCGGCCGGGCGAGTGTTCCGCGTGCTGACAGGTCAACTTATGGCAGGCCGCGGCGTAACCGTTTTCGCCGATGACGTGTTCCTGGTTTCCTATCCGCGCTCCGGAAACACCTGGACGCGATTTTTGATCGGGAATTTATTGCATTCTGAACAGCCGGTTACTTTCGCCAGCATTGAGTCGATCATTCCGGAGATTTATTTCAATCCTGATCGCATCCTTCGCCGACGTCCCCGCCCGCGCCTGCTTAAGAGCCATGAATCTTTTCAGCCGCTCTACAAGCGCTTGATCTACGTCACTCGCGATCCGCGCGATGTAGCCGTCTCTTTCTATCATCATCATGTGAAGGCCGGGAACCTTCCGGATGGTTATCCCATGGATGAATACGTCCCGCGATTCGTCGCCGGCGAATTCGATTCCGCCTTCGGGTCGTGGGGCGAGAATGTAAAGAGCTGGCTGGCCATTCGCGGCGAGCATCCGGACTTTCTCCTGCTGCAATATGAAAAGATGAAAGCCGATCCAGACGGCGCGTTGCTTCAGGTCGGCAACTTCCTCCGGGCTCGCTCTTTCCCGCACCTGGATTTAACGCCGCAGGCGATTCGTCGCGCAGTTGAGATGAGTTCATCCGACCGCATGCGCGCCCTCGAAAAACAGCAAGCTAAAGATTGGGTCCTGACCAAAAATACGCGCCAGGACAAACCCTTCGTCCGCTCCGCGAAAAGCGGCGAATGGAAAAAGACGCTGTCTCCAGCGTCGGCGCAGTGTATTGAAGCCGCATGGGGCGGAATTATGCAGCGGCTAGGATATTCCTTGTCACGGCAAGAAGATTCCAACTCACCCGAAGTTGCCGAGACTGTCAGTTCTCAGCCGCGGTTTTAGCTCGCGCCACGACCGGTTTTGATTTCGTGAGGCGTTGCCGGAACCAATTTTTCAACGCTTCCCATCCCGGCTTCGGATCGTTGGCCGCAAAATCTTCATATCGCAAACCGGGATACCAGGGCACGGCAACCTTCAGCGCAGTTGAAAAAAATCCTGGAAAATCTCCGAGCCAGCCAGCCGGACGCCCAGCCATTACGTTTCTCAAATGGACAAAATCGCCCAACAACCAACGGCACGTAACGCCTGTGTTGAAGCTCAATCGCTCCGGCGGAAGTTCATTTTGCAGATTGAACTTGGCCAGAAATTTCGGAAAATCGACACCACTGAAAACACAAAGCTGCATGGATCCCCATGGGCGCCCGTTTACTTCCATGAACACCGCCCGACCGGTTTTCGCTTCGCGTTTGAATTCCACCATCGCCAGGCCGCGGAATCCGAGCCCCAGCAGAAGTTTCTCGCTGTAATGCAGCATGTCATCTTCTAAAACCACCGAACGGCGCGCGCTGCTTGCCGATCCGCAGGGATTGATTTCGCGAATGCGCTTCCACTCAAACGGTATGCGAAGCTCCGACGCAGTCACGAACCCCGACAAACCCATTCCCGCCCCATGAACGAATTCCTGCAGCAGGACGTCCTGCACCACCGCAAGACGCTCGCTGACAATTCGCGAAAGTTCATTGCGATCGTAGGCATAGCGCACCGATCCGGAGACGCCAGCCTTGGCGGCCCACCGAATCGAGTACCGGTCTTTCACCACCACAGGAAAACTCAGGTCCGTTAACCGTTCGACTTCGGCAACCGACGACACCAGCTCAGTTCGTGGAACCGGAACTCCCAGTGAGCGAGCCAGCTCGACCGTTTGATATTTGTCCGCGGCCGCCACCATGGCCTCCTCCGGCGGCAGCGCGATGGCGCAACCGGCAGGGAAACGGTCCCTAACGCGTGAGATCGGAACCATGGTCCAATCCGTCATGGGGATCAGCAGGTCGATCTCTTCTCGCGTGCAAATCGAAATAATTTCTTCCGCGAAAACTTCGGGTTGTGCGGGGGCAGCGGAGTAGCGGAAAATCCGTTGGCAATACCGGGAAAAGGACGCAGCCGCGAACCTTTGGTGATCGGCTCCGACGAAAACCTGATGACCGGCGCGCCCTAACGACCTGGTGAAAGCCAGCGCCGCACACGAATGACCGTCAAGAATGAGTATGCGGCTCATCGCTTAAACTGCGCGCCCTGCCAGACTTGATTCGACCACCCACTTGAACTCGTCCATGTCGTAAGCGGGACGAACGCGATGCAGGCTCAAGGGGTCATCATTCACGTTGACCAAGCCCGGATTGGTTGTCACTGCGGTGGAATAGCCGGCATCGCGGCTCAACTCGACCGTGCGCGATGTCCAATGCGGCTTCAGCGCCGGAACCGGATAAGAAAAATGCCGGATCGCGCTGCCAAGCTGCGCATCCAGCTGGCGCTTCGACTCCGACAGTTCATGGCGCAGATCAGCGTCGTCCTTTACGTGAGCGAGATTGGGATGAGACACGGTATGCGATCCCACTACATGAGCCCGCTTCGCCAACTCGCGGACCTGCTCCCATTTGAGCATGAGATCGGGCTGCGTAAAACGTGGCACATCCAGTTGCTGTTCAATTTTTGCCACCGCTGCTTCCTGTGCCGCTCCGGCGAGCGCGCTCAGATGTTGACATGCCTGGGCAAACCCGCGATTACGCCCGTCGGTATCCGACAACGAAAAAGCGGCTCCATTCGGAGCTGCCCATGATTTTTGCTTGGTAGTCGCAAAAGCATGGCGGACAATCACCGCCCATGGCAGCCTCCCTGTCTCGATATAGCCGACGGTGATGTAGAACGCGCCCGGAATGCCTAATTTCTCCATGATCGGCGCAACGATTTCGAGGTTGTCGGCGTAACCGTCGTCGAAGGTGACGGCGAAGCATTGAGGCGGCAGCTCTTTCTCGCCTTTGGCAAAAAGCAAAACATCATCCATGCCGACGGGAGTGCAGCGGCTCGCCAGCATTTCCATCTGTTGGCGGAAAATGGTGGTGGAATGCACGATCCCGCCAAGGGTGTTGGCGTGCTCCTCCGGGCGCTCCTTCACTGAGTGGTACATCAGCACTGCCACGCCCTTTTTCTTGAAAAGGCGCAAAGCGTTGCTTGCCAGCACCGCCTTTTTGGCGACAGATTTCAGTTTGGCGGGTACAGTCATAGAGTGGAACGACGTTTCAGCGCGTACATTGCTTCTACTGCCGAGAACGCGAAAAGGTGTTCGCGTTTTCTACGGCAGGTAATTTTGCGGTCCACCAGGGGCTGGTATCGTGGCAATGACGTTGTCCCTCTTCGGTCACCAAGGTGTAATCCAGAAACTGCATGAGTGATCCCCAGGCTGTCTCGATCCGCACCACCGATTCTCTTGGAAGCTTAGACTTCCACTTCTCTGACACGGCAGTGCCGACAAAGGGGATGTCTTTGCGACGGTTCTTGGTCGAAACCCACTGATCTTCCTGTTTCTGTTCGAGCTCCCGCATGCGGGACGCAGAACTGCGCTCGACGGCCAGATCTAAACGTTCTGCACTGGCATCCACCGCTAAGAATGCGGCGATGCGAGCAAGCTGTTCGATCGGACTTTGGATCATGTCCTCATAACGAAGCAGCAGAAAATTCGGATCGCTCGCCCTGGCGCTCAACCAAGTTCCGGCGTTCTCACCCCAGGTGCCCCAGTCCGCTGAGTTGAGCCTGCCGCCGATAAAGTCGTCGACGAAACTTTCGAGGGGATAAGAGTCCTCTATGTGACGATATTTTCGGGAAAAATCGTAGTAGGACAGAGCAATGTCGCGGGGATCACGCACTATGTAAATCACCCGACGGTAACGGTGATCGAAATACTCGTGACTCTTGATAAATCGTGGGCGCGGGATTCGCTTCAACGCCAGGCTGGATTGCGCCTCAGCATCTGGGACGAACCTCTCGATGTTGGTAAAAGTCACGGGCTCTTCTGGATGCAGAAGATTTGCAATCAGGAATCGGGTCCAAGTGTTACCCGATCTCGGATATGAAACTACGAAGGTATCATCCGGGTATACTGCCAGATTGCGGCCCGCAACATCCTTGCCGAGCGCGTATCTAATAACGTATTTTACGCCGTAGATCGTGGCTCTCTCTCCTCATAGGCTAGCTGTATTGATCGTGGTGGCCGCTGTCGGTCGGGCGGCGCTCTGCTCACCCGGCGATTACTTGGAAAAGCAATTCTTCTGCCATCCGTGCTGCATGTAAGATGCTGAATTCGTACTGCGTTACTGCAGATTTGAGAACCAGATTTCGAACTATTGCGCAGTTGAGGATTATCAGGCATGACCGGCGCCCGTCGCCGCAGGAACCTGTATGGACGGGTACGAATCGCCCACAATCCGTTCATCTGATTGGGACTAACTCCAAGCCCAAGATGCCAATATTGTACACCTGAACTTTTCGGCGCCGTCTGCTTGAAAGGTCACTTTCACCCCGTAGGTAACACCTGCATTTCGCTGCGCATGTGCTAAAGTTTGCAACTTGAGGGGGTCCGCGCCCCTGACTCCAGAAAACAGGGAACTTACACCCCGACTCTTGGTATCCAAGTTGCACCCAGCCTACGGAACCACGATGACGACATACTGAAGCTTGGACATGTCAGGAACCGCGCGCAAACTCGCCTCAGGCTTCTTCTTCCGTTTTGCCAATACCATTGCTACGGCGGTGGTGTCGGTCGTGATCATGCCGTTCGTCGTGCACTCGCTCGGCGACCGCAATTACGGCATTTGGACTCTGGTTGCAACCTTCGTCGGCTACTACGGCGTGCTCGAACTCGGCCTCGCCGCTGCCGTGAGCCGCTACCTGGCGCGTTCTCTCGGCGCCAACGATCACGAAGATTGCAACCGGGTTTTCAACACCTCGCTGCGCCTGTATCTCGGAATCGGACTGGCCGCACTTCTGATCAGCGGATTGATCGCAGCGGCGGCGCCGTTGGTCTGTCGCACTCCCGCTGATGCCTCCTTGTTCTGGAAGCTGATCCTCATTCTGGGCACCAGCATCGCCTTGATGTTTCCCACCCGCGTATTCAAGGGCCTGCTTGAGGCGCATCTTCGTTTTGATATTGCCGCGTCTCTCGAACTGCTCTCCCTGGTTTTGCGTACAGGATTAATCTTTCCCGTCATCTACCTGGGGTATGGAGTGGTCGGACTAGCGTGGGTTACGGTCCTGGCCAGCCTGCCCGCCATGGCGCTTCAGGTTTATTACGCGCACCGTGAACTGCCATTCCTCCACTTTGATCGCAAATATTGGCAGCGCGATACCGCCCGCTCTCTTTTTTCGTATAGCGCGTATAGCCTGATTGCAAACTTGGCCAACATTCTGCGTTTTAAAGTGGATGTGGTGGTGGTGGCCCGCTACGTCAGCCTGGTGGCGGTCACACACTATCGCGTGGGCGGAGTTTTGACGCAATATTTCTTTGATCTCATGTCCTCGATGTTCGGCGTGTTTCCTTCGGTGTTCAGCCGGCAGGAAGGGGCCAAGGATTTCGAAGGGCTGAAGCGCACTTTTTTCTTTGCCAGCAAGTGCGCAATCTGCGTCTCCAGTTTCATCGGCTTCGGCATGCTGGCCTGGGGCAAACCGTTCATCGTGCGCTGGATGGGGCCACATTACGCAGACTCTTACCTGGTGCTGGTGCTGCTGGTGGTGGGAGTGACTGTCTCATTATGGCAAGGCCCGTCAGTCAGCCTCCTCTACGCAATTTCCAAACACAAGTTTTACGCCATCTTCAACTCGATCGAGGGTGTGGCAAATCTTGTGCTGAGCCTCGTCTTCGTGCACTGGTATGGAATGTACGGGGTGGCGCTGGGAACATTGATTCCCATCCTGATTACCAGAATCGTGGTGCAGCCGATTTACGTGTGCCGGGTTGCCAACATCGATTATTGGGAGTACATGCGGCGCAGCGGTCGCACAATCGCGGTGGTTGCGCTTTCGCTGGTCGTACCGGCCCTGCTTTCGATCAAATTTGCCGTCCCAAATTACAAGATTCTGTTGTCCCTGGGCGTCGTCTCGACCATTCTCTACAGCATTCCTCTCTGGTTATTTGAGCTGAACGGCAACGAAACCCAGATACTCCGGTCGGTTTTTCAGGCGAAGTTTGCGACCAAAAAATTGAGTCACGCTACTGCGGATTAAAAGGACCTCGAATGTTCGAAAAACTCAGATTAGGTGTCCAGATGGCGCTCGGGTTACATCATCCGGCGCGCAATCTGGCGGTATTGTCTGACGATGTATTTATTTTGTCGTACCCAAAATCGGGAAATACCTGGACCCGATTTCTGATCGCCAACCTGGCCTATCCAGAAAAGAACCCGGATTTTTCGAACATCAACCTGCTGGTTCCGGATCCAGAGGCGTACTCCAAACGAGCGCTGGCCAAACTGCCCAGGCCACGGATTCTGAAAAGCCACCAGTACTTTGATCCTCGCTACCGGCGCATTATCTACATCGTCCGTGACCCTCGGGACGTGGTTTTGTCGCAGTACCATTTTCAGATCAAGCGCAAAGTCATCGATGAGTCCTACCCTATCGAACAGTTCGTTCAGCGATTCGTGAGTGGGGAAACCAGCGTTTACGCTTCATGGGGCGAGAATGTAGCCGGCTGGGTAGCGACCCGCTACAACACTCCCGATTTCCTCTTGCTCCGGTATGAAGACATGATTTCGGACACGCGGCAAGAACTGACTAAAGTCGCCGACTTCCTCGGAATCGACGCAGACATTGACCGTCTGTCGCAAGCCGTCGAACGCAGCTCTGCTGAACGAATGAGAGAACTGGAAAAAAAGCAGAGCAGGGAATGGACTACGACCAAGAACACCCGCACCGACATTCCCTTTGTGCGCACGGCCAAGTCAGGGAATTGGAAAACATCTCTTCCGGAGAGCGCTCAGGAGATCATCGAAGGCGCATGGGGGCCGTTGATGCGATGGTTGAAATATGAAACGACGACCAACGCCAGACCCGATACCTCGAGTCTGGCGTTCGAAGCGATCATTCGTTAAGCAGCAGTTCGAGTGCGTCGTCGGTTACAAAGCTCCGGCAGTCGCCTGGTTCACGGCGTCAACATTGGCGCCCACGTCCGTGCCATCCGAGCCGGCATTTTTGTATGGGCTGCTGGGCAGCAGGTGATAATCCCCGCCATTGCCGTTGTTGTAATCGGCAAACTGAACAGCACTGGGATCCGGCGGGAAGTAGTTGCCCGCCGGCCATGCCCCGCTCGCGCCAATCAGCGCATTGGCCGTAATCTGCGGGCCCGCCAGGCAATTTTGCAGTCGCACCAGGTTCGAGTTTCCCGAAAAGGCGCAAGAGCCGCCATTGCCGGTTGCAGTAATCACCGTGCCAGGCAAAGAGGACACAATGCTGTTGGTGATCTTCACGTCCTGGATGGGCGCGGTCGGCATATCGCCGAGGACCATGAAGATTTTCGGCGACGCCATCAGCACGGTTACATGGTCGATGGCGACACTTTGAAGGGTGGCGCAGTTTGTGCACTGAGCGATCTGAAAGGGCTTGCCGGTGTTAATGCTCACCTGGCCTAATCCGTAAAAGGGATTCAGATCGTCGAACAGGTCATCGTGCACGCTGAACCGGCCGGCAAACTTGGGATTGACGGTGCAACTCAGGCAGACGATGGCCTCAGTGATCGCGCTCGCCGCGTGCGCAATTCTGTTATAGCGCACAGTGACGTCGGCAACGGTGGTGTTGGGATTGTTCGATCCCGTCGTGTTCAACGCCTGGAACAGTATGGCGATCCCAGGTTGCGAAAACCCAGCCCAAGTATTTTCCAGAACGTTGCCTTCGATCAGCACCCGTTGCGCGTTCTTGAGCTCGAACAGGTTCTTCACCACGAACGGGCAGAATCCGGGCTGATGGTAGTTCGTACACTGCGTAGGGTTGGTATTGACTACGCCCACGAACCCCGGCTGCCCCGGCATCCAGATGAGCGGCTTGAACATGTGGTTGTGGCGGACAGTGATGTCAGTCGGCACGGTGGTGCCGCCGGAGCCACCAAATAGAATGTTCTCCGCCGCAGCTTCCAGAAAGTTGTTCTCAATCTTCCAGGTGCCTTGAGGCTGAGTGCCGGTGCCTCCCGCGATCGCCTGCGCGTCAGAGCAGGCCCCGATGATCGCGGCGCAGTGGAAATCATTGAAATAGGAATCGACCACGGCCGCGTACACAATGCCGCCCAGGAAGATTCCCCGCGTAGTTTCGTCCTGCGCAGTTCCGTGAATCCAATCGCGATCCACGATGATGTGATCGGCAGGGGTATCTTGCTTGGCGATCATTCCATACGCGATTCCGGTCCCGACCGGCCGCGTGATTTCAAGCCCCGGGCCGATGCGGTAATGGGTCGCGCCCGCGGACAGGATAAACGGGCTGGTACCTTTTGTGGCCAGGACCCGCGCCATCACTCCAGAATTAGGACACGAAAACGGTGGCCGGCCAGGCAATGAAGCAATGCCCGCGTAGCAGGGATTAATGCGGGTTCCCTCCGGTGGCAACGAAGCATCGGAAGCGCTGCTGCGAATGATGATCCAATTACCGTCGTCGCAACCTTTTGCCGGCAAGTTAAAGCTGCCGGTGAAAGTAGCGCCCGCCTGCAACTGGATGGTGTCACCGCAATTGGCGCTGTTCAATACGGTTTGAAGATTCGCGCCCGCAGGCACATTAATAGTGTTGCCGGGGGCGGGTGTGTCGGCCATTGTGCTTAGGACCGTGCTACGCGGTAACTCTGCAGGCCCATCGAAGTTGCCGGAGTTCGACACAGTCGCACTCAGAGTAAGTTGCCGGGTAGCGGTATTCGCCGACGCGTCCATGACTTCCGCGGTGAAGGTGAAGGAGCCAGCTTGGCTGACGTCGCCTGCGATCACGCCGGTACTCGGGTTCAGAGTTAATCCGTTCGGCAGAGATCCCGAGGACAGCGACCAGGTATAAGGCGCAGTCCCACCCTGTGCAGTAATGCCTACGCTATAAGCCGCGTTTACCTGCGCACTGCTCAAAGCAGAGGTCGCAATGGTAAGTGGCGACGTGGTCGGTAGGCTCTGCACTGAAATATTGGCGGATATGCGCACCGCACTATTGGCGGCAGCGGTTGCAGTTACTACCACCGTTCCTGCGCCGGTCGGTGCGGTGAACAATCCGTTCGGAGAAATCGATCCTGCGCTGGCAGACCAAACCACGGCCGTCTGCGCAGAATTTTGGACGGTAGCAGTGAATTGAACGGTCGCGCCGGCCGCAATTTGAACAGTCTGTGGGCTCAGCGCGATTGAAATCTGACTGGCTGCGGCAGGCGCCACATTGAGTTGCAATAACTGCCGGCCAAATCCGCGGCGCGAATCGACGGCACCGACGACGATTGCAAACGACCCGGTGGTGGCAGGTACTCCGGAAATCACACCCGTGTTCGTCTCGAGTGACAGCCCGGAAGGGAGTGCTCCTTGTTCGATCCAAAACCGGTAGGGCGCCAGACCGTCCGTTACACGCAGGTTTGCGGCATAAGGCTGCCCTTGGACGGCGGGCGGAAAGCTTGCCAGTATCGTAATTCGATGAATTAACTGCGCGATCCGGGGCGATTCATTGAAGCCTTCGGTTGCATATTCTCGTACCTGTGCGACCGAAAGAGTAGTCACAACCAACAAGAAAGCAACTGCCAAGCAGAAGCGAAAACCTCGAATTGTGGTTCGTGCATCAGCCAAGGCAATGGGGGACATAATTCCCTCGAAAGAAGATGCCAGGCCCGAAATCGGCCTGATTGAGGCACTCTAGCTTTCCACCTACTCACAAGACAGATAACCAAGGGACAGCCCAGAGGGTCATCTCCTTTAGGGATCATGCGGGTAACATCGGCGCGTCTTTCGTTTGCCAGCTCAAAAGCCGCCTGCAAGGCGGGTTTCGGCGGACCTATGCGGGAGAACGTCAAGTAAGTAAGGAGTAGAAAAGCGAGGTGGAGGGTTCGACCCGGAAGGACATTACTAAAGAACTTGACCCTACTAAATGAGCGCCGCGCTTTATCGAAGAAAAGTCAGTTTCCCGTGGCGACGGTTACCTCTGGATCCGCCGCTAATCCTCGCCCGTCGCCTTCCACGCAAACCCGGTGCCAGAGTTCGAGATTCAGCAATCGCCAGATGCGGTCGTAGTGGTCAACATGGCGGGCCTTGTGCTCATCAAACAGCCGTTCGATTGCTGCCCGCTTAAAGAGTTTTCGATCCATGCTGCGTGGCTCCAATAATAGATCGAGAATCTCCTGTAATCGCGGGCCCTTCAGCCAGCGGCTCCATGGGGTAGGAAATCCGAGCTTCTTGCGATAAAGAATTTCGTGCGGCAGCAGGTCTTGAACGGCTTTTTTCAAGATCTGTTTGCCGCTCAAACCCTGCGATTGAAACTTAAATGGTATGTTGGTGGCAAATTCCACCAGCACATGATCGAGAAAAGGCACGCGGCTCTCAATCGAAGCGGCCATGCTCATGTTGTCCTGCTTCATGAGCAATTCGACAAGGTATGTTTTTATGTCGGTATAAAGAAGACGATGCAGCATGTCGCCGGAAGAGCGGTCCCAATATTCGAGAGAGCTTTTGTAAGCCGCACCGGCTTTGAATTCAGCTGCGACTTCATCTGACAGTAAACTGTGTTGCTCCCTTTCGCTGAAGGCGCACAGAAAATTATCGAAGTACAGCGATGCCCAGGAATTTCCGTCGCGAGCCAGCGGGGTGTGCGCCAATTTTCGTCTGAGGGTGGCGCTAAGCCATGATGAGTCCTGGACGGTGTTGCGAATCTGCCGGCGAACCGCATTCGGAACCAAGTTGCGATAATACCGGTCGAGGGAAGCATTCTTTAAGGTGAATGCATAGCGCGCATAGCCGCCCAGGGTTTCGTCGCTGCCTTCGCCGGTGAGCACTACCTTCACGCGCTCTCGCGCCAGCCGAGCCACAAAATAAAGCGGGACACTCGACGGCCATGCGATGGGCTCATCTTCATGCCAGATGAGTTGCGGCAGAGCATCAAAAAACTGTTCTCGGCTGACCAGCACTTCATGGTGAACCGACTTCAGGTGTTCGGCAACAATGCGCGCATAAGGCAGTTCGCTGTAGGTGTCCTCCGAGTAGCCGACGGAAAATGTTTCAACCGGCGCGCGCCGCAGCTTGGTCATCAATGCGGCTACAGCGCTCGAATCTATGCCGCCGCTGAGAAAGACGCCAAGCGGAACGTCGCTCATCAAATGGCTATTGACCGCTTGCTCCAGAAGGTCGCGATATTTCTCGATGTAGTAAGTTTCGCTGTGGGACGCATCCTCGTCTGTGACCGGCAAGTCCCAATAGGGTTCAATACTCACGCGGCCGTCGAGACTAACTTCCATCGTGTGTCCGGGCATTAACTTGGCTATGCCGTCGTAAAAACTTTCGCTGCCCGAAACATATCCAAATGCCAGATATTCCGGCACCACCCGGCGATTGAACTTAGGCTGAGATCCTTCCGCGAGAACTACTTTGATTTCTGAGCCGAAGGCCAGCGATTCAGAAGTCAACCGATAATAAAGAGGCTTAATGCCCAGGCGGTCGCGCGCAATGAAGAGCCGTTGCTTTTTAACGTCCCAAATGGCGAACGCGAACATGCCGCGCAGATGGCGCACACAATCGCGGCCATACTCTTCGTAGAGATGCACGATAGTTTCGGTATCGCTATTGGTGCGGTAGCGATGACCACGCGCCTGCAACTGCGCGCGCAACTCCGCGTGGTTATAAATTTCGCCATTGAATACAATCCACGCAGTTTCGTCTTCGTTGCTGATCGGTTGGTGTCCACGGGCGAGATCCACAATGCTCAACCGGCGCATGCCGAGGCCGACCGGGCCCGACACATAAAATCCTTCGTCGTCCGGACCACGATGCACCATGACCGCGCACATCTGCCGGATGGTGTCGAGTTCCACGCGCTGATCGCGTCCGAATTTGATAACACCGGCGATGCCACACATACGTTTTACTCAGCTCACCCGCGATCAGCCTACAACGCCTGCGTCCCACGATGCCAGCGCTGAGCCTGAGAATCCATGCACAACTTCCTCGTCCGAAGAGGAAACCTGACGCTTGCCGTCCCGCTCCCAATATTCAAACCGCTCTACCAGGCACGAAGCAGAAACAAGCCCCTCGCCGTGATACTTGATAAAAGACATTTGACAGGCTGCAATCTGCGAAATGCGCTGGCCTTCTGCGCAGAAATAAAGAAAAACCGCGTTGCTCTCCCAATCGCCGAACTTCCAGCTCCTTGCTCCGGGATCGCGAAAAATCAAAAAGTGCGCGCGACCGTTCTCGCGGTATTCGTAAGCGGTAATGGCCTTCGCCTCAACTGATTGTGTTTTAACGCGAACCAATTCTCCCGGAGCTTGGCCCTTCGCGGCGAGCGCCCGAACCAGCATCGCGTGTTCCGCCGGAAGTTGAACCTCTGTCCGACAACACAGCACTGAAGCCGGTTCGGCCGCTCCATACACTGGCGAGATGTAACCTGACATCATCCGGCAATCCCATCCGCTGTCGCTCACCGGTACGAATGCAATACTGTTGGGCAGTTCATCGTCAGCTGCACTCGCGACAACAGAGCTACCGTCAGTCTGGCGGGCCGCATAGCCTGGATCGAGATGCCAGAACGTCTCCAGCACGTGTGATGCATTTCCTTCGGCAATGTCTCGCACCATCCAGAAGCCGCTATAAAGATGAAAGACGAATCTTCGATGGATCACCGGATCACTCAGTCGTGAATAGCCGGTATGGCTTCCACAGAAATACGTGAACGTCTCTCCCGCGATCCAGGATTCCGCGCGAACTGCTGGAAGGTCTTTCCACGCGAACGGACCATCAGGTACTGCTTGATCAAGCTCGTCGACTCGCAAAGTGTTATGAGCGCCGGTGCCGCGAAATGAATTGCGTTCGTTTCCCGAGCTCATGTAGCAAAAGGTGCCGGAATCCACCAGACAAGGCCGCCCATGCGCCGAATACTTCACGCTCAGAGCATCCGCATGCCCGTGTCCGGCGCGCATTGCGCCCAGCGGGCCAGCATCAATGACGATTTGTTGCGAGGGCTTTTCGCAGTCAACCGAGACATAGATGCCGCCATCCGGAAACGAATGCGGGATCGGCGGCGCAACGGAAGATTGGCCGGAAAGCAACGACACCTCCGGCTCTCCGAAGAGCCAGATCGCTTCCTCTGTCGGCCCCGCTGCGGCGTGAAGCTTCTCGTCTTGGAAAAAAATGGCACCCACCGCTAACGGATCAGTCATGTGTTTGCCCTGATTGCGGCTGGGGTTGAACAGCCGGCCGCCATCATCATCCCCGAAACCCAGTGGCAGCCCGCTCTGCGACAACGATTGAACCAACAACAACATTTTTTTAATAACTTCATCGAAATTCGCGGGAACCTCGATTTGGTTTCGCCATGCCAGCAGCCGGGCATGAAGAAACAAATCCAGTGCGTAAACGTGGTAGTAAAGAGATTGCTCAAAATAAACGCCATCCCGGTGCACCTGCCGTTCACCTTGTTGCAACAGGATGCCCAATCCTTTTTTCTTCCAACGATCCGCCGAAGCAATTTGCGGGTACAGCACGCCGATGAAAAAAAGCGCAGCCGCCTCGCCCAGAAGATGCGTGTTGGGAGAAAAATATGTGGAAAGATATCGCTCGATGTAACTGCCGTTGAGCGCGAGCCCGCGAACTAGATCGATCTTGAACCGATCGTTCAACTCAGGGCAATCCGCCAGGATGTGATCCGCCCAAATCCAAGACAGACTTCGGAATGCAACTTCCAGACTGCTTCCCCAGTTGATACCGAGCGGGTATGGGTTCGCCTTCTGCCATGAGTTCCACTGTGAAATCAATTCGTTCGAGTAGCGCGAATCGCGAGTGAAAAGCCAGGCCTTGGCCAGTGTCACAAGGTGCTGATGCCGGTTAAGCTCCCACGTCACTTTGTGATCGCCAATCTCGGCAAAATCAAAGAAGTTGATTTTGTGCCAGGGCTTGAGCGGCGAGCGCTTGCCGTGCACCGCATCGAGATGCCAGTCGATTTCGGCGCCGTAGTCGAGATCAACATAGCCGAGCAAACGAAATCGATGCCGGCAGATTTCATCGGCTTCACTTAGGATGGCATTGACCTCGGCCAGCAGATGTTCGCGCAAAAGGCGCACGCGTTCAGGCAATTCTGTTGGCGAGAAGAAGAAGTTGCCGCGGCGAACGGTTTCGGCAAGACCAATTCGTTCGGGACGGAAGGTGGATTTGGGAAACGAGGCGTCAAGGCGCTTGCCTAATTCCTGACGCGCCCGGGTACGCACTTCATCCCAACTGAGGCGCGTAAGTCGCGACCATTTTTCACGCCAAGCCAGGCTCACAGCTGCTATTACCCTCAAATTGGCCCGCACATCAAGCGGCAGACGCCTAAGGGTTCAGAATAGCATGCAGATTCACGATGCCAACGAGATGCGTTTGCTCGCAGGAAACTCTATAAAGAAGTCCCGAAAGAAGTCCCGCGAGGATAGCCAGTTCAACCGACAGCTTTATGCCCGCTTTTTTCGCTCCCGTTACGTGTGTTTCGCCACAACTGGAAAAAATTTCGCCTCCGGCGTGGCAATAATTTTCCCTTTTCGCGTGCACCCGATTTCTGAAGAGCGCATCGAGCTACTCAGAATGATAGAGTTACGGACACCGTTTTGGTTCTTCCCTTGCTTCCACTCTCGGTGAAATGAAGTCTTTACGGATCTTCTCTACTCGCAACGGACTGTTCGCCATCGTACTTAGCTGCCTACTGGCTACCTTTGCGTGCGCCGGCGGAGGCTCTGGAAGTGGTGGGGGCGGTCCAAAGCTGGCCTCCATCCAAGTGAGCGCTGCTAACGCAAATCCGACCGTGGGCGACGCCGATCAATTGACCGCCACTGGCAAATACAGCGACGGAAGCACCCAAAACCTGACCTCGACGGTGACCTGGACCACATCTCCAGCGGCTCTTGCCACGGTTGGCGCGGGTGGGGTGCTTACCACGCAAGCCAGCGGCGCGGTGTCAGTCACGGCCAGCATGGGCGCGGTGAGCGGATCGGTTAGTTTGACCATTGCGCCGAAGCTCGTCTCCATCGCCGTCACTCCCGCCACGCGGACCATCGCGGCCACGACCAAGCAGCAATTCATTGCCACCGGCACTTATAGCGACAACACTACGCAGCCCCTCACCGGCAGCGTCACGTGGAGTTCGTCGAACGCCGCGGTCGCGACGATCAGCGCCGCGTCTCCGACCCAGGGCCTGGCAACCGGCGTAGCAGCGGGCACCACAACCATTACAGCGACTTCTGGAACCATCTCCGGGACGGCAACGTTAACCGTGACTTCGGCGAGTGCCACCTCACTGGCGATAACGGGACCGACCACCATGGCTCTCTACGTCAGCCAGCAGTTCACGGTGACGGCCACTTTCTCCGACGGCAGCACTCAGGATGTAACCAACGTTGCGACCTGGGGCTCAGGTTCATCTTCCATCGCGACTGTCACGGTCAGCGGTCTGGTCACGGCCAAGAGCATCGGTACCACCAGCATTACGGTGGCCTTCGAATCTGTTAACGCCAGCTCACCCCTCACCGTCGACGCCAGCGACCTTAATTCGATCACGATTCAGGATGGGACCGGCAGCATCGCCCAGGGCACGCAGGTCGCGATTGTCGCCACTGGACATTTCAACAACGGCAGCACCAACAACCTGAGCGGACTGGTCAAATGGACATCCTCGGACCCAACCATTGCAAGCTTTGGGTCGGTCAATCAGTTGTCGGGATTGAAACAGGGCACGGTCACAATCACCGCGAGCCTGGGCTCAGTCACCGCTTCCGCTCAGTTCACCGTGACGAATGCGACCATCGTTTCCATCACCGTCACGCCATCTCATCAAACGATTCCCATAGGCTGGCACCAGGCCTTTACCGCTATCGGGACGTTCAGCGATGCCACTAATCAAGACATTAGTAATTCGGTTAGTTGGAGCTCGGACAACAAACTTGTGGCTGCGTTTGGAACGTCGGGGAGCAGCACCGGGGTTCTGGTAGGGATCGGACAAGGAACCGCGAACGTCGACGCTTTATTCAGCTACGGAAGCGGCACCGCGACGGGAACGGCCCCGTTGACGGTCAGTTCGGCGACGCTGAATAAAATCGCGCTCAGTTCAACGGCCACACTCGTGGCGCCGGGGTCGACATTGCAATTCAACGCCAAGGGGACCTGGACTGACGGCAGTTCCCAGAACCTGAATATTTATGCCACTTGGTCTTCGTCGGATAAAAGCGTCGCCACTGTGGGCATTTCCGGCGTGGTCACCGGCCAATCGTCAGGAACCGCGACGATTACCGCGACCGTGGGATCTCTTTCCGCTACAGCCAGTGTGGTGGTCGAGGGATCGACGCTGGTATCCATCAACCTAACTCCGCAAAACCTCAAGCTCCCCGCGACCATCGAAACCCAACTCACCGCCATGGGAACCTTCACCGATGGCCGGGTGTTGGATTTGACCTCTGCCGTTACCTGGACATCGTCAACCCCGGCGGTGGCAACGGTAAGCAATGCCACGGTCAATCCGGGCGTTGCAACCGGCGTGGCGACCGGCAGCACCACTATTTCAGCGGCCTTCTCGGGGGTTAGCGCGACGAACAATCTCAATCTTACGGTTACGAATGCCAGCTTAGCCTCGATCTCCGTGACACCCGGCAGCCCATCAATCAGCTTGGGGGCGTCGCAGGCTTTCGTGGCGCAGGGAACGTTCAGCGATGGCTCCATGGTGAACATTACTGTGCAGACGGCGTGGACTTCCTCCAATGTCGCAGTAGCGACCATCAATGCCAGCGGTGTAGCCAGCAGTGCCTCGGCGGGTACAACGACGATTCAAGCCACCCTCGACGGAGCAAGCGGAACGGCAATACTGACAGTGCAATAGCCCGCTGCGTATAATGCGCCGACGAATATTCGCCGGCGCGTGCTCATAGTTAAGAGCAAGATTTGGCTAGTTAGGTTCATGCACGACATCAAAAATCCGCCGCATGATCTCCCCACCGAGATACCAGAGCCGCATTCAGGATTGTGGATGTTGGCAGCATACGTCAGCTTTGGAGCATGGTTGGTCCATAGCTTCGCCGTGAGGGCTTTTATCCTCTCGGCCCATCGACTCGCAAGTAAGTTTTAATGAAGGCGTGATCCCGTGCACATGGAGCCGTACGTCGCGGCGTTCTTTTTCCTGGCTTCCGGTGCTTCTGCCTACCTGTGGGGTCGCCGTCTGTTTACCTCCTACGAACCGGCCGTGCGGGCGCTCAGTGGCCTTGTATTGTGGCAACTGCTGCAACTCGTGCCCGTCCAGTTAGTTGCTACTGCACAGCTCATCGGTCTGGTGGAACGAGTCAGCATCGCGTCACTAGCCGAAATCCAGGCAATTATCCTCGCGGTATCCGTGATCTGGGCAGCCACTCACCGAATGCCGGCGGCTGGGCCCGGGAGTTCACCGGGCGCGCGCAATCGTTTGCCGCTGTATGTTCCGGTCGCAGTTTTGCTGATGCTTGGTTCCTATCTTGTTTTCGCGATCGACATTTTCTCGTCGTTTCCAAGCGGATTTGACGCGCTCACCTATCATCTGCCCCTGGCGCTCGGCTGGTTGCAGAGCGGCTCATTGGCGATTCCCATCTCACGCGCATGGCGCCTTAGTCTGCCGGGCAATGCGGAGATCGGAATGATGGTATTGCTCGCGACAGGAAAAGACTCTGCGGTTGTGCTGGTTAACTGGGTTGCGCTCGCCGTATTGGCGATTTCAATCTATCTGCTGGCCAAGAGGATAAGTCACGGCAACCGATTGGTTGGCGCTGCTATAACCATCTTGCTTCTCAGCATTCCGATGTTCGAATTCCAGTCTATGTCAGCCTACGTAGACCTGTTCGGGACCGCGTTCCTGATCGCCGGATTCGCGCTTTTAGTCCATCGGCGGGACGGATCGACCTTACGCGCCGATTATCGTTGGCTGATTTTCGTGTCTGCGGCAGCCTGCGGGATCAGCCTTGGAACTAAGCCCCTCTATGATTTATTTGTGGCGGCTTACGGCCTTCTCGCGATCTTTTGGTTTTATCGCGAACGCGCGCAGAAACCGGCCATCCTGGTCACGATGGCGATCTTGGTCATCGGCCTCCTCGTACCTTCTGCCTTCTGGTTCGGCCGAGCTGCAATAACTACAGGTAATCCCGTTTTCCCAATGAGAGTATCCATTGGCTCCCACCTTATTCTCCCCGGTTACGCTTCTTCGCAGATCACGAGCCCGATTTTTGACCAGAGCTTTGTTCGGAGCAGAAAGGAATGGCTTATTTATCCATGGACCGAGTGGAAACGAGACCCAGGATACCTGTTAATTCCATACGGAGAAGGCGGGGGCTTGGGTGCGCTCTATGCCAGCCTTGTGCCTGTCGGATTAGCCTTCCTTGTGTACCGGTCATGGCGGCAACCCGGTCGACACCGTAGCGAGCGAGCGCTCCTGCTGGCGCTAGCCGTTTCATTGCTGGTTTGGTGGTTCGTGTTATCAAGAGTTCCGCGATTTGGTCTGCCCATCGTGGTTCTGACATGTCTCCTCACGGCTCCGCTGATTGAGCTTCTGCAGGCGCGTTACAAGAGGCCTTTCAAAATTTTGTTGGTGGGCGCTTTGGTGATCACATGCACAATTTCGAGCTTCGTTCCTTTTCACACGCTCGTCGGTAGGATCGCGAGCCGACATTGGGCCAGGTCGGATTTTTATTCATACCCTGGAAAACTGGACAATCTGCCCTCCGGAAGTTGCGTAATAAACTACACTCACTCGGAAGAGAATAATTTCGCATTGGCCGGCGCAGGATTGCACAACAGGGTCATACCGGGCTTCGAAGTACCGAATCCTCTTACACCCGAGTTTCTTCAAAGCCACCGCGGAGACTTTGTGGCCGAGATTGTTCCCGATACCAGCGAGTGGCCGGCGCTGTCAACCGGCACCGGGGTACAACTGGTCAGCGATCAGCGCGTACGATCCGGACCGAGCGCAGTTCACTGGCGATTGTGGGAGATAGAGCCGTGAGCGTTCCCAATCGATCGGCGTCTGCTATTTTGGCGGCGGGGGATGGAGATGGGGCGACAAGAACTCCAGCAGCTCATTCTGAAGCAGCGGCCCGCCCGCGATGAGACCATCGATCAGCGAATCTTTGCGGTTGCAAGTGAGCGGAGAACTCAGAGTCTGAACGAAACCCCCGGCGCTCGCAATTAGGGCTGCGCCTCCCGCGACATCCCATTCATTTTTGGGTGTAAGCGTGAACGTAATGTCTGCAAGGCCGGCGGACACTCGGGCCAATTTGTAGGCGACAGAACCCATGGGCTGGACCTTGAACGGGGCGTTCTGAAATTGCTGCCATTCGCCGCGCGAGGTTTCGCTGCGGCTGGCCAGAACCACGGCGCCATGCAATTCGCTGCGCTGGCTGGCCCGGGCGCACGCACCGTTGTAAGTGAGTCCGCAATCGATCGCGCCTACGAAAGTCTCATTGGTTGCGGGGTTGCAAATGCCCGCCGCCACCGGCCTCCCACGCTCGACCATTGCGATCGAAACGCAGAATTCTGGAATGCCCTGCACGAACTCACGAGTACCATCCAGCGGGTCCACAACCCAGACCCGCTCGCGTTCGAGCCGCGAAAGATCGTCGGCGCTTTCTTCGGACAGCCAGCCTTCGCCTTCACGCAACAGATTTTCTCGAAGAGCGGCGTCGACAGCGCGATCGGCTTCGGTTACCGGGTCGTGTCCGGATTTGTATTCAGTCTCAATTTTTCCGGGGGTGAAGCGGGCAAAGATTTCGCCGGCGGCTGCGAGAGCAGCTTCGATTCTTTCAAGGACGCTGGAATAGGAAGATGCTGTCATCTGCCGAGGAAATGCATGGGCGTCCACAACATTCTGATGCCAGTGCTCAGCAGAATCGCGCAGAGAATCCGGCGCAGCCACAACACCGGAACGCGCGTGCTGAGGTTAGAACCGAGAATTCCACCCGGAATTGACCCGATCAACAGATATGCCACCAATGAAGGATCAACGTTGCCCAAACGGAAATGCAGAAAACTGGTCACGCCGGTCAGGATCACCGCATGCACGATATCTGTGCCCACCATGACTTTTGGCGGATAACTGTAAAACATCAGCAGAAGCATCATGATGATGCTGCCCGAACCCACAGAAGTCATTCCCACCAGAAATCCCGCGAACAGTCCGATGATCGCCATCCCGGTAAAAGACTTTGCGGTTGGATGGCGGCCGGCGACTTCCTTTTCAATCCGTCGCTGCATCAGCAGGAGCGACGAAACCACCACCAGCAAAATGCCGACCGCCACCTTGATGAAGTCGTTAACCCCGGCCCCGTGCACAACCCGAAGGTGTTGCAAGAGGCGAACACCCAAAATGGAGCCGGGCACGCTGCCCACGGCCAGAGCGGCCACGACTCTGCGCCGCACTGTTTCCTTCATCAGGTGCACAACGCTGGAGGGGATCTTGGTCAGGAAGTTAAATGCCGCATCAGAGCCCACGGCCACAATCGCGGGGACCTTGAGGCCAAAGATCAGAATTGGCAGCAGCAGGACGCCCCCGCCCAGCCCGGTAAGGCCAATCAGGAAACCAACCACAAGTCCGATCAGGACTTTAGCCGCGATCAATTCCATCGTAATCGTGCCGGGTACTTCAACCGCCGGGTGTTGTGTTGCTGTATTACCCTCCCGCCGTAAGCGCGGGTTCGGGACTGACTCCAACAAATCCCTGCTGCTCAAGGTGAAGAATAATTTCCTGTGCCGCTTCCTCCGCGCTCAGCTCCGCGGTATTGATCACAACCTCGGCGTTGGTGGGAGCTTCATAGGGATCAGAAACACCAGTGAACTCCTTCACGATTCCCGCGCGGGCCTTGGCATAAAGGCCCTTGCGATCACGCTGCTCGCAGGTTTCAATCGGAGTGGCAATGTGCACCAGGATGAATCCGCCATAGGGTTCAATCATCTGCCGCACCTGACTGCGTACCGAATCGTAAGGTGCGATCGGGGCACAGATGGCAATGCCGCCGTTCTTTGTGATCTCCGATGCCACGTAACCGATTCTGCGAATGTTGATGTCACGGTGCTCTTTCGAAAATCCCAACTCCGACGAAAGGTTCTTTCGTACCAGATCGCCGTCAAGAATGGTGACCGGACGCCCACCCATTTCCAAAAATTTGGTGAGCAGAATGTTTGCAATGGTTGACTTGCCGGACCCTGAAAGCCCGGTGAAGAAAACCGTAAAGCCCTGCTTATGCCGTGGGGGAAAGCTGCGCCGCAACTCGCGCACGACTTCCGGATAAGTAAACCACGCAGGAATGTCACGACCTTCGTTCAAACGATCGCGAAGCTCCGTTCCGGAGATATTCAGCACACGCGCGCCGGTTGGCACTTCGTTGTCGGGCACGTAAGTGTCCTGGTTCTCTAGGTAAACCATCATGCTGAACGGAACCATGGTGACGCCAATATCCTTCTCGTGTTTCGCGAATAACTCTTGCGCCTCATACGGCCCGTAGAACGGCTTGCCATCGGAATCTTTCCCCGGCCCAGCATGGTCGCGACCAACTATCAGGTGAGTCACTCCGTGATTCTTGCGGATTAGCGCGTGCCAGATGGCTTCACGCGGCCCGCCCATGCGCATGGCCAGCGGCAGCAGCGAGAGCTTCACCGTTCCCTGAGGATACTTCGCCAGCAGCAGTTGATAACAACGCACTCGAGTGAAGTAATCCACGTCGCCGGGCTTGGTCATTCCAACGGATGGATGGATCAATAAATTCGCTTCGACAGTCTTCGCCGCGCGGAAGGTCAGCTCGACGTGAGCGCGGTGCATGGGATTTCGGGTTTGGAAAGCCACAACACGGCGCCAGCCCAGTCGCGAAAATTCAGCGCGCAATTCAGCCGGCGACAGCCGCAGCGTCTTGAAGTCATAATGCGAGGGCAATTGCAGGCCTTCGAGCTTGCCGCCTACATACCACGGATTGGATTTGTTCAGAAGATAGTCAACCCCGGGATGCACAGCACTGGTGGTGCCGAAAACCGATTGCGCTTCGTCCTTACGCTCAGGCCGCCAAACTTCCTCAACATCGAGCACTGCCAACATCACGCCTTCAGGATCGCGCAACGCAATCTTGCTGCTTCCCGGCGTCAACTTCTTTGCGAAATCCTCGGGAACGTCGAGGGTTATGGGCATGGGCCAGAGAACGCCGCTGGTGAGCAGCATGTTATGGCAAACTCGCTCGTAATCGGCGCGCCGCATAAATCCGCGCAAAGGAGAAAAGCCGCCACTCAGAAGCAATTCCAGATCGCATAATTGCCGGGGGGTAAGGTCCCAGGAGGGCCAATCCTTCGATTGCGCCTTTAATTCCGCGCTACGTTCCTGTGTGGCAATGAGTTGTGCAAGTTCACCGCCATGCGGCGGAATAAGATGGCTCGTCGAATTCGTCAAATGCGAAACCTCCCTAGGAAATTCTGGCCCGTCTCGCCAGAGCACTCATAAATTAAAGGGGATAAAGAAAACGGCGTCCCTGAGGTCATCCCAAATTTAGCAGAAACCCGTGCTCGTTGATCTTACCAAAGGTAACGTTACACACATTCATTTTGGCTCGGAAATACTCATTTTTGTCGGCAGGAATCTGGTATGACTCGGGAACATTTAGAGGTAAGATAAGGCGGTGAGAGTTATTGCCGCCCTTGTCCTGGCTGCTGTTCTGCACGCGGCGGCATTTGCGCAGAAACCGGAAGATCCCGAAGCACGCAATAAGAAGGCAGTTTCCGTCGCTCCACCTCGGGCCAACTCGGCTGGACCTTACCTACGGCCCAACTCTGCTGAACCACACCGATCTCAGCCGGACGCAACCAGCGTCCCCAAGTCCGGGTCATCCGCTCGAGACCTGGCAAAAGTCGAGCGAAGCAGCGTTCAGCAGATGAAGACTACTCACAAAACGAACGCCAGTTCGAAGCCCGGCGCCTCAGCTGTGGCCGCGACGCAACCTCAAACCAAAAGCAAGCCGATGAAGTTTTCTTATCACCCGCCTCAGGCTGCAGGTAAGATTACTTCTGCCGAGAACCCACCGCCGCCTCCGGTTCGATCTCGCCCCGAAACACACTGAGCGTCTCCAGAGAAACTCCCTCGTAAGTTAGAGCTACGTCGTGGATGAAGGGTCGTGGAGAGACTGGTAGAACCGTCTGGCGTTATCAGGCAGCATTCTGACACTTCCGCACGACTGATTTTGCTAATGAGTTGGCTGCGCTCTTGCGTCATCCTTGACGGAATACTTCAGCAGACACCAAAGCGCACGCACTCCGTCTTTCCACCCGATCTTTTTGCCTTCCTCATACGTGCGCCCCTGATAGCTGATGCCCACTTCGTAGATTCGCAGGCGGCGCTTCGCCACTTTGACGGTGATCTCGGGCTCGAAGCCGAAGCGGTCTTCTTCAATCGGGATCGATTGGATAATTTCCCTGCGAAAAACCTTGTAGCAGGTTTCCATGTCACTGAGGTTGATGTTGGTCAGGCAATTCGAAAGCAAGGTCAAAAGCAAGTTACCGACAGAATGCCAGAAATAAAGCACCCTATGCGGTCCTCCGCCCAGAAAGCGCGACCCGTAAACTACGTCCGCTTTATCTTCCAGCAACGGTCCGAGCAATGACGGATATTCGGCCGGATCGTATTCTAGGTCGGCATCCTGAATAATTACGAAGTCTCCGGTCGCCTCCTGAATGCCGCGACGCAAGGCCGCGCCCTTGCCCATGTTCTGGGGCTGAAGGAAAACTCTGACCTCTGGCTTTGCGGCCGCGATTTCTTGCATGATTTCCCTCGAGCCGTCGCGCGATCCGTCATCCACGCATAACAGCTCGATCTCAAGCGGCACCGCGAGCACACGTTCGACAACCGCCCGCACCGTGGCGCACTCATTGTAAATAGGCATCACGACAGAAAGTTTCACGCTCGACCCCGATCAACGAGCAACAGTGTAAGGCATTTTGCGGGTACGTCGATAAGTACGTGCGTTACGATTCGACTTTGCTTCGTTTTTGGAGAGGATAAGCGGGATTAACAACGTTCCTATTACAATTTTTTACAGCCAAAAACCAGCTGGGAATACATCCCTGGCTGGGTACCCTGAATCTATTCTGCAATTGGCTAATCTTGGGCAGGACGGACTTAAGGACATCCTTTATGTTCAGCAAACCTTTTACGCGTTTGGGTTCCGCAACTCTGACCGTGTTCCTGATTGGCTGCTCGGTTTTTTTTCTGGCAGCGTCCGGGAGCACACAAAGCGCTTCAAGAGACCGGATTATGTACGCTGTCGATTCCGCCTGGACTGCCCCGGTGCGGGGAACTGCCCATCCACTGGCGCGGCCACAGTTCGATCAGGGGCGCGTCAGCCCAGAACAGCAACTCACGGGAGTCGCTTTGACCTTCCGGCTCTCGGCTTCGCAGCAGGCAGACCTTCAGGAACTGCTGCGTGAACAACAGGACCGCTCGTCCCCCAACTACCACAGATGGCTGACGCCCGAACAATACTCAGCCCGGTTCGGAATGACATCCAACGACCTGGCGAAGGTCACTTCATGGTTGCAGTCGCAAGGCCTCACGGTAAACGGCATAACGCGTAGCCGCAACGAGATTTCGTTCAGCGGCAGCGTGGGACAAGTAGAGTATGCGTTGCGGACCGAACTCCATCGATATTTGATTAACGGTGAGCAGCACATGGCGAACGCGAGCGATGTCTCGCTGCCCGAGGCGTTTGCCGGCGAAGTGCTGGGCGTGCGCGGGCTGAGTGATTTTCATCCCAAACCGAGGTTTCGTCGTGCGGCGGCCAGGTTCACTTCGAACATCTCTGGAAATCACTTCGTAATACCTGCCGATTTTGCGACGCTCTACGGCTTGCCGTCTAACGTTGACGGCACCGGCCAGACGATTGCGGTTGTTGGGCAGACTCTGCTTAACGCAAGCAACAGTACCTCTGACATCGATGCGTTCCGTAGCGCCGCTGGCCTGCCTGCTACCAGCAGCACAAATTTCAAACTCATACAGGTTCCGGGCACTGGCACTGCCACGGCATGCACCGGGGACCAGACCGAGAGCGACCTTGACTTGGAATGGTCGGAGGGCGTAGCCAAGAACGCGACCATCAAGTTCGTCTATGCGGGGAACGGCTCCGGGACTAACTGTACCAATCGAACCTCTGACGTATTTGACGCGCTGCAATACTCAATTACAAATAACGTTGCTCCAATCATCAGTATCAGCTACGGAAATTGCGAAGCCAACCTGGGCAATTCGTTTGTGCTCACTGTGCAGCAATGGGCCCAACAAGCTAACGCGCAAGGTCAGACGATCAGCGGTCCGGCTGGCGACGAGGGGGCTGCCGATTGCGACACCGGCACTTCGGCGACACAGGGCTTCGCTGTGGATGTCCCGGCCGCGATTCCGGAGGTCACGGGCGTCGGAGGCAGCGAATTTACAGGGGACGCGGCGGCAACGGTCAGTGCCGGGTGTGGCCTGGCAACCACCGAGTGGGCCCAGTCCTGTGTTACGACCAGTTCCACGGGAACGGCTCTGCAGTACATCCCGGAAAAAACCTGGAACGACCCGCCGGGGGCAGGTGCCACCAGTTTGAGCGCGGGCGGCGGGGGCGCGAGCACAATTTTCTCTAAACCCTCGTGGCAGAGCGGAACCGGTGTTCCGGGTGATGGCAAGCGCGACGTTCCGGATATCGCATTGAACGCGTCGAACGCCCACGATTCCTATCTGATCTGTTCACAGGACTTTTTCACCGGCACGGCCGGGGTCACCAGCTGCGCGAATGGTTTTCGCTCGAGCAGTTCGAACACCAGCAACAACAATCTTCTTGATGCAGTTGGAGGGACTTCCGCCGGCGCGCCCACTTTCGCCGGAATCCTCGCACTCATAAATCAGGCGGCGGGTTCGAACGGCTTGGGCAATGTGAACCCAATGTTGTACGGCCTGGCTGGAAATGCCACAACCTACGCCACCGCATTTCACGACATCACTTCGGGAAATAACAACGTGCCATGTACGGCCGGCACAACAAACTGCCCGGCAGGCACAACCAGCTTCGGCTTCTCGGCCGGCGCGGGATACGATCAAGTCACCGGCCTCGGATCGCTCGACGTGGCGAATCTCATTTCCGCATGGACAGCCGTAACCCCCACCCAGGATTTCGCTCTCGGCGGGTTGGTGACTTCATCGTCGGCCGCCGGCGTGGCGGGCACTTCAACCGTCACCGTCTCCGCACTCAACGGCTTTGCCGGGACCGTTAACCTGACCTGCGCCGGTTCAGCGTCGGTCAAGATTTCCTGCTCTTTGACTCCCGCAAGCGTTACCTTCCCCGCAACTAACAACACCCAGACCTCGACCCTGAGTATGACCGCGGCTGCAGATCTGCGAGATGTGCCTTCAGGCAAATCCAGATTTGAAATTCTTGCGGGGGGATTTGGCTTAACTGGCGGGCTATTTGCGGCCGTGATTTTAGGTGTTCCTTCGCGACGCAAGTGGGCTGCACTGTTCGGGCTGGTGCTGCCTCGCGATCGCGTTCACCGCAATCGGCTGCGGAGGTGGCAGCAGCAGCGTGGTACCGAGCGGTCCGCAAACTTACATCGTGACGGTGACCGGCACGGGAACGACCGGCGGCGGAACAGCCCTGACCCATAGCACCAACATCAGCTTCACCGTGCAGTAACCAGATCGATGTTCTTGCGAAACTCGTTAAGCCGGGCTCGACGGACAGCCGAGGGCGGCTGTCCCCACATAACAGATCAATCGACGTGGGCTTCGGGTTTGTCCCCGGCCCCTCCATGCCCTGTACACTCTTTGCACGAGCAAATTTCTCGCAGCCACTTCCACGAATAAATTCCCAGGTTGTGGCCGTCGTTCCAATTAAACTTGATGGCATATTTGCCGACGCCCTCAGCAGAAGCAGGCTTGACCGCAGGCTTGAACATCGGCAACTCACCGGGCTTTAACTTCACAGGCTGGCCGGCCTCCCGGCCACTCTTGCCGCGCTCGTCGTCGCACAGCGCGCAGGGACACGCGTCACGCAGATAAGGAAATGTATAGCTGGAAAGATGCCCGTCTTTCCACTCGATGTCCACACCTTCGCCGGAGGTCAAATGCACCTTGACGGATTTCGGATCGACAGAAGGCATACGATTTCAGTATCGCAAAAAACGTCGTAGGTCGTTCGTCGTCGGTCGTTGGCCAAACTCAGTCCAGCCCCCAGCACATCGATGGAGTTGCGCGCTTCGCGGCCGACGACGTGCGACCAACGACGCACGACGTTTCTTTCTACCAACGACGTTCTTCTTGCAGTGCTAGAATTTCTGTTTACAAACCCCATGCCTGCAGCCATTCTTGACGGAAACAAAATCGCGGCCGAGATTCGCAGCGAAGTCGCCGCTGACGTCAAAGCCTTGTCAGCGGCGGGAATGCGCCCCGGGCTGGCGGTGGTGCTCGTGGGCAACAATCCGGCGTCGGAGATTTACGTCCGCGGCAAGGTAAAAAGTAGCGGCGAGGTGGGGCTTCACAGCGAGCAGCATACGCCTTCTGATCGCGCCACAACCCAGGAGCTGTTGGATCTTATTGCAGACCTGAATCGCCGCGACGAGATTGACGGCATTCTGGTGCAACTGCCTTTACCGTCGCAGGTCGATTCCAAAAAAGTTTTGCTGGCGGTCGATCCGGCAAAAGATGTCGATGGTTTTCATCCCATGAACGCGGGATTTCTTTCCACGCAGCGACCGGGCCTGGTGCCGTGCACTCCGGCCGGTGTGATGGAGATGTTGGAGCGCAGCGGGGTCAAAATCTCCGGACGGGAAGCGGTTGTAGTGGGCCGTAGCGATATTGTCGGCAAGCCGATGGCGATGCTGCTGCTGAATGCGAACGCCACTGTCACCGTGTGCCACTCTAAAACCCGCGATCTGCCTGCGGTTTGCCGGCGCGCGGATATTCTTGTTGCAGCGATTGGCCGCGCGGGAATGATCACCAAAGATTTTGTCCGTCCGGGCGCGACGGTGATTGACGTTGGCATGAACCGAGTAACTGACGCGCAGGAATTTTCACGACTGTTCGCGGGGAACTCGAAGCGCGAAGAAACATTTCGCAGCAAGGGATCGGTATTAGTAGGGGACGTGCATCCCGAAGTCGCGGAAATTGCGGGCGCAATTACACCAGTACCGGGAGGTGTTGGGCCACTGACCATCGCCATGCTGATGTCGAATACAGTGAAAGCCGCGAAAATGCGCCGGGGAAATCGCGTATCTGAATTGGCGCGAACTTAAGGGCTTTCACCACGGAGACACTGAGACACGGAGATTTCACCGATGAAGATAGCGGCGCCGGAGAAAGCATCCACGTGCCTAATTTGCTAGAAATCGTCTCGAAGTAGCCGTTTCGAAATTTTTTCTCCGTGCCTCCGTGTCTCTGTGGTGAAATAATCACTCGATGCTAAAGATCGGATTAACTGGCGGGATTGCCACTGGCAAATCATCGGTCGGACGCATGTTTACTGAACTGGGCGTGCACACCATCGACGCCGATGAAATCGCCCACGACCTCATGCGTCCCGGCGAAGAGGTTTACGGCGAAGTGGTGCGCCGCTTCGGGCCGGAGATTCTCAATGCCGATAAAACAGTTGACCGCGCCCGTCTGGCTGAACTGGCATTCGATCAGAAACGCCCGCGCATTTACGAACTCAACAGCCTTATTCATCCCGGGGTCATCGAGCGATACCAGCAGTGGATGGAAGACATCGGTCGGCGCGAGCCCGATGCAATTGCAATGCTCGAAGCCGCGTTGCTGCTAGAAGCCGGACTGCGCAGGAGCTTCGATAAAGTCATCGTGGTGAGTTGCAAGCCGCAACAGCGAATCGAACGTTGGGAGAAACGGCTGCATGTTGATTCTGAAACCGCCCGCCGCGAAGTCACTCGCAGAATGATGGCTCAGGCCCCCGATGAAGCAAAAATTCAGGCGGCGGATTTCGTGGTCGACAACAGCGGCACCGTCGAAGAGACGCAAAAGCAGGTTAAGAAGATCCACGAAGCGCTGGTGTCGCAGGCGCAGGTGAAAAGCGCATAGAAAGACTGGACGCACGAGGGCGCCCTCGCGTCCATGGCTGAACTGGACTCCGCGCTTTCAATCTTAAGGAATCAGCTGCACCGAAACCCTGCCTTCAACCTACTAGTCACTTTGCGACTCCGGCGTGCTGCGCGTAGCATCTAAAACGTATGCCGGTCACCACAACCGTATCGAATATGGCCCCGAAGCTCGCCTTCAGCGAAATCATGAGCTTCGCCTTCGATACCTTCTGCGCCAATAAGGTCCGGTTTCTGCTCACCGGGCTGGGAATGGTGATCGGGACGGCTTCACTGATTCTTGTGGTCACGATCGGCATGACCGGCAAGCAATATGTCCTGAATCTGATACAGGGTATCGGCGCGAATCTGATTTACGCGGAATACGAAGGTGGGGCGCAACGCATTACCAATACCGCTCCCGACGCGCTAACTGTCGAGGACATGCAGGCCGCTCAAGCAGACGTTCCCGGCATTGTGAGCGCTTCACCGGTGCTCGATCTGAATGAGCGCGTACCGGTCGGCAATGGCAAAGAACGCGATCTGCAGATTCTCGGCGTGTATCCCGAATATCGCAATGTGCGAAACCTGGTCGTGGTGTCCGGGCGATTTTTCGACGCCCAGGATTCGCAAGCCCACAACAAAGTCGGACTGATCACCGAGACGCTAGCCAACCAGCTCTATGGCTCTTCCGAGGCGGCGGTTGGAAAAATTATTGCGCTCAGCCATCTGCCGTTCACCGTGATCGGCACTTTCCGCGAGCGGGTGAACACATTTGGCGAATCGGAAGTGACCACCAGCACGTTTCTTATCCCTTACAGCGTGGCGCGCTATTTCACCGAGAACGGAACCGTCAAACTGATTTACTTTTCGGTGTCCGATCCTTCGATGATCGAGCCCGTGACCAACCAGATCAAGCAGGTGATCCAATCACGGCATCGCGCGGAATCGGTTTATAACGTCACCAACCTCACGCAGCTGGTGACCGTCGCCGACAAAACCGCCAACGCGCTCACGATGGTGCTGCTGGCGGTGGCTGCCATCGTTTTGCTGGTCAGCGGAATCGGAATCATGAATATCATGCTGGCGACGGTAAGCTCGCGCATTCGCGAAATCGGAATTCGCAAAGCGTTGGGCGCAACCAACCGCGAGATTCGCTTCCAGTTTTTGTCAGAGGCAATTGTCATCTCCGTCGGCGGGGGATTGATCGGAGTCGTGCTTGGCCTCGCTTTGCCTTATTCGATTCGCTTTTTAACCGAGTACCGCGTCCCTATTTCAGGATTGTCGGCAATCGTGGCGATTGTGGTTTCGTCGCTGGTGGGAATTTTGTTTGGCACAGTTCCGGCAGCACGAGCAGCGAAGCTGGATCCGGTCGAGAGTTTGCGGTACGAGTAATCGCACTTCGCAGCGACTCCATAACTGTCAGTATGCGTACGCTCTAAGAAAAAAGAAGACCACAACCCCCGTTATCGAAACATACAGCCAGATGGGAAAGGTTACGCGTGCAATTCGGCGGTGAATTGCAAACCGGCCAGTGAGCGAAAAAAAGAACGTCGTCAGCACCATAGGCAGCGCCACGATAGACAGAATTACGTGACTCGCCAGAATCGAAAGATATAGCGTGCGAACCGGGCCGTGGCCGGGAAAAATCGTGTCGCCGTGCAGCGCGTGATTCGCGATGTAGCTGACGAGAAACGCCGAAGAGAACGCAAAAGCTGTAACCATGCTGGCGCGGTGGGCCGCGATCTTACGATGTTTGATAAAGTAGAAACCCACGCACAGCGTAACCGCGCACAGTCCGTTTAGAAGGGCATTCAGCGCAGGCAAAAACGTCCAGCGCCCGGCGAAATCTGCCGATGCGTGATGAATGTAGACCAGCCATAACAAGAACGAGATCGCCAAGCCACTCACTACAACGATGGCTCCGACCACTGGTCGCGGGTTCACTCCGGCTTGCTCCATGCCGTAATTAAAGCACAAAGTTCCGCGTCCCAATTTCTGCTATCAATGTTGGACATCTCTATATGGCTTATGGAGAATTACGAAACTACCAGGGAGCTCCAGGCATCCTAGCTTTATCTTTCATTCTAAGGAGAAACCAAAATGGCTGATAACAAGTCCGCGACTGCGGAAATCGAAATTTCGCGCGACCGCCTGGCGGAATTATTGAACGAAGACCTTTCCCGCGAGTATCAGGCGATCATCGCTTATGTCGTCTATTCGCAGGTGCTCAGCGGCGCGCAATACATGGACATCGCCGCCCAGCTCGAGATCCACGCCAAGCAGGAGCTCGATCACGCTCTCACCCTCTCGCGTCAGATTGATTATCTGGGGAAAATGCCGTCGGTCACTCCCAAGCCGGTCCGCACATCGAAAGATGCAAAGGAAATGCTGCGCTTCGATCTCGACAACGAAAACGAAACCGTTCGCAATTACCGCGACCGCATTCGGCAATGCGAGGCGCTGGGCGAGTATGCGATGGCCGAACAGATTCGCCAAATCCTGATGCAGGAACAGGACCATCAAATTGACCTCGCGACCGCACTTGGCGAAGAGGTTCCAGACATGAGCAGTCCCAAGGGCCGCAAATAGTGAGCGCGGTTGTGGGTGGTTCGAATTTCCAGTTTTCCTGAATCGTCCTGCGAAAAGCGCAGGACAAGGACGGCGCACCCTCCGATTATTTTTTGCTCTATACCCACATCTCACTCAAGGCAGGGACCGGGTGCGTAGTTTTACGCAGGCGAAATTGCGCGGCAGACTGCTGCGCAAATTCGGGGGCGGGCCTGGAGGCCCGCCCCTACATTTTTACAGTCTCGGGCGAGGTCTGGTCGGTTCCGGGCTGCTCCATCAGTTTCCAGGCTTCGCGGAATTTTTCGAGGGGCGAGCGTTTGGAGTTTGGGGTAATGCACAACGACTTTCGATTTTCGACGACGGCCGCGGGAAAAATGTACCAGGTGTCCTCAGGAAAAATGTAGCCGGCGAGGAAATCGATGTGCTCCGAGGTGTACGGGAGTTTGTGCGAGTTTGTCGTACAAAGTCGATAGTAAGACCTTCGCGGGTCTTTGGCCCGGACCGATTTTACCTGCACGCGCCAGAACACTTTGCCGAAGCGAACGACAAAGTCGTAACGTTCACAGTCTCCCCAGGCTTGGACACAGCGTATCCGCGGCTGGCGGCTTTGCGCATAAAGGCAAGCTCGGCGAGTTCGCCGCGATGCTTATTGTGCAGAGTTGCGTACGACGGTTCTAAAGTTTCTTCGGAGATGCCCAAGATTCGGCCCCTGTCCGACTCAAATTCGAGTCCCAAAAACACAAAGAGCGCGGCTATGGCCGCGCTCTTGAGAGTTATCTGATTGCTATATCCAGAGTAGCAGGTTGAAAGGGGTGATTGTGCCATGTTTTGGAGATTTATATTTGGCGCAGGATGAGCAGCTTACCCGGAATTAGGCTCTGGAAGGGGCTTGACAAGAATTTTCCACAGGTCGCCTCGAATGATTATGAACTATCGGGAAGCTTCTGGCCTTTTGATATCGGTAATCACGGAGCGTCAGTGAGAGTACGCGAAGTGTGGTTCGCACGGCGTGCTTGAGACACGTTGCGCAAACATTCTCAATTCCCGCCCTTCGCAAACTGCGCGAAGAACGGCGCACCCCCGATTTTGCTGATGCGAGCAAAGGTCAAGGCCTGCGCCACCCGCCCGCGGGGTGCTACCGTGGACTGGATTAAAAGGATATTAAGGTCATAAGAGCCAGGAATTGAGGGTTCCATCTTTTGAAAATCGGAAGGTTGGCCCAGCATCCCTTCGCAGCCTGTGCTGAAGTCGGTCAGCTAAGGTACAGACCTGTGCCTCGTGTGTCCTTCTTCGGAACACTCAGCGCATAATCGCAGAAACTCGTTCAAGTCAAATGTCGGGTCGTGGAGCGGATCGCCGACTTCTGGCCATTTCACCGCCCCCCTGCCGACGGCGCAAAAAACGCAGCCACTAGGTTGACCGTCGTGCGTCAGCGTCGCCCACTCTGCCGGCGCCAAAATGCTCACCATCCGTAGTAAATTTGCCCTATAAATCGTCGCTTGAACGTTTGCCCCAGGTTTACACGCCGCCTCAAGTAGATTTTTGTGCACCGCAACCTCTTGGCCTGGATGTCGCGCTTGAATATCGCGGCCGATTTCCCAAATTGCCTTCAAGTCTTTCGGATCGGCTTCTGGTACCGGCCCACCCGCCTTCATATCGACGAATGATCGAGTTTCTCCGAGCTCCGTGTAGTTCCGATATTCAACTCCTTCCCTCGCATTCCGGATCGTAAATCTGAAGTCGCCCACTTGGCCGCGAGTATCATCAAGGATCTTCTGAATCTGGGGCCAACTTTGGTGGTCTGCTTCAAGAATGCTGTCCGCTATTCTTAATGCGTTGGTGAATGCGAGGTACATATCGGGACTGAGAATCTCCTGCGGTGAATCAACGACCACGCGAAGGACCTTACTTGCCAGAGTATCCGCAAACTTCCGACCGAACGCGGTGCGAATGTTCCACAGCACCAAAGCGGGAGGCGGAGCTTCACTAAGCGATTTCCAATAACTCGCGTGGAAGTAATCTCTCAACCCTGTCCAAAAGAATGTCGCTTGAAAAAGGCGTAGCGCATCTTCAGTGTTCCTGAAATCAAACCCCGGATATCTGGGATCTGGAACGGCAGATTGCATCACGTACGCGGCATAGATGCGCGTAACTTCCCTACGATTACTGACCGCGAGACGCGGAACTATCAATTCGCCGCGGTACGCATGTGCCGGAGTGTACGTCCCTTGAGTCACATCAGAAACTGTGACGGGCGGCGTGAAGTCGGGAACGAGTATATCGAGGCTCGTGAGATATCTATGAAAGCGAGTGATGTCGTGCCTGATTATTTGTCGTCGCCACCAGCTGAACTCTGACGACTTTTTGAACTGTACTGTCGTTCGGCTGCTCAAAATCCAGCCGATACGCAATAGCAGAGCTAAACATACAGTCGCAGCCCCGAACGCGACAACTCTACTGTGTGGTAGGTCGAGATTTTCGTATCCCACCGGCGCCAATGCGAGGAGAATAGCGAGAAGAGCATCGATTTTGACTTCACGTTTCAAGTACTCAATTATCGAACCTAGGGATACTGACTGCAACCTGATGGATATAGTTTAGCGCTGACCCTCGGGGTTGCTGATAGTGACTCCCATTCTGCTTTGGGTGGAACAGCTATCTCATCAATAAGAGAGGATGGAGATCCAGGTGAACAGTTCAGACGGGCTGCCCGAATGGATCGCGCGAAGACGCAAAGGGCAGCTGCGCCACTCGCGCCCAGAGGCTTGATTGAGTGGGCGACCCGTCCGAAGGAACGATTCGAATAAAATGGTAAGAGCTTAATTAGGCATTGGTAGGAATTATGAACGAAGCGCTGGACGAACAGGCTACCGGCCCGTTCGATAGCTGGCTAAAGGCTGAACTCGATGCAGTTGGGGTTAAAGTGGAGTTACCACCAGTCCCAACCCCGGGCGGTTTGGCGATCTTGGTGCCTTATTCACAAAGCGATCTCTTTAAAAGTTTTGCCAACTCCTTAGACTATCGACTATGGGAAGTTAGAGGCGTGCTTGTTAAACCTGCATGGCCTTGTAAAGTGCCCAATTTCCTTAGGGCGATCAAGCCCGGTCTCAGAATGTCGACCACAGGAACTGGCGGGAGTGAGGCATTCGTAGACTTTCATTTCAGATTAGATGAACTGGGTGGTGTGGAGCAGATTTGTGCTCGCGTAGAAGAAACAACACCTATCGCCGCATTGGCCCGTGCACGTCAGCCACTCGAACAGTTGCTAGATGAATTGTGCTCTCTAACATTTTCGTCCATGAGATTTGCCCAGTTTGACGTTGCTGTTTCCCATGACTCCCCAGTTCTGGCAACTGAAACATTTCTTCCATTTGGAACCGATCTGGAAATAGATAGCCATGTGCATCTCCCTCCAGCAAGGGCATGGTTAGATGTTATGAATGAGTTGTTCCGAGAGGCTTTATGCGCAACTAGCCCCTATTATCGGTTACTCGTAGCATTTCGAGTTGTAGAAGCGATATCGACACTCAAGAAACTTATCGTGGATGTGTGCCGCAACAAAAACATCACAGCATCATTGCCCAAAAATCCGCGCATTTCAAAATCTGAGATACACGGTCGAGGTGCAACAATCGACCCAAAGCTCGCGAAGAAGGGGGAATCACTTTCGCTGCAAGAGCTGTACGAGACTTGGCGAGACAAACGAAATGCAGTAGCTCATCTTCTATTTGAAAGGCTGGATAAAACACGCATTCTGATCCTCTCAGATCCAGAACACTATCGCGATTTCGCCTGTTCTGCAGCGATACTTCTCTTTTACTCAAGGCAAGCTTACTGGGAACTACGGGCATTCTTAATTAAGCACATAGCACCTTATCCCGAAGTCATCAGTATCAGTCCTCGCGAGGACGCAGACGATCCTATCGCCAGCATTGAAAAAATGGGGATCATAGGTCCTATCCGAACAAACTTTGGTGAATGGTCCCACCATAAAAGCTGAAGCTCAGCCGCGCGGCGAGGGTGGTTTTGGCGTGAGTGGGGCAATAACAGCAGGTTCCCTTCGACTTCGCCCAGGGGCAGGCTCTCCGGTCGAAATGACAGGGTTGGGGAGAGGTGAACATTCATTGGCTAAAGCCGATCATCTTGCTGATTTGGACCGCAGCGCTAGAAAGCGCTGCGCCACCCAAAAGCCTAGGGTGCAATCTGCTGCGGTCGGAATGACAGGGTTGCGGAGATGGGGACGTTCCAATCAAGCCAAAAGCAAACTAAACACCAGGTTTCTCCGCTCCGCAGACTACCGCTCTCGCGGTAATCTGCTCCGGTCGAAATGACAGAATTGGGAAGATGGACTCTGGTGTCCGGGCTGCAGGGGGTTCGGCACACCTAACCGGGTTCGTCCAAAAACAAGAACGCCGGGCTGGTTGGCCCGGCTGCTTCCTTGTTGCTCATCTGTGGGGAGCGACTGGTTTACGTCTCTTGTCCCCGCGGATCTGTTTAAATTGTTTGGGTCCGCACCGCTACGGACCGTTCAATGCACCCTTACTGGACCAGTGCCAGACCTTCCAGCTCTTTTTCGAGTACCGGAAGCGCGCAGCCTGACATTTCTACACGGCCCACGGCATCCCGGGCAGCCTGAGGCGATACCCCGTAGCCCCGGCCCATGAGGAAAATTTGCACCAGTTCAGCAGCTTCACGCGAATCGGCCAAGCCGCCTTGCAGCAGGTCAGTTCGCAGAGCTGTTAGTTCGGTGACTGAAAATCGTTCTCGCATTTTCCACCTCCGACCTTGACTGCTTCTACCCATTAGACTCAGCTGCACCCTGTTTTGTTGCATGCAATTCGTCTGCCGAATCAACAGCGTTCATGTACATTCGGCTGGAGAAGACCATAGACTCTTAAACCCTTGAATGTATGTAGAGTTGCTAATGTCATCGGCAGTTCGGCCAGGAGGATGAGGGAACGGCCCGTCTCACGGGTGACACAAAGTGTCAAAATGGCTCTCAGGAGTTCGGTTTTGAGACATTACCGAGAATGAGATGTCAGGCTTTTGTCTTGCGCTGAGCCGCGCCGTTAAATCGGCGAAAGTTCACGCGGCGTCGATCTTGGCCTCGTCTACCAGCAGGATGGGAATGTCATCGCGGACGGGATAAACCCGGCGGCACTCGGCGCATTTCAGGCTTTCGCCGTTTCCCTGCACGGCCAACGGCTTCTTGCAGAGCGGGCAAACCAGAATATCCAGCAAATCTTGCGGAATCATGAGCGAATTGTACTGCACTGGCGGCCGCGGTGCAGCGTCGCAGGTGCAAATTCGGCGCGGATTCCATTACAGTATTGTTTCCCATGCTTGATCTTTCGTTTGTGCGCAATAACCTGTCGGCGATCGAGGAAATGCTGCGCAACCGTGGAATAGATCCCAAGACGGTGCTCGGCGATTTTTCTAAGGTCGAGGCGCAGCGGCGGCAGGCGATCAAATCGGCGGAGACGCTCAAGGCGGAGCGCAACCGGCTGTCGGCGAAAATTCCGGAGATGAAAAAGGCTGGCGAGGACACAACTCAGCTGGTCGCAGAAACCAAAGAAATGCGGGCGCAGATCCAGGAGCTGGAGAAGGCCGCCGAAGAGTACGACGCGCGCATGACGGAGTTGCTGGCGGGAATTCCTAACATCCCACATGCGTCGGTTCCGGTGGGCAAATCGGCGGACGACAACGTTGAGGTGCGTAAGTGGGGCACGCTTCCCAAGTTCGATTTCGAGCCCAAGCCGCACTGGGAGCTGGGAGAGCAGCTGGGGATTCTCGACCTGGAACGCGCTGCAAAACTCACCGGTGCGCGGTTTGCGGTTTACTGGGACGGGGGCGCGCGGCTGGAGCGTGCGCTGGCAAACTTCATGCTCGACGTGCATACGCGCGAGCACGGCTATACCGAAGTTCTGCCGCCCTATTTGGTGAATTCCGAATCGATGTATGGCACGGGGCAATTGCCGAAGTTCGCTGCCGATCTGTTTCGCGTGCCGCATGGAGAGAAAGACCTGTGGCTGATTCCGACCGCCGAAGTTCCGGTGACGAATCTTTATCGTGACGAAACGCTGGATGGCTCCCATCTTCCGGTTTCGCTCACCGCCTACACCCCGTGTTTCCGCAGCGAGGCGGGGTCGTATGGCAAGGACGTCCGTGGAATCATCCGCCAGCATCAGTTTCAAAAAGTGGAGTTGGTAAAGTTCACCCGGCCCGAGCAGTCCTACGATGATCTGGAAAAGCTTACCCACGACGCTGAGGAAATTCTGCAGAAGCTGGAATTGCCATATCGGGTGATGCTCTTGTGCACTGCGGATATGGGTTTCTCGTCGTCCAAGACCTATGACCTGGAAGTTTGGCTGCCGGGGCAGAAGCTGTATCGTGAAATTTCGTCATGCTCCAACTTTGAGTCATTTCAGGCGCGGAGAGCGCGTATTCGTTACCGGCCGGATGGCAAGGGCAAACCCGAATTCGTGCATACCTTGAACGGCAGTGGTTTGGCAGTGGGCCGCACCTGGCTGGCCATCTTGGAGAATTACCAGCAAGCGGACGGCAGCGTGCTAGTGCCTAAAGCGCTGCAGCCCTACATGGGAGCCGACCGAATCCTGCCGCGAAAGCTGCACTAAAGCAACTCGCAGCGCGCAAAAACGATCTACACTTGGGAAGCAGTGCACACTGAGCTAAAAACCGCAGAGTCACAAGCGACGCCGGCCCCGGCAAACCCTGTTTGGCGGACTATCAAAGGTTTCATTTTCTGGTCCTACGAGCGCGGCACCGTGCAGTACGACGTCATGGTCACGCTCATTTTGATTTTCGTGTTCTTCTCGCCAAAGCTCATCGACTTCAACGATCGGCCCGTCGAACGCAACCCACACGCGACAGGCGTCGTGGTATATCCAGATGGCAAAGGCGAATTTATCTATCAGGTCGATGCCAAAGCCGTGCCCGAAGGGGACGCCGCCACCGTCCGTGCCGCGTTACTGCGAGTGATTGAGCCTATCTCAGGCAGTGTCAATATCTCGCGCTACGAAGCGGTCACTGATGGTAAGGGTCGCGTTACCGCGTACAAAGTGTCGGTGCAGCGGGAGTAAGAGAGCTCTACAAAAAATGAACAGATCATCCGCTTTAGGCTCGAGAGCTGCGATGCTACTGTTTGCGTTGGTCCTCGCTCTGCCGGCGTTCGCTGCCTCCGATCCGGGCTTGGAAAAGATCGTGGCGAAGATGGACGAAACCGCAGCTAAATTTCGTACCGCCCAAGCTAATTTCACCTGGACGACCTTCAACCGGGTGGTCAACGAAGAGTCCGGACACCAGACGGGCAAGATATATTTTCAACGCAAGGGAAATGAAACCGAGATGGCGGCTGACATCGACCCGCCCGATGCTCAACAGGTAATCTTCTCGCGAGGAAAAATTCAGTTGTATAAGTCCCGAACCGGGATCATAGATGTGTACGACGCGAGCACGCATCGCGACGAATTCGAGACTTTTCTGGTGCTTGGGTTTGGCAGTAGCGGAGACGACATGCGCAAGACGTTTGACATCACTTATGGCGGTGAGGAGAAGCTCGATGGCACGGACGCTGTGAAAGTTGAGCTAATCCCGAAATCGGACAAAATCAAACAAAACTTTCCAAAAATCATTCTGTGGATCGATCCCCAAACCGGAATCTCGGTTCAACAAAAGCTGATAGAGGCTGACGGAGACTACCGGCTGGCCAAGTATTCCGGCATTCAACTCGGGCAAAAAATTCCCGCCAAGATGTTCCAACTGAAGACTTCAGGCAAGACCAAAACCGTAATCCATTAAAAATAAATGGCTTACGTCTGAAATTTCTGGCTGCGTACTACAAAATGCGGCGTTATACTCGAAAATGCCATCCAAAGAACCAGCGAGACTGTCCGCAAAATAAACATCGGAGCGTCATGGCCAAAGTTTTTACTATCCCAGTTGTGCCCGATATCAGCCGCAAGAAACCACGGGAGCGGACCTCGGATCCGCGATACGTGGACGGACAGCGCGTCTTAGTAGAGGCCATGCGTTATCTCGCGCGTATGGATCCTATCGCCAATCGTCACGCGATCGCCCTGCTCTCCGAACACGTGCGGACGCGTTTCCGCATGAGTGATTCGCCGCTGAGCTAAGCTGAGCTAATTCGATTACGCCTATAGTGCGCTACTCTTCGGATGAGTGCGCATTTTGCCCAGCGCGTACGCCGCCAGGACAATCATGACCGGATACATCTCCAGCGTGTATCGAGGTTCAGGGTTTTCGAGCGTGCCCAAAAAACCGGAACGCAATACCACGAATAATGCCAGCAGTCCGATGAGCGGGAGCCGGCGAGCGTACATCCAGCCTGCCAGCGCACATAAGAAGTAACCGAGGTTGATGGCTGCGAACCCCAAGGCCAGAGTTGACCAGATAGCGTCGTCATTGAACTCCCACCAGCGTGTGTCGCAGGGAAGCATTTCGGTCCGCGGGCGCAACCACATATCGAGGATGCGCAGCAACGGTAGACTGACGTAGTAACGCAGTGGGTGCGAGCGAACGCGCTCGGTCGCCAGCGCCTGGAAGCGCTTATCCAAGTCGGGAGAGATGTGAAGCTCCTGGTTGTAATCAATGATCAGAGCAGCGGTTTGAGTTTTCTGCTGCGGCGAATCGAATGCGCGGGATGGAAGCTTGGCGCTATCGATCTCACTGCCCGGGACTGACCAATAGACCTCCTCGGTCGACGCGTAATCGGCGATCCAGGTTTTCACCCAATGATTGAATCCCATGGGCACAAATTCATCTTCTTCGTTGGCATAGCGAGGCGCGAGTGGCTGCAATCGATGAAACACATTCCAGTTTCGAATTGCCCAGGGAACCAGTGGCGCAATGGCGATAACAGTCACGAGAGTAGCGGCTTGAAAATTGCGCCGCACTGCGGCTCCGCGAGAGATCGAAGCGCCAGTGCTTCCGACAACTAGCGAATTTGGCAGCAAAACTCGAGCGAGCAGATAGAGGTCAAAATTCATTACCAATAACGCACCATCGGGACGCAACAGAATGGCCGCCGCGCACGCCGCCCCGCAAGCCGCCCAATTACGCATTGAATCCCGTTGCAGGGCTCGGATTGCCAGATCAAACGCCAGTGCGGTGAAAAATATTTCGAGCGTTTCCGTCAGCGCCGCTGCAGAATAATCCGCTAGAAAAGGACAAAGACAAGCCAGAACGAAAGCGATCTTCGCGAATCTCGGCCCCAGCAACCGCAATGCGATGTCCGCGCACAGAAAACAGGTTCCGACATCCACGAACATCTGGATGAAAAGGACCGCCCGGTAGTGCTCCATGCCGAAGATTGCGAAGATGAACGCCAGAAACGCCGGGTAACCCGGAAGCCGAATGTAAGTGGGAGAGATTTCGTCGGGGCCGCTGAGGCCATAAATTCCGTGCTGCAGCCAGTTCTTGGCGATGTCGCCATAAACGAAGGAGTCGGTCACAACCCCCGGAAAACGGAAAATGAAAAGCAGCCGCAGAAGCAAAGCAGCGACTATAAAAAGGGTGAAAAATCGCAGGTTTCTGCGAACCAGTTCGGCCACGTTGGCAATATATCGCGTTTGCAGGAGCTGCATCAGCCTGCGTGCCCAGGTGATCACGCATCTAATAGATAGGTTTGACCCTCCTTCATCCTCCCGCTAGGATGTTCTTGGTCTGATAGGCATGGCGCATCCCGTTTTTTATGATCCCAAGAGGGGCCGCTGGAAACGTCTCCGGAGGCTGCTCGACATCTCTGGCATTCTAGTCAGCGCCGTCATCGTCGTGTTCGTTTATACGGCGATGCGAGAGCCTCTGCCGAAACTCCTGCTTCCTTTCGAAAAGCGGCCGTATCACGCGCTGAAAGAGCCTTACAAGGCACTGCGAGCCACCGAAAAGGAAAAGGCGCTGGAAAGACGAACCTTGTTGACCCGGCGCAGTCACCGCCGAACCAAGGCCGCTGCGTCGATGGTGGCGTTGAATACCGATGAAGGCATTCGCGCCGCATTCTACGTTCCCTGGGATGCTGCGAGTTATTCCTCGCTTCGCGAATATGCGCGGCAGATTGATTTGCTTTATCCGGAATGGCTGCATGTGCTCACGCCCGACGGCCACCTTCAGGGCGTAGATTCCGAGACCAATCGATTCTTTGACGTCATACAGGGCGGGACCCTCCGTCCGGTGGATTACAAGGTCATGCCGTTTCTGAAGTCGGAAGATACAGGGACGGATGTCTTTCCGCTGGTCAACAACTTCGACGGCAGCGAATGGATCGATATTTCCGATTTTCTCAACGACCCCGGTGCCCGCGCTAACTTCCGTCAGCAGCTCGACACTTTTCTGGCCAGTGACAAATATCGCGGCTTGATGGTCGATTTCGAAGACTTTCCCAAAAAAGCGCAGCCGGCGTTTGTTGTTCTGCTGAACGAACTCGCGACAGATCTGCACTCGAAGGGCATGAAGCTTTATGTAAGCGCACCTTCAGGAAATTCAGACTTCGATTACCGAGGCGTGGGTCAGGCAGCCGATGGTGTCGTGCTCATGAATTATGACCAGCACTATGCAGGCGGCGGCGGCACCGCCGGCCCGATCGCCGCGCAAGACTGGTTTACCAATAATTTGTCGCAGGCGAAGAAGTTAATCCCCATCGACAAACTTATTTGTGCTATCGCCAATTACGGCTATGACTGGGTGCAACGGCCGAAAAGCGGAAAGCTGCCTGCCGACGAGCACGACATCAATGTGACGGTGCAGGAAGCCTGGCTGGCGGCGCGCGATTCCGAAGCCGACGTCAGTTTTGACGCCGACGACATGAATCCGCACATTGTTTATCTTGACGAGCACAATCTGCAGCACGACATATGGTTTCTGGATGGCGTCACGGCTTTAAATCAAATGCGCGCGGGGCGTCAGCTTGGCGTGAAAACGTTCGCTTTGTGGCGGCTGGGCTCGGAAGATCGTTCACTTTGGAGGATTTGGGATTTCCCCATGGACGCAGCCGCGCCTTCGAAGCTAGGCGTTGTTCCGCCCGGCCAGGATGTCGATCTCGAAGGGAGCGGCGAGATCCTGAACGTGGAAGCCACGCCGGAAAACGGCGAACGGAAAATGTCGATGGATAATCCCGCGGGCCTCATTGCTGATGAGACCATGGACACATTGCCCGAGCCCTACCGTGTGGGCCGATACGGGGCCAGTCCGAACCAAGTTGCGATCACGTTTGACGACGGCCCCGATCCTGACTGGACGCCGCGGATCCTGGATGTCCTCAAGCGCGAGCACGCGCCCGCAACATTTTTTTTAATCGGAAATCAGGCCGACAAGTTCGCATCGATCACTTCGAGAATTTATAACGAAGGGCACGAGATCGGCAATCATACCTTCACTCATCCCGATATCAGCGATCTGTCGAACACCATGGTGGAGTTGGAGCTGAACCTGACTGAAAGCTTGTTCGCCAGCCGCCTGGGAATTCGAACTCACCTCTTCCGTCCACCGTATTCGATCGACTCCGAACCAGACACCGAAGACGAAGTTCGGCCGCTGGAAGTGACCGAGAAAATGGGGTATTTCACCATCGGCGACAAGATCGATCCAGATGACTGGCGTGGGAATCGTTCCGGTGAGGAGATTGCGAGCTTCGTCTTGCAACATCTGCCTCCATGTAAGCCGAACGATATCAGCTGCGGAAACATCATCCTGCTTCATGATGGAGGCGGAAACCGCCGCGAGACAGTGCGGGCATTGCCTTTGATTATCGAGGGTGCGCGTGCAAAAGGAATTCAGATTGTCTCGGTCAGCGACTTGTGGCACAAAACCCGGGCCGAAGTCATGCCGCCAATCGGGCGCAATGAGCTTTGGTCGGCGTGGCTGACCTGGGTTGGCTTCTGGATGTACGGAGCTGGCGTGCGAATAATCGCCTTCATCTTTTTTATCGGCGACTTGTTGATGACAGGCAGGCTGTTATTCATCGGCGCGTTAGCGATTATCGATCGCTTCAAGCGGCGACCTTATAGCAACGACCTGATCGAAGCCTATCGCCCGCGAGTCGCTGTATTGATTCCTGCCTACAACGAAGAAAAAGTGATAGAGCGCACCATTCGCGCGGCGCTTAGATCGAGCTATCACAATATTCGTGTGATTGTGATCGACGACGGATCGAAAGACGAAACATTAGAAGTGGCCCGCACCTGCTTCCCGCGCGAACAAGCGTCAGGCCGGTTGCTGGTGCTGACTAAGCCGAATTCCGGCAAAGCCGAAGCGCTGAATTTTGGCCTGCTGCACCTTCAAGAGGATGAGGAAATTTTCGTCGGAATCGACGCCGATACGGTGATCGCTAAAGACGCGGTGGCGCTGCTGGTACCACACTTCCTGGATCCTAACGTTGGCGCGGTTGCGGGTAATGCGAAAGTCGGCAACCGGGTAAACCTTTGGACCCGCTGGCAGGCGCTCGAGTACATTACCAGCCAAAACTTCGAGCGCCGCGCCCTGAATATACTCGGCGCGGTCAGTGTGGTTCCCGGGGCAATAGGGGCATGGCGAGTATCGGCAGTGCGCGAGGCGGGAGCCTACCACATCGACACTGTTGCCGAGGACGCCGATCTGACCATGGCTTTGCTTCGCCGCGGATATCGCGTGGAATACGAAGATCGCGCTTTGGCTTATACCGAAGCGCCAACAAACGCCAACGGGCTGATGCGGCAGCGCTTCCGCTGGTCATTTGGGATATTGCAGGCGGTCTACAAGCATCGCGGAGTGTTTGCGCGCAAGGGCGCACTGGGCTGGGTCGCATTGCCGAACATCGTCGTGTTTCAGATCTTGCTGCCGCTGGTGTCACCATTCATCGACATCATGTTTACGGTCGGCGCTTTGTGGTATTTCGTGCAAAGGCATTTCCATCCCGGGTCGACTGACCCTGCGAGTTTTCAGCGGCTGGTGATCTTCTTCGCGGCGTTCTTGATCATTGATTTCATCACCTCGGCCATTGCCTTTGCACTCGAACGCCGCACCCCGGATACGCGAGAAGACCCGTGGCTGCTGAGTCAAGTGTGGCTGCAGCGCTTCGCCTATCGCCAGTTGTTTTCGCTGGTGCTATTCAAGACGGTTAAGCGCGCCATCACCGGCGAGTCTTTCTCCTGGGACAAACTCGAGCGGACTGCCGCCGTGATGTACCAAGAAGACGAAGACTCAGTGCAGGTGCCCTAAGCCCGTTTTCCTTCGCGTAACGTGCCTGCCCTGAGCGAAGTTGAAGGGTGTCCTTCGTGGTTTAGGCTTTTGTTTCGTGCGTCCTTCATGGTTCAATAACCCTGCATGTCCCGCACCATCATCGAGCCTTTTCGGATCAAGAGCGTGGAGCCGATTCGCTGGACCACGCGTCCACAGCGCGAGAAGCTTCTGCGTGCTGCTCATTACAATTTGTTTCTGCTTCCGGCCGACGATGTGCTGATCGACCTGCTTACGGATTCCGGCACCGGCGCCATGTCCACGCATCAATGGGCCGCCATTATGGAGGGCGACGAAAGTTACGCGGGCAGCAAGAGCTTCGAGCGATTTCGTGCTTCGGTGCAGGACATATTTGGCTTCCGTCACGTTATTCCCACCCATCAGGGACGCGCTGCCGAGAGAATCCTGTTTGGAGTTACCTGCAAAAAGGGCGATGTCGTTCCCAACAACACACATTTCGACACCACCCGCGCCAACGTTGAATTCCTCGGGGCGCAAGCGGTTGACCTGGTGATTGAGGAAGGCCGAGAGCCGCAGAAGAAATATCCGTTTAAGGGCAACATGGATGTGAAGGCGCTGGAAGCGTTGATCGATCGCGTCGGCCGCGATCATGTGCCGCTGGTTATGCTCACGGTCACCAACAATTCCGGAGGCGGCCAGCCGGTTGCGATGGAAAACGTCCGGCAAGTGAGCGCGGTTTGCCGTAAACACAAAATTCCGCTTTATTTCGACGCTTGCCGCTTCGCCGAAAATTCCTACTTCATCAAGCTGCGTGAGCAGGGATACGAATCCAAAACGCCCAAGCAGATTGCTCAGGAAATGTTCAGCTACGGCGACGGCTGCACCATGTCGGCGAAGAAGGATGGAATGGCGAACATTGGCGGTTTCCTTTGCACCAATGACGACCTGCTGGCGCAACAGGAAAAAGACCTGCTGATCTTGACCGAGGGCTATCCGACCTACGGCGGACTGGCCGGGCGTGATTTGGAAGCGATAGCGGTTGGACTGCAAGAAGCGCTAGAAGAAGATTACCTGCAGTATCGCATCACTTCGACTGCGTATCTCGGCAACCACATTGCCAAGCACGGAGTTCCCATAGTCCAACCACCGGGCGGCCACGCAATTTATCTCGATGCACGGGCTTTTCTGCCCCACATTCCGGCGGAACAATTTCCCGCGGTCGCCTTAGCGACCGAGTTGTATTTGGAAGGCGGAATTCGTTCAGTCGAAATCGGGCGGCTCATGTTTGGCGCTGCCGCCAAAATGGACCTGGTGAGACTGGCGATTCCGCGCCGTGTTTACACCCAAAGCCACATTGATTACGTGGTCGAAATTATTCTCGAAGTCTGGAAGAAGCGTGAGGCGATCCGCGGATTGAAGCTTACGTACGAGGCGCCATTCCTGCGGCACTTCACGGCAAAACTGGAGCCGGTGAGCTTTGGAACTTAGCAGAGTTCCGCAGTTGCTAGGCAGCTTTTCCCGCAGCTTTCTTTCTCACTGCCGGCGTTCCCTGTGAACGCTCGAATAGTGACAAGTACACAGCATTCATCTCTTTTGCCACTCCTTCCCACAAATACTCCCGCCGAATTCGTGCCTGAGCACGACGGCCGATATTCTCACGCAAGACGGAATCAGAAAGCAGCAGGGTCAGTATTCGCTGCAAGTCGTTGACTTCGCCCCGGCGAAATGTGAAGCCGGCATCGCTCAACGCCTCGATGTTTTCGGGAGTGTTGCTCGCTAGCGCACACACGCCCGCGCCCATGGCGTCCAACAAGGCAAGAGACAAACCTTCCAGGTCGGATGGCAGAACGAACAGTGCGGCATTGGTAAGAACTTCTTCCAGCGCGTCGCCGGAAATCCAGCCCAGGATTTTCACTCTTTGGCTTTGGTGTTGTCGCAAGCGATCGACATAGTCGTCGGTGTGGCTCGAGCCGCCAGCCAGAACCAACTTCATCGGCGTATCGAGTTTCTCGAATGCTTCAATCAGAAGATCGCAATTCTTTTCTGGCGAGAAGCGGCCGAGGAAGAGCACATAGCCGTCGGGTTGAAGCCCGATGCTTTCCAGAAAATTTCCGGTTTGCGGTTCGCGTATTCGTGTGCCGTTGGGCACGTATGCGCAGTCCTTCGCGTATCGCGACCGGTAATATTCCTGCAATGTACGCGACACAACTACCGTGGCGTTCGGCAGACGCGCCGAAGTCCACTCACAAAACTTCAGAGCACGCCGCGCAATTCGCCCCCACTTTTTGCGTTGCCAATCCAGGCCCTGCACGCTGACTATAGTTTTCTTGCCGAACATCCTGGGGAGAAAAGAGAATAACGAAGGCCCCAATGTGTAGTAATGGACGACGTCGCAATCGCTGAAGCAGGCGTGAATCGTGCTCAGGAGCGTATGGACCAGTGTTTCCAGATGCTTGGTGCGAATGGTCGGCAGTCGGACAATCCTCATGCCCCGGTACTGGTTAGCTTTGGGTGTGAAATAACTTCTGCAATATGCGGTGACCTTGTGGCCCGTTTCCGCGAGCCTTGCGCCTAGTTCTTCGTAACAGGTTTCGATTCCGCTGTATTTGCCGATTACTCCTCGGCCGCCAATGAAAGCAATGCGCAGGCTTTGTGCTTCGGTTGTCCCGTGCGAAACGGGTAACGGTCGCAGCGGAGTTTTTTGTGCTGCAATTTTGGTCCCCCTCATCAGCCTTTCATAAATGTTTTCGAGCGACTGTAAGTGATGTGCTTGTGAATGCTTCTCTTGCACCAGCTCACGGCCGGCGACTCCCATTTTTCTAGCCAGCTCCGGGCGCTCGTGTAAAAATCCAATCGCGGAAGAAAGTTGGTCGATATCTTTGACCTTGTACAAAATGCCCGTCTTGCGGTTGGCAACGAGTTCGCGCCGCGAGCCCAAATCGGAGGCCACCACGGCACGCGCCTGCGCATAGGACTCGAGAATGCTCTTGCCCATGGTTTCGTAAGCACGTGAAGGAAAGACAGTGAATTGTGAGCGCGCGATGGCGTTGTCCAAATCGGCCCCGGAGAGATGCCCCGAGAATGTGACGTTGCCGAGTCTTAGGCTTCTGACAAGCGCCTCCAGCAGGGGACGTTGCGGTCCGTCCCCGGCAATCATCAGTTGGATATTGGGCAAGCGCCGCATGGCCTGCAGAAGGTCATCAACGCCTTTTTCCGCGGACAGTCGTCCGAAATATAAAATCGGCGCATCCGTTCCGGGGTGCGGCACAATCTGCGCGGGACAATTCTGGAAGTGCGGTAGCAGTTCGATTCGTGCGGGTGACCATCCACCGTTCTCTATCAATTTTTGCTTGGCGAATTCGCTCGGTGCTAGCAAGAGATCAACACACTTCTCATAAGTTGAAATCCAGCGATGGAAATAGGCTTCCGCGGCCAGAACGGTCGAAGGCCCAAAGCCGCCGGGATAGCATCCCTCGCGAACCACATTCCAAAACTTTCCGCCCTTGCAACGTTCACAGGCATCGCCAGAAGATGAAATCAGGTTGTAGTTGGGACAGATGAGTTTGAAATCATTAATGTGATAAAGCACAGGCACGCCGCGCGCTTTCAATTCCCACAAAATCGAAGGCGACAGGTGGTGATAAATGTTTCTGACGTGGGCGACGTCAGGCCGCAAGTCGTCGATCATCCGCCCAATCCGCTTGCGGGCCTCAATGGAATAGACGGCCCGGAATGCTAAAGTGGCTTTGCGACCTAGTCCGGCGTCCCGCTTGAAGTCGATGCGGGGGACGAAGTAATCGTCGTAAGGGGTCTCGAGCCCGCGGTCATCGGCCATGGAAAACAGAGCGGTCTGATGGCCCCGAGACCGCATCAATTCCATGGTGTCAAACAGGTATGCTTCGGTCCCGCTGAACCGGAAGTTGTACTTGTTGCAATACAGAATTCGCATGACAACTTTCTTGTTTTTGTGAGGCGCCTTCGAAATGACGGAGGAAATCGTCAGCCCAGATGGCCAGATTTCGCTGACAATTGAAGTGCAAATGAATATGCTTCCTGGCTTGTTGGCCAAGACGATCGAGCGACGGCTTCGCGGCGGCGATGCTAACTAATTTGTCCAGGAAGTCAGGGAGCGAATTTTGCTGATAGAGAAAACCCGTTAGTCTGTCGAAGATCAACTCGGGTATTCCGGTGATCGCTGGCGCGAGAGCGATTTTCTCCATCGCCATCGCCTCCATCAGGGTTTGAGGAATTCCTTCGCTGTGGCTGGTAAGCACCACCACATCGGCTTGACTGTAGAGAATTCTCAATCTGTCGCGCCCGGCGTGGCCACAGAGCTCAACCTCATTTTGCAGACACATTTCGCGGATTAGATTATTCAGCCATCCCCGCTCGTCACCTTCGCCGGCAATCGTACAGTGGAACTGCAAACCGGCATTTTTTAGTTCGCGGCAGGCGCGGATGAGAAATTCGTAGTTTTTTACTGGGTGTAGGCGTCCCACGCTCAGAATAGAAAAGTTGGTCTCCTGGTCTACCTTCTGCAGGGGACGCCACAAGTCCAAATCAACTCCCAGGCGGTGGACGAGTATCTTGCGAGGATCCGCTTCGGGGTAGTGTTCGCGAATGTATCTGCGATTGAACTCTGAAACCGTAATGCAGAACTTACAGTGTTCGAGTTTGCAATCCAGATAATCCGCGCGAACCAGAAGATCAGAACCGTGCAGGGTCATGCTGAATGTCGCGCCCAATATTCGCGCCGCCACCATTCCTGCCCAGGAAGAAAAATATCCGTGATGAATGTGAACATGCGTGATTTGCTTTTTCCAGAGCGCCGCTGCCAAATATGCGCCCAGCCAAGTGTGGGCAATGGTCCGTGCGCGACGTTGTATAGGCTCCCGCCCGCGGATCGCACGCCAGAAAAGATCGGCAATTAGTACAATCCGCGCGAAGAATAGCCAGGATGCTTGCAGCGCGAACCGCGGATCCAAGGGAAAGAGGTACGTCGTCTCTGAGGTCATCTCGGCAGCTTGTGCCGGAACTTGCCGGGGACGTCGGAAGCTGCACGCCAGCACGGCTTTTCCCCGGCTACGCAGCTCGCCAATCTCTGCCCAGACATAAGGTTCCACCGCTTCAGGAAAGCTGTTGGCGAGGTAAGCGATCGTGTTCATTGATCAACCCCGGAGTGACCGTAGAATTGCCGTTTGCCTGAAGTTTGCGCCGCCATAATTCCAGCAATCGTGAACAGGACCGCATTTACAAACTGGTAATTCATTACCACCGCGCTGGCATTCAATAAATAAACTCCAAGCAGCAACGGCCAGAGCTTGCGAAAATTTGAGTTCGAGAAGGCGCCGTCCATCGCGTTAGAACTCTCGCTTGTCTTCGCCAGGCGGAACAGGCAGATCATCAACCATACGTACAACCCGAGGCCGAGCAGGCCTCGTTCCACGGCGAGTTCCAAGAAGGTGTTGTGAAATACGTAGTACTCGGGATGGAAGCCGCTGACCCGCTTCTCAACTTCTGCCTGAATGTCGTGCTCGCTACCCCAGCCCAGAATTGGTTTCTCGACAAACATTTGCCAGCCCGCGCTGTACATTTCGGTCCTGAAGTCGACGGGCGAGCGGTCCATCGCGCGTTGTGCAAGCGACTCCTGATCGGCGCGACAAAGCACGAGGATTCCTGTCCCAACAATTGCCAGAACGCACCATGCGAGCGCGATCCGACGCAGCTTGGCCGTGGGTCCGAAAAACACGAGGCACAAGACCGACAAAACTGAGGCGATCCAAACCGCACGGGTCTTGGTTGCCAGCAATGCCACGGGCACAGCCAAGAAAAGTGCCGCCGCTAAAAACCCGCGCAGTTTCCTTCTACGAAACGAATCCAAGGCTACGAGTCCGAGAAGATTCAGACAAAGGCCATTTGCAACCGCCTGTAAAAAAGGACCCCGAGCCCGGTCGGCGTGGATACCGATTCCCTCGTCGGTGATGAATCGGGGAACTATGAAGGTCTGCAGGTTCAGTAGAGAAAAAATAGAAATTGCGGTCAGATACGCCAGTACGATCAAAAGAAACATCTCCAGCTTTCGCAGGGAGCGATCACCGGAAAACACTAGTCCCACAATATGAAAGAACACACACGGGACCGCCCACTTTGCCGCGAACACGCTCCAGTTTTGTGGATCAAAGGGTTGGGTCAACACGCCCCAGAGCCCGATCACCATCAGTGCCAGCAGTGGCCAGGTTGCAGGATAGGAGCGCAGGGATCCGCGACGAAGACACAGGCGAGCCGCCAGCAAAAGCACCAATGCAAAGAATGCGACCCGGTCGATGGGAAACGATTTCAGATCCGGCGGGCGAAACAGCATGGCGGTCAACACCAACAAAAACATGGCCGCGGGCAAACTCACCCATAGATGAAAAATTCTGAGCGGAAGAATGGCTAATGACGCCGCGCTTCTTCCGAAGCGATTTATGGGAATCGCGGGCGAACTCACACTCCGCTCCCTTCGAACACGGCAGACACGGTCTTGCAGAGAATGCGCGCGTCGAGCCACAGATTCCAGTTCTTGATGTACTCAACATCCAGTGCGACGTTGCGTTCAAACGACGGATCCCGGCGTGCCGTCACTTGCCACAACCCGGTAATTCCGGGAACGAAATCGAGTCTTCGTAGATGCTGAAGTTCGTACTGGCTGACGTCGTCAACAGGGTGAGGCCGCGGTCCGACTAAGCTCATGTCGCCAAGTAACACGTTCCACAACTGCGGAAGTTCATCCAGGCTGTGGCGCCGGAGAAGTCGTCCCAGCCGGGTGATTCGAGGGTCATTGCCGATTTTGAAAAACGCTCCCTCGCGTTCGTTTCTGCCGCGCAGCTCATCCTTGAGCGCTTCGGCGTCGACCACCATGGTTCGAAACTTGTAACAGATGAACCGCCGTCCCTTGCGCCCGGTACGGGGCGCACGATAGAAAACGGGTCCCGCAGAATCCCATTTGATGAATACCGCAATTAGAATCAGCAACGGCGAAAGCGCAATCAGGCCACACGTTGCCAGTACAAAGTCGAGGCTTCGTTTCAGCGCCAGCCGATACTCGGGAGGTTGATGATCCTGGACTTTGACCAGTAGCAGGCCGCCAAGATTCTCGAAATCTACCGCGGAAACTGGAATGCAGATATCGGGCGCAATCTTCACGTCCAGCTTGTTTTTGCAAGCCTCTTGGACGGCAATCTCTACAACTGACGGGTCCGAACTCGCGATGACCAGTTCATCTACGAATTCTTCGCGTGCTACCCTGCTCAACATGGCGGGACCGTAGCTACTGCGAAGATGGTTTTCTGTGATGTAACCCTTGACCAGCCGAGACGACTTCTGATCGCGCAGGATGGCGTCGGCAACTCGCGCGGCTCTGACTCCGCTACCTACTATCAGAGCGTTGCGAAGCGGTGCTTCAGTTGGACGAAGGCTCCGCCGTAATTGTCTCGAAGTGACCAGAGCACCGAGAGTACCCAAACTAAGCGCAAACAATATGATTCCTGCACCATGAACTGCTGGCCATCTTAGAAAAAAGGCTGCTAAAAGCGTTGCCCACGCGACGGCTCGACACGCGGCTGCGTTTTCGGGCAAGCTGGTCTTCCGCGGAAGGTACAAGTCCTCTTCAATCGCAAAGACGAGGAAACTCAAGACATAAATACAGAAAATAGCCGAATGAAGCGATTTCGATCCCAGCACCCAGGCTTCGAGAGCAAAGACCAGGGTGATGAGCGCCAGGTCGAACGTCGCGGGCGCGAGCATCCTGGCGTCAAACTTGTGGCAGAATCGCGGCAAAATATGCGTCGCGACTGTTCGGAGAATCGGTCGAGAGGTTGAGGCCGGCGTAACGGAATCAGAAGCTCCAGGGATCAGCCTCGCCAGATCAGAATAGCCGACATGCGGAGCAGCAAACGCCGCGCTCGGAACTTTTGGCCGTCGCACGGCCTGAAAATCGAGAATGTTCGCGAGCTCTCGCATATAGGTCCTTCACAGCCGTCGATAAATCGATTCCGGAGTGGGCAATGTTCTTTGATCAAGCACGGTTCCTAATAATGTCACCCCTTGCCGCAACAATTGTTCTTTCGCTTTGACGGCTGCCTCGCGGCGGGTGACATTTGCCGTGAGCACCAGAACAGCCGCTTCGCACAAATTGCAAAGAGCGGGCATCTCGCAGTCGTGGATTGCGGCCGATAGTAAAAAGTAATCGAACGCAGTGCGAAGTTCTTTCAGGCCATCGCACGTCGACCCGCGACTGTCATTCCGCTCGTGACCCACCAGGGCGATAGGAATTTGCCAAACGCGTTCTGCGAGGCGCGATGAGTACATCTGCCATAACCCGCGGCCGAAGCCGACAGGCAATCCTTTCCCTCCCCAAGGATTCCGTTGCAACGGAGAACCGCTTTCGATAATCCCGACCATTGCGCCAGAAACTTGCGCCAGATTGACCGCTATTTTTTCGCTCAATGACGAAGCTTTGGAAGGTGTATCTGCCGCAGCCAGCAGAATCGATGTCCGACGCAGGGTGGCGCTGGGGAAAAATAACTGATGCATCAGCGCAAACGCGGGATCGTTCGGTGCATTCCCGGACGGCGGGGCGGGAACCGCCGTCGGCGGCTTACGATGGAGCACGGGGTTGGCGCCGGGAGTAACATGCTTCCAAACTTGCGCGCCTACACTCATGACGCCTCCGAATTGCGACCGGTATGGCGGATTGCCGGCAGCGATGCCAGGACCGGCGATCCTAAAAGCTCAAACACTTCATCAGGCGTCCGGAAGTCAGGGGCGAAATAATCGTTAACGAACACAATTGCAGTGCTGAACCCGCATGCGCCGATGAAGGAAAAAGAGACCGCTGCCAGGAATGAAAAAGCCGGAAGCTCTGGCACGCGGGGTTGCTGTGCGATGGCGACATTTAACACTCCATTCTGGTCAAGCGCATCGCCAATTCTCGCCTCTTCGCGCTTGTTGGAGTAAAGCAGGTACTTATCCTCGGCGGCTTTTACTTGCTGCTCTAAATCGTGCTGGGCGATTGCGCTCTCTCCCAATTTTTCTGCCGCCGCACGATAGGCATTGACTTGTTCACGCGCCACAACTCGCTTTTGTGCGAGTGCCTGCAGCTCAACTTCACTCTTAAGATGTTCGGAGAGCGCCCATTCGAACTCCGGATCATCCTGGGTAGTTTCGTCGCGCAGAGGCTTTACCTCTTCAGCTTCAATCGCAGCCCTGGCTTGGGCGATTTCCTGATCAACTTCCTGAACCAGGCGGTAGGAGGGCTGAAATTTAGTCATCAGCGATGTGCGCTGCAGCTCCAACTCCAACAACTTGGACTTCAGTTTTTCTTCCAGTTGAGGGTTGTCGGCATTTTTTGTTTCAACCACTCGCCGTTGCGGCAAATCACGCAAGCTTGACTCCAGCACTCGAACGCGAGTACCTGCTTCCGTCAGCGCGGATTCAATTGCCAACTCCGACGCTCGCGCTTCGCTCAGTTTCTGAAGAACGAGATCGCGTTCGAGGCCGGCGGATACAACTCCTTGTTTCCGCGTAAAGGCGATCAGGTCACCCTGCGCTTCTTCGAGAACGATTCGCGACTCATTCACTTGTTGTTCGAAAAAGATCTGTTGTCCCGAAGGCCGGACATTTGCCGCGTGTTTCGCAAGATAGGCTCGCGCTAAAGAACGCAGGACCGCTGCCGATCGCGCGGCGTCTGAGGAACTATAGGAGACTGTAAACAGACGCGACTTGCGGACCGGCTGTACGTCCAACTTGTCGGCGAGGCGTCGTACCGCTTTCTCGGTCCGCGCCTCTGGATTCTGTAAAGTCAGCGCCGAGACCCACGTCTTTCGTGCCAATCCGGTATCGAGCACCACTTGCCGGAGGATGTCCTCGTCGTGAAGAAGTTCCACTTCCGAATTCAGCTCTTCTTCAGTGATCTCATCGTGCTCGAATGCTGGCGATGGAGTCGGCGTCGGCGACACCGCAGGGTCGATTCGCCCCCGGCGTAGCAATACCTTCATCTCCGCTTTGTAAGAAGGAAAAAGAACTGAATACAAAATTCCCGTGGCTGCGATCACCGCAAACGAAATTGCCAGTAATCGTTTCTGCCTGAAGAACACAGCAGCCACGTCGCGTAATGTGGGCGAGTGTAGAGGCCCTCGCGAGGCAACGACTTGTAACTCCTGGGTCATAGCTCAGAATTGTGCCGGCGTGAAAAACGTGCTGAGACTTGATACGGGCAAGAATTTTCGGATCTTTGAAATCCGGTTTTGCGGTACAAACAGCATGTCTCCTGGCTTGAGTTCAAAGTCTTCTTCCAAGTTTCGCGAGGCCAACATGGCCTTGACATTTAGGACGTGCGCTTTCACGACCCCGGCAGCAACCGTCCTGAAAACAACAACTTGCGAGTGTCTGGATTGTTCAGTAAATCCCCCGGCGACGGCAACCGCTTCGGCAACCGTAGTTGGCGAACGCAACTCATATTTTCCGGGATGTCCGACCTGCCCTCCCGCTACAAAGAATGGCCGCTCGAAATCTTTGAGAATGACGCTGACCTCGGGATCACGCAGCGTGGATGCGTAAGCCTCACGAACCACGTCTTTCAACTCCGCGACGGTCAGCCCTTCAGCGAAAAGATCGCCTACCGTCTTTAGCGCGAGGAATCCGTCCGGCAAGACGGTGGTAGTCTGATCAAATTCCGGTGAGAACGTGAACTTGATCTCGACAACGTCGCTCTTACGCAGCCGGTACAGCGGATGGCGTGCACCCGTCAAGGCTGGACTCCCGCTATTGGGACCCCTCGTGCCATCCGCCGTACTGGTGTTGCTAATTCCCGTTGCGTTGGGCCCTTCTATAGACTGAGCGCAAACAGGAAGCGCGGTGCGGGCGAGCAATCCGCAAATCAATGACAACAGAGCTGCACGCTGAATGTTCATGAGAAGAGATCACCGCAACCCGATTACCGCGCGCTGCGAAAAGGAAAATAAGCCGGAGACGGCGATCCCACAAGACGCGGAAAGTACCCCGCACGGAAGTAGCTAGTGTGGCTTCGAGAAATTCCGGAAGTTATGTTTTTGAGTTTTCCACAGAACAGAGTTGCTGCAATGTTCTCTGGTCACTGCAATTGGAATTTCTAACAAGTACATTTCCTTCACGGACGATTCTTCTCACGTTGGTAAGCCATGACAATGGAAAGCGCTTCTTCGTCAAACGGGATCAGCGTGTTACTGGCTGACTCCAAGCAGCTGGAGAGCCAGCTATTGGCCGGTTCGCTTCGCGACCAAGGTTTTCAGGTGTTCTCCTGCCCCAGCGAAATTCCTCCCATTCTGGAATTTCTCGAGGCCGGTGGGGCGGACATTGTGGTCATCAGTTGCTCGGTCCCTTACTCCGCTGTGCCGGACCTCGCCATGGTCCGCACCCTGCACCTGATGCATCCGCAAATACCGAAAATTTGCTTGATCGATATCGAAAGCCGGCAAGCTGTCGTGCAAGCGTTTCGGGCGGGAGCGCGCGGCCTGTTCTGTTTGGGGAATTCGTCGTTCCAGCTATTTTGTGAATGCATCGAGCGCGTGCATAAAGGCGAAATCTTCGCCACCAATCAACAGCTCAGCTATCTGCTTGATTCGGTCTGTCAATCGCCTTGCTTGCGGGTGGTAAGCGCGACCGGGGAAATCCTGCTCACCTCGAGGGAGGAGCAGGTGGTCGCGCTGGTCACCGATGGGCTTTCCAACCGCAATGTCGCCAGCGAACTGGGGCTGAGTGAGCACACGGTCAAGAAATATCTGTTCCGAATATTCGAAAAATTGGGGATTTCCAGCCGCGTAGAGTTGGTGCTCTATGCGTTGCACCACGGGTCGCAACAACCCGCCGCCCAGCTTGGCGACTAGGGTTGCTAGTGGTCAGTGGCTCTTGGTCAGAGTTAGTAACGGCAGGCTCAGCGCTGCTGCTGGGCAAAAGTGCCCACGATATCGGCACCGATATTTCCTCACTGGACACTTGTCTCTGAATTTCCAAACCTTTTCTTATAGGCAGGCACGGGCCACTAGCCACTGATCACTGAATTTCCATACAATGGCAGGTCGCCGTGGCTGTTAGCCTCGTCTCGCGAAAAATGACCGCATCTTCTAACCAAAGTGATCCCAGGGATCAAGAAAAACAACTTGCCGCCCGCGCCGCCGTCGAGCTTGTGCCGGCGGGAAGTATAGTCGGCCTGGGGTCGGGCTCGACCGCAGCCTACGCAGTACGATTTCTGGCCGAGCGGGTGCGCAGCGGGCTGAAGGTTGTCGGCATTCCCACTTCGCAACAAACCCAGCACCTCGCCGAACAACTCGGGATACCGCTGTCTACGCTCGAAGAACATTCGCAGATTGATATCGATATTGACGGCGCCGACGAAATCGATCCGCAGCTGAATCTCATTAAGGGAGGCGGTGGGGCATTTTTGCGCGAGAAGATCATCGCTTCGGTCTCGCGCCGGTTCATCGTCATTGCCGATTCCGCCAAGCAGGTAAAGCGGTTAGGCAAATTCCCGCTTCCGGTCGAGGTAGTCCCGTTTGCGCAGTCGCTGATCAAACCACAAATTGAGGCACTGGGAGCGAAGGTTTCTTTGCGGAGTTATGCGTACGGCAATCCCTATGTGACTGACGAAGGCCATCACATTTTGGATTGCACCTTTGGCGAAATCGCCGAACCTCGCGCGCTGGCGGACAAACTTTGTCACATTCCCGGTGTGATCGAGCACGGACTCTTCATCGGAATGGCAGAGTTGGCCTTAATTGGGAAAGATGGGAAAGTAGTGCAGCTTCGGCGCTGAATTCTTGGGTGGAGCAGCGCTGCGATTAACGCTCGTAAATCCAGACTACTTCGCGTGAACCGCCGATTTGGGTGCGGACGCGCCACGAAGAAGGCCTTCCGTGCTGAGGTCCTCATCGATGTCAGGCCAATGAATACCAAATCCACCGCCTGAGATTTTCCAGTTCTTCCGCTGGGCTGGTGTAGCCCGAAGAAGTCGAGGATACCAGGCAAGGGGCACAGAAATTACGCGGCCATCCCGCAGATTTACGCTCAAGATGTCCTCAGTAAATTGCACGTCCAGAACACGCGCATCTGCACTAGGTGCCGAAAAACTCATCCCATGCCTCCAAAAGCTTTTCCCGGTGTTGCTCCACTAAAGATTGTATAGTGCGCAATTCATGGGCGCGAAACCCAAAGTTTCCCGCCAGTTGCACTGGATCAAGCCAGAACTTGGCCGACAGGTCGTCGCGGTCAATGTGTACATGGGTCGGTTCGTTCGGTTCGTGGCTGTAAAAGTAAAATCGATAAGGGCCCGAACGGAGTGCCGTCGGCATGGCGGGATTTTAGCACGCACATTTCAAGGCTCGCGTCTAACATTAGAACGCTCTGGATTTTCGGACGAGATGATTTCAGTATGAAGAAGGCTCTCTTATCCCTCACCTTCGACGACGGACTGCTCTGCCAGTTTGAGCGAGCTGTTCCGGTGCTCGATACTCACGGTTTTCCCGCCACATTTTTCCTGGTCGCGAATACTGAGTCGATCTTCAAGGATCCCTGGGCAGAAGCTAAGGGTTTCACGTGGCACAAGATTAGTTGGAGCAACGACGACATCCAGCTCCTGAACGTATGGCGGCGCGCGGACATGAGATCGCGAGCCATACCGTTAAGCACGAACGCCGGCCGACCGATCCGGTTTTGAGGCGGCTGAATCCAAGCGTTTGATCGAAGGCTGGATGGGAATCGAGGTGCCGTCTTTCTGCTATCCGTTTTACGACACCATTCAGTCTCTTAAGGAACCGGTGATCGCGGCTGGTTACCGGCAAGCGCGGGCGGGTAAACAAAATTCTTTTCACACTGCGGGAGATTCCCTGGACCCGTTCGCCGTGGACTGCCGTCAGATTGCGCAGACCGGAGAAGATGTCGCCGCATGGGTCCGTCCCGGCTGCTGGCACGTGGTTACATTTCACGGCATCGGAACTGAGCAAGATGGCTGGGAACCAGTGACGGAACTTGAGTTCTCCAGATTAATGGAAGAATTGGCGACGCTGCGGGATTCTGGCCAGGTAGAAGTCGTGACGTTTCAAGGCGGGCACAAATTTCTACCGTTATGTCGAGAACAACCCGGCACGATTTACTGATCCGACTGGTAACAACCCTTTTCAGCACTGGCCTATGAATGGCAATATTTGGCCATGAATAGCAGGCCTTGCGTCAAGAAATGCTGTAAATAACACGACGATTGCTATACGCAATACAATTGCAATTTCAGTTCATTTCTCGGTGGATTGCCTTTTGGCCCATGCCATCTATGCAATTTAGTAGCAGAGGCGTGTATTTTGTTCGCAGATAAATCTCCCGGTGGAGGTGATTGCAGCACGTGCAAGAAGAAAGCGGCTCCGGCCCCTTATCCTTATCCAACGAATCACGAGCACTTCAGGTCCGGCTGGTAACCTGCGGACGCCCGGTCTGGACGCTCGGATACTTGGGGAGACACAAGGGACGGATGAACACTTTTAACCGCAAATAAAACTCTCGGTGGAGGTGATTGCAAATGCTCAAAGTAATTAGGCGCATCGATAAATTCCTGCTCTTTTTTGTTGCGCTAACTGTTTTAGGTTCGGCGATAGGATGCGAGTATTTCCCGGAGTCAACCTTTGAACTAGCGAGTGGGTCGAGGTTGCCGAAATGGATTACCCTCCCACCGGGACTTACACGCGCCGACGTTTCAATTACGATGAGCTACTACATTAAGCCATGGGGCAGTAGTGCGATATTCATGTTAAAAGACACGAAAAGGCAAATACGAACAAAGGTACATGGCAAGGTGAAAGGTTCAGAGCCTCTTCAACTAAAACATCCTCCGCCTGGATTTCCTCCTGGTTATCCAGCCTACGAAATAATCACTGTAAACGGCATAACTGACATTATCGAACATAGAAAAATGGAGCCGATATTTTATATAACGGATGATCCTGCTGTTTGGAAAGAACTGGGAGTTGAAGTAGGGCAAAAGTAAAAGTGCGAAGCTCCGGGACAAGAAAATGGAAACCTGGGGACATCCGGGAACTCGGACGGGAAGCCCAGGGCAGGCGCCCCACCCTTCGCCTTTCAACCAAGGCGCAAAGCGAATACGGCAAGCTCGGAGATGATAATCGGCCGTGTGGGTCGGACACTCTTGTCCGACAATCGACCAGCCAGAACTGGTTCCAATCTAGCAGTGCCGAATTACAAATGAAGAAAATAGACGGGTGCCATTGCCGCGAGCACCGCTCCAACTTGCAAGCCAAGCACATACAGAGTCTGTCTCGGAGCGCGCGGCAGCCATTTGATCGCGAAGAAGAGGAGCACAGGGAGTTGTCCGGCCATCAGCAGTTGCCATAGATGCGCGATCGCTCCCTCATCTCGGCTCGCGGACCAAGCCGCCATGGCCGGTGGCAAGCGCAAAAATGTAAGCCCCGGCTAGCAGGGCGAGAGCAGTGATCGACATGGCCAGTGGAAGAAAAGCGCTCGGCTTTCTGACGATATTGCCAAAGGATTGGTTCATCTTGCGTCCTCCTCGTTCGAAGTAACTTGCAATCACACATCCGGACGCCCATCTCAGCGCTTCTAGATCACCTTCGATGTGCTGGAGTTCGTTTTTCATCGCTTCCGCCCACGCCGAACGGCCCAGTGGAAGCACATTGCCGGCATGCGCGATAAGGGAGCACGAAAGCCGGCGCAGAAGTGAGCTTCGTGTGCTCATATGGTTGCGTCCGCCAGCTTGCGACGAACGGTGGATCTCGCGTCTGCGGCCATCTCGCGTGCAAGCGCCAACCCACTGGGTGTTAGTTTGTAGGCGTGACGAGGAGGCTTGCCGGGACGTTCCGGCTCCTGCCACTGCGAGTCCAGTAAATCTTGATCGCTGAGCCGCATAAGTAGCGGATAAAGCGTGCCCGATTTCAATCCCGTCTGCTTGGAGATCTCATACCCGTATTGCCAGGTTCGCGGCTGCCGCAGCATGACGGCGAGGAGTTGGCGCGTTTGAGCAGAAGTGTTGGGCTTGCGTGCCATACGCTAATATCAACATATGTAGAGTTTATTTGTCAAGGGCTTTGCGAACCTAAAAGATGGGACAGCCTCGGCTGTGATAGTTCCCGGGAAAGTCAAGAGTGTCGGACAAGAGTATCCGACCGGCTAAGAATGCGCGGAACGTTTGCCTTCCTATCTGCGTATGTGCACTCTGTAGTTCAATCTTTTTACCGACAAGTGAATCTTTTGAAAGGTGGTTCTGATGATCAGAGCAAGCTCGTTTTTATTGGCAGCATTTTTCGGAATGTTGGTTTCTGTGGCAAATGCACAAGGACAACCGGGGGCGGCTGTCCCCCCATTGCCCCTCGACAAGATCACCAACCAGGCGGAACTGGACAAAACGATCTCCACGCTCGATGCGGCGCTGTTCGATTCCTACAATCGCTGCGACCTGCAGAAGTTTGAGTCGTTCTTCGTTGACGATGTCGAGTTTTATCACGACCAGGGCGGAGTTACCTTGGGGAAAGTGGCGTTGACCGAGAGCGTGCGTAAAAACATCTGCGGGCAAACGACGCGCGAACTGGTCCCGGGAACGATGCAAGTTTATTACATGAAGGGATATGGTGCGCTGGAAGTTGGAGTGCATCGTTTTCATCATCCCGGGCACGAAGACACGATCGGGGTGGGCGAAGGCAAGTTTATTCATCTATGGCAATGCAAGGATGGAGCGTGGAAGATCACGCGGGTGATCAGCTACGACCATCACGCAGCGGCAAAGTAGGGGATTGACTATTCTGTCCCACGATTCGTTCGGCAACGATCGAGAATAAAATACCTTTATGGCAGACCGTACGTATAAGGAGCCCTCGTCACCGGAGAAACTCTTCAACCGTGTTTTTGGATTTCTAGCCGGAGTGGGAATCGCCCCTTCATTCATATACCTGCTCGAGGTCAGAGGCAGGAAGTCGGGAAAGATATATTCGACAGCGGTGAATTTACTTGAACTCGAGGGCAAGCAGTTTCTGGTTGCGCCTCGCGGCCGGACGCAGTGGGTGCGCAATGCTGAAGCGGCAGGCGAAGTCATTCTGAAGCGCGGAGCTCGTCGCCGGTTCCGCTTGCGGCCGCTGGACGATTCTGGAAAACCGCAGGTGCTGAAGGTTTATCTGACTAATTACAAGAGTGCCGTCCAGAAGTTCTTTCCCATTGCACCCGGCGCCCCGCTAGATGAGTTTGCAAAGATTGCTGCGGGATATCCGGTGTTTGAATTGATACCAGAGTAAAAGACCACAGACGGCGTGGGAACGTGGAAGGTCGGCTCTTTAGAGCCGCGTGATGACTAATGTTAATGGCCACCCTTCAGGGCAGGACTGAACCTCAGGCCCTAAAGGGCGACTTTTTTCCGGACCATCCGCACAACCGGGAAGGGCACGACTTACAGTCGTGCCGAGAGCGCCGCTGCAGGGCGCGGCTTTAGCCGCTGCGGTGTGTGCGGAAGTCGAGACCAAGGCCGACCCCAGCGGTTGGAAGAGGGGACGGTCAAAGCCTACTGCTGGGGCACAGACGCGGAAGGCGTTAGGGGCGGCGTCACCCTAGTCACGACGTAAAACTTGGTTTCCCTCTTCTTGCCATGCTTATCGTGAGCGATTACCAGAACGCCATTATCCCATCGGGCCTTATAGTCCCCATTGGGAATGCGACAGCCGCTTACAGACGTCGCACCAGAACCCGCCGCGAATCCCTGAGCAAATCGTCGCCTCGCGGAATCAACGCAAGCAACAGCGTAGGTCTTGCCGTCACTCGCCTTAATCAGCTGAACGAGTTGAATGCTGGCGGTCGTAGATGTAACGGAAGTGCAGTCAAGTTGGTTCGGAACGTAAGCCGAGCAATCGGTTGTGGTTCTAGTTCCGTCCGACGTGATCCGGATCGCGTCAGTCTCCACCACTGTGATCGTCGAGGAATAGTCGGCCGCCCTCGCCAGACTAGATAACAACAGAATCAGCACTGCATATCTCATGGCAAGCAATTCTAGCTCTAATCCAGTCCTCGGGAATATCTGCTAACGAAGCCGGAGATATGTAAGCCCTTTTCGGCGCCCTTCGACTTCGCTCAGGGCAGGCTGCGTGGAACTCGTGCCCTTCCCGATTGCGGATCGCAGCCGTAACAGTTGTGCTCTCCCACCCTTTCGCAAAAAACGCGAAAAGGATGGGCAGCCACGATGAATAGTTACGCTGATTCGCAAAGCTTAGGAAGGGATTGGACGAGAGCTGTTCCCGCTGATGCAACAACGTCGAAAGCAACGTCAAACTGTTTGGAAGTGAACACGAGTCGCTGTCCGATTGCGGCAGCCTCCCCCGTGTTATCCAGGTACAGTTGATCTACAACAGCGTTGCGGTCCACAATCAAGTTCCTGCGCTGATACAGCAGCCATAGCTCTTTGTGCGATAGGGACTCTGTTAGCTCCACGTTGCCGGGGTAGAGTACAGAATACAGCGATTTGATGAACGGCAAATCGCTGAAGTCGTTTTGTGAGACTAACACCGTTCCCAGCTTTGTAGATAGGTCGAAGCTGTATCTAAGCAGGACGTCCATCGAGAGTCGTTCCGCTTCGAATCGCCTGCGGGTAATGGGGTTGGCCATCAAACCCTGTATTTTTTTGGGTTCTTGGTTCATCACCGTCTCAAAGATGTCGCGACTCAAAACTTCAAAAGCAGACCAAACTAACACTAACCCTTGTCTTAATAACTCGTGGGCCGCGGACTCGATGCCATTTCTAAAACTGTTGGACAGAGAATCCAAAATATCGGTGATTAGCTGGCTGTGCCCTTCGTCGGAGGACAACCACTTGCTCATATCGGCGTCCGCCACTTCACGCGCCTTCGCATCATCCCAGTCATACGCCTGTGCTCTGATCCTCGACGCTATGTGGATCCTTTGAAAATGACTTCGGTGCACACCAGCCGACGTCAGCGCGTAGGGCAACGCGACGGTGGAAACGGCTGAGGACATGCTCCCGCGGAAAGCATCCATGATCAGTCGGTATTCACCACGCACAGGCAATGCTCCTGTGTCGAACTTCGCGAAGACCTCGTCGATTGGACGGGGAACTAGGAAATGAGCACCGACCTCGCGCGCCTTGGCCTTCAGTTGTCTTTCGGCGTCTGCTGTTTCTTCGGCGTTCACGGATTCATGGTGCCATACTTCAGGCCGATTGTGTTTAAGGAGAGGCTGCTACCCTACGTCCTCGCCCCACCCTTCCAGGGTCTTCTTCACAAAGGCCATGAACTGGTCGGCGACTGCGCCGTCGATGATGCGATGGTCGTAGCCGAGGGTCAGATGCACCACCGAGCGGATGGCGATCGAGTCGGCGCCATCTTTGTCGGTGACGACCAGCGGCATCTTGGTGATGCCGCCGACGCCCATGATCGCCGAGTTGGGCTGATTGATGATCGGCAGACCGAATACCGCGCCGAATTGGCCGGGATTGGTGACGGTAAACGTCGAGCCTTCGACCTCTTCCGGCTTCAGCTTTTTGTTGCGGGCGCGTTCGCCGAGGTCGGTGATGCCGCGCTGCAATCCCAGGAAGTTCAGTTCGTCGGCGTTCTTGAGGACGGGGACGATCAATCCCCAATCGAGCGCGACTGCGATGCCGACATTTACGTGCCGGTGATAGCGGATGCCGTCGCCTTCGAGAGACGCATTGACGATGGGGAACTGCTGCAGGCCGATGATGGCGGCGCGCACGAAAAATGGCATGAAGGTCAGGCGCGCGCCGTTGCGTTGCTCGAAGCCGGACTTGAGTTTGTTGCGGAGATTCACGATGCGGGTCATGTCCACTTCAAACATGCAGTGGACGTGTGCGCTGGTGCGGCGGGACTCGATCATGCGTTGCGCGATGATGCGGCGCATGTTGGTCATGGGGACGAGGTCGCCGGGAATGACCGCGGGAGTGGGACGTGGGGCTTGGGCTGGAGCTGATGCAGCCTGAGTTGTGGAGGGCCGAGCGTCCCCGACCGACTGGACGGGCGAGCCGCCCGTCGCCCCAGATTCTGTTGGCGCAGTTCCAGATTGTCCTTCGATAAACGCCTGAATGTCCTGCTTGGTGATGCGGCCGCCGAGGCCGGTGCCTTCAACCTGCGAAAGATTCACATTGTGTTCGCGGGCGATCTTTCGGACGAGTGGAGACGACCGTGCGTGCTCATCGTCTTCGTGGACATTTGCCGCAGGCGCAGCGGGTTCGGCTTTTGCGGCGGGCCGGGCTTCGGCTTTCGGAGCGGCGGGCGCCGGCGCGGATTTCTTTTCAGCCTGCGGCGCGGCCTTGGCAGGCGCTGCGCCATCGCCGTCGGAAATTGTGCCGACAACCGTGTTCACCTGGACCGTCGCGCCTTCGGCAACCTTGATCTCCTGCAACACGCCTGAGGCAGGCGCGGGAATCTCGGCGTCAACTTTGTCAGTGGAGATCTCAAACAGCGGCTCGTCGCGCTGGATCTTGTCGCCGGGCTTCTTCAGCCATTTGGTGATGGTGCCTTCAACGATGGACTCGCCCATTTGGGGCATAACAATTTCGGTGGCCATAATTCCTCTTTCGACTCAGCGCGGTAACCCGACTAAATCGCAACCTGTAATTATAACGAAGTGGGATTGGACGGGGTTCCAACTGCGCGCTGGCAAAAAGCTTTTAATCGCAAAGAGCGCAAAGCTTCCGCAAAGGTCGCGAAGAAAGCTAAACGGGGCTTCTGATGTGGGCGACGCGGGTTTGCTCTGCGTTCTTTGCGCTGGCTTTGCGATCTTTGCGGTTAAAGGCTTTTCTCGTTCACCATCTCGCGATTCAATTTCGGATCAGGCTTTCGCAAACGGCTTGCCAGCCAGGCCGTGCAGGCTAGCATTCCGCACCAACCCAGGAATCGCACGATGCCGGCAATCAAAGTGTCGTATTGCAGCACGCCAAGGTTAGTGAAAATCGTGTTCCAATCGTGCTTGGCGAACTCGGGATCGCCCAGCGTGACCAGCGGCAGCTCCATAGCCCGCGCATCTGCCATGTAGGTTGCGGTATAAATCCAGTTCTCGAAGAAGAAAAAAAGACAGAAGACGAAGCCAGCCGCTTGCCGTTGGTGAAAAAAGTAAATCGCAAGCAGCAACGGCACTAGCCATTGCAGGATGGTTCCTCCCCAGAGTCCTAATGTCGCGCCGAACCAGCCGAATAGCGCGTGTCCGCCTTCATGCACCACCATGTTCGGAGTGTCGATAAAAAGAAATCCTCCGTGCTTACTGAAGGCGTATGCCAGAAACCACAGAAAGAAAACAAGCCACGCGCCGACTGCCCATCGCGGGAGCGGCCGCCACGGTTCTCTGGCCCCGCTCCACTCCATCAGTGCATCGAGGTATTCGCGCATGCTGACTTGATTTTAGGGAGACTTGTGACGCAAGACGAGATTACGCCGGTGCTGCCAGATTCTCGCCCGCGCCCAGGTTGGGGTCCATCAGGATCTTTTTCAGGCGAAGCTTCTCATCCATAAGGTCTTTGAGTTGGCGGCCGTCTGAGCTGCGAAAAGACTCAAGCTGCTTCTGGATTTGCTCCAACCGCCGCCGGATCTGTACGCGCCGCAGCGCCCGGGTTGCGCCTTCGACTTTTTCGGCGGTTAATTCTTCGTCGTCTTTCAGCAGGATCGATGCCAGCAGTTGCCGGTCGCCGTCAGAAAACGGGATATCCATAATACCGGTCTCGGGCTGCGGGTTCAGCAGCATTTCGATCAGCGATTCAGTGCCGAGTCCCAGGTGCAAACGTTCCGACGAGAGCACGTATTTCGCCTGCCGCGCCGGCTCGAAGGCGTCGTCGGCGCCAGAGCGATCGGAAACATAGTCTTCGCTTTGAAATTGCGACTCGGATGCCAAGGCGCGAATGAGGATTTTTTCCGCGTCGGTGACCTGAGCTTCGGTAGGGGCTTTCACGGTCGAGCTCTTGCGGCTCACGGCGGCATGCTTCAGTTCCTGCCGCAGCACTTGCGAGTCGATGTTCAGTTTTTGAGCAATTTCCTCCGCCACCGAATCGCGAATGATTCGGCTGGGCACGCGCTGAATGTGCGGCAGCAGATAGTTCAACGCTTTGTGTTTGCCCTCGGCACTGCGCACAGGAAATTGCTGGCGCGCGCGCTCGATCAGATAATCAAAATATTTCTGCGAATTCTTTAGGGCGGCGCTGTAGGCGTCTTTGCCTTTCCGGCGCACGAACAAATCTGGATCGAGTCCGGCGTCGAGCGTCAACACGCGAATGTCGAATTCTTCTTCGATCAAAAGTCCCAGGGTGCGTTCCGTGGCTTTGGCTCCGGCGGTGTCAGGATCGAAGTTCACCAATGCCTGTTTGCTGAACCGAGCGAGCAGCGCGGCCTGCGCGGCCGTGAACGCCGTGCCCGAACTGGCGATGACATTGTGGAATCCGGCGGCGAAGACTGAAATGCAATCCATCTGACCTTCGACCAGGATGACGTAGTTCAGCGCGCGAATCGCCTCTTTCGCCTGGTGCAGGTTGAATAGCACTCGCGATTTCGAATAGATCGCGGTTTCGGGCGAGTTCAGATATTTTGGACCGGATTTTTCATCGGTTGCGAGTGTGCGTCCGGTGAAGGCGATGATGCGGCCGCTTTCGTTGGCGATGGGGAACATCACCCGGTTGCGGAATTTGGAGTACATGGCAGAGATTGCCGAGCCTTGCTCGGCCGGACGGGCGAGGGCGCCCGTCCCCACGTGTTCAGTGGTGGAGCGGTCAGTGGTGGGTTTGGGCTGAGGGCTGAGGGCTGAGGGCTGAGGGCTCTCTTTCCACGAAAACAGGCCGCTTTCGCGCAACACTTCTTCGCTGAATTCGGTTTTCAGCCGGTCGCGCAGCAGGAAACCTGAGTCTGGCGCGAAGCCGATTCGGAACTGGCGAATGGTGTCTTCGTTCAGACCGCGTCCGGCCAAATACTCACGCGCCCGTGCGCCCTCGGGCCGTCGCAGACATTCCTGAAAGAAAATGCAGGCGCGTTCGTGAATTTCGAGGAGTGCCGTCCGCAGCCTCGCGTCCTTGGCTTCGGCCTCGGTGCTGAAGGCCTGCTTGGGCATCGGCACGCCCAACTTTTGTGCGACCGCGCGGACCGCTTCCGGAAAAGTAATATTTTCGATCTTCTGAACAAAGCTAAAGACGTCGCCGGATGCCTGGCAGCCAAAGCAGTGATAGAACTGGCGTGCCGCATGCACCGAGAACGACGGCGACTTCTCTTTATGAAAGGGGCACAGGCCGGAATAATTCTGCGCGCCCGACTTCCTCAGACTGATGTACCCGCCGACGATGCGGACGATATCGGCCTGCTGCTTGAGGGTCTGCGCGAAGTCGGAAGCGAATGCCATGTACTTAGATTGTCTGCCAGACAACCTCTTTTAGAAATATATCCGAGAAGATTTACTGTGGAGAAGTTGTGGGAAAGAAGGATGAATGCGTCGTAAATTATTCCAACTCGCGATTTCGCGCGCTCATTCGCAGATGACAGGTTCTTGCTGTTTTCGTCGTGTCACCGCGAACGAGCCGTTCACCTTTCGGCCGTCTGTAAACTCGATGTAATAGTTTCCCGAAGCGCTGCTTTGCATGCTTAGGTGCTTAAACATGACACTCGCTTTAACCTTCTGGCATTGATCCCCAGAGCACCACGTCGCTGCAATCGCAGGGAGGGACTTGTGTCTCGACATTGTCTGCATCGGCCAGATACTTATGGAGAGCGTTGTATTGCTCGGGACATCAATCACGTGAATTGAGAGGACGGTGGGCGGAATACACTCAATCTGCATGAACCCGTGCGCGGTGACGTCTCTTCCGACAGCCGATGCCGAGAGCATCGTGATTCCCAAAAGGACATGGATAACGGAAAGTGCGGGTTTCTTCCTCACGGGCACGGCTGGCTACTTCTTATCCTGGGCCAGTTGCTTGGCGATCTCAGCCAGCAGCCGGGGCTTGAGTTCGGCCAGAACGCTGTCCACGATATTAGAAAGCGCGTCATGGTTGGAAGCGGGTTGTGACGTCGGCGCCGCTTCCGATGCTGACGGAGCAGGCGACGCCTCATTCTGCGCCGAAACTGCCGCATCGGCGATAACTGCGGCCGACTCGGCAATGGCCTCAGTAGCCCGCTCGGTGATGACCGTGTCGCGAATGCGTTGCCAGTTGTCCCATGCGGCTGAGGATTCGGATCCGGCTGGCGGCTCGGACTCTGAGCTACTGGCGCTGACCGCATTTGTCTGAGCAAAAGATTCTGATGCCGAAGCGGCTGCCGCAAAAGCTGCACCTTCTTTGGAGTCACTTTCAGGCTCTGCTTGCCGCTGCCATTCGGGTTCCAGTTCTGGCTCAGTCTGGTGCGCCGGCTCCTGATTCGAACCTTCGCTGGCCTCAGCTTCGTTCGTGGCCTGTGCCTGCTCCATTTCTTTTTCCAGCGAACACGCGGCTTCTTCTGAACTGTGGGCGACGTTTTCCGCCACCCAGCGTTGGGCAGGTTCTGCCTGCGGCGCCGAGTAATCTCTCGCGCCTTCTGTAACCAGGCCCGGTTCGGTCTCGACCGCAGCTATCGTTTCCGTCACTGAAATTTCTGAAATCGGAGGCCGTTCGAGATCGGGCAGAGGCTCGGCGACAAATGGCGTTGAGCTCATCTCCCGAGCCGGCTCCAGCTCGTGCTCGATTTCGGGTTCTCGCTGAATCTCGAATTCTTCGGCTGGCTTCTCGATCGCAGCTGGCGCGGTCAGTTCCAGCTCATAAATCGGTCCGGCAGCGAAAGTAACTGACTCGTCGCGCTGTTCCTGATTGACGTCCTCTTCTGCAACCGGAAGCGCGGGGTCAGCGGATTCGTAAGATGTTTCGACAACTGCGGGCGCTTCTGCTGCAACGGGTCTAGCTTCGGCTTCAACCTCATCCATTGCCGGAACTGCATTAGCTGCAGGTTGCGCAAACGGAGAATCCTGCGCTTCCTCGGGAACTTCTTCGGATTGACGGCGATTTTTTACACGCGCCAGATATTCGATCTGATCAGTATGCGAGTCATCAAAATTTACGGCCGGATCTGCGGCCGCAACAGTTCGTGATTTCTTGGTCTCACTTTTGCCGCGCCGTCCACGTCCATTCTCAGACGGAACAATCTTGTCTTCCAGCTTGGTTAATGCCGAAAGCAGTTCGCTGGCGTCAAAGGGCTTAATGATGTGGCCGTCGGCGTGGACCCGCTTGGCCTCATCAACCTTGAAAGGCTCCATTTTGCCGACCGTCAGCAGGACGGGAATCTTCATGGTGGCTTCCGATTCCTTGAGCCTCTGGCAGACTTCAAGACCTCCGTAGCCCGGCATATAAACATCGAGCACGATCAGGTCAGGGTGGCTCTCATGAATCTTCTTGAGTGCAGCCGAGCCATTGTTGACGGTAATAACTTCGTAACCAGCATCAGTCATGATGCGGCGGCCCATGTTCTGGGCGGTTACGCTGTCGTCAGCAAGCAGTACTTTGCGCGCCAATGGAGGTCCTTATCCGGAGGAGTTACCGTGAAGGTAACTTGGACAAGGCCTTAAGTCAATGAATCCAGAGGTTTAACAGGTTACGACGGGCCAATAGATTTAGTGCACTTTCTCGTCACTTTTAACTAGCTGCCCGGTATAACTTTGTGCAGCAGGCCCTTCTTTTTCTTATGCTTGCTGGAGGCTAAATCCTTGTCGTCGGCGAGTTGCTGGCCGGCGGCATTACTTGCGGCATCCTGAGCTGCTGCCGGTGAAGTTCCATTGCCTTGTATCTCATTGACCTGGGCAGGCGCTGGCGCAGGTTTGTCAGCAGGGACATCGGGCTTCAATTCATTCGGATCGGGTGGGGCCGGCGCCGCATTAGGGTCAGCGGCGGCCGCAGCTGGATCAGCAGCAGCATCGGGAGTTAATTTCAATTCGTTTGGATCAGGCTGGGCAGCAGTCGCATTAGGGTCAGCAGCGGCCGCAGCTGGATCTGCAGCAGCGTCATCCGACCGCGGCGCGGGCTCGTTCGGTCCGGGCGGGCCTTTGACGGTCTGCACCGATAGCGAATCTTTGCCCTTGCCTCCCGCAGCAACACGGCCAGCTTGCTGCACCAAGTCGCGAGCACTAACCGGTGTGGGATCGTTCAAAGTGGGATCGCCAATTCTGCTTGCGGGCGCAACATTCGGATGCTTTTCAAAGCCGCTCATCATGCGGCTCAGCATGGTTTGCTCGCCACGACCTGCTTCTTCGGCTTTATTCAAAGCGAGAGCCGACTTGGTGGGACGCGGCACCGGCTGATGCAGCGCGCTAAGACGGGCGCGGGCATCATCTGCGCGGTCCATCGCCGGGTAGCGAGTAATGATTTTTGCGTACGCATCCGCTGCCTTGCCCGTGAAGTCGGTAATCATGCGCTCCCGCGCCAGTTCGTCCCTCTTAAGCTGCTGCTCATTCACTTTGTGCAGGCGCTCCATTTGCTGGCGTTCGAGAACATCGGCATGCTTGATCAATGCAATTTCTGCTTCATACGATTCACCGAGCGTGAATAGTGCTTCATCGGCTTTGCTGTAGAGAGGATAGCGATCCACCAGCGATTGCAGGCGAGCTATGGCTGCGGGATAGGACTCCTTCAAGAAATAAAAGCGCCCCACGCCATACTCACGCTCAGCAATCACTTCCTGCACCTGCAGCAGTTTCTTTCTCGCCTCCTCAACCATTTTCTGGTTGTCGGGGTACTGCATGATCACCTTGCGATATTCCTGCTCAGCGCGCACCGCGTGGGTGAAATCGCGGTCCGGCTTTTCCATCTGCTGATAATGAATGTTGGCGATTTTTACCTGGGCTTCAGCCGCTTCCGGCATGTTGGGGAAGAAGGTCTCAAAGTCTTCGTATTCCTGCTCCGCCTGCGCCAGGGCCGCAGTGCCGCCCTCGGCATACCAGGAGTCAGCCAGCGACAGCTTGGCACGCGCGATGAACTCTGAATCCGGATAAGTGTTAATCAAGGTCTGCATGTCGAGGCGCGCGATATCGAAGCGATTGTGCTTCATCGCATCCATGCCGCGGTCGAACAGCACCTTGTCCGGTTGCTTGGAGTCGACCTTGGCCAGCGGATTGTTGACCTTCTTATTGGTGCATGCGGTTGTGAGCGCCAGCGTCGCGGCCAGAGCAATCACGAGAATTCGCAAGGACATGAAAACCTCAGTTTAAAAATTTCTGCTATCCGAATCGCGGACGAGGGCGTCCGCGCTACACCTTCAGCAGCGTTGCTTCCAACGCAGCCTTCAACAATGTTTGGGCATTAATCATTGGATCGCCGTGGCTGAACACAGCGTTGCCCGCGACCAGAATTTCTGCTCCGGCTCGAACGACCTTTGCCACCGTGTCCAACGCCACCCCGCCGTCAACTTCAATCCGATAGCTCAAGCCGCGCTGCTCACGCAACTCCCTTACTTTGCTGAGCTTATGAAGAGAGTTGGATATAAACGGCTGCGCCCCAAATCCTGGATTCACTGACATGACGAGCACGTAATCGACAATATCCAGGACCTCGCTCAATACCTCAACCGGAGTAGCCGGATTTATAACGACACCGGCATGGCAATCCTGGCTCTTGATGAGATTCAGCGTGCGATCCAAATGCCGGCAGGCTTCCACGTGCACCGAAATCCAGTCCGCGCCCGCGTCGGCAAACGCCGGAATGTACTCGTCCGGGTTCTCAATCATCAGGTGGCAATCGAGCGGCAGCTTGGTGGCTTTGCGCAGCGACCGCACCAACTGCGGTCCGAGGGTGATGTTGGGAACAAAGTGCCCGTCCATAGCGTCCACGTGGATGATCGTGCCGCCGCCTTCCGCTGCGCGCGAAACTTGGTCCGCTAGGTGCGCAAAATCCGCCGATAAAATCGATGGCGCCAGCTCAATCAAAGGGGAACTCTCGGGAGAAATGCTTCGCAAATTCTACCACGCGAGGTGGCCGGGAACTCTGGTTGTTTGCGGGTTTAGTGTTGTTCCGCGAAAGTGCCCCATCCCATTAGTCCTTTGGTAAACCAGCTTCCATTCAGCAATCCTCTAAACTAGAAACACGATGCGGAGGCTGCTCACATTTTTGTTGCTCTTCGCCCTGGGATTTGCAGGGTGGCTGGCTTGGGCTTTGTGGCTGCCAATGTCGCCAGTCGGGCAGAAATTCGTAATGTTGCGCAGCGGATATTCCACACGGCGCGTTGCTCGCGAACTCAAGTCCGCCGGAGTGATTCACAATTCCGAAGCTTTCGTGCTCTGGCATGCGTTCCATCGCCGGCCATCGATTAAAGCCGGCGAATATCTTTTTGATCGCGACGCGAATGCGATCGCTGTTCACAAACGGCTCGCCCGGGGAGACGTCTACGTCCACACGGTTGTGATCCCCGAAGGCTTCAATATGTTCGACATCGCGGCCGCGATCGAGAATGCAGGCCTCGGTTCGCGACAGGATTTTCTGAAAGCGGCAACCGCCGATACCTCATTGATTTCGGATCTTGATCCCGAAGCCAAATCGCTCGAAGGCTACCTGTTCCCCAACACCTACGAGTTCACGCGCGCACAGACTATGCACGAGATGATCGCGACCATGGTCAAACAGTTTCGCCGGGTGTCGGGCGAAATTGGCCTGACCCAAGACCTGCACCGGACGGTGACTCTGGCTTCCATCATCGAGAAAGAGACGTCAGTTGCTGATGAGCGCCCCGAAGTGGCCAGCGTTTACCAGAACCGGCTGAATGGCCGGATTCCGCTGCAGGCCGATCCCAGTGTGATTTATGCCGAACTGCTTCAGGGGAACTACAGCGGCGCCCTGCATCATGACGATATGAGCTTCGATTCCGCCTACAACACCTATCGCCACATCGGTCTGCCCCCGGGCCCGATTGCGAACCCGGGGAAAACTTCGCTGCAGGCGGCAATGCATCCTGGAGAGACGAAGTTCCTGTATTTTGTGAGTGACGGGAACGGCCACCACCGTTTTTCCGATACCCTCGAAGAGCACAACCGCAACGTTGCGGCTCTACGTCGCGCCGTTGCCAAACGCTAAACCGGGCTCTCAGACGGCCGACATAACAACGTTGGCACCCCACGCCGCAAATTCCTCGAAGCGTATTCGGCCCGGCGGCCATCTCTATATACTGTCTACTAATAGGTTTGTGCACCGAATGTCCTTATTCCATCGATATTGCCTCATCTTTCTTCTGGCCAGCACTGTGTTAACCACGGGTTGCCTTTTCCGTACCCGCCGGGTTGAGCAGACGATCAGCCCTGTGCCTTTGAAGTCCGCCACCAAGGAACAACTGATCGCCTACGTCAACTCGCAAGCCGCCAAAATCCAGACCATGCAGGCCACCGTTGACATTGACACCTCGGTCGGTGGCGCGAAAAAGGGCAAAGTCACCGAGTATAAGGAGATCCGCGGTTATGTTCTCGCCCGCAAGCCGGCCATGCTACGCATGATTGGATTGATGCCGATCATACGAAACACCGCCTTTGACATGGTCAGTGACGGTCGCGAATTCAAAGTTTCCATCCCGCCCAAGAACCGTTTCGTGGTTGGACAGAACGACGTCATGATCCCTAACCCGCAACAGCCGCTCGAGAACCTGCGTCCTCAAATTATTTATGACGCGCTATTATTGCGGCCGATCGACACAGAGCACGAGCACGAGCAGCCGGTCCTTGAAAATGGCACTGAGATTGTGACCGGAGATAAAAATCGTAAATTCCAGCAAGCAGACTACGTGATTGACGTTATCCACTTTGGAGATGGAGACGCCTGGCTTTCACGCAAAATTGTTTTCAGCCGGGTGGACCTTCTCCCGCACCGGCAGCTGATTTACGACGAGGCCGGAGACCTGGTCACTGACGCGAGCTATAGTGACTACAAGGACAACGGCGGGGTCTTGTTTCCTTCGGTGATTGAAATCCGCCGTCCTGAGGAAGAATATGACATCACTCTCCACATGGTGAAACTAGAGATCAACTTGCCCCTCGACGACACTAAGTTCGTCCTCGAGAAGCCGGCGGGCGCGCAAGAAATTCACCTCGATCCGCAGCGATCGGCAGTCGGCGGAGGATCGCACTGAAGCAATACAGAATTTCAGATTGCAGATTTTAGATTGCAGATTGAATTCAAAAGCAAAACCTGGATCCGAGCGAGGGGTTTTAATCTAAAATCTTCAATCTGAAATCTGCAATCGCTGCGCGCTGATCGAAGCTTGCGCCAGAAGCTAAGAGCTAGGAGCTAACAGCTAAGAGCTGCCTCTCATGATGAACAAAATGATCGTCGCCAACCTCGCCAACCGGCCCGTACGGTCGATCATCAGCATCGCGGCAATTGCGCTGGAAGTTACGCTCATCCTATTAATTGTTGGCTTCTCGATCGGATTACTGAACGATTCGCGCTCCCGGCAGGCGGGAATCGGTGCCGACGTAATCGTGCTGCCTCCCGGCTCTTCTAATATTGTGGCCCTTACGGGTTCTCCGATGCCGGTGAAAATTGGAGACATAATTGCGAAGCTGCCTCACGTGGCCGTAGTCGCGCCCGTTCTAATACAGGTCTCAACTTCGGGCGGACACTTGCAAAACATATACGGAGTGGACCTACATAGTTTTGAGGCGTTGCATCCTTTTACTTATTTGAAGGGTGGGCCATTTACGGCTGCCGATGACATTCTTGTAGACGACATCTATGCCAATGGGAATCATGCGAAGGTTGGCGACACAGTCAATTTATTGAATCAGAATTTTCATATAGCGGGGATCGTCGCCCACGGCCAGGGCGCACGCGTTTTTCTTCCACTTTCCAAATTGCAGGAGCTTAACGGTGCGGCTGGCCGAGCGACTGCGTTTTATATCAAAGCCGACGATCCGTCGAACGCCGAAGCCGTAACCGCAGAGATCAGAAACGTACCCGGGATGGAAACCTACGGCATACACTCCATGCGCGAATATCTGTCGATGCTTACGCCTGACAATATCCCTATGCTTTCTACTTTCATCCACATTGTCATCGGCATCAGCGTCACCATCGGTTTCATTGTGATCTTCCAGGCTATGTACGCCGCGGTTATGGAGCGCACCCGCGAAATCGGGATCCTGAAATCATTGGGGGCATCGAGGTTTTACATCATTGACGCGATTCTTCGCGAGACTGCGCTGCTGTCAGTCGGCGGCATTATCGTCGGAATTCTGATTAGCCTGGCGACCAGCGCCACCATTGAAAAACGCACCACTTTGCCCGTCGACATCACTTCAAAGTGGATCATTACCTCCATCCTCATCGCCATAATTGGCTCGCTGGCGGGGGCCATTTACCCAGCCTTCAAGGCTGCGCAAAAAGACCCTATTGACGCTCTGGCCTACGAATAGTCTAATTATGGCTACTATATTAGCCAATGTCCTTGAATTATAGTGTTATGGCTAGTATATTAGGCAAATGTCAGACTTAGCTTCAATTGGTCTAGAGATCGTATCCCAACGCAAAAGATTGAAGATGAGCCAATCCGCCTTGGCGCAAGCTGCCGGTATCAGCCGGGCGACTCTTGGGGCACTTGAGAACGGACGATCCGGGGAGCTCGGATTCTCTAAGGTCGCCAAAATTCTTGCGGCGCTCGGCCTCGAGCTGAAGGTGCAAGAAGCGAGTCCCCGCCGCCCCACTTTAGACGAACTCCTAGAAGAAGATCACGATGATAAAAGTCTGGACAGACGGGGCTGAAACCGGCCTAGTTGACAGGCTGGGTAATCGGGGCAGCGCCTTCTCCTACTTGCCGGGGGCGGCAGCAGCGCGGGCCGTCTCGGTGACCATGCCGGTACGGCTGCCGTCGTGGGACACAACCCTCGGTCTGGCACCAATTTTCGAAATGAATCTCCCCGAGGGTGCGCTGCGCGAGCGCCTGCGTCTGGCTTTTGCGAAAGCGACGGGCAGCTTCGACGATTTCGATCTGTTGACCATTGTCGGACGCTCGCAGGTTGGACGCATTCGATACACCGGCTTAAACGAGCAACTTAACGAAGACGTTCCCTTTCAGTCAGTCGATGAAATTCTAGCCAGCAGGCGCGGCGGCGATTTATTCCGCTATCTGGTTGACAAGTTTGCCGCCTTCTCCGGCATCAGCGGAGTGCAGCCGAAAATTCTGGTGCGCGACGAGAATGCGTCGATTGCTTTGGAGACTTCAAAGCCAAGGGTTTCACCCAGCTATCGGGGCGCAACCCATATTGTGAAGTTCTGGGAACCGAATGAATTCCCGCAACTGGCGGCCAATGAATTCTTTTGCCTGAAAGTCGCTGAACGATGTGGCCTTGAGGTCCCGCGATATCGTCTTGCCGACGATGGAATGGCGCTGGTCATAGATCGCTTTGATCTGCGCCCGGATGGCACTTATCGAGGCTTTGAAGATTTTGCCGTGCTCAATGCCAGACGAACCGATGAGAAATATCGGGGCAGCTATGAAACCTCGATCATGAAGCGGTTTCAGCAGTTCGCAAATTCGCCTCAGGTGCTCGGCGATACGGAGAAGCTGTTTACGCTGATCGCATTGAATTGCGCGTTACGTAACGGCGACGCGCACCTGAAGAATTTTGGCATCGTCTATGACGAGGTACTCGGAGAAGCGAGGCTTGCGCCGGTGTACGACCTGATCACCACAGCCGTTTACCTGCCAAAAGATAGCCTGGCGCTGACTCTCAACGGCACTACCCAATGGCCCGATAACAAAGCTTTGCAGCGGCTCGGCGAAACTCGCATGCACGGCACGCCGGCGAAAGTCCGCGAGATTTTTGAACGCACTTCGGATGCAATGACGCAGACCGAAGTCGATCTGCAGTCATATATCAATAGTCACCCCGACTTTACTGATATAGGCCGGCGAATGCTGAGGGAGTGGGCAAGCGGCCGCCAGCTCTCACTTCAAGCAGCCTAGAAAATCACCGGGTCGGGACCAAGGAGGTTCCGCTATCTCCACTTCATGTCATATCCCAGCGTCTTCAGAATCTGGTTCTCGAATTCGTATTGCACGAGCTCGTCGAAATTGTTCCCCGTGAATTCCCACGAAGCCGCGTAACGACTCGCAGGCCGAAGATAGAGCGAGTACGCTGCCGCGTAACTCACGTTGCATGGCTGTGGGCAAACGATCAGTCCGGTGGGATCTGGCCGATTAGTGCCCGTTGCCGCATAAAGCGCGGAGGAGGTCACGTCCGGCTGTGATGAAACTACCAACTGACGCGGCGAAACACCCAGTACTCGCGAATCTCCCGGTAACATATCAGCCGCTCCCCCGCTGAACTGCCGCTGCAGAGGATTCAAATCGATCTGCTCTGAAAGGCTGGTCTGTGCCGCCTTCCACAAACTCCACAGCTGCGCATCTGAATGTTGGGTCTCATTGATGAATCCAATATTGGCGTCGGGCCCATTCCCGCAGCCCGAGAAAAGTACGCACCCGATGACCACCAGATGCATCCACGCGCGCATGGCTGTGCCTCGAATTCCGAGTAGAACATCGGCAGAAAGCCTTGCGCCCTGCACCGTAATTGCCCCTACGCAGGTGTTACGTCTTCCGGAATCTGGTTACTAGTGGCGGCCGTGGTTACAACGTGGTATGGGCAGCGTTCGCGCTGGTCAGCGGAAGCTGATTTCGCGACTTGCCCCTGAAAAAGTGCGGCAACGGTTTTACTTCTGCATTCTGACTTCTTATTTCTAACTCTACCCTATGATCCAAATTCGTCCTAGCAATGAGCGGGGAGACGGTGAGTATGGCTGGCTCAACACCCGGCACACGTTTTCCTTCGATCAATATCACGATCCGCGCTGGATGGGTTTCCGTTCGCTTCGCGTAATTAACGAAGATCTAATTGCGCCTGGCGGCGCTTTCCCTATGCATCCGCATCGCGACATGGAAATCATCACTTATGTTCTTGAAGGCGCGCTCGCCCACAAAGACAACATGGGTAACGGTTCAATTATTCATCCCGGGGACGGACAGCGCATGAGCGCCGGAACCGGGGTACGGCACAGCGAAGCTAATCCTTCGCCCAAACATCCGACGCATCTCTTACAAATTTGGATAGAGCCGGACCGCAAGGGCTACGACTCCAGCTACGAACAGAAGCAGTTTGCAGAATCAGAAAAGCGCGGGCACCTTCGCCTGATTGCGTCTCCCAACGGGGCTGATGGCTCGGTAACCATTCACCAGGACGCTAGATTTTATGCCTCGCTACTCAGCCCGGACGAGGAAGTTGTGCACAACATAGAAGCAGGCAGATTTGTATGGCTTCAAAACGCAAAGGGATCGATTGCATTGAATGGTCAGATCCTGAAGCAAGGCGACGGTGCCGCAATCAGCGATGAACAGAAGCTCACCATCAAATCCGCTGGAGACTCGGAACTCCTGCTGTTCGACCTCGCCTGAGCCGCTCATTGTCATCAGCTCAGGTTTACAAATATTGATCATTCGGCGTTCAGGTTTTACATAGATTCACCAATCTATAGGCAGCTTCTGCCCTACTATGTGTTTCAATCTGAGTGGACGAGCAACTTACCCGCCCGCGCCAGCGAAGGTCTCAACAATGAACTTCGCAGGAGGTCTCCGTGACCGTAAGCAGTGGTGGCTTTTTCTCTTCTGTCCCATCTATCACAAGACAACTTCAGACCATTTCGCTAACGACGCTTTTCGCCGCGAGCATGTGCATGGCGCAAACGCCTCCGCAGTCAAGTGAAACGGGTGCCGGTTCTAGTACCCAAACATCCACAAGTCCTGAGTCGCAGCCAACGACCATCACCATCCCAGCCAGTACTCATCTTGCGCTGGCGCTAACCCATCCGGTCGACAGTCATTCCACCCATCGTGGCGACGAGATCTTTGCGCAGACCACCTCGCCGTTAATTGTCTCCAATCAGGTAGCGATACCGGCGGGAACATTCGTCCAAGGCAAAGTAGACAAAATTACCCGCCGCGGAACTCGAGGCGAATTGCTGATGCAATCCATTTCGGTGGTGTTTCCCAACGGCTATGTCGCGACCATCAAGGGTCCTTTAGGCATGGAGAGTGATGAAGGTACGGCATGGAGTAATCCTTCGTCGGCTGAGAAGGCGGGTATCATCGCGGCGCCTCTGGCTGGCCTGGGGATAGGCGCGGCCATTGGCGCTTCGCAGCACACGACCGACAGCTCTACTCTTGGTGGAACCACACTCACTGCGAGCTCACCCAAAGGTTTGGCGATCGGAAGCCTGGTAGGTTTGGCTGCGGGCGGCGCGGTGTCGCTGGTGCTGCTGGTGCACAGTCATCACTTTTATGTTGAGGAAGGATCGCCGCTCGAGTTGTCGCTTCCGCAGCCGGTGACTCTTGCCCAGATCCAAACCAGGCAGAGCGAGGGCACGACTGCTTCAACTCCGGCTGCTCCCAGTGGTTTGCCACCCTCACCGATGCCTGCGTCTGCCGAGCATGGAACTTGCTATATTCCAGGCCGGCCCGGCACTCCGGCAACTTATATTCCCAGCGGGGACTCGACTCCCGACACGTACGTTCCGGGCACGCCGCCAACGCCGCCCATTCCGTACCCGTGTCCTTAGCAAAAGCAAGGCGGAGCCAGCGAGGAGAGCGATTTGCCGAAGGGGGCGCTTATTTTCCTGGCGACAGCGCCGTCGCGTTCACGTGCCGCAGGGCAGTTTCGACGGAGGTGAGAATAACGTCGAGCCCCAGGTACACCAGGTCAACGCCAGCCAAGGAGATAATGACGTTTCCTCGCAGCACCACGCCCTGATTTAGCACGTGGTCGAGAATATCGAGCAGGGTCATCTCGTCAGTAGGATCATCTCCGGTGAAAACCACGGCGTTGGTGGTCGCGCTCATTTCGAACTCACTTTATCATCCGGGCGCGAGACGAACGAATAAGGAGGCCACGGACCGGTGCATTCAATGCGGCGTTCTCGCGTCCATTCACGGGCAAATTTTTCCAATACCGATTCGAGCTTTTTGCGTTTCGTGCGCTTCACCAGCAACGAAGTCTGGAACAACAGTCCTCGCTGTCCCCGACTCACATTACCGGCAGCCGCGGTTTCAGTGGCTACATCCGCCAGCGCCTGCTCGAACTTGATCATGTCTTTGCGCTGGATTGATTTAGGCTTGCGGCTAGGCAGCAACGCGGCTTTCGCCTTCAGATAGTCTTTGCCGGTGCGAGCTGCGGGCATAGGAATGGCCGCCGGTTGTATGGTGAATACCTTGACTCCCCATTCGTCGGCGCCCTGGATGCGTTCGAAATCTTTTTTCAAACCGCGCACTCGCTTGGCAACGTGTTTGCAAAGTGACTGTTCAGTACGAAACACCGTGCCAAAGCGCGTAGGCAGAATGTCGGTAAGCCGCGAAATGGCGGAGATCACGCGCTGATGCGCGACACTGGTTTCGGCGAGCCAGTCCAGGTTCTCCATATTGCTTGCCAGGTTTTTCTCGAAATCGAGAGCGGCAACGCGGCTGATCCAACAGAAAACTCCATCGCAATTCACCGCTTCAACGGGAGCGAAGCGGTCCACGCCGATCAACTCCGGAAGCTCGTGCGGTTTTGACTCCGTAATTCCGTACAGGTAAAGCACCCGACCATCGTTGGTCATCCGAGCCGCCATAGTTCATCTGTGATGGCGCGGAGGCCACTCGCGCCTGCGATTTCATCGATAAAGTTACGGATTGCAAACATTTTTTTTGCCGAGTTAGGCGTTTTTAGATTAGCTAAAACTGACGATTGCCAATCTGCGGCCCGACGGCAGAGCGGACATTTGACAGCGTCTTTGGCAAAGATCAGCCGATTTACGAATAGCGCGCTTGCGGTTAGTCCCAGCCGGTCGAGCTCTGCCAGCAGGCGTTCGGTTTCGCGGTCGGGCAGCGGCTCCGGCAGCATTACCGCAAACACACTCACTTCGCCGGGACTTTTGAACGCCTTCAACAACTCACGCGCCCGCAATTCCAGCTCTGCAATTTTCACTGCGGCATTGCGAGCAAGGGCCAGTTTACGGTGCGCCGCCAGGCTTTTCAACAACAGGCGCGACCAGGTTACGATCCGCTCCGGCATGCGCAGCAGTTCAAGCGCGTGCCCGGTGGGTGCCATGTCGATGATGATTTTGCCGGTTGTACTTGAGCGCAGGTCGACGATGCGGAAGATTGCAAGAACTTCGTCGAGTCCGGGGGGAACAATATCCAGCAGCGCCGACAGCAATTCTCTCTCGAAGGAGAGATCCACATGAACGCCGGATTGTTCGGTGGTGGTGGCGGACTCGACGTCCTCGCGAATTTCCGCGATCCAACTGCGGAACAGAGCTGCTGAATCGAGCTCCGACGCGCGAAAATATTTGTCCCCGAGGACTGCGGACGGATTGTCAAGGATCTGCTTTTGGAAAATGTCATCGAGAGAAGGTGCGGGATCGACCGAACAGATTTCGACCGCCGTATGGGAACTTTTGCGTTCGTGGAAACCCAGCGCAGCAGAGACTGTGGTCTTTCCGACGCCACCTTTTCCAATCACAAATGAAATGCGCGAATTGAGAGCCGGCCATTGCGTGGGCAATAACGACGCCGGCTTTCTTTTCGATTTGGGTATCGGAGGTGGAAGTTGCAGCCGGCGGTTGGCGAAGACGTGCTCTCCGAAACTGCGAAGCGCTTCAGGTCCCATGATCGGGAATCCGGGATCGTCGCCGAGGTGCAGATCCGCCGATGGAAATTGCTTGCGCAAAAAAAGTTCGGCCGCGCGTGCAGCCTTCGCTCTTTTCTTGCAGACAGCACACTTCCCCCCAACGCGCACCGCGCGATTCAGCACGACAGACTTTAATTTGAGAGATGGACTTGTCTGGCGCACTTCGCGCATGCAGCGGACCGATTCGTTCAGCGCGAACTTTTCTGCCGTGGCAACCAGGAATAACTCGGCAACGGAAAACGCTTGCGCCATCTGGTCGATTTTGCCGCGCCAGTCCTCAATGAGCTTCGGCTCTGTCGCTCGGACTCCACCCCCGAAGTGTGCCGCCAACACGCGATCTCGCCCCGCCGCCAGTTCCAGAAAATTCAGCACTCGGACGAACTGCTCCGGCAGGCTGAACAGGCGCAGGGTGTGCCCGAAGGGCGCGGTATCGACGACGATGTGCGTGTATTTGTTAGAAGCGATGGCGTCGCGTATTGCCAGCAGCGCTGAGATTTCAGACATCCCCGGCAACGCGGTTTCAAGCAGCGGAGAAATCTCCGCGGCCGAAAACAACGACCCTCGTTCCACAATTTCTAAAATGGATTGTTTGTACTCGCGAAAAAAATCTCCGAACAAACCAGCCGCGTCTAGCTCCCACGCCCAAAGCTTGCCTCCGCCCACGCTGACAGCCTTCGGTGAGCCGCCCAGCTTGCGCTGCAAAACATCAGCCAACGAATGCGCGGGATCGGTAGAAACCACCAACACGCGGCTGCGAAGGCTTTTTCGAGCGACACGGACCGCAAATGCAGCCGCAACCGTGGTTTTGCCTACGCCACCTTTCCCGATGAAAAATGCGAGTTCCGGCACTGCATGATTCTAAGGCAGCGAGTAATTCGATGTTGCGTCCGCGTAATGCCGACAACAGCAGCTCGCCGCCTGTTATTGGGGCGATTCTAGCCCGGTCCGGGTCAGCAACCCGATCCTCTCCACACCTGACGTGCGCGCAATGTCGATGGCGTCGGCGACGAATTCAAAATCCACGTCGTCGTCGCCTTTGACGAATGCCACCCGTTCAACTCGCCCGGTGAAAATAGTTGAGAGCCGGTCATGAAGTTTGTCCCACGGCACATCTTCGTCATTGATCTTGATGGTTGGTGTCTTGTTGTCGCCGCTCCACGCAAGCTGGATGATGATCGTGCGTTCAGCCTGCGGGGGCGATTTTTCATTTGCCGGCTGCGGAATCTGCGCCTTTAATCCCTTTTCCTGCGACATCGAAACCACAACCATGAAAACAATGATCAGCACCAACAGAATGTCGATCATCGGCGTGATGTTGATCTCTGCGCGAAGCGGACCGCCGCTCGTATTTGAGAATGCCATGCCAGTCGCTCCTCTCAAGCACGCGCGTGTCTGAAGGATTGGACAAGCGCGGGAGCGCGGAAGTTCCCACATCTGCTGGTGAACTGCGGGAATCAAAAATACCAGCCGCCGCAGTCAGGGCAACCTTAGCCGATGGGATCAGGCCTTGGCAAAATCGGCGTTGGCATGAGAGGTGGAGATGGAGGCGGCGGTGGATACATCACGCGCGCCAGATTCGGATAACGTGCGGCAAAAAAATAAATCGAGTACGCGGGAAAGAAAACAATCACTGGAACAGAAATCAGCGACACCGCATAAAACACTATCAGCAGAAAAATGCTGCCAGCCACGATGGCGGCCGTGATGGTAAAGACGTTCCACGTAAATCCTGCAGCCTTGCCGGCAATGACGGCGATTGCGCCCATTCCCCCGAAGGGAATCAGAAGCAGGATGACAATGATGATCGCAAGTATCCCAACCCCGACCGCGGCGCCTATGGCCAAAACCAATTTCATTCCGCCATAACCGGCGTACGAACCCTTCTCCGATTGCAGCATGACCCACAATCTTCGCCAGCCTTCGAATGCCGACACGTTTTCCAAAGCCATCTGGGGAATGACGAAATCCTTGGTGAATACCTGGATGGCGAGCGACAGCAGCAGCCACAACATAAACACGAAAAACAGGAAAATGCCGGTCAGGATCAAGGGCGCCAAATGCTGACGGGGAGCGGCAAACCAACCTAGAAGAAATGCGGCGAGCGCCGGCACTCCCAGCAGGATAGCGGTCCCTGCTATGGTCGCCAGAAAGAACAGAATCTGCCAAATAAAGTATTGAAAGGCGGGCCCGCGGCGTTCGCGCCACATGCGGCCAAGCTCGCATCTCTTCGCAACTACGCTGTCAAACAAAACGAAGCGCATTCTGCTGTTCACGTAAATCAACAAAAACCAAATTACCGGGACCGCAATAATCGCGATGACCAGGAATGGGGCCAGCAACTCCCAATTCGGAGGCGCAACTGCGACAAAGTTGCGATGACCACTTGGGGTGTGAGTTGGAAAATTGAAGTTGCACCCTCCGCCCGAGCTCATCTCGCCCGCAAATAATCCCACCAACGCCAGTCGCGTCCACTGTCCGAAACGAAAAGGGCGGAAAAGTTGCTGCTTAGTATGTTCGAAAGCAGGAGTCAGAGAATCGACGGCTGAAATTGGCACGAAAGCACCTCGCGAAGGTGACGCGATGAAGGTAAATGCTCACGCCGTGGTGGTCAAGGAATATTGAATTTTAATCCCGGTCACTCGTATCTCAGCGCTTCGACCGGATCGAGCTTGGACGCGCGCAGAGCCGGGATCAATCCGCTGATCACGCCGACCAGTAATAGCACCAGTGTAGAGACAGCGAGCGTCATTACAGAAATGTGCAGATGAATATCGCCCCTTCCGGAATCATCCTCGAATAGAGGCCCCATGAGCGGAAGCGTTCCGACGGCAGCCGCCACCGCGTACGAAACCAGCACGCCGATGGCACCGCCCAGAAGCATGATCAGCAACGTTTCGGACAGAAATTGCAGTTTGATGTGGATCTTCTTCGCACCTAGCGCGCGCCGCAAGCCGATTTCGCGGATGCGCTCCTCGACTGACACCAGCATGATGTTCATCACGCCGACGCCACCGATCCCCAGCGTCAGTGCACCGATGAATGTAAGCAGAACCTCGAGGCCGATGGTGATCCCATCGATAACCGGACGGAACTCATCGCGTCCGAACATCTGAAAAGCCTTTGGATCGGTAGGCGAGAACTGTTGGCGCGTGGCGACTGCTGCGAGCACTTGCGCCATCGCTCGCTTTTCGAATTGTGGTGCAATCGGTTCAAACACTAGTACGGCCGCGTAGCGCGTGTTCCATAGATCGCCGGCCGTCGAATAGGGAATCCATGAGGAATCGTCGTCGCTGGAAAAATAATTGCTGAGCTGAATCTTGCGCGCCATCACGCCGACCACCTGAAATTGCACGCCTTGCACCAGGACGGTCTCACCCACTGCAGGGCGACCGCTGAACAAATCTTCTTTTAACTTCCCGCCAAGGAAAATTACCCGGCGGCGTTCGAGTTCATCTTCGGCATTCAGCCAGCGTCCTTCGGATGGAACTTCGTTTCGCATCTCGCCATATTCCGGACAAACCCCGCGCACCGGGTCAGTGCCCACCATCCGATCACCGTAAGCGATGCTCGGCCGGCGAACTGTCTCAAGACACGCATATTTCACCAGCGGCGCGGTCTCTTTAATCATCTCGATGTCTGCTTTTTCGAGCACGACCTTCTTGCCTGCGCGCTGGCCGCCTGGCTGTTCACTGGTCTGTTGCGGCCAGCAGATGACCACGCTCTTACCGAACGCATCGAATCCGCCAACCAAAATCTTACGGAAGCTGTTGCCGTAGGCGATCAACAGCGTGACCGTGGCGATTCCCCAGACAATGCCGAGCATGGTCAAGAACGTGCGCGTGTAGTTGCGCTTCAGCGCCACCCAGGCTTCGCGAATGATTTCAAGCAGCATCAGCTTTTAGCTCTTAGCTCCTGGCTCTTAGCTTTGAATGCAGAAGGCAGAAGTAAGAATGCAGAATGAAACAACCGTCTACCTGAGGCTTTACTTCTGCATTCTGACTTCTTTACTTCCGACTTTTCGTTACCCGCCCGCCTCAAACCTCAACGCTTCTATGGGATCGATAGAAGCCGCTCTGCGCGCGGGATATAGCGCCGACAGTACCGCAATCGCACCCAGCATTGCGCAAGCAAGCACCCCTGACGTCCAGGTCGGGATTAATCCGGCAAAGAAATCTGGCATCGGTATTAAGTTCACCAGCCAGCACAATCCGTACGCGATTCCCATGCCGATGCCGCCGCTGACCAGCGCGATGATCATGGCCTCAATAAAAAACTGCTTCAGGATTGCATGCGCGGGCGCGCCCAAAGCTTTGCGCACGCCGATCTCACGGGTGCGCTCGCGGACCGCCACCATCATTACGTTCATCACGCCAATCCCACCGAGAAAAAGGGTGACAAAGCCTACTGCGCCAAGAAAATATTTCATGCCATCGGTCATCTGAGTAAAAGCTTTCGCTTCCTGGACCGTGTCCCATATGGGGCAAGCTTCTTTGTCTAGCGGATCGTAATGATGCATGCGCGCCAAAGTTACTCGGACTTCACGCTTGCAGGCTTCATGGTGCTCGACCGATTTCGGCGTCACCAGCAGCATGTCGAAGGTGCGCGCTGTCCCCGGCGGCTTGTCGGGAAAATTGCGCTTCATCGCGGAGAACGGAATGAATACCTTATTTACGTCCCATCCGTCGTAACTGGAATCCTGTTTCTTCTTTGCCATCACCCCGATCACGAGAAAAGGGATATCGTTCAAATAAATATTTTCACCAAGCGGATTGCGGCCCTCAGGAAAAAGCTGTTTGGCGGCGTCGGTGCCCAGGAAAGCCACGCGGCGCGCCGCGTTCTGATCGTCCCAGTTATAGAAGCGCCCCGAGCCCACGTTGAGGCTGCGGATGTCCCCGAACTCCGGATAAGACCCGGTCACCAAAAACGCCGCATTGTTGTAATTGCTGTGGGTGCGAACGTCCTCCTGCTCCAGCTCCGGGATCGCATACTGGCAATCCGGGGCCTGGGATTGCACCGCCTGCACGTCCGCATCTTCCCAGTGCACGATCTGGCCGGCGCGTGTTCCTCCGGCCTGCATGCTGGTGCGCCCGTGAAAAACGATCATGATGTCCTTGCCCAGATTTCTTGTTTGCTCCTCCTGGCCCTTGCGCAGGCCTTCACCAGCCGCGACCATCAGGACAATCGACACAATTCCCCATGCGATCCCGAACATGGTCAGGAAGGTACGCAACTTGTGCGACCAGAGCGTGCGAAAGACATCCGAGATGAGATCGCGCAGGTCCATGATTGATAGTCGCAACCGTAGATTTGGACGCTTAACTCGGCTGAAAGTAAGCCGAGGACAGTCACTAGCAGGTGATACGTAAGGGCGAGGGATTTTGTTCTGAGGGATGATCAATCGAGGAACAATGACTTAGGATCTGGTGTCCGAACAAGATGATGAAAGCGCTAAGTGGGACTTGGAATTGGTTAGGTGGCTGTTTCCGAAGCGCTGTCGCGTGGACCTTCCTAACGCTTCATGCGGTATGGTTCTTTGCGGCCGTCAATGCCATGGGTCCACCATCTCGCGCTGCCGCTCAATTCCTCGACACTCTTGCGGGAGCCGATTGGGTGATATTTGCTGGGCGTCCGTTTCACTTCTATTACGAACCTTCGATCGTTAAAGCACTCGTAGTTGGCGACTTGCCAGCAAATATCGTTTGTGGGTTCGCCAATCTTTGCATTTCTCCACCTTGGAGCGTTTTTCACCTAGGCACGTTTGAGGGATCGTACATCGGGGCCGGCGAATGGTTTTTGGCCGGTAGCTTGCAATGGCTGGCGATAGGAAGATTGCTTGACCTAACTTGGCACCGGTTTCTACGAGGCAACCGTACGGGGGGAAATGCTTCCGTTTAACCAGCGCTCCTGTTCTTGCAGAGCCAGATCGCACTGCATCTTATGGCGCTGCTGCCGATCGCGGATCTTTTTATCCAGGGGCGGCAGCAGGTCAAATGTGATATTTGCCGGTTGAAACTTCTTCGGATCAGCATGAGTGATGTATTTGAGCAGCGATCCCAAGGCGGATGCGCGGGCCGGAGCAACTGGCGTTCCACCCGCGACGAGTTGCGATGCAAAAATTCCCGCCAGCATGCCGGTTGCGATTGATTCCACGTAGCCTTCGACTCCGCAAATCTGCCCGGCAAAAAGGACTGCAGGGTGCTCTTTCATCTGCAGCGTCGACGTAAGCAGCGTCGGCGAGTTGATGTAAGTATTGCGGTGAATTTGCCCGAAGCGAGAAAATCGCGCATTCTCGAGTCCGGGAATCAATCGCATCACCTGCGCCTGCTCGCCAAATTTCAAATGATTCTGAAATCCAACCAGGTTGTAAGAGTCTGCACGCAGATTCTCCTGTCGCAATTGCACGACTGCGTAAGGCCGTTTGCCGGTCCGCGGATCTCTCAGGCCTACCGGCTTCATCGGACCGAAACGCAAGGTATCGCGACCACGACGCGCGATTTCCTCGATCGGCAGGCAGCTCTCGAAATAATTGAGCTTCTCCCACTCTTTGGCTTCGACAGATTCGGCCGCAACCAGCGCATCGTAAAACCGGTCGTACTCTTCCTTAGACATCGGGCAATTGATGTAGTCAGCGGTGCCCTTGTCATAACGCGCTGCCAGGTACACCTTCGACACATCGATCGAATCCGCTTCAACAATTGGGCTGATGGAGTCGTAAAAGAACAGTTGCGAGCTACCGCTCAACCTTGCGATCTCGTTCGCCAGCGCCTCCGAAGTCAGCGGACCGGTCGCGGCAATCGTGAGCTGGCTTTCGTCGATTTCCGTGACTTCCTCGCGGCAAACTTGAATTAACGGCTCGCGCGAAATCGTTTCAGTAACCCTTGCGGAAAATTGCGCACGATCAACCGCCAGCGCATGCCCAGCGGGAACTGCGCACTCTTTCGCGATCTCGATCAGCCGGGATCCTGCCCGCCGCATTTCTTCTTTGAGCAGCCACGGAGCGGTGTTCTCCGATTCGGACTTGAGAGAATTGGAGCAGACAAGTTCGGCAAAATCCGCAGTCTGATGGGCAGGGGTCGATCGCACGGGACGCATTTCGTAGAGTTCGACCGGCACTCCGCGCCGCGCACACTGCCACGCTGCTTCCGATCCTGCAAGACCCGCGCCGATAATCTTGACTCTCTTCATAAGGCATTCACCACGGAGACACGGAGGCACGGAGAAAATCGGCCATAAGGGTCGCACCCTTCCAAAGATTTTAACCGCAGAGTGCGCCGAGAAAGACCGCAGAGATCGCAAGAAAATCGCTACGCCATCACAAAAATCGGTTCTCTTGTTTGTTTCCGTTTTCTCCGTGCCTCCGTGTCTCCGTGGTGGGTAGGGGTTGGTGTGGGCTTTGTCCTTCTCTGCGAACTCGGCGATGACTCTGCGGCCTCTGCGGTTAAAAGCTTTTGCAGGCGGCAGCCACTCTGTGCATTGCGCTCTCGTCGAAGGCCACAACTTTGCGTTCATTCAGAAATGTCGCTCCCAGTTTTTTGTAGAACTCGATCGCCGGATGGTTCCAGTCGAGAACTTCCCAGCGCAGTCCGAAGCAGCCTTCATCGGTAGCAAGCTTCGCAACGGCAGATAGCAGCGCCATCCCAATTCCATTTCCGCGAAATTGGTCGAGCACGAACAAATCTTCAAGAAATAACGCCGACCGCCCCTGATAGGTCGAATAAAAGTGAAAGAACGAAGCATAGCCCGCGGGCTCGCCCTTCCAGTCCGCAATCAGCGCGCGGAACTTGGGATGCGGCCCGAAGGCATCGCGGACCAAGTCCTGCTCGGTTGCGACCACGGCGTGCGGTTTCTTTTCATAAGCGGCGAGGCCGCCGATCAATGAGAGCAGCGCGGGGATATCGTTGCGGGATGTAGGACGAATGCTCAGGTTATTCATTATGCTCACAGGCGGGCGAGGGCGCCCGCCCCACACACACACTTACACTTTCAACTCCGCCACTGTCGCGCCGCCGCCGCCTTCCTGCTGCGGAGGCTCGGCGACCGAGTCCACATGCGGGTGCCTCTGCAAATATTGCCGCAGCGCTTTGCGCAAAATTCCCATGCCGCTGCCATGAACAATTCGTACTCGCGGCAATCCGGCGAGGAATGCGCGGTCCACGAACTTTTCCACTTCGCGCGTGGCATCGTCGACCGTGTGGCCGATGACGTTAATCTCCGACGGCACATTCTCGCCTTCGCTTTGCAGTGCCACGGAAACACCCCTGGCTCGTGCCGCCGCAACTGGATTTTCCGCTGCCCGGCTTACGACGGCGGCAATGTCCTCACGAGGCACGCGCATCTTCATCGATCCCACTTCGACTTCGAAATGCTTGCCGTCGAGTTGCCGTGTAACCTTCGCGTTCCTTCCTACTGACTTCAATTTGACGAAATCGCCTTCCGAAACGTTCTGCACCAAACCCGGTTGCGCATTGGGATCATCGCGGTCGGCGCCACTCACATGCGCCACGACTGAAGAATCAAACTGCTCGCGGAAGTCGCGGCGCAATTTAGCAATGCGGCGCTCGGCGTCCTTCGAGACTTTCTGGGCCGCTGCCTTGTCCTGAATGGCGCTGACCGCTTCGCGCGCGTGGTATTCAAAATCGCGCAGCAGAGTGTCCAGTTTTTTCTCTAACTCTCGCGTCTTATCCTGCTGCTCGCGTTTACCTTCAGACGCCAGCCGCGCCTGCTCGCGTTTCAATTCGCCTTCTTGAGACCGCAGACGAAGGCGTTCAGCTTCTGCTTCGCGCAGTTCCGCATGCAGGCGATCTAGAAATTGACCAACATCGCGCGCCTGAGATCCGAGGCGCGACCGGGCCGATTGAATAATCGCTGGATTCAATCCCAATCGCTGCGCGATATTTATGCCTGCGGACGCTCCCGGTACTCCCAGCCTGAGTTCATAGGTCGGCTGGAGCGTGGCTTCGTCGAAGCCGACTGCGGCATTCACTGCTCCTGCTGAATTCGCCGCAAACACTTTGAGCGAAGTGTGGTGCGTGGAGATGATGGTGAAGCAGCCGATTTTCAGAAAATGCTCTGCAATGGCGACCGCCAGAGCGGCGCCCTCTTCTGGATCCGTCGCCGAGCCCAGTTCGTCGAGCAACACTAATGACTGAGCAGTAGCAGTGCGCGACAGGCGATCAATATTTGTGACATGCGCCGAAAAAGTCGAAAGATTTTGTTCGATCGATTGATAGTCGCCGATGTCGGCGAGAACCGAGTCAAATACCGGCATCTCCATCCGGCTGGCTGGAACCGGAATTCCGGATTGCGCCATCAGCGCCAGCAGGCCGGTAGTTTTGAGGCCGACGGTTTTTCCGCCTGTATTCGGACCGGTGATGATAAGTTCGCGGCGATCGGCTTCGAGTTCAATCGTTATAGGCACTACCGTCCGTACAGCCGAGGGTGCCCCATCCTTCTCGCGTTCTTGGCGAGAGGGTGGGGCTTTTGACTTCAATTTTCTTTCCAGCAACGGATGACGTGCATCGCGAAGAATCAGGTGAGTAGTAAATATTTCTGGACGGGCGGGGACGCCTGTCCCCCCATAGTCAGATCTTGGTAGGTGGGCTTGAGCATGGAAGATAGGCGCAACGCAGTCATAGTCTTCTGCGAATCTCGCCTTCGCAAACTGCAACTCTAGCTCTGCCAGGATCTCGAGCGAAGCGCCAATTTCTGTGGCGCGCCCGCCAATTTTCGAGGTCATCTCCAGCAGAATGCGATGCACTTCCGCCAGCTCGTCTTCCAGCAACCGTACCAACTCGTTGTTCTGCTCAATCGTCTCCAACGGCTCGACGAAGACTGTTTGCCCGCTGGAACTCGCTCCGTGCACTACGCCCTGCACTCGTCGCTTGTGTTCGGCTTTCACCGGAATAACGAAGCGCTCGCCGCGAACTGTGATGACCTCGTCCTGAGCAGCCCCGCCTTCGCTCAGCCGCCGCAGGTAGCCTTGCAAAGACTGCTGGATCGCCCGTCTTTGTTTTTCAATTTCGCGGCGAATGCTCGCCAGCTCTGGCGAGGCTTTGTCATCGAGTGTGCCATCGGGAAGAATCTTGTTTCGTAGTCCACGGAGCAGATCGGAAAAATCGCCAATGCCAGAAGAAAGTTCGCCCACCGCCGTCCAATCGGTTTTCATGGCCTGCGGAGGATTGAAGGCAATTTGCCGCCACTCCGCGGCCCGGTCGACGATGGTGAGTACGTCTCGAATCTCCAACGCTTCGAGCACCGCGCCCTCGATCCGCGATTTATCCAGCAGCCTCGAAACATCGACCAGTCCCGCAAACTCGAAGCGTCCGCCAACTCGTCGGAATTCCCGGATTTCACTCGTAAGCCGCTGCTGCTTCTGAATCCACTGCAGATCCACTGATGGCTGCAACGCGACGACCCGCGCCCGTCCCAGACCAGAGGACGCATATCCGCGCAGCAGTTCGCGCAAAGGGTCGAATTCCAAGACCCGCGCGCTCGAATTTGCCATATCGTCCGGCACGATTCCATGTTACTGTAGTCGGCGCGGTTGAATCGCAGTTCCCCCGACTGGACGTTTTCAGCTTCTCGTCCAAAAGCTTCTCGCCCGAAAAATTTATTTACCCAAATCAGGAGCCATACATGGCAACCGCCACCGTCCCCGTCCGTAGCGCGTCAGGAGTGCGTCCCAAATATCTGTTGTTTGGATTCGTCGGTCTGATGATCGCCTACGTCATGGTTCACAACGAAAGCTTTCTCGTCCATCCCAATGACCCGGTCTGGCAGCACTATCATCCATTCCGCTGGTGGCTTTTGCCCCATGGACTGGCTGGCGTGTGCGCTATTTTCCTGGGACCGTTGCAGTTTTCTGATCGGCTGCGCCAGCGCTACACGAAGTTGCACCGCGTAGTGGGCCGCATCTACGTGGGTGGCGCGTTAGTGCTTGCCCCGCTGGGCGCCTATATCCAATATTTCAATGAGCGCGCGGGTGGGCCACGGTCTTTCACCATTGCCGCAGGCGTGGACGCCGCGCTTCTCATGATCACGACTCTCATCGCCCTTGCCTTCATTTTGAATGGCAAAGTCCAACAGCACCGCCAGTGGATGACGCGCAGTTTTGCTGTTGCGCTGATCTTTCTCGAAGTGCGCGTGATCCAGGGGATCACGGGACTGGATCACAACCTGGCAGCGACCGAAACCATCGTTTGGTGCTGCGTGGCTTTTTCGGTGCTCGCGGGAGACATCGCAATCCAAGCTCAGGAGCTGTTTCGCTCAAGGCCAGCTCCGGCCAGGGCTCAAGCGGTGGCGCGCTAGCGGGTTTGTTTTTGCGGCTTAGCGCCACCCTGCTAAAATTCGCCTATGGCTTTCCCGGCTACACGCCTTCGCCGGTTGCGCCGCACCAGGGCTTTGCGCTCCATGGTGCGCGAGACCCGGCTCACTCCTGAAAACTTTGTTTACCCCCTGTTTGTTTGTCCTGGAGAAGGCGTTCGCAAGGAAGTGCTCTCTATGCCGGGCGTGTTCAATCTGTCGGTGGATGAAACCGTTAAAGAGGCGCGACAAACTCATTCACTAGGCATCCCTGCTCTGATTCTGTTCGGCCTGCCGGAAAAGAAAGATGAAGTCGCTACTGGCGCCTGGGACGAAAACGGTATCGTGCAGCGGGCCGCCCGGGCAATCAAAGCCGAAGTTCCAGATATGGTTGTCATCGCCGATGTTTGCCTTTGCGAATACATGTCGCATGGACACTGTGGTGTGGTGCGTTCTGCTCATGGGCCACGGTCGGTGGGTGCGGCTGCGCGTGAAGCTTCAGTGGTTGCAGTCAAACGGGGAGGCATGGCGAAGGCTATCGATGCGGCGGCCGCAAAACTTGCTCAGCAGCCAGAGTACGAGATTGTTAATGACGCGACGCTGGAACTGCTGGCGAAGACTTCGGTGTCGCTGGCTCGCGCGGGAGTTGATATCATCGCGCCTTCCGACATGATGGACGGCCGGGTGGCTGCAATCCGCAAAGCGCTGGACGAAGCGCGATTCGAGAACACTCCGATCCTTTCTTACGCTGCGAAATTCTCTTCAGCTTTTTATGGCCCGTTCCGCGAGGCCGCCGATTCGGCGCCGCAATTCGGAGATCGCCGTTCCTATCAAATGGACGGAGCCAATATTCGCGAGGCCATGCGCGAGATCGCCCTCGACATCGAAGAAGGCGCGGATATGGTAATGATCAAGCCGGCCATGCCGTATCTGGATGCGATCGCCGCCGCCCGCGAACGATTTGATCTTCCGATTGCGGCTTACCAGGTTTCCGGCGAGTACGCCATGATCGAGGCCGCCGCGCGGAATAACTGGATCGACCGCGACCGCGTGATCCTGGAGTCGCTCACTTCTATTCGCCGCGCCGGAGCGAGCGTGATCGTAACCTATCACGCCAAAGATGCTGCCAGGCTGCTGGGCTGAGCCGGTCCGAGCTTCGCTACCTCCGAGACTGGTGAGAGCCGTTTTGAAATCGCTCGATAAGTGCAATAGCGATTTTTCGCCAATTGACAGCCCCGATTCCGAGAAGCAAGATTTGGCAAGGACCCCATTCTCAAGTCAGCGCCAATGATTGGGCGCCCTGCCGGGCCCACTTAAAGCTGGAGGCTTTATATGCGATCGAAGATTATTAGATGTGCATTCGCAATCGGGATGCTGATAGCAATGAGCGTCTTCGCACAAGCCCCGGGGGCAAAACCGGACAAGGCGCCATCGCCGGCGTCCGTAGCTCAGGTACAGAAGCCACAAAGGGTAAGCGTCAAAGAGTATGTTCAAAAGAAGAAGCTCGTCCGCATGGTCAACCCTACTTACCCACCTGCTCTCAACAAGCGCCTAGATGGCACAGTCGTTCTTCACGTAATCGTTGCTAAGGACGGTGCTGTCAACAGCGCCCGGTATGTTTCCGGACCGCTTAATCTCGAGAACTCGGCGCTTAATGCAGTGCTGCAATGGCGATATAATCCGACTCTGGTCAACGGCGTGCCTGTGGAGGTCGAAACCACGGTCTCGGTGGTGTTTCCACGACCTAAGAAGGTACCGCCGCCGGTCGCATCGTCGAACTTCCGATAAAAAAAAGGGCAAATCGGGAGCTGACTGTCGAAATCAGGCGATTACACTCAGAATCACTCACTCGGCAGCGTGAGTTTTTCTAGCCGATCACCGAATCACGACTGGCGCATCCTGCTTCAACGCCCAGACCAGCGCGATTACCCAGCCGATCATCGTCCAGCCGAGAAGAAGATTCAGCACCAGGATTGAAACCGCATCACGTTTGCTGCGTCCGAAAGCAATAATCGCGGGAAGAAAGTAGAAGACAAACCCGAATCCGAAAATCGGGAAGAAGAAAAATGCCAAGAGGTGCATGGGCGTTTAGCCTCCTGCTGCGGTCAGTTTATCACCACAATATTGATACGAATCCGCAGACATGCAGGTTCCCGCGGCTGTCCCCGCATAGCCATCTCTCGCTCTCCCCACGTGGTCGTCTCTGCCTGTCCCAGATGATCATCTCCGGCTGTTCGCGAACCCGCCGGCTGGTCTAGAATCATTGGTTTGCCTTGGCTCATCCATACTTATTAGAGGAGCACGACTTTGCCCGACACAATCTATGACGTTGCCGTAATTGGCAGCGGACCGGCGGGGTACACGGCCGCTATCCGCTCCGGCCAGTATGGCCTGAAAACCGCTCTCATTGAGAAAGATCCTTATCTTGGCGGCACATGCCTGCATGTGGGCTGCATTCCGACGAAAGCCTTGTTGTTCAACGCCGAGATTTGGGACCACCTGAAAGACGCCAAGGAATACGGGATTGAGGGGGTCGCCAGCCGCAAGCTGAACTGGGCCGCGGTACAGGAACGCAAGACCAAAGTTGTTGACAAGCACGCCAAAGGATTGCAGTTCCTGATGCGCAAGAACAAGGTTGAGACGGTGAAGGGCTTTGGCAAGCTGACCGGTCCGGCGCAGAATGGCGTGCACACGATTGATGTGCAGGACGGCGGGAAGACCAGTCAACTGAAAACCAAGAACGTAATTCTTGCGATGGGATCGGAAGCGCGTATGATTCCCGGACTCGAGCCGAATGACCGCATCCTTACGAACATCGAAATCCTAAATATGGCTTCGATCCCGAAGTCACTGGTCGTGGTCGGCTCTGGAGCGGTGGGCGTCGAGTTTGCGTCGATCTTCAAATCGTTCGATTGTGAAGTGACGATTCTCGAAATGCTGCCGCGCATGGTGCCGCTGGAAGATGAAGAAGTATCGAAAGAATTGGCTCGGGTTTATCGCAAGAAGGGGATCAACTTTCATCCCAGCGCGAAAGTGGAGAAAGTAGAGAAGACGAAGTCGGGAATTGCGGTGACGTTTTCCGTGGACGGAAAGCAGCAGAAGCTCGAAGCCGAGAAGATTCTGATCGCGATTGGTCGCAAGCCATACACCGACGGAGTTGGCCTGGAAAAAACAAAGATCCAGACGGATCGCGGCTTCGTGAAAACCAATGAATGGATGGAAACCTCCGAGCCGGGGATTTATGCGATCGGCGATATAGTTCTGGGCAGGCCGCAACTGGCACATGTGGGCGCGATGGAGGGAATTGTCGCGGTGTCAAAGATCGCGAAAAAAGAAGATCGGCCGATCAATCTGATGAAAATTCCCAACGTGACTTATTGCCATCCGGAGATTGGCAGCGTGGGTCTGACTGAAGCGAAAGCGCGCGAGTTGGGACACAACGTGAAAGTCGGCAAGTTTCCCTTTACCGCGAATTCGCGGGCGTCAATCGTCGGCGAACATGACGGCTTTATTAAGATCGTTTCGGATGCGAAATATGGCGAGATTCTCGGCGTCCACATAATCGGCCCGCTGGCGACCGAGTTGATCGCTGAAGCTGTCACTGCGATGGAACTCGAAGCCACCGTCGAAGACCTGATGTGGACGATCCACGCGCATCCCACGCTGGCTGAAGCCATGCTGGATGCGTCAAATAGCGTGTACGGGTTGGCAATAAACATGTGACTGCCGTGGGCGTAAAATGAAAGTGCGCGACGTCATCAAGCTATTGGAGGAAGATGGCTGGTTTGTCGATCGTACACGGGGTAGTCATCGGCAATATAAGCACGCTGAGAAGCCGGGCCTGGTGACCCTACCCGGTAAACCAGGAGATGATTTGGCGCCGGGAACTCTGATAGTGTGCTGAAACAGGCGGGACTGAAGAAATGAAAAAATATCTGGTCGTGATCGAAAAAACGGAGACCGGCTATTCGGCTTATTCTCCCGATCTTGAAGGATGTGTTGCCACTGGTCACTCTCGCGAGGAAGTTGAGCGCGAGATGCAAGAAGCCATTGAGTTCCACTTGGAGGGTATGACCCGCAAGGGTGAACCTATACCTGAGCCGCACACGTATTCGAGATACGTGGAAGTCCCCGCCATTTGATCGAGCCATCAAGATGTCTTTGATTTCCGTTCTCCAACTCGGCACTGTGGATTACTCCACCGGCCTGGGTCTGCAGGAAAAGCTGATTGGGCTGCGTAAAGAAGGCCGGATCGGCGATGCGCTTCTGCTGCTGGAGCACACGCCGGTGATCACGCTCGGCCGCAATGCCAAATCTTCAAACGTGCTCGCTTCGCCTGAAATGCTGGCGCGGCGTGGGGTTGAAGTCTTCGAATGCGATCGCGGCGGGGATGTGACGTTTCACGGGCCAGGGCAGTTGGTCGCTTATCCAATTTTTGATTTGCGGGGATTTCCATCTGAGAACTCGGCCCGCAAGACTCTCGGTGTGATTGATTACGTTCGGCGGTTGGAAGAGGTTCTGATTCGCACTTCCGCCGATTTTGGAATCCCGACAAAGCGGATCTCGGGATTGACAGGGGTGTGGACGGCGTCTGATGCTGGTGCGGAAGTTGCTGAGTCTTCGACTCAGCCGGATCCTTCGACTTCGCTCAGGACAGGCTCACGAGGGCACCCGTTCCCACATGTTTCGCGGCTCAGCGAACATCCGGAAGCTAAGATCGCGGCCCTCGGGGTCCACATCTCCCGCGGTGTTACTTCCCACGGACTTGCGCTCAACATAAACACCGACCTGAGCTTTTTCAATCTGATCGTTCCGTGCGGAATCACTTCCAAGCCAGTTACTTCCATGCAGAAAGAACTTGGACGCGCGATCCCGATGCAAGACGTCGCCCACTCGCTTGCTCGCAACTTCGGCACTGTATTCCACAGCCAGATCTTATGGCTCGACAACCTGGACGCGCTGCTGGGAAACAATCTCGGTGTGCCTATGCAACCACCGGAGAATCTCCGCAAGCTTCATGGCGATGAAGACCCCCTCCCAGCCTGAATTAAAACCAGGTGCGCTGCTTATATTGCCGGTACTCGTCTCCGAATTTTTCTTCCAACACTTTGGATTCCTTGCGGGCGCGAATGACCTGCATAGGTATCAAAATTACGAAGATGAGAAACAGATAAGGCTTTTGCATCACCAGCAAGAAGCCAAGAATGAGCAACTCGCCGAACAGATATATGGGATTGCGGATTTTCGAATAAATGCCGTGAGTAACAAGGTGTCGGGCCTGAGGCGTGACTGAAAAAGATCTTCCCAACTGATAGCGGGCTACGAAAAGCAGGACCACGGCTGGAGCGGCGATCGCTAAACCGAGCCAGTGGGCCCAGTTCCACGGAGTCGGCCAGAAAACGATTGCCCCCAGGGCACAAAAGCTGCCGCCGATCTGGAGGACGAAAAGCAGCGCGAAGTTTGGGCCAGGATTAGTCACCGCGACATTGTACGGCCAACTCAATCGGGTGTGTCCATTCGCGAAACGTCATCAGCTTTTGCCTGCGCCTAAAGCAAGGAGTAGGATTATTTGTTTGCGACTTCCTCCCGGCCCATGAAGAAAAAACCTTCGAAGACCGCCACCAAAGTAAAGCCTCGCGCGCACTCCGGCAATGGATCGAGGAGCAACGGGGCCAAGCGCCCGACGTCTCTGCCCCAGCAGCGTACGTTTGAAATTCCGGATTATCGCCTTGAGAAACCTGCTTTCACCGTGGCTCAGATCCGCAAAGGCGAAGAGTGTTGTTACGAAATTTCCGGCGACTTGAACGCGCCCGCGCCACCGATCCGCGATTCCAAATATCTGAACAAACTGCAGTGCATTGAGATTTACCGCTGGATGGTTCTCAACCGCCGCATGGAGCAGGCACTCGAGAATCTGTACAAGCAAGGGAAGGTGGTCGGAGGGGTTTATTTCGGACTTGGTCAGGAGGCCTGCTCCTGCGCCTCCGCCTACGCTCTTCAGAAAGACGATTGGCTGGCCCCGATGATTCGCAATCAGGGAGCGCTTCTGGTCCGGGGCTTCGAGCCTCGCGACATGATGATGCAGTACATGGCGAAAGCCGATTCGCCCACCAAAGGCCGCGACGGCACTTCGCATTTCGGCGACATCTACGAGCGTAACGTGGTTTCGCCGATTTCGATGCTTGGTGACCTGATCCCGGTGATGGCCGGAGTTGCACTGGGCGCGCGGCTGCAGGGAAAGAATATTGCGGTCATGACCTACATCGGCGACGGCGGGCAATCTACCGGCGTCACTTATGAAGGCATTAACCTGGCCGCGGTGCAGAAACTTGGCCTTGTGCTGCTGGTCGAGAGTAATCTCTGGGCATACTCTACTCCGTCCGAAATGCAGTACTGCGTAAAAGATCTCGCGGAACGCGCCATTGGATACGGCATTCCAGGCGTGATCATCGACGGCACGGACGCATGCCAGGTTTACGATGTGGCTTACGAGGCCGCCGAACGCGCCCGCCGTGGCGAAGGCCCGACGCTGATCGAAGCCAAGATGATGCGAATGAAGGGCCATGCTATTCACGATGCCGCCGATTATGTCCCCAAGCCTATGTTCGAGTATTGGAAGAAACGTGATCCCATCGCGCGCTTCGAAAATTATCTGGTCAACGTGAAGAAGTGGCTCTCACCGCAGGAACATCAGAAACTGATTGCCGAGGTTGAATCTTATCTGGAGCAGGAGCGCGAGATCGCCGTCAATTCTCCCATGCCGGGGCCTGAAACTGCCGAGGGCGGGGTGTACTGCGACGACGGCTGCCACGAAATCAAACCCAAGTACGGGACGCCGAAAAGATATGCTGGCACAGACGCAGGCTCCGGGCGGAGAAAAAAAGAGTCAGCTCTGCACTTTAAATAAGAGACAAGCCCAGTTGGTCGCGTCGCCAAGCCTATGGCAATCCTGTTGTATTGCATCGCGAAGGGTGACGCACCAGGGACCGGCTTGCTGACTGGAGTAGCCGGCGATCCTGTAGTCCGTGTTGAACTCGGAAGCCTCGCTGCCTTTACATCGAGCAACACTGACAAGTCAAACTGGCTGCGTCCACAATTGCAGACTTCCGCGATCGAGTTTCATCGTGTGCTCAGCGAGGTATTCAAATCTACTGCCATCATTCCCTTTCGCTTTCCCACGATTTTCGAAAACGAAGAACAGTTGATCCAGCGCCTGCAGGAACGATCGCGCGAGTACAGTGAATTGCTCGACAAGTTTCGCGATCTGGTGCAGATGGAGATTCGAGTCACGAATCCCGATCTTAAGACGCCGGCGGAGTCGGGGACGCAATATTTGAAAGTTCGGCAAACCGCGAGCGCGATGATCGACAAGTTCACGACCGAACTGAGTGCGGCGTTGGCGGCGCTGTCGCGAGATTGGCGGCAGCGGCCATCAAAAGATGGTATCCGGGCATTCGTTCTTGTCAATCGAAACCAGGTAGCTGATTTCCGGAATATGATGCGTAAGAAGGCGGTTCCCCGCGGGCTCACAGTACGCGCCAGCGGTCCCTGGCCGGCGAGCGAGTTTATGGAACGGAGCTGATATGCCAGAATTGACATTGGAGAACATGGCAGAGCAAGATAATCCGCCGCAGCCGCTGTCGCGACTCGACTGCACGCCAGAGAACATTGATCAGGGGCTGGCAAAACTGGTACTCAGCCTGATTGAACTTTTGCGGCAACTCCTGGAACGCCAGGCGATCCGGCGCATGGAAGGCGGATCACTCTCTGACGAACAGATCGAGAGCATGGGGTCTTCTTTGATGAAGCTGGAAAGCAAAATCCGCGAAATGGCGGAGCAATTCGGCCTGACTCTCGCCGACCTGAACTTAGATCTCGGCCCGTTGGGAAATCTTCTGGAGAGCGCCCCCGCGACAAAGGCGCCGGCAGACAAGCCGCGCTCATAAATTTCCCTTGTTCCTCGCGCTCTGCGGTTGAACTAAAAAATCCTGTGGCAAATATCATCAGCAAGTCAGGCAACGACAACCAGCAACCCCGAATCCGAAGCTCGGCGAAATCTCCGGCGCAGCCTCTTTTAACGAATCTTTTCCACGCGTTGACATGCGGTTGCCGCTCCATATAGCATCAGGCGCGCGGAACGGGTGTTTGCGACGTTTTGGCAGAAAGAAAGAAGCCATGGATCGAGTGCCGACAGTTGCGGGAACTACGAATCTGGTCGATATTCTGGATCGAGTTCTCGACAAGGGCTTGGTGATCGCAGGCGACGTGCGTATCGCATTGGCAAACGTCGAACTGCTGACCATCAGAATCCGGCTGCTGGTGTGCTCGGTAGATAAGGCTGAGGAGATCGGCCTGAATTGGTGGAAGTACGATCCGCACTTGACCATGCAGTCGCCTGTGCTTCCCGCAATTGAGGAAGCTAAGCCCCGTGCGCCTAGGCGGATCGGTGAGGTGCCGGGCAGGAAAGCTGGAGTGCCTGGACGCAAGGCCGGAGTACCGGGACGCACTCGGCGAAAACGTTAATTAGTTTTAGAACGGCAAGGAGGGAATTTCATGGCGGTCGAACGGGTATCGGGCGGATCCAGTCTTATTGATGTGCTTGACCGGGTACTGGACAAAGGTATCGTAATCGATGCCTGGGTTCGCATCTCTCTCGTCGGTATCGACCTGATCACGGTCGAAGCCAGAGTGGTCGTGGCATCGATCGACACGTACCTGAAATATGCGGACGCCGTCGGACTTGTGGGCTTGGTTTCGCGGCCACAGCTGAGTACCGCAGCCGTTCCTGAAATCGAAGTGGAGACCACTCGGCGGGTTTCCCGCGTACCGAAGCGTCGCGCGCCGCAGCGTCGCGCGCCGCGTCGCGGCTAATCCAATCTCCAACCGACAATTGCCCGGCCTGCCGTCCTGGGCCGATTACGGTTTAGCGTTACAGTCGAATGGCCAGTTCCGCGCTAAGACGCAAACGCGAGCATTCCCACGATCCACGGTCGTCCAGCGAATCAGCTGCTCTCCGTCTGAGTGCGGCCGAGCGCCCTGAAGAAATTCTTCCGATCCTCCTGGAGGAGGTGGTCCACCTCGGATTTCCCAGAGCGGTTGCGCTTGAACTGGACTTCGACACCGGGCAGATCAAGCCTTCCGCTTCCCTGAACTGCAGCCCTGAGTTTCTTGAGCAATTCAATACGTCGCTGTGGGCGAGCGAGAACGCGTTTGTCTCTGCACTGCTGAACCTTAAATCGGTACTGGCGCCTGACGGAGTAATTCGCAGTGGCGCTCTGTACGCGCATCCCATGATTTACCGCAACTCTACGCGCTGCTGGGAAGCGGAGCGCGAGCGCCGCAATGATTGCCTGGCAGTGCAGAATGCCGAATCCAGCAAATTGCAAATCCAGCAGCAGGTGTGTTCAGCCTGCGGCATGCGCTCGTATGTAAACGTGGTAATCGGACAGCTGGGCAAACGCACTGGACAACCGCAGCTCCGGCAATTCCGAAATCTGGTGGATCGCGCGAACCGCCAGTTGTCCCGGCTTTTCAAAGTCGAACATTATTACAACCGCATGCGGGACATGGAGATCACCATCTCGCGCATGACCACGCTCATGGAGAGCATGGCCGACCCAGTGATCCTCACCGATAATCAACACCGCGTCATTATTCAGAACCGGGCGGCGGAGCGTTTTTTTCGGGTGCCAGAAGGCGTGACTGAAGGTGGGCGACGCGCGGTTGAGTTCAACAACCTTTTGTTTTCGGCTGCCCTATCTTCCATGACGGTAAGCGCCACCGACAGTTCGCGCGACCTTACGCTCGTCGATGTAATGGAAGGCGAAGAAATTCTCTTTGAAGCAGTTTGCGCCCCCACTTATATCAACGAAAGCCGGACAGGCATGGTGACGGTCATGCGCGACGTTACCGACCTGCGGCGCGCGGACCAGGAATTGCGGTCCAATCTGGATAAGTTGCGTGCTGCAGAGGAGATCGTGCGTCAAGACCGCGACCGCTTAAACGTCGTAATCGAGAACGTAGGTGATCCAATCGTCGTCGCCGATAATGCTGCGAAAATCGTTCTGCTTGATCCTCTGGCGAAAGAACTCTTCGGAACTGGAAATGCAACTCGCGAGTCGCAAGTGATCGAGAACGAAGCCAAGCTGGATGCATATCTGACCGCGTTCACCTTTTCCTTCCTCGATCATCAGAACAAGGCTGTGCATCTGTTTAACCCGGTGATGGGGACTGACATAGAATATGCGGCGCGCTCCGGCAAAATTTACGACGCTCGCGGCCAGGTCGCATACACCGTGACGGTTTTGCGTGATTTCTCCACCTGGAAAAAGTTGGAGCAGTTGCAGATGGAGCGGCGCATGCTCGAGATGGAGAAGTTCGCCGCCACAGGAAGGCTAGCCGGCACCATCGCGCACGAAATTAACAACCCCATGGAGGCCATCAAGAACGCTATCTTCCTGCTGCGGAACAAGGTCGAGCCCGATGCGCAGCCGGTCTATGACGCACTAAAAAGCGAAACTGACCGGGTCACGCGAATTGTTCGCCAAATGCTCGGGCTGTATCGCAACGCCGGACACCTGGCCACCTTCGATCTGAATGTAATCGCCGAGGATACCCTGACCTTGTTTTCGCGGCCTCTGGCGAAAGATGGAATCGAGGTAGAAAAGCGGTTCAAGCAATTGCCGCCGATGAAAGGCTCTGCTGATCAGTTTCGCCAGTTGCTGTCGAACCTGGTAGTGAACGCCCAGGACAGCATGGCGGGTGGGGGCAAGCTGAATGTTCGCACCACTCACATCAAATCCACCCGCGGAACATATGGGGAAATAAGCCTGGTGGTGGCCGACACCGGCAGCGGAATTCCGAAAGATATCCGCACCACCATGTTTGAACCCTTTGTAACCACCAAGGGCGAAAAAGGCACGGGCCTGGGGCTTTGGATTGTGAAGGGAATCGTGGAGAACCACGGGGGGCGAATTCACGTACGAAGCGGCGCTGGAAAAGGTACAATTTTCCGGATTGTTTTTCCAGTGCTGGCGCCTGAAAACGCCCGCCGCCACTAGTAAATGCAGCCATTCGTAATCGAAATGGGAGCAAGAGGCCAACACAAAAATGACACGTAAGGCGGTAGCCAAACCGCGCAAGACCACAAAATCAGAAGACGATGTTCGGGTGAAGTTTACTGAGAGCTCGACGCCGTCGGGTACGGGTGGCGGGGAGAGTGGCCGCTATGTTTACGGCATCGTTCAAAGCCGCGATCGAATTGATTTCGGAAAAATCGGAATCGGCGGCGCAGGGGCGATGGTCTACACCGTAAACTATCTCGACATTGCCGCGGTGGTCAGCAATACGTCGGTTTACATCTTCGATCCAACCCGCGAAAACGCTCTTGCTCATGAGCACGTCATCGAGACGGTGATGAAGACGTACACCATCATTCCCATGAGCTTCGGCACCGTTTTCCGCACTGACAATGACATTCGCGAAGTTCTGAAGAGCATTTATTCGTCGCTCAAAGACGTGCTGCACCAAATGTCAGGAAAGCTGGAGTTCGGGTTGAAAGTAAATTGGGACCGCGACCGCATCATTGAAGATATTCAGCAGGACGATGAGGAGATTCGAAAGTTTCATCAGGAGATCATTCGCAAACATCTGCAATCTACTTACCTGGCGAGAATGCAGCTGGGCCGCATGATCGACAAAGCTTTGGCCGAACGTTCCATCGGATATGTGCGCGAAATTTACGAGGCCTTGCGCGGCGTCTGCGTGGCTTCGCGCGACAATCAGCCGATCGGCGATAAGATGATCATGAATGCAGCTTTTCTCGTGGAGCGCGATCGCGAGCCCGAATTCGATGAGGCGGTCAACACCATCGCCAAGAAGTATGGCCAGCGTTTGAAATTCAAGTACACCGGCCCCTGGCCGCCGTACAATTTCGTGAATATACGGTTGAAGTTGGAGAGGGTGGGAGCGGGATAGGTTTGAACGTTTCAAGGTTTCAGAGTTTCAAGGTTTCGAAGGTTTCGCGAGTACAACTTTTGACCTTGAAACCTTGCAACTTTGAAACGTTCGAGACCTCGAAGGCTAGTTCAGAAAAATTTTTATGCTACTAATCGACGATCTTCTAATGCTGCCGTTTTCAGGATTTAACTTTGTTATGAAAACGCTGCGCCAAGTCGCGGAAGAGCAGTACACCGACGACGCTCCCATCAAAGAGCGGTTGCTGGAGCTACAACTCAAGCTGGAAGCTGAAGAGATCACGGAAGAAGAGTACGCCGAGGAAGAGGCAGACATCATCCGGCAGTTACGCGAAATTCAAAATCACAAGCGCGAACTGGCGGGGGCGCCTCCGGTCGAAACCGATCGCGGATTGGCATTTACCGCAGGAGAAACGAAAGCTAGCGCTTCGGTCACGCTGCATCAGGATTCGGAACGCAAGTCGTAACACTGGGGCAGTGGAGGACAGTTGAAGCGCAAGAAGCCGCGAAAGTCTTCCGTAAAAGGCCGCGCTGCAAAACCTAGTACGAAAGTTCAGCGCATTCCGCCGACTGCCGACGCCGCGCGTGATGAAGGCCCACGATTGATTCCCCTGGCCGACCGCTCCAAGGAACCTTCCCGGCTGGAACACTACCTTGAGCTCGCCGACCGCGCGCTGGGAATGAAGCGCGAACCAAAAACAGGAAACAGCTGATTCAGTTCTTTTTGTCGAGTTTCTTGCGAAGAGAGCTTATTAGCGTGTCGACATCAGCCGGCTTGACCACGTAGTCGTCTACGCGAAGCCGCAGTACGCAGTTCTGCTGGAAAATTATCTTCGCCCTGGGAAGTCGTAGCGAATCCCGATCCGCGCCAGAATTGGCGGCCCGAGATTTTGCACCGGAGACGCAATGGCCACCGCGTAACGGTCGTTCAGCACGTTCTCAACTGCAACATAACCCACCAAGCCAGTGCGGAACTGGCGTCCAGCGAAGACGTCCATGACAAAGTAGGGCCCGAGGATCAGTGTGTTCAAATCATCGTCGAACTGCGAGGTCGCATAACGGCCTTCCACGCTGAGCATGATTCGCGTCGGGTTCCAATAACGCGCCTCCCAGGTGAGCTGGTGTTGAGGAACTTCGGGCACCTGCTTGCCGACCAGGGATTGAGTCGAGCTCTCAACGTAAGCGTGAGTGAACTGATATCCCGCCGATAGTTGGAGGGTGTTGCTGACATGCAGGATGCCATCCAGTTCCCCGCCCAGCGACCGGATTCGCCCAAGATTCTCGCGCTCACGGGTAATTAGAGTTGGGGTCGAGGACAGCGTCACATTGGTGACGGGATTCACGATGTCTGCCCAGAAAACAGTCGCCCGGGACTCAAACTTCTGTTTGAATGTCGCCCGGAGTCCGGCTTCGGCCCCGGTCAGTCTTTCGGCCTGCAACGCAGGATTATTCTCCGTTACCGCGTTCCCTTGCCGGAAGCTGCGGTAAAGCTCGTTCAGGGTGGGCGCGCGAAAAGCCCGGTAGCCCGAAACCCACACTGCAGCATTGCCGCCAAGGTTCCGCATCACCGACAGCCGCGGGCTGAAACTGGTCTCGTTGCGGCTGGGGAAGAACTGCCCGGCAGCGGTCCCGGACGGAATAGAAATTCTCACCGTATTTCCGTCGTAGTTGCTCCAATCATCCCAGCGCGCCCCGGCGATCACCGTCCATCGGTCACTAATACGAAAAATATCTTCGCCGAATAGTCCGGTTGAGAGCTGCCTTCCCCCTGCGATGTTGTTGGCAAAATGATGGCCGCTGGTGGCCGAAATGAGCTGTTCGTCGCTTGCGCCCATCACTTGCTGCACATCGACGCCGCCGATCAGCGTCTGCTTCCTTAATTCGTGGTTCCACTGCACGCCGCCACCCACCTGCTGGGATGGAACATGCTGAATATCGGTGAGGGCTTCGCTATTGCGGTTCGCCGCTATGGACGAAAACGTCTGGTCATAACCTTCCACTTGCCCGAAAATCCGCGCCAGAAAGGAATCATGATTGCCCACGCTGGTGTTAATGCCCGCCGTTCCTACCCCGGTTCCCGTGCTGTTGGTTTGCAAAGGCGTACCGTTGTTGCGGGATTCATCGAAGAAGGTGCCGCGCAGAAAAGCACGTCCGGTATCTGAGATCTGATAGCCGACGCCGGCATCGACGGTCGCATGCTTCGAATTAGCGTCGAAATCAACCAGGCCACGCTGCGAAGGCGGAAGCAGCGTGTAACCGTCGGTACGAGACATATCAATGCCGACACCGAGATCCCAGCGCGAGATTTTGGTGCCTCCCCACGCCGACAGATCAGGAGTGTTTTCGGTTCCATACGAAGTATCAATCGAGAACGCCGGCTCGGTCGGCACTCGGGTCAGCATCTGAATCACGCCGCCCAGGGCATCGCTTCCGTACAGGTTTGATTCGCCGCCGCGAAAAACTTCCACGCTGGAAAGCTCGGCGCGCGGGACCTGGTCCCAGAAGACCCAGCCTCCGAACGGATCGACCAGCGGAACGCCATCTTCCAGAACCAAGGCGCGGCTCGGCCCGCTGGCGCCCAGTCCGCGCAGCGAGACTCCCTGAGTTGTCGGGTTAGCCACTCTGCTGCTTGATCGGCGATACAACTCAAATCCAGGGACTTGGCGGAGCACGTCGTCCAGTGTCAGTCCCGCATTGGCGTCGATGTCCTCGGGGGAGAGATCAACAGCACTGCCCGGGATTTCCGAAAGTTTCATTTCGCTGCGCGTTGCGGAGACGACGACTCGTTCGCCCTGTGCCACTCCGCGCAAAACAAACGTGAGTGGGACTGCTTCAATCGACGCGATCGAAGTTTTTTCCGCCGATGCGAAGCCGCTCGCAGTCACCCGCAGCGTCCCGGAACTTCCGCTCCCGACCGAAAATGAGAATCTGCCCTCGGCATTCGTGGTGGTTGTCTGACTAGAGCCCGAGGTGCTGAACGTCACTTGCGCCCCTTGAATCGCCGCGCCGGTTGCGTCCTGCACCACGCCGCTGATCGTGGCCCGCTGTGCCCAGGCCAAAGACACAAGCAGAGAAAATAGGAAAAGATGGAGAAGACAGCTTACCGCTCTAGAAATTGGCCGCCGCAACGCTTGCCCCCATGGACACTGCAGTGCCCGCTTACCGTCAACGCGTGAAGTAGGACGAGAGTACACGATTCAGTCGCCCTCGCCAAATATCGGCAGCGCGTTATTTCGAACGCTCGAAGCGATAGCGGCCTCCTTGCGTGTCCGCAACAGATTCTGCAATTTTTAAAAACGCTCGCCCGGCGTGCGAGAGCGCCGCCGACTTGCGATAGATCAACCGCAACTTGCGATGCACCCGCAACTCCTGGACCGGAATGCGCACCAGTTCCCCGCGTGCAATCTCATCTTCGACGCTGATTTCGGGAAGAAACGCGACTCCATTTCCCATAGCGACGAAGCGTTTGATCGCCTGCAGGGTGGGCAGTTCAACTCCCATATGCAACGGCGTCTTATGTTTTTCGAATGCCTGAATAACTTTTTCGCGGTAAGGAGAAGACACAATGTGCGCTACGAACGATTCCGCTCCTAATTGGCGAATGCTGACCTGCGACTCCCGCGCCAACGGATGTTGGGGAGGCACCACGAAGATCAATTCGTCGGAGTACACGACTACCGACGCCAGTTCGGGATCCTGCGGGTCATAAGTAAGCACGCCAAACTCGCAGTTGTGCCGGCGAATGTCATCCGGAATCTGGCTGCCCAGCGAGCGCTGCACAACGATCCGAATCGCAGGATGCAGACGGCGGAATTCCGCCAGCACCCGCAACAGGTACAGGGCGGTGAACTCATTCGCTCCAACTACAAGTTTTCCTTTTTGCAGTTCACGCAACTCCCCCAATGCCTCGCGCGCGTTTTCCCGCAAATTCAGCAGCCGTTCCGCGTATTCCTGCAGAACTTGCCCGGCATCAGTCATCACGCCGTCACGGGTTGAACGGTCGAAAAGCGGCTCGCCGATTTCAGCTTCCAGCTTCCTGATCGCCTGGCTGACCGCCGACTGGGTGCGATATAGTTTCTCCGCCGCTCGAGAAAAGCCGCCCTCGCGCGCCACCGCCAGGAAGACTTCTAACTGCGAGATTTCCATTTCAGAGCTCCATTAATGAAACTTAATAAGATATAAGTTTAACTACTTATATTAGCAATACTATGTATTTTGACAACAATAATAAGCTTTGCTTCCACTCTTTCAGCCGTTACCATTGAAATAACTCAAGAGGAGTTTCAAATGGATAGCCCCAGAATCACGATTTTCGACACGACTTTGCGCGACGGTGAACAGTCGCCGGGCTGCAGTATGAACGTGCAGGAAAAAGTTCGCCTCGCCCGCCAACTGGATCGTCTCGGAGTGGATGTAATTGAGGCTGGATTTCCCATCGCTTCAGACGGCGATTTCGCCGCGGTTCAGGCAGTGGCTGCCGCAGTTCCGCGCCCCATCATTGCGGCCCTGGCTCGCGCCGCGCGTCATGACATTGAACGTGCAGCCCTCGCTTTGCGGTCGGCGGTTCGTCCGCGGATACACGTATTTCTTGCGACTTCTGACATTCACCTGCAACACAAGCTGCGCATCTCTCGCCAGCAATGCCTTGAAAAGGCCGCAGAGTCCGTCCGCCTGGCGCGCACGTTTTGCGAGGACGTCGAATTCTCTCCGGAAGATGCGACCCGTACCGAACCCGAATTTCTTTTTCAGGTGCTCGAAGCGGTCATTCAAGCCGGCGCCACAACTGTGAACATTCCCGACACCGTCGGCTACACCGTCCCGGCCGAATTCGGCGAGCTGATTCGTAATATTCGTGAACGTGTGCGCGGCATAGAGCACGTCATCATCTCGACGCATTGCCACAACGACCTTGGACTTGCAGTCGCCAACTCGCTCGTCGGCGTCGCGAATGGCGCGCGTCAGGTGGAGTGCACAATCAATGGCATCGGCGAGCGTGCAGGCAATGCTTCATTGGAGGAAATAGTGATGGCGCTGCGAGTGCGGGCTGATCGTTATCCATACCTGACCAGCATCGCCACCGAGGAGCTTTATCCCACCAGCCAGTTGCTTGAGGAAATTACCGGCATCCCGGTCCAGCCCAACAAGGCCATCATCGGCCGCAACGCATTTGCGCACGAGGCCGGCATTCATCAGGATGGCATGCTTAAGAACCGGCTGACATACGAAATCATGACCCCGCAGTCCGTGGGCGTGCCGGACTCGAAACTGGTGCTGGGCAAGCACTCCGGACGGCATGCATTGAGTCTCCGTTGCGAACAACTTGGTTATCACTTCGACCGTCGCGAGCTCGATGAAATCTATCGCCAATTTGTGGTCCTCGCCGATCAGATTAAGACTGTTCACGACCATCATCTGCTCGAACTGGTGCGCGAAGCCTTCGGCGAAAGCCATCGAATTCCGCCTGGCAAGGTGGGGTCGGAACAGGCAGCGGCGGTCGCCGCTGGCGCTGAAGAAGCGCCCCGCAAACCTTTCCCGGTTGGGCAATCAGATTTCAGCGTGATTGGCCTGGCCTCGGTCCCGGCTTCCGAGCACCTGGCTGAACAAGAAGATTATCTCTGGGGCGTGTAAGCCGCCTCATCAGCTTCGGCAGTTCGGCGCAAATCGTAGGCCTTTGCTGTCGCGCACGCCCGGGCAATAAAATTCCTCAATGCTCCTCAACATCACAACTCTGCCCGGTGACGGGATTGGTCCTGAGGTCACCGGGCAAGCTGTCAATGTGCTTCAGGCAATCGCCGACGGTTCCGGTCACAAGCTGAAAGTCACGCAAAAGAATATTGGCGGGGTCGCGGTCCTTGCCAGCAACGATCCGCTGCCGCCCGATACCATCGCCGCCTGTCTCGATTCTGGCGCGGTGCTGCTGGGAGCCGTGGGCGGCCCGGCATTCGATTCGTATCCCGCAAAGCTTCGCCCCGAAGCAGGTTTATTGCGGCTCAGAAGCGAACTCGGCGTCTTCGCCAATCTGCGGCCTGCCATCTGCCTGCAAGGGCTGGAAAGCTTGTCGCCCCTTCGGGTAGACATCGTGCATGGAACTGACGTCATGATCGTGCGCGAGTTGTTGGGCGGACTTTATTTCGGCGAGCGCTCGACCAAAGGCGAGTCCGGACGCCGCCGCGCGGTTGACACCATGGCATACAGCGAACCTGAGATCGAGCGCATTGCCCGCATTGCTTTTCAACTCGCGAGGCAGCGGCGTAAGAAATTAACTTCTGTCGACAAAGCCAACGTCCTCGATTGCTCGCGGCTATGGCGAGAAGTTGTAAATCGTGTCAGCTCCGAATTTAGCGACGTTCAGCTCTCGCACATGTATGTCGACTCTGCCGCCATGGCATTGGTATCGCGGCCTGCACAGTTCGATGTGATTCTTACCGAAAATATGTTCGGTGACATTCTGTCCGATCAGGCGGGAGCGATAGTGGGCTCGCTCGGATTGCTGCCTTCGGCCAGTGTAGGCGGCAGAGTCGGGCTTTACGAGCCCATCCACGGCTCTGCCCCTGATATTGCCGGCCAGGGAATCGCGAATCCGCTGGGAGCAATTCTGTCCGCCGCGATGCTTCTGCGGCATTCATTCAAGCTTGAAACTGAGGCTGCGGCCATTGAAACGGCAGTCCGCGAAGTTCTGGCTGAGGGCCATCGGACTCGTGACTTGGCGGGCAAAGGCGAGTCTTCCATCAGCACCGGCGAGATGGGCGAACTCGTGGCCGCGCGGGTGCGCGAACGGGTGCAGGCCCCGGTGCGTTAAATCTTTTACGTACAAAATTGAAGCCTCAGGATTTCGCCGCGCATCCTGTTGGTACGTCACTTACGGCAAAAGGAGAACTCATGTTCAGTGGGAAGCCTCAATCTCTGGGAATCGCCGCCCTCCGTATCGTCGTCGGCATCGTGTTTCTGGCGCACGGATATCAAAAGGTCTTCAAGATGGGGTTTCACGGCGTCGAAGGAATGTTCGGGCACTTGGGAATTCCGGCGCCGGCGGTGGCAGCCGTCGTGGTGATGATCGTAGAGTTTGTCGGTGGAATTCTCCTCGTCACCGGCCTTGCCACTCGCCTTCCGGCTGCGCTTCTTGCGATTGACATGCTAGCGGCAATTTTGGCGGTCCATGCCAAGCACGGGTTCTTTAACCCCATGGGAGTGGAGTTTCCACTCACCCTATTAGCGGGCTGCATTTGTCTGGCATTGGGCGGCGGCGGCGCGGCATCGCTCAAACGGCTCTGACTTCAGTTATTTCCCGAGAAAATTATTTGGCGGGCTGTTTACGATGATCTACGCTGCCTAAACGGATGACCGTGGCAGCGGTGCGATAGCGCACCGGATACTTGGTCTCATCCAGGTTTATTGCCAGCCGCTGAATGCACTTGGGGTCAGACCGTTGAGCCAACGCCTGGAGCGCGGCCTCGCGCACAAATATGTTTTTGTCGGCCACGGCAACCTGGATCAGCGCGTCTTCAGAAATCGAATCAGGATCCTGCGCCAGGTAGCGAGCGGCTGCCGCGCGCACAGGCGAGTTATCGTGCTTCATCAATTGCCGATAAGCTTCATACCCCATGCCAGCGTAGGGTACGAAGCCGATGCCTTCTTCAAATCCCATCTGCGCCATCTGTTTGGGGTCTTTCAAACGGTCGACTTGTGACTGGATCAGCCCGGCACTGGTCTTTTTGTCTCCCATCAAGATGGCGTAATAAATTTCGAAAGCCATGGGATCTTTCAGAACGAAGAGCGCATGCGTCGCCGCCAGCATGACCGAAGCATCCTTGTCGGAGACTGCGGCCCGCAATGCCGGCACGGTCGCGGTGGCGTGCAATTCTCCCAAAGTCGAGGCTGCGGCAGCCCGCACTTGCGGATTTTTGTCACGCATTGCGCGTAGTGAAAGCCTTATCGCCTGCCGGTTGCCCTCGAGCAACGAGAGCGCCTTGACCGCCTCCTCGCGTTGGGCCGCTCTCTTACTGTGTAAGCCGGTTTGAAGGATGAGCCACGATTTTTCCTCCAGGCCGGATATTGAAGGCTCGTCATTTGCGGCTGGCGGCGTACTCTGCGGCGCAGCTGGTGCCTCCGTTTGCGCCTTTCCGCTATCGCTCTGAGGAAGGCTTCCTGCGATGGCAGAATAGTTCAGGAAGAGTACGAGCAATGCTATCTGCCCGGCAGCAGGCATTCTGAAATTCATACACTCTCCGATGCGGATAAGCGTAAACGGGGATGATCAGGATGCCCGCAATTGCTTTAGCCGTTTTGCCGCGCTTCTTGACCGGCGCGGGTTCTTTCCCTTGCCCAAGCCCGCCTTCCCGCCTTTTTTCGCTTTGAACACCTGTGCGAAGATGCCGTCGATATTCCGTAACTGCCGCTTCAAGTCGAACGCCTTTTCGACAACGCGGACTGGGACCTTGCCGGTGATATTGGGATCGCCCGCCACCAGTTCGCGAAAATTGAGACCCTCTTTCCAGGCACGCATGGCGTGGGACTGGACCATTCGGTAAGCATCTTCGCGGGAAACCCCGTGCTCAACCAGATCGAGAAGAAGCTGACCGCTGAACACCAGACCGCCGGTGCTTTCAAGGTTGGCTTTCATTCGCGCGGGGTAAACGAACATGGTGTCGATCAGGTTCGTCGTCTTGTTCAAGGTGTAATCGACCAGGGTGGTCGAATCCGGCAGGATTACTCTCTCGACCGAGGAGTGCGAAATATCGCGCTCATGCCAGAGCGCTACGTTTTCAAAGCCAGCCTGCGCATTGGAACGCACCACCCGGGCCAAACCGCTGATTTGCTCGCTGGTCACGGGATTGCGCTTGTGCGGCATGGCCGACGATCCCTTTTGCTTTTCGCTGAAATACTCTTCCGCTTCTCGCACCTCGGTGCGCTGCAGATGCCGAATCTCGGTCGCGATCTTGTCCAGGGTGCATGCAATTACTGCCAGCGTTGCCAGGTAATTAGCATGCCGGTCGCGCTGGATAACCTGCGATGATCCGGTGGCTGCTTTTAGACCCAGCCGGGCGCACATTTTTTCTTCGAGCTCGGGACTGAGATGGGCAAATGTACCGACCGCGCCGGAAAACTTACCGACCCGCATTTCCTCGGCAGTGCGATCGAAGCGTTCGATGTCGCGCTGCACCTCGGCGTACCAATTTGCTAGCTTGAAACCAAATGTGATTGGCTCCGCATGAATGCCGTGGGTGCGGCCTACCATGGGCGTGTCTTTGAATTCCCACGCCCGCTTCTCAAGTACGCTCTCGAGTTGCCCAAGATCGGCGGCAATGACGGTCGAAGCTTCCCCAATGAGCAGGGCTTGGGCGGTATCGACCACGTCGTTGGAAGTTAGTCCGTAATGAAACCAGCGCGACTCCGGGCCGACGAACTCCGCGACTGCGGTGGTGAAGGCGATCACATCGTGCCGCACTTCAGCCTCGATTTCGTTAATGCGCTCGAGGCGAAAATCTGCCCGTTCTCGAATAGCTTTCGCGGCCGCCCGTGGCACAATTCCGGCTTCGGCGAGGGTTTCGGTGGCCGCGATTTCAACCTTCAGCCAGGTACGAAAGCGGTTTTCTTCACTCCATATTCGGCCCATCTCAGGCCGCGTGTATCGCGGAATCAATGCCGCCTCCTGTCGCAATCTAGAGAAACTGGATTGTAAACGGCGAAGGCCGGGCATGACCAGCGGAGTACTATTAGCTTTCTACAATATATCGTGATACGATACAAAACAGAGTAGCGGGCGCGCGCTATAATCCGCCGCATGAAAAAGAATTTGACCCTTGAGGACTATCGGGCAGTGGCGGAATTCCGCCATCAGATTCGGCGCTACCTGCGGTTCAGCGATGCTGTGGTGCGGGATTCTGATCTCGAGCCCCGGCAGTATCAACTGTTGCTGGCGCTGAAGGGGCTGCCCCCGACCGCCCGGGGGCGGATCGGAGAATTGGCGGAGCAGCTGCAAATTCAACACCACAGCGCAGTTGAACTGGTTGACCGCCTGGAGGCGAGCGGCCTGGTCCGGCGGCAGCGCGGCACTCACGACCGTCGCGAAGTGCTGGTAGTCCTCACCTCTGCAGGCGAGAAAGTGCTTCGCGAACTGGTGCTGCACCATCGCGCCGAACTGTTCAGCAGAGGGCCTGAGCTGATCGAAGCGTTGCGCCGCGTGCTGCAGGAGAGCAAGAAATTACGCCGTCCGAAAAAAGGAACCAAATAACAATTCAAATGCAAGATAGCAATCCCCAGTCCACTCACATTCCCCGCACCCCTGCAGCAGACCCCAAGACCCAATTCTCAGTCACTGGCATTAATACCGCGGCGGAGCAACAGCCGCAGCCAATAGCGCAGTTCCGCCTGGTAATGATTTCTTTTCTGGCCGCTGGCATCGGTTTACTCGCCGGCGGCATTGCGTTTCTGCTTTACAAATTGATTGGCCTGTTTTCCAACATCGCATTTTATGGTCACTTCAGCGCCGTTTTCATGAGCCCGCGCCACAACCACCTCGGATTATGGGTAATCCCGATTCCCATTATTGGCGGGCTCATCGTCGGCGTCATGGCCAAATATGGCAGCTCCAAAATCAAGGGCCATGGAATTCCGGAAGCCATGGAAGCGGTCCTGGTGAACCGCAGCCGCATCCAGCCGCGAGTCGCGATTTTGAAGCCGATCTCGGCGGCGATCGCCATCGGCACCGGCGGCCCATTCGGCGCGGAAGGCCCTATCATCCAAACCGGCGGCGCCGTGGGATCGCTGATTGGACAGCTTCTGCACACCACCGCGTCCGAGCGAAAAGTTTTGCTGGCTTGCGGAGCAGCCGCGGGAATGTCGGCGACCTTCAACACTCCCATCGCCGGCGTCATCCTCGCGATTGAGTTGCTGCTGTTCGAATTCAAGTCTCGGTCATTCATTCCGCTGGTGATCGCGAGCACGTTGGCGACTGCGGTCCATATGCAACTGCTCGGCGCCGGACCTATGTTCCGCGTCGCCGCCATGAACTTTGACGTCCCGCGCGGCCTGCCCTTTTACCTGCTGCTTGGCGGATTGTGCGGCCTGGCCGCGGTTGGATTTACGCGGCTGCTTTATTGGACGGAAGACTTATTCGAAAAACTCCCGATCGACGAATTGTGGTGGCCCGCCATCGGAGCGCTTGGCCTCGGCATCATCGGCTATTTCGTTCCACGGGTGCTGGGGGTCGGGTACGACACCATTGGCGACATCTTGAATGCGAACCTGGCATTGAGCTTGCTGATCGTGGTCATGCTGGCGAAATCTGTGGCACTGGTGGTTTCGCTAGGTTCCGGCACTTCCGGCGGCCTGCTCGCTCCCATGTTTATGTCGGGAGCCGCCATGGGCGGGGCGTTCGCGATGGTGCTGAATAAAATCATTCCTTCAGCCCACCTTTCGCCGGGAGCGTTTGCGCTGGTTGCCATGGGTGCGGTTTTCGGCGCAGCCTCGCGGGCAACGTTTTCATTCATCATTTTTGCATTTGAGATCACTCGTGATTACAACTCGGTGCTGCCGCTGATGCTGGTCAGCGTAATCGCCGACGGCATTGCCATGCTGCTGATGCCGAGCGCGTCCATCATGACCGAAAAGTTGCGGCGCCGCGGTCTGCGTATCCCTCACGAATATGAAGCGGACGTGCTTTATCACATGACGGTTTCACAAACTATGGACCAGGACGTTCCCGCTGTCCCTGCCGCAATGAAAATCGGCGATCTCGCAGAACGCATTGCCCGCAGAGAGCCGCAGGTCACTGGACATCATGGAATGATTGTGCTCGATGAGCAAGGCAGACTCGCCGGCATAATCACGCGCGGGGACGTCATGCGTGCGTTGGACAAAGATCCGTCCGGTGGAATTTCCGTTCTCGACGCCGGTTCGCAAAACGTTGTAGTTACCTATCCGGATGAGGGCCTGCAGGAAGCTTCAGAAAAAATGCTGCGCCACAATATCGGGCGGCTTCCGGTAGTTGAGCGTAATGATCAAAAAAACGTAATCGGATATTTAGGGAGGCCAGGGATTATGGCGGCGCGCCTGCACCGCTTCAATGATGAATACGTGCGCGAGGCCGGATGGATTCGAGGATTTCGCAAAAGAACGAGCTGAGGTTGCGTTGAAGGGGTGCGGCTTTCGGTAAATGTAATGACTCGAATCAAGTTGCACAAACCACAAAACCTTCAAATTCCTTGTTCATCCGTTTTCGCATCACCGAAAACAGCTCAAAAATGCCGGGTCATCGTCACTAATTGGTGACGAGTTTTCGAGTTCCCTAGAAAGTCAGTGAGTGTTATCGCGATCTGGTTCCGCAGTTCAAATCAGGATACTGGCAAATGGTTTCCTGCACCTAGTAAGCTACCCCAATGAATTTTAACCAGGTCCCTGGACCTGAACGTCCCTGGGCACAAGTTGCATATGAACGGACGGTCTCGCGTGGACCCGCGCTGCTTGTGGCTGGCGTCACGGTTCTGCTATCCGGGCGGCTCTTTCGATTGATTTCGCGCTACGCCGTCAACATCTTTTTTTGGGACGAGTGGGACCTCAAGACGGTTACGCTTTTCCAAAAGAACTCGCTTTGGCAGATGTTCAATTGGCAGCATGGCTGGCACCGTCTGGGAATTGGCGCCTTGATCGAGAAAGCTCTCGACCCATTCTTCCACTGGAACAGCAGAATCGAGTCTTTTGCTCTGGGCATTATTATTACGTGCGCAGCGATCTGTGCCCTATGGCTGAAGGTTCGAATCGGTGGAAGGCTTTCAATCTTTGATGTCGTAATACCTGCGATTTTTTTCTCTCCCGCGCAGTGGGAAACCCTGTACATGACTCCCATTTTCTCGCAGGGGCCACTCCCCTTTCTTCTCGTCGTGCTCTACTGCCTGGCATTTACCTGTAAAAGAAACGCTGTCAGGTATCCGTTGATCCTGGTAATTAACTTTGCAACCATCTATACGGGTTTCGGGGTTTTCCTTGGGGTGCTCACTCCGGTTCTGCTTAACCTGGATTATTGGTCTCAGACTCCTGCCAAACGCTTGCCCGGGCCCTATTTTGCGGCTATCTTGCTCGTCACGTTTGTATCGCTTGGATTGTTCTTTCATGGGTACATACCTACAGCGGGTATCAACTGCTACTCCCAGTTTCAACAATCATCCGTCAGAGACTATGCGGGCTTTCTGGGGCTCATCGCCGCAAATTTCCTTGCTTTCACCGGTCACGGTTTCTTTCCACAGGCGGTGGGGCTGACCGTCTTTATAGCGATACTGATCTCTTTGGTGTGTGCTGTTTGGTACCTGTTACGGCGCGGGAAAGGCGATGGCTCGCCGTCCGAGCGTACAAGGCACGTTGTGGTCACAGCACTGACGGCGGTTAGCCTTGCGTCCTGCATGATCATCGCTTACGTCCGATTATGTGCTGGATTGCAGGCAGCGGAAGCGCCACGGTACACGGTATACGTACAAATCGGCGTTCTCGGCTTGTACTTTTACCTGCTCGGTGTGCGCCAGCTTTGGAGCCGTAGATTGCTGACGAGTTTGTTAATGGTTTCCGCTTCGATTGCCTGCCTTCACGCAACTCGACAAGCTATGGTGCAAGTTCGTGATGGCAAGCAACGCTGGAAAGCGTGTTATCTGCAAACTGAGAACATCGAGCAATGCAACCAGGTTACCGGTTTTCTCATATATCCGCTGCCGGGCCAAACCAAGCGCTTAGACGAAAAGCGGCAACGCTTAAGCTTGCGTGAGAAGCTCGAATACCTGAAAAAGACGCGACAGAACTTGTATCTGGATGCGAAATGACGACTAGCGTCAGTGCTGCTGCGAAACTGCGCTCTCCAGATCATCGGCTGCTTTGTTAATGCCGGCAGCAACGCTCTCGATGACGTGAGCTACTCCGGGAATTTGGGCGTCGGCTTCCTTCCATTTTTTCTCGTCCATATATTCGCGCACCGCGGCGATCGGTTTTGCCCCATATCCTGTGTATGCACCCGGCGCATAAATTTGGTTCTTGAACCAGGGGCGTTCGGGCAGACCTTTTTCATTCAAAAACAATCTAGGAATTTGCATCAAGTCGGCATTGATTAGTTCTACTTTTTCGGCGGGCAGTTGCGGCGAACCACTATCTCGCCACTTGGATAAGGCTTTTGAATAACGGTCAGAACTTTTCTTAAGCGTGTCGATGGCATTCTTCATGGGTGCAAAATTCATGTATGGTGGCACAACTTCTGCCGGCGGCGGCTGCGTCGGCCTACGCGGATCATTGGTGGCCTTAAAGACGCCTTCCTGCAGTTCGAGATTGCGTTCGGTGAATTCGTCCTGCTTGTCTTTCAGTAATTTTTCCAACTCGGTTTCGTATTTCGAGATGGCTTCGGCCTGCGGGGAGTAGTCGACCGGAATCAGGTCAGCATCGGCAAGACGCATCATGGCTGTGCCAATAGTTTGCGCCAACGCGCGACCGTAAACGAAATCCGTGTCGACAAAATGCGTATACCAATAGAAGTCGTCGTAGATCGAATGATATTGGGTGCCGTCCTCCTCGCCGCCGTATTCCACGTTGAGCGTCGATATGCCAGCGAAGTCCTGAAAAGCGGTGAAGTCTGAGCCGTCTCCTAACGCATCAACGACCAGATTCTTGCGGTCGCGAAGCTCTTTCCGTTCGTCTGCACTCTTCGCGCTGCCGATGCTTTCCAGGTGCGCACGTTCAAAGGCGGTCATTTTGGTTTCGGGATCTTGAATCTCGCGCGCGACGCTGCTGATAAAACTTTCCAGGTCTTGAGTCCCTCCGGTGTCGATAAAGCCCCGTCCGTTGCTGTCGGAGTTGATATAGGCGACCGCGTGCTTCTTCAACTCATCCGCATGGGTTTCGACCCATTCAACAGAGCCGAGCAAACCCGGCTCTTCTCCATCCCACGCGCAATAAATGATGGTGCGCTTGGGGACCCATCCCTGGCGGTGCAACTCGCCCAGCATGCGCGCCTCCTCGATCAACGCTGACTGGCCGGAGATGGGATCTTCAGCGCCATTCACCCAGGCATCGAAATGATTTCCGCGCACTACCCACTGGCCGTCGTCGGACCCGTGCAGTGTGGCGATCACGTCGTAGATCGGTTTCATGTCCCAGTTCGAGGAAACTTTCAAATGCACCTTGGCTGGCCCAGGGCCGACGCGATAAGTGATGGGCAAGCCTCCGCGCCACTTTTCGGGTGCGATAGGTCCTTTAAGAGCCGAGAGCAGCGGTGTGGCGTCGGCATAAGAAATCGGAAGCACGGGAATTTTGGTGATTGTTCTAGCTTCTTTGATGTTGAGCCGCTTGGCATCGACGGTCGCGCCCACGCCCGGAGTCAGCGGATCGCCGGGGTAATCCGTGTCCATCACGCTGCCGCGCTGCACGCCGAACCGGGGACGCCAGCCGCCGTTTGGATAGTCGTCGCCATTGAAGTAGCCGTCGCCTTTGGGATCGGAATAGATAATGCACCCGATCGCTCCATGTTCGCCGGCAACTTTGGGTTTTATGCCGCGCCATCCGCCGCCGTAGCGGGCAATCACAATGGCTCCCTTGACTGAAATTCCCAGCCGGCCGAGTTGCTCATAATCTTCACGGTTGCCGTAATTCACGTATACCAGCGGCGCGGTGACATCGCCGTCGATCGAATAGGCGTTGTAGGTGGGGAGTTGTTCAGCGGTCTGGTTCGACGTGGGATCGACGGGCAATGCGGGTTCTTGCAGTTTGGCGGTGAACTTAGTCGGCTCCAACAATTCGACTACGCGTTCTTTTGGCGTCGGGAAGAGAACACTGAAGGTTTCAATGTGCGCGTCAAATCCATATTCTTTGAATTTCGAGAGAATCCATTCCGCGTTGTCTTTGTCGTAAGGCGAACCCACATTGTGCGGCCGCGCGCTCAATCGCCGCATGTTTTCGCGAATATGGTCGGGAACGATGCCGTCACGGAACTTCTTCTCCCAATCCTTCTGCTGCTGCGAGCTCTGGGAGCTGTAGCCCAGTAAGTGGGAATCCTCCGCGGTCTTCTTTCCCTCTTCAGATTGGGCGCTTAACAGTTGAGTTATCACAATCGCGAAACAGGCAATCCACCCGAGCTTCATGAAACGCTCCTGACAGTTGAAAAGTAGTCGCACATAACGGCGGACATGGTGCGACGATCGGCTAATACTTTATCTGATTTTTGCTTTGGCGGAATAGCCGAAGCCCGCGTCTCAGCTGGAACTTGAATTCGCCCCGAATCATGAGTTCCTTAGTTTAGAATTTCGCATTCGGACTCTGATGGCACAAGTTCTGCAACTCGATCCCCGCGACAATGTTCTTATTGCCTTGACTGATCTGAAGCAAGGCGATGCGGTGGAGCTCGGCGGTGAACATTTTTCTCTGACTTCGCGCGTTCCCGCGAAACACAAGTTCGCGACTCGGGATTTGCCTGTGGGCGCCGCGATCACCATGTATGGAGTTTTAGTGGGGAAAGCGTCGCAGCCGATTCGCAGGGGCGAGTTGCTCACACTTTCGAATATTCATCATGAAGCTGCGCTTTATGTCGGGAACCAATCGCAATACCACTGGACTCCTCCCGACGTGTCGCGATGGGAGCAGCGCAACTTTTTGGGCTATCGCCGCAGCGATGGCCAGGTTGGAACGCGAAATTACTGGGTGGTTGTTCCGCTGGTTTTTTGCGAGAACCGCAACATTGTGAATTTGAAGCAGGCTTTTGAAGAAGAACTTGGCTTTGCGGCTCCGCAACTTTATCGGCAGCAAGTTGCCGAACTGGCCAAGCTCTATCGCGAAGGGAAGACCGAAGACCTTAAGGTTTCTGCTGAGCCGCGGCAAAATACGGAATCTCAGTCCAACAAGCTCTTTCCTAACATCGACGGCGTCAAGTTTCTTTTGCACGAAGGCGGCTGCGGCGGGACGCGCGAGGATTCCAACAATCTTTGTGGGTTGATTGCGGGATACATCAATCATCCGAATGTCGCGGGCGCAACCGTCCTCAGCCTGGGATGTCAGAACGCGCAGGTGGACATTTTGCGAGAGCAACTTGCCCGGCGTAATCCGCACTTTGATAAGCCTCTGATCGTGTTGGAGCAGCAAAAGAGCGGCTCGGAGTTTGCCATGCTTTCCAGCGCAATCCGTCAAACCTTTCAGGCACTGGCTGAAGCAAACCAACTCACCCGTGCGCCCGCCGAGCTTTCTCATTTGTGCGTGGGATTGAAGTGCGGCGGCTCGGATGGTTTCTCTGGGCTGTCCGCCAATCCTGCAATCGGGCACACTTCGGATTTGCTGGCGGCCTTGCGGGCCCGCACGATCCTGGCGGAGTTTCCTGAGTTATGCGGTGTGGAGCAGGAATTGATTGACCGGTCGGTGAACCGTGAAGTCGGCGACCGCTTCATCCATCTTATGCAGGAGTACGCAAACCGTGCGCGCGCGGTGCGAGCCAGCTTCGACATGAATCCTTCTCCGGGAAACATGCGGGATGGCTTGCTGACCGATGCCATGAAATCCGCCGGGGCAGCGAAGAAGGGCGGGACTTCGCCGGTCACGGCGGTGTTGGATTACCCGGAATATTCCAAAGAGCCGGGTCTCAATCTTCTGTGCACTCCTGGAAATGATGTGGAATGCGTGACCGCGCAGGTGGCTACCGGATGCAGCGTGGTGCTATTCACTACTGGCTTGGGCACGCCAACCGGCAATCCTATCGCGCCGGTGGTTAAACTTTCGACCAACAGTTTGTTGGCGAAACGCATGCCCGACATCATCGACGTGGACACGGGGCCGATCATTTCCGGAGACTCGACCATCGAACAAATGGGGGAGCGGGTGCTGGATTACGTGATTCGAGTTGCCAGCGGCGAAGTGCGCACCAAGGCTGAACAAAAAAATCAGGAAGATTTCATTCCCTGGAAGCGAGGAGTTTCTCTCTGACGAGCAAAGATCGAAATACAAGCGAGTTTCGCCTGGACGGGAAGTCTGCAATCGTCACCGGCGGCGGGAGTGGAATTGGCCGGGCGATTGCGCACAAGTTCGCGGTCAACGGCGCCGCCGTCCACATTATCGATATCAGCGCAAAGGATGCCGAAGCCGTTGCGGCGGAAATCTCGAGCGCCGGAGGAACTGCTTCGGCACACGCCTGCGACGTTGGAGATCAATCCCAAGTCGTCGCCCGGTTCTCCGAAATTTTCCGGCACGATCGCATCGATGTTCTGATCAATAACGCTGGCATCTCGCACATCGGCAATGCGGAGAACACACCCGAAGCTGACTTTGACCGCGTGCTTCGGGTGAATGTAAAGGGATTTTACAACTGCATCTATGCCACGGTCGGACACATGAAATCGAACGGCGGCGTAATTCTGAACCTTGCTTCCATCGCAGGTTCTGCGGGATTAGCGGACCGGTTCGCTTATTCGACCAGCAAGGGCGCGGTCATCGCGATGACTTATTCTGTCGCCCGCGACTACCTGCCGTTTAACATCCGGTGCAACTGCATTTCTCCGGGGCGCGTGCACACCCCATTCGTTGACGGGTTTCTTCGCAAACATTATCCCGGCCGAGAGCAGGAGATGTATGACAAGCTGGCGAAGACCCAGCCTATCGGAAGAATGGCCGAGCCCGACGAGGTTGCGTCATTGGCCTTATTTCTGTGTTCTGATTCTTCGGGGTATATTACGGGCGTGGATTACCTGATTGATGGCGGCTTCATGAACCTGCACGGCTAGCCGAACATTGTGGATCTCGAATTAAAAAATAAAGTTGTTATCGTGACTGGCGGCGCCAAGGGAATCGGCGCTGCCATCGTGCAGACTGCCGCCGCCGAAGGCGCTATTCCTGTTATCGTCGACCGCGACATCGAAGCCGGCAGCCAGTTACATCGTCAGGTGTCCGGGAGCGACTTGATCATCGCCGAACTTACCAAGGCGGAGGGCTGTTACTCGACCGTGCAAAAGGTAATTGAAAAGCACGGTCGCCTCGACGCCCTGGTCAATAACGCCGGAATTAACGACAAGGTCGGGCTTGAACACGGCAGCCCTGAACAGTACGTAGCGTCCCTCGAGCGCAATCTGCTGCACTACTACAACATGGCGCATTACGCTTTGCCTCATCTGAAAAAATCGTGCGGCTGCATCGTGAACATCAGTTCGAAGACCGCTCTTACCGGACAGGGCGGTACGTCAGGATATGCATCTTCGAAGGGCGCAATCCTGGCGTTGACCCGCGAGTGGGCGGCGGAATTACTTGAGTACGGCATCCGCGTGAACGCTGTGGTCCCCGCGGAGGTGATGACTCCTCTTTATCGCCAGTGGCTGGAGACTTTTCCACGACCCGACGAGAAGCTCAAAAATATTCTCGCCAAAATCCCTCTACAGAACCGAATGACCGCTCCCGAGGAAATTGCCGCAATGGTAGTATTTCTGCTCTCTCTGCGAGCCGGGCACATCACTGGCCAGCATCTTTTCGTTGACGGCGGCTATGTGCACCTGGATCGCGCGCTGACATAGCAATATGACAACTTCTGCGCCGATTACCGAGCGCCGATATGTAACACCGTTAATCCTCGTAACCACACTCTTCTTTCTTTGGGCCCTGGGCGTCAATCTCAATGACATTCTTATTCCGCACCTTAAGAAAGTTTTCAATCTTACCGACTTTCGCTCTTCGCTGATTCAAACTGCATTTTTTGGAGGATATTTTCTTTCGGCGATTCCCGCGGGAAGACTGCTGGAAAAGATTGGCTACAAAAAGGGGATAGTGGTTGGGCTGATCACATGCGCGACCGGTGCGTTGCTGTTCATCCCTGCTGCTTCGGTTCGCGTGTATGGCTTTTTTCTATTGGCGTTATTTGTAATGGCATGCGGGCAAGGGATTCTGGAGGTTGCGGCGAATCCCTATGTCACCCTGCTCGGGCCAGCCGAGAGTTCCGCGCGCCGCCTGAACCTGGCGCAATCATTCAACTCCGTGGGAGCGGTGGTAACGCCTTTCATTGGGGCGGCGTTCATTCTCTCAGCACTGGAGTACTCACCCGAGCAGCTGCAGGTAATGAGCCCGGCTCAAATTGAAAGCTACAGGGCAGCGGTCATCAGCACTGTCAAAGAGCCTTATTTGATTATCGCGAGCATCTTCCTGGCAGTGGCGGTCATGATTTCCCTCGCTCATTTGCCCGAGATTGGTGACCGAATCCGTGGCCCGGAAAGAGATTCCACGGCAAGCGAGCTGAAGGGAATTTTGCAATACCGACACCTCGTAAAAGGTGTTCTAGCGCAGTTTTTTTATGTCGGTGCGCAGGTTGGGGTTGCAAGCTTCATCATTCGCTTTGCGCAACATATTTCCCCTGACCTTCCGCAGAAATCTGCAGCGCTATATCTGAAGATACATTTAATCGGATTCATGATCGGCAGATTCTCCGGGTCCTACGTGATGAAGAAAATCTCGCCTCCTCGACTGCTGGCCTTATTCGCGATTTCTACACTCATTTGCCTATCATTAGTGCTGACCGGGAACGGAGTGGTGGCGCTTTGGGCCGTTGCCTTAATCGGTTTTTTTCATTCCATCATGTTCCCGACAATTTTTGCGCTCAGCATCAAGGGCCTGGGACCTTTCACAAAATTAGGCTCCTCGTTATTGGTGGCTTCGATCATTGGCGGTGCCGTCTTCCCAGCGATGATGGGATTCATCTCCGACCATAGCTCCATTCGACAGGCGTTTTTTGTTCCCGTGCTCTGCCAGGCATACGTGCTCTACTTTGGGCTGAGCGGATACAAACCTGTTGTAGGTTCAACTGATACATGTCTATCCAAAGTTAGCTCGGTTGCTGAGTAGGGAATGATGAATCGCCGATTTTGTTTCACACTCGACCTGAAAGATGATCCTGCGCTCATCGCCGAGTACCGCCAATATCACGAAAAAATCTGGCCGGAGATCACGGAAAGCATCAAGAACTCCGGTATCGTGGACATGGAGATTTACCTGCTCGGCACTCGCATGTTCATGATCATGGAAGTGAACGAGAGCTTTTCTTTTGAGAAGAAGGCGAAGGCCGACCAACAAAATCCCAAGGTTCAAGAGTGGGAGCAGCTGATGTGGAAATTGCAGCAAGCGCTTCCGCAAACCAAGCCTGGCGAGAAGTGGTTGCGGATGAACCGAATCTTCAAGCTGGAGAGCTGAACGTTGGTCTGCAGCTATCTATTGCGATGAGCTATCGCTTGCCATGGAGGAAGTTGGCCGTTTGTGCGCGCTCGAAGGACTGAAATACATCGAGAATGTAAAGCGGGGTAGATAGATGGGTACGCTGTAGTCGGCTTCCAGGTAGATGTTGGCGTTTTTTCCATATCCATCGCGCATTACGATCACCTGTTGGGGGGAAAGCGCGATATTGTACTTTTCGGCTTTTCGCAAAACCATTTCGCGAAGATCGTCGTCGCTGGCTACATCACTAGCCCCGAGGCGCACACCCAACTGGGACGCCATGTCCTGAAGATCATCTTTGAGTTCAATGTTGCCGAGCTCGCAAGCACCTACTTGCCAAGCGGCATTGAACAAGAAATAAAAGGCAATCAGGCCCAGAATAATCTTAATTTTCTTCATGGCTCATTAACTCAATGCCTGCCGGAGCAGCGGGTGGATCTATTCCCTTCAGGTTAATTCGGTTGAAACCCAGAAACAGTACGTTCGGAGTCCCGCACGATCCATAATAGTTCTCGCCCGTAACCGCTCAAAGTTACTCTCGTACCTTGGGACGATTGGGTTTTGGACCGCGTTCGACTTGGGGAAGGCTTATGAAGGGGGATCCCGTTCAGAATGATGAAAGTTGCGGCCTAGCGGTCCGCCACCAGGCGGTTAATTGTGGCTAGCAGTTCCGGGACTTCAGTCGGTTTTTGCAGCCCGGCATCTGCGCCCTCGGCTTCCCAGGAACTGAGCAGGTCGGGAAAGCCGCTGATCACGAGGGTGGCCGGCCTTCGGCGTTGCTCCCGAGCGGCATGGACCAGGTCATAACCCGCGGTTGGAGTTTCAACGCTCAGGTCGGTGAGCACCAGATCGAAAGGAGATTGAGCGAGAACCACCTTGGCGGCCCGAACGGTTGAGGCGGTTTGCACCTCGAAACCCTCCGACTTCAAGACAAGCCCAAGGGTTATCAAAATATTAGGCTCGTCATCCACCACCAAAGCCTTCAATGCCATGGGTTTGTTCCAGGTGAGCACATTTTAGCACCGGGTCTGTATGCTGACCGTCTGGCAAACGACACTCCAGAGCTGGATGTGCCGGTTTGACGCGCGGTTCGTCGCCAAGCTTCCTTATTGTTTGAGTTCCTGCAATTTGGCGGACGCCAGCTGATTGGCTTCGCTTTGCGCGGGTGCTTCCTTCTGTATCTGCTCGTATTGCTTTTTGGCGTCAACGGTCATTCCGGCGCCCTGATAGGTTTCCGCCAACTGGAACTCGGCAGCTGCCTTACTCACAGTCTGCGACGGCTTTTCCATGAGTTGCTTGTAGAGATCGACGGCGTCTTTTGTCCGGTTGGTGTCGCGATAGACTCCGGCCAATGCCAGCTTCGCCAGCGCTGAAAGGTCGCGATTGTGATAATCGGCAACAGTTTTAAGCTCGCGTTCCGCAGCGGCGCTATCGCCAAGCTGGGCGGAAGTAACGCCGACAAAATAGCGCGAGAAGTCGGCAACGTGGGTATGCGGATATTTATTTGCCAGGTCTTGAAACTGCTTGTGGGCCTCGGTGGCGCGCTCTTTGGCGGATGCGAAGCTGGGATAATCAGGCTGCGCCGGCATTCCCGCGGGCCGAACCGGCATGTCAAAGGTCTGGAGAGCTTTCCCGAAATCGACGCTCGCCTTCTCATCCTGGCGCTCGCTGTAGTACCAACCCCCGATAACGGCGGCGATTACGGCCGCGACTATTACGCCTGCAATGATCAGTTTGCCTTTGTGCTCGACCGTCCAATGGACCGTCTGCTCGGCGGCATGCATGGTGGCCCGGCTGAACCGATCTTGTTTTAGCTGGTGACGTGCTTCTGCGCGCACTAATTCCCCTTATCTTGATGAGATTCGGAAAGTTAAGTCTATCAGCGGGAAATCCAGAGCGTCAAAGGGCCGAGGCACGGACAGCTTCGACCGTACGGTCGAGCGTTGCTCCGCAAATCAGCAACATCGAGCTGAGTTCGCCGACGGTATTTACGGGGCTTGCAGAGCGTAAACCTCCTTCTGGTCGGGGCCCTTCGCGAGCCTCGCTTCGAAGAAATTCTCCACCCGGGTCAGAATTTCCGGCGGGGTTTTTGACTCATAAATCTCTTTGCGGAGCGCGGCGCCGCCCGGTACTCCGTGGGTAAACCAGGAGGCGAATTGCTTCATCTTTCCGGTCGCGTCGGGCAGCTCTTCTTCGATGAGCATGCGGAAGTAGGTGCGAATCATCTGGTAGCGGTCGGCTTCCGAGGGTTCGTCGTACAACAATGACCGCGTGGGGACAGCCGCCTTTGGCTGTCCTTGAATCTGCACGGGCCCGTGGTCGTCAGATGGCGGAAGAAATGTCGAGCTTTGCTCGACCGTACAGCCGAGGGCGGCTGTCCCCACAAGGCCATTTCGTAACGCAGCACAATACTGCTCAATTTGCCTGAAGATCCACGGATTCGCGGGGGCGCTTCGCCCGATCATCCCCGCGTCGCATCCGGTGGCGGCTACCATGGCGCACGCGTCTTCGGGACTGCGGATGTCGCCATTTCCAATGACCGGAATCTTCACCGCGTCTTTCACCGCCGCGATCCACTCCCAGCGGGCGTTGCCGCTGTAGCCTTGTTCGCGAGTGCGAGCGTGTAATGCAACCGCGCACAAGCCGCAATCCTCGGCAATTCTCGCCAGCTCGACGCAGACAATTTCTTCGTCGTTCCATCCCGCGCGAAACTTTACGGTGAAGGGGATCTTGACCGCAGCGCGCACGGCTTCGAAAATTCCCTGAATGCGCGGCAGGTCGCGCAACAAGCCCGAACCGCCATTGCACTTCACAACCTTTTTCGCCGGGCATCCCAGGTTCAAGTCCACCAGGTCGAAGCCGAGATCCTCGACGATGCGCGCCGCCTCGGCCATGACCTGAGGATCGCTACCGAAGAGCTGCGCCGAAATCGGGTGTTCGTCTTCGTAAAAATGCAGGTAACGCTTGGCCTTCTGGTCCTTGGCGCGGAGCACTCCGTCGGCCGAGGTGAATTCGGTCATGATCAATCCGCAGCCGCCCAGGTTGCGAATGAAGCGGCGAAAAACGGTGTCGGTCACGCCGGCCATAGGGGCGAGCACGGTAGCGGGAGAAATCGTGACGGAGCCGATTTGTAGCGCACGAGGGACAGCGGTTTGTTTACAGACGGTCGTGGCGTCCGAGGCTGCCGGATTGTCCCAGAACTTCTTCACAACAGTATTGTAATGGCAGGGTTCGAGTTGGGACGGGCGAGGACGCCCGTCGCTCCACAAACATTCACGTGAGGCCTATGCGCCCTTCAACTGCGCGTCCAACTCGGCCAAGGCGGCTTCGAGCATGGAGCGATGCTGCGGGTTGGACGCGACTTCCAGCTGTTGCAAGATCCTGTGGCGAGAAAGCTCCAGGCCCTGGCGCCTCTGTTGCTCCACAATTTGTTCGGGTGTGAGCAGCTTGCCTTGGCGCTGGGAAGACGTGGCTTCTTCCTGCTGCTGCTCTACCGATTTGCTCTCCCATCCCCGAGCCATAATTGAATTGTATGCGCCGAGTGGGACCGGTGCACTCACGTAGCGGTTGGATGTGAGCCATCTAAGACGAACGCATTGTGATCGCCACCCTCTGCGTTATATGCTTGCGCCGTGCGGCGAGCGGCGGGGCGATCTCCGACAACTCCACTTTATATCGGGCTGGTGATCACGCTGGCGGCGGTGGTCGCCTACTCGGCTTATGTGACCAAGCAGATTGCCGGACTGCGCCAATTACAAAATAATCTTATCGACCGCAACCGCAAGGATTCGCTGCAGCTCCTTCGGATTCAGAATGAATTGAATTCCGTGGGGATTTCGATGCGTGACATGCTGGATACAGGCACTCTAGACCCGTCCGAGCGTCACCCGCTGACCGCGTGGCAACCACAATTCGAGCGCATGCGGGTTGACCTGGAGGACGCATTTCGCCGCGAGCAAGAGGTCTCGCCCGAAGGGCGAACGGAGGGCCAGCAGCGCTACTTGCTCACTGCGCTGGCGCAGTTTTGGAATGGAGTCGAACAGACTTTTAATCTCGCGCGACACGGCCAGGAAAAACAAGCGCGGGATCAAATCCGCCTGGGACTGCAGACGCAACTCGCGGCACTTACGACTTCGATTGCGCGGCAGTTGGTTCAGAACAACGAAAGCGAAGAAAGGGCCGCGGTTCAGGTCTCGGAAATTTATAACCGAGTGGCGAGACAAGCCTACGTGTTTCTGACTGCGACGCTGGCGGCCATCATTCTTACCAGCCTCTATCTCATCCGTTCGAATCGGCTTATCTTTAATCAGCTGGCGGTGCTTTCCGAACAACGCAGCGACCTGGCGCAGAAACTCATTTCATCGCAGGAATCGACATTGCGCCACATCTCGCTCGAGCTTCACGACGACTTCGGGCAGATACTAACCGCGATGGGAATGATGCTGGGACGGGCGCGCAATCAGATCCCCGAGGGATCGCAGCTGCGGGCGGATTTGATAGAGGTGCGCGAAATTGCGCAGACAACTCTCGACAAAGTTCGCAGCCTGTCGCAGGCGCTGCATCCAGTGATGCTCGATGAAGCCGGGCTGGAGCCGACCGTTGAGTGGTATTTGCCCGTGGTGGAAAGGCAGACTGGAATTGGCATATCCTACGAAAAATCTGGAACACCGTTTCCTATACATGGCAATGCGGCGGTACACATTTATCGCGTCTTGCAGGAAGCTTTGAATAACGTTGCTCGGCATTCGGGAGCGAAGAAAGCCTGGGTGAGATTACGTTTTGCAGCAGATCATTTGCAACTCGAAGTGGAAGACCATGGCTCAGGGTTTTCTATGTCAGGGCCGCGACAAGGAATTGGCCTGGTAGCTATGCGTGAGCGCGCTGAATTATTGGGCGGCAAGATTGCAATCACTCGTCCCGCGGATGGCGGTACGCTGGTGAGCATGTTGGTACCGCGAGAGGGGCTGGAGCCCAATGTCTGATCATCACATCTCGGTGCTGCTGGTGGACGACCACAGCCTTGTCCGGCGCGGCTTTCGGCGCATGCTGGAGGATGAGGCGGACATTCGCGTGGTGGGCGAAGCCAGCGACGGCGAAGAAGCGGTCAAGCTGGCGCGCTCGCTCAAGCCGCAAGTCATAGTAATGGATTGCGCTTTGCCCGGTATCAACGGCCTGCAGGCCACGCGCAAAATTCTGCAATTGCTGCCTGAGACGTTGGTCTTGATGTTGAGCATGCACACGGAAGAAACCTGGGTGCGGCAGGCGATAGATGCCGGCGCACGCGGTTACGTGCTGAAGAATGCGATGGACCTGGAATTGAGTTCCGCCATCCGGCGGCTGGTGAAGGGCGAGACCGTTCTTGACGGACAGCTTTCAAAGCAGCAGGCGTTGAAGGGCGAGCGCAACGCAGGACTTACTCCGCGGGAAGTGGAAATTCTGCAGCTTATCTGCGATGGAAAATCGAATAAGGAAATTGCAAATCAGCTGGAGTTGAGCGCGAACACGGTTGCGGTACATCGGGCGAATATTATGGACGCGCTGGGAATTCATAAGACTGCCGAGCTTGTGGTGTATGCGATTCGCAATGGGCTGGTGAATGTTCCGTAAGTCGCATTTTCAGCTTTTATTGCGCTGGTTATGGGCGGTTCGAAGCTAGTATTTTTACGTTATTGCGCTGATTTGGCATTAGCGAGAATATGTCTTCAACGTCCTCATACCTAAATGGCCACCTCCGGCCTGACAACTTGAGGAGTTCAACCCACGAAACTAAAGCCGCCTGAAAGGGCGGCTTTAGTTTTTTGCGACGCCGCTAATTCTTGCCTGCCTCAAGCCCTCGGCCTGTGCGTATAATGTTCGGTTCTTGAACTCCAGGTTGAGGAACTCAATGTCGAACTCTTTCGGTCCCCTTTCTGCTACACGAAGAAATTTTCTGGCTACAACCGGCGGTGTGATCGCCGGGGCGGTTGCGGCCCCGCGTGGGATGTCCGCGGCGGCGGCTCAATCGTCAGAAGATTCGCAAGACACCAAAGACACCAAGCCGCATGATCGCCGCAAAATTCTGATCGGCGTTTTTGACCCGGCGTTCCCTGATCTCACGCTCGATCAACTGGTGGAGAAATACCAGCAGCTGGGAGTCGAGGCGGCGGAAATCGGCACAGGTGGCTATCCCAACAATAAGCATTGCCCTATAGACGACTTGCTAAAAGACCCGGCGCAGCTTCGCGCATGGCAGAAGAAATTTGACGATCACAACATTAAGGTCGCAGTTCTGAGCTGTCACGGAAACCCGGTGCATCCGGACAAGGCGATAGCCGAGCGCGATGACCAGACCTTCCGCAAAACCGTGCTGCTGGCGGAAAAGATCGGCGTGAAGGTAATCGTAGGATTCTCCGGCTGCCCGGGAGCGAATCCCACAGATAAAAATCCGAACTGGATCGCTTACCGCTGGCCTCCGGAATATGCGGAGGCGCAGGATTGGCAGTGGAAAGAACGCGTGATTCCGTACTGGCAAGGTGCGGTGAAGTACGCGCGCGCTCACGGCATCCGGCGAATCGCGCTTGAAATGCATCCTAATTTTGTGGTCTACAATCCGTTGACCTTACTCAAATTGCGCGACGCGGTCGGCGAAGAAATCGGTGCCAACAACGATCTCAGCCACTTGTTCTGGCAGGGCTGCAATCCGGTCGAAGTGATCCACATGCTGGGCAAGCAGGGCGCTATTTATCACGCGCACATGAAAGACACGGTGCTCTATCCGGACAAAGTTGCGAAATACGGTGTGCTGAACTTCATTTTTGAAAAAAAAGATTTGAAGACGGCATCAGACGCATTTCGCGCGGTCGGCTACGGGCATGGCGCCAGCGCATGGAAGGACATTATGCGTGCCTATATGGAAGTTGGATACGACGGGATTTTCAGCGTGGAGAATGAAGATCCGATTCTGTCAGGCGAGGTTGGCGTAGAGCGAGCGCTGTATGTGTTGAAGAATGTGCGCGAAGAACTGCTGAACGAACCGCAGTTAGCGTAAGAACCGGGGATGGACGGGCGAGACGCCCGTCGCTCCAACATCGATTATTTTTCAACCTCGATTATTTAGGGAGGCACATGGACCGCAGAACTTTCATCGCCAGCACCACCGCTGCCGCACTTGGCTCAATGAGCCGTTTCTCATGGGCCGCAGCCGAGCATCGCATTCAGAAAATCGGCCTGGAACTTTATACCGTGCGTGCTGCGCTGGACAAGGATTTCGCAGGCACGATCGCGCGTGTCGCCAAGGTCGGATACAAAGAGGTGGAGCTGGCGCAATTTTTCGCACATCTGCCCGAGTTCAACCCGTCACCCAAAGAGGCGCGAAAAATTCTGGATGACAACGGCTTGGCCGCTCCCTCATCGCATGTGCCCTATTCCGCGCTATCGCCGGATAACCTTCCCAAGGTGATTGCGGCCGGCAAGATTCTGGGGCATAGCTACATCGTGAATCCTTCGATTGATCGCGACGTCCTTAAGCAGCCTGACGGTTGGAAGCGGGCGGCGGAGAATTTCAACCGAGCTGGCGAAGTGTGCCTTAAGTCCGGACTTCACTTGGGCTATCACAATCATGTGGAAGAATTTAAGCCACTGCCTGACGGCAAGTTGCCGTACGATGTTCTGCTCGCCGAAACCGATGCCAAGCTGGTCAAGATGGAAATGGATTTGGGCTGGGCGCATGAAGCGGGCGTCGATCCCATCAAGTATTTCGAAAAATATCCCGGCCGTTTTCCGCTGGTGCACATAAAAGATTTCGACAAGAACCGCACCATGGTGGACGTGGGCAAAGGGGAGATCGACTGGAAGGCGATTTTGGCGAAGTCGAATGTCGCCGGGATTAAGCACTACTTCGTCGAGTTCGACAATCCCGCAGATCCGTTTGAAAGCATTCAAGCCAGTTGTGAATACTTAGAAAAGTTGCGTTTCTAATATTTGCTCTGTGGTTTTCCTCTGTGTAACTCTGTGGTCGAGCTTTTTAAAAACCTAACCACAGAGGACACAGAGTTACACAGAGGAAAAGCCACAGAGGCGGAGACTTAATGGCCCAGGTAATTCGCTCCCCCAAGACTTACGACGTTTGCATTATCGGCTCGGGCGCCGCTGGTGGAACGGCGGCAAAGATCCTCACCGAAGGCGGCCTTAATGTTGTAATGCTCGAAGCTGGGCCGCCACTGAATCCAGAAAAAGATTTCAAAGAGCATGTGTGGCCTTATCAGCTTCCCCATCGCGGCGCGGGAGTGGGCGGACGGGCCAGCGCTGATTTCGGCGAATTTCTCGCGCCCAACGGATCATGGGAGATCGATGGCGAACCGTACACGGTGGCTCCCGGCTCCCGCTTTCGCTGGTTCCGCTCGCGCATCGTCGGCGGACGCACCAATCACTGGGGCCGGATCGCGCTAAGGTTTGCTCCGGTAGATTTCAAAGCCCGATCGAGCGACGGTATGGGCGATGACTGGCCGATCAGCTATGACGACGTCGCGCCGTACTACGACAAAGTTGAATCATTCATTGGCGTCTTCGGCACGAAAGAGAATGTCTCCAGCGCGCCCGACGGCGTGTTTATGAAACCGCCGATTCCGCGTTGCACCGAGACCATCGTCAAGAAATCCTGCGACAAGCTGAATATCATTTGCATTCCATCGCGGCTGGCAGTTATCACGGAAGCCCACAACGGGCGCCCCGCATGCCATTACTGTGCGCAGTGTGGACGCGGTTGTATCAGCGCTTCAAATTTCAGTTCCAGCCAGGTGATGATTCCGCCGGCACAGAAAACCGGCCGCCTCACGCTCATCACGGGAGCGATGGCGCGGGAGATCATTATCGGCAAAGACGGTCGCGCCGAGGCGGTTTCTTATATCGACAAGGCCACTCGTGAAGAACGAAGAATCAACGCCAAAGCTTTTGTGGTCGGCGCCAGCGCCTGCGAATCGGCGCGCCTGCTCTTAAATTCAAAGTCTTCGATGTTTCCCGACGGAATCGCGAACTCATCAGGCGCGGTCGGACGCTACTTGACCGACAGCGTCGGCAGCTCCGGCTACGGATATTTCCCGCAGCTGGCGAAGATGCCCGCGCACAATCATGACGGCGTAGGCGGAATGCACATGTACATGCCGTGGTGGAAATTCGACCGAAAGAATGATTTTTTGCGGGGGTATCACATCGAGTTCGGCGGCGGACGCGAGATGCCAGGCGTTGGCGGGTTCGATGGCGTTTGCGACGACTACGAAGGATATGGCGCGGGACTGAAACAAAAGTGCCGTGAGATGTACGGAACGTTCATTGGCTTCGCCGGACGCGGCGAAATGATTCCGAACGAGCAGAGCTATTGCGAGATCGATCCCGGCACCGTTGATCAATGGGGCATTCCGGTGCTGCGATTCCACTGGCAATGGAGCGATAACGAAATAAAGATGGCGCGTGATATGCAGGAGACGTTCCGCGACATCGTGGAAACCGCGGGCGGAACTTACTACTGGCAAGTCCGCCCCGATGGCGACCATCCTTATGGAATTGAAGACGGTGGAGTGATCATTCACGAACTCGGAACGGTGCGTATGGGAAGCAGTCCGAAGACGTCCGTTCTGAACGGGTACTGCCAGGCGCATGACGTAAAGAACCTGTTCGTCACGGACGCGGCGTCCTTCGTGAGCAATGCCGATAAGAATCCGACGCTGACTATCATGGCGTTGTCATGGCGGGCCTCGGACTATCTCTTGGAAGAGGCGAAGAAGGGAAATTTGTAATCTGGAATTTGCGGTGCGGATTTCTTAGACATGGCGAGATTTGAACGCGCGCGTTTGGGCTTGTTTCTTGCGGCATTGATTTTGCCGCTGCCGGCTTTCGCACAACAAAAACAATTAACCGCTCGGCAGGTCATCGAGCGCATTCAGGCCCACGTGGGCGTTCCGTGGCAGAGCAACACCGTCGATACTTTCAAGGCGGGAAATCCAGATACGCCGGTGACGGGTATTGCGGTGACGATGATGGCGACGCTCGACGTTTTAAAACGCGCGGCGGCTTCGGGAAACAATTTGATCATCACGCATGAGCCGACATTCTTCAGCCATCTGGATAAACCCGACGAACTGGCCGAAGGCGAGAATGACCCGGTGTTAGCGGAGAAGCGCGCCTTTATTGAAGAGCATGGTCTGATCATCTGGCGATTCCACGACCACTGGCATGCGCGCAAACCGGATGGCATTGAAGCCGGCATGGTTCATGAGCTCGGCTGGGCAAAATTCCAGTATCCCGCCAATCAGTATCTATTCACGCTGCCGCGAACAACGATTGAACAGCTCGCTGTTGAACTCAAAACACGGCTGGGAATTCGCATTGTACGTGTGGTGGGCGAGCCGGAGATGCAGGTCACGCGGGTTGCTTTGAGTCCGGGTGCGGCGGGATTCGGGCGCGAGACTAAAGCTCTAGAGATGAAAGATGTCGAAGTCCTGGTAGTCGGCGAGACCCGCGAATGGGAGACGGTTGAATACGTGGCTGACGCAGTTGCCGAGGGCAAGCACAAGGCTCTGATCATCCTTGGCCATATTCCGTCGGAGCAGGTTGGGATGGAGGAATGCACGCGGTGGCTGAAAAGTTTTGTTACCGAGGTTCCGGTCAATTTCGTTCCGGCGGGGGAGCCGTTTTGGGCCCCGGCAATACCTGCGGGAAGTAAATAGCGAGGCAAAAGTAATGTCGATTTCACGGCGCGATGTTTTGAAATCGTTGGCGATGGGCGCGGCGGCAACTTCGGTGCTGCGCACCATTCCTGCGAAGGCGGCGGAATACGCGCACCACATGGTGGCGGCGGAGAAAGCTGCGGCCAAAGTTTATGCGCCGAAGTTTTTCGCGGCGCACCAATACAAGACGCTGCAAACTCTTTGCCAGAGCATCATTCCCGCCGACGCCGACTCTGGAGGCGCAATCGAAGCCGGAGCGCCGGAGTTCATCGATTTGTTGACCAGCGAAAACACTGAATACCAAGTCAAACTAGGCGGGGGGTTGATGTGGCTCGACGGCACATGCTCGGACCGTTATGGAAAGCTCTATCTTGACTGCACGCCGCAGCAGCAGAAAGAAATTCTCGATCAGATCGCTTACCGCAACAACGCGGTCACCGATCCGAGCATAAGCCAGGGAGTCGAGTTCTTTTCATTTCTTCGCAACATGACCTCCGACGGGTTCTTCACCAGCGAAATCGGGATCAAATATCTCGGCTATATCGGAAGCACTTTCCTTAAGGAATTTCCCGGTTGTCCGCCGGTTCCGGGAATCTAAATTGCACTCGGGACAAGTCTAGGCTCCCTCATTCCGAGCCGCATCCGTTTATCACGGTACGGAGGCCGAATGCTTCGAGGAATCTGCGCAGTACAGCAGGTTTCTCGACTTCACAAGATCATCCGCAAGCGGGTGATCTTGCTGCGCTCGAAATGACAGATAAGGTAAGGTTATCGGTGCAGGAGGTCATTCATGTCCATAGCCTATCCAACCGGAGGAACCATGGTGGCGCACACCATGGTGACCACACAGTTTGAGCTCGACGGATTTCGTATCGTCCGCACGTTCGGAGTCGTGCGCGGAATTGTGGTGCGCTCGCGGTCGATCGTGGGAACCATCGGCGCCAGCCTGCAGACCATTCTCGGCGGCAACATCACGCTGCTAACGAATCTTTGTGAAAAGACACGGGCGGAAGCTTTCGATCTGATGCTTCAGCACGCCGCGCAACTCGGCGGAAATGCGGTGGTGGGCGCACGATACGATGCAACCGAAATTATGCAGGGCGTCACCGAAGTCCTGGCTTACGGGACCGCGGTTCTGGTCGAGCCGAAGCCGCAGTCGTGAGCCCGGCGCAACTGATCCGCATCCTGGAATGGACGTGGATTGTATTCGGCGTTTACTGGCTGATCGCGGCACGGCGAGCGAAGGCTGCTCGAACCACTGAATCGCCGATCTATCGCATCTTCCGTCTTCTCCTGCTGGTGATCACGTTCACTCTGCTATTTGCGAAATGGGCGGCGGCCGGATTTCTGGGGCGACATTTTTTCCTCCAGTCACCCTCACTCGTGTATGCCGGATTTATATTGGCGCTCGCCGGAATGACGATTGCCATCTGGGCACGGATAAGCCTCGGTCAATACTGGAGCGACAAGATCGTGCTAAAAGTCGATCATCAGCTGATCCGCTCTGGACCGTACGCGCGAATGCGTCACCCGATTTATTCCGGAGTATTGCTAGGCGTTGCGGGAACTGCCGTGATCGTCGATGAGTGGCGTGGGGTACTAGCCTTTTTATTGCTGCTGACTAATTACATCGTCAAGGCCAGGCGCGAGGACAAGATTTTGGCGGGAGCATTCGGGAGGGATTTTGCAGACCACAAGAAGCGGGCGGGTTTCCTGCTGCCCTGCTTTTCCCCGAAAAAATAACTATTTGGGCGAAAACGGTTCGAGAGACGCGTTCATCGCCGTCGTCGCCGGCACCGGATGCGTCGCTTTTTCAACTTCGATCCACTTGCGGATTGCCGGGATCGCCGCGCGGGTGGCTTCTTCGCCGATGCGGACCAACTCAGCACTGCGCTCGAAATCGTCATAACGATAGCCGGTGACGTCGGGTTCGATCACCAGATCGGCGCAGCTGCGGGCCTGGGCGCAGTTCACATCTTGCGCGATGGAGAAGCATTGCCCGATCACGTCAAAAATATGGCGCGGGCCCTCGGTGTTTTGCCAATGGCTTCGCAGGCTGACCGCAAGAACCTTATCTGCGCCCATGTCGCGCGCGGGCTTCGTAGGCAAGGAATGAGCCAGCATGCCATCGACCAGCAGGCGGCCATTCACTTTCACCGGCAGAAAAACTCCCGGATACGCGCAGCTCGCTCGTACTGCGTCAACCAGTGGACCGGTGCGGAATACAACACCTTCACCGGAACCAAAATCTGTCGCAGTCACGGCCAGTGGAACTTGCAGTTCCTCGAATGTGTGAACTTTGAGGATCTTCTTCAAAAAAGTGATCATGCGCAAATTGGTGGCAAAACCATAGCGCGAGAGCGTCCAGCGCGCCAAGTCTTTGAAACGAACGCGGGCGGCGATTTCTTCCAGTTCAGCCGGGGACACTCCGCTGCAATAGGCCGCGCCAATCAGCGCGCCCACGCTGGTACCGGCAACGAAGCTGACCGGGATTCCTTCCTGTTCGAGGACCTTCAGGACGCCCACGTGGACGATGCCACGGGCGAAGCCTCCGCCAAGCGCGAGGCCAATAGATGGAATGGAGGAATCGGCTGCCTGAGCAGGCAACCCCGAGATGCTGCGCCCGAAGGCACGCACCGACCGCACGATTTTTTGTAAGCCCCTGATGGCCATAAATCCAGGCCTCCGGTCGCCAACATTACTTGCAGCAACTTAGATGCCTCTCCGTCGCGGATGTCTTCACTGAGGAGCGGCAGGAAGTTACCGTAGGTCCTAATATCTAGAACACGTGACGAAGCTGTTTGTTCCTGCTAACTTGGGTCGATGTTACGAGAGATTTCATCCGGCGGGGTACTGGTACGCCGGGCGGCGTCGGGCTGGGAATTGGCGGTGATCGAGCCCCAACGGGAGGCATCGATTGTCGGCGAAAGTGACAAAAAACGTCACAAAGAGGTACTTGCGCTTCCTAAAGGCCTAATCGACCCCGGCGAAAAGCCCGCCCAGACTGCGGTTCGCGAGGTCCGCGAGGAGACCGGACTTACTGGTAGTATTCTGGCCAAACTCACGGATATCAAATATACGTACGTTCGCAGCTGGGGCGACAAGCAGCAGGTTTTCAAGATTGTCAGCTTTTATCTTTTGAAATACGAATCAGGAACCATTGACGACGTTTCGGCGGCCATGCGGATCGAGGTAAAGCGTGCGCAATGGATTCCGCTCGACGGCGCGGAACGCAGGCTGGCTTACCGGGGCGAACGGGATGTTATCCGGCTGGCTCGCGAATATTTGGAATCACATTCAGAGGAGAAGAAAACCTGATGGCGCGTACACCCCACCCTGAACACCACTTTACTTCCGGTAATTTTGTTCGCGATATGGTGATTGGAATGTCGGACGGGCTGACCGTCCCATTCGCCCTGGCGGCGGGGCTTTCGGGCGCAGTTTCAAATACGCGCTTGATTGTGATCGGCGGACTGGCGGAAATCGCTGCCGGATCGATCGCCATGGGGCTGGGTGGCTACCTCGCAGCGCAGGGTGATGCCGAGCATTACGAGCAGGAACGGGCACGCGAATACCGGGAGGTCGAAGAAATTCCCGAGCAGGAAAAAGCCGAGGTCAGTTATGTGTTTCAGGAGTACGGACTGACCGCAGAACAAAGCAAGCCGATCGTCGACGCCTTGAGCAAGCGAACCGACGCCTGGGTCGATTTCATGATGCGCTTCGAACTTGGGTTGGAAGCGCCCGATCCGAAGCGGGCGGTCACCAGCGCGGCCACTATCGCTGGCGCATATATTGCCGGCGGACTGATTCCACTTTCGCCATACATTGTGCTGGGCGACGCTTTTCGGGGACTCGTAGTTTCCGCGATCGTTACCCTGGCTGCACTGGGCATTTTCGGATACATCAAAGGCAAATTCACCGGGGCGCGGGCGCTGAGAAGTGCGTTCCAGACCGTGATTATCGGGGGATTGGCAGCCGCGGCTGCGTTTTTGCTGGCGAAGTTGATTGCATAGGCCACGGATCGGAAGCTCCCTCTGAGTTTTTGGAGGTGCGGGCGCCCTCGCCCGTACAAACTCAAAAGCTTTTTAACCGCAGAGATCGCAGAGAAGACACCTCTTTAGCTGTGCTCGGCGCACTTTCGGATGAAATGTTTGTACGTTTCGATCCTCCAGGGAACCTTGCTTATCTCTTTCCCCAGAAGCCGTTTCAGCCGAAGATTGATTGATGAGACGGGCGGTGATCTTTTTCGTTTTAATTCTTAGCATTTGTCCCAGATCGTTCCCGCACACCCATAAGAGCGCTCATCATTCGATTGACCCTTTATATGGTTCGGCACTCGCGGCGGCGAACCGCTTTCTGCGCGCATGGCAGGATCAGGATCAGGAAACCGGAATCATGATGTTGAGTGATGCTGCACGGCAGAGTCTCTCCCCCGATAAGCTCCAGAATTTTTTCTCGCCCGGCCCGGATGCGGCCTACGAAATTGCGCGTGGCAAGCGGGTGAATTCTGCTGCCTATGAGTTCCCGGTAGTTCTGTTCGGCGCGTCGAGCGCTCCTTCGCGACCGCATGTGTGTAGGGTAGTTGTGACCCGCAGCGGCAAAAGCGATTGGTCGGTCGATAAGCTTCCATAAAACCATGACCCAATCCGTTTTGTGACTCTTTCTCTGTGTTTTCCTCTGTGAACCTCTGTGCTCTCTGTGGTGAGGATTTCCGGAACACCTTAACCACAGAGAACACAGAGGTTCACTGAGGAAATGCCACAGAGCAGAATCTGGCCGAAGAATTCTCTTTGTGGTCTACTGAATAGCGGCATTTGACATCATGAAGCGAATCCATAGAGTCGCAATTCTGGGCGCGGGAACCATGGGATCGCGCATAGCCGCGCACTTGGCGAATGCCGGCATTCCAAGTTTTCTGCTCGATATCGTTCCACCGGGCGTTGACGGTTCGCGCAATAAGATTGCCGTCGCTGGTCTGGAGGCTGCCCGCAAAGCCAAGCCAGCTGCATTCTTTGAACCTTCGCTGGCATCGCTGGTCACGCCGGGAAATTTTGAAGACGACCTGAAGCGGGTTGCCGAAGTTGATTGGATTATCGAGGTAGTGGTCGAAGACCTGGAAATTAAGCGGACCTTGCTCAGAAGAGTAGAGCAGTTTCGCAAGCCGGGGACGATCATCACCACCAACACCAGTGGGCTGCCGGTGGCCAAAATTGCGGAGGGATTTTCAGCAGATTTCCGCAAGGCCTGGTTCGGCACTCACTTCTTTAATCCGCCACGGTACATGCGGCTGCTGGAAATCATTCCCACGCCCGATAGCGACCCTGCGCTGATCGAAGCAGTTTCGATTTTTTCAGACATTCATCTCGGCAAGGGCGTGGTGCTCGCGAAAGACACGCCGAATTTCATTGCCAATCGCATTGGCACGTTTTCGGTGCTCAATGTCATGCGGCTGATGCAGGAGCTCGATCTCACCATCGAAGAAGTGGACGCTTTGACTGGCCCTGCAGTCGGTTGGCCACGGTCGGCAACCTTTCGAACGCTGGATCTGGTTGGGCTCGACATTCTGGGGCACGTGGTCCGCAACATGACCGAGAACGTACGTGACGAGCGGAGCGATCTCAGGCTGCCCGATTTCTTCCGCCAGATGCTTGAGAAAAAAATGCTCGGAGACAAGACCAGCGGTGGTTTCTATAAAAAGAAAAAAGGCCCGGGCGACGACGAACGTCTAGGTTTGGATTGGAAGACGTTGGAATATCGTCCTCGGCAGAAGGCGCGGTTCGCCTCGCTCGACACTGCGAAGAACGTTGACGACCCCGCCGCGCGTATTCGCACACTCCTCGGCGGATCTGGCAAGAATAAAGACGAGCAGTTCCTCTGGTCTGCGCTTTCTGATCTGTGGACTTATTCCGCCAACCGCATTCCCGAAATTTCCGACAGCTTGGTTGAAATTGATCGCGCCATGCGCCTGGGCTTTAACTGGGAGTTGGGGCCGTTTGAATTGTGGGATGCCGCGGGAGTTGAAGCCACCATTGCTCGAATGACCAAGGAGGGACGTCCGGTTGCTAAGAACGCTGAGAAGCTGCTGGCCTCAGGAAAAAAGACCTGGTACGAAGACGATTCGCGCGCGGCGTCAGGACGTGCGTATTTCGATTTTGCGAGCGGGAGTTACAAACCGGTTTCAGTTCCGCCGGGTGTGTGGTCGGTTGCGGCGGCAAAAAAATCAAACGGCGTAGTAAAGAAAAATTCCGGAGCGTCGCTGGTCGATCTGGGCGACGGCGTAGGCTGCATCGAATTCCACTCCAAGATGAACACGCTGGGTTCCGACATTGTGCAGTTTGTCTCGCAGACGCTTAAGCCCGGCGGCGCTGGCGACAACTTCGAAGCTTTTGTCATCGCGAATGATGCGCCTAATTTTTCGGTCGGCGCGAACCTCGTGCTGCTACTGCTAAGTGCGCAGGAAGAAGAGTGGGATGAAGTTGATCTGGCGATCCGTGCTTTTCAAGGCATGACGCAGGCGATCAAGTTTTCGCCGAAGCCGGTGGTGATTGCGCCGTTCGGGATGACGCTCGGCGGCGGAGTCGAAATGTCGCTGCATGCGGCGGCACGTCAACCCCACGCAGAGCTCTACATGGGGTTGGTGGAAGTCGGCGTCGGCCTGCTACCGGGCGGCGGCGGATGCAAGGAAATGTTGCTGCGCGCCGTCGACAGCGCCAGCATGATCCGTCCCGGCGGGCGCGGCGAATCGGTCGAGCTGATGGAAGCAATGAAACGTGCTTTCGAGGCGATCGCGATGGCGAAAGTCTCAACTTCAGCGCAAGAGGCTCGAGGCCTCGGATTGCTGAGCTCCTCCGACCGCGTCACCATGAATCGAGACCGGGTAGTCACCGACGCAAAGCAACGGGCGCTTGAACTCTTGCGCTCCGGCTACGAGCCCCCGCAACCACGTAACGATATCCCGGCGCCGGGAGAAAACATCCTTGCCGCGCTCAAGATGGGCGTTCACCTGATGCGGCAGGGCGAATACATCACCGAATACGAAGTAAAAATCGGGACCAAGGTTGCAGAGGTGCTGTGCGGCGGAAACGTAACCCCGGGCACTCCGGTCAGCGAGCAATACATTCTTGATCTTGAACGCGAGGCGTTTAAATCGCTGTCCGGTGAACGGAGAACTCAGGAGAGAATTCAGTACACGCTAAAAACTGGCAAGACGCTGAGGAACTGATAGTTACTAGCTAACTTTAATAGCTATTGACGTTAGCTATATGCGAGAGCTATGCTTTTTACTGAAGCAGGGACTTCAATGAGATATATAAAACCGCAAGATGTACTGTCGCCGAGGTCGAAGGTCGGGGGCGTAATAGAAGTCATTCATGATCCCGGCGAAGGGCGGATGAGCGTCGCCCGAATAGTTTGGGACGGTGAGGAAGTGATTGCTAGTCGGTGGAATGGCAATGATGCCCGGCCGTTAGGAAATCCTATTTCGCGAGGCCGGCCGACTTGGTTCGTCGTTGATAAATACGCGGAAAGAGTAGTCGAAGAAGCAGCACGCCTCGCCGCCGAGAAATCGCCTCATAGCCTTGTCGCTCAATACCGTGAGATGGCCAGCGATAAGGATCGCGCGCACAAAGCGGAAGAATGGATTGAAGGACTCATCGCCGATGCATCCACGGAGAGGTGAAGTCTGGTGGGTTTCGTTCGACCTTGCAATCGGTGGTGAAATCCAGAAAACGAGACCCGCGCTTATCGTGAGTAACAATGCCGCGAATGCCGTGCTCAATCGAGTAATCGTCGTTCCTCTCACGAGCAAAGCGGACCGACTGTATCCAGGCGAGGCCTTGGTTGAAGTTAATGGTCAGCGAAGCAAAGCCATGTCAGATCAGATCACAACTGCTTCCAAGGTGCGATTAAGAAATAAGCTGGGGACTTTGTCCAGCGTGGACTTGAGCCTTGTTGAGGATGCCATACTGTTTCAATTGGGAATGCGCCGTTAACGCGAACTCAGCAACGTTCCGATATCTATGGATAATCCGGAGAACTTCGCCTTCTCGTCCATCTCTTCAGCGCCCAATGAGTCGGCCAGTAGACGGTTATCGGAACCACGATCAAATAAATTGCCAAATAAAGCCAGTGCGGGACCACATGCTGTTCGTGACCCAGGCCTCTGGCCCAGTTGACGTTGTACTCCGGTCGCCAGAAATAGCTGAACAGCACCAGCGTCCACGCAGTAAACGTCTGCCACCTCAAAGCCTCAGGATCGTAACCCACGCGACGCACCGCCCACAGCAGCAGCGGCGGCACCACCAGGTGATACAGCCCGAGCATCCGCACCAACAAGCTGATCTTCGGATCGAACATGTACTCGGTGCCACCGATAATGTGGTGACCGGATAAAGCTGCGCCGACGAGGTCAATCGTGTAGAGGGTTTGGAAGACGAGAAGTCCCACCGCCTGCCATGACAGAATCAACCGGCTCTCGGTCCAGAGGCCGATCGCGATCAGAAAATTCCCCACGTCGCAGAAATAAAGGAAGTTTTGCGCGCCGTATTGTCGCCAGTAAATTGGCGCCCACACCAATAGCCAGATGGTCCATGCGACTTTAAGCCAAAGCGGAATTTTCGAGTTTGGAGGCCGATTTTCGCGCATTACTCAATTACGTCAGTAACTTGCTGGTGCACACCAGTGTACCTACCATCGCAATATGAGCTACCGGGCCCTACTTTTCTGCCCAGATGAGACCGCGGCGCGCCTGGTCACGCAAGTGCTCAGTGAGCTGGATTTCACCGTTGAACTCTCGTTCGAACCGTTCGTCACCGTACAAAAACTTACCGCCGAGCCTTTTGACGCGGTGGTGGTGGATTGCGCAAACGAGGAGAATGCCTCGCTTTTGTTTAAGGGAGCGCGCAACTCCACCCTGAATCACAGCTCTTTGTGCGTGGCGGTTGTCGAAGGGCAAATGGGAGTGGCCAAGGCATTTCGCATCGGCGCAAATCTCGTGCTGACCAAGCCCATCAACATTGAACAGTCCAAAGGAACGTTGCGAGTGGCAAGGGGCTTGTTGCGAAAGAGCGAGAATAAACTGCAAACAGCAGCCGGAGCTGGCAGTCCCTCGACGGTCCCAATCCCGAGTCCAATCATTGGGGCGCAGCCCTCTCCGACAGCAGCCGGCATGCCCGTAGCCGCTGCCAGCTTAGAGCCGCCAGCTTCCGCCAAACCAGCGGCAACACTTCCGACGTCATTATTCGAAGCTGAGCAGGACAAACAAATAGCATCCGACACCCATGAAGCAAAGCCACGCGAGAAGGTTCCGGCTTTCTTGATCCAGAAGCCGGCCGCAGCTGAGCCGAGTTCACCGCCGGCAGCCAAGAGTGGATCAGATAAATTTGCCGGCGGAATACCGATGGCTGCGGCAGCGGCACCGGCGATGGCGCCCGAACGGCCGACGCCATCCTCAATATCCGCGCCGCCGTCCGGCTCCGAAACGCAGAAGTTGCCGCGTATAAAAACTGCCGCGCCTCTGGCGACACAAGAATCGATAGTTCCGCAGAGGCGATTCCCGGAACCTTCGTTGCCTCACGTTCCCACGTTCTCTTCGTATGCTCAGCATTCTTCAGCATCAAGCCGATCCGGCACAAAAATTATTTGGACATTGATTGTTCTGTTGATCTTAGGTCCAGCTGGATACTTCGGTTGGCAAAAGTTACAACCGTTGCGCTACATCCATCGCGGTTCCGCAATTAGTACTGACCCAACTTCTGTCCCTTCGCAGCCCGCGGACTCTGAAACCTCGCCGGTAGATGCGACCCCTGCCGCTAAACCGCAACCTGGGACTGCTTCTGTCCCCGGCGCTGACGCCGCAAATAATTCGGGAGCGCCCATCATTGCAAACGGCGCACCAGAAGGCTTTCCCACGAAAGAGACTATTGACGTTGGTCAAACTGTGGACGCGCCAGAGCCTACGATCACCGTGGTGCCCAAGCCGGAGCCGTTGCAGGTAAAACAAAAGCCGATTGACTCGGTTCACGCGCAACCTACACCGCCGTCGGTTGTTCTTCCCGAATCAAAAACCGCAGACGACGCGTTGGCTGGGATAGTCTCAACAAACGTAGCGGTACCGAAGCCCGCGCCGGAAGCTCTGCATATCTCCGAAGGTGTTTCTCAAGGGTTGCTGATCAAGAAGGTCCCGCCAGCGTATCCGGCGGCTGCGCTGCAGTTGCGTAAACAGGGGGACGTGCAATTGCTTGCTACGGTCAGTAAAACCGGCGCCATCACCAAGGTGAAGGTGCTCAGCGGGGAAGCAGTGCTGGCCCAGGCTGCGACCGATGCCGTGCGACAGTGGAAGTACAGGCCGTTCCTGCTCAACGACGAGCCCGTGCAGATCGAAACTCAGATCACGATTAAGTTTAAGTTGCCGAATTAGGCTAGCGCCTGTCGATCGCGTGCCATATCTCGGGTTGAGTCCGCGCCCACGTTATAATTTAGGGATACTCACCTGCGGAATTTCCTGCCTGTGTTTACGCGCGCAGTGCCGCAGTGAGCAGTTGACTGTCTGCAAGGCAGTTGTTCTCTCATGGATTTCCGACTCGTCAGCGATTACAAGCCTAAAGGCGATCAGGGCACCGCCATCGAAGCGTTGGCCCGTGGTGTGTTCGATCGCGAGCAGCACCAGGTTTTGCTTGGCGTCACGGGATCGGGCAAGACCTACACCATGGCGAAGGTGATCGAGCAGGCCAACCGCCCGGCGCTGGTGATGGCGCACAACAAAACTCTCGCAGCGCAGCTCTATCACGAGTTTAAGAATTTTTTCCCACACAATGCGGTTGAATACTTTGTTTCGTATTACGACTACTACCAGCCGGAAGCGTATGTGCCCGCCGCCGATCTTTATATCGAGAAAGAATCGACCATCAATGACGAGTTGGATAAGTTGCGGCTTTCCGCAACCCGCTCACTGTTTGAGCGGCGCGATGTGTTGATTGTGGCTTCAGTGAGTTGTATTTATGGCTTGGGATCTCCTGAAGCTTATTACGGAATGCTATTGTTCCTTGAAAAAGGGCAGAAGATCAAGCGCGAGGATATTACTAAAAAGCTGGTCGAGATTCTTTATGAGCGCACCGATGGCGACTTCCGGCGCGGTACTTTTCGTGTGCGCGGTGACGTGATCGAGATTTATCCCACGTACGACGACATGGCGTACCGCATCGAGCTTTGGGGAGATGAGGTCGAGTCGCTGTCGCAGATCGACCCGCTATTTGGCACGGTGAAGCAGAAATATGTGCGATTGCCGATTTATCCCAAAACGCATTACGTGATGAAGCCGGAGACGCGCACCAAGGCAGTCGATTCGATCAAAGAAGAACTGGCGTGGTGGGAAAAGGAACTTGAGCAGCAAGGGCGGGTAGTCGAGGCGCAGCGGGTGCACCAGCGGACGATGTATGACCTGGAGATGATCAAGTCGGTCGGCTACTGCCACGGCATCGAGAATTATTCGCGGCATTTCACGGGACGCATGCCGGGAGAGCCGCCGCCGACCCTGCTGGATTATTTCTCGCGCGATTATTTGATGTTTATCGACGAGTCGCACCAGACGGTGCCGCAGTTGCACGGCATGTACCATGGCGACCGCTCGCGGAAATCGACGCTGGTTGAATATGGATTTCGATTGCCGTCGGCGCTGGATAATCGTCCGCTGACCTTTGAGGAATTCGAGCACCGCAGCAATCAAATCGTGTATGTGTCAGCGACGCCAGGCCCTTATGAGTTGACGAAATCAGCCGGCGTGGTGGTCGAGCAGATCATACGGCCGACGGGACTGGTCGATCCTCCGGTCGAGATACGTCCAGTGAAGGGGCAGATTGATGATCTGCTGCACGAAATTCGCCTGCGTGTAGAGCGGGGCGAACGTGTTTTGGTCACTACGCTCACCAAGCGCATGTCTGAGGACCTCGCCGAATATTACAGCGAAGTGGGCGTGAAATGCCGCTACATGCACTCGGAAATTGAGACGCTGGAGCGGGTGAAGATTTTGCGAGATTTGCGCCGGGGCGAATTCGACGTGCTGATCGGGATCAACTTGTTGCGCGAAGGTCTCGATTTGCCCGAGGTTTCCCTGGTAGCGATTCTCGACGCTGATAAGGAGGGCTTTCTGCGATCGAGCGGTTCGCTGATTCAGACCATCGGTCGCTGCGCGCGCAATCTAAACGGCCGCGCGGTCTTGTATGCCGATCGCATGACCGACTCAATGCAGAAGGCAATCAACGAAACCGACCGGCGGCGCGCAATTCAGGAAGCCTACAACATTGAAAATGGAATCACGCCCGAGTCGATTGTCAGGCCCCTGGACATGTCATTGGCAGGCATCATCGAGGCGGACTACGCGGAACTGGCGAGCTTAGACACCGATGGTCTGCCTGACTTCAGGAATCAGGAAGAACTGGACGCATTCATCGCGAAGCTCGAAGTTGAGATGCGCGAAACCGCGAAGAAGTTTGAATTTGAAAAAGCGGCAAAGCTGAGGGACAGGATTAAAGAGTTGAGGACGAAGGAATTTTTGTTCGCCTAGGCTAGTAATAGGTATAGCACCTTTAAAGGTGCTATACTTCCTCATGCTCAACATACCGGCTGACATCCAACCACTGACCACTTTTCGTCGCCGCTCCAGCGAGTTTCTCAAACAAATCAAGAAGACTAAGCGTCCCGTGGTTCTGACTGTCAATGGAAAGGCGGCGGCGGTAATTCAAGACGCGGAGGCATACCAGCGGCTGCTGGACATTGCTGCGCAAGCCGATGCTCGTGAGGGAATCCGCCAGGGCCTAGAAGATGCTCGAAAGGGTAGAACCCGACCCGTCGAAGAGTTTTTCCAAGAGTTCGAAGCTAAGCATGGCTTATCGCGTTGAGATTACGCCTCGAGCTGAGCGGGATTTGGATGTGCTGTACATACAAATGTGCACGATAAGTTCGGAGCACGCCCGACTATGGTATTTAGGATTAAGAGCAGCCATCTCTGGTCTCCATGAAATGCCAAGCCGCTGTCCGAAAACACCCGAAAACAAAACTTTGCGGCAACTTTTATACGGCCGCAAACTAAACGTGTATCGCGTGATTTTTCGCGTCAGAACGAAGACCCAATCGGTAGAGATTCTTCACGTTCGACATGGTGCTCGGCGAAACTTCAGGGCTGCTGATCTAGAGTAGTGGCCGTTTCAAGTGCAATCAATGAATTCCTTGGCTCGCTATCACAGTCGACTGGGGACTGATGTTGTACCGCTTAAGCTTCCGGTATAAAGTCGCCCGGCTGATGCCGAGCATTTTTCCTGCGACCACTTTGTCGCCCTTGACTTGCTCAAAGACCCGCTTAATCGTTGCCCGCTCAATGTCCTCAAGATCGGTTGATGAAAGCAGGCTTTGGATCGGGACTGCCGGTGGCTCAACTCCAGGACTTGCGGACAACACGGCTGGGGGCAGATCGTTCAGGTCGATGGCAGTGTGATCACCGAGGGCGATTGCGCGTTCAATACAGTTCTCGAGTTCGCGCACATTACCCGGCCAATCGTATTGCAGCAGGCATTTCATGGCCGAAGCGGTGATGGGCACGTTGTAACCATTGGCGTAGCGCTCGAGGAACCAGTGCGCCAGCATCGGGATGTCGGAGCGGCGTTCGCGCAATGTAGGCAAGTGCACGGTGACCACATTCAACCGGAAGTAGAGGTCTTTGCGGAATTCGCCGATCTTGTAGGCAGACTCCAAATCGCGGTTGCTGGCGGCGATGACCCGCACGTCAACTTTGAAGCGATTGTTGCTGCCGACGGGGCGAACTTCTTTCTCCTGCAGGAAGCGCAGAAGTTTGGCTTGCATCTCCTGCGGCAGTTCGCCAATTTCGTCCAGAAAGACCGTGCCGCCATTGGCCGATTGGAAAAGTCCCGGCTTGGATCGCATGGCGCCAGTGAAGGCGCCTTTTTCGTGGCCGAACAATTCACTTTCGATCAGTGTGGGCACCAGCGAGCCGCAATCGACTGCGACAAACGGCCGATTGGCAAAGGTCCCGCGAAAGTGAATAGCGCGCGCTACCAGTTCTTTACCGGTGCCACTCTCGCCGGTGATCAAGACCGGCGTGCGCGCGTCTTTTAGGCGCGAGATCATCCGCAACACGTCTTGAATTTTCGGCGAGGCGCCGACGATGCCGTGCAGTTCGGTTTCGGCGTGCGTGCATTCGCGGAGGAATTCATTCTCCTCAACCAGTTGGACCTTCTCGGCCATGCGCCGCAGAAACAGCCGCAGCTCGTCCATCGCCGAAAACGGTTTCGCAATATAGTCGTATGCTCCCAGCTTCATCGCCTGCACCGCAGTCTCAACCGAACCATGACCGGTCATGACCGCTACTTCGGCGCGTGGAAGCATTTTTCGTACCCGGTCAAGAAATTCGATGCCTGACATTTGCGGCATCACCAGGTCGGTCAAAATTATGTGTGCTGGGTGGTCTCCGAGTAGCGACAGCGCCGCCTGGCCATTGCTGGCTTCCATACAGGTAAAACCCAAACCGCCGGCAACGGTCACGCACAAACGACGGATACTCTCCTCATCATCGACTACCAAAAAACGAATTTCCGGGCTCTCAGTCACAAAGGTTTCCCCACAGTTTTTTCTACTACGGAAAGGAATTGTTGAACGCGGAAAGGTTTTTCCACGCAAGGCACGCCGGTCTGGAACAAGGTTGCCGCGGTTTCATCGCTGGCTACATCGCCGGTGATGAACACCAGGCGCGAAACCAGTGCCGGCCGGTTGGCTGATATCCAGGCATAAACGCCGGCGCCATCCACACCGCCCGGCGTGCGCATATCAGAGACTACGCCCATGAATTCTCCCGACTCCAGTTGTTTAAGTCCATCGACCCCGGACTGGCTGCACACCACTTCGTAGCCGTTACGTTCGAGCACCGCGCGCACGTAGCTCATTACGGCGGGCTCATCTTCAATGAGGAGAACGGGCAATGATTTTGGATGAATCGAAGGCGCGCTCATGATTGTGTAACTCCTGCAACTGCGGAAATTGATGCCAGTTCTCGAACGGCAGGAAACCGCACCGTGAAGGTCGCACCTTCTGAATCAGCATTGTTCCAGCAAAGAATTTCTCCACCATGTTCTTTCACGATGCCATAGCAAATACTCAAGCCCAATCCGGTGCCTTCGCCTACGCGTTTGGTGGTGAAAAACGGATCGAAGACTCTCTCCGGGTGGCTGATTCCCTGACCGTTGTCGCGAAATGTCACTTCCACATAGTCCTGATTGCAGGCGGTGGCAATTTCTATGCGCGGCCCCTGGGTGTTTTCTCGCACGGCATCGTAAGCGTTATTCAGAATGTTCAAAAACACCTGCTGCAACTGGTGCGAATCACCAATGATGAAAGGCAGGTGATCGCGAAGATTTTCCGTCACCGCGACGCCGCGGCTTTGCAAATCGTAGGACCGCAGTTGAATGGTGCGTTTCAGAATTGGGTTCAGCTGCACCGGCTTGCGCTGCGGCGGCATCTGGCGGGCAAAGCTGAGCAGGTTTTGCACGATCTGCTTGGTGCGCTGCGCCTCCTGCAGAATCACGCGCAGATCTTTACGCGCGCTCTCCGGGATCTCGCTGTTCTCCATCAGCAGGTCGGCAAAACCCAAAATGGCGGTGAGCGGATTGTTCACCTCATGCGCGACACCGGAAACTAATTGACCTACGGCAGCCATTTTTTCGGCGTGCATGAGCTTCGACTGCAGAGAAGCCGCGTCGGTGACATCGCTCATAACGACGACTATGCTGCTCACATTTCCCTGATCGTCGCGCATGGGGCTCAGGTTGACCGAAAACTGGCCGACCCGGCGGTCCGCGCGCAGAACTTGCACCTCAAGGTTGTCTACCTGGCTACCGGAGAGCACCGCTGAATAGGCGTCGCGAAAAGCTTCGGTGCTGGAGGCTGCCACCAGATCTTCGAGCGGCCTACCCAAGATGGCGGCCCGTTCGTAACCCATGACTTGCCAGCGCCGGTTCGCATAACTCACCAGGCCTGCAGTATCGGCCACCAGAATAAGGCTCTGGGTATTGTTCAGAATCTTGCCCGAGAAATCGCGCTCTCTCTGCAACTCAGCCTGATATGTCTTCAACCCGCTGATGTCGAGCATTAAACCGCGGTATTGGGAGATTCTTCCGTGCACGCCAGGAACCGCAAAGGCATTGATCAAGACGTGAACGGCGCTGCCATCTTTACGCTTGAGGACAGCCTCGCGATTTCGGAGAGCCCCCTGGCGCTCCATCTCGGCGAACAGCTCGCTGTGATGTTCGGCAGAGGGAAAAACTTCTTCTCGAGGATCGCAATGCAATAACTCATCCCGGCTGCTGCGGCCGAGCATACGGACCAGGGCGTCGTTGACTTCGATGAAGCGCCCATCCGGACTGCAGAAAAACAGGCCTTCCTGAATATTGTCGAAGAGTTCGCGGTACCGACGCTCCGCTTCGCGGCGGTCGGTAATGTCTTTTAATACGTGGATCGTCTGTAGTCCCTCGCTGCTGGCCGCATGCACCTGCGAAGTGGAAACCAAGAACGTCCGCTCCAGGACCGGATGAACATATTCATCCACGGAGTCGCCAGTCACGCGACAAAACGGACACGATCTCGGTAGCGGGCCCGTTCCCATGGCCAGCAGTGCAGCGATGTTTAAGCCAATCAATTGCTGCGGCTGCACGCCCACAAAATCGGCCAACGAGCGGTTAACTCGCAACACATTGCCCGATTCGTCATGGGCGACGATGAAGTCAGAGATGGAGTCGAAGATCTCGATCCAATGACGCTTTGCCTGTTCGATCCGGGTAAAGAAACGCGTGTTTTCCAGCGACACCGAGGCTTGCGCGGCGATGCCTTTGAGCAGCTGCTGGTCCTCCAAACTAAGTGGTTGTTTGCGATTGGCCAGGCAGAGCGCACCGAAGAGTTCTCCAGTCCCACCGCTTAACCTAGCCATCACCATTTCCGTCCAGTTCGTTTTGCTCGCGGCTTCTTCGCCCAGCAGATTAATTGTGCTCACGGCTGAGATCGGCTCGCGGGATGCCGAAAGTTCGGCCATTACTAAGGACGCGAACTTTGCCTCAAATTCTTTGTCTAGCTCCGGAGTCAGAGAATGCAGTACGAGCGCCGATTCGCTGCCCTCATTTTCCATCACTAATGCGGCATCAGCGGCCCCCATCATGTCTGCTGCGCGCTCCAGAATGTTGCGCGCGAAGCCTGCTCCCCGCACCAGAGAATTTTCGAGCGCCAGGCTGCTTAGGAATTCCGACCGCTTGCGGTGTTGCTCCGAAAGAAGCAGATTGCGGCTGACCTCAAGTGCGGCGGTCATGTGACCGGCCAGGGCTTGAGCGCGGCGAATGTCTTCTTGGGAAATGGGCAATTGCTCACGCTTGTCCAAAATTCCAAAGATTCCGAGCGGCTCGGCCCTGGTAGTGAACAAGGGCACGGCCAGAAGTTGGCGCACGTTGAATTCTGTTAGGAGTTGCAGGTTGACGCCGGGAACTTGCGTGGCATCGTCGGACCAAAAAACTTCCTTTTTAAGAATGGTATCGTTGAGGACGCCGCCGGGTATCACATAACCGGTTGGTCCCGCTTTACCGTCCAAATAACTCCAGCGGATCTGCAATTTGCCGTCTTCATAGAGCGCAACGAATGCGCGCTTAAATCCAAGAAAAAGACTGCCGCGCTGAATAAACCGGCCCATGAACCGTTCAAGATCAGAAATCGAGCCGAGATCGGAAGCAATATTTACAATCTGGTGAAGCTCCTCAGCCTGGGTCCGTGCCTTCGCGTAGAGTTCCGCATTCGAAATGGCGACCGCCGCGAAACTTGTGACCACCGGGAGCAGCTTTTTCTCTTCGGCGGTGAACGCTCCTTCCCGCCGGGGATAAACCAATACCGCGCCTTCTTTGCTCGATGTACGGAACGGCGCGGCCAGCAAAGTACCGGCTGGAACCAGGTCTCCCAAAAGGTGCGACGCAGGATTGACCGCTACGGTGATGGGTTCACCGGCTTGAAGTGCGCGACTCGCGATATCAGAAGCAAAATGCAATCCCCTGCGGTCCTGGCGAGCACGCACCGAAACCGCAAAGACCGGATCTTCCGTGGCAACCGACCACAATTCAAACCCGCTGGCTTCCCGGCCCAACACGCAAACCAGTGGGGTGCGCAGCAAGGCGCGCACTCTGTCGGCGACGGAATCGACCAGCAGCCGGAAGTCGGGCTCGGCGCTGAAGCTTTGCGCCACTTCCGCCAGAATCGCGGCGCGGCGCTTTTCTTCCTTTGTCTGGTGGGTGAGGCGCGCGGCCTCGAGCAAGCTGCCCAGCTGCCCGGCGAGGATGCTGGCCTTGTTGAGATGGTCCTGGTTAAAAAATTCGGCGTCAGTGGTGTGAACAAAGACTGTCGCCCCGATCGCACCATCGAACATCAACAGCGGCACTGCCAGGAGCGAGCGAATCTCGAACTGCCGGGCCATGGGATAGCGGTCGGTATCCACGGAGTTCACGAGGATGGGCTTGCGCTTCTGGATAGTTTCGACGACGATTGCGCTCTGGTTGGTTTTCAGCCGGACATTGCGGAACTGGTCCGCCATCCAGCCATCCGCTTCCTCAGCCACCAGTTGGTCAGGTGGGAAGAAATGCCAGATGTAGACGCCGCTCACTGCAAAATAGGTGCGGGTAGTTCGGCAAAACAGGCGCAGGATTTCCGCCGGCGAGACGGCTTTTGAGGCGGCAGTTGAAAACTCCAACAGCAGACTTTGAAAGCGTTCGTCCTGGGGAAACCGTTCAGGGGGTGTTCCAAGAATTTGTTCGGCGCCCGTAATCTAACTCCCTGCCACCGTCCGCGATTATTCCAAGTTATTGATAAATCTGGACTCTATCTCGCTATCTCAATTTGAGTCAAGTAAAAAAGCCGCGAATGAACCAGCGCGATTTATCCACTTTTGTCCTGAACCGGACAGAGCTTTTTGAGACTGGCAGTCGCGCTTATGAGACGAAAGATCCATATCGGCGTTCGGGCACGCCAGTGCGATTGTTCGCATGCTATAGCAAACATAGGGTTAACGTTCCGCCGAATGCCGTTTGGAATTTGGCAGCCGCGATGCAAGTCAACCTTTTCCTCCGGAGGGAGATTCCTGCTTGCACCGATCGCAACGACTATTACGTAGCGCCGTCATTTTTCTGCCCGCCTTGCTAATTGCAGCCGTCAGCTTTGCGCCGTACTCCTCTCGCGCTTTCGCGCAAGATCATGCGGAGCGCAAAATCCGAATCAGAGTGGAACCCGTCTATCCCGACATTGCACGAAAAATGAAGCTGAATGGTGTCGTCAGAGTTCAGGTTGTGGTCTCGCCTAATGGAAACGTGAAGGAAACGAAAGTAATCGGTGGTCACCCGATTCTTGTGACGGCTGCAATGGATGCGGTGAAAAAATGGAAGTTCGACCCTGCCAGCGCCGAAACGACCGGGATCCTGGAAATTAAATTTGCCCCGGGCAATTAGCGAGCGCGGTTAGGACGAAAACACTGGAGCCACATTCATGTCCATAACCAAACAACTGCACGTGCGCTTCGGCGCCCTACTGCTCATCGTGTTGCTCTTGCTCTTCGTTATTGTGGCGGCGGTGTATCGCGAGCGGAGTACAAAAGCCAGCGCGGCCCTGGCGCAAGAAATGTCAGACACCACGGACAGCATTCGTTCGCAGATGATGCAGAACCGCCTCTACCTCAGCAATTATCTGCTGAGTGGCGACACCCGGGAAGTAGAGCGCATGAATGAAGGCGTTCATACGTTGAACGACTACCTGGCAAAGAGCCAGAAACTGGCCAGTTCCGATCAGCAACGTTCGGCGCTCGATAGCGTGGCTAAAAATGAGGGCGCCTGGGTTACGGATTTTGCTCAGCCCATGTTGGAGAAACGGAAAGAAGTCGATGCCGGAAACGCGACCGTCGCCGACCTGCAGATTTATTACCTGCAGAAAGACGCTTCCTCATGGGTTAAGACTTCCACCGACTATCTGAATCAGGCCGACCAGGAAACCAAAAATCTGGTCGATAAGCGGCGCAAATCTGACGACGACGCCGGTACTGAGATCATGGTGATCGCATCGCTGAGTACCCTGATCGCGCTCGGGCTTGGCATCTTCATCGCCTACAAGACAGCACGGTCCATTACCCTGCCACTCGGCGAGCTCATGAAAGTAGCGAAACAGATCGGCGAGGCCGGAGAACTTGAGCACAAGATTGATCTTCAGCGCGACGACGAGATCGGACAGCTAGGACGCACCTTCGACGGCATGGTTTCTTACCTGCGAGAGATGGCAACTCTATCCGAGGCAATTGCCGGAGGAAATTTGGGAGTCGAGGTTAGACCGCGCTCCAAGAACGATACCTTAGGCAACGCTTTTTCCAAGATGACCGAGGGGCTGCGAAGTCTGGTCCGCAATGTGAAGGATGCGGCTTCACAAGTCGCCAGCGCATCCGCACAAGTGGCGGGCGCATCCGACGAATCGGCAAAAATCAGCCTCCAGAGCTCTTCGGCAATCGATGAAGTGACCAGCACCATGCACGAGATGAGCGTCAATGTGCAGAACATGGTGAAGAGCACGCAGATACAGGCTTCCAGCGTGAGCGAAACTTCAGCGTCTATCGATGAGATGGTCGCGTCCATCCAGCGCGTAGCAGACACGGCGAAAGTACTGCTCGACATTTCCAACCGTTCGCGCGAAGAGGTGCACAGCGGCATCACCACCATGGACAAGGCGACGGAAGGCCTGAACAAGATCAACGTCACCATCGGCGCGTCGGGAGGAATCATCGGCGTGTTGGGCCAGCGCGCTGATGACATCGGCAAGATCATCGAGGTCATCGACGACCTGGCCGAACAAACCAACCTGCTCGCGCTCAATGCTGCAATCGAAGCGGCGCGTGCCGGAGAACACGGGCTGGGTTTTGCCGTGGTCGCAGACGAAGTGCGTAAGCTGGCGGAAAAATCCGCACAGTCGACGAAAGAAATTTCTGAGTTGATCCAGAGCATTCAGAAGGAAGCACGAAAGGCCGTCGAAAACATGGATCAAAGCACCGAGATCGTCGACCAGGGCCTTCAGCTTGGCCACGAACTCAATCAGGCTCTACGCAAAATTTCCAACGTGGTCACGGAGGTTTACAAATTCGCGCAGGAAATTGGAGCGGCCACGAATGAGCAGTCGCATGGCTCATCGCAGATTGCCCGGGCTACGACTCGCTTGAATGAAATTACCCACGAGATCAACTCTGCGGTCGAGGAGCAAGCCTCAGGCGCGCATGCCGTAGTGAAAGCTATGGAACGCATGCGCGAGTTGGTGCAGCAGACCACGTCCGGTTCGACTGAGCTGGCCGCGTCTGCGGAGCAGATGTCCAAAATGTCTCGCGGGCTGCTGGACTCCATGAACCGTTTCGGAATCGAGAGCGATTCAACCCTTCTTGGCGAAGATCGCGCACGCAAGGCTGGCCGTCACGCAACGGCGGGATCACGGTAATGAACGCCGAAGCAGCGCGGGACATACACATCGTCGGCTTCCAGGTCGGCCGCGAGACTTACGGCGTGCCGATCACGTCGCTGCATGAAATTGTGCGCGTGCCAGAAATTACGGCAATACCGGATGCTCCTGATTTCGTCGAAGGCGTGATCAATCTGCGGGGCAAGATTGTTTCGGTCATCGATCTGCGTAAGCGGCTGGGCGAGAAGAAAATCACGGCCACGCGAAAAAATCGGATCCTGGTAGTCGAGCACAATGGACGGCTCTCCGGACTGATCGTCGATTCTGCTTCCGAGGTACTGAAAATTCCGACAAGTGACGTCGAAGCCTCCCCGAAGGTGTTGCATGAGAGCGAATTGAATTGCGTAACCGGATTGGGCAAATACAAAGGGCGGCTGATCGTGCTGCTCGACATGGCGCGGCTGCTCGATCTGGGTATCAAGGCGAAACAGGACGCGGTAACTGAAGGTGGTAGCGAAAAGCGGCGCGCAGCGGGCGCCAAATAAGGGATCGAGGAATCAATGAGCACTCCAGCAATAGCTATCCAGCTCAGTGAAGCTGAAATGCGGTTGCTGCAGTCGCTCGTCTATCACGAGTGCGGTATGTTTTTCGATTCCCGGCGGACCCATTTTCTTCAGGACCGTTTGCAGCGCCGCCTGCGCGAGTGCCGGCTCGATTCTTTCTACAGCTATTATCGGTTGCTGATCAGCGCCGAAGGCAAGCAGGAGCTCTCCCGTCTTCTGGAGGACCTGACAGTCAATGAGACCAGTTTTTTTCGTAACAAAGCCCAGCTCGATCTTTTTCACAAACTTATTCTGGACGAAATGATTCGAAGGAAAGAAGCCGACGGTGAACGCACCCTGCGTATCTGGAGCGCCGGGTGTTCGACCGGACAGGAGCCCTACACAGTCGCCATGCTGGTAGCAGACGCGCTCGGCTATCACCAGCTGCGGATGCCGAACCCATCAGCGACTACCTGGCCCAAACCGTTGGTCCCTCCACCGTGGTCGGTTGAAATTCCCGCCAGCGACATCAATTACTCGGTGCTGCGAGCCGGGCAGGAAGGTATTTACAGCGAGCACCAGATGTCATCGGTGGATTACAACTACCGGCTGCGCTATTTCGACAAGGTCGGCGAGCGCTACGCGGTGAAAAAAGCGGTGAAGGAGTTAGTCCACTTCGACTTTCACAACCTAAAGACTGAATTTCTGCCTCAACGCAACGACGTGATTTTCTGCCGCAATGTAATGATGTATTTCGATGAGGCGGAGCAGCGAAGGTTGATCGAAAAGTTCTATCGCTGTCTTGCTCCCGGCGGCTATTTGCTGGTGGGACACGCCGAAAGTCTGCTGGGGCTGACCACCAAGTTTTCCATGGTTTACCGCGACAGCGGCACCGCTTACCGTCGCCTCGAGGAGTCGCAATGACGCCATTCCGTCACGACCCCGGCGCGGAGATGCGCGAGCTGTTCTTCGAAACTTCGCAGGAGCTGCTGCAGTCGTTGAACGACGATGCGTTGAAACTTGAGAAGTCTCCTCAGGACATCGAAGTGGTGCGCAGCATTCGGCGCACCGTGCACACACTGAAAGGCGACGCAGCTGCTTGTGGATTTAAAGAGCTGAGCGGGCTTGCGCACCAGCTCGAGGACGCGCTCGCAGTGGAAGGGGTTGTCTCTGCCAGCGCGCTGGTTGAATTGAGTTTCAAGGCGGCAGACGTCTTCGGCGAAATGCTAATTGCTTATCGCGAACATCGGCCGCTCCCGGACACTTCCGAGATCGGACGCATGGCGCAAAATCTGGTTCCGTCCTTACCCGGTTCACACAAGCCGAAGCGCAACAAAGTTCTGCCGGTTTCGTGGCGTGAGGACGAGCAGAAGTCGGCCAATGCGGCGCAGGCAAGCGGCGACCGAATATTTCATGTCATCGCGCACATAGACCCTCTCTGCGCCATGCCGATTGCAGCACGCCAGCTAGTGACTTCTGCGCTGGGCGCGATCGCGCAAGTTCTCGGAGTACGACCGGAAGCCGGATCGGCAGAGAACGTCAAGAAGCTCGACCTCCTGGTCGCGACCCAAGCGGGTGAAACTGACATTGTTTCCAAATGCTTGATTCCGACCGTCATTTCGCGGGTGGAATATTTCGAAATTGCGTTGTCCGGTCAGTCCGCGAAAACGGTAGCGCCGCTGAGTGTCGGCGAGGCATCGCTGGCAGACACGCCAGTTATTGAATCTTTACCGGCAGAAGAAAAGCACTCGACCGCGGTCGAGTCGCCTTCGCCTGAGGCTGCGACGCAAACCAATCGTGCCGCTATGCCGGAAAATATTTTGCGCGTGGACGCGGAACGAATCGATGATGTTCTGAACCTGGTCGGTGAGTTGATTATCGCCAAATCCATGTTGCAGCAGACCATGCAGGAATTTGCCCGCCGCCATCCGAAAGATGCGCTCCGCCCACGGTTCTCTGATGCAATGGGCTTCCAATCGCGAGTGCTGAATGATCTGCAGCGCTCGGTAATGAAGATACGCATGGTGCCGGTCGAGCAGTTGTTCCGGCGATTTCCTCGCATCGTTCACGACGCGGCAAAGAGTTGCGGAAAGCAGGTGCAGCTCGCCCTCCGAGGTCAAGAGACTGATCTCGACAAGGGCCTGCTGGATGCAATCGCAGAACCGCTGACCCACATCGTTCGCAATGCCGTCAGCCACGGAATCGAATCCCCAAAGGAACGTGAGAAGGTGGGGAAAAATCCCATGGGGACGGTTCAACTTAATGCTTACCACCAGGCGAACCAGTTGATTGTCGAAGTCACCGATGACGGCTCCGGCATCGACGCGGCAAAAATCAAGGCGAAAGCCCTCAAAGCAAACCTGATCAGCGCTGAAGTCGCCGAACGCATGACCACGCAAGAGATATTCGACCTGATTTTCCGGCCCGGGTTCAGCACCGCCGATGAGGTCACTGAAATTTCGGGACGAGGGGTCGGGTTAGACGTGGTGGACAGTGTTTTGAGGCGTATGAAAGGTACGATCGAAACCGAGACCGACCCCGGGCAAGGCACAACTTTCCGTCTGAAACTTCCCTTGACGCTGGCGATTATTCAAGCGCTCATGTTCCGCATCGAGCACCGGCTGTATGCCATTCCGCTTAACGCCGTAGCTGAGATCGCACGCGCCTGGGAGAGCGACCTGCACCACGTCGACGGCACTGAGGTTCTCCAATTACGTAATCAGGTTTTACCGCTGGTGCGGGTCGGAGTGCGGCAGATTTCGGATCGCGATCCAAGTGAAGAAAAGATTTTCGTTCTGGTTCTGACCTACGGCGAGCGCAAGCTGGGGCTGATTGTCGATGCTTTAGAAGGAGAAGAAGAACTGGTCATCAAAGCGCTGGACGATCAAACGGTCGCGTCTGACCTGGTCAGCAGCGCTTCAATTCTAGGGGACGGACGGGTTGTGTTGATTATGAACTTAGCGGCTGTGATGGAGCGTTTTGTCAGAGCTGGCACCAACGTCAGCCAGGCTGGTCTGTTCTCGCGTGCGCGGCAGGATAATCACTCGACCGAGGTGCGGCAATGAGCGCGCAACCGGTACGGGTGCTGGTGGTCGATGATTCTGCTTTCATGCGGAAGCTGATCCCGCAGATCCTCTCAGCCGACAGCGCTATTGAAGTAGTGGGCACCGCCATGGATGGTAACTTCGGACTGAAGAAGATCGAAGAACTTAAGCCACAAGTGATAACCCTGGATTTGGAAATGCCTGGCATGGGTGGTCTCGAAATGCTACGCGAGATCATGCGGCGTCATCGCCTGCCGGTGATAGTCGTCAGTTCGCACAGCACACAGGGCGCGTCCGTGACTTTGCAAGCTTTGTCTCTCGGAGCTTTTGATTTTGTGGCCAAGCCCACTGACGTGGCTTCGCGTATGCAGGAAAGCGGCCAAGAGTTGATCTCGAAAATCAAGGCCGCCGCTCACAGTCGCGGCATTCAAATCACCAGCAATCTGCCCGAGCCAGTCAAACGCCTCAAGGCGCAGTCGGTGTCCAATCGCCAGGCGACCAGGATTATCGCCATCGGGATCTCGACCGGCGGGCCACAATCGCTTCAGTATGTGTTGTCGCAATTGCCGGCGGATTTTCCCGGGTGCATAGTGGTGGTGCAACATATGCCCGAGGGGTTCACGGAAATGTTTGCCCGGCGCCTGAATGAGTGCAGCGCGCTCAGCATTAAAGAGGCCCAATCGGGCGATGTCCTGCACGGCGGGCGTGTGCTTATCTGCCCCGGCAGCAAGCATTTAAAGGTGAAACGGCTACCCTTGGGGGAAGTTGCGGTTTTGAGCGACGAACCGCGAGTAAACGGTCACCGCCCTTCTGCCGATGTATTGTTCAAAAGTGTTGCGGAGGAATTCGGCTCCCGCGGCGTCGGGGTAATCATGACAGGCATGGGGGACGATGGCGCGCATGCATTAGGCTTGATCAAAGCAGCGGGGGGAACCACCATCGCGCAGAGTGAGCAATCCTGCGTGGTTTTTGGGATGCCGAAGGCTGCCATTGAACGTGGACACGCCATGCGTGTCGTCGATCTGCAGCAGATGGCCAGCACCTTGCGCGCCATGTGTTCGGAGCGCGCAGGGTCTGAGCGCGCGATGCGCGCGGCGAACGATTGAGTTTGGATTTACGGCATACCTTCGGGGGGCCGGAGCAGAAACAGAGAAGGAGGAGTTATGGAGCAGTTTTCACCAATCAAGCGCAGCAAAGACGGGCAGGCGGTCCGCTATCTGATCGTCGACGATTCCGTCTTCGCGCGCAAAAACCTGGCCCGCATTATCGAATCATTTGGGGGCGAGATCGCGGGTGAGGCCGGCGATGGAATGACGGCCATCACCGAATATGAAAAAGCCAAGCCAGACATCGTGCTCATGGACATCACCATGCCGCAGATGGAAGGCATTGAATCGGCCGAGAAGATCGTGCAGCAAAACCCCGACGCGCGCATCGTCATGGTGTCTTCCGTGGGATATCAGGAAAACATTGTGGCAGCATTACAGCGCGGGGCGCGGCATTTTGTGCAGAAACCGGTGAAGCCGGAAGTTCTGTATGAAGTCATCAAGTACGTGCTCGGCGAAGACGGGGTAGTTGCCGCCGCAGCCGGCGCAGGGGCCTAGATATGAAAATGGAGCTGATCCAGCCGTTCATCAACGCGGCAGATGCCGTGTTGTCGCAAGGCTTGAACTCTCCCATGGAGATTGGGAACCTCACCATGGACAAGGATGCCTATCGCCTAAAAGGCGTCGCCGCCATGGTGGAGTTGACCGGAGACATTGAAGGGCGCGTTATTTTTGATGCGGCGCCAAAGACCGCGGCAAAGATCGCCAGTAAGATCGCCGGCACTGAGCTTCCCGAAACGGATTCATTAGTGCGCGAGGCAGTCTGCGAATTGGCCAACCAGGTAATTGGTAACGCAGTCGCTACCTTGAACGATCAGGGCTTCCACTTCCGAGTACATCCCCCGCACCTGCACACCTCCGAGCATGGACCAAAAATTACTGCCGACACAGAAGCGCTCGTACTTTGCTTTGAGACCTCGAGCGGCAGCGTGTTTATGAACATCGCCTTGCGCTATGGCGGATCTGCCGCAAACGGCGTCAGCGCTTGAGTTGAATCGCCGAACAGCAGAATTACTCGTCGCGCGGCGGTCGTCTTCTATTTTTTCTCTTCACATTATTTCGCCCTTCAATGACCTGTGCTGCTGAACTTGAACACCGCTTGCGGTGATTCCAATGCGGCAAATATTATCTAGACGTCGGACCAAGCGGCGTTTGCTATATGATTGGAAGGCCGTATAGAATGCGCTTGTTCGAGTACCGGCCGTATCTTTCCAATAGCCCAGCTCAGCCGGAGAATCTCTCATGATTCCGAATCAAGCCGATCGTGTTTGGCTGTTGCCGCAGAAATTTTGGTCAGCCACGAAGGAAATGCCCGCAGAAGAAATTGACAGTCTGATGGAACGCCTGATGGTTTTTTCTGCCGCGCGGGACTTCGAATCTCTTCAGAAGTTTGATTTCATTGTTGTCGGAAACCCTCACATTAACAACGCCGCGTAATCTCGCCAGATGAGACGAGGCTGGGACCGCTATCCCATACCCTTCACAAATCGCGGCTTGGCAGCCTGGCCGTTCTGCTGACGCAGAATAGACAATAAGGAGAGGCAAAATGCCTACTATTACGGCAAAAGACGGCGCACAGATTTATTACAAGGACTGGGGCACAGGACAGCCGATCGTATTCAGCCATGGCTGGCCGCTGACCGCAGACGACTGGGACGGACAAATGCTCTACTTCGGCCAGAAGGGTTTCCGCGTGATCGCACACGACCGGCGCGGGCATGGACGCTCCACTCAAACTTGGGATGGCAACGAGATGAACACCTATGCTGACGATCTTGCGATGTTGACGGAGAAGCTTGACCTGAAGAATGCAATTCACGTCGGCCATTCAACCGGCGGAGGAGAAGTCGCCCGTTACATCGGACGGCACGGTTCGAAGCGAGTTGCCATGGCCGCGCTCATCAGCGCGGTGCCGCCGTTAATGTTAAAGACCGAGAAAAATCCGGCAGGCGCGCCGATCGAGGTATTCGATGGTCTGCGGACTCAACTTGCCGCGAACCGGCCGCAATTTTATAAGGACATCACCATTCCGTTCTACGGATACAACCGGCCGGGCGCAAAGATTTCCGAGGGCATTCGCGAGCACTGGTGGTTGCAGGGAATGATGGGAGGAATGAAGGCGCATTATGACTGCATCAAGGCATTCTCAGAGACCGACTTCACTGAGGACCTGAAGAAGTTCGACGTGCCCACCCTCATACTTCACGGCGACCAGGATCAAATCGTGCCGATCGCTGCCGCCGCACCGCTATCGGCAAAACTTGTGAAGAATTCTACGCTGAAGATTTATCCGGGCTTTCCGCATGGCATGCCGACAACCAATGCTGATCAGATCAATTCTGACCTGTTGGCATTTGTGAAGCAAAGCCGGCAAGCGGCGGCTTGATTTCCCGGCCCTCGATCCCAGGCTTGGATCGGGGGTCGATTTTTGTCGACCGAGAGCTATCGAGTAGTCTCATTCGTCTAGGATCTTACCTATGTTGCTATCGTCTGCTGATCGGCCGGAGTGCTGGCCGTCACTGCCTCTCGATTCCTGGAAGGACACCTGTGCCACGCTCCACATGTGGACGCAGATCGTCGGCAAAGTGCGGCTGGCGCTTACGCCCCTGGTAAATCATTGGTGGAACGTCCCGCTGTACGTGACTGCGCGCGGGTTGACAACGTCGCTGATCCCCTATGGTGAAAGATCGTTTGAGCTGCGTTTCGACTTCCTGAAACATCAGCTTGTTCTGGAGACCAGCGACGGCGCGCTGAAAGCCCTGCCGCTGGCGCCGAAGTCGGTAGCTGCTTTTTACCAGGAATTCATGAACATGCTTCGGCGCGAGGACATCAACGTCAAAATTTGGCGCATGCCGGTCGAAATTCAGAATCCCATTCCGTTTGATGAGGACCGCATTCACACATCGTACGATGCGGAATCGGTCGAAAAGTTCTGGCGCATCCTGGTCTCGGTCGATGCGATATTCAAGGAATTCCGGGCACGCTTCATCGGCAAGTCAAGTCCGGTACATTTTTTCTGGGGAAGTTTTGATTTGGCAGTGACCCGGTTCTCGGGACGGCGAGCGCCCGAGCGACCCGGCGCTGACAAGATGACCCGAGAAGCTTATTCCCACGAAGTGAGCAGCGTGGGCTTCTGGCCGGGTGCCAGCGGCATGTCGGACGCAGCGTTTTATTCCTACGCTGCCCCGGAGCCCAACGGATTCAAGCAAGCGCCGGTCCACCCTAAGGCCGCCGCTTACAATGCCACCCTGGGAGAGTTTCTTCTGCAGTATGAGGATGTGCGCAAGGCCGAATCGCCCAGCGCATCGTTACTGCAATTCTGCCAGAGTACCTATGACGCTGCGGCTAGCCTGGGCAACTGGGACCGTGGGGCATTGGAACGCGAAGCGGCCTAAACTTTTCGGAGAAACTGCGAGTCGTTGGGCTTTGCCAGTCATCTCAATAACCGGAGAAATCTTATGACCAAGCGAAAGAAGTCGAAACGCGATGAGCTAGGACCAGATTCAGCCGGCCAGGCTGGTGATACGCAGCAAATTTCGGACGCCGCTAGCGCCGATTCCGAAAGCGTCGAGGAACTGGCCGAAGAGGGTAATGCCTACGAAGCCGACGTGGTATACGGGGTGGAGAACGCCAAAGATGCCGACGTTTCCGAAGTCGTAACCCACGAAGTTCCCGAAGACGACGTCCCCGGCGAGTATCTGGACGACGACGAGCACGTCGCGTAGTTAAACGTTTCACCATTCCCAGGGGCCAGGTTTTTCGGCCATAGCAGTTCAGGTTTTGAATCTCGCCCCGCTCCCTGGGCATCTTTTGCTGATAAGCGTTGGGCTCGGGAGCGTGCAATGGGTAAGTTGATCAGATTCGCAGTCATCGCGCCGGCCGTACTGGCCGTGGCTTTCATAAGTACCGGATGCGGCAAGACGGAAGCGAAAGCTCCCGCGCCGCAGCCCCTGCCAGTGCAGGTCCAGACGATCAATCTTGCGCCGGTTCCTCGCACAGACGAATATGTGTCCACGATAAAATCGCGCCGTTCCGCGAGCATACAGCCCCAGGTCGACGGCTCACTTACTCGGATTCTGGTAAAGTCCGGCGACCATGTGCGCGCCGGGCAAGTGCTCATGACTATTGATCCGCTGAAGCAGCAGGCGACAGCCGACACACAACGCAGCACTGTAGAGCAAAAGAAGGCAACCTTGGATTACAACCAGCGAGAGCTGGAGCGCCAAAAAGGGCTGTATGAGGGCGGAGTAACCAGCAAGCAGAACTACGATTTTGCAATTCAAGCTTTTGAGAATTCCAAGGCGGATTGGGAATCCTCTAAAGCCGGCCTGGTCACCCAAGAGCGCCAGCTCGCCTATTATCATTTGACCGCCCCTTTTGATGGCGTAGTAGGGGACGTACCTGTGCACATCGGCGATTATGTTTCGCCGCAGACGCTGCTTACAACGGTCGACCAGAACGCAGATCTCGAAGCTTACATTTACATTCCCACCGAGCGCGCCTCAGAGATACACATGGGCCTTCCCGTGCAGGTTGTCACCAGCAGCGGCGAGCTTATCGAGAAAACGAAAATCGATTTCATCTCGCAGCAGGTAGATAATGCCTTGCAGGGCATTCTGGTGAAAGCCCCGATCCACGCGCCGCGCGACAGGTTTCGCAATTCGCAACTGGTGAAAGCGCGCGTCGTGTGGAGCACTTCATCCGCGCCAACCGTGCCGGTGCTGGCGGTCAGCCGGATTGGCGGACAGCCTTTCGTCTATCTTGCCGATTCATCCGGCAATGGATCTGTGGCCAAACAGCGCGCGGTTTCGCTTGGCGACACCGTCGGCAATGATTACGCCGTCACCGGCGGGCTGAAAGCCGGGGACAAGGTGATCGTCTCGGGAATTCAGTTCCTGGTGGACGGTATGCCCGTGCGTCCTATCAGCTAACCGGCAACTTCTGATCGATCTTAATCGGCAGATCTAACGCCAGAAATTTACGTGGGTGATACATGGTAGATTTTTTTATTCGAAGACCGATCTTCGCGACAGTTTGCGCGTTGCTCATTATTCTCGCCGGCGCGGTTTCAATTCCGACGCTTCCTATTTCTCTTTATCCGAATCTTGCGCCTCCGCAGGTTACGGTGACCAGCAACTACGTTGGCGCAAACGCCAACGTCGTCGAATCTGCCGTCACCATTCCACTTGAGCAGCAGATCAACGGCGTCGAAGGCATGCACTACATGACTTCGACCAGTTCGAACGACGGCACCAGCAATATTAATGTCGTGTTCCGCACCGGCTACGATCTCAACATCGCAGCTGTCGACGTGCAGAACCGGGTCGCCACCGCGCAAGGGCGACTGCCGCAGGAAATTAAAAACACCGGCGTCACCATCACAAAGGCCAATCCGAATTTCGTTTTCGCCGCCGGCTTCTATTCTCCCGACAACAGTCTTTCAAACCAGTACATCTCCAACTATCTGGATGTCTACGTGAAGGACGCGCTCAAGCGCATCCCCGGCGTAGGCGACGTTCTTATTTTCGGAGAACGTAAATATGCAATGCGCATTTGGCTCGATCCCACGAAGCTCGCGGCGAGGCAATTAACGGCTGCTGATGTAGTCTCTGCCCTACAGGAACAAAACGTCGAAATACCTGCGGGACAGCTAGGGCGACCGCCAGCCGATCCGAAGCAAAATTTTCAGGTGGCGTTGCGGGTAGTGGGCCGGCTTTCGGACCCGAAAGAGTTTGAAAGCATAATTCTCAAAAACACCGGTAACGGCATTGTGCAGTTGAAAGACGTTGGCAGAGCTGAGATCGGCGCCGAAAGCTACGACACCAACCTTCTCTACAGTGGACATGAAGCGATCGGAGTCGGTGTCCAGCAACTCTCCAATGCAAACGCTCTTGACGTAGATAAGGCGGCCAAGGCTGCGCTCGATGATTTGTCGAAATCATTCCCTCCGGGAATGAAGTATGTGATCGCGTTCGACACCACCACCGTGGTTGGCGATTCGGTCAAGGAAGTGGTGACGACTCTCGAAGAAGCGATCGCCATCGTCATCATTGTCATCTTCCTTTTCCTGTTGGATTGGCGGGCCACCATTATTCCCGCGGTTACCATTCCAGTGTCATTGATCGGCACGTTCGCCTTCATCAAGATATTTGGCTTCTCCATCAATTCGCTGACGCTATTCGGAATAACTCTCGCGACCGGGCTGGTGGTCGACGACGCGATTGTGGTGATTGAAAATGCGCAGCGGCACATTGACGCCGATCACACCGACCCTCACACGGCTACTTCGGTTGCCATGTCAGAAGTGGCGAGCGCAGTGGTTGCAACCTCGCTGGTTCTGATTTCGGTGTTTGTGCCGGTCTCATTCTTTCCAGGCACGACCGGCATTCTGTACCGGCAGTTCTCGCTGACGATCGCGTTCTCAATCGCGATTTCATTGTTCAACGCATTGACCCTGTCGCCGGCGCTGGCGGCGCTGCTGTTGCGCGGTGAAGAATCGAAGTTCACCTTGTTCGACTGGACGCACATCGGCTGGCTCTCACACGGATATGCAAAGTTTGTCCGCGGCGTGGAGGCTGGCATTCGCGGGACGGCTAACGGTTACGGCAAAGCTATCTGCCGAGTGTTGAAATACCGTTACGTCATGATCGTGCTGTTTCTCGCCGGACTGGCGGCCACGGCTTACATGTACGTTCACGTTCCTACGGGATTCGTTCCGCAGGAGGACCAGAATTACTTCATCACGGTAATTCAGGCTCCGCCCGGGGCATCGCTTTCCTACACCACGAATATTGCGAAGCAGGCTGAGCAGATTCTGCGTGCCGATCCGGATGTATTCGGCACATTTGCGGTGCCGGGATTTTCTCTTTCCGGAGGCAGCTCGCCCAACTACGGATTGGTATTCGCTCCTCTGAAACCAATTGATGATCGCAAAGGCGCGGGGCATGCCGCCAGCGACATCGTCGCCCGCGTCCGGCCTAAGCTCTTTGGAATTCCCGGCGCCATCGTGGCCGCATTTGAGCCGCCCGCGGTGAATGGAATCGGCAGCTTTGGCGGCTTCCAGTTCCAATTGCAGGATCTGGGACGTAACACGCTGCAGGATATCGACTCGGTGGCTCACAAGATCGTTGCCGGCAGTCATCAGCGCCAGGATCTCGCCGGCTTATTTACCAGCTTCACGGCAAATGATCCGCAGCAACTGGTTGAGATCGATCGCGAAAAGGCAAAAGCCATGGGAGTTCCGATCAGCCAGGTTACGCAAGCTCTGGGCGTGTACATGGGATCGGAATACGTGAACGACTTCGATTTCAACAACCGTTCTTACCGCGTCTATGTGCAGGCCGACCAGCCGTTTCGTATGACCTCGCGTGATTTGCGGCAGTACTACGTGCGATCGGACACAAACGGATTGGTGCCACTACAGAACATCGTTACACTCAAAGACGCATCCGGTCCGCAGGTTATTAATCACTTCAACCTGTTCCGTTCGGCGGAAATCGATGGCGCCGCAGCTCCGGGTTTCAGTTCGGCCCAGGGTCTGCAAGCCATGGGGGACCTGGCGAAGCAAAATATGTTGCAAGGAATGTCATTCACATGGTCAGGACTCGCCTTGGAAGAAGTTGAGGCCGCCGGTAAAGCGATCATCATCTTCGCTCTCGGCCTACTCGTGGTGTATCTCACTCTTTCCGCGCAGTACGAAAGCTTCGCGCTTCCGTTCATAATTTTGCTTGCGGTTCCAATGGCGGTCCTGGGCGCGCTGTTGTTCGTCAACATGCGCGGACTGGTGGACGATGTATACGTGCAAATCGGCTTGGTCATGCTGATCGGCCTTTCGGCCAAGAACTCAATTCTTATCGTCGAATTTGCCGAGCAATTACTTGAGCAAGGACGCACGATTATCGACGCGGCGATCGAAGCTGCGGAGCTGCGCTTGCGGCCAATCCTGATGACTTCGTTCGCGTTTATTCTGGGCGTGCTGCCACTCTACTTCGCAAGCGGCGCCGGCAAACTGGGACGGCACTCAGTCGGCACCGCCATTGTTGGCGGGATGTTGTTCTCAACCGTTCTCAACCTGTTCTTTATTCCGGTGCTTTACGTTATTGTTAAGACCCTGTTGACCTCGTTCCGAAAGAAGAAAGCACCGGGCGCTTCCCAGGAAACCGGGCACGAAGTCATCGACCTTGATGGACAAACGACGGGACGTGAGTTAAAGGTTTCTTGAACCCTATGTTTGAGAGCATTCTCTGCCAGGTCACCGAATACGATCCCGAAGTCCTCGAAGCTCTCATTGAGCTTGCCGTGGAGATCGCGCGCGAGGGCCGCGAAGGCCGCCGCGTCGGAACTCTATTCACTCTGGGAGACGAAGAAGCTGTGCTGGCGAAGTCACGAACGTTAATTCTGGATCCGCTAGCCGGTCATCCGGAATCGGAGCGGCATGTAACCAATCCGAACTTACGGGGCACGATTAAGGAACTCGCCCAACTGGACGGGGGTTTTGTGGTCAGCCACGATGGTGTCGTGCTTTCGGCGTGTCGATATCTCGACGCTTTCGCCGCGCAGGTCGAGGTGCCGATGGGATTAGGCAGCCGGCACCTTGCCGCTGCCAACATGAGCGCTGTGACCAAGGCGGTCGGCATCGTGGTCTCTGAGAGTTCGGTGGTCCGGCTCTTCTGTCACGGGAAGATGGTGGGCGAGATCATCCCGGAACTGTGGATGATCGATCACGCGGTGAAGCTGCGAGGGCCGGTGAAGAAGGAGACGTTTGGCGACTTGACGGTACTAACTCCTAACGCCAGGGGCACCGTGGTGGCTAAATAATTCCGGAGTGGCGAAGCAAGGACTCTTCCCGCTCCTCCGAACTGCCGGAGTTAGGCTCCATTCGAAGATACAGGAGCATGAGGTTTTCTGGCCTGCCGCTCATCAAGCGCCGCCGTCAACGCACTGATGATCTCGATCAACTTCTTAGGATCTTTTTCTTGCGCGGCTTCCTCAGCCAGTATCTGCCAATCTGTTTCGTCGGGCATCGAGTCACATCTTTCTGGTGCAGGAAATGTACTCTGGATTTAAAGGCTCGACGGTTCGGTGTGAGACAAAGCTCGCTTTTATTTCGAGAATGTCATCGAATCGGCCTACCAGCCCGCCTTCATTCCTTTATTCTGCTCATCCAGCCACTTCTTGAGCGGCGCGAAATACTCGATGATGGCGCTGGCGTCGGCCTCACGCTGGCCGGTCAGGGCTTCCATTGCGTCGGGCCAAGGCTTGCTCTGACCAATCTCGAGCATCTTGTTTAGCCTGGCACCAGCCTCTTTTGAGCCAAAGAATGTACAGCGATTGAGCGGACCCTTGTATCCCGATTCGCGGCACATGGCGCGGTAGAACTGGAACTCATAAATATCAGCCAGGAAATAACGCATGTAAGGAACATTGCCAGCCACATGATACTTCGCGCCGGGATCGAAGTCGGCTTCACTGCGCTCAACCGGCGGCACCACCCCCTGATACTTCAGCCTTAAATCCCACCACGCTTTGTTGTAATTATCAGGCTTGATTTCGCCCGAAAACACCTGCCAGCGCCACTTATCGATCAGCAAGCCGAAGGGAAGAAACGCGACTTTATCCAACGCTTGTCTGAGCAGAATGGGAATATCGGCCTCTGGCGGCGGAATCTGCTCGAGCAGTCCGATTTGCTTCAGGTATTCGGGCGTGATCGAGAGAGCGATAGTGTCGCCGATGGCCTCATGGAATCCGTCATTGGCGCCGTTTTCAAACAGCAGCGGCTGGTCTTTATAGGCGCGCTGATAAAAGTTGTGGCCGAGCTCGTGGTGAATGGTCACAAAATCTTCGGCGCGCACCTGAATGCACATCTTGATTCGGACATCGTCTTTGTTGTCGATGTCCCAGGCGCTGGCGTGGCAGACCACGTCGCGGTCGGCGGGTTTAGTGAATAAAGACCGCTCCCAGAAGGTTTGCGGCAGCGGCGCGAAACCCAGCGACTTATAAAAATTCTCGCCGTATTTCACCATGCCCTTCGCGTCGAGATTTTTTGCCTTGAGCAGTTCCGTCAAGTCATAGCCGCTGCTATGCTCCGGCAAACCGAGAATCGGAAACACATTCCCCCATGCCTGGGCCCAGGGATTTCCCAGCAAGTGCGCGGGAATCGGTCCGTTGGTCGGCACCACTTGCGCTCCGTACTTCTGCGATAGTCTCGCCCGCACGAACGTGTAAAGCGAAAGATAGAGTGGCCGCACCTGCTCCCACAGGCGATCGAGCTCCGCGTCAAATTGCTGCGGCGGCATATCGTATCCCGCGCGCCACAACACGCCTGTGTCTTTGAATCCCAAATCTCGCGCTCCCTGATTCGACAGATCGACGAAGCGTGAATACTTCTTCCGCATGGGAGCGCCGATCGCGTGCCATCCCACCCAAACGTCTTTCAGCTGATTGGGATCGCGGCTGTCGCTCATGATGTTTTCAATAGCGGTAATGTCCAGGCATTTGCCGGACGCATCGCAATACTTGCCTTTGCCGTAGTCGGATTCGAGCGAGGCGGCAATTTCACTCATCTCTTTTCTTAGCGCTGGATCCTTTGGCCCCGGAGCAGTCAGCGAAAGCTTCAGAAGCAAGAATTTGCGCGACAGTTCCGCTGGCATCTTCACGCCGTCGAAGCGCCCGGCCTGCTCGACCAGCTCGCTGGTCACCGCAGTCAGCTCATCGTTTGCGTCGGCCGCCAGGGCTTCGGTGTCATCGGTGATGAAATTGTCGTGGACCCAATTCGCCTTGCTGACTTTTACAGTCAGCTCAGCCAGACGCGCTTCGGCCTTGTTCATGAAGGCTTCAGCTTCAGCCACGGTTGGGGATTCGGAGGTTTGCGCTTCCAGGACGACGGCGGACACCAGCAGAAAAAACGCGGCAAGAAAAATCATCTTCATTATTTGCTCCGAAAAGATTATGCACGAGCGGGATGAAAGGGTTCAAACCGGCGCATTGAATTTTGTAGCTCTGGTGTAAAATTCGGCGCGATGACCCGCCGATCATTTCGAGCGCTCCTTATATCGGTAGTGCTGATGAGCGCCTTGGCAAACGGACAGAGCAACACTCCGGTTCCAAGCACGCCGCCGCATTCGGAGGCTCCGACCCCGACATCTGTGCCTCCTGACTCCAATAGCCTCGAACCAATCCGCAGCTTCTTGCCGACCTACCCTCCAAGTGCAGAAAAAGACAAGCTGCGCGGTTTGGTCGTTATCAGGACGGTCGTCTCAGCAAAGGGAGACGTCACCGGTACACAAGTCATCGGTGGAGACGACTTACTCGCCCAAGCAGCTATCGCAGCAGTCAAGAAGTGGAAGTTCAGACCCTTTCTGAAAAATGGTATTGCAGTGACAGCGTCGACGAATCTACCGTTTAATTTCATATTCCTCGACCAGCTGCCAGCGCAAAACCCTGATCAGAAAGACGGTTTGAATAGCGTACTCAATGCAATTAGTGTGGTGGGAATTTCACGTGCAGCGGCCGAGCAATTGAGGATTTACCAAGTCGCACCGAAATATCCCGAGTTGGCCGAGTTGGCGAAGATTCAGGGGACCGTTCTGCTGATGGGCGATATCGACAAGAGCGGAGTGGTTAGAGTCCTCGGCCCGCTCAGCGGTCATCCTTTACTGATCAAAGCGGCATCGGACGCTGTATCTCAGTGGCGATACAGACCCGTTCTTCTTGACGGCCAACCTGTAAACGTTCAGACCATCATTTCGGTTGAATTTTCCTTGAAATAAGTCTTCCCGGTTTGCTGAATCCTGTACCTATCTTTTAGAATCAAATGGTTCAGAACAAGCTTGGAGAAGCCATGAAAGCAGCCATTCATCCTGCATACAACGAAATTCGCGTGCTCTGTGCATGCGGCAGCAGCTTTACCACGCGATCGACTCACAAGGGCGATATCCACGTAGAAATCTGCTCCAGTTGCCACCCGTTTTTTACCGGTAAGCAAAAGCTTATGGACACTGCCGGCCGCGTCGAGCGCTTCCGCCGCAAGTACGCCAAAGTCGGTACGGACAGCAAGGCGACCGCGGAAAAGAAGTAATTCTTGTAGAGATGTAGCTGGCTACATCTTCGCCGATACTTTGAATAGAGGCCTTCACTCCGGTGAAGGCCTTTTCCTTCTAGAATTGGGTTGTGACCGACATTGGCAAGATGCTGTTGTTTTTCGGCCTGCTTCTCGCGGCCATCGGTCTGGCTCTGGTCCTGCTTGGCCGCACCAATCTTCCCGTAGGGCGACTGCCCGGCGACATTGTCTTTCGTGGGAAGAACACTACGTTCTACTTCCCGCTGGTGACGTCCATCCTGCTGAGTGTGGTTTTGTCACTCATCTTTTATGTGATTGGCAAGATTAGACACTAAAAAGCCATCATTCAGGGATCAGTGCCTGCGCCTAAGTTCCGGTTGAGAAGAGCCCTTCTGGTCTTTGGGATACAGCACGACCGAGCGTCGCAGGCCTTCGCCGGTGCTTTCGGTCGTCAGGTCTTGCTCGTCGCGCAAGGCCAGGTGAACAATGCGGCGCTCACGCGAAGACATGGGCGCAAAATGATAAGGGGTTCCGGATTGCCGGACTTTTTCTGCGGCGACACTGGCCGACATGCGCAACTCTTCCAGCCGGGCTTTTCTGTGGCCCATGCAATCGAAGCTGATCTTCTCATGCTCGTTACCGGGAAGGCGCATCATCTCCATGGCCAGCAATTCCATAGCGCGCAATAATTCAGCGCCGCGCTCCAAAAGAAGAGACGAATCCGGCCCGGCGAATTCCACCAGAATATCCGGACGCTCCCAATCACGGTCGTCGGCAATTACTGGATCGACCGTGATTCGGTACTTCAGCTTGAGTCCGGCATGCTTGACCATGCCGTTCAGAAATCCATTGAGCTGGTTTGCAGATTCGATTTTATTCATGAGCTCTTAGCTCTTAGCTTTTAGCTCTCAGCCCAACCCGTTGCAGCCGAAACCAGCTGCCAAGCTAAAGGCTAAGAGCTAGAAGCTAGGAGCTGTTCTTCTTTCTCGCCCGCTTGGCGGCAATCTCGCGCATTTCTTTCCCGATTCCGGTGCGGTTCATAATCGCCTGTTGGCCGATCATGATCAAGTTGCTTTCCGCATAATAAAGATTCAGGCCGGCCGGCAGCTTGAAGAAAAATACGCCCATCATTACCGGCATCAGGAAATTCATCATGCGCTGCTGCCCGGGATCCATACCCGGCTGCGGGGTCATACGCTGCATCAGGAACATGCTGCCGGCCATGATCACCGGCAAAATCCAGTCGCTGGCCGACAAGTCATGAATCCACAACCAGTGCGCCTGCCGCAAGTCGATGGCGTTGCCCAGCATCTTGTAATAAGCGATCAGAAACGGCATTTGCACCAGCAGCGGGAGGCAGCCGCTGACCGGGTTTACCTTCTCGCGCTTATAAAGCTCGCCGATCTCCTTTTGCATGTCCTGCTTGCGCGGGTCGCGCATGCTGTATTTCTTGTATTTCTCCTGGATCGCTTTCATCTGCGGCTGCAGCTTCTGCATCTTCAGCGCAGATCTCATCTGGTAAATGCGAAGCGGAAGCAGCGCCAACGTAATGATGAATGTCTGGAAAACGATCGCCCAGCCCCAGTTATTGGTGTACTGATGAAACCAGCGCAGGCCGATGAATCGCCATTCGAAGAGCGGGCGGGCAATCGCTCCCCACCAGCCAAAGTTCAAAACATTACGCAGATCTTTGTCCGTGCCGGTAATGGTTGGAATCGAGACAGAGTCCAGCACCTGCAGCGATTTCGGACCAACGAAGAGACGCTCGCTAGATTCACCGGGGCGTCCCGCCGCGAGGCCAAGGACATCGACCGGCTTAGTTTCATTCGGCTTGCTGGGATCGGTAACGATGTCGATGGCATTGTGCAGGGTCACCACATCGAGGTTATCGGGATTGTCGGGGATGAATACGGCGCCGAAGAAGGCGCTGCTCGTACCCACCCAATCGAACGTCCCATGCATGGTGTTGCCGCTGGAAATTTTCTTGGCGGTGATGTGCTCGGTGTTATTGTTCTGCTGATATTCAAATTGCCCCTGGCCGTACGCGTAAGCAGTAGTTTGATCTCCGAATCCAGCCGGCCAAGCCGGAAAGGCATATACCGGGTTCCCATTCTGCAAGACCGAGGTATGAACGTGGACCACGTAGCTGTGATCGAATTGCAGCTCTTTGCGAACTATCAGTCCACCGGCGGAATACTCATAGACCAGCGTAGTAGGTGCAGTAATGGTGCCGTTTTCGGAGGGGACATACAGCGCTGAATTCAACTGATTGCGCAGCGACTCGTCGTAGCTCCAGAACGCGAGCGGATAGCCGTATTTGGCCGCGGCCGCCTGGTTCACGATGTCGAGAGGGCGCCCCTGATCGTCGGAATATTTTTTCAGGATCCACGACTTTGCCTGTCCGCCGCGGTTGGTGAAAGTGATTCGATAAAGATCGTTCTCCACCACCGTTTCGGATTCGGTGTCCGCTTGTTGGGCTGAAGGCGCAGGAGCCGAAGAACCACGTCTACGCTTAGGTGCAGTAGCGGCGGCCGCCACAGTTTGGTTCGGTGCTGGAGGTTGCGACGCAGGCGCGGTTTGCGTCGCCTGCTTCGGATGCGCGGTGCTCGGCGTCGGTGCGTACTTCTTCATGTACAGCTGCGCGCCAAAAATGACGACAGCCATCAGCAGAAACACCAGCACAAAGCGCTGTTCAGTGCCGGGTTCGGATTGCGGACTCTTATACTCTGGCATTCGACTCAGTGATGGTGTGGGAACAGATGCGGCCATCTTGCGCGGGCTCAACTCGCGTAGCCCCGGACACCCTCTTCCGGGAAAAAACTTTACCGCTTGAAATAACTGGAACCGGATCAAATCCACCGCGCACAAATGGATGGCAGCGGAGCAGGCGCCAAACAGCCAACGCCGTGCCACGAACCGCTCCAAACTTATCGATGGCTTCGGCGGCGTAATCGGAACAGGTCGGCACATACCGGCAGGACGGCAAAAACACGGGAGAAACAGCGCGCTTATATCCGCGCAGCAGCCACAGCAACAGGTTCTTTGGCGCGAACCGCAAACCTGACTGTGCCGCCTCAAAAGTGCTCATAGACAATTACCGATCACTGCGGCTTGCCTTTCTGCAAATGTTTCTCGATCACCTGGAACGCCTTCGTCACTTCGCTCTGCAAATCGTTGAAGTCCGCGGTCAGCGCCGAGCGCTTGGGATTGATCACCACGTCCACGGCAACACCGGTCGAGAAATTACCTAACCGGACGGTCTCACGCAAACGGCGTCTGATTCGATTTCGTTGGACCGCGCCGCCCAGCGCCTTGCTCACTGTGAAGCCAACTCGCTCGCCCCTCAACTCATCATCTGGGCGTCGCAGGTAAAAAACCGTCATGTGGGCTGCAAAATGCCGGCGTCCCTGCTTATAGACTCGCTCAAAGTCCGAATGCCGCAACAGGCGATGGCTCTTCGGAAATCTGCCTTGCGATTTAGTTTGGGTCGCCTGGTCCACCTTCACAGTTGCTCGGGGCGGGAACGCCCCGGTCCCCCAAGAAAACTGGTTTAAAGCAAGAGCCCTGGTTCTAGAACGAATACTGGGTTCGTGCTTACCTATTCACGAAATCCGGGTTTTACGGAAACGCGCTTGCGCCCTTTGGCTCGGCGCCGGGAAATGACCGCCCGTCCGCCCTGGGTCTTCATACGGGTGCGGAAGCCATGCACCTTCGATCGGCGGCGGCGGTTCGGCTGGAATGTTCGTTTCGGCATGAAAAGTCTCTTGTGCTCCTGTCCTTAGCTGATGCCCTGCTCAAATTGAGTGAAGGAAAAGTATAAATGACGGCTGAGGATAACGTAAAACGACCGGGGGTAACACATCCGAAAAATTCGGGTGGACCATCCGCCCTAGAAGGTCAATACGTTGTGGCGCCTGGGTTACAACACTTATCCGCAAATTTAAAAGACGGCCCCAAAAATACTAAGATGTTGACACAATCATGTTTCTAACCTATGGTGGGCGCGGACTCTTCGCCCGATTTTCATCAGCAGTCTGTTAGGTCTTACATCCCCCGAACCCTGAAATGTTGTGCGCTTGTCACCGCCCGCTGGCGCCAAGCGAATTTCTTTTTTGGAGAAAATTATGGGCTCACCCTTTAAAATCATCCGTCCGCGCGCAAGCGTCATGCTTGCTCTATGCATCACTTGCCTCCTCGGGCTTTCCTCAGCCGCCGCGAGCACACTGTGTGTGAACCCAAAAGGTTCGCAGGGTTGCTTCTCGACAATCCAGGCCGCCGTCAACCATGCTGCGGCAAACGACATAATTAATGTCGGGGCGGGTACCTACAAAGAAGAAGTGAACATCGGTATTCCACTTTCGCTGATCGGAGCCGGCACAAACTCCTCTATGATCAACGCGACCGGCTTTGCCCACGGCATTTTCGTCGATGGCTTTGACCACCCGGGCTTGCATGACGTGACCATAGCCGGCTTCACCGTGAGCAATGCGCTATTTGAAGGCGTTCTGGTAGTGAGTGCTACCGACGTCGTCATCCGCAACAACCGGATAAACAACAACGATAAGTCTTCGGGTCTGCAATTCACGGGAGCTTTAACCGGCTGTCCCAACCAGCCGGGCAACGGAATTTATGAAACTGACGAGACTGGCGATTGCGGCGGCGCACTCCATTTGGTTGGCACTTCTAACTCGACCGTCTCTGACAACGTAATTGCCGGCAACGCCGATGGCGTCCTAATCAGCGACGAGACCGCCGAGAGCCAACGCAATCTGCTTATTCACAACATCGTGCAGAACAATCCGCTCGAATGCGGCATCGTTCTGGCTTCACATCCGCGATCGGGACAGAGCGCGCCGCCTTTTGCTCCTCACTACGGCGTTGATCGCAATACCATCGCCGAAAATCTTTCTACTAATAACGGCGTTCAAGTCGGAGGCGCGGGTGTCGGCATGTTTTCCGATGGCAATGGCCCGGGCCGCGTCTCCGGCAATGTGATTATCGGAAACCGCCTCACTAACAACGGCCTTGGCGGCGTTACACTTCACACTCACGTCGGCCCCGCTTTTCATCTCCCCGCCGATAACATGGACGGCAACATGATCATCGGCAACGCTATCGCCGGAAATCTTGCCGACACCTTCGACACCGCGACTCCCGGCCGCGTCGGAATCAACATCAACAGCGGTCAGGGGGGCACGCCGGTCCGCGGCACCGTCATTTCGCGCAACACCATTCGCGATGAAGACGTTGATATCGCCATCAATGACCCAGCTCAGGTTGACATCCATCTCAACAATTTGCTGGGCGGCCAGGTTGGGGTAGAGGACGTTTGCGCATTCGATGGCGCCAGCGTGTGCACCGGCGGAATTGATGCCACCGAAAACTTTTGGGGATGTCCTGCTGGCCCGGGCGGCGCCCTATGCACCACCGCCAGCGGATCTGACATTCGTTTCACTCCGTGGCTGAAAACTCAGCTTCCAGGTGACGACGACGACACTCAGAAGGAATAGAACGGCGCGTTATTATTTCGCCAGCGGCTAAGGAGCGGGGCGCTGCTCATCGCAGCTGGCGAAATACCGCCATATCCCTCATTCACGCTGGTGTGTTTAGTTCCCACGTTCTCTGACGGTAAATACTTGAATATCTGCCGTTGAGGTACGATTCGCTTCATGCAGCGCCGGTTAATTGCGCTCCCGAAGCCGTGCACCTTCGATCGGCGGCTCGGCTGGAATGGACGTTTCGGCAATGAAAGTGTCTTTTGCTCCTGCCAATGAAAACCTGTTTTTACCAGGAGCTGTATGCACTGCCGTCGCCGGCGATTGCACCTGATCCGCTGTGAATTTCTACAGATACGCCGACCTTCTCCATCTTCCAGGAGTCGTTTTTACCTGTGAATGGATCAGCAGGGATCTTCTTCATGTATCCGCTGGTGACCAGCTCGGAGAGGGACATAGGAGGCCGTTGTTTGTCCAATGTGAATTGTCGAATTTCCCCGCGAAGCACGAGCAGGGTTTCTCGGAGCTGTGCTTCCTTCTGTTGGAGTCGCCGCTGAGCACACGCGAGGCTGCCGACGAATGCTCCAAGTATGAGAACCGTGGCGATTTTGCGTCTCACGTTTACCCCTCGCTAAGAGTAAGTGCCTATTAGCCGAACGCCCTCGTTCCAGAATGTTGCACGCTCTTTTGAGCTTTATTGTTAACGATAAACGCCGTATCAATCATTGAGGTTGGCGGGTTTAGGTCCAACGTTCTCTGACCGTAAATATCCAAAACATCTGCCGCTGAGGTACGATTCGCCTCATGCCCCGGCTGTTAGTTGCGCTCGTCACTGTCGTCTTCGGTACATGGTTCGCATCGCGTGGGCAAACGACCTCTCCAGCGGCCGTTGACAAGCCGCCGACCGAAGTGTGGTCTGCGAAATGGCTCAGCATCTCTGAAGCCTTACTACTCAGCGCTGTGGTTTCGCTGACAGTCTTCTTGCTGCAATGGCGTTACGGTTTCAACCTGGGTGATGAGGGTTGGCTGTGGTACATCAGCCAGCGCACCGCTCTTGGCCAAGTTCCGCTCCGCGATTTCTTCAGCTACGACCCGGGAAGATATTACTGGTCAGCCGCGATATTCACGTTGCTCGGGCGAAACGGGTTGTTCGAGCAACTGCTGGCAAATTATCTATTCGCAATCATCGGGTTAGCTCTGGCCTATTTTTCAATGTTTCGCGCCGGGCTGAGCCGGACTGCGCGAATCGCGATTCTTCTGTTGCTGGGAGTCGTAATCGGATTCCCGCGCCACAAAATCTACGAGCAGACTTTATCTCTGATTGCCGTCGCCGCGATCGCCTACCTGTTCGAGGCACCACAGCAGCTTAAGCGCTGGTTTTTTTCCGGCGTCGTAATCGGCTTGGCCGCGTTCTTTGGGCGGAATTCAGGCGTATTTTGCTTGATCGCCGTGGTCGTCGCGTTTGTCGTTGTGCGTATTCGCCGCGACGCTCCCCGGCTAGGCCGTGCCGTGGGCGCGGTAGTGGCTGGCATACTGATCGGCTATTCGCCAATGATCTTCATGATCGTCGGCGTTCACGGCTTCGCGCACCCGTTTCTGGACTCCGTACTGATGACGCCGCGATGGTCGTGGTCTCTGAAGATCCCCTTTCCATGGCACATTCATCTGCGGGGGCTGAGCGGGATCGACCGGCTGCAGGCGCGCGCCGTGTCCTGGTTATGCGTAGCCGTTCCACTTACCTACGCAGTGGTCTTGTGGCGAGGCGTGCGCTCGCGAGCCACGCCAAGCGGCGCGGAGAGGCTGTCGGTCGCAGCATCATCAGCCGGCGCCGGATTTCTGCTGCATGCTTTCTACACCGCAGACTTTTTTCACATTGCTGAGGGTGTTGTGCCGTTTGTGGTCGCCGCTCCTGCGTTGTCACTACAGTTGTGGCGGAAGGGCGCTCGGCCATGGTCGCTGACTATTTCTTGCGTAACCGTATTCCTGATACTGGCCAGTTGGCTGCCGATGGAACCCCTGACTCAGCGCCTTAAGAGTCGGGCTGAAGATCCGGCTGGCGAGCAGCAGATCGACATAGATGGAAAACGCTTCGAGGTTCCAGCGGCCCAAGCTGAAATTATGAGGACCGTAGGCGCGGCATTTCAAAACTGCGGCGCTCACAATGGCGGATTTTTGGCGGCTCCGTTTTATCCAGGTCTCTACGCCTTCCTCAACACCCGTGCTCCGGCGTGGGACACTTATTATTTGTGGCCGCGCAGTGATCAGATTCAGCAGTCTGAGATTGAAGGGTTGCAGCGGAACCATACATCGGTCATTTTGCTCAATCCCCAATTCGCGCTGAATGGGAGGGAGAGCCTTGCGTTGGCCCGGACCAACCCGAAACTCGTCGAATTCGTTCAGTCGCACTATCGGCGAAGCGCGGTTCAGCTGCCCGAGGGTTTTGAGCTTTATTACTCTCCGCAGGACTGCGCAGACATAACGCGCCGCAAGTTAGAATTGACATCAGCCTCTGTCAAGCAGAACTAAAATTGCAGCTGCGAAAAAATCTTGCGCCCAGAAAAGTTTCGCTCCGCAAAAATTTGGGGAGTGGTACCTTAAACCCGCTGAACCGCTTTTCCTGCACCACTCTCGTGGCATTAACAACTCTGCTACTTGACAGAAAGTTTTTCTGCGCGGCTGGAATCGCGAGCGCAAAAATTTTTGAAAAAAGATTTCCACAAAGCGAAATTTTTTGTGCTAGCATGACGCTCTGTTGAACCTGATCGATTTGGTTCCTTCGCCAGTTCGTCGAGCTTCTCTGGTAACGAAACGATACCGAAACAGTAACTTGGTGTAACCAAGGCGCTGCCCCAGCCAGCGGCCCTCTTAAAAATTTTTATTATGTCTGTTCCGACTCCTACTCTTTCTCCGAATCCGTGGTTGCGCATCCTGGATGCGCTCGAAAAGAAAATCAACCGGCACTCCTACGATACCTGGCTGAAACCCACACGCTACAGTCACTCGAGCAACGGGATCATGTATATTCGCGTTCCCACCGTCGAGTTCCGTCATGTGGGTGACAAGTACGCCGACCTCATCCAGGAGGCACTCGATAATCTCAATATGGATTATCGCGATGTGGAGTTCGTCACGCCTGACGATGATCCTGCGGCAACGCCAGTGCGGCATGACGGCGGACTTTCCGCGCCCCCAGCGGCTCCCCCCGCTATCCACGTTGCGCAATCGCGTTTTGATTGGGACGGCGCTGCCCAACTCAATGCACGCTATACATTTGACGGCTTTGTGATCGGTAGCGGCAATCAGTTCGCGCACGCGGCGTGCCAGGCAGTGGCCCAGCGTCCATCGAAGGCCTACAACCCGTTGTTCCTATATGGCGGCGTCGGCATGGGTAAGACCCATCTCATGCAGGCCATTGGCCACGAGGTCAAGCGGGCAATGCCGCAGGCGGCCATCTGCTACGTCTCCAGCGAGAAGTTCACCAATGAAATGATCAACTCGCTGCGCTACGACAAGATGACTACCTTCCGCGACAAGTTCCGCAACGTCGACGTCCTGCTGATCGACGACATTCAGTTCCTGGCGCAAAAGGAACGCACGCAGGAAGAGTTCTTTCATACTTTCAACGCGTTGCATGAGTCGATGAAGCAGATCGTAATCGCCAGCGACCGTCCGCCGAAAGAACTTCCCGAGATTGAAGACCGCCTGCGCAGTCGCTTCGAGTGGGGCCTCATTGCCGACATTCAGCCGCCCGATCTTGAAACTAAAGTCGCCATCCTGCAGAAAAAGGGCGAGCAGGAACGGATCACGCTTCCCACCGACGTTGCCCTGTTCATCGCTTCGAACATTCGCTCCAACGTTCGCGAACTTGAGGGCGCGCTCATCCGTTTAGTGGCTCACTCATCTCTGACCAACACTGAGATTACGCTTCCGTACACGCAGCAGGTGCTGAAGAACTTTATCGACTCGCAGGCCCGCAAGGTAACCATTGAGTCCATTCAGAAAGCAGTGGCCGAGCAATTTGGACTGAGGCTGCTCGAGATCAAGGCAAAAAATAATTCCCGTGCGATCGTTTATCCGCGGCAGATTGCGATGTACTTGTCCAAGCATTTGACCGAAGCATCGCTTCCGGAAATCGGCCGCCAGTTCGGGGGCAAGCACCACACTACGGTTCTTCACTCGGTCGAGAAGATCGAAGGGACACGGAAGAACGACAAAGATTTGAACAGGATGCTCAACAAACTGACCGAGCAACTTGGCGGATAAATGCTGTTTCGGGGCGTGATTTCCAGTTTTGAGAGGTTCTTGCAAAACGACGGCTGTGCGCAGGTTGTGGAAGCTGTGAATACCGGAAGCGAAATTTAGGAATGCTTCCCGTTGTGCTGTGGCAGGCTCCTCCAATCGGGTCTGATCTTGGACACGAAGGTAGGTTCGGGAGTGGAAGGCAGCATTAGACTTGGAATGGATTTCCACTTTTCCGAACCACCTACTGTTACTACTGGTTTTAATGTATTTTGATTTGATATAAGGAAGTACCAGAAGTAAGGCGACCGTACCCGAATCCACTTCGTTCAGGCGGGTCGCATCACACGAGCAGGGGTCTTTGGTCTATGCCGGTAGAAGCGATCGCATCCTCCGCAATCGGAACCTCCACGATGGAAATCACCATCAGCAAGTTCGAACTGCTCCGCGAGTTGGCCGCAACTCAGGGAGTAGTCGAGCGCAAGACGACGATTCCCATCCTGTCGAATTATTTGTTCGAAGCCGGCGGTGACCGGCTCTCGCTCACCGCGACGGATCTTGACCTGAGCCTTCGCACCTCCTGCAGCGCGAAAGTGAAGAAAGAAGGCGCGTGTACCATTCCAGCCCGCAAACTGCATGACTACGTGAAGCTGCTGCCCGATGCCGACATCACCATTAAGCTGCTCGATAATCACTGGGTAAGCATTCGTTGCGGACGTTCCAATACGAAGATGGTCGGCATGGCGCGTTCGAATTTCCCCAGCCTGCCGGTGTTTCCGACCGCGAACGTAGTTAAGATCCCAGCCCAAGTGTTACGTGGAATGATTGCGCGCACCAGTTTCGCAATCGCCAACGAAGAGTCTCGCTACACCTTGAACGGCGCGCTGATGGTGCTCAAGCCCGAGTCAATCACCATGGTCGCAACTGACGGCCATCGCCTGGCGCATGTTGAACGCGCCAACGAGAAGTTCGAAGGCGTTTCCGGGGAATTGAAAACTCTGGTCCCGAAGAAAGCCATGGACGAACTTCGCTCTTTGGTGGACTCGACCGATGTTGAGACTATCGAATTCGCGAAAGACGAATCCACGCTCTTCTTCCGCATCGGTCCGCGGCTGTTGACCTCGCGCCAGCTCACCGGGCAGTTCCCGAATTTCGAAGCTGTCCTGCCTAAAGATAACAACCGCATCATCGCCTTGCACGGAGAAGATTTGGGCGCTGCCATCTCGCGCGTGGCCCAGTTTGCCGACGAGCGCTCCCGCGCCGTCCGCCTGAAGCTGGAAAAGGGCGAACTGAAACTTTCGGCGTCATCCACCGAAACCGGCGAATCCGAAGATTCGATCGAGATTGACTACAATGGCGAGCCGCTTACTGTCGGCTTCAACGCCCAGTACATTACCGACTTCCTGAAGGCCGCAGGCGCAGGCGACGTTCGCCTGGAACTCAAAGATTCCCAGTCCGCCGGCCAACTCCGTCCCGCCGAGAGCGAGGACTACAAGTACCGGTATATCGTCATGCCGATGCGGATCTGAGATGACTCGCATTAGGCGTTCCCTCTTCATATTTTCCATAACTCTTTTTTTTGCTGTCTGCGCGTTTCCTCAAGTGGGTGATTCTTCTTCGCGTGCTGCCGAATCGCCACAACATCAAAGTTCCTTAAAACCTCGTACTCTTTTCGTGACAGTGGATCCAGCTGGTTCTGAGATTCAGCCAGCGGATTTGGAAATCAGGGAAGGCGGTAACAGGGTTGCAATTACGAGTGCGCGAAAGGTGTCCCGAATTCCGCTTCACTATTGCGTTCTTTTTGATATTAGCCGATCGCAAGATATTGGTTTTCAATTCCAAACAGATTCGGCCCTCGCGCTTTTGACGCGCGTCATTAAGCCGAACGTGGACCACGGTTGGGCGGTGCTTTTCAACGATGACTTGCAGGAAAGCAAAGAAACAAGCGACCCTCACCTCATTATCAGTCTCGTTTCTCATGCGGCGGCCTCAGGTGGCACACGCCTTGATGACGCAATGGCAAGCTGCGCAAATCGGATGGCCAGGGGCGAAGGAGAAAAAATCCCAGAGTTGAGGGTGATGTTCCTATTTACTAATGGCCAGGATGACGCCAGTTTCACTACTCATCAACAGGCTCTGAACACAATGCTGAAGGCAGGAATACGAGTTTATGCGTTCGCTCCGGAACATGGACTAGAGCATCATGCGAAATGGGTTTTAGCAATGTCTACAAAGCTCACCGGCGGTCGCCTCTTTCACCCGTGGAACCTTGAGGGGCTCGACAGGGCGCTTGATCGGACATCGCAAGACTTTGATGGTCTGGTCGAAGCCAATTTTATTCCAACTGGAGTTGAGGTAGAGAAGCTCGACGTTAAGGCTCGTAAGGCTAAAACTTCAATTCTCGCTCCTCAAGAAACTGCACCAGAAATATCTAAATAACAGGAAATATTTGGGTGCGCTGCTTGGTTCTTTTCGTGCTACAATCCCTCGCTATCTCGGGTACCGAGAAATGGGGCGTGTTCTCAGCGTAGTCATGAGGAGGCGCCATGTCTCGGAAGTATCTGCTTCTAGCCCTTTCGGTTTTTCTCTCTTCTGCCATCGTTCAAGCTGCCACCAGGGACATCATTCCAGCCGGAACGCTCCTGCACTGCACCATGGACGAGCCCAACTTTTCAGCTAAAACTGCTCAGGTGGGCGATCCCGTTCTGTGTAACCTTGGTCCATTGGGAGCTTTCGGGCATTCGGTCTTCCCGCGCGGCGCCGAGCTTAGCGGGCATTTGCAGGACTATAAGGATCCAGGCCACTTTTTTGGCAAGGGGTGGCTGGCGATTGAATTTGACCGCATGATCCTGCCGGGCGCGATGGTTCTGCCGCTTTCGGCGAAGGTCATCAACGCACCGCACAACAAGGTCGATGCCAAGGGAGATATCAAAGGCAAAGGTCATCCCACGCGCGACGCCCTGTTGTGGACCGTCCCCGTGTTCTGGCCGAGCAAGATTCTGACTCTGCCGGCGCGTGGCCCGTACCCGACGCTCAAAGGCGAGACCCGCCTCACCCTGCGCCTGATGGAAGACGTGGAAGTGCCGTTCGCGGTGGCAAACAACGGCGTGCCTAAGCCCGACTACCGGCCCAGCGCCTATCGCGGAAATGCGTCGCTTTATCAGCCGGCTTCGGCCCTGCGGTCTGAGACTGCGTCATCAGATGATTCGCCGGTTCGGCGCATCACTTATAGCCAGCCCAGGTCGATGCCAGCCCAGCGCCATAGCCAGGTCACAGTGATTGCCCTGCAGGCCGGGACGGCACTGATCGCGAGCCGGTACTGGGTTGAAGGCGAGGACCTGCACTGCGTCTCGCAGGAGGGTTCAGAGCAGAGTGTGCCGCTTTCGCTGGTTGACCTGACGCAGACCGTGAAAGTCAATCGGGAGCGGAACGTAGCGTTCTCCCTTCACGGTGGGCCGGGCGGCGCGAGATCGGCGGTCGACGGAATCGTGGTGCAACAGTAAGGCAGGCGCGCCGGCTCATGATTATTATGGGTGCCCGCTCTTCGATTTAGAAGAGCGGGCGCCTCTTTATGTGCCGTCCCTGAAGGGACTCGTTTGGGTTGGCGTGGTTTCCCAGCACTCACGTGCTGGGCTAGTCAAATGTCGTCGCTTCGCGACTCGTTGAATACTTGAGCAAACGGTAATTTGGCCGACAAATCCGCGCGTGCCCGCCCCGTTGACGACTTCCCAGCCGAGGGATACTCTGTTGTCCCTACTCGGAGGCGCCTATGCTCAGCGGGTTCAAGCAATTTATTCTTCGTGGCAACGTTGTGGACATGGCGGTCGGCGTGGTCATCGGCGCGGCATTCGCCACTGTGGTTACAGCCTTAACCAAGGACCTGCTCACGCCGCTGATCGCCGCAATTGTTGGCAAGCCCGATTTTTCTTATCTTGGCTTCACAATTCGCAATACGCACTTCCCGGTAGGAGACTTCATTAATGCCGCCATATCTTTTCTGCTGGTCGCGGCCGCGGTTTACTATTTTGTCGTGATCCCGGTTAATCTGCTGGTCGCTCGCATGCACCGGTCCGAGGCGCCGGCCGACCCCACCACGAAAAAATGTCCCGAATGCTTGAGCGAAATTCCCATCGATGCTCGCCGCTGCGCGCACTGCACGCAGCAGCTAGGTGGCCGCGCCGCGTGATTCACCAGCTCTTCCGACACTCCCTCAATTTGTCATTCTGAGCTCGAAGTCGAAGAACCTGTACTTTTGGTTAGGATAGAGGCGTGAGCGTCCTCCGCTTTTCCGTTCTGTTATTCCTCATCGCTGGAACTCTGTCCGCGCAAACTCATAAACCTCCAGCTCACCCGAAAAAAGTTACTGAGGAAAAGTGTGGGCCGCTGGCCGATCAGGTTCTCAGCTGTCCAAAATTTGGATTCACATACCAGGTCATTTTTGGATGGGTCGATCGCACCGGCGACATGCAGCAGGATGAAACCCTGCCGGACCAATCAGCGAGTGATTCATCCAAAGCAACCAGCCCCGCAGCCGATCACCCACAGCCGGCAAGTTCAGATTCTTCTAAGACTTTGCTGGCCGTGTTTGAACGTCCGCCGGCCGCGTCCGGAGAGACAATCAATTCCGCCGTCGTGATTGCGGCCGAGCTGCTTGCGAATTACCACGGCATCAAGACGGCTGCCGATTACCTCAATCCGATCAGCGAACTTGCGGAGGACCGGGGATTCAAAGTGGTGAATCAGCCTTACGCTTTTGCTGTCGGAACAAAGCAACTCGCGCGCGCTGACTTCAGTAAAGAGCGCGGCAAGCTGATGATGTGGCAAAGTTCGCTGGTGATGATCGAGAAAGGGTACATCGTGTCGTTTACGTTTATCGGCGGCAGCGAGGACGAGGTGGGTGAGTTGATCGCAAGGTTGAGCTTCGTAGCCGGCACGCAACACAAGCGTGCGCCTGGTTAGCGTCACCAACAAGAATAAATTGGTTCTCGAGATTTTGTCGGACAAGAGTGTCCGACCCACACGAGAATTGCTACTCCAGGGCTTCTGGATGCAGTCCGATGTTTTGTTCGCCGGCGGCTTTTTTCTCGATGTATTTCTTCATCCAGGCTTCCCAGCTTTTGCCGGCGGCGGTGTCTTTGCCGGTGAAGGCGAGCGCGGCGATGTCGGCGTAGGAGATCGAAATTTTCTGGTTGCCTGTCTTTGGATATAGGCGAACGACCGAATCAGACAGCGAATGTCCGGTGCGGCGGTCGAAAATGTAGCCTTCAACCTTCTCGCCATTTTTCAAAGTGAGAGTGATGTCTCCGCGAAAGTCGAAAGCTTTTTCTAAAGCCGCGCGGATTTCTTCCCCGCTGGCGAGCTCCGGAATCCAGCCTTCCAGGTTTTCGCGCTCGCGCCCGGGCGCGTGTTCAAGTTCTTCGGGATTGGTGCCGCGTTGAGGAACACTCATGATGGTGGGATCTTCTTATTCTGGCAATCGGAGCGTTGGAGGCTCGGTCCGGCAACAAACGCCGTACTGTTGCCAGAGCTTAAACCACGGACTTCGCGAGAGCTTCTCATCGTGTCTTCGATTTGCATCCCCGACATCGGTGGCGGTTAACGGCCGGATGTCAGAGAGCGAAAAGAGTTCCTCTAATTGCTCAATGTCCGCAATGGTCCGCTCGATGTTCAATCCATCTCCGGTGGATGCTCAGGCTCGTGTTTCTTCCAGTGACTGCGACTCGATCTGCACCAGTGGACCTACGGCTTCGGACGACATCTCATCCAACAATCGCGTGGCGCCGGGGTCCTCGTAGCGATTGAACAGCGTCGCCTTCACCGTGTCCACGAACCCGCGCAGAGATCCGAAGGTCTCGTTTACCGCCGAAGCCTCGTATCCGCTGTGTACCATGCAATTCGCGCAACGTGGGTTGCCGGATTCCGTCCCGTAATTCTGCCACTCGGTGGTTTCAATCAACTCTTTGAAAGAATCCGCGTAGCCGTCCTGCAACAAATAGCACGGCTTCTGCCAGCCGAAAATGTTGAAAGTCGGCATGCCCCAGGGTGTGCAGGCGTAGTGGCGTTTGCCCATTAGAAATTCGAGGAACAGAACTGACTGGTTAAATCGCCAGGTCTTCTTGCGGTTGGCCAAAATCGAACGGAACAGTTTTCTCGTGCGGGCGCGCCCCAGAAAATGCTGCTGGTCGGGAGCTTTGTCGTAAGAGTACCCCGGCGAGAGCATCATGCCCTCGACGCCCAGCTCCATCATCTCGTCAAAGAATGCGCGCACGCTTTTAGGATCGGCGCCGTCAAATAAAGTTGTATTGGTGGTCACGCGGAACCCGCGCTTGACCGCCTCGCGCACGCCTTCGAAAGCCTTGTCGTAGCCGCCTTCCAGGCACACTGACATATCGTGATGCTCGCGCTGGCCGTCCAGGTGAATGCTGAAGGTCAGATATTTCGACGGCTTGAACAGATCGATCTTCTCTTTCAGTAGAAGCGCATTGCTGCACAGGTAAATGTATTTCTTGCGCGCAACCAGGCCTTCGACGATCTCGGCAATTTGCGGATGCAGCAGCGGTTCGCCGCCCGGGATCGACACCATAGGCGCGCCGCACTCGTCCACTGCCTTGAAGCATTCTTCCGGAGAAAGCTGGCGCTTCAAAATGTGCGCTGGATATTGGATCTTGCCGCAGCCGGCGCAGGCCAGATTGCAGCGGAATAAAGGCTCCAGCATCAGGACCAGGGGATACTGCTTGCGCCGGGCAACCTTCTGCCCGAGCACATAGGTAGCCACCGTCCACATCTGTGAAACAGGAACACTCATTTGGGGATTAACCTGTCCTCTATGTTATCAGGTCGAGCCCTCAGATTTGGGTCGATTAAGCTGTCGGGAATAAAGCTTTTAACCGCAGAGATCGCAGAGAAAACCCTGAGTACGCTGAGAAAACCCGGTGTTTGCTTTCTCTGCGATCTTGGCGAATTCCTCTGCGTACTTTGCGGTTAAAGGCTTTAAGGTTGATCTCCAAAACTGCCCTGAATCCAGCAGTTTACCGGGTCGGTTCGCGGGTCGAAAATCGACCCGGTTTGTGGTAAAATTGAGAATATCAAAAGATGCCTTAAGTTACTGGAATTTCAGTTATTTGTGGGAAATCTGCAGGCATCGAGAAGGGCTCCGGAAGATTGCTGGGCGCAGCCCCTTTTTTGTGGGTAAATTAAGGTAGTCTGAGCCAGTGCTCTCCCCCAATCTGAATGGCGACCAAAGAGATTAACGCAGCAGCAATCCTGGAAGAAAAAGCCCAGGAAAATAAAGCTAAGACCGCCAGAGCCGCCGCTAATGGCAATGGCGATTACAACGCCGATTCCATCAAAGTTCTCGGCGGGATGGAAGCTGTCCGCAAGCGCCCGGCTATGTACATTGGTTCAACTGGCGAGCTCGGACTGCATCATCTGGTGTACGAAGTGGTCGACAATTCGGTTGACGAAGCCCTCGCCGGATACGCCGACAAAATCGAAGTCACCATTCACATCGATAACTCGATCACGGTAATCGACAACGGTCGCGGCATTCCCGTGGAGATGATGGACCTCGACGGTGAGAAAGTTCCAGCCGCGCAAGTCGTGATGACCAAGCTGCACGCGGGCGGTAAGTTTGATTCCTCAACTTACAAAGTTTCCGGTGGATTGCACGGCGTCGGCGTCTCCTGCGTGAACGCGCTCAGCGAAGAACTTGAGCTGGAAATCTGGCGCGACGGTTTTACTTGGGAGCAGACTTATTCAAAAGGCGAGCCCACCAGCAAGCTGAAGAAGACGGGCGCGGTAAAGGCGAAGCGCGGAACCAAAGTTCGATTTCTGCCTGACAAGAGCATTTTCACCGCCACCGAATATAACTACGACACGCTGGCGCAGCGCCTGCGCGAGTTAGCCTTCCTCAACAAAGGCCTGCTGATCACGCTGACCGACGAGCGCACCACCGACTCGAAAACCGGCGAAGCCAAGTCTGCAGAGTTCAAATACAACGGTGGCATCGCGGAATTTATCAAGCACCTTAACCGCGGCAAACAGGTATTGCACGACAAACCGATTTACATGGAAGCCGAGCGCGACGCCGTAGCCATGGAAATTGGCCTGCAATATAACGACGGATATTCTGAGAGCGTTTTCAGCTTTGCCAACAACATCAATACCATCGACGGCGGCTCGCATCTTTCCGGGTTCCGCACATCGCTGACCCGCACAATTAATTACGCCGGACAGCAAATGGGCCTGTTCAAAGATGTAAAAGAAAATCTCACCGGCGATGACGTGCGCGAAGGCCTGGTCGCGGTAATCAGCGTGAAGTTGTCGCAACCGCAATTCGAAGGTCAGACCAAGGGCAAGCTGAATTCCGATATCGCCGGCATCGTGCAGGCATTCGTGAACGAGCGCCTGGGCGCATATCTCGAACAGAACCCGACCGTAGCCCGCAAGATCATCAACAAAGCCGTTGACGCTGCCCGCGCCCGGGAAGCCGCGCGCAAGGCTCGCGATCTGACGCGTCGAAAAGGCGCGCTGGATGGCGGTGGCCTGCCGGGCAAACTAGCGGATTGCAGCGAACGGCAGCCGGAGCGCTGCGAACTGTTTCTGGTGGAAGGCGAGTCCGCAGGCGGCACCGCGAAACAGGGGCGAGATCGCCGCTTCCAGGCGATTCTTCCGCTTAAAGGAAAAATTCTCAACGTCGAGAAGGCGCGCTACGACAAGATGTTGGCCCACGAAGAAATTCGCGCCATGATCACCGCCCTCGGCACCGGCATTTCGAAGGAAGACTTCGATCCCGCGAAGCTGCGCTACGGGAAAATTATTCTGATGACCGACGCCGACGTGGACGGCAGCCACATCCGCACGTTGCTGCTCACGTTCTTTTTCCGGCACATGCAAGACCTGATCAAACGCGGCAACGTGTTCATTGCGCAGCCCCCACTTTTCTCTATCAAAAAAGGCAAGTCGCAGCAATACATCAAAGACGAGCGCGAGTTTGTGAAAGTGATGGTGAAGCGCGCCGCTGAAGGCCTCATCGTCCGCTACGGCGAAGGCGCGGCCAAACTGGAAGGCTCGGCCCTGGCAAAGTTCATTACCGTGCTTAAGGAGTATCTCGACTTTCACGACAAGGTGAACAAGCGCCTGCGGGCCGAGAAAGTAACCGATCTGCTGCCTAAGCTCGATCTGGCTAAGCGCGCCGACTTTGAAGGCGACAAGAAGACTCAGCCGAAGAAAATCGAGAAGCTCGAAAAAGAATTGAAGAAACTGCAAAAAGAACTTCAATTCAAGGAAGTCGACGCCCGCTTCGACGAAGAGCATAACCTTTGGGAAGTTCGCTACTTGAATTCGCAAGGCGCCGAGCACCTGATCAATTGGGAGCTCGCGTCCACGCCTGAATACCGGCAGATGCTCGCGAAATTCAAGCAGATCGAGCCTTACATGGAACCGCCATTCATCGTTGAAACGCTCGCCAAGGGATCAGCCAGTGGCAATGGCGCAGGCGCCGCAGATGGAGACAACTCGGCTGAAGATGGCGGCACAGACCACGTAGGGACGGACGCCCTCGTCCGTCCGGTCGAGCAAAGCTCGCCAACCAAGTCCGCAAAATCCGGCAAGAAAGCCGTCAAAGAAGAAGTAGAAAAAAACACCGCCCGCGAGCTATTCGATTACGTTCTCGGCGAAGGCAAAAAAGAGTTCACGGTGCAGCGCTACAAAGGCCTGGGTGAAATGACGGCGCCCCAGCTCTGGGAAACCACCATGGATCCCGAGCGCCGCACCTTGCTCTCCGTGCGACTCGAAGACATCGCTGAGTGCGAAACCATCTTCACCACGCTCATGGGCGAAGACGTCGAAGCCCGCCGCAAGTTCATCGAAGAGAACGCGCTGGACGTAAAGAACCTGGATATCTAACCAGCCATGTAGGGGCGGACGGACGGCGGTGATCGATCCCATCAACGGGGCGGCACATCCGACCACGTTTGCATATGACATCATGAACCGGCTCACCGGGATCACCTATCCCGACGGCAGCTCGGTCAGCTTCGGATACGACTATCGTGGCCGCCGCACCTCGGTGACCGACCAGAACCAGAAGGCCACCACCTACGCCTACGATGACGCCGACCGCCTAACCGCCGTCACCGACCCGGCCAATAACACCACATATTACGCCTACGACACCGAAGACAATCTGAGTTCGATCACCGACGCCAACAATCACACCACGAACTTTGCCTACAACGCGCGCGGCTGGGTCACGCAGACTACCTTCCCCTCGACGCTCTATGAGACTTACGGTTACGATGCCGGCGGCAATCTGACCTCGAAGACCGATCGCAAGAACCAGACCATTCAGTATGTATACGACGCGCTGAACCGGCTCGCGCAGAAGAGTTATCCGGATTCGACCAGCGTCGATTATGTGTATGATTTGGCGAGCAAGGTCACGCAGGTGAACGACCCCACTGGCGTTTATGGATTCGCCTACGACAACATGGGCCGGCTGATCGGAACCAGCACGCAGTATTCGTTCCTGCCGAACCAGACGTTCACCAATTCCTACACTTACGATGCGGCGTCAAACCGCAAATCGCTGACCGCGCCCGACGGCAGCATCACGACCTATGGCTATGACACGCTGAACCGGCTGAATGGGCTGGCGAATTCGTGGGCGGGATCATTCAGCTTTGGCTACGATGGGCTGAGCCGGAGAACGTCACTGACACGGCCGAACGGGGTGAACACCGGCTACAGCTATGATTCGGTGTCGCATCTGTTGAGCGTGCTGCACCAGGCGGGAAGCAACGTTCTGGATGGAGCAAGCTACACCTACGATGCCGCCGGCAATCGCAGCAGCAAGACCAATTACCTGAATGGCACCACTTCGAATTACACCTACGACCCGCTGTATGAGCTGACGCAAGTTACCCAAGGCGGCAGTACTATGGAGAGCTTCAGCTACGACGCGGCCGGGAATAGACTGAATTCTGCTGGGGTGCCTTCTTACCAGTACAACGCGTCGAACGAGCTGACCTCAAGTTCGCTCGGCAGCTATACCTATGACGCAAACGGCAACACGCTGACCGATGCCAGCGGCAAGAGCTACGCGTGGGACTTCGAGAATCGCGTGACTCAGGCGGTCGTGCCCCAGACCGGTGGAGGCTCCAGCATAGTGATTTTCAAATACGATCCCTTCGGCAGGCGCATAGAGAAAATCTCCTCAAGCGCCACCAGCATCTACGCGTACGACACGGACAATCTGATCGAGGAAACCAACGCATCAGGCGCGGTCGTCGCCCGCTATACGCAGACGCGGATTTACCTGCAATCTCGGGAACGTAACCAACGTCAGGGCGTTCATTCTGCTGCATGAATTAGGTCACGAGTTAAGTGGTAACACCGGTTTTACGACCGACGCTGATGACGCCGCGCGAAACTCGGCTCATTCCATGAGGATCATCAAAGCATGCTTCGAATGTCAATGATCTTTGTTTTTCTCCTGTCGGGGCTGATTCTTAGTCTTTCAGGTCAGCAGGCACAGCAACCCGAGACCAACGTGTTACTTTCGAAGGTACATATCGTTGAACAGAAATACTGTCGCGGTGACGCCGATGCGTTCACTGTCTCGCTCGGACTTGACATAGAGATCGAAAATCCATCGGCGACGCCTGTGCATCTGCTGTGGCCTTTAGTTCCCTGGGTTGGCAAGGTCGCCTCTAGCGTCGGGGATGCGCAAGCTGGCCGGTTTCTGTTTGAGCAAACGGCAAGCCGCTATCCGCAAACTCAGACACACTTCGAACTGCTGGAGCTTAAACCTGGCAACACCGTGACAAAGCGCAGCGGATACTACTTGATTGCTAGACGCGATGCTGCGGTTTCGTTACCTGGGTCGGTCTCCCCTGGGAGGTACGCTGTGGTTCTGGTCCTCAGTCCAGAAGAAGTGCCACCGGCCCAAATGCACGGTTCTGGCATTCTGGAAAGCATGACGACGAAACCATTCGCCGTGGAAATCCCCGCCCACCGAAAGCTCGTTAGCTGCGAGGCGGGGGCCAAGGCTCAGTAGCCGAGGCGCGGTAGCCCTCTGGGCATAACCCGAGGGCCGGGTTAACGCAGAGCGGCGGGTGGCCCAGGCTTTTGATCTCGCTCACGTCGGCGGGCTGGCCCACCTTTTGGGCCATAACTAAATTGGCTGCCCCACCCTTCGCGCTGTTCGAAGGGTGGGTGGCAGAACACCGAACGTGACGGGTGTGCCGCATGTAAAAGCGACTTAGTGTCATCAGCCGTTTCATGCTAACGGCCTTCCAATCTGTCCGGCCTGTCGCTTTCAAGCCGACCAGAATCCCACCCGTTCACCTCCATTCGCCCACTTGCTCCCGTCACCTTTTCCTACTTTGCCCCTGTACTAAATTCCGTCCAAAAAACGGTACAGCTTTTTCTCCTGCTCCCGATAGTGGGTTGTGGTCAATCAGCAATCGTTCCGTCCGGTTGCCGGTAGGCCACAAATCAATAAGGAGAGGACCGAACATGACTAGAAAGATCAGAAGCTTCGCGGGTGTGGCCATGCTGTTAACCGCAATCGCTGCCAGTGGTCAAACCTTTCACCAGGCGCGGGTAACCGTGCCTTTCTCGTTCGTGGCCGGACGTACAAGTTCACCTGCAGGTGATTACAGGGTCTCGGTCGACATAGATCGAAATCTGGTTACTTTGATCAGCAGCAGTTCCAAGCCCATTATGTTCTTCACCATCAGTGCATCGCCGTCGCCAGACGGCAGAAGCTATCTGCGTTTTCATCGCTATGGCGAGCGCTGGTTCCTTGAGCAAGTCGCGGTAAATGGAGTTGCCGAGGAAGTGCCGATAGCCAAGCGCGCAAGAGAAGTCTTCACCGCCTCCAACACGGGAGATGGAGGCCCGTTATCTGCCGATATTGCCCTCCACTAACCCCATAACTCCACTTCTGGCCCGCTGTTTCCGGGCCGGTTCTGTAATTGACCGGCCCGGGCAGCGCCATTGAGATATTTACCCGGCTTTTTTCTGGTTTTGTTGCCGGGTTCTACATAGCCTGCAAGCCCACGTCTCGTGTACGTTCTCTGGATAGGACCGGAAATTCTTCCTCCCCTTCCAGGTCCGCACAATTCGGGAGGCTCCATGAAGAACGTGTTGGGGACGTGGCGTGAGTCGCGGGTGCGACTGTGTTTGTTCGGAACCAGTTTGTTGGTTCTGTTTCTGATATTGAATTTCCGCATGTCTAATGCATCGGCCGCGTCGCCGCAAAATCCGGCGAAACGGGATGCAGCTCAAGCCGAGCAGACTGCAAACGATGGCACCGCCGCGCTCACCATTTACAACCAGAATTTTTTTGTGGCGCGCGAATATGTGCCGCTCGATCTGAAGCCGGGAGTGAACGAGGCGCACTATGCGGGGGTGGCGGCGCACCTGGAGCCGGATTCGGTGATCCTGCGCGATCCCCAAGGACGCGCGCTGCAGATCTTGGAACAGAATTATCGCAACGATCCTATTTCGCAGGAGTTGCTGCTTTCTTTTTATGAAGGCAAGACAATCGACTTTTCGGTGGGTCGAAATGCCGACGGTAGCGACGTAAAAGTGAAAGGGAAAGTTATTCGCAGCGGATACGTGCCGGCCAACTACATCAACGAATACCCGCAGCAGGCGTCGACCCAGCCCATTATCGAAGTGGACGGCGTCTTGCGCTTTGGCCTGCCAGGGCAACCGATTTTCCCTGCGCTCAGCGCAGACTCAATTCTTAAGCCGACGCTGAACTGGTTGCTTGAAACCAACTCTCCCGGAAAATTTAACGCGGAAATTTCCTACGTCAGCGGCGGCATGACCTGGCAATCGGACTATAACGTGGTGGTGCAGGACGATCCCGGCAAGAAAACCGATCTGCTCGACATGATCGGGTGGATCACCATGCGCAACCAGAGCGGCAAGACGTTTGAGAATGCGCGCATTAAGCTGCTCGCGGGCGACGTCAATAAGATTCAGCCTCCAACGGCGGGATTTGTTTTCAGGGCTGAGGCGGCGGCAATGAAGGCCGATAACATGGCGCCGGCGGTGCAGGAAAAATCCTTCGACGAATTCCATCTTTACACGCTGCAACGCCCGACTACTTTGCGTGATGAAGAAACCAAGCAGGTAGAGTTTGTGAGCTCGACCGGAATTCATGCGCAACGCCTGTTCATTTATGACGGCGCGCAACTATCGCAGTATGGCTACTACAATCCCGACCAGATGCGCACTGACGCTAGCTATGGGACCGCTTCAAATCCAAAAGTCTTCGTGATGGAGGAGTTCAAAAATTCTGAAGGCAATCATCTGGGGATAGCTTTGCCCAAGGGCAAGCTGCGTTTCTACCGCCGCGATACCGATGGCCATCTGGAGTTCGTCGGCGAAAACACAATCGACCACACCCCAAAGGATGAAACTATTAGGGTTTACACCGGCAACGCCTTTGATGTTGTCGGCGAACGTAAGCGCACCAACTATCACGTGGATTCAAGCCAGCACTGGATGGATGAGTCGTTCGAAATCCGCATTCGTAATCACAAGAAGGATCCAGTCGATGTGCGGGCGGTCGAGCATCTTTATCGTTGGACGAATTGGAAGCTTACTCAGCAGTCGGCAGACTTCAAGAAGAAGGACGCGCAGACGATTGAGTTTCCAGTGACGGTTGCGCCGAATGGCGAACAGGTGATCACCTACACCGTTCATTATTCCTGGTAACTTGCGGGTATAACCGCAGCGAGTTCGTTGTGACCAGCGGGCGCAGGGGGATAAAGCCGGTCGAATAGCAACCACATCGCCGCGATCAGCACGAACACGAACACACTGCCCTCGGGGCCTACCGAACCGCCGGTGAGCCAGCGCGCGCCGTGGAAGGACGAACCCAGTAAGTGGCCAGGGGCGATCTGGCCACTGTCCGGGACCGAGTACAGAAAGCTTTCTCCCCAGTCCCACGACGCGTGCATACCGACCGCAAACCAAAGCGTTCCGGTGCGGCGCAGCGTCAGGCAAAAGAACAGACCAATGAAAGCCGCACCCAGCGCGCCCACCCATGCCTCGCCAGGGTTTCCCAGGTGGACCGCGCCGAAGGCAGCGGAGAGCAGCACTGCCGCCGGCCAGAAACCCATCCCCCGGGCCAGCGTGAACTGCGTATATCCGCGGATAATGAATTCCTCGAACAGTCCTACCACCAGAAACACGGCGCCCCAGAACGCGGCAAATTTGAGAATGCGCGCACCGTGCAGCGCCAGCCCGCCAAAATAAAAGACGCCAACACCGCGCATCACCGCCAGCAACAATGTGATGGCGCAAATGCCCCAAACCACGCCCACCCAGAACTGCTGGCCGAATGCCCGTTGTGTGGGCAGGCCGTATACGCCGAAAGATCGGTTTTCGAATTTCGCCAGGACCAGCGCAGGAATGACGGCTGCCGCCAGCGATTCCAACTCCCCTAAGAAAAGCACCCATATCGGCGGCTTCTGATGAGGATGCAGGTGGAGAAATGGTTTTGTGACGAAGGAGATGAGGAAGAGAAGGGCGAAAAAAGCGGCGAAATAAATCGCGAAGCGCCACCCTGCTCGCAACCCTTCTGGTCCAATGAGGAGCGCATGTAGAAAGGCGGGCTTCGCTTCCGGAACCAGAGGCGGAAGTGGTGGTTGCGGCACCAGGGTTAGCGAATCCAGCGAAGGTGTTTCCTGAGGTTCATCCACGAGCAATTTCCCCCACCATAACGCATCATGGTAAAACAAACCGTCCCGCCAATGTCTGCAATCTTTTCATCGCAACGATTCGGAAGGCCGCAACTTGTGGCGGCGGCTCTGCTGCTGGTCTTTGTCGGCGAGTGTGCGTGGCTGGTCGCGCACGAATATCCGAACGCAACTGGGGAAGACGAACTTGCTCGCATTGAAGAAGGGCTTGCGCAGTGGCACGGGCTCGGCATTGCCGGTACACCAACCATCCGCACGCCGCTCGGACCTGCAACTGGCGCGGGTGAACTTTACGATCCCCATCATTCACCGCTTTGGTCGCTGATTGCCGCGGCTCCGCTGGTGATTTTTCACGTCCCGCCTGACTCTCTGCGCTGTCTGTGGCTGACGCGTGCTCCATACATTGTGTTTGGAATCTTACTTGGCGCCTCGTTGTGGTACGTTTCGCGCCGTCTTTACGGAAACGCCGGGGGCTACATTGCTCTGACGCTTTACTGTTTTTCTCCGGCGGTGATTCGCAGTTGCGCCTTGTGGGTGGCGGAGCCTGACGTAGCGGGAGCGTGGGGAACATTCGGAGCAGTGTTCACTGCCATTGCCGTGTCGCATACCCTCTATGCCCCGCGCGAAGTCGTGCTGTGGAACTGGCGCCGCATCGTGCTTCTCGGCGTGTCGCTGACGTTAGCCGTCGGATCACAGTTTGGACTTGCGATCATCATTCCTGTGTTGCTGGCGTTCATGCTGTATCTCGCGCCTGAACGCAAGCGCGCCGCAATTGCGATACTCGCGGCGGCATGCTTCATTGCAGTGTTCCTGCTGTTCGCATCGTATTTTTTCCATCCCGCACTCTTTCTCGAAGGTTTGAAGCATGCTCGATTTCTCGATGCCAACTGGCACGCTTTGGCAATGCCTGGCGCATACCGGCAATTGCTGAAAGAGGTTGCCGGCAGCGGGCCGGTGCTGATCTTGCTGTTTCCGGCAGCGCTGGTTGTGCTCACCGTCTGGCCGCGAACCCGTTATTTCGGAAATGCCGCTCCGCTGATGATGGCGTCATTGTTCTTGTTGGGACGTATTCTGTCGCCCCATGCGGCCGGGTCCGTTTTCAGCCTGACCGCCGTGGTTTTTATCTTTGTCTTCGTCTCCGGAATTCTTGCCGATATGCTTGAAACCAAGTCCCTGGAATCAGTTAGCGCCGTTCTCGCGGGACTGGTTGCGGCAAACGTGCTTTGGGACTTGGTTGGCCTTGCCCGGATCGGCCATTGAGCCGTTGGTAACCTCTGTAAATTTGACTCAACTTTCGCAACCTTCGGCCAAGTTGAACGTTCTAATCAATAGAGGTACGTATGCGCACTATCCTCGGCAGATTCGCAGATCCTATTCTTAGTGTAGTTTTGGGCGCGCTATTGACCGTAAGCGCCGCGGCCCAGACTGCTGGATTTCACGGCAACGGGATTTCCTCTCACGGTGTGCCGGCCAGCGTGACCTCTTTTGGATTCGGCGGCCATCTTGGCTTTCATGGCGTTCCCGCCAGCGTTACGTCGCAGGGCTTTGGCGCGAGCCACAACTTTCGCGGTGTTCCCGGTCATGTAACGTCTTTCGGTTTCGCAGGTCGCAATGGATTTCACCAGCCGCCGTTCGAATCCGGTCGCCGGCGCATCCATCGACCCTTTGCCGGCTACAGCCCTTACTATGGCGGATACTACAACTATGCGCCCTACGCCTATCCCTATTATTTGAACGACGACGATTACAGCGATTCCGCGTCCTACGAATCTCCAACGAATGACTACCCTGACTACGATTACCGCAATGATGATGACCGCCGGGTCCTCGAAGACGATTATCGCGCGGGTCTGAATGCACCGAGGGGGCAGAGTTCGCCGCGCAACCCCGAGCGCGTCGCTGACCAACCCAGCACTTTGCTGATCTTCAAAGACGGACACCAGCAGGAAATTTCGAACTACGCGATTGTGGGAACGACGCTCTACGATCTGAGCGACGGGCGGTCGAAAAAAGTGCAGCTTGCGGATCTTGATCTTTCGGCGACAGTAAAGGAAAATGACCAGCGCGGAGTCGAGTTTCAACTTCCCGCGCAAGCGCAGTTAAATTAGGATTACCGTGGAAGAGCGGCGCTTCAGCGCCGCGTTTAGCAATTAAAGGTCGTCGAGGGCTTTACCGCTTGTGATTAAGTTTTCTCGACTCGCGCCGGCAATTGCGCTCCTGGCTTCGAGCGCGATGGCACAGACTCGGATGGGCTACGCCCCACATCCGAGATTCGGTGCGACGTCAGGAAATCGCCTCGCAATCGCCCGCGAACACAGGGCTTTCAATCCCGCGTATGGCTACTACGGCGCGCCCTATTTTTACTCGGACTACTACGAGCCTTCCGACTTCGAATATCAATCGCGCGAACCATCTCCGCCGGTTCAAATGCAAGTGAAGACCGAGCCGTTGCCCGATCCAGTGCTGCTCGAACTGCACGGTAGCCGCTGGGTTAAAGTCACGAATTTTGGCGAGTCATCCGACCGCGCTCTCGCTGAAACTCCTGCCGAAACGCAAACTAATGCCAAGCCGCTGCCGCCTGCAGTGCTGGTTTATCGTGACGGGCACACCGAGGAATTAAGCAGTTATTCGATTATCGGCGCATCGATTCACACCAAGTCGGATTATTGGACAACAGGCGTTTGGACGAGGACCATTCCAATTGCCGATCTCAATATTCCGGCGACGCTCCAACAAAATGAAAAGCGCGGCGTCAATTTTGAGTTGCCTTCCGGGCCGGATGAAGTGATGCTGCGGCCCTGATTTACCTCTCAAAAACTTGCCTGCGCGTGCGCCAAAACCACTGCCGTTGCCGAAGGCATGGAATCGTAATATCCCACAATGCGTTTCGTCTCCGGCGCGTCGTACACAGCCAAATTGTGCGCCCAGCGAAAGCCGATCGGCTGATACCAGAGTTCGGCTTCGACCTGGAACGGCCCTTGCGCATCGCGGAGCGCGACCGAGTAATGAACCGAATCTCCGGCGTCGGTGAAATTTGGATCGTTCGCGGCGTCGCCAACAACTGCAATGTCTTTATCTGCACTCTGCTTCTGAAATCCAGCCGGCAGGAGGCGATTGTCTTTCAAATATCCGACTGCCGCCGCCAGCCCAGTGGTGACGTGCCCATCCTGATCCTTCAAGATCGGCTCGTAAATTTCCACCTGGTCGCTGCTGGTGATTTCGCGGTAGTGCGGCAAGAAGCGCGATGCGTCGACGTCGTTCACATTGCCTTTGATTGATCCATCAGGATTCAGAGCGCCTGATTCAAAGACGATCTGCCCGCTACGATCGCGCACCACCACGTGCAGCCAAGCCCGGCGCGACGGAAAAGCCGTAGGCAATTTGTGGCCGGTGAGGTTTTCGACAAAAATATCTGCGTCAAGTTTTCCCGAGGTGACATTCACTTTGCGAATCATCACCCGCGCCGCGCGGGTTTGCAGAAAGTTTACTGTGCGTTCGGCTTCAGCAGTCAGCTCCACCGGCATGGCGGAGACACTCAGGTCATTGCGATATTCATTGAGCAATCTCAAAACAAAAAAGTTTCCGCCCAGAAACGTGTGTTGCCGAAGTCCCGTCCGCAACTCTCCCATGACTGCGGCTATCGGGGCTCGGCCCTGCACTTCAGGCATGTGGCAAGACTGGCAGGTATTTCTGTTCGGGTAATCGCTGTGCAGCCACTCCTGGTAAGGCACCTGTTCTGGAAAAGTTCCCAGAACCCTTCCTCCTGGCGCCAGCGATTTTGTGTACAGAGTGTGGCAGGTCGCGCACATGGCGGAGTCGAGAATGTGTTCCGCAGCGGTCGGCCGGAAGCCCCCGGTCGACGTCTGCATGATGCTGGCCTGCGCGTTCTGAATCACAAACGGCCCGAACTCCGGATGATCGTCCTTGGAGTGCGGAGCTTCGATCTGGAAGCCTCCGTTAAAGCTCTCGCGCGTGCCGAAATTTTGTTTCGTAATCTGGTGGCAGATCGAGCAAGTCACTCCGTCTTCGGCGCTGGCGTTTTTCTTGGGATCGGAGTCGAAGGGGAGATGCGCAAACACCTCGCCCAGCTTGCCGTTTTGTTTCGCTTCATAGCGCGCCACAGGCATGTGGCAGTCTGCGCAACCATCTTCGATTTCGGCCTTCGACTCGGGATGTTCCATGTCTTCGCGCCGCACACTGGCTTGCCAATAAGGATCGCGCGCAGAGTTTCCCATGACGCTCGATCGCCAGTCGAAACCGATCGACACATCTTTTCCGTCAGGCGTGGTGAGCCCGTTATGACAAGCGAGGCAGCGGTCGGAGGTATGAAATTCTGCCTGCGGCGCCTTTGGCTTATCTGCGCCGCGCAACATTTGCGGAATGGCAGTGACCGCCGCCAGCGCAAACAACAATGTCAAATTGTGAACCGATCTGCGCATCACCAGCCTTCGTTGATCTTTCCGTCCTGCCAGTCCCAAAGCAGATAGAGTTGCAACTGCACCGCCCGCCCAGCAGTGTTTGTAACCGGCACCCGCACACCAAGATCGCCGCGAATGTGCTGGCGATGGCTGATGGTCACCTGCATCTGCGGCAAAACGTCCCAATTAGTTTTTGCGCCGTCCATTAGGTCGCGCTGGGCCAGGAACTCGAACATCGGTGTCCATGCCCGGCCGAGTCCGCGATCGGCCATGATGGTCTGCCCGATCGCTGTGTTAAAGAAAATAGATTGTGGCGCAATGTCTGTATGCCGAGGCAGGTCGGCGCCGAATTGGGTTTGGATCGAAGTGTTGTGGAACAACTGGTCGTAGGCGGCGAAGGTTTCAAAGGTTGTCGTTCCGCTGCCAAATCCTCGCGCCCGGTTCCCGCTGGGTACCAACACGCTGCCCTGCAGCGCCATGATCGAACCTGAGCGCAGGCTCGAAAATAGCACGCGCTTCACGCCAAAAGTCGTGTCGCCAACTCCGCCATACCAGGTGTGGTTTTCATCCTGAAGAGTGATGGGGACATCCACTTCGATCTGATTCTTTTTCCCGAATCGCTGCTCGTGAATGATGTGGGTCTCGTTTCCGGGCGCGCCTTTTGCATTCACCGCCGTCGAGATGACTTCTTCGTCTTCCGGGTAAGCTTTTTCCGTGACCATTGCTCGCGGCAAATTTAATTCACCGCGAGGCCATCCTGCCGGGTCACAGAAGTGCCGCAGATAGCCGATTACTTTGTTGATTTGATCGGGCGTCAGCGCCTGTTTAAAGGACGGCATGATCTGTGAGAAGCCGCGATACCGCCCGCCATTAACGATGACGGCGCGGTAGTCGTTGTCCAATTCGGCGGTGGTCTGGTCGCAACGCGTAAAGTCGGGAAACGAATCAGGTGGTTCAAAACCGGCGATCGATTCAGGCATGCCCTTGCCATCGGGACCATGGCACGCCACGCAAGCAGTTTTGTAAATATGCTCGCCGGTGTCGAGCCGCAGCGAGCCTTCGCCGAAAAGCATTCCCCCCGTCACCGTAATGACGATCGCCAGGAGTGAAGCTGGAATTATGGCGTTGCGTTCTTTCCGCATTCTGATTTTAGAAGCTGGCTTCAACAACTTTGGATGATCGAAACCTCGATAAGTGCATCGAAAAGTTCGGTTGGTTGCAATGACTAGAAATCATAAGCTTATGGTGTTTGACGAGGTCCAGCTCGATCCGCGAACGGGCTATGTCCTCCATGGTTCATACCTCCTTCCCGAAGCCCGAAATGCTCTTAAACGTGGTATAATAAAGCAACGCTAAAACACATCCTAACCCATTGTATTGCAACAGCTTAGATGCGCGCATGACCGGCTGAAACTGGTTCGCATTACAATTCGGCTAAGCGCTAAAAGCTACCAGCTAAGAGCTTATTTATGGCAGATGATCAGAATCCCCAACTCCCTTTAACTCCTCCTCCCGGCGATAGCGGCCCTGGCGCCGCCAACATTCAGCCGGTCAACATTGAAGAGGAGATGAAGCGGTCGTACCTCGACTACTCGATGTCGGTGATCATCGGCCGCGCGCTGCCCGATGTGCGAGACGGATTGAAGCCCGTGCATCGCCGCATTTTGTATCACATGTACGACACGGGTCTGTTGCACAATCGGCGCTATGTGAAATGCGCCAGGGTCGTGGGCGAGACCATGGGTAAGTATCACCCACATGGCGACAACGCGCTGTACGATGCGTTGGTTCGCATGGCGCAGACATTTTCGCTGCGCTACCCGCTGGTAGATGGCCAGGGTAACTTCGGCTCGGTGGATGATGATCCGCCGGCGGCAATGCGGTACACCGAATGCCGCCTGACCCGCATGGCGGAGGACCTGAACGCCGACATCGACAAAGACACCGTAGATTTTGGCCCAACCTACGATGAAACCAACATGGAGCCGGCAGTCCTGCCGACGCGAGTTCCGAATCTTTTGATAAACGGATCGAATGGAATCGCCGTGGGTATGGCGACCAACATTCCTCCGCATAATCTAACTGAGATTGTGGACGCGACCATGACGCTAGTGAACAATCCCGCAACCTCTCTTCCCGAAATCCTGAAGTTCGTGAAGGGGCCCGATTTCCCGACGGCGGGAATCATTCATGGCAAGAGCGGGATTCTTGAAGCGTACAAGACGGGTCGCGGACGTTTCATGATGCGAGCGAAGGCGGCGATTGAGACCTTCGGCAAGGACCGCGAAGCCATTATTGTCACCGAAATTCCCTATCAGGTCAGCAAGAAGCGGCTGATTGAGCGCATGGCGCAGTTGGTGAACGACAAGACGGTTGACGACATTTCTGACATTCGCGACGAGAGCGATCGCGACGGCATGCGCATCGTGGTTGAACTGAAGCGCGGAGCGGAGCCGCAGATCGTACTCAACAAGCTTTTCAAGCACACGCAAATGCAGGAAAGCTTCAGCATGATCCTGCTGGCCGTGGTGCACAACCAGCCCAAAGAAATGGGGCTGATCCAGGCCATACAGCACTTCATCGATCACCGCGTCGACGTGGTTCGCCGCCGTACCGCGTTCCTGCTGCAGAAAGCCAAAGACCGCGAGCACATTTTAGAGGGCTATTTAACCGCTCTCGATCACCTGGACAACGTGATTGCGATCATTCGCGGCAGTGCCAATCGCGCCGACGCTCGCGAAAACTTGGTGATGTACTTCGGCGGAAAAAAGATCGAGATCAACACCACTGGCCGCGCTCCCAAGCTTCCCGCCGAAAAGCCGTTCACTGTCATCCAGGCCGACGCAATTCTCGAACTGCAATTGCACCGCTTGACTCGGCTTTCGATCGACGAAATCAATAAAGAGCTGGGCACCACGCGCGAGAATATCGCCGAATTCGAATCGATACTTGGCTCCGAGAAAAAGCTGCGGAAGGTCATTGTCACTGAGCTGGAGGAAATCAAGAAGCTCTATGGCGACGAGCGCCGCACCGTGATCGAAGACGAAGCAGCTGAAATCCAGCTGGAAGATCTCATCGCCGACGAGCAAGTGGCGGTCACGGTCAGCCACAGCGGCTATCTGAAGCGCACGCCCATTTCTACCTATCGGCAGCAACGCCGCGGAGGACAGGGCCGCACCGGCATGAAGACGCGCGACGAGGATTTCGTCGAGCATCTGTTCATTGCGTCGACCCACGCCTACATTCTCATTTTCACCAATACCGGACGCGTGTACTGGCTGAAGGTCTACGAAATTCCAGATATCGCCGCTGCCGGCAAGGGCAAGCACGTAGGCAATCTGGTTTCGCTGCAACCTGGCGAAACTGTGCGCAACATGCTCGCGGTACGCAATCTGGAAGAGGAAGGCCGATACATTTTCTTCGCCACCCGCAACGGCACAGTGAAGAAGACGCCGCTGAAGGATTTCTGCAATGTGATGTCGCGCGGCATCATCGCCATCGGCATCGACCAGGGCGACGAATTGGTCGGCACCACGCTGACCGACGGCAACCAGATCATCTTCCTCGCCTCGCACGATGGCCAGGCGATCCGCTTCGATGAGTCTGACGTGCGCGACATGGGCCGTCCGGCTTATGGGGTTCGCGGCATGAAGCTCGACGCGAAAGATTACATCGTCGGCATGGCGACGACTCCGAAAGATCCGAAGAAAGCCGAAGCCGAACTCGAAAAAGCCAAAGCCGCCGCCGGGGTGCCGGAAGCGACCGCTACCGACGCCACCATTCCGATCAAGGGCTCGCTCATTCTTTCGATCACCGAAAACGGCTACGGAAAACGCACGCCCGCCGACGAATACCGCCTACAGGGACGCGGCGGCTCAGGCGTGATCAACGTCAAGACCACCGAGCGCAATGGCAAAGTCACCGGCATCGCGCAGGTCTCGGAGAAATCCGAAGTCATGCTCATCAGCCAATACGGCAAAATCATCCGCATGGATTCAAGCACCATCCGCGAATCCGGCCGCAGCGCGCAGGGCGTGAGACTGCTGCACATGGAAGCGGGAGACCGCGTGGCGGCGGCAGTGGTGATTCCGCCCGATGAGGAACCGGCCGGCGGCTTGATTCAGTAGGGATCTTCCAGAAACCGGTTGCCCCATCCTTGTCGCGCAGTTTAAGACAGGGTGGGGCTTTTGACCTTTTACTTTGAGAAGGTCCGCTCGCTCCGTAACCAGATCCAAGTGTGCTTGCATTATGTGCCTGCATGGCCTACAATAAATGCATGCAGTACACCATCCGAAATGTGCCCGATCACCTGGACGCAGCTCTTCGCCGCAAAGCGCGCGAGCAGGGTAAGAGTCTGAATGACGTGACAATAGAGGCTCTGGCGCAGGGCGCCGGAGTAGGCGAGCAGCGGAGTCGTCAGCGTGATCTCAGCGATATCGCAAAAACTTGGCAAAAAGACCAAGCGTTCGACGACGCCTTGGCCGCGCAGGATACCATCGACCCGGAGATGTGGGGGTGAGACTCGCGCTTGATACCAATCGTTACACGGACCTCTGCGCTGGTGAGGAATCTGTTATCCACGCACTGGAACATGCCGATGAAGTCTGGCTACCATTCATTGTTTTGGGAGAATTGCGGGCCGGATTCTCTGTCGGGACCCGAGGTCCGCGCAACGAAGCTGTACTCCACCGTTTTCTTTTGAAACCCGGAGTCAACGTCCTTTATGCAGACGAACAAACCACGCATCACTACGCTGCGATTTATCGCCAGCTCCGGAAACAGGGTACTCCGATTCCGACTAACGACATGTGGATCGCGGCGTTGGCCCTGCAACATTCGCTGGTTTTATGCGACCGCGACGCTCATTTCGACGAGCTTCCCCAACTCACACGGGTATAACTTTTTGGCGTTAAACCAGAGGCGTGTAAGAGATCATGGGGGCGACGGGCGTCCTCGCCCGTCCACGGTTTACTTATGAACAGGCAACCGAGTGATGGTACCGATCCGAGTGCAAAGGCCACAGAGGACGAGCAGTTGCGAAAGGAGATTTACGAACTCCTACAGCGCGTCGATTCTCTTGAGCGAAGAATATGGAAGGGAGCTAGACGAACGAGAAACCGCCGCACTCCTCCGACTCATTGACGACAGGGCGGAGCATCAGTGTAAGAGGGCGGGAGAGTGAAATGCGGTGTGTCAACCTCACTCCTCCTCTTCCTTCACTTCGCCCCTTTCCGCCCGCGCCTTCTCAATAATCTTTTCCTGCAGCTGCCCAGGGACAACATCGTAATGATGCATTTCCATGTTGAAGCTGCCGCGGCCCTGGGTCATGGCGGTGAGGTCGACGCCGTAGGTCAGCATCTCTGACATTGGCGCCTCGGCTTTGACGACGGTGTTGCCGCCCTTGTTGTCCATGCCCTGGATGCGTCCGCGACGCGCGTTCAAGTCGCCCATGATCGATCCGGCAAATTCGTCGGGTACGGTGATCTCGACGTGCATGATCGGTTCAAGGATGGTTGGCTTGGCCTGCTCCATGGCTTTGCGGAAGGCGATGCGGCCCGCCATTTGAAATGACATGTCGTTCGAATCCACGTCGTGATACGAACCGTCGTAGAGCACAACTCTGAAGTCGACCATGGGGAAACCGGCCAGGTGGCCACGCGAGGCCGCGTCTTTAATGCCCTTTTCGATTGCCGGGATGTAGTTCTTGGGAATCGCGCCGCCGAAAATGTCGTTTACGAATTCGAACTCTGACCCGCGCGGCAGCGGCTCCATTTTGATTTTGCAGTCGCCATATTGGCCGTGGCCGCCGGTTTGTTTTTTGTGGCGTCCCTGCACGTCGGCGCGCCCGCGAATGGTTTCGCGATACGGGACCTTCGGCGCTTTCAGGACGACCTCAGTGTGGTAGCGCTTCTTCAGCTTGGCCACCACCACTTCAATATGCTGCTGCCCGGTGCCGGCGATCAGGAACTCCCGGGTCTGCGCGTCGCGGAAAAAGCGCAGCATCGCGTCTTCTTCCAGCATTTTATGAATGCCCGGCCCCAGCTTGTCTTCGTCTGAACGGCTCTTGGGCTCGATGGCAAACGTAATCGCCGGCTCGGGCAGCTTCACATGCGGATATTGAATGGGCGCGGACTTGTCCCCCAGCGTGTCGCCGGTGAGCGTGTCTTTCAATTTCGCAACCGCGCCAATGTCGCCGGCGTGCAGTTCATTCACTGGAACCGAGGTCTTTCCTTGCATCACGGAAATATGAGCAAACTTCTCCTGCGAACTGCGAGAGAAATTTGCCAGCGACGCATCGTTCTTCAACACTCCGGAAAAAACTTTGAAATAGGAGATACGCCCGGCAAACGGATCGGAGACTGTTTTAAACACATATAAAGACGTCGGCTCGGTATCCGACTCTTTTCGTGCAGGCGGCTCGCCGTTCCCGGAAGTGACTTCGCCGCGGATGGAATCGTGCTCGGTCGCCGCCGGAGTAAAGTCCACGATGAAGTCCATCAGCCGATCGGTGCTTACATTGCCCAGGCCAGATGCAAACAAGACAGGGAAAATCTTGTCTTCGCGGATGGCGTTGTGCAGGGCCGGAACCAGGTGCTCCACCGGAATCGTTCCTTTGTCGAAGAACTCTTCCATCAGCGCGTCGTCGCCTTCGGCAACCAGTTCCACCAGCTTTTCGTGCGCCTCTTGCGCGGCGTCTTTCATGTTGGCGGGGATTTCGCCTTCTTTGCCTTTGCCGTTTCCGCCCAGGTCGTAGGTGTAAGCCTTCATGTTGACCAGGTCCACCACGCCCGACAAATTCTTTTCTTTTCCGATCGGAAGCTCCAGCGGCACCACCGCCCGGCCAAAGGCCCGCGTCAACGAATCCAACACGCGCTCGGCGTCCGCGCGCTCACGGTCCATGCGGCTGGCCACGATCACCCGCGGCGTCTTATATTCTTCGCAATAATTCCAAACCCGCTCGGTCACGACTTCCACGCCCGCCACGCCATCGACTACGACGATCGCCGCATCGACTACCGGCAGCACCATCTTGGCTTCATGCACGAACATGTTGAAGCCAGGGGTATCGAGCAAATTGATTTTGGTTTGTCCCCACTCGGCATAGGCCAGGCTGGTTGCGATCGACATCTTGCGCGCGATTTCTTCGTCGTCGTAATCGGTGATGGCGCTGCCATCATCCACGCGCCCTTGCCTTTGAGTTGCGCCGGCCGTGTAGAGCATCGCCGAGACTAAAGAAGTTTTTCCGGCGTGCCCGTGACCGACTAGAACGACATTCCTTACGTTTTCGCCTGCATAGACTTTCACGGTTGGGCTCCTTCGAGCGAAGCCAAGAATCTACCACAGCCGAAATTGCAGGCTCAACTCAGGATGGAGGGTTCAGAGACTGGGGCCTGTGCCGTTCAGCTCGCCTGCTAATATTTATCGCATCAAAGTGTCCATCATGTTCCCTCAGTTCGCCCGCTTCACCGATCTCGGCCTGCTCTCCTTCGCCTGATGATCGGGATCGTTTTTCTGACCTCGGGTTGGAGCCACGTGAAGGATCCGGCAAAGCGAGGCAAACAGCGCGCGCAAATCTGCTAACATTTGTGTGCATTTCCATGCGCCGGATATCCGCCCATTTCGCGCTCGCGGCAATTTATGCGACGCTGCTCGCGCCATTCGCGATTGCAGTGCAAGAAACTTCCTTGCATGCCTGTTGCCGGCGCGCCGGCGCGCATCACTGTCAGGGAGATTCACACGAAGCGGGAATTCATACCGCCGCAAATACCTGTCCTTACGCGGCGCCGCTTCTACTGACTACCTACGCTGGGATTGAAACCGCAAAGTTTCGCATGAGCTCGCCTGGTTTAACTGGTTTTGTAAACTACCCGAACCATCACTCTCATTCTCCGGCTTTAGTCCGGTACTCTCCCGCCCGCGCTCCACCTACATCTCTTCTCTAAATTGTTGATCGGTTTGGGAGGCGCGGGCGTCCTCGCCCGTGCGCGATGAGGAGAGTTCATGATGCGGAAGACCGCTCCGCTACTTTTCATTTTTTTGTTGGCCGTCACCGCCGCCGCCACCATCTTTGGTTCGGTGCGCGGCATCATTCATGACCCGCAGCATCGCCCTTTACAGGGAGCGATGGTGATGCTGCGCGCCAATTCTTCCGACTGGGCCAAAACCACTAACACGGACGGCAACGGTGAATTCCAATTCACCGCTGTCCCAATCGGCGAATACACAGCTATCGTGGTGGCGCCCGGCTTCGATCAAGTCTCGCAGGCGGTAGGGGTGCGTTCAGGGACCGAGCCCGTATTGCACCTGGCGTTGAGAGTCGCCGCGAAAAACGAAACCGTGAATGTGTCGGGTGCGCCCGAAGCCGCACCCACCGATTCCGCAACTCCGACGACACTAGTCGACCGCGCGCAAATCGAGCGCACGCCCGGAGCCGACCGCACTAACAGCCTTGCCATGATTACCGATTACGTGCCAGGAGCCTACGTCACCCACGACCAGCTCCACATCCGCGGCGGACATCAAACCAGCTGGCTCATCGACGGCGTGCCTATTCCCAATACCAGCATCGCATCCAATCTCGGCCCGCAGTTTGACCCCAAGGACATCGATTACATGGAAGTCGACCGCGGAAGTTATGGCGCCGAGTTAGGTGATCGCACCTATGGCGTTTTTAACATCGTCCCCCGCACCGGATTCGAGCGCAACAATCAAGCGGAACTGGTCACCAGCTTCGGTAATTTCTACCAGACTAACGACGGATTCAACATCGGCAGCCACACCGAGCGTTTTGCCTACTACGCCAGCGTAAATGCGAATCGCAGTAATCTCGGAATTGAAACTCCGGTGCCGCAGGTCGTGCATGACGCCGAAAATGGATACGGAGGTTTCGGATCACTGATCTTCAATGCAGATCCGTCGAACCAATTGCGTTTTGTGACTTCCCTTCGCAAAGATTATTACCAGATTCCCTATGATCCGAATCCCGATGACATCGAGAATGCGCCCATTCCAGCAAACGGTTTTCAGGCGCAGTATCCGAGCATCGGTTTTCGAGACGCCGACCGCGAAGCTGACGCGCTGGCGAATTTTTCCTGGGTGCACACTTTCAATTCGCGATCGCTGCTGACCGCTTCGCCTTTCTATCATTACAATCGCGCGAATTACGACAGTTCAGCCGAAGACTTCCCGACGGTGACTACGCAACATAGAGGCTCAACCTACGGCGGCGGGCAAGTCAGTTTCAGCGCCAACCTTGCGAAGAACAATTTTCAAGCCGGACTGTATAGCTTCTACGAAAAAGATGACGAAACCTTCGGCGTGGTTTTTCATGATGGCAGCGGCAACCCGCCGTTCAGTGCCCTCGAACATCCATCCGGAAGTTTGTTTGCAGCGTTCGTCGATGACAAGTTTCAGGTCACGCCCTGGCTAACGCTGACCGCCGGTATGCGGCCCACGCACTTTTCCGGCGGCCAAACCGAGAGTTCAATCAGCCCGCGCTTCGGAGCCGCGCTGACCGCGCCGCGTCTGAAGTGGACCTTCCGCGCGTTCTATGGACACTATTACCAGGCGCCTCCGCTGATCACCGCGTCCGGACCGCTGCTCGAGTTAGCTAACGCGAACTCGCTGGGATTCATTCCGCTGGACGGTGAGCGCGACGAAGAGCACCAGTTCGGCGTGACCATTCCTTATCGCGGATGGGTCGTCGACGCCGATACCTTCCGCACCAACGCTACAAATTTCTTCGATCACAATAACATTGGCGAGTCGAATCTTTTTTTTCCCATCACCATTGAGCGCGCGGTCATTACTGGATGGGAAGCGACGCTCCGTTCGCCGCAGATCGCACATCGCGCACAGATTCATCTTGCGTATTCCAACCAAGTAGCGAACGCCGGTGGACCAATTACCGGCGGCTTGACCGATTTTTCTGTTCTACCATTCGGTCCGCTCGACCACGATCAGCGCAATACACTGAACGTCGGCGGTACCGTCGCGCTGCCCTGGCGCGCTATCGCATCGACTAATGTTTATTACGGCTCAGGATTCACCAATGCATTTCCCGGACAGCCTTATGCCGGCGCTTACCTGCCGCAGCACACGACTTTTGACTTTTCATTGGCAAAAGATTTCGGCGAACGATTCTCGGCTTCGCTCAACGCGATGAATGTTGCTAATCGCCGAGTCGAGCAGGACAACAGCGTAACCTTCGGCGGTTTTCATTGGAATAGTCCCCGGGAAATATATGTCGAGTTACGATACAAGTTTCATTATTGATGCCGAATGGCAGAGCGCGAACTGTTCGGGATGCAGACTTCAGCTCCGAAGGAGCGGAATTTAAATAGCCCAGCACGTAAGTGCTGGGAAGGGTAAACAGAATCGAGTCCCGCAGGGACGGAACTGACAGATCGCATGGAGGTCGTCCAAAATGAAAATCGCAATATTACTGCTCAGCTGCACACTTGCTTTGACTGCGATCTCATGCAACAAGAAGTCCGCCGAGAGTCCTTCGCAAGCGCACTCCAAGCAGTTCCACCTCAAAGGCAAAGTTGTTTCCGTCGATGCTCGCGCAAAAATGGTGAACGTCGACAGCGAGGCCATCCCAGGCTTCATGGATGCCATGACTATGCCCTATAGAGTTAAGCCCGACAGCGAGCTGGACAAGCTGCATCCCGGCGACGCGATCACCGCCGATCTGCTGGTGCAGGATGAGGGCGCCTGGATAGAGAACGTCGAGGTAACTGGTCACTCTTCTCCGCCAAACAGTAAGTAGCAGCAGCTGCCATGTGGCGCGGGCGCCCTCGCCCGCCTACCCTGAGCGGATGCGAAGGGTTAAGCTGTACCTAACAACATGCGATATGTCTTTCTCATCCTCGCCCTTTTCGGAATCGCTGCCTCTTCGCTAGCGCTTCGCGAGCACTACCGCACTTACGGTGACGCGCCTTGCGATATCAATGACCACTGGGACTGCGGAATTGTGAACCACAGTCCCTATGCCATGTTTCACGAAATTCCGGTCGCTGACATCGGCATCGGCGGCTATTTCTTACTGGGCATTCTCGCACTGAAGCGGATGTACAAAACAATGCTGGCGCTTGCGGTCCCGGCCCTGGCTTTCTCGTTGTACCTTGCCCACGTCGAGAAAGATATCCTCGGAGTTTGGTGCCTCTACTGCGCGATTTCGCTAGGAACAATTTCTCTGATGACGATTTTTCTGGGGGGAACCGTGCTGGTGCAAAGCCTGGATAAGGGCAGAGGCTGAAAGTCGCCCGCTCTCGGCGTCGGTCGTCAGCAAACTCCAAATCGCGGGCAGATCAAGAGCGCTCGGGGATGGGTCTCTGGCGTTTTCTCCGTCACTCCGTGTCTCAGTGGTGAAAGGGTTTTGGCCAATGGCCAACGACGAATGACCAACGGCTGCCTTCCAAATAAAAAAGCGACCCTTTCGGGTCGCCTTTAAACGAATTGTGTAAAAATGGTTGTTAGACGGGTTTTACGTTCTCGGCCTGCCACCCTTTCGGGCCTTTCACTACGTCGAACTGAACTTGCTGCCCTTCTTGCAGGCTGCGGAATCCATTGCTTTGAATGGCCGAGAAGTGAACGAACACGTCCTCGCCGTTCTGGCGGCTGATGAAACCATAACCTTTGGCGTCGTTAAACCACTTTACTGTTCCTGTTTCCATGGTGGTGCTTTGTTTCCTTTGTGTTGATATGGCGCTGAGTTTTCGCTGGACTTCTGCACTGCCGGTTCACGCACGAGGCGGGAGTTGCTTACTGCAGGGTACCGCTAAATCGAACGCACTTTTATTGTAACTGATGAGGTCAAGAATTGCCACAATTTGTGGTGCAGTTTTGCACTATCGCACGGCATTCGGGACCACGCCGAACCCACATGATCACGCTCGTAACCGGCAGAATCTGAAGGGGATCAGCTGATCCGGGCCGTCAGCAATCTGTTCTCTTGTAGGACGGTGCGAACGAGTTGGGCAGAGCCCTAACCGATCTCACCCTACCTCGACCTGGCGATAAAAAAATCATCGCCCAAGAGCTCATTCTGAGGTATCATTTGCCGCCCGCTGAAAGACCAATCCGAAAATCCTAGAGGTGACCCATGAAAAGAGCGTTGGCTCTCCTTTACGGCTTGCTCGCGTATGTTTTTTTCTTCGGAACGTTTCTCTACGCAATTGGTTTCGTCGGCAATGTTTTGGTGCCGAAATCCATCGACACCGGCAGACCATCACCCATCCTCCCCGCTGTCATCATCGATGCCGTTCTCTTGAGCATTTTCGCTCTCCAGCACAGCATCATGGCGCGCCAGGGATTCAAACGCCAGTGGACCCGCGTCGTTTCCTGGTATGTGGAGCGCACCACTTATGTGGTTGCGGCCACCTGCGCACTCGCGTTGCTGTTGTGGCAATGGCGGCCGATTCCGGCAACTGTTTGGGACCTTCGGGGAACCGCTTTCGGCAGCTTCCTCGCGGTGACTTTTTGGATCGGCTGGGGCATTCTGCTGCTGAGTACTTTCCTGATAAACCATTTTGAGTTGTTCGGGCTACAGCAGGTGTGGGGTTACGCTCGTGGTGTGGAATTCCAACGTCCAGCTTTCAAGTCGCCGGCGCTTTACCGCATGGTGCGCCACCCGATTTACCTGGGATTCGTCATCGCGTTCTGGTCCGCCCCGCTGATGACCGTCGGACACCTGCTGTTCTCGGTCGCCACTACCGGATACATTCTGGTCGGAATTTTCTTCGAAGAGCGAGATCTGATTTCTCATTACGGGGATGTGTACCGCGAGTACCGCTCTCGCGTCCCTATGTTGATTCCATTCCTTGGAGGAGGGAAGAAAGGCAAACAAGAAAAAGCTAAACACACTGCGGCGTAGCTGGGGAACTATCAGGTCCATTGCACGGCCGACGGGAAGTCAAAGTCCCCGCGCAGTAAAACAAGGACGTTGCACCCCGCTTACGGCTTCAATCGTTAAACCCGAGCGCGCAAAATCCAAGAAGTGACCTGTTTCTCCCACTTTTACTAGTTTGATTCTTGCCTAGCGGGATCCGCGGAAAGAGCTACTGCGGAACCCGCAGCACGTCGAGCAAGTGATCGAAATCTTCCACGCTGCGGTACTGGATCAAAATTGTCCCTTTGCCTTTGTTGTCGCTGATGCGCACCCGCATTCCCAACATCCGCTGCAGCTCCGACTCCGCCGCTTTGACGTTGGCATCGACCGGCTTTGGTGGCACGGGTTCTTTCTTCACCACCGAGCCTTGCAGATTGTTGACCTGCGCCTTCAATTCCTTAACCGTCCAGCCCAATGCAACCGCATTGCGCGCCAGTTCTTCAACGCCCGCCGAATCCAGAAACACACCAGCCTCGAGCAGCACGCGCGCCTCGCTGAACCCAATCTTTCCTTGGCCGATCAGGTCCAAAACGCCCTCAGGAAGCTTGAGCAGGCGCATGTAATTAGCCACTGACTCGCGCGAGCTTCCGGTGCGCTTTCCAATCTGCTCCTGGGTGAGATTGAATTCGCGGCTGAGGCGTGCGAAGGCATGGGCTTGCTCCAGGCAGTTCAGGTCCTGACGCTGAAGATTTTCGACCACCGTCATTTCGGCGGCCTGCTCATTGCCAAGTCTGCGCACAATTGCCGGGACGGTCGTGTTCCCTGCCACCTTCGACGCGCGGCAGCGGCGCTCGCCTAATACAAGTACGAACCGACCTTCGGCTCCCGGACGCACCACGATCGGCTGCGCCAGCCCGCTGGCTTTGATCGACTCAGCGAGTTCGTTCAACGCCGCGGGATCGAACGTACGCCGCGTCTGGTAAGGGTTTTCGTCGATCAGGTCGAGTGGAAGGTGCTGAACGGTATCCCCCTCGGGCGTGGGGTGCCCCATGTCTCGCCGATTTTGCGAGACGTGGGTAGCGGCGTGCTGGTCAGCAATTCCTCCCGGCGATGCCGGATGCTGCGGCACTATTGCGGGACCAACTGGCGGCATCACTTGCGGAATTACCACGGGCGCCGACGCAGTCGCCGGACCAGATGAAACCACGCGCGGTCCCGCCGGCAACAGTGAATCCAGTCCTCTTCCAAGTGCGCGCCGCTTTTCTGCCGGCTTATGTTCTTCTATAGCAGCCATTCATCTCTCCATGAAAATATATCGTGTCACGATATATTTTCCTTCCGCTAAAATTGCTGTCATTCCGAGCGCCGTAGATTCGTTCGCTTACGAACGAATCTCAATTCGAGGAACCTGGTGTTGTGCTTATCGCCGCGACCAAAGGCGATTCTTTATCCCTTCAAATTCATCGTGACCAGCTTGTTGCGATCGCGCCAGCGCCGCCACTTCGGCCCATTCACCACTTGCTTCTCTTCGGTCGGCGATGACGGTTCGGCCGGCGCGTCCTCTTTAACCGCCTCCGGGAACGCCACAAATCCCGGCACATGCTTGGGAATGATCTCCTTCGCGAGCTGAATGTAGCTCTCCGCTCCGCGCGACTTGGAGTCGTAGAGAAGCACCGGCTTGCCATGGCTGGGTGCTTCCGCTAGGCGCACGTTTCGCGGGATCGTGGTCGCGAAAAGCTTGTCGCCGAAGAATCGATTCAATTCGGCCGTGACCTGCTGGGCCAGGTTCGTACGATCGTCGAACATGGTCAGGAGCACGCCTTCGATTGCCAGAATAGGATTCAGGCCGCTGCGAATGCGCTCGATGGTATCGAGCAGCTCGGAGATCCCTTCCAGGGCGAAATACTCAGCCTGCATGGTGATTAGGACCGAGTCGGCGGCCACAAGGGAATTGAGAGTCAACAGATCGAGCGCTGGCGGGCAATCGATCAGAATGAAATTGAACTTCTCCCGCAATGGCGCAAGGCCGTCGCGAAGGCGAAATTCCCTGTTCTCGGCGTCGATCAGTTCAAAGTTAATTCCGACCAGGTTCTTGTGAGCCGGGATGACGAAGAGATGCTCGAGTTCGGTCTTTTGCAGCGCGCTGTGGGCGTCGCACTCTCCGACCAGGAGTTTGTAGGTGCTATTTCGGTCGGCGTCTTTACCCAGTCCCAAGCCGCTGGTCGAATTCGACTGCGGGTCGCAGTCGATGAGCAGAGTGTTGAGTTTGGCGGCGGCGAACGAAGCCGCGAGGTTTATGGCAGTCGTAGTCTTCCCGACGCCACCTTTTTGATTGGCGACAGCGATAATGCGGGCCATTTGATTTTAGGGAGAACCCAGAGACTTGAGCGCAGCATAGTTCGAATTCGCGGCTTTGGCAATGCCGGATTCGAGTGCAGGTACTAAAGAATTATATTTAACGTGGATTTCGATAGTTGGAATGGTATCGGGGCATGGTTTCCACAGCGGTGTTCCACGTGGAACACTCGGCGTGAACTGTGAGCGGATATTCGCCTTCTACAAATTGACTGTCGCCCGTGGAAGCAAATGTTCCACGTGGAACATTTGCTTACCGAAGCCCAAGGAGCTGCGGCCAAGATGCTCCCGGGAACTCGATGTCTATTAGGTCCTTGCTTCGCCGATCAGAAGCCTTCCATTCCTCGTGAGTGGAATCGGGAACGGCGTACTCCAGGTAACAGTCGGTAAGCTCGATTCAGCCTTTCCCACCTGCATCTCTCCGATGAGCAGCGCTATTCTGCCGTTGGGCCTAACAAAACCGAACGCAATAGGCAGAATGCGCTCAAAGCGCTCCACTGCACGAAACGTCACCAAGTCCGCACGAAGCGAAACCGACTCCGCTCGCTCGGTCAAAACTACAGCTGCTTTCAGATCGAGAGCTCGAATGACTTCGCGCAAGAATGTGGCTTTCCGCTGGTTGCTCTCAATCAGAGTGAGTTCAAGATTTGGGGACCAGACTTTGAGGGGCAATCCAGGAAAGCCGGCGCCCGAACCAACATCGATCACAGATCGATGAGAATCACCAGCAGGGAAAAGCTGTCTGGCCGCGAACAACGATTCCCCGAAATGTCTGGTGACAATTTCTTGAGGGTCGCGGATCGCCGTCAGGTTGAGCTTGAGATTCCATTTAAGAAGTAGATCGATATAGGTCCTGATCGCGCTCAACTGGGAGTCCATCAGAGACACCGATCCGACAAATGGCACCAATAGCTCTGCGATCCGCTCCGGGCTTAAAGAATCCGCCATAGCAGGTGTTCTTTGAGAGTGCATTGTAGATGAGGCGAATTAGCGAGATGTGATCTTTTTAGAAGCTGTTTCCTCGAACCCATCGCGTGCCGGGTAACCAGGGTAATAACTTGTGGGAGGCAGTCGTACCAATCAGGCAACAAATCATGATGGCAACATGCACTAAGCAGCAAAAGTGGAATGCAATTAACGATTCAGCTTAACATCTAGAGAATTCCTAAATTGTCAATTGACATTTAATTATCTTTCTGCAAATATCGAAATAATGAATGACAGCCCGCAAATCACAAAGTACGCTGACATGTTCTCGGCGATTGGAGCTGAACCCAGGCTTTGCATTATGCAATTGCTGCTTTCCTCCCACCCCGACGGAATGGTGGTAAACGAGATCCAGACTGAGTTGGGAATCCCAAATTCCACGCTGTCTCATCATTTGGACAAGCTTCGGAACGAGGGACTGATTAACGTCCGGCGCGAGAGCACCTTTTTGCGCTACACCGCAAACACCGAGGCACTGCGCGAGCTGCTGCAGTTCTTGTATTCGGAGTGCTGCACTCGCAGTACTGCCGTGAAGCCGCACGAAATCGTGCAGATCTGCACCTAACCCAACATGCAGCCCCGGACGTCCACGTCCGGGGAAAAAGCTAGGAGAGAAAATGCCGAACATCGACGTAAGAGAAATCGTGAAAGAGAAATACGGACAGGCAGCTCTTCGGGTGAAGAGCGGCGGAAGCAGCTGCTGCGGCGCCACAGCGGCGGGCGCAATGAGTTGTGATCCCATCACTTCGAATCTTTATGATTTGGCACAAACCGGCGCCCTTCCCGAAGAGGCAGTGCTTGCCTCACTGGGATGCGGCAACCCGACGGCGCTCGCGCAATTAAATCCTGGCGAGGTGGTGCTCGACCTGGGCTCCGGAGGCGGAATCGACGTTCTGCTCTCGGCTCAGCGCGTCGGACCAACCGGCAAAGCTTACGGCTTGGATATGACTGACGAAATGCTTGCCCTTGCGAATGAAAACAAGCGCAAAGCCGGCGCGGAGAATGTCGAGTTTCTCAAAGGCGAAATCGAAAATATTCCGCTGCCGGATAATTCCGTCGACGTCATCATTTCTAATTGCGTAATCAATCTTTCGGCGGATAAGGACCGCGTGCTGCGTGAAGCATTCAGAGTGTTAAAACCCGGTGGGCGATTCGCCATCTCCGATGTCGTGACTCGCGGCGAAATCAACGAAGAAATTCGACACAGTGTTTTACTGTGGGTGGGATGTGTGGCCGGCGCACTCGACGAAAATGAATATCGGGCGAAGCTGATGGCGGCTGGATTCGGCGAGATCACCATTGAACCGACCCGCGTCTATCGCGTGGATGATGCGCGAGAGTTTTTGTCTGCGGCAGGAGTTGACGTGGACGCGATTGCCCCGCAAGTAGATGGGAGAATCATGAGCACATTTGTGCGCGCAGTGAAGCCGGCAGCGAAGAGTTGCTGCGGCCCGACTTGCTGCAACTGACTGCACTTAGCACTTAGCACTTGGCATTTAGCACTTGGCATTTGGTCCTACGAGTCCCTGCCTTCCAAATGCTAACTGCCAAATGCCAACTGCTGAATCACACTACAACGTGCTGTTTTTATGCACCGGCAATTCGGCGCGCTCGATCATGGCCGAGGCGATTTTGAATTTCAAGGGGAGGCCGCGATTCACTGCTTACAGCGCGGGCAGCCATCCGGCGGGAGCCGTGCGACCTGAAGCCTTGAAGCGATTAGAAGCCGCCCGAATTCCGGTTGAGGGTCTGCGCAGCAAAAGCTGGGACGAATTCTCTAAACCCGGCGCGCCGAAACTCGATTTTGTTTTCACCGTCTGCGATAACGCGGCAAAAGAAATTTGTCCGCTTTGGCCAGGACAGCCAATGACCGCGCACTGGGGTGCGCCGGATCCCGCGGCCTTCAAAGGTTCGCCGCAGGAAGTAGAGCGAGCCTTTCGCGAAGCCTTCACCATCCTCGATCGAAGAATCAGTTTGTTTCTCTCCCTGCCTCTGGCGTCAATTGACAAGCTCGCGCTGAAAAAAGAAATCGATCAGATTGGGAAGAGGTAAAAAATCAAAGGCGGAAGCGCTCTTTGAGACCACGGCGGAAGTACTTATAGGACTGCGCAAGGCCTACGAGGAGAAGGACGAACAAGCGTGGAAGAAGGCAAGCTGATTTAAACTTGCCGGATGCGAATCTCGTGGACCATCGACAGCAGTGCCCCTACCGCCACGATTCTGGTGCGCTTGTTAGTAGGACTCATTTTCCTGTCAGAGGGAATTCAGAAGTTTTTATTTCCGGCGACACTGGGCGTTGGCCGTTTCGTCAAAATTGGCATACCTGCGCCACAATTTTTCGCACCATTTGTTGGAGTGGTTGAAATCGTGTGCGGCACACTATTGATTATAGGTTTGCTGACTAGATTCGCGGCATTCGTTCTTCTGATCAACATTAGTGTGGCGATCCTCGCAACAAAAATTCCGATGCTGCCGAAGGTTGGATTCTGGGCAACGATGCACGAAGCTCGTACCGATATTTGCATGTGGCTGGGATCGTTGTTTTTAGTGATCGTGGGAGCTGGGCCATGGTCGATGGATGCGCGGATACTGCGTAGTAAGGGACCAGGTAGGTTATGAATCAACAAAGTTAGCAGTGGAACAAAGCCACTCTTTTATGTACCTTTTCTATAGGCGTTCGGGGCAGAAACCAGCTCGAAATAAGAAATAAGTGGCCGAACTGTCTCGAATCTTGCCTTGATCATCCGCGAAATCTGTCGGACAGGAATCTCTCGCTCATGCCTAAAGCCAACCCAGCCTTTACGGCCATTGCTATGGAATAATCACAGCGGCGCCATCGATCGAATCACTCTTCACTGCCATCAGCGCTTCGTTCGCTTTTTCCAGCGGATACGACGTCACTTTTGGCTTCAGTTTGATTTCGGCCGCAAGTTGCAGAAAATCGCGGGCATCGGCGCGGGTCATGTTAGCGACGCTGCGAATCTGACGCTCACCCCACAGCAGCCGATCGTAGTCGAACTCGGGCATGCGGTCGAGATGAATTGCGTTGATCGCGACCACGCCGCCTTTGCGCAAACTCGCGAGGGCAGCAATGACCACGTCTCCGCTTGGCGCGAACGTGACAGCGCGATCGAGCTCGACCGGCGGCTTTTCGTCTTCTGTTCCTACCCACGTTGCGCCGAGTTCAGTGGCCAGCTTGCGATGAGAGTCTCCGCGAGTGGAAACGTAAACCTCGCACTTCCAGGCCTGCAGTATGCGAATCGCAAGATGGGCCGACGCGCCGAAACCGAACAGACCAACGCGCTCTCCTTTATCAACGCCAGCCACACGCAGCGCACGAAAGCCGATAATTCCAGCGCACAAAAGCGGTGCGGCGTGCAGGGCATCAAGTTGCGAAGGAATCGGAAAACAGAAATCGGCGCGGGCGAGAGCGTATTCGGCGTATCCGCCATTTACGGTGTAGCCGGTGAAGGCGGGGAAGTCGCACAAGTTTTCCATGTTGCGCAGGCAGTAAGAGCAGGTGCCGTCGGTACCGCCGATCCAGGAAACGCCGACCCGAGTGCCGCGAGTGAGTGGCGTCGAGCGCTGCTCGACTGGAGGGGCGTGGACGCCCGTCCCCACATGGACAGTGCTGCTGTCGAAATCGCCGCCAACAATTTCTCCCACGATCTGGTGGCCAGGAATTACCCGCGGCATTCGCGGCGGGAGTTCGCCTTCGACGATGTGAAGGTCGGTTCGGCACACCCCGCATGCCAGCACCTTTAATAAAACGTGGCCGGGTTTTGGTTCCGGCGTCGGTACGTCTTCGATTTTGAGAGGCGACTGAGAGATCGGAGCTGAACCCGAAAGTACTGCGGCTTGCATGAATGAATTTTATGACTTTCCGAGGCGCGGGACTTTTGTGATTCTATTCAGCGGAAATTACTGAACATCACCAAGTCAGAGTCGTTGACGCGGGCGCGTCCGATTGCGATTTGTTTGCCATCCGGTGAAAAGGAATAGGAAGCGACCCAGAGAGGTTCGGTATCGAAATGTGTAATTTGCGTGGGCTTGCTGCCGTCGAGCAGTTGGTAGAAGAGATTCGAACCAGCACCTGTTGTTTTACTTACGATTAAGCCACTGGAATCCGGCGCCCATTTCACTTCATGCACTCCGATCGACGACAACTCAATCCGGTTCCCGCCATCGATGTTCTGAACCACAAGCATGTTTTTGTGTTCGCCGCCTGTCCCAGAAAACTGAAAGAAGGCAATCCGTTTGTCGTCTGGGGACAACGACGCGTATGCGGCGCTCCCGGCATACACAGCGGCAGGCGAACCGCCGCTGGTCGAGATCCGCTTTATGGCGGGGCCGGCAAAGAAATCGTTGTAATACACAGTCGTTCCATCTCGGGTACAAACCGGCGACTCCGCATCGCGATCGAATGTCAGCTGTTTGATTTCGCGGGTCGCCAGGTCCTGGCGGAAAAGACTCAGGTTGTTATTTCGCAATGTCGCGAAAAGGAGCGCATCCGGCCCGCAGGACATGCCATAGGCAGCATTAGTGTCGCGGTCAGGTACTCGCGCTCGCGAACTTCCGTCTGGGTTCATGCGGAAGGAATGAAAATCTTCATCACCGAAATAGATTTTCCCATCGCTGCCCCATCGGGCCGATCCTCCCTCCGCTTGACCCGGGGTGACCGGAGCAGGATTCACTTTGATTTCACCCGGCCAATGAGAGGGCGAGCTGCCGATGTATATGGCAGAGGATTTTTGCTCCTGAATCGTAGCCAAGGCCTTGCCATCAGTGGTCACGGTTATGTTGCGATATTCGTTCAGGTCATTGGTGACGTTCTGCAGCTCTCCGGAGGGGTAGGGCTGGAACTTGACCTGTTTGCGAAAGCTGGTCTCCGGAGATCGATATTCGAGGAACATGCCGCTCGAATCTGGCAGCCAGGCGATCCCGTCCACCAGGAAAGGAAAGCTGTACGACTTCACCAGCTTGCCTTCGGGAGTGAATACGAGCACGTTACTGAGCCCCTGTTTCGTCAGTTCGTACTGGGCAATCGCGATGAGCTTGCCGTCTCCTGACCAGGAAGGCGCTGATCCGTTGGCAGCCATGGCCGAGCGCTCGACAATGGTGCGTCGGCCTGTGCCATCGTTTGCGGCAATTACCAACTGAGGGTTCCTCTTTTCGCCCACGTCGAAATGCGCAAAGACCATCTGCTTACCATCCGGCGAAAAGCTGACGGGAGTGCTCAGATCATCAAGAATGCGTTGCGAAGTTCCGCCCAGGCTGGGAACCGAGTAGAGGATAGTTTCGTCCTCGTTTTGTGGATCGCTGTGCTCGTAATAAATGTAATTTCCATCGGGAGAAAACGTCGGACGGTTCTGGAAGTAACCGGCGCCCGCCGGTACCACTTGAGCTTCGCTGCCGGTTGCGATCTGTTTGACCCAAAGGCTCTGTTGTTCGCCTCGCTTGACGAACGCAGCGTACCGGCCGTCGGGTGAGATCGCGCCTTCAAGTGCTGAGCCGTTGTCCGTCAGCTTGGCAATCTGCATGGTCAGCGGGTTGAGCAGGGTTCCGCTGGTGGAAAAATGTTTGTAGAGCGCGAAGGCGGTGATCAGGAGAGCGGTGACGATCGGCAGAAGAATGAGTCGCCACTTGTGACGTTTGGCTTCCGCCATGACAGCGGCGTTGGAAATCGATTGTGCGCTGGCGTGAACCGAAGCACTCGATATTTGACCCGAAGCGGCTGGGAATTGATTGCTGTCAGACAATGCCGTTCGACTTATGCGCTCCGAAGATCCGCTCGAAGCGCGCTTCATGCGTTTCAAATCCGCGCGCAGTTCCGCCGCCGACTGGCAGCGCAGGTCTGCATCTTTTTCCAGACACTTCAGCGTCACTTCGTTAAGCGCTGGCGGAAGCAGGGGATTGAGATCGGTCGGCGGAGGAGGTTCCTTTTCAAGGATGGCGTGGAAGATTACCGCTGAAGTTGCACCTTCGAAAGGCAGCCGGCCGGTCGACATTTGATAAAGTACCGCGCCAAAGCTGAACAGGTCAGTGCGCGCATCGACCGGTTCACCACGCGCTTGCTCGGGCGACATATACGCAACCGTGCCCACGGTCGATCCCGGGCTGGTCAGCAGCGGGCTGTCGAGCGTGGCCCCGGCTGCGACCGCAGCTTGCTCATGCTCCCGCGCCAGTTTCGCCAGGCCGAAATCGAGCACCTTGGCGCGGCCGCGAGTAGTCAGAAAGATGTTGGCCGGCTTGATGTCGCGATGAACAATTCCTTTGCGATGGGCGGCGTCGAGCGCGTCCGCAACCTGAATGGCGATATCCAAAATTTGGTCGTTTGTAAATGGCCGCGAGAGCAGGCGCTCGGCCAGCGATTCGCCGTCGAGCATTTCCATGGCGATGAACGGCTGCCCATCGTGCTCGCTGATCTCGTAAATGGTGCAGATATTTTCGTGATTGATCGACGACGCAGTGCGGGCCTCATTGCGAAAGCGTTCCAGCGCCGCGGCGTTCGGGGCCATATCGCGCGGAAGAAACTTCAGCGCGACCCGCCGCCCCAGGGTGAGATCTTCGGCCTCATAGACCACGCCCATGCCGCCCCGGCCGATCTCACGAATAATTTTGTAGTGCGAAACAGTTGAACCAATCAAAAGAAAGACCCTGTAGGAGAGCAAGTTTAAGGGGTCGGTGGGGAAGGGTCAAATGGCGGGGGAATATAGAGCTGAGAAGATTTTGCTACTCGGAAGATTTCGCTGAAACCCAAGTACCTGGTGTATGGGGTTATTGAAATATATTCTTGGACTGAATGCCGCGGCATAAGTGGGCGGACCGCGTGCTAGAGTCTGCTCATGCAACTTCGCGCGGCAACTCCCGATGTGACCGTTTCAAGGGACGATTCTGTTCACGTCCGCGATGTCCAATGCCCGCAGTGCTTCGCTTTGTATCATCTCTGGGCCCCGATCGTAGAAACCGAGCATGTGGAACTCGGTTTTCACACCGATTGGCTCAGCCAATATTTAATGAACACCTGCCCAAATCATGCGAAGGATTTGAGAACGCCGGATCCCACCGCCGAAACCTGCCGCAACTATTGGCTGGAGGAGGCGCGTGCTCAGGCGATTCAGGAAGCCGAAAACGCGGGACTGCGCGGGCAAGAGCGCGATCAGTTTATCCGCGAACACACCGACGTTTATTATGCCGAGCTGATAATCAGAAGAGTGGGTTGAGGGGAATTTTAGCCGTGAGGCCCGCCCACAGGCGTGCTTCGGTAGCGCAGAGTCGAAAAGCAAATTTATTTGAATACGAACTGAACGGTTACTTTTCCATGAAGTCCACGAAGGCGCCAGTCTTCTGGTAATAAACCCGCAGGCTGCATTGCTTCGGGGCCATGTGGGCAAAAGAAAGCTGTAGTTGTTTAGTGGGCTCGGGAATCTCGCCGATCTCCATGGGCGCATGCGCCACATCCTGCGACGAGTTGTACGCCGCGCCCGCGGTGACGTTTTTGTTGACGGTGAGGGTCCAGTTTTTTCTATCCGGCGTCAGATAAATCGTATACGCGCCGAGCGGAATTTCCGTCCCGCCCAAGGTCAGCGGAGTCTGCACGTAGAGCGTGATCCCGGGGTTCCAGACGCGCCCATTGTGAGGCTCTTCCTTAGCCGTGGGGTTGTATTGAATAGTGACCTGATTGCTGTCCGCGAAGTTGCAATAGGTCTGGGCCTGGCCAAAGGCCGTTGCTGCTGAAGCAATGATGAATAGGCTGATTACTGCCGGAACCGGGGAAGTGGGCATGCGCATCTGAAAATTTCCTTTCGGCAATAATTTAACACTGTACGCCAGCTGATGCGGGAATTCGCTCTGTAATTTATCGCTGCGCCAGAAAAACTTCAAACTACAGCCCCGGTTGACTGAAGCAACAGCCTGCGGCACCCCGTTCGGGCTTGATCTTCGGTTACGTTCTCAAGCGGGTGCGGGGTTGCTACCGTTTGGACAGGGAGAAAGGCCGGAAAATGTCCAAACTGAAGCTGCTTTATGGGGAATCGGACGAAGAAGTGCTGGCGTCGCAAGCTGCGGAACTGCAGAAGGCGGGATACACTGTGCAAACCGCGATCGGGCGCAAAGCCGTGCAGGATCTGTTAAAGAAGGAATCATTTGACCTGTTGGTACTGGGACAGACGCTCAGCCGTGATGACCGCCATCACCTTCCTTATATGGCGAAGAAGGCACAGCCTGCGGCAAAGGTTCTGGTGCTGCACACCGACGGTTCGCGGCATCCCTACGTGGATGGAAACATCGATACCGGCGAGGACATGCAGCATTTCCTCGACAAGATCAGCGCCATGTTCCAGCAGTCAAAGAAAGAACCGAAAGCGCAACAATCCAAGACCATGGCGGCGACGGCGGGACGATAAAGTTTTATCTGGCTGAAGTGAAGGGCGGCCTCTTGGTCGCCCTTTTTATATTTCTGATGTCCACCCAGTCAGTTGGACAGCCGAGGGCGGCTGTCCCCACGCGATCCCGTCTGTCGTAAAATCTTTATTCAAATAATCCAGGGGAAATTATGGATACCGCAGGAAACACGCAGACCAGCAAAAAAGTCTATGTCTCACTCACCGGCTTGCCCTTGCTGGTCGATTTCAAATGGCCATTTCACAGTTCGACCGCTGGCGCCGACTTCTGGGTGCTGCACGCTGACGTGAAGCTGGGAAATTCTGATGGCTTGCATGCTCCGGTGGCAGTGAATCTTTCAGCCACGGTGCGCGAAGTGCTGCCCTCGATGGAACCAAAAGACGTGGAAGGCGCAGTGATAAACGCGCTGCGTAAGGACGTCGACCGCAGGCAGTTGCAGTTCTTGAAATCGGGGAAGATGGTTCCGGTGCAGTTTTCCAGCCGCTACTACGACTTCAAACGCAATAAATGGATGTTTGGACGCGCCAGCGATGAGGACATCACCAAGCTAATTATGCGCAAAGTATTCTGGCACTGGCGGTTGCTGAGCGGGAATGTGTGGGTGGGCGATCCGGCTGAAGCGCTTTACGTTGAGAGCACGGTGCCCCACGTGCTCGAACTGGCGCGCGGATTGGCAGAATCTGGGCTGATGACGGTAGAAGGCGAATGGGCATCGGCGAACGCAACACTGTTAGCCCAAGCGGAAAAATTCGAAATGGATATGAAGTCGGCGCTAACCGAATTAGAAAAGAAGCACGCCTTCGAAGATGCGAAGAGGGCCGGATAATGCAGAAGTTAGAAGTCAGAATGCAGAAGTAAACGGCGGATTTTAGATCGGAGATTTTAGATTGCAGATTTGCGGGCCGAATACTGCTTCTGCATTCCGAGTTCTTACTTCTGAATTCAAATCTGAAATCTTCAATCTCCAATCTTAAATTCTTACTTCTGCCTTCTTACTTCTACCTTTTCATTACTCTGCCTGTACCGCTTCAATCATCTGAAATAACTGACTGGAGTCGGTGACCTCCACGAGCGGCCGCTGAGGATTGCGGCTACTGACAATGTAGATCGTGGGCGTGTGCTGGATTCCGACCTTTTGCCCGAGCGCCTTATCTGCATTAACTTCGGCGGCAAATTTGCCCTGCGGGTCGATTACAAAAGGCAGTTGGACGTTGTGTTGAGCGGCGAATTGTTGCACAAAACTCTGCAGATTATCCGCCGTTATTTCCGGCTGGTGTTGGAAGATGTAGTCGCGGAACTGGTTGCCGAGCTCCTTAGACTGCGAGTCGAAATAGCGCGCGATAACCGCCGCATTGAACGACCACTTGTGCAGCGGCAAAGGAAAATCATGACGCACCAGCGGAATTTTGTGCGCCTTCGCTGCCTGCTCTTCGAGCGGCGAATCGGCCCGGCATTTGGGACACTCCAGGTCCTCAAACACGACCAGCGCTACCGGCGCTCCCTTTGGCGGACGGAGCAACGCGGGATCCTGAGCCAAGGCTAAGCCACTGATCGAGATTAGGACCGCAAGACAAAATAACTTTTTCATTCTCATATGAAGGTTTGAGACGGGTGAGCTAGCTTTGATGGTAACCGAAGGCGCGAGTTCAGAAAAGTCCATCGCTATGCGAATACGTACCTAGTGTGTTCGGTTTTCAGATGCGATCTTGAAATCGGGAGCCGCAGTTGCCAAAAGATCGATAGTGTACGCCGTCTGGTCGCTGGTCATTACAAATAGGCGTTTTCCGTCTGGCGAAAACTGCCGATAAATGACCGGGGTCGCAAACTTAAGACGACTTCTGAACTCGGTGGTAGATAGATCATAAATATTCAGTATTGTTTCCGACAGCGGGACTACCAGAGTGTTAGAGTTCGCCGACAGCCCTGGGGAAAATCCAAAGACATGGCCAATTTCTTTCCCGGAAGTGAGGGAGTACGTAATCACCCGATCGTCCTTAGTAGTCACCGCTAACCAATCTCCCTCAAAGAAGCCATTTTTGATCGCGAATGAACCTTTGTTCGTTTTTAGCAGGAACTTGTTAATGACAGCGTCTTTCCTAAGATCAAGAACTTCGAAAAAGTAATCGCTGCTTTCGGCTAGGGAATTGTACTCGGGATATTTCTTCAATTCTTCCTTCGCAGCGGACTCCCAGGCAGCCCACCAAAACAAGACCTTTTCCGAGTCCGTATCCCACCTGCTGAAAGGATATTCACGTTCAAATTTATGTGACCATACCGTGCTTTTCGTCGCATAATCACGTAGCTCGAAGGCCCAATTCTTATTGCCACTTTTCTTGGAGTCAGGCGTGGTAACTAGCAAATAATGGCTGTACTGTTGCGCGTCGAGTTTGCCCACTTCGTAGGCCTTTAAGGCCGGGAAGCCGTTCCCGTCTGGATCGAACTTAATGATCGCGCGTTCTTCGGCGCCGAGTTTTGGAAAATCGGCATAAAACGAGTGTTCGTCCGCAAACCACCCACCGCGAAATGCTCGAACGCTGTGAGTCCGAGTGTTGGTCGTCAGGTTCCATGTGGCACCACGCGTTGTGGTCGACACGGCTAACATCTTGAAATCAGCCGAGGCAGTTATTGCACTGGCCGCGCTCAGGCGCGACTCTTTCAATGCTAATAACCCCGTGATTTTTTTTGATGTTAGATCAATTAACGATAAAGTCCCATCCTTCTGCTCGAAGGCTATGACGCCGTTGTAGACGTCAGCGGCCTCAAATTTCACTCGGGCTAGCGAATTCTTCGTCTTCAGATCTATGAGCGACAGGGCGGCGTCTTTCATGGGGCCTACGAAAAGGTAATCACCATTCGCCGGCGGCAGGAGGTGTGCCTCGGCGGCGAGAGGCAATTTGTCCAGCTTCTCGCCTGAGGGAAAACGTATGATTGGCGATTCCAGGGGTGGCGCAAGTCAACTGCTGCGATGCGGTCGTTTCCTACGAATACAAATTGCCCCTGAATTGCATCGCGAACACCACGGCCCACTGAGGTTTCGTGCTTGTCGATCAGATCGTAAGCGAATGCCTTACTTTCGTTTCCTGCTAAAAGAACACTCCCCGCCAGAAAGTATCTTCCGTCCGGCGAAAATCCGAAGTTCACAAATAGGAACGGAGGGCTAGAGTCCGAGTTGCCCGGGCCCGAGACAACGGAGTCGATAGCAACAGCATAGCTGACGAGATACATTCCAAACTCGGTGGGATGAAAGAAGTTCTTTCGCTCGAAGATAGAATTGCCGGTTGCGGTGTCGAACAACGACAGTGTTCCCTGTACGTCGTAGCAAGCCAGGCTCTTGCCATCAGGCGCAAGCGCCGTTTGGATGCAGGAGGTATTCAATATCATTTCCCGAACCAAAACACGCTGTTGAGCGGGAATGCCCCATGTTTCAATTCGTAGCTCGGGCGTATAGAAAACAATGGATTTGGAATCGGGAGTGAAGAAAGCCTTGTAAGCGCCGCTAGCCTCAATAAAAAACAAATCGCTAAACGGATCGTGAGCGATCACATGTATGCCGCCATCATCCTGGGCCAGTATGTATTTACCATCGGGGCTGAAGCGAAGATTAAAAATATTGGGTCGCAAAGGTTCAGCTAGCTTTTGGCGAGACAGCACTCCTGTTAGCTGTTCGTGACCAGCAGGTTGCTTATATGCGATTACTTGCAACTGCCAATCGCTAAACTCGGAATCCGCCGCGCGCAAAATAACCGCCTTGCACGCGGAAGGGATATTTTCGATCGAACGAATAGCTTCCCGCAGGCGCTTTTGCTCCGGTTTAGTGGAGTGAAAGAAGTCCGTGATCCAGTTGCCAGTCTTTCCACGAAGGTCAGCCGTACGATCCAACGCGTCTGGAAACGCTTGCAGCCTAAATCCGGCACGCGCCATCGCATATAAAGAGACTTGATCGGCCGTTAGTTCGTCCCCGGTTTCTGTGTCTCTAACACGAAACCTATGCATGGCCCAGGTTTCATTTACCCGGTGGATCTTGTCAGCGATATCCGCACGGTCGGTAACTGAATTGACACCAAGCACTTGTCGGAATTCCTGGGTCATTAGAACTGCGCCTTGGTGGGTGATCACATGTCCAAGCTCATGAGCGAGAATCGCAGCGAGTTCATCATCACTTTTAAGGCTGGCGATAAGCTTTCGTGAAACATATATACGGCCACCCGGAAGAGAAAAGGCGTTTGCTTCAGACATCTCGATAAGAAAGAAGCGTAGTCGAAAATGATTTTCCGGAAGGTAGCTGACCAGCCGCGCAGCTACTTCCTTTAGGTGAACTGATAAGGCGTCGTCCTGAATAACGGCTTCATCTTCGACGAGCGAGTCAGAGAGAATATCGCCCAGATCGGATTCCTGCTGGTCAGTAAAGATATTCTTCTCGCGGGGGATCGGCCGCAAAACCAAAGGAAGAGGGCATTCCTGCTGGCCACAAACAGTCGTTGCCACGGACAACAGCAGAAAAACGCCGATCAAACTGGCGCGCATGGGCAGAAAGAATAGCGCGACTTCTGATAAAAAACCAGAAGAATAGAACTATGACAGTTGCAGTTGCCGCTT
>CAVPCD010000003.1:0-18352 GCA_963702345.1 uncultured Acidobacteriota bacterium | reverse complement strand
CCTTTCGGCGGGCGCAGCAATGCGGGATCCTGGGCCAAGGCCAATGAACATAGCAGCAAGAAAGCGAAAGCGGGAAGAAGTTTTCTGATCATAATTATTCGGATGCCGAAAGCACCTGGTATTTATGTTAAATCAAGGTCACGCGAAGTGCAGGCCGGGGATATTTCGATTCACAACAGCCGCAATTGACGTCGCTCCAATGCCAGCAGCTTTTCTTTGATCGGGAGGCCCCCGCCGTGGCCAGTCAGCTTGCCATTCGACCCGATCACGCGATGGCACGGGATCACGATTGAAATGGGATTCGATCCGTTGGCGAGCCCTACCGCGCGGCTTGCGTTCGGATTACCGATGCGCCGCGCGAGTTCCCCGTAAGAGATGGTCTTGCCATACGGAATCTTCTGCAGCTCGCTCCACACTCTTTTCTGGAAGGGAGTGCCTTGCGGGAAAAGTGAAAGATCAAAAGTCTCGAGTTCGCCCGCGAAGTAGGCTTTCAGTTGACTAATCACGGCTGCCAATGGGGAAAAATCCTCAATCCATTCGGGATCTGGACGAGCCGGACGGCCATCAGTCGAGAACAGAATCTGTTGCAAGCCCTTAGAGTCGCCCGCTAACAGAAGGGTTCCGATCGGAGACTCGAGATACGTGTAGGACAGACGCATGGTTAGATTGCCGCGACTTGCTCCCGGCGGCGCCCCTGGATTTCGATATAAACATTGACTAACGACACCGCTGCCGGAGTCACGCCGGGAATGCGCGAGGCGTGGCCCAGCGTGCGCGGGCGAATTTTGATTAGGGTCTCCTGCATTTCGCGGGAGAGGCCGCTCACCGATTTGTAATCAAACCACTCCGGAATGTTGCGCTGCTCGGATTTCTTCAGGCGATCGATGGCGCGCTGCTGCTGCAGCAGGTAGCCTTCGTATTTGATTTCCGTTTCGACGGATTTAAGTTCGTTGCGAAGCGAGGACGGCAGAGCGGCCACGGATTCACACGGATATTCACGGATAAAGAAAGAGGGATAAAGGTCGCGCAGCACTGAAACGAGATGCTCGATCTTGATCTCGGGCCGCTTCAGAAGTTGAGCGAGCGGCTGGCCGAGTGCGGAAGAGATATCGATTTGTATGCCCTCAGGGACTGAACGCGGATCGTCGGCGTCGTTTTCGGCACGACCGAAGTCGTGCCCGTCCCGTTCTTGCTGATCGCTATTCGCAGATGCCGAGACTTGCTCGGCCGGACGGGCGTGGACGCCCGTCCCCACATGGCCTGTGCTGAAGTCGGATCCGTGCTTTTCGGCCAACGACGCGCGACCCACGGCGCACGACGGACTTTCCTGATTGCTGAATGCTGATTGCTGAATGCTTTCAATCATTGCATTCGTCAGCCTGGTCTTTTCCAGCAGCTGCTTAATCTCTTTCTGTCGCTGCTGCTTGGCCAGGAAATCCTCCCATGCGACATCACTAATCAAGCCTATTCGTCGGCCATGCGGAGTAAGGCGCTGGTCGGCGTTGTCGATGCGAAGGTGCAGACGGAATTCGGCCCGCGATGTAAACATGCGATAAGGCTCGTTCGTGCCTTTCGAAATCAGATCATCGATCAGGATGGCGGTATAACCCTCGGTGCGGTCAAGAATGAGCGGAGATTCGTTCTTCACTCTGAGGCCGGCGTTGATTCCCGCCATCAGGCCCTGGCAAGCGGCTTCTTCGTAACCCGAGGTTCCGTTGATTTGTCCCGCCAGAAACAGGCCCGAGATTTTTTTGGTTTCAAGTGTGCGCTCGAGCTCGGTCGGATCAATGGCGTCATATTCGATGGCATATCCCGGGCGCAACATTTCCGCGTTTTCAAGACCCGGAACCGACTTCAAAATTTCGAGCTGCACTTCGACCGGCAATGAGGTGCTCATCCCATTGACATAAATTTCGTGGGTGTTCAGGCCTTCCGGTTCGAGGAAAAGCTGATGCGTGGCCTTGTCGGGAAACTTAACGATCTTGTCTTCGATCGACGGACAATACCGTGGCCCGATGGATTGAATCTGCCCGCTGTACATAGGCGAGCGATGAACGTTTTCGCGAATGATGCGATGAGTTTCGGGAGTGGTCCATGCGATGTAGCATGGCACTTGCGAATCGTGGTGCGCAACTTTCTTGGTGCGGAAACTGAAAGGCGTCGGATCAACATCGCCAGGCTGAATTTGGAATTTGGACCAGTCAATACTGCGGCCATCCAGGCGCGGGGGAGTCCCGGTTTTCAGACGGCATCCACGCAGCCCTAGCTTTTTCAACGCTTCGCCCAGCAGCACGGCATTCGGTTCGCCGGAACGTCCTGCGGGATATTGTTGTTCGCCGCAATGGATCAGCCCATTGAGAAAAGTTCCGGTGGTGATGATGACCGCCGGCGCGCTAACGGTGCGGCCATCGCGCAAGCAAACACCGAGAATGCGCCGATGATCGGGAACACTGTTTTCGGCTCTCGGTCGTCGGTCTTCGGCAACCGCATCGGCTGAAGCCGCGTCTTCCGAGGGACCGATTTCGGTACGACTGAAGTCGTGCCCTTCCCGTTCTTGCTGACAGCTGATAGCTGACGGTTGATGGCTGTCTTCTAAAATCAACTCCCCCACTTCCGCCTGTTTGATCTTCAGATTCGGCTGTGCCTCCAGCACTTCGCGCATCTTCAGGCGGTAAGCCTGCTTGTCGCACTGGGCCCGCGGCGACCAGACCGCCGGTCCGCGTGAAGTGTTTAGCAAACGGAATTGAATACCCACGGCGTCCGTCACTTCACCCATGATCCCGCCGAGCGCGTCAACCTCGCGGACCAAGTGTCCTTTTGCGATGCCGCCCACCGCAGGATTGCAGGACATCTGCGCGATCAGATCGACATTGAGCGTGTACAGCGCGGTCTTCAGGCCCATGCGTGCACAAGCGACGGCCGCTTCGCATCCGGCGTGCCCAGCTCCGACCACCACTATGTCGAATTTTTCGGTGAACTGCATCGATTTCTATTTTACAGCCTCATATCAGCGGGAAGTCCTCTGTGGCAGTTCTCTGTGAAACTCTGTGTTCTCTGTGGTGAGGTTCTAAAGCTTTAACCACAGAGAACACAGAGTTTCACAGAGGGAAGACACAGAGGATCACTTAGCTAGGCGAACATCCGTGAAAGTGGCCACCCGCCAGTCAGGCGAAGGGAAATACCAGTCGCTCGCCCCCGCTTCGTGGTTGTTGCCGCCAGGGCCGTAACCGACGGTGGAATTGCGCCAGTAGTCCATTCCCACCTGCAGCAGAGCGCCGGAAGAAATTCGTGCGCGGATTTTTACGGTGCACCCTTGGAGATTGCCAGGCGGAAGCGTCGCTCGAGGCGAGGCAGCCCAGAAATGCCACACCCGATTGGGACGCTCGCCAACACGCAGAATTACCGCGCGCCGGTCATCCGAATAAGCCAGAGGTAGCGCGCTATGGGCGTCGGTCCCGAACCACGGAATACGGCGATACAGCCCTCCCCGAACATTGCCGCGATCGTCGTTGAGGATTACATCCTTCCCATCCACTCGGCACGACAGCCGCGTCTCCGCAATTTCGACTTGCGCTTTCTCGAATCCAGCCACACGAGTATCGGCGATGGCAATTCCCCACAGCATGGCGGATGTGAACTCGGGCGGCTTGCCGATGGAATTGATGTAACCGGACTTAAAACGCACTTCGGCGGGGATGCGGAAATCCGTTTGCGAAAGACATGTTACGCAGAAAGTGAGAAGAAAGAGCGTGCGCACGGGGACATGGTCTCACTACAGCCAGCCGCTGCTCCGAAATTCTTTGCATGTGGCGACCAATTATTCCCAAAACGAACAACTCCACCCGGGGCAGAGGAGCGCAACGACCCCTGGTTGCCAGCACAGGTTTGTTCCTCGTAGTATGAACTTTCAACCGGAGGGAAAATGACCAATCAAGAATTCTTCACCGAACTCGACGCACGCATCGCAAAATATGACCTGCTTTGCCATCCTTTCTATAAGGCATGGAGCGCCGGCCAACTGACGGGCGAAGATTTGCAGAACTATGGGCGGAACTACTTCCATCACGTGAATGCGTTTCCGGAGTATTTGCAGGAGTTTGCGGCGCGGTTGCCTCAGGGCGAGGTGCGACGCGCGGTCATAGCGAACTACGACGACGAAATGGGATCGCACGGATCGCGTCCGCACTCGGAACTTTGGCTTGATTTTGTTGAAGGTATGGGCGGCGAACGCGCGGGCAGCGCAAAGCCCATCGCGGACATTGACGCGCTGATGCAGCGCTTTCACTCGGCTGCTATCGGAGGCTCGCCCGAAGAAGCGCTTGCTACTTTCTACGCATATGAATCTCAGGTGCCGCGAGTGGCGGCTGAGAAGGCGCGGGGACTGCAAGCGATGTATGGCGCGGATGCGAAGACCTGCGAGTACTTCACGTTGCATACGACCGCCGACGTCTATCACTCGCGAGTGTGGAAGCAGCAACTGGCGAATGCTGTGGGGAATAATCCCGGAGCGTCGGAACGCGCGCTGAATGCAGCCGAGAATGCAGCGAAGGCTTTATGGACCGCGCTGGATGGCATCGAGGCGGAGCGAATGGCGCGGGCAGCGTAGCTTTCGTGAATTCACCGCGGATGATTGGCAATTTGCTCTGGAGCTGTTCTCTGTTCTCACCCCCTGAAGATCGTGCAGGTGCGGCGCCGGACAGCCGAGGGCGGCCGTCTCGCGAAAATCAAGATTCGCTGGCTGCTACGCAAGCAAAAACGCCAGCCCTGCCGCCACTATCGTCGACGCGAAATTGACCGCGTTGTTGCCGAGCACATGCCGGCGCTCTAAAGTCGCGCCCAGCAAGCTATCGAAGATCATTCCAACCACTCCCGCTGCGGCGCAAGCAGCAAACAATCGCCACGACAAGATCCGAGTGAGAGCGAATACCAACGCCACTGCGATCGCAGCTGTGGCTCCGTCCACGGTGCCCGCCAAAGTGATCGCGCCGTCCGTACCCGGCTCGACTCTCTTCCAGCTTGTAATGAGGCGAGGCGCACCGCCGACGGCTTGACCGAGTTCGCTCGAGACAGTATCCGCGGCAGCTTCGGCCAGGGCGGCCGCCATCGCGACCAGAAGTCGTCGATCCGGCCAAAGGGCGGCGTACAAAACCGCGCAACCCGCTGACATCCCCAGATTCGCGAGCACCTGAAGCGCGGTTCTGCCCGTTCGGGCCTCTGCCGTTCCCAACCGCTGCTTGTGGGCATAGCCAAAGCGAGTTGCGATCCAGGTGAGTACGAATACTGTGAGCAGCCCTGCAAAGCCAGCGAGTCCCGCAACCCAGAGCAGCGCGAAGCAGATGGCGGCCCCGGCGACCGCACCGCCAGTCGTCACCCCTCGCACAACCCTCCCTAAAGCCGCAAAAAGCAGCGTTAAAGCGGCAAAAGCCGCCACTTTTTCTGCTGGATGGACCAGCGCAATACCCGGATAGGGAGGTAAGTAGCTCATATCAAACGAGAACAGCGGCCGAATCATGATGCGGGTTAGCCCAGAGATGCGGAACCAAGCACGTAAACACCAGATATGGCCCTGCTAAAACTCTGCCACCAGCCCTCCCGCTTCAAGATTCGGTTACCCGCATAATTCCGCTGCATCAAAGAGCACGGAGTAGTCTAAACTGCTACCCGGTGAATGCTGGGCTCGAGCAGTCAGAATTTCGACCAGAGCGGCCTGAACGATCAAGCCCTGCTCTGGCAAAAGGAATGAACTATGGCGGCTTCGGTTTGGTCGGGATATTTAACCTTTGGCTTGATCTCAATTCCGGTGCGCCTGTTTTCCGGCGCGCGCAGTTCGGGCATTTCCTTCAACCAGCTTCATCGCGACGATCTTACTCGCGTGAAACAGCAGCTTATCTGTCCGCTCGACAACAAAGTTCTTGAGCGCAGCGACATCGTCAAGGGCTACGAGTATCGCAAGAACGAATATGTTGTCATCGAGCCCGAAGAGATCAAGCAGATCGAGCCCAAGACCGCGAAGAACATGGAGATCCTCGAGTTTGTGAAAGCCAGCGAGGTTGATCCAGTTTACTTTGACTCCTCTTATTACATGATGCCGGAAGAAGCCGGCCGCCGTCCTTATGCGCTGCTCACCAAGGCGTTGGAAGATAGCGAATACGTTGGGATCGCCAAGCTCACCATGCATAACCGCGAATACACGGTCTTCCTGCGCCCGCACGAAGGCGGAATGATGTTGCATACCATGTACTACGAAGAAGAAGTTCGCAAGGTGGAAGGCTTTGGCGCGCCTGACGTGGAATTGAAAGATGCCGAAGTGAAGGTCGCGCACCAGTTGATCGAGGCGCTGGCGGCTGAGTGGGAGCCGGAGAAGTTTAAAGACGACTTTCAGGAAAACCTGAAAAACCTGATTCAGACGAAACTCGAAGGCGGCAAGATCGCCGAAGTTGAAAAGCCCAAGAAGATTGCTCCGGTGGTCGACTTGATGGCTGCGCTCAAGCAAAGCCTGGCGCAAATGGAAGGCAAGAAAAAGCCGGCGGCAACTACGGCAGCTGCGGAGGCGTCCCCACGCAAGCGGGCCAAGCGATAATCGACCGATTAGCCTTGCAACCTTCTACCCTCGCCATGCTTCCTATCTTCAATTGGAAGCGGTGTGCTTGGCTGGCGCACTTCGCCGCAAGCCGCTAGAATAAGCAATTCCTAATGAGAGTTCCTATCCGGAATAATGAGCCCTACGCGCCCTCGCGTGTACTCACGGCTGCGTTCACGATATTGCTCGGATTGATCTGCCTTAGTTGCGGGGAAACGTACCGTCCCGTCGCCCAGCCCATCCAGGGGCTGCAACCGAATCCTGCTCCCGCGCATTTCGTGGCTTCAATTAACACCGACGGGGTGGGCGACAACCACCGCGACCGTGGCAGCGTCAGCAGTATTAATGTCTCCGGAGACAGCATGCGTGGAGAGCTGAAAGCGGGGATGGTTCCAGTCCATGCTGGTTTAACCGCTTCGGGATCACTGCTATACATCGCCAATAGCGGTGATGACACGGTTTCCGTGAGCAACGTATCGTCTCCCACAGGTTCGGTAGCAATCAGTCTGCCTCCATCGCCCTCTGCCACCATAACCCAGGCGACAGGCAGCGGATCGACTGCAAGCTATACCTACACCGGAGGCACCGGATTATTTTCAGTTGGCGACACGGTTTACGTTAGCGGCTGCACTACGGATGGTTTCAATGGCGCGTTTACCGTGACTGCCGCGGCGGCGAGCTCTTTTTCAGTGTCGAATTCCACCAGCGGTAGCGAGCTGGAGTCTTTCGGAGCTCAGGCCAAAGTCCCCAATGCGGTATTCGTTAACAGTGCCGAAAATCCCAGCGTCTTTGTCGCGGGCTACGGAACTAACTCTCTGTACGTGATCGATACAACGACTGATGTGGTTACGGCAGCGGTGCCAGTAGATAGTCATCCGATCGCGGTGGCCGAAGCACCTGCTGCACAAAAGGTATACGTGGCTAACCATGGGAATAGTGCCTCAGGTGGCAGCGTATCCGTGGTCGATACGGTTTCAAACACGGTGGCGAAAACCATTTGCCTAGGCAGCCTCACTCCGCCTCCGTGTCCGACCGGACCGACTCCTGTGTGGGCAGTTGCCCGGGCTGACAGCGGCCAAGTTTACGTTTTAGACCAGAACGGCACTATTTATGCGATCGATACCGGCTCGGATTCAGTCGTAGCGTCGTCAGGTTCGCCCGGAGCCGGCGCCAACTTCATGTTCTATGACAAGATTTTGAACCGTCTCTATGTCACAAATCCCAGCGCCGATAGCTTGCGCATCTTCGATGTATCGAGCAGCACGCCTCTGCCATCTTCGTTAAATCCGATTGCGATACCCTCGGCCGCAGCCTCGCCGTGCGGCGCGAGCGCAGCGATTCCGACGTCGGTGACAGTTCTAGGAGATGGGAGCCGCGCCTACGTGGCCAGCTACCAGGTGAAACCGCCGCAGCCGCCGCGCACAGGAACAGTGTGTACCCAACTTTCCGTCATCGACACTGGCAGCCAAACTGTGAGCAAGACGATTCCCCTCAGCCAGGTCAGCGACACCTCGGGGCAAACTGGTTGCGGAACGGTTGGATTTCGCGTCTTTGCGGCTGCTTCAGGAGGCGGCGCAAACTCCAATTTCAAAGTTTATGTTTCGCAATGCGACGCCGGAAATGTCGCAGTGGTTGATACCTACCCCGCGAATGGAAACCCGGGGGACACATACACTGGCGTATCTCTCGACGCTCCGTTGAGCACTTTTCCTGTGCTCGGTTCCGGGATCCCGCCTACCCAGAATCCCATGTTCCTGGTCGCTGGCCCGTAAAGGCGCATTACCAGGCCCTCGCCGCTGCCGGTAAGCGAACGCCACCCCTCCTTGCAATTTGCCTCCGTTTCAAGGTAGATTGCCCCGTATAAAAATTCCTGCCTTTGCAATCAGAGGATTCTAAGATGAAGCTTAAGCTAGTATTTATTGAGGCGCTGCTCTTCTGTTCGTTTTCCCTCTTAGTTCCGCGTGCCCATGCCGACGAAGGCATGTGGACTTTCGACAACTTCCCCTCGCAAGCCGTCGCGAAAAAGTACGGCTTTCAGCCTTCACAGGTCTGGCTCGACCACGTGCGCCTGGCATCGTTGCGCATCGCCGGCGGCTGCTCCGCCTCCTTTATTTCTCCCCACGGATTGGTGATGACCAACTATCACTGTGTGGTCGACTGCGTGAAGTCCCTATCCGCTGGGGAACAGAATTTCGTCGAGAGCGGTTTTTATGCCGAAAACGCTGCCGATGAACGCAAGTGCCCCGATTTCGAACTCGATCAGCTGACTGAGATTCGCGACGTCACAAATGACGTCCACGCCGCCCTCACCGGCAAAACCGGAGATGCCGCCAATCTGGCGTTGCGAGCGGAAACCGCCAAGCTCGAGCAGAGTTGTGGATCAGACCCGAGCATTCGCTGCGACCTGGTTTCTCTCTACCATGGCGGCGTTTACGACCTTTACCACTACAAGCGTTATAACGACGTTCGTCTGGTTTTTGCGCCGGAATTTCAAGCCGGCTTCTTCGGCGGCGATCCAGACAATTTCAACTTCCCGCGTTTCGATTTCGACATTGGCATGGTGCGCGCCTACGAAAATAATCAACCAGTTGCGAGCACCGACTATCTTCACTGGAGCAAGAACGGCTCGAAGGAAGGTCAACTGGTTTTCGTATCCGGTAATCCAGGCGGCACCAGCCGCGAACTGACGGTCTCGGAACTGCAGTTTGAGCGCGACCAGGCGTTGACCGAGATTGTTCCGTGGATATCCGAATACCGCGGACTGCTTGAGCAGTTCGTCGCCACTGGTCCACAGCAGGCGCGCGAAGCCAAAGAGCGGCTGTTCTTCGCGGACAATACTTACAAAGTCGAAATCGGCCGCCAGCAGGCGCTCGTGGATCCCCATTTCTTCGACATAAAGGTCAGGGAAGAAAAACGCCTGCGGGATGCTGTCGCTGCCCATCCCAACCTGGCAGCAGATGCCCAGGCTTGGGACGACCTTGCGCAGCTACAAGTTGAACGGGCGAAGTTATATGTGCGGCACCGCGCGATGGATGGTAATCCCTTTTTCACGCGCGGCCTCCTGGCCCAGGCAATTTCACTAGTTCGCGCGCCGGTGGAGCGCGCCAAGCCCAACGGAGAGCGCCTGCCGCAATTCACCGATCAGTCTCTTATCGAGCTGCAGCAGGAGCTTTCCGCGCCAACTCCCGTGTATAAAGACCTGGTCGAACTTTACCTGGCCTTCGCCTTCAGTAACGTGCAGCGCGATCTAGGACCTGATGATCCTTTTGTGCACAAGATGCTGGGCAACGAGTCGCCCGAACAACTCGCGCAGCGCCTGGTCGCCGGCACGCATCTCGACGATCCGAAAGTGAGAGTGAAATTATTCGAAGGCGGTCGAGCCGCCATCGATGCATCGGACGATCCGATGATTCACTTCGCGGTTTTGATCGATCCCGATCTGCGCGCCATGCGCAAGGAATACGAGGCCAAGGTCGATGCCCCCACGCGCGCCGCCGCTCAGCGAATCGCCAAGCTGAGATTTGCCATTTATGGGGCCAGCATCGATCCCGACGCTACCTTCACCGCGCGCCTCAACTACGGCACGGTCAAAGGATTTGATGACGCGGAAGGCCGTCACATTCAGCCATACACAACTATGGCCGGATTATTTGATCGGGCAAATGGCGCTCCGCCATTTGTGCTCCCGCAGCGCTGGCTCGATGCCAAGGGAAAATTAAATCTGTCAACCCCGATGAATCTCTCAACCACCAACGACATTATCGGCGGCAACTCCGGCAGCCCATTGATTAATCAAAACGGCGAGATCGTTGGCCTGATTTTCGATGGGAACATCTTCTCCTTAGGCGGAGACTATGCCTACGATCCTGTCGCCAACCGCGCCATCGCCGTCGATAGCCGCGCGTTGATGGGAGGGCTGCGAGAGGTCTATCACGCCGACCGCATCATTCAGGAAATTGAATCGTCGCGTTAACTGCTACCAGCTAATAGCTTGAGGGGGTTATTCCCTATACGATTGAACAGGCACTGAATGGGCAGACAGGTAGCCATCGCGCTTTACGTGGTGGCGATGGTAGCCATCATAGTCGGTGTAGATTTCGCTTTCTTCAGAAGCCGATTCTGGGAGCGGCTGCTGGTGAATATTGGAATCGTCTTGGTGTTCGCAGCGTTCTACTCGAGATTCCTGAGGCGTCCATGAATAAATGAACGGCGGTAAGCCAGAAACATTGGTAGCGCTACCGGGAATCGAACCCGGGTTTGAAGATTGAGAATCTTCCGTCCTAACCCCTAGACGATAGCGCCGTGTGAAACGAAGCCGAGGAGATGATCGTTGGCGAAATCAATGCCGAGACGACATCAAAAACGACATCAATTCAGCATCGATTATAACAAGGAGTTGCCGCGATCCGTGCCTGAGCGCGCGTGTCCTCACTCATGGTGGCCGCGGGTTTCGCGCAGGATCATCGCAAAGTTACGGCCGCCGAGGCTGAATCCCTGCTGAATAGTTCCCGTCACGGCGACTTTGGATTCGTTGCCGGGAACCCCGAATTTGTTGCTGTAAACCCAGAGGCGTCCGGTGCCGTCGTCGATTTCAAACGCCGCCACTCCCATCACGTCGAATGAATTCACGACACGTCCTGCAACCGTGACTTCATGATCGTGAAAGCGCGCGGGATCACGATTGATCGATTCAATGCTGCGCCGCGCGGGGCAGGCAGCGAGTAGCACTGTCGCGGCGATCAGACAGGTGAGGGCGATAAAGCGGGGAATTTTGGGCACGCGTCCTCCGGAGTGATTGGCTTATTGAAACACAACGCGGAAATGAAAGTTGTTGGATCGGTTTATCGAGCTCGCGCCAGCACCAGCGTGACGTCGTCGGGCTGCTCGGCACCGCCAATCCAGTCGTCAACCGCTGCAGTGACAATTTCAGAAATGCGCTCGAGCGGGAGATCGCGGTTCTCCTGAACGAGTTCGATCAGGCGTTCCTCGCCGAACTCGCCGAAGTCATTCTCTGGTTCGGTGACGCCGTCGCTATAAGCAAGGAAAATCTCGCCGGGACGAAGCTGCACCGAATCTTCGTCATAGTGAATGTCGTCGAAAAGACCGACCACGGTCCCGCCGTCCTCTAGCCGCTTTACGATGCCTGTTTCCGAGAGCACCAGCGGCGGAAGATGGCCGGCGTTGCTGAAAGTGAGGCGGCGACTCTGGGCGTCATACATAGCGAGAAATAAGGTGGCGTATTTTTCCTGCGGGGTGCTGTGGTAAAGCTGGTGGTTAAGAAGAGAGAGCAGCGTGCCCGGACAAACCTCCGCGCCTTCGATGAGCGATTCAACCCTGGAACGCAGATGCGGTCCATCTCCAACCGCCTGTAACTGCCGAAGCGCGGGGACGCCTTCGACTGAATAGGCACGAACCGCGGAGTGAATTGTCGCCATGAGCAGCGCGGCGGAGATTCCTTTGCCGCTCACGTCGCCAACGGCCAGCAGTAACCGATCCGGGCCGAGTGAAAGAAAGTCATAGTAATCACCGCTCACGCTGCGTGCCGGACGGCAGAACCCAAAAACTTCCAGGCTGGGAAGCTGCGTAATGTGCCGCGGAAAAAGCTGCGCCTGCACTTCCTGCGCGATGGTAATTTCGTTCTCCAGGCGCTGCTTTTCTTTTTGTTCGAGGACCAGATTCTGGATGGATTCGGTCATCGAGTTGAACGAGTTCGCCAGCGCCGCCAGTTGATCGTTCGAAGTGATCGGGATGCGATGGCTGAAGTCGCCACGATTGATATGGGTGGTGGCGAGATACATCTGGGCTACGGCACCGGTTATCGAACGGGACAAGCGCGTACCAATCCACCAGGCGGCAGCTTCAAAAAGAAAGAGCGCGATCAAGAGAAGAAAAAGAACAAACTCGATAGTTGCGCCCAAGTCTCCCAGAGAAGAAAAGCCCAGGTCATAAAGTTGCGAAAGCCGCGTAGTAACGCTTACGGGAGCTGGATTCGTATCTGCACCGCTTTTCCAGTCGAGAACTGGAACTTCTGCTCCCGAGGTAACTTTGAAATCTAAAGTTCGCCGTGGCGGAGGTATGTTGCCGGCACTATAAATCGGGGTAGGATTCCTGGTTCCAGTATCCAATCGATACAACGTGACTTCACCCAGGCTGCCTCCGAGTTCAGCCAGTAACCGCTGCTCGATCGGTCGGCTGGAAAGCACAACAAGCACGCCGTTGTCGCCGGGAACCACTGTCACCGAACGCAAAAATACGCCGCCATGGTCCTGCACAACTCGGGTCAAGTCTTGACGAAGAAACGCGGGCAGCGATGGAGCCGCCTCGCCCGAGTTATTAAAGATGAGCTTACCGTCGACCCATGCAAAGACCTGATGATTCGTGCGTCGGGATGGGATTGCGTCCGGAGATAAAGGCATGACGCTGTGCGCAGATACTTTCGAGGCTATTTCACTGGCCAGGCGGACATTGCTTATGCCAAGGCTTCGCAGGTCCGAATCGAGCCGTGACGTAAGGATGTAGGCTGCAAATTGCCCGGAAAAAAGATAGAAGGCCAACGCGGCCAGAACCACCAGCAGAACGAGAGGGATGACGCCGATGAAAGCGTAAGTCAGTACCAAGCGGCTGCGCATCCGCCACAGCATTTTTGACGAGACTCTTCGCAAGGACAGAACGGCGAGCAACACCAGGCCAAGAAGTGTCAACAAGATGACCCAGCCGGTGAGAGAGCTTCCGAAAGAGCTACGGAATAGTCCACCTACTTCTTCGACAATCAGGAGCGACAGGCTTAACGCCAGCACATACAGAGTGAAAAACGCCAGCCTGCTACGCGGAAAAAGGTCGTAATGTTCCAGCCAGAGACGCGCGCGTAAACGACGGGAGGTCATGCGATATCGCCTGCATTATAGATGGTAGGCCAATCCAGAATGGACTAAGGAATATGGGCGAATGGGGTGCTGCTAGAATGCGGTTGTGCGTACGACAATTTTAGTTATAAGCGCCATCGCGGCCGCGGCGTGCATATGCCGGGCACAGGAACCGGCTCCGCCGAAACCGCAGGTGAAAGTAAACGTCCTGAATGTGTGCTCTCCGTCGCCGGCGGAACAGCAGGAAATTTCGTCGGCATTGGCGCGGATTCCGAAGCGGCCTTCATTCAGTCCGGACTTCGAGGTGGACCGCGGGCGATCGGTGCTGGATCCGAATGCCAACCCGATTACTGGCATGGGCAATGCTCCTGCGGCACCCGCGAGTTCGTCGGAACCGACGCTGGCGGAGTTTGTGCGCATCCGCCGCGACTTTCCCAACGGCGAGACATTTTCGACCGCGCAATACTCTTTCAGCCGTGACAAAGAACAAATGGTCGAGACGCTGGTCTTCCGTCTGCGCGAGGCCAAGGACCTGCTGGAGATTTCTATCGAATCGAGCGCATCTTCGGTGACGACGGCCTCCGCAATGCTCACTGCTGCTACTCCTGCGGGACGAGTCAAACTGGAACGATTTGGAAAATCGTCGGTGGTGCTGGCACGCTGCTCAGGAAGTAATGGCGGTCCGGCACCGGACCAGAGCGCATATGAATCTCTGTTTGCCTCGGCCTCGTCGATTTTGTCAGATTATCGCGGAGCGCTGGATGCGAGGAAGCTGATTCCGGCAGAGCTGGCGCGGTTAAGCGGTACCGGAGTAGCGCACCACAAGAGCGAAAATGTGACGCGCCACCAGTAAGCCGCGGTTGCGACCGAATTTCAATTCTGTAATCTAATCGAGCCTATGGGTATACGAAACGTCGTAATCGTGGGATCAGGTTGCGCCGGACATACGGCGGCCCTCTACACGGCGCGTGCGAAACTCGCGCCGCTGGTGATCGAGGGCCACGAGCCCGGCGGCCAGCTTTCCCTCACCACATTGGTGGAGAACTTTCCCGGCTTTCCCGAAGGCATTCAGGGACCCGAACTGATTGCCAACATGCGCCGTCAGGCGGAACGTTTCGGCGCGGAATACCAGATGGCCCACGTCACGGGAGCGGACCTGGGTAGCCGGCCGTTCACGTTAAATGTGGGGAAAGAAACCGTGCAAACGCGCAGTCTGATCATTGCCAGCGGCGCGTCGGCGCGCTGGCTGGGATTACCGAGTGAGCAAGCTTTGATCGGCCACGGAGTTTCGTCGTGCGCTACCTGCGACGGATTTTTCTTTTCGGGTAAAGATATTGCCGTGATCGGCGGCGGCGACTCGGCAATGGAAGAAGCAATTTTTCTTACTCGGTTCGCCAGCAAGGTCTCGCTGATTCATCGTCGAGATGATTTTCGCGCGTCTAAAATCATGCTGGAACGGGCGCAGCAACACGACAAAATCGACTTCATTACCAACACGGTGGTGGAAGAGGTTGACGATCCTTCCAAAAAAGAAGTGACCGGCTTGCGGCTGCGCGACTTGAGAGACGGAAAGACTTCGCACTTGCCGGTGAGCGCCATGTTTTTGGGGATTGGACACATACCCAACGCCAAAATTTTTGAGGGTCAGTTGGAAATGGACCAGGACGGATATCTGAAGACGACGGGTAATGTTTTTACCAAGGTGCCGGGAGTCTATGCCTGCGGCGACGTGCAGGACCGGCGTTATAGGCAGGCCATAACTGCGGCTGGTTCAGGCTGCATGGCTGCGCTGGAAGTAGAAAAGTTCCTTGAAGATCAAGGGATTGAATAAACTGGAGCATGGTTGTCCGCTGCGGAGAACCTCGCCGGTTACTTCAGTCTCAGCCGGATATCCACTCCGGTAATCTGTTCCCAGCAGACCGAACCGCTTAAATTCAGGTAGTTATGAGGCTCGGTTCGGTTTTATTAGCTGTTCTGCTAGGTTTAGCCACGATTCCCAAGGCTTTGTCCGCCGACGCGCAGAGTGCTCAAAGTGGCGAGAGCCAATCTGCACGGAAAATGGTCAACAAAGTCGTTCCGATTTATCCCTCCATGGCCCGAAGCATGCGCCTTTCCGGCGCGGTTAAGCTGGAAGTGTTGGTACTTCCGAACGGCACGGTGAAATCAATTCAGGTGAAGGGTGGAAACCCGCTGCTGGCTCAAGCCGCACAAAATGCGGCGCGCGAGTGCAGGTGGGCAAAAGCTGAGCACGATTCCACTGTACTGCTGGAATTCCAGTTCAAGCCGTAAGGCGCGAGCTTCTTCGCTGCGGCTCGAAGCATACTTGTAGTTTGTGGTAAAACCTTCTGTGATCTCGAACAAGGCAATACAAGGCTTCGCTTGCACAGGAAGAACGTGCTAAGGGCGTCGCTCATTTCTTTGTCTGAGAGCCGCACGCTGCGCCGCCTGGCGGAAAAATCATCGCTTGGCCAGCGCATCTCTTCGCGGTTCGTTGCTGGCACCCAGGTAGAAGACGCGCTCCGCGCCGCGGCCGCTTTAAATCAAGCCGGCCTCGCCGTTTCCGTAGATAATCTCGGCGAAAACGTTTCCACCGCCGAAGAGGCCACTCACAGCGCTCAGCTCTACCATCAACTTCTCTCAGAAATTTCTAAGCGCGGATTGAATGCCAACGTCAGCGTGAAGCTCACCCACATGGGGATCGATGTCGATCCGCAGCTCGGGTACTCCAACGTTGCCGGATTGGTGGAGAAAGCCGCATCGATGGCGCCGAAAAACTTTGTTCGCGTCGACATGGAAGGTTCCGCATACACGCAACGCACCTTGGATTTCGTCCACCAACTGCACCGGCGGAACGGTAATAGCGGTTGCGTGGGAGCAGTGATCCAAAGTTACATGCGGCGATCGGAAGACGACGTGGCCAAGCTGCTGCACGAGAGGATCCGCATAAGGCTATGCAAAGGCGCATATCGCGAGCCGGCGGAGATTGCTTATCAGGAAAAGTCCGAGGTTGATGCGAACTACGTAAAACTGATGAAGGTTTTGCTAAAGAGCGGAACGTATCACGGCCTGGCGACGCACGACGTAAACATCATCCGCCAGGCCCAGTCGTTCGCGACCCAGGAGCATATTTCGCGCGATGCTTTCGAATTTCAAATGCTGTATGGAATTCGGCGCGACCTGCAGAGGGCGCTCATACGCGAAGGCTGGCGCATGCGAGTGTATGTTCCGTTCGGGACTGAATGGTATGCCTACCTGATGCGCCGTCTGGCTGAACGCCCTGCCAACCTGATGTTCGTTGCTAAGAATCTGCTGAGAAAATAACTAAAACAGACAAATGCGGTGCTTACTGCGGCGGCCGGGGAATATAGCGCTGTGGACCGTTGCTGGGCTGCTGGGATTGATTTTCCGGCTGCGATGGCGCCAACGGCAGCCGCGCGGTATTGTTCAAAATCTCCCGCTCCTGCGGCGAGAACTGATTGAATCGTCCCGACTCAAGAGCACGCTGGCGCGCGTCGGGCGGCATGGCGCGCAAAGCTTGGATTGCGCCTCTCACCGCCTGCTGGCGGTCAGGCGGCAGACTATGGAACTGTGAATCAACCGCCCGGAACTGCTGCTTCTGTTGCGGCGTCAGGTGTTCCCAGGTTTCCATGCGGTGAAGCACTTGCTGCTGCTGCTCTCTAGGCAAAGTGTCGAAGTGTTGCAACCGCTGCTCAAGTTGCTGCTGGCGGTTCGGCGGCAAGCGGCGAAATGTAGGATCGTTTTGTAGCGCCCGTCTTTGTTGATCCAAAGGCGCGCCACGGTATTGGTTTAGCCATTGGCCGGAATGGTGGCCCTGCGTCGGCGGCTCGTACGGACGCGGTACATCATAACGTGGTTGTTGCTGCGGCCCAGCCTGATAACTGCGCGGGGGCGGGGATTGGTAGTTCCGCTGTGACGGCGGCGGATAATTTCTCCCGGGCCGCGACCCGTAATTCTGCGGAGACCGAGATTGATAGTTACGCGGCGGCGCAGAATAATTGCGTTCTGGCCGGGACTGGTATTGAGGCCGGCTGGATCTAGGTTGCGAACGGGTGGGTTCCTGACGGGAAGGACGCGGCGCAGGTTCGTTGCGATGATTCTGAGCGAAGCACGGCGCCGCCAAAGCCAGCATCGTGATGCACGAGGCCAGCCGGTGCCGAAATTGCGCCGCTACTTTCATCCCTGTCTTCCCCCGGAATTCACTTCTCTTTGTAGTACTTTCAGCCAACTTATCGCGCCCCAATCTTACGGGTTCGCGTGCACATCCTGCTGGACCTGCAAATCATCCAGCAAATCTGAGTCGGCGTAAACGTCGTGGTTCTGATCAAGCGCCTGCAGATCGCCAACTGCTGTACCGGGCTCGATAATGGCGGCCACCGTAGGAGTGCGGTGACTGAACTTTTTCTCTTCCAACCGGAATACAGCCGCGCCTATTACCACGACTGCCACCAGTGAAGCGGCCAGCGCCGGACGGCGCAGACTTATCCAACTCAGCCAACGCGACGGTTGCTTAGCTGCTTCTTCGCGCAAACGCGCATGCAGCCTGGTGTCAAAATACGGCGATGGTTCCGGCGCCACCCACTCATCGAGCAGCGCCATGGTCTTCTGGAACTCGGCCAGCATTCCCGCACAATCAGAGCAGGAGCGCAGATGATGATTGGCCTCTGGCTCGGCGACGACGAGTCCGGCGGCCAGGTCCGGAAGCAGTTCGCGAATTTCATTGCACTTCATAAATCTTTCCTTTAGACGAATTCTTTCAGCTGCGTCCGCAAAGTTTCATAGGCGCGGAACAGTAACGATTTGGTGGCTGACTCACTCAACTTCAAAACATCTGCAATCTGGCGGTAATCCATTTGCTGATACTTGTGCATGAGCACCGCCATTTTTTGCC
>CAVPCD010000002.1:0-356327 GCA_963702345.1 uncultured Acidobacteriota bacterium | reverse complement strand
TTGACCCGGCGGTGAAAGCTTCTGACGGATCAGGATGCCGCAGCTCGAATGGCGTGATCGAGCCATTCGTTGTACCAGAGTGAAAATGTGGCGGGATTTCCATTTTCAGCTACCAGCGACTTGAGTCCTATGTAGTCACTTCGTGCATCCTGCCAGAGATGCCCGGCCTGATCACCTGTCACAACGAGCCAAATCCGCAGAGCGCAGCCTTCGTGGCAAATAGGAATGGCACCGTTCATAAGCGATGCGCTCCAGTATCGTTTCTCGAATTCATCCAACTGTCTTTCGTAGTCGGCCTCGTCTCGTCCCAGCACATGCTCGGATGGCATGCCAGTCAGGTCATTCCAGTCGTGGACAAACGAAAAAGGCTCCGAAAGCACTCCGACTAAACCATCGTTTTCGTGCCAAAGGCGGAAGTGCTCGCCGCTCCCGCCTTTGAGATCGCGATTCGATTGTGTACTTCGCGGATTTCCAACTCTGCATCTTAGTTTTCATGGCAAGTCTCCGGTCGGCAGCAGTGGGTTCTGTCCTGTGCCTCCTGCTCCTGATCTTCCCCACACCTTCCGCTGCCTACTCGCTTCTCACCCACGAGCAGCTCATTGACCTGACGTGGGACAACTCCATCGTCCCCCTGCTGCTCAGCCGTTACCCGAATCTCACGCCACAACAGCTTGAGGAAGCGCGCGCCTACGCGTACGGCGGCTGCGTTATCCAGGACCTTGGCTACTATCCATTCGGCCAGAGGTCGTTCTCAAATCTTACGCACTATACTCGCACCGGGGATTTTGTGGTGAACCTCTTTCGTGCCGCCCACAATGCCGATGAACTTGCCTTCGCGGTTGGCGCACTTTCGCATTACATCGGCGACATATACGGGCATTCGCTGGCGGTGAATCTGGCGGTTCCCGTTGAATACCACCGCCTTCGCCGCAAGTATGGCCGCGTGGTGACCTTCGGCGAAGACGAGCACCGGTATGTGGCGACCGAATTCTCGTTCGACATCGACGAGGTAGCGCATCATCGCATGGCGCCTCTGCACTATCTGCGGCACATCGGCTTGCGCGTTTCCATGCAGCAGCTTTCGCTGGCCTTTTACCAGACCTACGGGCTCTCGGAGCAATTCGAAGGAACACGCCGCGAGCGCGTGAACCAGGGGGGCTACCGCTTTGCGGTGCGCGCTTTTATTCCGCGCATCGCGTACGCGGTCACGCTGCTGCATCGCCATCACGAACCGCCGGATGTCACCACGCCGGAAGCCATCGAACTCCATCGCGAGATCTCCGAAGTGGCGGCATTCGACGACTGGGATGCGTATCGCCACCATGCGGGGATCGGCACCTGGTCGCTGGCAGTCTTCCTGTTCATCCTGCCCAAGGTGGGGCCGCTGCGGCAGGTCGCCGTCAAGGGGCCGACGGAAAAAACCGAAGGCGAATATGTGCACAGCCTCGCGGTGTCAGTCTATGAACTGCGCCGTGTGCTGTGGAGGTTTACGCCTCCCGCTGCGCGCAGGAAGACTATGTTGGACAGGCGCGCGTATCCCGATGTGCCGGTCGATCCACGCGATCCCAACCACCCGTTGATGAATCGCGATCTGGATACGGGATACGTGGTGCAGCCGGGCGGCTATCGCCTCACCGACGAGACCTACGCCAACCTGCTGCACGCTCTGACCAGCCAGCCCAAGGTGCCCATTCCTCTGGGGATCAAGGAAGAAATCGAGAAGTTCTATTCCGATCCCGAAGCTCCCATCTTTACGAAACGGGATCCGCAGAAATGGGCGCAGGTGCAGAAGGATCTGGTGACCCTGACGAACATGCCCACCAGTCCCACGCCACAGCCGTTCCCCACTTACGATGAAGAGGCGGCGCAGGCTCAGACTGGGCCTGCGGCCAAGCCTTAGCAAAATGAGCTTCACACTGAATCTCCGCCTGATTATGGCGATAGAGCCTACGTCTCTACTGCAGATGATCATGCTTTGAGACTTGATTTCATGAAAATCCACCGTACAATAACCGTACAATGAATTCGGGAATGCAGGCCTTTTAGGCATTCTGGGCATACTGCGACTTACCGCGAATCAATAACTTGTCCGTTTTCAGAGTGGGCTAGCAATTCGATCCCGACTACCTCCACCATTCGACACTCGTCGTTTAACATCTTCTCGATTATTGTGACGATGTGCGTTCTCAGGATTCGTCCAAGGTCGCTACCTAATTCACGAGGGCGGGGAATTAAGTGTTGATCCCTTGCGGAGCGAGGCCGAATGATTGAACTGAATGATTTTCAAAAAGGGTGCAGGAAGGGTGCAAAATTCGCCGCAAATACGGCATTTCTGGCTATAATCGGTGACATAAGTTGTTTATTTTCGTTAGCGTTGGATATTTCCACCCGCTTTCGAGGCGGATCGTTTCAACCACTCACGCACCTCTCCGCGTCGGACGAATTATGTAGTTCTGGGACTGACCTGCATTTTATCAGGTCATAATCCGCGGTCCCTGCTCAGAAAGTAAATCAGCAACATATGCCGATTAAGCTCTACGTTTGCGGAAGAATTCCTGCAAAAGTTCTGAGCATTGTCCTGCCAGAACTCCGCGACGCACTTCAACCTGGTGATTGAGCGCGGGGTGGTTCAGAACATGCACGGCAGAGTGCACAGCTCCGGCCTTGGGGTCATCTGCGCCATAAACCAGTGTCCGAATGCGGGCATGAACCATGGCTCCGGCGCACATGGCGCACGGTTCAATAGTCACGAAAAGAGCGCAATTTGCGAGGCGGTGATTGCCTAGGGCCGATCCTGCTTCCCGCAACGCCACGACTTCCGCGTGGGCAGTTGGATCGGATTCAGACAGGTTGCGGTTGAATCCGCGGCCGACGATTTTACCTTCATGCACGACGACGGCGCCGACCGGGACTTCGCCCATATCGAGCGCTCGATGAGCAGCCCGCAAGGCCTCCTGCATCCACAGTTCGTCATGTTCAGGACTTCCGCCGTTTCGCACGAACAATATTGTATGAGAATGATCGAGCTGCCACCCTCAGCTTTTGCGCAAATGGATTGACCCATCCCCGGTGTGAATCGTCATCAGCTTTCCGCCGCCATTGAGCTTACCGTGGATTTCGTTTTGTTTAAGTTTGCCCTCGGTCATCACCGGCATATCGAGGTCGATATGTCCGTCGCCGGTTTGGAGAGCAACATCAGCGGCCAGATCTCCGGGAACTTCCAGGGTTACGTTGCCGTCGCCGGTTTCTACTCTCCACTCGCCCGCCACGGCAGAGCCTGAGCCAGCCCGCGCGTCAACATGACCATCGCCTGTCTTCAATTCGAGTTCATCAAAGCGTCCGTCGGCAGTGATATGTCCATCACCAGTGCTGGCGCGCAGCTTGCCATCTACCCCCTGAATGCTTTGCGAACCATCGCCGCTACGCATATTCATTTCGCCCTTGAAATTGCTGATCTCGATTTTGCCGTCACCGGTATGCAGGTCGACTTTGCCTTCTCGAGGCATGTGAATGTTGATGTCCACACGGTGATTGCCAATGTCGAAGGTGATGCCATGGTGGGGATAGCGCACAGTAATCTCGACAGTGTCGCCGTTCTGGTGTTGATCTATCTGCAGGCCGCCCTCACCGATCTTGTAGCGGGTGGTGATTACCGTGGCCTCGATGGTGTTCTGGTTCCAGGTATCAACTCGGATGTTCGCGTCCGACGTTTCGACTCGCAGGTCAGGCCCGCCGGAGATGTTGTAAGTCTTTGACCACTGTTCCGCGCGCGCGGGGAGCGCGATTGCTACGACCAACAGCGCCATACCGATATTCAGAACTTGTTTCATTGAACTCCTCCAGGCTTTAGACATGCTTGTGCCAAGTCATAGACGTGTATACGAGCAATTCGTGAGGTTGGTTCCGGAAGAGATCCACGGCGCTTTCGATGGTTTCGATTCCGGCATTCTAAGCAATCAAGTGCGATTCCAGTTCCTCTAATGACTCCACGCGACGGAGGCCTCGGTCGCGGTAGGCGCCGGCAACGTCGAAGAGTACCGATTGCATTCCGAAGCGGGTGGCACCGAGATAATCGACTGAATAAACGTCGCCAATATAGATGCTCTCGGCGGCGGAAACCCCCAGGCTGCGGATGGCTGCGTCGAAAATCGCGGGATGCGGTTTCTCTTTGCCAACGATGCCGGAATCGGTGATGGTTTCAAAGCAATCGGCAATGCCGCAGCGGGCGAGGACATCCGCAATTTTCCCGTCCGCGTTTGAGATTACTGCCAGGCTGTAGTGTTTCGCCAAACGCTGCAAAGCTTCGCGCGTTCCCGGTCGAATTTCGCACCAGTTTGCCGAGATGCGAGTGCGGGAAACTAAATCATCGCGGACAGGATCGTCCGACAGTTGAAGCGCTTCTAAAAGGTGCGAATAGAAGATCTGCCAGAATCCATGATCTATGGCGGAGTGGTTTTCCAGCAGAGAATCGAACTCGCGCTTGGTTTGCCGCTCGACTTCTTTCAATAAATCATCAGAAGGAAAGATTTGCTTTTCGTGCAGCGCGTGCAGCATCCGCCTGCGATCGGGAAAGAGCAGCGTGTTTCCGACATCAAAGAAAAGCGCTTTGGCTGGCATCGATCAAAAGTATAAGGTCTGTGGGCAGTGGCTAGTGTTTAGAGGGCGCTACTGGCCAGTGATCACTAATCACCGGCCGCTGGTTTGCGGTATGATTCAACTTGGAATGGCGAAGAATCCCACCATCGAAGTCGCGTGCCCATGTTGCGGGGCGGCGCTGAAAGTGGACGCCGGCAACGGAACAGTCATTTCACATGTGGCGCCGTTGAAGCCGAAGATGTTCAATGATTTGGACGAGGCGGCGCGGGCGATGAAAGAGCAGGACACGCGCCGGGATTCGATCTTCCGGCAATCGGTTGAAGCTCAGAAAAATGCTTCGGATATTCTGGAGAAGAAGTTTCAGGAAGCCATCAGAAAAGCCAAGGAATCGCCGGATACGGGGAGGCCGATCCGCGATTTCGATCTCGATTGAAGCCTGGGAAATAGACGGGCGAGGACGCCCGTCTCCCCAAAATCCTCAACTCTTAGTAAACAAAAAGGCCGCCGAGCGGCGGCCCTGCCTCAACTTCCCAACACGATCAAAGAGTCGATTCGATCTCGAAACCCCAGGCTTCGAGCAAAGGCTCAGGGATGTACTTGGAATTCTTGTTCCGGCGCGCCCACTCGCGCAGCCGGGTAGACCGCAAATACTGGTCAGGAGTGAGCTTGTACTCTTTCACTACCTGCTCAAACTCGGTGACAGTGGGGACAATTGGGCCGATCGGTTCCGGCTTGCCCCAGTTTGGATTTCCGCGTCTCTTCGCCATGAATGTTCCTTGGTCAGTATTTACCGTTAAACAACTTAGATTCCCGCGACTTGCAGAAGGATTCCAAAATCCTTTGTCTGCGCCAAATTTAAAAATCGAAGAAAACTGCAGGAGAGCACGCAGAAAATGAAAGTCTGCCGGAAGGTCGATTTTACGTCAACCCTATACAAAGTCAATGAACAAGTCGCGTCCGTCTAATAACCCTATGAAAAAATGGAACTTACCGCCCCCAGGCCGCCTTTTCGGGAAAATGTAACCTTCTGAATTACCCCCGTAACCTGGTTTCAAAGGGTGTGTATTTCACCAACAATCCTCTTGCTGCTACATTCATTTGAGGCTGTTTTGTGTCTTCTTTCGCGCAACCCGGATTGCAGTCGCTGCTGCTGTGCTCGGATGACTCGGTTGTCCGCGTACTTCGACGCGTGCTGACTGATTTGGAGATCGGGGTAGAACACTGCACCGACCTCGATAGCGCGATCCAAAAGCTTACCCGTCAGCGTTTTGAAGCGGTCATCGTCGACTGCACAACCCAGGAAATAGCCGCCAAGATACTGAAGGGGACTCACTCCGCCCCGGCTAATAAACGGGCCATCGCTGTGGCCATCATCGACGGCCAGTCTGCCCTTAAGAGCGCTTTTCAACTGGGCGCTCATTTTGTTCTGTTTAAGCCGATCTCCCTTGAGCGAACCAAAGCGAGCTTCCGTTCCGTGCGGGCGTTAATGAAACGGGAACGCAGGCGCCACTCGCGTATCCCGGTCGAACTCTCGGTCAAATTGCATACGGAAAATCCTTCCCGAACCGTCGAAGTCGTAACCGCCGACTTGAGCGAAAACGGTATTGCGATAAAGTCCAAATCCAAGCTGCCTCCGGCTTTCCGTGTGCGCTTTACACTGCCCGGAGCGGCTAACGAGATCGACTGCCGCGGCGAAGTAGCTTGGCACGGCAATGACCTGCAGGGGATTCGTTTCTGTGATCTTCCCGAAGAACAAAGTGCGCGAATAAAATCCTGGATATTCCGCCAGTTGCAGGGCGGCGACCCCGACGATCCGCCGGTCAATTGCCGGCTGACCGACCTGAGTTTGAACGCCTGCTATCTGGAGACCGAGTCTCCGTTTCCGGTTCGTACCCGGCTGCAGATTGTCATGAAAGTGCGACAGATGGAGTTGCCGGTCGAAGGCATGGTTCGGATAATGCATCCGGGAGCGGGAATTGGAGTGCAGTTTGCCCGCCAGAATGCGGAAGAAAAAAATAGGGTGGAAGATTTTATCCACACGCTGGTGAATAGCGAAGGCGCTGTGCCGGAGATCGAAGTTCGTCCGGATGCGATCGATAATAGCCCCACCGCGTTTTCTGCGGCGCATATCGATGGCGAACACGATCCGCTGCTGTCGCTGTTCCACGTAGGCAGCGAGCTTCCGGCGGATGAGTTCCACGCCGAGTTACGCAAACAACGCAGCGCGACCGAGCAAGTCGGCAGTTAATTCCGCGCTCTGAAAAAAGTACTCGCGGCATATCCAACCACGAACGTAACCACGGTTCCAATCGCCACCCACCACGTCCACGGCACTGCCGTGAATTGCCATAGATAGATTTCGCTCGCGAATCCGCACAGCATGCCCGCCATAGCGCCGTACTGAGTTGCGCGGCTGGTGAGCACGCCTAGCATGAAAACGCCCAGCATCGCACCATAGGCGATAGACGCGATTTGCAACCCCACCTCGATCACGCGGCTGACGTGGTGTAGCGAAAGCACCGCAAGGATGAATAGCACCGTCGCCCACATGACGGTCGATAACCGGGAGAGCCGCATTTTTTTTTCTTCCGCCGTTTGCGGCCGCAGGCGCAAATAAAAGTCCATAATGGTGCTGGACGAAAGTGAATTCAACGCCGCGCTCAAGTTCGACATGGCCGCTGCCAGAATGGCCGCAATCAGCAGGCCGGATATTCCGTGCGGCATCCGAGTGACGATGAATGTGGGATAAATCCAGTCCGCTTTACCGAAGTGTGCGGAAGGAAGCATGTAATACGCAAACAGCATTACGCCGAGCACCAGAAACAGGCCGAACTGAAACAAGATCGCGGCCCCGCTGGAAAGCAATGCCGCAACCGATTGCCGCTGGCTGCGCGCCGCCAGCAGTCGCTGAACGATAAGCTGATCGGTGCCGTGGCTGGCGGTGGTTAGAAATGCGCCGCCGATCACTCCCGCCCAGAACGTGTAGGGCTTCCAGAAGGTCGGGGTGAAATCGAACACTCGCAACTTACCGCCTGCTTCAGCGATCTGATGAATGTGCGCCCATCCCCCGGGGACGTAGTGAATAATCGTCGCAACCCCCACCAGCGTCCCGCCGACGTAGATTGCAGTTTGGACCACGTCGGTCCAGATCACCGCGGCCAGTCCGCCCTCAAACGTGTAGATCAGGGTCAAGACCGTGATGATGGCAATTGAAGCAATCTCTCCCGTGCCCAGTGCAATTGAGACTACGATCGACACTGCATAAACCCGCACGCCCTCGGCCGCGGCCCGGGTCAAAAGAAATAATCCGGATGTCAGCGTTCGTAGATGAGGCCCAAAGCGCCGCTCAATCAGTTCGTACGCAGTGAACAACTCCCGGCGAAAATAATGCGGCAGCAGTACAAAACTGATGATGAAGCGTCCAACCACGTATCCCATGACGACTTGCAGAAAAGTCAGGTTAGTGTCGTAGGCCAAGCCCGGAATGCTGATGATGGTCAGCGTGCTGGTCTCAGCGGCAACAATTGACAAGGAAATTGCCCACCAGGGAATGTCGCGCCCGGCAAGGAAGTAGTCGCGTAGTGTGCGCTGGCGTTTGCGGAAGCGCATGCCGAACAGCGTGATGCCGAGCAGGTAAACCGCAATGATCGCGAAATCGATAGAGTTCAGGCCCATGTCTCGATTTAGCGTAGCTGCTAATCCATTCGCAATTTGCGATTTGACGAATGAGGTATCAAGAGAGTGATCAGTCCGTTCTCCGGCTCACAAAAGCTACTTACCTGCCCGATGTCTAGATCCTAAGATGATCTCGGGGAGGAACATACATGACGATTTTAGATAGTCAGCGAGGGCGCGTGGTCGATATGAATGGGGGCGGAATGCTCCGCCTGATCGCACTGGGCATTCTTATTCTGGTGCTTGTGATCTTGCTCCTTAATTCCATTACGCGGGTTGGCACCGGTCATGTGGGAGTGCTCACCCTCTTCGGCCGAGTTACTGGCGAAACATTAAGCGAAGGCATGCACGTAATCAACCCGCTTAAAACCAACAACGAATTGTCCATTCAAACCCAGAGCGTGAAGGAATCGGCGAGCGTGCCTTCGAGCGAAGGCTTGATGATGAGCCTTGATACTTCGCTCATTTATCACCTCAATCCTGACCGGGCTTCGGACGTGTTCCAGAAAACGGGCGCTGATTATGAGGACAAACTTGTCGAGCCTATGCTGCGGGCCGCAATTCGCGAGGCGACCGCCTCCCACACCGCCAATGCCTTATACACCGGCGAGAGGGAGATGGTGGCGAAGCAAATTTTCGATCAGCTCAGCGTCGAACTCAACCAGCGGGGCATTGCAGTTGAGAATGTTCTTCTGCGCGATATTCAGTTGCCGGCCACGCTGAAGGCTTCGATCGAAGCCAAGCAGCAAGCCGAGCAGGAAGCGTTGGCCATGAACTTTCGCCTGCAGAAAGAAACGCAAGAAGCGCAACGGAAACGAATCGAGGCACAGGGCATTCGCGATTTTCAGCAGATCGTAGCCCAGGGAATCAGCCCGCAACTTTTGGAGTGGAAGGGAATTGAGGCGACGGAGTTGCTGGCCAAGAGTTCCAACTCCAAGGTGGTGGTCATCGGAAATAGCAAAAATGGTCTGCCGCTGATTTTGGGACAGTAAAGTTCGACAATAATTACGTTATCCCGCGACCGCTTCTTTCTCTTCGTCTTCGAGGATGCCGAAAGCCGCGTTCATCATTTCCTCGTCCACGGTGCGATTTTTTGCTGTCGCTTCGGCCAGCGGAATAGAAATAATTTTATTAGCGCGCAGGGCGGCCATTCTTCCGAATTCGCCGCGGTGCACCATATCGATGGCGCCCAATCCGTAGCGGGTTGCCAGCACGCGGTCAAATGCGGTGGGTGTGCCGCCACGCTGAATGTGACCCAGCACAACCGTGCGGGTTTCAAAGCCAGTGCGCCGTTCAAGTTCCTGCGCCAGAGCGTTGGCAATTCCGCCCAGTCGCGCGTGTCCGAATTCATCTTTTTCTCCGCCCTGTAGGACGGGACCGTTCTTGCCTTCGGCAAACTTTGCGCCTTCCGCGACGACGACGATGCTGAAGTAGCGTCCGCGCTCGTGGCGCCGCCGAATTTTCGCGGCCACCATCTCTACATCAAAGGGCTGCTCCGGAATCAAAATTACATCCGCTCCGCCCGCGATGCCGCTGTAGATAGCAATCCAGCCTGCGTCGCGTCCCATGACCTCAACCACCATTACCCGATTGTGCGCCTCAGCGGTGGTATGGACCCGGTCAATAGCTTCAGTGACGACGTTCACGGCGGTGTCAAAGCCGAAAGTAAAATCCGTGCCGGCCAGATCGTTGTCAATGGTTTTGGGAACGCCAACCACTTTCACGCCTTTGTCGAAAAGCTTGGTCGCGACTGATAACGTGTCGTCGCCGCCGATCGCGACCAGGGCATCCACGCCGTTCTTCTTTAACGTTGCGATGCAGGTGTCGAGTCCATCGGGTTTCTTGGCAGGATTGGTGCGCGAGGTCCGCAGGATGGTTCCGCCGCGAGGCAGAATGCCGGCCACGCTCTGCAGGTCGAGCTGCATGGTCTTGTTTTCCATTACTCCGCGCCAGCCTTCGAGAAAGCCCACGAACTGATCTTCGTAATGAAAACTGCCTTTGCGAACGACGGCACGAATAACTGCATTCAGTCCGGGGCAATCGCCACCGCCCGTCAGTATGCCAATCTTCATCGCCTCTTCCTCCGTCGCTGCAATATGGATCTTCCACCACCTCGCAATGCGCCCGAAGACACTACCGGCACGTTCACGTGGCACGGAAAGATTAGATTATCATTCGGCCGACTCAGGTGAAAGCGCGGAGGTATCGGAATTTCCAATCTGGATAATCGATCACGCGGGTTGAGAGAGTAAACCTGAACCCGCTTTATCGACAGAAATTTCTAGTACACTCGTCGCAACATGCGCGTTCTGGGAATCGATTGCGGCACCGAATGCACCGGCTACGGAGTTGTTGATCTCGACAGTGGTGACAAGTTAGGCTGCGTGTCATTTGGCGGAATCCGGCTTTCGCCGCGTGAGCCGTTGCCAATCCGCTTGTCGACGGTTTTCGAACGGCTCAGTTCGCTGATCCAGGAATTCCATCCCGACCGGGTTGCGATTGAAGAAGTTTTCTATTCCGTGAATGCAAAGTCCGCGCTCAAGCTGGGGCAGGTGCGAGGTGTGGCCATGCTGGCGGCCTCTTCGCAGAAACTTCAAGTCGGCGAATATGCGCCTTTGACCATTAAGGCGTCGGTTGTCGGTTATGGTCGCGCCGAAAAAGAACAAGTGCAGATGATGGTCGCGAGGCTGCTTTGCCTGCAAGAAGTCCCTGAACCGGCTGACGCCGCCGACGCGCTCGCCATCGCCATTTGCGATCTGCACACTCAGGCTACGCTGAGCCGCCAAGGCGCCCGCGCGTGAGGGCTGAACCGCTACGCTGATTGCACAATCGCGGCACAGGCTTTCAGTAAAAAAGGCAAAAAGCATTTAATCGCAAAGATCGCTAAGAAATATCCCGCAAAGAATCGCTAAGAAATCCCGCAAAGATCGCAGACACAAGCGTTATAAGTAGGCGCTGAGAGGCAGGCTCAAAAAAAAAGAAGCGGGATCTGCGTCAGAGCCCGATAGCCAAGGATCTCGCATCGACAGGAAATCCTCCCTCAAGGAATGTCTCTGCGATCTTTGCGGGATTTCTTAGCGACCTTTGCGATTAAATTCTTTGTTTTGACGCCGAACAAATCGCCGCTGGCTTGCCATGTTCGCCTATCTCAGGCTCGTTCGATCGTGACTGACTTCACCACCACATCTTTATTTGGGCGATCATTGCGGCCGCGCGGAACGTTGACGATCTTGTCTACTACATCCTGGCCTTCGACAACTTCGCCAAAAATGGTGTGCTTGCCGGTCAGCCACTGCGTCGGCGCGACAGTAATAAAAAACTGCGAGCCGTTGGTATTCGGACCGGCGTTGGCCATGGCCAGCTTGCCGGGCATGTCGAACTTGTGGGAAGAGCCCTTGGTCTCATCTTCAAACTGATATCCGGGGCCGCCGAAACCGGTGCCAGCCGGGTCGCCGCCTTGCACCATGAAATTCGGAATTACGCGGTGGAAAATCGTGCCGTCGTAGAGACGATCCGAGCTTTTCTTGCCTGTGCTCGGATGTTTCCACTCGCGCTTGCCCTCGGCGAGGTCGGTGAAATTTTGCACCGTCTTGGGAGCTTCCTTTTCGAAAAGGCGACAAACGATCGTGCCTTCAGAAGTATCGAGAGTTGCATAAGTGCCGGGCTGGCGTGCCATATATGAATTAATCCTTTCGAAACGACGTTGATCTAATGACGCAATTCTTCTTCACTGCGGAGTACTGGTTTTCGGCGCCGCAGGTTTCGGCGCGGGTTTGTGCAGAGGTTTGTGCACAGGCGCGTGCGTTCCGCCAGCATGCAGGATCGTGATTTTCACGATCTTCGGCGGATCGTTCGGCAAATCGTTTCCGTTGCGTGGCATGCGTGCGATTTTTTTGACCAGCTCCACGCTGGCATCGTCGCACTGCCCGAAGATGGTATAGCCGCCATTCAAACTCGGGTATGCAACTTCGGTGATGAAAAACTGCGAGCCGTTAGTGTCCGGGCCAGCGTTGGCATAAGCCAGCCGTCCGGGGCGATCGAACTGCAAGTCAGAGGACGTCTCGTTCTTGAATTTATATCCGGGGTCCCCCATTCCTGTTCCAACCGGGTCGCCGCCTTGAATCATAAAGCCCGGGATCACCCGATGAAAAATGGTTCCGTTGTAAAGCGGCACGCCATGCATTTTGCGGCCGGTGGCGGGGTTCGTCCAATCTTTGGTGCCGCGCGCGAGGCCAATAAAGTTGGCGACTCCGATCGGCGCCTTATCAGGAAAAAGTACGCAGGTCAGCTTGCCGGCCGTCGTATCAATAATTGCCGTGGGAGGAAGGGCGCTGCTTGCGGCGGGTTTCTTGGTGACTGGCTTCGCCGCCGGCGCTGCACTTTGCGATACGAGTTGCAGGGAAGAAAAAGCAATCAGAAGAATAAGCAGTTTGCGCATGGTTGCTCCTGGCATGGGTTGGCGTCGAGACAGAAATAGCATTGTACGACAGCGAAAGGCTCAACCACAGAGGACGCAGAATTTCACAGAGAAAAACACAAAGCAGTGTGCCGTTTGATTCAAAGATTCCTACGACTTCAAGGCTGCGGTCGCGAGCTGAATGCAAGCCTCGAGCGGCCGGTCAGTGTCGATCACGGTTTTCGGAAATGTGATCTCCTCAAAACGCGACTCAACCTTCAAGTACAAATCGAAATTCCGGTTCGCAGCGACGTGATTGGAATCGTGGCTCAGTCGGCTGCGCGCCGTAGGTTCGCTGCAAGTACACTCCAGAATCCGCCACGATTGGCCTATGGCCTTGGCAAAGCCGGTGGCGCGCTTCAATTGGTAAGTTTGCGAGAAGGTCCGGCCATCCAGAAATACGATTCGCGCCGGATCTTTGCGGAATAAATATCCAGCGACCTTGAGCATAACTGCCATGCAGAAGTCATCTTGTTCGGTCGAATACTCAATGTCCGGCGGGGAGAAAAGCGATGCTCGAACCTGGTCCTTGTCGATGACTGTACCGCCAAACTCCTCTGCCAGCGCACGGCTGAGTGTGCTCTTGCCGGTGCCGGGGAGGCCGGCCATCAGAATCAGCATGCAATGAGAATAGCTGAGGAACCAGCACAAATAGAAAAGCCCTGCAGGGCTCATATGAGCGCCGCAGGGCCCGATCAGTAAGGCTTATTACGGAACGTCGATCTCCGGCAACCCAATCGATGTGATCTCAGAAAGCGTTTTATTCACATCTTGCTGGGCGGCGAACATGCGGGTCGCGCGCCAGTCGTCGTAGGCGCCGGCAACCATGATGTGGAAGCACCACTGCCGCCGCTCTTCTTCGGGCTCAACCAATCCCATTTCCTTCAGCGGGCGAAGATATTCTTCCATCCACTTGACTTGAGATTTGGTCATGCCGCGGCGTTGCAGATCGACAGTGAGCCCGGCAAGATGCGATGAAGCTGTCTCGCCCTTCTCCGGAGCTGCATTGCGATTGTGACGGCGAAGCTTTTTCTGTACCAGCACCGTGCGAACGGCCGAGTTGACTTGAATCTGTTCGTGAAATTCTTTGTAGTAGGCCTCGCTCAGGTCATTCACAAAATCCAGCGTCCAGGTGCGGCAATAGCGCCGGTTGGGATCGAGCGAGGGTTGAATGCGAAGCGACTGGCCGGGAACGATCGGAACCAGATCGCCGCTAGCCTTGAGCCTCTCCAGCTGCCTATCGTCATAAATGCGCGGAAGGTTTAGGCGGTCAATTTCTTCATTCTGCAAAAGCAAAGATTCGTGCGACGGCTTGAATGCTGGATTCCATGGAATGCGATGAATGCGGTGCATCCGGTGATAGCGTGGCGGAACTATGGGCCGCACCGCAAACGCCTGGCAGCTCATGACCAGAGTGACGAAAAATGCGATGGCGTATTTCTGAATTCTCATCGGCGCACTTGGCAGAAGATCGCTCAAGGTGTTCATTCCAGGGCTTCATTCTATGACAGTTCCTGAAAAATCCAAGCACAAAAGTGTAAACTCTAGCATTACCTTGGACTCACCACCTGTAACTCCTGCTGATTACCTCCTGTTACTCAGTGTCTCGGACGCTATTCATAGTGCAGCTGCAAGGCCGTTCCGAGCGGCCTGAGCTCCAGGGAACATCTTCTTTGGATTCAGCGCCCTTCGAGGGGTACCGGGCAAAGCCCCCGTCTGCCGTGGCTTTCAAGGAATCGAAAGAACCGAAAAGTGGCAAATTTTTTCGGTCACGTTACGAAAAGTGTCAATGGTAACCGTGAAATGGGTACTCGCCCGTTTATAGAGAAAAGGTTTTTGACCGCAGAGAACGCGGAGAAGAAGCCAGAGTGCGCCGAGAAAGGCAATTCAAAAAGGGAAGCGGTTCCACAACCGGACTCAACCCCGCATGAATCTCGCATGAGTTAGAAATATTTCGTTTGAGAAGATTTTTTCCCGCGATCTCTGCGGGGGTTCTCTGTGACCTCTGCGGTTAAAAGTGTTTTTGCTCTTCTTGACGGCGGAACAAATCGCCGATGGCTCGTTTCATCACCGCGCCGCCGACCTCAGATAATTGAACGCGTCAAAGGAATATTTTTCGGGCACGCCTCCACGCAGTTTTGTTTCCCGTCGCTTCCATGCCGATCAGCACCGGCGCTGCCAAGCCGCTGATAAAACCGCTGCGCTTGTCCTTCGGCGTGTACCAATTTCTGCTCCCCGGTTTCGCCCGTCTCCGTGTCCAGCCAACTCACTTGCTGCCAGCTGGGACGAAAATCACACCCTACAATCATCTTCTGAGGGTCCTTCCTTCCTCGGCATCTTTGGTCCTTCAACGGAAAAGACCAACTCGGGAACCAGTTGGAGCCTTCGCTCTTATCCAATCAGTCCAGGCTTTGTATTTCTCTTTCCTCTGCATCGTGATCGGATCTGGACAATTCAAAATCTGCCATTCCGAGCGAAGAATATCCTCACAGTCGAGGAACCTGCTTTCTGATGTACAAGCCCGGGGCGGGATTTAATTACCAACTGAAAAATCAAAATCCCCAGCCTCCCGCGGAGAACGCGGGAAGACTGGGGAACTCGAAGAACTCAGCTCAGGCGCGAAATCCCTTCAGTGTTTCTCTTTCTGAGGAGGTGGCGGAGGAGCAGAGTGGGATTGCGGCTGTCTCTGCTGCATCTTCTGTTGCTGCTGAGAGTGCCGCTGCTGTAACTGCTCCGTCTGCTGTTGATGGCGTTGCTCGACCTGCTGCTTGCGAGCGTCGTTGGCATTTTGTTTTGCAAGTTGCTGGTGTTCTTTGTCCTGCTGTTGCTGAAGTTTTTGCCGGTCTTTTTGTTGCTGCGCGTACATCTTTTGTTGCTGTTGTTGATATTTCTGATCTTGCTTAGAGTTACCTGCGTTCGAAGGCGCGGGGCGCTCTATGGGCGGAAGATCGTTTGGATGAACAGCGCGCCGAGTGTTGTTTTCGGGCGGCGCATTGTTTCTGCCGGCGTTGGCTGGTCCGGCATTTCGCGGACCGCCGTGAACAGTGCCGCCCTCGCGAGCGGGGACGACGCCACCGCCGGTGAATGCCCCAGGTCTCGAGGTAGCAGCGACCGATGGCTTGCCATGATTCACGTTCGCGCGAAACTCTGGATTCGAGCGGGCCTGTTGCATCTGCTCCTGCTGACCTGAAGCTGGGGGAAGGCGTCGACCACGCGCGGCGGCTTCCTCCTGCGGGGTGGCACGGGCGGTGATTCCGCCTTGCCCGCCGTTGTAGCTGACACGGCGCTCGTCGCCGCGGTTCGCCGGCCCCTCGTACACGTTATGAATATCGGTGACGTTTACGTTATTCACCGAGCGATTGTAGTAAAAGTGATCGCCTTGCCAGCGGCCGCCTTCGTAACCATTGCCGAAGTATCCGTAGCCGTAATTGATCCCGCCATAAAAGCCCACCACTCCAAACGACCAGTAGCCGGGATAAAACGCGAAACCGCTGCCGCCCCATCCCCAGTAAGCCGGAGTCCACAAGTAGCCAGGCTCTGGCGCCATAACCCAAGTCCCGGGAACCCAGTAGTAGTCGCCGTAATCGTCGTCCCACGCCCAGTACCCTGGAGTCCAGATGTAGCCGTCGCCGGGGCACATAGGTTGTTCGTAAACCGGCAGATCAGGCGGGGCGAATCCGACGCTGATGCCGACAGCGACCTGAGCGGAGGACGTCGCCGGGTGAACTAACATCAGCATTGCCAGTAACGCAAAAATGAAACAACGAACATAGGGGAGAGTTCGCATGTTTTCAGCTCCTTTGGACGAGTTAAGTCGGGGGCTTAGATGCTGAGTACAGGGGTTGGGGTGAGGCGATGCCCAGGTTTTCGGGGCGCGTGATGTGCTGAAGTCAAAGCTCCCACCCTCCCGTAAAGAACGCGGGAGGGATGGGGCACCCGGAAAGAGGAACTCAGTCGAGCTGGTTTGCTGCAGCGATCTGATGAATGGCGCTTTGTGCGGCAAGCAATGGGACGGACACGTGCACGGTCTCATCGTGATCGTTCACGTCCACAACGATCGAGCCGCCCTGCTTGGCGACCAGAACATGTTCGCCGGGATCCCGGACTTCGACCAGCACGCCGTCGGGGGAATCGCTAAGCGCTGGAATTGCGGCGTCGATGATAGGCAGCGCCTCACGCATATCGCGCGATGAGCCAGCGAAATTGTGCCTGGGCACGAAATGCAGAGCCGTGGGAACCAGCGCTGCGGGAACCAGCAAGTGCAGGTGCGTGCCTCCGGGCTGCTTTTCCTGAACGTTCACGTAAATGAAACCTTCACTCGAGAGAGCGGCGGCGCCGGCAAGCGCCGTCCCCAGTACGCCGATACCGAGTTTCGCGAGAAAGATCATGGGAGTATCTCTTTAACTTAATCGCCTCATTCCGAGTCGGTGTTGCGCGAATCGATCCAGACGCGAACGTTTTCATCCGAGCCGCTGACCCGCACCAGGGTTGTGTCGCCGACATTTTGCAGTGCTTTGATCGCGGCTTCGACGTTCAGCTGGTTCTCAGTGGTGTCAGAGACGAGAGCTTCGACCACGTCCCACGGAACAGTCACGTCGACGGTCTCTTTAGAATTCTTATCGATGACGTGGACCACCACCTGCCCGTGCTCTTTAGCGACGCGAACGTCATCGCCGGCATTTTGCACGGTGACGAACTCGCCTTCCGGCGCGGTTTTCAGGGCGTCGAGAATGGCGCGGACATTCACGTTGTCAGCGTTCATGTTGCCGATGTGAACTTTGCCATCGCGCAACTCTCCGTGGTTGATGGCGGGGATGATTTTCTCCGCCAGGATCAGCGGCACGTTAACCCGGACCAGTTCGTGAGAAGTCGGGTTGGTGACTTTCACGTGAAGGTAGCGGGTAGCGCTGGTGGCGGCGAAGGCCAAAGTGGCGGCCAGGAGAATGGCTGAGGATACGGCCAGAGCAGGGAAGAGTCGTTGCATCGGTTTCATAATCGTCCTTTCGGAGCGGATCGATTTACGCAGGAGCCATAAATCGTGTCCTGCCAGAGTTACGCAACCGGGGAGCGAAAAGTTCCAACCCCTTTGAGGAGGACGAATAATAATGTGCAAATAAGTGCAGTTTAGCCGGGCCGCAATCGAATGGAACCCAGGAATTCAACCGCTTTGCAGTGCAGGGTTTGGTACCGGGTTTGCTTCTTATCTTGCAGGGGCAACCTTAAGCCGGCGAGTCGGCAGCCGCTCCCGAAGTTGGAGATTAAGAAATGAAGAGTTCCTTTTTCCTGTTTGCGCTGTGCATTCTGGGTTCCGTGGGTGCCGCGGGACAAACCGTTGGTGGTTATTGGCTTAACGGTCAACCGCAGATGTTAGTTATGCCTGAGCACCCGCAGCATGCGTCGCAGACGCCTTTGGCGCAAGAGCAAGACCTGCGCGAGCGATCAACCTATGTTTATGCCCAAGGCGAAAGGCCGGTTTGGGAATTCATGCCGGCGCCACCTTTTGTGCCCATTGCAGATCTGGCCCGCATTCTCAGAGACGAGCATGCCAGGGCGAAGAAGGCAGTGGTAATCCGGAACGATTGATCCTGCGCTTGCCTTTTTCTGCAGATCGCTAAGAGCTATGGCCGTTGCACTGCAGCACGCCAAGATATGCGCTGAACGGGCCGACAGCGTCGCGGTATTGGTAGGCCAAAATTCTCGAGATCTGGTGCAGATGAGTTAAGTCGTGTGCTGCCCAAGTGGCCAACAACTCCGAGAGAGTGACCGCACCCAGCGCTGGGTGACGCCCGGGGCGATCAAAATCCTTAGGCTGCAGATTAAGCTTCCGCAATTCCGCCAGACTTTCTGAACGAACTCGCGCGAATTCATCCAACAATTGACTGAGCGACTTGCCCTGACTCTCGCTCACGTGTCCCAGCCGATCGAACGGGGCGAATGGCTGCGTGTTGCCGAATTGCAGAATGGTCTTGGCGCGCGGAATCCAGTCAGTGCGCTCGGCGTGAATCAGATGGCCGACGACATCGAAGGCGGTCCAAGTCTTTTCGCCTTCATTGCGGAGTGCCCACGTCTCGGGAAGATCACGCAGAAGTGCATCGAGCGCGGCCGGAGTGCGCGTTAGAAGCGAGATAGTGTTTTCCAGATTATGCGGGGACATGGACTCTCCTGGTTATCGGATGAACGATTTCTGAATTTCGATGAAGTGATTCTGGTTGACGGGCGAGGGCGCCCGTCGCTCCACTTCACAAGCCTTTACCGGCGCTTCCATAATTGCTTCCACACCTGCACGAGCTCTTGTATCGAGCGTGCGCTGGGAACGCGATCATTCACCATGCGGCACCGTGAGTAAGCGGTATGGTAGGCGTGGCGAGCTGCACTCAAGCTGATGCGGGAGAGGCTCGTGCGCAACTGCTTAATCTCATCGGGACTCATGACTTCAGGATTGCGAAAGTCGGGACGGCGGGCCATAGCGAAGCCATCGTATCATGTTCGCTATTTGTTCGCCCTAAAGAAATCCATAAACCCTGCGCGCTAATGGCCAAAGCTAACTGATCTCTTGACTTCGCTTTATATTCGCCTAAAATGCTGGCATGGCAATCACCAAGCGACAGCGAGAGGTTTACGATTTTATTGCCGACTTTGTTCAGCGCAACCAATACTCGCCTTCGTTCGAGGAAATTGGCGAAGGGCTGGGGCTGAGTTCGCTGGCCACCGTCCACAAACATATTTCCAACCTGGAGAAAAAGGGCCTGCTCAATCGCGACTACAACCGCAGCCGGTCGATTGATTTGCTGCCGCCGAAGGGCCGCCTGAAAATCGCGATGGCAGTGAACACCGGCATGGTGTTGCCGTTGCTGGGGCGAATTGCTGCCGGCCAGCCGATTGAAGCCATCGAACGTCCGGAGACAATTTCGCTCGCAGATTTTGTGCGGTCCAAGGAAGCCTATGTGCTCGAGGTCAACGGGGACTCGATGCAGGACGAGGCGATCCTCAGCGGCGACTATGTGCTCGTTGAAAAAACCAAAATCGCGCACAACGGGGATATTGTGGTGGCTTTGGTCGGTGGCACGGACGCGACGTTGAAGCGTTTTTATCGTGAAGGCGACAAGATCCGCCTGCAGCCCTCGAACGCCAAGATGAAACCAATCATGGTGCCAGCGACAGAGGTACAGATTCAGGGCAGGGTGATTGGGGTGTTGAGGAAATATTGAGTTTTGGTTAAAGCACATTTTGACCGCACAGTGCGCAGAGAAATCCAAGGCCTGAAACCCCTTACCACAGAGATCACAGAGGTACACAGAGGAACACCACAGAGGCGTGCGTCGATCAACTACTCTCTGTGTTTTTCCTCTGTGAAACTCTGTGCCCTCTGTGGTTAGGTTTTTTGTCGCGTAAACCGGACTGCAGAAGCGATCAAAAATAAACGCCCGAGATAGGATCCCGGGCGTAGAAATCAGAGCTGAAAACGCTTCTTAAACCGCTTTTACTTCAATGTGCTTTTCCAACCGCTTCTGAATCTGGTCTTTGGGAACGTAGCCGACAATCTGCTCCTGCACTTGGCCACCTTTGAACAACAGCAGGGTAGGAATGCCACGTACGTTGTAGCGCATGGGGGTGGCGTTATTGCGGTCCACATCCATTTTGCCGATCTTCACCTTGCCCTCGTATTCCTTGGCGAGTTCCTCAACGATGGGAGCAATGGCGCGGCACGGTCCGCACCAGGCCGCCCAAAAATCCACCAAAACCGGGGTCTCCGACTTCAGTACGTCCTGGTCAAAATTCGCATCTGTCACTTCGATGATTCCGTTCGCTGCCATGGTCCCTCTTCCTCCAACGCTTTGCGCTGCGCTGTGAATATCGTAACACCAGTTATTCGATGCGATTCAGGCGAGAAGGTCGCAAGAAGGGTTAGGGTGGGCAGCTCTGTTTTTGGCCACGAAAACGCGGGTTTCTGGCCAAAATAAAAAAGCGCCCTGAACATTGTTCAGGACGCCTCGGCAGCCCTCCCCCAGAACTGCCTCGAACGAATTGGATACTAGAAGAGCAACGCAGAAGTGTAAATGTCACTTCGGTAACTGAGAGCAGAACGTGTTCGTAACCGGGCTGTGTTCCTGATGGGCTACTTCGAATGCCAAGTGCGGCCGCCGTCGGAGGTGCTCCAAACCTGGCCATTCGCGGTGCTCAACAGGCCGTTCTGCGGGTCGGAGAATTCGATGTGGGTGATGTCGTCGGTGGAAACGGGAGCGACTCTGGTCCAATTCTGACCAGAATCTGCCGAGTGATAGAGTGCGCCCGCATTTCCGCCGACCCAAATATCATTGCCGATCGCAGTGATCGCACGGAACGGCGAGCCTTCGGCGACGGAAACGATTTGCCAGGTCTTGCCGAAATCGAGCGAGCGCTGAACATCGCCGTTCGGGGAAAGAGCCCAATCCAGTTGGGGAGTAGTCTTTCCGGCTGATCCCGCCTGGGAAATGGCGCTGGCCTCTGAGCTAACTCGGGCTGCAACAACCTCGTTTGCGCCACTGGTCCCGGCTTGCGGAGCCGCTAAGTGAACTTCGCCGGACTGGTCAAACTGCATGCTGGCTTGCGGTTTCGCCGTCATGTGCTTGAGGGGCGGGCGGACCTTTGCAGCGGCTTCCATCGCGGGGGTGCGCTCGACTTTGTCATCCGCCGGTGAGGCTTGATCGGCCTTAAACGGGGCTTTCAGTTCCGCGACTTTCTGAGGTGTGGCCTCGGCAGATCGTTGCTCGATTCGTGCATGCTGGTTGAAAATCCCGCGATCGGCCAACAGAACGGCCCCCACAACTATTACCGAAGCTGCCAGGGTCGCCCACCGAACTGCCAGGCGCGGCGATTTGTAGGAAGGCCGCAGCACTGGCTGCGTGTCCACTTCAGGCATGGCCAAATACAGGGCATCGCGACAATCAGCACAGGCGGCAAGGTGAGTTAGCAGGCTGTCACGATCATGCGGCGACAGGCTGCTTTCCGCATAGGCCGCGAGCAGGTCGGAATCCGGATGCGGCCCGGTGGCTTGCGTCTGCAAGCGTGCGGAAACGAGTTTTTTCATCGCTGCGTCCATTGAAATCTTCGCCTAGCGGCCGCCCTCACCGGCTTTGGCTTCTCTATTGGAGAACGCTACGTTGGCCGAATCTTGCGCCAAACTTGCGCGAATATCCAGCCTCAGGTCGCGGGCATCGGCGTTTAGTGCCTCCTCCGCTTGCCTCCGACTCATCCCCATTGTTATCAGCGCCTTCACGATCTGTTTCCTGAGGCTCTTTGTGAGTTTCTCAACCTTGCGGCTGATGGTTGATTCGTGCACTGAAAGCGCGCGGGCGATCTCAGCCAAGGTGCGCTCGTCCAGAAAATATGAGGCCAGAATGAAGCGATCTTCCGCAGGCAAAGAGCGCAAAACCTCGTCCACGGCCTGTTCCAGGCGTTCGTCGACGGAGGTGATTTCCGCCACGGCGGCCGCAGGGAATTGCGCGCCCTCCTCGCATTCGCGGTCCAGGCTCACCAACCGGCGCTGTTTGCGGTAGTGATTGATGTATTCCTGCGCCAGCACAGTCCGCAGCCAGCTTGCCAGTGATCCTCGCCCGCCATAGGAGTAAAGCTTTGAGTGGCGCTGGCCTTCGCGGGTTTGGGTTCCATACAAATCAGCGTAAACGGAATCGGCAAGTTCTCTGCCGGTCGCATCATCGCGGGTAATTTGGCGGCCGGCGTCGTAAAGCTTCTCGCGAAAGCGAAGCATAAAAACCTGCCAGGCGCGCTCATTTCCGGCAGCGCAGGCGCGGGCCAGCGCCAGATCTTCCACATGCAAGCGGGCGAAGAATTCCTGGGTTTGCGATTTCGCAGATTCGGGAACGCTCTTCGCAGCCACCTGGTCAAGGATCGCGACGAACTCGGACGCAGAAAGGCCGAATTCCTCGGCGCGGCTCCTGCGGTAGAGTTCCACCGCAACCGGGTCCAGCTCCGATCCTGATTCCGCAAAGTGCTGGTTTCTGACGGGCATGCTTCTTGGATGCTACCAATATTAGACGCTGGAAGCGGGCATTGTGGCGTTTGGAAGCGGTTTGCGCTGTGGAATTCCTGCTGGTTTGGTAGTTGTGGGTATTTTTGGCGTACGGAGCAGGGAATGGGGACCCAGTTCCGGTTAACCTGAGGTTGTGTCAATCGTGGCTAGCCGGAATTTGACGCCAGACGTTGCGAGCAACGCCTCTACGCGTGAGGACGTATTCCAACAGTTGTCCCTTCGGCAAAGCCGCCCGACGCATTAGGTTACCTTCTGTCACGACGCAGGTAACCAATGTAGACCGTACTCTGCAAGCTACTGATAGCGGAACACTTGGCTACTATCATCCTTTAGTAACCCACTTACGTACGTAACTTGTCCGGTGCCTGTCTCTTTGAAAATATGACACCTGACCTATCGGACTCGTGCAGAAGCTCTTACCTCGTGTAACTGCTTCTGTAAGTCGTCCGATCCCCATAGGCACAAATGTATACGTCGTTCAACTTTGGCCGGAGGCAGGATGTCGTTAGACGCACAGCAGCAGCAAGCGCTGAGCAGTGTGCCACAACTATCTCGGCTCTATGCCACTTATGGGGTCGAGGTCAACGCTCTGTCGGTCGAAGAGATCTTTGCGCTTTACGAACGGACGGGCTTCCTATACCCAGCTAAGGCTGCTCGCTTGCGTCCACACCTTGGCATCGTAGTGAAAAACTGGCGGAAGATGCTTAAGGCTGGCGAATCTCTGCTGTACATTCTTACGGCCGGCGACGAAGCCCGCGGCATGGCCTCTATCGCAGTCTGGCGCACCGCGCCGCACGGTTGGATGTCACAGCACTTAGTCAGCGATAACAATCCTTTTGCATCACGTGCAGTCATGTTGGCGGCGGCAGCCGGCAAAATTCTTCGGGGAACTGACGACGCGCAAAACTGGTTTCGTCCGGAAAATCGATTCCCTGCACGCGTGTTCGGCTCGATGGTGTACACGATCGGTGAAGCCCTTTGCTCGGTACAACGCCACAGTTATTTCGCACTGCCACGTGGGTTGAAGCTTAACGTCGCGGGCAAGATTCGCGCTATTCCATACGACTCATCACAGAAGCATGCACTCTCTGCGATTGCATCGGCGACCCGAGGCAGCGTTTACATCGCTGGAGAAGACTTACTCGGCGACACCGAACTGAAGAGCGTTGACGAAATGTATCGCTCAGTGGGACTACGACGCACTCGCTCGGTGTGGCTCGCGTATCAGGGCACACGCAGCGAACCCGTAGGAGCTGCTATCGCATATCGCGGGCCGATGGGAATCAACTTCAGCTATCTCGAAAACCGCTGTGATTTACTGCTTCACCCAACGCTGCCCGCGGTTGATGTGCCTGCCACGGTAGCTGCGTTGCTGAACGCATCGGCCTCTGCGTATGTGGACTTTGAGCTCGATGATATTCCGCTCATTACCGATGATATGGCCACAGAGACATTGATCAAGAACGGCGCGGAGTTTCTGCGCCACTACTGCCAGGGAATCTGGCTCAAGGCTGGGCATCAGGGTTTCTATCAGCACGTGGATGGCTTCTACTCCAAACTTCTAGAGCGCGCGAGTAAGCAGAATACGAAGCACAAACGCGCGGCTGCAGGGTCGCAATGAGTTCAGCACAGCGTACTTACATCATGGAAGACCCCCGCGAAGCCATGCGGCTGGAGCTGAAGGTTGACGCCGAGGCGTGGGTCGCCAAGTATCTTGCGCATCTTCTGGAACCCGGAGCGGAAGTTCTGTCAGTCGGATGCGGACCGGGGATGATTCTGCGCCGGGTGTGCTCGCTCGATGACTCGATTCACGCGACGGGAATCGATCTTAGCGCTGGTCGCGTTCAGGAAGCTATTCAAAAAAATACCGCCGATTCCCACCTTAAGTTCGTGCAGGGCGATGCTCACGCTATGCCGTTTCCGGCAAACAGCTTCGACCTGGTGTACGCCCGGATGTTATTCGAATACCTAGCAGAGAAAGAGCGGGCTGCGGCGGAGATGGTCCGAGTATGCAGGCCGGGCGGCACGGTCATGTTTCAGGACCTGGATGGGCAACTGTTGTGGAACTACCCCGAAGATCCCGCGGTGCAAGTTGCAGTTGAAAAAGTTGTAGCCGGCTTGGGAAAGACGGGCTTTGATGCCTTCGTCGGGCGGAAGCTCTTTTCATTAGCCCACAAAGCAGGTCTCACCAACATTAAGGTGCAGGTTGAGCCTTATCACCTTATCGCTGGAGAAATTGAGCCGGAAATTCTGAAGCAGTGGCAGCTGAAGGTTGAAATTGCGCTTCCTCAAGTTGCCAAAGTACTCGGGAGTGACAGTGCGGCAAAAGAATACGGAAAACGATTTATTGAATACCTGCGCCGCCCTGACACGCTTACTTATTCGAACGTATTTACAGTGACAGGAGAGAAATCCCTGTGACCGTGCGGTTGACTAGCTCGACAGAACGACATCATCAATTGCGAAAGGGGACAACGAGAACGTAAGGGTCATATAAACCCACCATAACAAAAACGGTTCTCGCCTTCTCGCGAAGGAAAACAACCATGCAAACCATACGCTACCCACACAATCGTTTAAGAGGTCTTAACCGCGCCCTGTTAGTTGCCGCTCTGACAAGTTTGCTCGTCATGGTTGCCTCGGCGCAGAACGATCAGGTCGATGTCACGACCATGAGCGTTGAAGACCTCATGAACATGCAGGTCACGTCCGTCTCGAAACGGACGCAGAAGGTAGCGGACGCCGCTGCAGCGGTGTACGTGATCACGCAGGAGGACATTCGCCGCTCGGGCGCGACCAATATTCCCGAAGCGTTGCGTCTGGCTCCCGGCATCCAGGTGGCGCGTATCGACGAGAACAAATGGGCCATCAGCTCGCGCGGATTCAACGGGCGTTTTGCTGACAAGCTGCTTGTCCTGATCGACGGGCGAAGCGTGTACACGCCGTTGTTCTCTGGCGTCTACTGGAACGTGCAAGACGTGATGCTCGAGGATGTCGACCGGATTGAAGTGATCCGCGGCCCCGGAGCAACCTTGTGGGGCGCCAACGCAGTGAACGGCGTCATCAATATCATCACCAAGTCCGCGAGAAACACCCAGGCTGGCCTGGCCACGGCGGGCGGCGGCAACGAACTGAGAGGCTTTACCAACCTTCGCTATGGCGGTACCGTTAACCAGGATGCTTATTACAGGGCCTATGCCAAGTACTTCAATGTCGGCTCTTCTACCGACCCGCTAGGCGGAAATGCCACCGACAACTGGGATTCGCTGCGTGGTGGCTTTCGCAGTGACTGGAGTCCAACTGGACCTGACTCCGTTACGCTGCAAGGCGATATGTATCGCAGCCACTATGGAGAGTTGTTAACAATTCCTTCGCTGAATGCCCCTTACTCGAGTACCTTTCCAAACACGGGCGCCAATAGCGGAGGCAACATTCTGGGCCGGTGGACACACAATTTTGACAACTCATCCACTTCGCTGCAGGTTTATTTCGACAACACGAATATTTCTGAAAACTCATTATTCACCGATCACGAAAATATTTTTGACATCGACTTCCAGCACTCGCTTCATTTGACCGATTCACAAGCGGTCATCTGGGGAGTTGGATATCGTTCGATCGGCGACAGCAATGATTCCAGCTTCACCGTGTCTCTACAACCGAACCACAACCAACTGAACCAATTCAGTGGGTTTGCACAGGACGAAATAAGCTTGCTTGACCGGCGCGTGCAACTCACACTCGGCTCTAAGCTGGAGCACAATGACTTCACCGGCGTGGAGGTTGAGCCAAACGCTCGATTGTTGTGGAACATGACTCCGAACCAGTCAATCTGGACTGCAGTTTCGCGTGCGGTGAGAACCCCTGCTTTGACCGAGCGGGGACTGCAACTGGTCTCGGCAGTCATCCCTCCGGGAGGGCCGGGGAATCCCACGCCATTGCCGGCTGAAGCTGATGTGTACGGCAGCAACCAGTTCCAGTCAGAAGACCTGCTGGCGTACGAAGTAGGTTACCGAGTTCAGGTCGCGAACAATGTCTCGGCCGACGTCGCCACTTTCTATAACAACTACACCCATCTTCGTTCAGCGGAGCCAGGAACGCCGTTTGTAGAGACCGATCCCGCCCCAATGCACCTGGTGGTACCGTTCGTCGCCAGCAACAAAATGCATGGCGGAACTTATGGCGCCGAACTTTTTACCGAGTATAAGGTCATTCCGCGATGGAAGTTGTCCGGCTCTTACAGCTATCTGCAAATGGATATCCGCAAAGATGCGACCAGTCTAGATCCGACTCCCGACAACCCTGACGCGTCGAGCCCGCGCCACCAGTTCTACGTAAGATCGTCGCTCGATGTATTCAGAAAGTTGGAGCACGACTTCACCGTCCGGTATGTCGACGACTTGCCGGGCCTGAACATCCCGAGTTATTACTCGGTGGACACGCACTTCAGCTACGCGCTGCCGCACAGCTATGAGCTTTCCATCGGCAGCCAGAATTTGCTCAACCATCAGCATTTGGAATTCGTCCCGGATTTCATCAATATTTCCCCGACCGAAGTTAAGCGCTCGATCTACGGCAGTATCACATGGCACTCTGAGTAAACAACGGCCCCGGTATCAGTAGTAAGTGTGATGAGAGATTAAGCGCATGCAGGTACAGTTGATCAAAAGACGAGTAAGAGCAGCCATCGCGATACTGCCAATCTTATTGGCAGCGGTGGCGCTGAATGCTCAGGATACTTCCGGATCGACGGAGTATTTGATCAAAGCGGGATTTATTTACAATTTCGCGAACCTGGTGCAGTGGCCGTCTTCAAGCTTTGCCCAGCCCGACTCGCCGATTGTGATCGTCATCCTGGGCGAAGATCACTTCGGAACAACTCTTGACCGCGCGCTGGACGGCAAAAAAGTAAATGCACGCTCATTTGTGATCAAGCGTGCCAAATCAATATCTGAACTGCAGCGGGCGTTAGGTCCTCAGAAGGAATGCCAAATCCTTTATGTAAGTTCTTCAGAAATGCCCCACTTGAGCGAAGCGATCCAGATGTTAAAAGGGATCCCCGTCCTCACGATAGGGGAAACGCCAGGGTTCGCACGGAATGGTGGAATCATTAATCTGATTCTTGAGGACAACAAAGTTCGCTTCGAAGTGAACGTAGCTGCGGCCAAAGCGGCTGACCTGAATATAAGCTCCAGATTGCTCGCCCTGGCGAGGATTGTGCAGTCTCCGTCTTCCGAAGGCAGGAGACCGGAATGAAGTTCCAAGATCTCTCGATCAAACGGAAACTCATTCTGATGACGATGCTGACCAGCAGCATCGCGCTTTTGCTTTCGTCCGCAAGTTTTCTTATTTACGACCTTATTTCGTTTCGCAACCTGCTCACGCATGACCTGGCGACCCAGGCGCAGATTATCGGATACAACAGCGCGGCGGCGATGGCGTTTAAAGATGAGCCTGCCGCCACCGCGACTCTGTCAGCGCTGACCGCCAAAGGCGATATTGTTTCAGCTGCTCTGTACAGCCCCAACGGGCAAATTTTTGCCCATTATTTCCGCGATAAACAGACTCTTCCCGGCGTGGTACCGAGTTGCTCGGCGGAAAAGCCTTATCGCTTCGAAGGGCAATACTTGGAGGTGTGTCACGACGTGGCCCTCAATGGCGATCGCGTCGGCACACTGATTTTGCAGTCGGATATGCGGCAATGGAGTATGCGGGCCCGGCGCTACGCAACTATATGCCTGGTGTTCGCGCTGGTGTCAGTCTTCCTTGCATTCCTGGTCTCATCAAAACTGCAAAAGGTGATTTCCGGCCCAATCATGCACCTGGAGGACACTATGAAAATAGTTTCCGCCAACAAGAACTATGAGGTGCGCGCAGTCAAGTCTTATTCCGACGAAATCGGAAGCTTGATTGATGGCTTCAACGCCATGCTGTCTGACATTCAGCAGCGCGATGGCGCACTGCGCGGGGCCAACGATGAGCTGCAAAGTAGGACCCTTGAATTGGAAGAAGAGGTTTCTCAACGTAAACAGGCGCAGGAAGAGCTGCTGAAAGCCAAGCACGTCGCCGAAGAAGCCAGCCGTGCGAAGAGCACATTTCTCGCCAATATGAGCCACGAATTGCGGACGCCGCTGAACGCCATTATCGGGTACAGCGAAATGCTTGAAGAGGAAGCCCGCGATTCCCAAGACCCCGATCACATCGGTGATCTGCAAAAGATCCAGTTTGCCGGAAAGCACTTGCTTTCGCTGATCAACGATGTGCTGGATCTTTCGAAAATTGAAGCCGGCAAAATGCCTTTGCACCTAGAGACCTTCGACGTCAGATTGGTAGTGGACGACATCATTAATACCCTGCAGCCGGCGATTGAGAAGAACAAAAATACATTGCGGGTACGCATGGTTGACGAGATCAGCACCATGCGCGCGGATGTCACCAAAGTCCGGCAAATTTTATTCAACTTACTTAGTAACGCTTGTAAGTTCACCGATCAGGGAACAATTGGCTTGGATGTGGATCGCAAACTGGAAGATGGCCAGGACTGGATTCGTTTCCAGGTGTCCGATACCGGCATTGGGATTGCGGCAAAGCAGCGAGAGAATCTTTTCAAAGAATTTGCCCAGGCCGATACTTCGATCGCGCGCAAGTATGGCGGCACCGGCTTGGGTCTTGCCATCAGTTACAAGTTCGTTCAATTGATGAAGGGACGCATCGGGGTTGAAAGTGACCTGGGACGCGGGGCGACGTTCACTGTGGAACTACCAGCGCATGTGAAGATGGAAACGGGAGATGTCGTGCGGGTAGAAGGAAGCAGCAGTTCTGCCGTTGCGCCCTCCCCGGCAAAAACCGATCAGGACACGATTCTGGTCATCGACGATGATGCTTCGGTGCGCGACCTTATGACGCGCTTTTTAAGCAAGTTGGATCTTAACGTTGTGGCTGCCCGTAACGGCGAAGAAGGGCTGCGGCTGGCGGCGAAACTTCGTCCGCTGATTATTACACTTGACGTCGTCATGCCCGGCCAGGATGGATGGGAGGTGCTGAACCAATTGAAAGCTGATCCCGAACTTTCAGAAATTCCCGTAATTATGGTGACCATTGTGGACAACGAAGCGATGGGCATAAACCTGGGGGCGTCCAATTATTTGGTGAAGCCGGTGCATCGCGAACGGCTGGCAGATCTTATCGAGAAATATCGCGTGGTGCGCACTGCCGGATCAAAGACGATCAAAATACCAGTGGCGCTGCCCGGTACGCGCAAAGATCAAGCGCAATCTGGGGCTGACAATCCGCGGAGACGTTAATATGCCGAGAATCCTATTAGTCGAAGATAACGAAATGAACCGCGACATGCTATCGAGGCGGCTGCAGCGCAAAGGATACTCGGTGCTGATCGCTGTCGATGGCGAGCAAGGGCTCGCGGCCGCATATTCCGAAATGCCAGACCTGATTTTGATGGATATCAGTCTTCCTTTTATTGATGGCTATGAAGTAACCCGGCGGCTGAAGGCAAACCCGCGTACAAAACATATCCCGGTGATTGCGCTGACTGCGCACGCTCTGCTGACCGACCGCGATAAAGCGCTGAAGGCCGGTTGCAACGACTATGACACCAAGCCGGTTGACTTTGCGCGGCTGACAGAAAAAATTGAGACATTGCTGGTTAAAGAAAAAAGCTTATGACGACGCGAATCAGTCGGCTGCTGATCGTAGACGACAATGAATTGAACCGGGACATGCTTGCGCGCCGTCTCGAACGCAAGGGCTTTGAAGTAGTCCTGGCGGATGGCGCTCGCGAATTGATGCAACGGTTGAAAGAGGGAAACGTTGACATCGTTCTTCTGGACATCGAGATGCCCGAGATCAGCGGACTGGAAGCCCTGAAGACGCTGCGCGAATCCTATTCGCAAATTGAGCTGCCGGTCATTATGGTGACCGCGAAAAATCAAAGTGAAGATATTGTGAAGGCGCTTGATCTGGGCGCCAATGATTATGTAACCAAGCCGATCGACTTTGCTGTCACTCTGGCACGCATCGGAACCCAGTTATCTCATAAACGTGCGCAAGAAGCCCTGCGCGAAAGCGAAGAACGTTATGCGCTGGCGGCACGCGGGTCGAACGACGGCCTTTGGGATTGGAACCTGCAAGCCAACTCGGTTTATTTTTCGCCCCGCTGGAAGGCCATGCTGGGATTTGAGGAAAACGAAATCGGAGACAAGCCTGACGAGTGGTTCAGTCGAATTCACGAAGGCGATAGGGAGCGCGTGAAGCAGGAAATCGCGGCGCACCAGGACGGGCTCAACCCGCAATTTGAGAGTGAGCACCGCATGCTTCACCAGGACGGAAGTTTCCGCTGGATGCTCAGCCGCGGCCTCGCTGTAACTAACGCAAAGGGAAAAGTCCAGCGCATGGCTGGCTGGCAGACAGACATCACGGAAGCAAAAGTATCAGACCCGCTGACCGGCCTGCCTAACCGGCTTCTGTTTACCGACCGGCTCGTCAGGTTGATCAAACAGGCTCGGCGCCGCGAAGGCTATTTGTTCGCCGTGCTTTTCCTCGATTTAGACGGATTCAAGATGATCAACGACAGCCTGGGTCACCTGGTTGGCGATCAGTTGCTGATAGGCGTGGCAGGCCGTCTGGAAAAATGCCTGCGTGCAACAGACATGGTGGCAAGAGTGGGCCGAGATTTTATTGTCGCCCGCATGGGTGGCGACGAGTTTACCGTGCTGCTCGACGATCTCAAAGATCCGGCGGATGCTCGGCAAGCTGCAGAACGCCTGATGAAAACCGTGGCGGCGCCGTTCAATCTGAGCGGCAAAGAGGTATTCACATCAGTAAGCGTCGGGATTGCACTGAGCAACGCTGCAAAGTACGAGTTTCCCGACGAAATCCTGCGCGACGCGGATACTGCGATGTATCGGGCCAAGTCGTTAGGCAAAGCGCGCTACGAAGTGTTTGACGCCGATATGCGCGCCAGCGTGATGGCCCGCCTGCAATTGGAGATGGACTTACACCGCGCCATCGACCGTCACGAGTTTTCCAATTTCTACCAGCCGATCATCTCGCTAGTCTCGGGAGAGATTGTTGGCTTCGAATCTCTGTTGCGGTGGAACCATCCCACGCGGGGACAGCTTGGTCCAGAGGAATTCATTGCGGTGGCTGAAGAGACTGGTTTGATTCGCGAACTGGGTTGGTGGAACCTGCGCGAGTCCTGCCGCCAAATGAGTCTATGGAGAGCGAATTACCCGGCGTACGCAGACCTTACGATTAGCGTGAACCTTTCGCCCAAGCAGTTTTTACAGCCTAACCTGATTACGGATATTCAGGCGGTGTTGATCGAACTAAAGCTGCCTCCGTCGGCGTTGAAGCTGGAATTGACGGAGAGCACGGTCATGAGCGATCCGGCTGCCGCAATCGAGATGCTGGAACAGATTAAGGCGCTTGGGATAAGCCTCGCAATCGACGATTTCGGCACTGGGTATTCGTCCTTGAGTTATCTGCACCGTTTCCCGCTAGACACGTTGAAGATCGACCGCTCATTCATCAGCGGAATAGGCGACGGCGCGAATAGTGAAGACGGTACAGAAATCGCACGGACCATTCTGCCTATGGCGTCGAATCTGCATCTGGAAGTGGTCGCTGAGGGAGTTGAAACCGGCGAGCAGCTTGCATTGTTGACCAGACTGAAATGCAAGTACGGCCAGGGATTTTATTTTTCTAAACCGCTGCCGGCGGCGGACGCCGCGGTGCTGTTAGAGAAAAAGACGAACTGGCATCCGAAATCCCGTTCGGCTGCAAGCGGCAAGACCTAAGCCTGTTTATACATCGCGATGCAACTTGCCTGGCACAACATACTTCACGACCGTAACCGGTTCCTGGTAACTGTGCTGGGGGTGATGTTTGCTGCGTTTCTGATGGTGTTCCAGGGGAGCCTTCTCGCGGGATTTTTACGCGCGGCTTCGCGATTTGTCGATTCCAGCGACCTTGATATCTGGATTACCGCCCGCGGGGTTCAGGCGTTTGAATTTGGAGCGCCGTTGGAAGCGCGGGTACAGGAACTGGCCGCGGGGGTGCCGGGGGTTATCGAAACCGGACGCGCGTGCATGGCGTTTGCTGTTTATCGCAAACGGGACGGACAGCAGCAGGTAATCGCGTTGGTGGGCGCTGATACGAATTTAGGAAAGCACTTTCCGATTCCAGCGCTCACGGAAAGAGCTAATGAGCTTTCGCCGGAATCGGTGACCTACGATGCCAGCGATCGCGGCGTTCTGGAAACGGTCGCTCTGCCGACAAGCGTTGAAATCAACGGACAGCGCGCCAGCATCGAGAGCGAAGTGCGTGGCTTTGGCGGATTTCTTGGCGTGCCGGTGCTTTTTACTTCGTACCGAAACGCTACGCGTTACTTAGGCTTCGACGATCAACAGGGCATGTACGTCGTGGCGCGAGTTGCGAAAGGATATTCGGTTCGGCAGGTGCAGCAAAGCCTGCGACAGCGACTGCCGGAGGTGGACGTGCTCACTCGCGAGCAGTTCGCTCACAAGTCTCGTATGTACTGGCTCACGAAAACCGGCGCGGGAAGCGCGATTGCGACCGCGGCGATTCTGGGATTTCTCATTGGCCTGGTCGTCGTCTCGCAAACCATTTACGCAAATACGATGGAGAACATCGAGGAATACGCCACGCTGAAAGCGTTAGGCGCTTCGCGGGCGTTTGTCGCTCGCATTGTGATTACGCAATCGTTGATTTGCGGCGCGGCGGGAAGCGTGCTGGGCCTGCTCGCCGCCATTCCGGCGACGATCTTTGCTAAATCTTTTATTCCATGGATACGTACACCGCAGTGGCTGCCGCTCGTCATCGTGGTCGTGAGCTTATTGATGTGCGCGCTGGCATCCATCGCTTCGGTCCGTAGCTCTCTTGCGGTCGATCCAGGGAGGGTGTTCCGTGCCTGAACGACAGTTGGCGGTCGAGAACGCGCGGCTTTCCTTCGGCAAGGGGAATGTGCGCGTCCATGCGTTGCGCGGGGTGTCGGTTTCGTTCACGCCAGGAACGCTGTCATTAGTCATGGGCCCGTCGGGAAGTGGGAAGACTTCGCTGTTGTCGCTACTGGGCTGCCTGCTCTCGCCGGACGAGGGAAAAGTATTTGTGGAAGGCAAAGCGGTGCAGAGACTCGACGAAGAGCGGAAGACCGAACTCCGCCGAAAAAAAATCGGCTTCGTCTTTCAAGGCTTTCGTCTTTTGCGCTCCATCTCTGCACTCGACAACGTCGCGCTGGGCTTGGAAATTCGCGATCCGCAGCACCTCGATCGGATGGTTACTGCATGGGAACTACTCGCTCAATTCGGCCTTGAGGACAAAATGAATCATGAACCGGATGGCTTGAGTCCGGGAGAAAAACAGCGGGTGGCGATTGCGAGAGCTTTGGCGGGGAATCCTCCGATTCTTTTGGCAGACGAGCCGACGGCATCACTCGACGCCAGCGCCGGCAAACACATTTGCCAGATTCTGCGAACGCAGGCCGAGGAGCATGGAAAGACGGTGGTCGTGGTCAGTCACGATCCGCGCTGGCAGGAATACGCCAGCCGCACGGTATTTCTGAGTGACGGGGAAATCAAACAGGACTCACAGGCGAATCAAGCATGAGCGGATTCACTAAATTCGGGCTTGGAATTCTCACCGTTTTGCTGGTCGCTGCTGGCGCGGATTTTTACTGGACGGCGCGAGTTGAGAACTCGGTCGAGGCTCATCAGAGCGGCCATGCACCCGATGTTGTGTTCGCGTCGCGTGGCAGGATTGAAGGGCTCTCTGACACCATTGAGGTAGAAGCCGCGGCAGACGGTGTGTTGAAGGCCGTCAACGTCAATGAAGGTCAATTGGTGAAGCAGGGAACTCTGCTGGGAGAGATCGCCTGCGATGACCTGAACGCAGCATTGAATGCGTCGCTGGCCCAGGCCGATGCCGCGCGCCAGGCACGGGTTCGATTGCTGCGGGGTGCGCGTATCGAAGAGAAGCGGGTTGCGCTCAAGAAAACTGCAGCCGCTTATGCCACGATGTCTGAAGCCAAGGCGCAATTGCACCGCCAGCGCATTCTGTATACCGGCGGCGAAGTTTCCGGCAGTGATTTCGATAAAGCCATGCGGGATTACGGCGTGGCCCGAGCTGAATTCCAGGCGGCCTACCGCTCCGAACGCTTGCTGGCCGCGCCTCCGTTGCCCGAAGACAAGGCGCGGGCCGACGCCGAAGTTCTGGCGGCAGAGAGTCTGGTGCAGGAAGCGCAGGAGCGCATCAAGAAATGCTCCATACTTGCTCCGATCGATGGGACCGTCCTGAGGGTCGATGCCCGGCCGGGGGAAGCATTCAGCACCGTCACTCCGCATCCGTTATTTATTCTCGCCGACGTTTCCGGGCGCCGGGTGAAGGCCGAGGTGGATGAAAGAGATCTGGCCAAAGTCACAATCGGTCAAAGCGTGATCATCCGCGGCGAGGGACTCACCGGGAAGAAAATTACCGGGACCGTGCAGAGCATCTCGACGGTCATGGGCAAGAAAAGCGTATTCACCGATGACCCAGCGGAGAAGATCGACCGCGACGTTCTTGAGGTAACGATCACGCTATCAACCGACGACGCAAAATTACTTCCCATCGGACTGAGAATTACGGCCCAGTTCCTGTCCAGGTAAAGGTAATCGCTACACGTCGTCGTCGACGTTGACGTTCGACGCACCATCCTATTACCCAATAACTTACTTCAGTTGTGCTAAATTCGTTTTCGTAGGCGAGTGGTTCAAACGCCCACAGTATATTGATGTCGAAATTATCTGCAGAGCAGCCGCAAGGCGGTGAGAGGATACGGTTTTTTGACCGCGAGGGGAAACGGATCCTGCTGGTTGATTTATCGAAATGCACCGCCCGCGAAGCCGAGGAAACTACGCGCAGGGTTCCAGATGTCGTGACCGTCGAGCCGCGCGGTTCGGTCCTGATACTTACGGATTTTGAGGGAAGTTCATTTGACCCAGCGGCCTTGCGCGCGATCAAAGAGACGGCCGTGTTTGACAAGCCATTCGTCAAAAAATCAGCATTGGTCGGGATCCTCAGCCTGCCGCGCGAGTTCCACGATGAGATGGAAAGCTTTTCCCGTCGCAACTTTGCGATTTTCGACACTCGGGAGGAAGCGTTGAGATGGCTGGTACAGGATTAGGGCCGTGCAGCCGGGCGCGAGGTATTATCAATTACGTGGGCGCGTAGCTCAAACGGATAGAGCATCAGATTTCTAATCTGAGGGTTGCAGGTTCAATTCCTGCCGCGCCTACCAGCCCTTAGCGCACGCCAAAATAGGATAAGTGCGACTCCCCGCAATTTATATCGGGTACGGTACATGTTCGATGCGAACAGTCGCGGGTTCAGCACCAGAAGTAAGTTGGCTGGATGCGGTTCTCAATGTAAGGTTGAACCGTACGCACACCCAGAAGTGTGAAGCCGCCTCCCGTGAGGCGGCTTTTTTACGCCTGTGCGTCCCGGCGCGGTTTGTCTTAGAAAATCCCGTCGGAATACCGACCGGCTGCATTACCTGCGTTATCTTCTGCCCGTCCATGATTCTTGGGAACATTTCAGCATAGAGGGACGCGAGAAAGGCTTACAGCGGGCGAGTGGATCCATGGAAGGCAAGAACGCAGAGCGTTGGCGCGAACTGTGTGTCCTGGCGGCAGCAGAGCAAGACCCGGACCGCTTATTGGCGCTGATCCGTGAGATAAATATGCTGCTCGAGCGGAAGGATCGGCGTCTCAAATCTGGGACGGACCGAACCCACGGTAACCTAAATCAAGAAGCTGCGAGTTTGCACTTGTGCAAGTCGAACTGCTGCTGAAGGCTAATTTGAGCGTCTTTGGTTTTAGCCAGGGCAGTCATGGGGGCTTTGAACTGGTGCCCGCATGATCCGCAGACGGCAATGACCGGCGTCTGTCTGAGCCATTTAGTCACCCGTAGAATGCGCTTCGCCACAAACATCACTCCTTCTTCCAATCGGTCAAAGATGCCAGTTTTTTCAAAATCTCTTGCAATCGTTCGGCGCGACGTTGATGTGCTGATTCAGCTTCAGCCAGCCTTCGTCCGTCCTGCAAGTATCTGCGGTTTGCTTCGCTGATCTGCGCTATTTCTGCTCGCAACTTTGCCACCAACTCTGTGATCGGCTCCTGCATAAGAGAAAGAGTACCGCCAACTTTGCTCGGCGTCGTCGCGACTGTTACCAAGGGAAGCAACTGGCAGTTTCAATTTCCACTGCGATAGCTGGCGCCATTCCCGTGCAATACAACTCTCGGCGCCGGTCCGGTGACCTCCTTGCCAGTGGTTTGCGTGCCCATTTGGGGCACGACATTTTCTGATCTAATTCGTTCTTGCATTTCGCGCAGTTCCTTGCAGCTTTCGCAGTTCGGGTCTGCGCAATACGGTGAGCCTTGCGGCTTGGTTAGTGAGCCGGGCTGGGAATTTAATTGGCTTGCCATTTTGTTGCTCCTTGTGTAAAAAACTGTCTATTTCAGTCCTCCTGCCCGGTGGCAGTTTCCATCGTTCAATCGCTCGTTCAAGAGAATACAATTCGCGCGTTCACTCGGTCAGGGATGCTTTCGAAATTGCCTGGTGTTGTCACGCTGAATAGGACTTATAGCATTTAATTCAGTGCCGGAGCGGAACGATTTTCCTGTAAGGATTTTTCGGAAGGCGGCTAAACCGGGATGAACGCTTCCTGAGGTTCGAAGGCCTGCATCGCGAGCGAATCCACGCGGGCAAGGCAGGTTCACAAATCTTTACAAAAATGTTTTGAAAGTAAAGTTATTATTGCACTGCGATAATTCAGCGGAAACGGGCAGCCCTCCCCCGAGATCTACCCGTTTTTCCGCCCTCTGCTTTCGCCCTCTTGGGCCAGAGAACAACAATCCTGCCACAAAATTCAACAAAAGTTTGTAAAATCTGCGACAAAGAGCCATAAACATTGTCCATTCCTGCCGCACTTACCCACCCGAAATTAGCTTGAGCTTTCTGTATTCGCGGACCTCTCTGCCCGTCCCACTGGCTAAACATATTCCCTGAAATTGCCGATAGAGCCGAGAGCAGGCAGCTTCAAGGAATCCAATGTCCGGCGAAGAATTCAAGATCCTGGTGGCCGACGATTCCGCGCTCTACACCATGCTGGTAAAGGACACTCTTTCATCGCAGCCATGCACCCTCTTGTTTGCGAAGAACGGCTGTGAAGCCGTCGAGTTATTCGCAGAGCATAAGCCGGCATTGGTGATCACTGATTGGGTCATGCCCAAAATTGACGGGCTGGAATTGTGCCGCCGTATTCGCGCTGATTTTCCCGAGGTTTACTCGTACCTGATGCTGCTGACCAGTAATCACGAGAAGGAGAGCGTGGTCGCCGGGTTGCAGGCGGGCGCGGACGATTACCTGAGCAAGCCTTTCCATCCTGGTGAACTTGTCGCCCGAGTGGGAGTAGGACGCAGAGTAGTCGAACTGCAACGCGAAATCCAAAGTAAGAATCGCCAGCTGGAGGCAATGGCATTGACCGATAGCCTGACCGGCCTGCCCAATCGCCGGGCGATCGACGTGTGGGCGCCTCGGCAGATCAGCGCCGCCGCGCGATACGGTTTTCCGTTGTGGATTGCGATGGCCGACCTGGACTTCTTTAAGAAGATCAATGACGGGTATGGCCACAATGCCGGAGATATTGTGCTCCAAGGTTTTGCAGAAATTTTGAGGAGAAACACTCGGGCATCCGATATCTGTGGCCGCGTGGGTGGTGAGGAATTTTTGCTAGGGCTCACGCACGTAGAGCACAAGGACGTTGGCGGTGTAATCGAGCGCATCCGCCGAACTCTCGAAGGACAGGAATTCTCGTTCCAGGGCAAAATTATCCATGCGACTGCCAGCTTCGGAGTAGCAGGCCTTCTCGCGGATAAGCGTGCCGACTTCGCTTCACTGGCAGCGCGTGCCGATGCCGCGTTGTATTCCGCGAAAGAAAAGGGGCGGAATCGCGTAGAGTTTGAACCTCGCGCTTTCAACTCGGCGGCTAAATCGGCCGTCACTTGACGGCCACTTGATATCAGTGCAAAACTCCCACAGAATCACGAGACAGGAGATCCTGATGCGGAGCATGCGTTTTTGGCTGTTGTTGTTTGTGGCGGGACTGCTCGCCGGCTTCATTCCCCAGTACCTGAAAGCCCGCGACTTAAAGCGGCAGGTGAGTGTCTGTAATGCCGCTTATCAGCTTGCTGAAGTGCGGCGTTCGGCTGCGCTTACATATGTCGCAGCAACGCAATTGAACTATGGCAACGCCAGCAGCTACGCCAATCAATTCTTCGAGCAGGCCCGTCGCTTGGCTGCCACAACTTCCGATGTCAGCGGCCGTTCCATGCTCTCCGATGTACTTTCGTCGCGCGATAAGATTACCGCGGATCTGGCTAAGGGCGATCCGCAGGTAGTCAGTGATCTGCAGCCAATTTTGATGGCGGTTGAGGGAGCAGGGAAGTAGCAGAGCTATCGTAGAAGTGTGTCAAACCCGGCTTGCAAAAAATGTTTGTCGTGAGTGAGGGCGGAACTAATTCGCTCACGCTCCATAATTTGAAAACTGGCACAGTCTGTGATGCTCCAGTTTTTGTCATCTGCACGCTTGTACCTTTGCAGAGCAGTTTCAAATTGCTCCGGAGTTTGTGGGATCACCCTGACGCGAGCTGTCGCCCGTAAAACTTCGGCCAACTTTGCCGCGGCCCCTCGTGAGCCCGAATCAGTTTCGCTAAAACTATTCAAGAGTTCTACGAGTATCATTTCGCTGGTAATGATTGTTGCTGATGAAAATTGGGCTGAAGCTGACCGAGCTTTATCATGAAGCCCGTCTCGCGGATTGAGCAATGCAATCCAATAGCTTGTGTCTGCGAAAACTGAGGTCATTTAACCTTCTTATGACCGTACAAGTAATGATCGAGATTTTTGGCGAGGTCAGAGGGAAGTTTTGCCCATTCGCTGTCGGGTACAGTTTTGGATACACGTGAAACGATATCTAGGATTGACTCCTGATTGTCCCTATCTTCCGTCGCTCTGGTGTTGACAGTTGCCGTCCCGCGCGGCTCAATCGTGTAGCGAATTTCAAAACCCAAGCTTTCGAGAATCGCAACCGCCTGATGCGAATTTGTTGTGTCGTTTGGAGCCACCCCGGCAGCTTCGAGGACGAGCGGACGAGCCGGGAGCTCTTGGCCATTAACCACCACCCGCCATTTCGGCATTTTTTTTGTCCATCTGAAAGTACGGGCGGTGTCCAAAACTTCTGATCGAGTGAGTTCTTTTGGAGTGGGCATTGAATACCTCGTAGTAATATTATTAATATTATTATTATCTTAGTCAAGCGAATGGTGGAGCTTAAAGGCGGGTTGTCGAAGTACGCGAGAATTAGTCCTTCAACGGCACTAACAACTGATTGCCCTTGCAGAAAGTGGCGACCCGTTCAATGGATCCCATCTGGTTGGGGAGGGTCATGACCGGGCCATAGCAGTAGACGGCGTGGCCGGTGCGGGCAAAATACCACTGTCCACCCTTGCGGGCAGGGGCCTTGGCCTGGGCGAAATGCGGCGACGCTTGGGGATTCGCCGCATGAAAGAGCTGAACCTGAGGTACGGGGAGTGACGCTAACAACAAGATTGCGAACGCCTTCATAAGTACCTACCCGGCCACTAACTAGATGGAGAACGAAACTCTTCGCTGATCTGATGGATCAGTGGGCTCGGGCGGCGGGCTGGCTGGGATTGCCTTTTCCGCTTTTCGAGTCCTTCGTCCGGTTTTCGCATTCGGTTGTGGCCCTACTTTGCTCGATGGAACCTGGGCTAACGGGATCTGGGATGACGACTCCTGGTTCGACGCACTCTCAGATGCCGGGTTCTGAGATGCCGGATTCTGGGCCCGAAGCTGGCTGTCAGCTTGCGATTTGGGCTTTTTCGACAACGCCCCGGCATGCTTGTGAAGCCGGCTCAAATACGTGTCGTCTTTAAAAAGCATATGAATCATGCTGCGCTGCGAGTCGATGGTTTTGTCTTGCTCGATCACCAGCTTGGTTAACAACAGGTAAGAAATAACAAACAACACGACCAGCAGTGGGAGCGCGGTCAGCTTGCGTTTACGTTTAGTGGCCGCGTTCGCGATGGCATCCATTTTTATCAGTCCCCAAGTGCGCGCTTATTCCAAGCGTCGCGATCGTTAAAGCAGATTTCGCGCCGAATGCGAGCATAATTGTATGTTGCTAGCACGTAAGGACTTAGGGTTGGCCGGGGACCTTCCGCATATCGAGCGAACTGCAACCGCTTGCACATTGAGGGTAACCATATTGTGTTACTGGGGTAAGTTGCGATGAGTAGAGAAAGGAATTGGTTAACCGGAGATGAATGGAAAATCAGTTTTGATTTATTGCGTTGATTAAAAATTGCAATTGGACACTACCGAACGCCCCAGATAGCGTTTACCCATGGCTTCTTCTATTCACCTTGACGATTCGCATGTAGACGTTCTGCACCACACCATCAGCCGCATCGCCGCCGCCGACGGTTTTCACCAGGCGCTCGATCGGGTTCTGGATTTTGCGGTCGAAGTGGTCAAATGCGATTCCTGTTTCATATACGTGCTTGAAGGGGACGACCTGGTTTTGCGAGCGTCCAAAAATCCGCACCAGGAGTTGGTCGATCGGCTGAAACTGCGCCTGGGGCAGGGCATTACGGGATGGGTAGCCGAGCATCGCGAGCCGGTAGCGGTATTCAGCGAAGCATATAAAGACCCGCGCTTCCGCTATTTCACCGAGCTTCCGGAGGACCGGTATGAGGCGTTCTTGTCGGTCCCATTGCTTTCGCGCGGGCGCCTGGTGGGCGTGATGAATCTGCAAAATCGAGAGCCGCAGGTGTACAGTCCGCGGGACATTCGATGGCTCTCAACCATAGGAGTTCTTGCTAGGGCAGAGATAGAGGTGGCACGGCTGGAGAGCGAGAACACCGGCCTGTCGCGGCAGCTGGCTACGCGAAAGTTGGTCGAGCGGGCCAAGGGAATTTTGCAGCGTGATCTGGGTTTGACAGAAGAGCAGGCTTACCTGAGTATTCAGCGGCAGAGCCGGCAAAAACGCAAAACCATGAAAGAAATCGCAGAGGCGATCGTACTGAGCGAGGACGTGCGGAGCAGTTCGCGAGCCGAATAGCTCGCGAACCGTCCATTTCCTTCCTCACGGTTGCGGCTGTGGAACTTGCGACGGCGCCTTCTGGTTATCTTGTGTTTGCGTTTGCACGTCGGTTCGTGCCGCTACGAATGGCACTTTGGGCATGTGAGTAACCTGAGCGCGCTCGGCATCCTGCACCAGGATCCCGGCGTTTTCGAGCAGCAGCCCGGTGGAACGGTCCAACTCGACCCGGGCCTTCTCGTAGGCCGCCAGGGCTGAAACCAACGTCGATTCGGTCGTGGTGAGCGAGGACTCCGTCTGCAGAACGTTGGTTGGGTCCGAGACTCCCGCCTCGAGCTTCTTCTGTTCTGCATCCCGAGTTTGCCGCGCCAGGTTCACTGCCGCCTGAGCTGCATCCACGCTGGCGCGATTCTGTTGCACATCGAATTGCGCGTTCCTTACTTCGATCCTCACTTGATTCTCCAGCTGTTGCAGCCGCACTTGTGCCTGCCGTAGTTCCAGCTCCGAGCGCACCTGGTTGGCTTGGGCGGTGCGGTTAAGAAGGGGGATGTTCAAGCTGATCCCGACGCCTTTATCCGGAGCGGTCGAATCCACCAATTGACTGAGCGTGTTGCCGTAGCCAACTGGCCCGGCTAGGAACTGCGACGGAATGCGATTGCGATTGATGCAGATGCCTGAGCTCGTCGGGCAAAAAGTGGCATTCGGGCTCAAGGTTCCGCCAAGGCCGCTGCCTCCGTAATACGCGTAGAGACCGAGTGAAGGCAGCATCGAATTGCGCACCGCCTTATTGCTGATGTCGCGGTTATTCAGGTCAATGCGAGACTCAGCCAGCTCGGCACGGTGTTGCAACGCGTCGTTGATTAAATCTTCGGTGGGCGAAACTGGCTCCTGCTCGGGCAATTGAATGGTCGACGTAGGAATAACCTGCGCGCCTGCAAGCAAGGGGTCTTGGAGATTCCGGCTGAGCGCATTCTTCATGAGCAATTCCTGCAGCTCGAGGTTGGTTTGCGCTACCGTCAAGGCCTGCTGATTGCTGGCCACCGTGCTCTGGGCACTGACTACCTGAATCGGCGGCATGGTGCCAACTTGCACGGCTTTTTGATTGTCGGTGAGCGTCTTTTGCGCAAAGCCCAACGCCTCCTGTTGCACGCGCACGTTTTCGAAGGCGTAAACCAGGTTCCAGTACAGGTTCTCGATCTGGTCAACGGTAGTGATTACTTGCAGGCGAAATGCTACGTCAGAAATTTCGCGATTATTCTTCGCGATTTGAATGAAGCGGGTATTGGGCAAAAATCCGAAACCCTGCAGCAGTTCCTGAGTCACGCGGAATTGAAAGTTCGAACCGATCGTGGGACTGAGCGCGCTGAGGGGATTGTCGGTGGTGACGTGGCTGTTGTTGAAACTCGCCAGCACATTGGTTCCGGTATGAAAGCCCTGCTGGTAACTCACGTCGGCAGTACCTGTATTGGTGTTGGTGACGGCGCGCCCGCTTAACGCACTGCTTGATAGCAAGTTGTCGCGGTCCATTTGCAGGGTGCCGGAAATTATCGGATCGAAACTGGTAATGGTTGATCCGATTCCAAGCGTCGAACTGACTAAGCCGTTGGTGCCCGTTCCCACGCCGCCCGCCGCAATACTGGTGCCGCCCGCGCCCGAGCCGACGGTGCCGCTCAGACCGCCGACTCCTCCTCCGGGCGTATTTTGAATGACGCCGGTATTTACGCCCAGAATATTCGATCCCGCTTTGGCCCGGAGAATGTCGGTTTCTGCGATATTCAGGTTGTAACGCGCTAACTCGAGATCCAGATTGTTTTCGAGGGCCAGCGCCACCGCGTCATCCATTGAAAGATAAATCTTGCCGTCACGCATCAGTTGGTCAATACGTGGGGTATTAGCCAAATTGGCGTCCGGTACTTCGCGCGACTTATAAGGCGCCAGCACATTGGGAAAAGGTTTGACCGAGTTTGAATAGTCCGTACCGACATAAGGCTTGGACGACGGGGTCTTTTCCGCTTGCGGCGTGGCAGGTAGGTTTTCCTGGACTTGCCCCTGGGGCGAAGGAGAAGCCTGCTGCGACCAGGCAATAGAACCGGGTGAAGCCGCAACAACACAAACAATGAGTAAGCAGGCAATGGCTTTCAAGCCAGACATGGGCAGATTCCTCTCATTTTTTATTTAGAGTGCGTTGGATCGCCGAGCGTAGATCAGAGTCGGATGCGAAAACCGAATTAGTCGTTGCAGATGGATCGATAGAACAGACCGGCTCGAGTCGAGTTGGTCGAGTTTGCATAATGAATAGACGTCGATCCCTTTGGCCAGTGTCGAGTGAATACGTGACTGGGACACCCCAGTGTAGATTCAAGAAACCAAGGCGTGGAGTGTAAAGAATTATAAAAAGATTGTGCCCCCATCAGTTTTGGGAGGCGCTGTCATGGTAGACGCCCCGCGAAAAGTGGGGCTGTCTTGTTTCGGAGAAGATACATGCCTGCTAATCGCAGTGCTACAATTTTTGGCACGAAACCGATGCACACTCCTTACGGCCTCACAATCCTCGATAATTGCCTGACCTGTCCGGTACGGCAAGAGCATATTTTCTGTGACCTGTCCGGGACCGCGGTGCGGAGATTGAATGAAATCAAATCCACTGCCATGTACCCGCCGTCGGCCATGCTGTTCACGCAAGGACAGCAACCCCGAGGCGTGTTTGTGCTCTGCACCGGAAAGGCGAAGCTCTCTACGTCTTCCAAAACCGGCAAGACCCTGATCATTAAAGTTTCTGAAGCCGGAGACGTTCTCGGACTGAATGCCACAATTTCCAATCAACCTTACGAGGTCACGGCCGAAATGATCGAACCCGGTCAAGCCAACTTCATCCCGCGTGATCTTTTGCTGGGCTTCCTGCGGGAGCATGGGGAAGTTGCATTGCGGGTTGCCGAGCAGTTGAGCCGGAATTATTACGCCGCGTATGAGGAGATTCGGACGCTGGGCCTAACGAGTTCGCCGGCAGAAAAGTTTGCGAGGCTGCTGCTTTCCTGGTATCCCAAGCAGGCAAAAGCGAACGGGCAGGCACAAGTGCGAATGACAATGACTCACGAAGAAATTGCGGAGATGATCGGTACCACCCGGGAGACGGTTAGCCGCTTATTTTCGGAATTTAAGAAAAAACAATTGCTCCAGGTAAAGGGTTCGAACCTTGTTCTGCCCAATAAGACCGCTCTCGAGAAAATGGTCAACACCTAGACGACCTTCGGCGGCGGAGCGTAAGACCTTGGGTAGCAGACTGAAGGTTTGCCTCTCGTTAAGGCAGGTATGCGCAACACGGCTCTTCCGCAAGGGGATCGCCTGTCAATGCGTAGGCGCGCGCACGCGAGCCACCACACAAGTCCTTGAAGTCGCAGATACCGCACTTACCTTTTAATTGCGAGGTATCACGCAGGGCACGGAACAAGGGCGAGCTCTGATAAATATCCGCCAGCGGTTCCCAGAGCACATTTCCCGCAGACATGGGCAGAAATCCGCTGGGATACACTTCGCCCACGTGGCTCACGAACACGAACCCTTTGCCGTCGTTGACCCCGTTTGGCGCGCTGGCGATTAGATTATCTTCGCTGCGCGACTTCGGCTCTTTGGCTTTCTGCTGCAACACATAGCGACGATAATGCTGGCCTTCCGTGGTCTTAATATGAAACTTGACTTGCTTCGAGGTGTTGTAGAGTTTGGCGAAGACTTGCTCGTGCTGCTCCGGGCTGAGCAGATCACGCTGCTGAGCGCGGCCAGTGGGAACCAGGAAGAAAACACTCCACAACACAACCCGCAGGGACTTCAGCAGTTCAATCATATTGTTGATGTCAGCGCAGTTTCTTTGTGACACCGTTGTGTTGATCTGCACCGGAAGTCCAGCCTCATGGCACCATTCGACGGCATCCAATGTGCGCTGGTAAGAGCCGGCTACGCCGCGAAAGCCATCGTGCAGTTCCGCGGTCGAGCCATCCAGACTTAGCGCCAGACGCATCAAGCCGCTGGCTTTCAAGTCGAATATCGCGTTGCGGACCAGCAACGGCGTGGTACTTGGGGTCAGCGACGTGCGCACACCCCGGTGGCACGCATACTGCACGATCGGTATCAGATCAGGTCGCTTCAGCGGGTCGCCACCGGTCAGCACAAACAGCGGCACGTGCATTTGCGCAACCTGATCAATCAAATGAAACGCCTCGGCAGTCGAAAGCTCCAGCGGATGCCGGCGTGGGCGGGCATTGGCACGGCAATGCGCACAATTTAAATCGCAAGCCTGGGTCATTTCCCAGATCACCAGCATCGGACGCGCGTCAAAATCACGCGGCCGGACCGCGCTGAAATCAGTCTTTGAAGTGAAGCGTTGCGCCAGCGGTTCCGGTGCTGCCAAGTGAAGAGGACAATCGGAATTTCCAGCCAATGAGCGCGACATGAACCCAGCCTAGGCCGAGGCGCAACCCATTCGCTGTGATGGCCGTCACACCGGGCAGTGATGGCAGACCTATATCCTTCCGTGCCGCACCTGCGATGATTTGTTCAGGAGTGGAAAGATGCTAAATAACTCTCAGAGAGTTCTGAACCTTCTCAGAAGTGAACTTGAGTTCCTGGAAAAGGGTGGCTACAGGCGCAGCCCAAGCTCGCCTTGGCGCGCTCCATATGTTTTTGAGGAATCACCAAGCTGCCCAAAACATGCCGACCGCACATCGCAGCAACGCTGCGAGGATTGCTGGCTAATGCAGTTTGTTCCGCGAGATCTACATGCCGAGGCGATTCCCTGCCGCTTTGTGCCGCTCACGGCGGACGGAATCACTGTAGATTCTCTTTACCGTTATGGAACTCCGGCAGAAACCGAGGATGCTTTGCGCAGCTGGTTGCGTCAGCGTATTCAAGAGATCGAAGCCGACCAGTTGGACGCTCGCGCAGCGCATCTCGCATCCTGAATGTGGTTGGGAATGATTTATTTCGTTACTTTAGACTCTGAAGGTAGGCGATCAACTGCTTCATCTCGTCATCTTTCAGATCGGGAGTGGGCATGCCGCCAGCGGTCATTTTTGCTGTGGGATGAAGCAGGAGTGCCTGCAGTTTTGCGGCGTCGTACTTTGCGCCTATACCAATGAGTTTGGGTGCGGCCGCGGTGCCGACGCCATTGTCGCCGTGACAGGCGTTGCATCCCTGGGATTCGAAAATCTCTTTACCTTTGGCAGCCTCAGGATTGGCCAACGCCGTATTTTGTGCGGCAAGGGATCCGCCAGAAAGTTCAGGCTGAAACTTAGCCTTCATGAACTCCACTTCTGCCTGACGTTGCGCCTTGAGCTGCGCTGCCACCCCAGGGTCACTCAAGTCCTGGTGATGGCTGATCACACCGAGAGCGGCTAGCCCCAACAGAATCACCGTGAATAGCCCCACACTTATTGGTCGCTTCCAGGGACGGCGCTCCAGGCTGCGATCAAAGAAGGGAAGCCCGACCAACAGCAGCCCTACAATTCCTGGAATCGCTAAAATGCCAATTACGGCCGTTGACCCGTGCCAGTATTTCAGATATTGAAAAATCGGAATGTAATACCACTCCGGCCGGGGCAGAAATTGTGTGTCGGCCGGGTCCGCGATCGGACCAAGTTGCGTAGGCCACACATAAGCCAAAAATCCCAGCGCCACAATAATGAGCGTGGCGAATCCCATGTCCATCACCAGCTGCTTGGGATAAAAAGTCTCGGTGGGTAAATTGGGCGAAATAGGGTCTGCCTTGACCGGCCCCGCCGCGCCCGCTTTTCGGAACGAGTAAACGTGCATGGCGACGAACGCAAAAATGCAGGCCGGAATAATAAACACATGCAGCATGAAAAATCGTGACACGGTGAGCGTGCCCATCTCGGTGCCACCGCGCAGTAGTTCCTTCAGCCAATGTCCGACCCATGGAATTTCGCTCAGAATGTTCGTCCCGACGGTCGAGGCGAAGAAGGCTTTTTGGTCCCAGGGCAGCAGGTATCCGGTAAAAGCCATGCCCAGCATCAGGGCGAGCAGCACGCAGCCTGCGACCCACACCAACTCGCGGCGTCCTTTATAAGAACCGTAAAAAAATGTTTGGATGATGTGGAGCAGGAGAACGATGACAATTGCGCTGGAACCGTAAGCATGGATGCTTCGCAAAAAAGATCCGCCGGTCACTTCTTTTGTGATGTAGGCGACGGTGGTATGGGCGTGGTCAGCCGAAGGCACGTAGTACATGGTGAGAAACACACCGGTCACCACCTGCGAGAGGAAAAGAAAGAGCAGGCCGGAGCCAAAGACATACGCAATTTTTGCTCCCCCTGGAATTGGCTCATCAAGCGCATGGCGAAGCAGGGAATCGATGCCGGTACGATGGTCAAGCCAAGCTCGAAATCCGGACCTGGGTGCGTCGCTTTCCGCCATCAGGCCATCTCCTCTTTGTTGTGAATCAGCGGGCGGAAGAATTCGTACTGCGTTTTTAACACTCCGTCTTCCACTTTGGTTTCGAGGTGGTCGAGTCCGCGTGGCGGCGGCCCGCCCAGCAATTTTCCGCTCGCCGAATACGTGCCGCCATGGCACGGGCAAACGAATTCATTTTGATCGCCTACCCAACGTACGGAGCATCCCAAATGGGTGCAAACTGCCGAGAGGACGACAATCCCGCCTTTTTGGTCTTTGGTGACGTAGACCGGTTCCTCTCGGATCGTTTTGCGCCAGCCGTCGCGCTCTTCGATCTTCACCAGCTTCTGGACGGGCGCAGTGATGTTTTGAAATTCGTCGATCTTGCCGACATCTGACCACGACTTCTCGGTGGTGCGGGCCAGCACCGGATACAAAGCAAAACGTACGAGTGGGACCGCGAGCAGTGCGCCTACGGTTGCACTTGCAACAGCCAGCAGGCCGGCAAAAAAAGAGCGCCGGCTGGGGACATCCGGCTGCGTTTGAGTGACGGGTTCGACAGGAGGCATCAGTTTCGATCTCGGTTGATTGAAGTTACTTTTTACCCAAGTGGCGAATGTAACCGACCAACTGCTGAATCTGATCGGGTTTGAGTTTCTGCCCGAATGCGGGCATCTTGTTCCGGCCCTTAGTGATGACCTCAGTCAACTCCGCATCTGTATTCTTCTGAACTTCGTCGGAGCGAAGATCCTTGGCCTTTAGAGCTCTGCCGGTCGGTGTGCTGCCACTGGCGTCTTCTCCGTGGCAAAGTGCACATTTCGATTTGAACAGGGCAGCAGGGTCACTTTGCGCCGAAAGCAAGGAGGGGCAAATTGCCGCTCCGAGCAGAACTACTGCAAGAGTACTGCAAGTTCGATTCACAAGTCCTCCTTTAAGTAGGCCCCAAAATCGTATCAGAAGACAAATCTCGCCAGCAGATAAACCGAATTGTTTCCGTTGGCGTTGCGTCCGGCGTCGTCATAGTTCGTAGCGGCTCCGTTGAAGCGCAGATAACCGGTGTATTGAAATGCGAGATCGATGTTCTGTACCGGCCACCAGGAAAGATTTATCAGATAACCATTGCTTTGTGGACTGCCATTTGCGCTGCCGGAAACCGGAGCTGGCGCGAATAACAATGGATCCGCGGTTCCGGTGACATCGAAGAAGCCAGCGGTTGCGGAGACGCGGGTCCCGAAATGGTATTCGACGTTGGCTTGCGCCGTGTTCAAGTGATGACTTACAAATGCGGCGGCCCCTTCGTTAACGCTCGCGATGAGAGATGAGTTTTCGCGAATGTAGGTGCCACGGAATGAGAGCACATCGCCCTTCAAGCTGGGCAGAGTGCGGTCATATTGAAAGTCTGCCGCCCAGTCGGTATAGCTGTCTTCCAGGCCGGTGATTGCGCCGGGCGAACTTTTCATATGAATTCCGTAGGTGCCGATTTCAAGGTTGTTGTTTTCAGATGACGTCTGATAAGCCAGCCGCCAGTACGGGGCCAGTCCACGTATGTTGACGCCAAAACCTATTCCCGGATTTGGTTGCGATCCCCCAATATGCTCGGAACGGTAAATGGTGCCATCCAGATATAAGTGGTCGTTCCACATGGCATAGCCGCCGATGCCGGCGACATCCTGGGCCAGGCCTCCATTAATAATCGCGCCTGCCGAAGGCCCGGGCGCAACATCGCTTGAGACAAACGGAAATCCCCAAGCCGGAGTGCTGTTCCAAAGATCTTCGACGGTCGGATTATTGTTCAGAGTCACGCCGTAAGTCAGGGACTTGTCCATGAAATGCCCATTATTGTTCGCATAGCGAATGTCGGTGTTGTCCCAACTGAAGTGATCGGCTTGCGCGTCATAGGTTACCTGCACGAAGCTGCCGACATGTTCAGACCACGCGCCGGCCAGGAACAAGGAAACGTCTTGGGGAAATTCGAAGTTGCCATTTTGTGTTGCGGGTTGCGGCGCTTTGGTCGAGGTGAAGGAAGTATCAAAGACCGCTGAAAGAGGAAACGCCTCGAGAAGATGCAATGCGGAATTATGCTCTTTCTTGTCGTCGCTCACCTCGGCTTTAGTGGCGAAGGTGTAACCCTCGAGCTTGAACTTTCTGCCGAACGCGTTGAGCTCGGGCGGCGCGTAGTGACAGGATGCGCAAGGCAATCCGGTCTGCCGCGAATAACTGGGCACTGCATAGGCGGCGTGGGCGCAGACAAAAACTATAGTGGTTGCGGCAAACAGCGTGGAAAAAGAGCGTGCAATATGAGAACTAAGGTCCGAAAATCGCGTCTTCATACTCGGCATCACATCCTCCATTCGGTGATCGTGCTTCATTGTCCGGGAACACACCTTTTTGGGTCTGTGGTTAGGCGCATAGCCAAATGTGATTGCAATCACGATTCGGCGATGTTCCTGTAGATCGCGCGAGTGAAACTTTCGGAGGGCCTGATGGCGGTTGCCGTTTCCTCGACAAGTCCCCCCGGTTTTCGAATGCTTTACACAGCTCTTGCAGAACCCGAACCTGCGGTTTCGAAATGCTGATCTGCTTCCAAGCGCTGGCTCGTCGTTTTAGCTGGCGCGAAGTCGAGGACCACGCGTGAGGGCACATCGCCGTGTTCGAGGCGGTCGAAGATCCGGTTTATCGATGACAGGGGCTGTAGTTCGATATCGGCCTTGACTTTGCCTCTGACCGCGAAGGCGAGGGCTTCGGCCATATCCTGGCGGGTGCCGACAAACGACCCCCGGATGGTAATGCAGTTCGCCACCACGTCGAAGAGTGGAACTGGAAATTCACCTGGCGGCAGTCCGACCAAGACGCAGGTGCCGAGCTTCCGCGTCATGCCAACGCCTTGTTTGAACGCGATGAGCGAGGGCGCGGTAATCAGAACCCCGTGAGCTCCGCCACCGGTCGCCTTCTGGACGGCAGCAGCCGGATCTCCGGTCTTGGCATTGATCACGAAATCGGCACCAAGCTGCGCGGCGTGGGCCAGCTTGCCGTCGTCGATGTCGATTGCGCAGACGAGTAGGCCCATGGCCTTCGCATACTGGATAGCCAAGTGACCGAGTCCGCCGGCGCCAGAGATAGCGATCCATTCGCCAGGCCTCGCCGAGGTCTGCTTAATTCCTTTGTAGGTCGTGATTCCAGCGCAGATCAACGGCGCGGCTTCCGCAGCCGTAAGACCCGCGGGCACATGGGCAACGTAGTTTGGGTCGGCAATCAGGTAATCGGCAAAACCGCCGTTCCTTGTGTAGCCGCCGAACTGCGCCTGTGCGCATACCGTTTCCCAGCCAGCCAAGCAGTACTCGCAGTGACCGCACGCGGAGTAGAGCCATGGCACGCCGACCCGGCCGCCCTCCTTCACAATTGTCACGCCCGATCCAACTGCAGCGACCAGACCGATGGCCTCATGGCCAGGAATGAATGGGAGTGTAGGTTTCACTGGCCAGTCGCCGTGGGCCGCATGCAGATCGGTGTGGCATACCCCGCAGGCCTCTGTTTTCACCAGGATTTGGCCTGCTCCAGGAGAGGGAATGTTCAGTTCTACCAGCTCCAAAGGTTTTCCGAATTGCTCGACAACCGCCGCATGCATCTTGGGCGCCATTTTTGACTCCTTTTATTCTTTGTCTCGACCAGGAGAGCGAGCTTATCAAGAGGCCACACCGCTTTTCTGAGCAAGAGTGATCAGTCCAGCCCAGTCGCCTGTACTTTTCGAAGGGAGGGGTTGGCGATGAAAAAAGCGCAGGAGAAGCTAAGCTGCCGACGTACCCACACCCGCGGGATGCGTTTTTGGCGCGCTGGCCGGCAGCGCGACGCTGATTGTAGTCCCGGATGGGTTGGACTGGATGTCGAGACGCCCGCCCAGCTCGTGGACGCGCTCTCTCATCCCCACCAGGCCAACCCCAGTGCCATGTCCGGCTTCATGAAAACGCTTAATGCATTCTTCCGGTATGCCTGTGCCGTTGTCCGCGATTTCGAGAACGAATTGGTCTGCGCTGGCATCCAACCGGACCTTTGTCGCCGATGCACCCGAGTGCCGGTGAACATTAGTGAGGCTCTCTTGCAATACTCGGAACAATACCAGTTCGTGATTGCGCGGCGCTCGCTGCAGATTTTCCGCAATTTCGCAGCAGACATGAATGCCACTGCGCTTGGAAAAGCCTTCGACGAACCATTGCACCGCGGATGCGATGCCGGCTTCATCGAGTAACGGCGGGTGCAAGAGATAAGAAGTAGTGCGTATTTCCTGGACCGCTTCGTCGGTAAGGGCGTTCAGATCATCGAGCAGTCGACTCACCTCAGGCCCTGCCGCCGTTCGTTGGATCAGCGCAGTGGTCATCTTCATCGCAGCCAGCGTCTGGCCGGTGGTGTCGTGCAAGTCGCGGGCGATGTGCCGCCGCTCTTCATCCCGCAGGGTCATAACGCGAACTGATAGCTGGCGCAGTTGCTCCTCGGCCTGTTTGCGTTCCATGACCTCGCGCTCCAGGCTGTTCAACGTGAGAGTGAGCTGGCCGGTGCGCTCCGCCACTCGATTTTCGAGTTCATCGTGCGCCCGCTGCAGCGCCGCCTCAGCCCGTTGTCTTTCAGTTGCTTCTGAGGTCATTGCCGCGATGGATTGGCTGAGTCTAAATTGCTGTTTGCGGTGATTTTCGCCGAGTATGATCAAAACGGCGCAGACAAAAAACCAGCCGACGACGCCGTGAATCTCTGAGGGCCGGGCCGGAGACAGGGAATGGCGCGGATCGACAAAAAAGTAAAAAATTCCCAGGAAACCGGCAATTGCGCTCACAATCGCGGGGGCATACCCGCATACGATGGAGCAGAACGCAACTGCCACGTAAACCGTTACGTAGAAAGCGACGTGACCCAGCAGGGGATCGAAAATCCAACGCAACACAATCGCCAGTGCAGCGGTAGCCAGCGCAACGCCATAACGCTCGACCACAAATTCGCGCCGTATGGGAGAAAAAAGTTTCAATTTGTTGAGCGCTTGATGGCGCTGACCAGCCGCTACGTTTCCGTCTGCCGTGTCGCTCATGCCTTTGATCAGCCAGGACATTACATGTTGAAACGATATTCTTGCGGACCAAAAAATTCCGATTTAGGGTACGAATGCTGCCGCGTTAAATTCCCTCTGTTTTTTGCGCGGCGCTGCTATTTCAGGCGACGCTTGAGATTGAGGGTAACCTTCCGCTATATAACAAAGAGCGCGATCAAAGAACTGGTCGACGAGGGCCAAAAGTTCCATCTCGCCGTAAAGCTCGATTGGGTTGCGAAAAAATCCCTGTTTCTGTACGAAGTCCCAAAGATATTCCTTAGTCATGACCACCGCCCAACAAGAATCGGCGAGTGCAATGCCCTGCGAAGCGCGGCGTGCGGCGAGCCGATGGTAACGCTGTTCGATATCGTTTTCGGTCTTTGAAAGAAGCCAATCGCTCATATGCAACAAGAGTTCCTGCAGGCCGGTGAGCAATTCCGACTCCGGCACTTTCTGCAGTTGACTGGTTTTGGGAGAGGTTCGGATCCGCGTAGCCAAGGTGCGGGCTATCTCCTCGGAATGAGTCTCGATCAAGCGGATCAGACGTAATGCAACCATTCACGCTCCTCGCTCGCCCGGCACAGGCGGTGACACTTCCTAATCAAGGAAAGAAAAGCCAAGCGGCCCGGGAATTGTTTGTCCCTTAATTAAAGTGATGCTCGCGCTTTCCTCATGGTTGTAAAAATTCATCGCCACTGCAGACGGCGGGCGGACAAGAGAATTGCCGCCCGCCGTAAATTGACCGAGGATTAACGCTGCAGGGACACGTGATCGCGCCGATTCTGCTGCCAGCACGAGTCGTCATCTTGTGAGCAAAAGGGGTGCTCTTTTCCGTAGCTTACGGTTTTGATCCGATCGGGGCTCACGCCCTGGGCAATGAGCGTGGTCTTCAAGGAATTCGCCCGGCTGTCGCCGAGCGCCAGGTTGTATTCTTCCGACCCGCGATCGTCGCAGTGCCCTTCGATCGTTACGTTCAGCCGAGAGTGGTCCGCCAGAAAATTGCCATCGCTCAGCGCGGCGGAGTTCTGGTCCGAACGCAGGCTCGAATTGTTGAAATCAAAAAAAACGTCTTTTACATTTTGCGCGAAAAGGTCTTCGTCGCGGGGAGAAACGGCCTCAGCTCCCGAGCCCGGGTTTACCGTCACCTGCGCAGTGGCTTGCTGTGCTCCCCCAGCTCCCGTGGCAATCAGTGTGTAAGTGGTTGAACTATCGGGAGTGATGGTTCTTGACCCCGAGGCCGGAAGATCGCCCAGGCCTTTGATGGTGATGCTATTCGCATTGCTTGTTTGCCAGGTCAATTGAGTCGATTGTCCCCGCTCAATGACGCTGGGATTGGCTGCAAGGGTTGCGGTCGGAGTTGCGGGCGCTGGCGGCGCAGGCGGGACAACCGTCGCGGCTTTCTTGTTACAGCCTGCCAGCAGTAACACGCTGCCCAGGACTAAATGAATCGGTAATGAGTGAAAATTTCTGTTCACGTAATTTCTCCTGCGATCTAGGTCGCGGCTGATTGTGAAATTCCAAAAAGCCCCCTTCGGTGGCCGAAGGTTCCGGCAAGCGCGAAGACTGCTATGTATGTTTGAGAAATTCAGGAAGTGAAGAAAGGTCTAGCAGCGCAGCGCAATTGCGTATTCGGGCGGGAAGGAGAAGAGTAATTCGCAGCTCAACTGGCGAGGCCTAAACCCTAACCAGTTGATCCGGACCAACTGAGAGAATCCAAGGCCAGCCAGCACCATGGACCAGCGCACCTTCATCGCCGTGCGGAACGCAAGCAGCGCGGTAACCGGACCGTGCACAGAGGTGTAGGAGCCAACGGCGGCGGGAAAAAGTAAAAGTCCTATGACGCAAAGAATGGTCAGAAGCGCCAATTCGTATCTGAAACGACGGGTAGTCATCGGTTATCTGCCGCTGGACGTCCAGAGTACCTGCTTAAGTCGATGCCGGGCAATATGACCAGAGTTGCTCACCTGCGAATATCGAAAGTAACCTGCGCTCCGTACAACCTTCTGGACGGACTGCCACAGGCGGCGGCTTACAGCTGGCGCGAACCATCGAAGCATCTCTTTTTTTCTTGACGGACAGGGTAAATTAGAACCATCCAGGTCTGGCAGGACGGGTTGGAGAGATTTTTTGCGCAAAATAATAACGTTCGCCTTCATAAACGATTATCGGAGCGTCACGAATGGAGTGTTTTGCCTGCATTCATTGTCATTTTTATCAGCCGCCGAGAGAAAATCCGTGGCTGGAAACGGTTGAGTCGCAGGATTCCGCGAGGCCTTATCACGACTGGAACGAACGCATAGCGCGGGAGTGCTATCTTCCCAACGGTGCGTCGCGAATACTCGATTCCGAACGTCGCATTGGGAAGATCGTCAATAATTACGCGAAGATCAGTTTCAACTTCGGCCCGACTTTGCTTTCCTGGATGGAAGAACGGGCGCCCGAAGGCTACCAGCGCATTCTTGAAGGTGACCGCGAAAGCCAGAAGCTTTTCTCGGGGCACGGCGCGGCATTAGCGCAGGCTTACAACCACATTATCCTTCCCCTAGCGAATGCACGCGACAAGCGTGCGCAGATCCTTTGGGGCCTCAAGGATTTTCGCTACCGTTTCGCGCGTGATCCCGAGGGGATGTGGCTGCCCGAAACGGCGGTCGATACGGAAACGCTGGAGATTCTCGCGGCCGAGGGCATCAAGTTTACGATCCTGGCTCCACGGCAAGCACGACAACTTCGCGTTGATCAGGATTCTCCATGGATAGATCTCGAATACGGAGCAGATTCGCGGCATCCGTATGCCTGCAAGTTGCCCTCGGGACGTACGATTGGGCTGTTCTTTTATGATGGCGCGCTGGCATCTGCGGTGGCGTTTGAAAAATTATTATTCAGCGGAGAGAGTTTGGCGCGGCGATTAGTTAGCCGTTTTGATCCCGAGGGCGATTCCGCGCAACTCATGCATGTTGCCACCGATGGCGAAACCTACGGGCATCATCATCCGCATGGCGACATGGCCCTCGCCTTCGCTCTGCATTACATCCAGGAAAATAAGCTCGCCCGCCTAACGAATTATGCCGAGTACTTCGCTTTGCATCCTCCCGCACAGGAAATTCGAATTAAGGAAAAGACTTCGTGGAGTTGCGCGCACGGCGTCGCACGCTGGGAGAGCGATTGCGGGTGCAATGCAGGAGGCGGTGCCGGCTGGAATCAGAAATGGCGACGGCCGTTGCGTGAGGCGTTTGATTGGCTGCGGGATGATCTTGTTGCCGACTACGAGCGGAGCGCAAAGCAGCTTTTGACGGACCCGTGGTTGGCTAGAGACGAATACATTGACGCTGTTCTCAATCGATCCGCTGCGAGCGTATCTGATTTCTTGAGCCGGCATTCGCTTCGGAGATTGTCACTCGAGGAAGAGGTTCGCGCTCTGCGTCTTCTCGAACTGCAGCGGCACTTGATGTTGATGTACACCAGTTGCGGCTGGTTTTTCGATGAGCCCACCGGGACCGAGACCGTCCAGGTGCTGCAGTATGCGGCCCGCGCCGTGCAGTTAGGGCAGCAGCTATTCGGCAGAGATTGTGAAACGGAGTTTCTGAAACGACTGGAGCTGGTCCAGAGCAATATCTCCGAATTCGGAAATGGCCGGGACATTTACGAGCGCTTCGTGCGCCCAGCCATGCTGGATCTTCCTGGAGTTGCGGCCCACTACGCGATCAGCTCTTTTTTTGATGGCTACGAGGAATCGGATTCCATCTATTCGTATGAGGCGCGTCTGCGCGATGTGAGCACTTTTGAAAGCGAAGGTGCAAAGCTTGCGGCCGGGGTGGTCGAAATCAGGTCTCGCATCACTCATGCGCAATTAGATTTTAATTTTGCCGTGCTTCATGCTGGGGGTCATAACCTGCGCGCCGGGGTTTGCGAAGCTCATGAAGAGTTTTCCAACTTTATTAAGGAAGCGCGCCTGCGCCTATCCGAATCAGGCGTGAATGGTGGCTTGCGAGCACTCGATCACTATTTTCGCGGAGAGATCTATTCGCTGAAGTCACTGTTTCGTGATGAGCGGAAGCGTATTGTCTCCCAAATTGTCGACGGCGCGCTTGCCGATATCGACAAGCTTTACGCTGACGTGTACGAGCACAATGTGACCTTGATTGATTTTCTCAGGGATCTGGCTATGCCTTTGCCGCCTATCCTGCGCGTCTCGTCGGAGTTCGTGCTCAACAACGAAATTCGGCGATCTCTGAGCGGCGAAAAAATCGATTGTGAACGTTTACAACGCCTCATTGAATCCGCCACGCAAAAGGGTATTGCTCTTGATGGTTCGGTGAAATTGGCGTTGCGCGAGCGCCTGGACCGCACTATGAATCGCTGGTCAATCGATCCATTCGAAGTCCAAACCCTGAGCGAACTGGAAGTCGTGATACCGCTTCTTCGCGCCGTATCATTCGAAGGTGATCTCTGGGAGGCGCAAAACACTTATTTCGAATTGATGAAAGCGATCGCACCCCTGAAGCCGGACAGCATAGGCAAAACATCATTTGAACTTTTCGGCAGGCTTGGAAAGAGCCTGGGAATTGCTGTGCCAGAAGCCGTTCTTCCCGCGACCGAAAACAAATTTCCGGTTATTTCCGTGCCGCCGGCGCCGGAATTGCAGCTCAGCGCTTCTTTGGAAAACTGACGAAACATTTCGCGCTTGGAAGTTTATGGGATCGCCACGTTAGAGACGATGTTCGAGTAACTGCTCTCCGTGTTGCTGGTATCGACTGCCGTAGTCGCATAACAATAATTCGTCGTGTTTGCGACAGTGCTATCCGTGTAGAGCGTAGTCGTATCCAGAACCGGATTGATTTTGGAGAACGCGCCACACGCCGAAGTACTGTACAGGGCGCGGTAAACGTTGTAACCGACAACGTCGGTTGATGTGCTAGCCGTCCATGACAGGTTCACGGAATGGGTTGGCGCCGGCGTACCCGTACCGGTCAGCGCCTCAGTGGTAATCGAAGACTGGGCGTTGCTGGTGATGGTTAACGTAGCGCTCGCCGCCGCAGCTGTCTGGGGGCTGAAGGTAATGGTGAATGCCGCGCTTTGTCCGGATGGAATGGTTACCGGCAGAGAGAGACCGCCCACGCTGAAAGCAGAATTGTTCGTGCTCGCGGCGGTTACGGTTACGCTTCCGCCGCTGGCGCTCAAACTGCCGGAAGCAGTTCCGCTCTGGCCGACCACAACATTGCCCAACGCCAGGGTGGATGGCGTTACGGATAATTGACCGGATTGTGGCGCGGTTCCGGTTCCCGATAACGTAATCGTGAGAGTCGAATTCGAAGCGCTCGAGGTCACCTTCACATTTCCGCTTGCGGTGCCCGCTGTCTGCGGGGCGAACGCGACAGTGAAAGTTGCGCTCTGACCTGCAGTGAGCGTCATCGGTGCTGGATTGCCACTTAGGCTAAATCCCGTTCCGCTGACCGTTATCTGACTAATGCTGACGCTGGTCCCGCCGGTATTGGTCACGGTTTCCGAGGCGGTTTGCTGGCTGCCGACGGTCACACTACCGAAAGCTTGACTCGACGGATTGCCTCTCAGTTGTCCCGCCGCGATTCCCGTGCCCGATAGCGAAATCGTAAGTGTCGAATTGGGAGCATTGGAAGTCAATGTCACATGACCGGATGCAGCCCCCGTTGTTTGAGGAGCGAAGCCCACGGTGAAAGTTGTGCTCTGACCGGCGCTGATCGTCAGCGGCGTAGTGATTCCGCTCAGGCTGAACCCTGTTCCGCTGATCGCCGCCTGCGAGATAGTCACGCTCGTCCCGCCAGTATTGGTCACAGTTTCAGAAATTGATTGCTGACTGCCTACGGTCACGTTGCCGAAGGCTTCGGTGGAGGGGTTGCTGGCCAGTTGCCCGGCCGCAACTCCTGCGCCTGATAATGAAATAGTAGCTGTCGAGTTTGAGGCATTACTCGCTATGGTGACGGTCGCGGTGAAAGATCCTACCGCGTTTGGTGTAAATGCAAGGCTCAGAGTCGCACTTTGACCGGCCGCGACGGTGACAGGGAAGCTCGGTGCGGTTACCGAAAAATTACTGTTGGAGACGGTGGCGTTGTTGACGGTAACCGCCGCGGAACCAGAATTTGTGGCGGTGACGCTGAGCGTCTTCGTAGTGCCCGCGACAACGCTGCCGAAGTCCATGCTGGCATTTGCCAGAGACAGGTTCCCGATTTGCTGCTGGGTTTGTTTGGGCGGGCTTCCGGCGCTTAATCCTTGGCAAGCCGTCAAAAAAGAGAGACCCAAGAGAAGCATCAATAGATGAGCTGTTTTCTGAAAATTCCTTGCACTGCCCTGGGTGGGGTGTCGAGCTGGGGAGTTTGGCTTCATAGGGGGTCATGAGCCACCCCCGTCTACAGCCAGCATTAATTCGGTCTCGGGGGAGGACTGTCAGCAGTGTGGACCTGTGTTCCCCAATAAAATAGATTTCGGAGGTACATACCTATTTCGGGCGGAAGGTCAACGCCCAAATCGGGACTGGCCCGATATGACCGGTAGAATTACGGTCTCTCAGCGCGCGCTGACAGGAATCCGCAGAAAAACGGAGGAGGATGGAATTGCGCACTTGGGCAGTCTGCGAACAATTAATCGGAGGCTGCGCTCAGGCCTACTGGCATGGGTCGATCACTAATATCGGTGACGACTGCGGGAGCGTGCTTCTGGTTTTTTCGTAACCAATCCGCCGCCATTTTTTCGGCATAGAGTAACTGCTCCATCGACATGGTTTTGCTAATGCCCTTGCTGGCGCGCGAGAGCTGTGCGCTGGCAATCAAGCACCATTTATATGCGAGCAGAACATCAGTGGGGCTAGTCGTGCGCATCCGGTACATATGGGAAAGTACGAGTTGCGCTATCGGCGAGCCTTGCTCAGCCGCTTTTTGGCATTCGGTCAGCATGGATTCATCTTGCAGGCTTCCATCCACACAGTTTTTCAGAAAGTAACTAAATACAGATTGCGAACTGTTGTCCTGACTTAGAGTCATGAACAGAAGTTCAACCCGGCTGGAGACGCCAAGCTTGTCGAATATTCGAAACAGATAATTCTTGACGGTGTGTTGGCTCAAGCGTAGTCGTTCAGCGATTTCGCGGTTAGTAAGTCCCTCCGCCAGGCTATGAACGATTTCCTTCTCCCGCTTCGACAACAAATTCAACCCATTCGCGTCGACCGCACTAACGGTCGGCGCCGAGGCTAAAGCTTCCAAGGCCAGGGACATTTCGCGACTATTGGCCCAGATTTGCCCTTCATGCACGCAGCGAATGCACTTACTCAATATGTCGATTGACTCAGACCGGCTGAACACGCCTCTTGCCCCCGCACGGAATGTATCGAGAACCACTTGCGGTTTGCATGAGTCCAACAGGACTACGGCGCGAGCACTGGGACGCGAAGCGCGCAGTTCGCGAAGAATTGCCAGGCCACGGTTGGTTTGCTCCTCGAGATTCGCGCCGATCACGAGCACATCGATGGCGGAGTCATTCACGGTCTTGATCACCGCCTGCGGTGAATCCAAGCTAATCACATCTAGAGCTCGATCGCGGCGTAACGCCTCTGCGAGCAGTTGTGTATGAATAGCTGAACCGTCAAGAACTAAGACGCGAATTGGTTTTGCAGTGGTCTCGCCGCGCTCCATTAATGCCTCCAAGCGACATCAGTAAAAAGATCCCCGACTCCCTGGTGTAAATAGACCAGAAGTCGATTGTCTTTCTAGTGAACACATCCGAGCACTTGGGGGAGGCCAGACGGATAACTTTGAGGAAGCCGAACCTGACGGAATCCTACAGCGATTACAGTATGCAGTCTACAGCAACCTCTGTAGCCAGACAAGGAGCGATTTACAATTTTTTTTCATGCTTGTCGCTCGATTGCAGCCCAGTGCAACTTCTTGCAATTACGTGACCGAAAGATAGGGGAACTCGGGGTAACCTCGCAATGGCACTAAAGTGCCCTCCCATGGCCCGATTTGGCGGTTTCATGTTCTTGCCTTTTCAAGTGATTACAAGCCAAGCGGGTTCTGCCCGTGTGCATTCTAAAATCAAGTGAATTTCTGCTCCGCTAACCCTCCCGTTCCTCTCTGGTGTTAGAGAAGGTCTACTCCGGTGTGAGCTTCCGGGTCGACGCGACGTTCTACTCTCGCCTGCCTGAGAAGATGCCCAAGGAGCGCTTGTACCTCTTGCAGCGATCTGCACTCGCCACTAATCTCAGTCCATCGCGAGCAACACTCTTCGGAGTATCCCCCTTGTTTAGCGATTAGAAGGTTTGCCGGACTGCTTAAACCGCGTCCGTCTCCTAAATAAAATTTCCCCTTGGTAATCGCCGTTATGGCGTTTTGGGCAAAGTTCTGTGCACTTAAGGGTCAAGCAGGCGCTGTGACCCAGAGGGCGAAGCTATGAGCACACTCACTCAATCCTGGCAGATCGCATCTCCGGCCCTCGCATCTATACCCGAGGAGCAAAGCTGGTACGCGCTGTTGACTCGTGCGCGTCACGAAAAAATTGTCGCGCTGCGGCTCCAGGAAGTTGGCGTGACATCTTTTCTTCCTACCATCATGCAGGAGCGTCGCTGGAGCGACCGCAAAAAGATGGTGGAGTTCCCGCTTTTCAGTTGTTATGTGTTTGCGAAATTGTGTCCGACCAATGAAGGCCGTTTAAAAGCGCTGCGCATCGATGGCGTGTACAGCCTGGTTGGAACTCGCGGAGAGGGCACCTCGATTCCTGACGAGCAGATTGATGCCGTCCGCAGAATTACCGAAGAACATTTCGAGTGGCATACTCATCCATTCCTGAAGATTGGCCAACGCGTGCGTATCCGCAGCGGTGCCTTGGATGGAGTAGAAGGTATTCTTACCGCCCGCAGTGGTGAATCCACGCTGGTCGTCTCCGTTGATGCGATCCAAAGATCACTAGCCGTCCGCATTGAGGGCTACGACGTAGAACCCGTCTAACTGCTCCTAATCAGTTATCCCGTTTAAGAATTGGTAATCACGTGAAAGAAAACGCGACTGCAACCGTTCGCCTGCTGGTTGTGAGTAGAGAGCCTGCCGTGCTGCGGCCTCTCTGGTCAGTCGGTGAGTCCAATTCGTGGCACCTGGAAACCGCCGGTAGCGGTTGGGAAGCGCTTGAGCGCATCCAGTCCGGTGCTATGCCTGACTTATTATTGCTCGATTTGCCCCGCGGCGATGCCGATGCTTTGCACGTTGTCCGGTGGCTGCGCCGCTTGCGTCCCGAACTGCCGATTATTTTGCTGTCTTACGCAGAAGACATTGGCCGGGAAAAAGAAGCGGTAAGGCTCGGCGCGCAGGATTTTCTAGTTCGGCCATTGGACGAGCAGCAACTGGAAAGTGCGATTCAGCGACATCTTAATCCCGCCCACGATCTCGCCATCCGCGATTGCGCCAGCGACGACGTGGAAGTACTGGGCGAAGAAGCGTTCTTCGTTGGCGCCAGCCCGGTAATGCAGAAACTTCGCGCCCAGGCTGAATTGCTATCTCAGGCCGACGTGCCTGTCCTTATTGTTGGTGAGCCCGGAACTGGCCGCGAGACGACCGCCCGGCTCATTCACAAACTTTCTGTGCGCTCGGGCTTCAGGTTCCTCAAAGTGAATTGCGCGGCATTGCCGGGCGATCTTCTGGAGAAAGAATTATTCGGTTACGGCGGTCGCCTGGCGAGAAGAGACGAGCCTTCGGTTGTTGGAAAACTGGAACTCTGCAATAAGGGCACTATTTTCCTGGATGAAATTGTCGAGATGCCAATCGGTTTGCAGGAAAGACTGCTTCAGGTCCTGCAGGAAAAACAATTTTTGAAGCCCGGAACAGCCAGCTATATCGACGTCGATGTGCGAGTGCTGGTCGCAAGCGACGTCAATATTGAGCGCGCTCCGTCGGAGAACAAACTTCGCGAAGATCTGTATTACCGGCTCAGCGCTTTCACCGTTCATGTGCCGGCCCTACGTCAGCGCAGGGATGAAATTCAGATACTGCTGCAACATTTCATGCACAAGCTGGCCAGGCATTATGGCCTTCCGGCGCGCGAGTTTTCGGCGGAGATATTAAGTGAATGTCAGCATTATTCCTGGCCCGGTAACGTAAGCGAGCTGGAAAATTTTGTGAAACGTTACCTGATGATCGGGGACGCAGAGCTCAATATGTCAGCGCCCGCCGAACGCGGACCGGCGGGCAAAACTTCAACTCGCATGACTCCGAGCAATGGCATGGGCGGGGTGAAGACCGAATACGACGACCCGAATGGCAAATCCCTCAAGTCACTGATTCGCGATGTGAAATCCCAAGCCGAACGTAATGCTATTGCCGCCGCACTGGAACGGACTGGTTGGAACCGCAAGGCAGCCGCCCGCATGCTAAAGGTCAGCTACCGGACCATGTTGTACAAAATCGAGCAGTACCGGATGAATTCCTCTGACCCTTTCTCGCTTCCATTTGTAAGCGGGAACGGTAGAGGGAATGGCAATCCTCTAAAAGACAAAGCTAACTAAGAAATGGCCAAATTTCAGGAGTATTTATGAGATCCAATCTTCAAAGCGCCCTCAGGCAGACGGTTCTCCTCTTCAGTATCGTGGCTCCTGGTGGGATGTGGGCGCAAAATGCGCTGCCGGCAAACACCAAGGCCGACGCGCCCGTGACTGTCGCCTCCCTCAACCAGCCGGTGAATGCCGAAGTCAGCAAGCCGCATGATGACAGCTTCGTCATTGGAGCCAACGACGTGCTCGCGATCAATGTATGGAAGGAGCCGGACGTTTCGCGCTCTGTACCGGTTCGTTCCGATGGGAAAATATCTCTCCCGCTGGCCGGGGAAATACAAGCCTCGGGATTGACCCCGCTGAAATTGGAACAGGACATTGCGAGTAAGCTGCAGAGCTTCATTTCTGAGCCGGAAGTAACAGTTATCGTCCAGCAGATCAACAGTCAGAAGTTCAATATCCTGGGCATGGTAAGCAAGCCCGGGTCATATTCACTGACTAACTCCTCGACGGTGTTAGACGCTATTGCGGCGGCTGGTGGTTTCCGCGATTTCGCCAAGCAGAAATCAATTTATGTCCTTCGCCACAACCCAAACGGGACCGAATCGCGTCTGCCTTTTAACTATAAGGATGTGGTAAAGGGAAAAAACTCTGATCAAAACGTCAAGCTTCAGCCGAACGACACTATCGTTATCCCGTAGGTTGTCATGATTACTCGAACATCTATATTCGTTCTGATCCTGCTGGCGGCTGTGCCGCTCTGGTCGCAGAGTGATCCGATCGCAGCCAGCGACCCCTCGACTGCGGTGAACGACTCGCAGATGTCCGTTCCGCCTCCGGTGAGCGCCGAATCGTATCCGACGGTGACTGGTTCTGAAGCCCGGTCGAACTACTTGCGCACAGGCGTCACGGTAACTTCAGCCTACACCGACAACTTGCTTGGCGGAGTGAGCACTCGCCCGGTCAGTGATGAAAGCTACTCGATTGCTCCCTTTATTGCCTTGGATGAAACCACGTCGCGAGTGCACTCAATCCTGACATTTGACCCCGGCTTCACTTTTTATCAGCACACGAGTAGTCGGAATGAAGCTGATGAGAATGCCGGCCTGGATATTTCGTATCGCTTAAGTCCGCACGTGACCCTGAGCCTGGTTGATTCTTTTCGTAAGTCTTCAAATCTGATGAACCAACCGAATGGATTCGAAAGCCCGGTGTTCGGTTCCGGGCAGGTTTCGCCAATAACCGTATTTGCGCCGGTTGCGGACCAACTCAGCAATACGGGAACGGCACAGCTCACGTATCAGTTCGGCCTGAACGCCATGGTCGGCGTTAGCGGAGCTTTCACCAATCTGCACTATTCGAATCCCGCTGAAGTTCCGGGGCTCTATGATTCTGGCTCAAGAGGCGGCTCCGTCTTCTACACCCACCGGCTCTCCGGAAGGCACTACGTCGGGGCAACGTATCAGTACCAGATGCTGCTGGCCTATCCGGTAGGTTTTCGGGCGCAGACCACTACCAACGGCCTGATGCTCTTCTATTCGGTCTACCTGAAGCCCACAGTTTCGCTTTCATTTTTTGGTGGGCCAGAGTATTCAGATACACAAGAATCGATTGCGCCAATGTTGCGTGCATGGTCGCCGGCCGCGGGCGCCAGTCTGGCTTGGCAAGAGCGGCAGACCAACTTTGCGGTCAGCTATTCACGGATGATTGCTCCTGGCGGTGGCCTAATAGGCGCGGTCCACCAGGACGCAGGAACGATTTCGATGCACCGTCAACTCCGTCGCACGATGAGCGGCGGATTCGCCGCGCAATATGCCAGCAACCGCCTTCTGGATACCGGTTTGCTACAAGCGGTCGGAGGCTTCAATGGCGGCCACTCAATTTCAGGAACGGTCTCACTCGACCGGCAACTGGGCGAGCACTTTGCATTAGGTCTTGGATATTCCCGGTTGCACCAGAGCTACGGCAATATCAGCGCGATATCGAGTGCACCGGATACGAACCGCGGTTGGGTGTCGGTTTCTTATCAGTTTGCGCGACCGCTCGGAAGATAGACCTCAATCATGACGTCAATGACCCAAGATATCGAAGAACAGAGTTCCGGCGGGTTAAAGCCGGATCAAATTCTGGACATAGCGCGGCGCCGCCACTTTCACTTTCTCATCCCTTTATTTCTGGGCTGGCTGGCGGTTTGGGGATCGAGTTGGTTCCTGGCGCCACGCTATAAGTCAGGCACGTTGATTCTGGTCGAGCAACAGACGATGCCAAAAGATTACGTGACGCCAAACGTGTCCGACGACATCCAGGGAAGGTTGCAGAACATAACACAGCAGATCCTGAGCCGCACGCGCCTGTTGCACATTATCGATGAACTCCATTTATATCCCGGAGCACAGGCGAATGGGGATGAAAAAGTTGAGCGTATGCGCAAAGATATCGAAATCGCGCTGGTGCGTGACGCAGGCGATCGGGTGACTGCATTCAACGTTTATTACTCGTCCGGTGATCCTTACACCGCGCAACAGGCAACCAGCGAACTGACTAACTTATTTATCAATGAGAATCTCGAAGTCAGGCAGCAGCAATCCGAGGGCACCACGAAGTTTCTAGTCGATCAGCTTGAAACCGCGCGACAGAGTCTGGCTGAGCAGGAAGAAAAGGTCCGCGAGTTCAAGAGCCAGCACATGGGTGAACTGCCCGGCCAGTTAGGGACGAATTTACAAATTTTGAGTGGTCTACAGGGTCAGTTACAGTCCGAGGCCGATGCGATCAACGCCGCCAAGCAGCAGCACGCATATTTGCAAACGTTGGTCGATCAATACCGCGCGTTACAGGCATCGCCAAAAACGGCCGACGATGCGCCAATGGGATTGCCGGCGCTCGATGAGGAACTGCAAAAGTTGAAGAGTCAACTGGCCGATCTCAGCTCACGGTATACCGAGCGGCATCCTGATGTTCGCAAACTGAAGGAGCAAGTTGCCAAGACCGAAAAGATGCGCCAGCAGATTCTCACTGACCTTAAGTCGAGAAGCGCTGCTCAGAACGACAATAACTCGGCCTCATCGGGTCCGGAAATGCTGAACGCAAACGGCACGCCTTCTCCCATGGCACAAATTCAAAGCCAATTGCAATCAAATGAATTCGAGATCTCAAACCGGGAGCACACGGTTGCGGACCTCAAAAACAAGATCGCCGACTACCAATCCCGACTCAACCAGGAGCCGATGCGCGAGCAGCAGCTGGCAGATCTGACCCGCGGCTATGACCAGTCGAAGGCCAACTACGATGATCTTCTAAAAAAGAAGAACGAGTCGGCGATGGCTACCAGCATGGAGCTGTTGCAGCAAGGCGAGCGTTTTCGCATTATCGATCCCCCGAGCTTGCCGGTGAAACCTGATTTCCCGAACCGCTTGAAGTTTTGCGGGATCGGCTTGGGGGTTGGTCTGGCGCTGGGTGCTGGCGTGGTTGCCGGTTTCGAAATGCTGGATGACCGGCTCTATAGCGAAAAGGAAATTCAGGAGATGATGCCCGTCCCTGTAATTTCAGAAATTCCCATGATCGTTACACTGTTTGATGAACACAGCGCCAAGAAGAAGATCTGGCTGGGATGGGCGACGGCTATAGTTGTGGTCGTCAGCATTCTTGCGGGATCCGCGTTCAGCTTTTTGCGCGGCTAGGCTCGACTATGTACGAAAGCTTTTACAACCTGAAACGCGGTCCGTTCGACATTACGCCGGATCCTTCATTTCTGTTTTCGACGAAGCGGCACAATGAGGCGCTGGCTGCTCTCTATTACGGGGTGCGCTGGCGCAAAGGCTTTGTAGTGCTGACCGGGCCGGTAGGCACGGGCAAGACTCTGTTACTCCGTTGCCTGCTTCAGCTGCTCAAGCAAAGCAAAGACGTCGCCTATGCATACCTGTTCAGCAGCCGTCTTTCACCTACAGAGTTTCTGCAGTACATCGTCAGCGACTTCGGCCTTCCGTCAGCGGGAAAAAACAAAGGCGAGCTGCTGTTTGATCTTTGCAACTTCGTGGTCAATCGCGGCCTGAAGGGGCTGACCACCGTGCTGATCGTGGATGAAGCCCATCACCTTTCCGCCGAAGCCCTCGAAGAAGTTCGGTTGCTTACAAATCTCGAAACGGCCGAGCACAAACTTTTGCAAATCGTGCTCGTGGGTCAGCCTGAACTGGATGACAAGCTGGATTCGGCCAAGCTGACGCAATTGAAACAAAGAATCGCGATCCGCTCTCACTTGGAGCCGCTGGACCACGAAGATACGAGGGGATACATCGAGAGCCGTCTCCGACTAGTGGGAACAAAGTCACAGGCTGAGCTTTTGTTTCCCAGTAAGACCGTCGCCGCCGTATATCGCCACTCGCGTGGCATACCACGTCTGATCAACACCATCTGCGAGAATGCACTTCTATCGTGCTACGCCAAGCAGTTAGCCAGCGTCACGCCGGAAGTCATCGATGAAGTCGCCCGCGATTTTCGCCTTAATATGGTCCGTCCAACCGAAGATGAAAAAGGTAACGCCGGCGAAATTGACCTTCAGCGAGCGGCAAAGGTTCTGTTGGATCTATACGGCTCCATGCAGAACCCTCGTAGTCGTGACATAGATTCGTTGCCCCTGGCAACTCGAGTTCGACAAGCATGAGCCACATATTTGACGCACTTCAAAAATCAGTCGGCGAAGACAGCGACATAGAGTTGCCCTCGGCGTTACTGGCCACCCAGCTTCTGGAAGCCACCGAACGCAAGACCGCCGCTGCACGCGCGAGTGGGGCGATCCCTGAAGAACCATCGCTGCCACTTGATATAGCGGCTCTGGCTGGAATGAGGCAGTCGTTGGACGCTGCTTTATCACGTAACCTCGAGACCGAATCAGCGGCCCCAGCTGAGCTGCCCGTATCTCAACATGGAGTGGACCAATTCAGCCAGTTTCAAACCTTGAAGGTATTGGTCCCACCGCAAAGCCGAGTGGTGTGCGTTACCGACAAGGACAGCCTGGCCGCAGAAAAATTCCGGTTCCTGGGTGTGCGTCTTCGCCAGTTACAGCAAAGTCGTCCGTTGAAAAAGGTGCTGATCACCAGCACGATTCCGCAGGAAGGAAAGAGCATGGTGGCCGCCAACTTGGCGTGCACGTTGGCGCGGAGAACACAACAGAAAACGCTGCTTCTGGACGGCGACTTGCGTCGCCCGTCGGTAGCGCGACTATTTGGATTGGGCAAAACCCCCGGGCTAAGCGAGTGGCTGCAGGGCGAGCGCAGTCCGATGACCAGTATTTATCACCTTGAAGAGGCTGGTTTGTGGGTCCTGCCTGCTGGCAATTCGCCGCGCAACCCGCTGGAAGCTATGCAGTCAGGAAGACTGGCTGGCCTGATGGACCAACTGACGTCATGGTTTGATTGGGTAATCATCGATTCGCCGCCAGTGTTGCCGCTCGCCGACACCAGCGTCTGGATGCGCATGTCCGACGGAGTGTTGCTGGTTGCTCGTCAGGGAACCAGCGAAAGAGAACATCTTAAACGCGGACTTGAAGTAATCGACCAGAAAAAGCTACTTGGAACGATTTTGAACTCCGCCACAATAACAGCAAACAAATACTATTACGATCGTTACATGCCGCTCTCCCCGGAGGGGCAAACTAACGATATCGAGAAGTAACCGAGGCCATTTCGAGTAGTTCTTCCCCCCTATATTCCTCGCGTTCCAATCCCCGAAGATATGTTTACCTTTTTCAACGCACTCAAGGATTAAATGATGGGAGGCATCTGTGAACTTACGACGCTCAGGTAATGGCGCGGGCTCTTGTATCCTGGCGGCCGACCGTGTGTTAGACAGCGAGCGCCGGATTCTTGATGACGAGTCTTTTAGGCGCATGCTTTTGCTTGAACGCAAGCGGGCAGAGCGATCGCGAAAAGCATTTCTGCTGATGCTCCTGGATCCAGAGGCCAGCCATTCCAGGCATAGCAACAGCAAGAGCTCAGGCAATTTAATGTCTGGCTTGTTAGGCTCGACCAGAGAAACCGACATAGTGGGCTGGTATGAAGGGAGCTCCATTCTTGGTGTGATGTTTACCGAGCTCGAAGTTGCCAGCAAAGATTCCATTGTGAACACAATTCTTTCAAGAGTTACCGGTGTCCTTAGAGGCAAATTAAGTCCCGAGCAGTTCAATCAACTGAGCATCTCCTTTCATTTATTTCCAGAGGACTGGGACCTCGAATCTGGCCCAGGGCCTGGCAATCCAATTCTCTATCCAGACTTGACCAAGCGCTTCGAATCGCGGCGATCATTCCACTTGGCGAAGAGGGTTATGGACATAGTAGGAAGCCTCGCGGCACTATTAATCCTGTTGCCCATAGTTGCGGTTATCGCTGCCGCGATAAAGCTGACTTCCAAAGGTCCAATCCTCTTCCGCCAGAATCGTGTTGGCCAGTATGGCGAGCCATTCACTTTTCTCAAGTTTCGCTCGATGTACGTGAACAACGACGCGCGAGAGCATCGTGATTATGTTCAAAAGTTGATTGCGGGCAACGCAGAGAAGCAAATGTCCAATGGAAATGCCGATGGCGTCTACAAATTGACCAGAGATCCCCGAGTCACTCGTGTGGGGTCATTTTTACGACGAAGCAGCCTGGACGAACTGCCGCAATTCTTGAACGTCCTACAAGGACAAATGTCGCTGGTTGGACCACGCCCGTCTTTGCCATACGAAGTGGAAGCTTACGATTGTTGGCATCGCCGCCGCCTTTTGGAGGCAAAGCCGGGAATTACCGGGCTGTGGCAAGTCAACGGACGTAGTCGAGTAAAGTTTGACGACATGGTACGGCTTGATCTTCGGTATGCGCAGACTTGGTCACCGTGGATGGATCTGAAGATTTTGCTGCGCACCCCAAGCGCAGTCGTTTTTGGCGAAGGCGCGCATTAGACAGCACCAGCAAATCGTTCCGACGAAATTCGCTCACAAAAGGATACCAATGGCCACTCATCTGATACAACCTGACAGCTCAGCTATCAGCCAAATATGGGGATTGCGCGAGAGCACCGTGAACTTTGGAGTTATAGGCTATGGCTATTGGGGGCCGAACGTGGTTCGGAACCTTGGGCACATAGAAGAAGCCAATGTCATCGCGGTATGTGATAGGAGCCCCGCAGCACAAAAGCGGGCTAATAAGCTTTATCCCAACATTGAGGTTACATCCGATCCTGCCGAGCTAATGTCTTCCACCAAGATTGACGCGGTCGCAATAGTCACCCCGGTATGGACTCATTACGAGCTTGCGAAAGCTGCCCTCGAAAACGGAAAGCATGTTTTCGTCGAAAAGCCATTCACCAGTAATGTCGCGCAAGCAGAGGAACTCATCGAATTAGCGGACAGACAAAATCTGAAAATCATGGTCGACCATACGTTCCTATTTACCGGGGCAGTTCGGAAAATTAAGCAGCTTCTGGACGACGACGCACTCGGAAAGCTGCTTTATTATGACTCAACCCGCGTTAATTTGGGCCTTTTTCAACATGACGTAAACGTCATTTGGGATTTGGCTCCCCATGATCTTTCGATCATGAACTACGTCATTCAGAAGACTCCGGAAGCAATCGTCGCCACTGGGCAGAATCATCTAAATGGGCATGAAGATGTGGCATTCATGACCGTTTATTTCCCCGACAAGATCATTGCCCATCTCAATGTGAATTGGCTATCACCCGTGAAGGTCAGGACAACTCTCATTGGGGGAGAGAAAAAAATGTTGGTGTGGAATGACCTGGAAGCTGACGAGAAAATCAAGATCTACGACAAGGGTGTGAATGTCACCAACCAGGAAGGCGTTTACAACCTGCTCGTCAATTACCGATCCGGCGACATGTGGGCGCCAAAGATCGAACAAAGCGAGGCACTGCACAACGAGCTGAGCTATTTTGTCGATTGCATCAAAAATAACAAGACTGCGATGAATGACGGTGTTGCCGGGCTACAGGTAGTCCGGATGCTTGCAGCAGCCTCCGAGTCGCTTCGGCAGCGAGGCGCCTTAGTACGTCTCTGATTGCATCTGCAGTCGTGGCGAACCCCTGTCTGAGAAAGTTCTTTAGTTCCCCAACACGCCCGCGCGCTCTCCCCAAACACTTTAAGGATATTGCGAAGTCTCAGATATAAATATGGACAAATACATAGCGATTAGCCCCGACGTCACGCTGGGCAACAATGTAAAGCTCTCGAAGTTCATTAATCTCTATGGATGCATAGTTGGTGACGACTCCAAGATCGGGGCGTTCGTCGAGATACAAAAGAATGCAAGCGTCGGTAAGCGCTGTAAGATCTCAAGTCATACCTTCATTTGCGAAGGCGTCATAATTGAAGACAACGTCTTTGTCGGACACGGCGTGACATTTATTAATGATCGTTATCCGCGAGCCACGGCTTCATCTGGTGAACTACAGACGGAAAGCGACTGGCGTGTGGAACGTACCTTGATTAAGAAAGGGGCATCGATCGGATCGGGCGCTACGATCCTTGCCAATGTTGAGATCGGAGAAAACGCAATCGTGGGTGCGGGAAGTACAGTAACGCAGAACGTGCCGACTAATGCAATTGTCGCAGGAAACCCGGCGCGAGTAGTACGGTACCTGAAATAGAAATAGACCTGAGGGACATAATGATAGCGAACATGGCAGTACCATTTCTCGACTTAGTCGCTCGGCACACAGAACTAGAAGAACAACTAGTGGCCGTATTTAGGAATAGCCTAAAGACCGCCAGTTTCATAGGTGGCCCGATAGTTGAACAGTTCGAACACGAGTTCGCTGAGTTCTGCGGCACGAAGTTTTGTATTGGGGTCGGCAGCGGAACCGACGCAGTTCGCTTTGCCCTTATGGCAGCCGGGGTGCGTGCTGGCGAGAGCGTAATTACAGTTCCAAACACGTTTATTGCCACTACGGAGGCGATTTCCCAGGCCGGCGCTGTTCCTGAGTTTGTCGAGATTGACGAGCGCACATATAACATGGACCCGCAGAAGCTCCGTCAGTATATCGAGCGCAACTGCGAGATAGATCGGCATAGCGGAAGGCCGTTCTCCCGAAGAACCGGGCGAATTATCTCGGCTGTTGTCCCCGTGCATCTTTATGGGCAACCGGCTGATATGGATGCTATTTGTGAAGTGGCCGAAGCTTATAACCTGATCGTCGTGGAAGACGCATGCCAGGCGCATGGAGCCGAGTATTTTTCGCGAAAAGAGCAATGCTGGAAGAAGGCTGGATCCATGGGCAGCGCTGCAGCGTTCAGTTTTTACCCCGGAAAGAATCTGGGCGCCTGTGGCGAAGCTGGGGCTGTTACAACAAATGACGAGCAGATCGCTCGCACCATTCGGATGATTCGAGATCATGGCCAGAGTGAGAAGTACCGCCATGACATCGAAGGCTACAATGGCCGGCTAGATACGGTACAGGCCGGATTGCTGAGCGTCAAGCTGCCATATCTGGCGAAGTGGAACGCCCAGCGGCGTGAACTTGCCGCCGAGTACCGTCGCCTGCTTAATGCTGTTGACTGCGGCATTAATCCGCCCTTTGAGCCCTCGTGGTCGAAGGGCGTGTACCACCTTTACGTGGTGCGAACCGATGATCGCGAAGGAATGATGAATCATTTAAAGAAAGCAGCCATCGCAACAGCGATTCACTATCCCACTCCACTGCACCTGCAGAAAGCTTATAGCTCCCTCAACTATCGTTTGGGAGATTTTCCGGTGGCGGAAAAAGTTGCTACCCAGGTCGTATCGCTACCTATGTTCCCTCAGCTTTCAGGAACTCAGCAGATTCGGGTTGTGGAAGAGATCGTGCACTTTCTGGACGCGACAGCCCCTGTGAGGCAAGACTTGGAAGAGCTTGTGTTCAGCGGCGTTAGCGAGCCTAGAACGTAATGGATGTGCTTTAACCTGACTTTCGCTAAGGCGGCGCAGGGGTGCGCGAAAGGTCAAAATACGAGCGGCTCCGTAAGTTGATTCAGAAATTTAAAAGATCTTGGCTATCGTATTAAATGGTTGATTGCCATTCTCGGCGGTCCAGCACCACCGCAATAAAGTCGACCTACCCCCATTCCCGAGTGTTCGGGACTGACTTTTCCAACAGCAAAACATCGAACTGAAGCGCCCCGATCGGTAGTTGTAGCCGTAAGACGTTCTTCGGAGGCTTATCCCCATGCGACAATTGATCATCGCCGCAGTCTTCTTTGCATTGCCTACAGTCGTGCTTGCGCAGAGCACCCAACCTGTCGTGGCGATTCACGAATCGGAACTTACTCAGGCTCTCGAAACAATGGCCGCGAGCTCACCGACACCCACTGGTTCAGGTACAACAGGACATCAGTGGTGGACTCCATGGTGGCACTACTACAACATGACGGACTATCTCGAGGAAGCACTGCGGTCCGACGGCACTCCCTATGTCGTCGTGAAGGACGCGGACATCAGTGCCGGCAATCTGTTGAATGCTGACGGCTCGCCGAAATACCCGATCGTAATCAGTCTCGCCTCGGAAGCAATCAACAACAACGAGATTACGCCGTTGCTGAACTACGTATCGGCCGGGGGCTTTCTTTTTGTCGGTTCATCGTCCTTCACGCGTAATCCAGATGGGACAAATCGCGGTGATTTTGCCATAGCGAGTGCAATGGGTTTGCATTCGGCCACGACCAACCTGAACAACTGGTTGCAGGACACCACGCTGACGAAACAGACCCAGCATCTGTTGGTCTCGCAGATTCCCAACGTACCTATATTCTGGTGGATGCCAGCCACGAACGATGACACATCGTGGGGTATTTCGCTGCCGGGAGAGACCACGCACTACTCAACCGGAAACGCACCCGCCGTTACCTCCCATTATATTTGGGGGGCCACGGCCGGTAGCGCGACAGTGATCCTAACCGGCGATAATAATGTGCCTTATCTGACCACGACGGCATATGGCAAGGGAAACTTCGTCTATGACGCGGCGATGCAGCCGATTCAGGGAAATGGTGGATGGGCGCCCAGTATGTTCGCATATGGCATATTCCGCAATGCCATTCAGTGGGCGTTCGCAACCTCAAATCTACCCATCGTGAAAGTGAGCCCATGGCCGTATCAATACAATGCGGCCTACGAGGTCCGTCACGATTTCGAAGACTACCAAACCGACATATCTCAGATTGCAGCATCAGCCCAGGCGGAGCATCAGGTAGGGGCTCTGGGTGACTACTATTTCTGCACGGGTACGCTTCGGACAGAAATGAATAACGATCCGGCAGTCATTGCCAGTCTGCAACAGGCCGTGACGTTGTACGGGGCCACGATCGGCTCCCACAATGGAGGCCTGCAGAATCCCAATAACCCAGCTCTGCAGGTAAGTGACTATGACTTTTGGCACTGGGGCCCCGATGAAGCGCTCAATGATCAGCCCGCCGGTTACGCGAGTGGAAGCGCCTACGCGAAAGCTTCGCTCTCCCAATCTTTCTCGGATATCGATGGTTGGCTAACCGGATATGAAACTAATCGCCGAACATATGTGTCGCCCTATTTCAACGGCACTCGAGAAGGGACTTCCCAGATTTTGCAGCAGTTGGGCGTGTTGACGTCTGGCGATCAGAAGGTAGGTCCATTTCCGCATTGGACCGTATCAGCGCAAACCAAAGGAAAGCTTTATAGCTTCGTTACGCTGCCAGTAAGCGAGTGGTTCATCGACGGAAACATCGCACAAAGCCAAGAAACTGATATTCCTCCGCCGTGGACTGAATCTACTCTGGAATCGGCGGTGGACTACTACTACAACCTCGGAGGCCTGATTAATTTCTACAGTCATGAACCATCCACAAATTCCAATATCTATCAATACGTACTGTACTCTGCCGCAAAGCCGGCGGTCTGGCCGGTCAATTCCATGACGGTCTATAACTGGTGGACCAGGCGAACCCCAGTCAAAGTGAGTCCAAGCTATACGATCGCCGCCAATCGATTTATTACAACCGCAACAATTTCGGGCGCAACGGACCCAAACACAGCGATTGAGCTAGTAATTCCAAACTGGCCGGTGGCGTCGAACGGAATACAGGTAGAGCTGAACGGATCTTTTGCTTCTCCTAATAGCTATCGCATCTACAACCAGGGAATCAAGGTACTGGTCGGAACAAATGTTACGAGTGTCCAAGTATCCTATCCGCTGACTGCGGGTCCAACCGCGCAAAACGACTCTTATACTCTCGTCAACGGCAACACATTAACAATTCCAGCTCCGGGCGTGCTGCGCAATGACAACAGCGCGGGCGGTGGCTCTTTGGCGGCAGTCTTGGCGACCTCGACCTTGAACGGTACGCTCGCGTTCAATGCCGACGGGTCATTCAGCTATGTTCCGACGAGTGGATTTGTTGGTACCGATCGGTTTACCTACTATGCCACCAACAGTGCTGGGCAGAGTGGTGTGGCGACAGTCACCCTGTCGGTGACAGCAAATGGGAATCCTATAATATTCAGCGACGACTTTTCAGGTCAGATTGGTTCGGATTCGTTTTGGACTACAATTGCAGGAACTTGGACAGTCGCAAATTCGATGATGAATGGAACGAGCACCGAAGGGCAGTACGGCTTCGCCTATGCTGGATCAAGTTGGACAAATTACACCGTGCAAGCTCAGTTAAAGTTTTCTCCCGGAGCGTGGGCTGGAGGTTTCGGAGGGAGAGTGAATACAGGAACCGGAGCTCATTATGGTGTGTGGCTTTATCCTGAGGGATCTTTGGGGCCGTCTGCCGTAGTAAAGGTAATTAAGTTTTCCAGTTGGGGAACGTGGAGCGGTAATCCAATGGCAATAGCCACGATACCGAACCTGGGTGCGACGTGGCACACCCTCGCGGCAAGTTTTAACGGCAGCGCGATTCAAGTTTCCGTAGATGGTACGACGTACATTAATGTGACGGATAATGGTTTTGACTCTGAGCCTCCATACGCAAGTGGCGCAATCAGCCTGGATATGTGGACCAATCCAGGGTTCCCCAGCGTCATGAGCGTTCAGAGCGTATCGGAACAAGCATTATCGGCAACCCCCGTAGCTCTCGACGATAGCTATAGCGTAAGTGCGGGTAACACACTTACGGTGAATGCTCCAGGCGTGTTGAGTAATGACATAAGTCTTAATGGGTCGGCAATGTCGGCAACAATAGTAGGCCCCTCGGTACACGGTACAGTAACGTTGCAGTCCAGTGGTGGGTTTGCGTATGTGCCCAACCCGGGGTTCAGTGGAATAGATCAGTTTACGTATCAAACGAGTTCAACAGGCGGAAACTCGAACTCTGCAACAGTGACGATTACGGTGCTTCCCACGGGAAGTCAAGTGTTTTTTAACGATACTTTTGGCGGGCAGGGGATAGATCCGCTGTGGACGACAGTTAGCGGTACGTGGACCGTTGCGGCTGGAGTCATGACAGGCGTGAGTCCGACTGGAAGTTACGGGAACGCCTACGTCAACGGAAGCTGGACTGATTATTCAGTAGAAACGCAGATTCAGTTCTCTCCTGGCGCCTGGGGCGGTGGCATTGGAGGCCAACTAAATTCGACCACCGGCGCGCACTATGGCGTCTGGATTGTACCGGAAGGGCCGAATGGTCGGTCTGCATCGATTGAAGTCGTGAAGTTTGAAGGTTGGACCAATTGGGGTGGCACCCCTATGGCCACAGCCAGTGTGCCGAGCTTAGGTTCAGGGTGGCACAGTTTCCTAGTAACGTTTCACGGCAACGGCTCGGTTCAGGCTTCACTCGATGGTGTTCAATATATCAATGTTACTGACACGGAATTTGACTCGCAGCCAATCTACAGCAGTGGTGGTATAAGTCTGGACATGTGGACAGCTACTCCTTCGTTAATGAACATCAAGAGTCTCCTGGTGTTCTCGTCGTCCCCGATCGCACAGAACGATAGTTACCAGGTCTCTCAGGGGGGTACCCTTACCGTTAGTGCGCCCGGCGTGCTCAGCAACGATACAGGAAATGGCAGCTCTGGCTTGACGGCCACGGTAGTCACTCCGCCAGCGAATGGCACGCTAAGTCTTCAGGCAAATGGCTCGTTTACTTACGTTCCGCAGACGAGTTTTTCTGGAATTGACAGTTTCACTTATCAAGCGGGCGCCGGGGGCGCGTTATCGAACGTTGCTAGCGTGACCATCACGGTAGTTCCAGTAGGCAGTCAAGTGCTGTTTAGCGACAATTTCTCCACCTCGGGAGCGGATCCCCTTTGGACAACTGTGCAGGGAACATGGACAGTCGGGAGCGGTACCATGCACGGAACCGGAACATCGGAGAACTACGCGAATGCCTACGCAACTGGGAATTGGACAGATTACACGGTGCAAGCCCAGATACAACTGCCTGCAGGCGCTTTTGCCTCTGGTTTGGGCGGACGAGTGAATTCGTCAACCGGCGCTCACTATGCTGCGTGGATTTATCCAGAGGGATCTCTTGGAGGATCCGCAGTGCTCAAGCTACTGAAGTTCGAAGGGTGGACTACGTGGAGCGGAACTCCGATGGCGACTGTCAGTTTACCGAGTGTCGGAACAACGCCGCACACCTTGATTCTAGGTTTTCAGGGTAATAATGTTCAAGTCTTGTACGATGGGACACAATACATCAATTTGTCGGACAACGGATTCGACTCGCAGCCGGCATTCACCGCCGGAGGTATCAGTCTCGATCTTTGGACCTACGAAACGCCCTATGTGGCCAACATCAGCAACGTCCTGGTACTGTCACAACCTTGAGAGTTAAAGCGAGGTTAAAATCGAGATGCCGGTCCTTGCTGACACAAGCGCGGTTAATGAGCAGCTGACAAACCCCTGAGGAATCGATGCAGATACATGTCCTCGAATATTTCGAGAAAGGAGCGCTGGTTAAGTGCCCCGAGAAAGTCGCAATAAAAGAATCCCGGCGCGAGTTTACCTTCAGGCAAATCGAACGGTTTGCCAAGAATTGCGCTCATCTGATTTCAACACGAACTTTCAGCATCCGGCGTCCGATTCCTGTATTTCTCCCTAAGGGAGGGCAGAATATTATTGCGGATATCGGAATTTTATACAGCGGCAACGCGTATGCCAATCTCGATATCAAGTCCCCTGCGCCTAGACTTCAAGGCATGTTGAGAAACCTGGATGCTGAGCTGATTGTTACCTCGAAACAATATGCAGAGGTGCTGAACGCAATCGGTATTACGGAAGAGAAACTGCTGTTCGTAGAAGAAGCGATGATAGACACAGAACTTTACGACAATCGCGCAATTCTCGAGCGGCTGGAAAGGATCATTGACACCGATCCTTATTGTTTTATACATACCTCCGGGTCGACAGGAATCCCCAAAGGCGTCGCGTTAAACCACCGCAGTACGATTGATTTTGCTGACTGGGCATTTGAGCGGCTCAATTTGGACGGCGGAGAGGTAATGGGCAGTCTTGCTCCAATTTATTTTGACGCCTACACCCTGGAATTCTGCATGATGTTGGCCAAGGGTGCCACCATGATCATCATTCCGGAGAGTCTGGCCGCATTCCCGGTGAAGTTAGTCGAATTTTTGGCAAGTAATCCTATTAACTTTATTTTTTGGGTTCCAACAGTCATGGTGAACATCGCGAATCAGGACTTGCTCGCGACGACCTGCCTTGAGCGCCTCAAGAAGATATTCTTTATTGGCGAGGTTTTCCCAACAAAACAGCTCAATTACTGGCGGCGCCATGTGCCCGGAGCAATGTTTGTGAACTTCTATGGCCCTATCGAAATAACGGTCGCCTGCACATATTACATCGTCGATCGCGAACTCGCGGATGAGGACAAGCTTCCGGTAGGGTTTCCGTGCCGGAATACCGACATCCTCATCCTCAATGAACAGAATGAGTTGGTTAAGCTGAACGAAAAAGGCGAAATATGCGTCCGGGGCAGTTCTTTAGCTCTCGGCTACTACAACAACTCAGAGCGGACCAAGAAGGGCTTTGTTCAGAACCCTTTGCATTCACACTATTCCGAGCTGATCTATCGCACAGGCGACATTGGTTACTGGAATGAGCGCGGGGAGATCATGTTTCTTGGCCGCAGAGACTTTCAGATCAAGCACATGGGATACCGGATCGAACTCGGCGAAATCGAGCATGCCGCTTTGCGGCTAAATGGAATCCGCAACTGCTGTGTTGTTTACAATGAAGGCCAGAGGGAGATCACGATGTTTTACGAGTCTGACACGCAACTCGCCCCGGCATTCATTCGAGACCAACTTTCCCGCTTAATCCCTAAGTACATGTTGCCCACTGCATTTACCTGGATGGAGCTGATGCCACGGAACCCCAATGGAAAGATAGATCGCGCGGGACTGGTATCCACTGTGAATCACGCGTAATGTCATTCGTTTGTTCGGTGCAAGAAGTTCTTCAAGGCATTCACAACGCTAAGGCCGGAGCAACCAATTTTCGCTCTAACTTCTTTCCTTCAGAACCGAAACTTTTAACCTGGATCGAGCATCGCGAGTTGCTGTGCATACCTCGTGAAAGCGCGACTTTTTTTTTGAGAAAAAATCGGGATGTCTGGCAACTTTTTTTTTGTGCGGCGGACCCAGAGGCGCTGCGAAGAGAGGCGACGCGGCTTCCGGAACTGCGCGCGGAGGCGGTGGTCACCGATCTCGTCGGGACCGAGTCGATGTGGGGGGAACTGGATGCAGTTTTTCAGGACATTGGGTTCCGGCCATACGCAAAACTAAAACGGTTGTTTCGCGGACAGTGGTTCCCACAGAATAACAGGGATCATGATCCGCGAGTTGTGCACGCTGAGCCGGCCGACACCGAAGGAATCTTGCGGATCATCGAAGAATCTTTTAATCATTATGCTGAACAGCTGCCTACGGTCTACGAATTGGAAAATGCAATCCAAAAGCAACAGATCACAGTTGTCAAAAGCGAAGGAAACATCGCCGGGTTGCTGTACTCTGAGACCCAGGGTGTTGCATCCACAGTTCGCTTCTGGGCGGTTGACCAGAGATTTCGATCACTTCGCGTTGGTTCTGCTCTGATGTTGAGCTACCTAAAGACCCATGCGGGTGCGATCAAGCGATTCACACTTTGGGTGAATGGCGCCAACCAGAATGCAATCCAGAAATATGAGCATTACGGATATGCACCCGATGGATACGTGGATCAAGTTTTGGCAAACGAGAGAGTACCGGCGTGAAATCGGTCCCCGAAATCCTCAAAGAGATTCGTCCGGAATTCGACTTCGCCAGTTCGCAGGATTTCATCGAGGACGGGATGCTCGATTCCTTCGACATGATGATGCTAGTCTCCGAACTGGACAAGAATTTCGCAATTTCAATTGAGGGGACGGATATTACCCCTGAAAACTTCAAAAACGTAGGGACGATTGAAAGCCTTCTAGGTAAAAGCGGCGTGAAGTTATGAAGTTTACCTTCCGACGGAAACGTATCTCTGGGATCCTCGTTGTGGTGCCTGAAAACGAGTGCACGTTTCTGGACGAAATGAAGAACTTCAATTTCCCCGAGGCGCGTTCGCTGAAGCTTATGGAGGTTATGGGCTTTAACAAACGGCGCATCGTCCCTCCCGGGGTGTGTGTATCGGACCTAGCCGTTTTTGGATTGGAGTATTTGTTTCAGCAGGAGTGGCTGAAGCCAGAGGACATCGACGCACTTTTACTTGTGACGCAAACCCCTGACCACTTCATGCCCGCAACCAGCAGTCTGATTCAGGGAAGGTTGGGGCTGAAACGTGACATGTTCTGTCTGGATATCAACCAGGCATGCGCTGGATTCGTGACTGGCCTTATTCAGGGCTTTATGCTGCTGGAACAGGACAGCATTAAGAAAGTAGTCCTGATCAATGCCGATGTTCTCAGCCGTAAGGCTTCTCCAAAAGACCGGAATATTTATCCGCTGATCGGTGACGGCGCATCGATTACGATCTTGGAGCGAAACAGCGAAGACTCGGAGATTTACAGCAATTTGAAGGCGGATGGTACACGAGCCGATGCGTTGATGATTCCCGCCGGCGGACTGCGGATGCCTTCTGGCCCGGATACCGCGACATTGGAAGATGTTGGCGACAAGAACTTGCGTGCCAAAGAGCATCTTTTCATGGATGGTTCTGCCATCTTCAATTTTGTACAGACTGAAGTGCCCCCCTTGGTCGCGGAATTGCTCAATTGGGCTAATGTCTCGGCCCAGGACATCGATTATTTTTTGTGCCACCAGCCGAACCGGTTCATGCTCCAGAAGCTCGCAGATAAGATGAACCTGCCTTACAGCAAAATGCCTAACAATGTGGTCGAGAATTTCGGCAACAGTGGTGGCGTCACAATCCCGACGGTAATTGCGTTTAACCTGGGTGACCGTCTGCTGACGGAGAGTTATCGCGTCTGCCTGGTGGGCTTCGGGGGCGGCTTGGTTTGGGCAGCCATGCTAATGCATTTAGGTAAATTGAACTTCAATACCATCACTGAATATAAGGAGCAACATGAACATCAACGAGTTTTGTCAACGGTTAGCTGAGATCCTGGACATCGAACAAGTGAAGCCAGAGGGCACTTTGGAAGATTTTGAGCAGTGGGATTCTCTGGCAGTGCTCTCTGTTCTGGCAATGGTCGATTCCAAGTACAACGTGACTATCGCAGCCAAAGATATTCGAGGGGCTGTCACGGCTGGAGACCTTGCGCGTCTGGTCGAGGCCAAGCAGACGGAAGTCAAACCTGCTACCGTCTAGTTTCCGCAAGGGGCTTCGAAACAACCTTGTAGTTTGTCAGTTTTTCTACATCTATGAAAAGTGTATTTCGACATAAGAAGATAAGCACCATGCTCTCGGTCGTGCCGAAGGAAGAATACCGCTTCGACGATGAGTATCCGATGTTCAAGCTCACTGAAGAAAAAGCTAAACGTTTCAAGAAGATGATGAGCCTGGACCGGCATCGAATTGCGCCCGCTGAGGTATGCTCTTCGGATCTTTGCGTATTCGGCGTGGAGCAGTTGCTGGAACGCGGCGCCTTGAAGAAAGAAGAGATAGGCGCCATCGTGTTCGTTTCCCAGACCCCAGACTATTTCATGCCGCCAACCAGCAACGTAATTCAAGGGAGATTGGGTTTAAACGATGATGTAGTTTGTCTTGACATTAACCAAGGATGTTCTGGGTTCCTGGTGGGTCTGGTGGAAGCCTTTCTTCTATTGGAATTGTCAGGGATTCCAAAAGTTCTCTTGCTGAATGGGGACACATGCAGCAAGCAGATGGACCGCTGTAATCGTGTTTCTTATCCTTTAACAGGGGATGCGGGGGCGGTGACAATCGTTGAGCGTTGCGAGGCTGAGAATCTGATTTACACGGACTGGAAGAACGATGGTTCTCGTCATAAGGCGATTATGATTCCCGCAGGCGCTTACCGCATGCCTTCTACGCCAGAGACGTTGAAACTGAATGAGGCAGAAGAAGGTGTCGTGCAAAATCTGGAGCACATTCATATGGATGGCGCTGCTATTTTCAACTTTACGATGAAAGATGTTCCGCCCCAGGTTGATGACATTTTGTCTTTCTCCGGGGATACACGGGAAACCATCCAGAATTTCCTCTTTCATCAGCCGAATCCGTTCATTCTGACGCAAATGGCGCAGAAAATGAATATTCCTGCCGAAAAGCTCCCTAACAATATAGTGAGCTTATACGGGAACTGCAGTTCAGTGACGATTCCCTTAAACACAGCGCTGAACTGTGGGGAGCAGCTGCGTCAAGAGAGTCGGCGAGTGTGTATGTCGGGTTTTGGCGTTGGGCTCACATGGATCTCCATGGTAATGGATTTAGGGCCGCTGGCAGTGTGTGACATTGTTGAATACCAACCCAACTGACCTCGTGGGCCAGACTTATACTTTAATTACGGGAGCGGGATCGGGTTTCGGACGTGCGATTGCGCAAAAGCTTGCCCCTGTTTGCAATCTGATTCTCTCTGACGTTGATATCGGCAAAGCTGAAAGCACGCTGGCTGTATGTGCCGATCCCAAGCGGCACATGCTCTGGGCGCAGGATCTGAGCCGGGCAGAAACGGTCAGCGAGTCCCTAAACTTGTACCTGCGTTCGAGAGAAAGCAATGTTGACCAGTTTATCCACTCCGCCGGCGTCTTCGGCGTGCAGCTAGTACGCGCGGCTGACATCGCGTTTACAACCAAGCTCTTCAATGTCAACCTCTTTGCTGTCATTGAAATTGTCAAGTCGTTGACACAGACGACAATCAACAAGGGAGCGCTGCGGAGCATTGTACTCGTATCCAGCATCAACAGCCGGCTTGGGGCGAAGGGCTTCTCTGTATACGCCGCAAGCAAGGGTGCGCTAAACTCACTCTCGGTTTCTCTCGCAGTCGAGCTGGCCCCAAAGGTTCGTGTCAACACCGTTTCGCCCAGTGTTATTGAAACAGACATGAACAAGCAACACTTTTGTGATCCTGAGTTTGTGGCGTCGATGAAAGCATCGCATCCTCTGGGGTTAGGCCGCACCGAAGACGTGGCCGGAGCCGTGGAATTCTTGCTTTCGGATCGTGCTAAGTGGATTACAGGACAAGAGATTGTCGTCGACGGCGGCAGGCTCGCGAGCAAATAATAACCCACTTTAATTTATGACCCAGATTTACTCGCTTGTTACTGGCGCCTCCTCGGGTTTCGGCGGCAGCATTGCCAAGAGGATGTCGGCCGACCACCAACTCTTGCTTGCGGGAAGGAATCGCGAGAGGCTCGAGGCGGTCCGAAGCGCTTGTTTGTACCCGGAACGGCACCGCTTGTGGGTGCAAGACCTGAGTGATTTGAGTCGAATCAGCGGTTCCTTAGGCGAATTGCTTGAATCGGAAGACATCGCCATCGAGCATTTCATTCATTCCGCCGGCATCATCAGTATTCAGTATGTCCGTGCGCTGGAAATGGCATCAGTCCTCCAGATGTTTAACACGAATCTGTTTTCCGCGATGGAAATCATCCGTTTGCTAACTCAGAAGAGAAGGAACAAGGGCGCACTTCGAACCATAACACTGATATCCAGCATTGCCAGTCGCGTTGGAGCTAAAGGATATGCGGCTTACAGCGCAAGTAAAGGTGCGCTAAACGCTTTCTGCCTTTCATTAGCAGTGGAACTTGCTCCCGCTACTCGTGTAAACGCAGTTCTGCCGGGTATTGTCGAAACGGAGATGAATAAAGACCATTTTGCAAATCCCGAATTTGTGAGGTTTGTGCAAGATACTCAGCCTTTGGGATTTGGATCGCCTGAAGACGTTGCTACCGCGGTAGAATTTCTGGTCTCGGAATCCGCGCGCTGGATTACAGGGCAGGAACTCGTTGTAGACGGCGGCCGATCGGTATTCGCACCGCCACGTGCTGCGGAATGCGCCTGAAACTGTTTACCGAACTACCGTGAACCGGACAAACCCAAAACTCATAGTAAGAAGCATTGCGCATCCGCCCTTCGACACGAACACCTACTTCATAACTATGGAAGGACGTCCGGGTTGTCTGGTAATTGATCCTGGCGGTTGGGAAAGTAAGGCCGTAGAGCAAACAGCGCTCGGGCTCGCGAAAGATGTGAACCTTGTAGTTCTGACGCATGAACATTTTGATCACGTTGGCGGCTTGTTCCAACTGCTTGATCGCTGGGCGTTCCAAGTCGTCTGTTCGCGAGAATGTGCTGCCGGGATCGCTGACCCGATGCGAAACTTTTCAAGATATTTGGTGAATCGCGATGTCGCCTGTGCTGTCAGCCCAGTTTGCTGGGAGGACCTGAAAAATGGACTTGCGTGGAACGGCACGGAGATTCGCTTCATTTCGACGCCGGGACATTCGCCCGGCAGTGTATGCATCAGCATTGATAACATGCTATTCAGCGGGGACACACTAATGTGGGGCCGCAAGCGGCCGATCATTCTCCCCGGCGGCAACAAGCTCGAACTCGAGCGGTCGCTCGATCTGCTGTTTCGAACATTTAGCCCCACGACGCAAGTCTATCCAGGCCATGGGCAGTCGTTCCTGCTAGGTCAGGCTATGGCGTCGAAAACGCATTCCCAGAGGGTCAGTGTATGAGCATCGTTTTCTCATCTAAGGTCCCGAAGGAATCCCGCCACGCAACCGAAAGTCTTTTCTTCTTTAATCCTCGGCAATATCGTGTGCGGGAAGCCATCATCAGCTCGCTCAAGGAGTACGGGGAGCCCCGGATCGAGGAAAGAGGTGACGATCTTTGCCTGGGAGTAGGGTCGGGGTATGCTCAAACGCTCTTCGCTTTCGATAGTGACCGGACAGATCAGCATCCGGTCGGGGTCATAGTCTTTCTCCGTAGTTCGTGCACCGACCTAGTGATTCTTCATTTTGCTGTGCATCCCGACTATGTGCTTGGGCGACGGGGATCCGACCTGGGCTTGGCATTCGAGCTGATTGAGAAGGTGAAAGAGATTGCCTCTAGAATTAAGGGCATTACGCGTTTAATTCTAAGTTATGATCCGAAGGCGACATTTCTTGTACGGGAGCAGAATCATCGCCCCATGTCAGTGCCTGAGCCCAACCAAGCCGAGACAGTTATCCGCAATGCTCCATAACATCGAAGTAGAAGGATTTGGGATTCGCCTCCGTCCGGTACGAATGGAGGACGCTCCCTTCATTGTCTGGCTCCGAGGATTAGATCACGTTAAAGGAAAGATCGGGGACTCAGCGACGGATGTCGCGAGCCAGGAGTCCTGGCTCAAAGCCTATTTCCAGCGAGAAGGGGATTACTATTTCATTTCTGAGACTCAGTCTGGGGTCCCATTAGGTACGCACGGTATTTATGACGTATTTGGTCAAACAGGGGAAAAGGGAAGACAGGTCATGCGTCCAGAGGTGATGGCAGGGGTACCCACGGCCATTTTGGCAACCGATATCGCATTTGAAAGACTTGGATTGTCTGAAATCCGAAGTACAACGGTTTGTACTAATCGTGCAGTTCGCTCGCTTCACCAAAAGTCTGGTTTCAGGGAAATAGGAATCGCCCCTGCTGCACAAGTAATCAACGGAAAGCCCATAGACCTGGTGCGATTCTTGTTGAAGCTCGAGGACTGGCTCAAAGTCCGCGGCCATCTTTTGCCCCTGGCTCATCTGGCCGGAGCCGAGATTTCTGCGTGGGACAAAACGCAGATCGGTGTTTCTCGACCATGGAACCAAGGCGCATTGACTCTGTAATCGACTCATTGAGTTTAGATATGCCTACACTGGCGACAAGCGAAACCATGGTCCCTAACACATCGAGACAGGTCCCTCCACTGAGTGCCAAGAACAGCGGTTTGAAAACTTGGGATGACGTCGCCGATTGGCACGAGTTATTGTTCGATTTTGCGTTGAACAAGGCGAAATCATTTGGGGACGCAGGGCGCTTTGATGATGTACTCCAATGGTGTTCACTCGCTGCGTGGTTCGCTTCTCGCCAAGGGTACTCTGGCAGATTGAGTTCCAGGGAACTGGAATTAGAACTACTCCGTGCTGCCAAGTCGTTAGCTATTCCGCAGGTGCAACGGAAGCCAAGCACGCGACGACGATGGTTGCACGTCATCAACGAAGCATATGGAACATTGGGACACACCAACCTGTGCCGTCGCTGGATTGAATACAGTGCGGATGACATCCACGATTTGGTTTTATTGGAGCAGGAAGATAAGGTTCCGGAAAACTTGCTTGCTGCAGCGAAAAGCACGGAGGGGCTATGCCTACGTCTCGACATAACCAGTTCACCGCTGGAGCGAGCGGCCGCGCTGCGAGCCCGTGCATGGGAGTATGCGGATGTAGTTGTTCTGCACACGCATCCCGAAGATGTGATTGCGACCGCGGCATTTGGAGTGGCGGGTGGCCCGCCGGTTCTTCTCGTAAACCACGCTGATCACTCGTTCTGGGTCGGTTGTAGCGTTGCGGAACTCGTGCTTGACATTAGAGATTCCGGGCATTTTCTGACGCGGCAAGCCCGCGGCGTAGAACGTGCGGCTTTACTTCCGCTTCCTTTGGAGGAGATTGGCGTAGGCGCAAACTCGGGCCCACAGAAACAGCAAGCCAGAAAGAAATTGGGAATTCCGGAAGGCGCCACCTTATTGCTGACCGTGGGATCAGCGGTGAAATTTCGGCCGGTTCCCGGTCTGAATTTTGTTCAGACTGCCCAAGAAATTGTTGCCGAATGCGAAGGGACCTATCTCATTGCTGTAGGACCTAAGGACGAGGGGGATTGGAAGGCAGCCCGGAAAGCCACGGATGGAAGAATCCGGGCTGTAGGGCCGCAGCCTGCAACAATCGACTATTGCCGCGCGGCCGACATTTATCTTGAGGGCTTTCCTACCGGCTCGCTTACAGCCTTATTGGAAGCCTGCCTGGCTGGTTTGCCGTGCGTTAGGTCGCCGCGAGAATGCGTACCCCCCTTCTGTAGCGACGACTTGGCGTTATGTCAACTTCCTCAGCCCACGGATCTTCGAGATTACGTCGCTCAAGTAAAGGCGCTGATCGGCGACCGCAATGCACGGATCGAACAGGGCCGTGAACTTCAGAGGCTTACGAAGCGCCATCACTGCCAGCAGGGCTGGTTGGAACATCTTCGTGATGTGCAAACAATGGTGCCGAGTACTCACACGATTTATCCGGATTTCAGTTCTGCGGCCATTTCCCATCGGGTGCGAAACTGGTTCTTGCGTTATTTATACTTCGGGGCCGTTCCCTCGGACTGGACCGATATCGCTGTTCCGTTCTTCCTCCAGTCATGGAAGCGAGCGAATACTCCGCCAGTACTTAATGGCAGTTCCTCGGACCTCTCTATGCTCCGTAATGGCCTTGCAGGAAGTTCTCTCCAGGACGCAACAGCCATCGACGGGCACTTGTTACATCGCCTGAATCGCAAAGTTAGCCGCGAGGGAAAATTCGATCGACTGTTAGCGGACGCGAACCGTCAGTTCAAACTCGGAGATCTTGGCAACGCAAGAAAGTTGACCTATCGGTGCCTCTCGGCGCGTTTCTCCGCCATTATTGACATGAAGTGGTGGAAGTTATTTTCCAAGACTCACGGAGGGTATGAATTGCGTGCCGGCTTGAGGAAGGTCCGGGGATTGAGTCGTCGGACTCCACTTTGCGCTCAAAGTGGCGCAGCCGACAAAGAACGAATTAAGTCGCGTTCATTTGAGTGTTGACATCGAACTATTTGTGACGGACCAGCCACAATCCGCAGAAGAAAAGATGAGGACGGTCTGCATAGTCGTTGAGAATATGCCTGTACCTCTTGATAGGCGTGTATGGTCCGAAGCGTGCACATTACGAGATGCCGGATATCTGGTTTCCGTCGTGTGCCCCAAGGGGAAGAACTTCACTGCCTCCTATGAGGTCGTGGAAGGAATCCATATTTACCGGCATCGGGCGTGGGAGGCTTCTAGTCCCTTCGGTTATATATTGGAATACGCGCTAGCTCTGGCCGCGCAGTTCTATCTTACTTTCAAGATTTGGCGTCGCACCAGATTTCGCGTGCTTCAAGGCTGTAACCCGCCAGACAACATCTTCTTGCTTGCTCTCGCATTTAAGCCGTTTGGGGTTCGCTTCGTTTTTGACCATCATGACTTGGCCCCTGAACTTTTGGAGGCGAAGTTTGGGAGTGGTCATAGACTGCTAGGCTTCCTAAGCCGGAGCGCGGAAAAGCTCTCGTTCAAGTGCGCAACGGTTTCGATCGCAACCAACGAGTCGTTCAAGGAAATCGCAATCGCGCGAGGCGGTAAACATCCCGAAGAAGTTTTTGTCGTGCGAAACTGTCCAGATCTGCGGGTATTTAACACAGCTCCCGCAGCAGATACGGAGAAGAAATCGAAAAGGCCTTTTCGGGTCGTCTATGTCGGCTTCATGGGGCATCAGGATGGCTTGCACCTCCTGCTGGAAGCAATCGACTACATCGTAAACACGCAGAAGCGACGAGACGTGGAATTCGTTTTGATTGGCAGAGGCACGATCCTTCCGCAGTTGCAGGCCGCAGTTGCGGAAAAGGGCTTGGCAGAGTTCGTAACATTTACCGGGCAAATTCTTCATCAGGATGTCCTGGCATACATTTCCAACTCGGATTTGGGGGTCGCTCCGGATCCCAAAACAGCCATGAACGACAACTCAACTATGATTAAGATCTTCGAGTACATGGCCTTCGGCCTTCCTGTAGTGCTCTTCGACCTGAAAGAGGGCCGTCGTGCAGCTTGTGACGCAGCTCTTTACGCTACACCTAACGATCCTGTCGATTTTGCGCATCAGGTAACCGCGCTCCTGGATTCTTCCGAATTGCGAGCGCAACTCGGCGCACGCGGCCGAAAACGAATCGAAGATTGCTTGAACTGGGAAAATGAAAAGTCAATGCTGCTTCGGGCGTACGCTGCAGCTTTGCAATCCGGGTAAGTCAGAGGCAGCCGTTTCGATATGGCTTTCGCCGCAGCCGCTGAGGCCACTGATTTCTCTTCATCCTCCCGATAATTTCCAGATGGATATCAGGTTTTCGCCACCGCATTTTTCCAGCTTAGCGCAACATTCGCCTCCCTTCTGTTTCCCCGTCTTGATTCAACCTTCGAGAAAGATCCATTCCACGTTGCTGTTTGTTTTCGTCACCTTAGTATCCATGTCGACATGTTTTTCGAAGGAGATTGTCTTCGTTGTATCCCCAGCGGGTTCACAGGTCGAAGAGCGAGAACTGCAAATTGCCACAGCTTTTTATGGCCTTGACCTTAGAACCGTATCGGTGGGGTCTCGTGGTGATGCGCAGACAGTCAGGGATCTCGCGAGTCGCGAGGAAACTGCCGGGGTTGCGATCGCCGCGAATGCGCTGACCTCTGTTGATGAAAGTGCATTGCTCGGCGTTTTGGCTCGCCGAAAAGGGCGCATTCCGTTGCTGATCTTGGGCGTGAGCCCCGACCAGGACTCTGCGGTCTTGATGAAGTGGTCCGATGGAACATTGTCGGGCGCGCGGAAGTTGATTGGGCAAGCACAGCGCCAATATCTGTTCGGAAAAGCTGATGGCCTGACTTTCCAGCTTTCAAATCTGGCGATCCCAATAGCGACCAAAGACCTGACCTACCTTCTGCCGAACAAAGATAACTCGGTTTCGGATATTTTGAGTGTTCAGCAAGGCAATCAGAAGTTTTCGGTATTCCAGAAAATGATGATTTACGGACAACAGATGTTCGTGGCCTCTGCTATGCCAGCCGAAGAACTCCTGACCTCGGACGAGCGAGTAGTTAACGAATTTCTGTGCGTCGCTCCCCCAATGATATTTGTTCACTATTCGGCTGGAGAGCACGGTTGGCACACGCTTTATCATTATGCCAATTTCACCATCGACGATCCGTGGCTGCGGCAACCCTATGGTTATGTCGATTACGAAAGCCTTCTCGATCAAATGCAAAGGCACAATTTCCATACCACGATTGCTTTCATCCCTTGGAATTATGCTCGAAGTCAGCCAAGAGTCGTTTCGTTGTTTCGAGAACATCCGGATCGATTCTCGATCGCGATTCACGGAGACAATCACGACCACAAAGAGTTCACCGATTATCGGAGCAGGTGTTTCGCGCTTCAAGTGAAAAATCTGAAGCAATCATTAGCAAGAATGGAAAAGTTTCGAGCTCTGACGGGGATTGACTACGATCAGGTCATGGTTTTTCCGCACAGTATTCCGCCAGAGAAAACACTAGTGGCGCTAAAAACTTACAATTACCTGGCTACTGTAAATTCAAACAATGTTCCGCAAGATAAAAGCGAACCGTCTTCGCCGCTGTTCTTTCTCAGGCCTATGACTCTGCGGTTCGGTGGGTTTCCGAGCATAATCCGTTACTCAATAACCGGGAGGGTTTCTCACGCGTTTGTGGCAATTAGCGGCTTTCTGGGCAATCCGTTGTTTTTCTATGGGCATTCTGATGATTTATCCAAGGGTGTAGGCGCTTTTAATGGAATTGCCGAAGAGGTGAACAGAATCGAGCCTGACACGGAGTGGCGCAGCCTGGGCGAAAGCTTGAAGCACCTATATCTGGCGAGGGTCAGAGACGATTCTAATTATGATGTGATGGCGTTTGCGAATGAGATCTGTCTCGATGGCGCAGCCGGCCGGAATACGAAATTTGTCGTGAGGAAGCGGGAGTTTGGTTCGCAAGTTATAAAATCAGTAACTTTGGACGGAGAACCCTATCCTTATCAGATCAGGAACGGCTACTTCATGACCAATGTCTCTGTCTTGTCTGGCGCTTCGCGATGCATCTCTATTCGTTACGACAACGATTTGAACCTGGCGAAAATTGATATCTCACATGATTCGCTAATGATTCAGCTATTGCGCAGGATGTCCGACTTCCGGGACATTTACCTTGCGAAGACAAGCCCAGGGGACGCTTTGATACGTTTTTACTATGGCCATGAACTAACGATGGCAGAGCTGGTCGAAACCGTGATCATTATGGCGTTTATAACAGTTTGCGCAGGCTTTCTTCTACGTAGGTTTTTTCTGAGAAGACGTACTCTTTAAAAAAGACACAGAGTCCTATGACCAGTCTTCAATATGTGATTATCACGCCTGTGCGCGATGAAGAAAGATATATCGCAGGCACGATCGAATCGGTTCGCAACCAGACAATTCGGCCCGTTGAGTGGGTGATTGTGAACGACGGTTCCACCGACCGCACGGGCGAAATCATAGAGGCGTATTCGCGTGAAGAGTCTTGGATCCATGTTATTAACCGCAAGAACCGGGGCTTTCGCAAAGCCGGGGGCGGCGTAATGGAGGCTTTCTATGATGGGTTTCACGCGCTGAGAGTCAAAGATTGGGATTACATCGTGAAACTCGACGCAGATTTGAGTTTTGATCCCAACTATTTTGAGAAGTGTTTCGACTATTTTTGCCGAGACCCGAAACTAGGGGTTGGCGGCGGCGAAATTCATCATGAGATTGCTGGTTCCCTGAAACTGGAGGCAAATCCGAGATTTCACGTGCGGGGTGCAACCAAGATCTATCGCAGGCAGTGCTGGAATGAAATCGGAGGGCTGTGGCCCGCTCCTGGATGGGACACCATTGATGAAGTTAAAGCCAACATGTTGGGCTGGAAGACATATGCCTTTACTGATTTGCTTCTGGTCCACCATCGTTTTACGGGATCCGAAGAGGGCCTGTTACGCGATAGAATCAAGCATGGCGTAGCTTGCTACATCTCTGGATATCAGCCCCTGTTCGTATTAGCCAGTTGTGTGAAAAGGCTTGCACAGAAGCCCTACGTATTGGGTTCAGGCGCTCTTTTATACGGATTCCTAAAAGGTTACCTCTCACGTCCGCCCCGGGTGGAAGACCGATCCTACATTAGATATATACGCAGCCAGCAGATGAGAAGATTGTGCGGGATGCAAACGATATGGAAGTAGCCGGTTCACTGGCGCCGTTAAAACAGCATGTGCGGAATCTGCGGAAAACTCAATTTCAATAGTGAAGCGGCTGTATCGCCCGAGCTTGTGCGTGCAATGGCGGACACGATCCGTCATCGCGGGCCGGACGATGATGGCTATTACTTTTCGGGTCCAGTTGGCTTTGGGTTTCGACGGCTCTCGATCATTGACCTCCAGAGCGGTCATCAGCCCATGTCTAACGAAGATGGCTCAATCTGGATCGTGTTCAACGGGGAAATCTACAATTATCAAGAGTTGCGCGCCTTTCTTCTGAGTAGTGGACATGTGTTCAAAACGAAGACGGATACGGAAGTCATCGTTCATCTCTACGAGGAATTTGGCCCCGAATGCCTGCAGAAGCTGCGTGGGATGTTCGCTTTTGCAATTTGGGATGGAAATGCAAAGAGCTTGTTACTGGCCCGGGACCGGGTGGGAATCAAACCCCTCTATTATTGTTTAACCAACGACTCGTTAGTTTTCGGCTCAGAAATTAAGGCGATTATTGCTGATCCTGATGTGAAGCGGGAACTCGCTCCAGAAATAATCGACCGTTTTCTGACGTTCCTCTATCTGCCAGGAGAGGACACCCTGCTCAAAGCAATCAAGAAGCTTGCTCCTGGCCATTATCTTCAGGTCAAGAATGGTAAGGCGGAAGTGCGGGAGTACTGGGATCTCCACTTTCCCGACGATCCTCGAAGCATCAGCGCAGAGCAGGCTGAGGGCGCCCTGCTCGAATTGCTGAACGAAACCGTCCATTTACACATGATTGCCGACGTCCCGGTAGGGGTGTTGTTGAGTGGGGGCGTGGATTCCACAGGGATCCTCAGCCTTGCGGTGAGTCAAACCGCCAAGCAAATCAGCACCTTTACCATTGGCTTCGATGGTCATGATGTTGCCGATGAGCGGCCCTATGCAAGCCTCGCTTCAAAAAAGTTCGGAACGAAGCACTACGACATGACTATCACTGCCGGCGACTTTGCAGATTTTCTTCCGCAATATGTTTGGCACATGGAAGAGCCGGTATGCGAGCCTCCCGCGGTCGCTTTGTATTACATCTCGAAGCTGGCAAAGGAGCACGTGAAGGTGCTGTTGTCTGGGGAGGGCGGAGACGAAGCATTCGCCGGTTACAACAATTATCGAAATCTCGTCTGGCTCGAGCGAATGAAACGCGGAGGTGGGCAGATAGCGGCAGGGGCGCTTGCTTTCGCTGACTCCATACATCACATGCCGCGATTGGCGAAATACCTGCCGGCACTGAAAATGCCATTTCCCGATTACTATGGCAGCCGCACTTCAGCGCCGCTCCAAGCACACAACGCCTTCGAGCCAATCTACTCCGACAGTTTCAGAGCAGAGGTCAGTCGGGAGTCCAGCCTGAAACCACTCCGCCGCCTGCAATCGCGCGTGAACGGCCGGAACATTCTAGATGGGATGCTCTACATCGACACCAAGACCTGGCTTCCCGATGACCTACTGATCAAAGCGGACAAGATCACAATGTCAAATTCTATCGAGTTGCGCGTCCCGCTGCTGGATCACCAGGTACTGGAATTTGCAGCGTCTCTGCCTCCCAATCTCAAGCTGAACGGCTTTACGCTGAAGTACATCCTGAAGCAGAGCTTGTCGAAGAATATTCCGAGCGAAATTCGCAACCGCAAAAAGACCGGATTTCCGGTTCCATATGCCTCGTGGATACGCACGGAACTGAGCGATACTTGCTGGAGCGTTCTTACGGACCGCAAAACGATTGGCCGAGGCTTTTTCAACAGGGAAGCGGTTGAAGCATTGCTCCGCGCGAATGCGAACGGCTCCGATTACTCAAAGGAGATATTCTCTCTCCTTACATTGGAGCTCTGGCAACGGCGGTTTTTAGACAGCTAACACTTTCGATGCAGTAGCGATTTTCCCTAGAGAAGGCATCTCTAATCATCCCAGCGAAAACAGAAATAGAGCTTTCGATCGTTTTTGTGAACTGGAACTCGACGGACTACATCCGGGAATCCGTCAAGAGTATTTACGAGTTCACCAGCCAATATTCGTTCGAGATTATCGTGGTAGACAATGCATCTTCGGACGGAGATCTCAGTTTGCTGCAAAAAGAGTTTCCGAAAATTGTCCTCATCGAGAGCGACAAGAATCTGGGCTTCGCCGGAGCGAACAATCTGGGCTTCACGCACTCGGCCGGGGATTATGTGCTTTTCCTCAATCCTGATACTCGGCTCCTGAACCCTGCAATTGACATCATGATCGGCTACGCGCGCTCATTGCCTGATGCGGGCATTCTGGGTTGCAAGCTTCTGAACAGAGATTCGTCGATACAACTTAGCTCAATCCAAAGATTCCCTACAATTCTGAACCAGGTTCTCAGCATTGCATACCTGCAATCACTCTGGCCCGCATGCCCGCTCTGGAGCTTGGGTCCGCTCTTCTCTGAGGCGAAAACTTTGACGAGGGTTGACGTGATCTCAGGTGCGTGCATCTTGGTCGGGCGGGAAGTGTTCCAGAAAGCAGGAATGTTCAGCGAAGACTATTTTATGTACGCGGAAGATATCGACCTTAATTACAAGGTCAGGAAGGCCGGCTACACGAATTACTTCGTGGCCGAAGCTCGCATAATGCATTACGGCGGCGGCAGCAGTTCGCAGGCCGGCGGCGAATGGAAATCGGTAATGATGCACCGCGCCATGCTGCTGTATTACCGAAAAACCAAGGGGCCGGCTTACCCGCTCATGTACCGCATCGCGATGGCGAGTGCGGCGTCAGGACGACTGCTGCTGCTCGGGCTTGCGTATCCTCTGGGAGGTCTTATGTTGGACAGGCAGAGAATCAGAACTGCATCTTCCAAATGGAAGGCGGTTCTGGGGTGGGCTATCGGCCGGGTTTCGCAGAAAAGTGAATGGAGCGATTCCTGAGCAGGGTGCAACGTGCGACCTGAAAGGGCTAAGCCTCAAGTTACGCAGATGCACCAGAGTCTAAGTTGCAAAGGCGAAGGTGCAGATCCGTTTTTATCTTGAATGGGCCCGTGATGTTGTGGATTGCGCATTAACGCCTCGGCTATCGGCCGCCCCGCCCACCGAGATGCGCTTCTTCGCCCACAGATCGCTGCAGAAATACAGTGCCAATCTTCGTAGTCCTACTACTTTCCCACGCCGACATTTCTACCAACAGACCGTAGCGGTTTCCAATCCGGAGTGTCCGGTGTGGTTGAATTTCCCTTTATTGCCGGCCCCTTGCGGGCCGCCTAGCTTCGTGCGCTTGGGCGGGATCGCCATTTCAGGAGAAAAAAGAACGCAATCAATGGTTCACGGCGGCAATGTCTCCTTGATGAGTGAGATAGTGAAATGAGGACATGAACTAATGAGGGTTGACGTAGGGGAATGGAGTCGATAGGTTGGAAAGCATCGGCTTAGTGATCGAGCAGCATGGGAGGCTGCTGGTTTGGATTGAAACTTCGCTTAGTTGGGTAGCGCCTCTCGCAGTGATCGCAGTTCAGCTCTAAGTAGGTCGTTTGCGGGATAGGAGCCAGAGTGGGTTAAGTGGTTTCATTCGCCATCTATCCTCGAGATTGAGTTCCAAACGGAGAGCATTTAATGAAACGTGTATTTGTCCCCCTCATTATCATTGCAATCTTCTCACCTGCGTTATTCGCCCAAACGTGCGACTACAATGCTACGACTTCCACATTTTCGTCGGTTCTATCGAGCGCGACCGGCGGTCAGACGATCTGTCTTGCGGCTGGGAGTTATGGAACAATATCACCTGTGCAAAAGAGCAGCCCGGGGGTGACGATTACTCCGGCGCCGGGCGTGAGCCAATCGAGCGTCACCATGTCCCTCAGCTTCCGTACGCCCTCCCCGGTAGCGCAGTGGCTTATTTTCAATAACGTTTATCTCAATGGAGGGGTAATATCCGGTCCGGCGAATAATATTACGGTTCAGAATTCCACCATCACTTCTCCGGTAGCTTTCTTTCCCACGGCCAAGAACAACGCCTGCTCAACTTGCGCGGCGATGAACAATAACAATATCTTGTTTAATAACGATATTTTCGACACCAGTATTGGCGATCCGATCGATGCTTCAAATTACGCTGACCTAAGTTTTGTGCTGGGTGGACCGACGCCGGCGGGAATCAAGATTACGAACTCCACTTTTCAGAATGGTTGCGACGACGGCGTGAATTTTGACACTGGCGGCATGGGCGTGACCATCGGTCCAGGCAACGAGTTTAAAAACATGGTGCAAGGTAGTTGCGCCAATCACATCGACCCGATCCAGTTTATCGGCAGCAACAGTCCTGGGCCAACTATTACGGGAAATTACTTCCACAATAACTCGACAGGTATTGCCGGCTACGACTACTCAAACAGCGCCACCATTACGAATAATGTCATTGCATCGACGTCACAAGATTGGCTAGATGCGGTGGGCTTCGATAGTAATTCAATCGTTGCCCACAACACGCTCATTGGGGGAACCATCGAGTGCGGTTACACGCATGAAGGTAATGCGTGTCAGGCACAACTGCTAAACAACATCACGGTCGGGTTCAATAAAGGTGGGACATTATTAAATGGTTCCTACGGCAATAGCCCCAGTTATTTCGATTACAACCTGTGCACGGGCGGAACCTGTGCACTCGGATCCGTTTCGGTCGGATCACATAGTCTGAGCTGCACTCCCACTTACGTGGGCGGAACGAACCCGACTACGTATGCCGGATTTGCGCTGACCGCCACGTCTTGCGGGCACGCCGCTGCGAATGATGGCAGCGATATCGGAGTCAATGTTACCGGCAGTACTGGCGGCAGCGGGGCACCAGCCGCGCCGACAAACCTGGCAGCTTCTGTCCAATAAACTCAAGAGGACAATCCTCTTACGAGGGCTTGGGTCAAAAAACGGACTCAAGCTCCGATTGCATGGGTCGGTAGTATTTCCCCCGGTCCAGCAAATTGGCCTGGCGATGTCTTCTACTTAGAGCTGCTATTCCCTCTCAGATTACGGTACTCTTCAAGACACGGTTCATCTCTCATAGTCATGCAGCCTGAGAATATTCGATTCGGAGGCGGTTCGCTGGTGACTGTATTGCACCCGATTGTTGCGGTTGCAATGCTGCTGGCACTGATTCTCATTTTCTGTCTGGCACGGAAGCATGTCATCGTGCCATTGCTGTTGGGCCTTTTTCTAATCCCGAAAGGGCAACAGATCGTAGCCGCCGGGGTGCATTTCAACGTTTACCGAATCATCATTCTGGCCGGCTTAACGCGCTGTTTTATATCAAAGCGAACCCTGGTGGGCGGATTTAACTTCATGGACCGCGTGTGTACCGCCCTTTTTCTCTGGAACTTTGTTACCAACTCGCTGCTCTATATGCAGGGTCAGGCTGTGGTCAAAAGTGCAGGGGACTTGCTGGACATGCTAGGCGGCTATTTTGTCCTGCGATTTTTGATTCGTGACCGCGATGACATAATTCGAACCATCAAAACCCTAGCGGTGATTGCCATCATTAGCGCCGTTTGCATGCTCAACGAGCAGCGGACAGGCGTGAATGTCTTCGGGATGCTGGGCGGAGAACCAGTGACGGGTTCGCGTGATGGGAAAATCCGCTCTCAGGCGGCATTCGAAGTGTTTCTGACGGCGGGTACCTACGGCGCCACACTACTCCCACTCCTGATATGGCTCTGGTCGCAAGCGAGATGCAAGGCTATCAGTGTTGTCGGGATCGTGTCTGCACTGATTATGTCATTCACCTGCTATGCCAGTACCACGCTGGTCGGAGCCGGCGCCGGGATTGTCGCGTTGTTCTGCTGGCCCATTCGGGAGCGTATGCGGGTAGTGCGGTGGGGAATTGTGGTCGTACTGATCGGCCTGCATCTAGTAATGCATGGACCGGTGTGGTCACTGTTAGAGCATATCGATCTCACCGGTTCTTCCTCGAGCTATCACCGATACATGCTGATTGACAACGGCATTCGACATTTTTCGGATTGGTGGCTCATAGGCACCAAAGACAATGGCTCTTGGGGCTGGGAGATGTGGGACACCTCCGATCAATACGTTGCGTATGCTTTCTCTTCCGGGCTATTGGGCCTTGTTCTCTTTATTTCCATTATCTCGTTGGGATTTTCAAGACTCGCGAAAGCGCGCAGGCTGCTGCGAGGGAAGCGCCGGGAGGAATGGTTCCTTTGGTGTTTGGGGGCTGCTCTGTTTTCGCATGTGGTCGGTTTCTTCGGTCTTAATTACATGGACCAGATGCAGTATGCCTGGTTCGCTCTGCTGGCGATTATTTCAGTGTCGGTGTTTGAAGCAAAGCAGCCAATCCTCCCAGCGCGCCGGCAACCGGAGGCACGGACTTTTGAGTTTTCGAGCGCTCACAATATGCAGGAAGTGCAGGGATGAGGCAGCAACAAACCTCCGTCCGTGTGTTGTACAGCTTTCCTCATCGCTTGGGAGCGGGCCGAATCTGCTATACCGCCTGGCAGCAGGTGAGCGGCCTGGCCGCCGCCGGAGCCGAGGTGACGGTTTTTGCAGCTTCCATCGAACGACCGGTGACTCTGGAGGTCAGAACGCATTCGACGCTGGCCTGCGGAAAGCTGCGTGTTCCTTTTAGACTGCTTGGCGGTGACCGAGCATTTGCTCTCCACGATTCCATCGTCTCAAGAAAAATCGAAAAACTTGTTGGTCAATTTGACATCATTCACACCTGGCCGCTTGGGGCGCTTGCGACGCTCAAGACGGCGCGGAGGCTGGGAATTCCTACCGTCCTGGAGCGACCAAACGCGCATACCCGTTTCGCCTATGAGAGAGTGAAAGAGGAGTGTGACCGCTTGGGCGTGGCTTTGCCGCCCAATCATGAGCACGCTTACAATGCAGAGAAATTGCGAAAGGAAGAGGAAGAGTACCACTTGGCAACTCGTCTTCTGTGTCCTTCGGATTTCGTTGTAAAGACATTTGTGGAGAAGGGGTTCGCTAAAACTCAACTCATCCGCCACAGATACGGATATGACGAAAGGGCTTACCACCCTAACAGAGAAGCGAAACTGGCGGATCGTCCATTTACGATGCTGTTCGTTGGCGTCTGTGCTGTGCGCAAGGGCTTACATTATGCCTTAGAGGCCTGGCTCCGTTCGCCGGCCTCAAGAGATGGAACGTTCCTTATAGCGGGAGAGTTTCTTCCCGCGTACCGAGAAAAGCTGGCCCCGATGTTGTCTCACCACAGTATCAGGGTTCTTGGGCATCGGAATGATGTGGCTGAACTGATGCGCAGGGGTGACATTTTTGTGCTTCCGACGATTGAAGAGGGCAGTGCTCTGGTCACCTTAGAAGCGAGAGGCAGCGGATGCGTTCTACTGGTGTCAGAGGCTGCAGGTGTCGATACCGCTCCCACGAACGCACTCGTTCACAGAGTCGGCGATGTAGAGGCGCTCACCGAGCACATTACAATGCTATATGAGAATCGCAATCTGCTTGAGCAGTTGCGCATGGCATCGCTGAAGGCTGCGCCTGGATTTACCTGGACTGCGGCCGGAGTGAAGCTGCTTGATGTTTATCGAGAGACGATCGGTGCAAGCTCGGGAAATAGCGAACTCAAGACTAACGCAGAACCTCCCGCCGGAGTCAGATCATGAATCTGTCTTCTTCTCTCGCAAGAGTCGCGACGAAGGAGTTCGCACAGGAACAAACCGCAGAGCAGTGTCCGGCCTGCCAGAAGACCACGTCGTTCGCGTGGTTACAGGCTCCCGACTGGCTTCATGGCAGGAAGCAGCGTTACACGCTGCGACGATGCCCGGGATGTTCGCTTGTATGGCTTAGTCACCCACCGGACCCCGAAGAAATGCATCTTCACTACACCGACGAGTATCACCGCATGATCTCCGCGGCGGGGAATACGGCACCGTGGAGATGGAAGGATCGTAAGACAACGCTGAGCCTCTACAAGCAGTCGGGAGCGATACTGGATTTGGGATGCAGTTCAGGATCATTTCTGGAATCTCTGCGTGACCAGCCCTGGGAGCTGCACGGAGTCGAGTTGTCGGAGGATGTTGCGCGAGATGCAAGGGAAAGAACCAACGCCGATGTTTTTGCGGGCGATATCTTGAGCGCCCCGTTTGCTCCTGAGTCGTTTGATGTCATCACCTGTTTCGACGTTTTTGAGCACGTATATGAACCTCGCAAGATAATCGCCCGGGTTGCTGAGTGGCTGAAACCCGGAGGCATTTTCTATGTGCTGGTGCCGAATATCGACTCAGCTGAGGCGCGAGTCTTCCGATCCTATTGGTCAGGATTGGAACTTCCCCGCCACTTATTTCATTACTCGCCGGAATCGCTCAGTTTTCTGGCGACTTCGGTAGGCTTAGAGCAGGTCTCATTGGAGACAAGGCGCAATCCGGCGGTCGGAAATAGTGTGCGTTATTACATCGATGATCGCCTGGGGCGGAGCGGTCTTCGGCGGACTCCCTTGGCCTATCTTGATCCGCCAGGCATTGTATGGAAGGTCGTTCGGAAAGTGATGCGACGGACCGTGCTCCGCGGCCTGCTCGCCCTGGCTCCTTTGGCTGGTGGCGGCGAGTCGATTCATGGTGTCTTTCGTAAGGCGAAACCGGAGTCAAGTAGGCCGAAATAGTTGTCAAGACAGCTTAGCCGGGCAAGCGGTGCGCAAATAACCCTTCAATACGGGGAGCCCGGTGTATCCGAGTTCAGGAATCAAGAGAACGAGCTTTGTCCAGAAGCATCACATTTGTTGCCTCGGTCAATAACCGGCAGATTGTGGAAACCAATCTGCTGGCTTCTCCGTGTTTCAAATCCCCTCACTCGCACAAGATTATGCTGCAGGAGAATTTCCCTTCCGCTTCCAGGGCGTACAACGATGCGATCGAGAAGAGTCCTAACGAGATCATCGTCCTCTTGCATCAAGATATTATTTTGCCCAGGAACTGGCCGGTAGACTTGGAGCGGGCACTAACCTACTTAGAAACTAACGATGCGAATTGGGGTGTGTTAGGCTGCTACGGAGAAACGCTCTACGACAGAGGCTTGGGTTACGTATACTCGACGGGTCCCGGCTTGTTGGGCGCGCCTTTCGAGCATCCTCTTCCTGTAAATACGCTGGACGAGATTGTCCTGATCGTAAGAAAGTCGTCAGCATTGCGCTTTGATGACAGTTTGCCGCATTTCCATATGTACGGACCCGATATCTGTATGGCGGCGGCAAAGCGAGGAATGAAGAGCTACGCAATTTCCGCGTTCTGCATCCACAACGCGGTTCTCAATCTTGTGCTTCCAGGGGAGTTTTACGACTGTTGTAAACGTGTTCGGCGGAAGTGGAGAGAGTTCCTTCCAATTCAGACCACGTGCGTGCGGCTTACAAGGTTCGGCTTACCTATATACCGAAAGCGTCTGCGAGAGCTCTATTTGAGGCTTGTTCGTCGCAAGACGATAGGTGCACAGCGAGAATCAAACCCGATCCGGTTACTAAGGTCTGTCACAGACAACCAGCTGCAGTCGAGTCTTGCGCGTAACAGTGCCGAAGGAATTTCTTAGCAGAGTTACACGAAGGAAGGGTATGCCTAGATCGCAGTTGAGGAGCAAACCGCCACAACTTGAGAGCAGGTTTATTGATCTTCCGAAGATCGCGGATCATCGAGGAAATCTGACGTTTATCGAAGGCGATCGCCACATTCCGTTCCCGATCCGACGAACCTACTATCTATACGACGTACCTGCGGGAGCCGAGCGGGGCGGGCACGCCCACAAGGTTTGCCAGGAATTTATAGTCGCCGCATCGGGCAGTTTCACCGTGGTTCTGGACGATGGGAAAAAACGTCAGAAATTCTTCCTAAACCGCCCACATTATGGGCTATACGTTCCACGGATGGTTTGGCGGGAACTCGAGAATTTTTCATCCGGTTCGATATGTTTGGTGGTGAGTTCAGAAGTATATGATGAATCCGATTACTACAGAGACTATCAAGAGTTCCGAGCCGCTCTCAGGAAAGAGGGAAGAGGTACCCTTCCTCGATCTTCGCGCTCCGTATCTGGAACTCAAACAAGAGATTGACGAGGCGACGGCCCGTGTTCTCGATAGCGGCTGGTATTTGCTGGGAAAAGAAGCCGCTGCCTTCGAGAAGGACTTTTCTGCCTACGTCGGTGTAGATCACTGTGTAGGCGTCGGCAACGGTCTAGACGCCCTTCACCTTGCAATGCGCGCATTAGGTGTGCGCGAAGGTGATGAGGTCCTGGTTCCGAGCAACACGTACATCGCAACCTGGCTTGCCGTGAGCTACGCGGGAGCCACACCGATTGCTGTCGAGCCAGATCCTCGTACCTACAATATCGATCCCGCGCAAATTGAGAGGTCCATTACCCCTCGAACGAGGGGGATCATTCCGGTCCACCTTTACGGGCAGCCGGCGGATATGGACGGAATCAAGGAGGTAGCGAACGCCCACAAGCTATGGATACTCGAGGACGCCGCGCAAGGGCATGGGGCACGCTACAAAGGCAAGCGCGTTGGTAGTTTGGCAGACGTTGCCGCCTGGAGTTTTTATCCCGGCAAGAACTTGGGCGCGTTTGGAGACGCTGGCGCTGTCACCACCAACGACAGCGAGATCGCCGATCGCGTGCGCACATTGCGCAACTACGGCTCGCGGATCAAATACTTTAATGAGGTACAGGGCTTTAATAGCCGGCTGGACGAGATTCAGGCGGCAACACTGCGCGTGAAGCTTAAATACCTGGACGAATGGAATGAGCGGCGTCTTACGATCGCAGCTTATTATCGCGAACAGTTGAGCCAAACGAATCTGGTGCTCCCTGTGGTTCCTGAGTGGGCCGAAGCGGTGTTTCATCTGTTTGTTGTGCGCAGCGTCAACAGAGATGAGCTTCGCAGCCGGCTCGAAGAGGCTGGCATACACACATTGATTCACTACCCGGTGCCTCCGCATTTGCAGGCCGCTTACAGCAATCTTGGCTTTGCCAAGGGCGCCTTTCCCATTTCTGAAAAAATCCATGAAGAAGTGTTGAGCCTGCCTATCGGCCCCCACCTTTCCGAATCACAGGCCAAAGCCGTAGTTGACGCCGTACGGGAGTCCCTGTGACGAAGTCGATTTTTCGAGCTACCGCGATGCTCAGCGCTAGCTCGGTAGTCACGATTCTGCTGGGATTCGTGTCGGCCAAGGTATTAGCGGTCAGATTGCAGCCGGCCGGGTACGGATACTACGGTCTGCTCCAGGGCTTTGTCGGACTCATGGCATTGCTCACGGGGTTTGGAATGGCCACCAGCCTGGTTCGGCTGGGCGCAGGCGCGGCGACACGCAATGAGGAGTCGGCTCTGGCGTCACTGCGCACCGGGGCGTGGATACTCTTCGCTGGTCTTGCTGTTCTGTCACTGAGTCTTATCTCCATCTTTCGAGTTGCGCTGAGCCGATGGGCTCTGGGCACTCCCGACAAAGGCACGGCCATCTTACTGATGGGAGTGGCGCTGCTTTTCACCGTTGCGGCGCAGCTCCAGGTGGGGATCCTGAATGCTTACCATCGTGTGGGAGCGCTGGCCAAGAGCAACTTGTTCGGGACGTTGTTGAACAGTGCAATAACAATCAGCTCAGTTCTGATCTGGGGAATCCACGGCGTGGTGCCGGCGCTCATAACTGGTGCTGTCGCAAGCTTTCTGGTCTCTTCCTACTTCGTCCGGCGCCAAGTAGGGCCGGTGAAAGTGCATACCAACGCCGCTGATTCCCTGAAATCTTCCTGGGAAATTGTACGTTTCGGGGGCCCCTACACGGCAAGCGTCCTGGTAGGGGCCGGCATACAGTTTATTCTGCCGATGATCGTCTTGCACCTGCTCGACACGAATAGCGTCGGTTACTACAAGGCAGCATCGGCGATTTCCGTCGGTTATCTTGGTTTCTTGGTGACCGCGATGGGTCAGGATTACTATCCACGAGTTTCCGCCGTAGCCGATCAACCGGGGAAACTGATTACCCTGATCAATGAACAGCACCGGCTCGTGATGCTAATCGCCACACCCATCATCCTTGGCATGCTGGCACTAGTCCCGATATTGGTTCCGATCGTGTACTCGCACAAGTTCCTGCCTACCGTAGAAATCCTGGAATGGCAACTTATCGGTGACATCTTTAAGTTCTCCAGTTGGACGATGTCCTTCGCAATTCTGGCGCGGTGCAGCAGCACAACCTACTTCTTGACCGAATTTACGGGTGGGGCCGCAAGTATTCTTACAACCGGATTAGCTGTTCACTGGTTCGGTCTTAATGGTCTTGGAATCGGTTTTCTCGCGGCTTATGTCATTTATTATGCGATCGTGTGGGTGGTGATTCGCCGCGAGATTCATCTGAAGTGGAGCCGCCGCAACTTGCAGATGACAGTTGGAGCAGTCGCTGCGGCTTTGGTGGTGCGAATTTTGCCTTCAACACCTTTTGCAGCTTTCAGAACTCCCGTCGCTTTGGTATTAGCACTGGCCGTCGGTATTCCGAGCCTTTTCATCATTATTCGAGAATTACGTGGTGCCAATACTGTTGTCGGCGAAGGCGGCACGAAACAGGGTCGACAACGGTTTGATCAAAATCGGCCAGAAGAGGCATTAGGAGTACTTCGCCGGCTAATTAGACCTTCTCCAAAATCAGTTGAGTATTGATCATGCTCGCATTACGAAAGCGTGACTGACTTGTCGGTTTATCTCATTGATCCTATCCAAGACGAGCGATGGAACGAATTTCTGAAGCGACACCCGCGGGCATCTATATTTCATACCCGCGGCTGGTTGCAGGCTTTAAGTCGAACGTATGGATTTGCTCCTACAGTGCTATCGACGTCGTCGCCAAACCAGGATCTTGAAAACGGCCTGGTACTATGTTCTGTTAATAGCAGATTGACAGGAAATCGACTGGTTTCGGTCCCTTTTTCAGACCATTGCGAACCTTTGGTCAACACTCCTGAGGAGCTCGCGGAACTGAAGGATTTTCTTGTCGAATGGAAGAATGAAAATGCGTGGGAGTACGTCGAAATCAGACCCTTGTCTCAGTTGGCCCCACAGGCAGCTGCCCCGTTTGTGACGACGAAAGAGTTCGTTCTCCACCGGCTGACTCTGGATTCGACGATCAGTGAGATATTCCAAAAGTTACATAAAAACTCGGTTCAAAGAAAAATCCGGCGAGCCGAGCGCGAAGAGTTGGACTACGAGGAAGGACAATCTGATGCATTGGTCGAAAAGTTCTACCACCTGCTACTTAGAACCCGTCGCCGCCAACAATCGTTGCCTCAACCGATCGCTTGGTTTAGGAACCTTATCGATACTCTCGGCGATTCGCTCAAAATCCGGGTCGCATCGAAGGGCAAAGCGACCGTTGCCAGTATTTTGACTATCCGATACAAAAACTCGTTGGTTTACAAGTACGGATGCTCGGACGCCAGATATAACTATCTAGGGGGAACTCATCTCCTGTTTTGGAGGGCAATACAGGAGGCAAAGGCTGCAGGGCTCCAAGAATTTGACCTGGGACGCTCAGATGTGGGCGCTCTCGGCCTGATAACGTTCAAAGAACGATGGGGTGCTGCTCGACAGCCCCTAATGTATTGGAACTATCGGGGCGCGCAATCCCATTTCTTGTCTGTTTTTCAGCCCTTGATAGGGCCTCTGTTTCAGGTGGCGCCAGACTTTTGCTTACGGCTCGCCGGGACCCTGTTGTACCGCCATGCTGGGTGAGGAGTTTCCCCATAACGTTGGAGGCAATCGAGACAAAGCGAAGTCAGAACCGCCTGATCCTGCCTGACGCGGTTCGCTCAAGAATTTGATCGGGGGTTGGTCTTCCAAATGTGATGCTGAACGACGACGCCCTATTCCAGCACTATATCTTTCCTAAACAGTACTACGGCGGCGCGTCTGACAAAGCCGCAGCGGATCCTCGCAGTTACGAAGCGGATTCCAATTGGCTGTTTCACTATGCGCGCCAGAAATTGAACCTGCCGGACTTTCAAACAGAACCCGGCGAACTCATCGATGATCTTCGGTTTGAGCGTTATGTATCTCGGTTAAGGAACCATGAAAGAAATTTATCGAACTCGGCAGTAGAGAAGGCGGCTTATTACCGTCTCCGATTTCTCTTGCCTACTAGACTTCGCCGAGAGCTCCAGAGGATCTACTTGAAAGACTGGTCCGATATCGCATTTCCCGCCTGGCCGGTAGACCAAACCGTGGATCGTATCTTTGAGCGAATGTTAGCGCAACTTATCAAGACGCACTCTTTGTCCAGGGTTCCATTCATATGGTTTTGGCCTGATGGCGCCAAGAGCGCTGCCATGGTGACCCATGACGTCGAAGCAGTCGCCGGGAGAAATTTCTGCTCGTCACTGATGGACATCAATGACTCGTTCGCGATGAAAGCATCGTTTCAAGTCGTTCCCGAAGATCGCTATGAAGTTGCAGACGATTTTCTCGAAAATGTGCGGCAACGCGGGTTCGAGATCAATGTACAGGATCTTAATCACGATGGCCGATTATTTGACTATCATAAGCAGTTTCTCGCAAGGTCTCACAAAATCAATGAATATGGGAAAAAGTTCCACGCAAAAGGCTTCCGGTCAGCGGTGTTGTACCGGCGAGTGGAATGGTACGGGGCATTGGATTTCGAATATGACATGTCCATCCCCAACGTGGCCCACCTGGAACCTCAACGGGGTGGCTGCTGCACTATTTTCCCGTTTTTTATTGACAGAATGGCTGAGTTACCTTTGACAACGACTCAGGATTTCTCGCTCTTCTGCATCCTTAGAGACTTCTCTGGATCTGTTTGGACAAGACAGCTGTCAGCAATCGTAGAAGCACACGGTCTCGCGAGCTTCTTAGTGCATCCAGACTACCTCCTGGAAGAGCGGGCACAAGGCTGCTACAAACGTCTGCTCGAGCAACTTGTGCGGTTGCGCGATTCTGATCGACTGTGGATTGCATTTCCCGGAGAGGTTAGTGACTGGTGGAGGCTTAGGAGCCAAATGGGATTAGTGTCGGAGGGGAACAGTTGGCGCATCAGAGGTGAGGGGAGCGAGCGCGCTCGCATTGCTTACGCAAACCTTGAAGGCGAAGACATTGTGTATACGTTTTAATGGCAAGCCTGCGAGACACTTCACTAAATGTGGCTAACATTGCATGAAGCAGATCTTTAAATAGCGAAACGACTGAAGCCATCCCCCGGGGAATTTTAGTAATCGATGAAAAGTCAGTGGACGGTTCGACAAGAGCGGTTGCGGAATCAACCACGAATATGAGAAGGCGCAATAGGTCTTCGCGGTCGCATCTCTACTTTTGTATTCTCGTGGCCTTGTCTTGTCTCGGTTTTTGGGTTCCGATAAGAAATGTGATCGCCTTTTCGCTTGCCCACGACTACGCTTCTCACATTCTGCTAATTGCTCCTCTCAGTATTTTTCTAGTTTATCTGAAGCGACAACAAATCTTTACAGTTCAGCCTGATGCTAACCGCAAAAAAACCATCATTGCGGGTTCAGGTTTGTTTCTGCTCGGATTGCTGTTTTTACTGGCAAGCCAATATCAGCCTGTGAGCGCAGAAAAGCTTTCACTTGAGATTCTCTTGCTGGTGGTGTTGTGGATCTCAGCTTTTATCTTCTGCTATGGCACAGAATCGTTTAGCAAAGCGCGATTTCCATTGCTCTTCCTCTTATTACTGGTACCGTTTCCGGAGTTTGTAATCGATAGAGCAATTTTTGCTCTGCAGGTGGGATCTTCGGATGTGGCTTATGGACTGCTGCGAATCCTGAATGTGCCGGTTCTCAAGGAAGGGTTCATCCTCCGACTCCCAATAATTAACCTGGAAGTGGCGAAGGAGTGCAGCGGGATTCGGTCGAGTATTGCTCTGCTGGTAACAATGCTTGTGGCGGCTGAGTTCGCTCTGCGATCGCCTTGGAGAAAAGTGCTCCTGGTCGTTGCAATAATTCCGATTCTTGTCATCAAAAACGGAGCGAGGATTGCCACCATTTACTTGCTGGCCGCATACTTGAATCCGGCGTTCTTGCACGGTTGGCTGCATACTTCAGGAGGCGTCGTCTTCTATTTGCTGGGCTTGATCGCGTTGATACCGGTAACGGCTTTGCTCAGAAGGTGGGAGCGCAAGGACGTTAATCTCTCTCCCCTAACTGAACTGGCCCACATGACTTCAGGCTGAGCCTCGGCGAGCCACAAGCGACGACTCGCCTGGATTATTTGCGACCATGTGGTAGGACGAGCAAGTCACTTCGATCAATTAAACTCTGATCATGCATATCCTTCACGTGGTCGGGGCGCGTCCGAACTTTATGAAAGCCGCGCCCGTGCTGCGCGCCCTTGGAAACCTGGGCGGGTTCAAACAAACGCTGGTCCATACCGGGCAGCACTACGATGCCAATATGTCCGATGTCTTCTTCTCCCAATTGGAGATGCCGGCGCCGGATGTGAATCTCGGGGTTGGGTCTGGAAGTCATGCGCGGCAAACCGCCGACATCATGGCCCGCTTCGAACCGGTGGTGCTCGAACGGCGACCAGATGTCGTATTGGTTTATGGCGACGTCAACTCCACGATTGCTGCGGCGCTGGTATGTGCCAAATTAGGCATTCGGGTCGGGCATGTGGAGGCGGGTCTCCGTTCTTTTGATTGGAGCATGCCGGAGGAGATTAACCGGGTGGTCACAGACCGGCTTGCCGATCTCCTGTTTACACCTTCTGAGGACGCTGACGCGAACCTTGAGCGTGAAGGCGTTGCGCCAGAGAAGATTCATCGGGTTGGAAATGTGATGATCGATTCGCTGGTCCGGCTTTTATCGGTCGCGGCGAACGTGCCAAGAAACGGCTTTCCCGATCGCTACGCCCTGGTTACGTTGCATCGTCCATCCAATGTCGATGACAGCGAAAGTCTGAAAAATATTTTGCAGTCTCTTGTCGACGTAAGCGAGAGCTTGGATGTGATTTTTCCTGTACACCCGCGGACGCGACAGCGAATTGCCGAGTTCGGGCATGTTGCGGAAAAGTTGCATCTGTCTGAGCCGTTGCCATACATCGAATTTTTGGCTCTGCAGAGCCGAGCTGCGGTAGTAATCACTGATTCGGGTGGCATTCAAGAGGAGACCACTTATCTTGGCGTGCCGTGCCTGACGTTGCGTAACAATACAGAGCGGCCGGTGACGGTTAACGTCGGCACGAATGTAATCGTGGGACAGGATCAGGGAAAGGCTCAGGGCCGAGCTGATCAAAGGTTGTCAGTGGGAATGCTAAGAAGGGAGCGGTCCCGCCGCTGTGGGATGGTCACGCCAGCGAAAGGATCGCGGCCACTCTGGGACGTATTCAGTTGTAGAAAGTCTGCACATCGGGATAAGGCCTTCTCTCTCTATTTCGGTCCTCACACCCCAAGGTATGGCTTGTTCCCTTTTGCTTGCGTTTTTAGGTTGAATTTTTGGAAACGCCGTCCCGTTATCTCTCCCCGTCTTGCATGTGCCCGCCAATTCTTAGCTCGACTTGTGGTGTTTTGTGTATGTGATTGATAAGGCGAGTGTTAGCTTGTCTCCAAAGTTGCAAGTTCTTGCAACCACTCGCAGAAATTATCAGTCTTGACAGGTTTCGGAGTTCGGTTAAAGTAACGCTGACCGCTTTGTCAGAATTTCAGGTGACATCGCGAGAAATAGGTTTATATGCGCCACTTCGTAAGATTTCAATTAATTGCTGCGGTTGCCGTGCTGGCGGCTCTGGCCGGCGCCCAGCCAGCTTCCGCAACCACAATCACCGAGTCGGTGTCGGGATGCAGCGGCTGTAACGGGTACACCTTTCAAGCTACGCTGAACTCACTGGGGAGCAACAATTATTCTCTCTCCTACACCATCACGAATGTAAGCGGTGCGCCAGCGACTGCCCAAAGTTGGTCACTGACGCTGTTTCCGAGCGGCCAGGACATCAATTCATTTAGCAACTTCAGCACGTCTGACGGCAACAGCAGCGCATACAGCGTACTGGTTGGAAAATCAAATAACGGATCCAACGGGAACTGCAACTCCAATCTTTCAGACGCAATGTGTGTCACATTGAGTGGAGTAGGTTCGCCCTCGCTAATCGGCCTAGGTCAATCTCTGAATTTCAGCTTTAACTTCAACTGCACGAATTGCAGCGCGCTGAGCTCCTGGGATTTTCTGTCGCACGGGTACTGTACTCCAGGCAGTGGCAACTGCTATGCGATCAGTGTCAATGGGACGTCGACGCCTCCAACGGGAGTGCCCGAGCCCTCCGTACTTGGGCTGTTGGCCTCGGAAATGGCGTTAATGGCAGGAGTAGTGCTAGCGTTTGGTCCCGTCCGCAATCGAGTGTTGCGCCGATGGGTGAATTTTTTCGTTTGCAACCACGGCTAACCAGCTAAAAGGTTTGCGAACCGATATGCCGGACGAGTTCTAACAAACCGTCCGGCGTTTCTTTTTTCCGGGGGCTTTTTTCGCAGATTTCTGAGATTACGGAATTGCTGCCGTTGCCTCGTTAGAGAAGGCGCTCTCGTTGTTGCTTGCATCCACCGCAGTGGAAACGTAAAAATAAGTCGCACCTGATTGAACGCCACTGTCGTCGTAGCTGGTTCCCGACAACAAGGAAGAATTCATCCTTGAATATGGGCCCCCAGACTGTGTTCCGCGATAGAGGTTATATCCCGCCACAGTTGAGGTGCTGGGATTCCACGTGAGGGACACGCTATGTGAGCTTGTCGTCTGCGTCCCAGAACCGCTGAACGACTGTTTCAACGAGGAGTCCGAGGCGTTGCTAACAAAAGAAATGCTGCCCGGCGAACTCCCAGCTGCCGGTGGGGTGAAAGTCACCGTGTATTGCGCGCTCTGACCGGCCGCCACGCTCATCGGAAAAGTAACACCGCTTACGGAATATCCGGAACCGCTCCATGACGCCGATGAGACCGTCACATCGGCAGTCGAGGCCGACAGAGTTCCCGTCAACGAGGAAGTGCCACCCACCGCGACGTTGCCAAAATTTAACGTAGAAGGCGATACGGCCAGCGCCCCAGTCGTAGGCGGCGGTGGTTGAGTATTGGATCCCGCTGATACTCCGGCGCATCCGGCTAGAACAAGTACGCAAACTAGCGCCAGGAGAGTGCTTAGCAGACGCGATCGCGAACGATTTGTTCGTTCCATACACACGATTATCGGACTGAAATCATGCGTGGTCGAGAGAGCCAAAAGCCATGACCGATAGCGCAAATTAAATTGCACTTTGGTAATACCGCTGACTATTATCTCAGTGACTGGGTGCAAGTCGGCGAATGCAGCGGGCTGATGGGGCGCAATGGACAGGGTTCGGACGAAGCCATGCAAATACAGGACTTCCACGTGACTTGTGGGTTACGCGAAAGGACGAAAAGGCTACAGAGTTCAACTCCCAAGAAATAAGCGCAAAGTTTTACACATTGGTCACCTAGGAACCAACCCGCAGTAATTATAAAGCCTTTGCTATCAATGTTTTAATTTGAATATGGAATTGATTACGCGGCCTAACAATTGCCAATTCAACAGCGTCCAGGGATATCGAAAGACCATGTCAACAACGATAAAAGACCACTCCCTAAAGTTCGTGGCTCAAGTCGCTCTCATATTTATCAGCGGACTGTTCTGCCTGCCGGCCGCGGCTCAGCAATCAACCCCGCAGATCACCCTGGCCTCTTACAAAATCCAATCCGCCGAGCCGGTTGCCAGCTCCAATTCGTACTTGCCTGAAGCGCCCGGCCAGCACAGTTTTTGGGACGGCAAAAACCGCTTCCTGTTTTCGACGGTTGCCACGTTCAGCGGCGCAGACTTTGCGGTCACGCACATGAATCTGGCGAACGGGGGCAGGGAACTGAATCCGCTGGTGCGTCCGTTCACTGGCAGCACTGCCGCCCTCGCGGCTAATTTCGCAGGGCAAACCGCTGGTGTTATCGCGGTCAGTTATCTGCTGCATAAGTCAGGACATCACAAACTGGAACGAATGGCGCCGGTGGCAAATATTGCCAGCTCAGCATTTGCTGTTGCCTATGGACTGTCTCACCGTTAACTTAAGGCAAATGCGATTACATTTACGCTCAGTCGTTATGTGTTTGAGGGGGACTAGAGCTTGAAAGTCAGTGTTTTCGGTTTGGGTTATGTTGGGACGGTGTCAGCCGGATGTCTGGCGCAAAGTGGGCATGAGGTCGTCGGCGTCGACCCGGTGGCAACCAAGGTTGACCTCATCAACCAGGGCCAATCGCCGATCATCGAAGCGGAAATAAACGAAATCATCGCCTCGGCAGTGAAGTCCGGGCGCATCCGCGCGACCCAGGACGCCACGCAGGCTATTCTCGATACTGAACTCTCATTTATTTGCGTGGGCACGCCGAGCCAGGCCAATGGCAATCTCGATCTAAGTTACATACGCCGCATCTGCGAACAAATCGGTCAGGCGCTTAAACAGAAATCTGACCGGCACACGGTTGTGATTCGCAGCACAATTTTGCCCGGCACCATGCGCAACATTGTGATTCCTGTTTTGCAGGAAAGGTCAGGGAAAAAAGCCGGAACTGATTTCGGAGTTTGCCATAACCCGGAATTTCTGCGCGAAGGTTCAGCGGTCAAGGACTTTAACTTTCCTCCGCAGACAGTGGTCGGGGAGATCGATCGGAAAAGTGGAGACGCGCTGGCTGAACTTTATAAAGCGCATTGACGCGCCATTGGTGAGAACTGACCTGGAAACTGCCGAAATGGTGAAGTATGTCAATAATAGCTGGCATGCGCTCAAGATCGGTTACGCTAACGAAATCGGCAATCTCTGCAAAGCCTTTTCGATCGACGCACACCAGGTGATGAAGATTTTCTGTCAGGATACTAAGCTGAACATCTCATCGGCGTATCTGACTCCGGGCTTTGCTTTTGGCGGCTCGTGCCTGCCTAAAGACCTGCGAGCGATATCGTACCAAGCCAAAATGCACGATTTGCAGCTGCCAATTCTTACGTCAATTCTTCCCAGCAATGAGATGCAGATAGCCAGAGGGCTAGAGCTCATCATGCAAAGAGGTCATAAGCAGATTGGCATCCTGGGATTCAGCTTCAAGGCTGGGACCGACGATTTGCGCGAGAGTCCTGTCATCGAAGTGATCGAGCGTCTCATCGGCAAAGGTCACGATCTGCGTATCTATGACAAGAATGTGAAGATGGCAAAGCTTGTGGGTGCGAATCGAGACTTCATCTTGAATCGCATTCCTCATATTTCGCGACTCATGGTGGATGACGTGGATGCGGTGCTAAAACATGCACAGACGGTTGTAATCGGAAATAACGATCCCGAATTTCGCGAAGTCCCGGCGCGCCTTCGCGAAGATCAGTATCTGGTGGATTTTATCCGGGTCCTGCCCGGCAAAAGCCAGAATGGCAAGTACGACGGCATCTGCTGGTGAAGCTAGACTCGCTTTAATCGAGCGGCTAAACTGTCGACCCTTTCCTGAGATTTTTCTCTCCGTTTTAACCGTCCTGCGATTATCGAACTGCCTCCGTACCGCAGCCCTTCCTCTGGCTAAATCCTTGTAGCGAACATATGGAACACACTAATGCCACGAGTCCCCCAGTGTGTCCCGCCCAGAATCAAGGCACCGCGACCTGTACCTGGTTCGAATAGGTACTTTCCGCTCCGCTGGAATTGACTGCCGTCGTCACGTAGTAATAGGTCTGTGACGCTGCCACTGTGGTGTCAGTGAAGGCGGTGCCGGCATCCGGGGAAGAATTCAATTTCGCATAGGGACCCGCGGCCGCGCTCGACCTATAAACGTTGTAACCAGTCACCTGTGATGTGCTGGGGTTCCAGTTGAGATTCACGCTGTGTTGCACGACTGAAACTCCGCTACCGGTAAGGGATTCGGTAGCGCTCGACGCGGTACTCGCGAACAACAGAGTTGCGGAGGCTGTCCCGCTGCTCTGCGGCGTGAAAGCAATCGAATAAGGCACACTTTGGCCGGCTGAAATTGTTGTCGGAAGCGACATGCCACTCAGCGAAAACTCCGGACTGCTGCTACTGGCCGACGTAATGGTCACGCTCGCTCCTGACGCGGTCAACGTTCCGCTCTTCGAAGCAGTGGATCCCACGGTTACATTTCCGAACGACGCGCTGGAGGGGAAGAGGCTAAGCTGCCCAGTCGTTGTGCCGGAACCGCTCAGTGGTATCCACGCCGACATGGAATTCTTGGGATTCAGGAACTGCAGCGAACCACTCACCGGTCCGGAGACCTGCGGAGAAAACAAAACACTGAATGTGACACTTTGCCCGGGAGTCAGCGTCATGGGCAAAGTCAATCCCTGAGCGCTGAATCCGGTGGCCGTGGTGTTCACTGAAGAGATGGTCATGTTCCCACCTTTTCCATTGGTCAGCGTCACGTACGACTTTGCTGTGCTTCCGTCTTGAATGCTGCCAAATGCGATACTCGACGGATTTGGGATGAGGGAGGTGGCAATTGTGCCAGTTCCGTGGACGCCATACGACATTCTTCCGTTAACAACAATGCTGCCGCTATCGGTACCGGAGGCTGTCGGACGGAACGTGATATTTACAGATACACTCTGCCCAGGAGCCAGTGTCAACGGCAAAGTAGGATGGCTTGTACTATAGCCGGCACTTGCGGTCACGGTTGAAATGGTAAATCCGCTCGTGCCCTTGTTGGTGACGGTTACCGGCAATGTTGCCGACTGTCCGATCAAGACTTCCCCGAACCGCTGACTGGTCGGGTTGAAGGCTAGTTGGGTTGAAGCAGCTGCCGGCACGGACAACTCGGCAGTCAAGAGAAAAGCGGGAAACAACAGAAAAAAGACGTATTTATAGACCAGCTGGGGGAGGGTCATAGCTTCTACAGTTTGCGGAATGATGGGCGATCAGTGAAGGTCTCAAGAGTGCACTTTGACTAATGAGAAGGACCTATGCACGGGCCTCGCATTTTCGCGTCTGAAAATGCCAAGCGGACGTAGCGGTTACGACCGGTTACGTGAACTGTTGCGCAATTACGCACAATAGTTAGTGCAATGTAATGAATAAATCCAACAGAATGGCAGGGGAAAAATTGCAGACCCTACTTGCAAGAGTGTTCGACACTAACTGTTTTGAAAAAAAGCATTCTTAGCGGGCTGCAATTTCAGCTTGAATTGCACGCTCGGGATCCACGATCATCCAAGCTAAAGCTCCAAACAGGCATAAAGCTGCAGCTACCATGAAAGATGCTGTCCACCCCAAGCGACTCGCGATAAACGGGGTCAACGACGCTGTCACCATTCCGCCGATCTGCGCGCCCATATTCATGAACCCCGAAACTGAGCCGGAAGAGGGACCAGCTAGGCCCGCGGTCACCGACCAAAAAGAACTTTGGGCAAGGTACAAAGCGCCCGCGCCGCCAGCCAGCACAACACTCGCGAGTCTGGCGCTGTGAACTTCAGATCCCATCACCAGAAAAACTCCGGCCATTAAAATGACGACGGCCGCCAGGTAGCATCGCCCGACGCGCGCTCCCCATCTCTTCGTAAGACGATCGCTGATAAATCCTCCCAGAGGGCAAGATGCGGCCATGGCGAGGAAGGGAAGCATGGCGTAAAACGCGCTCGCTTTAAGATTCAAATTTCTCACTTGTGCGAGGTAAAGATAAAACCAGCTGAAAAATATCCAGGCTACATAGCCGAAACTGAAATAGCTGAGAGTAATCGCCCACACTTCGCGGCTTTTTAAAATGGAACTCCACGCAACCAATGGCTGATCTATGCCGTTGGATTTTCCGGCGGAAACTCCCTGGCGAATGAATTCCAATTCGGAGGCAGAGACGCCCGAGTGCTGGGCGGGATCATCTCTCGCCCAAATGAACCAAACCAGACCAGCCAACAGCCCAATGACTGCACAAATCCCGAATGATGCTCTCCAACCGTAGTGAAGCATGATGTAAGTGATGAGCGGCGGAGATAAGCCAGCGCCCGCGCCTACTCCGGCGAAAATCCAGCCATTGGCGATTCCGCGCTCCTGTACCGGTATCCAGCGTGCGACGAATTGGTTCGAGGCTGGATACATGACTGCCTCGCCGGCGCCCAATAAAAATCGCGCCGAGACGAACAGCCACAGCGCACCGGTGATATTCGACGGCACCGAAGCAGTCAACGCCGTAAAAATTCCCCACCAGATCACTCCAGCTGCAAGCACACGACGCGGTCCCAATTTGTCGGCCAGCCTTCCGCCGGGAGTTTGAAAAAGTGCGTAGCCGGCAAGGAAAGAGCTGAATACCCAGCCCAACTGCACGTTGCTCAGGTGATAGGCCGCAGCCAGAGAACCGCCGGCGATCGAAATGTTGACGCGATCGAGAAACGCGACGGCGCTTAAAACGAAGAGCCAGGAGATGAGGCTCCAGCGCACGTGGCTGCGTGTGCCGGTTATCTCGCCTGTTCGATTTCGAGAATTCTCAACTGACTCTGCGGGACTGAGCGCCATGGTATGCCGTGACCCTTTGCCGTGATTCGCCAAGGCCTTCGATGCCAAGTTCTACGATATCTCCGGCCTTGAGATATACGGGCGGATTCATTCCCAAGCCAACTCCAGCAGGCGTTCCGGTGCTGATCACGTCTCCGGGCAGCAGGGTCATAAAGTCACTCACGTAAGACACCAGAGTGGCCACGTCGAAGATCATGTTCGCGGTAGAACTGTTCTGGCGTGAAACACCATTGACCATCAGCCACATTTTCAGATTGCCCACATTGGGCACTTCGTCGCGCGTCGCCAGGAATGGGCCTAACGGCGCAAAAGTATCGGCGCTCTTTCCTTTTGACCACTGCCCGCCGTGTTCGAGTTGAAAACTGCGCTCTGAATAATCATTGTGCAACGCGTAACCGGCGACGTGGTCGAGAGCGTCTTTCTTGTCCACATAAAGCGCACGTTTGCCGATGATGACGGCAAGCTCTACTTCCCAATCCACCTTGGTCGAATTGCGCGGCATAACCAGCGGGTCGTTTGGCCCGGTCAGCGAAGTAGTCGCCTTAAAGAAGATTACTGGCTCCTTAGGTGGTTCGGCCTTGGTTTCGGCGGCATGGTCGCGGTAGTTAAGACCAATGCAGACAATCTTGCTTGGCCGGCATACTGGGGATCCCAGTCTTACGGTGGGTGCGACCTTCGGTGCCGATGCTGAATTCTTCTTCAGCCAGGTTTCGAGCTTCTTTAACCCGCCGTCCGCGAAAAAGCCCTCGTTATAGTCCGAACCTATTGCCGATGCGTCAATTCGGCTTCCATCTTTCAGCAGCACACCCGGTTTTTCGTGCCCTGGTTCCCCAAAGCGAATGAGTTTCATTTTGCGCCCCCTAGGAAAGTCTCTCGCGAAAGCTGATTTCCCGCCGTTGGTACTTGAATTAGCAACGCAGCTTGTTGTCAGCTGGTGTTGCACCGCGCCAAAATTTCGCGCTCGACAATCATCATATAATAATTAGAATAGTGCCCGAACAGTTTTTTGCTTTCCGTCCATCAAGGAGAAATTCGCTCCATGCAGAGAAGAATTCTCGCATTCCTGACATTAATTTGCACCCTGTCGTCGTTTGCGGCCGCGCAGAGTATCAGCGACACCATCGATCTTTATTTTGCCGATTGGCACTCCGCCCCGCCGCACACCATCCGCGGGGGACTCCAAGTCCGAGATATTTTTACTCGTGGCGATGCCAAAGCGCCAACCCAGAAAGGCGCAGTGCTTCGATTTGTGAATTCTTATACGTATGCGACTCTTGCGGCCCACGGCGCAACTCAATCGACCCGTCTTGATGGACAACAGGAAATTTATTTTATTGAATCCGGGCGCGGCACAGTGACCGCGGCCGGGCAAACATCAGATCTTTTCCGGAATATTGCGATTTTAGTCCCCTCGAACCTGGAGTTCACGATAAAAAATACCGGCGATCAACCGCTCAACATGTATTTGATAAATGAACCGGTGCCTGCCGGCTTCCGTCCCAACACCAGCATTCTAGTTCGTGATGAAAATAAACTTCCCATCACCTCGAGTGACGGACATTGGGCGCACATTGTGAAAACTCTCTTCGTTACCAGCGACGGCTTGGCCACTCTCGAAAGTGTGCTGACCGTGGCTCTCGATCCGCTCACCATCGGCCGCCCGCATATTGCGGACCACGACGACATTGAAGAAGTGTGGACCGCGCTGCAGGGGACCAGCATTGCGTTCGTGGGAAATCAGCTTCGCAAACAAACCCCGGGAATGGCGTTTTATCACATTCCTGACAACAAGACCCCGCACACCAATATCAATCAGAACGAAGACTCGCAGGTGAAGTTTCTCTATTTCGCGCATTACCATCCACACGATTTGCGCAAGTGACACGAGATGATGCGCGAATGAAAAAGGAGACCTCAACCATGCGAAGCGCAATTGCGTGGAGTGTATTGCTCATGGCTTGTGCGACTTGCGGCTTTGCTCAAACTCAAACGCAAAACCCGCCGGCAAGCAGCGGCACGCAGAATGCCATCAACGGAATCAACTCCTATCCCGGTCCTGGCTTAGTCAGGTATGAGCCTGATCGAGAGCCCAATGATCGTCGCATCGATCTATTTTTGAGCGACTGGCAGGGATCCATGCCTCGCTCCGAACATGGATCGCTGGTGCTGTGCGACATCCTGACTCGCGGCGATAACTTTGCGCCTCCTCAAAAAGGCGCGGTGTTGCATTATGCTAATTTTCTCGCCATGGGTCGACTTCCTGCGGGGAATAGCACGGTCCCGTCACGCCTCGAAAAACAACAAGAGGTCTATTACATTCTGAGCGGAGAAGGCGAAATTAACGCCGGCGGGGATACGGCCAAGCTGCGCAAAGACATTGCTATTCTGATGCCTGCGGGACTTGAATTCGTAATGAAAGCCGCTGGCGACGAAGACCTTACAATGTATGTGATCAATGAGCCGATTCCCGGCGACTTTCATCCCAAGACAAGAATGGGCGTAAAGGACGAAGCGGGCGCGCACCAGCGAACGCCGGCAGGCGGGGACCCTTACATAGTGGGAGGCGCGTCCGGGCATTGGGCGCACATAGTAAAAGAACTTTTTTCGCCCGCCGATGGACTGGCCACCGAGCAGAGTGTCATCACAGTGACTGTTAATCCGCTCACGCTTGGCGAACCGCATCCGCACAAACCCGGGCAGGAAGAGATCTGGGCCGCGATCGATGGCGACAGTCTCGCGTTTCTGGGCACGGAATTGCGCATTCAGCGGCCGGGAATGGCTTATATGTTGCCGCCAGATGCGACCACCATTCATTCCAACATCAATGCCGGCGATAAGCCGATAAAATTTCTTTACTTTGCTAAATTTCCTGAAGGCGACAATTACACTCACGGAGCTCCTGCCCGCAGGTAAGAGCGCGATGATGAACCTATGCGCATAAAAAATAAATTTGCACTTTTGTTCTGTTCGACGTTGTTGTTGACCGCTTCGGCCTGGAGTTCGCCGGCGGCTTCAGATGATTATTTTGTTTACTTCGGCACTTATACCGGCTTCACATACATGAAAGAAGGGTTGCCGGCCGGAGGAAGTCACAGCAAAGGGGTTTACGTCAGCCGCTTCCATCCCGCGACCGGAGAACTCTCCAAGCCCGAGCTGGCGGCGGAGATGGTCAACCCTGCATTCCTTGCAGTCCATCCCAATCGGAAATTTCTTTATGTCGTGACTGAAGACCCGCTTTCGGTGGGGCCAAATTTCGATCACGCTTCTTATGTGACCGCGTTCCAGATCGATTCCGCGACTGGAAAGCTGCGCCGGCTGAATTCGCTTCCCACCGGCGGCACCAGCACTTGCTATCTGTCGATTGATAAAACCGGTCACTACCTGATGTTTGCCAACTTCGGCAGCAGCAGCGTGACCGTGCTGCGGATCAAAGACGATGGTTCGATTGGCGAGCAGACTTCGTTCATGAAGCACATTGGGCACGGGCGAGATCCTGCCTTTCAATCCAAGGCGCACCCGCACTCGATAGATGTCTCTCCTGATAATCGCTTCGCCATCGTTTCGGATCTTGGAGTCGACAAAGTATTTGTATATCGATTCGACGCATCGACCGGGCAGCTATCGCCGGATCGCCCGGGATTTGTGGAAGCAGAATCCGGAGGCGGTCCGCGTCATTTCGTATTCGACTCAGCGGGAAAGTTCGGTTACTCGCTGCACGAAATGAGCGGGTTTGTGACAGTGATGTCCTGGAACGCCACGGACGGCAGTTTCACAAGAGTTCAGGACGCGAAAACTCTTCAGCCCAATTTCGTCGGTGCAAACGACAGCGCGGAAATTGCGATACATCCCAATGGAAAGTTTCTCTATGAATCGAATCGCAGATTCCGCGGGCCGGAATTGTGGGGACCGGATTCGATCGGAGTTTTTTCGATTGATGCGAGCAATGGAACGTTGACTGAGATCGAGCAAGTCGCGCCGGGCGGTACGATGCCGCGGAGCTTCGCCATCGACCCAACGGGAGCGTACTTATTTGCCGCCAATGAACTTACGGGCAATGTTGTTTTGTTTCACATTGATGGCAGTAGCGGAAAGCTCACGCCGGCAAACAGGGAAGTGAAGATCGACGTTCCGGTGTGCATTGTGTTTGTGCCGGAGACAAAGTAGAGCAGGCTGATTATCGAACATATTGAATGAACTCAAATGAAAATTAAAAAGATAACGGGATTATTGGCTCGCATTTTGTGCTTTGCCGTCGCGCTAGCGTTTTTAGGAAACAATGCGGCATCGGCCCAGGGCAACAACTATTTCGTCTACATCGGCACTTATACCGGGTTCAAGTATGTGCATCACAGCCGCACCTGGGGCGTTGGTGACGCGCACAGTAAGGGAATCTACGTAAGCCGCTTCAACTCGGGCACCGGTGATCTCAGCGAACCGGAGCTGGCGGCCGAAATCACGAATCCCTCGTTCCTGACAATTTCTCCCGATCACCGTTTTCTTTATGCGGTAAGCGAGGACCCGCTTTCGCTTGGTCCGCCGCTCGATCACGCTTCTTACGTAAGCGCCTTCGCGATCGACCCCGCGTCCGGCAAATTGCGCCTGCTGAATACCGTGCCTGCCAGCGGGACCAGCACCTGTTACATCTCGATCGACAGGACCGGGAAATACGTCTTCATGGCGAACTTCGGAAGCGGCAGCATCGCGGTGGTGCACGTTAAAGAAGATGGTTCGCTCGGTGAACTGACGGCTTTCATTCAGGACGTAGGCCAGAGCGTCGATCCGTCGATTCAAAATGAGCCGCACACCCACTGGGTTGGGGTTTCGCCGGACAACCGCTTTGTGGTTGTTTCCGATCTAGGGCTGGACCGGATCTTTACTTTTCATTTCGATCAGAACACGGGGAAGCTGTCACCGTTGGATGCTCCGTATGCAACCGTTTACCCGGGCGGCGGGCCGCGGCATTTCGTGTTTGATCCGGAAGGGAAGTTTGGCTACCAACTCAGCGAGATGAGCGGTAATGTGGACGTTTTTGCGTGGAATGCTTCGGATGGAAAGTTGACCGAGGTTCAGCGGGCCCAGACCGTGCCGCACGATTTCTTTGGCAGCAATCATAGCGCGGAGATCGAAATACGCCCAGACGGGAGATTTCTCTACGAGTCGAACCGCCGCACTCAAGGCGAGGACGTCAGGGGCCCGGACACCATCGGAGTGTATGCGATCGACTCGAAGACCGGCGTTCTGACGCCGGTGGAGGAAACACTTTCCGGCGGAACTATGCCGCGTAATTTTGATATCGATCCGACCGGCGGATACCTGTTAGCGGCCAATCAGCTCAGCAACAACGTGGTGGTTTTCGCCATCGACCGCAACACCGGTAAGCTTTCGAAGACCGGCAAAGAGATCAATGCGGACACTCCGGTTTGCCTGAAATTCGTGCCGGCCGGGCGGTAATTGGAGATGGGCAGTACTCACGGTGCTAGCGTGGGAACCGAGATTAGATTTCGATGCACGACTCCAATTGTCATATGATATAACTGTTTACGGGTATTTCTTGGAATGATCGTCCGGACCAAATTTTCCTCTGATCTATTTGGAAGAGTTCTGCCGTTTCTGGGGTTAATTATCGGCATTGGGCCCTTGCCAATGATTGCCCAGGACGCCGATTTTCATAACGCGCCCGCAAGCGCCAAATCAGAGAAAAATCCCTACGCCGGCCAACCCGATGCCGTGGCTGCCGGCAAAACCGTATATTCCAGCACTTGCATAACCTGCCACGGACCCGGAGGGCAGGGCACCGGCAATGTTCCGCCATTGTCCGACGGGCCTCCGCAGACGGCGTCCGATGGCGAAATTTTTTGGTATATCACGAAGGGTGATCCTGGAAACGGAATGCCTTCGTGGAAGAGTTTGTCCGAAGAACAGCGCTGGCAGGTGGTCTCATATGTGAAGTCGCTGGGAAGCGCATCTTCTGCGGCGAGTGCGCCGGCTGCTGCAAGTGCTGCCGCTCCCGAAAGCGCGGCCTCACCATCGAACGCGCCTCCGCCGACACCGCCGTTCACCGACTATCGCTACGAAAATCCGGGCACGGTTCATCACATCACTATTAAAGATCTGCCACAGCCTTTTGCCACAGAATCCGCCACCAATGGGCCGAAAGTGGTGGCCCGCCCGGAGAATGCGTGGCCGAAGACTTTGCCAGGCTTTAAAGTCGAGCTCTTTGCCAGTGGCCTGACAAATCCCCGGATCATGCGCATCGCGCCCAACGGAGATATTTTTCTTGCCGAGACCAGTGCAGGTGACATCAAGGTATTTCGCGGCATAACCGCCGACGGCAAACCGGAGCAGATGAAAGTTTTCGCGACCGGTTTGAACACGCCGTTCGGCATCGCGTTTTATCCAATTGGTAAAAATCCTGAGTGGGTCTACGTCGCCAACATGGATTCCGTGGTGCGCTTTCCCTATCACAATGGCGACATGACGAGCACCGGTCCGTCGCAGCATCTGCTCGATTTGCCGAGCGGCGGTCATCACCGTTCGCGAGATATCGTGTTTTCGCCCGACGGCAAAAAGATGTTCGTCTCGGTCGGCTCGGACCAGAATGTGGACGATGCGCCCACGGAAAAAAATCGCGCTGACATTCTTGAACTGAACCCCGACGGCTCAGGCCTGCGCGTGTATGCTTCCGGAATCCGCAACCCAGTTGGAATCGCGATCAATCCAACGACCGGTGAGTTGTGGTGTTCAGTGAACGAGCGCGACGGCCTCGGCAATAACCTTGTGCCCGATTACATCACGCACGTACAGGACGGCGGCTTCTATGGCTGGCCTTGGTGGTATATGGGCGGCAATCAAGACCCGCGATTGGCCGGCAAACACCCGGAGTTGAAGGACAAAGTTATTACCCCGGATGTAATTCTTCAGCCGCACAATGCTTCGCTCGAAATGACGTTTTATGACGGCAAGCAATTTCCTGGCGACTACGCCGGGGACATTTTCGCTGCTGAGCATGGATCATGGAACCGGGCGCCGCGTGCCGGATACGAAGTGATTCGCGTGCCGCTGCATCAAACCGGACACGCAACTGGCGAGTATGAAGATTTTCTTACCGGCTTTGTGGTTGACGACCAGAGTGTTTGGGGACGTCCGGTCGGGGTTGCGGTTGCGCCTGACGGATCGCTGTTGGTGAGCGACGATGGATCGGGCTCAATTTGGCGTGTCAGCTACGCAGGAAAATAATCGAACAGCTTTCAACGAAGATTTGAAGGAGCAGAACTCGGTTTAGTTCGATGACTAACACTCTTCACCGTTACGGCGATTCCCAAAGTTTTTACGACGACTTCATTATTTTTGCCACGCCGAGCAACGGCAACAACGACCGCAACAGTGTGCCCAAACTAAAAGCGTTTCTGGAAATGGCCCTCCCTTTCAGTCCAGTGAACCTCGGCGACCCGGCGCACGGTGGCGCTCTGCGGCCGTCACGCAACCTGACCACGGTTTCGAACTGGAAACGCGACATGACGCCGGATTTCCGCGCTGTGATTGATGGCATTAATGAACCGGCATCAGTCGCCGCGATCTTCGACAATCAGGAATCAGCTGAGGGATTTCTAAAGGCCGTGGTTGAGGCAGACCTCGGCCTGTCAGTAAATATTTCGACTTCGGTCCAGGGGGCGGAGGAATGCTGCCGCTACGCCGGCGTCACGCGCCACAGTGTCGGGTATTCGCTGGGCTTCGAAGGGTCCACGGAAAAATTGCCGAACACGCAAGTTCTGAAACTCATGACCATGTGCGGCCATGGCATGGTGTCGTCCAATCTTGCGCGCAAGATGATCGACTGGGTGAAAGAGGGGCGCCGCACACCCGCGCAGGCGGTCACATACATGGCGCGATTTTGCTCTTGCGGAGTTTTCAATCCAGTTCGGGCCAAGCGCATTCTTGAAGACGCGCGCAGCAGGATTGAGTGAAATATTCTCGGCGCGAAATTCCAACGGCGCAGAAAAAGACCGGCAGGGAAGCACGCAGCATATCAGTAGCAGTACGAATTCCACTCACGGGGGCCCGAAGTTGAAATTCGGCGTGTTCACGATCTTTTTCTCGTTGTGCGTCTTTCTTGCTTCACCGGCTAACGCTCAGACCGACTGGCCGATGTACAGCCACGATTACGCGAGCACTCGCTATTCGCCGCTGAATCAGATCAACACTCAGAACGTCCAACACCTGCAGCGGGCCTGGACCTATCACATGAAGAAGGAAGGTCCGCGGCCACTGTCAGCGGGTGCGGTCAGTAGAGGAGGTGGACGACGATCGTCTCAAGCCACGCCGATCGTGGTGAACGACGTGTTGTTCATGCCAACTCCCTACGGCACGGTCATTGCGCTCGATCCTGAGACCGGCAACGAAATATGGACCTACAAGCTGCCTCACGGACGACCCGCGGGACGCGGCGTTGCCTACTGGCCGGGCGACGCAAAAACTGCGGCGTCGATTGTGTTCGGCACATCTGAAGGCAAGTTGATGTCGATAGACGCGAAAACTGGCAAGCCAACTACAGGCTTCGGCGTTGATGGCATCGTGGATATCAAGCCTGTCGTACAGAATGGCATTCCCACCGCGCAATTCGATATCACTTCGCCAGTCACGGTATATAAAGACCTGGTGTTCACTGGAGGGCAACTGCAGGAAGCTCCTGGCATTGGCGCGTCCGGAGATACGCTCGCCTGGGATGTGCATACTGGAAAGCTGGTTTGGCGTTTCCATTCCGTGCCGCATCCAGGGGAAACTGGAAACGAAACCTGGGAAGGCGAAGCGTGGAAAAATCGCTCCGGCACCAACGTCTGGGGATTCCTGAGCGTCGATGTCGATCGAGGCCTTTTATTTCTTCCATATGGTTCGCCGAGTTCTGACTTTTATGGAGCAGATCGCAAAGGTCAGGACCTCTTCGGCAATTCTCTGGTCGCGGTCAATGCGGACACCGGCAAGCTGGCGTGGTATTTTCAAGCCGTCCATCACGACAACTGGGATTACGATCTGGAATCCGCGCCGATATTGATGGAGGTAACCCAGCACGGCGAAAAGATTCCGGCGGTCGCGGTTACCGGAAAACTTGGACTGTTATTTATTCTTGATCGCAGGAATGGCAAGCCAATTTTTGGAGTCGAAGAGCGGCCTACGCCAGCGAGCGACGTACCCGGCGAACATAGCTGGCCGACCCAGCCATTTCCTCTGAAACCAGCGCCCATCGGGCGTCATAGCTTCACGCCAGATGAAATTGCCACGGTCACGCCCGAGCAGAAACAGTTCTGCCTGAATCTGATGGCGACCGAAGGCGGAATGGCAAGCGGCGGTCCTTACACGCATTATGGATCGAAATTGTCGATCGTTTTTCCGGGCACGATTGGCACAACCAACTGGCCGGGGATGTCCTACAACCCTGACTTGGGATATCTGTTCCTGAACACAGTGAATCTGGCTGACGTGGGAAAGATCGCTAAATCCGAAGAAGGCGCCGATCCGCCTTACGATCGCGCCAGCCCCTGGGGGATGTATGCGCGCTTCTGGAATGCGGAGAAGTTTTGGCCGTGCCAGCAGCCGCCATGGGGCGAACTGATGGCGATCAATGTGAACACCGGCGACGTGGCCTGGAAAATTCCTTTCGGTGTTGAGCCGGAGTTGGACGCCAAAGGCGTTCACGGAACGGGGACTTTAAACTTCGGTGGCTCGATCACTACCGCTGGCGGGCTGGTCTTCATCGCCGCCACGCGTGATCAAATCTTCCGCGCATTCGAAGGCGCGACCGGCAAAGAGTTGTGGGAGACGAAACTTGAGACGGGATCGTACACCGTCCCCATGACTTACCGCGGCAAGAACGGCAAACAGTACGTGGTGCTCACTGCCACCGGCGGCAGCTTCTACGATCCCACGGCCGGGGATTCGGTGGTCGCGTTTGCATTGCCGTAGATTCTTTTCCTAGCTCTGTCATCCTGAGCGAAGCAAGAAGTTCGCGAAGCGAACTTCTTGCGGAGTCGAAGGACCCCGTGCCAGCCTGCAGTGGCATGTGCGTCTCCAGGCATTTCTGCAAATACTCGGTTGCTGAAAGCGCCTCGCATCGACACGGGAACTGATCGCAGCGCAGGGATCCTTCGACTACGTGAGTTCATTCGCAAGCGAATGAACTCACTCCCCTCAGGATGACAGTGCTGCGGTGGTGAATTTGCTCCGTTCAGGCTGACGACGCTACGCGTGCCTGCTCTTCATCTCTGCCAGCAATTGCTCGATACGATCTTCTTTCTCGATTGCGGTCAGCCGGTCTTCCACATCGTCGGCCCCGAGTTCAGACTTCGCGTGGCTCACGGCTTCGTTGTGCGCGACCTTGCGCTTCATGCGATCGAACGCCGCGCTCTTTGAGCCGTCCCCAATTGCGGACCGCGCGTCATGGGCCTTGCCGACCGCGCGGGCCCGCCGATGCTGCGCGATCAACAGATCAGATTTGTGCTGCGCTTCATCGAGCTTCTGCTCCAGCTTGCGCAGCGCGGTTTTCAGATTGTCCACTTGGGCCTTCTGATCGCCGACCTGCTGGGCAAAGCTGGCCGACATCTCGCGATAGCTTTCCACGCGATGCAGCGCCGCGCGCGCCAATTCATCGTCTTTCTTCGTGACCGCTAGTTCGGCCTTGCGCGTCCACTCACCGACCTTTTCTTCGTTTTCCTGGTGCTTCCTGGCAAGCAGGTGCTGGTCGGCAATGGCGATTGCGACCTGCGTCTTCACCTGCAGAAGCTGGTTCTGCATGTCGAGGATGACCTGTTTGATCATCTTCTCCGGGTCTTCGGCCTTGTCGATAAGATCGTTGAGATTTGCGCGGACTAAAGTTGAAACTCGCTCAAGTAGTGCCATGGTGAACTCCTTTTTTAGCTGTTAGCCATCAGCCGTCAGCCTTCAGTAAAACTTCTGATCAAACTTCGTTACTCCGTGCCCAATGAATTCATTCCGGAATCCTTTTTTCCCTTCGACATCGCGGCGCCAATTGCCACGCCGATGGCGACTCCGATCGCCAGCCAAGTGCCACCTGATCCGAAAGCGGCATCGATGGCAATGCCGATTCCGGCGCCGAGTGCGATTCCTAATCCGATTTGCATTGATGGTCGTTTCATCTCGTCGCTCCTTAACGGCCTGTAGGTCGGACAAGAGTGTCCGACCCACACCGACTTTGCTTACTTCTTGCCCCCGTTTGCCGGCGGCAACGCATCCGGCCTCGGGCCTTTGTCGCCGATGCCACGCACTTTGCTGAGCAGCTCGGTCATGCTCATGCCCGACAACGACTCGAACAGCGCGGGAACTTGCGCTGCCATTTTGGCGAAGTCGCCGGTGATCTTGTTCATCCCAGTGGCGTCGCCGTTGCCGGTCGAAACCACGGTGATTTTGTCGACGTTGGCGAGCGGAGCAGCCATCGCCCTGACCACTTCCGGCAAACTGGTAAGCAGCTTGTCGTAGATAGCGGCCTGGTTGTATTCCTGGTAAGCCTCGGCCTTTACGTTCATGGCCTTGGCTTCCGACTCACCTTTCTTGAAGATGATCTCGGCTTCGGCTTCGCCCTGAGCGCGAATCGAAGACGCGTGTCCTTCAGCTTCTGCGATCAGGCGTTGCTTCTCGGCGGCGGCGAGGGTCTCAATCCGCTGACGTTCGATCTCGGCGCCCTTCAACACAGTCGCGATCAGTTCTTTTTCACGGCGATTGATTTCCGCTTCCTGAACTTTGATCTGCTGCTCTTTTTCGACCTGCTGCACCTTTACCTGTTCAGCGACAACTTGCTGCTGCATGATGTTGGTCTGAATGTCATACGCCTTGTCGGCTTGCGCCTGCTGGCGTTTGGTGACTTCGAGGAACTGCGCGCGCTTCACTTCAAGATCGCGCTGCGCCTCAGCCTGTTTCGCCAGTGACAAAGTTTCAGCCAGCACTCGCTCCTGGTCCGCTTGCGCCTTGGCCACGGCGGCTTCTCGGGTGGCCAGTGCGCGTCGGATTGCGGTATCGCGATCGGCTTCAGCTGTCGCCACGTCGGCATCGCGCTTGATGCGAGCAACGTCAGGCTTGCCCATGTTGATGATGTATTCGTTCTTGTCGCGTACTTCCTTGATGGTGAACGAAATTACTTCCAGGCCCATCTTGTTCATGTCGTCGGCGCAAGTGGAGCGCATGCGGTCGCCGACCATCTCCGGCTGCTTTACGATTTCTTCAACGGTGAGCTGTCCGATGATGCCGCGCAGGTGGCCTTCCATTACCAGCTTGATCAGACCTTCGCGCTCCTGATCGGATTTGGTGAGGAATTGCTCCGACGCAGTCCAGATGGATTCGGTATCCGATTTAACTTTGATCTGCGCCACGGCTTCGACCGTGACGGCCACGCCTTGCTTGGTATAAAGGTCCTGCTGCGGCGCAACGTCAAACGACATAAGTTCGAGCGACAACTCGTGGCAGTTCTCCATCATGGGGAACACGATTGTGCCCCTGCCGACTACTACTCGCTTGTTGCGGAACCCGTAAACAATCAACGCCTCGTGCGGCCCGGCCTTGCGATAGAGTCGCGCCAGCGAACTCATCAGAAAAGCGAGAACCAAAACCCCAAGCCCAATCAGGATCCAAACTTCTGTTGATAAACCGAAATACATAACGCCTCCTCCAGCAACGCGAAATCTTCAACCACCAAGAACACCCTTCGGCTTCGCTCAGGGCAGGCTCCGCTTCAGGAACCATGCGAAACGCGTGCTTCGTGGTTGCGAGTTATTAAATCCAAATCGCGAATAATCTTTTCCGGGCTGTCATGCCCGAGAAAAACTTCGCCTTCCAAAGTCTTGATAAGAACCCCACAATTTCCCCAGACATAGGCGCGCTTATCACCCACGCCGCGAATTCCGTATCCCCCAATTACATTCCAGCGGTCAGCCGCGTAACTCTTAATGTCAGCGGCTGGAATCGAGCGCAGGCGGAAACCCAGCGCGCACACCTCGATTCCGGAAGCGCTGAACAGGTAGCGGAATCCGTCCCATGCCAACGCCGCTGAGGCCAGCATGAGAACGACAGCGATTCCGAGAGCGATACGAACACCGGCGACGGGAATTGCCGCAATGACCGCGATTATCGCGACTGTAGCGGCCCCCAGCACCAACGCGAGCTTTTTGGAGGCGTGCTGCTCAACCGCCACGATATTACTCGCGGGAAGTTGCACGCCGCGTCTTGTTGCAAGCGCAGTAATCACCACCAATATCGCGGCGCCCATGCCGCTGGCCAGGACCGGCGCGACATTTACCGGTTGCCCGTGAACGTTGTAAGCAATAATCGCCTCACCTGCCCACAGAAGAGTTCCGAGAATTACGTAGAACAGAACTAAAAGCGCCCAGGCCGCTGGATCCGGCGTCTTTACGCGCGACAGGATCAGACTGGCGAGGGCGGCCACAAAAGCTCCCATCACCAGTAAAAAAACTAGTGACGCTTCGCGTGACATCCAGCCGTTGGGGTGGTTCGCCAAATCAAAATGCGTGGCAAGGCGCGCCGGCAATTGTTGCCAGGACATCGCGTACATGACTGCCATGATGGGCAACGCAAGCCACATGAGCGCGGTGAAGACCCGGAGATACCGGCGCGAGCCGGATGACTCAAGTGAGATCGTCATTGCCGGCTCCGATCTATTTCATTCAGCGGCTCGCCAAATTCGCTCTCTTCTCCCGCCAACTCCGACCAGGGACGCACATACGCAATTCCTCGTTCATAACGTGTGACCACGACCTCGGTGTTTTTCGGGATGGCCGATCCATCTTCTGCGCGCGCTCCACAAACCCGACGCGTGCCGGCTTGCGAGTAGATCAGTTCTCCGGTGCCACCTTCGCGAATTGGCATAGAAAGCCGGCCAAGCACGCCGACCATTTCGTAGTCGGCAGGGTCGAGAGCCTCGTCGGGAGAAGTGAGAACGCGACTGAGAAACAAATAAATGATGGCCGCGCCGCCGGTTCCGCTCAACAGCGAAATTCCCAGCGCCGCCCAGAACCAGATCGCGGAATGGCGCGTAAGCAGAAACCCCGTGCCGCCAAACCAGGCAAGAAAAGCCGTGAGGCTGATCAGGTTGAAAGGGGACATCTGACTGCCATGCACTCCGTGAGCAGAGGGCGCGTGTCCTGAGAAGTGAATGTGGGCCGGCGCATGAAGATGAAAATGCGGAATGTGGAGATGCAGGCCTCCGCCCAAAAACATCAGAGCGCTTAAGAAGAACCCCACGACAAAACAGACCAGATAAAAATCTGCCCAGGTCATAGCCGCCCTCCTTTTTTCCCGTGCGAGTTTGTACTTTGCGGTTGCAGCGCCTCAAGCAAACGGTCAGCCAGCCCCGGCGTATCCAGAATCGCACCCAGCACCAAAAAACATTTCCGGGAATCTTTTTGCCGGGCGATCTTGATCAGGACATTGGTCAACTCCGGATCACCCGCAAAACGCTCCGACGCGTGCAGCAGCCAGACATCCAGGCTGCCCTCCGTGGTGCGCAAATCCGAGGTCAGCTCGGTGTGATAGCCGTCAGGATCGTCAACCAAAAATCCCGGATGCACCTTGAAAAACTTTGCCAGCAGGGAACGCGACGATTGGGTCATGTGCCGGCGCGAACCGCTTTCGATCTGCGAAATATATGACTGGCTGATGCTCTTGCCCTGCTCTTTGCGGACGGCAGCGACCAGTTCCTGCTGGGTCATGGGGCGTTCCAGACCGCGCAGGGAACCCTCCACCTCCCGCAGGTAACGAATTTTTTCGGCCAGCTTCATATCTCAATACGCAATATGTATATAGCAATATGTAATATCGTGTCAAGAAATGGATTTGGCGTAGATTCAGAGACTTGCGAGGGGAGTTTATGACGACGGACGTAGAGACATTGCTTTGCAACGTCTTGCCGGGTGCAAGGGGAGACGTAGCAAGCTACGTCTCTACGGAAGCGCTGCGTACGGGTGGATCACACGCAGCCCGAGCGCTTTCTCAAATGAATCAAAGTCTCGGTCGCGATGCAGAAGTTCGTGTCCTGCCTGAAGGCAGAAAGATGCGATCAGGCAGTTAATGGTGCGTCGTACGGTGTAGCCTTGATCGCGAAGTTTTCGATAGTTAATAGCGGATTCTATCGCCAGGTGTTTGCCACCCGTCTCGAATAAGTGGAAGATGAGCAATTCGTCGCGAACTTGCTCGAACAGCGTTGGATCACGAACTCCTTGCAAGACTTCGCAAAGAATCAGGTCTGTGAGTCCGAGTCGTTGATGGGTTAATTCCTGATCGAGCCAAAGGGTCTCAGGATTTTCGGAGCCGCGCAGGTAGTCGATCCACACGGTAGTGTCGACAATTACCATTTGAGTGCTTCAAACTCGGCTCATGCGGGACTGGTTGAGTTCACCCTCCCACTGCACCTTGCCGCGAAGCCGCCGAATCCCACCCTGGGCATGGGTTTGAGCCAGAAGGCGCAAGCCAGCTTCCACTGCGGCCTTCTTGGTGCGTGCACCGCTGCGGCGCATGGCCTGGGCCATCAAGCGATCGTCGATATCTATATTCGTACGCATGACAAACTCTAATGTGTATAAATATCACAATTATGTGTATCATGCAAGATCGTCGTCCTGATGAAACCGTGACGGTTGCTTTCAACTTACCTCAGGACTAGCATTGGATACGCTGTCGCGCGCTCACTAATTACTTCTTTTCAGCCCTGAACTCAGGAGGTTTCCATGGCTACAGTTTCCGCAACTCAAATCGATCCTCGCGTGCTTAGTTTTCTGGAGAAGCCGCGCAAAATGCTCATCAACGGCAAGTGGGTTGATGCAGTTTCCGGCAAGACTTTCCCCACTTACGATCCTTCTACCGGCGAAGTACTGGCGCAGGTTGCGGAAGGCGATCGTGCTGACATTGACCTTGCGGTGAAAGCTGCCCGTAAGGCTTTTGACGAAGGCCCGTGGCGCAAGATGACCCCTTCCGAGCGCGGACGCCTGATCTGGAAGCTTGGCGACCTGATTGATCAGCATCTCGAAGAGTTCGCCTTTCTCGAATCGCTAGATAACGGCAAGCCGCTGACCGTGGCGCGCGCCGCCGATGTGCCTCTCGCCGCCGAATTGTTCCGCTACATGGCGGGATGGGCGACCAAACTCGAGGGCAATACTATTCCCCTGTCGGTGCCATACACGCCGAAAGCGAAATATTTGAGTTACACCTTGCGCGAACCTGTGGGCGTGGTGGGACAAGTGATTCCGTGGAACTTCCCGCTGCTGATGGCGGCATGGAAGCTTGGTCCGGCGCTGGCCACCGGCTGCACAGTGGTGTTGAAGCCCGCTGAGCAGACGCCGCTTTCTGCTTTAAGGCTGGGCGAGTTGATCCTCGAGGCGGGATTTCCCGAAGGCGTCGTGAACGTGGTTCCGGGTTACGGCGAGACCGCGGGCGCGGCCTTGGCGGCACATAATGACGTAGATAAAATCGCCTTCACTGGATCGACCGAAGTCGGCAGGCTGATCGTTCACGCGGCTGCCGGCAACTTGAAACGGGTTTCGCTTGAGCTCGGCGGAAAATCTCCCAACGTGATTTTCAAAGACGCCGACATGGACGTCGCCATTCCGGGCGCGGCGAGCGGGATCTTTTTCAATCACGGCCAGTGCTGCTGTGCGGGTTCACGTCTGTACGTCGAAAAAGATGTCTTCGACCAGGTCGTGGAAGGCATTTCAGCCAACGCCAAGAAAATTCGCGTCGGCTCGGGTCTGGATCCGAAAACGCAAATGGGACCGCTGGTTTCGGAAGAGCAATTAAACCGCGTATGCGGATATCTGGAATCCGGATTCTCGCAAGGCGCGAAAGCCGCAGCCGGTGGGCACAAGACGGGCGACAAGGGATATTTTGTCGAGCCCACGGTGTTGGTCGACACAAGGGAAGACATGAAGGTTGTGCAGGAAGAAATTTTTGGCCCGGTGGTTGTAGCTATGCCGTTCTCCAGCGCGGAAGAGATCGTGCCGCGGGCGAATGACAACGTGTACGGACTGGCTGCCGGAATTTGGACGCGCGATATTAGCAAAGCCCATCGCATGGCCGAGGCTTTCCAGGCGGGCACGGTGTGGATCAACTGCTACAACATCTTCGACGCGGCGCTGCCGTTTGGAGGTTACAAGCAATCCGGCTGGGGACGCGAGATGGGCCACGAGGTCCTGAACAATTACACCCAGACCAAAGCGGTGTGCGCGCGGATTTAAATTGTTAAGAGCATTCTTCTTAGAGACGTAGCTTGCTACGTCTCTTTTTATTTCAATCACAAAGTTGCGCTTCGAATTAGACGTTGCAAGCAACGTCTCTACGTACCCATTAGGTTCAGCAAGGGAGCTACGGCCGAAGCGGCATGTCTTTCGCGGCGTGTTCTTCCAATACCGGCGGTTCCTGGCGGAGAAAGTCGTAGTGCTCAATGTGGACTGCGACGGCAGGCTTGCCGCCATCGGCTTGTTCGCAGCGCACCACGCGCGCGCGACAGCAAACGTTCATGTCATCAGCCAAAGTGATCTCCGAAGGCATGACCAGCGTCATCTCAACCATCTGACCTTCGGCGAGACAGAGATCAGTCCACAACATGGCGCCGCGCGAGCTCAGGTCCTGGGTGAATCCTGAACCGGTACGGGTTTCGCCGGGCACTCGCAGCGTAACCGGCACCTGATAAGCGAAGCGCTGCCCTAAGCGGCGTTCAACCCGGTTCTGTTCGGCGCTCGTCATCCGCAACACTGTAGCGCAACCCAGCCTTTCCGGGAAGCAAAAAGAGCACTTCGAGTGCCACAAAGCTGCCGATTTGCATCTGAGCACGGGCAGACCGCATCATTGAGTGTGAGCCCCGTGTCACCGTCAGATTCCCCAAAATCTCAGCGACCGGAAGCGAAATCGGGCGGCCGCAGCCTGCCCGCGACCCTGCGCGCATTGAAGCACCGCAATTTCCAGCTATTTTTTGGCGGGCAGCTCATATCCTTGACCGGCACCTGGATGCAAAACGTTGCACAGGCGTGGCTGGTTTACCGGCTCACCGGATCGTCGCTGCTGCTGGGTTCGGTCGCATTTGCCGGCCAGATCCCGGTTTTCCTTACTTCTCCGCTGGGCGGAATTGTCGCTGACCGCTACAACCGGCAACGTGTCGTAATCGGCACGCAAACCGCGTCTATGATTCTGGCATTTGTTTTTGCCGCTCTTACGCTGACGCACCGGATTACGGTGACCGAGATTTTCGTGCTGGCGATCATGCGCGGAATCGTAAACGCGTTCGATATTCCCGGGCGGCAGGCATTCATTGTCGAAATGGTCGGCAAAGAAGACCTGATGAACGCCATCGCATTGAACTCTTCGATGTTCAACGGGGCCCGCATCATCGGGCCGGCGATTGCCGGAATTGTGGTCGCAAGAGTGGGTGAAGGCTGGTGCTTCTTCGGTGATGCCGTCAGTTATATTGCCGTGATTGTCGGGCTATTTATGATGCAGGTCGCGCCCCGCAAGCAGCGGCCCATGGGATCGCCGCTGGAGCATGTTATCGAGGGATTTCGTTTTGTGCGTGACACCGCGCCCATACGCTTGCTGCTGTTTCTGCTGGGATTGGTAAGTCTGGTGGCGATGCCTTACACCGTGTTGATGCCGGTATTTGCGGACCGCATCCTGCATGGCGGTGCACGCGGGCTCGGCATCCTGATGGGCGCGACCGGCGTCGGCGCATTGCTGGGAGCGCTGACGCTGGCCACCAAGACCGGTGTTCAAGGCCTGGGACGCTGGGTCACTCTTTCCTGCGCCGGGTTCTCGATATCGCTGATTGCGTTTGCTGTTTCGCGTAACTTCTGGCTTTCGACGGTGCTGCTGGTTCCTGTCGGTTTTTGCATGATGCTGCAGATGTCATCGTCGAACACCCTCATTCAGGCTATGGTGCCCGACGAACTGCGGGGGCGCGTAATGTCGGTGTATTCCATGATGTTTATGGGTATGGGGCCGTTTGGGGCGCTGATTGCTGGCGCGATTGCAGACCACTTGGGCGCGCCTCTCGCCGTGATTATGGGCGCGGTCGCAGGTCTTGGTGGCGCAGTGATTTTCGGAATGCGGCTACCACATATTCGCGGCGAGGCACGGCGACTCATCATCGCCCAACAAATGGTTGGTGGCGAACCGGTGCAGGAAATGAGTGCGTCGGCGGTAGAAGACTAGCAGCATGTTAGTGAAAACGAAAAGCCCGGACTAAAAGCTGGTGCGATCCGCCAACGAAAGTCGAAACCCCCACCCTGTCGCAAAAAGCGCGACAAGGATGGGGCACCCGGTTTGTTACTCGAACTGGAAGTCAGAGAGATCAGTGCATTAGGCGCCAGTGATGCAGAGGCGCGATCAGCAAACGCAAATTTTCAATCAGGGACGGCTGGCCACCACCTGGCGAAATGGGAGCATAGGCGAAGGTCAGGACCAGCATCAAGAGAGCGCAAACGGCGAGCCAGCGGCGTGCGGTCGTGATTTCCGGCCAGACTGGAACTGAAGGATGCCGCATACCACTCAAACGCAGCAGAATCGCCCAGACCAGCCATCCCGTCCAAAAAAATAAAGCCAGTGGGATTAGAGCGAGAATGGTCAACCGCGAAACAGTTCTATGCATGCGCGGAGAAACTGCAAACACGATGTGCCCGCCATCAAGTTGGCCGCCGGGAAGCAGATTCAATGATGTGGCGAACATTCCCACCCAAGCCGCAATTGCCACGGGATGCAAATACAGCCGGCTGAGTGGCACACCGGCCAGGCCTTGGGAATAGCCGATCGCGACCAGCGATCTTCGGACCAGATGAAAAATGAGTGGGTATCCCAGCTGAATATCCGGCGGGAACGCGCCGACCGGAGCGACTCGCGAAAGTCCCAGCGAGAAGATCAGTACAACGAGGGCGACTACAAATCCTGCGATCGGCCCTGCGATGCCAATGTCAAGGAGAATCGCGCGCGAGCGTAATGGAGACTTAATTCGGATGAACGCTCCTAAGGTTCCTATCAGTGTAGGAAACGGAATAAAAAACGGCAGCGTCGCCGAGACTCCGTAGCGCACACAAAACAAATAATGCCCCATTTCGTGGGCCAGCAGGATCAGCATCAGCGTCAGCGAGAAAGGAAGGCCCAGTAGCAAGTGATTGCCCTGCAGCGCCCACCGGAGTGAAGGGAAAATGTCGTTGCCTAGCGTGAACGGCGGCAGGCCACTCAGAAAATTCGATTGCAGGCGAGCTCCCACCACCAGTGTGGTGAAGAACGTCAGCGCGAGCAGCAAAAGGTGCAGCCAGTAACGGTGTTTGGGTTGCGGCGCGAATGACACATCGGCGCCGTCGGGGGCGTAAATTTCGCTGGGCAGATAAACTTCGGGGGAATTCTGAGTTGACATCTTTCGCTCGATGGATAGACACAGTTCATGCCCCGAAAAGGTTGCGTCCGCCCCAGGCGAACCTGTCTCGGGAGCCCTGAGCCTATTCTATCGTTTGAAGTTCCTTGCCGGGCTTGAATCGCACAGCTTTGCCTGGCGGGATTGAGACCTCGGCCCCGGTGCGCGGATTGCGCCCGATGCCGGTCTTGCGCGGCCGGACGTTGAATACGCCAAAGCCACGCAGCTCAATGCGATCGCCCTGCGATAGCGAGCGTTTCATGCTCTCAAAAACGGTTTCAACCGCCATTTCAGCTTTGGTTTTAGTGATACCAGTGCGGTTCACCACTTCATTGATAATGTCGAGCTTAATCACAGGAGCCTCATCGCGATGGGAGTCTGGGGGTGCCTCAAGTGCTTGATGCTAAGAGAGATATGGAAGATTGTCAATTGACAGGTTTGTTTCGTAAGATGACGGTTCAGCTTTTAGCTCTTAGCCTTTAGCTCTTAGCCCAACCCGAACCCGCTGTGTGGCTGGTTTTTGTTTTTGGCTAAATGCTAAGAGCTAATAGCTAAGAGCTGTTTTAAGGAGTTTCATGTTAAAAAGCGATCGCTGGATTCGCAAAATGGCCCTCGAGCACGGGATGATCAATCCCTTTTCAGAGAAGCAGGTGCGAGAAGGCGTGGTTTCTTACGGGCTTTCTTCTTACGGTTACGATCTGCGCGTGGCCGACGAATTCAAAATTTTTACTAATGTGAATTGTTCCACGGTTGATCCCAAACAGTTCGACGAGAAATCGTTTGTCACGGTTCGTTCCGATGCCGCACTCATCCCGCCGAATTCTTTCGCGCTTGCGCGCTCGGTTGAGTATTTCAAGATTCCGCGCGACGTGCTGACCATCTGTGTCGGCAAATCAACCTATGCCCGCTGCGGGATTATCGTGAACGTGACTCCGTTCGAGCCGGAGTGGGAAGGCTTTGTCACCCTGGAAATCTCGAACACAACGCCGCTCCCGGCTCGCGTGTACGCCAACGAAGGTCTGTGCCAGATTATTTTCTTCCAGTCGGATGAGGTCTGCGAGACGAGTTATGCCGATCGCAAAGGGAAGTATCAGTCGCAGAAGGGAATTGTGCTGCCGAAGCTGTAGGAGGGGCCGTCGTGGGTCGTGCGTCGTTGGTCGTTGGCTAAAAACAAAAACTCGGGCAGGCATCCGACCAAAAGTGAGGGCGCGAACTCGAAACCTTGAAACTCTGAAACCTTGAAACTTTATTTTCTTCCTTCGCCTTCCTTGTAAATGTATTTAATCGAAGGCTTGTAGATCATGAGGTTTGGGCCGCTGGTGCGGTTCACCTTGATGCATGTGCGGTCATACCATTCAATGCAGCCATGAACTTCTTCGCCGTCGGTGAGCACGATCACCATCGACGTCTTTGACTGCATCTGTTTCTGATAATAGAAATTTTCCGCGTTGGTCTGGTCGGGCGGCGGAGCTTTACGCGCTCCATTCGATCGTTCCTGCGACCGCTCCGAGCGCTCCGGACGGTCGCGGCGCTGCTCCCCGCCATTTTGGGGTGGATGGGTTGGGCCAGAATGATTGGTGTGGTTCAGTAAGGGCCGGATCAGCTTGCGGCTGGCGAATGCGTCCTTGTCGACAAGACGTTCACCGGCCACGGCTGGAGTTGTTTCTTTCATGACATCACCTGCCGACACGCTCAAATATGCGGCCCACAACGAAACCGGCGCGCTTTATGGGGACAGAGAGGCGTGAGTTGCTACTTACCCTAGCACAGCAAGTCGAGAGTGACAATCCCGAGTTCCTTGTAGGAAGGTGACCAGAGAAATAGGGGATATTGAACTATTGGGTCATCGAATCCATTCAATCATTGAGTCATTTCAAGCCGGACTGTTGGCTTCTTACGTTCTGCAATCGCAACTGGGTTTTAATGACTTAATGATCCAATGATTGAATGGCTCAATAGTTCAGGTTTGAAGAACGCCGACCTTGAACTCCGGCACGTCGGGATTGAGCGCAGCTGCTTCGAGCGCAGTCGTGATGGCGTCGCGGGTGTCCACAGGGTCAATAATCTTATCGATCCAAAGCCGAGCTGCGCCGTAGCGGGGATCGGTCTGCTCGTCGTAGGTGTTTTTCACCGAGTCGTACAGTTCTTTTTTCTCTTCTGGGGTGAGTTGTTTTCCGCCGCGCTCCAGTTGACGAATCTTTATTTCCACCAGAGTGCCTGCGGCGGAGTCTCCGCTCATGACCGCGTACTTTGCCGTCGGCCAGGCAAACATGAAGCGCGGATCGTAGGCTTTGCCGCACATGGCGTAATGTCCCGCGCCGAACGATCCGCCGAGGATGACCGCAATCTTAGGAACGACCGAATTCGAAACCGCGTTCACCATCTTCGCGCCGGCTTTGATGATGCCGCTCCATTCCGCGTCCCGGCCAACCATAAACCCGTTAACATCGTGCAGAAAAATCAGCGGGATCAAATTCTGATTGCAGTCCATGATGAAGCGCGCGGCCTTTTCTGCCGACTCGGTGTAAATCACGCCGCCAAACTCCATGCGTTTCTTGCCTTCGTGATCGGTCGCTTGGGCGTGCATCTTTTGATTGGCAACAATCCCGACAGCAAATCCACCGATGCGAGCATATCCACACACCAACGTCTTGCCGTACTCCGCTTTGTATTCGTCAAACTTGCTGGCGTCGGTTATGCGCGCGATGACTTCGCGAACGTCATAGGGCCGGGCGGCGGACGAATCATAAATCCCGTAAATTTCTTCCGCGGCCAGCGCCGGCGGCACGGGCTTTTTGCGGTCCCAGGGCGATTGCCTGCGATATCCCCATTTTTCGATGATCGACCGAATGCGCAGCAGGCAGGCTTCATCGTTCGGCTCGCGGAAATCCACCGTGCCGCTGATAGCCGAATGCATGGCTGCGCCGCCCAGTTCCTCGGCAGAAATTTTTTGCCCTATCGCCGCCTGCACCAATGCCGGCCCGGCCAGGAAAAGCCCGCTGCCATCGGTCATTAATACGTGGTCGCACATTACCGGCAGGTACCCGCCGCCCGCCACGCACATGCCCATGATGGCGGCGATCTGCGGAATTCCCATTGCCGACATTACTGCGTTGTTGCGAAATACCCGCCCGAAGTCGTCAGTGTCGGGAAATACGTCTTCCTGCAGCGGCAGGAAGATGCCCGCCGAATCGACCAGATAAATAACCGGAATGCGGTTCTCGATGGCCATGTTCTGCGCGCGAATCACTTTCTTCGACGTCATGGGAAAGAACGCGCCCGCCTTGACCGTGGCGTCATTGGCGATGATCATCACCATGCGACTCTCGACCCGTGCCAGGCCAGTGATTACGCCCGCCGCTGGCGCGCCGCCCCATTCTTCATACATGCGGTAAGCGGCAAACAGGCCAAGCTCGAAAAACGTACCTTGATCAACCAGCTTGTGAACGCGCTCTCGCGCGGTTAAGCGGCCTTTGGAATGCTGGTTCTCGATCGCTTTCGAGCCGCCACCCTCGCAGATGTTCTCTTCTTCATTCCGAATGCCGGAGACCAGGTCGGCGAGGAATCGCATGTTGGCCTCAAAGCGCGCTGACGTGGGATCAACCTTGGAGGTGAGGATAGAGGTTTCCGTGGCCATGTTTCGCGATTGTTACGTTAAACCAGCGGGAGGGAAAGGCGCAAACTTGAGGATGGATTAGTAAGAGGGTGCCCCACTTCTCGCTTCCTTTGCGAGAAGTGGGATCGATGGTGGCCTGGAAGCTAGTTCTTCTCCGGCTTCAACTCCAATGCAGCCGAGTTCATGCAATACCGCATGCCCGTGGGGCGCGGCCCGTCCGGGAATACGTGCCCTAAATGCGCCTCGCACTTCGCGCACCGGACTTCAGTCCGCCGCATGCCGTGGGTCACATCCGTTTTCTCTTCGACCGCGTCCTCTGACGCCGCCTTGTAGAAACTCGGCCAGCCGGTGCCGGAATCGAACTTCGTCTCCGAGCTGAACAACGGTTGTCCACAGCAGACGCAGGCGTAGGTTCCTGGGTCTTTGGTTTTGTTGTACTTTCCCGTGAACGCGGGCTCAGTCCCGGCTTTGCGGGTAACCTGGTACTGCTCAGGCGTCAACTGCTTTTGCCATTCCGATTCAGATTTTTTGATTTTGTCAGTCATAAGGCAGCTTTTGGCTCCTAGCTTTTAGCTCTTAGCGAATTCTAAAAGATCCAAAGAGTAGATGCGCGACCGAGCACAAAGTGACTATCGAGTTGCCAAGGTCAAAAAAAGCCCCACCAGTCGGCGGGGCCTTTTATTACTCTCTGCGGCTAGGGTTTGGCCGCGGGCTTTTCATCGCCCTTGGCTTTAGGCATTGCCCTCTCGTGCGCCGCCGCTTTCGGCTTCCAGAAACCTGGATCAGCTTTTACCCAGGCATCCGGCGGATAGCTCATCGCGGCGTTGAACATGAACAGATTAGTCTGGGTAAACTCAACTGCTGATGATTCCAGTTCGCTGAGCTTCTTCATCCCGTCTTCGCCCATGTTTTCAGCAAACTGTTTATCGGTCCCCATGCTCTTATCAATCTCGGTTGCTGACTTCATGGGGATAACCACCAGGTAAGTTACGTCTTCCTGGCCGTACATGGCTTGGTACATCGCCCAATGTGCATCGGGAATTTTGTCGTACGCGTCTTTTACCAACTTGACCAGCTCGTTCCATTCGTGGCGATGTCCGGGCCGAACGCGGTACAACGCGATCTCGAAATAACGCATATGCGCAATGTCAACCGGCCCACGCAGGCTTTGTTCTTCGTTGTAGGTGAACACGCCGGCGTCGGTTTCGCTGAGCAGGTCTCCGTCTGCGACTGCGGCGCGATCGGTTGCGGCGGACAGGGCGGCATTGTCCTGTTGCGCCGCGGCATCTTTCTCCCACGCTTCAAAGGAGTCGTAGCCGATGAAAAATAACGTCCGGTTTTTACCGGTAAGCGAATTGGCCGCGAAATAGTGGCTAGGCCACTTGGCGCGGGCGTAGGCCTGCACGAAGGCGCTTTCTGATTTTTCGTGAACGGCTCCGCTTTTTCCGGGCTTCATAAATTCGCGGTCAATTACCAATACCTTCGGCGGAGGCGTGGTTCCTTCAGGCGCTTCCTGGGCTACGGCGAGGCCCATGCCGGCACTTAAAAGGGTTGCTCCCAACAGACAACTTGCAATGCTCTTCATAGATGTGACCCTCCTCGGGTCCAGAAGAAATGGATACTGCCTGAGATGTGGAGAAAGTTACGCGGACGCTCCGGTCCCAATACCAGAGCAGGCCGGAGATTAGCTGAACGGAGGGGTGAAGTCAAGGTAGGGGCGCACGCTCGATCAAAAACCGTTATGCGCACTGTTCCGAATCGGAGCGCGGAGAGAAAATCAAGAGCCCCACCCTGTCGCAAAAAGCGCGACGAGGATGGGGCACCCGAGGCAATTTTATTTTCGAGTTAATTATTGCGGAGGCGGGCCTGGTTGTTGAGCTGGCGTTTGCGGAGACATGACGGAGTTAGCATCCTGGCGAGGAGCTACATACGGAATTTTCGGCATGTGGATCACTTCCCCTTTGACGGCATCGTCCATTACGATACCCGCGTGCTCGAGTAGGAGGCCGGTCGAGCGATCGAGTTCGACTTGGGCCTTTTCATAAGCCGCCTCAGCAGAGACCAGTTGCGACTGCGCGGTGGCCAGTTGCGACTGGTAGTTCAGAACGCTGGTACCCGTGGAAGCTCCCAACCTGAATTTCTTCTGCTCTGCTTCCAGCGATTGTTGGCCGAGCTCAACCGCAGCCTGGGCAGCCTGCACGGATGCGCGGTTCTGAGTGACTGAGAACTGTGCATTTCGCACTTCGATGCGCACCTGGTTTTCAATCTGTTGCAGGCGCATCTGTGCTTGGCGGTATTCAAGTTCTCCGCGCACTTGCAGAGCTTGTGACTGGCGGTTGCGAATCGGGATGCTGAGCGTAAACCCTGCACCTTTGTCGGGGGCAGTGGAGTTTACGAGTTTATTCAGAGTGGACCCATATCCGGCAGACGGAAACGAACCTGGCGGGCTGCATATACCGGCAATGGCGAAAGGTGCGCCGCACGTAGCGATGGGGTTCTGTTCGCCGCCCGCTCCCGACCCGCCGTAGTATGCGAAAAAATCAAGCGATGGCAGCAATAAGTTCTTCAGGGCTTTTTCGCTGATTTCACGATTTGATAAATCGATACGTGATTCCGCCAATTCTGCGCGGTGTTGCAGGGCCTCGTTGACCAAGTCCTCGGTCGGCACGATGGGTTCCTGCTGGGGCAAGGCCATAGTTGAAGTGGGGATGACTTCCGCATTGGCCAATGCTGGGTCCTGCAACGTACGGCTGAGCGCATTCTTCATTAGTAATTGCTGCAAGTCGAGGTTAGTTTGTGCCTGCACCAGGTTCTGCTGGTCGGTGGCGACTGTGTTCTGGGCACGAACGCTTTCGATTGGCGCAAGACTGCCAATCTGCACTTGCTTCTGCGTATCAGAGAGCGTCTTCTGGGCAAAAGCGAGCGCCTCCTGTTGGACCCTCACGTTTTCGTAGGCATACACCAGATTCCAGTAAAGGTTCTCAATCTGGTCTGCGGTGGTTATGATTTGCAGCCGAAAGGCAACGTCGGTGATTTCACGATTGTTCTTAGTGATTTGGATGATACGGGTATTCGGCAAAAAACCAAATCCCTGTAAAAGATTTTGGGTCAACTGGAATTTGAAGCCGGAGTTCAAACTTGGACTGACAAAGGAAAAAGGATTGTTGCTGGTAACGCGTGAGTTGGTGAAGCCAACGCCGATGTTCGTGCCAGATTGAAGTCCTTGCACATAATTGAAATTTGCCGTGGTCGTGTTTTGTACGGAGCCGCAAAACGGGCTGGTGCATTCGAATCTTGCGTGGTCACTCTGCAGGGTTGCGCTCACAACGGGGTCAAAGCTAGTAATGTTCGGGCCGATACCCAGCGTTGAACTGACCAATCCATTCGTTCCCGCGCCGATACCGCCCGACGCTGCAGATGTTCCGCCCGGACCGGAGCCGACGGTACCACTCAAACCGCCTACTCCACCGCCTGGAGTGTTCTGCACAATTCCCGTGTTCACGCCCAAGAAATTGTTGGCGCCGCCCTTCGAGCGCAATATTTCAGTATCTGCAATGTTCAGGTTGTAACGCGCGATCCCTATGTCGAGATTGTTCTCAAGCGCGAGGGCTACCGCGTCATCCATGGACAGATAAATCTTGCCATCGCGCATCAATTGGTCAATCCGCGGGGTATTCGTCAAATCCGGCGGCGGCACATTGCGCGTGGTGTAGGGGGCGATAACGTTGGGAAAAGCGCGTTTGGGCTTGGCATAGTCTTCCACCACAAATGGGTGCTGGCGCGACGACGGAGCTGGCGGCAGCGCCTGCGAGGATGACTGGGCCGCCGGGGGCTGCGCCGGAGCAGGTTGAGCGTCCTGCGCCCAAAGCCCAAGGGGAAATGCGAACAATAAAAATACCGCCATCACATGTCGAAGAGCATGGTTCAACGAAGACAAAGACATTTCGATTTTCTCCATCAATTCTGAACTGCTGTGCACGTAAATCCTGGGTTAAAGCTGGAAACGAAATTTTACGAAATTTTAGTCCCTGTTCATTACGACAAAAGCCGGCTTGAGGTTCCAGTTTTCTGCGCCACCGGTTTTGCGGCGTTAGCAAAATCCGCTTTAGCTCTATTAAGGTCTGTGTGTGAAAAAGAATGCACCAGTATAGCCGAGCATCTCGGCCCGTACCGATGCTCACCTGTGGTACACACATTGGTTGTAATCTTGGATGCTGCTTCATTTCTGAAGATTCGATTTCTGCATGCGTAATCTCAAGTTGACCATTGCCTACGACGGCACCGACTTTGCCGGATGGCAGGTCCAACCCGGCGCAGCCACCGTTCAAGGAACCCTGTCGTTAGCTATTGGACGGATAACCGGAGAAAAAGTACTACCACAGGGATCAGGAAGGACGGACGCGGGGGTGCACGCGCTGGCGCAGGTGGCAACCTTCCAGACCGAGTCTGTGATTCCGGTCGCCAATTTCGTCGTGGCGCTGAACGACATCCTTCCGGCTTCGATCCGAGTGCTCTCGGCCGAAGAAGTCGCGGCCGACTTTCATCCTCGCAAATCCGCGATCGCAAAAGCGTATCGATACCGAATTTATCGCCAAGCGATTTGTTCCCCATTCCTGTCGCGATATGTTTGGCATTATCCTTATCCGCTGGATGAGAGTGCTATTCGAGAAGCCGCGCCGCTGGTTGAGGGGGAACACGATTTCACTTCATTCGCCGCGGTTGATCCGGAGCGCGGACGGGAAGGCATTTCGAATGTGCGGCGCATATTTTCTTCGCAGTGGCGGAGGGAATCGTCGGAGCTGGCTTATGAAGTACGTGGAAATGGTTTTCTGCACCACATGGTGCGCAATCTGGTTGGGACTTTTCTGCTGGTCGGAAAGGGAACGCTCGATCCGGCGGAGATCACGAGAATTCTCGAGGCCAAAGACCGCTCCGCTGCCGGCGCTACCGCCCCGGCTTCGGGTTTGTATCTGGTAAACGTGGAATACTGGAACGCAAATGGCGACTGAAATTCAAATTGGCCCTCGGCTAATCGCAGTTACGAATCCCGCGACCGGCCAAAAACTGCGGGATTTCCTGTGCGCATCGCCGGCCGAGGTTTCAGAAGCGGTGTCGCGCGCTCGAAGTGCGCAGGCCGCTTGGGAACAAACTTCACTGAGAAAGCGCCTGTCCGTGATCAAGCAATTCCAGCGCCTGCTCAGCGAACGCAAGCAACAGATCGCTCGCGTCATCACTTCTGAAGCCGGCAAGCCTTACGCCGAGGCACTGCTCACTGAAATGTTGGTCGTCCTTGATACTGCCAGGTTCCTGCTCGCTGAAAGCTACGAGATTCTTCGCGACGCACCGGTTCCGCACGGAAGCATGGCGACCAAAACCAAGCGCGGCCGGCTAATTCGAGAACCACAGGGCGTGATGGGGATCATTTCGCCGTGGAATTATCCGTTTGCGATACCCGCCAGTCAATCGCTGGCAGCCTTGGTAACTGGAAACACGGTCGTGTTGAAACCGTCTGAGTTGACTCCGCTTTCTGCGCTTGAACTTGCAAACCTTTGGCGCGATGCCGGAGCTCCGGAGAATGTTTTTCAGTTGGTGGTCGGCGATGTGTCGACCGGCGCAGCCCTGGTTGAATCGGACATCGACAAGCTGATCTTTACGGGAAGCGTGGCGACCGGAAAGCGAATCGCGGAAGCCGCTGCGGCGAAATTGCTTCCAGTGGTGCTCGAACTGGGCGGCAAAGATCCCATGATCGTGCTCGACGACGCGGATATCGAAGTGGCCTCGAGCGGCGCGGTGTGGGCTGCATTCGTGAACGCCGGGCAGACGTGCCTGTCAGTTGAACGCTGCTATGTGCACAGAAGCATTCACGATTCATTCGTCTACGTATGCGCTGAAAAGGCCAAGCAGCTTCGCTTGGGCGATGGAATGGATTCGGCCACTGACGTGGGTCCACTCATTCACGAGCGTCAGTTGCGGACGGTCGAGCAGCACGTCGAAGATGCACGCTCGCACGGAGCCCGTGTTCTGACTGGTGGTAAAAGAGTGCCGTCACTGGGACCGAATTTTTATTTACCCACGGTGCTGGTCGATGTGACTCACGATATGCTCATAATGCGCGAGGAAAGTTTCGGCCCGGTGCTGCCTATCATGGCTTTCGATTCCGACGATGAAGCTATCCGCCTGGCTAATGATTCTGAATATGGACTCGCGGCCAGCGTGTGGACACGAGATCAATCGCGCGGCGAGAGAATTGCCCGCCAGATCAAAGCCGGAACCGTGATGGTGAACGATGCCGTGTCCTGTTACGGAATCAGCGAGGCGCCGCACGGCGGAATCAAAGCGAGTGGGATCGGACGCACTCACGGAAAGCTCGGCCTTAACGAAATGGTGCGGGAGAAATATCTGGACGTGGATCTGCTGCCGGGGATCAAAAAGCCATGGTGGTATGGGTACGGCTCAACCATGCCGACCGCAGCAGAAGGTTTTTTGGATTTCCAATTTGCCGGGAGAATGTGGCGCCGGCTAATCGGCGGAATCCGTTCGATCCCGCTGATCAGCCGGCGCAAACTCTAAAGTGCTTCTTTAAGGATTTAGCCTACCGCCCCGGATGCTGTTCGTAGTACTGCTCACCCTGTTGCACTTGCTCGATGGCTTGATTTACCAATTCCATGGCTCGTTCGCGGTGCCCGCCCTTGTTGGGAGTAGCCCGTTGCAACTCCTCTTTAGCCTGTTGCAGATGTCCCAGCGCCGCGCTCATATGTGGTTCGTGGCGGGCCATGTCGCGGTTTTGGGCGAACAAGCCCATCCCTGCTAAAAGTAGCAGGGTACTCAGTACCCCAATCACCTTGTTGTGCATAATTCCTCCAGTGCTTGATTCGAACGAGGACTGAGACGGTCGTGCTTACGCGCGGGTTGCTCGGTTAACTCCGGAATTCGGGCGGCGACCGTCGCGTCTGCTAAACTGTCTCGCTTTGCGCAATCAGCATACTTGAAAAAAGCCATGAAATATCTGCTTGGGATCGACGTGGGCACAGGTGGTACCCGCGCGGTAATCGTCGGCCGACATGGTGAAATTGCAGGTTCGGCGACTTGCGAGCATGATCCGTTCGCATCTCCCAAAACTGGCTGGGCAGAACAGGACCCGCATGACTGGTATCGTGCCACCGGATCTGCCGTACACCAGGTAATTTCTGCTGCTGGAATTGAGGCTTCTGACATTGCCGTTGTCGGGCTTGCCGGGCAAATGCACGGTGCAGTTTTGTTGGATGAGAACAATGCGGTCCTGCGGCCAGCACTCATCTGGTGTGACCAGCGTACGCAAGCGCAATGCGACTGGCTCAATGCAAAAATTGGTGAACGAAAAATTATTGAGCTCACCTGCAACCCGGCGCTCACCAATTTCACGCTGACAAAACTGCTGTGGGTGCGTGACAACGAGCCGGAAATTTGGAAACGATTCCGCCGGGTGCTGCTGCCGAAAGACTACGTTCGATTTCGTCTGACCGGAGAGCATGCCATGGATGTCGCCGAGGCCTCCGGCACATTGATATTGGACGTGGCGCATCGCCGCTGGTCGGAAGAGATGATGTCTGCGGCGGAGCTGCCGATGAGTTGTTTGCCGAAGCTGTATGAATCGCCGGAAATCTGCGGGCGCATCTCCGAAGTTGGAGCAGAACACACCAGTTTGAAGGCAGGTACGCCGGTTGTGGCTGGGGCAGGTGATCAGGCGGCCGGAGCTGTCGGCATGGGCATTGTTCGCGGAGGAACAGTGAGCGCGACGATCGGAACTTCGGGCGTCGTGTTTGCGGCCACGGACTCGCCGGCGATGGATCGTCAGGGCCGGGTTCACACTTTTTGCCACGCAGTTCCCGGGCGATGGCATGTGATGGGTGTCACGCAGGCCGCGGGATTATCTTTTCGTTGGCTCCGCGATTTACTTCGCACGGATTCATCCGATCTCTCTTACGACGATCTGACACTAGAAGCTGCGATCGCGCCTCCGGGTTCCGACGGCGTCTTGTGGGCGCCGTACCTGATGGGCGAACGCACGCCGCATCTTGATCCGAGCGCGCGAGGAACCCTTACTGGCCTTGCCGCCAGCCATACTCGCGCACACGTCATCCGCGCCATTCTCGAAGGAGTTGCGTTCAGCCTGAAGGACACGTTTTCACTTTTCGACGAAATGCAGGTTCCCGTCCGCACGGTACGGCTAGGCGGCGGGGGCGCCCGCTCACCGCTGTGGCGGCAAATTCAGGCTGATGTTTACGATCATGAAGTCGAAATATTGGCTGCCGAAGAGGGCGCGGCATACGGGGCGGCACTGCTGGCGGGAGTCGGAGCAAAGTTTTGGCCGTCGGTCGATGAAGCCTGTGATGCCGTGGTAAAAGTGCAGCAGCGTGTCCGCCCAGATCCGACCGCTGTGAAAGCGCTGGCTATTCAGTATGAAAACTTTCGGCAACTCTATCCTGCGCTCAAGCCGCTATTTGCGCGAATGAACTCGAACGCATAGTCGGCGGCCATTTGTTTGTTATCGTTAATTATGGTTGAGGTTACATGCAGTGGGTTGCTTTTTGATCTCGACGGTGTGCTGGTGGATTCGACTCCAGCCGTCGCCCGAGTATGGACGAAGTGGGCAATCGCGCACGGGTTTGACCCCGAAGAGACTGTCAGGCTGGCGCATGGTCGCCCGAGCATAGCAACGGTCCGCGACATCCTTCCTGACGCTGACTTCGAAAAAGAAAATGAAGTTATTCATCGCGGCGAGATCGAAGACACCGACGGCGTGATTCCGCTGCCCGGAGCCCGCGAGCTATTGAGTTCGCTGCCGGCGAACCAGTGGGCGCTGGTAACTTCCTGCTCACGTCCGCTGGCAGAGGTGCGGCTCAAAGTGGCGGGTCTGCCGATGCCGCGAAACATCGTGACCAGCGACGATGTGCGAAACGGAAAACCGGATCCTGAACCTTATATAAAAGGTGCCGCGCTATTGGGGATTTCGCCCGCCAAATGCGTCGTATTCGAAGATGCCCCTGCTGGTATTCGCGCTGGAAAAGCCGCCGGAGCCCTGGTGATCGCACTGCCGACCACCTCTTCTGATTCCGAACTCGAGCAGGCTGGCGCCGATTGGATCTTGCCAGGTTACCTGAATCTGTCGGTCACTCGCGGCGACCACGGCTCGAACTCGCTCCGGCTGTTGCTTAAGTTGTGAAAAGGCTTGCAATGGCGGGATAACACTTCCAGTCTGGGCGCATTGGAGATTACCGCCGGTACGGTTTCGACCGCCCACAAGAATAAATTTGGTATGGATTACGAACTCCCGCACCAAACAGCCCCTGTTACCAACAGCCCTGAAGGTAGAAAGTACATCCTCATTTGTGCACCCTTGCCGCGATCGTCGCAGATGTGACACGCACATTCGCCGATAGTTAGCGCACTACTTGCAGGTGTGACTCCAATAATCGCGCCTTCATACTGTCTTTGGTTACTTACGGGAAAGTACCTTAGGTATGTGGGTGAGCTCACTGGTTATGCCTATCATTGGCTAACAATGAGAGAAGAGTACACAAAGCGTTCACGGGGCAATGCCGCTTCTAGCGGGTTCACCCTCACGGAAATCATTGTTGTTCTTGCCATAGTGATGACTCTGGCCGGTGTAGCATTCCCCATTTTCACGAGGATCTCTTACAACATACGCCTGAAGTCGGCAGCGGTTAACATTTCCGGTCTCATGCAGCAGGCGCGGATCCTGGCAGCAAGGCAGAATGCGGTTTACGCGATCGCTATTCCCGCCGCTGGGGGGAAAGCCTGTATCGATTTGAATCTGGATGGAGTCTGTCAGTCGACCGAACCGGTGATCTACTTTAATTCGAATGTTACTCCGGCCACCGGCGCGCCTAACGGCACTGGCGGAACGCCGAGCGCATACGTTCTCACCGGGGACACTGGCACTACTAACTACGACAATGCCACCACCCTTGGTTACTCTGCACGGGGCCTGCCCTGCGCCTACGCCAGCTCGACTTGTAGCACTCCCGCGGCTGGCTATTTTGTCTATTACCTGAAAGACGCTAGACCTGGCGGAACTACAGGTTGGGCCGCAGTAGTTGTAACCAGGACCGGAAGAACCAAGACGTATACATGGAATGGAGCATCATGGAACTGATCAGGCACAAGAAAACAAGTCGCGCCGCTGATAAGCAGGATGGCCTGACGATGATCGAGCTCATGATCGCCATGGTTGTACTCGCGGTCGGGATACTTGCTTCCATGTCGCTGGTGGTTATGGCGATCAATGGTGACTTTCGCAGCAAGCAGGAAAGCAATTCGACGGCGCTGGCGCAAATGGTGACGGAAAAAATCATGAGCATTCCGGCCTACACCAACCCAACACTCACACTTACAGATTGCACAAGCACGAGCTTTAACATCGCCACGGCTGCGGGCGGCGGGGCTTTAACTTCGTCCGGCGATATGGATTTCACGCAGGCCAAGGTCGCGAATTACAACATGGCTTACACCGACTGTGGCACGGCCAATCGGCAAATGACCTACGACGTCAGGTGGAAAATCACCACCATAAGCACCTATGCCAAGTTGTTGACTGTTTCTGCGCGATTGAACGCGGTGACCAACGGAGCAACAACTGGTGCCGTGTTTGGTCCGGTGGTGACTATCAAGACCGTAGTTGGACAGGGCACATAGTCATGAGAAAACATTGTCGTAAAGAACAGGGCGGGGAGCGTGGGTTCACACTCATCGAAATGTTGATCGTGATCGCCATCCTGGCCACGGTTACAGGCGGAATCTTTTTGCAGCTCAATACTGCGCAGCAGCGCATCAACACCGAGCAAACCAAGGTCGATAACTTCGACGAAGCGCGCGACTTTGTGGATCAGTTCTTTCGTGACATTAACCAGATCGGCTTTCCCAACGGACACATGGTGAGTTTCCTGTCGCCGACCCTCGCAACGGCTCAACAGGATACCCGCGTGGCGGTCGGTTTGGTGCAGATTAATGCCAACTCGATCTGGTTTGAAGGAGACGTAAGCGGAACTGGGGCGGTACAGAGCGTTCAATACCAACTTAATGGCGCAGGAAACTGCAGCCTTTGCCTGCAGCGTAGTGCAGTGCCTAAAGTCTCGGGCAATCCATTTACTGGCCAAGGTACTCCTGGGCCGGTTTGGGGAACTGAAGTCAACGATGTGATCCAGAACCCTATCTTCACTTACTTCGATACCAATGGAGCCGCCATCGGAGGTTTGCCATTAGACATCAATAGTAATGGTGCGACGCTGGCGACGGTCAAGACCATCCATATCAGTCTCCAAATTCAAGACCCTGCAAATGTCGACCCCAAGACCAAGCAGCCGATCCAGACTTCGTTTGAAGGAGAGGTCTCACTCAATAATTGTTCGATGGCTACCACGGGTTTCGTTGGAATCAGCTGTCAATGAGGTTTGCAAAAACAACTATGACTAAACTCAACAATAAACATAGTCGGCGTTCGGAGCGCGGGTTTGCGCTGTTTATCGCGATCTTTACCTTGCTGCTGATCACGGCGATCGCGGTCAGCATGCTCATGCTGACCAACACCGATACGAATATCAGTACCAATTTCCGCGATGAGCAAACGGCGTTTTTTGCCGCCAAGGCTGGGCTTGAAGAAGTGCGCGACCGCATACGGATCAATGCTGGTTCTGGCATTACCCTTAGCGGTTCGCTTCCCGGAGCGGGGAGCCCGAACACAGCCCCACCAATGTTCGGTTCAGCAAATGCGGTTCTCTACGTTACCAATCCGTTGAACAGCGAAAGCGATACGCCGTGGGTCACCAACGGAAGTGCGTATCCAGACGATGAAATCTGTGTGGAAGCTTTGTACTCGGGTTCGGGCAACGGCTGCTCGGGTAATCCGCCCAGACCGCGGGGTACTTCGAATTGGTACGTCACCGCAAGCGCGAGTTCGACTTATGCCTCGAGCCCGGTGCAGGCCTGGAAGTGGGTCCGAATTAACGTGAAGACGAACCAAACTTCATCGGGCACCTCAGCCGTCAGCACCGTCGATGGCAACACGGCTGATTACAATCTGGTCTGCTGGAATGGCAATACTCAACTCACCGTCGCTTCCGGAAGCTGTGCCTCTGCGGGTGCTGCACTCATTCCGGCGCAGAACTATACGCCGGTCTATACGCTAACGGCGCTAGCCGTGACCCCCAGCGGTTCACGCCGGATGGTTCAGATGGACGTGGCCACTGATATCATTCCGAACATTCCTGGCGCGATGGTTATGGATGGTGACTTGCCCTCTTTTAGTCCCGGCAATTCAAATGCGTTTAGTGCAACTGGCAACGATAAGAGCAGTAGCAGCAATTCTTTGCGTCCCCAAAACGGGACTGTATGTCCGCCGCCGGGGAATGAACCCGCGGTTGGGGGTTATGACAACGCCTCAACCACGACCATAAACGGCAGTTTCGCGGGCCCGCCCGACCGTTCCGGTAACTACACCGGTTCGCCAGCTAACGTTGCGAACGTAGGTACGGCGCTCGGTGCCGGTGGCATGAACACGATCCAAGGCCTGGATGCTTTGGTTACCGAGGTAAGTGCAGCAGCCCTTCCCGCGAACACTTACACCAATACCGGAGCTCTTACTAACCCTGGGACCACCACCAACCCGGTGATTAATGTTGTGACGGGCAATCTCAGCGTAAGTAACCTCACTGGAGCCGGTATTCTGCTGGTTGAAGGCGACGTTACTTTCAGCGGTAACCCCAACTACAACGGCGTCATATTGGTGATTGGAAAGGGTAATATCACCTGGTCGGGCGGCGGTAACGGCACCATTGATGGCGCGATGTTGGTGGCTAACCTTTATAACTCAAGTGGCGGTCTAATCGCCTCGGGTACTCCCGGCGCCCCACTCATTAGCTTTAGCGGCGGCGGCAACATGACTGTTCAATATGACAGCTGCTGGGTTGCGGCGATGAACCAGTCCTCGCCTTATAAGAGCCTGGGCGTCCGCGAGATGGCGTACTAACCGGTTAGCAGTCCAAACGAAACAGCCCAGGCCTATTGGAACTTGAATAGGTTTGGGCTGTTTTAGTTTCTATGGCTTGCTCATGCGGCCGGAAGGTCGGCGATGAGGAGTTGTTCCAATTGTTCGGGAGTGCTCACCGGCGCCTTGCAGCTGAAGCCGGAACACACGACCGCGGTAGTTCGTCCCGCCTTAACTGCCGGCAGTTCCGGAATGGTCGCGGCCAACGAAGGCGGCAGACTCTGCGTCACCGCCTGGCTGAATTTCAGCTTGATAACCGACCTGCCGATTAGCCCCGAAGAAACAGCCTGCGAATACAGTTGTGACGCGGTTTCATCCTCGCCGACGATCACGATCTGCGAATGGGGATACGAGGCATGGGTCGCCGCGATTCCGTACGTGCCGGCAAATAGGCCATACTGGCCGGCGGTTCCGGCTAACAACTCCAATGTGCGCCCCGCCTTCTCGCGGTAGGAGTCTTCGCCGGTGTAACCGTGCATTCGCAGCAAAACAATGGCGGCTACGGGATTACCCGCAGGTGTGGGCGAATCCTGGAATGGCTTTCGCGGGGTGGCGAGGACGCCACGCGCATCGGGCTTCGGAGCACTGTCTAAGAATCCACCGGAATTGATGTCATAAAACTTCTCTATCATCTTATTCGTGATCTGCTGGGCCTCACGAAAATATGCCAGGACTGCGGTTGATTCATACGCGTCGAGGCACGCATTGGCGGTGTAGGCGTAGTCGTCCAGGAAGCCTTCGGTGTCGCGCCCGGTGGAAGCAGCGTCAGAATACGCAACCACGTGCTTGAGACCGGCTTGCGGATTCCAGGCTTCCGCCAGAATGCGGTCGAGCGATCGCAGGGCAAAGTGCTTTGCTTCGTCAAGGTCGAGCGCCGCGGCGGCTTTCAAATACGCCGACACGAAAAGCGCATTCCAGTTTGTATAAATCGTCTTGTCGATATAAGGCGTTTGCCGCTTCAGGCGCGCGGCATACATTTTTTGTTTCGCGGATCGCAGAATTTCCCGCACCCGCTCTGGCTCGAGTTTCAGACCGAGGGCGATCTCGTCGACCGAAGCCCGTTGATAAAGAACGTTCCGCATGGGGTCGTGCTGCATTTCGCCGATTTCATTGATGTCGTAGTGCAGGCTGGCTGCCTGAAATTCTTCTTGGTTCAGAACTGATTTCGCTTCCTCCAAAGTCCAGGTGAAGTAATCGCCGTCATCGTCAAGCGAGATGTCCGCATCCTGCGACGCGTAGAATCCGCCATGCTTGCGGTCGCTGAGCACGTCATCAACCCAGCGGATGATGTCGCGCGCAACATCTGCAAAAAACCTGTCGCCGGTCGCCTGGTAAGCGTGCACATAATTCTTCAACAACTCGGAATTGTCGTACGACATTTTTTCGAAGTGCGGCACGATCCAGCGCTCATCGACCGAATAACGGTGGAAGCCGCCTGCCAACTGGTCGTAAACCCCGCCGCGGGCCATTTTCTCAAGAGTGACAGTGAATACCTTTTTGATCTCTTCGGCAGTCTGAGGACCAGCACTGTCCACGTGGGGACGGACGCCCTCGTCCGTGCTGCGGAGCGAAGCTCCGCTCAACCTCACATACTGATCAATCAATAAATCCAGAATCGAAGCATGGGGAAATTTTGGCGCGCCGCCGAAGCCGCCATTATTCTCGTCAAACATCTTGAGTCCCGATTCAATGATCTCCTGAATCACCCGCGGCGAAAATTCACCTGACTTCCCGGCGAAAGACTCGGCGTGCGCAATCGTGCCTTCAACCATCTGCGCCTGCTCCAGAACGTCGCCATTTTTATCGCGAAAGGCGTCGGAGATGGCGAGCAGCACGCGGCGAAAACTGGGTCGGCCTTGCATGTCATGAGGAGGGAAGTAGGTGCCGCCGTAAAACGGGCGTCCATCGGGCGTGAGGAAGCCAGTCAGCGGCCAACCGCCTTGTCCAGTGATGGCCTGCACCGCAACCTGATAGCGGCTGTCGATGTCGGGGCGCTCATCGCGATCGACCTTAATGGCAATGAAGCGCTCGTTGATGATCTGCGCGGTTTCGGGATCTTCGTAAGATTCGCGGTCCATCACGTGACACCAGTGGCACCACACCGCGCCAATGTCTAGCAGGATGGGCCTGTTCTCCCGCTTGGCTTTCTCGAATGCCTCATCGCTCCATTCATGCCACTGAATAGGCTGGTGCATGGCAGAGCGCAGGTAAGAAGAAGAGGATTGGGCGAGAGAGTTGAGAGTAGAAACTGCCATGTTCTAAGTCTACCTCGCGTCGGTGAATACGGAAATTTGATCGCCACGAAAGGCGCATGCCCAAAGCCCTGCCGCGATTTCGTAATGCTTAGGATCGCGAGAGCTGTTTCGCAATCCCGGTATACAACGCCACCGCCTCTTCCAACTGCCTCTTCTCGACGTACTCGCCTGGCGTGTGGGCCACATGAATTGATCCTGGGCCGAGCAGCAGCGGCTGGCCCCAATTGCTCAGCGCAGGGATGTCGGTGGTGAACGCCGCAACCATGGTGGGCAGATTTTCGGATGCGCGCAGGCGGACGAAGGGAATTTCGAGAGTAAATTCGACTTTCGCCAAATTGCCAACCGTCTGCGTGATTTCTCGGCGAAGATTTTCCGACGGCCCGATCAGCCGGTAGAGCAGAAGCGCCTGAGCTTTGTCTGGAATTACGTTCGGGGCGCGGCCGCCTTCGATGGTGCCGATGTTTAAAGTACACGGCCCGACCTCGGCATCAGAAGGCAACTTCATAGCGCGCAATCTATGTAACGCCTCGACCAGTTTGTCGATGGCCGATTCTCCTAGTTCCGGATAGGCCGAGTGCGCCATGCGTCCTGTCGCGGTAAGTTCTGCACGCATCGCGCCTTTTGACGCGGTGGCCACTCTGTTCTCCGTGGGTTCGCCGTTGATCAGAAACTTGCAGGAGTTGGCCTGCTGATTCGCCACTTTCGCGCCCAGGCTGTCGCGCTCTTCGCCGACCAGGAACAGCAGGCCGACGTAAATGCCATCTTGACGCAGGCGCTCGGCGGCTGCAATCTGCGCGGCGATGATACCCTTCGCATCGCAAGATCCGCGACCATAAATGCGCTGCTCATCTTCGGAAGAGGGAATGAATGGAGGCACAGTGTCCATGTGCGTGGAAAGAACGACGGTTGGTGTCGGCTGTTGCGGAGCGGTGGCGTAAACGTTGGCGCGCTCGCCTTCCGCAACCATTCGCTGGACGTTGTAGCCGAGTCGGCGAAGCTCTTCGACGAGGAAATGCCCCACTTGGCCTTCATTTCCGGTGGTGGATTCGATGTCAACCAGGTGACGCGTGAGAGCGACGATGTCCATAAAGGATCAAAAAAGCATAAACCACGAAGACAATATTTTTCGTAACCATCGCCGAGCTTGCGCTCGGCAAGACCCTTCGACTGCGCTCAGGGCAGGCTCGCGAGGCGCCCGTCCCCACACAATCGTCAGGCGAGGGTGCCTGTCCCCACGCGGCCTTGATTTACTTCATTCAGGTTAAGCTATTGCAGTGGAACCACGATCTGCAATTCGATCTTTGATGCTCGATGGTCCTGCCGGACAGTTGGAAGCCCTGCTCAATTCCGGCGCGGAAGACGCCAGCCATGCCGCTCTCGTCTGCCATCCCCACCCGGTGTTTGGCGGGACCATGCATAACAAAGTTGTTTTTCATGCCATGAAGGCGCTGAATAGTTTTGGTTTTCCGGTGCTGCGCTTTAATTTTCGCGGGACGGGGTTGAGTCACGGCGAGCACGACCATGGCCGCGGCGAGATCGACGACGTGCGGACCGCGCTTGACTGGCTGGATGGTGAGTTTCACCTTCCTTTGATATTTGCCGGATTTTCTTTCGGCGCCGCCGTTGGCTTGAACGCCGCGTGCGCCGATGATCGCGTGAAAGCGCTGATCGGGCTGGGAACTCCGGTTGCGCCGGTTGATGACCGCAGCTACGAATTCGATTTTCTGCGCTCATGCGATAAGCCGAAACTTTTCGTTAGTGGCAGCCGCGACCAGTTCGGCCCGCGCGTCCAGCTTGAACAGCTAGTGACTTCTTTAGACGAGCCGAAGAAGCTGGTCATCATCGAAAGCGCCGATCATTTTTTTGAAGGCCGGCTGCGAGAGATGAGAGAAGCCATTGAAGCCTGGGTCAAAGAAACGATTAAAGATGCCACGCCATGAAAGAAATTGCCCGCTACATATTCGATCATGCGATGCGCGAATCCGGCATCGGACGTGCATTTGCGCGGCATGTACATTGCGAACGCGGCGTTCTGCGCATTTGCGAGGACCTATATGACCTCAATTCATACGGCCGCGTCTTGGTTATTTCGATCGGCAAGGCCGCGCATTCCATGCTCACCGCATTGCACGAGCAAACTGGCGAACGCTTCGAAGGGATCGTGGCTAGTTCGGTTGCGCCGGAGTTTCACATTCGCGGCTTTCGTTATTTTCACGGCGGCCATCCCTTGCCGAATGAAGAATCCATCCGCGCAGCCGACGCCATCCTGAAGTCGTTAAGCGCGCAGAACGAAGCATCGCTGGTCATGTACTTAATCAGCGGCGGCGGATCGGCGACTGTCGAAAAGCCGATCGACGAAGAAATTTCAGTGCAAGATCTGATTGAGACTTATCGCGTCCTAGTCCACTCCGGCGCTTCGATCAGCGAAATCAATACCATCCGAAAACATCTTTCTGCGGTAAAGGGCGGACGCCTGGCCCAGGCCGCGTACCCTGCGCGGCAAGTGTCGATTCTTATTTCCGATGTCCCAGACAATATGCCCGATGCGCTAGCCTCCGGACCGACCATGCCGGATTCGACGACGGTCGAGGATAGTTATGCGATCGCTGCCGAACACAAGATGCTCAAGCAGTTTCCCGCTTCGGTGCGCGAGCTCTTCGAACGCCGCATTCTTGAAGAGACTCCGACGTCCGACGATCCGGCCTTCGTTCACGCCCGCTGGTGGACGATCCTTTCGAATGGGGCTTTGTTGAATGCCGCGCAAAAGGAAGCAAAGCTGCAGGGCTTCTTAGTCGAAATTGATAATTCCTGCGACGATTGGGACTACGCGAAAGCGGCAGATTATTTATTGCACAAATTGCGGCAATTGCGCCGCACTCACGAGCGCGTCTGCCTGCTATCAGGCGGCGAGGTCACCGTTCATGTTGAAAGCGGCGGCGTAGGCGGACGCAACCAGCAGTTCGCTTTGTACTGTGCCTCGAAAATCAGCGGAGAAAATATCGCCGTGCTCAGCTGCGGCTCGGACGGAATTGACGGCGACAGTCCCGCAGCCGGCGCCATCGTCGACGGAACAACTGCGGAACGGGCAAAAGCCAGGGGACTCGATGTTGCTGCCCACCTCAGCGCCTTCAATGCGTATCCGCTATTTGAAGCGCTGGGCGGTGCCATCATCACCGGGCCTACGGGCAATAATTTGCGTGACCTTAGGATTTTGCTCGCATACTAAGCCGTCTTGCCCAGCTGCTCTTTAGCTTGCGCGGCCATTGCGTCCTGGATCTTCTGCATCTCTTCCGGTGAAATGTCTTTAACGTGAGTTGCGATCGACCACTGATGACCGTAAGGATCGGTCACAATTCCGTAGCGATCGCCCCAGAACTGGTCCATGAGCGGCATCCTGACTTGTGCGCCTGCCGAGACCGCGCGGTTAAACACCGCGTCAGCATCTCCGGTGTAGATGTGAATAATGACTCCGGTCCCGTTGTGCGCCAACGGAGACAGAGCCCCGTGCTCTGGCATCTCGTCGTTCAGCATCAGCATGGAATCGCCGATCCGCAAAGAGGCGTGCATGATTTTGCCGTCGGGCATTTTGGCTACGTGCAGCACCTCTGCCCCGAGCGCCTTCTTGTAGAACTCGAGCGCCTCGGCGGCGTTGCGGACTGTCAGGTGGGGGGTCAGGGTATGAAATCCGGTGGGTATAGCTTGAACTCTGTCGGCCATAAGAATCTCCTCGGCGAAGGATTCTAGTCCGCCAAATATTAAAATGTGTCAAAAAATTTTGGTGATACCTTCCGGCAGGACCAGCACTTTGTCTCCGATGCCCGCGCGCTGCGCCTCCTGCTCGAGCAATTGCAACGGCTCTTCCATCGGCTCTTGGGAAAGCTGGAACGTGCCGTAATGCATGGGGACCATCCATCGCGAATTCAGGTCCAGGAAGGCGCGGGTGGCATCGCCCGGGCTGGTGTGAACGTTGCGAAATTGTGGCGGGTTGTAGGCTCCGATCGGCAGCAGCGCCACCTGCGGCGAGAGCCGCACGCCGATTTCGCGGAAGCCGGGAAAATATGCTGTGTCCCCGGCGTGATACACCGAGTGCTTCCCGTCGCGCAACACGTATCCGCCGTAACCGCGATGAGCGTCCCGCAGTACGCGTGCTCCCCAATGCCGCGACGGGACGTGCGTTATCGTGACGTTGCGGTGCCGGTAGCTGTTCCACCAGTTCAGCTCAACCACGTCGCGAAAGCCAAGATCAGAGACCAGGTCAAAAACATGTTCCGGCACAACAATGGTTGGCGCCGAGCCTCGGTATTCCTTTGTGTGCTGGACCAGTGATCGCAGTGAAGGTCGATGCAAGTGGTCGAAGTGCGCATGGGTAATGAGCACCAGATCGATTGGCGGCAAATCGCGAACCTTCACTCCCGGCTGGCGCAATCTTTTCAGCACAAAAAGCCAGCGGGCGAAATTGGGATCGATAACGACATTCTCGCCGCCCACTTGCAGGAAGAAACTGGCATGGCCAATGAAAGTCACACCCATCTGGCCGTTGGTTACCAGGACCGGTTTGTGCGACTCTCCAATTCGCGGAGTCACCGCCGAGCGCCTTATGAGCTGCCCGAACTGCCGGGCGCGTTTGCGCATCGCGGGACTCTTAATGGCTTGGCGAAGCATAAGAAAAGCTTTTAGCTCTTGGCTATTAGCTTGAGCCACTGCCTACGACTTAGACGGAACCCAGAGGTTAATAGCACATTTGCATTCTACCAATCCCTTCAGATTCCCTTGACCGCATTCTGCGGGTCATTTCTAATTCTCTTGTCCTCTTTTCCAAACGTTTCCTTTAAAAGTCAGGAGCTCTCATGCGAGTTGCATTTCTAGGATTGGGAATTATGGGCCACGCGATGGCCACGAATCTGGTCAAGGCCGGACATGAAGTCGCGACTTGGAATCGCACGCCCGGAAAAACGGTCGAAGGCGCGCGGGCAGCGGGTTCCCCCGCCGACGCGGCGCAGGGAGCGGAGGTCGTGTGGCTCTGCGTCGCTGACACCGCCGCCGTCGAAAATCTCCTGTTCGGAGCGAACGGAGTTGAGCTATCGATGACCGAAGGGATGATTATCAGCGACTCCAGCACTATTTCTCCAACTGCGACTCGGAAATTTGCCGAGCGAGTGGCGCAGAAAGGTGTGCAGTACGTGGATTCTCCGATGACTGGCTCAAAGACCGGGGCTGAAGCCGGCACTCTGTTATTCATCGTCGGCGGTGATGAAGAGGTGGTCGAAAAGCTGAAGCCGCTCTACGCCGCGATGGGCAAGAAAATCTTCCGCATGGGCGAGACCGGCAAAGGCCAATCCGCAAAATTGGTAATGAACCTGCAAATCGCGCTGATCTACGAGGGTTTTGCCGAGGCCCTCACTCTGGCCGCGAAACTCGGGGTTGATGCCGAGAACCTGCTGCATCTGGTCAATGCGTCAATGGTGAAATCAGGTGTCATCGAATACAAAGCGCCATTTGTTTTGCGCCGCGATTTTTCTCCGAATTTTCCGCTGCGCCTCATGCGCAAGGATATCCGCCTGGCGCTCGATGCCGCGAAAGAAGCGCGGGTAAAGCTTCCCGGGCTTGAGACGGTCGAGGAAGTCTACGATGTGGCGGTCGAAGAAGGCCACGCTGACCTTGATTACGCTGCTACACTGCTGCTGCTCGAAAAATGGGCAGGAGTCGAGGTCAAGGGGGAAGCGGCATAAAAACTGAATGGCCGACTACATTGGCGCGATTGACCAAGGCACCACCAGCACACGTTTCATCGTGTTCGACCGCGTTGGCCAAATTGTCGCCTCTGCGCAAGAGGAACACGAGCAGATTTATCCCCAACCCGGCTGGGTCGAGCACGATGCTGGGGAAATCTGGCAGCGGACTGAATCCGTCATCGCGAAGGCGATGCAAGCGGGTAAGTTCGAGCCTAAAGATCTTGCGGCGATTGGAATCACCAACCAGCGCGAAACCACCGTTGTCTGGAACAAAAAAACTGGAAAGCCCATTTACAACGCGATCGTCTGGCAGGACACTCGCGTCGCTCCCGACGTTGCGGAGTTTTCAAAGCACGGCGGCCAGGATCGATATCGTGCCAAGACCGGGCTGCCACTCGCAACGTATTTCAGCGGCCTGAAAATTCGCTGGATCCTCGAGAATGTTCCCGGTGCGCGCGTGCAAGCTGAAGCCGGTGATCTGATCTGCGGCACGGTTGACAGCTTCTTGATCTGGAAGCTGACTGGGGGCGTGCACGTCACCGATGTTACCAACGCCAGCCGCACGCAACTGATGAATCTCTCCACGCTGCAGTGGGAGGAGAGCATTCTGCGCGACTTCGAAATTCCCGCCCAGATTTTGCCGAAGATTGCGTCCAGCAGTGAGATCTACGGTCGCGCGAAAACTCCCGCCATCGATGACGTAGCCATCGCCGGAGTGCTTGGCGATCAGCAGGCAGCGCTCATCGGTCAAGTTTGTTTCAAACCAGGCCAGGCCAAAAATACTTACGGCACCGGTTGCTTCATGCTGTTGAACACCGGCGAAAAAATTGTTCCGTCGAAATTTGGACTGATCACCACCGTCGCTTATAAACTAGGGACCAAACCCGCGCATTACGCGCTCGAAGGCAGCATCGCCATCACCGGCGCGCTGGTGCAGTGGCTGCGCGACAATCTGGGATTGATCGCATCCAGCCCGGAGATCGAATCGCTGGCTGCAACCGTTGCGGATAACGGCGGAGTCTATTTCGTTCCAGCATTCTCGGGTTTGTACGCGCCTTACTGGAAGGACACCGCACGCGGCGTGATTGCCGGGCTCACTCGCTATGTGAATAAAGGTCACCTCGCCCGCGCAGTGCTCGAAGCCACTGCGTTCCAGGTTCGCGAAGTAGTTGAGGCTATGGCCAAAGATTCCACTATGAATCTGGATTTTCTGCGCGTCGACGGCGGCATGGTGCAGAACGATCTGCTCATGCAATTTCAAGCGGATATTTTGGGCATTCCAGTAGTGCGTCCTCGAGTGAGTGAAACCACGGCTTTGGGTGCGTGTTACGCTGCCGGTCTGGCGGTCGGATTTTTTAAAGATACGGATGAGTTGTGCGCGAACTGGGCGGTAGAAAAGCGCTGGGAACCGAAGATGGGCGAACCGTCTCGCGAGCGGCTCTATCACTTTTGGAAGAAAGCAGTGACGCGTTCATTTGATTGGGTGGAATAAGGTATTTGATTTATATCGGCGATTTAGGGTGGAGCAGGGATTTAGCCCTGTGTTGAGATCTGTGGGTGAAAAAGGGTGGCTCTAACTGCTCAGGAATCGCGGAGGTTATTGAATGCATGGACCGCTGGTAGGTGAGTTCATGGGCACGCTGGTCTTGATTCTTCTTGGCGACGGCGTCGTCGCCAACGTCCTGCTGAAAAGAACCAAGGGCGAGAACTCCGGCTGGATCGTCATCACCACCGCATGGGGATTGGCCGTAGTTGCTGGCATCTGCACCGCGGTCGCGTCTGGCAGCCCCGCCGCACACATTAATCCCGCAGTAACGTTGGCAGCGGCGTTCCTGTCTGGAAATTGGTCCAACGTTCTTCCGTTCTGGGCGGCGCAGTTTTTGGGCGCCTTCGTGGGCGCAGTTCTGGTCTGGCTGGTCTACCTACCGCACTGGAAAGGGACTCCGGACCAGGGCGCAAAGCTGGCCGTATTCTGCAATGCTCCGGCGATTCGGAAGTTTCCGGCGAACTTAATGACCGAAATTATCGCGACGATCTGCTTGATAGTTGTAGGCTTCAGCTTCGGAAGTAAGTCTCTTGGGCCTACAGGTCTCGCTCCCGGCTTTAGCCCGTGGTTTTGGGGAGTGCTGGTCTGGGTGATTGGATTGAGTCTCGGCGGCCCAACCGGGTACGCCATCAGCCCGGCGCGTGATCTTGCTCCGCGCATTGCGCACGCCGTGCTTCCAATTAGCGGCAAGGGCGGATCAGATTGGCATTACGCTCCCATACCGGTTTTGGGGCCGCTGATCGGGGCAGCGCTCGCCGCACTGATTATCAAATGGGTGGAAATAATCTGAGAGTGCAAGCTGAGCAGTATGCTTACAATTTTTCGGCGACTCCGAGTTTCCTAATATGACTCGCGACGAAATGTGGCGCCGGGTTCGCGCGCACAATAAGCCCTGGGACATTATCGTAGTCGGCGGCGGCGCAACCGGCGTTGGCGTGGCCATTGACGCGGCCAGTCGCGGCTACGACACTCTGCTGCTCGAGCAGAGTGATTTTGGCAAGGGGACATCCAGCCGCAGCACCAAGCTGGCCCATGGCGGCGTGCGGTACCTGGAGCAGGGCAACATCGGCCTGGTAATGGAAGCGCTCAAGGAGCGCGGCCTGCTTCTGCAAAATGCGCCCCACCTGGTGCACGATCTGGCATTTGTTGTGCCCAACTACGACTGGTGGGAAGCGCCTTTCTACGGGCTCGGTCTTAAGCTTTACGAGTTGCTCGCGGGAAAATATGGCTTCGGCAAATCGCACTTGCTGTCGCGCGAAGAAACCGTCCAACGTATTCCCACGCTGAAAACCGAAGGCCTGCGCGGCGGCGCAATTTATTACGATGGCCAGTTCGATGATGCGCGCCTGCTGATTCATATGGTCTTCACCGCCTTCGAGCAAGGCGCCACACTGCTGAATTACGTTGAAGTTACGGGCTTCACCAAAGATAGCCAGGATTTTGTGAATGGAATTCTGGCCCGCGACGCCGAGACCGGCGAGGAACTGCGCGCCTCGGCGAAGGTCGTGATCAACGCCACCGGAGCTTTCAGTGACCGCCTGCGGCAAAAAGCTCTGCCGACTGCCGTGCCTATGATCAAGCCCAGCCAGGGCATTCATCTGGTGTTCGGGCCTGAGTTTCTGCAGGCGGACAGCGCTGTTCTAGTCCCCCACACCAGCGATGGGCGCGTGCTGTTCGCCATTCCCTGGCACGGACACACTTTGGTTGGAACCACCGACACGCCGGTTGAAACTGCCGACCTGGAGCCGGTCGCCATGGACCAGGAGATCGAATTCGTGCTCGCCACGGCGGGTCAATATTTAGAAAAAGCCCCGAGGCGCGAGGACGTGCTGAGCGTGTTTGCAGGAATCCGGCCGCTGGTGCGGAGTTCGAATTCGATTGCCACCGCGGCGTTGTCGCGCGATCACGTCATCCACATCGATGCCTCCGGCCTGATGACCATCGCGGGAGGGAAGTGGACCACCTACCGTCACATGGCCGAAGACTGCGTCGACCAGGCTGCGACCCTGGGTCAGTTGCCAGACGCGCCTTGCGTCACCCATCACCTGAAGATTCACGGCTTTCATGATGATGCCGCGCAACTTGGCGATCTGGCAGTCTATGGGAGCGACGCCGCCGAAATTCGGAAGCTGATCCGAGCCGATCCCAAACTGGGGCGAAAGCTGCACCCCGACCTGCCCTATGTGCAAGCGGAAGGGATGTGGGCGGTGCGCCACGAAATGGCCCGCACGATAGAAGATGTCCTTGCCCGACGCATGAGAGCGATGTTCCTGAATGCCCGGGCCGCACTGGAGATGGCGCCGACAGTCGCGAACCTGATGGCAGGGGAACTGGCTTGGGGGGCGACTCAACAGAGGCGCAACTTCAAACATTCCGCACTGTCGCAAATAACTATGTGCTCTAGCGAAGGCTACCCGTCGCAGTAAGTTATTATTTCTAAAGCACCTTGTCCTAAACACGCCTTCCTGTATCTGACGTATAGACAATGTATCTACGGCGGGGTACGATAGGTTTCACGGCGGCACTGGAGGGAGCATGGTGGTGAAAGCGCAGCTTGCGAGATGGGGAAATAGCTTGGCGGTTCGTATCCCCAAGACTTTAGTGGAAGAAGCCAAATTGCGCGAAGGCGATTGCCTGGTTTTGGAGGTCGAAGGGCAAGGATCCGTCGCCATGAAGGCGGTAAAGCGCCCCACGACTCTCGATGATCTCATCGCCCAAATCACTCCCGAAAATATCCATAAAGAGCAGGATTGGGGAGAACCGGTTGGTGCTGAGATTTGGTAGCTAGAGATAAAGAGTGGGTACCTGATGCTGGCGACGTCATTTGGGTGGACCTGAACCCGACGCTGGGACACGAACAGGCGGGCAAACGGCCTGCCCTTGTGCTCTCGCCCGCGGCTTACAATTTGAGAACTAGTTTGCTGATTGCCTGCGCGATGACAACGGCTGTCAAGGGATATCCCTTTGAAGTCGGCATGCCCGATGGCGGAGTGGTGCTGGCCGACCAACTGAAGTCCCTTGACTGGAGAATGAGAAAAGCGCAGCGAAAAGGTAAGGCCCCTGCCGAAGTGTTGAGGCAGGTCAGAGAATTGCTCGGAAAATTTCTTCAAATAACTCCTTAAGAGTTTCGAATTCGTACACTCCAACTCACCCTTACCTTCGTTGACACTTTTCCCCGCTGAACGCTAGAATCAGTGGTTCCGGAAATATCCTTTCGGCGATACATTCTCAGCGCAAAACATGGATGAAACGCTCAGACAAATAGGCGAATTACTGCTCGGCTCCATCCCGACGATAATCTTCTTTGTGCTGCTGTTTGGGCTTTATGTAGTGATCGTGCACAAGCCGCTGGCGAGAGTTTTGGCGGAGCGTCGTGCGCGGACTCAGGGGGCGATCGAGAAGGCCAAGGCCGATATTGCCACCGCTGAAGCTCGTACCGCGGAATACGAAAAGCGCCTCCGGGACGCGCGTCTGGCGCTGTTTAAAGCTCAGGAGGCGCGCCGTGCCCGGGCTGCGCAAGTTCGCGCCGAGGCCGTTGCTGAAGCGCGAAAACGAGCTCAGGTCCAAGTCGAACAGGCACGCGCCGCCATCGAAGGCGACAAGAAGGTCGCGATGAATTCACTGGATGCGGAGGTTGGGAGGCTGGCTCAAGAAATTATTCGCACCGTCCTTCAACCCGCCTTGGGTTCAGCTCCGGCAGGTGGACGATGAAACTGTGCACTTCATTGCGCGTAATCAAGCTTAGAAGTCTGGCGCTGCTGGCCGGTGCGGTATTCGTCTTCTCGCTATTCACGTTTGCTCAGACCGCGTCCGAGTCGGAAACTCCGGCGAATCCGTCAACCCAGAAGGCTCCCGCCAACGCCGCCCCCAATCCGACCCCTGAGCCGAATTCAGGCGAAGACGAAACTGCGCAGTTTAAACACTCGGCGTCGGTGCAGTGGATCTCCAGAAAAACGGGATTAAGCCTTGATGGCGTTTACTGGCTGGCGGTGATACTGAACTTTGCCATCGTTGTCGGCATCATCGTGTGGGCGTCCAAGAAAAACTTGCCCGCAATGTTTCGCAATCGCACCGCCTCGATCCAGAAGAGTTTGGAAGAAGCGCGCAAAGCCAGCGAAGACTCGAACCGCCGCTTGAGCGAAATCGAGTCACGCCTCGGCCATCTCGACGATGAGATCCACCAGATGCGGGCGGCATCGGAAAAGGAAGCTGCCGCCGAGGAAGAAAGAATCAAAGCGTCCGCCGCGGAAGAAGCCCGGCGCATAAGCGAATCAGCAGGTCAGGAAATTGCCGCCGCCACTAAAGCCGCGCGTCGGGAATTGACCGCGTATGCAGCGGACCTGGCGGTGTCACTCGCATCGAAGCAGATTCATGTTGATACTGCCACCGATGAAGCGCTGGTGCGGCGTTTTGCCCAGCAGGTTTCGAATGACGGCGGAACGGGGAAGAAAGCTTAATTTATGGCCAGCGTCGTCAACACTTACGCGCGCGCATTCGCGGACGTCGTCATGGATAAGCGGCTTGATCCGGCAAAGACATTGGCCGAGGCCCAACAGATTTCTGCGCTGGTGCGGGAAAGCGCAGAGCTTCGCGAGGTATGGGTAACGCCGTCGATCACAGCAGATCAGAAACGCGCGGTGCTCGACGCCATCGTGAAGCGCGCTGGAATTTCGCAAATGGTACGGAATTTTGTTGCGGTACTAATCGATAAACGGCGGATAAAATTTCTCGACGAAATTGTGGCCGAGTTCGCGCACGAACTGAACCTGCGACTGGGATTTGCTGAGGCGGAAATCACCACAACGCGAGAGCTGAGCGCGGCGGAACGCAGCGCGCTCGAAGCCGACCTTGCAAAAGTTACAGGCAAAAAGATTCGCGCCCGCTATGATCAGGACCGCTCGATCCTCGGCGGCGCGATTGCCCGCGTCGGCAGCACGGTTTACGACGGTTCGGTGAAGGGGCAGTTGGAGAAGATAAGGGAGCAGCTAACTAGCATTATTGGCATTAGCAGTTGGCAATTAGCACTTGGCCCAGCACCGCTAAGCGCTAATGCCAAGCGCTAAATGCCAAATGCCAAGTGCCAAGTGCCAAAGATAGCTAAGAACTGACTACTATGCCTCAAATAAAAGCAGACGAAATTACGCAGTTAATCCGGCAGCAGATCGAGAACTACGAAACCAAGATTTCCGTTGACGAGGTCGGGACGGTCATCACCTTGGGCGACGGGATTGCGCGCGTTCATGGTCTCGAAAAAGTCATGGCCGGCGAACTGCTCTCGTTTCCTCACAACGTGGCCGGCATTGCCATGAACCTGGAAGAAGATCAGGTCGGCGTGGTGCTGCTCGGCGAATACACCGAGATTAGTGAAGGCGACGAGGTCAAGCGCACCGGGCAAATTATCAGCGTGCCGGTGGGTGATGCGTTAATTGGCCGGGTGGTGAATTCGCTCGGCCAGCCCATCGACGACAAAGGCCCGATTGCTTCTTCCGGCACAATTCCGGTGGAGCGTCTGGCCCCCGGCGTCATCGACCGCCAACCTGTGCGGGAGCCCATGGCCACAGGTCTGAAGGCCATCGACAGCATGATTCCTATTGGCCGCGGCCAGCGCGAGCTGATCATCGGCGATCGTCAAACTGGAAAGACCGCGATTGCGATCGACACCATCATCAACAATAAAGGGGGCGACCTCATTTGCATTTACTGCGCGATCGGTCAGAAGCGCTCCTCGATTGCGCAGGTGGTGAAGATTCTTTCTGACTACGGCGCCATGGATTACACCATTGTTGTTGCGGCGTCGGCATCTGAACCGGCGCCCATGCAGTACATCGCTCCTTACGCGGCATGCGCAATGGGCGAATACTTCCGCGACAACAAGCGTCATGCGCTGGTGATCTTCGACGATCTTTCGAAGCATGCAGCCTCTTATCGCGAGATTTCGTTGCTGCTGCGGCGGCCGCCGGGCCGCGAGGCGTATCCGGGAGACGTGTTTTATCTTCACTCGCGTCTGCTCGAGCGCGCCGCAAAAATGAGCGCACAAAAGGGTGGAGGATCGCTGACCGCATTGCCGATTATTGAGACGCAAGCCGGCGACGTTTCGGCGTACATTCCCACCAACGTCATCTCGATTACCGATGGCCAGATTTATCTGGAGACCGATCTTTTCAATCAGGGCGTGCGTCCTGCGGTGAACGTCGGGTTGTCGGTCAGCCGTGTCGGTGGCGCAGCGCAGATTAAGGCGATGCGGCAAGTTGCCGGTACCTTGAAATTGGAACTGGCCCAGTACCGTGAGCTGGCGGCGTTCTCCCAGTTCGGCAGCGATCTCGACAAGGCGACGCAGGCCCAGCTTAATCGCGGGCAGCGACTGGTGGAGGTGCTTAAGCAAAAACAATATTCGCCTCTGCCGTTCTCCAAACAGATTTTAGTTATCTTCGCCGGGACCAGCGGGGTTCTCGATGATCTGCCGATAGACCAGGTGCGTGACTTCGAAGCTGAACTGTACCGCTATGTGGACGCGACCCATCCCGGCCTGCTGCGAACAATCATGGAGAAGAAAGTTCTCGATGACAACCTGAAGGCCGAGATGACAAAGGTGATCAAGGAGTGCAAGGAAGCATTTGTGCAGGATCGGCAAGCGGTTACTGCTAAGAGCTAAAAGCTAAAAGCTAAAAGCTAAAAGCTAATAGCTAGAAGCTGCTTTTATGGCCAACATTCTCGACATCCGACGACGCATTCGCAGCGTGATCAACACGCGCCAGATCACGCGCGCCATGAAGATGATCTCGGCCGCGAGGCTTCGCCGCGCTCAGGAGCGTGCCCTGGCGGCGCGTCCGTATGCGCAAATGTTGACCAATGTTTTGAAGTCGCTGGTCTTGCGGGCTGACACTTACGATCCGTCTACCGGTGAGCCATTACATCCGCTCCTGGTAAAGCGCCCTGAGCAGAATGTTCTATTGATCGTTGTCACAGGGGATAAAGGATTAGCGGGCGCGTTCAATGCCAATATTGTGAAGGCGGCATCGCGCTTTCTCGATTCCAAGCGCGGCAAGAATATCGAGATCCTGGCGATTGGTCGCAAGGGCCGGGATTTTCTTCGTCGCCGGTTCAAGGCCGCCGAACCGAGGAAGGCAGACGCGAAGTCCGAACCGCAGACGACTCTGGTCGGCGAGCGCGTCGGCATCTTTAACAAGATCGATTACTCGCTGGCCTCGGAAATTTCCCAGCAGATCATCGAGCGTTACACCCATGCCGAGATTGATTCGGTTTACCTGGTGTACAACGAATTCAAATCAGTCATCGCGCAACGGCTGGTAGTTGAGCAGATACTGCCGATCGAACATATTGGCGCCCCTGAAATTGCGCAGGCCAGCGGTATGGACCTTGAAGAGAAACAACGAGTCATCGAAGCGGCCAAGGGGACCGGGGTTGCGCTCCGTCCGCCTGACACGTCGGAAGTCGATCAGGCAGCTGCGAAGTTCGCCACTGCTCCGGTTGATTACATTTATGAGCAGCCGCCGCGCCAGCTATTCCGCTCGCTGCTGCCGAAATACGTTGGTATTCAGATTTTTCATGCTTTGCTCGAGTCAATTGCCGCCGAGCACGCGGCCCGAATGACGGCAATGGAATCCGCGACCAGTAATGCGGGCGAGATGATTGATTCCCTCACGCTTTCGATGAACCGAGTGCGTCAGGCAAAGATCACCAGAGAAATTATTGAAATCGTGAGCGGAGCAGCAGCATTGTGAAAATAGCTATTAGCTTTTAGCGCTTGGCTATTGGCGTTTTCGGTTGAAGCACGGTTTGTTGGATCGAGATGGCAGTTTGGGGTGGCATGCGAAAGCTAAGAGCTAAAAGCTAAGAGCTGAATTCTATGGAAAACATCGGACACGTAATTCAAATCACCGGTCCCGCTGTGGACGTGCAATTCACCGAGGCGGCCATGCCGCCCATTTACCAGGCACTGCGCGTAGTCAGCGACGGCTTCAAAGTGCCCTCGCCGATCAACGTCATTCTCGAGGTGCAACAGCACCTTGGTGAAGGGCGGGTGAGGACCATCGCCATGGAAGCGACCGAGGGCATGGTGCGCGGCATGAAGGCCATCGACCAGGGCGGACCGATCTCCGTGCCGGTCGGTCACGGAACGTTAGGCCGCGTGATGAACGTGATTGGCGAGCCAGTCGATAACCTTGGTCCAATCGCAGCCAAAGAGCGCATGCCCATTCATCGTCTGGCGCCGTCGTTCGAAGAACAGGCCACGACCGCCGAAATGTTTGAGACCGGCGTAAAAGTTATCGATCTCATCCAGCCATTTTTGAAGGGTGGAAAGATCGGTCTGTTCGGCGGCGCTGGTGTCGGCAAGACGGTAGTGATCATGGAATTGATCAACAACGTCGCCAAGCAACACGGCGGATACTCCGTATTTGCCGGCGTCGGCGAGCGTACCCGTGAAGGCAACGACCTTTGGCTTGAAATGAGTGAGTCGGGCGTGATCAAGCCCGGCGATCCGGAGCATTCGAAGGCGGCGTTGATTTATGGCCAGATGACGGAGCCGCCCGGGGCGCGTCTTCGGGTTGCGCTTACCGCTCTCACGGTGGCTGAGTACTTCCGCGATGTCGAAGGCGCGGACACACTGCTCTTCATCGATAACATTTTTCGTTTCACGCAGGCGGGTTCTGAAGTGTCCGCGCTGCTCGGACGCATGCCCAGCGCCGTCGGTTACCAGCCGAACCTGGCGACAGAAATGGGTGAGTTACAGGAGCGCATCACCTCCACCAAAAAGGGATCGGTCACATCGGTGCAGGCGATTTACGTTCCCGCCGACGATCTCACCGATCCCGCGCCCGCTACCACGTTCGCTCACCTTGATGCCACCACGGTGCTTTCGCGCGCATTGACGGAAATCGGTATTTATCCCGCGGTCGATCCGCTGGCTTCAACTTCGCGCATTCTCGATCCGCGCATTGTGGGCCAGGAGCATTACGACGTTGCTCAGTCGGTGAAGAAGACGCTGCAGACTTACAAAGATTTGCAGGACATCATCGCGATTCTCGGCATGGACGAATTGAGCGAAGACCAGAAGCTCACGGTAACGCGGGCGCGAAAGATCCAGCGCTTCTTATCGCAGCCGTTCCACGTGGCCGAGCAGTTCACCGGAGCGCCCGGGCGTTACGTGAAAATCGCCGATACGGTGAAGGGATTCAAGGACATCGTTGACGGCAAGTATGACGACATCCCCGAGCAGGCGTTCTACATGAAGGGCACGATCGATGAGGTCGTGCAAGCGGCAGAGAAAATGAAGGCAGCAGCATAAAAGAAGCTTTTAGCTCTTAGCCATTAGCTTTAGCCGAACTCATTTGGCGGGGGCAAGTGGTTGAGCTAAGAGCTAAGGGCTAAAAGCTAATGGCTGATTCTTTCCAACTCGAGATCGTCACGCCCGAGAAGATGGTTGTCCGGGAGAATGCTGAAGAGGCGCAGATTCCGGCGACCACCGGCTACATCGGCGTTCTTCCCGGCCATGCGCCTTTGATTACGGAACTGGGCGCGGGCGAGATCAGCTACCGCTCTGGCGGTCAGGTACATCGTTTTGCGACCGCGTGGGGGTTTGCCGAAGTTCTTCCCGATCGCGTGACCGTGTTGGCCGAGACAGCCGAGCCCGCCGAACAGATCGACGTCACCCGAGCGCAGCAATCATTAGCGAAAGCCGAAGAAGAACTGAAATCCGCGCAGACCGAAGAAGAGGTCTCAGCCGATCTCGGCAAAGTGCGCCGCGCCCAGGCACGAATTGACGTAGCCGAGAACAAGAACAGCCCAGCCTGAGTTGTCGAATCCGTGAAACGACGCCGCATTTCTGCTTAGGATCAACGGTTTAGCTGACGGCTGAAAGCTGATGGCTGACGGCTTTTCTAATAACCAATCCTGATTCCCTCCATAAATAGATTCAATTTCCACAGCTCTGGCATCACATTTAGAGTCAAGGTGTATGCCTTGCCACGCATAAGCGTCTCAGATGAGCACAGCAGCCACGTTGCGCACCGAGCTTCGCGATCTCTACCTCAGCGAATCTGCGCGTATTCAACAGGAATTTGCGAACACCGGCGACGGTTCTGCCGCCATCGCCGCGCGAACATCCCTAGTTGAAAAAATATTGCTGCGCCTGTGGAGCGAAGTAATTTGCTCGGGAGGGAGTGATCCGCAGAATTTTGCGCTGGTGGCGCTAGGCGGTTTTGGGCGGCGCGCGTTGTTTCCACATTCTGACGTCGACATCCTTTTCCTGCACGCCGACCGCAGTGCTGAGAGCGCCTTGCGCGATCCGATTCGAATGTTTTGCCAGGAACTGTGGGACCTGCGAATGAAGTTAGGGCCTACGACCCGCACGCTGGGGGAATGCGACCAGTTTGATCCGCAGAATGTTGAGTTCACAATTTCGCTGCTCGATTCGCGGCACTTAGCCGGAGACCGCGATCTGTTCGAGCGCCTGCATCAGAAAATCCTGCCTAAATTTTTTGTGCGGGAAGGGAATTACATCATCCAGCAACTTGCCGAGGTCACTCGCTCTCGCCACGCGAAATACGGAAATACTGTTTTTCATCTCGAGCCGAATATCAAGGAAGCGCCTGGCGGCCTGCGTGATTACAACGTCGCCTGCTGGATGGCGTTGCTGTCTGCTCTCGATCAGGAACGCCGCTGGCCAGATCCGGCGTTGCTGATGCCAGATTCCACGCGTCAACTGCAGCCGGCGTTAGAGTTTTTGACCTCCGTTCGTACCTATCTGCATTATCGCCAGGGCCGCGATGACAACATGCTGACCTGGGAATCGCAGGATGAAGCCGCGACGCGGCATATTGGCCTGAACGATCCCACGCCACTCGATGCTGCCGCGTGGATGCGAATCTATTTTCGCCACGCCCGCGCGTTGTACCACGAGTGTCTACGCCTGCTTGAGTCGGTTCCGGCAGCTCGATCTTCGCTCTACCGGACTTATCAGAACTGGCGTTCGCGACTTTCGAACGCGGATTTTTCTGTAGTTGACGGGTTGATTTACCTACAGCAGCTTTCGGCTGTGCGCGATCCAGAACTACTCTTCAGGGTTTTCAACTTCGCGGCGCACCACGGATTGAGACCTGCGCTCTCCACCGAAACGCGCATCCAGCAAGTCTTGCCGGCGCTAGCCGAAAATCCGCCTTCGGGCCCGGATAGCTGGCGTTATCTGCAATCGGTGCTGGTCGAGCCGCACGCCGCCGACGCTTTGCGCGCCATGCATTCGCTGGGCCTGCTCACAATTTTATTGCCTGAGCTCAAGCTGATCGATTGCCTGGTGGTCCGTGATTTTTATCATCGCTTTACCGTAGATGAGCACTCGCTCCTGGCCATTGAGTGCTTGCATCGCGCCCGTCACGCGAACTCTGAGTGGGACCAGCGTTACGGCCGCCTGCTGGAGGAACTGGAAAGGCCGGAGCTGTTGTATCTCGCTTTGCTTTTGCACGACGTCGGCAAGGGAGTGCCGGGCGAAAGTCATTTGGTCACCGGCCTTGAAATTGCGCGGAAATGTATGGACAGGCTTGAACTCGACCAAGCGGCGCGGGAGACGATTTCATTCCTGATCGCAAGCCATCTGGAGATTTCCGCAACTCTGCGGCGGGACATTTACGATCCCGGAACGGTGCAGGCATTCTGCGATAAAGTAGGCACGCCCGAGCGTCTGAAGCTGCTCGCCCTTCTCACTTACGCGGACATCAAAGCGGTGAATCCTGAGGCGTTGACGCCATGGAAGGCTGAGAATGTCTGGCAGCTTTACATCGCCGCGTCAAATTGCCTGAGTCGCACTGCAGATCAGCGCGTCCATTCTGAGCAGGAACAGGATGAAAGCATTGCGCGACTGCTGGCTCTGGTTCCGCAATCCGCAAAGAAGCTCAAAGCTTTTCTGGAAGGCCTGCCCAAGCGTTATCTGCGAACATTTCGGGCCGAGGAAATTCTGCAGCACCTCGAATTGTCTGCACATCTGTCTGCGGATCCGGTTCAGTTGCACCTGGTGCGCGGCCGGCATTGGTATGAATTGTCCGTTGTCACGAAAGACCGTCCCTTCCTCTTCGCCAACATCGCTGGCGCGCTGGCAGCGTGGGGAATGAACATCGTGAAGGCCGATGCGTTTTCGAATGCCGCCGGCGTGGTGGTCGACACTTTCTATTTCACCGATCGCTTCCGCACCTTGGAACTCAATATGCCCGAGTGGGACCGCTTCAAGCGCAGTGTCGCTGACGTGCTCAGCGGAGAAGCGGACCTGGATCGCATACTGCGGGATCGGGCGCGCGCCGACGCGAAAAACAGTGCCAAGGTGAAAATTCAAACCCGGATAGAGTTTGACGACGAAGCGTCAGCCGGCAGCACGCTGGTTCAGGTCATCGCCCAGGACCAGCTCGGACTTCTGCACCGCATCTGCTCGCGATTTTCCCATCATGGCTGCAACATCGAAATCGCGCTCATCGATACTGAAGGCCAGATGGCCATCGATGTGTTTTATCTCACCTCAAAAGGGGGCAAGCTTTCTTCCGACTTGCACGAGGAACTTAGATCTGACCTGCTGGAAGAATTGCAAGCTGCCTGATCCCGCCCGCCTCACCCACCCCCCTGCGAATTGCATCCAACAACCGGCAGGAGCACAAGGAGGAATGATGCCCAAAAATCGTGAATCTGAGGAGTACCAGAGCGGAAACGAAGCAGCGCTAGATGAAATGGGAAACGATCCTCGCGAAGTTGGATCGGACAGCGCTGGCCAATCCGGGGACGCTCAGCGGCTTTCAACCACCGAAGACGCCGACAACGAAAGCGTGGAAGAACTGGAAGAAACCGATCAGGCGCTGGAAGCCGCGACGGTTGAGGGCCTCGAAGGCGCCGCCGATCATCCGGAACGTCCTGTTCACACACACCTAGAATACGGTCGCCCCGACGACCTACCTCCGGCAAGGTTCTCGGACAGAAAAAAGGCGTCATAGACAAGCGCGACTAATATCTTCGGCCAGGGTTCCATGGTTACGAATCCCTGGAACTCTTCGCCGAGCCTACAATGAAGCTCTTTCTGATCGCTCTTTTCTCGCTCGCGACGTCCCCCCTCTCGGCTCAGACGTTTTCCTGTCCTGCAGGCCAAGCCGACGTCATGAAATATTTTGTGATGGGCCAGGAGCGAAGGGCGGACCACTTTCTGGACGGAAAACCTAATCCGATTTACACACGTGTTTTTCCCGACACTGACTTTGCAGATCAAGGCTATTGGTTCTGGCTCAAGAGTCTCAAAGCACATGGGTTCGATGTGAAATCGTTCGACGAGAAATACGTCTACATGCGCTCTACGGAACTTACGTGGAAGGACAATACTTCCTTTAAACGCTTTGAGCACGATCTGCCGATCGCGGAACGCTGTGTTGCCGAAGGCCAGCCCGGCCCGGAGATCAAGGTTTCAAATACCAGGTTCAATTATTTCTCCTCCTGTCGGCCATACAAATCCAGTACCGTTGGTACGGCGGTAAACGACCTCGACGCGCCTTCTCTAATGGACGCGGGCGGAAATATTGGAAAGCTCTGGACGCGGGTCCTTCACTATCACTACAACTGCGAGCAGGATTTCAAGAACTGCAAAGACGAGGAGCAGTTTTACCTCGGCAACGGTTATGGGCTTTGGCAATGGAAACACTTCAGGGGTGGTGTCCAGGTGAAGGCAGCATTAATGAACCAGTTGCGTGAGGGCCTGCCTGATGCCACGCTGCCCTGCGAGGAGAGTTATCGCTGAGGGGGGAATATCACTTTTTGCTTCACTCGATTTCTTCGAGGATTCGTCGGAGTGTGGGTTTGTGCTTGGCAGAGGTCTTCGCCTTCTTTTTGCTATCAAGCACAATCTGCCCAGGGCGAGGCTCGCCGATTCGCTCACGCGCCAGGGCTTTCACCGCCGTGACCGCGCGAAAAGTCTTCTTCTTTTTTGCTTTTGCCATGTTTAGGGAAGTTTAGCTCAGCTTTCGCATTTCGCTGCGTGCCGCGTCCTGTGGAATAATTGGAGTAATTACGGAGACGCGAAGAAAATGGAAGAGCGCGAGTTTTTTGACGAACGTCCGGAGAAGAAGCAGGCGACGCTGAATTGTCCCCACTGCCATCAAGCGGGTGATTACGAAGTCACCTGGATCGTGCGCACCCGGAAAAAACAACTTCCGCGCCACGCCGATGAGCGCGACCGAGCCCGCTTTGCCAAGGCCAAGTCTTACATGCTCCGTAAAGATGACGTGATGGGCTGCAAGAACGTTCGCTGCCGTAAGCGTTTTGAAATCTCAGGCTTGCAATCTGTAGTGTTTACCGAGTAGTAATTTTCTCCAGAAGTGTAGTCCCTGTCATTCTCGTTTTGCAGACAACACTTCTGCCATCTTCGGCTTCTCACCTTCACCGCTGCACTCGCAGGGGCAGAAGGAGTAGCTATGCGACTCACAAGCACAGTTATCCAACAAGGGAGTGAAATTCCCGCGCACTACACGAGCGATGGCGAGAATATTTCTCCTGAGCTTTCATGGCAGGACTTTCCAGATAAAACGCAATCCTTTGTGTTGATAGTTCATGATCCTGATGCACCACGCCCGGGCGGTTTCACGCACTGGGTTCTCTACAACATTCCACCTTCGACTTCGCACATAAACGAAAATATTTCCCATGACGAGCAGATTGCAGGACTGGGCTTACAAGGGAAAAACGATGGTGGAAAGATTGGCTACATCGGGCCCGCGCCGCCATCAGGAACGCACCGCTATTTCTTTCGGCTGTTTGCGATTGACAAAATGCTCGACCTCGCCCCCGGCGCCACTCATAAACAGTTAAGCGCTGCGGTCAAAGGGCACATTCTGGCCCAGTCCGAATTGATGGGCACTTACGAGAAAAAATCAGAGCAGGCCGCATAATAGATAAGCCGACGCTTGATGTTCGCAACTTTCGCGAACAAACGAGCGCCGGCTTTTTTTACAGTTTCTCGAAGTGCAACTCTAGAACACACCCGTGATAGGTTGTGCCGACCCCGCCGCGCCAGGATAGGTCTTCACCCCGAGAGCCTCCATCAGCGTCTTGAGCGTGTTCTGGTGCTGATACAAATTCGCAGTTTTGCTTCCGGGTATTACCTTAGGACCAATAACCACCGCTGCTACATGCCCTCCGCCATGAGCCGTGTCGGAAGTTACGCTTTCATCGAACACAATAATCAGAAGTCCGGTTCCACCAGCTTTGAACATCGAACTGGCGAGAAGCGGCGCGATGTTAGTTTTCAACCAACTGTCGGCTTGCGTTAGCGTGCCATTATGCGCATCGTCGTTCAGGTTGGGCACGATGAATGAGAAACTCGGCAGCGCCCCGTTCGTACGGTCTTTCGAAAATTGCGTGAACGGCACCAAGTTGTTTTTCTCGCTGCTGTTGGCCACGTCGGAGAAGTAAGCAAAAGGGTTATGACGCTTGACATACAGGCCAGAACCACAACCGACGTATCCGACAGATGGCAAGCTTTCCGCGTAAGATTTCCACGTCTTTGCAGCAGCCAACAAATGGCGCACGATATTGTCATTGCTGATCGTGCTGCAGAAGCTGTCATTGTTAGTAATTACGGCGCCCGCCGTAAGCATGAAGTAATTGCCAATCGAAGGATGAGTATTCGCGTAGTACTGCGTCGCCAGCCCATACTTCGAGGCGAGACTGTTTAAGTAAGGCATCGAAGAGCTTCCGATCACGCTCGAGTAACTGTGGTTTTCCTCGACTAGAAGGAACACATGTGTGCTGCTCGGAAGAGTGGTTGTTGCTGCCGGAACGGTGCTTCCAGTCGCAGGCGCGGAGACCGACAGTTCGCCAAATGCGGCCCCGGAGATGATGAGCAAGCAAAATAAAGTTTTCATAGGCACTCCCTGGTTTGTCAGATTGGCTCACTCCTGCGCTACGCAAGAACTAGTGCTCTGGCGGCACTCTTCGCGTCAGGCTGAACGGGATCGAAAACGACTCTATAAAAGTCTGCACTTCACGCGCAAGGTTCTGGGAAATAGTTAGGGCAACGCAAGTGGCTGAACTTGAGAGAAGATCGGCCTCACGCAGGCACGTAATTAAGAGGTTTCTCATCGAGCAACAACTCAGTCGCCTGCACTCGCGGATGAGCATGGAACCAGCCCTGCACTACGCCGTCGGCGAGGAAATTGGCGATCGCCAGCAGGCTCATGCCTTGATGATGGGCCATCCAGCATCGGATCAATTGATATTCATGGCGCCAGATGCGGTCGCGTGAAGCAGTGTAATCCGCGGACTCATAAAAGCCGTAATCGCCAAACCATCCGTCGTGACTCATGCGACGCAAATTTTCCAACGCGGCCTTCGGCGTGGTGTTGAGCGCGAGGAGCGTAGAGTAGGGCGAGATCACCAGCGCGTTTACCTCGCTGTGAAAAATGGCAAGCTGGGGAATGCCGAAGGCATGGTATCCATAACTTCCCCCCGCGTCGCGGGTCGCATACGACGACTCGGAGATGCCCCATGGAATTCGTTTCGACGCAGTGAACTCCTGCTGCGAAATTATCGCGCCGTGTTGTGAGGCATCAAGCAGCGTGCCGGGGTAAGTTTTCATCCAGATCGCCGGCATCATGTACTCGAACATCGTTCCGGTCCAGGAAAGAAGTGTGGCGCGCCCGTGGTTCGCGGTGCGTGAGCGCGACAGTAAGAACCAGGTTTCCTGCGGAATTTCATCTTTGGCGATCGCAATGAAAGAAGCCGTCCGCGCCTCTGAGGCCAGCAAGTCGTAACAGGCATCGTGCAGGATCTTTTCTCCTCCGTCGAAACCGATCGAAAGCAGCTTGCGGCGGCGGCTCCAGAGGAAAGCAAACGACATTTCGTCAGCCAGTCTTCCGGCTTCGGATGAAACCGCCTGGAGTTCCTGTACCAGCCGTGCCGCATCCATTCGCGCGCCTGAAACCATGGAAAGCAAACGCTGCAACAGAGGACGACGGGAGTTCTGGTCTTTCTCTTTGCCGGCATCAGTGGGCGGCAAACCATCAATAGAGCGTTGCAGCCTGGACGCAAACTTAGTAAGTGCCTCAGGAAGCGCTTGCAGATTTATGTTGTCCGGTGGCGGATCAATCACCCGCTCGCTAATTAGTTCCGCAAAATCGAGCAGCTTCCACGGCGTCAGCCTGACCGTGAACTGCGCAAAGTGCTGCAGGCGCTCCAGTGCTTGCGAGCTAAACCACCTCAGATTGTTCTCGTGTTTGCCGGAATCTTCCGCGGCGGAAATTCGTTCCAGCGCCTTGCGCGGAAAGCGCAACAGGGATTGCTCCCAATCTTCGCCGTGAGATTTTTCTTCGATCTTGTGAAACAGTGCGCCTGGAAAGGCCTTTAATTCAGTGAGTATCCGCAGGTGATCGAGAAAACCCTCCGCCAGTTCCGGCCGCAAAACTGCCTGTTCGAGGATTTGCAAACAGCCCTGTTGTAGCGTCCACAGTGAGGCTACGAGATTCCCGCTGTCCACTGAAGACACAAACAGCGGCGGCAACGGCTCCAACGTCCGCGTGTCATACCAGTTATAAAGATGCCCGCGGTAGCGTTGCATGCCCCGCAAAGTGCTCAGGGTTTTTGCGCTCAGGTCAACGAACTCCTGGGGGGTGAGATATCCAAATTCGCAGGCCACTTGACGGGCATTCAGCAGTAATCCGACATTGGTTGGAGAAACCCGGGGCGCAACCACGAACGGTGCTTCCTGCACATTATCGGGAATCAGCCAGTTGTGTTCGTGGGTACTGAACTCGGCAAAATACCGCCAGGTCCGGACCGCCGCGGTGCGCAGAAATTGCTTGTCTTTGTCCGAAGCCTCGGTTCGCGACAGCTGTGGCGGACGGTTTAGCCATACAGAGACCAGCTTGCTGCTACCCCACAGAACCAGAATCGGCAGGGCTGAGAAGAACGCCGGAGGTCGCACCAAGTAAACCAAACCTGCCAGACAGACCACGATGAGCGGGATCCAGTCGAGATAAATGTCCACCGGCGTGCGCTTGTGTCCGCCCACCTCGGCTTCTGCAGCCGTCTCCCACTCCAAGAGCCGCTGGCGCGTGAACATCCGCCGTACCAGCGTTCGCACCACCGCGTCCATGGAGACGAGCATCTGGTGCGCCAGGAAAACGAAGCCCAGGAACACGTTGAAATTCGCGACGAAGAGGGTGCGCAGCGCGTCTCGCGCAATCACCAGCTTCCTCTCGGCGACCGATCGGACCAGGTTAAAAAAGAACTCGAACCATACCGGCACGAACAAAATGCAGATGGCGGAGATCGTCCAGTTGCGCGCCGAAACCGGAAGAGTCAGCCAGCTAAGAAGGAAGAGAAGAAAGGTCGCAGGCTCGACCAGGCTGCGGCGCAGATTGTCGAGAATTTTCCATTGCGACACCAGTGAGATCGGATTCCGTACCCTGCGTCCGGTCTCGTCCTGCACATGCGGCAACAGCCAACCTGTGATCTGCCAGTCGCCGCGCAACCAGCGATGCTTGCGCCGGTTATACGCGCTGTAGTGCGAAGGATAATCTTCGATTACTTCGATATCGGTGACTAAACCCACGCGGGCGTAAGCGCCTTCAATCAGGTCGTGGCTGAGCAGCGCATTTTGCGGGAAGCGATGTTCGAGCACTTTCTGCACGACCGAAACTTCGTATATGCCCTTGCCGGCAAAAATCCCTTCGCCGTACAAATCCTGGTAGACGTCCGACACCGCGTGAGTGTAAATATCCATTCCGGTTTGCCCGGAATAAATGTTGGCCAGCCGTGAACGCGACGCGCTCTGCACGCTCACTCGCACCCTCGGCTGCAGAATTCCATACCCGGCAATCACAATGTTCTTTTCGGGATCGATAATCGCCTGGTTCAGAGGATGTGCCAACGTCCCGATCAATCGCTGCGCTGAGCCGCGCGGCATCTCCGTGTCGGCATCGAGCGTGATAACAAACCGCACGCGCTGCAGCAATGACAGATCGCCGGCTTTGACCGGAAAGCTATCGTATTCGCCGCTCAACAGCCTGTTCAGGTCCATCAGCTTGCCGCGTTTGCGCTCCCATCCCATCCACACTTTTTCGCGCGGGTTATAAACGCGATGCCGGTGCAGCAACAGGAAAGATCCCATCTGTTTCGCAGAATATTTTTCATTGAGCTCTTTGATCAGCCGCGCGCATAAATCCACTAGCGGATCTTCTTCGTTCGAGGGCACCGCCGAATCGGCAAGGTCGGTAAGCAGCGCAAAATGAATATTGAGATCGTGGTTCCCCAAATACCGGACTTCAAGGCTCTTGACGAGGTGTTCGACTTGCTTCTTGCTCAACAACAACGCGGGCACAGCCACCAGGCTGACGCAATCTTCAGCAACATCTCTTGAAAAATCCAACTTGGGCAAAATCTCCGGACGCAACAGCGCCGTGGTCAGATAGTTCATTACCTGTACCGCACTCTGCGACGAGGGCAACAGCAAAAGCAACATCGCGAACAGGATCATTATGGGTTGCGTATTTGTGCTTGTCAGCAAAAGCACAACCGCCGACATAATTCCGAAGGTGAGAATTTCAATGCCTGGCAAGTAGAACTCATCCGGATGAGTTCTCAGAAAATGTCTTACTCGCCAGCCGATTGGCGGCCGATAACCAACTTTCGCGTGCAATTGCTCTTGTCCCGGGCCGATCAGGTAATACCCGATATGAGACTGCCGCTGCAATTGGCGCGGATCGCCCAAATCTTGTTTTTCTGCATTCCGAGCCAATGCCAACGCGGATTGTGCCACTTCCATCTCGGTGGAATCTGAATTCTCTGCAATCTTCACCAGCCGGGCACGGTACATGTCGCGGCTATCGAAGTCCATGCGCGAGTACGCGCCAGCCGGATCTTCGCGCAAAACTTTGTCGAATGCGATCTGTGAATCGAGCGTCTCTTTCCAGTGCAGCTGGCTGATGTCGCGAAGGCTGCGCACGCAGACGCCGACTTTTTGCGGAGCTTCAGGATTGTCCAACGCTTTCTTACCCCGCGCCGCAGTTTGTTCAAGCAGCACCAGTTCCAGCGATGGAATCAACGCCCAGAGTTCGCTGAATTTGAGCGCGGTGGTTTGCTGGTATGCGGACAGATAAGCGATGAATGCTTCTTCGCCGAACTGGAAATCGACCGCGTGAAGAAATGCTTCTGCAACTCCGGCAGCACGCGGAATAGTAATGCCGCGCGGTGTGCTCACGTGTGGCAGCCGGTTCAACGGTTTGAAGGCGTTTTGAGTATTAGTCAATTGCGCCCAGAGCAAGGTAGCATTTTCCCGCAGCCAGCGGTGATCGTCAGTCTCCGATTCGCTTCGGCCGTCTTTCTCAACTTTTTCCAGCAGGGGACGGAGCACCGCCGCCATCGCGTTCCACCGCACCGTAAAAAACGCAGAGGTTTGGACGCTCGGGTTCCAGGCCAGTACGCGAGCCAGTTCCTCGGCTTGCCGCTGGAGGTTGGCGAAGTCCGGCGCTGCTTTGTTCGCGCCCTGCGGCACCCGCTCGGCCTCAGCCTCGATCAAATCTATGTGTGTGTTCTGCGGCATTCGGGTCAACGATAACTGGCGGCTTGCAGTTCGAACATCTCGGCGTAACGGCCGCCAATGTGTGTGAGCTGGTCGTGAGTTCCTTCTTCGACGATTCGACCGCTCTCCAGTACTACGATGCGGTCCGCCATACGCACGGTTGAGAAGCGGTGTGAGATGAACAACGCCATCTTCCCGGTCGTGAGTTCGGCGAAACGCTGAAACACCTCGTACTCACTTCGCGCATCGAGCGCCGCCGTAGGTTCATCAAGAATGAACAATTGTGAATTGCGCAGGTAAGCCCGCGCCAGCGCAAGCTTCTGCCATTCGCCACCGGAGAGGTCTACGCCGCCTTCAAATCGGCGGCCCAGCATCTGCTCGAAGCCTGCAGGCAGCCTGGCGATCACTTCGTCCGCCAGACTTTTTTGCGCGGCATCCTTCAACACAGGAAGGTCCATTACCGCTTCGATCTTCCCAACCGCGATGTTCTCTCGTGCGGTCATCTCATAGCGCATGAAGTCCTGAAAAATTACTCCTATTTCGCGATACAGATCTTCCAGGTCGTATTCGCGAAGGTCCACTCCATCCAAAAGAATCTGCCCTTCGGTTGGATCGTAAAGTCGGGTGATGAGCTTGACGATAGTGGTTTTGCCCTGACCGTTCTCGCCTATAAGTGCAACCCGCTCTGCCGGATGCAAATGAAAATCCAAGTGATCAATGACCCTGCGCTCGTTCCCGGGATACTGGAAGCTGACATTGCGAAATTCGAAGCCCTGCCGAATCGGACGCGGCGCCGGCAACGCGTTCGGCTTCGACTGAATTGTCGGCTTCATATTGAAGAACGCGAGCAGGTCGGTCAGGAACAAAGCTTGGTCCGCGATTCCCGACAGCGTGGAGAAGACCTGCTGAATGGTGCTGCTAGCCTGCATGATCGCCGTGATCAGGAAGTAAAAGGTGCCGATACTTAAACTGCCCTTTACCGTGCGCCAGATCACATACGCGTAGGCCCCGTAATAACCGCCGGTGCTGATAACTGATAAAACCGAGCCGATCCCCAGCCGCTTTTTCGCAAGATCAACATCCTGCTCATAAATTATGTCCGAGAGTTTGGCGAAGCGTTGGGTAAAAAAGTCGGCAAGATTGAAGAGCTTAAGTTCCTTGGCTGCTTCCTTCGTGGCCCCAGCCTGGCGAAGATAGTCGAGCTGGCGCTTGATCGGCGTCTGGCGAAAATTCTTCGCGTACCCGAGAAATGCGAAGTGAGTTTCGCCAAGAAATGCCGGCAGCACTGCCGCAATCAAAAGCAGCATCAACCACGGCGAATAGAACATCACCGCTACCGACCACCCCACTGCCGTGATCAGTTGCAGTTCGAGCCGTCCAATGGACTGGATCATGACCAGGCGATCCGTCGCCTGGACGCGAGCGCGCTCCAGCCGGTCGTAAAAGATCGGGTCTTCGTAAGCGATCACGTCCAGCTCGGACGCGTGCTTCATCACCTGAATGCTGACGTGGCGCGTGTATTTATTGGCCAGCAAAGCGTCGGAGTAATCCATCATTCGTCCGACGATGCCGCTCAGCAGGGCGAAAGTAAATTCGGCTGCCACCAGCCACCAGAGTCGCTCTGGAACCGACTGGTGCGTCTTAATGGAATTGTTGACGATGTCGATGATCAGTTTGGCGACATACGTCTGCCCGATCGGAAGCAGCGCGGCCACAATGCGCGCAACGATGCCGAAGGTGACCACACCCGGCGCCGATTGCCACACAATTCTTAAAACCGGAGGTACGTTGCGGAGGGCTGAGAGGCGCTCCTGCCAACTGCTCCAAAAGGTTTCTTTTTCTGACATTTGGCCGAGTCCTGGCTCGGTCTCACGTGCTGCGCCCAAGTCTGCACCAGAGATGCCGAAAAGCAGCCCAGAGGTTTGATCTAGGCCTGGCGCGCCTTGCGTCTACTCAATCCCTAAGCGCCCATGTCGGCGAAGCGACCTCTGACAAGGGCAGAGTTATTATAAGTTGCATCCGCAAATTACAGGGTGACCCGACACCTAAGTCTTTCCCCCTAAATTACCTGAGATCACCGCCGAAAACTGACGATTTCGGCCAGAAGTCGTGGAAATTTTTCCTGGTGCATTACACCTGTGTCACCTCTCGATCGTACTTTCGCGGCATGAAAGCAGCAGCTCTGCCTCATAATATCCAGAACACCAGCAATGTTTTCGACCCGCCGTCAATTCCTTCGCGTGGCGATGACCGGGGCCGCAACTCTTCCGTTAGCAGGAAAAATTGTCGCCTCCGATCTGCTCACCGCTCCCACTGACCTTCTGGCCAGCGATGCCGCTTTGCTCAACGATATTGAGCGGGCTGCCTTCGAATATTTCTGGAACGAGGCCAATCCTGAGACTGGAATGGTGCTCGACCGCGCCAACGCCAATGGCGGAGGTGCCTGCAAATTCTCCAGTATCGCAGCGACTGGTTTCGGTCTGACCGCCATGTGCATCGGTTACGAGCGCGAGTACCGCTCACGCAGCCAGATCGAAGAGCGAGTCGCGCAAACCCTGGATTTTATTTCCCGCCGCGTTCCCACCGAACATGGTTTTCTCTATCACTTTTTAAATCCAGCAACCGGCGAGCGAGCACGGCGGTCTGAGATCTCGCCTATCGACACAACGATTCTGCTCTGCGGGGTGCTGACTTGCCGCGAATGCTTCCGCGATGCTCGCATTCGTCGCGACGCAACCACCATCTACAACCGCATCGACTGGCCGTGGATGCTGAATGGCGGTAAGACCTTCGCGACCGATTGGAAACCCGAGCGCCAATTCAGCCGGGTGCGTTGGGATTCCTATTGCGAATCGATGATGATGTATTTGCTCGCCATGGGCTCGCCAACTCATCCCATTCCGACGGATTCGTGGAGCGCGATCCATCGGCCGAAGATGGTTTACCGTGGGCACCAATATATTTCCGGGCCCGATCCGCTTTTTGTTCACCAGTATTCTCACGCCTGGTTTGACTTCAGATCCAAGCACGACGACTACGCCAACTACTTCGAAAATTCAGTCATCGCGTCACTCGCGCATCGGGAATTCTGCGAAGAATTGAGCGCACGATTCCCCTGTTACTCAAAGGACGTTTGGGGAATCAGCGCCTCCGAATCGAGCACTGGATACGTCGCTTGGGGCGGCCCACCAATTCTGGGTCCCATCGATGGCAGCATCGTTCCTGCTGCTTCCGCCGGATCGCTACCGTTCCTCTATCGAGAGTCCATGACTGTGCTGCGGAATTTGCGCCGTTATTACGGTAGCCAAATCTGGAAAGAATACGGATTCGTAGACGCTTTCAATCCACTCACCGGCTGGGTAAGCCGCGACGTGATCGGCATTGACGTGGGTATCACCATGTTGATGGCCGAAAACGCCCGCACCGAATTTGTGTGGAACACCTTCATGCGCAATGCTGAAGCTAAGAATGCAATGGAGCTTGCAGGCTTTTTGCCTGACGGTTTTGAAGTTCCTGCCATGGCGTAGGTCTCCGCCGGATTAATCAGCTACAAACGAACCCGATGGGGAGTGCCGGTTCCGGCCAAGTTCCGCTGCGTTTAGGTCCATTCGGCCAGTGTGCAGCTCCGTCTGCGGTGACTGGCCCGCGGTGTTAGCGTTTAGGAGTTTTTGGTTTTACAATGCCCTAACGAGTAAAACCCATGAATGCTGCTGTCGCACAGGAACTCTGGAAGGGCCAGATCATCGATGGAAAGTTCCCCCTGCTTGAATGGTTGGGTGGTTCGACCCAGAGCGCCGTGTTCCGGACCCAGTTGCCCGGTTCTTCAACCCAACCGGCGGCCATCAAGCTGATTCGAGCCGACCGGCCCGACGCCGCCCAGCAGATCGCCGCATGGCGCGAGTTGGTCACCCTGTCACATTCGAACCTTCTGCGGGTTTTTCACGCTGGCCATTGCCAGATGAACGGAGCTCCATGGCTCTACGTGGTGACGGATTACGCTGAAGAAAATGTGGACCAGGTATTGCCGGTGCGTCCGCTTTCGATGACCGAAGTCAGTGAGTTGCTGCCGCCGGTTCTTGAGGCACTCGCGTTCCTACATTCAAAGAATTTCGTGCACGCGCGAATCAAGCCGTCGAATATTTGTGCAGTTAAGAATCAATTGAAGCTCTCGGTTGATAGCGTCCATTCGGTTGCTCAAGCATTTAAACCCTCTTCTTTGACGGCCTACGATGCGCCCGAGTCTGAAGTCGGCAATCTCTCACCCGCGGCCGACATCTGGTCGCTGGGCATGACGCTGGTTGCTGCATTCGACCAGCGGCCATTGACCTGGAGCCGAGCGAATACTTTGGATCCAGTAGTGCCGAAATCAGTTCCCGCGCCGTATGGCCAGATCGCGCGGGCGTGCCTGCGCATGAATCCAGCCGAGAGATGCTCACCGGCGCGGATCAGAGATTTGATGCGTCAGCAAGCTCCCCCGCCAAAGGTTGTCGCTCCCGAAGCACCAAAGCGCAAAACATCTTTCATGCCTGTGCTGATCGCACTTGCAGTGGTTGTAATTTTTGTTGTCGCGAAATTTAGACACGGCAGTGAAAATCAAACGGCTCCGGCAGCTCCAGTCGCAGCGACGGATCAGCAGTCGACTGAGCAGAAGCCTGTTGCTCCAGCCCCAGCGCCTTCGGCCTCCGTTCAGAAGCCGACCGCCTATGCCTCGAGGTCGGGCGCCATCGCAAAACCAGTTGCGACAAGCGCTGCGGCGAAGAGTACTGCGAAACCTCCTGTGCCGGTCGTTGAAATCTCGCCCTCCGCGCAGGGAATCGCCAAACAAGTTCTGCCCCAAGTTCCGTTCAGCGCACGCCAGACCATCCATGGAAAAGTCAGAGTAAAAGTTCAAGTTTCAGTCGATCCAAGCGGCAACGTTTCCTCGGCGAACCTTGTCTCTCCCGGGCCGAGCCGGTATTTCGCGCGGCTGGCGCTCGAGTCATCGCAGCAATGGAAGTTCCAGACGGCGGGACTTGATGGCCAACCCGCGCCTTCGCATTGGCTCCTCGAATACAGGTTCGGCCGCAGTTCAACCGAAGTCACTCCAGTCGCATCCCGCTAACCTTCTCTACCAACGTGGGGCGCGGACGCCCTCGTTCCGTGCTGCTATACGTACCTTCTATGCACCATTCACGCCACCTCTAAGCGCTCTCTCCAAATGCTAGGCTCGATCCAAGGCTGTTTGCGTTTGGGGGAGGGGGACTTTGCGAAATCTTTGCAGGGTCGTAGTGTGGGTACTGATCGCGACTGCGATCGCATTCGCGCAAGAGGCGGGGAAGAACGAAATCGCGGGCACCTTCGGTCACACCTTCATCAGTGACCAGGGGGTTCCCAACTCAGGTCTGTCCAATTCCATCATCAATCACGGTGAAGGATTTTCCTTCGAGATCAATTACGCTCGGATCCTTCGCGGATACGATTGGGCAGATTTTGCGATCGAACTTCCTGCAACTTTTAATCCCGACGAAGACTTGCATTATTTCACCGACCAAATTCCGGAGGGTTACAGCTCTTTCTTTATTACCCCCGCAGCGCGGGTACGATTTTTTCCCGACGTCAATTTCTCGCCATGGGTAAGCTTCGGCGGTGGCATCGGACATTTCCAGGCCAGCAGCAATTTACTTTTCTACGGCAAAGACGCCGGCAATCGAGGCGAGACGACCGGAGTTCTGCAAGGCGGCGTGGGTTTGGACGTTCACATTCCATGGGTGGGCCAACGCCTGAAAATCCGCGTAGAAGCTCGTGACGACTGGAGCGGAGTGCCGCCGCTTAACGTAAATACCGGGAAAACTCGCCAGCACAATTATTATGTCGCGGGCGGGGTGGTGTATCGATTTTAGGTTCGCAGTCCGCTCCGCGAAACATTAAGGTTGCAAGTCGTTCACTTAATCGCTTGCATCCAAGCCCGCGTGATCAATAAGACCCTATTTTCGTTGCTGATGATTCCCACCATGCTGGCTGCTTCTTCGCAGCCCGACACAACACAAGGCGCAGTGCACGCCGAAATGCGCAATGTGATGTACCACTACACCGAACCGATCGCAATACACATTTCTTACCTGAAGGGCGAGTTGATACCCATTCAAAAGGGTGGCATGCCGATCTTCGACGACGCAAACTCTTTCACGCTTTCGATTGAATCCGCCAGGATTTCCATCACAACCGATGCGCTGGCGAACATAATGAATCAGTATGCGCTGGCTCCGGCCGACGCGCCGATTAAGCAGTTGCGCATAACCGCTGCGGGAGGCAAGCTGAACATTAAAGGCCAGCTGCATTCCAAAGGCGACGTGCCGTTTGAAAGCGAAGGCTCGGTTTCTGTGACGACAGACGGCGAAATTCGGATTCACACAGAGAAACTGAAGGCTGGCCATCTGCCGGTGAAAGGTCTGATGGACCTGGTTGGTGAGTCGATCGCAAAGCTAATCGACACCAGAAAAATTCAGGGGCTCCGCGCTGATGAAAACGACCTGCTGATTAATCCAGCGGAACTGTTTCCACCCCCGCATATCCATGGGCGTTTGCGTGCGATCTCAGTTGTTGGAAATGAAATTGTGCAGGAATATGGCACGGAGTTTGCGCCGACGGTCAAGATTTCAGGCAACTACATGGCCTATCGCGGCGCCCAGTTGCGCTTCGGAAAACTGATCATGACCGACGCGGATCTGATTCTGATCGACTTGGATCCTCGAGATCCTTTCGATTTCTATCTCGCCCGTTATCGCAACCAGCTTGCCGCGGGTTATACCAAGACCACGCTCAGCTTCGGCTTACGCTGCTACTTTCGCGATTACAACAAACTCACGCCAAAACAGAAGGCGCAGTAAACCCCAAGGAATAATCCTACGTTGGATGACGTGCTTCTTCGTCGAAGCGTATTCCGCTTAGCGCGAAGCAATAATTTTGCCGTATCATAATTGCACGGTATTCAGAAAAGTCCGATATGAGCACCCAAGTCGAACCCGTCGCAACCACGCTGCCATCGCGCTATTACACCGATCCTGAAATCTTCCACGACGAGCTCGAACGCTTCTACTGCCAATCCTGGGTATGCGCCGGTCGCGCCGACCAGATTCCGAATCCTGGCGACTACTTCCTGCGTGAAGTTGCCGGCGAGAGCATCATCGTCACCCGTGACAACGATCAATCGGTCCGCGCTTTTTACAACGTGTGCAGGCATCGGGGCACGCGCATCGTAACCGATGGGGCGGGAAAGTTTTCTGGGCGCATCCAGTGCGGCTATCACGGCTGGACTTATGGACTGGATGGGCGGCTTATCGGCGCGCCGCACATGGAGGAAGGCAGCGGATTCTGCCGCGAAGATTATCCTCTTAACAAAGTGCAGGCCGCAGTTTGGGACGGACACATTTTTATCAATTTAGATCCGCAAGCCGAACCGCTGGCGAAACAGTTGGCCGACCTTCCGCAGAAATTTGTGCCGTGGAAAATGCAGGATCTGCGACTCCACAAGCGAATTGTTTATGACGTGAAGGCGAACTGGAAGCTGGTCATGTTGAATTACAACGAGTGCCTGCATTGCCCGGTGCTGCATCCAGCACTGAACCGCCTGACGAATTATCTGGGCGCGGACAATGAGCAGCCGCAACCCACATACATTGGCGGCGCAATGGGATTTCGCGGCGGCGCCGAAACTATGAGCTTGGACGGCAAGCGGCGGCGCGATTATCTTCCCGGATTAAACGAAGACGAGCGGCAGAAGGTCTGCTACTACTCGATTTTTCCGAATTTCCTGTTGAGCTTGCATCCCGATTACATGATGACGGCGACGCTTTGGCCCAAAGCCGTGGATCGCACTGAGATTGTTGCTGAGTGGCACTTTCATCCGGATGAGATGAACAAGCCCGATTTCGAATCCAGCGATGCCATCGATTTCTGGGACCTGACCAACAAAGAAGACTGGAAAATCTGCGAGCTCTCGCAGGCGGGAATTCAATCCCGCGCGTACCGCCCCGGCCCCTACTCACATCGCGAGACCCTACTTCATGCTTTCGATCAAATGGTGCTGGCGCGTGAGCGGGAAGCCACAACACGCGACCGACGGTAAGCCTTGCCGATTCTTTGTACTCCTTGAATTAGCGCCTCTGTGGCTTTTCCTCTGTGAAACGCTGTGCCCTCTGTGGTTAAAGGTTTAACTTGGGGCCTAATAAAAGTCTCAACCACAGAGGACACAGAGTTTCACAGAGAAACACCACAGAGTAAATTCGTGGCAGAAGCTCTAGGTTTCCTCCGTGATTGTTCGCCGTTAGCCCAGCTTTCTCTGCGTGCTCTGCAAATCCTCAGCGATCTCTGCGGTTAAAAGCTTTTGCTTCTTTGCGAAAGCCTGCCCGACCGGATATGCTTTTCGCGTATGCAGACCCTGGTCGAATGCGTTCCGAATTTTTCCGAAGGACGCGACAAATCAAAAGTTGACGCGATCATCGCCGCCATGAAAGTTGACGGCGTCTTTCTGCTTGACCGCGAAATGGATGCTGATCACAACCGCTGCGTGATCACACTAGTTGGTGAGCGCGAAGCGATTCAGGAAGCAGCGATTCGCGGCGTGGGCAAAGCCGCGGAGCTGATTGACCTGAACACACACAAAGGCGCACACCCCCGTCTCGGCGCGGCCGACGTTATTCCATTCATTCCGATCGAAGGCGTGAGCATTGAAGATTGCGTCACCATGGCACGCCACGTGGGCGAGCAAATCTGGAAGCGCCATCAGATTCCGGTCTATCTCTACGAAGCGGCGGCGACTTCGCCCGAGCGGCAGAACCTCGAGAATATTCGTCGCGGACAGTTCGAAGTCATTCGCGAAGAAATCGTCACCATCCCCGCCCGTAAGCCGGATTTCGGCGAATGCCGCCTGCACCAGACTGCGGGCGCCTGCGTTGTCGGGGCACGCAAGTTTCTTATCGCCTACAACATTTTCTTAAACACTCCCGACGTCAATATTGCCAAAAAAATCGCCAAAGCGGTTCGCTTCTCAACTGGCGGTCTGCGCTTCGTCAAAGCTGCAGGATTTCTGGTCCGCGGTCAGGCGCAGGTGTCGATGAACCTCACCGACTTCGAGCAGACGCCGATCCATCGCGTTTACGAACTGGTGCGAAGCGAGGCGGAACGCTACGGCGCGTCGCCATCCAGCAGCGAAATCGTCGGTTTAATTCCCAAGAAAGCTTTGGAGCAAGCGGCGGAGTGGTTCCTGCAGGTTGAGCACTTCGATTCGTCGCTGGTTTTGGAAAATCGTCTGACTTCGGTCATGGGCGGAAAAATGGCGGTCGGCGGATTACGAGCCGGGGTCGAGCCGTTCCTCGAACAACTCGCCGCGCCCACAGCTACTCCCGGCGGAGGCAGTGCCGCGGCAGCGAGCGCAGCCATGGCGGCCGGCCTTGCAACCATGGTCGCGTCGATGTCACGTGGCAAGAAGGCCTACGTGCAATACGAGCGCGAATTAAGCGAAGCCATCTCGCGGCTGTCACTGTTGCGTGAGGAACTGAAGTCGGCGATCGATGCCGACGCCGAGTCGTATAACGCCGTTATGAGCGCTTACAAAAAAGCCAAAGAATCTGCCGCCGCCGATGGGATCGTCGACTCCGCGCTCAAGCAGGCCACCAGCGTGCCTTTGAGCGTCGCCGAACGGGCAAGGGAAGTGCTGGCTCTCGTGCAGCGCCTGGGCCCGATTACAAATCCCAATATGGAATCCGATTTAACCACCGCCGCGGCCCTGGCGCGTGCCGCCATCGAAGGCGCTCTGGCCAACGTCGAAATCAATCTCGAATCGCTGAAAGATTCGGAGTTTGTCGCCCAAGTCCGCAAGCAAACCGCTACGCTTGCCGGCTGACGGCGCCGAAGCATGCGTGAAACAGGTCCGAAAGCAGGGCCCAGCGCGTACCTTAGTCACCATTCGGACCCCAACTCATTCCACTACAATGAGATCAGTATCTGGGTGACTGCTGAATTGCGCTCTGCATCCAACTTATGAGAATTCTGAGGATCACATGAAAAATTCTTTGCCTAAGGGCCTGATTGTATTGTCCCTGATTGTGCCAGCCGCGATGTTCGCCGCCCCGCTGCCTTCTTCCGTGCGTCCCGCGATTCCAGCTCAGGTGCAACAGCTGATTTGCGTGGATTATCGCGCGCTCAAAAATTCCGACACCGCGCAGCAGTTGAAGGAACAGGTCCTTCCGGAGAATCTTAAGCAGTTTGAAACCGCGCTCAAGGGCATTGGCGTCAGCACCGACCGCGACGTCGATACGCTGACGTTTGTCTCCTATCGCCAGCCCAAGCAGGGCGTGCAGATCGTGGGCGCGGCACAAGGTGTTTTTTCTTTAAAAACAGTATTAGCAAAACTGAAGCTCAAGAAGATCAAGCCGGTGAAGTATCACGATTCGGATATCTATCCCATGTCTGAGGGTATGGAGATGACGTTTCTTGATGAGACGACGTTGCTGTTTGGCAGCGGCCCGGCCCTCCGTGGCGCTATCGATGCGCGCGACGGCTATGTGCAGACGCTCGATTCCAATCCCGATATCGCGAACCTGATCCAGGACGTCGAGTCCGGCACGGTGTGGAGCATTCTCGACCAGAAGGGCACGCAGAACATGATGCTGTCGGCATTAGGCGATGCGTCGCGACTCGCCGATTACGACACCATCAAGAAACATATCCTCGGCTCGCGTTACGCCATGAACTTCACCAATGGCGTCAATTTCGATCTGGATGTGATCACCACCGACTCTGTCACCGCAGCAACGCTTTCCTCGCTGGTGAAGGCAGGAGTGCTTTACAAGAAGATGAACTCCACTCCGGTGGAAAAGGCGGCGCTCGAAGACGTGTCCGCGAATTCCGACGGCTCAAAGCTGCAAATGCATTTCAAAGCCGACGACAAGCAGTTCCAGTCGCTGATTCATACGCCTTTGTTTGCGGCGGTTTCGCGGTAGTTGTCTGGACCGAGTTCCAAGAAACGGCTATATGCGCCGATGCACCATTGTGGTGTACAATGGTGCAATGTCAAATGCAAAGCCGGTTCGCCGGAGCGTAACCCTTCCTGGCCCAGTGGCAAAACAGATTCAAGGCATCGCCAAGCGGCGTCGGTTGAGCGACAACCGCGTGTTGCTCGATCTTATTGAATTGGGAATCGAAGCTAGCCGGCAGAAGGAACAGGAATTTTTTGAACTGGCCGAACGTTTCCGCGCCTCAGACGACCCTGCTGAAGCGAAACGGCTGGGAGATGAATTAGGTCGTGTGGTTTTCGGTGGATAGTGCCCGAGATCGAACTTTGGCCGCGTTTGCCGGCAGCGATTCGAGACCACTTGGTCCAGAGAATGCGTGATCGCAATATTTCCCTCGGCGATCTGAATCAGCTGCGAGTTTGGATGGAAACTAAACCAATTGTTCCCTATGGAAAGTGGGTTAAGGATTTCGGTTCGTTCAAGCTTTGCGGCGAAGGGAAGTATCCGAAAACTTTCCTGACTTCGGGCCAGCCGGCGGCGGGTCAAGAAATGTAGTCGCAAGTAGCAAGGTTATGCTTCGGTTTTGCCCCATCCTCCGCCGCCCGGCGTTTCAATCGAGATCAAGTCGCCTTTCTTAGCCAGGGTGCTGGACTTCGCCGGTATCACCTCTGCGCTCCTTCCCGATTGGTGAATCGCCGATCCAGCCGCGCCCGGCTCTCCGCCTGCTAATCCGTAAGGGCGAAACTTTCTGCGATCGCTTAGCAGCGTCACCTGAGCATCGGTCAGCAATTCGATTTCGCGTATCAAACCGTCACCGCCGCGAAACTTGCCTTTGCCTCCTGAATTTGGCCGATACGAGTATCGCCGCACGCGAAATGGATACGCATATTCCAGCGCCTCGACGGGCGTGTTCAGCGAGTTCGTCATGTGCGTGTGGACGCCAGAGATTCCGTCTGCGCTCGGTCGCGCTCCCATTCCACCAGCAATAGTCTCGTAGTAAGCAAAAGGCTGGCCGCTGCGCGGATCGACTCCGCCAATGGTCAGATTGCTCATTGTCCCGGAGCTGGCAGCGGGAATGCGATTTGGAATCGCTTGCGCCAGAGCTCGCAAGAGCACATCCACAATGCGTTGAGAAGTCTCAACATTACCGGCAGCAACGGCGGCCGGTGAACTCGCGTTCACGATGCTTCGCTCAGGAGTATGAACGGTGATCGGACGCATAAGTCCGGCGTTGGCGGGCGCGTCTTCCGGAAGCAGGCAGCGAAATACGTAATAGGTTGCGGAATACGTTATGGCAAACACCGCATTCATGCTGCTCGCAACCTGCGGACTTGATCCTTCAAAATTGACTCTTGCGGAAGTAGACTCCGGATCGAATTCAACGCTGACATTAATTCGAACCGGGGAATCCCCGAAGCCGTCATCGTCGAGAAAATCTTCCGCTGAGAATGTTCCAGCCGGCATTTGCGAAAGTTCCGCGCGCATCAGCCGCTCAGAATAGTTGAGCAACTCCGCGCAGAGACGCTCAACTCTATCGAAGCCCAGCCTCGATACCAGTTCCTGTAGACGCATCTCTCCGACCCGGCATGCTCCGACTTGCGCCGCCAGGTCGCCTTCGCGTTCTTCCGGTGTGCGGACACCGTTCAGAATCATCGTGAGGACCGAGCTCTCCGTTTCGCCTCCGCAAACCAGTTTCATGGGCGGGATTAGCACGCCTTCTTCAGAGATTTCTCGACACAGGCCCATTGATCCCGGATATTTGCCGCCAACATCCGCGTGGTGCGCGCGCGATGCCACATAAAAAACAGGTGTCTTTCGCTGTTCGACGAATACCGGCAAGACCATTGTGATGTCCGGCAGATGCGTTCCGCCAGCAAATGGGTCATTGAGAATCGCGATATCGCCCGGGCCTAGCGTCAGAGCATCGACTGCCGCCCGCACCGACATCGGCATCGATCCCAGATGCACCGGCATGTGATCACCCATAGCAATCGCTTGCCCTTGGCTGTCGAACACTGCGCAAGAATAATCGCGGCGCTCTTTAATGTTGGGCGAGAATGCCGTACGCCGCAGCGACGCACCCATCTCCTCTGCCACAGAGCGTGTAGCACTCTTGAAAACTGCCAGCTCAATTGGATCGAATGCTTGCATCTTTAATGTCTATGTATGCGGGCCCTCTTGCCCGCCATTCTTATACCTCAATAACCAAGTTCGAACATAAATCCACTCTGGCCTTGCATCCCGGTAATACCAACGTCGTCGCGCTGTACTCGTGCACGATCGCAGGACCGATAAAAATATTTCCCGGTAATAACAGACTGCGATCGAACACCGACGTTTCCATCCCCTCGTTCCCGAACATCACTTTCTTTAGTTTCAAGACTGCATGGTCGAACCCGGCCGAGCCTGCAGATTTTTTGGGGAAGTCGATCGGGTCAGATGCCGCCACCATTCGCACCCGGACATTTACCACTTCAACGCGTCTGCTTTTGTATGCGTGCCCATAGCGCTTGCGATGCGCATCATGAAAGCTCGCCAGCATCTCTGGTCCGAAGGGGATGTTGATTTCATAACCCTGGCCTGCATAACGAAGATCGGCGGAACGAATCGAAGTCCCACTCAGGCCTTCATGTTTGAATTCTGCAGCGCCTTGACCTTCGAGATCAGAGAAATGTGTTTCCAACGCAAAGTCGCTCGCCGAAGCCATCACTGTTCGCGAATAATCCCGCACTACATCCGCTCCCAAAATACCCAGAGCCGACAGCGCTCCCGGCATGGCCGGAACCATAACCCGCGGGATTCCCAGCGCGCGGGCAAGGGAACAGGCGTGCAACGGCCCGGCGCCTCCGAAGGCAACCAGGGTAAACTCCCGAGGATCGTGGCCGCGCTCAACCGAAATCAGCCTAATGGCTTTTTCCATCTCCGCTTCTGCCAGTTGAATGATTCCGGTTGCGAACTGCTCCACAGACGAAATTGGCCCGCGCGTTTTCTCCATGAACGCCTTGGTCCGCGCTTCATCCAGGCGCACAGTTCCTGCCAGCGCCAGTTCTGGGTCCAACCGGTTTAGCGCGAGGTTCGCGTCGGTAACGGTGGGCTGCTCGCCGCGACCGTAGCAGATCGGACCGGGTTCGGCCCCGGCCGACTGCGGTCCCGCGTGCAAAATTCCTCCACGATCAAACCACGCCAGCGATCCACCACCAGCGCCGACCGTATGAATGTCGAGCATGGGTACGGAGATGGGAAGCTCAGAGATGCGGGATTCATTGGTAATCTGCGGACCACGCGTGTCGATCAGCGCCACATCGGTGGAGGTGCCGCCCATGTCGAAGCTGATGATCTTTTCGAATCCCGCAATCTGCGCGACCCGATGCGCGCCGATCACCCCGCCGGCGGGTCCAGACAGCACGGTGCGTACCGGTTCTTCAGCCGCGAGCTTCGCCGAAATAATTCCGCCAGAAGACTGCATGACATAAAGCGAGCTCAGTTTTGCACTCCCCGGACGTCCGGGGCTACATGGTTCTTGCTGCTCGAGGATGTCAGGTCTAGGCGAATTTCCAGCGTGGATCGCGTTCTGCAAGCGGAGAATGTAACTTCCAACTTTTGGGGCCAGATACGCGTTCACCGTGACCGTGGCGGCGCGTTCGTACTCGCGGAATTCCGGCAGAATCTTATGCGAAATTGAAATGGGAAGATCAGCCATGTAGGGGCGGGCGTCCACGCCCGCTATGCTAGGCTCGCGTAGCGAGGCTGCTACGCGGTCTTCGTTCTCCGGATTCGCGAACGAAAACAACAGTGATAAGGCGATACTGTCAGCTCCGCTAGCGAGAATCTTTTCTCGCAGCTCCGCTAGCTCCTGTTCAGTCGGCGCAAGCAGGATTTTCCCTTCCGCGCTGACTCGCTCCTTCACGCCAAAACGCAACTCTTGCGGCACAATGCAGGGGGCCGGCGTCGCAATCCAGTCGTACAAGTGCTGACGCGCCTGACGCCCGATTGCGATGGTGTCTTCGAAGCCAGCCGTAGTCACGAACGCCACCCGCGCGCCTTTGCGTTCGAGAAGCGCATTGGTTCCAATGGTTGTGCCGTGACGGACCTCGACACTCACTTCTGCCGCAATTGTACGAATCGCTTCCAGCACTGACCGCGCCGGATCGTCAGGCGTAGAAGGCACTTTCAGCACCGCGGGCGCACCATCTCTCAGACAAACACAATCGGTGAAAGTGCCGCCGGTGTCGATCGCGATCCGCATCCCAGCAAGTTTATGCTGAACCCACATGCTGCTTCATCACCGTAGGCGCAAAGTTTCTGTGCAGCTCCATTCAGTCATGGAAGACGGACCCAGGCGCTCGCCGTTGGGTGAAGCTCGCCTTACGGCCTTCAGCCCGCGGTTCCTGAGCGGAATTCAGCCCGGTCTAGATCGCGATCGCGTACGCCCAGCAGATACAGAATGCTGTCCAGCCCGAGGTGTGAGACCGCGTGGTTCGCGCTCTCCCGTACCAGGGGTTTGGCGTGAAATGCGATTCCCATGCCGGCCAGGTTGAGCATAGGAAGATCATTCGCTCCGTCTCCGACAGCCACCACCTGATCAAGCCAAATATTTTCTTTCCGTGCGATGGAATTCAGCAGCTCGGCTTTCTGTGCCCCGTCGACAATCTCAGAGGCCAACCGCCCGGTCAGTGCGCCATTTGCGATCTCAAGATCGTTTGCAAAGACATAATCGATTCCCAAACGCCCCTGCAAATGCTTGCCAAAGAAGTTGAAGCCGCCGGAGAGAATCGCAGTCTTATAGCCAAGTGCTTTCAAGGTTGAAATCAGCCGCTCCGCACCGTCAGCCAGTTGAATCGAGTGCAATAACTCCTGCAAGCGGTGGGAGGGCAGCCCGCGTAACAATTCAACCCGCCGCGTCAAACTCTGCTTGAAATCTAGTTCGCCGCGCATAGCCGCTGCCGTGATGGCCGAGACCTGTTCGCCAACTCCGTGAAGCTTCGCCAACTCATCAATCACCTCGGCCTGGATCAGCGTGGAATCCATATCAAAAGCGACCAATCGACGGTTCCTGCGATAGATGCTTTCACGCTGGAATGCAATGTCGATTTCAAATTTATGCGTCAACTCCATAAGAGTGGCGCGCAGCCCCGATGAGTCATCTTTTTCCCCGCTGATTTCCAGTTCGATGCATGCGGTTGCATCCGCCACCCGTCCGGTGAGCGACAACCGGCCGGAGAGCCGCTCGATTCGATCAATGTTGAAGCTGTGAGTCGAAATTGCCGCACTGATGCTGGCCAGTTGTTGCGCCGTGATCGTCCGGCCAATGACGCTGATAACAAAACGAAACTTTCCCTGCGAACGCACCCAGTGATCGAACGACTCTTCATTGACCGGCGTGAATTTAATTTTCAGCTCCAGGTCATGCGCCTTCACGATCAAGTCACGCTTGAGCGCCGTGAACTCTTCGTTGCTCGGAACTTGAACTAGCATCGCGAGCGCCAGAGTTTCGTGAACGACCGCCTGTCCGATGTCTAATACGCGCGCGTCGTACGCAGCAAGAATGTCTGCCAGGGAACTGGTGAGTCCCGGACGATCGCTGCCGGAAATATTTATGAGAACTATTTTGTTCATTGCTGATTAAAGATTAGCAGGCCGATGATGGCGGACTATGTGCATCGCGCACAACCTCCCGCACCGGTGCGCTCTCTAAAGGCCAGGAGGAAATATGCCAGCAAAGAAAAAGTCGAGTAGTCGCCGATATAGCAAATCTGCCAGCAAGACAGTAGGAAGCGCTATGCGGCGAAAAAAAAGCGGCACACTCCGCTCGGGTAAGGGCGGCAAAGGTGGAAAAGTTAAGAGCCGCAAACAGGCAATCGCCATAGGGATTTCAGAGGCGCGCCAAAAAGGTCAGAAAGTTCCTTCCAAGCGCTCAAAGAGAGCTGCTTAACAGTTGCGGGTGCCCACTTCTCCCTGATTTTGGGGGAAGTGGGATTAATGCTAGACTCCGTTTTCGGTGTCAACCCGCGATCTAAATTTCTTGTCCGCCTGCGAAATGGCGGAACTGATCCGCGATCGAAAGCTCTCGCCCGTCGAGTTGGTGCAGGCCCATCTTAATCGCATCGAGAGACTTAATCCCAAAATTAATGCGTACGTTCAAGTTGACGGTGAACGTGCCCTCGCTGACGCGCGTCGTGCTGAAAAAGCTGTTGTAGAGACTAAAACGCTCGGCCTATTGCACGGGGTTCCCATAAGCGCAAAAAGTGCCATCGAGGTCGCAGGCATGCGCTGCGAAGCCGGAACTAAATTGCGCGCAGGCCTTGTCGCTGCCGATGATGCTCCGCTCGTGTCTCGCCTTCGGAATGCAGGTGCCATTATTCTCGGCACCACCAATACGCCCGAGCTGCTGATGGCGTGGGAGACCGACAATCTACTTTACGGCCGCACGAATAATCCGTGGGATCTTTCGCGCACTGCGGGCGGATCAAGCGGCGGGGAAGCAGCGGCCATCGCGTCCGGATGTTCGGCCGGCGGCGTGGGCAGCGACGGCGGCGGATCCATCCGTGTGCCCGCGCATTTTTGCGGGATCTGCGGGCTTAAGCCGACGCCTGGCCGTATTCCTGCGACCGGACATTTTCCTCAATCAGTAGGGCCGTTCGCATTGCTGGGCGTAGTAGGTCCTATGGCTCGCACCGTTGCCGATCTCAAAGTTTTATTCGAAATCATGCAAGGTCCTGACCTTGGAGACCCTAGCTCAGCGCCAGTTCCGGTGCGCTGGCCGCAATTTGGCAATCCTCGTGTAGGCCCGGACGTCTACGTCCGGGCTTCCGCGAAGCCCCGCATCGCATATTTCGAAGATGACGGCCGAACGCCGGTGACTCCTGAAACCCGCGAAGGGGTAAGAAAAGCAGCCGCAACCCTTCGCAGCGCAGGATTCGAAGTCGCACCGTTCCGTCCCGAAGGCTTGGAGAAAGCCCGCCAACTCTGGTGGAAGTTTTTTGGCGTGACAGGCGGCATGCTGCTCGGGCCGATGACGAAAGCGCACGACTCTGAGTTGAGTCCGATTCTGAAGCAGTTCAACGGCTGGGTTGCCGCCGAGCCTCCGCTCACGGCCCAATCTTTGCTCGACACTTGGATCGAGCGCGATCTAGTGCGAATGCAAATTTTCGAGCAGATGGAAAAATTTCCGCTGCTGCTTTGCCCGGTGGCCTCCATACCGGCATTTCGTCACGGCGAACGCCAATGGCAGGTTGACGGAAAGCAGGTTAAATATCTCGATGCGTGGAGTTATTGCGAGTGGTTCAACCTGCTGGGCATGCCGGCGGTTACGGTACCAGTTTTGTGTTCATCAGAGGGCCTTCCAATAGGAGTGCAAATCGTGGCCCGACCATGGGAAGAAGAATTGGTGTTGTCGGTCGCCGAAATCCTCGAACAGGAAAGCGGCGTGAAGCTGCGGCCGCCGGAAGCGTAAAACTTCCCGCGGCAGAGTATCACTTCAACTCGGGAACATTCGTGCCCTGATGGAACACCATCTGCCATGCTCCTGCACGCAAAACCCATAATGAACTTCGCAGTGAGTAGTGCGCCGCCGTCGTTCGGGTGGATTCAGTGCCCGCACGATAGGTCACCAGCGCCGCCGAGTCGGTCAGTGGAATCATGCGAAACTCTTCAATCAAGAGCCGCGTTGGAATTTGCCTTCTAAGCAGGAAAAGAATTCGTTTCTTGTCATAGGCATGTCCGCTGCTGCCAAATTCAATAAAATCGTCTGCCAACAAAGGTGCCAGCTTCTCCGGGGTGCTGCGCAGATCGGGATCGACCAGCTTCTTCTCCAGTTCAAGTAATTCTTCGGTCGTCGGCGCCATATGGCTGGACTCATCAGCACCCTGCTCAATTAATGTCAAGGTGCTCACCGCTCTTATAACACCTAATCTGCGCGACAGAAAAAACTAAGGTAGATATTTGGCGGTGAGCACTTTTTCAAGGAATTAAAAGTCGTAAACCGTCATAAAGAAGGGATAGTTGTAGGATGCTCCCTTGGTCGTGTTGTTCAGGAAAGTGCCGGGCATCAACCGTCCGTAACCCGCGGAGAACGCCAGACGCACATTGACTTTGTAGGCTGCGATTACATCAGGTTCTATCCCGACGAAACGTCCTGCAGTACCAGTCTGCGATCTCGCTAGGGCAATCGCCCCGGAATTGTAAAGCGCGTCGTGGGGATCGGCGAGCCAATAGGCATTGCATCGCGCGGTTGCCTGCAGCTTCTTCGTAATTTTGACTTCCGCGCCAGCGCGGGTGTGCTCAATGTTCTGCCAGCCAACCAGGTCGGTGAGTCCGTATTTGTCATGCCCGGTCGGATACAACTGGTTGAAAGTGCCAAGCTGGTTGTCCTTTGGATTGTGGTCGCCGCTGGCGTAGTTGAACTCAGCAAAAAAACGCGGGGTGTAACGTGCGTGCACGACGGTATAACCTCCGAGCCAATGCCCCGCCCACGCGCTGATGGACTCGCTCCCCAGTGATCCGTTTTGTTTTGCCATTGTCGTGTCGTAGTCAAAACCAGCGGGAAGTTGCCCTGCCCAGCGTATTCCGACCGTGCCGTAGTTGGAGACGCCTGCCACACCCAGCTCAGATTTCAATCCTGATTGCCGCCGCCACAAAAAGAATGGTTCGACCTTGGCTTTTGGCACTAATCTGCCAAAGCTGGTGTATGCCCCATAGAAATTGTTTCCCGGAATATAGCTGTCAAAATCGGTTTGATAAATCTGCACTACTGACGTCGCAAACAGGTCTACACGAAAACTCTTGCCAATAAAAGATCCGCGGAGACCATCAAAGGTGCGCGCGGTGTTTGCCCAGGGCAGGGCACCGACCAGGCGCCCGTCACCGAATTCCATTTCCTGGCGCCCGAAGCGAATTCCGACGGGATGTTCCTCGGTCGCGCCCAATGAAACGAATGCTTGCCGCAAATCCATGTCGTCACGGAAAGGCGGGCCGGCCGGTTTGGCGCTCTTGTTGAACGCGCGCGCGTCCATGCCCTGAAAGAAGAGCTGCATCCAGTTCGTCGGCTGGACACTCATATTGATCCATACGCGCGTCAGCACATACTCATCGTCATTCGCCGGATTGAATCCGCCGCCGGTGAAACCTTCGGCGCGTTCCCGCAATTCTCCGCTGAGGCGCAACCATTGTGGCAGCTGATTGTTTACGTAATCCATCGGCGAAGCTGGTGGATCCGATTGCAACTGCTGTTGTGCCGTGGACGGTTGAGTCTGGCCAAAACACATTCCAGTTGCCAGCACCACTGCGTACATCAATCCGCAGACACTCGAAACTCTAAATCGCATGTAGGAGTCTCCCACTCAGTATTGGTCGTCAGTCGCAGGCAAAACTTCGGCCCGCAATCCAGCTTCAAAGATTGAAGGAATGTAGAGTGGGAACTTCCGCCGCACAATAATTGAAAAGTAGTAGTCACGAAAATGGCATCGCCGAAATGTGTCGGGAAATTGAAACGAACATATTTCGACAGCCTTGAGATCGAAAGTAACGTTTTTATACTATTCCCAACTTCCGCTGGAGACACGTATCGTACGAATCCGAACCGAGTTCCGCCTTCTCGTTGCCGGACGGGAAACCTAAAGAATGAACCTCAAGAGTGTTCTTGGCCGCCAGGCGCTGGCGGCGATGCTGGTGTTTCTGTTTGTCTCGGCGGTGTACCTCTACGCCTTCCCACAAGCGACGGTCTTTTATGCCGGGGTGGTGTTGTGCCACGCCGTGCTCGGGACCGTTGCCTCGATTTACCTTTTTCTCCTGCTGTTTCGCCTTTTACGCCGGGCTTCGCTGATGGCCCGGCTGGGATGGATACTGATCTCAGCGTCTGCGGTGTTGGGGCTGGCTTTGATCAAGCTAGGCGCCTCGCGCGCCGAATGGAATTGGGTTTACCTTCATATTGGGTTAGCTCTGGCCGGATCGGTGATTCTGTTTGCCGATTGGGCGGGGCGACATGCATGGCTTACGCCGGGAATCGGAAAAGCGGCGTTACGCTATGCAATCTGCCTGGCCGCGCTGGCCAGCCTCACAGCCGGGGCGTGGTATTCGCGCAATGTGCGATGGCAGAGTTCAGTTCGTATCCAGAACCCTACCGATGCGCCCGAGACGATGAACCAGGAAGGCGATGGCCCGAAAGGCGATTTTTTTCCCAGTTCAGCGCAGGTCTATGGCCGGCAGAAAATTCCCAGCAAGTTTTTCATGGAGTCCGATTCGTGCCAGCGCTGTCATGCGGACATCTACAAGCAATGGCAAAGTTCGGCTCACCATTTTTCTTCTTTCAACAATCAGTGGTATCGCAAGAGCATTGAATACATGCAGGACCGCGTGGGAACCAGGCCCTCGAAGTGGTGCGGCGGGTGCCACGATCCTGCAGTGCTTTACAGCGGCCTGATGGATACGCCCATCAGGGAGATCGTTCATCGGCCGGAATCGCAAGCCGGCCTCGGCTGCATGATGTGCCACTCCATCGCGAGAGTGAAAAGCACGATGGGCCAGGCGGATTTTTATCTCGAATATCCCAAGCTGCACGAACTGGCCGCAAGCAAAAACCCGTTCGTGCGGACCATGCACGACTTTCTCGTAAAGCTAAACCCCGAGCCGCATCGCCGCGTCTTTCTTAAACCCTTTATGCGCGACCAGACGCCCGAATTCTGCGCCAGTTGCCACAAGGTTCATCTCGACGCGCCAGTGAACCACTACCGATGGATTCGCGGATTCAACGAATACGATAACTGGCAGGCCAGCGGCGTCTCCGGACAAGGCGCGCGGTCTTTTTATTACCCGCAGCATCCGCTGCAGTGCGCCGATTGTCATATGCCGCTCACCCAGTCGCACGACTTCGGCAACACCAACGGGTTTGTTCACTCGCATCGTTTTCCCGGCGCAAATACCGCGGTTCCCACGGCCAACGATGATGCCAATCAATTGAACCTGACCGAGAAATTTCTGAAGAACGGCATTCTGAGCGTCGACATCTTTGCAATTTCGCCGGAAGTTGCGAATGCCAAGGCCGTCGCTACCCCGCAATCGGATATTCAGACTACGTTTGCCGTCGGTGAAGAAGCGGAATCTAAAGTTGCATCCGCCACCACCGAGGCATCCCCGATTTCGGCGCCCCTGAATCGCGTGCAGCCGACATTGCGCCGCGGAGACACCGTGCGCGTCGATGTTGTCGTACGTACGAAGAAAATCGGCCACTTTTTTCCCGGCGGTACCGTCGATGCCTACGACACTTGGCTCGAGCTCAAGGCCACCGACGATAAAAACCAGACCATCTTCTGGAGCGGCATGGTCGAGGACAACGGAAAAGGCCCGGTAGAAAAGGGCGCGCATTTTTATCGCTCGCTGCAGATTGATGCTCACGGCAATCCCGTCAACAAGCGCAATGCGTGGGCCACGCGATCAGTGGTTTACGTTCGCCTGATCCCGCCCGGCGCCGCCGACACCGTGCATTACCGCATATCCATTCCGCAGAGCACGGGAAATAAAATTACCTTGCATGCGCGGCTCTGCTATCGGAAGTTCGCGTGGTGGAACACGCAGTTTGCTTTCGCGGGCGTGCCAGATCCAAGTCAGCCGAAGGAGCCAACGGCTCCCGGCTACGACGACACCAAGTATGCCTTCACCGGGCCGCTGCAGGGACTTTCGGCGAAGGAGCAAAAAATCCCGGATCTTCCGATTGTTGCTCTCGGAGAGGACCAGGTCACGCTCAACGTCGGCCCCCATAGCGCACCCGCTTTGCAGCCCAAGACCGAACTGCGCGCTGAAGACTGGCAGCGCTGGAATGACTACGGCATCGGATTGCTTCTGCAGGGTGATCTTAAGGGTGCCGAAGTTGCGTTTCAGAACGTGACAGAAATCGATCCAAAGAACCCCGACGGCTGGGTCAACATAGGCCGCGCCGCGGTGCAGGAAGGCGACATGGACCGCGCCCGTACGGTGCTGCAGAAGGCGCTCTCGGTCAGCCCGAATCTTGCCCGCGCTCACTATTTTTATGCCCGGGTATTGCGCAGCGATGGAAACTACGACGGAGCCGCCGCTGAGCTGCAGAAAGTTCTCGCTCAGTATCCTCGCGATCGCGTTGCAATCAACGATCTGGGGCGAATCCAGTTCCTGCAACGGAAATATAAAGATGCGATCGCCACATTGAACGGCGTGCTGGCGATTGATCCGGAAGATTTACAGGCGCAGTATAACCTGATGCTTTGCTACAGCGGCTTGGGCGATCAGAAGCAAGCGCACGATCATGAGGTGCGCTACCTTCGTTTCAAAGCTGACGAATCATCGCAAACCATCACCGGCCCATATCGCCAGCTTCATCCAGAAGATAATAACGAGCGCCAGGCAATTCACGAGCACGTGTCGGTGCCGCTGCCTGCCTTGAATGAGCGCAGGATCTCGAAGACGACGGGCGGGGAAGCCCGTCGCCCCATAAACCATGCGGGAATTGGCACAAACCATGTGGGAACGGGCGTCCACACCCGTTCGGTCGAGCCCGGTTCGACATATGCATCTATGAAATCAGCCGTTCGGGAAGTTAAATAATGCGCAGAATTGTATTGTTTGTCTTTTTGTCTTCGACGTTTTTATCTGCCCAGCAAATCACCTTCCGCGACATCACCGCGCAGGCCGGAATTCATTTCACCCACAATAACGCCGCCTTCGGGAAAAAATATCTCCCGGAAACCATGGGCCCTGGGTGTGCCTTCATCGACTACGACAACGACGGTTGGCCCGACATCCTGCTCATCAACGGCGAAAGTTGGCCTGGACATTCCGGGCCGCAAACCACTCCGAAGCTTTATCACAATAATCACGATGGAACCTTCACGGATGTGACCCAGAAAGCCGGACTTGCGATTCCCATGTTCGGTCTGGGTGTCGCCGTCGGCGATTATGACAATGATGGCTATGACGACATCTTTATGACCGCTCTCGGTCAGAACCATCTCTTTCACAATAATCGCAACGGCACGTTCACGGATGTCACCAAGTCCGCAGGCATGTGGGGACCAAACGAATTTTCCACCAGCGCTGCCTGGGTCGATTACGACCGCGACGGCAAACTCGATCTCGTCGTATCCAATTACGTGCAATGGTCGATTCAGGGTGATTTGTTCTGCACCCTGGACGGCACCCATAAGTCCTACTGCACGCCCGAATCTTACAAAGGCTCATCCGCGCGGCTTTGGCACAACCTAGGCAATGGAAAGTTCGAAGACGCAACCGAGAAGGCGCACTTTTTCGACAATACCTCCAAGAGCCTGGGCGTTGCCATTCTCGATTACGACGGTGACGGCTGGCCGGACATCTTTCTCGCGAACGACACCCAGCCCAACAAGCTTTACTTGAACAAGCACGATGGAACCTTTGAGGAGAAAGCTGTTCCCGCAGGCATCGCGTTCAGCGAAGACGGTATTGCCCGCGCCGGCATGGGCGTTGATGCCGCCGACTACGATCATTCCGGGCGTCCCAGCTTGATAATCAGCAATTTTGCCAACCAGATGCTCTCGCTATATCACAACGAGGGCAACGGACTTTTTGTAGACGAGGCGCCAAGCTCTGAAGTTGGCCGCGCAACCCTCATCACGCTCGGCTTCGGCTGTTTCTTTTTTGATTACGACAACGATGGATGGCCTGACATTCTGGTTGCCGATGGCCACATCGAAGACCAGATCGAAAAAGTGCAGAAGCGCGTGAGCTACAACGAGCCTCCGCATGTGTTTCGCAATCTTGGCGGTGGAAAGTTTATTGAGGTCACGCAATCTCTCGGCGCAGCATTTGCTGCGCCACGCGTCGGCCGCGGCGCGGCTTACGCCGACATAAACAATGACGGCGCTCTCGACGTGCTGATGACAACTAACGGTGGCCGCGCTTACCTGTTTCGGAACGAAGGAACAATCAACCACAGCCTGCGTATCAAACTGGTCGGGACGAAGTCCAATCGCGATGGCATCGGCGCCGTGATCAGGCTCGCTTCCGGCCAGATTAAACAGTCGAAGATGGTCCGCAGCGGCTCCAGCTATCTCTCGCAGAGCGAGCTGGTCGCGACCTTCGGACTGGGCCAGAAAGACAAAGCCGACGCGATCGAGATTCAATGGCCCAGCGGCCAGACCGACAAACTGGCGAATATAAACGCCGGACAAACCATTACGGTAGAGGAAGGCAAGGGAATCACGGCGTCGCGCACGTACGGAGCGGCAGCAAAGAAGCCAGTGGTCAACAAAGTGGCCTCAGTCTCACTCAAAAACCGGCCCCTCGCCTATTAAAAAACGCTCTTGCCATCTTCTGTAAAGTAGGTAAAATAACTACATTATGGAAAAGGCCATTTCCGCCGCTGAAGCCAACCGAAACTTCTCCCAAGTGCTGCGAGAAGTTCGGGAAGGCTGCAGCTACATCGTGACGAGCCACGGCAAACCTGTGGCAAGAATCGCTCCCATTCACGATGCCCACTCCGAAGGAGCAAAGAATGCCCTTCTACGGCGCCTTCGTTCGCAGCGAATTCTGAACATAGGTCGTTGGGACCGCGATGAGTTGTACGAGTAAATGTTGCGATTCGCACTCGACACAAATGTTTTGGCGTACGCCGAAGGCGTAAACGGTCCCACCATGGCCAACGCTGCGTGGGATCTGATTACCAGACTGCCTGGCTCCAGCACCTTTCTTCCCGCACAAGTCGTGGGAGAACTGTTTCACTTGTTGGTTCGAAAGGCTGGACGCGCACCTAAGCAGGCTCAAGCTGCACTGATGAACTGGCAGGACGCGTTCCCGGTGATTGAGATTTCGCAGCCTGTGTTGCTTTCGGCCATTGATCTTGCGGTTCGTCATCGTCTTCGCATCTGGGATTCCGTGGTACTCGCCGCTGCGGCCTCCGCTAGTTGCCGTCTGCTGCTCTCCGAAGATATGCATGACGGATTCACGTGGAACGGGGTAACGGTGGTAAATCCATTCGCGCCTAAGCCGAACGCTCTGCTGGCAGAATTGTTGGATTCGTGAGGTCGCTTTCATAAGCGCCTCTGTGTCTGCCTCTGTGAAACTCAGTACCCTCTGTGGTTAAATCTTTTTAAACATGAAATCCAAACTGCTGCTTGGTTCGGGCGCATTGCTGGTGGCTGCACTTATCTTCATCGCCGCCGCCCCCGAAAAGAACTCTGCTGAAGCCGCGCGCCTGAACAATCTTGGCTGCGCCTACATGAACCAGCAGCTGTTCGAGAAGGCGCTCAAATATTTTGAAGACGCCGCCGCGGCTGATCCCAATCTGCACGTGGCAAAAATCAATCAGGGAATTGCGCTGCTGAGTTTAGCCCGCGTCGATCCCGCGAAGAAAATCCTCGAAGAAGCCGCCAAAGACGATCCTAAAGATCCGCACGTCTGGTACGCGCTCGGCATGCTCGAGAAGAACAGCAGTGATCCGCAAGCCGCCGTGGACGATTTCAAACGCGTCATCGCAATCGACGACAGCGATCCCGACGCCTGGTATTTCCTGGGCACGGTTTATTCCCAGCTCAAGCAATTCCCCCAGGCGATCGACGCCTTCGACCACGCGCTCAAAGTGAATCCGCTGCACGCTTCGGCGCAGTTCGGACTCTCGCGTGCCTACCAGCAGTCCGGCGACACTCCGCACGCCCGCGAACACCTGGCGCGCTTTCAATACATAACGCAGAATCATCTCGGCGCTGCCATGAGCCTGGCGTATGGAGAGCAAGGTAAGTATTCTCTGGCCGAGGAGTCACAAGCCGCCACGGTGAAAGTACCGCCGCAGATTCCGGTGAAGTTTGTGGATGTGACGAAGGAGGCAGGGATTGCAACGCAGGAGGCAGTAGGACCAAAATTGGGGCCGAGCTATTTCGGATCGGGAGCCTGTTTCCTCGACTACGACGCCGATGGAAAAATTGACCTCTTTCTTCCCGACAATGGGCAGAAAGGGATGACTATGTACCACAATTTTGGCAATGGCAAATTTGAGGATGTGACGGAGAAGTCCGGGTTCAACCCCACATTACACGGGATCGGATGCACTACCGGAGATTACGACAACGACGGCGCAACGGACTTGGTCGTCACTTCAACAGATCATGTTTTCCTATTCCACAACGAAAAAAACGGAACCTTCAAGGATGTCGCTGAAAGTGCTGGGATAAAAAGCACGGAAAACAACTTCGGAGCCACGTTTGTAGATTACGACCACGACGGCGATCTTGACTTGTTCATCGCCCGTGCCTGTCCTACGGGTCGGCTGGGTGGGTGCGGTAATCCGCACGCAAGTGGAACCATCGCTTTCGACGGCATACCTTACCCATTTGATTTTTCGTGGTATGGGAGCCTCGTCTTCAGAAACAACGGAAATGGGACATTTACAGATGTAACTGATCAAGTTGGCCTGAAAGGGGACGGACCGATTCTTTCGGCTATCGGTTCGGATTTCAATAATGATCGAGCTGTTGACATCATCGTCGCCGGAGCTACATCTCGGCATGCAGCTCCAGCCAAGAGCTTGCAACTTGGACCAGCTATCTTCGAAAACCCCCGCGAGGGTAAGTTCAATCCCCTCGACACAACGCCGACAGTCCTGACGAATGCTGTAACCGCATTAGATTTTGACCATGACGGGTGGATGGATCTCGCCTTCACGGGTTTTATACCTCCCGCGGTTGGCATCTGGCGTAACGTAAGCGGCAAGGGGGTTCACCCAGTGAACTTGCCTGACGTCAACTGGGCCCACGGCTACGGAGTCGCTGCTTTCGACTATGACAACGACGGCTGGGTTGATCTTGTCGCTGTTGGCGAGACGAAGGTTCCAGTCGGCGTAATAAACGAGCACAAATTCGAGATTCGACTCTTCCGCAATCTCGGTCCCGATGGATGGAAAGATGTCACCGCCGACGTAGGCCTCGATAAAATTCAGCTCAAAGATCCTCGTGCCATCATCACCGGAGACTACGACAACGACGGCGCCACCGACCTGCTCATCACCCAGAACCACGGCCCCGCGGTCCTGCTCAAGAACGAAGGCGGCAACAAGAACAACTGGCTGCGGCTCGCGCTGAAGGGACTGAACGACAACAAGAGCGCCATCGGCACCAAGGTCGAAATCTTCTCCGACGGCATTCGCCAGAAATTTGAGATCTACGGTTCAAACGGATATCTCGGCCAGAACTCGCCGTATCTGACCGTCGGCTTGGGTCAAGCCAAGCAGGCTGATGTCGTGCGCATGCTCTGGCCGACGGGTGTCCTGCAAGACGAAGTCGAAGTGGCCGCAAACCAGCAGAAGGATTTTCTTGAGATCGACCGCCGCGGCAGTTCATGTCCAACGCTATTTGTCTGGGACGGCAAACACTACCAGCTAGTCTCAGACATTCTGGGCGCCGGCGTGGTCGGTCATTGGGTCGGACCAAATGAACGCAATATCCCACGACCGACGGAGTGGGTGAAGATCGACCGGAATGTAATTCATGCGCTCTCCCATGTCTCCCAAAACCAGGGAGACACGGGGCACCCCCATGCGGCAGAACAAAACACAGGAAACAAGTATTACTATCAACCCGAAGAAAAAAATGGCGGAAACAACGGGCACTACCAATCAGAACAAAACGGGGGTGCCCCACTTCTCCCGGCTTTTGGGAGAAGTGGGAAGGGAACTCTGAGTTTTCGCCTGATGGAGCCCATGGAAGAAGTCGTCTACCTGGACGCAGTGAAGCTCGTGGCGGTCGATCATCCGGCGAACGAAGATGTTTATCCCAACGAATATTTCGCCAGTAACCCGCCTTACCCGGATTTCAAAGTCGTCACCAGTAAAAACGCCAAGCCTCCAGCCGGCGCGTGGGATGACAAGGGCAACAATCTCCTCCCCGATCTTCTCGCGCACAAGTATGTCGGTAAATTTGAGTTGCTCCCATTCAAAGGCTTCACCAAGCCACACAGCCTGATTCTCGATCTAGGAGAGCCCTATCGTAGCGGGCCTTTGCGCCTGCTCATGCATGGCGAGATCGAATACTTCACCGCTACGGGAATGTATGCGGCGTCGCAGGCGGGAATTGAAGCCACCGCGCCGTATGTGGAAGCGGAAGTTTCGGGCACACAGGCATATGGGGGGACGGGCGTCTCGCCCGTCCGGCCGGGCGGGGACGCCCGGCTTCCCAATAATAGAGAAAAGTGGGTCCGCGTCAGCGACGACATCGGCTTTCCCGCCGGCCTTCCCAAAACAATTACCGCTGACCTCAGCGACAAGCTTCCACTCGGAACCACGCGTATTCGCATCACCACCAACCTGCAAATTTATTGGGACAACATTCTCATCGATCGCAGCGAACAAAACGAACGTTTCAAACTCACGTCAATCCCGCTCACCAAGGCCAACCTCGACTACCACGGCTATCCACGTCAGATCGAAGACCAGCCGCCGGGAAACGTGAAATATGTTTACGAGCAGGTCAGCCGCACCGGGCCATACGCGCGCCAGGCTGGCGAATACACGCGCTATGGGGACGTCCTGCCGCTGCTGAAGTCGTTCGACGACAAACTCGCCGTCTTCGGGTCCGGCGAAGAAGTGCAGCTGGAATTCGATCCCGCAAAATTGCGGCCGCTGCCCAAGGGCTGGACACGCGACTATTTCTTCCAGGCCAACGGATACGAAAAAGATATGGACTTCTACGCCGCCGACGGCGCGACGGTCGCGCCGCTGCCATTTCGTCGTATGGGAACATATCCGTATTCCGGCAAGTCATTCCCGTCGGATGACGAGCATTTGAAATACATGCTCGAGTTCAACACGCGCTTCATCTCCGGCAATGAACCACGCGGTTACTCGTACGATTTCGGAAGTTCAGATGAGAAATAGATGTACGATCCGTTTTCCGTTCGACTGACGGCTGAGGGCTGAGGGCTGAGGGCTGACGGCTGAAAGCTTGTTCAATCGTTTTAATCCTTGACTTTTTCAGCTCTGCCCCGTTCAATACGCCAAGATGGAAACGGCTTCGGCAACATCTTCAGCTCCTCGTCTTCGGCGCACCCTCACGTTGTGGGACCTGATTCTTTATGGCGTGATCGTCATTCAGCCTGTCGCCCCGATGTCAGTATTCGGAGTACTAAGCGATCGCGGACGTGGCCACGTGGTGACGACGCTGCTGATCGCCATGGTAGCCATGCTGTTCACAGCGTTTAGCTACGGGCGAATGGCGCGGGCGTATCCAAGTGCGGGCTCGGCATTCACTTACGTTGGCCAGGAGATAAATCCTGCGGTCGGCTACATCACTGGTTGGAGCATGGTGATGGATTACATGCTCAATCCCATGATCTGCATCATTTGGTGCAGCCAGCAAGCACACGTTTTTGCGCCCGGTGTGCCGTACGCTGTGTGGGCGATTTTTTTTGGAGCGGTGTTCACCGGGTTGAACATTCAAGGCATAAAGACTTCGGCCCGGGTGAATACGCTGCTGGCGGCGGGAATGGCCGCGGTGGTGTCCGTTTTCTTTATTGCCGCAGCCCGCTACATTTTTCGCAATCCTCATGATGGCGCAGCATTCTTTACGCGGCCTTTTTACGACCCCAGCATGTGGGACATGAAAGCCGTGCTGGGCGCAACCTCAATTGCCGTCCTTAGCTATATAGGGTTTGACGGCATTTCGACCCTTTCAGAGGAGGCTGAGAATCCGCGACGCAATATTCTGCTGGCAACGGTATTAACCTGCTTTGTGATTGGAGTTCTGTCCGCTTTCGAAGTGTATGCCGCGCAGCTTATTTGGCCCGCAACCCAGGCATTCCCGAACTCTGATACGGCCTTCACTTATGTCGCAGGCCGCGCATGGGCGCCATTGTTTGCAATCGTAGGATTCACCTTGCTGGTGGCCAATTTCGGGTCCGGGATGGGCGCGCAGATCGGAGCAGCCCGCTTGCTATACGGAATGGGGCGCAGCAAGGCGCTGCCGCAATCATTTTTCGGCGTAGTTGATCCCAAGCGCCATGTGCCACGTAACAACGTTATTTTCGTCGGCGTAATTGCGCTCGCCGGCGCGTTCATTATCAGTTATGGCCTTGGGGCCGAGATGCTGAACTTCGGCGCGCTCATCGCTTTCATGGGTGTCAATCTGGCCGCTTTTGTTCGTTATCACGTCCGCGAGGGCGGCGGCAGCCCGATCGCTCCATTGCTGATAACCGGTGTTGTGATTGCCCTCGTGCTATTGCCCTATCAGAGTGTCGCGCTGTTGGGGATAGCTGGCGTAGGTTTGGCAATCCTGGCAGTATGGACGCCGCCGCTTGCAGGCTTTACCATCTGCTTTTTTCTGTGGAAAAACCTCAGTTGGAAAGCCTGGATTGTTGGCGGCATCTGGATGGCGGTCGGCATTGCCTTTGGCGCAATCAAGACTCGCGGCTTCCGCGGCAACCTGATCGATTTCGAACTGCCGGCCGAGGAGAGCTGAGCATAAGTTGGTTGTGTCATCTACTGGCTATGTGGGGACTGCTTGTGTGGGGACAGGCGCACTCGCCCGTCCAAGCCGAGCGAAGCTCGGCAATCACGATCACTCCACATTCCACCCGCTGACTTCCACATACGGCTTCGCAGCTCCCAATTCACTTGCCCGATACTTAGCACTAATCTCCCGCTTCTCGCCGGGCAATAGTGAAACGTAGTTCTGTTCCCACAGCACAGGCAGAATTTCTTCGCCGCCTTTGCTCTTATCAACTTTGAGCCGTACGAAGAATGCCAAACTCTTGCTCGGATTTTCCACTGTCACATGGGTGATTTCGTCTTCGCCCTGCTTTTCGCTGTGCTCACTGACATTCAGGTTCACTTTCGGCAATTGCGAAAGCGCAGAGTAGTCGGCGTAAGACGCCGTGGGAGTGGTGTACCAGGTCGATTTTGCCCAGTCGATGGTTTCGGGTTTCGTCGATAGCCAGTAGAAATTCGAACCCAGTATTTTGCCGTTAGCGTCAGAGATTCGCAGCGCCACGAAATACGTGGGACTCAAATCAGCAATTTCCGGCAACGCTAAAACCTTGACCACACCATCTTCTGGAACATCGACGGTGCTTTCGTTCAAAAATTTCTCGGTCATGTCCAGGTTCAGGACTTTGGTTTGCACCCGCAGGCCGGTCGCGGCTTCAAAGCGGCTGTTGACCAGATAAATGCTGTTGTCGTCGTATCCATAAACTGGATCCAGCGCCTGCAGCGCCGTTTTCGCGCCAAAATATCCGCCGCCCGGCCGCAGATACCAGTCATACAAATGCCAGATCATCGACGGCCATGCGTTGTTCAGCATCCACTGGATCACGCCACCCGACGTGTATTTGTTCCGGCTATAGGCCTCGTACATGGCGCGAATGCCCTCGTAAGATTGCGCCTGCGACTTCATCGTATAGTCTTCCAAGCTGGTAGATTTTCCATAGCGCGCGTCGAGCGCATCGGTGAAGACGTGCATGTCTTTGAACACTCCGCCGCCAGCGTGAAAATTCCACCAGTCGTCGATCGGCCATTGATGTTCTTTCGGCAGCATGGCCTTAATGGTTTCAATCGGAGGCACCGCCGGCCCGGGGCTGGTCTCAGTGTTGAAGCCATACCCGCCGCCGCAGCCGCCCTGATTGCAAGCCTGCGGATGGTTCGCCGCCAGCGAGTCTTCCATCCAGTAGGCCGGCGCGACATATTCGTAGGGACCGCTCATCTTCACTCCGCTGTCGCCGCTGACCGTGGTGGGTTTTCCAGTTGCTGACGAAATTACTGGATTTGGCCACATTAAATCTTTTTCGACCTTCAAATAAATCTGCTCGACGTCCGGCGGCGGAGGGTTATCGCTTCCGTTCAACCACACCAGCAGGCTGGGATGACTGCGCAGCCGATAAATCTGGTCGCGCAGCGATTGCTGGGCGATTCCATAATCTTCAGGTTTCCAATTTGGCCAGTGCTCCCAAAAAGAGCAGCAGCACCATCCTGCCATCACCAGAATTCCGCGCTTGTCGGCGAGATCGAAAAATTCTTTGGTCTCCAGCTTTCCCTCCAGCCGGATCGTGTTCAGCCCCATGTCCTGCACATAATTAAACTGGTCCTGCAGCCGTTGCGAAGTTTCGCGCAGCATCATATCCGGCGCCCACCCGCCGCCGCGAATCAGAAACTTCTTCCCGTTGATCGAGAACACCCGCTTGCCGTGCGCGTTCAGCTCGGAGGTGATTTCGCGAATACCAAAGTTCGTCTCGGTAGTTTCGGAATTTTTCCCACCGGTCTCGAAACTCATCTCCAGCTTGTACAGCTCCGGTTTGCCCACCTGCGCCGGCCACCACAGCCTCGGATTGTCCAGGTTAAGTTGTGAAACTTGTGCGGGATCGAACGTCACGTCTTTCTGCTCGTTGGGCCCAAGCTCGACGCCCTGCGAGAATTCGGCATTCTCAATGCGCCCCTTCAGCGTTCCCTTAATCACTTGGCTCGTTCCATTTTTCAGCAGTGCGGTCACGGTCAGGTTCGCCTTACCGTCGGCACCAACCTTCGAAAGCACCGTCGGATATCGCACCGCTACCGGGCCGCTGGTCCGCACACTGACCTCCCGGAACAATCCCATGTTTTTGTCCGGCGGCGAAGGGTTCCAATCCACGAAGGTGATTGCGAGATCTCTGTCGGTCGGCGAGTAGACTTCGACCGCCAGCACATTGGATTTTCCCGGCAGGGCCGCGTCGGTAATGTTGAACTCGTAGGTCCGCCACGCGCCCGCCACGTCATCTTTCTTTCCGATCTGCTTTCCGTTCAAAAAAATGTTGGCTCGATAATTAATGCCGGCGAAATCCAGCCAGATCGTCTTTCCGCGAAAACTCTCGGGAAGCGTAAACATCTTCCGATACCACCAGGGCACCATAAACGGACTGTCCTGCTGCATGGGGATATTCGAAAAGTTCGCGCCGATGGGATAATCCATGCCCGGCAGCTTTCGCAAGTTCATTCCGAAGTCGGGGTCGGGGTAGATCTTCTGCTTCACCAAAGCCGCCACCACCGTGGTCGGCACGCTCACCGCGTACCATCCAGTAGGCGCGTACTTCGACGACGAAATGATCTCTCCCGGCTTGTCCACCTTGCACGACGACTGCAGCGACCAGCCATCGCGCAGGGCAAGCCCCATCTCCGGCACCGCCGAAGAACCAGAACGCCTCGACGGCGGTTGCGCAGATTGCGTTTGCGTCAAACCAAATTGCGAAATCAGAAAAACAACAAGAACGGAGATCGGAAATTGAAATTGCTTCATTAGGCCCCTTCTCTATGGGAACGAATCGGCCCAGCATTCATATCACGCCTTATTAACACGTTTCAATAGATGAATTTGGTGTCTGCCATGAACGCACGTGTTGCTTCGTGTAACTTCGTCTTCTTCGTGGTTATTGATTTTCAAAAGCCTAAACCACGAAGGACACTAAGGTTCACTAAGGAAACGCCTCCACCAATCGCGAAGACGGCTGCGCTCCAAAGCCCGGTTCGTCTATAATTTAACTTCCGCTAAAAGCTTTTGGAGTTTTCAAACTTATGATTCGTTTCCTGCAAACCCCTGGCCCGATCAAGAAAGTTGTCCTCGGGGGCCTGTTAACCGTTGTCTGCGTGCTTATGGCGATCACGCTCATTCCCGGCTTTGGCAGCTCAAATTTCCTCGGTAATGCTCCTACTGCCGGTGTGGTGGCGACGGTTTCCGGACAGGACATCACCACCAACGACGTAGAACGCCAGGCCAAGCAGATGTTGAACCAGCAGTTTCCAAAGGGAGGCGCTCAGGCGAGCGCGCTTCTGCCATTTTTCGCCCAGCGCGCGGCTGAGAATCTTATCAGCGAAAAAGTGTTGCTGGTTCAAGCGCAAAATATGGGCCTGAAGGCCACCGACGACGATCTGCGTGAATACATGCGCCACGGCCAGTTGGGGCAGATTCTTTTTCCTGGCGGCGTTTTCATCGGACAGCAGGAGTATGAGAACTTCGTCGCGAGCAACAACCTGACCGTGCCGCAGTTTGAGCAACTGGTCAAGGAAGACATCCTGTTGAACAAGTTGCGCGATCTAGTCTCCTCCAGCGCCACCGTAACCGATGCCGAAGTTCGCAAGCAGTTTGACAAGCAAAACACGAAAGTAAAGTTCAATTACGCGGTCATCAAAAAAGACGACATCCTCAAATCGATTCATCCCGCGGACGCCGAGCTGAAGGCTTTCTACGACCGCAACAAGAATAGCTACGTGAATTCGATCCCCGAACGGCGCCAGCTTAAATATGTCGTCGTCGACAATGCGCGGTTGCTCTCGCAGACCCAGGTCACACAGCAGGAGCTTCAAAGTTATTATGACGAGCACCGCGACGAATACCGAGTTCCCGAACAGGTGAACGTGCGTCATATTTTGATCAAGACCCCGCTTCCCGGACCCGATGGCAAAGTTGATCAGAAAGCAGTTGATGCCGCGCGTGCTAAAGCCGAGGACGTGTTAAAGCAAGTGAAAGCCGGTGGCAACTTCGCCGAACTTGCCAAGAAATATTCAGACGATCCGGGCTCGGCCAAGAACGGCGGCTCACTGGGATGGATGGGGAAGGGAAGGACCGTCCCTGAATTCGAGAAGGCTGCATTTTCTCTTCCCAAGGGCGGAACCAGCGACTTGGTCCAGAGCAGTTACGGCTTCCACATTATCCATGTGGATGACAAGCAGGATGCCCACGTTAAGTCCCTCGACGATGTAAAAGCGCAGATCGAGCCATTGATTAAGCAGCAAAAAGCCGCGCAGGCTTCGCAGCAGGAAGTTGAACAACTACTTTCGGAGGCGCGCAGCACCAGCTTGGAAAAGGCTGCCGCGTCGAAAGGTTTGCAGGTGATCAGCACCGACTTTGTTGACAGTAAGGCCGCGCTTCCCGGAATCGGCAACGATCCGCAATTCATGAGCACGGTTTTCGCGCAAACTCAGAACGCGCCGCCGGATCAGGCGCAAACACATCAGGGCTATGCCATTTACCAGGTCACCGCCGTCAAGCCGCCGTCGACGCCGACTTTCGACGAAATTCGCGGCCGGGTGGAGCAGGAATTCAAGAATGAACGAGCTGCCCAGTTGCTGGCTCAGAAAACTCAGGAGCTTTCCGATCGCGCCAAAGCCGATCACGATCTGAAAAGGGCAGCCAAGGAACTCGGGGCGGATTACAAAACCAGTGACTTCGTTCTTCCCGACGGCCAGGTTCCAGATGTCGGTTCAATGACGGGATCCGCAGCCGTGGCCTTCACGCTCAAGCCGGGTGAGATCAGCGGTCCCCTCGATGCGGGTAATACCGGCGTCGTCCTTTCGGTTACGGATCGCCAGGCTCCGACCGATCAGGAATATGCGGCGAAGAAAGATCAGATTCGCGACGCAACGTTGCAGCAGCAGCAGAGTGAAGTTTTCAATTTATTCCTGGGAAATCTTCGCGAGTCAATGCAAAAGGCCGGCAAGATCAGGATCAACGAAAAAGAGATGGCCGCGTTGACAAAAGCGCGCACCGAGGAGAGTGAATAGCTGCAGCGAGACCTCAGCGACGAATCGGGGAAGTACTGTCGATCTCCCGCCAGCGGTTACTTTCCAAACAGAACTGATCACCGACACTGAGCACGCACCACCAGCAACTGCTTTCCGATGAATTTTCCTCGCTCGACTGGAATTCTGCTTCATCCCATCTCGCTGCCATCGCGTGGCGGAATCGGCGATCTGGGACCTGCCGCGTATCAGTTTCTTGATTTTCTCGAGCTAGCGCGCCAGGGACTTTGGCAGGTTTTGCCGCTGAACCCGCCGGCAAACGGGACCTCGCCCTATTCATCTACTTCGGCGTTCGCTGGAAATTCGTTGCTCATCAGCCTGGAACGGCTCGCAGACAAAGGCTGGCTTGATCCTGGGTCGCTTTCCAATCTGAGCGTAACCGTCGGGCCAATCGACTATGACCAGGTTCGTCGCGACAAGCTTCCCCGGCTTCGGCGGGCGGCAGAGAATTTTCTGCAGCGTGCGAACGGAGAAGTGCGCGGGCGTTTCGACCGTTTTTGTCAGGAAAATTCCTGGTGGCTGGAGGATTATGTTCTATTCGATACTCTCCGCCAGCAGCACGGCAACAATTGGAACCACTGGCCCTCTCCGTTAGCCCACCGAGAATCTTTAGCAGTTGCAACGGCTCAGAGAGAACTCGCTTGCGATCTTTCCATATCCCGCGTTCTGCAGTTTTTCTTTTGGGAACAGTGGCACGCGCTGCGTCATTACAGCGCGCAGAAATCCATTCGCGTGGTTGGCGACATCGCCATTTTCGTCGATTACGACAGCGCCGACGTTTGGGCGCATCGCGATCTTTTTCGTCTGCGCGATGACCTGACGCCGGACGTTGTCTCAGGCGTGCCGCCGGATTATTTCAGCGCAACCGGCCAGCGTTGGGGCAATCCGCTCTACGACTGGAACGCAATTCGCGCCAGCGGCTATCAGTGGTGGATTCAACGCCTGCGCTGGGCGACGCAGACCTGCGACTTCATTCGCCTTGATCACTTCCGGGGATTCGCTCAGTTCTGGGAGATCCCGGCTGATGAGCCAACGGCGATCAAAGGCCAATGGGTCGATGGCCCGGGTGACGAATTTTTTTTCAAGTTAAACGACACGTTGGGCGGGCTGCCATTTTTTGCCGAAGACCTTGGCTTGATTACGCCTGACGTGGTCGCGTTGCGTGACCGGCACCACATTCCCGGGATGGCCGTACTCCAGTTCGCATTCGGCGACGTTGGGGCGCATTCCTATCTGCCGCACCGCTTGAGTTCCAACTGTGTGATTTACACGGGCACCCACGATAATGACACCACTCTCGGCTGGTGGCCCACCCTGGACGAAAAGATTCGCAGCGCAGTGTTAGGCCTGATAGGCTGCTGCAACGATGGGCCGAATTGGGGATTGATCCGCCTGGCGCAAAGTTCGCCTGCGAACTTCTCGGTGGTTCCTCTGCAGGATGTTTTTGGCCTCGGCAGCGAAGCCAGGCTTAATACGCCGAGCACCCACACCGGCAACTACCACTGGCGTTGTAATCCAGGCGCACTAAAGCCGGAACTGGCTGCGAAGCTTGCGGTTCTTTCGGAAGTCACGGATCGTCTGCCGGAATTGATGCCCAGCCCCCGGCACGAAGAATTTATTGCGTGATTCCCGAGAACAGTGTGGTTCTCAGTTTGACTTCCTTCGTGAACCTTAGTGTCCTTCGTGGTTATTGCTCTTCGTGTCGGAGCTAGACTCTGACGACGGTCTCCGATACGAATCCCCGTCCTTTTCGCTCTTTGCCCAACGCCAGCACCACAATCAAAAACGCAATGTTGACCGTTTCAAATCCCGCCAAAGCCCACGAATATCCGACACGAGAACTCAACGCGTACTCAATCGAATTGATGGGAGCGGCGATGAGGATGCCCAGTTGATAGGCGAGCCCCGGCAACAAACCCCGCGTCTGGTCCGGCGAAAGCTCGTTCAAGTGCGCGGGAATCACTCCCCATGCGCCCTGCACGCCGGCTTGCAGAACGAATGCAGCGATGGCGACAGTGACGATCGGCCCGGCGAAGGCCCAGGCGGGAATGGCGACCAGCGACAAGAGAAGCGCAAAAATCATGCTGCGCCGCCGTCCCAAGCGCTCCGAGAGGTGTCCGAAAAGCAAAGTTCCGATCACGGCGCCGATGTTATAAAGAATCGCAATGTAAGAGATAGTGTGCGCGCTGGCGCCGCGCGTCGACCGCAGAAAATCCGGATACAGGTCCTGGGTCCCATGAGACAGAAACATCATCAACGTCATCATCAGCACCAGATACATCGCCGACTTCCAGTTCTGCCTCACGACCTCCAGAATGGCGCGAGTTGAGGGCGCCCGGTGTTGCTTCCAGGCTTCCGATTCCGGCACCTTTGAACGTATGTAGAGCGCCAGTAATGCTGGGGCGCCGCCGACCCAGAACATCGCTCTCCATCCGAACGCAGGTTCTATGAAACGCGCTGCCAATGCGGCGAGTAAATAACCGAGGGGATAACCGCTTTGCAAAACTCCCGACAAAATGCCGCGCCACTTCGGAGGAGCGGCTTCCATCGCGAGCGAAGCTCCCACACCCCACTCTCCGCCCATGCCGATTCCATAGAGCGCGCGCAGAATCAAGAACACCGTGTAGTTGGGAGAAAATCCGCACAGCAGCTCGACCACTGAGAAAAAAATTACGTTCGCCATGAGCGGCCGCCGTCGCCCGTAGCGGTCAGCCAGCAATCCAAATATCACCGCACCCACCGGACGCATTGCAAGTGTCGCGGTAAGCGTAAAAACCATCTGCCCTTTGCTTACGTGGAACTGCTTTGCCAGCGTGTCGACCAGGAACACAAGAACGAAAAAGTCGAACGCATCCAGCATCCAGCCGAGAAAGCCGGCGGTAACGGAATGCCAGGGCCGCGATGGCGTCGCAGCGGAATGTGTGGTGTGTTGCTGGTCGGGCATCGGCATGGGGCGCGAGTTAGAAGAACACGGTTCCGGTCGGAATGCAATGTGCGGGTTTCAGGCTCTGGAGACTGGTGAAGTTGGAAGTAATGGTCCGAGTGGGCACCGTTCGCATTGCGCTTTGGATTTCAAACAATATTGCTTGCCCGCGCTCACGATCAAGCCATGCATTTCGTTGAAAACTAGTGCCAGTGGTGTGCGCGTGGCCAAACTCATGCGCGACGGCGTGTGTGCCGCCGCCGCCCTTATCTCTGACGCACTTACGTTCGAAGCCACATCTGGCGCGTCAATAAGAGCGCGCTCGAACAACCTGCGGATCTCTTCATAGCTTGCCTTTTCACTTATGATGCCGTGTCGCACGGCCAGCCGCCGCGTGTACGCATCCACCACAAAAACCGGATGCTGTCCCGCATACAGAAGAATCGAATCCGCAGTCTCCGGTCCCACACCATTCAATGACAACAACTGTTCCCTGAGTTCTGCTGTCGGTTGAGCGAACATTCTGCTCAACGAACCTCCGAAGCGTCGGTCCAAAAATTTCACAAACGTTTTCAGCTTCCGCGCTTTCTGTCGAAAATAACCTGACGACCGTATCAAGCGCTCCAATCGCGTAAGCGAAATATTGCGAATTCCTTCAACGCTCAAAACGCGCGCCGCCCGCAAGTTTCGCATAGCGATTTCTACATTGCGCCAGCTCGTGTTTTGGGTCAGATAGGCGCCGACGATCACCTCAAATCGGTTCTTCGCGGGCCACCAGTGCTGCGGTCCCCAGGCGCGCGCTAAAGTCGAATAGATGGCTGCGACATTTGCTTCGGCGGACAGCTTCGGCATTTGGTTTCAGTGTAAGAGAGTCCTGGAGATGTGTCCAAGGTACATGACCTGTCGCGCACCAGTCGCTAAAAGTGCTGTCTACCGCGGTATTTAGCGAATTTCCGGCGCTGAAAAATCTTAAGTGTGAGGACAAGTACCAAAGTTACTTTCAAGGTAACTGATTCAAGGTGACAATTTGTGTCACCGGAACTTGTGCTTGTCATCCCCTGAAGCGGGCACCTTTTCTGCGCCGGGTTCGCGTTATCCGGACCTTCGTTTTCAGCCGTACCAGGAGATTGGGGTATGTCTCAAAGACTGGGCGACCTTCTCGTCAAAGAGAAGATCATCACCCCAGAACAACTGCAACAGGCGATCAAGGTGCAGAAGGAACAAAACTGCCGCCTGGGCAGCGCTCTGGTCAAACTCAGCTTCCTCACCGACGAGGATGTCACCAATTTCCTCTCACGACAATACGGCGTTCCCGCTATAAATCTTTCTTATTTTGAAATCGATTCTTCGGTAGTCAAGCTGATCCCGTATGACACTGCCAAGCGCTATCAGATTCTGCCCCTCAGCCGCGTAGGCGCTTCACTCACCATTGCCATGGTTGATCCCACGAACGTCTTCGCCATGGACGATATCAAGTTCATGACCGGTTTCAACATTGAACCGGTTGTAGCTTCCGAAAGCGCGATTCTCGAAGGGATTGAGAAAGCCTACGGTACGAGCAAGGAAGAAGATCTCGACCAGGTCATGCAGTCGATTTCTGACATGGACGAGACCGACGTCGAATTGCAAGCCGACGCGGAAGAAATTGGCCTTGCCGATCTGGAGAAGGCGGCGGATGAAGCTCCAATCGTAAAGCTGGTCAACCTGATCCTGACCGACGCGGTGAAGCGAGGGGCCAGCGACATTCACATCGAGCCGTACGAAAAAGAATTCCGAGTCCGCTTCCGTATTGATGGTGTGTTGCAGTCGATCATGTCGCCACCGCTCAAGCTCAAGGACGCAATTACCTCGCGCATGAAGATCATGGCGAAGTTAGACATCAGCGAGAAGCGGCTGCCGCAAGACGGCCGCATCATGCTGAAGATGAATATCGGCGGCAAGAAAAAGCAGCTCGATTTCCGCGTCAGCACATTGCCCACGCTGTGGGGCGAAAAAATTGTGCTCCGCTTGCTGGACAAAGAAAATCTTCGCCTGGACATGACCAAGCTGGGCTTCGAGCCCGAATCTCTGGTCAAGTTTGAAAAAGCGATTTTGAAACCTTACGGAATGGTGCTGGTCACAGGCCCGACCGGATCAGGCAAAACCAACACGCTTTACTCCGCGATTTCAACCCTGAATAAGCCTGACACCAACATCATGACTGCCGAAGATCCGGTCGAGTTTCAATTGATGGGCGTCAACCAGGTGCAGATGAAAGAGCAGATCGGGTTGAACTTCGCCGCTGCCCTGCGCGCATTTTTGCGGCAGGATCCGAACATCATCCTGGTCGGTGAAATTCGAGACTTCGAAACCGCCGAAATTGCAATCAAAGCCGCTCTTACCGGTCACTTGGTTCTATCAACGCTGCACACCAACGGCGCGCCCGAAACCATTACTCGACTTATGAACATGGGCATTGAGCCCTTCCTGGTCGCCACTTCAGTGCACCTGATCTGCGCACAGCGCCTAGTGCGCAGGATCTGCAAGGACTGTGCCGAGGTAGTTGACGTGCCGGTGCAAACCCTAATTGAAGAAGGCTATACGCCGGAAGAAGCGAAGACGGTCAAGATTCATAAAGGTAAGGGATGCAGTGTATGCAACAGCACCGGCTATAAAGGCCGTGCCGGTCTCTATGAAGTGATGGAAGTGGACGACGAAATTAGAGAGCTGGTGCTGGTAGGAGCATCCGCAGTCGAACTGAAAAAGAAGGCCATCGAGCGGGGAATGATAACCCTCCGCCGCAGCGGCCTGATTAAAGTTGCCGCGGGAATGACTACGCTGGAAGAAGTGGCGCGCGAAACCATTCACTAAACCAGCGGAGAAAAAGTTCAATCAAGCACGATAGAAAGGTCCGAAGGAATAGACAATGTCGCTCTCATTAAGTGATCTGCTGAAACGAATGTTGGAGATGAACGGTAGCGATCTTCATATTACGACGAATTCTCCGCCGCAAATCCGCGTGCATGGGCACCTTGTCCCGCTGGATCTGCCGCAACTGACTCCCGCCGAGACCAAGCAGCTGGCCTACAGCGTGATGACGGATTCGCAGAAGCACCGCTTTGAAGAGCATCTGGAGCTTGACTTTTCATTCGGATTGAAAGGCCTGGCCCGTTTCCGCGCCAACACTTTCAATCAGCGTGGCGCCACTTCGGCTGTGTTCCGTGTGATTCCTTTTGAGATCAAGAATTTCAACCAGCTCGGCCTGCCGCCGGTGGTGACCAAACTCTGCGAAAAGCCGCGCGGCCTGGTGCTCGTGACCGGTCCAACCGGTTCGGGCAAGTCCACCACTCTGGCTGCCATGATCGACAAAATCAATGCCGAGCGCCATGACCACATTCTTACCATCGAGGACCCCATCGAATTTGTGCACATGAACAAGAATTGCGTGGTCAATCAGCGCGAGTTGCACGCTGATACGAAATCATTTGCCGATGCCTTACGCGCTGCCCTCCGTGAAGACCCGGATGTGGTACTCATCGGTGAAATGCGAGATTTGGAAACCATCGAGTCTGCCCTGCGAATTGCGGAAACCGGCCACTTGACCTTCGGTACCTTGCATACCAACTCGGCATCGTCCACCATCAACCGAATCATTGACGTTTTTCCGGCGCACCAGCAGCCGCAGATCAGGGCACAGTTGTCGCTGGTTCTTGAAGGCATTATGTGTCAAAGCCTTTTGCCGAAAATTGACGGGAAAGGCCGTGCCATGGCCATGGAGATTCTTATTCCGAATGCAGCGGTCCGCAACCTGATCCGTGAAGACAAGATCCACCAGATTTATTCGGCTATGCAATCCGGCCAGGAAAAATTTGGCATGCAGACTTTTAACCAGTCGCTGGCCACTTTGTTTTTCCAGAAACAGATCACCATGGAAGTGGCTCTGGCGCGATCCAGCAATGCGGACGAACTGCAGGAGATGATCAACCGCGGTGCGGGGTTGAACACACGCGCCGGCGCAGCGCCGGCGAAGGCCACGGCCACGGGGAAACACTAAGTTTGGCAAGGAGCTCGGAAGCGAAAACGCAGCAGTCTTAACACAGAGAGGAAACAATGCCAGTCTTTACATTTTCAGGGAAAAACACGGCAGGAGAAAAAGTTGCCGGAGAACGCGTGGCCCCCAATAAGCAAGCGCTCGCCAGCCAGTTGCGGCGCGAGCAGGTCAGTGCGCCCACCATCCGCGAAAAGGGAAAAGAATTTGCCATGCCGACCTTCGGGTCAGGCAAGGTTAAGACCAAAGACATTGCCATTTTTTTCCGGCAGTTCTCGGTCATGATCGACGCCGGCCTGCCGCTGGTGCAATGCCTTGAGATTCTGGCTGCGAACCAGGAGAGCCCGGCATTTCAGAAGGCGCTGACCAACGTGCGTACCACTGTCGAGGGCGGCGCGACCTTGGCCAATGCCATGCGCCAGCACCCGAAAATTTTTGATGATTTGACCACCAACATGATCGAGGCCGGTGAAACCGGCGGTATTCTCGATCTGATTTTGCAACGGCTGGCTACCTACGTTGAAAAAGCCGTCAAGCTGAAATCTGCCGTCAAGTCGGCCTTGATCTATCCCGTCTCAGTCATATCGCTCGCGGTACTGATCGTGGCTGCGTTGCTCAAGTGGGTGGTGCCTATTTTTGCCAACCTGTTCGCAGGCTTGGGGGTCGCGCTGCCGTTGCCGACAAGAATCGTCATGGGATTGAGCCACTTCGTAGGCCAGTTCTGGTGGTTCTTTATTGTCGGCGGTGTGGGCCTGGTCTTCGGGATCAAGCAGGTCCGCAAAGACCCGCGCGGCCGATATTGGATGGACTACGGCATGCTAAAAATGCCGGTTGTCGGTCTGCTGCTGCGAAAAATTGCGGTTGCCCGATTCACGCGTACCCTTGGCACCCTCATTACCTCGGGCGTTCCGATTCTTGAAGGCTTGAGCATTACCGCCCGCACCTCCGGCAATGCCGTTCTTGAAGAAGCTTTGATGAAGGTCCGCAAGGCCATTGAAGAAGGCCGAACCATCGTCGATCCGCTGCGCGAATCCGGCGTGTTTCCCAGCATGGTGACGCAAATGATCGGAGTCGGTGAAGCTACCGGCGCTATGGACAACATGCTCCAGAAAATCGCCGACTTCTACGAAGACGACGTTGATACCGCTACCAAAGACATGCTGGCCATGTTGGAACCAATCATCATCGGCATTCTCGGAGTCGCCGTCGGTGGAATCGTGATCTCACTTTACCTGCCGCTCTTCTCGATGATCGCCAAACTGGCAGGCTAAATATTCGAGGCCGCGCGGGAGCAAAAACCCCGCGCGGTCGTCCAAGGAAAAATCGGGCAAGATATGCAATCCGTATTTGAGAACCGGGTTTGGCTCACATGGCTGGTGAAGGTCCGAATCCTGATTCTCACCGTCCTGTTGGGCATCGAACTTGTCATCGCCCAGTTCACCCCGGTTGCTTTTCCAATTCGGCTATTCGCTGACACAATTCTCTTCGCATACACAATTTCTGCTTTCTATCTTGTATTACTGCATTTCTGGGATGAAATTAAGCCGCAGGCTGTATTGCAGGTGATCTCCGATTTATTGCTGGTGACCCTGTTTGTCTATATTACCGGTGGCGTCGATAGCGCGTTGAATTTCCTTTACCCTCTGGTCATTCTCATTGCCAGCATCTTGCTGCCGCGCGTCTGGGCGTACCTTACCGCCGCGTTAGCCTTCATTTTGTATGGTGCAGTGCTCGAGCTGTCTTTTTTTCAAGTGGTCCCTTCTTTCTCGGTTACTCACCCCGGAATACGCACGCTGCAATCAATCATCTTTGTCAATCTTTTCGGATTTCTAACCATCGCTTATCTCGCAGGTCTGCTCGCGGACAAGCTTCGCCAGACCGACAAGCGGCTGGCATACTTTCGCGGCGAGCTAGAGAGTTTGCAGGCTTTACACGAAAATATCGTGCAGTCCACCAGCGACGGCTTGATCACCACCGGACTTGACGGACGCATTACCTTGGTGAACGCGGCCGCGGAGAAACTCTTGCAGCGTCCGGAAACGGAGCTGCTTGGACAATCCATTGCGCCACTGTTTGAAGATCCACTTCCTCACGCCAGCGCGGAGCATTCTCACTGCGAAGTGCGCTTCATCGCTCCGGATAACTTCCGCAAGACGTTCCGCGTCATCGTCTCGGAATTAAGGGTTTTGGGGCGAGGCCCTCTGGGATTTGTTTATACCCTCGATGACTTGACCAGAGTACGTCGCCTCGAGCGCGAAGTGCGGATGCAGGACCGCTTGGCGGCAATCGGTCGTCTCTCCGCTGCCATCGCCCACGAAATTCGCAATCCGCTGACATCAATCGCGGGATCGGCAACCTTACTTTTGCAGCTCCCCAACCTGAATGATGAGCACCGCCGCTTGCTGCAGATTGTCACGCGTGAGTCGCAGCGACTCAACAGCATCATTACCGACTTCCTTGCCTATTCGCACGCCAAGCAATACCGGTTCGCGCACGTGGACATTGTGCCGCTGCTCGAGGACACGCTGACCTTGCTGGAGCAGCGGCTCGAGGTGCAGAAGCTCGGAATCGACATCGAGCGCCGTTACGCAACCCCGAAAGCAGTTGCGTTGGCCGATGGCGATCGCATGAAGCAGGTCTTTTGGAACTTTTGCGAAAACGCTGTGCGCGCCATGAAGCAAGGCGGCACGTTGACGATCGGTATTGAGGACCTCGGCAGCGACTGGCAGTTCAGCTTCGCCGACACCGGTCCGGGCATGAATCCTCAAATGGTCGAAAAAGTTTTTGAGCCGTTCCAGTCGCAATTCGAGGGCGGCACTGGCCTCGGCCTGGCAATCGTTTACCAGATCGTGCAGGCGCACGAAGGCAAAGTGTGGGTGAGATCAAAGCCGGGCCAGGGATGCACGTTTGTGCTGCGAGTGCGTAAGGCAGCGGAAGAATCCATCGCTGCTCCGCCGGCACGAGTGACCGCGGCGCTCCCCGAGAGATCCAAGGCGGAAGGCGCGCATGCCTAATATTCTCATCTGCGATGACGAGCGCTCCATCTGTGAAATGCTCGATATCACCCTGCGCCGGGAGGGTTACAAAGTCGAGACCGTCACCTCGGGGGAAGTAGCGAAGCGCAAAATCGAATCCGCGCTTTACGACATCATTATCACCGACATCAGAATGCCGGCCATCAACGGCATTGAAGTTTTACGGCACGCCCACAAAGTATCACCTGAGTCAGCGGTCATCCTCATCACCGCCGTGGATGACTACGAAGCCGCTGTGCAGGCCGTCAAAGCGGGCGGCGCCACCGACTACATTCGTAAATCTCCGGGCTTGATCGATGAGATCAAGATCGCGATCCGTAAAGCTCTGGAAAAAGTAACTCTCAGCCGGCAGAACTTTGCATTTAAGCGCGACGCCGCCACCAGAAATTCGCTGGACAACATCATCGGCGCCAGCCCGGCCATGGAGAAACTCAAGCAGACCATTCGCACTGTCGCCTCTACCCAGAGCACGGTGTTGGTCTACGGCGAGAGCGGCACCGGAAAAGAGCTGGTCGCGCGCGCCGTGCATACCTGCTCTCCGCGGGTTGCCGAACCGTTCGTATCTATCAACTGCGGCGCGTTTCCCGAAACCTTGCTTGAAAGCGAACTCTTCGGTTACGTGAAAGGCGCGTTTACCGGGGCGAACCAGAACAAACGCGGCTTGTTCGAGGTGGCCGATGGCGGCACGATCTTTCTTGACGAAATCGGCGAAATGACCCTGACCATGCAGGTTAAACTTCTTCGCGTGCTGCAGGAGCGCACTGTGCGTCCAGTGGGCGGCACCGACGAAATCGCCATCGACGTGCGTGTAATCGCCGCCACCAACCGCGATCTCGAAAAGCAGGTCGCGGACAGCACCTTCCGCGAAGATCTCTATTACCGGCTGAGCGTGATCCCCGTCACTGTGCCACCTCTTCGTGACCGCCGCGAGGATGTCGCGCTGTTAGTGAACCATTTCTTGCATAAATACGCCCCGGCAGCAGGGAAGACCATCACCAGGATAAGCGCGCCGTCGCTCGCTTCGCTGGCCGCCTACGAGTGGCCAGGAAATGTCCGCCAGTTGGAGAACACTATTGAACGCGCGGTTGCGCTGGGAACGGGGGACGAGCTGCATGTGGACCTCCCGGCTGAGCGCCCACGGGCCCGTGCCGCTGCCGCCGGCGCGGGTGTTGACGGAGTTTCAGTCGGGTCCGATGGCGTTCTCCCCGAAGGCATCGACATGGAAAAATATGTCGCCGACATCGAACGTTCGCTGCTGAAATCAGCGCTGGCGCAATCGAATGGCGTGCAAGCCCGCGCCGCCGATGTGCTCAAGATTTCCTATCGGTCGTTCCGGCATTTGATGAAGAAGTACGATTTGTAGCTTTTGATGTTTGTCTTTCGGGGTTTGGCGAGTTTTTTAAAATATGCTGGACGCAAACATAGTCTACTGGCTGTTTGGAATCTCCATTGTTGCCGGTTTCGGCGTCATCGGATTTTCGTGGGATCAAATGCGCCGGCAGCTGAATCAAGGACTGCCTTCTGAACAGAAAGTCACTTTTTATCCGCCACTGCCCCGCACTTTCGGAGACCTCGTCTCCAAACCCAGCGGCTTCGGGCATTTCGTGACCGTTTTAGACAAGTACGGCAAAATCTATCCGTCGAGTTCTTTACCGAGAAAAGTCGCCATCGGCGTTGTCATGTGGATACTCTGCTTCATGACACTCCTCGCCAGTGGAGTTGGACGCTAGCGCGAGAGTGCTGCCCCACACGACTGAATTACAGTTATCCCTTCGTGTACCGCAGCCTGCCCTGAGCGAGCCGAAGGGTGTCCTTTGTGGTTATGATCTAGGCATGCGCTACAGCCTTCGCTTCATGTGGAATGCCACCCGCGGCCACCGGCTTACGCCCTGGCGCAGTCCCTATCTTCTGTGGCGCATTGAGACCTACTGCGGCGTCAAAATGCAGCAGATCGGGTTTCTGGAGTTCTGGGAGTTCCTGTGGCGGGAGCGCGCACACCTGGTGCGATTTCTAAAGTGGACGTCAGAGATGGATCGGTATGTACACCCAGCAGTAAAAGCCCGCAATAAATGATTGGGAAATTGGCGAAATTGAGTAACTGGGAGATTTTTGACATCAAAATCGCTTGAGTTGGTCTTAAATTTCCCAATTACAAAATTACTCAATTTCCCAATCTTTTTTCATCCGTTCGCCGCCACCGCGCCCTCGAGCGTAACCGTCACTTCGCTTCCCTTAGCTGCGCCGGACAATTGTGCGGCCGTGCCCCGGTTGGAGGCGATTTCCAGATATCCCATGCTGCCCAGGATCCCGAACACCTCGCCGGCAGCGCCATCTGTGTAAGTGGTCTTAATGCTGGTTATTTCGCGCTTGCCTACGGTGATTTTGAATCCCGGAGCTTGTCCTGCGAATATCGCCGGCACATCCTGCGGCGTGAAGTTAGTGATCAAATTTCCGAAGCGATCAACTTTTAACACCACGCCGCGCAATGTTCTTGCGTCAATTGCTTTTGGCTTGGGCGCGTTGAAGCGCACAAAATCTTCGATTTCGTCGCCAAACTTTTCGTGCTCCACTCCCTTGGCCAGATAGCCAGCGACCGGCGCAAAAATATCTCGTCCGTGAAAGGTGTTGCTGATCGGCTGCAAAAAGTAGTGTTCACCGGTGATGTGGCGAACGTGCACCCGCTCTTCGCGGGCGTACATCAGCGAAAGCACACCATTGTCAGGAGCCACGAACGTGAACCCATCGGAAGTTGCCATAATTGGCCGCCGCGCGCTTCCCACGCCCGGGTCGACCACCACAACATGGATAGTGCGAGCAGGGAAGTAGGAATAAGATTCGGCCAGCGCCAGGGCCCCGTCCAGAATGTCGAAGGGTTGCACCGAATGCGAAATGTCTACGATTTCGGCATTGGGCGCGATATTCAGGATCACCCCTTTCATAACGCCCACGAAGTGGTCGTTAAGGCCGAAATCGGTCGTAAGCGTAACAGTTGGACGGTGCATTCGAGTCAGCCTCGTGAAACAGGATTTCCGGGGACTGACTTGAAACTAAAGCCTTGGGCTGGGTGCGTCAAGGTACAGAAGTCATTCACCTTCATGCCCAAAACGCACGAAAAGCCCTATTCGATTCTGATACTTCCCGATCCGGTCTGCACTTCAACCGGCACTCCGCCGCCTCCTACCTTGCCCTTAACTTCCTTTCGCCCAATGGAACCCTGCACCATGACCGGATGCGACAGATTGATTGATCCAGACCCGGTGTGGGCGTCTAGATCAAAGGACGCGTTGTCTGGCAACTTGAGCTGCACACTGCCTGAGCCGGTCCGTACCATCCATCCGCCTGTGGCCTCGCCCTCTACTCGCACGTCGCCGCTGCCAGCCGATGCCTGCAACGAACCCTTCACGTTATGCAGTTCCAGGCCGCCTGAGCCAGTTTCAGCGTGTACTGATCCCGGAGCGCTTTGCTCGAGCGTCAGATGACCGCTGCCAGTTTGTCCATCGAAGCCGCCAGCGACGTTGGTTGCGTGAATCGAGCCGCTGCCGGTACGGGCATACAGGCTGCCGTGCACTCCGTCAGCTTCAATGCTGCCTGATCCCGTATGCGCGTGTACTCCGGCGCCAATGTTCGAAAACTTCAGTTCTCCGGAGCCAGTATTGGCCTCAAGCGGGCCGGCAATGTCAGCGATGTTCTGCGTGCCTGAGCCGGAGGACGATCGTAGCTGCGTGCTTTCCGGCACCGTAATTTCGTAGCTGATCGAAATGTTGTGCTTCAGCTCCGGGTCATCGATATGCCCGATGCGAATATCGTTTCCGCTCTGCTGAACGGGAGGATTGCTCTCAATCTTTTTGACCCTCTCCTCAGCGTTCCCGCCTCCGAACCATTCATTCGCAGAAATTCGACCAACCACATGGATCTGGTTTGATCCGCCGCGATGCACCTCGATTGACCCTGAGCCGGTTTCAACCTGCAAATCTACGTGCCCGTTAACTGATAACGTCCGCTCGAACTGGCCGTGCACTTCTGCCAACGCCGGCAACGCGCACAAAGCCAAAGTTGCGATTGCAACCGCAAGTCGTGAAGTGAAAGCTCGCATGTTTCCTCCGGTGAATGTCGATAACTAGAGCAGAAAAACGGGCACGGAGGGTAGGCCCCGTGCCCAGTACCCGGCGATGAACCGGGTCCGCATGAATCCCTACTGCAGTATGACCTGGTCGCCTTCCTTCAGCCCACTGAGAACCTCAGTCTTGGCGCCGTTAGAAATGCCGATGTTAATCGCCACCTTCCGCTGCCCGTCTTTGCCTTTTGGATCGGGCGTTTCGATGGATGCCTTGCGGTCCTTGTCATAGATGATCGCGCCTTCCGGAATCTGCAACACGTTCTTGTGCTCGTCCAGAATGATTTCGGCGTTGGCCGTCATCTCCGCTTTCAGTTCACCGCCCGGGTTGTCGATCGATACCCGCACTTCGAACGTGGTGACGTTGTCTTTCTCCACGCCCATGGGCGAAATCTTCGTGACCACGCCGTTGAAGGTTTTATCTTTGAACGATTCAACCTTGATTCGCGCCGGCTGGTGCATATACACCCGCCCGATGTCGCTCTCGTCAACTTTGCCTTTGACGTAAACCTGGCTGGTATCGCCGATCGTCATCACCAGGGTCGCGCTCGATCCCAACACCAGGATCGAACTGACCGCATCGCCAATCTCCACATCGCGTGAAAGCACGATGCCGTCGATCGGCGAAACAATATCGGTGTAACTCAATTGTTCTTCTAACTGCTTGAGGTTTGCCTCGTCTTCCGCTACCTCGGCTTGCGATTGCGCGATTTTCGCCTGTAGCACCGTCATCTGCGCCCGCGCTACATTCTGCTTATTGACCGCCATCCGATAATCTTTTTCGGCATCGTCAAGCGCGGATTGCGACACGACTCCGCTTCTCTGCATTTCCAAATTGCGATCATAAGCACGCTTGAGCAAGGGCACATCTGGCCCCTCGGCATCCACCTTGGCGCGTTCGAAATCGGCCTCTGAACCCTTCAGGTTCGCCTGCGCCGCCAGTAATGCTGCTCGCGATTGCTCCACGCCGGCCTCGATCTCCGCCTTATCCAATTGCGCCAGGAGTTGTCCCTTCTTCACCCGATCGCCATATTCCACATAAAGCTTTTTCACGATGCCGCTGGCCTTCGATTTCACCTCAACCTTGGTGATCGGCTCGACCTTGCCGGTCGCTACGACGCTCTTGGCGAGATCGCCCTTTTCCACCTTGGCCAGCTTCGATGGATCGATTTTCGAACTTCCGTGCGAGAAGGCGACGGCTACACCGACAATAAGTACTATGACTACTACGACTGCGGAAATGATAATGATTCGAGTGCGTCGCTTCTTCTTTACGTTTCCGTTACCGTTCACAAACCCTCCTTCAAATACCTGTCGCCTTCCACTCTCGCTCAATGGTACGAACCGCCAACAAACTTTGTTCCCTCGGCAGTAGAACCGGGACCGAACCAGCCCCCAGTGTTTCCAGTTAGACCGCCCAGCGGGAAAAATGAAAGCAGGAATTCAGCTGTTTTGTGCCCCCTGGCTTTCAGCATCTTGGAAAATGCCGGTTAAACCGTCAGAAAACGGGGTGTTAGCAGGATAGTACTTGCCAAACTGGATGCCGGCCTGGTTCCAGAGCTGCCCCTATTGTAGCTTTTCCGAAGACGAAGAAAACGGAGAAAATAGCCCTGAACTGTTAAAATTAGCTCTTAAATGATCGCCTTTGTGCTGCTCCGGGTCCTGCTGATCGTAGCCCTGGTAGCGGCCAACGCTTTCTTTGCCGCCGCTGAATTTGCGCTGGTCAGTGTCCGCGAAACCCGCATTGAGCAGCTCATTCGCGCGCGCCGCATCGGCTCTCGCATTCTGCAAAGACTGCACCGCAACCTGGACGAAGTCGTAAACGGTGTGCAGCTCGGCGTCACCGTGGTCAGCCTAACCCTCGGCTGGATCGGCGAGCCCATGGTCGCCCACTTCGTAGAGGGATTCCAATTTCTGCAGCGTGTGCCGCATGTTCTCGTCTACGCCCACGGCATCGCCATCGCCATCGCCTTCGGCCTGATCACCTTCATGCACGTCATTCTGGGCGAGTTGGTGCCGAAGTCGCTCGCCCTGCAGCGGGCAGAGCAGGTGGCGCTGGCGGTAGCCGCTCCGATGGACGTCTGGCTGACCTTGACCCGGCCGCTGATCTTCGTAATGGGCCGGTCCGCAGGCTGGGTGCTCAAGATGTTTGGTCTGCGCCGGATGCGCCAGGGCCCGGTGCATTCGCCCGACGAGGTGAAGCTGATCGTGAGCGCCAGCAGGGAACTCGGCCAGATCACGCCTGCCCAGGAAGACATGGTCCATCACGCGCTGGAGCTTGAAAACACCACCGTGCGAGAAGTCATGGTCCCGCGCCCCGATATTTTCTCTTTGCCCGGCGATCTCACTTTGCAAGACGCAATCGACCGCGTGGTCGAAGAGCAGCACTCGCGAGTCCCGATTTACGATCCCCAAAGCGGCCCCGAACACATCATCGGCATTCTCTATTCCAAGGACCTTATGCGCTGGGCCGGCCTGCGGCTGACCACGCGTCCTTTGACAGTGCCGCCCCGCATCTCCGAAATGAAAATCACCCAGGTCATGCACGACGCCATGGTCGTGCCTGAGACCAAGCCGCTTTCCGAACTGCTCGAGGAATTCAAAGACCGCAAGCGTCACATGGCCATCGTGGTCGACGAATTCGGCTCAACAACTGGCTTGATCACCGCCGAAGATATCCTCGAACAGTTAGTCGGTGAAATCGAAGACGAGTATGACGTAGCCTCGCTCGCCACTCCGCAAACCGCCGGCAGCAAAACTCTTGTGCTCGAAGGCACCATCGGCCTGCGCGACCTCGAGTCACAATACGATCTTCTGCTGCCGCGCGACGCTGGTTTTGAAACTCTTGCCGGGTTCATGCTCTCAAAACTGCAAAAGATTCCCGCCATCGGTGACTCCTGCTATTATGGCGGCCGCCGCTTCACGGTTGAAGAGATGGACGGTTATCGCATCGCGCGGGTCAAAATCGAAGACGCTCAGCCCGCCGCCGCACAGGCGGGCGACTGAACTTCATTCACTGCCTTCGTTCGCGGTTACTAGACACTGTAGACTCTTCGGAGCATACTCAAAAACTTTGAGGTCGCTGCGGTACTAATCGCCTGTGAGAGCTCTCCGCTACTTGTTTGCCCGACTGCTGTACACGTTGCCGGTCCTCTGGCTGGTGGTCTCGGTTGTCTTCCTGCTCATTCACTTGGTGCCGGGCGACCCCATCTTGCAGATGCTGGGTGAAGGCGCTCCGCTTACCGACGTTGCCGCCACCCGACACGCCTACGGCCTCGACGTTCCGCTCTGGCAACAGTACCTGCATTACTGGAAAGGTGTGGTGCACGGCGACCTCGGGCCATCGTTGCGTTTCAATCAAAGTGTCGGCAGCCTGATTGTGCATCGTTATCCCTACACGCTCGAATTGACCCTCGCGTCATTGTTCATCGCGATTTTGATTTCCATTCCTGCGGGAGTGCGCTCGGCGCAACGTCGCGGCCGCTGGGACGATAAGCTGCTCAGCGTGGTCAGCCTCTTTGGATTGTCATTTCCGAATTTCGCGCTGGGCCCGATTCTGATTTTATTTTTCGCGATTAAACTTGGATTGCTTCCAGTCTCTGGCTCAGGCACATTCGCACACCTGGTCCTGCCCGCGCTGACAATGGGCAGCGCTTTGGCCGCGATCCTCACCCGCATGGTGCGCACTTCAATGCTCGAAGAACTCGGCCATGATTACGTTCGCACCGCCCGCGCCAAAGGTCTTCCCGAACACACAGTGGTTTACCGTCACGCTCTGCGCAACGCGATGCTGCCGATTATCACCGTGCTCGGCCTGCAATTCGGAGCGCTGCTGGCAGGAGCGATCGTAACCGAGAAGATTTTTTCCTGGCCGGGAATCGGCCGCCTGACTATCGACGCCATCGGCAATCGCGACTACTTCCTCGTCCAGGGATGCATTCTCGCAATCGGCCTGACCTATGTGCTGGTGAACTTTTTGACCGACTTGCTCTACTCGGTCGCTAACCCGAGAATCAGGCAGTAAGGATCTTTGCCGTTCGTCATTCTCGTTGATCGCTCCATGGCGCGCCTCTCTGATAGTGTCGTGCATATCTCCAAATTTAGGCGTCATCCCGAAGCCCCGCGTTTTTTCCAGCGGGGCGAGGGATCTAGCGTGCAGTGGCGATGCCGTAGGCACGTTCGGTTCGCGGAGAGTGAGCCGGTACTAGGAATCTTTGCGGTACAGAAGGTCGCGCATCGCTTTTTTGCGCTCCTGGTTCAACTCTTTGTTACTGCTTTGTGTGGCACTCGCAGAATTAGTGCTGGCCTCAGGCTCGCTGCACGCCGGGCACCGATTGGCAAAACCTGGTTTCCCGGGTCTTAGTTCAAACTCCTCTGAGCAGATCACGCAAACTTTTATCGGAAACGCCATCGGATCTCCAAATCAATGGGTATCCGCAGAATAATAAATGTTGTTAGCTGACTAGACCACGTATTAACACGCGAGCAAGATGGCCACCAAACCGGTCAGTCGAGGAACGCTGTGGATGCCAACACACCAGTACCGAAGTCCGCAGTGTATTGGTTGACCGTGTCAGCTTGTTGTATTCTGTGGCGAAGCCGAGAATACGGCAGTCATGAAGGGTGCAACGATGCGGACAAACGCGATACTTCCGGCTGTCTTAATCTTCAGCGCGCTCCTCCACGGGTGTGGAGGCTCAAGCGGCGGGAGCAATGCCGGAAACGGCGGTGGTGACGCAAACCCGACTGCTGCCCCGGCCGTAACCACCAAGGCCGCTCAGAATGGCGCGGTGATCGTCAGCCTTGGCTCAACGACAGCAGGCGCCAGCATCTACTACACGGTTGATGGAAGCACGCCGACCGCATCTTCTCAGCAGTACCAGGCCCCGTTTCTGGTGGCGTCGAATCTTACGCTGAAAGCCGTTGCCTTCGCCGGCGGTACCTCCAGCACGGTCACCACCCAGGTATTCTCGCCGAACCTCGCCTCCGGAACCATGGTCTGGAGCGATGAGTTCTCAAATTCCACCGGCGTACCTGCACAGCCCGACCCCACGGTCTGGACTTACGATACCGGCAACGGCGGGTTCGGAAATCAGGAACTGGAAACTTATTGCGGCTGGGCATCGTCGACTGCGCCCTGCAGCACTGCGAATCCAAGCGAATATGTGGGACCGGACGGTTATTTGCACATCGTCGCGCAAAATCCATCAACCAACGTGTACACCTCGGCGCGCTTGAAGACGCAAGGCCTGTTCAGCTTTCAATATGGCAGGCTTGAATTCCGCGCCATGGTGCCGGAAGCGCAGGGCTTCTGGCCAGCCGCCTGGTCGATGGGAAATAACATCGCCACGGTGAATTGGCCGGCCTGCGGCGAAATGGATGTGCTGGAGCGCGTGGATGCCGCAGGAAATCCTGATTGGAATGCCGGATCGGTTCACGGCCCGGGCTTTACCGGCAGCAACATCGGCACCACCTACAATTTCCCCAGCGGCCAAACAGCGGCGCAGTGGCATACCTACGGAATGATCTGGTCGCCGGGAAGCGTGAAGTATTACATCGACGATCCGACCCACCCGTATGCCACTTTTACGCCGTCCAGCATAAGCAGCTTGAGCGGGGCGAGTTGGCCCTTCGATGGCGGCCAAAGTAATTTCATCATCATGAACGTCGCCATTGGCGGAAGCTGGCCTGGATCTCCCAACGGAACAACTCCATTCCCGTCAGAAATGCTAGTTGACTACGTGCGAATCTATACGAACTAGGCGCGCTATCGAATGGGCCTATGCGGGCTTTTCGTTTTGCAGTAAAGGCAATCGTTCCGGAGCTTGTTCCTCGCCCGCCGGATCAGCAATCGCCTTCAGCTCGGGGTAGCGCTCCAACAGCGACTCCGGCGCCGTGACCCGGCGTCCGGTCAGCATGTATTTCAGCTGCAGCGCGTTCACCCCTGCCTTGGCTTCGAAGTGATTGTTCGTAACCACGAACGTGGTCTTCGCTTGCTGGGCAATGTTTTCCACGCGTTCTTTCCAGCGAACTAACTCGCTCGGCTTGTACAAATAGTTGTAGCGGTCGGCGCAAGTCTCCGCTTCAAACCACTCCTCGTAATTGCGCCCGTGCAGGCGCACATATCCCAGGGCCGAGGTCACATGCGAAGTCGGCTCCAGCGATCGCCCGATTTGCGGCTGGTCGATATTCACGAAGCTGACATTTCTTTCTGAGAAGTAAGTAATCGTCTCCGGATTATTCCAGGTGGAGTGACGCACCTCGACCGCGCGTGGATACTCGATGAACTGCCGTAGCAGGGTCTCCAGATATTCGCGATTCAGCGCGGTGTTCTTGAATGAAACCGGGAACTGAATCAGCAAGGCGCCGAACTTTCCCGTCTCTGCCATCGCTTCCAGTCCCCGGCGGGCCAAGTGTTCGTCCTCGTCATTGGGATGGATCGATACCGCGGACGTCGGCTCCATGGCTGCCATCGGCGAATGGGTAAACGACCGGTGCAGCTTGGCCGTAAACATGAAGTTAGGATTGACGTCAGAAACGATTCGCGACCAAAGCTTTGCGAGTTCAGGCTTAATGTGTCCGTAGAAGGATGTGTTGATCTCAACGACATCGAAACAGCGCGCCACCAGCGCCAGCGGATGCTGCTTCCGTCGCGACATTCCGGGCGGGTAGAAAACTCCCTCCCAATCTTTATAAGACCATCCGGCCGTACCCACGCGAACCTGACTACCAACGGGCATTCATTCATTTAAACAGGGAATGACGGGGCGGGCAACGTGGATCGAAACTATTATTCGCCCAGCGCTTTGCGAAGATCTTTCATCACTAGCATGAGCTGCAATTCATGGACCGGCGACGGTTCAAAATTAAAATGTAGATAGAATTTCTTTGCTGATTGGTCAATCGCATGCACTAACACGGCGCGCGCACCCACAATGTCAGCGGCGCGAGCGATACGCAGCAGCGAATCCTTCAACAGTGCTTTTCCTAATCCCGTCCCCTTTTCGTCTTTGTCGACAGCGAGCCTGGCCAGCAAAATGACCGGAACCGGATGCCGCGCGAGGCCTTTGGTTATACGACTAGGCGCTTCCTCGGCGGAGACACTCCCGGCGGAAATTGAATAATATCCGACCACCAATTGGTTGCGGTGAACGACGTATGTGCGAGGGGATTCATTTTTCTGGTTGAGTAAGGCAAAGCGCTTCAACCAGTCGTTTAAAGATTCATGATTGCCGCAATCGAATCGACTGACGTCGTGTTCTGGCGAAATAGCCTCGACTTCCGACAGCGGTGCTTTCAATGCCGGATTCAACCCCGTTCAAGTAATGTCGGTTCGCCAAACAGCTTCCTCAACCGCGGCTTGGCGGTAGCAGGCCTATCGAGGGCTTCAGTGAATTTGTGCCAGGCTGAGGGGCTAAGTTCGAATTGCCGATTATCAGCTATTTCCTGCTCCGCGCGTACGCAAGCGCTCTCCAAGATAAAGTTCGTGATGTTAACGCCCCGGTGTTCCGCACCCATGCGAATGAGTTGAGCTTCTTTCTCGCTAACCCGGACGTTGAATCTAGCGGTGCGTTGCTTCTTTGCTGGCGCTGGCATGTTCCCTCGGCTTACGTACATTAAAGCTGATATGTACGTACAATGTACACCATATGCCTCAGGGCGTCAATCACACGCGGTGGGTCTGGAAAGCGGGTTGCCGAGCGGAAGCTCGCCTCGTTAAACCACCCTTCGGGTGGTCGAGCGATATTAGTAGAACTCCAGCACCACCCAGTATGCGCCACTGGGATACCGCTTCGTGCGCGCATAACAAGTGCCCGCGGAGTAGGTATGCAGTCCGCGATGTGCAATGACTTTCGAAATCTCTGCAGGCAACGATTCCGGCTGCATGCTGGTGTAGCGGAGCATATAAGCCCCCGGCGGAGGACTCGCCGCACTCAACGAGTCAGCCTTGGCCATTGCGCAGGCGCTCGATTGCACATCGCTGTCATTGACCCGTTTCAGCTGTGGCATTTTTGCCTGTGACCGCAACTTCTCCACGCTGGCGGAAACCAACTCTTGCGCTTGTTGCACTGAGTAGGTCGCCATGCTCAATCCGAAATCTTGCGCCACGTAAAGCACGTGCCCCTGGCGGAATACGCCAAATCCAGCCACGTTGAATTTCGGGCTCAGCAAATTGTCGCGGTGCGGCGGAGACGCCATCAGCGCGTCATGCGCATCTTCAACGTTTGGAGCTACAGCCACATTTTCGCCCATCCGCTCAAGATGCAAATCCGAAACGGCAGTAATTCGATCACTAGGGGAGGGCTCGCCGGAAAATTGATGTGAAATATGTTTTCGCGCCGCCATCGTCGCCGCATGCGCTCGCGCCGCGCGAACCAGACCTTCATCCATTTTGAGCGGCGACAAGCCAGCCCGTGCGCGATCAGCGTTGGCTTTATCCAAAAGTTGGCGTTCGGCCTGTAGGTCGAAATTAGGAGCGTCGTACGGAGAAACCTGCTGCCAGGAACTGTTCGGCGAAGTGTCCGCACCAGCAGCCGGCAAAGCTGCTCGCGCAACCGCCAGATGCAGAGTGGCCGACGCGATAAGGGCCAGGAACATGAGTGTCTTAGCCCCAAAACGCTAACCTTGCGCTTTGGGGACTCCCTGTCTACGTTCCAGATGCCCTGGGAGGAATCTGCTTTGCTTGAGAAAGAATAACTTCTACAATCCGGCTCAGCACCTTACACCGGAGATATCCCGAATTGTCCACTCTCCCATTGCTCCTTGGTCTGCTTATCGTCATTAACCTTGTCCTACTTCTGTGGCTGTTCCTGTACCAACGTTCCGGATCATCGCAAGCTGCTGGAATTGAAGCACTTGTCGAGCGCTCGAATGGACTGCAGAAGGTCCTGACCGAGCAGTTTTCGGGGGCGACTGCTGACATGGCCTCCCGCCTGGAGCAGACCAAAGGTGACCTCCGCCAGCAGGTGGCGGACCGGCTGGCTGATGGGTTCTCAGGTATCCGGCTGACTGTGGAAGATCAGATGAAAGCTGGACGCCAGGAACAGGCCGAGCGCTTGGGAGAGACACGGTCAGAACTGGCCGGAGCTCTGGCCATGACCACTTCAGCCTTGAAGTCGGAATTCGATCGCCTCAACCAGCAGACGGCCGACAGTCTGGAGCGCATTCGCGAGCGCGTTGATGCCAAGCTGATGGCGATCACCGAACAGGTGCAATCAAAACTCGACCAAAACATCAAGGAAGGCTTCGCCCAGTTCGAAAAAGTGCAGCAGCACCTGCGCGCGGCGGAAGAACAGCTGCGGGAAGTGGGCGCGCTCGGGCACTCGATCAACGATCTAAATAATCTGCTGAAGCTGCCGCATCTGCGCGGCACATTCGGCGAGGCCAGCCTGGAGCGACTGCTTTCAGACTTTCTCCCCGCCAATATGTTTGAAATGCAATGCTCGGTGAACGGCGGTGGTCGCGTGGATGCCATGATTAATTTTCCTGATCGCCGGCTTCCGGTTGACGCCAAGTTTCCCCGCGAGCAAGTGTTGGCCTTTTTTGAAGAGAGCAGTGAAGCGCAACTGGAAGAAGCCCGCGTCGAGTTCGTGCGCGTGATGAAAGCCGAAGCCAAGCGCATCAAGGCGTACATTCAGCCCGAACACGGCACAACTGAAATTGCGCTGATGTATTTGCCCAGCGAAACTTTATATATGGAAGCCGTGCGCAATCGCGATCTCGCCGATTGGCTCAACCAGCAGCACGTGTTCCCGGTTTCTCCAAACACATTGCTGATGACGCTGCAGACCATCGCGCTAGTGCACAAGTGGTACGAAGTTGCCAGCCGTTTTGAGAAGAGCCGGCAGGAACTGGCCAAAGCTCAGAAATCCTTCGACCATTTCCAGAATCAGTTCGAAACCGTCGGCAAGAGCTTGAACAAGGCGCAGGAGGCCTTCGACAAAGCGTCAACTCACTTGAAAACTTATCGCGGGCGCGTCACCGCGCTCAGCGGTCAGGAGCAACTCGAACTAGATGCTGCCAACGAAGCCGCCGCGCTGCCGCTCATTGACAAAGCTAGCGCGTAGACGCGACTCGGTTTTCCTTTGTGAGCCTTTGTGTCCTTCGTGGTTAATGCTTTCGGGATTAATGCTGCTACGCCCTCTCATTCAAATACCTCTTCATGCACCTGGTGCACGGCACATAGCCTTCTCGAATTGCTTCGTGCGCTGCCACCGTTCGCAAATGCGCTTTGTCGAGGATGTAAGTGCAGCCTGCAACATGAAAGGTTTTTCCGTCCGGATATACCAGCACCATCATGTCTGGGGGAACTCCCTTGCCGGGTTGTGCATGTTCGGTGCGCAAATTCCTGCCTATGCCCGAAGACCTTGCCACCTCGAAGCTGCCCGCTACGAGCACTGCTGCTGCCGCGGCCACCATCCATCCAAAGAAAGTTCTTCGGCTGGGGTGCGCATTTTCATCGAGCCTGCGCTGCAATCGATAACTGAATCCCAGCGGCACTTCGACCATGCGCTCATCCCCGTACAACTCGACGATATTACGTGTCCCTGCAAGAACCGAGCTGCATCGCTTGCATCCGCGAAAGTGTTCGTCCATGGCTGTGCGCAGGCCGGCATCCACTCCGCCTTCAAGATAATTTGAGATCTCACGCCACACCTCTTCGCAGTTCACTACCACGGTTTCGCCCCCTTTCCGAAGGACATCCGGCTCAGCCACGGGCCGCCCAGGCCCGGCGCCAGCAGGTCGCGCAGCATCAGCCGTGCCCGCAGCAGGCGAGTCTTCACTGAGGCCGTCGAAATCTTCAGCGCTTCCGCGGTCTCTTCAATGCTCAAATGCTGCATGTCGCGCAGCACAAACACTTCGCGATAAATCTCTCCCAGCGACGCCAGTGCTTCCTTCAGTTTTTCGCGAATTTCTTTTCGCTCCAGGGTCTCTGATGGAATCTCTCGCCAGTCGGCGAAATCACGCGGAGTGTAATTTCCTGCCTCATCAGGACGGTCCGCAATCGGCTCCATCACCTCCACATGGTTTCGTCTTCTGCGCATACGCGCCTCGTTCACCGCAATCTGAATCAGCCAGGTGCTGAACCGTGCCTCCTCGCGAAACTGCTTGATGTGCCGGAATGCCTTTAAGATCGCCTCTTGCGCCGCATCTTCGGCGTCGGCTGAGTTTCTCAGGATCGCAAAGGCTGCCGAATAGACCCGCCGCTCATACGGTCGCACCAGCTCATAGAAGAGATCGGCGTCGCCGTCCCGGACTCGCCGCACCAGCTCCACTTCGCTCAGTTGTCCCGCTGGATGGTCCAGCGAAGTTGCTGATTCCGGCATCATTCCTCATCGCGAAAACTGATTCACCGCAAACCAACTATTCCGGTCGGTACTCCGGATCTTTTTTCCATCCCGTAAACATCGACACAAAATTATTCCATCCATGAAGAATGACCATGACCAGATGCCCAAACACAAAGGCGATCAGCGTCCACATGATCAGGAAGTGCCATATCCGAGCGTAGTGAAATCCCCCCATCATCCACGCCAGCCAGGAAAATTGCACCGGCTTCCAGATCGCAATCCCAGTTAGCACTGACAAAACCCCAAGCCCAATCGCCGAAGTGTAGGCATGTTTCTGCAGCGGGTTATAGGCTTCTTTTGCCGGCGGCTTGGGCCCGAAGAAAAAGTAATGCCGCACCATCGGCCACACGCCGGGAATGTCGCGCGGGACAAACAAAATCTGTTTGTAGTTTCCGCTGAAGAGTTGATATCCAAGGTACAGCAAGCCGCTGGCGATATATATCCACATGAAAGTGAGGTGCCATTGCAGCGCCCCGCCCAACCAGCCGCCGATCGCGAACGCCTTCGGCCAGTGAATCAGATCTTTTTGCGGGATTTTTGCGCCAAAACTCGGGAATGCGCGAAAAATTTGCAGCCCGCTGCCCACCAGCACAAATAGCGAAATCGCATTTACCCAATGGCAAAGCCGCACGATGAACGGGTGCTCGTAAACTGCTTCCGTAACCTCGCCGGTTTTAGGATTTTCAATTTCTATCGCGTGGCTTGCCATTCCATCTCCCCTTACAGGCCGTAAAAATGCGAGTAGCCCTGATCTTCCCAGTACCCGACTTTTTCGAGCACGCTGGTCACCTTCAAGCTGGTCAAATACTTTGCCTGTTTGTACCCAATCTTGGTTGGAATCGTAAGCCGCAGCGGCGCGCCATGCTCACGCGTCAACGGTTTCCCATACATTTCGTAGCAAAGCAGCGTCTGCGGATGCAGCGCCGTGGCCATGTCCAGCGACTCGTAATAATCGTCCGCGCATTCCACTGTGACGAATCGCGAAGCTGTATCCGCACCGATGGCCTTCAAGAAATCTGATAAGCGCGCGCCGCCGAAGTTGCCGATCACGTCCCATCCCTCAACACAAACATGGCGTGTGTTCTGCGTGTGCTTGGGCAGGCTCTGAACTTGCGCGAGGGCGTAAGCTCCAGGCTTTTGCACCGAGCCCGAAACCGCAAGCTTCCAGGCGGTCAAATCAACTTCGGGATCGTCCACGTCATAGTCATTGATGGGGAATTTCTCGAAGGGAGCAACCTCGGCATCGGCGAACGTGGGGGCGAGATGTCCGCGGCGGAAGAGAATGCCCGAAGCCCAATCGCTTACGCCCAAGCCGGCGTTGAGCAATGGCTTTTGCAGCGGCGGGATGGCGAATGCTCCCAGCGCCACCACTGGCGTCAGCTTCAGCAGTTCGCGTCGGTTCATGCTTTTGAATTTCTTTTGATTAATGTGTTCGGCCACGATTCAGCTCTGCCAAAGAATCACAATCCTACCGCAGATGGGATTCGCCGGTCGGGCAAAAGTTACGCCTATCAGCGACCGTGCAGGGTCGGGCACTCTCCATGTGGCTTCTGGCGAGGAACAACCGCCTGAGAAGCGCTACTACCGGGAAGAGCGGCCATTTATGGCCGCGTAACTCGCAGATCGCAAGCAACGAGCTTTAGCTCGACAAGAAGCGAATGGTGGGCCCGGAGAGATTCGAACTCCCGACCTAACGGTTCGTAGCCGTTCGCTCTATCCAACTGAGCTACGGGCCCCGAGATGAATTTTACTATCTCGCTCGCCAAAAGCGAAAGCTCCCGTAACTCGACCGGACGGGCGTGGACGCCCGTCCCCACATGTCGGCACTCCTCAGTACGCCATTTCTCGCACCCCCATGCTCTTGTAGGGCATCGTAAGATTCATGCTCTGAGCCCAACAGCTGTCATATTGCACTGTGGCATTGCCACCGCCGTTCCAGTTAATGGACGGAATTCCCGGTGGTCCTGACGTAATCGGCTGTCCGCTAGAGTTATATAAATTCGCCACCAGCATCGCGCCGTCAAACGTGCCATTGCCGCCACCGTTTTTAGTCACGACGCCTTTCCCGATCACTAAAACGAGACCGTTGTAGCTGGGGGTACCGCTCAATGTGAGCGTGCCCTCCACCAGCAGAATGCCCGAACCGGAAAGACTGCCACTCATTGTCAAGTCGCCAGTCACAACATTAACCACTGGTGCCGCGGGGGTTCCGGGATTCGGCAGTGTCGCCACGTTCCCGTTGTACACATTGTTCGCAGCGCCGGTGATCGTGCTGACCAGGTTTTCTAAACCATTAACTGTCGCCAGTGGTCCGAGTGCCGAGCTTACGTTCGCAACACTGGTCGGAGATCCCGTGTAGCTGCCAGGCCGTCCGCTGATGTCTGTCGTCAACGTCGCAACTGAAGAGTTATCAAACCCTCCGAGCGCCGGCTGACTCACCGGTGCGGGGCACGTAACTCCGTTCTGCGGTCGGTCGGGATTGCTGCTGCTGCTTTGATCGATGCCGGTAACTGAGAACGCATTAGAGTTGGGAGCGCCAAATGAGGGAGTGGGACCATCGAGCACCATCGCGCCTGGAATATTGGGTAGACTCACAGCCGCAGCTTCCATCTGGACCATTCGTCGCGAACCACCCGGCGTTACTGCCAAACTGGTGATGACATACACCTGTTTGTAACCGGCTGCCGCGCACGTCGCTTGCGTCGTGGTGACTTCGGTCAAACTGCCCCAACATACAAACTCGTTGTTGTCACTTGCATTCCCGTCCACCGTACTCACGGTGGTTGTTCCGGACGATGTTTTGTTTGTCTTTTCGATGATGCGGGCCCATTTCCACAATAAGGGCGGGCTAGAAGCGTAGGTCGCGCTTGCCGTCGTAGTCCTATACCACGGACTTCCCGCCGGAACTGACGGAGTGCCGGAACAGGCGCTACCTAGATTGGTGATGTCTACGCAGATTTCATCGTCAGGATACTGAGTGCCGTTCGTTACCCAGGGCGCAACCGTTTCGCCGTTTGCCGGGTTGGTGATGTACAGCACTCCGTTTGTTTGTCCCGGCAGCGCAGCGGGAAGGCTGCCATACAAACTGTTGGCTGCATTGGCTCGCAGTCGATCGCGAACTTCTTCAACTCCTGCCTTCGCTGCAAAAAAAGCGACTTGTTCGTCGCGGAAGTTCGAGCTGATACTCGTATCGGTGTTGGTTAGCAGGATCATTCCTATCGCGATCCCAGTGATCAGCAACAGGGTGAATATCGCAACAAACAAAGCAAATCCGCGCTCGGACACTCTCCCGTTTTTTAAGTAACGTGGGGTCATATATTTTCCGCCTCGAACACCTGTTGTAGGCGCACTTGGGCTTCCAGTTCCTCGGTTACTCTCGTTCCCGCCTCCCAGAGGTGCGGCATGCGTTTTTGATAGGGATAGACGCCATCGTCAAAAACTGACATCCCTGATCTCGATACCGGCCGCCGGGTTTGTCATATCTTGAGCGACACTTCGTGACTCGTTACCATTGGTCCAGTTTCGGGCACATCCGAGTAGCCTGTGACTTTGGTAATTTCCCGATATCGGCCGGTTCCCGCAAAATGGCTACAGAAAGTAGTCAGCCAAGGCCAGGGATTCGAAAATTTCATGGACCCAATCGAGACAATCCGGGAGCAGGTTCGCAAGGGATACATCGTGGGCGAATGGGAAGCGCTCGGCAAGCGAGGCATTTCTCTTACCGATCGCATGAGTTTTTTGGAAGATCTATTTCTCTGCGGATTCCAGTCCGCTCAATTCGCTGCAGGGTTGAGTCCCGATTCGCCGGAGTTTGTGGTCGACGTCCACATCGAGCTCGCACGCAATGGAAGGCAGGCTACCGGGGAAATCCAGTCGTGGCAAGTTCGCCGTAAAGACGGCACTTCGGAACACCTGGAATTTAAGTCCGTGAGCCGCAGTGACCGCAGACAACGTCCGTCCGCCAAAGCAGGAAACGCCAAGGGCCAGGGCGCGTAATCTGGCAGATACTCAAAAGCTTCCGCTGACGTCCGTTTTGACGACCCCGTAAAACTTTCCGTACCTCTGGCAATTCCTACCGAGCAGTTCTGCACCGCCCCTTAACATTTTCAACTACTTAAGAATGGCCCCAGGGATGCAACCTTCCGTAACAGACGAAGTGGCGCGCAACGGGGCGCACTTGAGAATAACTTCGGCCAGAGGTTTTCTTGGGCGCCCCTTGCATTTCAGGCCCTCCCCCAATTAGGCCAACGCCATTCGCTCCAGAATATCCACGCCTGCTCTGCGCAATAAATTCGCCACTACCGGCTCTTTAAACCGCGACGCATCGTATTCCACGCGCACAGTGTTCTGTTTTTCGTTGAAACTGACGCGCCTGATTCCGTAAACCTCGCGCATGTTGTCAATCGCCCGCATAGCGTTTTCTGTCGGCGGGCCTGCGTACCGGTAAGCCACTTCCATCTGTGTCATGCTCTGGTAAGTTCCTCTCACGTTAAGATACACCAGCGGCCGCTAAAACCTCACGATGCTATCTGCACGAATCATAATCTGTGGCAAGTGAATCTATGAAAAGGTAAGCCGCGGGTGCCGAGGGTTAATGTTTTCTCAGCGGGCTCTATTTTCTTCTCTGCGATCTCTGTGGTTAAACGCTTCTTGAATTTATGACGACACAGCCCAATCTGGCTAAAGATCCGGTCTGCGGAATGTCAGTCGATCCCGCGAAAGCCAAAGCCACGGCCGAGCACGGGGGACAAAAATATTATTTCTGCTGCTCCGGATGTGCGCAGAAGTTTCAAGCAAATCCCGAGCGGTATTTGCAACCAAAGCCGACCCTGGTGACAATCGGCGGACCTGCCTCTATCCACCCGAAATCGGCGGAGCAGCAAGCTTCCATCCAGAAGAAAAGCACCGCCCCCGCCGCTGCTTACGTCTGTCCCATGTGTTCTGAAGTTCGCGAACCAAAACCCGGCCCCTGTCCCAGTTGCGGCATGGCGCTCGAACCTGAATTTCCCGCCGCGCTCACTAAAACCGAATACACCTGCCCCATGCACCCGGAGATCGTGCGCGATCAGCCGGGCGCTTGCCCGATCTGCGGCATGGCGCTCGAGCCGCGCACCGTCACCGCGACCGAAGAAGACAATCCCGAACTGCGGGACATGACTCGCCGCTTCTGGTTCAGCGTGGCACTCACCGCACCATTGCTCGCAATCGCCATGGCCGACATGCTCCCCGGCATGCCGGTGCAGCGCGTTGTGCCCGCGGCATGGCTCCCGTGGATTGAACTCTTGCTGGCCACGCCGGTTGTGCTCTGGGCGGGATGGCCGTTTTTTCAGCGCGGCTGGGCTTCCATCGTGAACCGCTCCACCAACATGTTCACGCTGATCGCGATCGGCACTGGCGTCGCATATTTCTACAGCCTGGTGGCAACCCTTTTTCCAGGAATCTTTCCGACGTCATTTCGCGAGATGACTGGTCGCCCCGCAGTTTACTTCGAAGCGGCGGCTGCAATCGTTACGTTGGTTCTCCTCGGACAGGTACTTGAACTCCGCGCCCGCAGCCGCACTGGGGCCGCGATCCGCGCGCTGCTCGATCTAGCCCCACGCACTGCTCGAGTAATCCGCAATGGAAGCGAGCAAGACATTCCACTCGATCAGGTCCATGTTGGCGACCGCCTGCGCGTTCGCCCCGGCGAAAAAATTCCGGTTGACGGCGTCGTTCTCGAAGGCCGCAGCTCGGTCGATGAATCCATGATCACCGGCGAATCTGTTCCTGTCGAAAAGGGTGAAGGTATGCGTGTGATTGGCGCCACCGTCAACACATCCGGTTCCTTCATCATGCGGGCTGATCGCGTAGGCAGCGAAACTATGTTGGCACAGATCGTCACCATGGTCAGTCAGGCGCAGCGCAGCCGGGCGCCCATTCAGCGCCTGGCCGACAAAGTTGCCGGATGGTTTGTTCCGGCCGTCATCGCGCTGTCCGCGCTCACATTCATTGCGTGGGCGATCTTCGGGCCCGAGCCGCGCTTTGCCCACGCCATCGTCAACGCCGTTGCTGTGCTCATCATCGCCTGCCCCTGCGCGCTCGGACTCGCGACGCCCATTGCCATCATGGTGGGCACGGGTCGCGGCGCCCACGCCGGAGTGCTGATCAAAAATGCCGAAGCGCTGGAAACTCTGGAGAAAGTCGACACCCTGGTCATCGATAAAACTGGAACTTTGACCGAAGGCAAGCCGGAAGTTACATCCTTCTCCACTGGAAGTCCTTTAGGCGAATTTGAGCCGCTAAGACTGGCCGCGAGCGTGGAGCGTGCCAGCGAGCATCCGCTGGCGAGCGCTATTGTCAATGCCGCCCAGGAGCGCAACCTGAAACTTTCAGCGGTTCGCGATTTCGAATCCCGGCCGGGGAAGGGAATAATTGCTTCCGTCGACGGCAAACGCGTTGCAGTAGGAAATACGGCTCTCCTCGCAGAAGAAGGAATTCAACAAAAAGCGTTTTCGGTTGGAGGCGCATCGACAGGCACCGCGATCTTTATTGCAGTCGATCACGAATATGCGGGCTCAATCAGCGTTTCGGATCCCATAAAGCCGTCAGCCCAGGCGGCCATTCGCGAGCTCAAGCAGCAGGGCCTGCGCATCGTGATGCTTACCGGCGACAATCGCATCATCGCAGAAGACGTTGCAGGCCAGCTCGGCATTGATGAGTTCCACGCTGAGATCCTCCCCGGCGACAAAGCGAAAGTCGTGAAGGATCTTCAACAGCACGGCCGCGTGGTCGCCATGGCGGGAGACGGCATCAACGACGCCCCCGCGCTTGCCCAAGCTGACGTCGGCATCGCCATGGGTACGGGCACCGATGTTGCCATCGAAAGTGCCGGGATAACTTTAATCAAGGGTGATCTCGCTGGAATCGCACGCGCTCGAAAACTAAGCCGCGCCACCATGAAGAACATTCGTCAGAATCTGTTCTTCGCCTTCATTTACAACTCCGTTGGAGTGCCGATCGCAGGCGGCGTGCTGTATCCATTCTTCGGAATTCTGCTGAGCCCGATCTTCGCCGCCGCTGCCATGAGTTTCAGTTCGGTCTCAGTAATTACGAATTCGCTGCGGCTACGCCATGCAAAACTGTAGCCGCTTTATGAGTTGGGTAGCGGTTTGCCAATCCATCGTCGCTGTCGTTCTTCGCGAATTTCGCGCGAGGTCTTACGAACTACGGCCATGGTCAATTCTCGACCAGAGTCGTAGACCCAACCTCCCTTTTCCTTCGTCATTTTGGGATTCGCACCACTCCGCTTTACTTTCATTTGAATTCCTCAATTCGCACCATCAGGCATTTGGAGTTACTCCAGGTTCCCCTGCTCCAGCACCACGTTTTCCCGCACGATCAGCCGGTGCGCGGCCATCTCTTTCAACTTTGGCAACACGCGGCTCACATGCTCGTCGGTGTCCACAAAAATAATGATCACCGGCAGCTTGCCTCCCGCGTCCACCAGATGGCTGGTCTTCACCCGTTGCCGGCCGAGGAATCCCGCGACCGCATGCAGAACGCAGGCGGCATATGCATTTTCAGAATGCAGATAATTGAGGATCGCCAGATGCAGCGGCTTACCCTGCCATCTGTCGGATTCGTTCAGATAAATCGTAACCTGGACTGCCATCGGCATAGCGATTCTACAGCACCCGTGCCATTGCCATGCCAGCCAGGGCCGCGCCGAGGCACAGCAAATTATTCGACACGAAATTGGCGGCCATCATCATCCATTGTCCTTGCTCGAAGTACGCCATGGTCTCGAACGCGAAGCTGGAAAAAGTTGTGAACGCGCCGCAGAATCCGACGACAATCAGCAATCGCCAGCGCGGATCCAGGAGCACCCGTTGCGTGCTCCAGATCATGAAAAATCCTACGATGAAACTTCCGCTGAGGTTGATGAACAGCGTGCCGAAAGGGAAGACTGGACTGATGAACTTTGCCGCCCAGCGGCTGATCAGCCAGCGAAAATTGGCGCCGAAGATTGCACCAATGGAAATAATGAGCACATCACTTAAGCTGCGCACGATAGAGTTCTCCTACACAAAGGGTAGGAGTCATCAGCGCGCCGGAGGGCGGGCGGTTATGGCGAACTCCATCGCCGTATTCCATTTTTACCACAGCTTGGGCGAGTCATAAACCTTGTGCGGGTTACTTTTGGCTGGCAGGCTGGTGAGCTCCGCGCACGATCGCATAAATCTCGACGTCCAGAAGCTTTCCCGCTTTCATTACTCCATGTCGCACGCTGCCCTCGTGACGCATTCCGATCTTTCGCAGCACCCGCCCCGATTTATCGTTGCCCTTAAAGTGGCTGGCGAAAATACGGTCCAGCTTAAGTTTTTTAAATCCATATTCAAGCACTGCACTCGCTGCCTCCGTCGCATAACCATTGCCCCAGAACGGCACACCTATCCAGTAACCCAGCTCTGCTCGCTGGGGCTCCGTGTCGGGATGCAATCCGATACCTCCACACAAACGGCCGGTGCTCCGCAGGTGGATCGCCAGACGCAATTCGTTTTCTTTAGGGACTGTCGCAAAAAACTCACGCGCATGCTTTTCTTCGTAAGGATGTGGAATGCGCAGCGTAGTGGCCGCCACCTCGCGCGCACCGATGAGCGGAACCAGCTCAGGAATGTCAGTTTCAGAAAATTCGCGGAGGATTAAACGCGGGGTTTCGAGCGAGTGGGCCATGCTGTCATTTCACTCTACCAATTTTGGCGGCCCTGCTGACAGCTACACTCGCGCTTCGGGCATCGCAACTTCGCCCTTCATCTTGTAGGCATTAGCAATGTACTGCAAAACCATGCGCTGGGTATTGAAGAACGATCCATTCAGCGCGATCGAATTACGCATGATCTCGATATAGCGGTTCGGCCGCCCGTAAAACATGGGAACGATTTCGCGTTCCAGCTTGTCGTAAAGCGTGGCCACTTCAATCGAGGGATCTTCAGCCAGTTCGCTGCTGCCGATCGCCCACCCGGTGACGCCTTCAATGTGGCCTTCGGCCCACCAGCCATCCACCACGCTAAAGCTCGGCACGCCGTTCATCGCCGCTTTCATTCCACTGGTCCCTGAAGCTTCCTGCGGCCGCATCGGCGTGTTCAGCCAGAGATCCACGCCTGAAGTGATCAGCTTGCCCCACCGCATATCGTAATTTTCGACGTAAACAGTACGGATCACATCCGCCAACGACGTCGCGCCGCCAACCACTCGCCGGATCAGATTTTTCCCACCCTCATCGTTAGGATGCGCTTTGCCTCCGTATACCAGCTGAATCGGTCCAACCTCTCGCGCAATCTTCCGCAACCGCTCCGGATCCTGGAACAACAAATCCGCCCGCTTGTAAGTGCTGGCTCGACGCGCGAAACCCAATGTCAGCAGTTTCGGATCAAGCTGCACTCCAAACACTCGCGCGATCTCGTCAAACAATTCGGTCTTGGTTTCGGCGTGGGCTTCGCGGATTGCGGGCAGTGGAATGCTGATCGCATAACGCAGATAATTGTTGTCGGTTCGCCAGCCCGGAATGTAGGAATCAAACAGCTGGCTGAATGCGGGCGACGTCCAGGTGGTCGCATGCACGCCGTTCGTGATGGCGCTGATCTCGTACGCAGGAAACATGCCGCGCGAAACTTCTCCGTGCCGCATCGCCACCCCGTTCACGTAACCGGAAAAGCGCAGCGCCAGATAAGTCATGTTCAGCGCTTCGCCCTCCCATGCCTCGGCTTCATCGAGCAAGCCCAGCTGCTCGCGCCCTAATATTTGCGAAACCAGGCTGCGCGGAAACTGATCATGCCCCGCCGGCACCGGCGTGTGCGTGGTGAAGATGCACATGTTACGGACGCCATCAATATCCAGTTGCTTCAACCTTCCCGCAAAACTCTGGCTGAGCCTGCGCGCCAGCAGCCCTAGCGACAACAGCGCGGAATGGCCTTCGTTCATGTGGAAGGTTTCGATCTGCCCGGAGTAGACCTTCTGCAAAAGCTGGAAGCCGCCGAGACCAAGCACGATCTCCTGCGCCAGACGATAGCGCTGGTCCCCTCCATAAAGCGAATTAGTTAACGATCGATCGTACTCGCTGTTCTCCGGCAGATCCGTGTCCAGCAGATACACCGGCACTGTGTCCCCGGAAATTCCCGTGATCGTGTACTTCCACGCACGTACCGAAACCGGTCGCCCTTCTATCTCCACGGTGGCGCGCGGCCCCACCGCAGCGAGTTGATCGCCAGGGTTCCACTCTTGCGGCTGTTCAAACTGATTTCCCGCCGGGTCGAGAATCTGACGGAAATATCCTTTGCGATAACACAGTGTGACCGCCACCACGGGCGTTCCCAAGTCCGCAGCCGAGCGCAATGTATCACCAGCCAGAATGCCCAAACCTCCCGAATAAGTCGGGATATCCGCCTCCAGAGCAATTTCCATCGAAAAATATGCGATGCGCGGGGACTGCGTCTTCTTCATTGATCCTTTATCGGCTGAATGCGTGATCTGTATGAGCTGCGCTTATGAGGGCGTCTGGCGGTAAGTATAACGTTAAGGTGCCGTAAGTTCCAGAATTGAACTCAGCTCTCGCGCTCGATCAGGAACCGCGCCACTTCCATCAGTGTTTCGCCCTTAGCGCCAAGATTCTGGACGGCTTGATAGGCATCTTCCAGCAGCGATCGAGCTTTTTTTCGCGACTCTTCCAGCCCAAACAGCGCGGGATAAGTCGCCTTTTCTGAGGCAACGTCCTTGCCAGCCGTCTTTCCTAATTGCTCCGAGGTCTGAGTCACATCCAGAATGTCGTCAACGATTTGGAACGCCAGCCCGATCGCCTGTCCGAAGCGGCGCAAATTCTCAACTTGCTCAGCGTCCGCACGTGCGTAAATTCCGCCGGTCACAACGCTCGCCGTTATCAAGGCCGCCGTCTTTGAGCGATGAATGTATTCCAGCGTCTCGGCATTCGGCTTTGTGCGTTCGGCTTCGAGGTCGACCACCTGGCCGCCGATCATTCCATTCACCGTGCCGGTTCCGCGCGCGATCTCCTCGATGATCTTCACTCTCGCGTCGGCCGGGCACCGCAACCGTGACAGCACTTCATACGCCTGAGTCTGCAATGCATCGCCCGCGAGGATCGCGATCGCCTCGCCGTAAACTTTGTGGCAAGTGGGCCGTCCGCGTCGCAGATCATCATTGTCGAGCGCAGGAAGGTCATCATGAATCAGCGAATACGTATGCAGCATTTCGAGCGACGCGCCCAACTCTTCAACACCCGCCGGTAACGATCCTGCAACTGCCCGTCCCGCTTCCATACATAGGATCGGCCGGATGCGTTTGCCGCCCGCAAACACGCTGTGCCGCATCGCCTGATGAATCGACGTCGGACGCATGCTTGCCGCCGGCAGCAGTCGTTCGAGCGCCGCATCCGTGATTTTGCGTCCCTCTTCCAGCGTTTGCGTCAGCATGAAGGTGAGTATAACAATCCGGAATTATTGATCGACGCCTGACCATCACGATGCGTTATCATCCACGACACAATTCCTATGACCTCCAAATCACATTCTTCGTGCTTACGTAGAAACGGGCGTTCACGCCCGTCCTTCATGCTGGGCATCCTGACCGCCTTCTTCGTAGCAACCCTCTCCGCCCGTGCCCAACAACCCACATACGATTTCATCATCTCCGGTGCACGCATCGTCGATGGCACCGGCGCCGCTTGGGTCTATGGCGACATCGCCATACAAGGCGACCGTATCGCAGCCATGGGCGATCTCCAGAAGGCATCCACGAATAAGCGCATCGATGCTCATGGCTTGGTGGTCTCGCCTGGCTTCATTGACGTACAAGGTCAATCTGAATTCAATATTCTTGTCGACGGCCGCGCCGCCAGCAAAATTACTCAAGGCGTGACCACGGAAATTACCGGCGAGGGCACGTCCATTGCCCCGCTCAACGATCGTCTGCTCGAAGACTTTCGCCCGGAAGCCGTGAAGTATCACGTGGATCTCGACTGGCGCTCGCTCGACGAATACTTCCAGCATTTCCAGCGTGCGCATCCGGCCATCAATCTCGGCACCTTTGTCGGCGCCGGCGGTTTGCGCGAATACGTGATCGGAAAAGACAAACGTCCCGCCACGCCCGCCGAGCTCGATCAAATGCGCCAGTTGGTCGCGCAAGCCATGCAGCAAGGCGCTTTCGGAATCAGCACTGCCCTGCAATATGTTCCAGATGTCTTCGCTTCCACCGACGAAATTGTCGAGTTGGCTAAAGTCGCACGCAGTTATGGCGGCGTGTACTTCACTCACCAGCGCTCGGAGTCCGACGTAATATTTCCTTCGCTCGCTGAAGTATTCGCCATCTCGCAGCGCGCAAGTATTTCCACCACCATCTGGCATTTGAAGACTGCCTACAACGAAAACTTCGGAAAAATGCCAGAGGTGCTTCGACGAATTGAATCGGCTCGCGAGATGGGAATTGACGTCGCCGCCAGCGTCTATCCCTACACCCGCGCTTCGAACGATCTGATCGCCTGCTTTCCTAGTTGGGTGGTTGAAGGCGGAACCGAAAAAATGCTGGCTCGCCTCAAAGATCCTGCGCAGCGCGCCCGCGCTCAAAAAGAAATGGACACACCCAGCTCAACCTGGGAGAACCAGTGGCTCGGCTCCGGGGGCGGCAAGGGCGTGATGCTGGTCCACATTCTGAATCCCGACCTCCACAAATACGAAGGCATGAACCTAGAGGAGATCGGCCGCCAGATGGGAAAAGATCCCAAAGACGCCGCTATGGATATCGCCATTGCCGATCGCGGAAAGAGTCAGGTCGTAATTTCCATCATGGACGAAGCTGACGTCCGCGCCGCCGTTTCGAACCCGCTCGTCACTTTCGGCTCGGATTCAGAAGAGCAAGCCGAAGATGGTCCGCTCAGCACCACCAAAGCCCACCCCCGCGCCTTCGGAACTATGACGCGGGTGCTCGCCGAATACGTCCGCCAAGACCACGACCTCACGCTTGAAGACGCGGTGCGCAAGATGACTTCTCTTGCCGCCAGCCGCGTCGGCATCACCGATCGAGGAATTCTGCGTCCCGGCATGATGGCAGACGTCACCGTTTTCGATCCCGCAACTGTGCAGGATGTCGCGACCTACAACGATCCGTTGCGTTATTCCGTGGGCGTGAAATATGTTTTCGTGAATGGCAAGGCTGTCGTACTCGATGGCAAAATTACCGACGCGCGTCCCGGCCGCGTCCTCCACGGCCCAGGGTATAAAAACGTGCAATAAGGTTGCCCATGTGGCGACGGGCACCCTCGCCCGTCCATCACGAACTCATGGGGGCGAGCAGCCCAGCACAAAAAACAAAAGGCGCCCGCAGGCGCCTTTATCAGCGAAATAATTCTTAAGCTACCATGTGCCGCGAGAATTGATTGTCGCGCACAGCAGATGACAGAATCCCGCGCGCATCCGACGATGGGCAGCAGTCATCCGCTCCGACATTCAGCGTGCGCGTCCACATTTCTTCATCCGCCACCCGGTGGTTGCAGATGACGCGAACACCCTCAAATTCTTTTTTTAATACCTCAACTTCCGCAAGGCTAGCGGACTCCAAATCCAGGACAATCGCCGCCGGACGATATTTGACTGTGGTGTGTCGTAGATCCTCGACTGACCTTGCAACGTGCACTTGCTTAAAGGAGTTCGAAAGCATAGCGGCCAGCGTCTTCGCTATTTTCGGATCGCTTTGCAGCAGAACTACATTGGCGTACTGCATGGGGAGGACTCCTAACATTCTTGCCGCTTACTACGGCTGGGCTGCGCTCCGGCAGACAATAACTGCAGAGCAGGGGAGTTTTACCGCAAAGCGCGTCGGGCCTAAGTGCGCTCGAACGGCTCGGGCTGAATTTTTCCGTTTTGCTTGAGCAAGATCTCCACTTTGCCTTCGGCTTCTTCAAGCTCCTTGCGGCAGGAACCGGAAAGCTGCATGCCTTCTTCAAACAAGGTCAGTGACTTTTCGAGCGGCACTTCGCCCTGTTCGAGCTCCTGGACGATCTTTTCCAAGCGCTGAATGCATTCTTCAAACTTCGGCAAACTGAATATGCTCCTTCCGTAGATTCTACATATCTGGACTGTATTTTCTATAAGGGAAAGACTGTAGCAATAACGATTGGGGGACTAAGGTAGGTATCAGCAGAGTTAACCTAGGGAATGTAACGACGGGCGTCCACCCCGTTCACCATGAACTCTTACTTCGGGACTGGAGCGTCGCATTATTGACCTGCCTTGGCCCCGGAACTCCCCAAAGCCTCAAGCACATCCACCGCGGCCGCATATTTTCCCTGAGGCGCGCTGATCTGCGCTCCCTGCACCATGTGCCGAACCGCAATAAGCATTTCGCGCGCAATCGCAATGCCTTCTTCTTTCGCTGCTTCCGGAGAACTCGCGTGTGTCATACGCTCCATAATGCTCTCCGGTACCGACACCCGCAGCTCGTTCTTCATGAACTCGGCATTGCGCGCACTCACCAGCGGCCATATCCCAGCGACCACTGGAATTTTGAAATGCTCGATTCGCCGCAGAAACTTCTCCAGCAGCGAAAGATCGAAGACCGGCTGTGTGACTGCATATTCAGCTCCGGCTTCCACTTTGTATTCGAACCGACGGATCTCCTCGTCGATATTCGGCACCCCCGGATTCGCGCCCACTCCAATCACAAATTCTGTGCCCGCACCCATCGGGTTTCCGCCAATATCCAGGCCGCGGTTCAGGTTGTGAACGATGTTCACCAGACCAATGGCGTCCACATCGAAGACCGCCGTAGCGTCGGGATAGCCGCCCATCTTCGGCGGATCGCCGGTAATGCAAATCAGATTGCGGATTCCAATCGCCGCCGCGCCCAACAGGTCCGACTGAATGCAAAGCACATTCCGGTCGCGGCAGGTATAGTGCAGGATGGCCTCAATCCCCGCCTGCTGTTGCAAGAGTAAAGACAACGCCTGGTTGCTCATGCGCGCCGAAGCTCGCGGGCTGTCAGGAATATTGATCGCATCCACGCCCACCGATTTCAGAAACTTCGCGCCTTCCAGTTCTTTGCGGATGTTCGTTCCTTTAGGCGGAACGATTTCGACCATGGTGAGAAATTCGCCGCGAGCAATCTTGGCTCCCAGCTGCGACCGCTGCTCGACGGGCTGGGAAGCCACAACAGGAGTTGTTTGTGCCTTTGCGGTTGCACTTCCCGTCCGCGCCCGCGCCTGAGTAACGCGCAAAGCCGACTTCATCACCCGGATATGTTCAGGCGTGCTGCCGCAACATCCGCCAACCAGCCGCACCCCAGCCGTCACAAATTTTCGCGCATAGCTCGCCATGTATTCCGGCGAACACAAATAGATATTTCTTCCTTCCACTGAGCGCGGAATTCCGGCGTTGGGTTGCGCCGAAAGCGGCAGGGAAGTCGCGGCCCGAATTCGCTCAACTGAATCGAGCATCGTCACCGGCCCAACGCTGCAGTTGCAACCGATCACGTCCGCTCCCCATTCTTCAATTCGCGGCGCAAAAATCTCCGGAGTAGAACCATCCAGGCAGTTCGATTCCTCGTCCAGCGTGACCTGCGCCACCACCGGAATCCGCGAATCAAGTTCCCGCGCCGCATGAATCGCCTGATGCAGTTCGTCGATGTAACCGAATGTCTCCAGAATCAGAAGGTCTACGCCTCCCTCGAGCAGCGCCGCAATCTGCTCGCGGAAAATATCGCGCGCTTCCTGAAATGACATCTTGCCCAGCGGTTCAATGCGAATCCCCAGTGGCCCAACCGCGCCAGCCACCCAACCGTCAAAACTCTTGGCCGCTTCTTTCGCGAGCCGGACGCCGTGGAAATTAATATCATGAACTTTATCCTGAAGCCCGTGGCGTTCCAGGCGAACCGAGTTTCCACCAAAAGTATTGGTTTCAATCACCTCGGCCCCGGCCTGCAGATATTCATGGTGAATGCCACGAATCAGGTCCGGCTGTGAAACATTCAGCTCGTCATAACAACGGTTGATGAAGATGCCTTTTGAGTACAGCAGCGTGCCCATCGCCCCGTCACACAGTACGGGCGACGCCTTAAGCCGTGCTAGAAAATCTCCGGGCATATTACTGAGAATACAGGAGGAACTCCGCTTTTGCATGGCGACGAAGCACGCGGAGAGCAGAAAATCTTCCTCACCCCTCTGCTATAATCCGCCTTTCGTCGCATCTAACTTCCTTAATCCACTAATGATCTTGGAGTCCCAGGGTTGAAAAGATCCTTAAGCTCTCTTTTTGTCTCCATCGTGCTCTGCACGGGTTTGCTTTCATGTGGCGGCTCGAGCACCCCGGCCACCCTCACCAGCAGCGGGCTCACATTCCGTGCCTTTATTTCCAACCCTGTCAACCCGAGTCCCAACGGCGGTGGGTTTCCGGGACTGGACATCATCGATGCCACGCAAGACATGTTGAGCCCGTTTCAAATCTCTCTCTCCGGCACCGTAGCCACTGCTGGCATGATGGTTGAAACGCCAAAACGTGACAAGACCATTGTCCTCAGCGCCACCGGAACCGGCACCTCTTTGGGCATTGTCGACAATGCCAAGGAGAGCGCATCTTCGTCCATTGCCCTGCCCGGCCCCACCGAAAGTATGTTCGTTTGGATCGATAACACCACGCTTTTCGCCGCGGTTCCCACCGCCACAATCACCGGCCAGTCACCGGGCGCGGTCGTGCAAGTAAGTGTCCCGAGTGCGGCGATTACCGCTACTATTCCGGTCCCAGGAGCGCGGTTTGTTATTCCCAGCCCCAGCGGTAACCAGATTCTGGTGATATCGGACACAGCAAATACTGTCAGCTGTTTTCGCGCCAGCCCTTATCAGTACTGGAACGCTCTCGGTGCACTAACCACTATCACCGGTCTTTGATAAACCGGTGTGGGCCGTCTTCAGTTTAGATGGCTCGACAGCCTATGTGATGAACTGCGGTCCAGAGTGCGGGGGATCGGCTGCCGGTATCGTCGCGGTCGATATGACTCAAAATCCGCCGGTCGCGAGTCCACCCGTTGCCGTCCCCGCCGCAACCAATGGCCTGATCAGCGGAGGTAATCTTTACGTCGCCGGAACGCCTCCGAGCGCGGGAGTGGACTGCCAAGCCAATCTTTGCGGCGCGCTCACCGTGTTTCCGGGCTCTAATCTAAGCGCAGCGCCAGCGACATTCGCCATCACCGACGGCTATCATGACAATCTGGTCATGGCGCCGAACAATCAGCTGTTCATTGCCGCGCGCAACTGTACGAATGTCATCGCTTCCGGCATGACTCTCGGACGCGGCTGCCTTTCGGTCGTTAATACCGGCGGCGGCACGGTTTATACCGCGGAGCAAAATGGCGATGTCACCGGAATTCAACCTATTACAGGTCGCACCGTAGTTTACGTCTGTGAAGGCGGCGCATTTACCATCTACGACACCGCCCTTGATCTTGGCCCGCAACGGCACCTTGTGCCGCAAACGACTACTGTGATCGCCATTGTTGGTCAAGCCGTCGATGTGAAGCTGGCGGACTTTTGAAGAAGTGAGTCATTTCGGCTGCATCACAAGCCGATGTGTTGCCGCTTTGTCCACTGCCGATTTTGAAAATGGCAGCGCGAAAGTGTATCCCGTGTACCATGCCTGCCATTGGTCCATGTAATAAGGACTGAGAAAATTCCCCGTATTCCCGGTCACGACATTCAATGTTGAAGCGTCGAAGTCCGACAGATCTGCGGTAAATCTTTCTGACGGCCCATAGTCTCGTCCCGCTGCTTTCACCGTGTACTCACTTCCGGACTGTAACTGTTTGCCGGGTCCGGTCCACCGTCGCACAATAGGAATTTTTCCCAGCACCGGATTCTGTATCGTCAACGAATGCTCCGGGCCCCACTTCCAGCTGTCAATCTCCTCGGGGGCATCTTTTACCGTAGCCTCGACCGCTGCCGCCAGCAGTTCGTCATAGTTCGCGAACCCAGGCGGTAGCCATCTCTGCGGACGCTGCGACAAAACACTTTCCAGCCACGCAGTTTCCATCATCCAGTGGTAACTCTTCCAATTCAGATTGGAATCAGCCCCATCCGCCCGTACCGCTCCCAGCTTTGGCTCCAAAAGCAAGCGCATCAGTTCGTCTCTCGCGTGCGTCGCGATCGTCGGCGCCGCAGAGTTCGCAGACATCTGCCCATTCCAATCCCGCAGGATGTCAATCGCTGTGTGGGCGCGCAACGAAACCGGCTTTATCTTGCCGTGGTCGACCGCCTCAACCAGTTTGTCGGCGACAAAACGATCCAGCTCGGAATAAATATCCATTTCCAGACCCAGCATGTCGGCCGCAGAAAATTTTCTTCCTGAGCTCAGTACGCGATAAATTCTGTCCGTCCGCCATGGCGCTTCCCATTCCACGCTGATCGAGTATGGATATCCGTCCGGCGAAATGCGCCCATTCGCCGTGCCGATTATTCCCGACGGCGGATTGAACACACTTGGTAGTTTGTCGAAAGGGATATAGCCGGTCCACTCGTGCGCATTGTCGCTGCCATCAACCGGCAGACTGCCATCGCCCGATGCACGAATCGGCACCTTCCCGGTTGTCTGATATCCAATGTTTCCATCTACGTCGGCATAGACCACGTTTTGTCCCGGCGCATCAAGCTCAGAAAAAGCCTTGCGAAATTCCTGCCAGTTCTGCGCTGAATCCGCATGAAAGAACGGATTGCGTATGCCGTCATAAAGCGTCCAGCGCAGCGCAAGTTTCCGAGTCTCGCCAGGAACAAACTCCGTCACAATCGGCCCATGCCGCGTCAACTGCACGTCCAAACTCACGTCTGCCTTGCCCTTGACGTGAATCACTTCATGCCGTACCTCGGGTGATTTCCAGCCGTCGGGCGTGAGATATTGCCCTTGCCCATTGAATGTCTCAACGTACAGATCCTGAACCGTTGGCCCGACATTAGTGAATCCCCACGCAATGCGCCGGTTGTGGCCCACCATCACGTAGGGATATCCGGGAAGCGACACTCCCGCCACCTCAAAATCTCCCGCATGCAGATGGCTTTCATACCAGAGGTTTGGCACCTGATGCCCCAGGTGCATATCGTTTGAGAGCAGCGGCTTGCCAGTTGTGGTATGCGCTCCCGACACTACCCAGTTGTTCGATCCCATGGGCGCCGGTTGATCTCGCAAAAAATCTTCCAGCCAGGGTCGCAATAATTCCGGAATCTCATCCGATGCCACCGCACCCGAAATTCTCTCCGGCTGGACACTGGGAGCATTATTCAGGTGCGGCATGGACATGGTCGGCGGATGATCTCGCCATGAAGTGTTGACATACAGATCAGCCGTCAGTTGCGGCCCAATCTTGGCCAGAATCTTTTCCCGTGTCAGCGCTGACTTAGGGCTGGTGCTCAATGTCTCGACCATCTGATATCCGATTGCCAGCGAGTCCACCGCTCTCCACGGCCGCGGCGAGTACCGCAAAATGCGAAACTCCACGGGGAGCCGGTCCGTGTGCGATTGAATGAACGCGTTCACCCCGCGCGCATAATCTTCGAATTGCTGCCGGTCTTCTGCCGTCACCGCCAGCGCGCCCTTTTCGGCCGCAGCTCTGATCCCGAGAATCCTCTGCTGGCGATCGTGCTTCACCGCCACCTGGCCCACAATTTCTGCTAGGTCGCCTTCCGCGGCGCGTCTTAACAGATCCATCTGAAACAGCCGGTCCTGGGCTGTGACGTAGCCCTGCGCGAAAAAGAGGTCGTCGGTGGTAAGCGCGTCAATCGTCGGGACTCCGTGCCCGTCGCGGGTCACGCTCACCGGCGCGGATAATCCCGGCACTGCAACCGTTCCGTCAATTCTCGGCAACGCCGATCGCGCAATTGAGAGCAGCCAAAGCAACAGAGCTGCGACAATGCAGATCAAAATTAGAACGAAAATGCCCGCAATCCGCCAGATCCTAGTTCGAGGGCGCGAAGGTGCGAGAGGCGGGTAAGTGCCGGCATTCATGGCGGATTTCGATTGTAGGCTGCTGGTCTGCAAATGACAATTTGCACCGCTATCCTCGAAAAGTTCTTCCGCATTTGGCCTACGCCGCAATCGCCCAGTATGATCTTTGAATAATCAAAATGATCTGCTCAAACTGCAACGCCTCCATGCCCGATGTCAGCGCGTTCTGTCCTGCTTGCGGCCTCTCGGTTACGGAAACACCCGGCGCGGTTAACTTTCGCGACCGAGCGCTCGGCGCCCTCGCTTACGTCGGCCTCATTCCAGCCGTGGTCCTCCTGCTGATCCCCGCGTTGCGCGGCGACCGTTTCGTGCGCTTTCATTCCTGGCAGTCAATTCTATTTACTATTGCCTCGGCGCTGATCGGCCTGGCTCTCAAACTGTTGTTCGTCATCTTTGTAATTCTGCCCGTTGTGGGATTTCTGCTCGCTTGGCTATCGCTCGGAATCGGTTCCATGGGAATTTTCATTCTCTGGATTGTGTTATTGGTAAAGGCTGCGCTGGGGCATTCTTACCAGTTGCCCTTGATCGGTCCGTTGGCTGAGCAGATGGCAACCCGTGCTGATTCTTAGGGACTTAGCTCTGTGTACACGATCGTAGCTTGACACGCACCCCTTCCAGATGTCATTCCTATTTACTTTTGGTTCTGGACCACAATTCGGGCAAGGGGCGGGCCAGGTGAAAAGGGGAGCGCTTGAGGGTTAAGGTTTTCTACCACGATAGGTGTTTTGACGGCGCATCTTCGGCTGCGCTTTTTTCGCGCTTTTACGCTGAGCGCATCCGCAACGACGTTGATTTTATATACTCGGGCTTGCTGCACCGCGCCGGCTCTCTCTTCAACGAAGCCGATTTTGATGGCGACGAAAACGCCATCGTCGATTTCAAATATTCGAGTTCGCGCAAAATCACCTGGTGGTTCGACCATCACCAGAGCGCGTTTTTATCACCCGAAGATGCTGACCATTTCGAGCAGGACCAGAGCAATCGCAAGTTCTATGATCCCGATTTCAAATCCTGCACCAGCTTCATTGCCACCATCGCCGAGCAGCGCTTCGGTTTTAATCCTGCATCAGTTGCCGAGTTAGTACATTGGACTGACGTTATCGACGGGGCAATGTATCCCGACGCCAAAACCGCCGTTGAAATGAAAGAACCGGCTATGCAGCTCACCATGGTGATCGAATCCACGCAGGATCAACAATTCATTCCGCGCCTCATCCCGCTGCTTGCAACTCAGCCGCTGGCAGAAGTTGTGCGTGCTCCATTCGTGGCGCCGCTGTTGCCTCCGTTGCTGGAAAGGCACCGAAGCTCGATTGACGTCCTGCGGAAGCGCATCGAGTCTCGCGACCACACGCTTTTTTTCGACGTTACCGACCAGGATCTCGAGGGCTATAACAAATTCGTACCTTATTATCTGCACCCTGAGTCGATCTACAGTATTGGCCTGAGCAAGAGCAGCTTTCGCGTGAAGGTATCTGTCGGCTCGAATCCATGGGCGCCAAGTCCGCCGATTGTGAATCTGGCCAAGGTTTGCGAGCGCTATGGCGGCGGCGGCCACGCCCGCGTGGGTGCAATCTCTTTTGATGTGACCCAACATGCCGAGGCCAGCAAAGCTGCACGTGAGATCGTAGAAGAGTTGCGGGCCAGTGTACGGTCCACCAGTTCTGGATCGACTATATAAGGAGCCTTTTCGCTTGGCGTTTACTCTGAATTCGACATCCAAATCAGTTCGACTTCCGATGCATTCTGCCTTGCACCCTCAGCCCCTTGCTCATCCATCGGCGCACCGTCGCCGACTCCAGGCTTTGCGTACTGTGGCCACGATGGAGTTTGCCAAGGGGGTAGCCGTTCTCGCTGCGGCCATCAGCCTTTACTGGGTTGATCCCACCGACGTCGTAGGTGCATTCCTCGATTTTCTTCACATCAGTCCCGACCACCATATCGCGCAAATGCTGCTTCGCTCGGCTGACAGTTTGAGCAATGCCAGCATGTGGTCGGTAATTCTTGTGGCCTGCATTTATTCCGCGCTGCGCTTCACTGAAGCATTCGGACTATGGAGGGCAAGACCTTGGGCAGAGTGGATTGCGCTGGTATCAGGCGCCCTTTACATCCCCTTTGAAGTTGTTAAGCTGGCACACCGCGTAAGCTGGTTTCATGTAAGCATATTGCTGATCAATCTCGCAGTCGTCGCTTATATGTTCTATTTGAGAATTTATGTGCCTCGCCTCGAAAAACACATCGCGCATCTTCGTTAAAATTAACGAGTAAATTCCTTCGCGACCGAATCCTTGCCTACTCGAAGACAGTTTTTATATACCGGGGCCGCTGCTGTTGCCGGCATTGCAGCCTTGGGCACCGATGGTTATTTGGAATCGTATCGTCTTCAGCTTAAGAAAATTGAAGTCCCTTTGCGTCGTTTGCCTCAACAGTTTGACGGCTTCACCATCGTTCAACTCAGCGATTTTCATTACGAAGAGGAATTTTCCGCTATCCCCATTCGCCGTTCCGTGGATCTGGTAAACAGCCTTCATCCCGATCTGGTGGTCTTTACCGGCGATTTTGTTACCGCGCCAATGTTTCGGCTCGGTCGTCATGCTGCTCTCGTGGCTGCCAACGCTGTATTTCCCTGCGCCGCAATCCTAAGCGGCATCAAGGCGCGGACGGGATCGTTCGCGATCCTCGGCAATCATGATGCTTTTTCCAATCCGGCGCTCGTGGCGTCGGGCCTTCGAGCCCACGGCATTCCTCTATTGAAGAACTCCTCCGTGCCCATCGAGCACGCCGGGGCGCGCTTCTGGCTGGCTGGAATAGATGACGCTTTGGAAGGACAACCAGATCTGGGCGCAGCCATCGAAAAAATTCCGGCGGGGGAACCGATCGTTCTTCTCGCCCACGAACCTGATTTCGCCGACGAGGCCGCACTCACTCCAGTCGACCTCCAGCTCTCTGGCCACTCTCACGGCGGCCAGATATGGATTCCAGGCGTCGGCGCTCCCTGGCTGCCGCCCCTGGCAAGAATCTATCCGCGCGGCTTGTACAAAATCGAAAACATGGTGCTCTACACCAACGTAGGAATCGGAACCATCCGCATCCCGGTCCGCATCAATTGCATCCCCGAAATCACTCACATCACTCTACGAACCGCGTAGCCGCGGGCGTCCACAAACATTACCACCGGCCATGTAGCGGCGGGCGTCCACGCCCGCCCAACTACGCAATCAGAAACGACCCAAACAAGCTATACAACAGCACCGCCAGAACCAGCAGTGTGAACCCCACATACATGCGGTCACCCTCGATCGCGAATGCCACGGCAGAAAACATCACCCGCGCAATCGGCGTCGCGATCAGAAGCAATAATCCCAATTGCATGATTCCGCGCGGGTCGCCGGAGAGCGCAGTTCCGATAATCCCCTGAACCGCCTTCAGATTATCCGGCTCACTGTGAAACGTCCGGTAATCCACATGTGCTCGCGGATGTTGTCCAAGATACGGAACCGCTCCGCCGACCACCACCAGCGCGGCGATCACCACGCCCGCCCGCAGCAGATGGGCTATCAGCCCTTCAACCCGATCATCATCCAGCGGCTTCATCGTCATCAGAATCCCCCGGTCAAGCCTTTAAACATCATCTCGACACCGAGCAGCACGATCACCACACTGAACACCAGCCGTAAACGTTTTGTTTGCGTCTTCACCAGCACCCGCGTCCCCAGTAAGGATCCAATAAGCACGCCGATCATCACCGGCATCGCCAGCGACGGATCAATATAGCCTCGGCTCAAATACACTCCCGCGCTGGCTGCAGCCGTAACTCCGATCATGAAATTACTGGTTGTTGTCGAAACCTTAAACGGAATTTTCATGGCTTGGTCCATGGCCACAACTTTCAGCGCCCCTGACCCGATCCCCAGCAATCCCGAAAGCGCTCCCGCAACCCACATCACTCCAAAGCCGGCCGGCACGCCAGAAACGTTGTAAGGCCGAATGCCACTCGTGTCCGGGAAGTTGCCATGCATCTTCAGTTTCGTGGCCAGCGGGTCCGGCGGCTGCTCCACGTCGGTTCGCGGCCGTGTTCGTCGCGAAACGTAGGCCGAATACATCAGCACAGTTCCAAAAATAATTGCGATTGCATTCCCCGACACTTTCGCGGTCAGGTAAGCGCCGAACAACGCGCCCAGTGTGGTCGCGATCTCGAGAAACATTCCGATGCGAATGTTCGAGAAGCCTTCTTTCACATACGCCGCCGCCGACCCAGATGAGGTCGCGATGACCGACACCAGCGACGCGCCGATCGCGTAGCGCAAATCCACATGAAAGAAAATCGTCAGCAGTGGAACCAGCACCACCCCGCCGCCCAATCCGGTCAATGAACCCAGAAATCCCGCGACCAGCGCTCCCGCCCAAACCAGAAAAGTGAATTCAATGACGTTCATTCAGATTTAGCCGTTGTTCGGATCAATCAGTCTGCCACAGGACCACTTATCCAGTCTGCCACGAGACCCGCATAACCGCGAAGCGCGTCCCTTCTAAGTTACTTCTCCATCTCTGGATCTCAGGCGAACCTACTTGTATGACTCATCCCAAGCTCGTAGAAAAAGCTGTCGCCTGGTTGCGCCGCTATGGCTGCAGCGTCGTGCTCTCGGAGCAATGTTGTGCCAGCGGAGAAACTCCTGACGCTATCGGCTGGAAGCGCGGCTGCCATTCCGTCGTTGTAGAGTGCAAAGCCTCGCGCTGCGATTTTCTTGCCGACAAAGACAAGCCATTTCGTGTGAAACCCTCGACCGGCATGGGATGCGAGCGTTTCTACTTTGCCCCCGCTGGAATCATCCGTCCCGATGAATTGCCCGCCGGCTGGGGCTTACTCGAGCTCCGGGGCAGGGAAGTTCTAATGGCCCATCGTTCCGCCGCCGACCTCCGCTCTGCCCGCGGATTTCGCTACGAGATGAACCTGCTTCTCGCCAGCCTCCGACGAGTTGAGATCCGCATTGAGCCGCAATCGATCACCGATTTTCTCAAATGGAAAAACCGCATGGCAGAATACAATCGCGGAACCATGCCCACCGGGCTCGCCCCTCCGCAGGAAGAACCCAACGCCTTCCTTCAGCCCGAAATTGTCGACTAATTAGGAATGTACTTCCAGCTGCTCTGGATTTTTTTTTCCATGCTAGACTCCGATTGTGATGGCTCTTAGGCACTAGGGGACTGATTGTCGTCACTTTACGGCGTCTTCGGCTTGCTCTTGCTCAGGGCCGTTCTCGCCGCAAAATTCTTTTGGGCTCCAGGGGAGTTCTTCGCACTTCGCGCACGGGTTGATTTCCCGCTCAGGTTATCTGGCCAAGGGTAGTGATAACCACCTGAGGAGGAGTTCTGATGGGTGTCGCCGTACACCAGGACGTCTGCGCCACATTTTTTGATCGTCTGCGTAGTGCGCCTTCGCGCGCGCTGCTGCTTGATTACGACGGCACACTCGCGCCTTTCACGCCCGATCGGGAACATGCTTTCCCGTACCCTGAAATTCCCGAACTGGTCGCGCGAATCATGCGTACCGGAACTCGCGTCGTTCTCATCAGCGGACGCCCTGCGACTGAGTTGCTGTTCCTAAGCGGCATACATCCACATCCGGAAATTTGGGGCAGCCATGGCGCGGAGCGGCTATTGCCTGACGGCTCCTATCAGGTCGAGCCTCCGTCTCTGGACCATCAGTCCGCGCTAAAAGCGGCAGTGCACTCGTTGAATGCCTGCGGTTTTTCATCGCACGTTGAGATTAAGCCCGGGGGCATCGCCGTGCACTGGCGCGGATTACCTCCCGCTGAACGCGCACCCATGGAAGCAAAAATCAGGAGCTTGTTCGCCTCGGCAATTGAAGATCACGGATTGCACTTGCTTCCATTCGACGGCGGCCTCGAACTCCGCGCTCCCGGAAAAAACAAAGGCGACGCGGTTTCAGCAATTCTCCATGAATCTGGATCCGAAGTGGCGGCTGCTTATTTAGGCGACGACCAGACAGACGAAAATGCCTTTCGTGCCATCAAAGGGCGGGGTATTGCGATTCTGGTTAGACCCGACCCTCGGCCCACAGTGGCTGACATTTGGTTGCGGCCACCGGAAGAACTGGGTCGCTTTCTGCGCGACTGGCTTATAGCCTGCGGAGCGGGAGCATGAAGCTGCTGGAAGGGCGTCTGATAACTGTCTCGAACCGCTTGCCGGTTGAAGTCAAAAACCGGGGCGGACAGCCGCGCCTGACTGCCAGCGCCGGCGGTCTTGCCTCAGCGCTCGACAGCATCTGGCGTCATCATCACGGACTCTGGATCGGTTGGGCGGGCCCTGTAGACGCCGAAGCCGCTGGTCCGCTTTTGCAAAAAGCGGCGCGCGGTCGTCCTTACACTTTTCGCGCTGTGCCCCTGTCTGCCCAGGAGGTCTCAAAGTTCTATTCCGGTTTTGCCAACGAAATTATTTGGCCGCTCTTCCACGAAATGCCGTCACGCTGCAACTTCGACCCCGAATACTGGGAGGTCTACCAGCGCGTCAATCGCAAATTCGCACAGACCACGGCAGACAGCGTCAATGGCAAAGACTTTATCTGGGCCCACGATTATCACCTGATGTTGATGGGTCACTATCTGCGTGAGATCGGCTGCACTAACCCAAGCGGATTTTTTCTACACATCCCGTTTCCCGGCCCCGACATTTTTGAAAAATTGCCTTGGCGAAAAAGCATTTTGCGCGGCATGCTTGGTTACCATCTCTTGGGATTTCAAACCGATCGCGACCGCTTCAATTTCCTGACCTGTGTAGAGCGCATTCTTCCCGAGGCGGCAGCGCAACGGGAGAAGTCTTACAACGTTGTTACCTACGATCATCACCGGACCACGGTTGGGACCTTCCCCATCAGCATCTCTTTTGAAGAGTTTGCCAACCATGCCGCCAGCCATGACGTCGAGCTCGCGGCCAATCAGCTTCGCCGCGAGCTCTCCAACAATTTCATGCTGCTCGGCGTCGATCGCATGGATTACACCAAAGGCATTCCGGAGCGCCTGAAGGCTTTCCGAATTCTTCTACGTCGGTATCCCGAGTTACGTCACCGCATTACGTTTGTATTGGTCGTCGTGCCCAGCAGGGAAGACATCAAGGAATACAAAGCTCTGCGTCGCGAAGTTGAGCTGCTGGTCAGCCAGATCAACGGTGAGTTCACCGACGCTGGCTGGGTGCCGATTCACTACATTCACCGCAACCTGTCTCGCAAGCAGTTGCTTAGTTATTACCGCGCCGCCGATATTGGCTTAATTACTTCCTTGAAAGACGGAATGAATCTGGTGGCCAAGGAATTTTGCGCTGCTCAAATTGACGAGCAGGGTGTGGTGATCGTCAGCGAATTCGCTGGCGCCGCCGCCGAGTTACGCCACGGAGCGCTCGTGGTCAATCCCAATGACTTGGCAGGTGTTGCCGAAGCCATTCACCATGCCTGCGTGATGCCGGTCGAGGAGAAGCGCGCTCGCATGAAATTGCTGCGCGATGTAGTCCGCACTTACACCGTGCAGGGCTGGGCAGAATCCTTCCTCGAAATGGCCCTCGCCGCCACGCCGGCTGTTACTCAGCGCGGCTCTTCAGTGCCTGAAAGCAGCGATTTCCCGCTCAGCGCCGCGTCCGCCGTCCACGACCAGCGTATCGCCTAATATCGCTAGCAGGCAGAATCATGGGCCTTATCTCGCGGAAAGCGGTCGACCTTGGCGCAGTTGACTGGCAAAGTCGGAGAAACCGTCTTCTAATCCGAAAGCCTGACACCGCAGCCAATTCTCGGCGTCGAGTTGAGCCCGGTTCCGAGCGCGAGACAGAACGAATTTTGTGAGTGCGCCTTCAACGTCGTACATTCGCTCTACCCGTCTTGGCGGAAAATACCATCGGCTTTTGCGGCACGTTGACCTACCGTGGAAGCTAGGGCCGCTCTAACGTGTGCCAAGAGTCAACCGGTCGCCTCTCTTCGAGCTGCTGGCATTTTCTAGCCCAAGCCGAGTCAGGGCAAGCTGTTTATGGTTTTCCAAGGGTATATCGACGAAAGCGGCGACGCTAAGATTTTCACATTGTCATGCTTACTGAGTAAACCGTCTGAATGGATGTGGTTTGAATCCGCGTGGAAAAAGTGCTTGCGGGCTACGAATAGATCACTTAAATCCAAGGGGAGGCCCATTATTTCTCGTTATCATGCGGCGGATTGCAGTTCACGAAAAGGTGAATTCAGAGATTGGACGACAGAAGAACAGGTCGCACTAACCATGAGCCTGCTCAGTATTTTTGCTAGACACTTCACATATGTCGTGTCGTACAGCATATCTCTTGAGGATTTCAAGCGGGAATTCCCGGACTCAGCCGATGCTATCGCCGATTGCTATCTGGTGCTTCTGAAATTCTAGATGATTGAGACGACTGCTGCAATGAACAAGGCCAAGAAAGAATCAAGGAGCAATCTGACAGTGCAGATAGCCCTGGTCCATGATCGCTGCAATTATGACGGCGTTCTCCTGAAGGCATTTAACGATCACATGAACGATCCCACGTTCAGCGGAAGGGAGTATTTCTCAACCATTGCTTCGCAGTCTTGGGAAAATTGCATACCGTTGCAAGCTGCAGACCTGTTAGCTTATGAAACCTTCAAAGAGGCCCAGCGATCACTTACTAGCAGGCCAAGACGAAGGACCCTCAGTCTGCTGCTCGAAGCAGGGCTAGGTGGCCGGGCGAAACACATAGATGCGGATGGAGTGAGGAAATTTCGTCTAATGCTGGAAGGAAAGTGGCATCCTTCCGGACGTGTTCAGAATGTATAATTCGCGCCACTATGGGACAGTTCGCTTACATTGCCGTCGCCTGTAAAAGATCCGGATGTCATTGCGAAATTCTTCTCGCCTGTTCAGGGCCAGCAAGTCGCTTCATTGGTCACGAAGTCAGAGGGCCAGACGCCCTCGCCGCCCACTGTCGCCATTGCAGCACAGCTAACAGGTATCAACGGACTGACCTATACGGTGTGACTCGCCCTGAACCTGCAGCCGATTTTGTTCCGCATCCGTTGTTTCGATCAGTCGAAAGTTCATAAGCAGTCTAACGGCGTGTCGTGGAAATGGAAGTTTTTCTGCCCGGTAACTGCGTCCTCTAAACTTTCCGAGAGTCTTTCTTGCTGGTAACAAATTTGATTTTACGAAGAAGCGACGACAACGAATTCGTTTTTTAGCCAAAGCAAATTGCTGCCATCATTTTTCCTTTGGCCCGAACTTCCTTCTTTTCGCTAATTCCTTGGCCGAATACATGCTTCCACGGCACTTCTTTGCGCCGCACCAACACGGCGCCGAATCCTCCGGATCGCCATCGTAGAGGTTGTAATCGTAAGCCAATTCTTCGCCCGCCTCGATATTGCGGATCGCGCGAATGATGACTCGCCCCTTTACTTCGTCAGCTTCGCAATTAGGATCGCAGCAGTGATTAATGAAAGCGGCAATGCCATCGCCATCGATTACATGTTCGCCGTCCACCAATCCAAAAAGATAAGTTCGCGGAGAGTCTTCGTAAATGTCGTCAGCCTGCGAGTTGGTCAGGCGGAGGCCGGTGTATTCAACGACAATTGTGCGTTTCTTGATGGGCGTGGTCGTGTAGACGCCATCGGCATGGATTTGGGATTGCCGGATAACCAGGGCCATGTAACGAGATTAGCATCGCGGAGCGACGCCGTGGCCCACCTCAGGTGCAAGCAGATTATGCTGCGCTATCTCGCTTCTCACCCGAAGTCTGAAGCGCCGATTGATCTCGCGGCACCACAGCGCGCACGATGGCGCCCTTCTTGTTGCGGCCTGGCCTCAGCTCGATCATTCCGCCAAGATCACGCAGCCTCTCGTTCATACCCCGCAAACCCACCCCAAAAGTCGACGGAACGTCGTCGTCGTTCAGGTCCAGCATTGCGGCGGGAAAGCCTTTGCCCTCGTCCGCGACTTCCAGCACCACCAACCCGTCATCCTCAAACAAACGGATTTTTGCGCTTTCGCTGCCGGAATGGCGATGTACGTTCGTCAAGCTCTCCTGCAGAACTCGAAACAAGGCCAGCTCTGCCGGAAGCGGAAGCCGTTCAAAATCAGGCTGCGCCTCGAAAGTGATCTTGATCTCGCTGCGGTCAGAAAATCCCTCCAGGTACCATGGGATCGCGGAATTCAATCCCAACTCCTCCAGCATCGGCGGATACAAAAGATACGCAATCGTCCGCACCTCGCGAATGGCTTCCTCGGAGAGCTGCAGGCACTGCGTGACCTGCGACAGGGCTTTTGCCTCATTCGCAGGCAGCGCCATCTGCAGGGAGTCCAGATTGATTTTCAGTATCGCCAGGCACTGCCCCAGGCTGTCATGCAGATCCCGGCCGATGCGCTTGCGCTCTTCATCTTGCGTTCGTAGCAGGTGTAGCGAAAGTTTCCGCAACGACTGCTCGGAACGATAAAGCCGTTGTTCGGCCTGCCTTCGTTCGGCGACTTCCTTCTCCAGGTTTTCTAGAGCGCGCTGCAGCTCCATCTTGTTGAGCGTTGTTTCCATTAGATCACGGGTGACTTTTCCGAAACCCAGTAATCGTCCGTTCTCATCTTTAATTGCGGTGATAATCACATTGGCCCAGAATTTCGACCCATCTTTTCTCAGCCGCCAGCCTTCATCTTCAAAGCGCCCTTCTTTCCCAGCTACTTCCAGTTCGTGCCATGGCTTCCGGGCTCTCAAGTCCTCTTCCGGATAAAACACTGAGAAATGCTGGCCGATAATCTCCCACGGTTTGTATCCCTTAATGCGTTCCGCGCCAGTGTTCCATGTCGCGATATTTCCTTTGGGATCCAGCATGAATATCGCGTAGTCACGCACCGCCTCTACAAAGAGCCGAAAGCGTTGTTCGCTTTGCACCAGAGCAGCTTCACTTTGCATTGCAACTGCTTGCTGTTGCAAAAGCGTAACGCTGCGCAGTCGGTCATTCTCATGCGAGGTCGCCGGGAAACTTTCCGACGGAAAAACCACCGAATGCTCGGCGCAAATTTTCAGAAATGCATCGGTGTGCTTTGCGCTATTGAAACCTGCAATGGGATACGCGCACAGCAGCGAGAACGAACGCTCTTTGGCAAGCTGGTTCCACAGTTGTTCCAGGCGCAGCGCGGCCTCATAACTTCCTGTGGCCCAAAGGATGTTGACCATCTCGCCGAATGCCGCGACCCGCCGGCGCTCTCCCGCCACGCTCGCCGCCGCTTGTGCCAGCATCGACCCGATCACCTTTTTGAAATGATCTTCATCCGGCAGACCATCGACCATGAATTGCGCTAGAGTTTCGGTCGCGTCTAGTGCTATGAACCGCCCCTGTCGCGCCGCTTGGCCAATTTCCAACCCGCGCTTTCTCAACACCTTCTCGATTCCTTCGCGATGGGCTGCAGTCGCGATGAGAACCGTTGCGTCGCCGGCCGCCAGCGCAGAACCGACAAAGCCGCTGACCGCGTCAATCAGAAATTTGTCATCTTGATAGAACTGGACGACGTGCTCAGGTTGATCACTCGCGGGATTAAAAAAGTTTTTACTCGATCCAGCACTGGAAACTGAACTCGACATCTACTTCCTCCGTTCCGTTACCGGCCCGGCTGCAATATTTCAGTACACCTGAAAAGGTACAGCGTAGCGGTTCTTGGGGAACCCCGACACCCAAAGCGTATACCCGATACTACCTAGGGTCTATACAGAAAACCCTGTAAGGGGTTTCCCAACCCCTGTCTAGGTACTGAAAATGCTGGGCGTTTGGCGCAATCGTGTTTCGGCCAGACCGATTCATGTACTAGTCTGTAAGCCGCTTCTCCTTCGATTCAGTCCACGAGTATGGACATGTTCGGCATTCGATCGCACTTGCACTTCTCGCGCCAAAGAAACAGGGGACGGCAAAAGCCGTCCCCTGACCGGAAAAACCAATATTACTGCGAGTCTTGACCGCCAAACACATCCGACATCACACTAACATTCTCATCACAAGCGTGGTTCAGGCAGGGCAATCCGAATCCCGCTTCGATCGATTTCAATAATGAATAGTGCGTGTAGAACCTTCCGCTGCGAACTCCATGTATTCCGTAGTTCGCGTCCACGATAGTCAGCACCTGGTTAGTCGTCGGAGAAACGCTGTAATCGTTTTCGTCCCACAGAACCACGATCACGTTGTTTCCCTGGCGCCATGCCGGCGAGGCTTTAATGGCCGTAACTAGCCGTCGCACGGTCACGTCGCCCTGGTAAATGAGCGCCGGGTTCAGTCCCGCCTGGGTGCCATTATCGTTCGGATCGTAATTGCAGAAAGGTCCGGCATTGCCGCGGCCATGTTGATCATTGCACTGGTTGGGAGCGATGAAGGAATAATTCTTCACGTGACCGGAGCCCAAGTCGCCGTAAAGGGCGTTGAAGTCCCCTACATTCCCTAAACTATTCCTCGGTTGCTCCCCGGCTTGCACGCTGCCGAAATACACAAATGGGTTGTGCTTCGATGCGTACAATTGCACGATGTCGCCCGATGAGAGCGGCGGATTCAGGGTCGGCATAATCTGGCTGAAATCGGTGAGATTGCTAAAAAAGCCGTCGCTGTAATCGACATTGTCCGCGCCACTGATAGGTAAGCTTTCCTGATAACTCTTCCAACTCTTATTTGCAGTCACCAGTTGGTCCGCGATCGTGATGCCGAGAGTGTTGGTCTCAGCCGGAATCGATGCTGTTCCGTTGATGTTGATGTCTCCCGGAGGCCCGCTGGTCTCGTTGCTGTAGTCGATGGCTGGAGTAGCAGCATCGGTGCCGGTTCCCGCAATCGGGCAGATGGGCGTTGTTGTGATTTCCAATGACGTCGTACCGGTCTGAAGGTTCGGCATGCAACTGGGGTTGTGCCAATCGGGAGAATTATCGTCCAGCACCCCGAAATTCGATCCGCCCGTTACTTCCAGATAGTTCGTCAAACTCGGATGGCCCACCGCAAAATAGTTGCTCGCGGTGTTTTTAGCTTTCGCATAAGAGTTGATGAACGGCGCGTTCGGGTTGCCGACAATTTGTGAGTATCCGTGGTTTTCCATCATGATCACGAATACATGATCAAGGCGGGGAATGCCCTTCGGCACGGGGCCCTGCGCCGCAAACAACGGGCTCGTCAACGCAGCCGCGAGCAGAGACAGAACTGCTTTCTTTTTCATAAATTCACCCTTTCTGGGGAATGAGAATTGGGCCCGGGATCAGTGGATGGCCCGCGCAGCAAACCTAACAGCAGAATCGTGACAGATCGATTAGTGCAAGGTTAAGATTCTGTGAATTCGGCGCTGCGCAAGCTTTTCGGGGCCAGGGTGACGTCAGGAATTCAACCGTCCGCTAAACAATTCGCCATGATTTTCGACGGGAACTCACGCAGTTTCGGCTCACTTCGCCAGTTGTCCGGCGCGTTGTCCACTTTCCCCAGTACGAGGCTCCAGGGTCCAGATAAATCGTCCATTTCACTCCTGGATAACCTTACTAGGCATACATAAACGGCCGCTCTCTCCGGCTTTTCCAGAAGAAGGCGAGGATGATCACACTTGCAACCGCCGCGTACGCACACCATAACGACGTGAACGCGTATCGCTTGACCTCCATTACAACCAGCAGTATCGCCAGGTTTGCCGCGCCGAAGATTACCATTATCTTGATCTTCGAAAAAAACAGTGAGCCACAAGTTGCAATCACATAGAGCACCGCAACCGCTGTGTTGTTGGTGGCTTGATTTATGTATACGATACTGTTCCCTCTGACATACAGCTGTAATGGGAATGCCGTCAGCGCCCACAAAATATAGAGCGTAGTTGCTCCGCCAAGAACGAGGAACGGCAACATCCTGCTGCGGCTCTTCCCATTCGGCTCGAACAGAAGCACGCTGAGCGGCAGCAAAAAGGGGAGGAGTCCTTGCGCATAAAGCATGAACGCCGCGCCCATGTCGTGCGCCACGGCAGGCGAAAGAATCCCATCCAATCCCAGCCAGACGAATCCCTCCGTAAACTGATGAACGGCGAATAGCATGGGAAGCGATGCGAAAAGCAGTTCGCGCCGGTGCTTCACCTTGGTCAAGGTGACGACGCCGACGGCACCCAGAACTCCGCTGCCTACGAAATTCGCGGTGGCTGAGAAACACATAGCTGGTCTATCCTCGGTCGCGGAAATCGCGCAGCTGTCTCCTAAGAGTTGTGGTTTCTTGGATCGTCGTTCGCACTGACGTATTCAAGCCCAAGCGGCCCAATCGCGGTCACCTGCGTTATGTACTCACTGGATTTCGCCCAGTGGAAATGGGACGTATTGCCCGGCAGAACGATGACGCTTCCGGGCGGATATGCCTCCAGCTTTTCCGGATTGAACTGCTCGCCCAGGCCGATATAGAAAATACCCGAGATTACTGTATAGACACGGTCCTCCGGGTGTCGGTGTGGCATCAGCTTAACGCCATGGGGCACTCGGACCCTGATCGTGTAGGGTCCGGCCTCCGAGGGCTGACCCACGATGACAGCCAGGCGGACCGAAGGTGGGAACGCCGCGAAGGGCTTCCAGTTGATGTCTTCGGACAGGACCGATTTGAAAACGTCTTGGCCTGGCTGATGCGCTGCAACCGACTTTTGTTGTGCTCCCGTCGTCACTGCTGTTCTTTCATTTGGCATATAACGTTCCTCGTAATTTGGGCGCGGTAGACATTCCCGATTAGATAAAGGAAAACGTTGGGGCTGCACGCTTGATGGTGTCACTCGGCGGCGCCGCGCCAGGCACTTGCTTTCAAAGCACGCCAGCGGCTCAACGCTTTTGGTACGGGTGGAAGATGTAGTCCTTCGCCTTCACTGGCGTATGGCAAGCGTATCCGCAGTCCGACAGACTTTTGGCATCGGGGGTAAACTTGTCCGATGGGGCATCGTAGTTGAACACCGCGTAGCCCCACCCGCCGCTTTTTGCAAATCTCTTGCTGTCCTTTTCCATGACGAAAGCCTCCTTGAAGACGTCTGGGACATCCACGACGAAGGGAGCCTCCGTGCTCTTCTTCGGTGTCCACTGGAGCTTCACCACCATGGAGCCATCCGGGAAAGGTTGGCCGTTGCCCGGAATGCCGGCCTTGAACGCCTTGATCATGATCGGATTGCCAACGATCACCTTGAGCCTCTCGTCGGTGTGGGCAGAAGAGACGTCAGCCCAGTCCTCGTATCCCCTGAAGTCGGAGAACGCAATTCCGCCCGGCGATACCAGCGAGTACTTGTCCTTGTCTTGACTCTGCGCGAAAAGGGCCGCGGCGCCGAGAACACCGAGCACTGCCACGGCTGTCGCAATCAGGGCAAAGCCAGCGATACGCGCCACGGAAGTGCGAGTTTCGATCTTCTCTGCTTGTTGTTTTTGCGCCACAGATTTCGTCACAAATTCAGACATGGTGTGTTCTCCTCACCAAATAAAGTTTACTGAGCCCGATCAACGTGCATCTTGAACGATTGCAATTAAGCCAGAGGTGAGGGGAGTAAAACAATTGGACTATGGTATCGGCGATACCTTCGTATCGAGGTCCTGGAGGAGGTTTCCTTCGCTTTGATCGATTTTCATGCTAGCTGGATGGAGAAAAGCCGTATGCCCCAGGCATGAACACACGGCAGTCGATACGAAAGTATGGGCAATACCATCGTCCAATTGCGCGGCCCGTTTTGTTCTGGCTGAATGGTCGTAGAGGAAAATCCCATAGCGACTGGGCTAGATCGTAGGCTAGGGAGCGGGACTCCGAACACCGAATTTGTAATGAGCACTGTATCGAAAGGAGCCATCAATGAACGCCGTACAAGTAGACCAGAAGAGCTATGAGATGCCCCCGCGAGAGGGGATCAGCATCGCGCATTTTCTCACCGTCGCCGACGTCGAGCGATCGGCCCGCTACTACGAGAAAGTCTTCGGCGCCCGCATTCTGACCATGGGTGATGGCAACGCGCCTCCGTACCTTCAGCTTGCCAATATCTGGATGATTCTGAACGTCGGGGGTGGGCCGACCCCGGATAAGCCGACGGTAACGCTCAGCGTCCCCGACCCGAATCACATCAACAGCTTTATGAATTTCCGCGTTGCCGATATTCAAGCGTGCTACAAATTATGGAAAAGTCGGGGGGCCGAGTTCATCACCGAGCCAATTCCCAAGTACGGCGAGATTCGCTGCTACATCCGCGATCCTGACGGTTACATTATCGAGGTAGGACAGAGCACCGATCTAACATACGGTTAACGCGCGGCCCGGACGGGATGCGGATCTCAACGGTTACGGATGTTCGCTTGAGGCTTTCCGGGTTGCAGTGTCTGGCCAAAACCCGACATCGAAAGGAGTACCAGATGGTCGTCACAAACGAACTGAAAGAGGCCGCGCGCGTGATCGCGCCTGTCGCGTTGAACACGCTTAGTGTGAATGTTTTTACCGCCCCGGGAAAGACTATGGTCGGCGAGCGGCCAAGGCCCTTCGGCGAACCCCTCGGCTTTGACCCCATCACATCGACTTTAATCTTCGGCGAGTACGACGCGGTGCTGGTGGACGCAATGGGGACAGTGGCTGAGGCCGAGGCTCTGGCGGATTGGGTCGCTCTGCACAACCGCAACTTGGAGACCATCTATATAACGCACGCCCATTTCGACCACTTCTACGGTCTGAGCATTCTGCTCGACCGTTTCCCGGGCGCCCGGGCGATAGCGACGCCGAAGACAGTGAAGGCCATGCAGATGTCTTTCACTCCCACAGTGGAGCGGCTAGCCCGCCGGATGTTCCCCGGGCAAGTGCCCACCAGATTGGTTCCACCTGAGGCCTATGAACGCGACACGTTCAATCTCGAAGGCCACGAATTGCGCATCATCGAGCAGGGCCGCACCGATAGTCCTGATTCGACATCTCTCTACGTTCCATCGATCGGACTCATCGTCGCTGGCGACGTTGTATACAACCAATGCCGCATGTATGTCGGCGACACCACCCCCGAGAGCCGAAAGAATTGGATCGCGGACCTGGACCGGTTGGCAGCGCTGAACCCCGCGATGGTTGTCGCCGGTCACAAGAAGCCTGGCGCGCCCGACTCTCCCTCGACAATCCAGGACACCAAGCGTTACCTCGAGGACTTCGATCGGCTGCAGAAAACCGCGAAATCCGACCAGGACCTGTTCGATCAGATGACGGAGCTATACCCGCATTGGGTAGCCAATCAGTCGTGGCTGATGTTCGGATTCCCGGGGGCGTAAGCTGCTGAGAAAACCGCGACCTCCGCTCCATGTTCACTACGACAGCAGGACGACGCCCGTGGTTTTCGCCGCGCGGCGCAATTGCTCATCCAGCGTGGCCAGGGGGAGGCCTTGCCGCAGGGCTAGGTCCAGGTAAGCGGCGTCGTATCCGGATAAAGACAGTTGACGCGCAACGGGTAGGATGTGGTCGAAAGCGCGGGGCGAATCGATGGGAAGGACCGTGATGGGAAGAGCGGCGATCCTCTGAAGAAGTGCCGTGACCTGCGCCAGGAGAATGCGGTTACGGCGCTCGGCGATCAGCAGAGCGTTGGCGACTTCCACCGGCCAAATGGCAGGAACCAGGGCTTCGGCGCCAGCCGAAAGCAGGTCGAGAACGCTCTCGGTAAAATTGGTTGCTTCGTTCTCAAAGCACCAGGCCACGGCCACCGATGCATCGAGCACGAAGCGTTTAGTAGCGGCGGCCTTCATCGATTAGCTCGCGTATGGAAAGCTTCCCCAGAGTGGCCCCGCGACGCAGCCGGCGGATGGAGACGGCCAAACCGTGAGCGTCTTCTTTCTGGATTGAGTCGGGTGGAGAAAGCTTGGCAACCGGGATTCCGCGCCTGGTGATCTGAATGGTCTCGCCTTTCGAGGCTCTCTGGAGCAGCTCATTGAGGTGAGTTTTGGCGTCGAACGCACCCACGGTTTTCATGCCAGCATTATCTCATAGAGCAAACTAGTCGATCAACTAGTTTGATCGTAAAAAAAAAACTGCGAAGTCCGACCAGGAGCTGTTCGATCGGATGACGGAGCTCTATCCGCATTGGGTAGCCAATCAGGCGTGGTTGATGTTCGGATTTCCGGGGGCGTAAGCTATCGGGCGAAGCGTAAGGTAGAAAGCACCCTAGGGCAGACCCAGAAGGTTATGGCTGCTGAACACATTCTGACGTTTGTATCCCCCTGGACCCACCTTGCGGGCGTCAAATGTTTTCCATTCGACCGAGATGTCTTCAACCGTCTTACCGGACGCCAGAACATTTCGCGCAGCGTCTTCGATCGTGTAGGGTCTGCCAGCCCCGTCTGGTGGTCGAACAAAGAATGAGATGTTGTCCGCCATCGACGTTCCCGGTTTGTAGTAGATGACGTAAGCAGCGGGACTCGTGTTGTTCGGTGGGATGATCGGCGTGGTGCGAAGTGACGCCGACCATTCCTGGTTGAGCTCAAGAAGCCCTGGCATCAAATCGTTCGGAAAAAATCCGATTTCGATTCGCGCCTCAACGAGCGTTGAATGCCCGTACACCGACTCATGTTTATCCGCCATGCCGTACACGACTCGCGAAGCCTTCCCGTTGACTAGCCGTTCGGTGCAAGGCTTCTTCGGAGCCGCGCGTTTCGAGCACGGCTCTAGTGTCGTGTAGACCGTGCAGCCCGTCAGATCAACTTTGTCCGGGTCTTCAGGGCTTAACGCCTTGATAGCGTCAAATTCGCCGTGATCCCCTTTGCCGGATTGACCGCGAAACCCAGTGGAAATAACGTTGCCATCCTGATTGACGATGACCACTCCGACAGATGGATGAGGTTTGCCGTCGTCTTCTGGAATGCTTTTTCGAGCCTCAGCGATTGCCATCTGGCAGAACGTCCGATCAAAGACGTTTTGAATGAAGTCCTTTCCCGGCTTCGTCAGGATGATATCGGCAAGGAATTCGTTCGGCATTGTCATGTTCTTTGCTTTTCCTAGATGCCCGCTGGCGACAGCTGTCCTGAACATGGCGTTCTGGATCGTTTGCGGGTTAGTCAAATGCGTGTTTTCATCGACGGTTTGACCTTGCCGAAACCAGTTCAGGAAATCCGCGTAGCTATCGACGGGACCTTGCGTTAGCTGCGTGTAGATTTTCCCCGGTGGTTGTGGTGTGCGGATCAGCATGACCCGCTATTCTACGCCCCAGATCGTTACCAGCTTCTCGCGAACCTGGTTGCCCATATTTCCTATCCATACCTTGGTGTTGGTCGATACGTTCGTCCAATAGACTCGCCGACGCGCTTCTGGCTTAATTGACATGCCGCTGATAAGAGCAAGTCAGGAAACAGAATCGATTTCAAAGAGGAGAACAAAATGGCAACAGCAGGAAAAATCTTGGTACTAGTTTCGAGCGGGCGCGGCTTACCCTTGAAAGATGGCAAGGTTTATACCGGCGCCGGCTACTATCTCAACGAGCTCACGGTTCCGGTTCGCGAGCTGATGAAGCAGGGCTACGAAATCACTTTCGCCAACCCCAAAGGCAACACGCCGCAAGTGGATGTGCATTCAGAGGTCGCCGACTTCTTCGGCGGGGACGCGGCCAAGCTTCAGGACTATATGCTATTCCGCGACGGGCTGGCTGGGCTCAGAGATCCAACTCGTATCTCGGATGTCATCGCATCGGGCCTGGATCAATATGACGCGGTTTTCGTCCCCGGCGGACATGGCCCGATGATGGACCTGCTCGATGATCCCGACGCGGGCGCCGTGTTGAGACACTTTCATGAAACATCCAAACCTACGGCAGTGCTCTGCCATGGCCCGATTTCACTTCTCTCAGCGCTTCCGAATTCGAGGGAGTTCGTTGCCCCGCTGTCGGCGGGCGATACCGCTGGAGCACGCGCAAAGGCCAAGGGCTGGATCTATGCTGGGTATAAGATGACGATCTTTTCGACAGCCGAAGAGCAGCAGCGGGAGCCGCTTGAGATTGGTGGCAAGGTTCTCTTCTACCCGGACTTCGCCTTGAGCACAGCGGGCGGCGACGTAAGCGTGCTTGCTCCATGGACGAGCTACGTGATTCAGGATCGCGAGTTGATCTCAGGTCAGAACCCGTTCTCTGATCAAGCGCTTCTGAAACTTCTTCTACCAGCACTCGATGGGAAGAAGAAGGTGGTTTCAGCGGCATAAGAATCGGGGACGCCGGGTGCCCCAGTTCTCGCGTTCTTTGCGAGAAGTGGGGCTTTTCGCCGCTTGGCGAATGCCTGCGCGCGCATGAGGGTCGAACTCTGCGATTTAGGATATCGTTTACGGCACGTCCCCGATGGAGGGACAACAGATGGATTCGGAACATTTGGTGCAGTTTGCGCTCCAGGGTAGCAGTGATTTGGAACAATATGCCATCCTGCTGATACGCGTTTCGATCGGGCTGTTCTTCGCCATCTCCGGGGCTAACAAATTGTTTGTCGCCGGCGGCACGAAACCTGTTTACGACACGCTGGTTAAGGCCAAAGCCCCGTTTCCCCGGCAACTGGCTTATTTCGTGTCGGGTGTCGAGTTCGTTTGCGGGTCCTTGTTGACTGTGGGTTTTCTTTCGAGCGCAGCCTGCGTGGCTTTATTGATCGATATGACAGTCGCCACCCTGACCAGCGCGCTGTCCACCTTGCCTAAACGACTTTCCCCTCTTAACTGGCTCGACGATTTCCTCTACCTTCCGGAAGTCCTGTACGTGCTCTTCTTTATCTGGCTGATCTGCTCCGGTCCGGGAAGGTTCAGTGTCGATTACTGGCTCGCCGGCAAGCTACTGAGGTGATCGATCGGCGATCTCGCTTGTTCCTTACACGTTGCATGTCCGGCAAAGAGATCAAGCCACCAGCAGGACCTTCCCAATACCACCTTTCTCTGCCGCTGCTTGACCCTCGGCCGCTTCACTGAGTGGGAGTTTTTGGCTAATCGGGATTACCAGCTTGCCATCGCGCACAGCTTCGGCCATGAACTCGAGCGTTTTCCTGTCGAATTGTGAGAATACATGCACCACTTTTACAGACGGGTATTTCGCGGCGTTCTGTGGCACCTCTACAACCGATGCATACACTCCTCCCGGCTTCACCTTGGCGATCAGCTTCTCGGCAGTTCTACCGCCGACCGTATCCGCCACCGCATCGAGCATCGCAAGACTTGCAATCGCGGTGTCGTCGTCGGTTGCGACCGTTTTATCTGCGCCGATGGTCTTCGCTTGATCCATCTGGCTCTTTAACACCCCTGCAATCACGGTTGCTCCCCGCTGCTTCGCAGTGAATACCGCCGAACGCCCGACATTTCCTATGGCACCTACGACCAAAACCGTCTGGCCCGCTTTGATTCCCGTCGCTGAAAGGAGCTGGTTGCCGGTCGTCGTCACCAGCGGCAACGCCGCCGCCTGGATCAAATCGAGCCCCTTGGGCACCTTCGCCAAGACCGCTGCCTTCACGACACAAAGTTCGGCGTAAGTATTGTCCGCCATCGCGAACACCTGGTCGCCGACGGAAAAGCCCTCCACTCCCGGCCCAGTCTTGACGACGGTCCCCGCCATATCGACTCCTATCAGCCCTGGGAACTTCATGGGGTAAAAATCCTTCGTTAATCCGGCGCGTCGCTTGTAGTCGATCGGATTCACGCTCGCAGCGGCGACCCGCACCAGCACCTCGCCCGGACCCGGGACCGGGTCAGGGTAATCCTCGAACTTCAGTACTTCAGGACCGCCATATTGGTGGACAACAACTGCTTTCATATTTCATCTCCTTGGCCTGTGCAGTAAACGTTCACAAACAAAACTTAGATGAGCGGAGTAGAACTCGAAATAATTTAGTGCGAAACGACGCACCGGTTCTGGTGCTCAACATGGCTCGTCTTCGCTGAAGTTCGGCCTTTCGCCCACTCCAGCACATCCCAGATCTCGCACTGCAAGTAAAAGCCTGACGAGATGCAAGGCGCTATCACTCCATCGCTAACGGCATCGTGAACCAGTTCGTACGCTGCTTCGTAACCCGGGATCTGCACTCGCTTGGCGAGTTCGATCAGTTCCTGCAGCGGAAGTTCCCGGTCAGCAATCATCGAAAGCAGCAACATAAGCCCGTCGGGACCCGCGAACCGGTCAAGAGCTAATCCCTCTACGATGCCCCGGTTTTTTCTGAATTCCCTTCGCGGATTGTACCGACATCGGTACGGCTCTGGCGATCTTGCACTGGTGTTGCGACGGTGCACTAACCGCAAACCGCTTACTTTCTGTTTTCCCTTAGTATCCTCTGCTGCAAGCCACTCCACCCAGCCTGCCTGCAGATCTGATATAAGTTCGCCGCAACTATCACATCGCCAACCCGATCGAATGGATTTATCTCTCGGCATAACTCTTACACTCATCCTTCCACGCGAACTGGCGTGAGGCGAGGTTCCACAAACGAGCTGAGCCCAACCTCATGACACGTTCAACGGGTCACTGCTTTCTTTTGAGGATGAATTCCCAGGTCGTGCCACGACGTTTCCGCGAGGTTGACGTCGTAGTACTTTGCGGCTTTCTCGATGTTCGCGAACGCCAAAGCACGGTCGGCATCGGAGACGTCGATGACTTGATCGAATCGCGCGACCGCATTACGGACATGTTGTGCGTCGGTCAGTGGTTCTTTACGCTGCTTCGGAAATGCGTAGACGCTGTCGGGCAAGTCGCTCTGCGTCGTCAGCCGTCCATGTTTCTCGTGAGGTTTCCAAGTTGCTTGCGGCATGTGTTTACCATCCTTTTTCTAGCGCATTATCGATACTACTCATCGTCTTCCTGCTGGCGATCCCTCCACTGTCGCTCGTTCGACCGATTCAGCTGCCACGGAGCAATTACACCCGAGGTGCTCCGGCGAATCAATTGGACGATGGTATTGGCGATACCTAGGTATAAGCGAGCATGAGGTGTTGAATTAACGTTGCGACTCAAAACGGCGCATTAAACTAATGCGACTCGGACAGACAAAGTCGCCCAGGCGCGTATCAAACTGCTGATCGCTCAGTTCACTCCCAGTGCGGCATTGAGTGCCTCGAGCAGAGCAGTGTCACTGAATGGCTTGAACAGGCACTCCACGGCACCCTGTTCGAGTAGTCGCGGGCGAACCGCCCTATCTGTGCTGGCGGTGATGAAGATGATCGGAATCTCCTGCCTGCGAAGCTTCAATTCTCGCTGAAGGTCGGGTCCGCTCATCCCGGGCATAGCGATGTCGAGGATCAGGCATTTGGTTTGCGGCACGCAACCGGACGCGAGGAACTCTTCCGGCGACGAGAACGCGCGGGCTGCAAAGCCGAACTCCTTTAGCAAGTCAGGTAGGGACTCGCGTACAGATTCGTCGTCGTCCACCACTGACACCAGCGAAGGCGTGACTGTCATAGATTCTTCATGCGCACACGGACAGAGGCATCGGCAACGTTAAAACTGGTGCATTTGCGCTGGGGTTGGTCGGGAAGGTCGATGTGCCCTTCAGAGAGGGCCGCCCATACCAATGCGGGCAGCGCATTGACGACGAGGCTGAAATTTGTTTTCGAACGGATCCTTTCCTGACCGCACCCACAGCACGAGGGTGCGCCACTCCAGGAGTGCTGTCTATTGCACCTTAGTATTGGTTGGCCGCAGTCGGAGGCGAATAACTCGTGGCAGATGCGAACGCGCGCGATGCGAACCCGAAGTCCTTAGTAAGTCCGGTGACGGCTCGTACAAGGACACAGATTCCTCAAGCCGCATCCGTTATGTCAGGCGTCCGAATGGCAGGATTACTTTCGGCGCGCGTCGTAGCCTCGGGTCCGTGAGGAATAGAGAATGAAAACGCAGCTCCGGGACCATTATTCAGTGTTGCCCACAGACGACCGTGGTGACTCTCGATAATAGAGCGGCTGACGGAGAGTCCGATTCCCATACCGTCATTCTTGGTGGTGTAGAAACCTTCGAAAAGTCTATCCACAGCCTGGGGGTCGAAACCGGTTCCTGCATCCTGTACGGTTAGGCTCACGCGATCACCTTCGTCTCGTTCGGTTCTGATCAGCAACTGCCTCGGACGATCCTCCACATTGCTCATCGCGTCTGATCCATTCCGTACCAAGTTGAGGATGACTTGCTGCAGCTGGACGCGATCTCCTGTAACCGGAGGGAGGTCGTCGGCAAGTTCCGGCCGCAGGACCACTCGGTTTCTCTGAAGCTCGCTCAATGACAGCGCAATAACCTCTCTGGTAGCTTCGTTCAGGTCCACCGATTCGATCGTGGGCTCCTTTTTGCCATAGAGTGCGCGCAATCGAGTGATCACCTCAGAGGCTCGGTTGCCATCGCGAATCGTGCGCCGGGCCGTCTCGCGGGCGCCGTCCACGTTTGGAGGATCGGCGGCCAGCATCCGCAGGCACGTACTGGCGTTGGTGACAATGCCCGAAAGCGGCTGGTTGACCTCGTGTGCGATCGACGCCGTCAATACTCCAAGGCTCGTAACCCTGGCCACGTGTGAGAGCTCTGATCGGGCCTTGCTGAGTGCCTGTTCGGAGGATCGGCGTTCTGTCACGTCCTGAACTGCGCCGATGTACTCCAGTTCGGCGTGGTCGCCGCGAGTGTGAGCGACGACGTGCACGTACTTGACTGCGCCGTCCGGCATCCGCAGGCGGAACTCGAGTTGCACATCGCTGCGGTCCCGCCGCGATCGCTCAATATGTTCCTGGAATACTGATAAATCTTCAGGGTGGATTCGCGTGCCAATCAGTTCAAAGGTTACCTGCGCATCCCGGTCAATCTGGAAGATGCGATAAAGCTGCTCTGACCAGGCGATTTCATCTGTCGCTACACGCCAGGAAAAACTGCCGATTCGACTAAGATGCTGGGCTTCCCCGAGAAACGCCTCGCTGCGCCGTAGTTCCTGCTCCGCCCGTTTGCGTTCCGTAATGTCGCGCAGATAGCCGGTGAACGACGGCGGACCTTCCAACGGAATGCGTGTGATCGCCAACTCGACAGGGAATTCGCTTCCGTCAGCACGTACTGCCGTCATCTCGATGCGTTTCCCAAGCACTCGTGCTTCGCTCGTGGCCAGGTAGCGGGCAAATCCTTGCCGATGCTTCTCCCGGAGAGAGGGCGGAATGATGACGTCCGCCAGATGCTTTCCCAAGACTTCGTCCCGGCGGTAGCCGAAGGTATGCTCCGCGGGCGGATTGAACTCAGTGATACAGCCCTCGTGATCGATCGTCACAATGCAGTCGAGCGCCGAGTCCACGATCGCTGCCTTACGTACCTCGCTGCGCTTCAGTTCCTTCTCCTCTTGCCCGAGCCTCTCTTCTACCAGTCTGCGTTCAGCAAGTTCCTTTTTGAGCGCTTCGTTGACGGTGGCAAGTTCGGCAGTCCGTTGCACGACCCGTTGATCAAGTTCGCTGGCGACCTGCCTCTGATGGCTCAGGAGCCGTGCCCCTTGTAGCCCGATCGATGCCTGATTCGCCGCTACGCTCAGAAGGAGTGCTTCCGTCTGCCGTGGAAAATCCGTCCGCTCAGCCGCCGCCACGATTACGCCGAGTTCGCCTTGTAACCCCAGTGGCAGAGGCACGATCGAAACTTCGCCCTCACCCATAAGGTCCCGAAGCAGTGGAGGCCATTTCCGTAAGTCGTTTTTTAAGCACTGGCTGAGCGCTTCGCAGATCTCGTGCGCCGAAGGCATCGGTCCTCGCAGCTCGGCGAGCCGGACGATCTCAACCGGCGCCTCGCCGACCGGATCTGTCAGCCTCACAGCGACTAGGTCCAAGCGCAGCATGCGCATGAGCGCATCGAGCAAGGTATGGAGAACCTGCGATGGATCGCCGCCACTCCAGATGGCGGGCAGAGCAAGCAAGCTAATGAGATCGTTAATGCACCGTTGAAGGTGCTTGACTTCGCCGGAAGCAAGTTCGGGTTGGACTTCCATATCAGGCAGCCATTGAGGACGAGGAAGGCCACATAGCCCGACGTTGGCGGACCTCGCGCAGGAATTCCTCGGGCGGCACGTAGAACGGATTCCGGTGCAGGAGGCCACCGATGATGATCATCGGATGTGTCCGCATGATGTCGATCACCGTGTCGCCTCCAAATTTGCCGAGCTGGTAGGTGCAGATCACCGCGTCGTCGTGACTACACCACACATCATTCACGCGCGATTCGAATTCAACGAGATCGTCAATGTAGGATCGATCTTCAATTGCCCAATCCATCCGGCAGCAAATGCGGCTCAGCGGGAATCCTCCCTCGGCATTGCCGCTCGCCATCTGCTCGAACGCTGCGAGCATTCGATCCTGATCGAAACGGCCGTCCCGAATGTAAGCTTCGGTGTTGATCCGAACCTCTAATTGCCCACTCTGCTCGGCAGCCGCTAGGTCGATTCCGACTGCGGCCAACCGTTGCAGATGGTCGCGATGCTGATCCGGATTCACGACGTGAACCGCTTTGTCGCCGCACTCGAATCCGTCCTTAATGAACGGAAGCAGCACGCGATATTCTTCGTCGTCGCTGTTGAAGAATGCGCAGACATGACGTACCTCGCCGAGTTGCGAGCCGGCAAGGGAAATCGGTGTTGCGGTCTTCTTCATGCTGTTCTTCTCCGATAGGGCTCAACCGTTACGCAGCCCTGGTCGTTGCCGGTGCGGGGAGAAGCCTAGCAGCCATTTTCACCAGGTCGGCGAGGGAGTCGGCCTTCATCTTCTGCATCAACTTGCCTCGGTGTGCCTTCACCGTGATCTCGCTGATACCAAGCTCCCCACCGACCTGTTTATTCAGCAGGCCGGAGACCACTAATGCCATAACTTGCCGTTCGCGCTGCGATAGTGACGCGTAACGGTCCCTAAGTACCCGCATCTCCGCTTCCAGGCTAAGAGCAACTCGGCTACGTTCTAGCGCCGCCCGGATGGCGGCCAATAGCACGTCATCATTGAATGGCTTCGTCAAGAATTCGACAGCCCCCGCCTTCATGGCTTGAACCGTCATGGGAACATCGCCGTGGCCCGTGATGAAGATGATCGGCATGTCGGTGCGTTCATCAGCGACAAGGCTTTGCAGGTCTAGACCGTTGAGACCAGGAAGAGAAACGTCAAGTACGAGACAGTTCGGAATATGAACTCGTGGTAAGTCGAGGAATTCTTGGGCGGACGCGAATATCTCCGGCTGCCAGCCTTCACAGCGGATCAGCGACTCCAGTGATTCGCGCACAGATACGTCATCGTCAACAACGAATACGATCGGCGCAACATCCGGCATGGGTCAACCCCATTCTTGCCTACGATTGTCTGAAGACGCCCCACGGATTACGGGATTCTATCAGAGATCTCCACGTTTGCCTCGGAATACCGAGACCGTTATTTCGATCCGAAATCGCCCTGAGAGATTCAGTCTTTAAGAATAAAGAAACGTGGCAAGCACGCGTTGCGGGCGAGCCGATACCAAAGTATCGACGATACCATCGTCCAATTGTTCATCGCCCAAGCTTCTGTTCTGATGACTGGCGTCAACCCAATTCAATCGAGATCCTCACGCCAGGAATAGTTGTTCGCCCAAGTCCAGGAACCCCAGTCCAGAAACGACGAAAGGAACAAACCATGAATTATTCGACTTTTTATCGCACGGTACAGATCGATGGGCTCTCCATCTTCTACAGAGAGGCCGGTCCGAAAGACGGGCCCACACTCGTTCTGCTGCACGGACTTCCGTCTTCTTCGCGAATGTTCGAGCCTCTCTTCACCCGTCTTTCCGATCGCTATCACCTTGTCGCGCCCGATTACCCGGGCTTCGGTCACAGCGACTGGCCGGACCCGAAAAAATTCGCGTACACCTTCGATCACGTTGCGGAAATCATGAATCACTTCACCGAAGCGCTCGGTCTCTCCTACTTCACCCTCTACATGCAGGATTACGGTGGCCCCGTCGGCTTTCGTATGATCCTGGCTCACCCGGACCGAGTCGAGGCTCTCATTGTCCAGGACGCGGTAGCACACAACACCGGTCTCGGCGAGAACTGGAAAACGCGGCGCGCCTTTTGGGCCGATCGCGCTCCGAACGAAAGCGCGCTGCGCACAAATCTCCTGTCGCTTGCAACCACGAAGTCCCGCCACGCGGGGAACGACCCCAACGTGGAACGCCATGACCCCGATCTCTGGACCGACGAATTTTATTTTATAAATCAGCCCGGCCAGGCTGACATTCAAAGCGACCTCTTCTACGACTACCGCACCAACGTCGATTCCTACCCGAAATGGCAAGCCTGGATGCGCGAGAAGCAGCCGCGCCTGCTGGTGATCTGGGGCAAGTATGAGTCTTCGTTCGATCCCTCAGAGCCAGAGTCCTATCGCCGTGATGTGCCCAAAGCCGAAGTCCACATCGTCGATGGCGGCCACTTCGCCTTGGACACCGCCGCAGACGAAATCGCCGCACTCGTCCAAGGATTCGTCGGTTCTTCACGTCAGGGCTCTGCGGCGCGGCGGGCAGGGTGAATCCGCTCTTCATTCGAACCTTTAAACCGAAAGGCTGTTTATGTCCGGCAAGAAAACGACGATCATAACCGGAGCATCAGGGGGGATTGGCGCGGGTTTAGTCCAAGGGTTTCTAAGAGAAGGTTACAACGTCGTCGCGACGTCTCGCGACGCCAATCGAAAGCTGACCAGCTCAGGCGGCCTAATTCTGCTCGATGGCGATATTGGCAACCAGCAAACGGCAGCCGACTCTGTCGAGGCAGCGATCAACCACTTCGGAACCGTCGACGTTCTGGTAAATAACGCTGGCATCTTCCTGAAAAAGCCTTTCATTGACTTCACTACCGAGGACTTCGATGCGCTTGTCTCCACGAATCTGCTTGGATTCTTCTACATTACTCAGCGCACTGTGAAAGAGATGCTGAAACAGAAATCGGGATGCGTTGTGAGCATCACTGCGGCGCTTGCCGATCGGCCAATTGCGGGCGTAAATGGCTCGATTTCCATGATTACGAAGGGCGGCTTGAATTCAGCAACCCAGAATCTGGCAATTGAGTATGCAAAAGATGGCATTCGCTTTAATGCCGTAGCCCCGGGCGAAGTGGATACAACGATGCACCAGAATGATCCCACCGGCTCGACCTTGCAGCCGGCTATGACAAAGGCGACGGTCAAAGATATCGTCGATGCGGTGCTCTACCTGGCACAGGCAGGCCATGTGAGCGGAGAAATACTCCACGTGGATGGTGCCGCTCCGGCTCGTCGTTGGTAAAAAACAAAAGGACTCTAACCAGACGCTGGATTTCTACCAGGTGCGTATGCGCAGACTGCTTTCAGTAAATGTCGGTCTTCCGCTCGACGTGACATGGAACGGCAAAGCCGTCCGAACGTCAGTCTGGAAATCTCCAGTTGATGGACGGCGAATGGTGCGTTGCGGCCGAATTTGAGAATTTCGAGCAGCCCGGGCCGGGAAAATGAAGGTGGTCTTTCGTGTTCTGCGAGAAGCTGTTAGGATATTTTCTGTAACAAAGATTTGCAAAAGTTTTGCTGGCGGTTTTGCCTGGGTTGGCAGAACTCCGGATCGCGCCGCAGCCCGTAGAAGGTGTTTTGCGCATGCAAAAGAGCGGGGAAGTGGTCAAACTTTAGGGGCGGTTTATGGGCGGTTCGGAGCGGAATACAAGCAATTCAGGTCGCTTTGGGCAATCTATGCATTTTATGCAAATGGCGCAAAGCAGCATAAACACTGGCGATTTCGCATCTTGTTGATTTGGCGAGTGGGGACGTAGTTCAGTTGGTTAGAACGCTGCCCTGTCACGGCAGAGGCCGCGGGTTCGAGTCCCGTCGTCCCCGCCACTCAACCTGATTGAAGAATTCAGAAGTCATGCTATACTCGGCTTGAAAATGACTATAACGACCAAATCCATTATGAGACGGCGCGTCAATCGCGCTCGGCCCTCGGGATTGGTCTGATTATTCGTTAGATTTCCAAGTTCAGATTCGATTTCCGAGGCTCCGACAAAAGTCGGGGCCTTTTGGTTTTTATGCATGTTTTTTGGCCGGTAGCCAAGCTGGAAAGGCACGTGACTGTTACTCACGCCATGCGCAGGTTCGAATCCTGCCCGGCCAGCCAAGTTTCGAGGAGGTGCAATGGCTCGCTAGTTCAGTAGGAAGAACGCGGCTCTCATAAAGCCGTCGCGGATGGTTCGAATCCATCGCGAGCCACCATGGAGGGGCCTCCGGGAGGAGCAGTGGCTTATACCCACTTCGGCGCCAGATTAGCGCGGCTAGGCAGGTTCGACTCCTGCACCCTCTACCAGATTTTGCGCCGGTAGTTCAACGGACCAGAACAGTTGGCCTACACCCAACAGATGCGGGTTCAACTCCCGAACGGCGCACCAATAGGTCGGCAGGAATGGCTCGAAGGTCGAGCACGCGACCGATAATCGCGCGGCGAAAGTTCGATTCTTTCTTCCTGCACCATTTTTTATTTACCAGGGGTGACTGGCAGAGATGGCAGATGCACTCGACTCTTAATCGAGACAAGGCTGGTTCGATTCCAGCGTCACCCACCAGACTTTGCGGGATTGGCAGATAGGCATAACGGATCAATGCGCCGAGCTTCTACCTCGGACGATGAGAGTTCAAACCTCTCTGCCGCTTCCAATGTGGGGATGTGGTCCAACGGATGAGGGCACAAGGCTACGAACCTTGAGATCAGAGTTCAATTCTCTGCATCCCCTCCACATCAGTTAGGCTCGCGTGGTCTAAGGCATGATGACGCTTCGGTCCTAACGAAGAGATCCGGGTTGGACTCCCGGCGCGAGTTCCAAATGGGTGGGTAGTGTAACCGAACAACACGGCAGCGTCCGAAGCTGCAAATCCGGGTTTGACTCCCGGCCCGCCCACCACGTGCCTGAACGGGTCGTTCTCCCTAGGATTGAAAGCAGTTGTTATGCGCCGTGCACAAGTTTTTTCACCGTATCACGAACAACGTTGATCGTTGGAGCGGGTTGTTCACCAAAGGGCCACCTCAACTGATACATCAGATCAACCGTGAGGTCGAGCGCGGTTTCGGGCAGTCTAGAGGATGAGGTCTGAACGGAGGCTGGCACGTTACTCGATACTGTTGAAATCGGAAGAGACGTGTTAGGGTTCGGGCCAGAAGAGAATGTTTGACCGGAGACATTTCTCAGGTGTGCCTCTACTCGCAAGTCGCAGCTGGTCTTAGAGTATTCGATGAGCGCTCCCGCAAGCCTCGTCATTCTCAGGATCGGTACTGCGGTTGACCAGAAGTCTAGAACGTTCTTAGTTCCACCTTCGTAATTCGGTGGATAGCAAGGCTCGACGTAATGCAAGATTCCAAGGTCGCCGATGTTGAGGAACCTTTCGACGTTCTGTTCCCTCGCAACTAATGCGCCGATTGGGCTTCGCAACAGCTTGCCGAGGCCGAAACCAGCTTTTGCCTGGTTCGTTGAGTCGCTTAAGAAATCATAGACGGCTTCTCTCGTCATTAAGGGCTCTGCTGGATACAGCGGCCCAATCCTTATCTCACGGTAGGCATATTTCTGCCCCAGGTTGACGGACTGCGCGAAGGTCCAAGACTGAGCGAAGAACTCGTCCCAACGCCGGGACACCTCCTGGCGCCGTATTAACATTCGTTCGACACGCTCGATGTCGGCTAGTGAGATCCTCTCTGTTCCTCCTTCAGTTCGGACGTATACCCGCGTGCTGTTTTCAATCGCGTGAGGGGCTTTAGGGCTCTCGTTTACTTGCAGAACCAAGAATGCTTTGCCCGCTGCTCGTGAGGCAATCAAACTTGTGTACAGCGGTATTTCGGGAAAGATCGCAGACCTACAGACGTTTTGTACGGTGAGTCCCGGTTCCCGTTCAGGAAAAACAATCCCGTCGTAAGGCGGAATTGGGATACCCGCTGGGGCATCAATACCAATGATCAGAATGCCTCCGTAGGAGTTCGCGAACGAGGACAGAATCTTTGGCAACTTCGCCTTCACACTGTTGTCAAAAGTGGATTTGTATTCGACTCGAATGTCTTCGTGAAATCTGGTACAGAACTCCTCTACGTCTTCGAAGTTCAAATCCGAAATCGATTTTGTAAACAACATGGATGATCCCACTCAGCATACGACATCCCATCTTTACTCGGCGCTGGTCGTTCATCCGTAGAAAACCGGCTCGATTTGGGTATTGACGTATTCGCCGAGTCATGTAAAAGTGAAGATGAGCTACAAGCAATGATGCGCAAACCCCATACCGATTGCTACCCGACACCAGCCACCTTTGCGTGGCAAGGTGCGGGAGAAGGTACGTTCATGTAACGGGGGCAGATCAGCAGCGCATAGTCTTTCTGAGCCTCCGATACAAATCGGGGGCTTTTGGTTTTTACGGCGCATTTTTCGCGCAAATAGGAGGCAGTGTCGTCTAACGGCCAGGATGCGGCCCCTTCAAGGCTGAGATGGGAGGTCGATTCTCCTCACTGCTACCAACTTATGAACACGCAAACGATTGAACTCGACGGATTTGAAATCGAGATTGCATCGGAGCTGTACTGCGATCGTGGAGCAGATCACCGCGAGCTGGTGGGGCGAGCTCGGTCGGATCGCAAGAGTTTGGGACACAACCTCGAACACTCGGCGGTCTTATGTGTGCGCTGCATGAAAGCAATACCTCTGAAAGCTTGATGCCGGGTCGTCTAGTGGCAGGACCCTGGACTTTGAATCCGGGTACGGGCGTTCGAATCGCTCCCCGGCAACCAGTTCTTTGACAATTTCAAAATTCCCTCTTCGTCCAATGGCAGGACGCTGCGCTCTGAACGCGGAAATCGTGGTTCGAGTCCACGGGAGGGAGCCGGAGCTATGGTCTATCGGCAGGATGGCTGATTGTCTCTCAGCAGGGACGGGTTCAACTCCCGTTAGCTCCGCCATAGATTTGCGGGAGATTCGTCCAGCGGCTAGGACACTGGTCTCCAAATCCAGGTACGAGGGTTCGAGTCCTTCATCTCCCGCCAAGAGCGAGCATGGTATAGCGGCTGGTGCCTCAGCCTTCCAAGCTGATGACGCGAGTTCAACTCTCGCTGCTCGCTCCATGATTTTTGCGGAAGTCGTCTAGTGGCCAAGACGCGACGTTGCCAATGTCGAGAGCGCGGGTTCGAGTCCCGCCTTCCGCTCCAAGTTTACGAGGTGGCGTAGCCAAGATAGCAAGGCATCTGCCTGCAAAGCAGATCATCGGGAGTGCAATTCTCCCCACCGCGTCCAGAGTTCGTTGTGCTGGTGTAGCTCAGTGGGAAGAGCGCGGGCCTCGTAAGTCCTTGATCGGCGTTCGAATCGCCGCGCCAGCTCCGCTGGTATAGCTCAACGGGAAGAGCAGGCGCATGGTAAGCGCCCGACCGCAGTTCGAGGCTGCGTGCCAGCTCCAGAGTTTTTGCTGGTCTAGCACCGTGGGAGTGCAGAGAGCTTGTACCTCTCCGACGAGTGTTCGATTCACTCGACCAGCTCCAAATTCGATGGCGGGATTGGCCGAATGGCTTAGGCGCTGGACTGTGGCTCCAGTCACGAGAGTTCGATTCTCTCATCTCGCCCCAAATGGGCGGTTCGTATAAGGGAATTACCCACGGCCTGCACCCGTGAAATGCGAGTTCAAGTCTCGCACCGTCCACCAAGATTGTGGCTCGTGAACTCGACGGAAGAGTGCTGGTCTGAAAAGCCAGTGGACACGGTTCAATTCCGTGACGAGCCACCAAGCACCGGGAGTGTTCTAGCTGGTTGAAGGCGGATGCTTTGCAAGCCTCCCCGCCAAGTAATTAAGAGTAATTACGAGGAGATGACCGTGACTAACGAACTGATCTCTATGAACCATGTTGAAGACAGACTGACCGCGCAAGATGATCCCAGGGCCTGGAAGGAAATTCTCGGCGTGCTGGGCGAAGAATTCTTACAGCGATATCGCGCCGAGAAAGACGAGAAGGAATCATGGTTCCTGCGGATTGGGGCATGTTCGCATTGGGTGCGGCCCCACCAAAGTCGGTGGCTTGCAGCAGGCGAGTTTGCATTGCCCATCGGATACAAGGGCGCCGCCGGCTGGTCGAACGGACTGCCGAATTTGATTGGCCGGTAATTCTCTCGTTCGACGGTAAACGTTGGAAGCAAGTTGATAGATTCTCCGGCAAGAAACAGATCGTGTTGCGCGTTGCTGTCCCAGCGCGCACTGCTCGACATAAACAGGCGGCGATCCACACAACGTGGTCAACGTCTCACCAAATGACGCTCTATGGCTTTCGGTGCATCGATCAGGAATGGGTATGCACTGCGGCATCTGATGAACGCAAGCATGGGCGAATTCTTTACGCACAGGTAGTGGCTAGATAGCTCGATTGAGGAAAAGACAATGACAGACACAACTTACAACGTATTGAAGCCAGAGAACGGAGCGCCTATCAAGGCCTGGACGAAGGGCGTTCCTCTCGAGGATGCCGCACGCCAGCAGCTTCTGAATGTCGCGCAGCTGCCGTTTATCTACAAGTGGGTGGCGGCGATGCCCGACGTGCATTGGGGCATTGGCGCGACGGTGGGCAGCGTGATTCCGACACGCGGGGCGATTATTCCTGCGGCGGTCGGTGTGGATATTGGTTGCGGCATGATGGCGGTGCAGACTTCTTTGCATGCCAACCATCTGCCAGACAATCTGCACGGCATTCGTACCGCGATTGAAAGGGCGGTGCCACACGGGCGTACCGATAACGGCGGAAAGAACGATCGCGGTGCGTGGGCGAATGCTCCGGCGCAGCATCTGGAGGTGTGGGCGAAGATGGAGCCTGCGTACCAGGCGATTGTCGAGAAGTATCCCAAGCTGAATCACGCCCAGCGCGTGAATCACCTGGGAACGCTCGGCACCGGGAACCACTTCATCGAGGTTTGCCTTGATGAAAACGAGAACGTGTGGTTCCTGCTGCACTCGGGATCGCGCGGAGTGGGCAATCGCTTCGGCACGTTTTTCATCGAACTGGCGAAGAACAACATGCGTCAGTGGATGATCAACCTGCCCGATAAAGACCTCGCGTACTTGCCGCAGGGTACAGAGCACTTCGAGGATTATGTCCGCGCGGTGCACTGGGCGCAGGACTACGCGCTGGCGAACCGCGAACTGATGATGCGCAATCTGATCGCGGCCGTGCAGGGTTCGGGAGGGGTGCCGGCGTTCGAAGCCAATGTGGAAGTTGTGAGTTGTCACCACAATTACGTGACCTGGGAGCACCACTACGGCGAGAACGTGCTCATCACCCGAAAGGGAGCGGTGCGTGCGCGTGAAGGCGACATGGGAATCATCCCCGGGAGCATGGGCGCGCGTTCGTACATCGTGCACGTCAAGGGCAATCCAGAAAGCTTCATGAGCTGTAGCCATGGAGCCGGACGAGCCATGTCGCGCACCGAAGCGAAGCGCCGCTTCACCTTGGACGACCACGCGAAGGCAACGGCCGGCGTCGAGTGCCGAAAGGATGCGGACGTCATTGATGAAACTCCGATGGCGTACAAGTCCATTGACGCCGTGATGGAAGCGCAGCGCGATCTGGTGGACGTGGTGCACACGTTGCGCCAGGTGGTGAGCGTCAAGGGATGACGTGAAAGCTGTGAAATAGGAAGGGCACGGCTTTAGCTGTGCCCTCCCGATCTCAATCGGAGGTTATATGAAGGTTGAAGTTTTTGAGAATGATGCAGGCGGCTTCATCGAGCAAGTCGAGGCTTGCGCCAACGGGGTTGTGCGAACACTGAACCCTCGGGAATGTATCTTGGTAAGAATCAATAATTGGTTCGGGCCGAAGTGGCTGCCTTTTTCCGCTCCGACGACCAAGCCTGATGAAGGTATAGCGGCAAAGAATTTAAGTTTGCCCTTGTTCGTCCCAAGCCGCGTTGTCGCTCAACGCAATTTCTTGGCGCCGACGTACACGGAGTACGTGGGTAGGAAATCAGTCCATGTGCAGGTGCGTACATCTCATGCACGTCAACGCCTCATGTCAGATTTACCCAGTGACACAGCAATTGTGTGGTATAGCGGCAATTCAAAAGTCACGGGGCGAGGTTCTCTATTAGTTTACTTGCCAATGGGGGAACGTTATCACGCATGGTATGCCGGTTGGTTTGGGAATGGCGCTTGGCGTCTCGTGCTCACGAAAGGAACAGCCGTGCAAGATCTGGCTCGATTTATACAAGCTGGGTCAACCAACGAATGAACAGCACGACTATAGTCCGCCGGTGGTGGAGACCGCGGTCACCTCGATTTTGTACGTTCGAGCCGGGAAATGCGCGGCAAAGTTAAAGATCACGGACTCATATAATTCGACCATGCTGCTGACGCTCACAACTACGCATAACCCCGCAACGGACTTGGGTTACCTGCTTCATAAGAACCCGGCGAAGTTGCATTCGTTCGAGTTGTCGTTTGGGAAAGCACATGTTTTCTACCCGGAAGCGAGTTCGGATCGGTGTACGGTTGCCTTGCTGCTTGATGTCGATCCAATTGGATTGGTTCGCGGCAAGCGAGGTCAGCATGAGGGCGGAACTCTTGATCAGTATGTGAACGACCGGCCATATGTTCTCTCTTCTTTTCTTAGCGTCGCCATGGGCCGAGCTTTCGGGACAGCCATGTCTGGTCGCAGCAAGGGGAGGCAAGAACTGGCAGACCAAGCGATGCCGTTGACGGCAACCCTTACGGTCGTGGCTTGCCGCGCTGGGGAGGGGCTGATCCGCGGCTTTTCGAGCCCCTCGGGTACAGCGTAAGTACGGAGCATCATCCGCTTGACGAGAAATTTCCAGAGTGGGGTGAGGGACCGTACTACTCAGTGACCTTGGCGGGAACTTTCCGCTTGCAGGATCTGCTCAATCATCTCTACGTGCTTGTTCCGGTGCTGGATGCTGAGAAGCACTACTGGATTGGCAAGGACGAGGTTGAGAAACTCTTGCGCAAAGGGGAAGGCTGGCTTGCGTCGCATCCACACAAAGAGGCGATCGTAAAGCGGTACCTTCCGCGCCAGAGGCAATTGGCAAGAGAAGCGCTTGCCAGGCTAGCGGAGGAAGACAACCCCGATCCTGACGCAACAGAGGAAGCTCACTCTGAAGAAGAAACGAAAATGGAGGAACCGATTCGGCTCTGGCAGCAGCGTATGGGAGCAGTGGTCGCTGTGCTTCGATCCGTCGAGGCGAAGCGCGTCCTAGACCTAGGTTGCGGAGAAGGGAAGCTCTTGCGAGCCCTGTTGGATGAGAAGTCACTGACCGAGATCGTGGGTATGGATGTTTCGTACCGGAGTCTTGAGATTGCGAGCCAACGTCTGCGACTCGACCGGATGCCCACGAAACAGAAGGAGCGGCTGAAATTGATCCATGGTTCGCTGATGTATCGCGACAAGCGCCTGGCCGGGTACGACGCGGCCACGGTGGTTGAAGTCATCGAGCATCTGGATGCACCCCGGCTGGCGGCATTCGAGCGTGTTCTTTTCGAAGCGGCGCGTCCGAAAACAATCATCGTGACCACGCCCAACTGCGAGTACAACGTGAAGTTTGAAACCTTGCCGGCCGGAAAGTTTCGTCATAAAGATCACCGCTTCGAATGGACGCGAGAACAGTTTCACAACTGGTCCGGGCGGATGAAAGAGCGTTTTGGATACAACGTTCGTTTTCTTCCTGTCGGTGGAGAGGATTCTCAAGTGGGTGCGCCAACTCAAATGGGGGTGTTCAGTCTGTGAAGATCACGATTCCAGAGCTGTCTCTCGTTGTGTTGGTAGGTCCCTCCGGTTGCGGGAAATCTACGTTCGCGAAGCAGCACTTTAAGCCTACAGAAGTTCTCTCTTCCGATTTCTGTCGCGGACTTGTCTCGGACGACGAGAATGCTCAGGCGGCCACAAATGATGCATTCGATGTGCTGCATTACATTGCGCGTAAGAGGCTTGCTGCGGGCCGTCTGACGGTTGTCGATGCGACGAACGTTCAGCCTGAAGCTCGGAAACCCCTGGTAGCTCTCGCTCGCGAATTTCACGTTCTGCCCGTGGTAATCGTGCTGAACATCGCGGAGAAGCTCTGTCATGAACGTAACCAGGTGCGGGCCGACCGGCAATTTGGTCCACACGTTGTGAGAAACCAGTCTCAACAACTTCGCCGTTCTATTCGGGGGCTAGAGCGGGAAGGATTCCGTCACGTGTTCGTTCTGTCCTCGCCGGAGGAAGTTGCCGCTGTCGAGATCACGCGCCAGCCGCTTTGGAACAACTTGAAGCATGAGCAGGGGCCGTTTGACATCATCGGGGATGTCCACGGGTGCTATGAAGAGCTCACCACTCTGCTTGTTCAACTCGGCTACGGACTTCAAGACGAGGCTGAAGGCGACCGGGCAATTCCGCCTGATGGTAGAAGGGCCGTCTTCGTTGGTGATCTTGTCGACCGCGGACCGAGAATTCCGGAAGTGTTGCGGCTCGTCATGAGGATGGTCGATGAAGGAACAGCATTTTGTGTTCCCGGCAATCATGATATGAAGCTGATGCGGAAGCTGAAAGGGCGCGACGTGCAGCTGACGCATGGACTGGCAGACTCAATCGCTCAACTCGACAAGGAGCCTCCGGAGTTCAAGAAGCAGGTCGTCAAGTTCCTGGACGATCTTGTGAGTCATTATGTCTTCGATGACGGAAAACTCGTTGTCGCTCACGCCGGCATGAAAGAAGAAATGCAAGGACGTGGCTCTGGAAAAGTGCGCGACTTCGCACTCTATGGGGAAACGACGGGCGAAACGGACGAATATGGCCTGCCAGTTCGTTACAACTGGGCTGCTGAGTACCGCGGGAAGGCGATGGTCGTCTACGGACACACACCAGTAGCAGAACCGGAATGGCTGAACCGCACAATCAACATCGATACAGGATGCGTCTTTGGTGGCAAATTGACTGCGCTGCGCTATCCAGAGCGCGAACTGATTTCCGTTCCGGCGCTGAGGACCTATTACGAATCCGCAAAGCCATTCTTGGCACCGGCAGAAGCGGCACCCGTGCTCAGTGCACAGCAACAACAGGACGATTTGCTCGATATCGAAGATGTGTTGGGCAAACGGCTGATTCAGACCCGACTGCATCGGAACATTACCATTCGCGAAGAGAACGCGACCACGGCTCTCGAAGTGATGAGCCGGTTTGCCGCCAATCCGAAATGGCTCATCTATCTTCCACCGACCATGTCGCCGTGTGCGACGAGCAAGCGCGACGGCCTGCTGGAGCACCCCGAAGAAGCATTCTCTTATTACTTTCACGAGGGCGTGCACAAGGTTGTCTGCGAGCAAAAGCACATGGGATCGAGGGCAGTTGTAGTGGTGTGCCGCGATGCTGATATCGCACTAAAACGCTTCGGAATACTGGAAGGCGAAACTGGCGTCTGTTACACGCGGACGGGCAGGCGTTTCTTTAATGATGCTTCGTTGGAATGCCAATTCCTTGAGCGGGTGCGTAGCGCTGTCGAACGAGCCGGGATGTGGGATTCTCTCAAAACAGATTGGGTGTGCCTCGATTGCGAGCTGATGCCATGGTCTGCTAAGGCCCAAGAACTGTTGCGACAGCAGTACGCGACGACGGGTGCAGCGGCGCGGGCGGGGTTGTCGGCAGCCATCGTTGCGTTAGCCCAGGCGCAGCAAATTCCAGAACTGGCGTCCCTTCTCGAAAGCTATAAACGGAGAAGTGAAGCGGCAGATCGCTATGTGGACGCGTACCGACAGTATTGCTGGACTGTACGGTCCCTCGCTGATCTCAAGCTTGCGCCTTTTCACCTTCTTGCCAGCGAAGGCGCGGTGCATACCGCGAAAGATCACATTTGGCATATGGAGACGCTCGCTGGAATCTGCCAAACAGACCCGGAACTACTACTAGCAACACCATTTCAGGTAATTGATCTCACGAACGCTGACGAACAGGCCAAGGGCATTCAGTGGTGGGAAGAGCTGACAGCGCGCGGCGGCGAGGGTATGGTGGTGAAGCCTTTGGAGTTTGTAACAAAGGGGCGAAAGGGTTTGGTACAGCCAGCTGTAAAAGTTCGCGGGCGCGAATACCTGCGAATCATCTATGGCCCCGAGTACACCCTTCCAGAGAATTTGAGCAGATTGAAAAGTCGAGGGTTGGGTGCGAAGCGATCGTTAGCTCTCCGCGAGTTTGCGTTGGGCCTAGAGGCGCTGGAGCGTTTCGTTCACAAGGAGCCCCTGCGCCGCGTTCACGAGTGTGTCTTTGGAGTTCTCGCCTTGGAAAGCGAGCCCGTAGATCCGAGGCTTTAGTTTTGGATGCGTAGCATAATGATGCAAGTTTTGAATCACCGATGCGAGGCAGGACCTAGAGATATGTATAAATATCGAAGTGCGACGTTCTACGGTTCACACAGGGTAGTGCAACCTGATCCTTCACTGTGATGGAGTCGCGGTTCATGAAATTTCATGGTCCAATTATGGTCCAGTAATTGTTTCTGACCGCGCTAAAACCGACTTTGGGAGCCATCCGTGTCGCGTAGTTTCAGTTAGTTACCAGTAACCGCGTTTCTGTCACGGCAGAGGCCGCGGGTTCGAGTCCCGTCGTCCCCGCCATTCCTTCAGGCACCTACAACCCTAACCCCCAGCAAACCCGGGGATGTTAGGGGACGATAAGCGCCGAACGAGAATGTTCCCATCCGAACACGCTGACTCACGGCACTCATTGGATTAGGTCCGTCTTCGGCAAAATGAGCCACAGGAGGAATTCATCGTGGCGAACAAATGACAAGTTGTTCATGTTCCCCTCGCGAGGCGCTCCAACGTGCATCAACCTTAGTAGTATGAGGAGGTTGCCGTCACCTTCGTTTATTCCTATGACCTGCCGTGTACTGGTCTCCGCTAACTTGTTGGTGGGAGGAGTTGCGGCGATTGGACAGGAACTGTCAAGGCTGCCAGATGCGCCAAGCGCAAGTCAGACTCAGTCGGGTCCATCCAGTGTTGCGCAGAGCGTACCGCAGCATGAACCGAGTAAGAATCACATCTTCTGGATAATCCCCAACTATCGCTCGGACGAAAACGCCGCGGAGATCAAACCGTTGACGCCTGGCGCGAAGATGAAAGTTGCATTGGACGACTCTTTTGATCCCTCAGCGTTTCTGGTGGCTGGTATCTTTGCCGGGCTATCCATGGCTGAGAGGCAGTACAGCTCATTCGGAACAGGAGCGCAGGGATTTGGCAAATACTACGGAGGAGCATTCGCAGATCAAGCAATTGGCAACATCATGAGTGAAGGGCTGTTTCCAGTCGCTCTGCACCAGGATCCTCGTTATTTTGTGAAGGGCACGGGGGGATTTTGGAAGCGAACTGGATATGCGATGAGCCGGGAAGTTATCACTCGCGGCGATGATGGCCGCAACCACTTCAACACATCCGAGCTGGCCGGAAATGCTGTGGCCGCCGGCATCTCCAACCTCTACTATCCGGCCGTGAATCGATCATTTGGAAATACCGCGAACAAGTGGGGACAACAAATAGCTCTGATACCTTCTTCAATGTGGCAAAAGAGTTCTGGCCCGACGTTCGCAACAAAATGTTTAGGCATTAGCGCCTGATGCTGACACCTTGGTTAACGCTGAGGGGCAATGGAGAGCAGAGAGGACAAAGCTGACCATGCCACAAAGACCTCCGATCTCTACTGAGACATCGCAAGCGTACGCAACGCGTATCGAGGTTTGCGGAATGTTCGCCGAAAACGTGGATAATAGACTGGACTTCGAACCTTTTGTCTTCGTGATGTCCGTCCTTGAAATATACTCGGATCAGGATTGTTCCGTTCTGCTTGGCTGCTCGCGGCAGGATGTTGGGGAGACAAGAATGCGAGCGTTGCTGCATCTCGCGGAGCCAGTCAGGTTACGCGCCATGGCTCCGTCTGCGTGCGGCTCCAGCGATCCTGAAGAGGCACAGGCGTTGCAAGTGCAGTTGGAGCCGCAGTTTTGAGGATTGCGAAACCGAGGCATCTTTCGAAAGATACCAATATCCGTTCTGAAGCACGCTCTACGAAAAGAAAAATCAACAGATAGACATCGCTCGTAACGGCCAGTGCGGTGAATCCTAGACGATGCAAGTAAGGAACTCTCATGAGAATTCTGCTCTACAATCCCGACAACGGCGTCACTCGCAACTTCATGCCGCATCTCTGGATGTTTTTGCTCAAATCCCTGACCCCTACCGGCCATGAAGTGCTGCTGATCGACGGCAACGCTCAGCCGATGGACGAGCTTCAGATCGCACAGTACGTGCGAGACCAAAACATCGGACTGGTCGGCATTGGCGCCATGACCCGAATGATCGCCAAGGCGTATCGCATAGCCGATGCCATTCGCGCCACCGGAGTTCCGGTCGTCATGGGCGGCCCTCACGTCACCGAGCTGGCCGACGAGGCCCTCGGTCGCGATGGCGGACCACGCCATGCCGACGCTGTGGCCCTAGGCGAAGCCGATGAAACTTGGCCGCAGATTGTGATTGACGCTGTTAGCGGCCAACTCAAAGAGATCTACGCCCCTGTCGACGCCGCCGGAAAAGAACGCAAACCGTCACTGAAGCAATACCCGGTAATTCCCTGGGACTCAATCGATCTCGATCAGTTCAACCTTGTGCCAAAGTCTGCGACCTCGCTGCTCCAGAAAGTGGGTGAAGGCTGGGGAACTTTTCGCATCGTCCCTGTCGAATCCGGACGCGGTTGTCCCTACGGCTGCGAGTTTTGCACGGTGACCGGATTCTTCGGCGATTCCATCCGTTTTCGCACCAATGAAAGTGTTGTCAATGAACTTCTGCTGCTGAAAACTCGTGCCCGCAAAGAAAAAGGACAGATGGCGGTCTTTTTTATCGACGACAATTTCGCGATCAATGTAAAGCGTACCAAATCATTGCTTCGCGACATCATCGCGGCCAAAGCCCAGGTCCATTGGGTCGCCCAAATCAGCGCTAACCTCTTGCGCGACGAAGAACTCGTCGACCTGATTGCCGCTTCCGGCGGCAAATGGATCTTCATCGGCATGGAATCCATTGACCCGGCCAATCTCAAAGACGTGAACAAAGGATTCAATAAGCCGGGTGAATATGCGGCTGTGCTCGAACGGCTTGCACGCCGCAACGTCTACGCGATCACGTCATTTATCTTCGGTATGGACAACGACACTACCGGCGTGGCCGAGCGCACACTGACGCAAGTCCGAACTTGGCCTCCGGGTCTGCCCATTTTCGGCCTGCTGACCCCCTTGCCCGCAACCCCGCTCTACAAGCGCCTGGAAACCTCGGGCCGGCTCACGCGCCCCAAGCACTGGCAGGAGTTCATTCCGTTTGCGATGGCTCACACGCCGCTCAAGATGACCATTGAAGAAGCTCATGCCGAAGTGAAATGTGGTTGGGAGCAAGCGTACAGCCCCGAAGCTCTGGCCCAAGCGGTCGACGCGCTCATTGACGAGCCTCTTGGTTATCGCGTCAACATCTTCCTCGCGCGTCTATGCTTCCGCGGGATCTATTTCCCCATGATGGGGAAATTTGCATGGCTCAAGGTCGTCTTAAAAAACCGTCGAACGATACTCAGATTGGCAAGAGAAGCCCTCTTCGGACGAGGACGACCAATGAACCCGAACGCGCACGATGCGTATGAATCGATCCCCACTCCGGATGTTCCCGACGAAGTGAACGCCTAGTCCGTACGGTGCGAATACTTCTCGCCCTAGCGCTATTTGAAATGTGGGAACGCGCCCGTGAGTTGCCGCTAACGAATTCTCTAGTAGTAAGTGCGCTTACGCAGCTTGGAGAACACTCGCGGGCAGCGATAAAGTTACAACGGCGCCTCCGCCCGGACGTTCTGAGACTCGCGCGCCACCGCCATGTGCCTGGGCAACTGCATCTACAAACGCAAGCCCGAGACCATGGCCTGGAGAATGTTTCCCTTTTACAAATCGTTTGAAAACGCGTCCGTCGATATCAGCAGGGAATCCAGGACCGTTGTCTTCAACCACCAGCAGTGCTGATCCCTGATGCGAATAGAGCCGGATATTCACTCGGCATCCCGCCGGCAAATGCGTCAATTCATTTTCAAGCAAATTGCTCACGACGCGATTCAGCAGCGTCACGTCTGCCTTCACAACAATGTGCTCTTCTAGATCAGTCGTAACCTCGTGATGGTGCTCGGCCATTGCCGGCTGGTAAATATCAACCAGTTGTTTCACGACATCCGAGAAGTCGACAGGGCCGCGATCGATGTGAAGAGCACCCGCCTCCGCTTCGGCAAGATCCAGCGTGGTGTTGAGCAACTGCAAGAGCCTATCGAGGTCTTCGATCGCCTCACCAACCGCGTCACGCCACTTGTCATTTTCTTCATTGCATAATGCGGATTCGAGTGTTCCACGAATCAAAGTCACCGGGCTTTTGAGGTCGTGCGCGATACCGCCAGTAACCGTGCGAAGCTGATTCACCGAAGCTTGCAGCCGATCCAGCATGTGATTAAAAGTCTTAGCCAGTCGCGAGATTTCATCCGAGTTCACCGGTTCGGGCAACCGTTCCTCTAACCCCTCGGTGCCAATTCGCGCGACAGTTTCGGTGATTCTTTCAACACGATGTAGCGTTCGACGTGCGCTCCAGTAGGAGATGACGAAACCGAGAACGAACATGCCGCCCCAGACAATCAGAAAGCGACGAGCTAATGTATGCAGCACATGCCTCGCGCCATGATCCGATAGCCCGAGCCAAACAGTTCTTCCATTTTGCTCCTTCTCGACCACTCGGAAGGTCTGTCGATATCCGTCCACGGTGATCGACTTCGGAGGTCCTGGGAGCAGCTTCGCCTGTCGAATTGCTATGACAAACGCGTCTTTAGCACCGGGCCCCACCCATAAGGGAGCTTCACTGTTATTCGGATCTGAGGCCAGAAAAAATACAGAATTGAGTCTCTCCCCGCGAGCGTTGCGCTCATCAGGCACTTCCTGAGTTGCAAGCTCAGCCACCTCTTGCACGATCGTGCTGTCGAGATGATCGCTGGGTGTATCCGCCGAGACTTGAGCCAGAACTTCAGCCTCGCCGCTGAGCCAAGTGTCACTGCGCTCCCTAAGACCTTGCGCAACTAGAAAATAAACTATGGAGAATGCACCGGCGGTTCCCAGCGCGAACGCCAGAGTTGTCCAGATTGAAATCCGCCAGGCAGCGGTGGTGCGTAGATGTCTAGGCATGTTTGAGAACGTAGCCAACGCCACGAATCGTATGAATCAGCGGTCGGGGCGTGTCGTGATCTACCTTGCTGCGGAGACGATAAATGTGAACGTCAACCACATTGGTTGCGGGATCAATCCTCATTTTCCAGACATGGTCCAGAATCATGGTTCGGGTGACAACCCGCCCTTCATTGCGGCAAAGATATTCCAGTAAAGAAAATTCCTGCGGGGTCAATTGCAGCAAGTGATCGCCCCGCCGCGCCTCACGCCGCACCAAGTCAAGCTGCAAGTCGGCTGACTGCAGACGCACAGATTCCGTCTGCGGGACGGTGGACCTGCGTAGGAGATTTCTTAATCTTGCCAGCAGTTCAGGTAGTGCGAATGGCTTCGTGAGGTAGTCGTCGCCGCCCTGCTCCAGTCCGCGAACACGTTCGTCTAGGGAGCGCCGGGCGGACAAGATCAGAACCGGCGCCGCATTACCTTGGGCTCGGCAATGGGCAATCAAGTCCAATCCGTCCAGATCGGGAAGGCCAAGGTCGATGATGAAGGCATCGTGAATACCTTCCAATGCCATGGCTTCCCCAGCTTTTGCTGTACTGGCCGCATCCACCTGATATCCGGCTTCCGTCAGCGCCCGCTTTAGAAAGTGTTGGATCGATATATCGTCTTCTACAACCAACAATCGCATAGGAGATTCCCGCCCGTCCAAACTTTACACCCTCAGAGTGGGATGCAGGAAACCTCTCAAACGTCAGAGCAGCCTTAGCCGAAACCGCGGCTGGATGGCCGCGAGCGTCCTCCTGGGTTAGGGCCGGGCAATCAAAAAAAGTCCAGTTCGCCGGGTGAATCGGGTGTGCGCCCCAAAGTGGTATCGATTCCGATTTGTCCGCTGGGGAGCATTGCCGACATGTGCAGCTCGATTCGCTAAAGATCTTCTCGGCTACGTCGATCTAGTTTCACATGGTCAACTCAATTAGCAGCGCCAATGCCAATTCCACCAACGAAGTCACACAACAGGCTGCTCGGCGGCCTCAACCTGCGGCACAAGCTCAGACAGGCAGCGCGGTGCCGAAAGACAAAGTTACGCTGAAAAGCACCGGCGACCTGGCTGCTGGAGATCCGGACCATGACGGTCATTAATACTCCGCCGTGGATACTACACCACTAGAGGATCGGCAATATGCCGATCCTCTCTTCTATCAGCGTGAGCGTTCGCACTGAACAGCCGGAGTTCGGTGTATTTTTCAAGATCCCCTTCACAGGGAGGTTGTTGATGGAAGCACCCATCCGAGTGCTGCGTGTGTAGTTCGGACCGAAACTCGTCGTTTCGCCTTCTACTGCTGATGCCAAGTCATGTCCACACGTACTGGTATTTCGTTCTTGACGGGCATCGTCAGGAGCGATGGCGGGTCGATTTTGAAGTCAGCGAGCGTAGCCGGAATTGTTCCCGTGATATGAATCAGGTCTCCTTGTTTCTCTAGTTTGAAGGGAAGCTGCTTGTAGTGGGCCGTCTGCCCAGCGAACTGGATTTCAAGGTCGGCATTGATGCTCGACGCTGCAGCATCCGATTCAGGCACCCGAGTGCGCACCGTAACCAGGGGGAACTCGGCTCCGCGTGTCACTTGCAGCATGTGAAGATCACGGTTGCTGTCTCCAGAATCGAATGACTTAACTGGTACCGCGATCAGGAACTCGCATTGCCCCGCGTGGCAGACTCCCTTGCCCTTAGCTGCATGACTCACGCCCTCCGTCTGATGAAGTGGATGCGATACGTGGTATGTGAGCGTGCTCTGTTGAAGGACCCATTGGCTGTCGGCTGCAAACGTGGGGACCGCTACGAACAAGAACGCAATCAGTATTTTCTTATTCATAAGTTATCGTTAGAACTTCACCGAAACCGACAGAAGAGCAGCGCCGAAGGCTCCGGCTGTGACTATAGCGACGGGGCCGTGAGCTGCAGCGATGCCATGGACTTTTTCTCCGTTGTTCTTTTGACTGAATGCCATTGCGCCAAGAATGGGAGTCAGGATCATGCCCGGTCCGTGAATCCAGGCCATCGCCTCGTGAAATTTTATCGGACCGCGCTTCTTGGGGGCCCCCGGAATCCTAGGTGCGCGAATGGCATAGTAAGCGGTGATGCCGTACAGATCTCCCGTCAGGCTGCCTAGCGCCACGTGCAAATCGCGAGCTGGCCGTGCCTTCACTCTTGCCGCCGGCGCCAGGACCAAGGATCACCGTCGCAATGAGCGGTATCGTCGTGATCAAACCCATCCGTTGGTGGATCTTCAGCATGTGTGTCCTTTTATCCAGCAGCGCCTGCTCGCGGGCGTTTCCCTGAGTCTGCTCCGGTGAAAGGCCCAGATCTGAAAGAGAAGGTGCGGTGGCATTAGTGGACGGGGCATTCGGTAAACTTTCCTGTTGCGGTGGCGCTGGGTTGCCCTCGACTGGTGCGCCTCGCTCCAGTTTGCCATCGAGAACCTCTGGCACGGTCCCGCTGACCGTTGCTGAAATCTCCAATGTCTTGAAACCCGCGGCCTCAAACGTTAGCCGGTAGTTGCCTGCAGGCAAGTCCAGTTGGTACGTACCATTAAGCCCAGTGTTCGCCGTTTGTTTCTGCCCAGTGTCGATGCTCGTTGCGGTCACGGAAGCATTTGCAACCGCTTTACCGGATTCATCGCTGACCGTACCACTCAATACTCCGGTTGCAGTCTGCGCCATCAAAGACGTGGCTACTTGAACAATAAAACAAACCGCAAGAATTCCAAGGAAAGAACCAAGTTGATTGCCCCGCCAATTCTTCGGCATCATTCACCTCACGCTTTTGAAGGCGATATTCGTTCTTATTGCTTTTTGCAATATCGGTTGAGACCAGTTTTACAGTGCTCGTGGAAAATATACCGTCCGATCAAATAGCCGATGGTGCTTCCCCGCTATAACAATCGGAGGGGAAATGTTGCAGAATGGTTAAGGCACAAAATCAACAATCACCATACGACCGAAACATTACCGGGGGCTTTCCGGAAGATGACAATTTGTTCATCCAGCGGGGATCTCCAGTATTCAGCCCGCTTTAGGATTGGGCTTTCCCGACGAACTTTACGCGGTTGCAACCATTTTCCGTGTTGGGTGCCTCATAGAAGACACGGCTTCCTTTCGTTTTGCTGGCATCTGGCATTCGCAACCTTGGCCCTGCAGTTTAAGCAGACTTAACGGCAACTCTTCTTACGCGAAGATCAATCTGGAGTTTCTTGCAATGCGACGAAGTGTATTCGCACTGACAACATTGATGGTGGGATTGTGTGGGCTGGGCGTTGCGCAGACCCTGAAGCCGCGGCCTTCCGCAGGCGCACAGCAGAACGAGAAGAAGTCTGCCACGCAGAAGGAGTCTGAAAGCGCGGACGTTTCGCCGATCATGATGCCAATGACTGTTGAGGCGGGCACTCCGATCAAGGTGGCGATTGAGTCGGATGTACGAATTCGCGCGGTGGGTCAGGCCATTCATGGTAGGACGACAGAGCCGGTGTATGCGTTCGACAAGTTGCTGATTCCCCTTGGAACGGTAGTCAACGGGAGGGTGTCGGCGATTGATTCGGTCCCGAAGATGGCGCGAACGATGGAGGCGGCGAACGCAAATTTTTCACCGGTGCGTAAGGTGCATGTGCAGTTTGACCAATTGGTAATGGCCGATGGGAAAACGGTGGCTTTGCATACGGTGTCGTCTCCTGCCCCGGATGGGGTGCTGCGGTTCGTCTCTGCGGATGAAGCGGCTAAGAAAAAGAATAAAGTTCAGGAGGCAGCGTCGAGCAAAGTTAGCGCCACGCGCCAAGCCATACACCAGCAATGGAGCGATTTGCAGCAGAAGATCCATGAACCGGGAAAGGTGCGCAAGGTGAAGAGGACCGTCTTGGCGCAGCTGCCGGTGCATCCGCAATACCTTGATGCAGGGACAAGTTTTAATGCGAACTTATTGCAGCCTTTGAATTTTGGGACTGAGGCGGTAAAACCGGCAGCGATGACCGACATCGGAGCGCCACCACCGACGGGCAGCCTGGTACATGCACGGCTGCAGACGGGGTTGAGCTCAGCGACCGCAAGAGTGGGAGACCCAGTGGAAGCCGTGATTACGGAGCCGCTAGTCGCGTCAAATCATCTTATTTTGCCGGAAGGCAGCGTGATCAAAGGCTCAGTAATGCAGGTGGCTCCAGCGCGTCGATTAGGACGCAATGGTCAGTTACGAATCTTATTTCGAGAGGTTGCGCCCCCGAATGGTATCGAGCAAAAGGTTGAGACGAGCCTCGAAGGCGTGGCTGTGGCCAAGGGCGAACACCTGAACCTTGACAATGAAGGCGGAGCCGAAGTGACGACTCCGCGGACCAGATATTTGACAACTGGAATTCAAGTTATGTTGGCGGCATCGCAGGCTTCTCCCGACCGTGATGCGGGGCAGGGTGGGCAGAGCATGGGTGAAGCGGGCGGCGGCGCTGTGAGCGGCGCATCGGGATTTAAGGTGGTAGGGATGGTTGTGGGAATCGCTGCACATTCCCGCGTAGTGTCGGCCGGTTTCGGATCGTATGGAGCCGCGATGTCCATCTATTATCATTTTTTGGCACGCGGACGCGATGTCGTCTATCCGAAAGATATGGCCATGGTAATCGGACTAGGAACTCGCGACAGCAAATCAGCGAATGCTGCAGAACCGTCAGCGAAATTACTACGATGATGCACCCTGTTCTGTCCCTAATGTTCTTTCGGAATGAATGATCCAGGAACTGAAAACGGCGGAGAGGGCCTATTCAGTTTCTTTGTGCTGTCTACCGCCGCTTACTCATGCCTCAACGCCTCTATCGGATCCAATCGTGACGCACGCATTGCGGGAACCATCCCGCTAACCAATCCTACGATTCCGAGAATAAAAGTTGAGACGAACAGCGTCCCCGGAGCAATGAGTATGCGGATGTCGCCGGCTTCTCCATTTTTGGCGAAAGCGCTATATAAGGTGAGCCTGCCAACCGACAATGCCACCGCGTAAGCCAACAGCACTCCCAGCACGCCACCAATAAAAGTGATGGTCAAAGCTTCGGCAAGAAACTGCATCAGGATATAGCGCCGCGGTGCGCCCAGCGCCTTCTGCACGCCTATCTCGCGAGTGCGTTGCGTGACCGACACCAGCATGATGTTCATCAATCCCACGCCGCCGATGCCGAGGGTAAGCGTGCCAATAAATCCCAACAGGATCTTCAGCCCCAGCGTAATAATTTCGAACTGATGAACCTGCGTCATCAGGTTGAACACTCTCACTGCCTGGTGATCGCTCTGGTTGAACTTATGGGGTACCGCCAGAATGGTGCGGACCGATTGCTCCAGCCGCTCGTACTCCGGAGTCTGATAGTTGAACCAGATCGTGTCCAGGTAGCGCGTGTCTTTCAGCGCCGCCATGGTGGTGAATGGGATGTAGACCACGCGGTTGATGTCGTCATTGCCCTCCTGCATCTTCGGACTCAGCACGCCGACAACTTCAAAACTGAGCCCATCAAGCCGGATGCGTTCGCCCAAGGCGTTGCGTCCTGAAAATAATTTCTCTTTGGCTTCCGAACCAATCACCGCAACCCGCGCGCGCTGGATCTGATCTTCAAGGTTGTAGAAGCGCCCCTGGTCCATCTTCAAAGAGCGAACGTCAAAAACGCTGGGATCATTGCCGGTGACCGTCCAGGTGAAAATCCTGGTGTCATATTGCACGCTCGACGGCTTGTCGACACTTGGCGTGATGTGCGTGATCTGGGGAAGATTGGTAAGCAGCGTTTCCACATCGTCTTGGGTGAAGCGAACGGGAATCCCCGCCTTCTGACCGCCCGCCTGCATGGAAGTCTGACCCGGTACTACGATGACCAGCTTCGTGCCAAAATTAGCAAAGATATTGGCGCAGGCCTGGCCGAATCCGTTGCCGTATGCCAGCAGCATGACCACAGTCGCGATGCCCCAGGCCATGCCTAACATGGTCAGCGCAGTGCGGCGCCGGTTGTGGCGCATCGCCGTGTACGCTTCCTGGAGCAAATCCCGCATCATGCGTCACTCCTGCCGGAGTGCTTCCACCGGTTGCAGCATCGCCGCCTTGCGTGCCGGATACAGACCGGCGACGACTCCCGCCAGCGTCAAGCTTCCAATCGCGAGCAGGGCTGACATTGGCACTAATTTCGGCGGATCGAATCCACCCGGCCCTTGCACCGTTCCCATCGCCGCCATCAACACCATCGCAAAAGCCATTCCGATCAATCCGCTGCCTAGCGTCAGAAGCAGCCCTTCGAGAAAGAAATGAAAAAGAATGCTGCGCTTAGTCGCGCCCAGCGCTTTTCGCAGTCCAATCTCATGGGTCCTCTCGCTGACCGCGACCAGCATGATGTTGATGACACCAATCGCGCCCAACGCCAGGGTCACCATTCCCACTGTTCCGAGAAACATATTCATCACGTCGAAAATAGTTCCCACCATTTTTGATTCCTGAATAGAATCCCATTCATCGAATGCGTTTTCGTCGTTGGCATCGAATCCGTGATTGCGCGCCACGATCTTGTGAACATCCTGCTGAGCGATCGCGTGCTCAGCCGTCACGCGCGGCTGATATTCGACGAATGAAATTGAGTTCTGGTGATTTTCACCTTTAATCGGGAACGACGACGACATCACCTGGAACGGAATATACCCGCGCATGTTCAGCCACATGTTGTCGCCGCGCCCCAGATGCGGCATGCTGCCGACGACTTCAAACCTCAGGCCATTGATCAGCACGAACGAGCCAACCGACGGCCGTCCTGGAAACAGAGTCTTCAGCAGTTCATTGCCCAGGACGATCACATTTCGTCTTTGCTCGCCATCCAGTTCATTGAGCCACCGTCCCTCCTTCAGCGGCAGGTAACTGATCTCGTTAAGCTGCGGCAGCGTCCCAAGAATCTCTCCGCTCCCGGTAGCAAATTCGCTCACTTCATGCAGATCGCTTCGGGAAATCAGAGGAGCAGCATTGCGCACATGCGGCGCCTTCCGGATATCCAGATAATCTTCGTACGTAAGCAAGTAGGTTTGCGCCGAATTCATGCTGCCCTGGACCGCAGGTGCGCGGCCGGGAAAGATAAACATGATGTCCCGCCCAAACTCTGAGAGTTCGCGTTTATTGCCCGAGCGGAATCCTTCGCCAACCCCTACTAATAGAAGTAACGATCCCACGCCCCAGGCGATCCCGAACATGGTCAGGAACGAGCGCAGCTTATGCGCCCAAAGGTTGCGAAATATCTGGGCGAAAATATCGACCATGGCTCGCATTGTACCCCTCCAAAGGGGTTAGACGCGGGAATGTTGAAAAGGCGAGGAGCCTGCGGCAGAGCAGGGAACTGCGGTAGATTCTCTAATCAGGATGTCCCGCCCCTCCTGTGTTTTAGAAGGGGCGGTCAGATCTGAGGAAACCTAAAATTCAAACCGTACTCCGAACTGTATCCGGCGCGGCGTGTATCCGGCAGCAGTCGAATTGATGATGCCGAACGTCGAATCCCCAGGAGCGAACAGCGTATTGGGAATCGCGAAGCGGGGAGTATTGAAGGTATTGAATACCTCGGCTCGGAGCTGCAGAGTCATGCCTTCGCGCGGCGTGAATTCTTTGTAGAGATTGGCGTCGAAGTTGTGAATGCCATCGGCTCTCAGCCCGGAGAAATATCTGGGAGCATCCCCTGGGACCTGATCCCCCGGATCGGCGAAGCAGTTCACGTTCAAGACCGGCACCTGGGTTACCGCTGCGCGATTTGAGCCAACGCCCGTGCCGCCACCGCAAAGTACATTTGGTCGCTGGTTGCCGTCCTGCAGGCGCGGGTTTGCCATATAGATAGCCAACGGCTGCCCTGACTGCTCGCTGATTAATGTCGAAATCGACCACCCGCCAATCGCCGCATCGAGGGCTCGATTCATAGTGGAACCGATCCAGCGATCGCGGCCAATGGGCAAATCAACAACAACGGCAGCTGCCAGTCTTTGCGGAGTGTCATTAGCGCTGATACTGTACTCCGCTCTCAGATTGTCCAACTGCTGAGGATTGCCGTTGTTAAGGGTCCCCACAAACGCGTTCGCACCCGTGGAGGAATTGTCGGTGAATTTCGAAATCGTATAACTGCCTTCGAAACTCACATGATGAGTCGCGCGCTTCTGGAAACGAATCTGCATCGAGTTGTACCAGGAGTTTGCGACCAGCCGAGGAAGGCCTTCAAAGTCGCCGTCGAACTGCGGGTAGGGGCGAAGCAAATTCGCCAACGGGATGGTGGCATTGCCGTATTGCGAATCAGGTTCATTGAAAATCGCTGGACCTGCGTTATACGCGCACCCTGTACCGCCGAACAACGAACAAAACGGGTTCGGAACCGGAGTATTAAGAGAATCTGAAGGGGATCCGGTTCCACCAATCGCCAAAAAATTCGGGTCTTTAATGAGTTTGGCCAACAGCGCGGACGGGATGAAATCCCGGTTGCGGGTGCTGGAATATCCGCCGAACGGAAGATGCGTACTGCGGTTGGCAGAGTAATCCACCGCCAGTACGATCTGGCTCGGCAGCAGGTGTTCAACGCCAAGGTTCCATTGGTAAATATCGGCGTTCTGGGCTTCTGTTGTCCCCAGGTCGTTTCCGTTCGCGTAACCCCACTCCGCCAGTTTGCCGTAGGTCTGGTTTTGTGGACCGGTCAACCCGTTCGGAAAAGGATTGGCTAGCGTGGCATCCCGGGTGTTGAAATTATCAGTCGTAAAGAACATGGTTGCGCTCTTGCGGAACGCGGTTCCGGGGTATTGAAAGTTTGTGGCGACGCTCATGCCGTAGTAGACACCAGCGCCGCCGCGCACAACCGTGTTCTGCGCCAATTGATATGCAAACCCAAGTCTCGGACCCCAGTTATTGCGATCGACAGGAACATTCCGCATCCCGGAAGTGTTGGGGAAGAGCGTAGTTCCGATCAGTTGTTTCTGGCCCAAGCCGAGCGACTGCAGGCCGAAATTTAGCGGATTGCCATTGCCATCCGTTAGCGGTGCGTTGCCGCTGCTTAAATCGATGTTCATCCCGCTATTGCCGGTAAAGTTGCTGAACTCGACGCGGTTTAATCGTTCGGTGTAAGGCGTGCTCCACTCGTATCGTAGGCCAAGATTTAGAGTGAGTTTCGGGGTCACCTTCCAGTTGTCCTGGAAGTAGAAACCAGTTTCTTTCGATTTGTTCGCTACCGAAGGGTAGACATTGATGACGCTGCTGTTGTCAGGAAATCCGAATAGAAGACTGGCGAACGGATTGCCCTGCGTGCCGCCTTCCGCGCCGCTGTTCGGGCTATCCGAAGTCACATCGTCAGTAAAGTTGAACAGGCCGGTCGGATTCGGAGGTTGAAAAAAGTTATTAAAAAATATCCGCTGCTCGCCACCCATGGTCATCAGGTGCGAACCCTTCGAGATCAAGAGTTGCGAAGAGTAGCTGTAGAGAGTGTGCGCGAACGTGGTATTGACGCAGCATTGGTCATAGAGACTGGTCCAAGGCTGAGCGCCCGACATTTGAATCGTAGGCATGCGGTTAACCCCGGAGTTGGCCGCAAGATATGACGGGAGCCCGACGCTGGTCAGGGTGGGATAATCGTCCGTCTCCTTCTCCCAGACCCGATCCACCGCGAACCGGTTTGTCCACACGATTCGTGGATTAATTGTCCAGGCGTGTTCGAGCGAGATATTTTGCACGTGCGTCGGCGTGGAGGCGATGCCATCTTGAAAGGTGTCTCCGTCGCCTAAAACGGTAGGAATGCTGAAATTGCTGCTGAGGCGGCTATAGCGCCCCGAAACACGTTGCGCGCTGGAAATTTGATGGTCTAGTTTGATGTCGAACTGATAGTCGTCCGCGTGCTGCAAGACGGTCTTCCGGAAATTGTTAAACTCCCCGGGCAGGTTCGGTAGCGGATACAGGTTGATCATTTTCTGTCCAACCGGATCGATCTCGCCGGCTGGAATTACATTCAGTGTGCCGCCGGGTTGCGAACCCACCTGCGGTCTGCTCTGGCAATTTGGCTGGCAAATGATCGGGTCGAAAATGGGATTCTGCGTTGCCGAAAAATCGCCAGTTCGCTCGGCGGGCGTTGGCACGCTGGCAACGATGTTTTGCGGTTCATTGTCGCGGACCTTTTCGATATCTCCGAAGAAAAACGTTTTGTTCTTGATGATCGGGCCGCCAATCGAGAAGCCATACTGGTCGCGTGCGTGGGAGGGCTTTGGCCCAAGCGACGCAGGATTGAAGAAGTCGCGGGCGTCGGTCCCAGACCGTTGCCCAAACCACCACGCGCTTCCGTGAAAATTGTTCGTTCCACTCTTGAGCGCCATGTTCACAACCGTTCCGCCATTGTTTCCGAATTCCGCTGAAAAACTGTTGTTCTGGACTTTGAATTCCTGCACTACTTCGACTGAAGGCTCGTAGTACACGTTGCTGGTGGCGCCTTCTCCCTGCTCCGGCGCGCTGATCAACGCTCCGTCAATACGCACCTCGGCAGTCGCGTTTCGTTGGCCGTTCGAGACAAAGTTCGTTCCTTCCGGGTAGTTGTCCGCTGTGCCCGAGCCGGCAGTTTCAGTAACTCCACCAGAAAGAAAAGCCAGGCCAAAGAAATCGCGGCCAGGCAGCGGAATATCCTTTATGTACTCATTGGTGACTTCGGTCCCGAGAGTGGAGCTCTCGGTATCCAGCAGCGGCGCGGTGGTGTTCACCTCGACCGCAGTAGTCACGGCCCCAGGCGAAAGGGTGAAATTCAGCGTAGTCTGTTGGTCAACTGCCAGCACCACGTTCGTGTTTTCTTCCGGACGGAATCCTTGCGCCTCGACCTTCACTGAGTAGTTGGATGGCTGCAATCCGGTGAAGAAGTATTCGCCCTTGTCATTGGTGCGGGACGAACTCGCGATATTCGTTCCTACGTTGGTGATGGTGACCTTCGCACCGCGCACCACCGCGCCGCTCGCGTCTTCTATCACTCCGCGGACCTGCGCGCGATAGCTGCCCTGAGCCATGAGGATTACGGAAGAGGTTGCCAGCAAACACATGGTCATTAATACACGAGCAATCGTGGCGGCTTTTTTCATGGCGACTCCATTCCTCCCAGACTTTTCTTTGCAACTCATTCTGGCTCGACTACGAATAAATATTTACCTTCTCGACTACCCGAGTGATCACTCCACCGGGACTGGGCGAGTCCGGCATCAGCTTCCAGTGAATCGAACTAAACAATCCGAGCAGTTGCCCGAACATCACATCCACTGGCGCCCGATATTCATCGCCGATGCCGGTTACGCCCGTCGGTGCAAGGTAATCTTCGGCGTAGGAATCAGTCGCAAGCTCCGCTCCGCCCACCGCGATGCGGCGCCGTGCGATTTTCTTTGCTCCGATTTCCCGCAACAGATCTCGCTCATACCCCTGCACGCTCTTGTCGCCGGAGAGAAAGCAAACAAACAGGGTTTGGTCATCCAGCGCGGCCATCGGTCCATGACGCAGTCCCAGCGCAGATTCGGTCATGGTGAGCGTCTTTCCTGCGGTCATCTCCAGGACTTTCAGCGCGGACTCCTTCGCTACCTCTCTCAGCGGCCCCGATCCCACAAAGCAGGCTTTGGTGTATCCCCGTTTCGCGACTGATGCCGCGCAATCAGCGGCTCGCGGCAAAAGACTTTTTCCAGCTGCCACCAGCTTTCGCAATACCGGTTCGTACCCGTCAATATTTTTAATGTGCGCCATGCACTGCCCGAAGATAACCATGTTTGAGAACGAACTAGTCATCGCCAATCCACGATCGTTTGCCTCATCAATCATGCAAATCCCGAGTGTTTTCGGATCCCCCACGCTGTCTTTCAGCATGCGGCCGTTCGGGTTGCAGGAGATCACAACATGATGAATGTCGGGATATCGTTCGCGCGCCTTCTCCAGTACCGCCACGCCCTCAGAGCTATCACCCGATCGCGAAAACGAGATCCACAAGTATTTACGACCCGGCAAAATCAGTTGATCCATCTCTGTGAGCAGGTCTGTGCTTGGCACCGCAATCACTTCGCACTGCCAGTTTTGCCGCAGCAGGTAGCTGATCGCTCGCCCGGTGTAATCCGAAGTGCCCGCGCCCACCAGATAAACAATGACTTGCGAACCGCTTGTGCCGCTCACGCCCGCGGTTGTAAGAAACTTATGAATGCTCTCGCGCTGACTGCGAAATAATTCAAACGTCTTGCCCCACGTATCAGGCTGGTGCGCAATTTCCCCCGGCGTGTGGACCAGGCCTCGCTTCGCCTTTTCCGCCTCGGGTAACTCCAATAATCGTGACAGCTCGTTCAAGTTCTCGAACTCCTGTTAGCTTTTCCTTCGTGAACCGAAGCCTGCCCTGAGCGAAGCCGAAGGGTGTCCTTCGCGGTCAATGCAGTTGTTTCCTGATTCTTCTCACTCCGGCTTAACGTCCCACCAGAACACCGCACCCTTCTCGATCGCAGGCAACGTAAACGTGACCTTGCCATTTCTCATTACCCCGTCGACCTTCGAAACTTCACCCAGAAACGGCAGAAAATATCCTCGTGCGTGGCTGGTCCCCGTTACCTCGACCCGCACACCCTTTTGCGGCGTTTGCACCGGGTTCACTCCTCCCCGCAGTCCCGCGAAATTCGCAAAGAATACGTGCGGCGTGCCCTCAACCTGCGCAATCGACGTCGCCATCTCGGGCGACGCAAAGACTTGTATTGAACTCGACGGGTGCAGCTTGTCAAGAAATGCTTGTTCTTGTTCCGGCGTGGTGGCAGAAAAATCTTTATTCAACGCTGCAACATATTCCGCCCCCGGACATTTACTGAATCGAGCAATATTCTGCGCGTCTCCCAATTGCGTCGCATCTTCGCCTGTGATCACCAGTGTCCGCCCACTGTCCACATACTTCCGCAGCGACGATTTCTCTTCATCGCTAAGCACTCGCACATCAGGAAGCACCAGCGTTTTGCCTTGGAATTCCGCCAGCGTTCGCGGCGTGACTACCTGAAATTCCAAGTGCTTTTGCATCAGCAGAATCAGAATCCCGCGATACGACGCAATAAACTCATCGGCAAAATAGTCGCGCGTCTTATTAGAGAAGTACACGCCTACCGGTGAAATCGGCGTCCGCGGCTGGTAGAACGTGTTTTGATGGGCCTTGATCCACGAGAATATTTCCCGCCGCGTCGCATAGTCGTTCGACCCGGCCATCGAATGGCCCGGCGCATCCCAGAAATTCGCCCCCGCCATAATTTGCGACATGGCAAGGTTTTTCATCGGCTCGCGCGGTCCTATCTTCTTGTAACCGTCCCACGAGTAATTCAAAATCCACGTCGCCTTGCCTTGCGCAAAGGCGCGGAACGAATGCATGCCCACCTGGTAATTGAACCAGTCCAGCGGATTTCTCGAGACCGCCATGTGGTCGCCTTCGCCATATTCGTACTCATGCGCGACCGCGTCCACCACCGGGTAGAGGCTGTAAATATCCGCGCCCACCCGCACGGCAGCCTCTTCGATCCCCGGATAAATTTCCGGAATGATCTTGATTTCCGGATTTACTGATTTCGCATTCTGCCCGATCTCTGCCATGAAATCGGTGAAGGTCTGAATCCTAAAATCCACCCACTTGCGAAAATTAGGATCGGCGAAATCTCCCAGCTTCAAATCTTTCTTGGCATCTAATCCTGTCTGCTTGCGAAACGCCTCGACCGTGTAATCGTCAAAGCTCGCCCAAGTGTTTTCCCAACCCTCGAAGTGGGTCATCCAATAGGGAATATCGACATAAATCCCGTCAATTCCAGTGCCCGCAATCTGCCGTACATGCTCCATGTAGATTTTGCGCCACTCCGGGGCATAAGGACTCACCCATACATCTTCGTCACCCTTCTTGATCCAGAACGCGGTGCCGCCCCCGAAAATTGCCGGCTCTCCGGTAATCTTTCGCTGTAGCCAGTCAGGATGGTCTTTGGCCAGGGTGTGCGGTACCTTATCCCCGTTGGCGGTGATGCATTCCGTGCCCGCGATGTAAACGAATGCGTAATTCTTTGCCGCGTGGGCTTTGTCGGCTACGGCTTTAATCGCTTGCAACTTCGCGGTGGGATCAAGAAAACTCTCGTACCGCCCCTCGATATCATTGTCCACTTCAATGCCGAATACGTCGTCGCGCTCCGCGTTTGCGACAATGGTCGTGGCATCGCCGCCCTTCAGTCCATAGGCGCCAATGCGAACATAATGGGTCCAGTCCTGCTCCACGGAATCGGAAGCAAGACTGGGCACAAGGTACAGAACCAGCAACAACGCTAGACACGGCCCACGGGTTCTCCATCTCGGGTTCAGCAAGGGAGGGCCTAACCGAGGCGAAGGGATCGATTCCGTAAGGTTTCGTATCATTACGTTTGATAACTTTTAGTTTCGGTAGGGAGAGTTGTCAAGTATAAAATACCGATTCGCATTTGTTTACCGCAGCGTAAGCGAACACCGACATATTCTCGACGAAGGGAAAGCCGCCTGTGCTTAATGAAGAACGTCGCCGCCTGATCGTGGAAATGGTGAAGCACGACGGCCGCGTGCTGGTGGGACACCTGGCCAAACACTTCCACACTTCTCAGGTGACGATTCGCAAAGACCTCGACATCCTGCAGGCGCAAGGGCAGATTCACCGCAGTCATGGCGGCGCATTGCCGCCTCATACCAGCGTTCTCGAAGATCCCACGCTGCGGGAAAAAGAAAAGCTGCACCGCAAAGAGAAGATGCTGATCGCGCGTGCCGCGGCCCGCATGGTCAAAGAGGGTCAGGTGGTAATTCTGGATTCCGGAACTACCACCACCGCCATCGCCCGTGCCCTACGGGAATTTGAAAGCCTCACGGTAATTACCAATGCGGTGAACATTGCCGCCGAGCTGTCCGGCTCTTCGCTGGAGGTGATTTTGACCGGCGGCAGCTTGCGGAAAAATTCGTTTTCTCTTGTCGGCCCCATCGCCGAAGAAACCTTGCATCGCCTCAACGCCGACATCCTTTTTCTCGGAGTCGATGGCTTCGATCTTCACTACGGCCTGAGCACGCCTAATCTGCTCGAAGCCAAGGTCAACCGCGCCATGATGGACGTCGCTAGAGTCACTGTCGCCGTCTGCGATTCCAGCAAATTCGGCCGGCGCAGCCTCTCTTCCATCGCTCCGGTTTCAGAAATTCAACATCTCATCTCCGATCGCGGCATTTCGAAATCCGACCTGGCGGCATTGAAAAAACTAAACTTGCAAGTCACGCTGGTGTGAGCATTATTTGCTCGCTCGAATTGCATCCACTCCGCGAAATTGCCTGAACATCCGCTCCGCATTCTTGTGATAGATCTTCTCCAGCACCTCATCCGGCAATTCCATGCCGTAGATTTTCCATCGCCCCTGTCCCGGATATCCCCAGTAATCGAAGGACTCATCCGCGGTTTCCAGCCAGCGGAAGTTGTTCCGGTACATGGCCTCCGCGACTTCGTTGTCAGTTCCAAACATAATCCGGTCCTGATACTTAATAAAAAATTCCCGCGCCCGTCGCGGCTGCCTTCCCAGTTCCGCCTCACGCGCGCCAAATTCCACCATTACATTCGGCAACCTGTCGAGCAGTCGCGACACGTAGTCGAGATTCTCCGGCCAGTTAGCCATGTGCAGAGCTACGAAAGTTGTATTCGGATGTTTGGCAAACATATGGTCACGCTGCGCAAGCAGCTCCTCTTTGGAAGGGAACTGAGGCCCGTAAAAACTCCAGTCCGGATGCTCCGTCAGTTCCTCATAACGCTCGTTCTTGTTATCGATGGGATGAAAAAATGCTTCGGGGTCGCTGGTGTGAATCGACACCGGAATTCCCAACCGTCCCGCTTCCTCCCATATGGGATCAAGCCGCGGATCGTCAATCGCGATGAGCTTTCCGGATTTGTCGCGATCGGTGAGCCCGAGATCTTTTAGCTGCTTCAAACCCCGCGCCCCGCGTCTGACCGAATCGTCCAGCTGCGCCACCATCTCCTGGCTGAAGTTGGGATCGTCAATTGTGCTGAAATCGATTTGCTCGAAAACAATGAACCGCCCGGGATACGGCTTAACCATCTCATCGACCACGTGCTGCAGCTTGTCGCCCCACATGCCGGTCAGGATCACCACCGTCTTCACATTGGTGTCATCCATGACCTTCACGACTTGCTCCGGTGGCATGTGCTCGTCAATTCCCTGAGCGTCATTGACGTGATTGTGAACGTCGATGACGTAATACTTGGCCTTGTCGATGTTGTGGACGGGCGCATGCAACATTGAGACTGGATGAAAATCTTTAAGTAACAGTGTCTTCTTCTGCTCGGCGTCAGGAGCCGCGCCATATCCGATCTGCTGCTTGGGCTGAGTTTGTTGCCCGCGGGCTGCGCGGATGGCCGGCCAAATTGCAACGCCACACAGCAACATCGACAAAACGAGTAATTTATTTTTCATGACAGGTTCTCCTGTTTACTTAATTCCCGGTTGACAATGCCCACAAACGAAAGTAAAAGTAATCGTTCGCAATATAGCGCAAGCGCGCCCTTCATCGGCAACAAAAACTAAAAAGTTTTCCCGCTGTCAGCAAAATGTCGCCCATGACAAAAAACCCACTGCCCATCGTCGCGTTAATCTTGATCGGATTCGCGCTTCCCGGTATCTCGCGAGCTCAAGCTCAACCGGCTCAAATTGAAAATTCGACGCTGCTCGTCTCCGCCAGCTCAAAAACCGGCGCTTACACGGTTCGCGAAAAAAGCGGCCCGGTGCGCCTCACCGCCGACGTCGCGGCCAAGGTCAACGGCCAGTGGTTGCACTCCGCCGATTATCCCAAGCACGCAGTCTCGTCATCGGCTGCCTCTGAAGGCTCTCCCCAGCTCACGATTACGCATTCGGGTTTAGCCGGTCAGCCTGATCTCGCATGTTCCGTGCGCCTGCATTCGGATCCCGCTTACGCCGAAGTGGTTGTCAACGTCCGCAATACCATCCAAAAGCCACTGGAAGTGCAGGGAATTCGCGCTATCGAAATCCGCGATCCTCGCCTGCTCGATCTCGGCGCTCCCGCATCCGCGCTTCGCATTCTTTCCGACAGTTTCAGCGAGGACCGTCCCGCCATGGCCATCCACGATTTCGGCGACAACAAAGACGGTTTATACCGCGGCGTCGGTAGCCAGCTTCTCTACAATCGCCAAACTAAGCAGAGTTTATTTGTTGGAGCCCTGAGCTCAGAAAAGTGGCTGACCATTCTGCGTCTGCACGCGCCGCAGTCAAAAATCTCAGCCTACGAAGTTGAATCTGCCGGCACCACCGAACTCGAAATCGAAAATTCTTTAGAAACGTCTTCTGCAGAGGATCGAGTTGAACTGAGCCTGCCGGTTGCCCCCGGGTCGACCGTGTCTTCCGAAAGCGTAATGTTGGCGATGGGTCCCGACTACCACGCGCAACTCGAAGCTTACGGTAGAACTATTCGCGATCTGCATCACGCCCGCGTCACTCTGCCATCGCTGATCGGTTGGTGGAGCTGGACCGCTTACTATTTCGGCCTCAATCAAGGCGCGGCCTTGACTAATGCGAAATTCATGGCCGAGCATCTGAATGACTTTGGCTACAAATATTTTCACATCGATGAAGGCTATCAATACGCTCGCGGCGAATATACCACTGAAAACGCGACAAATTTCCCGGATGGCATGAAAGCTTTGGAAGCCAAAGTCCAGCACCTCGGCCTCAACCCCGGCATTTGGACCGCGCCCTTCGAAGTTTCGGAGCGCTCCTGGGTCTATGCGAATCATAAAGACTGGCTGGTGCATAATCTTCACGATCAGCCCATCCACGCCGGCTTTGTCATCAACAATCCTGAACGCAAGCGGCAACTCGACCAGCTTTACATGCTCGATACCACCAATCCCGGCGCGCAAAATTATCTTCGCGAGACTTATGGCACGCTGGCCCACGATTGGGGCATTCGCTACATCAAGCTTGATTTCATGGACGACTCCGCCATCGAAGGCCGCCGCTACCGCCCCAACACCACCGCCATGGAAGCCCAGCGAATCGGCCTGCAGGTAATCCGCGAAGCGGTCGGCGAAAATGTCATTTTGGATAAAGACGGCAGCGTAATGCTGAATCCCGTCGGCCTGGTCGATTCCGGGCGCATCTCGCAGGACACCGGTCATACCTTTGAGTCCAGCCACGATGCCGCCACCGGTGTGGCGGCGCGTTATTACATGAACCGCAATTTCTATGTGAGCGATCCCGACGCCTTCACCGTCTCTCGCCAGACTGTCGATGAGCAGGAGTGGCATGGCGGCAAGCGTCCGCTGACTCTGGATGAAGCTCGCGCGTCTATTGCACTCTCTGCGGTTTCCGGCGGAATGTTCGAAATCGGCGACGATCTCCCTACTTTATTTGCCGGTGCCGATCGCATGGCCCTGGTGGAAAATCGCGATCTCATCAACATGGCCCGGCTCGGTCGCGCATCTCTCCCCGTGGACCTGATGACCTACGCCGCCGAAGATACTATGCCCAGCATCTTCGTGCTTCATGAAAGCAAGCGGCAGTCAATCGTGACCGTATTCAATTGGACGGAGAAACCACGGCAGCATCAGCTGCAGTTCGCGGACCTCGGACTGCCGAGCGGCGTCCGGGTTTCCGATTTGCTCGACGACAAAACGCCCTTCCAGCAAGACACTGCGTCAGTCTCGTTGAGCCTCGCCCCGCACTCGGTGCGCATGTTCAAGATCATCGACAGCTCAGTCCCAGCCGCAGCGCCACAGGTAAACGCGCACATTCCAGAGCATGCCTCCGTTGGGCAACCAACCGCATTTTCGGCTGAGACAGACGCCAACAGTGTGCCGGCGCTCGACTACCGCTGGGACTTTGGCGATGGCACCAGTTCCTCGGGAGCCGAGACGCGGCATACTTTCACTCACGCCGGCAATTTCACGATTCACTTGGTGGCTGAAGGAATCGAAGGCGTTCCATTCGACAAGACTCAGCAGGTCTCCGTTTCCGGTTCTTTCGATTCGACGTTCGATCCCCAGCACATCATCCGCCGCGAAAAATAATCTTCGAGAAATGGAGCTAATGGGGAGACGGGCGTCTCGCCCGTCCGCGTTAGAGCACGCTCCGCGAAATCAAAACCGGGAAAGACTTAGTCATCCGCATTCGCGGTGATCTCGGGCGAAGCCGACGGCACCCCAATTTCCTGGTCCTTATATTGCAGTTGATAAAGCTTGTAATAAATCCCGCGCTGCGCCAGCAACTGCTGATGCGTTCCCATCTCCCGCAACTGCGCCTTATGCATCACAATGATCTTGTCCGCGCGCTGAATTGTAGAAAGCCGGTGCGCAATAATAATCGACGTTCGCCCTTCAATCATTTTGTCTAAAGCAGCGCGCACCTTGAATTCCGTCTCGGTGTCGACACTCGACGTCGCCTCATCCAGAATCAGAATCTTCGGCGAATGCGCCAGCGCCCGGGCAAATGAAATCAACTGCTTCTGTCCCGTCGAAAGCGTCGTGCCCCGCTCCCGCACCTCTTCTTTATAGGTATTCGGCAGCGCATGAATGAAGTCGGCCAGGTTCACATCCTCCGCCGCCTGCCGCACCTGTTCATCACTGATCCACTCCGTCCCCAGCCGAATATTTCCTTCAACCGTTCCGGTGAACAAAAACGGATCCTGCAGCACCACCCCAAATCTGCGCCGCAAATCCGGCAGCGGCATCTCTTTTATGTCTACTCCATCAATCCTGATCGACCCGCGCTGCACATCATAAAAACGCAGCAGCAGGGAAATGATCGTCGTCTTTCCCGCCCCCGTGTGTCCAACAATCGCAATTGTCTCGCCCGGCTCGATCGCAAAACTCACATCCCGCAGCACCCAATCGGGCCCCGGCGCTGCTGGGGTGCCCCATGTCTCGCCGCTTTTGCGAGACGTGGGGTTGTGTGTCGAGACAGCCGCCCGAGGCTGATCTTTGCCATCAGAATCACTCGGCACACTCCTATACGCAAACCACACCCGATCAAATTCAATCCGCCCCGGTCCCTGCGGAAGCGTCGTGACCGCCGCCTCCGTAATCTCCGCCGGTGTATCAAGCAGCTTGAACACCCGCTCCGACGCCGCCATCGCCGACTGCAGAATGTTGTACTTCTCGCTCAGGTCCTGAATCGGCCGGAAGAAGCGTTGCGCATATTGCATAAACGCCACCAGCACACCCAGTGTGGTGACGTTCCGAACCAGGTGAAACGTTAGCAGCGTCTTCGCACTAAAGCTCACCGCGATCCCCGTGATCGTCCATTGCCGAATCACATCGCCGCCCCCGAACCAGATCACCAGCGCAATCGCAATCGCCGACAAAATTTCGACCACCGGGTAATACACCGCGTGAGCCATGATCGCGTCTTTGTAGGCGTCCATGTGCTGCGCGTTCACGTCAGAAAAAGTCTTGAACGCTTTCTTCTCGCGATTGAATAGCTGCAGCACCACCATGCCGCTCACGTGCTCCTGCAGGTGAGCGTTAATTCGCGCAATCGCCACCCGAATCCGCCGGTATGAATCCCGCACGCGATCGCGAAATATTTTCGTCGCAAACGCAATAAACGGAAGCACCGCAAACGTGATCAGCGCCAGCTTCCAGTTCACCGACAGCATGATGGCGAGAATCCCCGCCAGCACAAAAATGTCTTCAAAAATGGAAACCACGCCCGAGGTGAACATCTCGTTCAGCGCGTCGACGTCGGTTGTCACCCGCGTCACCAGCCGCCCAACGGGATTCTTGTCATAAAACCCGATATGCATGCGCTGCAGATGGCGGAAGATTTCGCTGCGCAGGTCGTACATCACCATCTGCCCGGCCCACTGCATGAAATATGTTTGCAGATATTCAAGTAAAAAGCTGAAGACCGTCAGGCCAACATAAATTCCCGCAATCTCCGCAATGCCCGTCAGCGGCCGCGGACTCAGCCAACTGGTCAGCCATGCCGGCTTGTTGTGTGTAGGCGCAAGGTAGCGGTCGATCGCGACCATGGTCAGGAACGGTCCCAGCACGTCGGCGCATGCCTTCAGCACAATTGACACCAGCGCCACCGTGACCTGCCAACGGTACGGCCGCAAATACCGCAACAGCCGCTTCATCAGCCGGCTGTCATACGCTTTGCCGAGGACCTCTTCTTCGTGACCAGAAGCCATGTCTAGTCATTCTAAATTGTTCAGTCGGAAAGAATCTTACGAAGTCTTTTGAGGAGGCTCGTGACCTGGTTGTCGTGGGGACAGCCGCCCTCGGCTGTCCGGGCGAGCTTGCTCGCCAAACTCTACTCTGACTGTCGACTATCGCTACCCAGCATCTTCGCCTTGTACGCATACACCACGGCCAGCAGCGGAGCCGCCACCAGCACGCCCCAGAACGGCCACACAATTCCCAACACAATCGGCGCCAGAATCGATGCCCATACCGGCACCTTTGCGGTTCTCTTCATGATGAACGGTTGCAGCAGAAATCCATCGACCACGGCAATGATCGCGTAGAGCGCAAGAACCTCTGCCGGATGTTGCCAGTCGCGAAAAGCAACCGTGGCGCTAAACAGCGGGCCGAGCAAACTCAACACCGGTCCCAGATGAGGAATGATTTGCAGCAGCGCCGCTAGAATGGCCCACAGGGGATAAAGCGGGACGTGGAGAAAATAAAGCCCTATCAGCCACAGCGCTCCTACCGCGAGCGAATCTTGAAGTTGGGCGATCGCCCAATTCTTGAGCGCGCTGCCCGTGACCCGCAGATGATCGTCGAAGGACACCAAGGCTCTTTCGCAGGCATACTAGAAAAGCAAATCAAAAAATTAAATCGTCCAACGCAGCAGCGTCGCGCCGACCGTAAATCCCGCGCCCACCGAAGCCAGCAGTACCAGATCGCCCTTTTTCAACCGGCCGTCCTCGCGCGCCGTCTGCATCGCCAGCGGAATCGTTCCCGCCGTGGTATTGCCGTAGCGATCGATATTGATGATCACGCTCTCCGGCTTCAATCCCAGTCTTTCGCCGGTGGCATTGATAATCCGCTGATTCGCCTGGTGCGGAATAAAGCAATCTATGTCGGTGGCCTTCACGCCATTTCGCCGCAACAGCGTCTCGCAAACCTCCGCCATCTTTCGCACCGCAAACTTGAACACCGCCTGCCCATCCTGATGCACAAAGTGCATCTTCTTATCTACAGTCTCATGCGTTGCCGGATGCAGACTGCCTCCGCCGGGCATATATAAGGAACACGCCCCCGACCCATCGACCTCATGTACAAAGTCAATTATTCCGGAATCGTCTTGTGACGGTTCAAGGATCACCGCGCCCGCACCGTCTCCAAAAAGAATGCAGGTCGCACGGTCGGTGTAATCCAGAATCGAAGTCATCACGTCGGCGCCAATCACCAGCACCTTCTTATGTGCGCCGGTTTGAATAAATTGCGCGCCAGTCTGCAACGCGTAAAGAAATGCCGAGCACGCCGCTGATAAGTCGAATCCCCATGCGCCCTTCGCCCCCAACTTGTGCTGGACTAAACAGGCGGTGGAAGGGAAGAGCATGTCCGGGGTGACCGTGGCCACCACAATCGCTTCAATGTCACTGGCGTCGACGCCGCGCTCCGCCAGCGCTATTTTGGCCGCCTCGGTCGCCAGATCGCTGGTCGCCACGCCTTTATCCACCACATGCCGCTCGCGGATCCCGGTGCGGCTGGCGATCCATTCATCCGAAGTCTCAACGATCTTTTCGAAATCGGTATTAGTCATGACCCGGGGAGGCACGTACGTCCCCAGGGCAGTGATTTTTGCGCGCGAAGCCTTATTCAATCGAGGGATCTCCTGAGGGGTCAGTAATGAATCGCTTATTGTAACAGCGGGCCTAAAAAGTCCGGCTGCGTGTCCATTCCTTTCACGGTCTAAAGTTCCATTGACGGTCGGGGATCCCTTAAGTAGGCTAATAATGAAGGTAAATCGTGCCAACTATCCCCGATTCACGATTCGAAGCTTTGCAGGCTGCGCCGTTGGATAAGTGGATCGCTCTGTCAGACGACGAGAGCAGAATTGTAGCCATCGGTTCCACTTATGACGAAGCGGTGGCAAACAGTGAAAAGGCCGGGGTCCCTGATCCGGTGATAATTAAGACGCCTAAAGCTTGGGCGCCTTTATCTGTTTGAGTCTCAAACTACCCTACCGAAAAATTCCAAACGGCAAAGGGAGCTTCGGCTATTACGCCGCGTTGGCCGTCAATATTGCCTTACTTGAGAAAAACGCCCCTAGGTCGAAAAGATTTGAAGCAATCATCGATTCGGGCGCCTCTCGTTGCATCTTTCACGCAGATATTGGCAGAGCAATAGGTCTCGACATTTCAAGAGGTGCGGTTGAAACCACTCTCGGAGTTGCAGGTCCGACCAACACCTACCTGCATGATGTGTGTCTTTATGTACCTGGAGGGATCATTAATGTGAGTGCCGGTTTTTCCGCCGACCTGCCGCTGGCAGGCCTACTTGGAATGCAAGGCTTTTTTGACGCGTTTAGGATCACATTCGATCCCATATTGCTTCATTGCGAATTAGACCGCGTTTACAAAGCTTAGGGTTCTTGTCCTGCTTGCAGTCCCCAAAATTACAGGTCATGAAGGAATCTGAAGGTTTTAGCCAGGCACCGGCGACCCACTGCACACGCAAGAGCCCGTTACCGTTGCTTCCTTCCGGACCTGGCGGGGTTGGCGGGAAGGCGTCGCGCGGGACCGATGCCTGACCTCACCAATTCTAGCAAAGGCTTTGCGCTCACCTCGCCGCACCCTTCGGTACCCTTTACCTTCTTCCTGAATTCCGCAACAATTAAGCGGATACGTCCATGCTCCCGTTTACCGAAGAGATCACCCTCGCAGCTGCCATCCGCCGATATTTCGACGTGGTGTTGTATCTGCTGATCTTCACCGGATTCGGCACCCTGGCTTCGACCGGCCGTCTTGATCTCGCCACCGTAATTATCGTGACCGCCGCACTGCTTTACCGTGGATACGTCCTCGCCCGCCGACAGGAAGTACTTCTCTCCGAACGTTGGACCAATATTCTGACCATTGCCTGCGTCGCTTTCTACATCGCCGACGACTTTTTTATCTCCCGCGCATTCCTGGGCGCAACCGTGCACCTGGTCCTCTTCGTCATGCTGGTGCGCTTATTTTCCGCTCAAAAAGATCGCGATCATTATTTCCTCGCGGTTCTTTCGTTCCTCATGGTGCTCTCCGCCGCCGTGCTCACCGTCGACAGCACCTTCTTGATCGCCCTCGCCGGATTCGTTCTCTTGGCCGTCGCCGCGTTTGTCCTGATGGAGATGATGCACTCGCTGAAAAAATCGCCAGTGCTGGCCCGCGATCCGCGAGTGCAAAACGCCCACCGCAAATTGTCGTTTGCCATCGTCGTAGTCGCTCCGGTGCTGCTGCTTCTTATTTTTGTGGGTGGGACCGGCATCTTCTTTCTCCTGCCGCGTGTTTCCGCAGGATTCATGAGCAGCGAAAGCGGCGCCAATGACATCACCACTGGTTTCTCAGACAGCGTCGAGCTCGGCCGCATCGGTCAGATTCAACAATCTAAAACTGTGATCATGCACGTGGCCATTGACGGCGACTCCTTCGGGGCCTTCGCTCCCAAGTTACGCGGGGTTGCGTTAAGCACTTTCGATGGACGCACCTGGTCCAATTCCAGCGACAAGCAGACCATATTGCGCGGATCAGACGGCCGCTTCAATCTTGATCTGCACAACACTCAATTCCGCGCGCCGCGAGGGCGCAGCATTCACTACCGTGTCACCATGGAGCCGTTTATCAGCGAAGTGTTCTTTCTTTTGGCCACGCCGGAGTCACTCGCAGGTAACTATCGCGCGGTATCCGAAGATCCCGATGGTTCAGTCTTCAACCGGGATAATGAGCATCCTGTCACTCGCTACGAAGCAGATTCGCGAATCTCGACTCCGATTCCCGCCCGTCTGAAATCCGCAAGCGGTCTTTTTCCCGATCAGGTTTCGTCTGAGTATTTGCAGTTGCCAGAGCTCGACTCACGCATCCGGCCGCTGACCGACAAAATTGTCGACAACGCAAAAACTCCATACGACCGGGCCACGGCCATCGAAACTTACTTGCGAACGCATTACGGATATACCCTGCAACTCTCCCGCGCAATGCCGCCCGACCCGGTGGCTGATTTTCTTTTCGTGCGTCGCCGCGGACATTGCGAATATTTTTCTTCCGCCATGGCCATTATGCTTCGCACTGTCGGAATTCCGTCGCGCGTGGTCAACGGATTTGCCGGCGGCGAGTTCAATGACATCACTTCGGAGTACGTGATCCGCGCCAGCGACGCTCATTCCTGGGTGGAAGCATATATTCCCGGCAACGGCTGGATCGCGTTCGATCCCACGCCCGGGGGCAACGCTCAGACCCACTCCGAGTGGAACCGTCTGATGCTCTACATGGACGCGATGTCTTCGTTCTGGCGCGAGTGGATCGTCAACTACGATCTCGCCCATCAACTTCGCCTTACCCAAGACGCAACTCATGGCAGCCGTGCTGTCGTTGGGCAGGCGCAATCGTGGGGACGTCGCGAGTATCAGAAAATGTTGGCGTGGGCGCGCCGGATTCAGGACAGTGCCGGCGCTTCCAGCGTGAAGTGGGGAGTTCGCGCGGTAGTTACGATCGCCTTGGTTCTGCTGATCATCAGCCTTCCGCGGTTACTTCTGCTATTGCAGAAAATTCGCCTGGCTCGCAGCCCGCGCCAGGCGCCGCAACTCGCCGCCAGCATCTGGTACGAACGCATGCTGCGGCGGACGGCAAAACTCGGTTGGAAAAAGTCACCCGCGCAAACTCCTGAAGAATTCGCTTCGGTCATCACCGACCAGAAAATGCAACATCGCGTTTCAGATTTCACCCATCACTACGAGCGCGCCCGCTTCGGCAACTCCGCCGAAGACGCCTCTCGCCTGCCCGAGTTATACGAAGAGATCAAGACCTCGCGGTGAGCGCGGAGGCACTCGGTTTTAGTTCGCACCAGCACAACGAGGGTGCCCCATCTTTCGCGTTCTTTGCGAAAGGTGGGAACCACGACAATTCGCACCGCCGTGTGGGTCGGCCTGCCCTGAGCCCTGTCGAAGGGACACTCCTATCCGACGCCTTTGACCTTCGTGGGGACAGCCACCCTCGGTCGCCCAACGGTGCATCGCTCCGCGAAAACCCGCTTCGATAGTCTCCACAGACGCAGCCCCGATCGCTCAACCCTTGCCCTCCGCAAAAGGGATGCTCAGTCCCGCAGGGACGACATTTAAATAGCCCAACGCGTGAGCGCTGGGTAACCAGAATAGAGAAAACCGCGAGGGCGAAGCCCGAGCAAGAAATTTGTCCGACATTACAATGGAGTTGAGCTTATGAAAATCGGGGTTCTTGCCCTACAAGGCGATTTCGACGCGCACCGCAAACGGCTTGAAGAGCTTGGCGCCGAAGTTGTTCTCGTCAAAAAGCCCGAGCAGCTCGACGGCATCGACGGCCTCATCATTCCCGGTGGCGAATCCAGCACATTCCTGAAACTTCTCGGCGAGGCTGGATTTGCCAAGCTCAAAGAATTTGTCCGCCTCAAACCGACTTTCGGCACCTGTGCCGGCGCCATCCTGCTGGCCAAAGAAGTTGAGAATCCGCACCAGACCGGCCTCGGTGCCCTCGATATCGGCATTCGCCGCAACGCATACGGACGCCAGCTCGAAAGCTCCATCCGCGAAGGCCTCTTCGCCGGATCGCCCATCGAAATGGTTTTTATTCGTGCGCCAAAAATCGAGCGTCTCGGTCCTCAAGTCGAAGTCCTCGCGACAGAAGGGAAGGATCCGGTGGTGGTTCGTCAGGGCAAAACCATGGCCGCCACCTTCCACCCCGAACTGACCGACGACTGTCGCATCCACAAAGCCTTCCTGGAATTGGTCCAAAATGGCAGTAAGGACTGAATCTAACTCGCCTTCCAAGCCAATTTCCCACCCGCCATAGCCTTTCGTTACTTGTTCGCACCCCCGAACCGCTGCACAATGCCCAAAACTGGGAGGCTCAAATGAAAAAAGCAATCCGAACTGCCCTGACCCTTGTCTTTGCCCTGTTATTGCTGAGTGCAGTGACCCTGGCTCAGACCAGCGGCACAACCAATTCCACCAGCACCAAGGCAAACACCAAGACGAATGCAAAAGCGTCCGATCAACAGCACCACAGCAAGCTATCGAAAGCCGCGTTCTGGAGAAGAACAAAGACACCTCCAAGAGTGCAAAGTCTGCCAAGACTGTGAAACCGGCAAAGAGCACCAAGACTACGTCCAAAAAGCCACGACGAAAACCGCGCAGAACTCGACCAAGCCCGAGCAGGTTAAGCCGGTGGCCTCAAAGACACCAGTGGCAAGAAAGCTGAGAACAAGGCCACCAAGGCTTCGTCAAAGAAGACCTCGACCGCCAGCAAACAGACATCAAGAAAGCATAAACCGGCATGCAGGCAGCCGTGCGCCCGGCTGTCCGAGCGTCAGCATGGCCGCGTGGGTCAGAGACTCCGTCCGACGATTTTGGCAGACGAAATGGGCGGACGACCGCCCCGCCCGTCCTGTTGCTCTACGGTTTTCGTGGGACAGCCGCTCTCGGCATGGTTTAAGCTATGCAGAGGAACTCCTGCCGGGTAATCCCCGCTCACCGTTCCCTGAACAGCGGCACAGCCGCTCATGATAGACGTTCTATAGCTTGAATAGATTGGCCAGCCCCGCGTCTCAGGACCGAACGCTAGCGACTCGAGATCCAGCGTCAGGTCTCTGGCACTCTGCGTGGCCCGGCGTACGCGCTCCTGCGACAGCATCCCGAGCACCGTATAGGGAACGACGATGCTGCTCCTGGAGCTCGGTCCATTGTCGGACCGCCCATGCGGTTTGGTGAACGTTGTCGACCGCGGTGCGGAATGCTTAGTACGCGGGCTGAAAAATTGCCGGAGAGGACCAGCTTCTCCAGTTCCTGCAGCTCATGGGTAGCTGCTTCGAGGCGTTCCGAAGGGACTCCACACTCCACTCTCGCGCCCTTCGACGCTGGTCGCCCCGAACCAGGTGTCACGCCGTTCCAGCATATTCACGAGCGTGGAAACTGCAAAGATAAATCGCGTGGCGGTTTGTCGGCGGTCGAGCTTCATGTGGACAGCCCCCAAGCCTGCCCTGAGCGGAGTCGAAGGGGCTATCGTCAGAGCATGCTCGCAAGACGACTATGCGGCCTGGCCGCTGCATAGAACATGTGAGCCGAATGGGCGACATTAAATAGCCCAGCGCGAAAGCGCTGGGCAACGAGACGAGATCCACGCGAGGGCGAAGCCCGAGCATCAACCCCTCGAGATACCTAAGGCCTACTCCACGTCACAGTTCAGACTCTGGACCTTGGGACCGTCGCGCTCCATCCGCCATCGATAGACTCTGTCCATTCCCCCGACGCCAAGACCACGGCTCGAATGGAAACAGAACCACAGACAACAAAAGAGAGGGCCAGCCTGCATGCATTTGCACTGGTTAAATCAGCACAACATCCCGTTTACTCTGATCCTTGAATACATTCCGCTGGTCGCCACCGTCGCCACGACCATCCTTAGTCTGGTGCTGGCCGCGCCACCTTGCGTTACGCCGAATCCAGCGACAAAAGCTCGGCTCCGCGCGCGAAGAGTTCGAATGGGATGGTCTCCCGATTGCATATCAAGTGGAAAACCAACGCCGCCAGGCAAGAATTGTCGTCACCAACCTGGCCAAAATTTCCGTGCTTTTGCAGATGGTGCAGTTGCGCCGTCTGGCCATGGGCGTGCCTTCCTTGCGCACCATCCTTAACGAACCACTCGTCGGCGGGACGACCTGGACCCACGAACTCGACCGAAATTGATTTACCTGCACCGGCGACGACTATCAAGGCCAGATCGCCGCTTCCATGACTTTCTACGCCTCCGGTCGCCTCTTTCGCACCGACTGGTTCCGCTTTCAGATCCAAGTCAGCCATGGAGAAATTCTTCGCCTCGAACCCGTGAACATCGCCGCCCGCCGCGTCCGCATGCTCGACGGCACCGGAGAAACCACCGAAGAGTTAGCCCAGGACGTAGTCAAAACCAGCGCCGCCCACGCGTGATATCTGCCCAGGTGGGGACAGCCGCCCTCGGCTGTCCGATTCGCCGGCAATGTCCCTGTGGGTAGGACACTCTTGTCCGACAAAGTTGTGGCCATTTGATCCAGGGTTCTACCTATCCCAACTGAGGGCGCCCCATCTTTCGCGTTCTTTGCGAAAGGTGGGTACCTCGGACCTTGATAATTATGAGAATAATTATGAGTTACTGCGAAGGTGTCGCGTTAACATCCACGCTGTACTTTGCCACCCGGAAGTAGGCTGAGTTCCCATTCCGTCCCACCCTAACTACAACTTGGTTGAGATGTCGGCTGTGCACCGACCTGTCGACGGCACAAATGCGGGGAACTTCATAGCCCGCGCCAGCCAAGGTTCCCACCAGCACAATCAGCGCGGCGATCTTAATTCCGATCCCATAACTCTCTTCCACCACCGCCGTCTGCGCAAACAAATCGCCGATCCGTTGCCGGATGCCCGAGCACCCCGCCACCAGCGCTCCCAAAAGATAGAAGCCAACACCATCAACCACGCGCAGCGCATTCCGCACCGCGCACGATGAAAAGATGCCCCGCCCATCGCTTCCCACAACTCGAATTCCCACCAAAGCCTTGCCCAGCGTGGCTCCGCAAGCCCCTTCGAGCAGCCAGCCATAAAGAAAAAGTATGGTCGAATTCAGCATGACCGCCACCAGCACCGCGGCGGTGGTCAGCTGCAATTCCGTCCCTTCCACCGCTCCCCATCGCATGAACGCCCATGCGTCCACAATGGCGAACAGACCGAACAGCATGGCGGAGTCGATACAAAAGCGATGAACCTATCGCCTAACGAGCAAATCGGTAATCGCCCGAATTCTTGCTCTTGGTTGACTTCGTAGATTTCGGCTCCGGAGCAGGCCCGGGCTCAACTACGCCCTACTCCTCGAGCAAATGCTGCCCGGCGGTAATTCCTCCCCGCAGCGGTCGCACTGCCCTGCGTATGGGCTAAGTTGGCTCTGGCAATTTGGACACTGCATAGTTGTAAAGGCCGTAATCGTTAGTCCACCCAGCATATCGGCAACCGGCCAATAGCCCTCATCACCGAAGGTCAGCATCATCCAGCCAATGGCCGACCGGGGAAGTAATGGGGTTTCGTTGAACAACCACGAAAGAGGGTGCCCCATTTCTCGCGTATTTTGCGAGAAGTGGGGTCCCCAAAGCTCCATGTGGGTCCGCCTGCCCGGCGCGGAGGCGGAGGGACACTCCTATCCGACAATTTCGATTTCGCCTCATCCGCTACAAGTCGATGAGGCCCAATGGTCGGAACCACCAACGATCGCCAAGCCATGTGAAATGGTGAAATGCTGCCCCATTGCATAACCCAAAAATCCCCACTAAAATCCTCCCCTTTAAGAGCTTCAACGGCTTGGGTGTTTGCGAAGCAATAAAAAGCCACGCGGTACAGCGCGACATAATAGAGACAGCAGCATGCTCACCGAATCTCAGGTCAGACAATTCGCCGCCGAATGGCTGCGCGCATGGAATTCGCACGACCTCTACGCTCCCCCGTCCCACTATGCGCCGGACATCGTCCTGACCTCGCCGGCTGCGGCAAAGCTTTTGAACCAGCCCTCTGGATTGGTCACAGGAAAATTGGCCTTACGCAACTATTTCAAGCGCGGACTTGAGGCTTACCCCAACCTCGCTTTTGACCTCTTGGACGTGATGTGGGGACTTTCGAGCGTCGTACTTTATTACAAGAATCAGAATGGCACGACCTCGGGTGAGTTTATGGAACTAGATCCGGAATCTAAAGGTGACCAGGGTCGTCGCAAACTACAGCGCCTAGTTGTCCGAAATTGTTTCCATGCAACCAGCATGATTTTCGCCGCAGTCATTTTCGAACACTTCGGCTGGGGCGATGTGCTTCTCCTTAGCCTCTTGGGATTCCTGTTGGGCTTGGCTACCAAACTAGGTCCGAGGATGAGATTTTTGACATAATAGCTTTCAACATCCCGAACTGGTCCGTACTAGTCGATCGGCGGGTGGCCCAGCTTTTGATCTGGTTGACGGTGCCTACAAAGCGGGTGCCCCGTTCTTCGCGTACGTTGCGAAGGGCGGTAACGACGAACGCCTGCATCAGGGTTTCGATCACGCGGCAGTAGCTTGAAAGGAAATTTTCTCCCAGCCCTCATTGAGCCGCACCGGCCCGGGTTCATCCAGGAAATAGAACCGGTAACTGCTCCAGCGCCATTCTTCAGGCGATTTGACCAGTCCGCGCCTGACCGGATTGCGATGCATGTACCTCACTTTTTGCAGTTTTGCCACGAAATTAAGGTAAATCTTTAGTTAAAGATTTATTTTTCTTAAAATGGGTTCGCGTCCAAGTAAGCCGGATGGTCCTTGTTATATTCTCAATTTAACTAATGACCTCATCCAAACTATCGCCAGTCATTTAATGTTTCAGGATCTGCTGTCATTATTGAAGACTTGCAAGCGATTAAAAAGGTTCTTACAGATTTATATTTCTTAGAACGCTATCTCTTGATATTAGTTCCCGAAATTAAACTTTCCGACTTTGCAACTATTCGATGGTATACAACCTGTACCGCTACGACTCAGCGACGCCCGCCGCGTCCCAGGTGGCCGCAGCCTCGGAGCCACAGGTGGGGGGCCAGTCGGCGGTGGCGCCGCAGGTGGCGGTGCCGGGCGTCTCGGCTCCGGGGGCATCGGCTCCGGGAGCGGCTGGGGGGCTCGGAGCTAGGGGGGACGTCAGCGGCGGGATCTCTGGCGTCCGGGGGGCGCGCGAGCGTTCCTGGAAGCTCGCTGGCTGGCTTTTGGTTTTACCGGCTGGACAACAATGTAAACAGAGCATACCGAAACCAGAAGAGGTCATGCAGTCCAAGATCGGACTGCATGACCTCTTCTGGTTTCGGTTACTTATACGAACAATTTGTCGGTTTGTGCCGCCATACTATAGTCTTTGCTACTCACTCCACCGACGGAATGCGTCCACCATGTCACAGTAACACGTCCCCACTCGGTCAGGAGCGCGGGATGATGGCCCTCGGACTCCGCCAGCGCACCAACCTTGTTGGTAAATACCAGTGCATTGGCAAAATTGTTGAAGGTAAAAACACGCTGTAGCTGTTTCATACCATTCGCTTCAACAATTGTCCAATCCGGTATCTGTGTTAATTGTTCCATCGCTGCTGACCTGCCTTTCAACCCGTTCTATGTTAAGTGGAAGGCGCAAAGTACCCTCTTTTGGCTTTGGCTTCATGGAATTTGCCTTTGGATTTTGCTCTTTTTCGGAACTCATCAGCATCTGCACAGCCTGTTGCGGACTCAGTGGAATACGTGCAATTTGCTGCGAGATCTGCGTAACCTCTTCAGGGACTTCTGCCAGCATCTGCTCTTTCATGTTTTTTGCCTGGCTTACGCCCTTCCCCGCGTTACGGGCCATGGATTGCATGGTTTCGGCCCCAGGATAATCAACCCGATACCTGCTATTATAAGCAGTTCGAACCAGTGGAATCCCAACACGTTGTAGCTCCTTTTTCGGAATATTACCAATACTGGCACTAGCTTGTTTTTTGTATCTATTGTATGTATCATACCATATTCTTGCGGATATTTCACGATTTGTCACGGGTTGATGGCGGTTCGGCGTGCCGTATTGCCATCATATCGCTTATAATCTGTTATATACTACGTTACGAAGACCAAAGGAGATGTGTGCAATGAGATTTTGGCTGTGTGTCTGGCGTGGACTGGTAGTACGTTGTCCTTGCTGTGGCAAGGGAAAGCTATTCCGTGGCGTGTTCGCAATGTACGACCGCTGTCCCGTCTGCGATCTCGACTTTGTGCGAGAAGGGACCGATTAGAAAAGTTACTTGAATTTTTAAAGGGTGAACCCAATGATGAGTTTTTATTATATGCGCTGGCACAGAGTACTTACGATTGAACGATTCGACCAAAGCACTTGAATATTACGAGAAACTGGTGAACGATCATCCGAATTATGTGGGCACGTACTATCATTTTGGTAAATTATATGAAGCATTGAACCGTAAACCCATTGTTATTTTTGATCAACGAGAAAGGTATGGAAGCCGCACAAAGGAAACGCGATAACCATGCTTTTGCTGAATTAAAGACCGTTTACCAGGAAGCAACAGGTTTTGATGATGACGATTATTAACCATTCATCAGTTCACTTGTTCATTAGTTCATTGGTAGTACGGCGGACTTAAATATCGCAAAGCGAACGGACAAATGAACAATTGAGCTAATGAACCAATGAACTAACTAAATGAAGAGACGTCAACTATTATTTCTTCGGGATGCTTTTTTCTATACGTTTACCGCTTTTGGCGGGCCACAGGCGCACATATCTATGCTGCTGCGTGAATTTGTAGAGAAACGCCGTTACGTCACCGAACAGGAGTTGATGGAACTTAGTGCGCTTTCGCAGATTTTACCCGGGCCTTCATTAACGCAAACCCTGGTAGGTATTGCCTGGAAAGTGGGTGGCTTGCGGTTAGCTCTTATTACCTTCTTAATCTGGATATTCCCTCGGCCACAATAATGTGCATGGCCGCCATCAGCTATAAAATGTTTCTAACGCACAGTAAATTTACCGAGGTGTTACGTTTTGTACAGCCTATCGCTGTCGGCATTGTGGCGTATGCCACCTACACATTTGCTTACAAGTTCCTCAAAACCAACGTTTCCATTATGCTGGCTATCAGCTCACTGATTGCTACTTTAATTTTAAGAAATGCTTATGCTTTCCCAATACTTATTATGATGGGTGGCATTATTTCATCAGCGCTGGAAACGCCACCACAGGAAAGTCAATTGCGGGTGAGTTTGTTTGCCAATGTAAACCCAAAAAAGGTAATGTATTTTGTAGGTATCCTGCTGGCATTTGCTTCATTGGGTGCTATTATCAATCAAACTTCACCTTTCAGTTTGCCCATCCGTTTGTTCGAAAACTTTTATCGTAACGGTATACTCATCTTTGGCGGGGGGCAAGTTTTGGTGCCGCTTATGTTTACCGAGTTTGTTGAAGTAAAGCATTATCTAACTAATTCAGAGTTTCTTTCGGGATTTGCCTTACAGCAGGCTTTGCCTGGACCAACCTTTTCATTCACATCTTTTATCGGAAGTATGACTTTAGGTAACAAAGGTTATGGCATTATTGGTCAAATACTTGGAAGTATAATAGCTGTGATAGGAATTAATTTGCCCGGCCTGATTCTTATCCTTTTTATCGTACCATTTTGGGAGGACCTGAAGAAGATAACTCGCATACGTAATTCCCTTAGCGGAATAAGCGCAGTCGCGGTTGGGTTTATGGCGACGGCTCTAATACTGCTCACAAAACCCTTTGGCTTACACTGGCTGCCTTACGCTTTAATGATAGGCACTTTCCTGTTACTCAACTTCACCAAAATAAAAACCCCGATAGTGATTATTATCGGGATTGCGCTGGGGCTTATCTTTTAGTTATAAATGTTATAAAGGTTAGAAAAGTTAAAAAGGTTATCAAAACCCTTATAACCTTTCTAACGTTTTTAACTAACCTCAAAACGGTTGATCATCATCCATATCATCCATCCGCGAAGGGCGTATGATAAAGTTGCTCGGTTTTTCAAAATCCTGCGAAGGAGCTAAGCCGGTGAATGCATTGCCCGGTGTGGCAAAATTATTCATACCCTCATCAAGATCGACGAACTTAACGTATTTGCCAACGAATTTGAGTCGAACAGTACCAGTTTCACCATTACGGTGCTTGGCTATGATCACTTCTCCAACTCCCTGCGTAGCCAGGCCATTCTCGTCCTCCGTCAAACCATAATATTCGGGGCGGTACAGGAATAATACCATATCGGCATCCTGCTCAATAGAACCCGATTCACGTAAGTCGGACAACATTGGGCGTTTGGAGCCACCGGGCCTGTTTTCAACCGCACGGCTTAATTGCGACAGCGCGATCACCGGTACATTCAATTCCTTCGCTACCGATTTCAGCGCACGCGATATACTGCCTATTTCCTGCTCGCGGTTACCGCTGCCTTTGCCATCGCCGGCTTTACCCTGCATCAATTGTAAATAGTCAATGATGATGAGTTGGATGTCATGCTGCGATTTTAAGCGACGGCATTTTGCCCTGAATTCAAAAATATTTAGGGCAGGTGTATCATCAATAATCAACGGAGCCTGCTCCAAACGGCCAATTTTAGAGTGTATCTGCTGCCATTCCCATTCTTCCAGTTGGCCCTTGCGTATCTTTTCCTGTTCTATTTGTGTTTCGCCCGAGATCAAACGATTAACCAATTGTACCGATGACATTTCCAACGAGAACACAACAACCGGCCTGTTGAAATCAACTGCTGCATTTCGGGCGCAGCTTAATACAAATGCCGTTTTACCCATCGCCGGACGCGCAGCAATGATCACTAAATCTGATTTCTGCCAGCCTGAAGTCATCCTGTCCAGGTCAGTAAAACCGGACGCTACACCTGTAAGACCGTCTTTTTTATCTTTTAATAACTCTATTTCCTTCAATGTTTCGTGCACCAGGTCATCCATTTTGCGGGAGTCTCGGCGCAGGTTGTTTTGTGCTATCTCAAACAGGTTCTTTTCAGCCTTATCCAATAAGTCAAGCACGTCTGTGGTATCCTCGTAAGCGTTATTTATTACTTCCGTAGAGATGCGTATCAGTTCGCGCTGGATAAATTTTTGGATAATGATACGAGAGTGATATTCAATATTGGCCGCCGAAGCTACGCGATTGGTTAGTTCGGTGATATAATAAGCGCCGCCTATCATTTCCAATTCGCCCTGTTGGCGCAATTGGGCGGTTACAGTAAGGATATCGACGGGGGAGGTCCTTTCAAAAAGACGACGTATGGCTGCAAATATCTTCTGATGATTGTCCTTATAAAAAACTTCAGGTTTCAGGATATCGATAACGGAGGAAAGCGCGTCCTTCTCCAGCATCAGAGCACCTAAAACAGCCTCTTCAAGGTCAACAGCTTGCGGAGGTAATTTACCAAGTCCGCTGTAAGGGGTAGGGTTTGTAATTCTACTTCTTCGGTCGCCAGGCTGGTTGGTGTTCGGCTTGTTATAGGGGCTTTCGTTCTCGAGAATCATACAACAAAAATATACTAAAAATTCCCTAATGCATCATCTGATAATATCTTTTAAAAACATTTATTTAAATGCCATATTAACCGCAAATTTACATACCATTGTTAACACCCGATTGTTAGTAATTTTTAAGCGTTTTGCAATTGATTAAAAATCAATTATTTATGTCTTGTTGATAACTTTTTTTGAATATTTATAACGAAAAAAGTATCTAATAGCCACCCCAACAATAGTGCCGGAAAAGTGAATTTGGTTACATACTTTTGAAAACTCATTAAAAGCATAAATGGCATTCAATATTCAAAGAGAAAAGCGCGAAAATAACCAGATGGTATTTGGTATCAGGGCGGTTATAGAAGCGATACGTTCGGGCAAAGAAATAGAATCATTATATATCCAGAGAGGCACAGGCGGGGGATTGCTGAATGAACTGAAAGAGCTAATGCATGAATATGGGATAGTGGCCCAGCAAGTGCCGGTTGAAAAGCTTAACCGCATCACCCCCAAAAATCACCAGGGCGTAATAGCCGTGATATCACCTATCATTTACCAGAAGATAGAAAACATTATCCCCGAAATATTTGAAAAAGGAGAGGTGCCGCTAATATTGGTGCTGGACGCCATTACTGATGTGCGTAACATGGGCGCCATTGCGCGTACTGCCGAATGCGCAGGGGTGCATGCGATTGTTATCCCGGCCAAAGGTTCAGCACAAATAAATGCGGACGGCATTAAAACCTCTGCCGGGGCCTTATACAAAATACCGGTATGCCGTCACGATAATTTTGTACAAACCATGCGCTTTTTGCAGGAATCGGGTTTGCAGTTAGTTGCTTGCACAGAGAAAACAAAGGAATTCATTTATACGCCAGACTACACAGTCCCAACGGCGATCATTATGGGTCAGAAGAAGATGGAATCCGGAATGAAATTATCCGCATAGCCGACCACCTGGCTAAAATACCCATGTTTGGTGAAATCGAATCACTGAATGTTTCTGTATCGACCGGAGTTATTTTGTACGAAGCGATTCGCCAAAGGCGTGGTTAGTGATTTGTGACTAAGTTAACCAGTGATTAGTTGCATCTTGTAGTTCCTAATCACTAATCACCAGTTAACTAATCACTAAACCTAAATATACTTCACCCCAAACTTCTGTTTCACATCCGCCACAACCTGCTTTACGTTCTGTTCCTGGTCGCGGGGGCAAATAAGAAGGGTGTTGTTTGACTCAACCACAATAAAGTCGTGCAGGCCCTGTAAAACAACCAGCTTATCGGCCGGTACGCTCACCATACAGTTAGAGGAATCATACATAATCACTCTATCTGAAGGAATAACGGCATTACCCACATAATCCTTTTCTGCCAACTGGTATATGGAGGCCCAGGTACCCAAATCCGACCAGCCGAATTCTGATGGCAATACGTATACATTATCAGCTTTTTCCATGATACCGTAGTCAATGGATATGTTGGTGCATTGCTGGTAGGCTTTATTTACTACCGATTTTTCATTTGGAGTATTATAAACCGGCCGTGCATCGGCGAATATTTCGTTCATTTCGGGCAGGTAACGGCTGAAAGCTTTCACGATAGCCTTCGCCGACCAAACGAATATCCCGGCATTCCACAGGAAGTCGCCGCTTTGGAGAAATGTCTTTGCTATCTCGAGGGTAGGCTTTTCCGTAAATGTTTTTACTTTATGGAAGTCGTCGCCAATTGTATTATCAGTAAACTGGATATAACCATAGCCTGTATCTGGCCGTGATGGTTTAATACCCAGTGTAACAAGACATTCTTTTGTGGATGCGATCTGCAATGATTTTTCTATGGCGGCAACAAAAGACGGTTCATCTAATATCAAATGGTCAGATGGCGCCACAACAATCGAAGCATTGGGATTCAGCGTTTCAATTTTAAAACAACCATAAGCAATGCAGGGCGCAGTATTACGCATCACAGGTTCGGTCAGTATCTGGTTGTCGGCCATATCTGGCAGCTGCTTTTTTACCAGGCTGGTGTAATTTTCGTTAGTTACAACATAAATATTCTCTTTCGGACAAACTTTGAGGAACCGATCGTAGGTGTTTTGTATTAAAGTTTTGCCTGTTCCTAAAATATCCAAGAATTGTTTAGGGTAAGAGGTTCTGCTAATCGGCCAAAAACGGCTTCCGATGCCGCCGGCCATGATAATAGCATAATAGTTTTTGTTCATGAGTGTTTAAAGAATTTTATAGCTTAAAAACCGCGACAAAAGTGGACAATATTCTGTAAATCCTATATTAAATAAAATTACGTAAAACGGCTTTTTATTAATCAAAGTTATAAATCGCGCAAATAAACAAATTGTTTTCATTTTAAAATCATTTTTGTATAAAATTTTAAACAAAACGCTTCGTTTATTTAGAAAATTTTGTTATTTTGAACTTTTAACTACGATAATATAATTACCTATAATGATTGAAACGAAACGGTCGCTTTTTGATAATCTGCAGAATTTTTTTGGGTTTGATAACTTTAAGGGAGAGCAGGAAGCGATTATAACCAATATCCTCGCCGGAAACGATACTTTTGTGATTATGCCGACGGGCGGGGGCAAATCCATGTGTTACCAGTTGCCCGCCCTGATGAGTGACGGAACTGCCATTGTCATCTCGCCCCTGATTGCGCTGATGAAAAACCAGGTTGACCAATTGAGAGCCTTCGGAGGCTCGGATAGTATAGCACATTTTTTAAATTCATCTTTAACCAAGGCCGATATTGCCCGGGTAAAAGAAGACGTATTAGCCGGCAAAACCAAATTGCTTTACGTTGCCCCTGAGTCCTTAACCAAACAAGAGAACGTTGATTTTTTACGCCTTAACCAGGTTTCATTTGTAGCTGTTGACGAGGCACACTGTATCTCGGAATGGGGGCATGATTTCAGGCCCGAATACCGCAAGATAAGGCAGGTTATCAGTAATATCGGGGATGACATTCCCATTATTGCTTTGACGGCCACAGCGACGCCAAAAGTGCAGCAGGATATCCAAAAGAACCTGCAGATGAACAATGCAACAGTATTTAAGTCATCGTTCAATCGCTCGAACCTGTTTTACGAGGTAAAGGCGAAGCGGAACGTGATCAAAGAAATTGTCAAGTTTGTTAAACAAAACGCTGGTAAGTCCGGCATTATCTATTGTCTTAGCCGCAAAAAGGTAGAAGAAGTTGCTGAAGCGCTTAATCTTAACGGGGTAAAGGCCTTGCCATACCATGCCGGACTTGAATCAAAGGTTAGGGCCGATACGCAGGATAAGTTCCTGATGGAAGATGTAGATGTAATTGTAGCTACTATAGCCTTCGGGATGGGTATTGATAAACCGGATGTACGTTATGTTATCCACCATGACATGCCCAAGAGTATGGAAGGTTATTACCAGGAGACCGGCCGCTCGGGCCGTGATGGGGGCGAGGGGATATGCCTGGCGTTCTATTCGGAAAAGGATATCGACAAGCTGCAAAAATTCATGAAGGACAAGCCGGTATCAGAACGCGAGATCGGCACACAGATATTAAAAGAAGTAATTGACTATGCTGAATCGGCTGTATGCCGCCGTAAACAACTGCTGCATTATTTTGGTGAGAACTTTAACGAGGCCGGCTGCAATAACATGTGCGACAATTGCTGCGCACATAAGGGGCATTTTGACGGTGAGGAACACCTGCATAAAGCTTTAAGCCTGGTAAGGAAATTAGGTGAGAAATTTGATGACGAACATATAATTGCAGTGCTGATGGGTGTAAATAACCCGCAGGTGCAAAACTATGAGCATAACCTGATGGATGAATTTGGTTCGGGCAAGGAAGATGGCGAGAACTTGTGGAAATCATTGATGAGACAGGCTCTGCTGAACAATTACCTTTCGAAGGATATTGACCAGTATGGTTTACTGCGGCTCACTAAAACGGGCAACAACTTTATTGACAACCCGCACAGCATCCGCTTTGTAATGAACAGGCCGATGGGCACCACTGATGATGATGACTCTGAAGACGGGCCTAAACAGGGCGGGGGAGCTTTGGATACCGAATTGTTGCAAATGCTAAAAGATCTGCGCAAAAAGCTTGCAAAACAAAAAGGATTACCACCATTTGTAATTTTCCAGGATCCATCCCTTGAGGAAATGTGCACGCATTATCCGATAACTACAGATGAATTGAAACAAATTTCGGGAGTGGGAACGGGTAAAGCGATGAAATTCGGTGCGCCTTTTATTGACCTTATCAAAAAATATGTTGAGGATAACGAGATCGACCGCCCAATAGACATGGTAATCAAAAGTGCGGCTAATAAATCGGCACTTAAGGTTTACATCATACAGAATATCGACCGTCACCTGAGCCTGGAGGACATTGCAGCCTCAAAAGGGTTAACGTACGAAGAAATATTGCGCGAAGTGGAATCTATAGTCAACTCAGGTACCAAACTGAACCTGAACTACTTTATAGATGAGGTGATCGATGAGGATAAACAGGATGAAGTGTATGATTACTTCAAATCTGCTGAAATTGACTCGATAGATGATGCCCTGGTTGAGTTGGGTCATGACGACTATACCCGCGAAGAAGTACAACTAATGCGTATAAAGTTTATGTCGGAATTGGGGAATTAATTAAAATACGTAGAGACGCAAGATTTTGCGTCTCTACCAGATATATTTTGAAAGCCTTTGGATTAATTTCCGAAGGCTTTTTTAATCTTCCACATATTCCAATATGTCTCCCGGCTGGCATTTAAGAACCTTGCATATTGCATTAAGGGTTTCCAGGCGTATAGCTTTAGCCTTACCTGTTTTTAGGATGGACAAATTGGCCATTGTAATATCCACTCTTTCGCTAAGCTCAGTTAGCGACATTTTACGGCGGGCCATCATTACATCCAAGTTTACTATAATGGCCATTGTTATATAGTTAGTTCTTGTTCGTCTTTTAACTTTTTTCCTTGACGGAAAGCCCGATAGAGCATTAAAAACACTAATCCGAGACCTATACTTTTCCATGCTTCGTTCCAGGTAGCCTTGCTTAACACAACGTCATCCGTAATATAAGAGCGAAATATCAATCCTAACAACAAGTTGAAAAGGAACGCTGTTAAAGGATATATCAAGAAAGTTAAAGCAATTATTCGCAACGCTTGTAAATTTTTCTTTGTAAATGCTTCTCCTTTGGAAATATCTATCACAAACCTGATGAAGATACCAATAACTACAAGAAAGTAGCAACCCCAAACTATTGCAATACCGAATGAAGTGTAATATATGGTCAACATCAATGTCTTGCTTACTGGTATCAATAAAGATTTGTCATACCGATCAAAATGGAACTTCACAGGTTCATCCACTTCTCCGTACTTGTAATAAATAGAATCATTTTTCTCTTTAATTGATGACGATATTACGGCATATTTTCTTACATAAGGCTGTTTATGCTCAACATGAAAAACAACCGAATCAGGTCCATATAGTTCGTCATCCCTTGTTGCCTTCAATTTCCAGCCTAATAAGCTAATGTACCTCTGGACGGGCTGCGTTTGCGATTTTTCCCCTTTGATTTCTGCATCCACTCGCCCCCAAAACCATTTCGATCCGCAGGTATCACAAGATACGTCAACCTGGGTTCCGATGAATAAAAAAGGCAAACTGTTACCGCCCTCTTCGTCATTCCCATTTTTGATCCTCCGGCGTAAGTTGACGCTATCAATAAATTTATGATACTGGTTTTCAGCTAAAGAAAGACTATCAGGAGGTGGTTGATCTATAGGTTTAAGTTTAGTGTCCGTGTATCTGTAAGTGCTGCCTGGAAATTTCGGAGCGGGTTCAGGGTTATATCCATTAGCGATCACACTAAAGATAAAGAATGCAATGCATGCCAGAAATAGCAAGTTTGATTTAATGCTCTTGAGGAATTTTATCTTCATAAGGTTTACACGTTTAGATAGAGTAAACCTAATAAAATTATTGAATCAAATCAAATAATTATTGAGATACGATAAACAAATTATTTCACTTGTTCAAATTCCAGATAATCAAAATTCATATTTCCATTTCCTACAATGTGCAGCGTGAGCACATGCACACCTTTTTTGAGGGTGATTTTGGTTAAGGAATCAGCTTTATTCCAATGGTGCCACTGCCGCCATGCTACGGTATCGCGGTCATCATGGGTTGAGGATACTTTTAAAGAGCCCGAAATATCTTTGCCATCCAGATCGAGTGAAATAATGCCATCGCCATTAGCTGTGTACATCAAGCCGACAGTATAATCACCGGTTTTATCAACTTTTACGGTGTATTTTATCCACTCGCCGGGTTTGTCCAGCCCGACATACAGTTTATCTAAATCCCGGGGACTTTGTTGTAGGGATTATCGTCAATATTGTGTACTTTGGTGTAGGAAATATCAACACCTTCCTTCATCCTGAATTCATTCAGGAAAGTTCCGTTTGCCGGATTAAGTTTGCCGCTGCCGTTATTGATACTGTCTGAGTCATGATAAGCAACGCCTTCACCTCCTTCGTTATAATACTCACATTCTATCCTTCCGGGAATATGTTGGATTTTATTTTGGTAAGGTTTGCCGGCGTTTGCGACCCGATAAGCTGGATTACACGAAAAAAAGCAACAACGAGAAATGCAATAAATCCAGGTTTCATTTTATAAAGGTAGAAAGTCTCAGTGAACTCTGTGACTACTTTGTGTCCTCTGTGGTTCAATTTTTTACCACGGAGGACACAGAGAGAAATACACAAAGGGCACAGAGTTTTATTTCGAAATAATCTTAAACTCAGTCCTTCTGTTCCTGCCACGGCCCTCATCGGTATCGTTGGTGGCTACTGGTTGTGGTTCGCCATAGCCTTTAAAGCTAAGCCTTGAAGCATCGATACCATTAGCAACCAGGTATTGGTAAACCGACCTAGCCCTGTTCTCGGATAGTACCTGGTTGGCTTGGTTGCTACCGACATTATCCGTATGACCAGATACTTCGATATGGACGCCCTTATTAAGGGTAAGAAAATCAACCAGTTTTTGTAGTTCGGACTTTGATTCATCTTTGATATCAAACTTATTGGTATCAAAGAATATGTTTTTCAATATCACCTTGTTGCCCACCTCGATCGGCTGAAGCAGCGCAAGCAGGTTGAAGGGATCCTTGTTTGGGTGACCCGCCAGCGAAAAATTAGCCGAATAAAACAGGTATCCATCTTTGGAAATATTCAGGCCATAATCTTTACCCGTAGTTATCGTCGCCAAAAAATCTCCTTGTTCGGCTGAGCTATAATCCTGGTACACGGGTATATTTTTTTCAAGATCAATGATCTCAACGGCAGCCTCCAGCGGCTGTTTGCTTATAGCATCCTCCACAATACCTTTTACATAGGTCACCTCGTGCGGCCGCACCTGGGTAGGGAGTTTAAACGTGTATATATCAAATCCACCGGATCCATTTAATTTATTGGATGCGAAAAAGGCATAAGTGCCATTTGCTGTCAGGCATAGCCCGTTTTCATCTCCGCTCGAATTAATAGGATAACCAAGGTTGGTAGGTTTTTGCCATTTACCGTCTTTTCCCAGCCGGCTACAAAAAGATCCATACCGCCCAGGCCTGGCCAGCCGTTGGAACAAAAATATAGTGTACTGTCATCTGCATGGATAAAAGCTGATTGCTCGTCCATAGCTGTATTGATATTGGGGCCCAGGTTCTCGCTCTACTACCCCTTTATCTGTTAATCTTGATTTCCAGATATCGTAGCCACCATATCCGCCTTTGCGGTTGCTTGAAAAATATAGCGTGCGACCATCAGCACTGATG
>CAVPCD010000001.1:0-90814 GCA_963702345.1 uncultured Acidobacteriota bacterium | reverse complement strand
GAAAAGGCTGGCGTCGGCGGTTCAACTCCGTCCCTGGCCACCATAAACACGCTACATCAATCCTTGCACTGCATCGTTAACCCCGGCTTTGAGCGTATATGCTCCTTGCTCAACACAGACATTGCAGACTCACTAATTTCGTTGGCAATGCATTCACAGAAGTGTCTCGAATTCCGCGACGCCCTCTATTCCGACAAGACATCGGAAAGGTCTAAGGTGTGGCTCCCCCGGGGATCTCATTTGTTCCAGCAGGTAGGACAGAATTATCTAGCGACTGCTGCGTGGTGCAGGTTGTGCCCGCGTACTGTGCCATCCGCCTCTTGATCTCTTCCCGCGCCGTCCGATCGTTCCTGATCTGTTCGCCTCGCTTCTAATAGCACAAACAGTTGCATTGCTCACTATTGCTCAGTAATGGGAGGTTAGTAACGCCTAACATTTTAATTGGGGCTGCTCTTACCAGCAGAAAAGAATGACGACGAGTCAAACCCAGTTCGCGCTGATCTGCGTTGGAGTGACTTGCACTCGGCAAAAGGACACGGTTCTGCACTAAACCTGAGCGAGCCCTTGCATTTAACGAATTCGAACTTGAATGGAGATAACAATGTTGAAACGTATTTTGGCCGTAACAGCTTTGATAGCGATTGCAAGTCTAACTGCTGCCGCTTCGGATCGAGATGACGATGTGAATCGCACCACGAAAGCTGCCCAAGTCTTCCAGGAGATCATGAACACTCCTGATCAAGGCATTCCTTCGAATCTTCTGGAATCGGCGAAGTGTGTTGCCATCATTCCAGGGGACAAGAAGTTCGCCTTCATATTCGGCGGCAGCTACGGCAGAGGAGTAGCGACCTGTCGCACCGAGCATGGCTGGAGCGCGCCCTTGTTTGTGGCCATTGACAGCGGAAGTGTGGGCTATCAGATCGGAGGGTCCTCCACCGATATCGTGATGCTCTTCATGAACGATCATGCCCTGCAAAGCCTGATGAACGACAAATTCAAGCTTGGAGCAGACGCTTCTGTGGCGGCCGGGCCTGTGGGCCGGAATGCCGCTGCTAGCACTGACCTTAAATTGAATGCGGAAATTCTGTCTTACTCGCGTTCGAAAGGCGTTTTCGCCGGGGTGAGCCTGGATGGCGCGATGATGCAAGCCGACAAGAGTGGAGACAAAGCCATGTATGGCGACGACGTAAACCGCCACGAAATTCTTGACGGCAAAGTTGCCGTACCTGCATCGGCCCGAGGGCTGGTGGAGGAACTTCGCGGATACGCCCACGCAGCCAAGGCTGAATAGTGGTTCCAAGGCCGGGAGATCGCGGGTGCCATGACTTCAGGATGACCCGACAAAGACTTTGCAGGCTTTCCCTAAAGAGGTCTGCACGATTGAAATGGTTTGGGCGAATGGGCATTTAGTGCAAGCGCCCGAACCCTCGCTCCTGCGTTCCAGATGGGAGGGACTTCGCCGGCGAGACGATAACACCGTCGAGCCACTGAGAGGTTATTGAAATGACAAGAAATAGATCATTTCCAGCTTTAATATTCGTTGTGGTTTTAGGCACTGGCGCAGCCTTGGCGTATGCCATGCACAGTGCGTCAGCCGACTTCGCGGCCATCGCAATTCTTGCCGTCTCTTTTGTTCTTGCCTATGCCATCTCTTCAGCAATTCAGGTGGCGGATCAATGGAGCAAAGCGGTCGTCTTGCGGCTCGGTAAGTTTCGTTCCCTTGAGGGACCGGGACTGTTTCTGATCATTCCGCTCATCGAAACCATTCCTTATTGGCTCGACATCCGCGTGCTCACCAGTTCTTTCAAAGCGGAAAAAACGCTGACCAAAGATACCGTGCCAGTGGATGTGGATGCGGTGTTGTTCTGGAAGATTGTGGATCCCAAGAAAGCAGCCCTGGATGTGGCTGACTATCAAAGCGCGATAGGTTGGGCCTCCCAAACTGCCCTGCGGGATGTGATCGGCAAGACGGTGCTTGCGGAGATGCTCGAAGGCAGGGACAAGATCAGCGGCGTCTTACAGAAGATTATCGATGAGCGCACAGAACCATGGGGCATCAACGTCATCTCGGTTGAAGTGAAAGATGTGTTGATTCCTCCTGCCTTGGAAAACGCGATGTCGATGCAAGCCCAGGCCGAGCGCGAGCGTCAGGCCCGCGTCATTCTGGGAGATTCGGAGCGGCAGGTAGCGGAGAAATTCGTCGAAGCCTCAAGGACCTACGCCAACGACCCGGTCGCTTTTCATTTATGGGGCATGAACATGCTCTATGAAGGCTTGAAGCAAAACTCAACGATCGTCATTGTCCCCAGTTCCGCCATCGAAACGATGCAACTAGGCGGCCTTGCCGGAATGACAGCCCTGACCATGGGATTGGGCCAGGAACGCAAGAGCAAAGAAAAAGAAAGCGAAGTCAATGCCAACGGCAACCACAATGGCGCCAAGCAATTGACTTCAGTTTAGTGTTTCCAACTTCGTGACAAATTAGATTGGTGGAGGCCAATATGGCGAAAACTGCAGTGGGTTTGTTTGAGAATTCAGAGTTGGCCGACGAGGTCGTTCGCGATCTCGAGGCCACAGGCTTCCTTCGAACGGACGTCCGCATTTTGAAAGAGCCGCTGGAGATGCCAGGGAGCGGACTCATGAGTACAGCGCACACTGATTTTGAAGTGGAGTTGACTCGTGATCTCACGGCGTTCGGAGTCATCGAAGCGGACGCGGAAGCTTACGTTCGAGGAGTGCGTCGCGGAGGCGTCATGGTTTTCGCGACAGGGCTGGGAAATAAGGCGGACACGGCTACCGAGATTATGAACCGTCACGGTGCCGTGGAGCTGGAAGAAATCAGCGCCTCGCGGCCCGAGCTCCCGAGCGAGGACTTCGGTGAGGCCCTTCCCGTTCGCGCAGCCTCTTTCCAGACTGGGCGGTTCCGCTCTCCCGGCTCCGGTGCCCGCATGTTCGTGTGGTAGCTATTTTGTCAAAGAATACTGCGCCGCAAGTCACGGCGCCTGAGGACTGGGAGCGATTGACTCGCTCGATCCCGCGCCCCAGCCTAAGCAACTTCTTGGTCTTAATGTCCTGTGCCTAATCGAGCCCGTAAGGTGACTGAGAGCAACGCCATATTCAGCAACTCCGCAGTCCTGAACCACGGATGAGTTATACGATCGCTGATTCGAATCAGAATGCCAAGCAAGAATACCCTTCTAGGCATCAAACACATTGAGGAGGAAAACGAATGCAACTCGGAATGATAGGTCTGGGACGAATGGGTTCGAACATGGTGCAACGGCTGATGAAAGCCGGTCACGAGTGCGTAGTGTCTGACACGCATCCGCAAGCTGTGAAAGATGTGGTGGCGAAGGGCGCCAAGTCGTCCGACAGCATCGCGGATTTTGCGAAAAAGCTCAGCAAACCGCGGGCCGTATGGTTGATGGTTCCGGCGGCGGTCGTCGATTCGGTGTTGACTTCACTTACGCCTGTGCTGGAACCGGGCGACATCGTAATCGACGGTGGCAATTCCTACTACCATGACGATATTCGCCGCGCGGGTGAACTGAAGAGCAAAGGAATCCACTACGTGGATTGCGGAACCAGCGGGGGTGTTTGGGGGTCGGAGCGCGGATACTGTCTAATGATCGGCGGCGAGGAAGCCATTGTGAGTCATCTCGATCCGATCTTCAAGTCGTTGGCTCCAGGAGTTGGCTCAGCGGCGCGGACGCCGGGGAGGACGGGCGAGCCTTCGACATCAGAAAACGGCTACTTGCGCTGTGGCCCGAACGGGGCGGGTCACTTCGTAAAGATGGTCCACAACGGTATCGAGTACGGCATGATGGCTGCGTTTGCCGAGGGACTGAATATCATTAAGAACGCCAACGCCGGCAAGGTGAAGCGCGAAGTCGACGCCGAGACAACCCCGCTGCGCCATCCCGAGCTCTATCAATATGACATGGACATGCCCGAGGTCGCGGAGGTCTGGCGGCGCGGCAGTGTCATCGGTTCCTGGCTGCTTGATCTGACTGCCGCGGCTTTGCGAGAAAATCCTGATCTCTCGAATTTTGCCGGCCGCGTGTCGGATTCTGGAGAGGGACGGTGGACGGTGCAGGCAGCGGTGGATGAGGGCATTCCGGCGCCGGTGATCAGCGCTGCACTCTCTACGCGCTTTGCCTCACGCGGCAACGAAGAATATGCTGCCAAGCTGCTTTCGGCGATGCGCTACGAATTCGGCGGCCACAAGGAGAAATCTGCCGATAAGCAGGAGGCGGCCTGATGGCGGATTTCCAGTCTGACGCCTTTGTGTTTTTCGGCGCCACCGGTGATCTCGCGCACAAACAGATCTTTCCCTCGCTGCAGGGGCTGATTCGCGATGAAGGTTTCAATCTGCCAATCGTCGGCGTGGCTAAAGCGGGTTGGAATCTTGATCAACTCAAAGCGCGCGCCAAGGACAGCCTCGAAAAGCACGGCGGCCTCGATCAGGATGCGTTCAGCAAACTGACCGGCCTTTTGCGCTACGTCGACGGCGACTACAACGATCCGAAGACTTTCGCCCAACTGCGTAAACAATTGGGCTCGGCGAAACAACCTCTGCATTACCTGGCGATTCCACCCAGCTTGTTCGGCACGGTTGCCGAGGGGCTGGCCAAGTCCGGCTGCGCTGAGAGCGCGCGTGTCGTGGTGGAGAAGCCCTTTGGCCGTGATCTGGCGTCCGCGAAAGAACTCAATCGGATTTTGCACCAGCATTTCCCAGAGGAGCGAATCTTCCGCATCGATCATTTTCTCGGAAAGGAACCGGTACAGAACATTCTCTATACGCGCTTCGCGAATCCAATGTTTGAGCCGATCTGGAATCGCAACTACGTGCGAAGCATCCAGATCACGATGGCGGAAAAGTTCGGGGTCGAGGATCGCGGCAAGTTCTACGACAAAGAAGGCACGCTGCGGGATGTGGTTCAAAACCACCTGCTGCAAGTCTTGGCCAACCTGACCATGGATCCGCCGACCGGGGAAGCTCGCGATGCGTGGCGCGACCAAAAGGCCGCGTTGCTGAAGGCGGTGCGGCCGATTGCTCCGGCGGACGTCGTGCGCGGCCAGTACAACGGATATCTTTCCGTCGCGGGGGTAGACGCGGCATCCACTGTTGAGACTTTCATCGCGCTCAAGCTGTTCATTGAAACGTGGCGATGGGCCGGCGTGCCCATCTACATCCGCGCGGGCAAGATGCTGCCGGTGACCGCGACCGAAGTTTTTGTCGAATTCAAGCGCCCGCCGATGGAGACTTTTCGCGAAGTCGTGCCGGGCACCTCCGCACATCTGCGCATGCGTATCAGTCCAGACATCGCCATCGGCATCGGGGTGCGGGTGAAAACGCCGGGCGAGCAGATGACCGGCAGCGACGTGGAACTCACCCTCACGGAGCAGGCCGCGGACGACATGCCACCCTACGAACGGCTTCTGGGCGACGCCATGCGCGGTCTGACTGAGCTCTTTGCCCGTCAAGACGTGGTGGAAGCGCAATGGCGTGCGGTCGAGCCGATCCTGGGCAACGTTACGCCAGTGCGTCTCTATAAGGCGGGGACATGGGGACCTGACGAGGCTCAGCATCTTATTGCCAGCGACGGACCGTGGATCAATCCCACGGTGCAAGAGGAGAAATGAGAAGGCAAGATGATCCTGCGATGCCTCGACGCTTTGGCAGCACGCCTTGAGGTGTGCCTTCCAGGCTAAGGCTAAATTTCGACCTCGCATATATTGGATCGAAGCTGATCTCTCTTCCGCTAGCCCTGGCTGAGCAAAACTGCTCAGCTTCAGCAGTGCCTCGGCAAGATACTGGATGCATCCCGTATTTCCGAATTCAAGACCTTGCATGAGACTTTCTTTCGCAACACGGATCCAACCACCTTCCCAGACTCCCTTTTTGACTGAGACTCACGACGAAACAAGGACAGGAGAGTAATCATCGTGGAATCAAGTGTGACGAAGCCGGTGTCCAAGTCCGATTCCAAAGATAATCCGAAATCCCTGGCCCTGCCCGAACTCGAGAGAAAATTGGGATCGTCACCGTCGTTTCGGGCACTCGGATTCGTTAAGCGCAACCCATGCGGTTAATGCCTACTGAAGGAAGAAGATGAAAATTCATTCCAAAGATTTTCGCGTACCGCATCACAAAAAGCTCGAGATCAAACACTTGCCGACCATCGTGAAGCCATTTTGCGACTCAAAGAAGGCATATAAAAAACTCCTGGAGGAGGATGTTGCTGAGTTAACTTCCCTGCAACAACTTCATTACGCCTCCAACCGCTATGCATTGCTGCTGATTTTCCAGGGAATGGACTCCGCCGGCAAGGACGGCGCCATCAGGCATGTGATGTCAGGGGTCAATCCCGAAGGCTGCGAGGTTTTCAGTTTCAAGCAACCAAGCGCCGAAGAACTAGAACATGATTTTCTCTGGCGCACCACGTGCCGCCTCCCCGAACGCGGACGTATCGGCATCTTCAATCGTTCCTACTATGAGGAAGTGTTGATCGTTCGCGTGCATCCGGAGATTCTCCGCAACCAGCGACTTCCGGAAGAGTTGCTCGACGAGAAACACATCTGGAAGGAACGGTATCGATCGATCGTTGACCTGGAGCGCCACCTCTATCACAACGGAACGCGGATCGTTAAAATATTTCTAAACCTTTCGTACGAAGAACAGCGCAAGCGATTTCTCGAGCGCATTAACGAACCCGACAAAAACTGGAAAGTCAGCTCATCGGACAATCACGAAAGGAAATACTGGAAGCACTACATGGAAGCGTATGAGGATTGCTTGAACGCGACCAGTACGCATCACGCGCCCTGGTACGCCGTTCCCGCCGATGATAAGGAAAACGCCCGGTTGATTGTGTCCCGCATCGTCCTCGATGCGCTCCGGGACCTCAAGATGGCATATCCGAAGATCACGGAGAAGCGTCGGCGGGAATTGCAGGCGATCGGCAAGGAACTATCGAACGAGAAGTAACTGTCTAGCCACGCTACGAGGCGGAGCATTATGGGGAAGGCGGTCAAGGAATCTACTGGGCAGGAACCGCCAGACGCGCTGCGACACCGGACTGTGGTTCAACAGCAATCAACGCTCGATTTCTTCGATTCCTCGCTTGAGTGGCGACGCGTGTTCGCCGAGACTTGGGGCACGTTCCTGCTGGTTCTGGTCGCCGCCGGTGGCGGCGTAGTTGCGGCGATGAGCAATGGCAGAGTCACCCTGGGCATGATGGTGGTCGCGCCGGGAATCATGGTAATGGCGATCATCTATTTTATGGGTGAAGTGAGCGGAGCCCATTTGAATCCGGCAGTCACGCTGGCATTCGCGGTGCGTCGCGACTTTCCTTGGCAGAGAGTTCCAGGCTACGTCGTCGGGCAAGTGATCGGAGGTCTTGGCGCAGCTGCTTTTCTTCGAGTCATGTTTGGGACCATTGGCGCGCTGGGCGCGACGCTGCCGGGTCGTGGCGTGACCAGCGGGAAGGCGCTGGCGATGGAAGTCGTGCTCACCACCGGATTGGTGAGCACTATCCTGGGCACGGCGTACGGCGCGCGAAACGTTGGCACGAACGGCGCCCTTGCCGTCGGCGGGTACATTGCCCTGGCCGGACTCTGGGCGGCACCGATTACTGGCTCCTCGATGAACCCAGTACGTTCGCTGGCGCCGGATGTGGTACGCGGCAACCTTCACACGACTTGGATCTATCTCGTCGGGCCAATACTTGGGGCTTTGATCGCAGTGGGCTTCGAGCGGATTCTCAAGGGGAAGTCCTCAGCGGCCGGCAGGATCGCCGCGCAGGGCACGCTTGGTGGCGACGATTCGGGCGCCCCGGCATAGAAGTAGAGAGGAATAATCAAAATGCCTACTAAAGAAAGAGCGATTGACGTTGATCAGGATAGCCGGACACCAGCGAACCAGAACCTGCATCAGCCCGGCAAGCCGACGAAGTTTATTTTCGATGCGGCATTGTCTACCGCCATCGCAGCCAACGGTCACCGTGCGAAAGAAGCCCAGGTTCCCAAAGGCCCGCTCACCCCGGACATGCTAGACAAGATGAACCGTTACTGGCGCGCCGCGAATTATCTTTGCATCGGCCAGATCTACCTCTTTGAAAACCCTCTGTTGCGAGAGCCTCTCAAAGCCGAACAGATCAAGCCACGGCTGCTCGGGCACTGGGGAACTTCACCGGGACAAAACCTGATTTATATTCATCTGAACCGCCTGATTAAAAAGCATGATGCAAATATCATTTATATTGCCGGCCCAGGGCACGGCGGTCCTTCGCTCAATGCGTGCTCATATCTGGAAGGCACTTACACCGAAGTTCATCCGGAGATCACGCCAGACGAGAACGGCCTACGACTTCTTTTCCGCAAGTTCTCGACGCCGGGCGGCGTTCCCAGCCATTGCGGACCGCACGTCCCGAATTCCATGCACGAGGGCGGGGAGCTCGGCTATTCGATGGTTCACGCATTCGGAGCCGCCTTCGACAATCCCGACCTGATCGTCGCCTGCATCATCGGCGACGGAGAATCTGAGACTTGTCCGCTGGAAGGAAGCTGGAAGTCCGTCAACTTTCTAAATCCAGTGCGCGATGGGGCTGTCCTTCCGATTCTGCACCTCAACGGCTACAAGATTTCGGGCCCGACCGTTCAGGCGCGCACCAGCGATGAAGACCTGAAAGCTCTGTACATGGGACGCGGCTACAAGCCCTATTTTGTAGAAGGCAACGATCCTGAAGTCGTGCATCAACTCCTGGCTGGAACACTGGACGATTGCTATGCCGAGATTCGGGCCATCCAGCAGGAGGCGCGCCACGACGGGTTCAAGAAGCAACCGATCTGGCCCATGATCGTCCTGCGCACGCCCAAGGGATGGACTTGTCCGAAAGAAGTGGATGGAATCCCGATTGAAGGGACCTTCCGCGCTCATCAAGTCCCTCTAGCCACGGTCCGCGAAAATCCCGAACATCTCAAAATCCTCGAAGCCTGGATGAGAAGCTATAAGGCGGAGGAACTTTTCGATGAAAAGGGGGGATTCATTGACGAGCTGGCAGAACTCGCGCCGATTGGCGATCGTCGCATGGGAGGAAGTCCTCACGTGAACGGCGGACGACTGCTGACCGCGCTCGACATACCGGACTTTACAAGTTATGCGTTGGAGATCGCAGGACCGGGTCAAGTGGTCGCGGAAGCTCCACGAAAGCTCGGAGATTTTTTCAGAGACATCTTCAAGCTCAATCCGACAAACTTTCGCATGTTCTGTCCTGATGAGACGGACTCCAATCGCCTGAATTCCGTCCTCGAAGCTACCAATCGTTGCTTCATGGCGGAGACCGTTTCGATCGATGACCAACTGAACCCCGATGGCCGCGTCATGGAGGTCCTGAGCGAACATTGCTGTCAGGGATGGCTCGAAGGCTACTTGCTGACCGGGCGGCACGGCATGTGGTCCTCCTACGAAGCCTTCGCGCAAGTCGTGGATTCAATGTTGACCCAACATGCCAAGTGGCTGGAGCAATGCCGCGATTTTCCCTGGCGCAGACCGCTCGCATCGTTGAATGTTCTACTGACAAGTCATGCCTGGCGAAACGATCACAACGGGTTCAGCCATCAGGCGACGGGATTTGTAGACAACGCATTGGCGCGGAGAAGCGAAACCATCCGCGTTTACTATCCTCCCGACAGCAACTGCCTGCTAAGTGTTTTCGACCATTGCCTGCGGAGCCGCAACTACGTCAACATCGTTACCTGCGGAAAGCAGCCGCAGCTTCAATGGCTGAACATGGACGAAGCTCTCGAGCATTGCTCGCGAGGGGCATCGACGTGGAAGTTTGCGACCAACGACGGAGGTGGAGAACCGGACGTCGTATTGGCCTGCGCCGGCGACGTGCCAACCATCGAAATCTGCGCGGCCTCATGGCTTCTGCAGAAATATGTTCCTGGTATCAAAGTGCGGGTTGTCAATGTGGTGGACTTGAGCGTTTTGATGAGCCCGGATGATCATCCGCATGGCATGGACAACATGTCCTTCAACGCTCTATTTACCAAAGACGCGCCTGTCATCTTCGCCTTCCACAACAATCGCTGGCTGATTCACACCATGGTTCATGGGCGCTCTAATGAAAGCCGATTCCACGTGCGCGGCTATATGGATTACGGCACGACCACCACGCCGTTCGACATGGTAGTGCTGAACAAGATGAGCCGTTTTCATCTTGCTATCGACGCGCTCAAAAACGTACCCCGGTTGCGTTCGCAAACGTCGGATGTAATCGACATGTTCAACCGAAAGCTGTACGAACATCACGACTACATTCGACAACACCTGGAAGATATGCCGGAGATCAGAAACTGGCACTGGACAGCTGATTTCAGCGAGCCAAGCGCACCGCCGCCACTAGCCAAGGGACACCCTCGCGCAGGTCTGTTCAGCGATAGCTAAATAACTAGCTCGGGAAAGGGTCCTACCAGGTCCGCGGTCGTGTCGATCATGAGCGGTTTGAGAATTTCAGCTCATGAGTTGAGTCCGTTGATGGTGCAATTTGCCGAGGGTATGCTCGATCAATCTGGCTAACTTATCCGCGGCGCCGTCAACGGCTAGCTCCAGCGTCGAAGCTTCGTCGGTGACCGCCACAGGCTGACGGCCTTCGAGGCGAGCCTCCATCATGCAACGTTTGTCATTTTTGCCGCTCTTAGGGCCGCGTTCGTCGGTCAGGTGGACTTCCACCCGCGTGATGTGATCGCTCATTCGGCTTAGGGCATTCTCTACTACGCCCCTGATCCGATCGGCCAACGCCTCGTGACCTTCGATTGTGTGGTCCGTATTGACTTGGATTTGCATGCTAATCTCCTGCCTGATTGTTTGATCAAGGATGTTTCTTACGTTCACATATTGCCGCTGCGAAGTTTATGGAACTCGGCTGCCGGCCGGCATGTGCTTCTGTCGGCCGGAAGGCACCGTTGACAAGTTGTTAGTTCCGACGTAAAAACCGAGAGCGACGAGCATAGCGAGTAGTCCGAACCAGAATCGCCAATCATGATGTGCGCGCCGCCAGTAAGGAGCTTGGTGACTCTCGCCGCTCGGATGCAAATGTTTGGTGTTGTGCATAGTCATGCTGATCTCCAGGGGAACATTTGCTGTTACGGAAGGACGCAATGATGAATCCACGTCACGTTGCTTTCTGAGTCGCCCCTTCGGCATCTTGAACCTGCCCCGTTTTCTGGCCCAACTCTTGGGTGATCTTGTAAGCATTCATGGAGTGCTCGTGCGCCTGTCTGCTGAGTTCGTGAGCAGTTAAATGATCTTCTTTGCCATGGGCGACAGCCGCTGCCGCGTGCGCGTGGGCCGCAAGGTTGTGGAGTTCTGCAGCTCGCTCGTGTGCTCTCTGTGACATGATGCCCTCCTGGTCAGTGTGCGCGCGCTTGTCGCGCGTGCCTTCGTTCATGCCCTTCCACCTCTCGACATTTCGCGAGCGACGGTTCGGTAACGCGGTCATTGTCATTCCGATACTCTTCGGAAGCGTCGCCCTCCAGCACCGCATAGACGCTAAGACTGGTCCTTATCGAACAGTGTCAGTGTTTAGTGCGATGTTCGATTACGGCCCCACGAACTCGGGACGGTAATCCTTCCAAATTCCCGTGGCTGGCGAGATCACACGGACGGGAGCATCTTCAGCGTGCTTCGCGGTCCTCGCCCATTGCCAGGCGATCTGCATTTCGGAGGATTCGAAGTAGCGCGTCTCTGACTGGAGAACGGCGGCTCCGGCAGTAAAGAGCTCCACAACCTCTTCCCAACGATGGGCTCCGACCACTGCCATACGAGCGATATCACTTGTGTGCTTTTGGAGAAACCGCAAATCATCCCAGCGTGCCTTTAATTCGGCTCCTTGCATTTCCGTCAGGTCCACCAGAATGCCGATCGGGTGCTTTTTGTGCTGGGCAATAAAGAACTCAAGCTGCGGCTCGAATGTCTTGAGTTCCTCGTCCAATAGCTTTCCAACTACCTTAAAGCCGAACGCGATTCCTCCAGTTTCCTTCAGTCGTTCAATCACGGGCATACCTCATCGTTTCATTAAAAGCCGTGCATATTCTTCTGAGGCATTGGATACACGACAAACCAGCCGCGTCGCAGCGCAGAAAAAACTACAGTCAAGCGCGCGCTGACACGCTGCAGTTACTAGTCGTCAAGTCGCTTCGCGGCCGAGGAAAATAAATATTCCATCCTTACTCGCATACCACGCTCTCTCACTTTGCCTGCATCATTACCTCGCTGCGCATACTGGGCAAATTCCGCATTTGTGGTAATGCCTTTGTCTTTCAATAATTGGATTATGCCGCCAATCTGAGCGTCAAGTGTTTCGAGATAAGGGAGCATTTCCTCAAACACTTGTTCGGCAGGAAGCATCTTCTCAAACACAGCAGCGTCCACTTCCATCTCATTCTCCTAGTCCACTACTTCCAACGCGCAAGAACTGTCTGGGGTGTCGGGCGACACTAGTGGCCCAGACTCTCCATTGCACGTCACGTGCTACCAATCGCGATCGAGGAGTCAACCCCCACAACTACAACACTAAAACTCAAGCACTAGGCTTTCTGATCAAAATTGAACACCGCGCCTTACCAATTGGATAATCAAAGGTGGAAACCTTCGGGTTTGCAGGGTTGCTCCCGCCGGACGGAGACGCGCTCGGGATCTTCGGGATGACTCGATTTCTCGCCTATCCCGATGTATTCCAGCGATCTTAGAATGTCATCAACTGCCCTAGCCGACTCGCCCAAGAATGCAGCCCTTCACTCGTGAGCGCGCGCTGTCTGGCTCGTTCGCCTCACAATGGCAATGGCGAAGCGTACACTAAGCCCTTGGTAGACGGCGGGGCAGATTGCGGCGGTCCAAATCGAGATGCTTGATAATGCCACTCGCTGGATCAAGCAGAATGACATACGGCTGCGGCCGGCGCATGTCCTGAGGATAGAGTGCGATCAGATCTTTCCCGACCTGCACTGCTTCCAAGGCGCCCCCACGAGCTTCGGCGTAAAACAATTCTGCAGACAAATTTTTCTGTGATTTCATAAGTCCTCCGAGCAATCAGCTCACATCGTTTTTTGAAGTTGCCTGAACATTCTGCGATCAACGGGGTCAAACAAAGTTGCGTTGCAAGTAGAAGCCTTTGAAACGATGCTTCAGTTTCAAAACATCTTCGTTCTGCTTGCTGACGTGTAGTAAATCCGCTGGCTACGATCGATGGCGCGGCCAGAAGTTCTCGCAGTGAGTGTTCCGACTCATAAGCGAGCACAAAACGCTCTCTCGTCGAGTCGCTACGAATGATTTGGATCGTTGCGTAGTGAGAGGGAGCGGAATTGATTTGTGTTTCCATAGCCGGATCGTCTGTTTTGCCTCTCAACAATTGTCACTCTTGATGAAGAGCAAGCCGGCTGCCACAATCGACCCGCTGAGGATGGTGCATTCAACAGACTTTCACGCGAGCTCGATAGCGGCAGGGCCGCCATGCTGTCCGAATGAGGTCACCGTGATGTCCCGCCGTCAAACCAGCGACTCGACCGAAGATGCCCGAGGCTCACAATTCATCGGTTTGTCTTCCCGTGATTGAGCCCCATAACTTCGATCTGAGCGAAGAGGATGTGCAGGGACTCAGAGATTCAAGAGGCAAGTTCCAGGTTCATCGATCGAAGGTACTCGCGATAATAGCCATCTATCGCCTCGCCTGTATGCTGGAACGGTGACTCGGTGCGTTTGAAGGTATCGTCGAAGAGCAAGGCTATTGTATGCACCGCATCAGCCGCGAGCGGATACCATCGATTGATCCACCCGTGAATTGTTTCCCGGTTGCGGACAGTATCTTCGATCGCCATTTGAACCAGACACTCGGTCCACTGCCGATGCCACTGGCAGTCCTCATTTAGCGAATAAAATATTTGCCCGAGTAAGTAATCGTCCTCGCGAAGAGCCAACTCGCTCAAATACGTCATAAATAACTCGTCGACGAGAGGTTTGAGCACCACATTTAAGCCGACGAACGATTCTGCCCAATCATATGTGATCAGCAATTTCTCAATGACTTTACGCAGCGGCTGCCATACTGGATCCGTCTCCCACAAGGTTCTGCCGTCGGCCCCAAACCCAGGATAGATTTGCTGAAGTTGCCGGATACGATAAGCGATCCGCTGAATGCGACGCATCTCGTCGGCGGATTGCAGAGCCGCAGTGATCGTGATCCGCCCGCTGGGAGCCATTTGGCCGATGTACGATGCGATCATTTGAAAACCATGGCCCGGGTAGCGGAACGGAGCAACCACTCTTGGGAAAATGTGCAGCCACGCAGGGCGAAGGTGGGCATCGTATCCGGTGAGTTCGATTTCATCCAGGATCCCGTCCACGAAGATTTCCTTGTCCCTCTGCAGCTCCGTGTATTTTGTGTAGGTCGTTTCCCGAGGGTCGCGAAATTTTTCCCAAGAGCTGCACACTAGCGGTGACTCTTCCTGATATCGCCGGTACCAGTCTTTCAATGGAACATCGAGCTCGAAACGCTTTCCTGTAAAGCCCTCGCCTGTATAACAGAGGAGTTTTGAAGTCACAATTTCGTAATCAGTTGGCATCCGCTTTTGCTGCAGAAGATGCCAATACGTTTTCTGTTGAGACATATGTGCTCCTTACGGAAGCAAGGTGCGTGGTCTGTTCAACCCGATTTGCGGGCCCGCACGGCGAATCGCCAAGCTGCATCATCCTGGTTCAGCTGAAACGAACCTTTAAAGGCCGACATCACAGTTTCCAATTCGCCGGGGAAACGGAACGGGCGTCCTAGGTGCTTTTCGATTGCCGACCGGGTCACGATACAGCATTGCGGAACCAGCACTCTTATATACGCGCCGCGGTCCACGACCATAACGTCCTGGTTCAGATCCTTGATCGCCGCAATAATGGCGTTCGTCACGGTTCCGGATTGGAGAACAGGGCCGACTCGGTCATAGACTCCCACTGCCTCTTCGGTCATCGTTCCTTCTCTCCGTCCACACCAACTGGCGAAGTCGTAGCGTCATCGGTGTCGACAAGAATGTCCTCTCCGTCGACCCTGATTGGAAACAGCTTCAGACATGCGTTCCGAGGGTTTATCCCAGATCCGCTGCAAACATCGAATTCCCAGTGATGCCTGCCGCAACGAAGAATCTTGTCCGTCAAAGTGCCCTCGCTCAAACGGCTTTTCTGGTGTGGACATTCATCAGCGTAGGCATAGACGCGGTCATCAATGTTGACCAGCAGAATACACTCACCGTTCACCTCCAGGCCCATCATTTCACCGCTCCAGAGGTCTTCTATTTTGGCGACCTTTTGAAACCCCATTTACTTCTATCCTGAAAGTACGTCAAACCGGTCCAATGCCTGCAATCCGGCCTGCGCGACGGTCATCGCCAGATCCATAGGCTTGTCGTTGCAAACCACCTGAACGCGATCTCGGCGTTCGACCCGAAGACTGGCCGCATCCTGAAGTTTTCGCGCGAGTGCTTGGAGTGTTTCGCCTTCTTCAGCCAGAATCAGAAGGCCGACGGTGTCGCCTTGGAGGAAACCATAGAGCGGAATGGGCATAAACTTCCTTGCACGAAGCTAAGCGGCAGAATCTTTTCGAACTCGCAACCAATCGTAATCACCATGATGAACGTCTTTGCCCCAAGTGTCTGGAGTCAGATTGAAATACTCCGTCAACAAGTTGGGCAGCTGAGCGGGTGCTTCTCCGGAGAGCACACGCTTCACGATGTCCTTATGGTTAGCGTATCTTTCAGGCTCCTGTAAAAAAATCCACTGGCACGGCTCCGAGCAGAAGATATATTTGCGCCCGTCGTGGACGAGGACCCTCGCCGTGTTCTTGCGCGGCGTACCCGCGCTCAAAGGCAACTGACACAAATCGCAAAAAGTTGGCATGGCAGTTCCGTGCACGGCGAATTCGTTTTCCGCTCCGGGCCCCACGGTTCTCCAACGTTCGCTGATTTGCTCCCACACGGCATCCATGTCATCCCAATATTTAGGGTATTTCTGGCGCAGCCATTTCCTCTCTGCAGGACCTGGTACGACGAAATTGAACCATAAGGTCGCACGGTAACTGTAGGCGCTGGCATAGATCATGTGATGGTAGATATCAAGTTCGTCCAGCAGAAGGTCCCAATACCATGGCTTTTCGAGTCCGAATTCGTCCAAGGTGCGCAGAAACTGATCGATGATCCACTCTTCCATAAACTCTTTGAATGAGTAAGGACGTTGATCCGGTGCGGTCAAATAATCGATCGAGAGTCCCGTCAGAATCGAGAAGAGGCGCCAGTTTCGCCAGAACCATTTGTCCACCAGGTACTGCGCATACTTTGGATCGTGTTTCATGACGGTAGTCAGAACGGGGTGCCCAATCTGTGCGTGCCGGGCTTCATCCGTCTGAATGCTGGTGACCATCCTCTCGAACATGTGATCACTCGATTCGCGAGCGAGCGACGCCAGTCCGACGAATTGCAGATTCGTGAAACCGGTTTCGAGCACGACGTTGGTGGCGATGTGGAATTCGATTGCGTTCTGTCCGAGGGTTAGCTCATCAAAGAAGTGTCTCGATGCAACTGCGAACCAATTATTGGTGTGGTAAAACTTGTGGGCCCAATCGAACTGGGCGTCTAAGCGCAGCAATGGATGAAACAGGAGCAGTGGAATTTGAGTATGGCGATACTCATCGAGCGCCCCAAATGTCGCCATGGTTCGCCACGCGCTGTCGCGGCCGAACCTCGCGCCCCTCAGATTGCCTATTACACCGGTGAACTCGGCAAGCGGCAACGCCGCTGCGTGCACCTTCAGGCTGTTCAACCAAGGCAAGGCCAACTTCTCAACGTTTTCTATACGCCCTACCGCATCGTGCACAGCCTGAACCGCCATATCTTTTTCGTATTGGTTGTCGACGTATTCGCGGTAGGAAGTCTTGAAGGACTCTTCCCAGTCCTTCCATTCTGAATGAGGCAGCCACGGCCTTCCGCTGATCACCTCTGGGAAAACTTCCTCTTCTCGCACGTAGGAGTAGTCCCAATCCAGCTTATGGGCGAGCGGCAACCATTGCTCTCGGCCTAGCATTCCTTCTCCTTGACCGCACGGCGAGGCGATCTGTGCGTATTACTTGATGCGCTATGGTTTGGTGGTGCGCACTTGAAATTCAGACGACTTATTAGCGGCAGATACTACGCTCGACGAGTGAAGACGTCAATACAGGGTACGGTGTAGACAAGACGACCCCGATTTCCTGTAAAATATCCGCTCCTTTCTCGCATTTCGAAATCTTAGGTGCCACGTCATAGCAAAGGGGGCACATCAAATGCAACACCCACGATCCAGCGTTCATAAAACTTCTACGCAGGCTGAAAACGGGCAAGACGAACGATCACACCTCACCGAAATCCCTGACGATCGAGAGCGGCGTGAGCTTCCCTTGCGCGGCGTGATGGACACGATTCCAGGATTGGTCTGGAGCGCTCTCCCCAGTGGGGACGTCGAATTCTGCAACCAAAGATGGCTTGACTACACCGGGATGCCTTTCAATGAGATCAAGGGGTGGGGATGGGCCGCGGCAATTCACCCTCAGGACGTAACCGATTTGCAAGAGGGATGGCGAACGGCTTTGACACGGTCAACCTCATTTGAAGCCGAAGCGCGTATGCGGAGGGCTGACAAATGCTATCGCTGGTTCCTGATTCAGGCCGTGCCTTTACGCGACTCCGGCGGGCGGATTATTCGCTGGTATGGGACGAACACAGACATCGAGGAGCTAAAACTTGCACAAGAGGAATTACGGAAGCAGACTTCTCGTTTAGACGAGTTGTTTGAACAGGCTCCGGAGGGGGTTGCTGTCCTAAGTACAGATGACCGTATAGTTCGCGTTAACAAAGAATTCACGCGAATGTTCGGTTATGAACCTGACGAGGTTTTGCAGCGTTCTGTCAACGATCTTATCGTTCCCGAGGCTGAGATTGAGAGCTCGCTAGCCTACACGCACCTGCTGAAGCACGGTGGCCGAGTAGAAGTCGAGACGGTTCGGCGACGCAAAGATGGGACAGAGGTTGACGTGTCACTTCTAGCTATTTCAGTTAGAACGCCTTCCGGCGAGCAAGTCGCGAATTACGCCATCTACCGCGACATCACTGAAAGGAAGCGCGCCGAGGAACGCTTGCGGGAGAGCGAGGTCCGGTTCCAGGGAATGGCGGACACGGCTCCTGTGTTGATTTGGATGACCGGGACTGATGGCCTTTGCAACTATTTCAATAAGCCGTGGCTCGACTTCACCGGCCGAACCATGGAGCAGGAAACAGGCACCGGATGGATCGAAGGCGTACATCCTGACGATGTGCAAGGCTGCTTCGATGGTTTCCTGCCTGCCTTCCACGCGCGCAAGCCTTTCAGAATGGAATACCGCCTGAGGCGAGCGGATGGCGAATACCGATGGTTGATGGAAAGTGGCATTCCACGATACGCCGGGTCGGGAGAATTCGCCGGCTACATCGGGTCGAACATTGATATTAGCGAACTCAAGCGCGCAGAAGCAGAACGCCAGAGATTGCACCAGCTGGAAGCAGATCTCGCCCGCATCAACCGCGTAAGCATGATGGGGGAAATGGCCGCCTCACTGGCGCATGAGCTCAAACAGCCAATCGCCGCAGCTCTAACCGACGCCAAAACGTGCCTGCGGTGGCTGCGGCGCGAAACTCCAGATATCGGTGAGGGTTGCGAAGCGGCATTAAGGGTAGTCAACGACGCAACTCGCGCTACCGAGGTTATTGATCGAGTTCGCTCGCTTTACAAGCGAGAAACATCGGAGCGGGAGCTGCTGGGTGTAAACGAAATCATCCGAGAAATGATCGTTCTACTGCACGAGAAAGCGGATCGGAATTCCATTTCAGTCCACATGGACCTCGACTCCGGGCTTCCGCTGATCACCGCCGACCGCGTACAGATGCAGCAGGTCTTAATGAACCTGATCCTGAACGGAATCGAGGCTATGACAGATGCGAAGGGTGGTGAATTGACCGTCAAGTCCAAGAGGACCGAGGAGGGTCAACTACTGATTTCCGTGAGTGATTCAGGCATTGGGCTTCCTGGCGGAGAGGGCGACCATATTTTCGAGGCGTTCTTCACTACCAAAGAGCAGGGCACTGGCATGGGACTGTCGATCAGTCGAAGGATTATTGAGTCTCACGGCGGCTCTTTGTGGGCGTCCGCCAACAAGGAAGGCGGCGCGACATTTCAGTTCACACTGCCCGCCGACGTGGCGGCTTCCTCGCCATCGGCCGCGTAACGTTGGGAGCGGCTCGATGCGTCGTTATCCGATTCCCGCCGGGCCCACGATTGCGCCTGCCGCCCATTCTGTTATTTAAAAAGGATCTTGGCCATCATTCCCTTGTCTTCGTGATTCAGCAGATGACAATGGAATACCGACATGCCTTTGATAATGGGGTCGGTGAAGTCGAGGATGACATCGACTGAGCCACGATACGGAACATTCACAGTATCCAGCCACATTGGATGCACGAGCGGGACACTGTTTTCTGCGTAAGCGAAGAAGTGCACCTGGTGTATATGGAATGGATGTAATTCTCGCGTGTCGTTAATAATGCGCCAGTGCTGATAAGTGCCAACGCGTGCGGTGGTCATCGCAGGCGCATCCATCGCGAACTTGCGATTGTTGATATAGAACCCGTTCAGGTCCTCGGTAAAAGTGACCGTGAAATCTGGCGCAGTCTTCTTGAGCTGGTCAACATCGATTGGCTTGTAAACCGGGGGACGGTGATCGACAGCATACGCGTGTTCAGGTGAGCTGCGTTGCTTTGACTTGGATCGATGCGAAGCCGGCGGAGCCACATCGGCCAGCACCATCCCCGGATTGGGGTCGCCGTCGGGACCAGTGTCAACACACAGCGACCGCAGAACGCTGCGTGTTCCCGACGGTGGGCCGGTGACGATGACTTCGAGTCGCCCCGCAGGTGAAACCAGCCAGTGATCGGTCATCCGAGTCGGATGACTAGGATCACGGTAAGCGAGCGGCATACCGTCGAGAGCTACGATCTTAAATTTCTGCCCATCGAGTTGCAGATCTAAATAACGGTCGGCCGAGGCGTTCACGATGCGCCAGAACTGCCGCTCATTCGGCGCGATCTCGATTTGCGGTCGAACCGCACCATTCACCGTAAATATCTCCTCGACCTTTTCCGCTTCTCCTCCACACCCTCCGGCAACTTCGACATCCCGCTTGAGCTCAGCCGCTCTCGGATCGTGTTCAGTGGAACGGCCGCGCACCACCAGCACACGTTCACGGAGCCGCGCTACTTCGGGAACATAACGTTCCATTCCCTCGATGACGATCGCGCCTGACATTCCATCCAAAACTTGCCGGTGACTCTCGCCATGCGGATGAGTGTGGTACCAGAACAGGCCCGGCGGATGATCGAGCGGAATCTCTACCGCGTAGTACAAGGTCTGACCGGGCTGGGCCAGCATGGTAAGAATGTCATCCTGCGGGGCGTTCGGCGAAACGCTGAGCCCATGAAAATGTAAGTTTGTATTCTCGGTGCAGGGGTTCACGGCGCATGTCTCAGGAGACTTTGCAGGAAGGTGGTTGACGTAGGCGATTTTGATGACGTCACCAGGAGAAGCGCGGATTATGGGAGCTACATTCGCCCCGTCGAAAGCAAAGGCATCGCGGCCATTTTCGTTTACTGCACCTAGCGTAAGAGATACGACGTGATGTTTCGGCTGCACCTGCGGAGGCTCAGGCAAGGAAACAGAAATACTCTGCGCCAATGCGAGAGAGGCGAGAAATGTCTGCATGGTTGCGAGCAGCGCGATCCGCGCACGCCTGCTCGTCTTTTGACGAATGAACAATTTCACTCACCCCGCAAGCCGCAGTCCATGCTACTTCAAAGCGGGATCAATCAACGTCAGATCGGTTGCCGGATCAAAGCGCTTCTGCATCGTTACCGGATCGACCGTCACTATCACTTCCAGCGTCGGAGAAACGTACGCAGCCAGAACATGGCCAGCGTGGGTTGTTCCGTCCGGACTTCCCACCACCATGTGCGTATGGACTACTGGCTTTCCTTGATAGAGCGCGATATCGCCACTCATCCCAATCACTTCGTGCTGCCCGACGATGGGAATCTTCTTGTACATTTTCCGTTCGGGATCAAACCACCCAAGTGTAGCTCCACTGAGCGCTCCGATAGCGGTGAAGTGAGCGCTGGTCACGTGATACTTCTCCGCAAACTCCACAAGTCCAGAAAAGGCCTCGTCGCCCTGATAGAAGATGACCGCGTATTGTTTCGTGGACTCTCCTGGATTCAGCAATTGAACCTGCATCTTTGGAGCTTGGCCTCTCGGAACGGCTTGAGATGGCGAGACGTAGTCGCTTTCTTTATCCTGCGAAAATCCGATCATGCTTGTGATCCCAATGAGCACCAGCACACAAAAAACTCTTGCCATTGTTTCCTCCGGTGATGCGCGAGAAATCAGCAAATCCTCTGCGAGTGCACGAGGCGTGCCAATCAGTGCACGGCAAGGCGGCTTCGCATTTTCAGCGAGATGAGGTCGCTAAGAAATCGGGAGATGGGTTACAAAACTCCGAGATGCGCTCCACGGACGGATGCACTGTCAATATGTTGACATGCGGCTGATTTCAAGGTGCCTGCAAATCTTGGTTGCGGGTGAGCAGGACGTCGTCTTTTATTGGCCCGCAGTCTGACTATTTGCGGCTCGGGTGGTGAACTGGCTCACGGCACTCGTGGCGGGATCAAAAACGCCGTTGGCCTGTATCGAGGACACCTTGTAGTAATAGGTGGTGCCAGGCTGCAACTTGTTCATGCGCACCCGAAAGACCATCTCGCTATGACTGGGGTTGATTCTGGTGGGAGATTGTGCCGTCAAGTCAAGATGATCTGGATCCGTGCCGTATTGCACGACCGCGTAGTGAAGGATCGTGCCTCCCGGATTCTGTGTAGTCCACCTTATGAAGGCGAACGTATCGGCCGCCGACTCTACGATCGGGTTGATTTGGGCTGAAGCTGACGCATCACTCCCACAGGCCAGTGGTTGCGCAGATAACAGGCTCAAGGCAAAGATGCTTATCGCGATTGTTAGCGCAGATCCATTCATCCGGGACATTTTAGCCTCCTGAAAACTTGCAAACAAGCCACATGTTCATCGAACAAAGCGATCAGAGAATTGGGGGCGAATCACGGGATCCGCCCCATACAGTAACGAACTTCAGTTCAGAGGCTTGTAGCCATCAATCAAGGTTTTCAAGAAAGCGACTATGTCGTCTTCTTCCTGAGGAGTTAAGCCAAGCTTACCGATGGTCATGTTCTCATTGTTGGTATCTTCAGGCATCGGCCAACAAGTCACCTTTTCAACTGTTCCTGCTGGACAATGGCCCGAAAAGACCGCATAGGGATAGACATCGCGAGTGTTATAGAAGTGGACTACTTCCTTTAAGCTCGTGAGATAGCCGTTGTGCATGTAGGCTTTCACAAAGCCGGAGTATGGAACCATTGCAGCGTCGCGCACGGTAGAGGTTTGGAATTTTCCTTCGAATTGCGGTAGCAGCGTTCCCCAGAACAAATTAGGAGGAGCGCCATAGTAGCCATCGAGGAATAATCCCATTCCCTCATCGGTGAAACCGAAGCCGAGTGGGTTGCCGGTGAATCCCCACTGGTCCGGAGTGTCCTCCGAATACCAGGGAAGTTTTACGTTCTTGGGAAGACCAAGGTTGTTGTACGTGGTATCGGTGAACAAAGGCTGAAGGCTTGCCGGCTGGCCGGTATCACCTCCGCCGTTGAGCGTACTCGACCTTCCGTCCAGATGACAGGAGTTGCAGCTTCCTTTGCCACGGAATAAATCGTAGCCATTCAGCTCTTGCGTGGTGAGGGTTGCCTTACCCGCAAGATAGTAATCGAATTTGGAAGTGAAGGGACTGACAGTGGAGGAAGACTCATAAGAGGCAATGGATTGCCCAAATTCGTCGAAGTCTTTGCTCGCGAGAGTACGGTCCGTCGGGCTGAGCTGAAGGGGAGTGGCATTTCCGCCAAACACAGCCGCACCTTTCGGGGTACTGCACACGCTCTGGACGTCGGACGGCCAGTTAATTTCCAGCGAGCCGGCGCCAAAGACCTCCTCAAAGAAGAATTTGTAATTACTCTGAGAGAGCTTCCAGACCACGCAAGCGGGATCTGGATTGGCCATTTCTTCGGGATCCGTTGGCGGGTCTTGGGCCTGCTCCGCCGCGGAATTCTGCAGCTTGAATCCTGTCGCCCGGCCATCCCAGAAGTTACCGCCGTAGAAATCGGCTTGACTCTGATTGTAATAGAGGCGCGGATAGTAGGTTGAGTAAACGTAACTCTGTGGGTTCCGTTTCGCAATCCGGTTATTCGGATAGGCCCCGTGAACCGTGATGGGAACCGATCCTGGGTTCGATCCGCCGGTGAAAACGCTCAAGATCGATGCGCCGTTACCATAGCCCGCCATCGGGTCATGGCAATAGCTGCAAGCAATATTCTTGTTCACGGACAACTTGGGATCGAAGATCTCAAGCTTTCCTAGTGTCTCGACTTGGTGGTACGGATCCAGCTTCCCTGACTTCGCCGCGGTTAGAGCTTGAGCTTCGAGCATGGCTTCCTCCGCCCGAATTCTCTTGAAGTCTGGATCATTTGCAATGATGCATTGAAGGTTAAGTCTTTGGCCTGGCAGTATGCATTGCAGATCCGCCGGCGGGACCTGGAATCCAGCCGGAAGCGCAAAGTCGAGTGGCGGTGGCTTAGTGCCCTGTGCTGACGCAACGGGAACGGCCATGAGAATAGTGAGCGTAGTTATACCTACTGTCCACAGCACCGATACTATTTTGGAATGTTTCATATGACCCACGGTTCCTCCTTTAGTAACTCAAATACGCGATCTTTTCGCGGCGCTTACCGGCAAGCGACAAACACGTATCCGGTGTTCCCTCCGGTCATCTGGCACTTACAACTTACGCGTAACTACACGCAACCTTTGGCGTCACCTACTTATCGCGGTTGCACGCCCGCTGCGGCGGACGCTGCTGTGCCGATGAGCTCAAAATCACGGTGAACTATGATTGCTTGGACCAATCACGTCGGATCGCCCTTGCGCGAGGTTCCGCGATTTTGTTGCTGTATGGTTTTGGTTTTACTTCTCAGCAGGATGGTCCTGCAGGCGCCAAGCAGCACCAGAAAGAGTCAGGATCACCCGACAAAAACTAATTCGAGGTGTAGTAAAAGCTACTAATCAGCTAACACACTCACCCACGCTAAGTGCAAGAAAAACGTAACTGAAAAACACGTACTCAGCAATACTGTTGTTACCTGATTCACGCATCCAGTATTGCTGGAACTTTTACGTCAGTTTCTCGATATTAATTATTAAGCTAACGACCGTCTGCGTTGATTCAACTTCCCGATTTACGCGACCGACTTGTGTCGGGCAACTTCCACGTTCGGTGCTGCCGGACCGGAACCGGCGCCGGTTCGCTTGATGGCGCCCGTGATTTCATCCAGGTCCGCCGGAGACAACTGCAGATTGGCGGCCCCGATCCATCCATCTACCTGGTTAGGTGATCTAGCTCCGGCGATCGCGGCAGTTACTCCCGGCCAGCTGAGTACCCACGCAATCGCCACCGAGGAGACCGACGTCTCATGTCGCTGCGCGATCGGTTTCAATGCGTCCCGCAGCGCAAGATTACGGTTTATGTTAGGCGGATTGAACTCCGGAGAGCGACGCCGCCAATCATCGTCCGCCATGCGAGAAACTCTGTCGGCGCTGAACTGATCGGTCAGCAACCCGGACTGCATTGGGCTATAGCAGATCACGCCGGTTCGGTGCGCTTCGCACCATGGAATCTGTTGCGCCGCAACCTCGCGATGAATGAGGGAGAAAGGCGGCTGCAATGAATCGACATGGCGAATGTCAGCGCAGCGGTCGAGCAATCCGACATCGAAATTAGAAACACCGCCAAGCCTCACTTTGCCTGCTTCGATCAGCCGCAGCATTTCCGCCCAAGAATCTTCCACCGGCGTGCCGGTTTCGTCAGGCCAGTGGAACTGATACAAATCAATACGCTCAACACCCAGTCGGCGCAGCGACGCCTCGCATTCCGCACGAATAGATTCCGGCTTGAGCACTCGCTTGGGTTCTTGCATTCGATTCCGCTCATCCCATATCAGCCCGCACTTGGTGAACACCAACGGCCGCTCAGAAGCCGGGAGTGAACGCACAAATCGTCCGATAACTTCTTCCGAATGGCCGAGGCCATAGACTGCTGCTGTATCGATCCAATTGACACCCTGATCGACGGCGCGCCGCATCGCGTCTTCGGACGCTTTGTCGTCTTGCGGTCCCCATCCAAACGACCAATCGCCGCCTCCAATCGCCCAGGAGCCAAAACCAACTGTCGTAATCTGAAGTCCGCTCGACCCAAGCGGGCGTTTATTGATCTGCATGATCTCCTCCAATATTTATTGCGCTTTAACGTAGTGATCGCTCAACCCGGTTCAGGAAGCCAGCGCGGCAATCCCGCTGAGCTGCATATATTCTTGATCGGTCAATTGCAGCCCTCCCGCCTGAATATTTTCCTCGAGATGTGCGATTGAAGATGTGCCTGGGATAGGCAACATTAGCGGCGACCGCCTCAGCAACCATGCCAGTGCGATCTGGATCGGTTTCGCGTGTCGTGTCTTAGCAACTCCGTCCAGCGCCTTAGCAGCCACAGTCCCAGCTCCAAGCGGAAACCATGGGATGAATGCAATCCCGTGGTTTTCGCAATAATCAACAACGTTGTCCCATTCGCGATCCGCAAAACTGTACCGGTTCTGCACCGAGACGATGGGCACAATTTTGCGCGCACGCTCGATGTGTTCCACGGTGACGTTGGACAATCCGATCAACCGAATTTTCCCCTCTGATTGCATGTTGGCAAGGGTTTCCATCGACGCATCGAGAGGCACAACCGGATCCGGCATGTGCAGCTGATAAAGATCGATGCGGGCGAGGCGCAGTCTTTTCAGGCTGCCTTCCACCGCGTTACGCAAGTGCGCCGGACTCGCATCATGGGTCCATTGGTCGGGTCCAGGGCGATTCCATCCGCCTTCGGTCGCGATCACAAGGTCTTTTGGATAAGGTGCTAGCGCTTGAGCGATCAACTCTTCGCTCACGTTGGGACCGTAAGAGTCAGCCGTGTCTATAAAATCGACTCCCAGTTCAATAGCGCGGCGCAGAACTGCAACTGCTCCCGCTCTATCCTTTGGTGGTCCCCAAATTCCGTCTCCTGTAATCCGCATAGCTCCGAAGCCAAGCCGGTTAACAGTAAGTTCGCCGCCGAGCGAAACAGTTCCGCTAGCGGTAGCCGATAAAGTTTTTTTGCTTCCATTCTTCTCGCTCATACTCATCTCCCAAGTACTTTTAGTTATCAATGTCGGTCGCTGCGATCGAGTCCTGCATGGATGAAGAGGCCTCAGCCGCAAGCGTAATAGCGCCGGGCTGGTCTTTTTAACCTTCACGCAACCGGATGCCAACTCTGACCGGTGGGAGCCTTGATTTGCCGTGCAGCCGTCGTTGTATTGCGTCCCAGATCTTTTTGGTACACGATCCCGCGGTGCGTGACGACGAATGTCATGACTCCTGATCCCCGGTAATCCGCCGGATATGCGACCAAGGTCAAGCCGCGCGCCGTCTTGTGGTCAGTTGCTCCCGCTGCAGAACTCCGCCCTACAATTCGAAAGTAGTAGCCATGGAAAGGAGTGGAGTTGTTGTCATAACTATCCGCAGCGCCAGCGGAGACCAGGCTTGCAGCGAATCGAGTGATCGGGTCTTCGCTGTCTGCCTTCACGCCATCTTTCCTTTTCGCCATCGCAAATTCCTCGCACACTTGAATCGCGGTGGCCTCGTTTTCTCCTACCGCACGGAATCGAATTTCCTGTTTACCGGCATCAGAGTCGAAGAACCATTTACCGTTCCTGGAAACCAACGGAATGGGAAAGGGCCAGTTCTCTGCCCCGATATATAGAACAGTGCTGCCGTTGGGTTCTCGAACCAGGCGGTGCATCTCCTGATATTTTTGGCAGAACTGTTCGCGCTCCAGTTTGTCCTCGACGCTGTCGCCCGACGACGTCACATCCTTGCCCGCTCCAAGGATGGCTTCCAGCGCGGGTTCATCGTCATTGCGCGTCGCTTGAACAAGAGCCGACAAAGCTTCTGCCGGCGATGAAAACGTCCGCAGAGTTGATGCTTGGGCTAGAGCGGCCGGGCGCCCGCCACAATTAACAGTGAAAACCGAAGTAAAGCGACCAGGATTGCGAGCCTGGATCCGAAGGTATCAATCTTTATATTTTTCCGCATAACCTTAGTTCTCCGTATAGTCAGTTGATTTCATCGACGAGCGTGAAGGCAGAATTTACCGGTGACCACCACCGCCGTGACCACCGCCGCCGTGGAATCCTCCGCCCCCATGGAAGCCTCCGCCGAAGCTCGACTGCCCGCGGGCGGAGAAGCCTCGCGTCTCGCCTCCGTGATTAAAGCCGCCGAAGGCGCCCGAATGAGAACCGGCGTAGGCATGGGGCGAAGCAAATCCATGTTCGCCACCATGAAATCCGCCTCCATTGAATCCACCTCTGCCGGCATTGAAGTAATTGCGATTGACGAACACACGGCTGTGGGAGATGTAGCTGTGGTGATCGAAGAGAATGTCGTGACGATGCCAGTCGTAACCCCAATGTCCCCATCCCCAGCCAAAGCCGCCAAAAAAGCCGATTCCAAAGCCAAAGCCCCATGCCAGGCCAGGCCCGTCAAGATACGGCCCCGGATACCAGTACCAACTCGGCCAGACGGCAAGGGGATCTCCGTAGACAAGCCACGGATCATACTCGGGGACATATACCACTTGAGGGTCAGTCGGCTCGATAACTATGGTCTGGCCGCTATTGCTTACTTTTTCTTGCGATGTACTCTTTAAGTTCCCCGCTTTCTCCGCACGGTCGCGCATTACCTGAACAGCATTCATCACGTCTTGCTGTTGATTGACATACGCATCGCCAAGCGATGAGGTCCACGAAAGGTTCTTGTCCATGTTGGCGAGAACCGAAGGAAATTCCGTGAGCGCTTTCACGCTTGGATCCCAAGGTTGCTTATCGACTTCCTGGCCGAGTTGTTCTCCCTTTAAGTCTGGGTGCTGCTGCATCCATCGGTCCGCTTCTACGATCTGGTCGGGATAGGTCGCAGCTGCGAGAATTTGCGCCACCAATGCGTCCGGATACAACGCAATGGGTGCGACCAGTTGCTGCAACTGTTCGGGCGTCTGCTGCGCGGCCTCCACGCGGACTTGCGCGGTTGGTTGGCTTCCCTGATCAGCGAACCCTGCTGGTACCATCGTTGACATGAGCCACGACGAAAGAAAAAACGACAAACATTGCTTTAGAAATTTCACAATCAATTCTCCTGACCGCTGACCCGCCTCGCGTATTCAGCCAACGTTGACAGATCAGCAACACATTCGAGTAATTCGGATCCGCCCTCCGCTATCGACTAATCAAATCAATTAGCCAAGTCAGCCGCGCTGTTAGACGGAGACTGCCGAAACGTCAGCGGACATGCGGGGTGGTCGCATTGACACGCAATTTCGATGTCTTCGCGGCCTGCGTCACGGCAAGATTCTCCGCAGTATTCTTGTCCGGCTGAGACGTCGCACAAGCAAGGTAAGTGCGCGCACTTTTTTGTTTTTTGACTTGCCATCACGATTCCGTCCTTTTCGCGCCACTTCTCCGATCACATAATCCACTTCACAGCTACCTGATTGCATGCAAGTCTCCAAAAGCCGGCTGCTGACAGGGCAAGCCTTTTGTGATATTTGGATTGCTTGCAAAGGGCCCGCAGTGTCCAGATAGCGATGGCCGCGTCAGCATTTCGACAGGCTGTCGATCCTGTGCTCACATCGCGAGCGAATTACAAACCCGAATAGGCAGGGGTCGGGTCTGTAAATGGACGGATCTATTGAGGGGATGAACTTTGTCGATTCTTCTTTTCGTGTGGAACAGGCCGTGCTGTAAATGTCGCAGAGGAGAGCTCAAGAAATGTACGCACAAACTTTCGCATTTACAAATTCGCCGTTCGCGCCTCTCGCCATCGGCTTTTTTGGTCTGGGTACCGGTTACTTCGTCTGGGGTGGTCAGGCCTTATTCGGGTTTCCGAAGAGCAGCCCGGAAGTCAATCGAACCCTGGGTTTATGGGGTTTTTGGATGCCGGGGTTCATGCAGTTCCTCACCGGCATTTATTTGTTGACTGGCCTTACATGGTTCAACGTTTTCGGCAAAACGGCTCCTTCTCCTTTATATATGGCCGGATTGGCGTTCACAGCTTATGGAATTCACTGGTTCGCGATGGCTTACCGGCGATACATCGATTCGAGCGCCCAGCCGGATGGCTGGATGGCAATCGCGTTCTTGTTTCTCAGCATTCTCGGCATTGCCGTTTTTCGGCGCGCAGGAGATATCCCGGTGATGCTCATCTTTATCGGCTTGACGTTGGTTTACGCGATCGAAATTCCTACCCGCTTGCTGTCCTGGAATGCAGGCGGCCGACTCGTAGGGTTCTTTCAAGTCGCCACTGGGGTGTGGCTGATGTATTGCACCTATGCCATCACTGTCGATTTGGCACTGGGTGGCAAGGCTTGGGTTTAAAGTCTGATCTCGGAAAGCGGTTTACATATGATCCCACTGCGTTTCATAAAATCTGGCGTTGCTTGTTTGCTTTTGGCCGCAGCCGCCCACGCACAGCCGAACCTATCGCGCCACTCCGCAGGTGGAGCGGTCGTCACATCAACAGCGCCTGCTTCGCCGAATCTCCTGCGAGAGCTGGATCGCTCGATTGAAAGGGTAGTGGATAAGGTTTCTCCCGCTGTGGTCCAGATCGTGGTCGCCGGATATGGCCCCGCGGAAGATCATGGACACACCGACACAGCGACAATTGTGAGACAGCGAGCCGTTGGCGCAGGAGTCATTGTCGATCCTGATGGATATATCATCACCAACGCTCACGTCGTCGAGGGAGCGCAGCGCATCCGCGTGATCCTTCCCTCACCGCCAGCGGACTCGTCCCTCGATGTCCAACCGATCCACGCTGGACAGATCCTGGATGCCAAGGTGTTGGGTCTGCACAAACAATCTGATTTAGCTCTTCTCAAGGTAGAAGCTAAGAATCTGCCGAGCGCTCATTTTCGCGATGAAGTGCGAGTACGCCAGGGAGAAGTTGTGCTCGCAATCGGAAGCCCCGAGGGGCTGCGCGATTCTGTCACCATGGGAGTGGTCAGTTCGGTCGCGCGCCAGCCCGATCCTGATAATCCGATGGTGTATATCCAGACTGACGCCGCGCTAAACCCTGGAAACAGTGGCGGCCCGCTGGTCGACGTCGACGGCAATGTGGTTGGAATTAACACTCTGATCCTCAGCAAAGGCGGAGGCAGCGAAGGGCTGGGGTTTGCGATCCCCGCCGAGATTGTGAATTTTGACTATCAGCGCCTTCGCAGGTACGGACATGTGCAGCGAGTTGCGATCGGTGCGAAAGCACAGAACATCACGCCTACCCTGGCAGCAGGTCTGGGTTTGGCGAGGAGCTGGGGAGCAGTTATTTCCAATGTTAATCCCGATGGACCCGCGAAAGCCGCAGGTTTGCGGACCGAAGATATTGTGGTTGCAGTTGACGATCGCCCAATCGTAGCTTTTCCCGAACTCGTCGCCGCGCTCTATCTGCACCCCGCTGATCAGATATTGAAAATCGATGTACTTCGCGGCACCACCCCTATGTCCTTCGAAATCCCGGTTACGGTGTACCACGACGCGACGGATGAGCTGTCTGACAGCCCCGACCTGCAGAAAAATTTAATCTGGGAATTGAGTGTCTTCGTCTCCGACTTAGACGACCGCGTGAAGTTACTTCTGCATCGGGATCCCGGTGACACCGGCATTGTTGTGGTAGCGCAGTCCGGCGGGCCCAATGGAGTAGACACTGGCTTGCAGCCTGGCGACATTATCCACGCAATCGCTCACACACCGCTAAAGTCAGCCTCGCAGCTAAAGGAAATTCTCGCCACCCTAAATTCTGGCGATCCGGTCGTCCTTCAAATTGAACGGGATGGGAAATTGCAATATCTCGCATTCGAGATGGAGTGAATTTCGCACGGCCGCACCCCATCGACAGCACGACGATTGCGCCCTCCTCATTACACTCGCGAGGAGGGTTAGTGTCGACAATCAACCATGATCAGAACCTGGAGTGGACACTGTTGACACTTGCCGCGGGTCCCGCGCTCCTGTTCTGCGGACAGCTCTCAATCTAAATTCACGAAAATAAAGCCTTTTCAAGAAAGTCATGTTCAAAGTTGGTTTGGCAGCTGCCGTGCCTTATTACAGGTGTCGAAAGGAAGAAAGGCTCGACGCTGATGCGTGGTTACCGAAACTTGATTTGAGAACTTGGTTCTTTTTCAGGAGAAACGACTCTACGCGCAGCAACAATTTAAGGAGGATTTATGAAAAGGCTTTTTATTCTGGGTGTGCTTTCTCTTTGCATGGCGGCGCCGTCGTTCGGAGCCGATGTCGTTGGCCGTTCCGCCGATGTTGTGGGACATTCCGCCAAGGTCGCAGGCAAGAGCACTTACAAGGCGGCGAAGGTCTCAGCAAAAGGAACCGCTAAGGCCGGAAAATCTGTTGTGAAGTTCCTTTTTTAAACGGGGAAATAAAAATATTTAAGGAGATAAACTAAAATGAAAATTCATAAGACTTTTATTGCGGTTGGAATGATCGTTGCTTTTACTATGTTTTTTGAACTTGCTGCTCACGCAGACGAGGGAGATCAGGCGACGGAAATAACCTTCAGTCAACCAATCCAGATTCCCGGGCAGGTACTGCCGGCTGGAACCTACTTATTCAAATTGGCTGACCCCGACGACCTGAATATTGTTCAGATATTCAATTCGGACCGTACCCACATCTATGCGACTCTCGAGACACTGCCAACCGAGAATCGTGAGCTCACTGGCGACACTCCGGTTGCGTTGGCGGACCAGGGAATAGGCAAGCCAGAGCTCATGCTGAAGTGGTTCTATCCGGGAGATGAAACCGGTCATGAGTTCGTTTATTCGAATCAGTTACGGAATGATATCGCTCTGGACGAGCGGCAAATGAGCGTAGGCAAACAGCAAGCAATAACTGGTTTTGAGGCTGCCGGATCAAACTAACTACACTGCGGGAATTCGCTGCTTAGGTCCGGGTTCAAAGACCCGGGCCTTTTCTCGCGATACGATAGACTTCTTTTGGCGTTACAACATCTCCCGAGTGTGGAACCTGGCCGCAAATTCTGCAGCAGGCGATAAGCGTAAGATCCTGTGGATAAGCACCGCCAGGTCGAATGACTTTCGCGGGAAGTGCTTTCGTATCACGCTGCATATCCAGCTCGAGGCGTGTGGATGATGTCAGCAGGGGTTGCGACTGTATTCGTGATTGACGACGATGACCTGGTACGGACGTCGATCCAGGGAATGCTGAAATCCGTTGGCTTGCGTTCCGAAACTTTCGGAACGCCTCAAGATTTTTTGCGCCGCAAGCATCCGGACGGGCCAAGTTGTCTGGTTCTCGACGTAAGGCTGCCGGGAGTCAGCGGTCTGGATTTTCAGCGCGAACTGGCCGATGCCGGCGTTCAAATTCCCATCATCTTCATTACCGGTCATGGTGACATTCCGATGACCGTGAGGGCCATGAAGTCCGGCGCGGTCGAATTCCTCACCAAGCCTTTCCGGGATCAGGATTTGCTGGATGCGATCAACCAGGCCTTGGATCGGGATCGTGCGGCGCGCCAACACCAAAACGAGCTTGCCGGCTTACGGGGCCGGTATCAGTTGCTAACTGCACGCGAGCGCCAGGTCATGGGACTGGTAGTCTCGGGCATGCTCAATAAGCAAATCGCTTATGACCTGGGGACCAGCGAAATAACCGTCAAGATCCACCGCGGCCATGTCATGCACAAGATGCAGGCCGACTCCCTGGCTGAATTAGTCAGAATGGCAGCAAAGCTCGATATTCCCGCTCCTAAAAAGTAGTTTGCGCGCGATGTATACGATTCTTTGCTCGACAAACGCGTCTTTAGTGGGAAAGGCTTCATCCATATTACAAAGAACTGTCGACCATGAATCCTACGGCTACGGGCAAATGGTTTGAAAAGCCGGCGGCGTCTGCCGCCTGGCGCTATGGATTGGCTTTCGCATCGATTGGCGCCGCTCTGGGCGTAGCCCATATCTTTCTTTACTTTCGCCTGCCTCAGCCGTTTACCGCGTTCGCGCTTTCGGCAATTGCCATATCTTTTTGGTACGGAGGCACTAAGCCCGGCATACTGGCGGCGGTGCTCGCTTCGTTCGTCCGTTACTACCACTGGCCTGAGGCCCACGCCGCATCTCGGGCCATTTATGACGTCGTATTCCTCATCTTTGCGCTGCTGATGATGGGGGTAAACCGCGCGCGCGGCGAGCTTGAAATTAGAGTGGCGGAGCGAACCGCCGACCTGAGCCGCGCTAATGAAGATCTGAAGCTTGAAATCGCGGAGCGCAAGCGCACCGAAGAAAAGCTCCGCGAGAGTGAAGCTTATTTAGCGGAAGCGCAGAGGTTGAGCGGTACCGGCAGCTGGGCACGAATATCCGCCACCGGGCAGATGAGGTATTGGTCGGACGAATGCTTCCGGGTTCTAGGTTTTGATCCTAACGACGGACCGCCGTCATACGAAGCATTTTTGCAGCGCGTCCATCCGGACGATCGAGTCAAGGTCAGGCAACTATCAGAGGCAGCAGGCCGCGAGAAAGTCGATTACGAGATCGACTACCGCATTGTTCACCGTAGCGGTGAGATCAGAGACATCCACGTCATTGCCCACCCCGTTTTGGGTCCATCTGGAGACCTCGTTGAATTTGTGGGTACGGTGATGGACGTAACCGAACGCCAGCGAGCTGACGAGAAGCTGCGGCAGAGCCAGGCTTACTTAGCGGAGGCTCAGAGGCTCTCACACACCGGCAGTTGGGTCTGGGAAGTGGCTGGAAAACGCGCGCTGCACCTATCCGATGAATGGTATCGCGTATACGACTTTGATCCGAAGGAAGGCATGCCCGGGTTTGAAACGAGATTGCAGCGCATCCATCCCGATGATCGTTCCAAGTGGAAAGGAGCAATCGATCGCGCAATAAGCGAAAAATCAGAGTACGAAACTGACTTCAGAATTCTTCTTCCGAGTGGCGCGATAAGACATCTTCAGACGATTGGACACCCTGTTTTGGATGGTTCGGGGGAGTTGGTGCAGTTCGTTGGCAGCACCACCGACATCACTGAACGCAAGCTGGTAGAAGAGGCGCTGCGAAGGAGCGAGGCCTACCTAGCGCAAGCACAGAAACTCACGCATACCGGCAGCTGGGCCTGGGACGTAACTGCCACACGCGCATTGCACCTATCCGAAGAATGGTATCGCATCTATGGCTTCGATCCTGGCGAGGGCATGTCGGCTTGGAAGAAACGAGTAGAGCGCATTCATCCCGGTGATCGCGCCGGCCGGGAACAGCAAATCAATCGCGCAATAAGCGAAAAGTCGGAGTACGAAATTGAGTACCGGATTATCCTTCCAGATGGCGGCATAAGACACCTTCATAGCGTCGGTCACCCGCTTTTGAACTCCCGCGGAGATCTGGTGCAATTCGTCGGCAGCTCTACCGACGTCACTGAGCGCAGGCAGGCCGAAGAAGCTTTGCGTCAAGCGCAAGCCGATCTCGCCCGCATCAGCCGCATCACAACCATGGGAGAACTCACCGCGTCTTTAGCCCACGAAGTGAATCAACCGATCGCAGCCGCAATGACTGACGCTAACACCTGTCTGCGCTGGCTCAACCGCGATCATCCCGACTTAGACGAAGCGCGAGAGGCTGCTACCAGAGTGGTAAAAGACGCAACCCGTGCAGCGGAAATCATTAGCCGGACCCGACTGCTCTTCAAAAGGGTGAATCCGAAATCGGAGTTGGTGGATATAAATAATGTTATTCACGAGACGCTCGCGTTGATGATCGGCGACATGTCGCGAAATTCAATTTCTGTTCGCATCGAACTTGAGGATGATTTACCCAAAATCACAGGTGATCGCGTGCAACTGCAGCAGGTGATCATGAACCTGATGGCCAACGGAATCGACGCCATGAAAGAAGCCAATGGAACGCGCGAACTCACCATCAATTCGCAACGGGCTGAGAGTCAGCAACTCATAGTTTCGATTGGCGACACCGGTGTAGGACTACCCGTGGGGCAGGCTGACCAGATATTCAATGCATTTTTTACCACCAAGCCTAACGGCACCGGTATGGGACTCCGCATCAGCCGCTCCATCATCGAATCGCACGGTGGGCGCCTGTGGGCAGCCGACAACTCTCCGCGCGGCGCAATCTTTCATCTCTCCCTGCCAATCCACACCGACACGCAGGAATAACGCACGCAGGGCAGTATTAGTGTTCTCATACCAAAGCATAATTGCGCGGTCTTGAGCCAGGAACTACAGTTCAAACATGCCTACTAAGGCGAGGACGAAAATGGTAGTGATTGTTGACGACGATGAACTAATGCGGGGTGCCCTGCAAGGCCTGCTGAAAGCGGTCGGATTGCCGGCAGAGGCGTTTGCTTCGGCGGAAGAATTTTTGCAGTCCGGATTGCAGCGCAAAACGGGATGTCTGATCGCAGACATTCGCATGCCCGGCATGTCCGGCTTGGAGTTACAGGCTAAGCTGAACGCCGAGCGTTGCTGCATCCCGACGATCTTTATTACCGCACACGGCGACGCAAAAATGCGGCTGCAGGCGTTAAGAGCGGGAGCGACCGAGTTCCTGACAAAACCTTTCGACGACGAAGTCTTGCTCGAGAATGTTCGCGCCGCCATTGAGAGTTGAGTCGGTAAACCACGTGTACCCTTGCCCAGGAGGTTCTCTGTGGGAGTTTTGCAACAATTCGGTTCTGGTAACCAGGATTGGAAGGAACGCAGATTCGAGCGGATCATAGGCGATAGTCCCGCCCTGGAATCGGTGCTCGAGCAGGTCGAACGAGTGGCGCCAACTGACTCCACGGTTCTTATCCAGGGAGAAACCGGCACTGGCAAGGAACTGATCGCGCATGCTATCCACAACATCAGCTCGCGTTGTGGGCGGCCTTTTGTCAGGGTGAATTGCGCCGCCATTCCACTGGATCTGTTGGAGAGCGAACTTTTTGGGCATGAGAAGGGCGCTTTCACGGGAGCCATCGCGCAAAAGATTGGCCGTTTCGAGCTTGCCGACAAAGGCACGCTCTTTCTGGATGAAGTAGGCGACATTCCTCCGGCCTTGCAGCCGAAATTGCTGCGTGTTCTGCAGGAGCAGGAATTCGAGCGCTTGGGCAGTACTCGTACCCACAAAGTGGACGTCCGGGTGGTTGCGGCCACTCACCGTGATCTCACGGAGATGGTTAACCAGGGTGAGTTTCGCAGCGATCTCTATTACCGCCTGAATGTATTCCCCGTACAGTTGCCGCCTTTGCGCGACCGTCGGGAAGATATTCCTGCCCTGGTAACCCATTTTGTTGAGATTTACGGCCGCCGGGTAGGGCGGGAGATCGAAGAAATTCCCCATGCAACACTGACGGCGCTCACGTCATACCCGTGGCCGGGCAACATCCGAGAGCTGCAGAACCTGATTGAGCGTGCCGTAATCCTTTCTAATGAAGGCGTGCTTCCGAATCCCTTGCCCGACGCAGGGACTCGCGGTGTCATCAGTTCTCCGGCAGCGAATACTCGTCCCGCGCCTGCAACGACTCTGAGGGACTCCGAACGCATTCTGATTCTGCACACGCTCGAAACAGTCGGGTGGGTGATAGGCGGACCAAGAGGCGCCGCTGCCAAACTTGGATTGAAGCGCACGACACTCATCCACAAGATGCAAAAGTTGGGGATCGTGCGACCTGGTCTCGAGAGTAACCAGGATGTGGTCGGGCAAGCAGCGCACGCGGCAAACGTGATGCCGTAGGGCAATACCGGTCCCCCGTCTAACTAAGGCGTAGCCAGAGATTAGAGTGTTCAACCGATTTGTTCGTTTTCCAATTCCATGAATCCTTCAAGTTTGCGTAGTCTGACCCTCTGACGAGTGCAGGTGACGTCCAAAAGCCTGTAAAAAGTCGAGCGCTGCGGCCACGCCACGCAGACTATCTTTACTCATGAGTCTTCGAAGCAGCCGGAAAATGCTGACCGGCTGTTCTCGCTCCGCTGTCGCTTGGGCTATTCCTTCTGGGATTGCCTTAAAGATACCCTGGAACCACTCCGGCTCGATGCTGCCAAGGATTTGACGCCAGAAGAGGAGATTTCTGATGGCGCGAATAGCTTCCGGCGTTCTTGCATTGTCCACGACTTTCTCCAGGATGTCGTCGCTTGCCGCCAAGGCGCCACGCATGATCTCGAGTACACCCCGCTCATGCAGTTGTTGCAGCACTTCATATCCCGCCAACACCGCTTCGGCGTGTTTCTCCGGCGCATGCTCCAGGCGAGAGTGCAACTCAGCGCGTGGGTTGCGCGGAGGAATTTCCAGTGGAATCGGTTGAGCCATCTGATTCTCCTCGGATCACTTCTTTGTGTGCAACTGGACTAGACCATTTCCATTGCCCGGAGCCGTGTAATCTGGCCGCTTCCACTTGCGTTCGACTTCTACGCCACTCTGCGGTGTCGGATGACCGAAGCGGGAATTGATGCGGGGCAATGGACTCTCTCCGACTTCAGGCAACACATTCATGTGAACGCTGGTCTCTTTGTACGCAGGAGTGTTGGTCACAGGATCGGTGTGGCTGCTGGTCAACCGGTTCACCGGGCTTTCGACTGAGTTCATCGGCATGTAGAGTTCTCGACCTTGCACGCGGTCGGTTACAAGAGCGCGGACTCGAACTTTTCCGTAGTGCGAAACCAGCTGCACCCATGTCCCGCTTTGAATTCTGCGTTCCTCAGCCAGTTCCGGCGAGACTTCCACAAATGTGTCGGGAGTCTTCTCTCGAATTCCGTCAGTGCGATAGGTCAGGTTGCCCTCATGAAAATGTTCTAGCAACCGCCCGTTGTTGAGGTGCAAGTCAAATTCGGAGTCCGGTTGGTCCGCCGGTCCAATCCAGGAGACTGGGAAGAGCTTCGCTTTCCCGTCAGGGAAGGCAAACTTTTTCTTGTAAAGTAGGGGTTCATCGGTCCCATCGGCGGCGACCGGCCATTGCAGAGATTTGTAACCGGCCAGCCTTTCATAGTTAACGCCGGCAAACATCGGAGTGAGCGCAGCGATTTCATCCATGATTTCGGAAGGATGTTGATACTGCCACCCTGCCCCCAACCGGTTGGCGATGTCCTGGGTTATCTTCCAATCCGGATGACAACCCTCTAGCGGTTCAAGAACTTGATACAGTCGCTGGACCCGGCGCTCGGTACTAGTGAAAGTCCCTTCCTTTTCCAGACTTGGTGCGCCTGGCAACACGACATCGGCATAGCGGCAGGTGTTACTGAAAAAAATGTCCTGTACGACGAAGAAGTCTAGCTTGGCAAAGGCATCTCCAACATAGTTGGAATTGGAATCCACGATGCTCATTTCCTCGCCGATGAGATACATCGCCTTCAGTTTGCCTTCGTGGATCGCTTCCACCATCTGGTGGTTATCCAGTCCCTTGGTGGAAGGCAGCTTAACCTTCCAGCCAGTTTCGAATCGCCGGCGGACTTCGGGATCGTCCACGGACTGATAACCCGGGAACATGTTCGGCATCGCCCCGTGATCGCTGGCGCCCTGCACATTGTTGTGCCCGCGCAGCGGATAAGCGCCAGTTCCCGGCCGCATGTAATTGCCTGTAATCAACAACAGATTCGAAATCGCGGTGGAACTGTCGGAACCCTGGGTGTGCTGGGTTATCCCCATGGCCCAGAGTATGCACATTGCTTTGGCTTCCGAGATCATATGGGCGACGGTTTTGAGAGTCTCCTCCTGCACACCACAAATGCGCGCAGCGGCTTCCATGGTGAAAGGCTCGAGGCTCTTGCGATATGCGTCCAGTCCGTTTACCCATTGATCGAGGAACTTAGTGTCGGCGAGGCCGTTCTCCAGTAAATAGCGGCTAATCGCGCTCAGCCAGAAGATATCTGTCCCCGGCTTTGGATGGAGGAAGAGATCGGCGCGCCGGGCCATCTCGTTCTCACGAATGTCGGAGACGATCAGCTTCTGCCCATCCAGTTTGTGAGAACTCTTTACCCGGGTGGCAATGACCGGATGACTCTCCGCTGTGTTGCTGCCGATGATGAGCACAAGGTCAGCCTTCTCCATGTCTCGAATCGAACCGGAATCGCCGCCGTAACCCACGGTACGGAATAAACCTACGGTTGCGGGCGACTGGCAATAGCGCGAGCAATTATCCACGTTGTTGGTGCCGATGACGGCCCGCGCCAGCTTTTGCATCAGGTAGCTTTCTTCGTTCGCGCATTTCGAGGACGAGATGAAAGCGGTTGAATCCGGCCCAGTCTTCGCCTTGATCTCCGATAATTTGCGCGCGACTAAATCAAGGGCCTCGTCCCAGCTGGCCTTGCGAAATTTATCTCCCTCGCGAATGAGCGGGGTGGTGAGACGATCCTGGCTATTGATATGACCCCAACCGAACTTTCCTTTTACGCACGTGGAAATTCCATTGGCCGGGCCATGTTCCGGCGACACTTTTAGAATGTGACGATCTTTTGTCCATACATCGAAGCTGCAACCCACTCCGCAGTATGTGCACACGGTCTTGGTCTTGCGTACCCGGTGAGATCGCATCGCCGATTCCGCCTCGGAGACCTGGAGAATGGCTCCGTACCCAGTTTCGGGTTCCACTCCTTTGACTACGTCGATCATGCCGTTCAGCGCTGACTTGCGCAGAGAAGTGAGAAAGCCGGCATGACCCAGCATCGACTTTTCCATCAGCGCATTGCAGGGGCAGACGGTTACGCAATGCCCGCAAGAAACGCAGCTCGACTCGCCAATCGTTGAGCCGCCGTCCCAAAGCACGCGCGGGTTCGGGTCCTCCCAGTTGATTGAAAGCGTTTCGTTGACCTCGACATTCTGGCAGGCTTCAACGCAACGGCCGCAGAGGATGCATTGATCCGGATCGTAGCGATAGAACGGGTTGGTGTTATCAACTTCGTAGGGCTTTGACCGAAACGGAATCTTCTGATGTTCAATGGCCAGCAGCTTAGTCGTGTTATGGACTGTGCAATTTCCGTTGTTGTTGTCGCACACCGTGCAGTACAGAAGATGATTGCTCAGGATGCGATCGAATGCTTCCACCTGCGCGGACGACGCCTTTGCAGACTTCGTGGAGATCCTCATCCCATCGACGACTCTGGTTGCACAAGCGCGAACCAGACGGCCGCCTTCTTCCACCATGCACGTGTCGCAAGTCTGCACCGGACCCAGTTGAGGGTGATAGCAGACGTGAGGAATCTTGTGACCGATGCGCTCGATAAGGTCAACGATAAGTTCGCCAGGTTGGGCTTCTTGAACGACGCCATCAATCTCAACTTGGGCCACAGTTCTTCCCTCTTTGCACTCCCGGCAAATCTTGCTTTTGGCTAACTGACGACTGATGCGGGGCGAATACCTTCTACCCCGGCAACTTCTTCCATCCTCCTGAGAACAGCTGAAAAGTCCTCTTCAGGATGTTGTGCCAGCTCATCTGAATTAACGTAAAAAGCGGCTTGGGTCGCGGGCATCGCAATTTGCTCTTGTGCCGCCGCGTCCAGAATCAACTGGAAATCTTTGTGCATCAGACGCAGTGGAAACTGCTCGCTGTAATCGTTGACCCCTGCCTTCGAGAGTTTTCCCATGTGCGCCGGCGCGATCACGGCGGTTTTTGATAAGACTTCCAGCAACCGCTCGCGATTGAGGCCACTCTTCTCACCAAGAACCACCGCCTCGGCGATCGCCTGCATGCCAACACCCAGCAGAGTGTTGACCACCAACTTCATCGCGGTTCCGGATCCCGGGCCGCCCATTAGAAAGTATTGTTTTGCGATCGCCTGAAATATCGGCTGAGCGGCGCGGAACAGCTCCGCATCGCCACCTGCCAATAGCGTCAGAATGCCTTGCTCGGCGGCGGGAGTGCTGCCCGAGATGGCGACGTCCAGCACCTCAATACCATGTGTAGCCCCAAGCCTGTGCAATTCGCGCGAACTCGCTGGAGAGATGGTGCTCATTTCGAGGACAATGGCGTTTTCCTGTGCCGCAGCAAAAACTCCCCCGGGCGCGTTATAAACCTCGTGGACCGCTTCATCATTAGTAAGGCACGAGAGAATCACATCGGCAGTGGCTGCGAGCTCAGGAATATTTTTTGCGGCAACTGCGCCTTGTCGAGCGAGGCCTTCCACCTTGGTTATATCGCTGTCATATGCGGACAGTTGGTATCCGTGATCAATCAGGCGTCGAGCGATCCGGCCTCCCATGTTGCCCAAGCCAATGAATCCGAGTCTCACCTGATCTGCTGTAAGAAGTTTCATAAGATCTCCACTTTTTCTTGAATGTCGACGTGGGGGACAAACTGCTTCGACACCCCGACCAGATCCGGAGAGCGTCGCTCCGAAAGAACTTCCTCCCACACTTGACGCCAGTCCGTTTGGCAATCGCCCTGGCACTTGAACTCTTTGCCACGCCCGCCCATTCTTCCGCCGCATCCTGGGCAAACCCAATTCAGAATGCCGGACAGGACATTTGCGTTCAACACTACTCTCGTCATGTTAAGTGATGACATCTGCACCTCGCATTTCGACCTGCACAGTGCATTTCATCTTCCAAAACGCGAAGGAGCGTTGCGGGTGCACTCGCTACGATTTGTGGCTTTGGGAGAACTCTGCCGAAAGCGCGCCAAGTCGAAATGCTGACGGTCGTGTCAACTGCCGGACTCACGACTTCGTTCTACAAGTCCATGCCCAGCTACTTGGGTGATTATTCCGCTGAAAACATAGGGGCCAAGTTATCTAGCACTTATGGAAAGCGGCGTGCATTTCACTGTCTTGTCAGGGAGGCAAAGGAAAAATGCAAGCGCAAGCAAACATCTCCACCCAACAGGGCCTTGAAGTTCGCGACCAGCAAGATCGAACTCTGAAATTCCAGGATGTTCTTTCTCGACATATGCGGTTGTTTCACCGAAGGGCGTGCCGATACCTGGGGAATCCAGCCGACGCGGAGGACGCGGTTCAGGATGCACTTTTGTCTGCTTACAAGCACCTGGATGAGTTCAGAGAAGAGGCGCAGATTTCTACCTGGCTGACTGCCATTGTCACTAACGCGGCGCGCATGCAGTTGCGCCGGCGTCCACGACATCTCCACATTTCGCTAGACGAACCGATAGGTGAGGATCCGGAATACGTCTTATCGGAGCAATTGCCAGATCACAGCCCTAGTCCTGAACAACAGTGTCGAAATTCCGAGTTACGAGCTTACCTTAGAGAATTGTTGCCGCAGCTCTCAGTTCCGCTGCGCACGACATTCCAGTTGCGCGAGTTGGAGGGCCTGACGACCAGCGAAACCGCACAACATTTGGGAGTGGCCGAAGGAACTGTGAAAGCGCAACTGGCACGCGCACGCGCCAAGCTGACGGTGTTGATGTGCCGGGCCCTACGCCCTAAAAATCGCAGCCGGCACTACCGCGCTTTGGCAGAGCAACGTCAACAACTGAAACTCACCTAAAGAAAACTCTATGTGGATAGTGCGATTAGCGTTGCGACGGCCTTACACCTTCGTGGTGATGGCCATCCTGATCCTGGTGATGGGAGTGATTTCCATACTACGCACGCCCACGGATATTTTCCCGAACATCAATATCCCCGTGGTCAGCATCATCTGGAATTACAGCGGCCTCGTCCCGAAGGAAATGGCCGACCGCATCATCAGCGTCACCGAACGAAGCCTCACCACCACAGTAGACAATATCGAGCACATCGAGTCTCAGTCGCTTTACGGCATCGCGGTCGTAAAAGTTTTCATGCAGCCAAATGCCAGTCTCGACCGCGGGATCGCACAGATTACGGCGGTATCTCAAACCCAATTGAGGCAACTTCCGCCCGGTACAACCCCTCCGCTCATCATCGCTTATAGCGCGTCGAGTGTTCCGGTCATGCAATTGGCGCTCTCCGGGCAAGGACTTTCGGAGCAGCAACTCAACGACTACGGTCTCAATTTCATCCGCACACAGCTGATCACCGTTCCCGGAGCCTCTGTACCTTACCCGTACGGCGGGAAGCAGCGGCAGATCCAGGTTGACCTGAATCCGGCGCAGCTACAGTCGAAAAACATGTCTGCCCTGGACGTAGTGAATGCCATCACCTTGCAGAATTTGATCCTCCCCACCGGCACCGCAAAAATCGGCAGCAAAGAATACGACGTTGACATTCCTAATGCTGCGCCTCAGACGGTCACAGACTTGAACCGCATTCCGGTCAAGACCATTGGCAGCACAACCATCTATATAAAAGATGTCGCCTGGGTGCGCGATGGCTTCCCGCCGCAAACCAACATTGTACGGGTGAACGGACAACGTTCGGTCCTGCTCACAATCCAGAAGGCTGGAGACGCATCCACACTGAATGTAATTTCAGGGATCAAGTCATTACTGCCACAAATTGCGGCGACAGTTCCCCGTCAGCTCGAGATGGAACCTCTCGCCGACCAGTCGATTTTTGTACTGGGAGCAATTAACGGCGTAGTTCGCGAAGCGCTCATCGCAGCATGTTTGACTGCTCTGATGATCCTGATTTTTTTAGGCAGCTGGCGAAGCACCTTGATCATTGCGACTTCTATTCCGTTGGCCATTTTGACTTCGCTCATCGTTCTGAGCGTAATCGGTCAGACGATCAACATTATGACTCTTGGGGGCCTGGCTCTTGCCGTCGGCATCCTGGTGGATGACGCAACGGTGGAAGTCGAGAACATCAACCGGAATCGCGCAGCCGAACCGGAAAAGGACATGGATGAAGTTGTTCTGGACAGCGCGATGCAGATCGCTACCCCGGCATTCGTTTCTACACTCTCGATCTGCATTGTGTTCGCTCCCATGTTTTTGCTGTCGGGAGTAGCGCGTTATTTGTTCCTGCCGCTTGCAGAAGCCGTGGTATTTGCCATGTTGGCTTCCTATTTCCTTTCGCGAACTATTGTTCCGACTATGGCGAAGTATTTATTACGGAATCAAAAAACAGGTGAGCAGGCGGGGCGAAGCCGCAATCCTTTGGTCCGGTTGCAGCAGCGTTTTGAGACTGGTTTCGATAACTTCCGGGACAATTATCACAAGCGGCTGGAACGGGTTCTTCATCACCGCCGCGCGTTTCTGCTGGCTTTCTTCGCAGCTTGCCTGGGTTCCCTGGCGATGCTGATTCCATGGTTGGGACAAGACTTTTTTCCGACTGTAGATGCCGGAAGCTTCAAGCTTCATCTCCGTGCGCCTACAGGCATGCGCATTGAGGACACCGCGTTCTTGTGCGACGTGGTGGAGAACTCCATTCGTCAGGAAGTCCCCGCGAATGAAATTAAAAGCATTATCGACAACATTGGCCTGCCTTACAGCGGGATCAATCTTTCGTACAGTAACTCAGCCCCGATTGGAACATCAGACGCAGATATTCTGGTTACTCTCACGGCGAAGCACCACCCGACAGCCGACTATGTTAATCAGCTGCGTTTGAGTCTCGCGAAAAATTTTCCCGGCGTGATGTTCGCGTTTCTTCCAGCAGACATCGTCACGCAAATCTTGAATTTTGGTCTGCCGGCACCGATCGATATTCAGGTAATTGGAAGCGACCTCGAGGGCAACCGGACATGGGCGAGCCAACTACTGGAAAAACTCAGATACGTTCCTGGCACGGCTGACTTACGCATCCAGCAACCGTTTGATGAACCCTACCTTCATTTCAATGTCGAGCGCACAAAGTCGCAGCAGCTAGGTTTTTCGGCGCACGACATCGCACAAAATTTGCTGGTTTCGCTCAGTGGCAGTTTTCAGACCTCGCCCACTTTTTGGCTTGATCCGAAGAACGGTGTGAGCTACTCGATTGCGACCGAGACTCCGCAGTACCATGCGGACACCATCCAGGATTTGGTAAACATGCCCGTAACGGGGAGCAGCGCGTCGGTCTCCCCTTCCATTATGGCCAGCCTGGTCTCGATGCAGCGCGGAACCGGAATGGGAGTGGTGTCGCATTACAATGTCGCGCCCGTGATCGACATTTTTGGCGGAGTATCAGGGCGTGACCTGGGAGGAGTGGCCAAAGATATCAATAAGCTGATCGATGCGGACCGCTCACAACTGCCTCGCGGTTCGCGAGTAGTAATCCGCGGCCAGGTGCAAACCATGAGGACGTCTTACGTCGGGCTACTTACTGGACTCATTTTTGCGATCCTGCTGGATTATCTGCTGATCGTAGTGAATTTTCAGTCCTGGCTCGATCCCTTGATCATGATTTCAGCGCTGCCTGCGGCGCTGGCGGGAATTGCGTGGTTCCTGTTCATCACTCACACCACGTTGAGCGTGCCCGCACTCATGGGAACGATCATGTGCATGGGCGTGGCCACGGCGAACAGCATTCTGGTGGTTAGCTTTGCCACCGAACAGATGGCTGCAGGAAAAGATCCGATCGAAGCGGCCTTGCAGGCTGGCTTCACGCGTTTTCGGCCAGTGCTGATGACTGCATTGGCCATGATCATTGGCATGGTACCCATGGCGCTGGGAATGGGGGACGGCGGCGAGCAAAATGCCCCCTTGGGACGCGCCGTGATCGGCGGCCTGATATTCGCGACGGGTTCCACACTCTTTTTTGTACCTACTCTCTTCAGCGTGCTTCACGGATACCGGCAAAAACTTAGCCGCGCGCACGAGTAGGAGCGGCACCGACCTTGGTGAATATATGGCGCAAATTGAAATGAGAAAAGAAGATGTCGGCAAACTAGAGATGCTGCCGCCGCCCGTTCATAACAACAGGCCGGGGAGGCGACGAGGTTTGATCATCGGACTGATCATTGCGGGCCTCGCGGCGGGCATTCTAATTTTCGGAATCCGGTCGCGCATCAAGGCTGAAGCAAACCTACGCACCGTGACTCAGCAGATAGCCGTGCCTTCGGTCTCAGTCGTATTGCCGAAACAGACTGCCCCGACCGAGGAAGTTATTTTGCCCGGCAACATACAGCCCTTTATCTCTTCGCCAATTTACGCTCGCACCGATGGTTATTTGAAGGCCTGGTATTTCGATATCGGTGCCCGGGTTAAAAAAGGTCAATTGCTGGCGGTCATTCAAACTCCCGAAGTCGATGAGCAACTGGCACAAGCGCGCAGCACTCTGGCGACCGCGCAGGCGAACCTTGAACTGGCGCAGATCACGAGAGACCGCTACCAGTCGCTTCTCACGAAGCATGCCGTCGCCCAGCAAGATGTAGATAATGCCGTCGGCGGCTACAGCGCGAATAAGGCAGTCGTCGATGCGGACATGGCAAATGTCCGTCATTATGAAGCCCTGGTGTCGTTCGAAAAAGTTTACGCGCCGTTCGATGGCGTAATCATCGCCCGCAATACCGATATCGGAGACCTTATCAATTCCGGCAGCAGCACCACACCGAGGACCGACCTGTTCGACATGGTTCAGCCTGGGGTACTGCGGGTGTACGTGAATGTGCCGGAAGAATATTCGAGAGGGGTGAAGCCGGGCCAGACAGGGGCGGACATTGTACTGGCCGAGTTTCCCAGCCAGAAATTCCCCGGTAACTTGGTGCGTACTGCAGATGCGATTAATGCGACCACTCGCACCCTACTTGCAGAAGTTGACGTCCAAAATCCTAAGGGCACCCTGCTTTCAGGTTCCTATGCAGAAGTTCACCTGAAAATTCCGGCCCAGACCTCCACATTCCTGCTTCCAGTCAGTTCTTTGATTTTCCGGTCTGAGAAACTTCAAGTTGGCGTTGTGAAAAATGGAAAGGTGACGGTCACTGATGTCACCCCCGGGCACGACTTCGGAGCAGACATTGAAATTGTGTCGGGTTTGAATGCACACGATCAGGTCATTACGAATCCGCCCGATTCGCTGGTCTCTGGTCAAGAAGTCAAGGTTGTCAATGCAACGCTTCCGGGAGATTCCGAGTGATCTCAACACCCAAAAACGCAGGCTTGGTTCAGTTGACGGGATGGCGGGCTTTCGTGGTGGTAGTCGCAACGCTTGAGCTTGTCGGTTGCGCAGTCGGTCCCAAATACAAGACTCCCATTGCTCCCGCTCCACCTGCATACAAAGAGATTGGAAATTGGAAAACCGCACAGCCGAGCGACCAGAAGTTGGGCGGAAACTGGTGGGAGATTTTTCAAGATACGCAACTCAACGCTTTAGAAGAGCAAATTAATGTTTCAAATCAGAATTTGAAGGCCGCATTGGCTCAATATCAGGAGTCGCGTGCTGCGTTGCGCTATGTTCGCGCTGATTACTATCCAACGTTGACAGCGGCCCCTTCGGCCACCCGCGAGAGGTATTCGAACAACCGTCCGCCACAAAGTTCGGCGTTTGATGGAATAACCTTCAATGACTTCGTGGTCCCCATAGATCTGTCATACCAGGTCAACGCGTGGGGACGGGTGAGTAAGAACGTTGAGTCTTATCGTGAACAGGCGCAAGCCAGTGCAGCCGATCTGGCAGTGATCAACCTGAGCCTGCATGCCTTATTAGCTGTCGACTATTTCGCCGCACGAACATTGGACGCGGAGGAAAAATTACTAACGGATACCGTTGCGCAGTACCAGCAGGCCTTCCAGCTCAACGAAGACCGATATGAGGGCGGCCTTGCCTCTGAAGTAGAAGTTGAGCAGGCGAGAACAATCCTCGAAACCACGCGTGCGCAAATGGTCGACGTCGGAGCTGCCCGCTCGCAATATGAACATGCGGTTGCGGTATTGATCGGAAAACCTCCTGCGGAATTCGCGCTGGCAGCCTTACCGCTGACCACTCCGCCTCCGCCGATCCCTGTCGGGGTACCTTCGGAGTTATTGGAAAGGCGTCCCGATATTGCCGGAGAGGAGCGTCTGGTAGCGTCTGCAAACGCCCAGGTGGGCCTGGCGCGCACCGCCTATTATCCCTCGCTCAATATTCTGGGGACGGGTGGATTTGAGAGCGGAAGCATTACTACGCTGCTTCAAGGCCCCAGTGCATTATGGTCGGTCGGCGCTTCCTCTCTGTTCACGGTATTCGATGTCGGCCGGCGCCGCGCCCTTAATGACGAAGCGAAAGCCAGCTACGACTCAACCGTCGCAGCCTACCGCGAGACAGTGCTCAACGCTTTTCAGCAAGTGGAAGACAACCTGGCAGCATTGCGAATCTTGGAGCAAGAGGCAGGAGTTCAGGCTGTAGCTGTGCAGGCCGCCCAACGATCCCTTGATCTGTCGAACACTCGATACGAGGGTGGCGTCACCAGCTACCTCGAAGTCATAACTGCTCAGAATGCCGCGCTCGCGGATGAAGTGACCGCCGTCAATATTCTTGGACGGCGAATGGCCAACGCGGTGTTATTAATCCAGGCCCTTGGCGGCGGCTGGGATAGGTCGAATCTGCCAGCACGGCCGGAGTGCTGCGGCAAGCTGGTGAGCAGCAATGCGAATTAAGAAGGGGAGATCGGAGATCGCGTGAAACTCAGTATTCATCAGAACTCTTTGCGGGTGCGGCTGAACCGTTCCGACATCGGGCAGTTCCGCAGGACGGGCATCTGCGCAGACATCCTACGATTTAGCTCAGGTTCGCCGCTGATTTACACGCTGGAGACTTCCGCGGACTGGACGGCGATGGAGGCCCGATATTACCAGGACTGCATCCGGGTTATGCTGCCGCTCTCTATTGCCCAGAAATGGGTCGATTCCGATCAGGCGTCTCTGTCCTATAAGAGTGCCGCTAACGCCGGCCCCTCTCTGTTGGTCGAAAAGGATTTTCAGGGCCTTCATTCCGACAAGAAAGATGCTGCCGACGACGGGGATAGTTTTCCACAACTCTTCAGCCCGCGATCAGGAAAATAACAGCGTCACGTGAAACTATGGCTCCATTAATTACTGCCAATTGGATCGTCCGCGCGGCCTGATGATCATTGCGCTTGCTCATAGAACTTCAATGCCATGGCGCCGTGAGTGGCCGCGCCTCCAGCGCGCAGGGCCGCTGCAATCAGCGAAGCTTCAGTAATTTCTTCGCGAGATGCGCCGGTCGCTTTCGCGCCCTTCACATGGGCCTCAATGCAGTACGGACATTGGGTGGTGAAAGCGACTCCTAGCGCAATCAGCTCACGATATTTCCTTGGAATCGCGCCGTCCTCGCGGCCCACGATCTTGTCGAGGTTGAGCCATGCATTGAACTCGGTGGGCGCAAGCTTGCTCATCTCCTTGAGAAACCGAAGATCGCCAACATCATGATAGTGCTCGCTCATTTGCTCCTCCTGATAAGGTCAGAATACGGTAATTTGGCCATATTCATGCACAGCACATCCTCTTCCATCACGAAGCATGAAAATGTAAGGACGAGAACAGGGTACTGATTCCGTTCCATATGTTTGCACCCCGATGCAAACCAGTCGTTTTTCACCAGTACCTCATCGCATAAAGCCACGGGTGCGATCGCCCTAATTGTGACTTTGAAGGTATGGGACCACGCAAATACCAGCCCACCGGATGTCCTCCCACTGGCAGCGACCCGCCTCTCTGTCGAAATACGGACACTTTCCCGCAAGAGAGATTGTGGTTATGCCAGCGAAGACCTGCTCCCTCTTCCTGATCCAATCGGGACAATTTGGAAGGGGAAGTGCTTGTTCCGCAGCTAGAGAACTCCATAGTAGAAGCTCGCCGGATGTTCGAAAACGCGTGCAATCACAAGGCTCAATCAGATGGCGTTTCCCAGGCGCGGGAATTTTCGCGTGTGTCTGCTGGTCAACGGCAGCCTTTGCCGATGTACCGCGGTTCAGCCCGACCACTATCTTTTCTCCCGTATCGACGCCGGCCAAATCGATATTCGGACTGTCTTTATTTGTGCTGGCGGTTACCGGAGCCATTTTTCTAATCGTTTTCGCATTGCTGCTGTACTCGGTGGTGAAGTTCAGAAAAAGAAAAAGTGACGATGGACGTGAACCGCCCCAGGTGTATGGCAGCAATCAGGTGGAAGTAGCGTGGACGGTCATTCCCGTCCTCATCGTGGTGGCGCTGTTCATGGCGACAGCGAGAGTAATTGCGGACATACAGAAGGGCTCTCTGCCCGCAAATACCATCGAGGTTGTTGCCATCGGCCACCAGTTCTGGTGGGAGTATCGCTATCCAGGCCTGAGGGTCGTCACCGCAAATGAACTGCATGTGCCAGTAAGTGATCCGGCGCATCCGACGCCGACATTGATCAAGCTGCTGTCCGCGGACACCGATCACAGCTTCTGGGTCCCGCGCCTTGCGGGCAAGACTGATCTGATTCCTAACCATCCGAACAGCATGTGGATCGATCCGCAGCAGACCGGCCTTTTCCTCGGGCAGTGCGCCCAGTACTGCGGCACACAACACGCCAAAATGCTGCTGCGTGTTTACGTGGAATCAAGCGATGAATTTGACCGGTGGGTTCAAAAGCAACGGCAGCCGGCGCTAGCAACCGGCACAATCTCTCAGGGGCAACGAATATTCGAGACGACTGCCTGCATCAATTGCCACACTGTGGTCGGCACCGCAGCCAACGGACGCTTCGGACCTGACCTTACCCACTTGATGAGTCGGGACACAATTGCCGCTGGCGCAGCCGACAATACAGCTGAAAATCTGCGTACGTGGATTCGAGATCCCAGTGCAATCAAGCCGGGGAATTTAATGCCAGCGATGCAATTGGACGATCGAGACCTGGATGCACTCACTGCCTACTTGGAGACACTCCGTTGAAACAGATGTTGAACAGTTCGAGGAGATGGTGCCATGGCAACTGATGCAGTGGCGCTGCCGGGAGCGAAGCTGGCATCGCGTCCTGTCGTCTCCAAGCTTCACGAGTGGGTAACGACGGTCGATCATAAGCGGCTGGGAATTCTGTACATCGTTTATGCTCTGGTGTTTCTCGTGATCGGCGGGATCGAAGCGACGGTCATCCGAATTCAACTTATTCGGCCACACAACGACTTCGTTTCGCCACAAGTATTCAACCGGATGTTCACCATGCATGGGACCACGATGATTTTCTTCGTCGCCATGCCGGTCCTGTTCGGATTCGCAAACTATCTGATCCCTCTCATGATTGGCGCGCGGGACATGGCTTTTCCGCGTCTGAATGCTTTCAGTTTCTGGATGACGGCTTTCGGTGGCCTACTTCTCTACTTCAGCCTGGTTGGCGCCAACGGCTTATACGGAGCAGGAAACGCTCCGGACGTTGGATGGTTCGCATATGCACCGCTGACTTCACAGACTTTTTCGTTGGGACACAGCACCGATTTTTGGACTCTCGGAATTCTGATCTCTGGCTTTGGCAGCATCGGTACGGCGATCAATATCATAGCCACCGTATTGTGCATGCGTTGCCCAGGCATGACGTTAGCCAAGATGCCTCTGTTCGCCTGGCTCAACTTTGTGATGGCCGGGCTGGTGATACTCGCCGTCAGCCCTTTGACCGCCGCACAGATCATGCTGCTGGTCGATCGCTATCTTGGCGGACACTTCTTCGACACCCAGGCGGGAGGCTCCGCCGTGATCTGGATGCACTTCTTCTGGATTTTCGGGCATCCAGAGGTCTACGTGTTAGTCCTTCCGGCGTTCGCCTTCGTCTCTGAAATTATTCCAGTGTTTTCGCGCAAACCGATTTTCGGGTACTCGGTGATGGTCGGCGCAACCATAGCGATCGGGTTCATCAGTATGAGTGTGTGGGCCCACCACATGTTCACAGTCGGCATGAGCGCGAATGCGAATACTTTTTTCGTCTTGTCGACCATGGCGATTGCTGTCCCTACCGGAATTAAGATTTTCAACTGGCTGGCCACGATGTGGGGAGGAAAGATTGAGTTCAAGACTCCGATGCTATTTTGCATCGCCTTTCTCTTCCAATTCCTGGCGGCTGGCCTCACCGGAATCATGTTGAGTGTCGCGCCTTTCAACTGGCACCTGGGAAATTCATATTTTGTGGTCGCACATTTTCACTATGTCATCGTTGGCGCCATTCTCTTCGCTCTTTTCGGTGCTTTTTATTACTGGTTCCCGAAGATGTCAGGGAAGATGTACAGCGAAACACTCGGTAAGCTGCATTTCTGGCTCTTCTTAATTGGGTTCCACCTGACCTTCGACTTCATGCACATCCCAGGATTGCTGGGCATGCCGCGCAGGATCTACACCTACGAACCGGGACGCGGTTGGGATGCGTGGAACTTCGTCATCACTATAGGAGTTTTCTTCCAGGCTGCTGGAATTTTGGCCTTCGTAGGAAACTTGGTCTGGTCGTATTTTCGTGGAGAGACGGCTGCAAGTGATCCGTGGGATGCATGGACGCTCGAGTGGACCACGAATTCGCCGCCACCAGCTTATAACTTCGCTACCATCCCAACGGTCCAGAGCCGGCGACCGCTTTGGGACCTCAAGCACCCCGACGATCCGGACTGGAAGTACGAGTAATTAAGAGAAACCGCAATGAATGCGACCACCATAACTGGAAAACAATACGGAGTTGAGTGGGATCGTCCCGACCGCGGACGCGTCGGCATGCTTTGCCTGATCGCAGCAGAGTCGGCAATCTTCACCATTTTTGTTGTGGCTTACCTCTTTTATGTCGGCAAGAGTGTCGCCGGCCCAATGCCAAAGGACGTTCTCAGCGTTCCTGTTTTTTACACGATCTGTCTACTTTCCAGCAGCCTCACAATTCATCTGGCCGCAAAGTCGCTTCGCCGCGGGAGTCTTGCACGCTTCGGTGCTTGGTGGTTCGCCACCATTGCTCTGGGCGCCACATTTCTGTTCGGGACTGGGGCCGAGTGGCACCGGCTGATTTACCAGGAGGGCCTGACGATCAGCACGAATTTGTTCGGAACCACTTATTACTCGCTGGTCGGCTTGCACGGCTTTCACGTGATAGTCGGGCTTCTTGCGCTCTCGATCGTCTTAGCGTTCGTGCTTCTGGGAAAAGTGAAATCAGAACACGCCGAACGTATCGACGTGCTCTCGCTCTACTGGCACTTCGTGGACGCAGTATGGGTGGTTGTTTTCACAGTGGTGTACGTGCTTGGACGATAGAAAGGAAACGAGAATGGAACCGGAAAGATCGACACCTCACCCGCATGATGGATCGCGAGCAACCATAGAACTGCCCGCGCCGACAGCCTGGCCGATTGTGCTCGCTTTTGGCCTTTCTTTAGTTTTCGCGGGATTGGTTACGAGCGCTTCCGTCAGCCTTCTCGGTGCAATCCTGGCGATCACCGGCTGCGTAGGGTGGTTTCGCGAGCTGCTCCCGCATGAAAAACATGAATCTGTGCGGGTGGTTGAGATGGTGCCGGTCGTAACCACCAGTCGCCCGCAGGTGGCTCAGGTGAAATGGATGACAGAGGACTTGCATCGCGCCCGATTGCCGCTGGAGGTCTATCCAATTTCAGCAGGAATAAAGGGCGGTTTGGCTGGAAGCATTGCGATGGCGGTCCTCGCTGTGATGTACGGAGTTATCAGTGGTCATGGTGTGTGGTACCCGATTAATCTGCTATCCGCCGGATTCTTTCCTGCAAGAACCACGATAGAACAAATCGCTGTTTTTCATTGGGACGCTCTGCTCATTGCGGCGATTATCCATCTCCTCTGCTCCGTATTAGTTGGCCTTCTTTACGGGGTCGCGCTTCCGATGTTTCCGCGCAATCCAGTCTTGCTTGGAGGCGCGATCGCACCCATCTTGTGGTCTGCCCTGTTGCATAGCATTTTGGACGCCGTTGATCCGGTGCTCAACCAGCGGATTGACTGGCCCTGGTTTGTGCTGTCACAAATTGGATTTGGAGTCGTCGCCGGCATCGTTGTTTCAAGGCAGGCCCGGGTACACACCTGGCAATCGCTGCCCTTCGCTGTCCGAGCCGGGATCGAAACTTCGGGACGAATTCAAGAAGGCGGTGAGGACGGTGATCGGCAGTGATGCAGCAGCCCATTCTCGTGTCGGTCGCGATTGTGGTCGTGCTCGTCGGCCTCGGTTGCAGTAACTCGCCGGAAAGACCGCGTGCAGCCTCCGAGGTTGTGCCACCGAGTCAGATTGTGGATTTCAAGTTGCTCTATGGCCAAAACTGCGCCGGGTGTCATGGGACGGAGGGCAAAGGCGGTGCGGCGATCGCTCTGGCGGATCCCGTCTATCTGGCAATTGCGCAGGATAGTGTGATTCGACAGGCTACAGCGAACGGAGTACCCGGCACTCCAATGCCTGCTTTTGCGCAGAGTGCCGGTGGAATGCTGACTGACAAACAGATCGACGCGATCGTGAATGGGATTCGGTCTTGGGCAAAGCTCAACGATTTTCATGGCACGACTCTGCCGTCGTATGCGGCGCAGGTTGCCGGTAATCCAGAAACTGGAGCGAAGGTTTACCAAATGTACTGCTCGTCGTGTCACGGAGTAGATGGCCGTGGCGGAAGCAAGGCCAGTTCGATCGTGGACGGTTCCTACCTTGCGCTAGTAAGCGATCAGTATCTGCGAACCGTGGTGATTGCAGGCCGGACAGAATTGGGTGCGCCGGACTGGCGCGGCGACATCACGGGCAGAGCAATGTCCTCACAAGAAATTTCTGATGTCGTGGCGTGGCTATCGAGTCACCGGACACAATTTTCAGGTCAGCCGTATGTAACTACTTTCACCGACCAAACCAATGGAGAAGCTCATGAGTGAAGAAAACGGAATCTCCAGACGCGCGATGCTCGTCAAAGCGGGGCTTCTTCTCAATGGTGTTGTTGGCGCGTTGTTGGCCGTACCAATCGTCGGCTTTCTTCTTTCTCCGATCACTCGCGAAAAGAAATACGACTCGTGGCTCTCGCTCGGCGGTTTGGAACAATTTCCCGCCGGCCAGACTCGGCTCGCCACCTATCGCAATCCCATTGTTAATTCCTGGGACGGCCAAACTGGCGACATCGCGTGCTGGGTGCGCAACATTGATGGTAAGAGTTTCCAGGTCTTTGCCATCAACTGCGCGCATCTCGGATGTCCGGTGCGATGGTTCCCGCAATCCAGCTTGTTTATGTGTCCGTGCCATGGCGGCGTTTACTACCAGGATGGATCACGCGCCTCCGGACCTCCCGAGCGCGGATTATTTACATACAGCTACAACATTAAAGACGGAAAACTCTTCATCAGGGCCGGCGAAATGCCAACACCAGGCCAGCCGATCGCAAGTAAAGGCGAAGGAAAAGCCACGTGCGCATGATCCGAAAAATCGGCGAGTGGTTCGATTTGCGTTTGCAACTGGGCGCCCCGGTTCGTGAAACGTTAGAGCATCCCGTCCCACGCGAGACCGCAAGCTGGTTCTATGTTTTCGGCAGCGCCGCGCTCACCTGCTTCATGCTGCAGATCGTTACCGGGATATTGCTTGCGCTGGTTTACGTGCCGTCAGCGGGAGAAGCATGGAACAGCCTGCAAACTCTTAATCACGGAATCGCCCTGGGTTGGTTCATACGAGCTCTGCATGGTTGGGGATCGAACTTCATGGTCGCGATTGTCCTGATCCACATGGTGCAGGTCTTTCTTTTTGGAGCTTACAAGTTTCCCAGAGAACTTACCTGGATCGTTGGCGTACTTCTATTACTGGTGACGCTCGGAATGGCGTTTACTGGCCAAATCATGCGATTCGATCAGGATGCCTATTGGGGGTTAGGCATCGGAGCATCGATCGCGAGCCGGGTTCCGGTGATTGGACCTTGGGCGGTGAACCTGATGCTCGGCGGCCCAATCATTGCCGGCGCGACGCTTTCGCGATTCTTCGCCCTGCACGTTTTCGTTATCCCCGGACTGCTTATAGCGTTCGTCGGCTTGCATTTGTTAATGGTGTTGAAGCTCGGCATCAATGAATGGCCGATGCCAGGTCGAATCGTGCGCCGAGCAACATACATGCAGGAATATCACGAGCTGACACATAAAGAAGGCATCCCTTTCGTGCCAGGTGCGGTGTGGAAAGACATCGTGTTCTCCGGTTTCATTCTGCTTGCGATCGCTGCTTGCGCGATTTACTTTGGCCCTTTCGGGCCAAGCGGCCAACCGGATCCAACCATTATTCAGACTGCACCGCGACCTGACTTTTTCTTCCTGTGGCTTTACGCACTACTGTCGTTTCTTCCTCCTTCATCGGAAACAGCAATCCTACTGATCGGCCCTGCAATCGCGCTCATCGTGCTGGTCGCGTTGCCTTTTGTTGCGGGTGAAGGTGAAAAAAGTTGGAGACGAAGACCGATTGCCGTTCTGACGGTTCTGCTTCTCGCGGTAGGGCTGGGCACTTTCACCCGCCTGGCGCAACGCGCCCCGTGGAGTCCGGTGATGGACGCCTGGAGTAGCGAGCCAATTCCGGCTCAATACATCCACGGACGCACGGCCTTGCAGCGCGAAGGGGCGCTGGTTTTTCAAGCCAAGCAATGTCACAACTGTCATTCGCTCGACGAGCAGGGGGGTAAACGCGGACCGGCGTTGGACGATGTTGCTCTCCACCTTACCGAAGATCAACTCATTCGGCAGGTGATTCAGGGTGGCGGCAATATGCCGGCGTATGGCAAAAACCTCAGTCCGGCGGAAACAACTGCGCTAGTCGCGTTTTTGGAAACGCTGCATCCCGCGAATCAGAAGCCAGCACGCAACGCTTCTCAATCGATGGCGTTCGGCGCAAGCGAGGTATCAACACGGTAGAGCTAGCCATGTCCGGACATCCTGCGCACATGCAATTGTGGTCGCTTACCATTACATCGGCGCTCGTGATGGGCACGGCGCTTATTTATCTACGCGGCTGGCTCTCTCTTCGACGCGCTTTTCCACACCTCATTGCCGGTGGGCAGCTCGCCGCCTTCATGAGCGGGCTCACCGGAGTGTGGATAGCGGTTGGCTCGCCGCTGGCCACACTCGATCATCGATCACTCACGATTCATATGGCGAAGCATCTTCTTTTGATGACGGTTGCGGCTCCGCTGCTCCTGGCAGGCAGTCCGAAATTTCCGCTGATGTGCGGGTTGCCAAAGCTGTTCATCAATATCCATCCTGCTCTCGTCAGTCTGCCAGCACGACGGCTCAAACTATTTCTCGTGCATCCCATGACATGTTGGTTGGCCGGCACCGCTGCCGTACTGTCGTGGCATGTTCCCGCCGCATTTCAACTGGGCATGCGTTCCTACTCGGTACACATCGCGGAGGACGCGTGTTTCCTAGTTGCCGGCCTCTTGTTCTGGAGGCCCATCGTGCGGTCTTCTATTGGCGCCAAGAAATCGCCTCGATGGTCCATGGCTTTGTATCTCTTCCTCGCCACCGTGCCTTGTGATGTTCTATCCGCATTCCTAACATTTTGTGGGCGTGTTATTTATCCAGGATATCTATCTACCGAGCGCATTCTCAGCTTGTCTGCTTTGCAGGATCAGGAGTGTGCCGGCGCCCTGATGTGGGTGTGGATAACGTTCGCGTATTTGGTCCCGGCCGTCGTCATCACCATGCAGATACTCTCGCCGCACAACATGCGCCCGCGAAAAGTGATGGGAGTCGAGTACGACACAACCGCCGCCCGATCGATGAACAGTGCGGAGGCACTCTAAAAATCTGTTGCAATGAATAACGGCTATGCTCCAACACTTCTTGAGCCTACTCATTTGTCAGGATCTCCGGAGTTGCTTCCTTGGATTAAGCCAGGAGCCCGCACTCGGCGGTAAGAGGTGACGAGGATGTTTCCTGTAAGAACACCCTCGCCGACCAATCCAGCCGCTGACGGTTTCCATTGCTGTCAGTGACATTTGAATGTCGAAGTATCGTAGCCGCCATTCTGTTACTTTTTCGCCTCTGGTGGAAAATGCGAGAACATCTTTTCCACTCCTTTGTCGAGATTCTTGGTGTTCTTATCGGCGCTGTTTGAAAGTGTGTCACTCGACGAGCCTCGCCAGATTAAATCCTTGGTCTTGGTGTCAAACAAGTCGACGACCAAAGTACCGACCTTGTAGGTTTCAGTTGTTGTCGTAACGTCTCCGAAACCTCCCCAACGCCAACCGCCTCCAATGCCGTCGTAAAAAGTGTTGAGAGTCTGCTGCTTCTTTGTGATCTCCATAGCTGTGATAGAGACGTCGCCGCCGGAGTCCACCTGGATCCAGCCTTTAAGGGTTAACGCTTCATTCACCGCTTCCTTAATTCGGTCGACTAACAGCGGATCTCGGGTTTGAACTTTTTCCCAGGAATACGTTTTGTATTGTGCGAAATTTGCGTTGTGATCGTAATCGGTTTTCACCTGCTGGGCGAATGACGCAGATGCTAATGCAAAGAACAGCGCGATCGAAACCAATATTGTGTTTCGTGTCTTCATGATTTCTCCTTTAATTGAAAATGTCCCGCCGATGCCGGTCCGGTTATTGCGGCCGGGCCGCACTGGCTGACAGCGTGTGTTTTTTTCTGGAGCCGCGGCTCTGGCGGCATCACCCACAACTCAGGAAATGCATCGCGAGGGCCAAACTTTAGCGGAGTAAAAGATCCTGCAAGTGATTGAATGTAGAAACAAGCAGGATGACGAAGATCAATAATTCTGCAGTCCTAGCGATAAGTTTGCGTCGCTCTGCGGACAGTCCGTCGACCCGTGGTCATTTCGAGGTTGCACCCATATCACTGCATAATGTTCAGGAAAGCTTTTGCCGGGATCCCGAAATTCCAATCAGCGTGGGCAAAACGTCGCCCATTTCAGCTCGCCTCTCTCCGAATGCGAAGTAAACGCGGCTGAACACCCGGTAGAGTTCGTCGTACACTTTCTGCTCGGAACGGTCCGGCTCGAAGACGCGATGCGGCGGACAAATTTTATCCTGGGCTTCCTCCACGGACTTGAAAGTGCCCGCTGCTAGAAACGCAAAAATTGCAGAACCCAGGCTGGTCACACTTTTTGTGGGTACAAGAACCGGACGCCCCAGCACATTGGCGTAGATGCGGTTTAACACTTCGTTCTTCTGCGGAATTCCGCCGGCGTTAATTATCCGCTGCACCCGAACGCCTTTGCTTTCCATGCGATCAAAAATCACTCGCGTGTGCAGGGCGGTGCCTTCGATGGCCGCGAACAATTCATCCTGCGCCGTGCTCTGGAGGTTCCATCCGAGTGTTACGCCGCGCAAATTGGGATTTACCAATACGGTGCGATCGCCGTTGTCCCAGGTCATACGCAGAAGGCCGGTTTGTCCCGCGCGATAATTTTCCAGGCCTTTGCTGAGCGCGGTCACATCCGTTCCCGCGCGCGACGCGATGGCATGGAAAATATCGCCGACCGCAGAAAGGCCGGCTTCAATTCCGGTGAGCTTGGGGTGAACACTTCCCTGCACCACCCCGCAAACACCGGGCACCAGATTTGGCGAAGGCGTAATTCCAATAATGCAGGTGGATGTTCCAATGACATTGACCATGTCATCGGTGCGGCAGCCCGCGCCAACTGCGTCCCAGTGCGCGTCGAATGCGCCGACTGGAATTGGAATGCCAGCCTTGAGTCCAAGTTTCTCCGCCCAGAAAGATGAGAGCTTTCCAGCGATCTGCTCCGAGGTCGCATACTCTCCATCGAGCGTTGAGCGAACGCCCGCAAATAACGGATCGACGTTAATTAAAAATTCATCCGAAGGTAGTCCGCCGAGTTTGGCGTTCCACAGCCACTTGTGGCCCATAGCGCAAATACTGCGCTTCACCTTGCTCGGATCGGTTATGCCGCAGAGAGTCGCGGCCACCATGTCGCAGTGCTCGAATGCGGAAACAAATTCGGTGCGCTTTTCAGGATTGTGCCGCAGCCAGTGCAGCAGCTTGGAGAATCCCCATTCCGATGAATAAACGGCGCCGCACCACTCGATCGCCTCCAACTTTTCTCGATGGGCAGCCGCAGTGAGTTCCTCGGCTTCGCCTTTGGCGCGGTGATCGCACCAGAGATAGTATTCTCCCAGTGGCTGAAGATTTTTCCCGACCGGAATAACGGAAGATCCTGTTGTATCGAGTGCAATAGCCTCTACCTGATCGCCGGAGACTCCCGCTTGTTTGACCGCCGCACGCGTGGCTGAAGCCAAGGCGCGCATATGGTCTTCATGCGACTGGGTCGCATATTCGGGATCTTCGCGTTTGCGATGAAGTGGATATTCAGCAATGGCAGACCCGAGCATTCCGCGCTCGCTGTCGACGATCGAAACACGAACGCTGATCGTTCCAAAATCTACCCCTGCAACGACGGCCATCAGCAGTCCGCTCCGGCACAATTGGGCAACACACGCTCGATACTACTTTCGCAAACGCAATGGAGGAACTTCTGCACCTTTAGTGAATTTCCATTTGTATTCCCGCCGTCATCTTCAAATGCAGCGGATCGCAAGTGGGCGAACGGTGGCCGCTATGGGAGTTCTCTCGTTCATTCCTTTCCGCTCCGGTGATACAGTACACGTTTTCTGAATCATCCTAGGTTCTAAAAGCTTTCGCGCGAACTGAGTCGGATACCGCCAGCGCCGTCGATCGCCGCAGGATCAAACTGGTGCTAAGCGGATATTCTTTTCGTCCACTACTGGCAGCCTCTTCAGCCACGTCATTCATCAGGGCCTGAAACGCAATCCGCGCCAATTCAGTCTGCGACATCCGCACGGTGGTCAAGGGCGGAGTAATGAATTCCGATAGCCCTATATCATCGAACCCCACTACTGAAAGGTCATGCGGAACCTTGATCCCAAGGTCGTACGCTTCGCGCATCACACCAATCGCTGTCATATCATTCGAACAAACTACGGCAGTCGGCGGCTTCGGCAACCGCATCAGTTCTCCTAAAGCTCTCATGCCGCCTTCCACCGTGTGATCGCCCACAACTAACATCTCCGGTGGAACCGCCAGCCCGATCTCGCTCATCGACAGGCGAAATGCCTCTTTTCGGGCTTCCGCAGATTTCAAATGCGTTGGTCCGGCCACAAACCCAATGCCAGTGTGCCGAAGCGCAGCCAGGTGCTGAACGGCCTGTCTGATGCCGTTCTGATAATCGATTCGAATATTGCTGACGCGCGCCGCATCCGGGCCGACATCGACAAAAACCAGCGGTACCTTTCGCAGGCGAAGGTCATCGAGCAGCGACTCCTCCATGCCGAAGGTCAGGATCGCCACGCCATCAACCCGGCGCTCGATCATTCGCCGCACGGAAGATTTCATTCGTGTGCTATCGTGCACAGTCGACGTAAGAAGAATCTCGTAATTATTTTGGACGGCGAGCTCTTCGAAAGTCTGAACGATCTCCGGGAAAAAAGGATTGGTAATTTCAGAAACCACCAGGCCAAAGATACGGCTCTTACCGGAAACCAGCGCCCGAGCCTGAGTGTTCGGGTAATAACCAAGCTCGTCTACAACCTTCCATACTCTCTTGGCCAGCTGAGGATCTACGGTAGGGACCCGGTTAATCGCACGCGACACCGTCGCGGTTGAAACCTTTGCCCGCCGCGCAATTTCCCTGATATCCATGGTGGGGACGTATGAGCAGGGATAGTAGCATAGCCAGAATACGTTTGCTAGGATCGAACGGATGCGAGCTGTACCTGTTCGGCCCGGATCGTTGCAGCCGAAGGCTCGAGCGGGCCATCGTGTCGTTCTGCGATTTTCCGCGAAAGCAACCTTCCTGGATTAACTTCCTGCGACTGGCTGGCATCTAAAAACTATGCCTGAAAAAAAATCTCACTCGCACAGGACCGATCACGTTCGCATCGTTCCCCTGGCAACACCTGAGGTGCTCCAACGGGCCGCACCAGCTGCACATTTGACTTACAACAATGGGCCGCTGATCACCAGCTGCCAGGTTTTCACCGTCTTCTGGGGATCAGCCTGGCAGCAGCCGGCGTTGGCGGGCATGATCACAGAACTGATTGGATTCTTTGACTACATTTTGACCAGCTCATTGATCGATCAACTGTCGGAATATGACGTGCCGCAATACAAAATCTCGCACGGCAAGCGAATTGGCACGGTCACGCTCACGAGTCCCGATGTGAGCAAGACCGTCGATGATTCTGCGATTCAGAAGATGATCCAGGATCAAATTTCTACCAAGAAGTTTCCGGCTTCGGGTCCCGATCTTCTTTATTTTGTTTTTCTGCCGTCGGGAGTGACAGTCACGCAAGGTGGCTCGGCTTCCTGCAAGGTGTTTTGCGGATATCACGATGCTATCGGGAATAACATTTTTTACGCCGTGATGCCGTTCCCCGGTTGTGCGGGCTGCTCTTCCAACTTCTCGACCATCGATGCGCTTACCGTGACGGCTTCTCATGAGCTGTGCGAAGCCATCACCGACCCGATTCCTGGGCAGGGCTGGTACGACAATCAGAACGGCGAGATCGGGGATATTTGTGCGTGGAAGACCAAGAAGGTCGGTCAGTACACAGTCCAGCAGGAATGGTCGAATGGCCGCGGCAGCTGTGCATGATTTTCGATCCGGCACGGGGCATTTCTGAAGGCGTCAGGAGGCGATCGCTGTCTCGCTGGTACGACCTCTCGGACGATGCCGGAACGCGGTTCAAATTTCCTCAAAGTCCACAAAATTGATAACTGTTCACTTTTGACCAGATTCCACTCGCCATTAAACGCAACAATGGTCCATGGCGCGCGGCATCGCGGTTGCAGCTCTGTTTGTCGCGGCCTCACGGAGTAAGCTGCATATCTACACAGAGACCAGCACGCTGGGCCAAACAGCCGTTCCGAAGGCAATACCAGCCTTCGACCCCCAGGGTCCTTTAGGGAAGGGTGGAAAGCATGCGTGTTCATCTTATAAATCCCAGTGAGGTGGCTTTTGGTACGGCTGTCATTACTCCTCGCTGGCTATACGTGCTGGCGGCGGCAACCCCCGCCAGTTGCGGCGATCCCTCTCTAGTCGACGAGACTCTCGAACCGCTCGATCCAGAAACCATCGCGCCAGGCGACATTGTCGGCATCGGCGTTCATACCGCCAATGCGCTCCGCGGCTACAAACTAGGAAAGATGGCCCGCGATCGCGGCGCCTACGTTGTCTTCGGAGGAATTCATGCCACCCTCTATCCGAACGAAGCCCGCGAGCTCGGTGGCGCACATTCAGTTGTAAAAGGGGACGGCGACGTTGCCTGGGCGAAAGTTGTGGCCGATTGCATCCAGGGCAATCCTCTTCCGGTTTACGAAGGCGGCCGTATAGAAGCCGGCTCGTTTCTGCCCGCACGCTGGGATTTGCTCCCGCGCGAAAAATATATGTGGGCGTCAGTGCAGACGGTCCGCGGATGCCCTAAGCATTGCTCGTTTTGCTCAGTCTGGCGGACCGATGGTCAGCGTCCGCGCCAGCGTTCCTCTGACGTCGTAATGGAAGAGATCGTTCAACTGCGGAGAATGGGATTTCGTTTCATCGCCCTCGCCGATGATAATTTTTATCCCGTCACGGTCACCGATCTTCGGCTTGCCGAGCAACAAAATAATCAGCCTCGTCTGAAAGAATTGAAGGCGCTTCGCGCCGAGCGCTTCACGCTAATGAACCGGCTGGCACAACTTCCACCGGACACAATTTTCTTTACCCAGATCACCATGGAAGCCGCGGAGGACCCGGAATTCCTAGATGCCATGAACAAGGCGCATATCAAGGGCGCACTGGTCGGCGTGGAATCCGTCACTCCCGCAGGCCTGAAAGATATTTACAAGGATTTCAATCTGTCCGGCGCAGACCTGGTCGAACGCTTGAAAACATTCCGCCGTCACGGCGTGTACGTGCTTGGCTCATTCATCTTCGGACTGCCCAGCGATCGTGCCGAAACTTTCGACGCCACCGCTCGCGCCGCGCAAGCGGCAGAAATTGCCTTCGCACAGTTCGTCATGCTCACTCCTTATCCCGGCACGGTTGATTTCATGCGCTGGGAAAAAGAAATGGACGCCAAACCGGTCGAGATTGCCGGCATTCCGATTACGCGGCGGTGGCTGATCCCGCAAGCCCTGCGGCCCAAACTTTACTGGTCGCACCCCACTATGTCGGCGGAAGAAATCCGCAGTAACACTCAATCCGTCTGGGACACCTTCTACGGCTTGAAGTCAATCTGGGCCCGATCAAGCTTCATCAAATCCATGCGCGCGCGTTTGGCTTTTGTGATGATTTCGAAAATCTATCGTCAGATGTACGCCGACACCGGCATCGCCACCGACAGCGCCCGCGTATCGCGCTCTCAACGCTGGGTGCGATTGCTGGCCAGGCCGTGCCAGCACTTATTCGCGGGCCGTCCCATGCCAAATCTGGCCGTTCCCCAGGCCTCAGGCGACTAAAAGTCGCGCGCATCCAGTCCGAGAATTTTGGGATTTTTGTTCTAGATTTTTAAGCGAAGCTAATCGTGGAGAACTACATTCAGCAGTGAACTATGCACCTGCATCCCGTCGCCGTCGTAATTGATGAAGCCCATTTTTCTGAAGCGGTTCATAAAAAAACTTACGCGTGATCGGGTGGTGCCGATCATCTCCGCCAGAGTTTCCTGACTCATCTTAGGGATGGCCGACGCTGGCGCGCTCTCTTTGCCAAAATGTGCAAGTAGTAACAGGAGCCGCGCCAGGCGCTTTTCACTCGAGTTAAAGAGCTGATCGACCAGGTCTTCTTCATAGCGGATATTCCGCGCCAGCAGATAGGCAACGAACAAATCAGAGAACGCATGTTCCCGGTGCAGCGCCTGCATCATGGCTTTCTTGTCAATGCGCAGAACTTCGCAGTCGGTCATCGCGCTTGCAGACCCCATACGCAGCCGCTGTCCTGCGAGAGTGCCTTCTCCGAAAAAGTCTCCGTCGCTGAGTATGCCCAGCATCGCTTCCTTGCCGCTCTTCGAAATCACACTCAGGCCGACCTTCCCATCCTGGATGTAAAACACCGCGTCGGCCGCGTCGCCTTGCTTGAAAATTGTGTCCCTCCGGCGATATGCCATGACCTTTCTTCCCTCGCCGATTGTCGCAAGGAATTTGCGTGGATCGAAACTCTCCACTTTCTAGCTGGCGTAGCAGTTCCCATCAACAGGGTTCCCCTGGTGCGAAATTACACTCTCAAACAGCTTCTCAGACGAGTCAACTCCAAATCTGTTCACTTTTGCTCATATTTGCCAACCCGGTGCCACACCAATGTCTCTGCCACTGTTATGAGCAATATTGAGCAGCACTCCCGCCCTGGCACGTTCCATCATTGGGATATGAAAGCCAGAGAACTCACCCGGAAACAGGTCCATGCCGTACCTTGTCCGACGTGCGGGGCTGCCATTAGCGAGCCCTGTGAACTGCATTCCGGTGGTTTGCGGACCGAACCGCATCGCGATCGCAAACTTACCGCAGCCGACGCAGTGGAAGCAAAGTCTCGAAAAAAGTGAATGTCAGAACGCCAGCCAGAATTTGTTGAGCACCTATAACAGCGATTTCGGAAAGGTATTCACACATGTCGGCCAAAGTCAAAACACGAATTTTGATCGTGGAAGATGATATATCCGTCCGTCTCACCATCTCCAAATTACTGAGTGACGAAGACTACGAGGTCTCCACCGCAAGCGACGGCTTTGACGCGCTGTTGCACTTGCAGCAGGAGGTCCCAAACTTGATACTTTCTGACCTTAACATGCCGCAAATGTCCGGATTCGAGCTGCTGTCAGTGGTTCGACGCAGATTTCCGGAGGTTCTGGTTGTGGCCTCCAGCGGGGCCTATGATTCCAGTGAAGTTCCTAATGGGGTCCTAGCTGATGCTTTCTACGCTAAAGGACGAGAGAATGCCTCCGGGCTCCTGGAAATTATCGCCACCCTAATCCGGACGGGTCCTAAGGACCATAAAGGACAGAACGCGCCTGTGTGGATTCCTCGAAACGGTAAAGACCATAACGGCAAACCATTCGTAGTCCTGACTTGCACCGAGTGCTTGCGGTCGTTTCCCTTCACCGTAGACCACGAACCCACGGGTGAATTTTTGAGAACCTCTTGCATCTACTGTCCTCACGAGGTCTCCTACATCATTGATTTTTCGCGCTCTGTGACCTCGCCCGAAAAGCGCGTGGCTTGGAAAGCCGCTTTCCTCAAAACGCAAGAAAAATCTGCGGCCGCCGAGGCTAGCGCAATAACAGCGCCCACTGTCGCCAAAAAATCGGTGGGTTCGCAATCAACTCGTATAGAGCCGAAGCTCAGGCATACGGAATGGCTCTAGGTTCGTTTTCCAAGAAGCTGGTCCGTACCTTGGGCCGGGTCATTCCCCAGTGCGGCATGGTCTCCCAAGCCGTAGCCTTCAATATGTTTCTGGTTTTCTTTCCCGGCCTGCTGCTCGCGCTCGGCCTGATGAGCAGGTCTTTGAGTGGAAAGAACGGACAGGATCTGGCCGCGCGGCTCATCGCTATTCTGCCTCCGGGTAGTTGGCAGCTCATCTCGGATTTCGTGGTGCGCGGGGGCGGCAATCCCTGGATTTGGGTGATTCTTGGCTGGTTTGGCACTTTCCTCGCGGGATCGCAAGTAATGAAACTCATAATGGAGGGCATCCGCCTCATCTACGGTGAGAGCGACAGGCATTCTTTTGTCGGTCGGCAGTTTCGCGGTCTGCTTCTATTCTCCGTATCCGTAGTCGCCTGGATTGCCGCCGTCGCGCTCAGCGTTTTTGGTCAGCCTTTGCGCCGGTGGATGATCCTCGGATTCGGCGCTTCACCGCTGGTTCTCGGCTTTTGGACGATCGTCCTTCCACTGCTGGCGATGCTTCTGGCGATGCTTGTCCTGGCATTGATTTACCGGATGGCACGGAGCCGCTCAACCACTTGGCGTTCCATTTTGCCGGGAGCAACGGCAGCAACGCTGTTGTGGTGGGCGGTCAATCTCTTATTTGGAGCGTATGTACGCAAAATGCAGTACGGGCCTGTGTACGGCGGCCTGGTGGCGGTATTCGGGCTGATGGTGTGGATGGAGTTTTCCGCCATGATTGTCTTCCTGGGCGCGGCTTGGAATGCGGAAAACTCCTGCTCGGTAGTGAGCAATTGTGAGCAGACTTGAGCAACCCTGAATGGCATACTTCAGGGAACTTCACTGGATGAACAGTTTTCCAGTCTTCCCAGGAGGTTCTGTATGAGCACCTTTCGCATATTGTTAGCCGATGACCATCCGGTCGTCCGTATGGGCGTGTCTTTCCTCATCCGGTCCAACCCCGGGTGGGAAGTGTGTGGCGAAGCCGCTGATGGCCGCGAAGCCGCAACCAAATGCATTCAACTGAGACCAGATCTTCTGATCCTGGATATCTGCATGCCCAATTTGAATGGCCTTGACGCCGCACGCCAGATTCTCAGACACAATCCCGACCAGAAAATTCTGGTGCTGACAGACGTCGAATCCGATGAGGTTATTCGGGGCTGCGTGCAGGCCGGTGTGCGCGGGTGGGTCCTCAAGTCTGACCGGGCCGATGAACTGGCCGCGGCTATCGCGGCTTTGCAACAGGGTAGATCCAGCTTCAGCGCACGCATATCCAACCTTATTCTGCATGGCTATCTCAAGCCTCATAGCGCAACTCCAACCCTTGCCCTGCCTGCCAGATTGTCGGCACGAGAAAGAGAAGTTGTGAAACTCGTAGGGGAAGGCAAGACTTCTCGGGAAATCGCCTTGCTGCTGGGCGTCACCGTGAAGACCGCAGAGAGTCATCGCAGTAACGTCATGCTCAAACTCAGGGTTCACTCCACCGTCGAACTGGTGACGTATGCCATTCGGAATGACATTGTTCCCGTACACCTTCCGACTATCGTGTTGCCGATCCCTGCACGAGAAATCGCTTTGGCGACCGCTGCCAGTGTCAACTAGCAGCTTCGCTTATGGTTCTAAAAGAAGTTTCAGGTAGGAGAAGATATGAAATCCCACGCCACTCGTCTTTTAGCTTTGCTGTTCTTGCTGCTCCCATTTTCAGTTTTGAGTGCTTACGCCGATTCCATCGATCTAGGCACCGCGGGCAGTTATGCAGTTCTGGCTGGCTCGACTATAACCAATACCGGATCCAGCGTCCTCTACGGCAACTTGGGGCTAAGCCCAGGGACCGCGGTGACCGGCTTTCCTCCAGGAAGCGTGCACGGCACTATGAACGCCGGTAACGCGGCCGCAGGTCAGGCACAAATTGATCTGACCATCGCCTACAACCAGGCTGCCGGATTAAAATCCACTGGCGCCTTGGCCGGTACGCTAGGCAACGCGACTCTCACCAGCGGGGTATATTCCTTTTCCAGCTCTGCTCTGCTCACCGGGAATCTGGTTCTTACTGGCAAGCCGGGCGCAGTTTTTGTTTTTCAAGTGCCGAGTACGCTTACCACCGCCAGCGGTTCGTCAATTATTTTTATCAATAGTCTTACCGGCAAGCAGATGAGTGATTCGAACATCTTCTGGCAGGTCGGCAGTTCCGCGACGCTCGGTACCAGCACGGCGTTCGAAGGAAATATTCTTGCGCTCACCAGCATCAGCTTGAATACCGGCGCGACCATCACCTGCGGAAGCGCACTCGCTCGAAACGGTGCGGTCACGCTGCAGGGCAACACTATCACCAGTTGCTCGAGCGGCGTAATCTCCACAGTTCCTGAGCCGGGCACCATGGGCTTGCTGGGTACGGGACTGATAATTCTGGCGGCCGCAACTCATCGAAAATTCCGCCTCCAGCGTATTTGACTGTGGGCTCCGTGATTACCGGCGTGCCGTCCGTTTAATTTGTTGAGTGAGCCATTCTGCTCAGCATTGTCACGCCGGCTAAGTCATTATTGATCTCGGCTCAAGAAGCAAGCCCTCCCGCCAAGCCAGACGGTACCTCGTGCTTCTTGGGAAGGGGCTTGCCCAACAGGTGGTTCGCGGGCCTTATCCGCTGATGCGTCAGTCGGATCCCGCAATCGTGTCGCCCTCGCCCCCCGGGGGCACTTTGTCGAGGCAGCCCCGTCTTTCGTTCTTCAGCTTTTCAGAAACAAAAGGAGCACAATATGAATAACTTTCTGTCAGTTTTTGTGGTAACGGTTGCTCTGCTTCTGCCGATGTCGTCTGCCGCACAGAATCAGCATTCCGATGATGACCGCCGCGTCGACCAAAGCTACGGAGATCACGACCGTTGGCAATCGCGCTTGTCTCCAGAGGACCAGAGCCGGTTCGATAGCTATTACTCGCGCTGGTTAACCGCGCGGCAATCCGGTGATCGCAGCGAAATCTCCAGCGCCGAAAAGCGCATGCGCGATGTCATGGGGCACTACTCCATTCCTCCCAACGTGCAATTCTCCGAGATCGCGTCGGACTCCGTCGCCAGATATCAAGGTCCGCAAATCCCGCGTTTCTCCGGCAACGATGCTAACGACTTCCGCAGCTACTACTCGCGTTGGCAGAATTACAAGCGCAGCAACAACCGCCAACAGTCTGCGAGCATGGAAGAACGCATGCGGAAAATCATGTCCGCTCACAACATCCCAGATAACGCCTCTTACGCAGATGTCATGGATATGTTGACCGATCGCGACCGGTAGTCGATCTTCGCTTACTGATAAGCACCAGGAAAGTCCTCGCGTAATACCTTGCGGTTCGTGGCAGAATAAATAACAGTCTGACTCGATGTCATGAATCGCAAGGAGTTCGAATGACCGACAACACTCGACGTGACTTCCTGAAGAAAACTGCCGCTGCCAGTGCGGCATTCCTCGCCCCCAAATTTGCATCCGGAGCCCTCGGCGCTAATGATCGTGTCCGTATTGCCATGATCGGCGTCGGTTCGCGTGGCCAGGAACTACTCAAGCAGATCGTCGCCGTTCCCGGAACTCAAGTCGTCGCCATCGCCGACGTTTACACTCGCCGCTTCGACGAGGCCAAACAAATTGCTCCCGGCATCCAAACCTTCAACGATTATCGCCGCGTTTTGGATATGAAGGACATCGACGGCGTAATCGTCGCCACCCCTCTGCACATTCACGCCCGTCATTTCGTAGACACCCTTGCTGCCGGAAAAGATCTGTATGCCGAAAAAACTATGACGTGGTCGATTCCAGAAGCCGAGAAATGTCTCGACGCTGCGCACAAATCCGACCACGTAATTCAAATCGGATTACAACACCAGAGCGGCGGCCCATTCGTAGACGCCAAGAAATGGATCTCCGATGGAATGCTGGGCAAAGTCAACCAGGTCGAGTCATGGATGAGCCGCAACACTCCTCACGGCCACGGCCAGTGGGTCCGCCAACCGGCTGCCGATTGCACCGCCCAGAACGTGGGATGGAAGGCCTTTCTCAATGGCCGTCCTGACAAGGGTTTTGACGCCTACCGGTTCATGAACTGGCGCCTGTTCTGGATGTTCTCCGGCGGAAATGTCACAGAAAATATGATCCACCAGATTGCCTGGATCATGAGCGCGCTCGATCTTCCGCTGCCCAGCGCGGCTTATATGTCTGGCGGCGTTTTTTCTGAGAAAGACGGTCGCGAAGTTCCTGACACCATCGCCGTCACCGTAGACTTTCCCGACGAAGTCGTCGTGACCTGGCAATCCACATTCAGCAATCGCCGCTACGGACTCGGTCAGAGGATTTTAGGCAGCGATGGCACCGTCGAATACGTCGCCGGCGCGACCGACATGGTCAGCGGAGAATCCGAAGAGCAGGTCCACTATTATCCCGAAAAACTCAACCGCCCGAACGACGAGACGTTGACCGGCAAGAGCCCCACCTCAAGCCACATGGCGAATTGGGTCGACTGCATGCGCAGCCACAAAACTCCCAATGCTCCCGTCGAACTTGGATATCGATCAGCCGTCGTGGCCCATATGGCGAATCTGTCTTACAGGCAGCAACGCCGGATCACGCTAGAAGAAGCGAAAGCATTCCAGCCGGAATTTTAGCGCGCCCCATTAAATGACTACGCTCAGCAAACGCGCTTCCGAAAATAATCTGACTCGCGATGAAGTCAGACAATTCGTTGCTGGAGCGACTTCGCAGCTTTCAATCAGAGGCAAACGCGTTCTCGATAATCATTCCGGACGGCACACGCACCATGCCCATGCCGCTGATGTTCGAGCTGTCTGCAGGCTGAAATCGGCCTCCATGCCGCCGCCTGCGATTACCTGGTTGCTCTCGGAACTCATGCTCACATGGACGACTCCCAACTGAGCCGCATGTTCGGACGGGCCGTGGCGAATGGAATCTGCGAGTCCGCTCACATCTTCAATCACCGCTGGGACATTCCCGAAACCTTCGCCGAGATCGGAGTCATACCCACCGCTGACGTCACTCGCATTTCCGGCGGCGTGCTTTCCGAAGCGATCCGAATACAAATCAATCGCCTGCTGTTCGATTACGATCACGTCCTGATTTGTGGACCGGTGTTTCCTCATGAGGTTGTCGGTTTCTCCGGCGGAAATAAATATTTATTTCCCGGCGTGAGCACAGGCGAAATGATTCACCAAACTCATTGGCTGGGCGCATTGCTCGGCAGTTACAACATCATTGGTACCGGCACAACTCCGATCCGCGAACTGATCGATCTCGCCGCCGCCAAAGTTTCGGTTCCGGTTTCATGTTTCGCTTTAGTGCTTAAAGGCGTGGAGATTGCGGGCATGTATTTCGGATCGGCGAAAGGAGCCTGGAAATTGGCAGCGGAACATTCCTCAGACACCCATATTCAGTGGGTCGATCGCCCATTCCGCCGAGTGCTCGCCGTGATCCCGGAAATGTACCCTGACCTCTGGACTGGTGCCAAAGGAATGTACAAATCCGATCCTGCAATCGCCGATGGCGGCGAAGTAATCCTTTACGCGCCTCACATTAAGCACGCGAGTGATATCCACGGAGATTTTCTCGCCAAGGTCGGTTACCACTGTGCCGAATATTTCCTGAAACAACCGAAACGGTTCGCCGACATTCCACGCGGCATTCTCGCCCACTCCATCCATCTTTACGGTCAGGGCTCGTACGATGCCGCCACTAGTACCGAAAAGCCCCGCATTCGCGTGACCCTCGCGACATCAATTCCCGAGGCACAGTGCCGCAACCTGAACCTAGGGTATCTCGATCATCGAACCATCAAATTGGACGACTGGAAGGATCGCGAGTCCGAGGCAATTAAGCTCATTCCCCACGCCGGCGAGATTTTGTATCGATTGAAGAAATCCGAGCAGGTCACACCGGATGCCAGCATCGGTCATGCGGACTTGAGGGTATAATTTTCCCGAACTTTATCGTCACCTCTATGGGACATCCTCTTCTCGATCTCACCAACAAAACCGCAGTCGTCATCGGCGGGACCAGCGGCATCGGCCTTGCCATATCGAAAGCGCTCGCTAAAGCCGGAGCTAACGTTGTTCCCACCGGACGGCGCACCGAACTCGTAAAAACAGCCGCGGCTGAAGTTGAAGCGCTCGGTCGACGGTCCCTCGCTGAAGTCTGCGATGTTACCGAAAACGCCAGCATCGAAAATCTGCTTAAAAGAGTCACCACTGAACTCGGTAGTGTGCACATTCTCGTAAACTCCGCCGGCCGCACCAAGCGCATGCCCACTCTTGATTTTCCCGAGGCCGAGTGGAACGCGATCATGGAAACTAATTTGTCCGGCACCATGCGCGCCTGCCGCATTTTCGGACGCCACATGATCGAGCAGCGGTACGGGCGAATCATCAACATCGCCTCTATCGCCTCGTTCCGGGCGCTTTACGAAGTCGCCGCTTACAGCGCCAGCAAAGCCGCGGTCGCCTCCCTCACCAAGTCGCTCGCAATCGAATGGGCCACCAAAGGTGTCTGCGTAAACGCAATCGCTCCCGGCGTCTTCCGCACCGATTTGAATGCCGCTCTTCTCGACGGCACCGAGCGCGGCCGCGAATTTCTGCTGCGCACGCCGATGCATCGCTTCGGTCAACTCGATGAACTCGGCGGTGCGGCAATTTTCCTTGCGTCAGACGCAGCGAGCTTCGTTACCGGGCAAGTCCTGGTTGTGGATGGAGGAATGCTGGCCAGCGGTGTGAATCAGTAGGAAACCCACTGCGGCACGAGCTACGCCTTCTTGCGGCTATCCCGGCCGTCGTAGTCGTCGCGCCGCGGATTGTCTGCGCTACCCAACATTTCATCCGCTAGTTTGAGCCACCGGCTTACGATTTCATAGTCGGGATACTCTTCTTGAATTGCGGGGAAGACCGGAGGAAAGGCAATGATGTTGGCAGCGGATGCTTTCGCAGGCAATCCCAACGCGCGCCTTAATCTTCCCTTCCTGCGTTGGCGTCCATTGAACATTTGGAGGATTTTTGACATCAGATGGCTCTTCGGCGCGTACTGCTATGATGCCAAGTCTGCCAGCCCAGATGACTGGTGATCGATGCGTCTCATGCTGTATAGAAGGTAAGTGTCAGGCCAGCTCAGGAAATTACGGTAGAGGATGTAGGTGTGTTGCGGGAACTTCCCCCTGCTTCGCCCGCCTTGCTTCGCAACTTGAGCAGGCGCTCCCCGGCCGCGGCGAGCGTCTCCGATCGCTTTGCAAAATGCAGCCGGATCAGATTGTTTACTGGTTCATGAAAGAAGCTCGATCCGGGTACTGCCGCGACTCCCACCTCTCGCGCCATCCACTCGCAAAAGGCCACGTCGCTTTTCCATCCAAACTCCGAGATATCGATCATCACGTAGTAAGCGCCCTGCGGTTCCGTGTATTCGAGACCCGCAGCGTCCAGATATTCCAGGAACAACGTCCGCTTTTCCGTATAGAGTGTCTGCAGATCTTGGTAATAGCTGTGGGGAAGTTCGAGCGCCGTCACCGCCGCTTCTTGTAAAGGCGCTGCCGCGCCGACGGTCAGAAAGTCATGAACCTTACGGGCCTCGTGGATGACGGTCGGTGAGCCGATCACATATCCCAAGCGCCATCCAGTCATCGAATACGTTTTCGACAACGAACTGCAGCACAGAGTCCGCTCGAACATTCCCGGCAGCGACGCAAAATACGTGTGCTGATGCGGCGCGTAAATAATGTGCTCATAAACTTCGTCCGTCAGCACGAAGACGTCATGCTCCACCGCTAAATTCGCAATGAACAGGAGCTCCTCCCGCGTGAAAACCTTTCCCGACGGATTGGCCGGATTGCACAGTACCAGCGCCTTGGGCTTCTGCTCGAAGGCTCGTTTGATCTCATCTGGATCAACGCTGAAATCCGGCGGGCGCAAAGTGACATGAATCGGCTCCGCCCCACACAAAATTGCATCCGCTGCGTAGTTCTCATAAAACGGCGAAAACACAATGACCTTATCACCGGGATTGCAGGCGGTCATCATTGCGACCATCATCGCCTCAGTGCTGCCGCAGGTGACCACGATGTTCTCTTGAGGATCGATCTCCATTCCCATGAACCGCGATTGCTTTCGCGCCAGTGCGGCGCGAAAGTTCGGCGCGCCCCACGTCACCGCATACTGATGCGGCCCCCTCCGCGCAGCTCGTTCCGCAGCTTGCAAAACGACTTCGGGCGGATCGAAATCCGGATAACCCTGCGACAGGTTGATCGCGCCGCACTGGTTGGCGAGTCGCGTCATCCCGCGAATCACGGATTCCCCGAATCTACTGGTGCGATGACTGGTCTTAGGCATGAACTATTGATTCTCTCATTTCCCGCAGAATCCAATGCAGAAAGGCAATCGCCTTACGCTCCTTCCACGGGCCGAAGAAACCTCGTAAAAACGCGCTCTCCGCAGCATTTTCGCCTGCAACCGCATGCTAAGATGATCGCAATCCATGCGCTCTGTTCGCGTCTTCCTTCTGGGACTCGGTCTTGCCATATCCAGCTTCGCCCAGGCCCCTCCGGCGAGTCCGCCAGTTCCACGCTTTGAAGACGTCACCAAAAAAGCCGGGATTACGGCTTCACATCTATCTTCGCCAGATAAACGTTACATCGTCGAATCCATGAGTGGCGGCGTGGGATTCATCGATTGCAATAACAGCGGCAAGCTCGACATCATCATGGTAAATGGCTCGTCGGTCGACCGTTACAAGCAGGGCGGCGATCCCATGATCACTCTCTATCACCAGGATGGCGATCTGCACTTTACAGATATCACTCAATCCGCCGGACTCACTCGCAAAGGCTGGGGGATGGCAGTTTCTGTCATGGACTATGACAACGACGGCTGGCAGGACATTTTCGTCACCGGCTTCGGCAGCAATGTGCTCTATCGCAACTTAGGGAACTGCAAGTTCGAAGACGTCACTGCGAAAGCGGGATTAAGCGTGCCCGCATTCAATGGCGGCGCAGCCTGGGCCGACTACGATCGCGATGGGCTGCTCGATGTCTTTATTCCCGGTTATGTTTATATCGATATCAACCACCTTCCAGAATTCGGCAGCAACGATAAGTTCTGCCGTTATCGCGGAGTCATGGTGCAATGCGGTCCCGGCGGCCTTCCCGGCGAACCCGACCACCTGTTTCGAAACCGAGGCGACGGCACGTTCGAAGATGTTTCCAAGAAAGCCGGCGTCGACGATCCCGCTCATATGTACGGCCTGCAAGCGGTCTGGGCCGATTACGACAACGATGGCTGGCCCGACCTTTACGTTCCCAATGATGGCCAACCCAACTATCTTTATCACAACAAACACGACGGCACCTTCGAAGAAGTGGGGCTGATGTCAGGCGCAGCCCTGAGTCTCGACGGCAAGGCGGAAGGCTCAATGGGCGTGGATTTCGCGGACATTGATCACGACGGACTGCTCGATATTATCGTGACCAATTTTGTCGACGAACCCAATGCGTTGTACTGGAACCAGGGCGACAAAGGTTTCACCGATATTGCGTGGAGCTCCGGCATCGCGCAAGATAGCGTCCCCATGGTCGGCTGGGGCACTGCTTTCCTCGATGTCACCAACGACGGTTGGGACGACATCTTCGTCGCCAACGGCCACGTGTATCCGCAGATGGATTTCGTGAAAGGCGGGGTGGGCTATAAACAACCTGTAATGCTGTACCGCAACAACCGCAATCGTACCTTCGAAAATATAACGACGCTTGCGGGATTAGACAAGCTTCCCAAAGCTTCCCGTCGAGGTGCTGCATTTGGTGACGTGAATAACGATGGCAAGGTCGACATTCTTCTTTTGAACGTAGGCGAGCCGCCAACTCTACTCATAAACCGCACTGAAAGCGATAATCACGCTGCGCTATTTAAGTTAATCGGCACCAAGAGCAACAAAGCCGCCATCGGCGCACGCGTGCGGGTCACGTGCGGTGATCTGGTGCAGTTCAACGAAGTCCGCAGCGGCACCAGCTATTTCTCACAAAATGATCTCCGGCTGCACTTTGGCCTGGGTCAAAACAGCGTGATGAACAAAGTTGAAGTGTTCTGGCCCAGCGGACAAAAGGACATTTACCAGGATCTTGCGGCTGACATGATTTACACGCTTACCGAAGGCGGAAGCGCCCCACAAAAAGTGCCGTTCTCAAAATAGCTTCATATGATTTCAAATCTCGATCGTGTTTTGAGAATCCTCGCCGCTGGCGTCCTGCTGGTCAATCTTTCTTACGCGCAGGATCCGACTCCCACCTTCGAAGACGTTTCCGCGCGCTCCGGATTAACCACTTCGCATATTGCCGCGCCGGAAAAACGCTACATCGTCGAATCCACCAGCGGCGGGGTCGGCTTTATCGATTGCGATAACGACGGCAAACTTGACATCCTGATGGTCGGCGGATCGAATGTTGATCACTACCGACAAAACGGTGGTGATCCAATGGTTAGACTTTTCCATCAGGACGGCGATCTCCACTTCACAGACATCACCGAAAAAGCCGGTCTCATCCGAAAGGGCTGGGGGATGGCGGTTTCCGTCATGGATTTCGACAACGACGGCAGGCAGGACATTTACGTGACCGGGTATGGCGGAAACGTTCTCTACCGCAACCTGGGCAATTGCAAATTTGAAGACGTGACCGAAAAAGCCGGCGTGCGGGCTGGAGGTTACAGCATGGGTGCCGCGTGGTCTGAGTACGATCGTAACGGCTTCGTCAGCTTGTTCGTGCCGCGTTATCTCGACTTCGACATGAACAAGCTCCCCACCTATGACGCCGAAAACAAAGGTTGCGAGTTTCGCGGCATCAGCATGGAATGCGCCCGGCGCGGCCATAGCGGACAAACCGATTTCCTCTTTCACAACCGCGGCGACGGCACTTTCGAAGACGTTTCCAAAAAAGCTGGCGTCGATGATCCCGGAACCTATCTGGGCATGCAGGGCATTTGGGCCGACTACGATAACGACGGATGGCCAGATCTTTACGTGACGAACGACGGCGGACCGAATTATCTCTACCACAACAAACGTGACGGTACCTTCGAAGATGTCGGCCTTCTCTCCGGCGCATCCTTAAGCCTTACCGGGAGCGAACGGGCTGGAATGGGCGTGGATTTCGGAGACTTCGATCGCGACGGGCAACTCGACATCTACGTGACTAACTACAGCGAGGAATCCGACGGCTTGTTCTGGAACCAGGGCGAAAAAGGATTTCTCGACATCGCCGACTCAGCTGGGATCTCACGTCCAACTTATTTCTGGGTAGGTTGGGGAACCGGATTCTTCGATTCAACAAACAGCGGCTGGCCCGATATTTTCGTCGCCCACGGACACGTCTATCCACAGATGGACCTCATCAAGGGTGGCGCTCCCTACAAAGAGCCGGTTGAGCTGTTCCGCAACAATCGCAATCGCACTTTCACCGATATCACCTCACTCGCCGGGCTCGATACGCTGCCCCCGCTATCACGTCGCGGTGTTGCCTTCGGTGACGTAAATAACGATGGCAAGGTCGACATTCTGATACTAAACGTCGCCGGGCCGCCTACCTTGCTGATCAATCGCACGCAAAGTTCGAATCACGCCGCGTTGTTCAAACTCATCGGATCGAAGAGCAACAAAGCTGCGATCGGCGCTCGGGTCACCGTGACGGCAGGAGGATTGAAACAAATCAATGAGGTTCGCAGCGGTGGCAGTTATCTTTCGCAGAACGATCTGCGGCTTCACTTTGGGCTGGGAAAAGAAACATCCATAACCAGCGTTGAGATCTTATGGCCAAGCGGAAGCAAAGAAACTTACAATAACCTGCCTGCGGACTTTATATACGCCATCACCGAAAACGGCGGAATCACCCAACGGACACCGCTTTCAGGCTATCCATCAGCTTTACAGGAAGCGCTCAAACCGCCCGGATCGCGCTAAAAGTTATCGCTTTAAAGTTATCGCTTTTCCGTCGAACCGATAGGGCCGGCTTTTTGGAACTTCTCCATGTGCGCCTTGGCCTCTTCGCGGTTTCCCAGCTTGCTATAAACCAGGGATAGATCATACTGCGTTTCGCGCTCTTGCGGAGCAATCGATTCCGCCTTCAGCAACACGTCTCGCGCCTTCTCATATTGCCCGGCCTCCAGATAAAGCTTCCCCAGCTTCGTCATGGCCACCAGGTGGTTCGGATTCATTTCGAGGGCGCGTTCATAATGCTTCGTAGCCGCACTTGAATCGCCGCTCAGCTCGGCGAGCAAACCCAACTGGTATTCTGCCTCGGCAAACTTCGGATCCGCCTGCAAGGCGCGCTCGAAATCCTTCTGTGCGTCAGGATATTTTTTTTGCTCCTCGTAGCAAAGTCCGAGTCCAACCCACGCCGTGGCATCCTCAGGATATTTATTCAAATACGTTTGCAAGAGCGGAATAGCATCCGCTTGTCTGCCACTTTTCAAATACACGCTGGCAGCTACATATAAATCCTTGGGATCGTCCGATTTCGCGAGTTGCTCGGCGGCATCCTGCACATCGACGCTCTTCCCCGCAAAAGACGCTTCCAGAATTAGCGGCCGTAATATTCGCGGGGATTCGGGCGCAGCCTTATAAGCGCGCTGCAATACTTCGTAGGCCTGCTCATGTTTTCCTTGCCTGGCGTACAGTTCCGCCATCCCCAAAAGAAATTCCGGCGAGGAAGGGTCGATCGCAATTGCCTTCTGAAAATTCTCCAGCGCTTCGGTCGGCTTATCCATCGCGTCCAGAGCTTTGGCTTTAATAAAGTAGAAACGCGCCGGCGGTCTTTTTCCTGACGCTTCGGCCGCACTCAACATCTTGAGAGCTTGCTCCGGCAACTTGGACGTTACGAAAACCTCGGCCAGCGCGAGATCGACGACCGGGTTCTTGACTGCATCGGCCTCTTGCAGCGCCTCCTGTGTGCGCCCGGTCGCAACCAACGATCCTACTCTGATCGGGATCGCCTCGACCGGCAGTCGCGCAGGAGGAATGCCATTCAAAGCAGTCATCGCCGACGCAAAATCCCCGCTGGCAGCGTACAGCCGGGCAATCGTGACCCGAACTTCCACGTTCTTCGGCGCCAGGTCTTGCGCCCGTTTGTATTCTTCAAGCGCCTGCTCGAGTTTGTTTTCGGTGAGGTAGGTTTTGCCGAGGTAAATGTGCGCGGCTGCAGACTTGGGATCAAGTTGCGCGGCCTTCTGCAATACCGCTTCCGCTTCCGCGTAGCGCTGCTGCTCGTCCCGAATCATGCCCAGCAGCAACAGCGCTTCGTCGTTGTTGGCATCAGAAGAAAGCACTTTCCATACCGAATCCTCAGCGGATTGCAGCTGGTGTTTGGCAAGTTCAGCTCTGGCCTCGGCTAACGGAGACTGTGCGCCCGCGTGCTTGGCGGTTTGTGCAACTCCCGTGCTGACGAGAACTAAAACTACAGCCGCACCGCAAAGCGTGGAACTAATTCGACCGCGGCTGCTCATGGTTTCCCCTGCGCTGCGTCTTGAGTGCCTGATACGTTTCCATTTCGCGCTTGGCATCGTCGGATCGTGAGTCCCGCCCGTAGGCCAGCGAAAGCTGATAATGAATATAGTCGCTGCTGGGACTTAAATTCGCAGCCGTTTCCAGATTGGAAATCGATTGCTTGGTGTCCCCGCTTTCGAGTTCGAGTTTCCCCAGTTGATAGTAAGCGTCCGCGTACTTCGGATCTTGCTGTACCACTTGTTGGAAAAACGGCAACGCTTCGTCCTTTTGCTGCGTCTGCAAAAGCGCCAGTGCCAGGTCGTATTTCGTCGTGGCATCCGCGGGATTTCCCGCCAGCGCCGACCGGAACTCCGGCACCGCATCGGCAGGCTTGCCATCGCGCAATAGCGCTGTCCCCAGCAGAAAATGGGTCCTCGTCTGCGTGGAGTCCAGCGCCAGAGATTTTTTATACTCGTCGATTGCGGTGGCATAAATCCCCTGGTCGGCATAGGTTTCGCCAACTGCGGTATGCAGGCCAGCAACATCGGGATTCGCCTGCTCCAGCGCCTTCAGCCGCGCCATTCCATCTTCATAATTTCCGGTTTTAATCAACGACACCGCATATGCCGCACCGGCTCCCGGATCATTTCCAACTGCTGGCTCAATCGGCCGCAAAGTCTCGAGTGTCGCCGTATAGTTCTCTGCCGCGAAGTAACTCAACCCTAACGCAGTTCGCGCGCGCTCGTCGTCCGGATTGCGTTGCAAAACGCGATACAACGGCGCAATTGCCTGCGGATAGTCACCCGAATAAAACGCCGCCATGCCTAGGTTGCGGTCCAGCGTCTCCAGCATCGGATACCACTCCCCGGCATGCCGGAAGTCATTCAAAGCCGTAGCAAAATCTTTGTGCGCCGCCGCCGCTACCCCCAGGTTGTTGTAGGCGTCCGCTATCGCTGGCTTCAGTTGTGCGAAGTAAGCGTCCAGGCCGCGCTGCTCCTCCGGCGGCAAAGTAGAAGGTTTATCGACCTCGCGTACCGGCTTTTCACTCGCCCGCCGTTGCTGCGCCACAGTTTTACTCTCGTCACGGCCCTCTTGCGGCGTCTGCGATTTTTCGCGAAGCTCCGCCGCCGTTTTCAGGTTCTGTACTCCCTCTTCCCGGTGGCCGGTCTCCACCTGAATTCGACCTAGAACGTAATACGCCCGATTCACTTGGTACTGATTACGCGACGCGTCCTTTGTGATCGAGATGGCTTTGGTCATGGCCACCTCAGCCTCCGGAAGCTCCCTCTGGCTGATATAAAGCTCACCCAGCGCAATCAACGGGTCTGGATTGTCCGGCTGAATTTCCGACGCCCGCTTCAGTTCCCGCTCCGCCTCGTCCACATGATGAAGCTTCAACGCAACATTTCCCAGGTCGTAATGCGGACGAAAGTCATCGGGATTGTTTTGGATCTCCGCCCGGTCCTCAGCCGCGTTCTCCTCCCAGCCATTGCCCTCGTCGCGCGACAAATAAGAAAGCCCCAACAAATAGTGCGCTTCTTTGATTTTGGGATCTTTGTGCAGCGCTTCCTTAAATTCGCTGATCGCACGGTCATAGTGTCCGGTAATCAAATAGGCATGACCAAAGTAGACGTGCAGCCGCGCAGTGTTTCCCAGGCCGATCATCATCTCGTCAAACACCACGCTAGCCCTATTCACGTCTTCCAGCTTCAGATAGTCGAGCGCCAGGTCGTATCCCACTGCGAAGGTTATCTTTCCACCTGAAGCTTTGGCCGCAGCTTCCAAGTGCTCTTTCGCCTGCTTGTAATCGGCTTTCTCGTAGAACACACGACCGAGCAAATACTGGGACTGCGTATCCTCGGGTTGGAGCTCGACCGCCTTTTGCGCATGGATCAGCGCGTGCTCCAAATCTCCATGAAGAAAGAGCGTGTTGCCGTAATCTCTCCGAATTTCAGCAGAGTCGGGCGCGATCGCCACCGCCTGGTCGAAAAGTTGAACGGCAGATTCGTAGTTAGATTCATTGGCTCGCAGGTTCGCCATCCGGCGCAGCGCTTCGGCCAAAAATGCGCGGTACTCCACAGCCGCGCGATCGGGATCGCCGCCGATGCTGAAGGTCCGCGCCGCCTGATAATGCTGGTCCAGCGCCTCCAGCGGTGAATGAACTTCCGGCGATTTCGCGGATATTGAAGACTTGGAAGGAGTCTGCGCCAAACTCACCGACGGCGCTAGCGTCAAGAAACAGAGCGCATGAATGGAAGCATTACTGCGGAAAGACATGTGCAGAAAAGAATAAAGGGTGGGACATGACCCAAGTCAAGCCCACCCAAAGTAGCCCGTCTCCAGCTTTAGAAGTCGATCTTCAGCCCGTACTGAATTTGGCGTGGATCTTTGGTCGCCGTGTTGTCACCAAAGTTCCCAGCCAGATTGGTGGCTGCATTCCACTTCAAGCTGTTATTCGCATAACCCGCGCAGGGGCTGGCTGCAGTGCAAACTGTTCCGCCAACTTGCGACAGGTTGGTGTTAATGTCGCTCGCGATGAATTGCGTCTTGTTGAATACGTTGAAGAAGTCCAGGCTGAACTTCGCGCTGATTCTCTCTGTGATCTTGAAATGCTTTCCAAGAGAGAAATCGGTTTGTGCGTTGCCCGGCCCTTCGCAGGCTCCTCGACCGGTATTCGGATCGGTTCCCAGCTGGTAGTGGTCCAGCGTAAATGCTGCCGGGTTGATCCAGCTCAAGCCGCCCAAGCTGGAGCTGCACGACACTCCAGCGACTCGGTTAGGACGGTCGCCAGCGTTGTATCCGGTTCCCGCCAATCCGCCCAGCGGACCAGAAGTGCCAGCGAATATCGTGAGGTACGGTCCACTGGCGTAGCTGAGAATCGAAGACAACTCCCAACCTCCGGCTGCCGTACGCACGAAACTGTTTTGATCGGTGAGTGCGGGCAGGTTGTAAACGATGTTACCCACCAGCATGTGCGGTCGATCAATGGTCGTCGGGCCATAATCCAAGCGATGATTGAGCGGGTCAAGGAAGGTGTTTTGCGTTGCGCTACCGCCGCCGTAATACCCGATGTCACTGTCCGCCAATGATTTAGAGAAGGTGTAGGCGAACTGCGCATCAACCGCCTTTATTCGGGTGCGGAACAGCGCTTGCAGAGAGTTGTAGTTGGAGCCCGCTTGGAATTGCTGTTGTTGAATGGCACCCCACTGGCCTACGCCGTTAACTGCACCGAACGGCCGCAGAGTGTTGCTGCCGGTTAACGCAAAGTTGACCCGGTTTGTGGGGAAGTTTACGTCAGCAAAATCAGCCAGGTTGTATCCCTTATTTCCAACATACGAAACTTCCAGTTTGGTGTTGGGGAAGAGCTCGCGCTCTATGGTTAGGTTGTACTGGATGGTGTGCGGATTCTTGTTGTCCAGTTCCAGCGAGCGGCTCGGTGTCCCGGATGCGGTCAGACCGGTCGGTGGCGCATCCAGCCCGCGAATAAAGCCAACTCCAACCACAAACGGGGCCACGTTCGTTCCGCCTTCCAGCACGGCTGTGGCGTCCCGCATGTAGAACTCGCCAAATCCTGCGCGAATGGCAGTCTTGCCGTCGCCTTTCACATCCCACGCGAGGCCCAGTCGCGGAGCAATCATGTGATCGTTGTTCGGGCGCAGGGCGCGATTTGATCCAAGGACGGCACCCGAATCCGGAATTCCCAAATTAGCGGCCAAGGTGTTGCAGGCACTGATGCCCACAGGGAGCAGCAATTCTCCATTGCATGGCGAGGTACCGCCGATTGCGGGGTTGTAAGAGCCAGGCTGCCAGTTGCCGTACTCATCATTGCCAGTAAAGGCATTGCGGAGTAATGAGTAGCGAGCGCCGTAATCCAGGGTTACGTTGCGGCGTATCTTCCAGGTATCTCCGCCGTAGAACTCGTAATCATGCCACCGCATTTGAGCATAAGCCGTGGTGTTGTTCTCGGTGCCGCCCCACGTGCTCTGGTTCCAGAGAAGGTCGTAGACGCCGTTGCCGCTCGTGCAAGTCGGGCCTGGGCAAGCATTGGCGCTCGCGGTGCTCCAATATACCGAGTTAAAGGCCGAACTGTTACTGACCTGTTCGTTCTTCTGGTTGTTGCTGCCCAGGAAACCGACCTTGAAAGTATGCGTGCCGATTACTTTATTGAAGTCGTCCTTGTAAACCAAGAGTTGTTCGTTATTATGCCATGGCCCCATATCATCAAATCCGCCGCTTCCGCCTTCGGTGCTCTGTGTGCCTGCAATCGCGCTCCAGAACAGCGGCTGGCCGGTGCCAGTAATGCCACCAAACTTCTGGCTGTATGGGAAGTATGACGGCGACGCGGTATTGATGGCCGTCTGCAGTTGAACCGGAGTCATGCCATGACTGCCGTTGCCGCCTTGGGTTACGCCAATCCGGTTCATCGAGAAAGAGAACTGGAAATCATTAACCGCCGTCGACCCCAGCAATTTGGTTAGCTTCAGAGTCGCCTGACGGCCCGGCTGCGTCCAGCTGCCTTCAATGGATGGATAGATATCATCGCCCCAGTAAGAGAGGGTGCTGGGGAACGGCTGCGCCCATGAATCATTGGTAAAGCGGCCCATCAATTTCAACGTCGGGGTCACGTTCGCATCGATGCGGATGTTGTCTTCGCGCCACGGTACCGGCGCGCCAAGGTTCTCTCCCCAGTTAATGCAGTTCGGGGCGCTGATGTTCGGCGTCGGAAAAGTGTATGCCATTAACTGACCGGCATGAGACAGCTGCCCGGCGGGAATCGCTGTCACCGGGGTACCGTTAGGATTAGCTACGGTCTTGTTTAGCATCGGAGCTGGATCGCAGGCAGCTCCGTTTGAAGATACTCCCGGTCGTAGGTTCGAAAAATCCCCGTTTACTTCTGCCGCGGTCGGAACTTCCGCAAACCGGGCTAAACCACGTATCTCCTTGTTCCACTCTTCCGACTCGAAGAAGAACAACTTATCTTTTATGATCGGGCCGCCAACGTTGAAACCATAGTCATTGCGGCGGAGAGGGGGAATCGGCGTTCCATTGAGATTATTGAAATAGTTATTCGCATTCAGCGCGTTGTTGCGGCCGTCGTAGAACGCGCCGCCATGAATCTGGTTGGTGCCGCCTCGGGTGACAATATTAATGACCGCGCCACCGGCCTGGCCATATTCCGGGCCGTAGGCGTTCCGCAGAATTTTGAACTCATCAATCGCCTGAATCGAGGGGTAAACCAGGATGGTGCGGTTCGAGCCGATGTCATTATTGTTGACGCCGTCAATCAGGAACAGGTTCGAGTTGACGTTGTTCCCGTTCACCGAGAAATCCACTCCGCCCTCAAGTCCCTTCTTCACCACGTTAAAGCTGGAGATCGGCGAGACGCCGGGGGCGAGCTGCGTGAGTTCGACAAAGTTGCGGCCGTTCAGCGGCAACTCGCGGACCTCATTACCTTCGATTACATTGCCCACCGCGCCGGATGCGGTCTCAACCTGAACGCTGCTGGCCTCCACCGTGACTTGTTCGTTGGCGCTTCCCAGCTCGAGCGCGGCGTTCACCGTAGCGTCACTAGAGACGTCCAGCGTGACGCCCCGGCTGATAAACTCCTTGAAGTTCGGCGCCTTAATTGACACATCGTAGGTGCCCGGCTGCTCTTCAGGGAATGTGTAGTTGCCCGCAGAACCGGTAGTGGCCGTGCGCGCGTCGCCCGTCGCAGTATTCCGGGCGGTTACAGTCGCCCCAGAAATGGCCGCCCCCGAAGGGTCGGTCACGTTCCCCAGAATCGTTCCGGTAATTTTTTGCGCAACGAGTGGGACAGCCACAAACAAGCAGAGCAGCAAAGTAACCCAAAACGCCCTTCGCATAGCCAGCCTCCGGCGAAAATTTTAGAAATTTAGCACCCAGCACCCACTGCTGAGTTAAAACACACTTCCCACGGCTCCGGGTATTTACGCTCAGTAGAATGTACGTTGTCAAGGAAAAAACGATTTTCTATGTAAAATCTAGCTACTCAAACGAGAATCGCCCGACCGAATACAAAGAATGCGGCCCATCGCCCGCCAGAGCGACTCCAAGAGGCGGGTAACTATCATGGTTCTAAAAGGGCTTATTTTTGTAGGAAGAATGAAACTGGTGAGCCCGGCAGGACTCGAACCGACCCGTGACTCGGGAGGATTGCCCACAATTACCCACAACCACTTGCAGCATACTCCGTATACGACTCAAGAGAATCGATAGATACGCTGAACGCAATCGTCTCAGTGCCGAGAGGGCGATCTGCAAAATGTGTGCCTGGAAATCTGCGGTGGCGTCGGGAGATAGTTAAAGAGAATGGTCCCGCGCAAAAAGAATTGCGACGGCCATCTACAGACTCGGGTTGCCGATGAGATTCGGCTAGCGTGATTCGGTTGTGCCCACAACTGTCGCCATTCGAGAAGGATTGTGGCGCCCGACAAAGAATTTCACTTTTTGCAGTCGGCTGACTCTTCCTGCACTTTCAGAACCTTGAAATGAGGCGTCGGTCTCCCCGTCCCCGTATCGGTGCTCGGCGTTGCTGATTGATCTCCAATCAGCGTCACAGACTTTCCGACATAGGCATTAAGGTGAACCGTCGTACTGTAGACCTGGTTTGTCACCCCTTTTTGATCCACAAGTCGGTATTCGTGAGGTTGACTGGTACTAGCCAGACAGCCGGTAATTTTGCTGTGAGTCTTTGGTTCTGGAGATTGACTGAAAGCGAGGACTGGCGCAACCACCGAGATCGCCAGCACCAATGCCATTCCTCTCATGATTACCTCTGTTTGAGGGATATTGCAACGGCGAAGAGAGGACAGGAACTGGCAAAACTAACAGCCCCCTGGTGACGTTACCAGGGCTCTCGCTGTGAAAAAACCCAGGCTGCGGCCCCTGCAGCCGAAAGTAATCGAAAATCGAAAACTGACGTACGTTCATGGTTACGATAGGTATCTACCTGAGAATCGCGATGATCGTCGACTATGGGAAGTGCCCGATGGGGAGAAGCCACTGGTGGTCCGCATTCTCGTGGTCGATGATTCTGGATCTTTCCGCCAACACATCTGCAAGATGCTGGCAAAGCTCCCGAATTTCCAGGTTATCTGCGAGGTTTCTGACGGACTGGAAGCTGTCCACAAGGCGGAACAACTCCAGCCGGACGTGATTCTCCTCGACATTGGACTTCCAACGCTGAACGGAATCGCAGCAGGCTGGCAGATTCGCAAACTCTCTCCAGGATCAAAAATAATCTTTGTTAGCCAAGAATCTTCGGTTGAAGTTGTCCAGGAAGCGCTCAACTTGGGAGCGTGGGCCTATGTTCTAAAATCCCAGATCGCATCCGACCTGCAAGCTGCTATCGACGCGGTTCTTGAGGGTGGGCAGTTCGTCAGTAGCGGATTGATTCCTGATGTGCCCTGAAATATCGAGCGGCGCGATATCCATATCGACCTCTCCGCGCGGACTGAGGTAGGACCTAAGTAGTTCGAGTCTGATGATTGCCCGGCTTACTCGGCGGTTAAGGGTTCGGTCTGCTTCGTTGGTTTCTCAGTCTTCGCAGCCACTTCCTCCGGGTGCCCTTGAGCTAATTGGTATCCAACGTTCCCGCCGCCGGGAAAGATTTCCGACAACGCCAGCACGTTCGCGTACTTATTGAACACCAAATGACTACCACTTTGGCTTGAGTCGGGTTGAGCGGAAAACGCGTCGACCATAACACCCGGATGACCGCTTGCACTTACTATCTCTAGAACCATTGAGTCGGTCCCCACGACCGGCCTGATCACATAGCTACCCGCATCGAAAGTCGTATTCCCGACTGTAAACGGCTGCGACATCTTAAAATCGAGCTGGTTCATAATCTGGGCGTGCCCGACATTAAAGCCAATCGTAAATAAGCCCGCAGCAAACAGCACAAGCTGCATCATCAATGATTTCATCAGCATCCTCCAGTCATCAAAGAATAATGCTTGTGAAAGCAGCGTCCACTGCCAGAACTGACAGTACGTCACCGGGGACAAATCTCGCACTTCGCTTCATTTCGCTTCTCTGACTTTTACTCCCCGGTCACGATCAGTTCGCCCTGCGCCGCCTTACTCATCCCGTAGGTTGCCTTCGAATTGCTGGCACTGAAGTTGTATTTGAAGCAACCCGGCGTCTTTGCGACCACCGAAACAGATTTTTCGGTACCTCCGGTGATGGTGCCGGCGGGATCAAACGGGGAAGAATCTCCCAGGTCGATGAGAAACCCAGTGTCCTTATGTAGTGGTATGCCAATTCACGGTCGTTCCGGTCTTGACACAAAAAAGATCGTTCGCCTTCGCATTTGGAATATTAGGAGTAGCCGAAGAGGAATACGACGTTCGCTTCACGTCGACGTCACAGGGAGTAGAAGGCGATCCGCATGTGTTGCCGGCGTTGCAAAGACTTGCCGGATTCGATTGCGAGCAAGCGTTTTTGCCGTTTTCCTTGTCTTTGTCCTCAGCTGTCGCGACCCCGACGATCAACAGGAGTGTCAACAGGGCGCCACGATAAACCGTAAAGCAGCTATTCCTTTGCATACGCACCTCATTCCGAAAATACAATTACACTGATTTAGGATCAAACACCGAGCCCCGCTCAGCCGACATCGATCGGCGATTCGAGTCCGCTAATTAACGCCGGCCGTTCCCTTCCAATCGATAAGATCACTAAGTTTCCAGGAGTTTTGATTCAGATCGATGGTTAATTCTCCCTCTTGGTTTATCGTCAATTGAGCTGCCGGATACAGAACGCCGGTGCTCTTTGTCTTGTCCTGATCGTTTATATCGAGCTCACCCCCAGACAAGTCGAACGATTGTGTTGGCGAGTCAGACCACGCTTCGCCAAACCTGATTTGCCGGTTGGTTATGAAACGGATTTTCCGACCAGTTGGAGTGGCAGTCATCTTGATGAAGCTGACATCACTGCCGAGCGCTCCCGTGATGTTCATGTGGCCCACCGCCTTCATCTTTTGCAGAGCATTCACCAGGCCCTTGTTTGAACCCTTCTGGAATGCCTGCACGAGCACCTCTTTGTCCGCCGGCGTTGAGAATTCGTAGATGATTAATGTGACACCGATATTCTGCCCCATCTGAGTACCAGTGCCAAAGGCGGTGGCGTCGATGGTTTCATCCTTGTCACGGGAAAAAACGAGCACGCACCCAAATGCCACCATGCTCACCAACAACAGAACGCTAAGCATAGCTTTCAAGAAGTTGGTTTTTGTCCGCATATGTATCTCTCCTGTCGCTCGATGTAGCCTGAACCGAGTTGAGCCGGCCAACCGTTTTTCTACAGCGGAACGTAAATGAAGTTAATGAACTTGCGCAAAGTGTAAGTGCGGCCCGATTTTAGGAAACTGTCAGTAATGACAGGTCAATTTCAACATTACGAAGACTTAACTGTGAATCCGCTCGTCCGGATCAGAAAGGAGAAAGCGTCGGAGTTTGCGAGCAGCTTTGAAATTCCGCCCACAGTCGAGTTGTGAATGAGCCGCCTGATGCAGACTGCGTGACCTGCTCCCCAGAAACTAGTCCATTGGAAATGTGACTTTCTCCATTTAGGATGACCCGCCCAGGGTCGGAGGAGGAGTCATGCGAAAGAGTCGATTCAGCGAAGAACAGATCATCGCCGTGCTGAAGGAATCAGAAGCGGGGGTGGAGACGGGGGAACTGTGCCGACGGCACGGGATCACGCGGGCGTGTTTTTATCGGTGGAAGAGTAAGTTCGGAGGGATGGAAGTGAGCGAGGCAAAGCGACTGCGGCAGCTGGAGGAGGAAAACCGGCAGCTGAAGCACATCGTGGCCGAGCAGGCGGTGGACATTCGGGGGTTGAAGGCGGTGATCGCAAAAAAGTGGTAGGCCCGCAGATGCGACGAGAGGCGGTGCTGGTGATGCAAGTGGAAGTAGAGCTGAGCCAGCGACGCGCCTGTGGGCTGATGGAACTGTATCGTGCTACATGTCGGTATCGGAGGCGGAGAGGTGAGGATCAGCGACTGCGGGTGCGACTGCGCGAGCTAGCCGAAGCCCGGCGCCGGTTCGGCTACCGCCGTCTCCAGATCCTGCTGCAGCGCGAAGGCTGGCAGGTGAATCACAAGCGCGTCTACCGACTGTACGTCGAGGAGAAGCTGTCGCTGCGGCGCAAGCGTGGACGGAAGCGCAGCCGGGTACGCCAGCCGCTACCGGAAGCAGTGGCCGCCAACCAGGTGTGGTCGGTAGACTTCATGACCGACGCACTTAGTTCGGGGCGGAGGTTTCGCATGTTGAACATCGTGGATGACTACACGCGGGAGTGCCTGGCGATCGAAGTGGATACCTCGCTGGGGGGAGTACGAGTGGTGCGGGTGCTGGAAGAACTGAAGCAGAGACGCGGACTGCCGCGGCAGATCCGCAGCGACAACGGACCCGAGTTCGTGAGCCGCGCGGTCGATCAATGGGCCTACGAACAAGGTCTCCAGTGGCACAGATCCAACCCGGACGACCGATGGAGAATGGCTATGTAGAGAGTTTCAACGGGCGCTTCCGCGATGAGTGCCTGAACGAGAACTGGTTCCGCGATCAGCCGACGCGCGGGAGAAGATCGTGCAGTGGAAGCAGGACTACCACGAAACGCGTCCGCACAGCAGTTTGCAGTACCGAACCCCAGTGGAGTTTGCAGCCCAGGCTGCGGGCTTCCACGGAAAGGAAGTGGGGCAAGAGGCCTCAAACGCCGGCCCCTTGCCCCACACCCCCATCCCCGCTACCAAGCGAGGTCTGTGGGGCGAACAAAAACCGGCGAAAGTCTCATTATCCCTGGACTAAAGATGGGGG